>NZ_CP107751.1:4800000-7207773 GCF_045161355.1 Micromonospora sp. NBC_00617 | reverse complement strand
AGCTCCACATTCCGTGGAACCCCGTTTCGGGGCAACCGCTCAAACCTACTTGGTCGAACTTTCATTGTCAACCTCGTATCCGAGGCGATCAATCTGGTTCGTCCGGACCCACGATGACGCACGCCGTACCCGGCGGTCGTTTCTGTCGCGGGAAGCCGCAGACCGGCCGATCACCGCTTCGCGGCTCTCCGCCCGGCTCCTGCCGGCTTCAGCACTCTACCCGGTCGGCTTCGCGTTCGCAACCCCGTTACCGGAGTGTCCCGCACCGCCCGATCCTCAGTCTCGCTCGGTGTTCCCACCACGAGCCTGGCGCCCGTTCTCGGCCGGTTTGTCCGGCCTCCCCCGTGCAGAGAGAAAGTTACGCGGACGGCCGGGAGAAGGCAAATCAGGGTTCATCACTGGTTCGGTCGAACGGATCGACGCGCTCTGCACCGCGGTCGGCGACGCCGCGCACGTTGGCGTGCCAGAGTGTCAGGCATGGATGAGTCCGGGCTGAACGCCACGGTGTTTGCCGAGGAAGCGCTGCTCGGCGTCCTCCTGCCGTTCTGGCAACTGGTCATCGGCGCGGTCGTGCTGGTGGTCCTCGTGCTCTCGGTGGGACGGCTGGCCCGCCGGGGCAGATCCCGGATGACCACCGCTCTGCTGGTCACCGCAGTGGTCATCGCCGGCCTCGCGACGATCGGCGTCCTGCTGGAGGGTTGAGCGCTCAGAGCCGGCGGTTGGCCAGGCTGGGCAGCTCGGCTCGGATCGCGGTGAGGCGGTCGAGGTCCAGGTCGGCGACGGCCACCCCGGGGCCGTCCGGCAGTTGCGTGAGGACCGTCCCCCACGGGTCGACCACCATGCTGCGCCCGAAGCACGTGCGGCCGGGCTCGTGGTCACCCGTCTGACCGGCCGCCGCCACGAAACACTGGTTCTCGATGGCCCGGGCCCGCAGCAGGACCTCCCAGTGGTCCCGTCCGGTGTGCAGCATGAACGCCGCCGGCACCACCAGCAGTTGGGCGCCACCCTCGGTGGCGAGCCGCCGGTACAGCTCCGGGAAGCGCAGGTCGTAGCAGATCGACAGCCCGACCCGGAGACCCTCCACGTCCACGACGACGGGTTGGACGCCGGGCGCGACGCTCGCCGACTCCAGGTAGGAGACCCGGCCCGGGATCTCCACGTCGTACAGATGGATCTTGCGGTAGCTCGCGGCCAGGCTGCCGGCACGGTCGAAGACCAGCGACGTGTTCCAGGTGTGCTCCGGGTCCGGCCCGGCCTCGTGGAACGACCCGACCAGCACCCACATGCCCAGCCGCCGGGCGGCCGCCGCGAAGAAGGCGCCCACCTCACCGTCGACCGGCTCCGGTTCGAGCAGGTCTGCCGCGGGGCCGAGACAGTCGACGTACTCCGGAAGGATGGCGAGGTCCGCGCCGCCGTCGGCGGCGCGTTCCAGCAGCACCTCGGCGGCGGCCAGGTTGGCCTTGCGGTCATCCCGGGCGTTGAGCTGGCAGACGGCGACGCGCATGGCCCCAGAGTACGGTCGGGACGGCCGGCGCGGACAGCGTCAGATGCTCGCCAGCACCAGCGCCCCCGCGGCGAACCCGAGGCCGGCGATCTGCACCGGCCGCAGGCGTTCCCGGTCGACGGCGAGCGCGAGCAGCACCGTACTGGCGGGATAGAGCGCGGCGATCGCCGCCACGATGCTGAGGTGACCCCGCGCGGCGGCTGCCATGAAGAGCGCGTTGGCCGCGCTGTCGAGCAGACCGGCGACGGCCGCCCAACCCAGCACCCGCCGGTCGAGCCGAAGCCGCACCCCGGTGCTGGCGGCGAGGATCAGACCGAACGCGATCGAGCTGGCCCGGACCGCCGCGACCGGCCACATGCCGGCGCTCTCGCTGGCCTGGCCGAGCAGAGTGAAGAAGACGCCGAAGAGCGCGCCGGCGGCGAGGGCCAGACCCACCAGCCGCGCGGGAGCACCCGGACCGCTGTCCCCTTCACCCAGGCTGACCAGGGCGATCGCCACCACGGCGAGGCCGGCGCCGGTGAGCGCCAGCGCTCCGGGGAAGCTCGACGTGAACAGGCCGGCGACGATCGGCACCACCGCGGCGGTGATCGCGGTGACCGGCGCCACCACGGTCATCATTCCGCCGGCGAGCGCCCGGTAGAGCAGCATGACGCCGCCAGCGCCCGCCACCCCGGCGAGCAGCCCCCAGGCGATGTCGACGAGAGTCGGGGTCCCGGGCACCAGCAGCACCAGAGCGACCAGCAGGGGGACGCTCAGCAGTTGGGAGACCACGGTCACCGCGATCGGGTCCGCCCGGCGGGACGCCTTGCCGCCGGAGAAGTCGGCGGTGCCGAAGGCGATCGCGGACACCGCCGCCAGGAGAATGGGTAACATGCCACTGTCGTACCATAATAATGACCGCGAAGGATAGTTTGATGACCGACACAGGTGGCCGGGTGGGCGCGGTGACCGCCGCCGTCGCCCGGCAGGTACGGGAACTGCGCGCCGCCCGGGGCTGGTCCTTCGAGGAACTGGCCGGCCGCTCCGGGGTGAGCAAGGCGATGCTCGTGCAGATCGAGAGCGCCCGCACCAACCCCAGCGTCGGCACGCTGTGCCGGGTCGCTGACGCGTTCGGCGTCAACATCGCCCGACTTGTCGAGCCGGACGAGGAGCGGACGGTGCGGATCAGCTCCACCGCCGAGGCACCCGTGCTCTGGCAGGGCGAGCACGGCGGCACCGGCCACCTGCTCAGCGGGCTGGGCGAGCCCGACCTCGTCGAGCTCTGGGACTGGCGGCTGGAGCCCGGGGAAGGACACCGCTCCGCCGACCACCCGCGCGGCACCCGCGAGGTCCTGCACGTCCTGGCCGGCGCGGTGGTCGTCCACGTCGACGGGCAGGATCACGCCGTCCGAGCCGGTGAGACGATCGAGTTCCACGCCGACCGGGAGCACGGCTATCGCAACGACGCCGCGGAACCGGCCCGGCTGATGATGGTGACGGTCACCCCGTCGGGCGAGTGGGACCGCCGAACACGGTCACGCCGGCCGCGTCAGTAGCGAGCGGCCGGCGTGACGCGGGGACGATCAGGCCGACTTCTCCTCGCGGTCCCGCCGGGCCCGACGCCCGGTGAACTCGCGCGGAACGATTGTCGGGTTGACGTTCTCCAGGACGACCTCGCGGGTGATCAGCACCCGGGCGGCGTCGGGGTTGCTCGGCACCTCGAACATCGCGGAGAGCAGGACCTCCTCGATGATGGCGCGCAGACCGCGGGCGCCCGTGCCCCGCAGCATCGCCTGGTCGGCGATCGCCTCCAACGCCGGCTCGTCGAACTCCAGCTCGACCCCGTCCAGCTCGAAGAGCCGCTGGTACTGCCGGACCAGCGCGTTGCGGGGCTCGGTGAGGATGCGCACCAGAGCGCTGCGGTCCAGGCTGCGCACATTGGTGATCACCGGGAGCCGGCCGACGAACTCGGGGATCAGCCCGAACTTGAGCATGTCTTCCGGCATGACCTGGCTGAAGATGTCATCGGTCGACCGCTCGGACACCGACCGGAGCCGGGCGCCGAAACCGGTGCCGCCCTGGCCGGTGCGGGACTCGATGATCTGATCCAGGCCGGCGAACGCACCACCACAGATGAACAGCACGTTGGTGGTGTCGATCTGGATGAACTCCTGGTGCGGGTGCTTACGACCGCCCTGCGGCGGCACGTTGGCCACCGTGCCTTCCAGCATCTTGAGCAGAGCCTGCTGCACACCCTCGCCGGAGACGTCGCGCGTGATCGACGGATTCTCCGACTTACGGGCGATCTTGTCGACCTCGTCGATGTAGATGATGCCGGTCTCGGCGCGCTTGATGTCGTAGTCGGCGGCCTGGATGAGCTTGAGGAGGATGTTCTCCACGTCCTCGCCGACGTAGCCCGCCTCGGTCAGCGCGGTGGCGTCGGCGATGGCGAACGGGACGTTCAACATCCGGGCGAGGGTCTGCGCCAGGTGGGTCTTGCCGCACCCGGTCGGCCCGAGCAGCAGGATGTTGGACTTCGCCAGCTCGACGGCGTCACTGCCGGAGCCCGGCGCGCCGGCCGCCTCGGCCTGGATGCGCTTGTAGTGGTTGTAGACCGCTACGGCGAGCGCCTTCTTGGCCTGATCCTGCCCGACGACGTAGTTGTCGAGGAACTGGCAGATCTCCATCGGCTTGGGAAGCTCTTCCCACTTCACCTCGCCGGACTCGGCCAGCTCCTCTTCGATGATCTCGTTGCAGAGATCGATGCACTCGTCACAGATGTAGACCCCGGGCCCCGCGATGAGCTTCTTCACCTGCTTCTGCGACTTGCCGCAGAAGGAGCATTTCAGTAGGTCGCCGCCGTCACCGATCCGTGCCACCTACGTTCTCCCTGCACTCATCGGCCGGAGACCCGGCCCTGACCTGCGGGCGCTGCGCGCCGCCCGACTTCGTTCGACCCCACCGGCCCAACCGGCGAAGCGGTACGGACCCGACGTTACCCGCTGGCGGAGCATTCTCCGACCCCCAAAACGGGTGTGTCAGAGGTCGGCCGGGAACGGGTGCCCCGGCCAACCTCCGACCCGGTAGTGCTCAGCTGGCGGAGTGAGTCGCCAGCAGACCCTTCTTGCGGCTGGTCAGGATCGTGTCGACCAGCCCGTACTCCTTGGACTCCTCGGCCGTCATGATCTTGTCACGGTCGATGTCCTTGCGAACCTGCTCGATGGGGCGGTTGCAGTGGCGGGACAGCATGTCCTCCAGCTGCGTCCGCATCCGCAGGATCTCCCGGGCCTGGATCTCGATGTCCGAGCCCTGCCCGTAGCCGCCCTCGGTCGCCGGCTGGTGGATGATGATCCGCGAATTCGGAAGTGCCATCCGCTTACCCGGCGTGCCCGCCGACAGCAGCACCGCCGCCGCGCTGGCGGCCTGCCCGAGGCAGACCGTCTGGATGTCCGGACGGACGTACTGCATGGTGTCGTAGATCGCCGTCATCGCGGTGAACGAGCCACCCGGCGAGTTGATGTACATGATGATGTCGCGGTCCGGGTCGGTGCCCTCCAGCGTCAGCAGCTGAGCCATCACGTCGTTGGCCGACGCGTCGTCCACCTGGACACCGAGGAAGATGATCCGGTCCTCGAAGAGCTTGTTGTACGGGTTCGACTCCTTGACCCCGTACGACGTGCGCTCGACGAACGACGGCAGCACGTACCGGTTGTGCACGGCCGCGAACTGGGGCGGCAAGCTCAGATCGGTCATCGTCAGCTCCTCAGCTCAGGGTCCCGGCGCCATCCGGAACCTGAGCGGCCCCGATGATCACCTTGTCGATGAAGCCGTAGTCCATGGCCTCCTGGGCGGTGAACCAACGGTCCCGGTCCGAGTCCGCCTCGATCTGCGACTGGCTCTGGCCGGTGTGGTGCGCGACGCGCTCCTGGAACATCCGCTTCGTGTAGAGCATCTGCTCCGCCTGGATGGCGATGTCGGACGCCGTGCCACCCAGACCACCGGACGGCTGGTGCATCATGATCCGAGCGTGCGGCAGAGCGTACCGCTTGCCCTTGGTGCCCGCGCAGAGCAGCAGCTGCCCCATCGAGGCGGCCATGCCCATCGCCACGGTCGACACGTCGTTGTCGATGAACTGCATGGTGTCGTAGATCGCCATGCCGGAGTAGACCGAGCCACCCGGCGAGTTGATCCACAGGTTGATGTCGCGGTCCGGGTCCTCCGCGGCGAGCAGCAGCAGCTGCGCGCAGATGCGGTTGGCGACCTGGTCGGTCACCTCACTGCCCAGGAAGATGATGCGTTCCTTGAGCAACCGGTTGTAGACCGAGTCGTCGAGGTTGCCAATGGAGTCGCCACCGCGCGCGTCAATCGCCCGGAGCGACTTCTTGGGGATGTGCATGTCGGTCATGGCAGCCCTTCGCTCTCCGTACCGTCTTTCCCGACACTAACCGCTGTGCGGGGCGGCAGAGTCCCGGTCGGGGCACTGTTCGCTCTCAGCGCAGTTGCGTCGGGCGCACCCGCGGCGCGGGCTTCCGGGCGTACCCGGGAAACGGATGTGGCCGCCGCCCACCGCACAGCGGCGGACGGCGGCCGCACCCGACGAATCAGTGCTCGTGGTTGTGCTCCGCCTCGTTGGCGGCGCGCAGCGCGTCCAGGGTGACCTCGTTGCCGGCCGAGTCCTTGATCGAGATGCGCTCCATGACGGCCGCGAGCGCCTTGCCCCGCCGCACGTCGCCGAAGACGGCGGCAGCCGCGCCGGAGCGCACCAGCTGGTCGTAGTACTGCTGCGGAGCCATCCCGGCGCGCTGCGCCCGGTGCACGATCTCGTGCCCGAACTCGTCGTCGGAGACCTGCACGTCCTCCGCGTCGGCCAGCGTGTCCAGCAGGAGCTGCACCTTGACGCCCTCGGTCGCCGCCTCGGTCAGCTCGGCGTCGATCTGCTCCTCGGTCTTCTCCTCGGCCGCCAGGTATTCCTCCAGCGAGGCGCCGATCCGCTCCAGCTGGTCGACCATCGCCTGCTTGCGGCTCGCGACCTCCTCGCGGACGACACCCTCCGGCGCCGGCACCTCGGCGGCCTCGACCAGCTGGGCCAGCGCCTTGTCCCGGGCGGCGTAGATCTGCTCGACCTGCTTGCCCTGCGTGACCCGCGCCCGCAGGTCGCCGCGCAGCTCCTCGATCGTGTCGAACTCGCTGGCCATCTGGGCGAACTCGTCGTTCAGCTCCGGCAGCTCCTTCTCCTTGACCGTGCGCACGGTCACCGCCACGTCGGCGTCGCGGCCGGCGAAGTCGCCACCGACCAGCTGGGTGGTGAAGGTGGTGCTGTCGCCGGCGGCGAGACCGACCACTGCCTCGTCCAGGCCCGGCAGGAGCTGCTTGCTGCCCACCTCGTGGGAGATGTTGCTGGCCTGACCGCCCGGCACGTCCTCGCCGTCGACGGTGGCGTTCAGGTCGATCTGCACGTAGTCGCCCTCGGCGGCGGCGCGCTCGACGGTCTTGAGGGTGGCGAACCGCTCCCGCAGGTTCTTCACCTGCTCGTCGATCTCACTCTCGTCGATCTGCAGCTCGTCGACGGTCACCTCGATGGTCGACGCGTCGGGAAGCGTGATCTCCGGACGGACGTCGACCTCGGCGGTGAAGTTCAGCGAGTCACCGTCGTTGAACTCGGTGATCTCGACCTCGGGGCGACCCAGCGTCTTCAGGTCGTGCTCGCGCACCGCGGCGAGGATGTTCTCCGGGATGGCGTCCTGGACCGCCTCATTGAGGACGGTGCCCCGGCCCACCCGCTGGTCGATCACCGCGGTCGGCACCTTGCCCCGGCGGAAGCCCGGGACCTGCACCTGCGAACCGATCTCCCGGTACGCCTTCTTGAGGCTCGGCTCGAGCTCGACGAACGGCACCTCGATGGCGAGCCGCACGCGCGTCGGGCTCAGAGTCTCGACGGTGCTCTTCACAGGCGTACTCCTTGACGGATCTGGGTTTTGATTCTGGGCCTTCGATTGGCCCATCGAGTGTAGGCGAGCCGACGCGGCCGGCTGCTAGCGCCCGGGGTGACCCGGACACTGACGACAGTCGGGGTGGCGGGATTTGAACCCACGGCCCCTCGCTCCCAAAGCGAGTGCGCTACCAAGCTGCGCCACACCCCGTGGCGACGTGCAGTCTATGCCGTCGCCGCCCCGCAAGCGGTGCCGGGGCGTCCCCCACCCGGACACAATCCCGGAAAACCCCGCATCGCGCCCACCTGCGGCGCTGCGTCGCCCACCGCCTCACCCGCCCGGCCCGGACCCTCCCGGCCCGCAAGGTCCGCACAACTTCCGGGAAAGAGGGGCCTCACACGGCAATGGAGGCCACTACATCCCTGAAGTTGTGCGGACCTTGGGCGGGGGTGGGACGCGACGCAGCGCCGTGGGGCGGCGCGGCTGCGCGTCCGGCACGATCATTGGGTACGCTGTCGGCGCGTCCCGTTTCGGCGGGGCCGAGCGCGGGCGTAGCTCAATGGCAGAGCTTCAGTCTTCCAAACTGACGGTGCGGGTTCGATTCCCGTCGCCCGCTCCACACACGAAGGCCCAGGCAGACCGCGAGATCGCGGCACCTGGGCCCACGCCCGACGAGGCGGGCTCAGCGTGTCACGTCAGGTGGAACCGTTTGTCGACAGCGAGGGCCGCCAGCTGCGGCACGGTGAACGGCAGCTTCTCCAACGCCGGGCGGTTCTCGTCGAGCTTCGCGCCCTGCGCGACGTAGACCACGACGCCGTCCGGGTGCCGGTAGGCCGCCCACTGGTCGAGCCGGTTGTCGTCGGCCGGCTTGGTCACCACGCCGACCTTCGCGGCCCCGACGGTCTCGACCTGGCACTCGCCCCGCATGCCCCAGAACTGCCGGGCCAGGGCGCACGGTTCGGTGGGCAGTTGGTTGCCGGCGGCGTGCACCTCGACGATCAGGTGCCCGATCTCCTGCCCCTGCGCCACGGCGACCGAGGTCATCCAGCTCCACAGGTCGACGCCGTTCACCCGGTCCTCGAACTGCGCCTGGTGGGTTCGCAGCGTCCGCTGGTCGGCGGGCTGGTTCGCCGGGTCCTGCGGGGCCGTGTAGCCGGGGGGCACCACCGAGACGACCTCGTCGAGCAGCCGTACGCCCTGGTCGTACTTCGACCCCGCCCGCGCCGTCCGGTCCTCCTGAGGTTTACCGTCGGGCCCGGTCGGCCAGGCCTGCTTGGTGTCTGTCGCCTCCGGGTGCCCGATGGCCTGCGGGCCGGCCCCCGGTTGGTAGACGTCGCCCTTCGGGGCGGCCACGGACGCGAAGCCGGCGACCGCCAGCACCACGGCCGTCGATCCGGCGCACACCCAGGCGACACGGCGGCGAGCCAGAGCCCGCCGGCCCGCTCCGAGCGCGGCCGCCGTAGTCGGCGGGGGTGGCGACGTCGCCTCCGCCATTTCACGGCGCAGCACCTCGCGCAGGTCATCTCCGTTCATCGCTCCCCCATCTCGATCCCGCTGTGTGTGGGTGCCAGGAGCCCGCGCAGCGTGTCCAGCCCGCGCGCCGCCTGGCTCTTCACCGTCCCCGGAGAGCACCGCAACAGTGCCGCCGTCTCCTCGACCGACAGGTCCTCCCAGTACCGCAGAACCAGCACGGCCCGTTGGCGTGGCGCCACCGAGGCCAGCGCCCGCAGCAGCACCAGACGGTTCTCCGGAGCGTTGGGTGGCGCGGGGTGCTCGGCGTTGTCGCCGCCCACGCGTTCCCGTCGCCACCAACCGCGGCGCCGCTCGTCGAGGAACGTCCGGACCAGGATCTGCCGGACGTAGTTGTCGAGCACCTCGTGCCGGGCGACCCGGTGCCAGACCAGGTAGAGCTTCACGAACGCGGTCTGGACCAGGTCCTCCGCCCGGTGCCAGTCGCCGCACAGCAGGTACGCGGTGCCACGCATGGCACCGGACCGTGCCGCGAAGTACTCCGCGAACGCCTTGTCGCGATCGCTCATTCAGGCCTCCGATCCCCGATTCGAGATAGTCACGCCGGGTCCGGCCCGGCGGGTTGCATCGCGACAGGGAGAACTCCGTGGACCAGACGGCGGACACGTGTCCGCCAACGAGATCCCTTGACAGGCCTCGATCAATGGACTGGTGTAAGGACCACTTCATGTGGCCGCCGGGGGCGTACCGGGCCGACGGGCGGATCACCCTGCCCCGGCCGTCGATCGACGAGTCGACGCTGTTCCTGAACAGTCGAGGACCCGCCCGCCCGGGTCGCCTCGCCCCGGGCCGACGCCGAGGGGCACGGCGGCGACCGCTGACCACCGCGGTTCGGGCAGACCCGAACGACGGACGCACCGGCCGGTCACGGATGAACCGTGGCCGGCCGGGTAAGCAGCGGCCTTGCCTGGTGGGGAGACGACCGGCGGCGCGGTGTTCCGCGACGCCGACGCACGGGCGGGCGGCCTGGCCGGCCCGCCCGTGCGCGCCCCGGATCAGTTCGAGGTGACCCAGTTCCAGGCCGAGACGACCCACTCGGTCTGCTGCAGCCAGGCCACGCCGAGACCGACGAGAAAGACAGCGGTGGCCAGGTGGGCACCCCGCGAGCTGCGCCGCACCCGCCCGAGCTGCCGCTCCAGCACCAACCGACCGATCACCCGGGCCAACGCGAACAGGCCGACCGCCACCAACAGGCTCAACACGAGCACCAGCAGCGGGCCGGACAGGTTGCCTCCACCCGAGAGCGCCCAGATCCCCCAGCACACGAACGCGAACAGGCCACCTGCCGCGCTCCACTCGCCGCCGCGACGTAACTGGGCCAGGCGCCAGCTCAACGGCCGGCGCGGCGCCGGCTCCCCCGGCCAGCCCGTACCGGTCGGCTCCTGCTCCACGACCGGGAACGGTTCGGTCCGTGGGGTACGCGGCTGACCCACCGGCGCCACACCCCGGCGGAACCCGTCCCGCTGCGGCGGCACCCCGACGCCGGCCTGCGGTGGGACCTCCACGGTGCGCTCCGCCCACGGCTGCGTCTGGTCTGCCATCTCGTCCTCCCCCTGACCGGCGGCGCCCCCGAATTCGAGGGTAGCCAGCCGGCGAACCCGACCGGCGGCACGAGCACCGCCCGAATCCGAGGGTAGCCAGCCGGCAAATCGGTCGCCGACCGCCGTCCGGCGCGAACCCGGCACGACGTGCCGAATTCCCCACCCGGCGCGGTACGGTCGGCTGATGGGTGATCCGGAGCGACGTAGGCGACGGCTGCGCCACCAGTCCGACTCCGACCCGGCCGGGCGCGGCGCCGACGGTTCGACGGTCAGCACGGCCGGCGTCCACGACGGCGTGGAGTCGCCGCCGCGGCGTCGGGGGCCCGGCGGCGACGACCGCGACGGCGAGCGGGGGTTACGAGGGCTGGTCGGCTCCGGCTCGTCCCAGGTGGGGCTGAGCGCCGCGCTGCGGGCCCGGGACGCCGCCCGACCGACCGACGACGACCTCGCCGAGGCGGAGGCCCGGGTGGTCGTCGTCCGCCGCAACTGGGTGCCCCGCGAGGAGCTGCCCCGCTCGCCGCGCTGAGGGCCGCGGCCCGGGTCAGGGCAGGTCGGGCAGTTCCCGGGTCTGCTCGTACGTGGCGACCTGGACGATCCGGCGGGCGTGCCGCTCGTTGCCGGAGAACGGCGTGTTCAGGAACGCCTCGACGATGCCGGTGGCCTCGTCCAGGGTGTGCTGACGGGCGCCCACCGCGACGACGTTCGCGTCGTTGTGCTGGCGGGCGAGCTGAGCCGTCTCGACGCTCCAGGCCAACGCGGCGCGTACGCCGGCGACCTTGTTCGCGGCGATCTGCTCGCCGTTGCCGGACCCGCCGATGACCACCCCCAGGGAGGTCTCGTCGGCCACCACCCGGTCACCCGTGTGCAGGCAGAACGTCGGGTAGTCGTCGTCCGGGTCGTAGCTGTGCGGGCCGACGTCGACCACGTCGTACCCCTGCTTGGCCAGGTGGTTGGCCAGGTGCACCTTCAACTCGAAACCGGCGTGATCGGATCCCAGGTAGACGCGCATACCGGGCAGTCTGTCAGGCCGCGCTCTCCGACGCCGCAGGGGCGGCGTCGGAGAGCCGGGTTCGTCACACGGTCGTGCGGATGCTCACTCAGCGCGGCAGTTCGGCGACCACCAGGCCGCCGCGCGCCTTCGGGGTGAACCAGGTGCTCTTGCGGGGCATCTTCTCCCGGGCCAGGTTCACCGCGACGAAGTCCGCCACGGTCACCGGCGCGATGAGGACGGCCAGCTCGGCCCGCCCGGCGTCGACCTCCCCGGTGAGCCAGCTCGCCGGGTAGTCACCGCCCACGTAGGTGATCCGCTTGTCGCCCGGATCCAACCCCAGGGCGTCGCGCAGCAGCAGCCGCTCGACCAGGGCGTGATCCAGGTTCTCCAGGCGGGCGTCGGCGGTGGCGGGCAGGCGTACCGCGTACCCCTGGCCGGCGAGCCGGAGATGGACGGTGCCGCCGGCCGCGGGGACCTCGACCGGGCCGTCGATCGGCTCGACCTCGGCCCCCGTCGCGCGCAACCGGTCGAGCAGCTCGGCCGGCGTGGTGGTCAGCTCGCTGACCAGCCGGTTGTACGGCTGGATGGCCACCGACGCGGGGGTGGTCACCACGGCCAAAAAGCGCGACAACCCGCCGGTCTGGGCGGCCAGGCTGCGGTGGTTGCCGTCGGCGACGACCAGCTCGCCGCCACCGGCGAGAGCGGTCAACGCGTCCTGCTCCGGGCCGGGGCCGAGCAACCAGATGGCGTGGGTGCGCCCCGCCTGGTCGGTGTCGGTCGCGGCGGGCGCCCCGGCCGCGTCGGTCGCCGCCGCGAGCGCGGCGTGCAGCTCGTCGCCGCTCCCGGTCTGCAGCAGGAGTACGGGCGAGAGCAGGTGACCCAGCGCCTCGGCCAGCGCGACACGCTCGCGCACCTTGGCGATGAAGACGTCCTCGTTGCGGATGACCAGGCCCGGCTCGTCGGCGCGGGTGGAGATCTGGTCGGTGTCCACCATTGCGAACAGCCCGTACGCCGTCTCCTCGCCCGGGGCACTGATCCGATACAGCACGATCACCTGCTCGGCGGGGGTGTAGCTGCCGTCGGCCTTGGCCTCGGCGAGGCGGGCCACCGAGTCCGGCAGCGCGTCGAGGAACGACTTGCCCAAACTGCCGGGGGCCCGATGCGGCATCTCGATGCCGAGGGCACTGTGCGGGTTCGCCTCGATGATCGCGGTGATCTCCGCGTCGTCGGCGAACTCGTCGTAGTTCTGCGCGCCGGTGCCGCCAGTGGTGATCCAGGCCCGGGCGATCGGATGTACGACCGTCATGCCCACTGACGCTACCGGCGGCGACGCCACCGGCGACGGGGACCCGCGCGGCGTCCACCAGATGAAAGTGCCGGGCCTGGACGTGATGTCAGCCGGCGCGGCCGGACGCGCCGTTGTGCCGCCGGTGTCGACCGGCCACTGCCGGTCCGGCGTTGCCGCGCCGGCTGTTCGGGACGGGCCCGGTGATGGCGTTGCGCCGGGGCGTGGCCGGCGGTCCCGGCACGGGTCGCGGTTCCGGCGGTGGGGCCGGAACGGGACGCGGGTTCAGCGGCGGCGTCGGCACGGGCCGCGGGGCGGTGGGCGCCGGTGGGGGCGGGGCGGGCTCGGCCGGCGCGGCCGCCACCACGACCGGTTCCACGACCGACGGTACGACCGGCTCCGGCGCCGCCGGCACGACCGGCGTCGACACGACGGGCGTCGCCGGTGCCGGTGTGACAGGTGTGGGCGTCAGCCGCGAGGTGACCGGCACCCGGGCCACGCCGACCACGATGGGCGGGGCGAGCAGGTCCACCACGTGGGCGGGAAGGTCGGGGCGGACCGTCGGCCAGCGGGAGTCGTCGACCGACCAGTACGCCGCGCCGGGAGTCTCGATCACCCCCTGTCGGGTCAACTGATCGTCACCGGACGCACGGTGCTTGGCCATCGGGATTGCCTCCACGAGCTGCGGGGTGCGGCCCTGCGGGTCGCTGCGGCGGACACCGAGGGAAACGACGCCGCCCGCCCAGCGGTGACGCTGTGACCGTTCCCGGCCCCCGTAGCCGCACCCCGCGTCCGGCGCGACGCACCCCCGCCCGGACAACCGACGGGGTCCGGACGGGGGCGCGTGGCGGTCGTGGTCAGTCGAAGATCGGGGACTGCTCGCGGGTGCGCTTGAGCTCGTAGAAGCCCGGGGTGCCGGCGACCAGGAGGACGCCGTCCCAGAGCCGTCCGGCGGCCTCGCCCTTCGGGCGCGGCGTGATCACCGGGCCGAAGAACGCGACCGGGCTGCCGTCCGGGCCGGGCGCGTGGACGACCGGGGTCCCGACGTCCTGCCCGACCGGGCGCATGCCGGCCTCGTGGCTGGCCCGCAGCGCCTCGTCGTACTCGGTGCTGTCGGCGGCGGCGGCCAACGCCGGGTCCAGGCCGGCCTCGGTCAGCGCGGCGACGTAGAGCTCCTGACCCTGCTCCTCCTTGCCGAGGTGGATACGGGTGCCGAGCGCCGTGTAGAGCTTGCGCAGCACGTCGTTGCCGTAGCGCTGCTCGGCGGCGATGCACACCCGCACGGGGCCCCAGCCGTTGTCCATCAGTTCCCGGTACTGCTCTGGCAGGTCCCGGCCCTCGTTGAGCACCGAAAGGCTCATGACGTGGTAGCGGATGTCCACTTCGCGGACCTGCTCGACCTCCAGCAGCCAGCGGGAGGTGATCCACGCCCACGGACAGATTGGGTCGAACCACATGTCGGCGGTGACACGATCGGTCACGGTGAGGTCCCTTCGCGACGGGTGGCGCCGGCAGTCCGGCGTCTCACCTCGATCCTCACCCCACGGCGCATCGACCGGCACCCGAATGAGAGCGTGACCTCGCCCACCGCCGGCTGCCCATACGTGGAAGACTCGGATCGGGCCGGACGTCACGAGCGGTCGGCAGACGGGCGCCGCCGGGCGTACGGCGAGATGTGGGATGGAGACGAACAGTGCCGGGAGTGCGTAACCTGACGCAGGTCGAGGCGACCGAGCGGGCCCGCCTACTCGAGGTGACCGGGTACGACATCAGTCTGGACCTGTCGAGCGCCGTGCTGGCGGCCGACGGCCGCACGTTCTCCTCGACGACCGAGGTCCGGTTCCGCTGCGGCGAACCGGGAGCGAGCACGTTCATCGAGGTGGCCGCCGAGTCGGTGCGATCCGCCACCCTGAACGGCGCCCCGGTGGACCTGTCCGACTGGTCGGCCGAGAAGGGCCTGACCCTGTCCGGGCTGGCCGGCGAGAACACCCTGGTCGTCGACGCGGACTTCGCCTACTCCAACAGTGGGCAGGGGCTGCACCGCACGGTCGACCCGGTGGACGGCGAGACCTACCTGTACAGCCAGTTCGAGACGGCCGACGCGCAGCGGGTGTTCGCCTGCTTCGACCAGCCCGACCTGAAGAGCGTCTACACCTGGCACGCCACGGTGCCGGCGCACTGGCGGGTCGTGTCCAACATGCCGGTGCAGCGCGAGGAGCCCGCCGGCGAAGGGCTCAAAACCCTCCACTTCACCGAGTCGGTCCGGATGAGCACCTACATCACGGCGCTGTGCGCGGGTCCGTACCACGAGGTGCGGGACAGCCACGACGGCATCGACCTGGGCGTGTTCTCCCGGGCGTCGATGGCTCAGTACCTGGACTCCGACAACCTGTTCCTCATCACCAAGCAGGGCTTCGACTTCTTCCACGAGAAGTTCGGCGTGCGCTACCCGCTGCCCAAGTACGACCAACTGTGGGTGCCCGACTTCAACGCCGGCGCGATGGAGAACTTCGGCTGCGTCACGCACGCCGAGTCGCACTACCTGTTCCGCTCGCAGGTCACCGACTTCGAGTACGAGCAGCGGGCCAACACGATCCTGCACGAGATGGCCCACATGTGGTTCGGTGACCTGGTCACCATGCGCTGGTGGAACGACCTGTGGCTCAACGAGTCGTTCGCCGAATGGGCCAGCCACTGGTGCAACACCCACGCCACCCGGTTCACCGAGGCGTGGACGACGTTCCTGTCGATCCGCAAGAACTGGGGCTACCGGCAGGACCAGCTCTCCTCCACCCACCCGGTCTACACCGAGATGCCGGACATGGAGGCCGTCGAGGTCAACTTCGACGGCATCACCTACGCCAAGGGCGCGAGCGTGCTCAAGCAGCTCGTCGCGTACGTGGGTGAGGAGCCGTTCGTGGCCGGGCTGCGGGCGTACTTCGGCAAGCACGCCTGGGGCAACGCCACCTTCGACGACCTGCTCACCGAGCTGGAGGCGGCCTCGGGCCGGGAACTGCGCAAGTTCGCCGCGCAGTGGCTGGAGACCGCGCAGGTCAACACGCTGCGCCCGGAGGTGACGATCGCCGCCGACGGCACGTACGAGCAGGTGGTCGTCCGGCAGGAGGCGCCGACGGCATACCCGACGCTGCGCACCCACCGGATCGGCGTGGGCCTGTACGACCTGACCGACGGGCGGCTGGTCCGCCGCGAACGCCACGAGGTGGACGTGACCGGCGAACGGACCGACCTCGCCGACCTGCGCGGCGTTCGAGCCGCCGACGTGCTGCTGCTCAACGACGACGACCTGAGCTACACCAAGCTGCGCCTCGACGACCGGTCGATGGCCACGGTGGTGCAGCACATCGGCGGCTTCGACTCGTCGCTGGCCCGCGCCCTCTGCTGGACGGCCGCGTGGGACATGACCCGAGACGCCGAGCTGGCGACCCGCGACTACGTGGCGCTGGTGCTGGCCGGGCTGTCCGCGGAGACCGACATCAACCTGGTGACCGCCACCCTGCGCCAGGCCACCACCGCGCTCACCCTCTACGCCGACCCGGCGTGGGCGGCCACCGGCTGGGCGGGGCTGGCTCGCACCGCGAAGGACGCGCTCGCCTCCGCCGAGCCGGGCAGCGGTTTCCAGCTGGCCTGGGCCCGGGCGTACACCTCGGCCGCCCGGTCCGAGGAGGACCTGGCCACGCTGCGTGGCTGGCTGGACGGCACCGGCGTGCCGGCCGGGCTGACCGTGGACACCGAGCTGCGCTGGACGGTGCTCGGGGCGCTGGTGGCCAACGGCGCGGCCGGTGCCGCCGAGATCGAGGCGGAGCTGGCCGGCGACCGCACCGCCAGCGGCGAGCGGGAGGCCGCGTACGCGCACGCGCTGGTGCCGACGGCGGAGAACAAGGCGGCCGTGTGGGCGCTGCTGACCGGCCCGGACGCGCTGCCGAACTGGCGGCACCGGGCGCTGTTGCAGGGCTTGGCCCACCCGGCGCAGGTGGAGCTGGTCGCCCCGTACCGGGAGAAGTACTTCGCGGCGATCGGCCAGGTGTGGGCCACCCGGGACAGCGAGCCGGCGCAGGAGTTCGCCCAGTTGGCGTACCCGACCTACCTGGTGGACGACGACACGGTGGCGGCCACCGACGCGTGGCTGGCCGGTGAGGGCAACCCCGGTCCGCTGCGTCGACTGGTCGCCGAGGGCCGCGACGGTGTGGTGCGGGCGCTCAAGGCCCGCGCGAAGGACGCCGCGACCGCCTAGGCGGTCTTGTCCAGCCGGGGCCGGCGTGGGTGAACGCCCGCGTCGGCCCCGGGCGTTATCGTGACGAGAGGAGGTGAACGCGATGGCACAGCCGACCTACGAGTGGCAGCCCTCGGAGCGGGGCTGGCGCGAGCAGGACCTGTTCGACCTGCCTGAGAACGGGAACCGCTACGAGATCATCGACGGGAGCCTGCACGTGACCCCTCCGGCGGACGACGATCACCACGAACTTGCCGACAGTATCCGGACGGCTCTGGGGGCCAAGGCACCGGAGGGCTGGCGGATTATTCGTGAGATCGGGCTACAGCTGCCGTCGGGCAATCTGATCCCAGACGTGACGGTGCTGAAGCCGCACACCCCACGTGGTGTGCGTTGGCATCAACCGGAGGGCGTCAGTCTCGTTGTCGAGGTGGAGTCGCCGTCAAGTCGCCGTCACGATCGGTTCACGAAACCGGCCCTCTACGCCGAAGCAGGCATCGCGCACTACTGGCGGGTGGAGCGTGGCGACTTCGGCCCGGTTGTCTACCGCTACCGCCTCGCCAAGGACGTGCACTACGACCTGGTCGGCACCATTGGGCCGGACGACGCGGTGACCGTGGACGAGCCGTGGCAGATGAGGTTGGACCCGTCCCTCTGGCCCCGCTGAAACAACCCCCGGACAGTCCGAAGCCCGACCTGCCGTGCGGCGGGTCGGGCTTCGGCGTACGAGAAGGGCTCAGCCCTTGCCGGCGTGGCTGGCCAACTGGTCGAGGCCGTTGATGATGCCGCCGGCCAGGTCACCGCCGCTGAACGCGCCAACCATGGAGAGCGCGGCCAGCTTGGCGTAGGTGTCGGGGATGCGCTTGCGGGCGTGCCGCCCGGTGACGATCTCCAACTGGCGCTGGTTGGGCGACACGGCGATCAGCACCGACTTGGCGGGATCGGCGAGCTGGCGGTGCAGCCGCTGGGCGTGGTCACGGATCGGCTCGTCCAGGCCGCCGACGAACACCGAGAAGACCAGGCCGGTGCCCTTGTCGGCCAGGCGCAGTGCCTCGTCGATGCGCAGCAGCTGGCGGGTCGAGAACGGCCCGTCCAGCACCTCGGGCGGGTTGTCCGGCCCGGCCTGCTTCTCACCAACGGTCACTTGCGCCTCCGGTTCCACCGGCCGGCGCCTCGACGCTGGCCTGCTTTAGCTTGTGGCTGGTCAGCGCGGGCGCCTGCGCCCCCGCGGTCAGCGCGGTGCCGGCCGAGTCGGCCAGCTGCTCCGGGCGGCCCAGGAACCAGACCGGAGTGAAGTCGAAGGGCCGGCCCGGCCGGTAGCGCTTGGCGCCACCGCCGCCGGCGGCACTCCCACGGCTACCGGCGTACGACAGGCCGGCGATGACCAGCACCGCGGCCAACGGGATGCCGACGAAGACCAGCAACGTCTCGGTAACAGACAATCCCAACGCCCCCAGGCGGAAGAAGGACCTCGAACAATCGGGTCGGATGGACGATCATGATGGCGACCGGCCAACTCCGTCACCATTCACGTTAGCGGAGTCGACGGCCCGCCAGATTGCGGGGTGCCGATCCCACCCGTCACTGGCGTGCTCCAGTTGCGCAGCGGTCGCGATGAGCCGTGCGTCGTCGCCGTACCGGCCGGTGAGGAGCGCCCCGACGGGCAGGCCGTCGGCCGTGGCGCCCACCGGCAGGGACACCGAGGGATCGCCGGTGACGTTGAAGATGGCGCAGTAGGGCGAGAAGCGGCGTTGCCGGTCGAAATCGGCCGCCGGGTCGCCGTCGGCGGTGAACCAGCCGACGGGTGCCTGCGGTGCGGCAAGGGTGGGGCAGAGCAGCAGGTCGCAGCCGGCGGTGCGGGCGGCGCCGAGACGTACCTGCGCCTGAAGCTCGCCGAGGGTGGCGGCCAGCGCGCCCGCGGAGACGGTGGCGCCCCGGGCCCGCAGCAGTTGTGTCAGCGGCAGCAGCTCCGCCTCGCGGTGCGGGGGCACGGGGGCGAGTGCCAGCACGTACCAGATGATCTCGAACAGCGGCCACGCCTGGGGCCCGAGCGGCGGCGGCACCTCGACCACGTCGTGGCCGGCGGTGGTGAGCAGGGCGGCGGCCCGGTCGACGGCGGCCACGCAGTCGGGGTGCACCGGCTCGTCGGCGAGCATCGGTGTGGTGAACCGGCCGATCCGCAGCCGGCCGGGCTCGGCCCGGCGGGCTGCGGCCAGGTATCCACCGGGCGGCGCGGGCGGCGGCAGATAGGGCTCGCCCGGCACCGGCACGGCCATGACGTCGAGCAGCGCGGCGACGTCGGCGACGGTCCGCCCGAGCGGGCCGCCGGTGGGCAGCCCGAACGCGCCCGAGCCGAGCGGCCCGCCGGAGACCACGCCACGACTGGGCTTGTAGCCGATCAGGCCGCAGAGCGACGCCGGGATGCGTAGGGAGCCGCCGCCGTCGGACCCCTGGGCGATCGGGACGAGGCCGGCCGCGACCGCCGCCGCCGCGCCGCCACTGGAACCACCGGCGGTGTACGCGAGCTGCCACGGATTGCGGGCCGGCGGCGCGACGCGGCCCTCCGAGTAGAGCGAGCAGCCCAGCTCGGAGGTGGTCGTCTTGCCGAGGCTGACGAGGCCGGCGGCCTTGATGAACCGGACCACGTCGGCGTCGACCGGCGGGACGAAGTCGGCGAACGCCGCCGAGCCGAAGGTGGTGCGCACCCCGGCGGTGAGGGTGAGGTCCTTGATGGCGGTCGGCACACCGTGCAGCGGGCCACGCTCGTCGGTCGGGGCGGCGTCGGCGGCGCGGGCGGCCTGCCGGGCGAGGTCCTCGGTGACGGTGACGAACGCGCCCACGGTGTCGCCGAGCGCCGCCACCCGGCGTAGGTGGTGCTCGACGAGGTCGACGCTCGACAGTTCGCCGCGGGCGATCGCGGCGGCCTGCTCCAACGCGGTCAGGTCGTGCGGCTCGGCCATCCCCTCATCCTGCCCGCTGCGACCAGCCCCAGGCGTCCGACACGGCGTCGCCGCTCCGCGTCGGCTCCGGTATCCCGACCGACACACTGCCCGACGCCCGGTTCCGGCCTGCGCCGCCAACCACCTCCTTGTCGCGCCCTTTGCTCTGCTTCACCCCACGCACCGGCAGACGTCCGATTATCGGACACCCGGTGTTGCGTGGGTTGAAGCAGAGCAAAGCCGATGCAGCAGGGGGCCGCCGGCAGCACCTCGGAAACGGGTGGGGTCCGCCGGCACCGCACCGCGTTACGGCGGCGCCCGCTCCTCAGCCGTGCAGGAAGCGCAGGGCGTTGGTGGATCGGAGCTTGTCGCGCTGGGCGTCGGTGAGGAAGTCGGCCGCGTCGACGACCGCGCCGGCCGGCCGCTCGCCCAGCGGGTACGGGTAGTCGCTGCCGACCAGCACCCGGTCCTCCCCCATCGTGTCGACCAGCAGCCGCAGCGCGGGCGGCGCGAAGACCACCGAGTCGACGCTGAACCGGTCGACGTAGCTGCTCGGCGGGGCAACGGACGCGCCCCGGACCAGGTCACCACGGCGGTGCCAGGCGTTGTCGGCGCGGCCGAGCCAGAACGGGAAGCTGCCGCCGCCGTGCGCGAAGCAGATCCGCAGCGTCTCGGGCACCCGGTCGAAGACGCCGCCGAGGATCATCGCGAGCACCGACAGGTGTGTCTCGGCGGGCATCCCGGTGAGCCAGCGGGCCATCCAGCGGTCCAGGCGCGGGCCATTCGGCATGTCCCACGGGTGGACGAAGACGGGCGCACCCACCTCGGCACAGTGCGTCAGGAAGGTGACCACCCCGGCGTCGTCCAGGTCCCGGTCACCGACGTGGTTGCCGATCTCCACGCCGACGTGCCCGGCGGCCAGGCTGCGATCCAACTCCGCGCAGGCGGCGTCCGGGTCCTGAAGGGGCACCTGGCAGAACGGCACCAGCCGGTCACCGCCGGCCGCGGTGACCTCCAGGGTGAGGTCGTTGAAGATCCGGGCGACCTTCACCGCCTGCTCGGCTGGACGGTCGTAGCTGAAGAAGACGGGCGTCGGCGACACCACCTGCACGGCCACCCCGTCGGCGTCCATGTCGGCCAGCCGCGTCGAGGCGTCCCAGCACTCGGCGCCGACCGGGCGGAACTCCGTCTCCCCCACCATGATCATGGCGGCGCGCTCGGAGTCGGCCCGCAACCAGGGCCAGCCGGACCCGCCGCACGCCGCGCCGAGGTCCGGCCACCCCTTGGGTACGACGTGCGTGTGCACGTCGACGACACCAGCGGGCATCAGCCCTTGCCCGGGTGCAGAGTGCCGCAGTTGGCGCAGGTGCGCGCCGCCTCATCCGCGTAGAACGCCTGGAACACCGGCGGCAGGTCGGCCGCGATGTCACGGACCTGCAACTCCACCTCGTGCACCTTGTTGCCGCACTCGGGGCAGTACCACTGGAACGTCTCCAGCGTGCCCTCCTCGCGGACCCGCTCGACGACCATGCCGATCGAGCCGGCCTCGGGGCGCTGCGGCGAGTGCGGGGTGTTGCGCGGCAGCATCCACATCTGACCCTCGCGCACGTGCACCGTACGCGGACCCTCGGGGGTCATCAGGTTGATGTGCATGTTGCCCTTGACCTGGTAGAAGAACTCCTCGTACGGGTCCACGTGGAAGTCGGTGCGCTGGTTGGGCCCGCCCACCACCATCACGATGAAGTCGTCCCCGCCGGGGAACATCTCCTTGTTGCCCACCGGCGGCTTCAGCAGGTGCTGGTTCTCCGCGATCCAGCCCGGAAAGCTGAACGGCTCGGCGATCTCACTCACGACTGACCTCCCGGGGGAAGAAGGGCCACGGCCTGGATCTCGATGAGCAGGTGTGGGTGCGGCAACTGGTGCACCGCCACCGTGGTGCGGGTCGGCCCGGACGCGTCGAAGAACTCCGCCCACACCTCGTTGTAGCCACCGAAGTCGTTCATGTTGACCAGGTACGTGGTCACCTGGACGAGGTCGGTGAGGTCCGCGCCGACCGAGCGCAGCAGATCGCCGATGTTCTCGATCACGGCTCGCGTCTGCACCCGGATGTCGAGGTTCGTCGTGCCGAACTCGTCGACCTCGACACCGGCGAAGCTGTTGTCCGGTCGTCGCGAGGACGTACCAGAGACGAAGACGAACCCACCGGCGACCTTGACGTGCGGAAAAGCGCCTCGCGGCACGGCCTTCCCGGCCACCACCCGAGCGCCATCGACACTCATGACGACCCACCACCAACCGGCGCCGACGCACGGACCGTGACAGGGCAGGGTTTCCGGGCAGCCCCCACGCCGATCACAAGCACGCCCGCAGCGAAGCCGTGCCGAGCTTCTCGACGACGGCCCGGACATGGGCGCCGGGACGCAGCGGCACAGCGGCGGTGGCCGCGCCGGCCAGGAAGACCCAGCCCGATTCCAGCCGCACCCCGTGCCGACCGGCCAGCCGGATGCCCTCGTCGAGCGCCCGGCGCGGATCGCCGAGGATCGCCGCCGTCGAGCCGACCTGGGCCACCCGACCGTCGACCTCCAGCAGCACGCCCAGGTTGTCCAGCCCCGACGGCACCGGCGACCACGGCCCGATCACGAACGCGGCGGCCGAGGTGTTGTCGGCGATGACGTCCGGCAGCGAGAAGCGGAAATCCGCGTACCGGGAGTCGATCAGCTCGATGGCCGGGGCGACCGCGCGGACCGCCGTGGCGAAGTCGCCGACCGGCTCGCCCGGCTCCGGCAGCCGGTCCAGCAGGAACGCCACCTCCGGCTCAACCCGGGGATGGATGTACGCGGCCGGGGCCACGGCACCGCCGTCGGGCACCCGCATCACGTCGGTGAGCCGCCCCCAGATCACCTCGTCCACGCCGACCTGGGCCATCTTCGCCCGGCTGGTCAGCCCCATCTTCAGCCCGACCAGCCGCTCGCCGCGTTCCAGTCGGCGCTGCACCAGCGCGGCCTGCACGCCGTACGCGGTGTCCACGTCGAGACCGGTCTCGGCGGCGAGCTGCCCGATCGCGGTGGCCGTGTCGGCAGCCACGCCCAGCTTGTCGGCGATCCCGATGATGTCCACGCCGATCATGGTTGCTGCTCCTTGCCGGCCAGGTCGAGTGCCACGTCGACGATCATGTCCTCCTGGCCGCCGACCATCCGACGGCGACCCAGCTCGACCAGGATCGACCGGACGTCCACCCCGTACTTCGCGGAGGCCCGCTCGGCGTGCCGCAGGAAGCTGGAGTAGACGCCCGCGTACCCCAGGGAGAGCGTTTCCCGGTCCACCTGGACCGGCCGGTCCTGCAATGGGCGGACGATGTCGTCGGCGGCGTCCATCAGCGCGAACACGTCGCAGCCGTGCTTCCAGCCGTGCAGCTCGGCGACCGCCACGAAGACCTCCAGCGGCGCGTTCCCGGCGCCCGCGCCCATGCCGGCGAGGGAGGCGTCCACGCGGACGGTCCGACCGGACGGCGAGCCGAGGGGTCCGGCGCCGAGGATGCGGCCGTGCTCGACCGCGAGCACGCTGTTGGCGACGCCGAGCGACAGGTTGTGGTGGGCGTGGATGCCGATCTGCGTCTCCGGGTCGAGGACCTGCCGGTACGCGTCGACCCGCTGCGCCACGTCGGACATCAGCAGCCGCCCGCCGGAGTCGGTCACGTAGACGCAGTGCGCCCCGTACGACTCCATGAGCTTGGCCTGCCCGGCGAGCCCGGCCGGGTCGAACAGGTGCGACATCATCAGGAACCCGGCCACGTCCATGCCGTTCTCCCGCGCCCACGAGATGTGCTGGGCGGAGATGTCGGCCTCGGTGCAGTGGGTGGCGATGCGGACGCTCGTCACCCCGAGCGCCTGCGCCGCCTTCAGGTCGGCGATGGTGCCGATGCCGGGCAGCAGCAGGGTGGTGAGCTTCGCGTTCGTCAGCACCTCGGCGGCGGCGGAGATCCACTCGGCGTCGCTGGCCGCGCCGTGGCCGTAGTTGACGCTCGACCCGGCGAGCCCGTCGCCGTGCGTCACCTCGATGGCGGCCACCCCGGCGGCGTCCAGCGCGGCGGCGATGGTGCGCACCTGGTCGACGGTGTACCGGTGGGCGATGGCGTGCATGCCGTCGCGCAGCGTCACGTCCTGGATGTAAAGGTCGGTCATGGCGCGGCCACCTCCGAAGGACGCAGGGCGACCAGCCGCTCCGCGGTGCGCAGCGCGGCGGAGGTCATGATGTCCAGGTTCCCGGCGTACGCCGGCAGGTAGTGGCCCGCCCCGGACACCTCCAGGTAGACCGACACCTGCAACGCGGTGAGCTGCCGCCCGAGCGCCGGCACGTACGCCTCGACGCGGTCGAACTGCACGTCCTGCTTGAGCCGGTAGCCGGGGACGTACTCCTGGACCGTCGCCACCATGTCCGCCACCGAGGCGGCGATGGCGGCGGTGTCGGCGTCGACGTCCGGGCAGAGGCAGTAGACGGTGTCCCGCATGAGCAGCGGCGGGTCCGCCGGGTTCAGCACGATGATCGCCTTGCCCCGCTCCGCCCCGCCGACCACCTCGATGGCGCGAGCGGTGGTCTCGGTGAACTCGTCGATGTTGGCCCGGGTGCCCGGCCCGGCCGACTTCGACGCGATCGACGCGACGATCTCCCCGTACGCCACCGGGGTGACCCGGCGGACGGCGGCGACGACCGGCACGGTGGCCTGCCCGCCGCAGGTCACCATGTTGACGTTCGGCTCGTGCAGGTGCTCGTCGAGGTTGACCGGCGGCACCACGTACGGGCCGAGCGCGGCCGGGGTCAGGTCGATCACCGTCCGGCCGTGTGCGCGCAGCACCTCGTCGTGGCGCCGGTGCGCTCCCGCCGAGGTCGCGTCGAAGACCAGCTCGACGTCGGCGAACTCGGGCATCGCGACCAGCCCGTCCACGCCGTCGGCGGTGGTGGCGACGCCGAGGCGGCGGGCCCGGGCCAGACCGTCGGAGGCCGGGTCGATGCCGGCCATCGCCACCATCCGCAGGCTGTCGCTCAGCCGCAACACCTTGATCATCAGGTCGGTGCCGATGTTGCCGGAACCGAGAACCGCCACGCCGGTCGCTGTGCCGTTGTTGGTCGCGACTGCGGGGCTCGCAAGCTCACTCCTCGCGCTCACTGGTTGCCTCCGTCGCTGAAGCAGGTGCGCACCGAGCCGAGGCCGGAGATCCGTGCCTCGTACGCGGCCCCGGGGGTGACCGGGACCATCGGGCCGAGCGCACCGGAGAGCACCACGTCCCCGGCGCGCAGCGGGTCACCGGCGCGGGCGAGGGTGTCGGCCAGCCACTGCAGGGCGTGCAGCGGGTTGCCCAGGCAGGCGGCGCCCGCGCCCACCGAGACCGGCTCACCGGCGTGCTCCAGCACCATCCCGCACAGCCGCAGGTCGATGTCGGCGAGCCGGCGCGGCGTGGTGCCGAGCACGAAGAGCCCGCTGGAGGCGTTGTCGGCGACGGTGTCCACGATGGAGATGTCCCAGCCGACGATCCGCGAGTCGACGATCTCGATCGCCGGCAGCACGTGGTCGACCGCGCGGATCAGGTCGACCGTCGTGACCTGCGGGTTCGGGAGATCCTTGGCGAGCACGAACGCGATCTCCGCCTCGACCCGCGGTTGGAGCAGCCGGTCGATGGCCACCTCGACGCCGTCGCCGACCGCCATGGCGTCGGTCAGCATGCCGAAGTCAGGTTGGAACACCCCGAAGGTCTCCTGCACCGCCCGGGAGGTCAGCCCGATCTTCGCGCCGACCCGACGTTCGCCGCGGCCCTGCCAGGCCCGCGCCTGGAGCTGCTGCACACGGTACGCGGACTCGACGTCTCCCTCCGCCAGCAGCCGGCCGCGTAGCGGTGGGCACGGCTTGCCGGTGTGGCGGGCGTCGGCCAACTCCCGGTTGGCGGCCTCGATGTCAGGTTTCATGCCCGCTCCTCGCTGCGGTGCGCTCACGACAGGTCCACGCAGACGTTTGTGAGTTCGGAATAGAAGTTCAGCGAGTGCACGCCGCCTTCGCGGCCGATGCCGGACGCCTTCACCCCGCCGAACGGGGTGCGCAGGTCACGCAGGAACCACGTGTTGACCCAGACGATGCCAGCGTCGAGCTGGGCCCCGGCGCGGTGCGCGACGCCCACGTCCCGGGTCCACACGGTCGCCGCCAGGCCGTACTCGGTGCCGTTCGCGAGGGCGTACGCCTCGTCCTCGGTGTCGAACGGCGCCACGTGCACGACCGGGCCGAAGATCTCCTCGCGGTTGGTGCGGGCGTCCGGGCCGAGGCCGGTGAGCACGGTCGGCTGCACGTACGACCCGCCGTCGCGGGCGTCACCGAAGGTGGGCGTGCCGCCGCCGGTGAGCACCTCGGCGCCCTCGGCGCGGGCCAGCTCGTACGCGCCGAGCACCTTCGCCCGGTGCTGCGGGGAGATCAGCGGCATGGTGGCGGTGGCCTCGTCGGTCGGCCAGCCGTACGCCAGCTCGCCGGCCCGCTTCGCCAGCCGGGCGGTGAACTCCTCGAAGGCCGGGCGCTGCACGTAGATGCGCTCGGTGCACAGGCACACCTGGCCGCCGTTGGTGAAGCTGGAGCGCATCGAGCCGGCCACCGCCGCGTCCAGGTCGGCGTCGGCGAAGACCAGGCCGGCGTTCTTGCCGCCCAGCTCGAAGCTCACCGCCTTCACCCCGTCGGCGGCGGCCCGCATGATCGCGCCGCCGGTGGCCGACTCGCCGGTGAAGGTGATCGCATCGACGCCCGGGTGGCGGGTGAGGAACTCGCCAGCCGAGTCCGGTCCGAACCCGTGCACCAGGTTGAACACCCCGGCCGGTACGCCGGCGGCGGCCATCACCTCGGCGAGCAGCGTCGCCGAGGCGGGAGTCTCCTCGCTGGGCTTGACCACCACGGCGTTGCCGCAGGCGAGCGCCGGGGCGACCTTCCAGGTGAGCAGCAGCAGCGGCAGGTTCCACGGCACGATGACCGCGACCACGCCGACCGGCTTGCGGACGGCGTAGTTCAGCGCCCGGCCGCCGGTCGGGGTGACCGTGGTGAACGACTCGGTGGGCGCGGTCGCCACGATCTCCGCGAATGCTCGGAAGTTCGCCGCGCCGCGCGGAATGTCCAGCGTGCGGGCCTGGGCGATGGACTTGCCGGTGTCGGCGACCTCGGCGGTGACCAGATCGTCGAAGCGACGTTCCAGCTCGTCCGCGACGCGGCGCAGCACCTCGGCGCGTTCCCGCTCCCCCATCCGGCCCCACGGCCCGCGCAGCGCCGCGCGGGCGGCGGCAACCGCGTCGTCCACCGTGGACTGTGCCGCCTCGACGACCTCGAAGACCGGCTCGCCCGTCACCGGGCTCACCTTGGTGAACGTCGACCCGCCGTCGACGAACTCGCCGCCGATGAAGTTGCGCAGCCGGGACGGCCCGGCCGGCGCGCGGCCGGTCATCAGCGTGGCGTCCCAGGTGCCGGTCATCTGCGCCTCCCTCGGCTGAGCCCCGCCGTGATCGCGCCCACCAGCAGCAGCGCGGCCCCACCCGCGACCGCCCCGAGCACCCGGTGCTGCCGGCGGACCCGGCGGCGCACCTGGGCGTACGGGGTGGTGGAGAAGGACACCAGCTCGTACTGGGAAACGTACCGGCCGGGCAGTGCCCGCTCCAGTGCGTGCTCCACCCGCCGGCGGGTCTGGAACACCGGCGAGGCGACCTTGTCGCGCATCTCCACGAAGTTGGTCAGCGCCATCTGCGCGATGGCCTCGGCGTTCTCCTGCCGGCGGCGCTGGAACAGCGGCAACGCCGCCGACCAGTCGTCGGCGCACTCGTCCAGGCAGCGGTCCAGCTCGACAACGTCCTCGAAGGCGCAGTTGGCGCCCTGGCCGTAGAAGGGCACGATCGCGTGCGCCGCGTCACCGAGCAGGCCGACGCTGCCGTTGACCTGCCAGGGGGTGCTGCGCACCGTGCCGAGCACGCCCACCGGGTTGTGCTGGTAGTCGTCGAGGAGGTTCGGGGCCAGCGGGACCACGTCCGGGTACTGCTCGGCGAAGTGCGCCCTGATCGCGGCCGGGTTGTCCAGGGCGGCGAAGCTGCCGACGCCCTCGTTGGGCCAGAACAGCGTGCAGGTGAAGGAGCGGTCCGGGTTCGGCAGCGCGATCATCATCGAGGTGCCGCGCGGCCAGATGTGCAGCGCGCCCTCATCCAGGGCGAAGTCCCCGCCGAGCGGCGGGATCGTCAGCTCCTTGTAGCCGTAGTCGAGGAGGTCCACGCTCTCGCGCAGCAGCCCGTACGCCAGCAGTTGTCCGCGTACCGCGGAGCCGGCGCCGTCGGCGCCCAACACGACCGACGCCTTCGCGCCAACCGTGCCCTGCGGGGTGTCGAAGCTCAGCGTGCCGTCGGCCGGGTCGAGCCCGACGAGCCGGTGGTCGAAGACGATCCGGACCCCGGGCAGCGCGGCGGCCGCGTCCAGCAGGGCGTTGTTGAGCGCGCCCCGGCTGATCGAGTTGATCGCCCGGTCACCGGCCGCGCTGTACGACTGGAACTGCGGCTGCCCCTCGACCGGGTGGATCATCCGGCCGCGCATCGGCAGCGCGTCGGCCAGCACCTGCTCGGCCAGACCGATCCGGCGCAGCGCGTCCAACCCGCGCTCGGAGAGCGCCAGGTTGATCGAGCGTCCCCGCTCGGCCGCGCCGGAACGAGGGTCCGGCCGACGCTCGTAGAGGGCCACCGGGTAACCGCGCCGGGCCAGGAAGCAGGCGGCCAGGCAGCCCGCCAGGCCGGCGCCGATGATCGCGATCTCGTCGCGCCGGGCGGTCACGGGTTCACCTGTCCCACCGTGGCCTCCAGTGCGGCGGCGGCCCGCCAACAGTCGAGGTACGTGGAGTAGAGCGGCACCGGGGCGAAGCGGACGATGTCCGGCTCCCGGGCGTCGGCGATGACGCCGTGCTCGTGCCGCAGCCGCTTGGTCAGCTCGGCGGCGTTGCCGGCGCCCACGCGTACCGACAGCTGGCAGCCCCGGCGGGCCGGATCGCGCGGGGTGACCACGCGCAGCGGCCGGTCGGCGGTGACCTCGTCGAGCAGTGACTCCAGCCAGCCGGTGAGTCGGAGGCTGCGCGCGCGCAGCGCCGGCATGCCGACCGCGTCGAACAGCTCCAGCGAGGTCCGCACCGGGCCCATCGCGAAGATCGGCGGGTTGGAGATCTGCCAGGCCTCCACGGTGGCCGGCGGCCGGGACACCGGCGTCATCTCGAACCGGGTCGCCGCCGTGGTGCTCCACCAGCCCTCGAAGCGCGGCAGGTCGGGATCGCCGAGGTGCCGCTCGTGCACGAAGACGCCGGCCAGCGCGCCGGGCCCCGAGTTGAGGTACTTGTAGGAGCACCAGGCGGCGAAGTCGACGTCCCAGTCGTGCAGTCGCAGGGGCACGTTGCCGACCGCGTGAGCGAGATCCCAGCCGACCACCGCTCCGGCCGCCCGACCGGCGGCCGTGATCGCCGGGATGTCCAGCAGCTCGCCGGTGAGGTAGTTGACCCCGCCCAGCAGCACCAGCGCCACCCGGTCGCCCTCGGCCGCCAGGTAGCCGGTGACGTCCTCGGTGCGCAGCGCGTTCTCGCCGGGACGCGGGCGCAGCCGGACCACCGTGTCGTCCGGGTCCAGCCCGTGGAAGCGGGCCTGGCTGCGCACCGCGTAACTGTCCGAGGGGAACGCGCTGTCCTCGATGACGATGCGGGTGCGGGCGCCGGCCGGGCGGTAGAAGCTCACCATCAGCAGGTGCAGGTTGACCGTGAGTGAGTTCATCACCACGGTCTCCGCGGGGAGGGCGCCGACCAGTCGGGCGGCCGGGCCCGTCAACAGCTCGTGGTACGGCAGCCAGGGGCGTTCCGCCTCCAGGTGCCCCTCGACGCCGAGCCGCCCCCAGGCGTCCAGGTCGGCGAGGAGTTCGTCGCGGGTGGCCCGGGGTTGCAGGCCGAGCGAGTTGCCGGCGAGGTACGCCGACTCGGGGTGGTCGCCGCCGTCGGCGGGCGGCACGTGGAAGAGGTGTCGGTGGCCCGGGTCGGCCTGGTCGAGGCGGTGGGCCTCGCTCTCTGGGGTGTGCATGTCTCGCTCTCCGGTCACATCGCGGTGCGGGCCGACCACAGCTCCGGGAAGATCACCCGGGCCATGCTGCGCTGCAACCACGCCAGCCCGGCGGAGCCGCCGCTGCCGACCTTGGCGCCCATTGTCCGCTGCACCGCCTTGACGTGGTTCCACCGCCAGTCGCCGAACTCCTCGGCGACGCCGCTCAAAGCTTCGCCGAGCAGCCGCAGGTGGTTGTCCGGGGCGCCGTCGGCGTAGATCCGCACCCAGGCCGCCTCGACCGCCGGCTGCGGGTCGTGCTCGACCGCCACGTCCCGGTTGAGCAGGTCGGCGGGGATGTCGAAGCCGCGCCGGGCCAGCAGCGCGACCACGTCGTCCCAGAGGCTCGGGGCGGCCAGCGCGGCGCTGAGCGCGGCGTGCACCTCGGTCTGGCGGCGGAACGGCCGGATCAGCGCCGGGTCGCGCAGCCCGAGCAGGAACTCGAGGTGCCGGTACATCGCGGACTGGAATCCGGAGCCCTCGCCGAGCAGGTTGCGGAACCGGTTGAAGTCGGCCGGGGTCATCCAGCGCAGGCCCTGCCAGGCGGCATTGAGCCCTTCCAGGTGCAGGGTGGCGCGGCGCAGCGGGGCCAGCGCGTCCCAGATCCGGTCGGCGCGCAACAGACGCTGGGTCTCGCGCAGTTCGTGGCAGGTCAGCCCGAAGTACAGCTCCATGATCTGGCTGACCATGAGGAAGGACATCTCGCCGGGGTCGTCGCTGAGCGGCTGCTGCAACTGGTGCAGGGCGCTGGCCCGCACGTACGCGTCGTAGGGCACCAGCTCGGCGAACTCCAGCGTCGGCTCGCCGCCGTTGCGCGCCGCGCGGGCCGCCCGCTGGCGCGGGGTCACCGGTCGTACCGTGGCGACACGGTTCGGCGCCCGCCGGTCCGTCTGATCCACCAGTCGTCTCCCTTCCCCCGAAGCTGCCGACGTCATGATCTCGCGGTTGGATCGGCCTGCGGAATGCCGGATCAACGGCACTTGTCGGCCTGACCTGGCGAACCGAAGGCAGCTGGGCGAATCCGGTTCACGAAAGTAAGGTTCGAGCGTGGACGACATGGACTGGGCGCTGCTGCGCGAGTTGCAGGCCGACGCCCGGCTCTCCTTCAGCGAGTTGTCTCGCCGGGTGCACCTGTCCCCACCAGCGGTCGCCGAGCGGGTCCGCCGGCTGGAGGAGACCGGGGTGATCACCGGCTACCACGCCCACGTGGACCTGACCCGGGCCGGCCGTACGGTGGTCGCCCTGATCCGGATGTCCTGCTACGGCGCGCGGTGCATCCTGCACGACCCGGAGGTGGCCGGCTGGCCGGAGATCCTGGAGATCCACCGGATCACCGGTGACGCGTGCAGCATGCTCAAGGTCGCCGCCGGCTCGATCGGCGACTTCGAGGCGGTCATCGACCGCCTGGCCCCGTACGGCCAACCATCGAGCACGATGGTCCTGTCCTCCCCCCTCCCCTGGCACCCCATAACCCCCCACACCTCCTAACCCCCCACACCTCCCAACCCCCTCCCTCCCTCCCTGCGCCGATCTTGCGTTTCCTGTTGGGGAAATGCCTCATGTGCCCATTTTTGTCGCCGCAGAAAGTGCAAGATCGGCGCGGGAGTGGGGGCCGGGGCGCGGGGAGCACGAGTGGGTTTGCCTCTGGGGTGGGGGGAATTCAGCGCGCGTGCCCAGGGGAGGGTTCCGGCGGTCGTCGCCGGTTGGGGGGAAATCATGCAGGGACTTCGCACGATCAACCGCGCACTCTCGTCCGCACTGACACTGGTGGGGCTCATCGGGGCGTTCGTCCTGTTGTCTCTCGCACCGGCGCGTGCCGGTGCGAACACCTTCATCGAGGTGACGCCGAACAGCGTCCCGGCGGGCAGCCGGGTCACGATCCGCGCGAGCTGCGACAACAACAACGATCGACAGGCCAACGTGCAGTCCGACGCGTTCGGGCACGTGACGCTCAGACCGGACAACGGCTTCCTCAAGGGGGAGGTCACCGTTCCGGGCAACAAGGAACCCGGTGACTACCAGGTCGACCTGCGGTGCCAGAACAACCAGACGGCCCAGACGATGCTGACCGTGCTCAACATGGCAACGCCCAGCAAGGGACCGGCGACGGGGGGCGGCGGCACCGCGGGCGGCCGCGGCATCGGGTCGGTCCTGGTCGTCGGCGGCGTGGCCCTGGTGGCCGCCGCGGTCGCGCTCGGCATGGCGGGCGGTCGGCGTCGGACCGGATCCGGCTCCTGAGCCGGAGCTGCCATGACCCGCAGATCCGCGCAGGCGCGGCCGGACCACCGTGCCCGCCTCCGGGCCGCAGCGGCCCTGCGCGCCTCCGGACGGCTGGTGGCCCGGGCCTCGGTTCGGCTGCGCCAGGTCGCCGGTCAGGCGGTGTCCGCCAGCGTCGCCACCACTGATCCCGACGCCCGCCCGCTGCCGCCGAGCCGTCCCGTCGGGTCGCCGCTGACCCGGCGTCGGCTCGGCACCGGGCCGGGACTGCCGGTCCTGGCCGTGGCCACGCTGATGGTGCTGATCGTGGCGATGCTGGGCATCGAGCAGGTGACCGGGGTCAGTCTGCTGCCGGACCGGATCAGCGCGGGCCTGCGACCGCCGCCGAAGAAGTTCCCGGTGCTGCCGGCCAGCCGCCCGACCGCTCTCACCATCGGCAAGATCGACCTGCGGGCGCCACTGCACGACGTGGGCATCGCCCCGGACGGCACCATCGCCGTGCCCGACGTGGGCCGCGCCCAGGAGGCCGGCTGGTACGACCAGGGCCCCACCCCCGGCCAGTACGGGCCGGCGGTGATTGTCGGACACGTGGACACCACCACCGGCCCGGCCGTCTTTCACCAACTCCGGGAACTGCGCGCGGGAGACCAGATCGAGGTCACCCGCTCCGACGGCCGGGTCGCGGTCTTCGAGGTCGACTCGGTGGAGCGGTTCGACAAGGACCGACTGCCGGTGGACGAGGTGTACGGCGACTTCAGCCGCCCCAGCCTGCGGCTGATCACCTGCGGCGGCCGGTGGGTGGGCGGCGAGCGGGGCTACTCGGACAACCTGGTGGTCTTCGCCTCGCTGGTCAAGGCCCGTGGTGGTTGATCGCCGGTGCCGGCGTCGAGGTACTCGGCGAGCCGGGCGGCCCCGGTGAGCATGGCCCGGCCGCGTTCGGTGAGCCGTCGGCGCCACTGACCGAGCGACGCGGCGAGCGGTTCGGCGCCACCGGCGTCGCGTACCCGACGCAGCACGTCGGCGATGTGGTCGAGCCGGTACCCGCCCCGGCGCAGCAGGTGAGCGAGTTCGGCGTCTCGGACGTCGTCGGGCGAGTAGACGCGGTGGCGGGTCACCCGATCGCGCTCCGGGCGCAGAATTCCGGCCGACTCCCACTTGCGCAGGGTCGCAGGCCGTACGCCGAGCCGGTGTGCGAGCACGCTGATCGGCACGGCTTCCCGGCCCTGCGGCGCGGGCTCCGTCGCGGTGAGAGTCGTGACCGCCGCCTCGACCGCGTCCAAGGTCTCCCGGTCGCGTTGCAGCAGCGCGTGACCGCTGTCGATCGTGCGCAACGCCGTGTCGATCTCGCCCCGGTTGACGGCGCGCATGATGTCGCCGCTGGCCGCGTGGCCGTGACCGACGATGAGCGCGAGGTAGGCGTTCAGTGCTGTGGCGTGCACCTCGGTGAACCGGCGGTACCCGGTCGCGGTGCGCTCGGCAGGTGGCAGCACGCCGTCCCGTTCGTAGTTGCGGACGGCCTGCGCCGAGAGTCCGTGCCGGCGCGCGAGGTCGACCGGTCGGCGTACCCCCGGGTTTGAGGGTTTTGTGGTTGTCACCCGCGCTCCATAGCTCTGAAGTCTCCACCGCTGGTGCAACGATACGGTTGATGCAATGACCACCCTTGTTGACCTGCTTGCCGGCTCGCCGGCGCTGCTCGCGCTCGGCGAGCCGACGCACGGTGAATCCGCGTTCCTCCAGATCCGCAACGACGCCTTCCTGACGCTGGCCGGACACGGCTACCGGTCGATCGCCCTGGAGAGCGACCGGGCCGCGGGACTGCTCGCCGACGCGTTCGTGCAGGGCGCGGCCGTGCCGCTCGACCGCGCGCTCGCCGAGGGGTTCAGCCACGGGTTCGGCGCCGCGCCGGCCAACCGTGACCTGCTGCTGCGGATGCGCGAGTGGAACGACGGACGGCCCGCCGCCGAGCGCCTGAGTTTCCATGGCTTCGACGCCCCGCTGGAGATCGAGGGCGCCCCGAGCCCACGGCGTCACCTGATGCGGGTGTGCGAATACCTCGACCTGGACCGGTCGGCCGAGATCGACGACCTCGTCGGGGACGAGGCCCGCTGGAGCGACACGGCCGCGATCTGGGAGCCGGGCCGTTCGGTCGGACGCTCGTCCGACGCCCAGCGACTGCGGGTGCTCGCCGACGACCTGCTGACCGAGTTGTACCTGCGGGCACACCGACGGCCCGAGGGCTGGCAGTCGGCATTCGTCCACGCCACGTCGGCGGTCGCGGTGCTGCGCTACCACGCGGCGGCCGCTGCGCCACTGGTCCAGGAGGAACGCTTCGCCCGCCTGGCCGCCGTCCGGGACGCGCTGATGGCCGAGAACCTGCTCGCGATCCGGGCGGTCGAGGCACACCGTGGACCCACGCTGGCATTCGCGCACAACACGCACCTCCAGCGCCACCCGAGCACGATGACGATCGGCGCGACGGAGGTGTCGTGGGCCGGTGCCGGCGCGATCGTCGGAGCGTTGCTGGGCGAGCGGTACGCGGTGATCGTCGGCAGCCTCGGCGCGAGCCCCGCGCTCGGCATCGACCTGCCTGCCGCGTCGACCTATGAGGGCCGGCTCCAGCAGAAGGTCGCCCTCCCCGGGTACGTCCGGGCGGCCGAGATCGAGCCGGCCGAGCGGAGAACGCACGACTACCGCTACTTCCCGCTGGACCAGTCCGCCATCGACCACGCCGACGCGGTGCTGCACATCCCGACCGGCCTCGACGCGACCGTGCTCGCCGACCGGATCAGCGCGCTGCCCGACGTCGAGCAGGTGGTGGCCAGCGAGGAGGACGGCTCACCCGAGGGCGCCTGGGGCGATCGGTTCTTCTACGTCGGCTCGGACCGCCGCCAGCCGTTCGCCACCATCGTCGAGCACGACGTGCCCGGCTTCGACGAAGCCGGGCAGCTGGACCGCCCCGGCGTCTTCCGCCTCAACCTGGACCTGGGCCGGGCCGAGTTCGAGAGGATGTTCGGCTTCCCACCGAAGGCCTTCGAGGAGCACCGCGACGCCTTCGACTTCGCCCGGCTGGACACGGTCACGCCGCATCCGGGGTACGCGCTGTACGGCTTCGCCAGCATCGTGATGCCGGGGCCGCAGATGCTGCCCGAGATCGACCGACTGTTGGCCGTCGCACACGCTCGGGCGGTGGACCGGCACGAGCGCGCGACCCGTCGGGCGACCGACCAGCGGGACTGAGCCCGTCCGACGCTCCTGACCTGGCGGCCGCCGCGGGCCCGGTCGGGCCAGGCGGCCGCCTCGGGCCAGCGCGGGTCAGGTCGGGCGGCCGCCTCGGGCTCGCGCAGAGGTCAGATCAGGCGGCCGCTTTGGCCCGCGCAGAGGTCAGGTCGGGCGGCTGCCTCGGGCCCGCGCAGATTGGATCAGGCGGCTGCTTCGGGCTCGCGCAGGTCGAGCCAGTCGGCCCAGCGCGGGTCGGGAGCGCGGTGCCCGAGGACCCGCCAGGCGGTGCCCTTCGGGGCGGTCGGCAACGCGTGCAGCCGCCAGCCCAGCTCCGCCGGGGTCTTGTCGCCCTTGGTGTGGTTGCACCGGGCGCACGCGGCGACCACGTTCTCCCAGGCGTGCCGCCCGCCCCGGCTGCGCGGGAAGACGTGGTCGATGGTCTCGGCCGGCCCTCGGCAGTAGGCGCACCGCCATCCGTCCCGGGCGAAGATCGCTCGGCGGGACAGCCCGACGTGGGTGCGGTAGGGCACCCGGACGAAGCGGGTCAGGCGGACCACCGACGGCACCGGCAGCGCGTCGCGGGCGCTGTGCAGGATGCCGTCACCGTCGGCGACGCAGACGGCCTTGGCGGAGAGGACGAGGATCGCGGCGCGACGCACCGACACGACACACAGGGGCTCGTAGGTGGCGTTGAGGACCAGCGCGCCGGAGCCCACCGTGGGTCGTATGTCAGGCATCGCGCTCACCCTCCCGGTTCAGCGGCTGCTGCGAAACGCCGCCGACCGGGGCCGGGCACGAGGGCCCGCACCGTCGACGCCCGTTCGATCACCGACGTCCGTTGCGCCAATAGTCCCTGATCGGACCCCGGATTGCACGTACTAATCCGGGGTCGGACATGAAGCTCTTTCCCGCACCTGTCACGATGGCCGGTTCGCCCTGGTCCGACCCGGCGCTCGGGCGCATCTCACCCAGCCGGTGGGTCGACGGCGGCCGGTCCGGGTCGTTGCGGTACGAAGACAGGGTGAGTGCCACCAGCGGAACGCCCCTTGCCCTGTCCGACGCCGTGTCGGTGAACTGTCAGGGCAGCACCTCCTGCGAATGGATCTACCGGATCACCAGGTCGGAATGGTTCGCCGAGGGCAGCTACTGGATCCTGCTCAAACCGCTGCGGGTGCTGTTGATAGTGGCGCTGGCGATGGTGGCCCGCTGGGCGCTGCACCGGACGATCAACCGGCTGGTCCGGACGACCACCGACGGCGCGGTGCCGACCATGCTCCGGCCGCTGAGCGAGCGGGTGCCCACGGCCGCGGTCAACCCGGCCGAGTTCGTGCCGGAACGCCGCCGGCAACGGGCCGAGGCGATCGGCTCGGTCCTGCGCAGCCTGACCACCGCGTTCGTCTTCGGCATCGCGCTGTTGATGATCCTGCGCGAGTTCAGCTTCGACCTCGCCCCGCTGCTGGCCAGCGCCGGGATCGCCGGCGTCGCCCTGGGCTTCGGCGCGCAGAGCCTGGTCAAGGATCTGATCGCCGGGCTCTTCATGCTCATCGAGGACCAGTACGGCGTGGGCGACAACGTGGACCTGGGCGAGGCGACAGGTGTCGTGGAGTCGGTCGGGCTGCGGGTCACCACGGTCCGCGACGGACGCGGCGTGCTCTGGTATATCCGCAACGGCGAGATCATCCGGGTGGGCAACAAGAGCCAGGGTTGGGCGCTGGTGGTCGTGGACCTGCCGATCGGCTTCAGCGGCACGGAGGAGGCCAGCGCCGTGCTGCGGATGGCCGCCGCCTCGGTGGCGCTGGACCCGGAGCTGTCGCCGGAGATCGTGGCGGCCCCGGAGGTGCTGGGCGTCGAGCAGATGACGGTGGATGGCGCCGTCATCCGTACGGTGGTGAAGACGACGGCCGACGGCCAGTTCGCGGTGAGCCGGGAACTGCGCCGCAGGCTGGCGGAGGCGCTGGAGAATTCGGGGATCACCGCGCAGATCGCCGCCGCCCGCACCTATCCCGGTGTGTCGAGCCGGCCGCTGCCGGAGGGTGAGACCGGCCAGGGCGGCGCGACCTGACACCGGCGAGACTGGCCGGCAATACAGGGGTCGCGAGCCGCCCGGCCCCTGGAGTATCGTCCGTTCGTTCAGTCGGGGATGCGACGAACGATCCGTTCGCCCTAGCTAGTTGTCAGACGATCGGGCAGAATCCGGAGCACGCGTTCCCGCCGGAGCGTGGTCACATCCTCGCTGATCCGTAGATCTGACGAGTGTCCCGGCTCGGCCGCCACGAGTTGTCGTTCCGGGACCGATGGAGGCGACGGTGCCTGACGAGCGACCTTCCGCGGAAGGCCCGGCCACTTTTCGCGAAGTGTTCGCCCAGCGCGAGTTCCGGGTTGTCTTCACGGCCGGGGCTTTGTCCTGGGTGGGTGACTACGTCGCCAAGGCCGCCGTGACCCTCCTCGTCTATCAGCAGACCAGGTCCGTCGCGCTCTCCGCCGCCGCGTTCGCGGTCAGCTACCTGCCGTGGCTGCTGGGTGGCCCGCTGCTCGCCGCCCTGGCCGAGCGGCACCCGTACCGCCGGGTGATGGTGGCGTGCGACGTGATCCGGATGGCGCTGATGCTGCTCATCGCCCTCCCCAACCTGCCCGTTCCGGCGCTGCTGGTGCTCATCTTCGCCGCCACGCTGGCCAACCCGCCGAGCCAGGCCGCGAAGTCCGCGCTGATGCCGCAGATCCTCGCCGGGGACCGGCTGGTGGTCGGGTTGTCGCTGAACGCCAGCATCGGTCAGGCGGCCCAGGTCGTCGGCTACCTGCTCGGCGCCGCCGTCGCCTCGATCAACCCGACGGTCGCGCTGCTGTTCAACGCGGCCACGTTCGGCCTCTCGGCGCTGCTGGTCCGCGTCGGCGTGCGGAACCGGCCGGCGACGATGACCAGCGCGCACCGCTCCCACCTGCTCCGGGAGACCGCCCAGGGGTTCCAGATCGTGTTCGGCACGCCGGTGCTGCGGGCCATCGCGGTGCTGGTGTTCAGCGCGCTGCTGTTCTCGATCATCCCGGAGGGGCTGGCCGCGGCCTGGGCCAACAAGAGTTCCCGCGGTGGCATGGACGCGGGCACCGCGCAAGCGGTGATCATGGTCGCCAACCCGGTGGGCTACGTCCTGGGGGGGCTGCTGGTGAGCCGGCTGTTCGGCCCGACCCGCCGCCTGGCCTTGATGCGGCCCCTCGCGGTGTTCTCCCCGCTGGTGCTGGTGCCGGCGCTGTTCGACCCGCCACCGCTGGTGGTGGCGCTGTTGGCCGCCCTGTGCGGGTTCGCGGTCGCCGGGATGATGCCGATGGCCAACGGGCTCTTCGTCCAGGCGCTGCCGGACGGGTTCCGGGCCCGCGCGTTCGGCGTGATGGCCACCGGCGTCCAGGTCATCCAGGGTTTCGCGGTGCTGGTCACCGGGCTGCTCGCCGAGCGGTTCTCCATTCCGGTGGTGGTCGGGGTCTGGAGCGCCGCCGGGGTGCTGCTGATGACGGTCGCCGCTCTGCGCTGGCCGGACAAGCAGACGGTGGACGACGCCATAGCCAAGGCCGCCGCGGCCAACGCCGAGCCGACCCCCGATCTGGGGGGCACCGCCGCCGACGGCACGCCGGCCGGCACCGACCTCCGGCCCGCCGACGGCCACCGCCGGCACGCGGTCACCTGATCCACAGCGTGAGCCGGCGCACGGCCTCCGGGTCGGGTCGGCGGCCGACGCACCTGGCAGGATGGAACGGTGAACCCCGCAGGTGAATCCGACCGACCCGATGTGTCGATGACCCTCTTCGAAGCGGTCGGCGGCGAACCCACCTTCCGCCGGCTGGTGGACGAGTTCTATGTCGGCGTCGCCACCGATCCCCTGCTGCGACCCATGTACCCGGAGGAGGACCTGGGCCCGGCGGCCGACCGGTTGACCCTGTTCCTGATGCAGTACTGGGGCGGGCCGAACACGTACTCCGCACAGCGCGGGCACCCACGGCTGCGCATGCGGCACGCGCCGTTCCGGATCGGCGTGGCCGAGCGGGACGCCTGGCTGCGGCACATGCGCCAGGCGGTGGACCGGCTCGACCTGGAGCCGCAGCTCGCCGTCGCTCTCTGGGACTATCTGGAGCGGGCCGCGTACTTCATGGTCAACGTCATGGAGGACCCGGCCGAGCCCGCCTGACGGCGCGTTCCGGCACGGACGCCGCGGGGCGCCTCAGAGCAGGGCGCCCTCGTCGTGCAGCCAGTCCACGAAGCTGGCGGCCACCGCCGCGCCGCAGTCGAGCATCTCGACCAGCAGAGCGTCGTGGGTGCCGGCGCCCAGCGGCACCTGCAACTCGGCGTAGATCGGCAGCTGCCCGCGCTCGGTCGGGTCGCCGATGTACGCCTTGCAGAAGCGGCGGGTGTGGTTCCACTCGTTGACCACCCGGTAGGCCCGGTCGGCCCAGTCCGGCGGAACCGTGGCGTGCGGGCGGGCCCGCATCACCAGGATCTCGTCCTCGGGGCCTTCGAGGGTCACCAGCACGGCGTGCCGCTCCCACATGGCCAGCAGGTTGCCGTCGCCGTCGGCCAGGTAGCGCACGTCGAGCAGGTCGAGTGCGTCACAGACACGGCGCAGGTTCACCGGCTCGATGGTCGCCGGCATCTCGGTCAGTACGGGACGGTCGCTTCCCGGGCAGTCGTCCCCCGGTTGGCGAGGACTCGGCGGGCCGACCCGGACCGCGCTCTCCACTGTGATCCCGCTTCGGGTTTCCGGATCGCCGCCGTCGGCGGGACCGGGGCGCCATGACCACCACGGCATCGCTCGTCGCACCTCACTCCCCAGCGGATCCAGCCGCCTACGGTGCGTTGGATCCGAGGATGGACGGTACCCGGACAGCCGAGTTGAAGCACCCCCCCAACGACCGCACCGGCCCAGAAGAATGAGCCGGGGTCATCCGTTCGGACGAGTAGTGAGGGGCGTCACGGCAAGATCGGTGGCCTTCTGCAACCAGGCCGCTCCGTATGGTCCCACCAGGCCCACCCAACGGCCCGCCACCCGCACCTGAACCTCGGAGCGCGCGCCAGGCGCGGCCGGCTCGTCGACCGCGCCGAGAAAGCCCATCCGGACCAGCCCCTGCACGAGCCGCTGCGGCACCTCGACGGCAGGGCCCGGCGGATCGTCCGGCGTGACCAGCACGGCCACGTGGTCGAGCAGCGCGTCGCGCAACGCGCGCTGACCCACCGCGCGGCCCGCCACCCCCTGCTCGCTCGCGGTGCGCAGGGTGCCCGCCGCGGCGTCGGCGATCCGCCGCACCTCGACGGCCGGCAGCACCTCCACCGGCTCGCTGCGCGCCGGTGGCAGCGGCCAGCGCCACTGCGCGTCGCGGCGGGCCGGCAGCGTCGCGCCCCCGCGCTCCAGCTCGGCCAGCAGGTCGGCGGCGCCCACGGTGACGTCTCCGGCTGCCCCGCCGGCGACCGTCCGGGCCACCAGCACCTGCCAGGGCAGCCGGGCGAACAACGCGACCCGGCCGGGAGCGCCGGCCGGCCGCAGCCGAACCGGCGCCGCCGGGTCCAGCCGGACCAGCCGGGCCAGGAACGCACCCGCGTCGGCCACGCCGGTCAGGCCGTGCCCGGACGGTGACGCCGCGACCCGGTCCGGGCCGGCGGTGCCCGGCCGACTCACGCGCCGCCGCCCTGCGGGGCGTACGTGAGCAGGAAATCCCGCTCCTCGGCCGTGATCCGCCGGGGCACCTGGCGGGTCAGGTCGAACGGCACCAGCACCGAGCGGGCACGGCTGGCCAGCACCTCGCCGTCGTACAGCTCGTACGCGACGGTGAACCGCGATGCCTTGATCTCCTCCACCCACAGCTCGATGCGGACGGTGGGCGCGGCCTCCGCGGTGGCCCGACCCAGCGCGTAGGCGACCGGACGCAGGTAGTCGACCTCGTGCCGGCGGATCACCACGCCGTCGGCGAACGAGCCAACTCCCCAGGCCCGACCGCCGGCGAACATCAACGCCACCCGCGCCTCCTCGTAGAGCGTGAGGAAACGCGAGTTGTTGACGTGGCCGTACGCGTCCAGGTCGGACCAGCGCAGCGTGCAGTGGTAGACGAACCGGTCGGACATCAGTCGCGGGTCAGCTTGCGGTAGGTCACCCGGTGCGGCCGGGCAGCCTCCGCGCCGAGACGGTCGATCTTGTTCTTCTCGTACGCCTCGAAGTTGCCCTCGAACCAGAACCACTTGGCCGGGTCCTGGTCGTCACCCTCCCAGGCCAGGATGTGCGTGGCGACCCGGTCCAGGAACATCCGGTCGTGGGAGATGACCACGGCGCAGCCGGGGAACTCCAGCAGGGCGTTCTCCAGGCTGGAGAGCGTCTCCACGTCGAGGTCGTTGGTCGGCTCGTCGAGCAGGATGACGTTGCCGCCGATCTTCAGGGTCAGCGCCAGGTTGAGCCGGTTGCGCTCGCCGCCGGAGAGCACCTTGGTCGGCTTCTGCTGGTCCGGGCCCTTGAAGCCGAACGCGGCGATGTACGCCCGCGACGGCATTTCGACCTTGCCGACCATCAGGTAGTCCAGCCCGTCGGAGACGACCTCCCAGACGGTCTTGTCGCCGTCGAGGCCCTGCCGGTTCTGGTCGACGTACGACAGCGAGACGGTGGGGCCGACCCGGACCTCGCCGCCGGTCGGCTCCTCCAGCCCGACGATGGTCTTGAACAGCGTGGTCTTGCCGACGCCGTTCGGGCCGATGATGCCGACGATGCCGTTGCGGGGCAGCGAGAAGGACAGGTTGTCGATCAGCAGCCGGTCGCCGAAGCCCTTGCTGAGCCCGTTCGCCTCGATCACCGTGCTGCCCAGGCGCGGGCCCGGCGGGATCTGGATCTCCTCGAAGTCCAGCTTGCGGGTCTTCTCCGCCTCGGTGGCCATCTCGTCGTACCGGTCCAGGCGGGCCTTGGACTTGGTCTGCCGGGCCTTGGCGTTGGAGCGGACCCACTCCAGTTCATCGGTGAGGCGCTTCTTCATCTTGGCGTCGCGGCGACCCTCGACGGCCAGCCGGGCGGCCTTCTTCTCCAGGTAGGTGGAGTAGTTGCCCTCGTACCCGATGGCCCGGCCGCGGTCCAGCTCCAGGATCCACCCGGCCACCTTGTCCAGGAAGTACCGGTCGTGGGTGATCGCCATGACGGTGCCGGCGTACTTGGCCAGGTGCTGCTCCAACCAGGAGACGCTCTCCGCGTCCAGGTGGTTGGTGGGCTCGTCGAGCAGCAGCAGGTCGGGCGCCTCCAGCAGCAGCTTGCAGAGCGCGACGCGGCGGCGCTCGCCACCGGAGAGCTGGGTCACGTCAGCGTCCGGCGGCGGGCAGCGCAGCGCGTCCATGGCGAGTTCGAGCTTGGAGTCGATGTCCCACGCGTCGGCGTGGTCCAGCTCCTCCTGGAGCCGGCCCATCTCCTCCATCAGTTCGTCGGAGTAGTCGGTCGCCATCTGCTCGGCGATCTTGTTGAACCGCTCCAGCTTGGCCTTGGTCTCGGCGACCGCCTCCTCGACGTTGCCGAGGACGGTCTTGGCGTCGTTGAGCGGGGGCTCCTGGGCGAGCATGCCGACGGTGTAGCCGGGCATCAGTCGGGCCTCGCCGTTGCTCGGCTTGTCCAGCCCTGCCATGATCTTGAGGAGGCTGGACTTACCGGCGCCGTTCGGGCCGACCACACCGATCTTGGCCCCCGGCAGGAAGCTCAGCGTCACGTTGTCGAGCACGACCTTGTCGCCGTGCGCCTTGCGCGCCTTTTCCAGGACGTAGATGTACTGGGCCACGGTGCGGGCTACCTCCGTCGGATTGCTGTCGCCTGAGTCGGCGGCGCGGCGCGGGCTGGGACCTGCACCCGCCGCCGCCGGCCGGGAGCCGGCCGCGCGCACGCCATCGTCAATCCTGACAGGTACGGCGCGCTTCGCCCACATCACCCCGCCCCAGGAGTACGCCAGCGAGCCTCCTTGCCCGGCACGGTATCACCCGATAGCGTCCTTGGTATGACCAAGAAGATCGCCATCAGCGTGCCGGATGACGTGGCTGAGCGGCTGGCCGAGGAATCCAACGTCTCCGCGTTCATCACCGACTCCGTTCGTCAACGGATGGCTGGCGAGCGCACGCGGCAGGCGCTCCGACAGGTGGGCTTTCAACTCACGGACGAAGGCCTCGCCGAGGCAGGCAGGAAGCTCGACGAGGCACGCACGAAAATCACTCCGGAGCTGCGAGCCAAGGCAGCGGCCCTGCTGGGTGAGGCGTCTCGCGGGCGGATGACCATTCGTGACTGAGACCGGCCTCGTCCTCGACACAGGATGCCTCCTCGCCTACTCGGAAGGCATAGAGGCAGTCGGGGAGCAGATCGCGAAAGTCGCGGACAAGGGGCAGACCGTGATCGTCCCAGCGCTCTGCCTGGCAGCCGCCTACCGACAGGTGACCAACGACGGCTGGCCACTGCTCGACATCGTCGGCGATCTGGAGCAGGTCATGGTTACGCCCGTCGAGCACGACATGTGCGCCATTCTCGGCGGCTGGTCGCGAAGCCTCGGCGGCATGGACCTGGCCCAGGCCGCGATGGAAGCTGCGCGGGCGGTCACGCCAATCATGACGGATCGGCGGGAGTTGCTCGGCGAGGTGCTGCCCAAGGAATGGCCGATCATCGACCTCTGACCGGTGCGGCTGTCGACAAGATCACCGTTAGGATTCGGCGCAGGCGAGGCGGGTAGGAGACTCCGGCACGGGGCACAAGACGCCGCAGCTACGCTCAGTACGCTCATCGCGGTGGACCCGTCAGCACCCGGAGGTGGCCGATCGTGACCGTCCGTAGCTCCTTTGTCGTAGTGGCGAACCGTCTGCCGGTCGACGAGGTGAGCACACCCGAGGGACGGCAGTGGCGACGCAGCCCCGGCGGGCTGGTCACCGCGCTGCATCCCGTGCTCGCCGAACACCAGGGCACCTGGGTCGGCTGGGCCGGTGGCACCGGCGCCGCCCCCGAGCCGTTCGACCTGGAGGGCATCCGGCTGCACCCGGTCCCCCTGAGCGCCGAGGAGTTGGAGCGCTACTACGAGGGCCAGTCGAACGCGACGATCTGGCCGCTCTACCACGACGCGGTGGAGACACCGGCATACAAGCGGCGCTGGCGCGAGGCGTACCGCCTGGTCAACGCGCGGTTCGCGGAGGCCGCGGCGGACGTGGCGGCCGAGGGCGCGACGGTCTGGGTGCAGGACTACCAGCTTCAGCTCGTCCCGGCGATGCTCCGCGAGCTGCGTCCGGACCTGCGGATCGGGTTCTTCCTGCACATCCCGTTCCCGCCGATCGAGCTGTTCATGCAGATGCCGTTCCGCACCGAGATCCTGCGCGGCCTGCTCGGCGCGGACCTGGTGGGCTTCCAGCAGCGGCTGGCCGCGCAGAACTTCGTTCGGCTGGCCCGGCACCTGCTCGGGCTGCGCTACGAGGGGCAGATGATCCAGGTCGACGGTCGACAGGTGAAGGCGGGCGCCTTCCCCATCTCCATCGACACCCAGGAGATGGAACGGATGGCCGCCGACCCGGCGATCCAGGCGCGGGCCAAGCAGATCCGCGCCGAGCTGGGAGACCCGAAGACGATCATCCTGGGCGTGGACCGGCTCGATTACACCAAGGGCATCGAGTTGCGGCTCAAGGCGTTCCGCGAGTTGCTCGCTGACGGAAAGTTGACAGTTCCGGACGCCGTTATGGTGCAGGTGGCCACGCCGAGCCGCGAGCGCGTCGAGCACTACCAGGCACTTCGGGTCAAGGTCGAGCGCGAGGTTGGTCGGATTAATGGCGAATTCGGCCGAGTCGGCGTGCCGGCCGTGCATTACCTCCATCAGTCGTACAGTCGCAGTGAACTGGCCGCGATGTACGTTGCTGCGGACGTGATGATGGTGACCCCGCTGCGAGACGGCATGAACCTCGTGGCCAAGGAGTACGTCGCATCACGCGCCGACCAGGGCGGTGCGCTCGTGCTCAGCGAGTTCGCTGGCGCCGCAACGGAGCTGCGCCAGGCTTTCCTGTGTAACCCGCACGACCCGGACGCGGTCAAGGACGCCCTGCTCCGGGCCGTGCACGTGGAGAAAACCGAGGCACGCCGCCGGATGCGGACAATGCAACGTCACCTGCGTACCCACGACGTGGGGCACTGGGCCAAGTCTTTCCTCTCCGAACTCGGAGTTCCCGAGGCGGAGGCCGAGTGAACACGTCCGTCAACGACGGAGCGGCGATCGCCACCGGGGTGCTGGACCCCGAGCTGCGCTCCGCCATCGGCCGGATCGCCCGGGTTCCGCAGCTCCTGATCGCCTGCGACTACGACGGCACACTCGCGCCGATCGTGGAGGACCCGAGCACCGCCGTACCGCTGCCCGAGGCGGTGGCGGCGATCCGCGCGCTCGCCGCGCTGCCGCAGACGAGCGTGGCAGTGGTCTCCGGCCGGGCGCTGCGGGATCTGGCCACGCTCTCCCGGCTGCCCAGCGAGGTGCATCTCGTCGGCAGCCACGGCTCCGAGTTCGACATCGGCTTCGTCGAGCGCCTTTCCCCCGAACTGGTCGCGGTGCGCACCCAGGTGCGCAACGCGCTGCGCGAGATCGCCGCCGACCACCCCGGCGTCCGGCTGGAACGCAAGCCGGCCAGCGTCGCGATGCACACCCGGGGCGTCGACCCGCAGGTCGCCGCCGCGGCCATCGAGGCGGTCCGCAACGGCCCGGCCACCTTCGACGGCGTCACAGTGACGCAGGGCAAGGAGGTCATCGAGCTGTCCGTGGTGGCCACCCACAAGGGCACCGCCGTCGACCAACTCCGGACCCAGCTCTCGGCCAGCGCGGTGCTCTTCATCGGCGACGACGTCACCGACGAGAACGCCTTCGGCAACCTGCAGGGACCGGACCTCGGCATCAAGATCGGCCCCGGCGAGACCAAGGCCGGCTTCCGGGTGGCCGAGCCCATCGAGGCCGCCCGCGCGCTCGGGCTGCTGCTGGAGACCCGCCGCCACTGGCTCTTCGGCGAGCGGGCGGTGCCGATCGAACGGCACTCCATGCTCGCCAACGGTCGTACCGTCGCGTTGCTCACGCCGGAGGCGAAGGTCAGCTGGCTCTGCCACCCCAAGCCGGACTCGGCGGCGATCTTCGCCGACCTGGTCGGCGGCAGCCCGGCCGGCCACTTCAGCGTCGCCCCGGAGCGCGGGGGCATCCCGCTGGGCCAGCGCTACCGCTCGGGCACGATGACCGTCGAGACCCGGTGGTCCGGGCTCACCGTCACCGACTGGCTGGACAAGCCGGCCCGCGAGACGACCCCCGACGGCCCGGCGGTGGTCACCGGCGACTCGACCCTGGTCCGGGTGCTCACCGGCAGCGGTCGGGTCCGGGTGGAGTTCGCCCCGCGCCCCGAATTCGGTCAGGTCGCCGTGCAGTTGCAGCCGCTCGGCGACGGCCTGCTGGTGCTCGGCTCCAACGAGCCGGTCGCCCTCTACTCCCCCGGGGTCGAGTGGCAGGTCAACAACGACGGCGGGTACGAGACCGCCAAGGCGATCGTCGACCTGTCGGCCGCCGGCGGGCAGGTCGTGCTGGAGCTGCGCTTCGGCACGCACAGCCTGGAGCACCACCGGGTGCCGATCCACGAGCGGCAGGCCGCGGCCGAGCAGCCGTGGAAGGACTGGGTGGCCTCGCTGCGGCTGCCGTCCACCTCCCGCGACCTGGTGGTCCGCAGCGCGCTCACCCTGCGCGGGCTTTGCCACGAGACGACCGGCTCGATCCTGGCCGCGGCGACCACCTCCCTTCCCGAGGAGCTGGGCGGCGTCCGCAACTGGGACTACCGCTACTGCTGGCTGCGCGACGCCGCGCTGACCGCCCGCGCGCTGGTCGACCTCGGGTCCATCGACGAGGCCGAGGCGTTCCTGCGCTGGGTCGACGGCTGCATCGAGCGCACCGGCGGTCACCCGGAGCGACTGCACCCGCTCTACACCATCGACGGTTACGAGCTGGGCGCCGAGGCGGTCATCGACACGCTGCCCGGGTACGCCGGCTCCCGGCCGGTCCGGGTCGGCAACCTCGCCAACCACCAGCTCCAACTCGACGTGTTCGGCCCGATCGCCGACCTGATCGCGGCGGTCGCCGACGCGCGCGGCTCGGTCCGCGACGACGAGTGGCGGGTCCTGGAGAACATGGTCGAGGCGGTCCGCCGCCGTTGGCACGAGCCCGACCACGGGATCTGGGAGGCGCGGCTGCCACCCCGGCACCACGTCTTCTCCAAGGTGATGTGCTGGATGACCGTCGACCGGGCGCTGCACGTGATGCGCCAGCACGGCGGCGAGGACCGGCCGGAGTGGAAGGACCTGCGCGACCGGATCGGCGCCAACGTGCTGGAGCACGGCTGGCACGACGACGTCGAGGCGTACAGCGTCGCGTACGGGAACGAGGACATGGACGCCTCGTCGCTCTGGATCGGCCTCTCCGGCCTGCTCCCGGGTGACGACCCGCGCTTCCTGTCCACCGTCCTGAAGATCGAGGCGGACCTGCGCAGCGGCCCGGTCGTCTACCGCTACCACTGGGACGACGGCCTGCCCGGCCGTGAGGGCGGTTTTCACATCTGCACGGCGTGGCTGATCGAGGCGTACCTGCGCACCGGCCGCCGCACCGACGCCGAGGAGCTGTTCGCGCAGATGGTGCTCACCGCCGGCCCGACCGGCCTGCTCCCCGAGCAGTACGACCCGCTCGCCGAGCGCGGCCTGGGTAACCACCCGCAGGCGTACAGCCACCTCGGTCTGATCCGCTGCGCCCTGCTGCTGGACAACATGCTCAAGCAGTAGCTGACAGCCAGTTCGACGAAGGGCCGGAGCAGCGCTGCTCCGGCCCTTCGTTAATTGGGCCGGCGCCGGTCGGTTGCACCCCACCGGCGGGTACCGGTCGCCCGAGAGCCGCCGTCATCGCCCTCGCATCGCCCTCTGCGCGTCCTTTGCTCTGCTTCACTCCACGCAACACGAACGCCTTCTCCGCGTTGCGTCGGTTGAAGCAGAGCAAAGGACGCGCAGGGACCAGCCGGTCTCTGCCGCCCGCACCGCCCGGGGCCGCTCCGCGCCCGCGTGGACCGTGCCACCGCTCACCCGTCGAGGGCACCCACCACGTCGCCGAGCACCACGACCGCGGGCGGGCGCACCTCGGCAGACAGCGCGTCGGCGGCCACCGCGCCGAGCGTGGACCGCAGCGTCCGTTGGGCGCCTGTGGTGCCCTCCTGGACGACCGCGGCCGGCGTATCCGGCGACCGACCGTGCGCGACGAGCGTCTCGGCGATGGCGGCGAGGTTCTTCAGCCCCATCAGGATCACCAGGGTGCCGCGCAGGCCCGCGAGGGCGTCCCAGCGCACCAACGAGGCCGGCGAGTCGGGTGCCACGTGGCCGGAGACGACTGTGAACTCGTGCGCCACCCCCCGGTGGGTGACCGGGATCCCGGCCGCCGCCGGAGCGGCGATCGAGCTGGTCACTCCCGGGACGACCGTCACCGGCACGCCGGCCTCCGCGCACGCCAGCAACTCCTCGCCGCCCCGGCCGAAGACGTACGGGTCACCGCCCTTGAGCCGCACCACGAAGGCACCGGCCAGGGCGCGGTCGACCAGGATCTGGTTGATCTCCTCCTGTGCCCGGGACGGGCCGTAGGGGATCTTCGAGGCGTCCACGAGCTCGACATCGGGGCGTAGCTCGTCCAGGAGCAGCCCGGGCACCAACCGGTCGGCGACCACGACGTCGGCCTCGGTGAGCAGCCGCCAGCCCCGCACGGTGATCAGCTCCGGGTCACCCGGCCCGGCCCCGACGAGCGCCACCCGCCCGCCGCCCGCGTTAGGAAGGGCCCCTTCCTCTACCGCAGGCGTTAACAGGGGGCCCTTCCTTGCACCGAGGAGGTTGCGGATGGCGTCGCGGACGGTCATCGCACGGCGGGGGTCGCCGCCGCCGAGCACCGCCACGGTGACCGGGCCGTGTCGGGTCACCGCCGGGGTCCAGGCGGTGGCGGCCGTGCGGTCGTCGGCCCGGACGCAGAAGATCCGCCGCTCGGCGGCGACGGCGCTCACCGCGGCCGCCGCCATCGGATCATCGATCGCCACCTGGACCAGCCAGGCCCCGTCCAGGTCCTCGGGCGCGAACCGGCGCGGCACCCAGTGCAGCCGACCCGCGTCCACCCGGGCCCGCAACGCCGGGGTCAGCTCCGGGGCCACCAGCAGGACGTCCGCGCCGGCGTCCAGCAGCGCCGGCACCCGCCGGGTGGCGACCGCGCCGCCGCCCACCACGACCACGCGCCGCCCGTCGAGCCGCAGGCCGAGAGGGTACGGGCTGGCGCTCACGCCACACCACCGGGCCGGACCGCCCGCTCGTTGGGCGTGGTCACTTCTCGGCCACCCCGGCGGAGTCGAAGGTGGCCACGTCGTGCAGCACGCGGACCGCGCCGGTGACCACGGGCAGCGCCAACAGCGCGCCGGTGCCCTCGCCGAGGCGCAGTCCCAGTTCGATCAGCGGGTCGAGGCCGAGGTGACGCAGCGCCACCGTCGCGCCCGGCTCGGCCGAGCGGTGCCCGGCGACCATGGCCGCGACCGCGTCCGGTGCGAACGCGGCGGCGGCGAGCGCCGCCGACACCGCGATCACGCCGTCCAGCAGGACCGGCGTACGGCGGGCCGCGGCGCCCAGGATCAGCCCGGCCAGCGCGGCGTGCTCCAGGCCACCGACGGCGGCGAGCACGCCCAGAGGGTCGGCCGGATCGGGCGTGTGCCGGGCCAGCGCGGCCCGCACGACGGCCACCTTGTGGGCGTACGTCGGGTCGTCGATCCCGGTGCCCCGGCCGGTGGAGTCGAGCGGGTCGACGCCGGTGAAGGCGGCGATCAGCGCGGCGGCCGGGGTGGTGTTGCCGATGCCCATGTCCCCGGTGAGCAGGATGCCCGCCCCGGCGTCGATCAGCTCGTCGGCGATCCGGATACCGGTCGACACCGCGGCCAGCGCCTCGTCCCGGGTGAGCGCGGCGGTCACCGTGAGGTCCCGGGTGCCCCGGCGCACGGAGGCGGTGACCAGTCGGGGCGCGGACGGGTCGGCCGGCTCGGGAGCCTCGGGGACGGGCAGCGGGGTGGCCACCCCGACGTCGACCACGGTGACCGAGGCGCCGGCCTGGCGGGCGAACGCGTTGACGACCGCACCGCCGGCCAGGAAGTTGCCGATCATCTGCGCGGTGACCTCCTGCGGCCACGGGCTGACCCCCTGGGCGTGCACCCCGTGGTCGCCCGCGAAGATCGCCACGGCCGCCGGCTCGGGCACCGGCGGTGGGCAGGCCCCGGCCAGCCCGGCGAGGCGTACCGACAGATCCTCCAGCAGGCCCAGCGAGCCCGCCGGCTTGGTCAGCCGGCCGTGCAGCTCGCGGGCGGCGGCCATCGCCGCCTCGTCGAGTGGCCGGATGGCCGACATCGTGGTCTCCAGCATCATGCCTCCATGGTCTCGCGCAGCACCTCGATGAACGCTTCGGTGGTGTTTCGGTCGCGTACCGCGACGCGCAGCCAGTCCGGGCCGAGCCCGGGGAAGGTGTCGCCCCGGCGTACCGCCCAGCCCCGGTCGCGCAGGGCCTCCCGGACCCGGTTCGCGTCGGGCAGGTGCAGCAGGACGAACGCGCTGGCCGGGCGGCCCGCGACGCGTACGCCGGGCAGGTCGGCCAGGCGCGCGACCAGGTGGTCGCGGTCGGCGGCGAGGTCGGCGGCGATCGCGCGTTCGGCTTCGACCGCGACTCGGGTGGCGCAGGCCGCGGCGGCGGCCAGCGCGGGCGTGGAGACGGCCCACAGCGGCTGCACGGCGGCCAGGCGGGCCAGCAGCTCCGGGGCGCCGAGGAGGTAGCCGATCCGCAGGCCGGCCAGGCCCCACGTCTTGGTGAGGCTGCGCAGGACGAGCAGCCCGGGCAGATCCCGCCGCTGGGCCAGCGACTCCGGCTCGCCGGGGTGCGCGCCGCCGGTGGTGTCGGCGAACGCCTCGTCGACCACCAGCACCCGACCCGGGCGGGCGAGCGCGGCCACCGTCTGGGCGGGGTGCAGCACCGAGGTGGGATTCGTCGGGTTGCCGATCATCACGAGGTCGGCGTCGTCGGGCACCAGGGACGGATCGAGCCGGAACCCGTCGGCCGGGTCCAGCAGCACCCGCTCGACCGGATGGCCGGCGGCCCGTAGCGCCGCCTCCGGCTCGGTGAACTGCGGGTGCACCACCACGGGTCGGCGGATGCCACGCAACGCCTGGGCGATCAGCACGAAGCCCTCGGCGGCGCCGGCGGTGAGCAGTACCTCGTCCGGGTGACGCCGGTGCCGGGCGGCGACAGCGGCGCGGGCCGGCGCCGGGTCGGGGTAGCGGGCCAGGTCGGTGAGGGTGGCGGCGATGGGGTCGGCCAGCCAGGCCGGCGGCGGCGCCTGGCGGACGTTGACGGCGAGGTCGATCAGGCCGGCGCCCACCTCGGCGTCGCCGTGGTGCGCGAGGTCCGGCTCGGCCTTGGTGGGCGGGGCGACGGCCTCGGACTGATCACGCATGTCCGCGATCCTGCCGGGAAGGTGGCCTGCGGGACAGTCGCTGTCGGCGTAAGCCATGTCACCACCTCGCGGGTTTATGAGTTCTTCTCATGTACGAATCGGAAATGTCATAACTTGGCCACGTGAGCACCCGACCCCTTGCTGCCGCTGGTCGACTCGTCCCTCTTCTCCGCGCCGGGCTCATCGCCGGCATCGTGATCGCCGCCGTCGCGTACCCGGTGGTCGCCCTCACCGGGCTCGGCGCGAAGGCCACCGCGCACGCCACGGAGCAGAAGACCAGACTGCTGACCACCGCCCTGCCCGCCGAGACCTCCTACCTGTACGCCCCGGACGGCAAGACCGTGCTGACCATGTTCTACGAGGAGTACCGGCAGTACACGAAGCTGTCGGACATGTCGCCGAACATCCAGCAGGCGATCATCGCCGCCGAGGACAACCGCTTCTACCAGCACCACGGCGTCGACCCGAAGGGCGTGGCCCGCGCCTTCGTGTCCAACGCCCGCTCCGGCGGCTCCCAGGGTGCCTCGACGCTGACCATGCAGTACGTCCGGATGGCCCTGCGGGACAGCGCGAACACCCCCAAGGAGGTCCAAGAGGCCACCCAGCAGACCAGCCTGCGCAAGGTCAAGGAGATGCGCATGGCCTTGGACCTGGAGAAGGAGATGAGCAAGGAGCAGATCCTCGAGCGCTACCTGAACTCCGCGTACTTCGGCCACCGGGCGTACGGCATCTACGCCGCCAGCGAGATCTTCTTCTCCAAGACCCCGAAGGACCTCACCCCGGTCGAGGCGGCCACCCTCGCCGGGCTGGTCAAGTCCCCCTCCGAGTACGACCCGGCCGACACCGACCAGAAGGACGCCACCGGGCGACGCAACTACGTGCTGGACCGGATGAGTCAGCTCGGCTACCTCTCCCCCGACTCGGCCGCCGCCGCCAAGTCCGAGCCGATCCGGCTGAAGCTCACCACCCCGCCGAGCGACTGCGCCTCGCTCATCGAGAAGTACCGGAGCTGGGGCTTCGCCTGCGACTACCTGAAGAACTGGTGGAGTTCGCAGCCCGCGTTCGGGGCGAACCGGCTGGAGCGGATGGACAAGCTGCGTCGGGGCGGCTACCGCATCGTGCTCAGCCTCGACCCCAAGATCCAGGAGGCGGCGGAGAAGAACGTCGGCGCCAAGGAGGGCACCGGCAGCCCGTTCGCCAACGGGATCGTGGTCTCCGAGCCGGGGACCGGGCGCGTGAAGGCGATGGCGGTGAACCGGAACTACTCCCTGGACCTGGCCGACAACCCACCCAGCTCCAACCCGGAGGCCGGGCCCAAGGTGAAGGCCAACTATCCGAACACGGTGGCGCCGCTGCTCGGCGGCGGCGACCTGCCGGGCTACCAGGCCGGGTCGACGTTCAAGATGTTCCCGATGCTGGCCGCGCTGGACTCGGGGATGACGCTGTCCACCTCGTTCAACGCCCCGTACCGCTACAAGTCGAACGTCTACGACGGCTGGGAGCCCTCCAACGCCAGCGGCGCGATGACCGGACAACAAACCATGTGGTCGGGCTTCGGCAAGTCCGTCAACACGTACTTCGTGTGGCTGGAGGAGAAGGTCGGCGCGGATCGGGCGGTCCGGCTGGCCGAACAGCTCGGGCTGCGCTGGCGCACCGACGTCGACCGGGAACACGCATCCCCGGACAAGGCCAAGACGTGGGGCGCGTTCACCCTGGGCGTCTCCGACGCCACACCGCTGGAGATGGCGAACGCCTACGCCGCCGTGGCGGCCGACGGCCGCTACTGCGAGGCGATCCCGGTGCAGGCGATCATGAACCGGGACGGCACCCCGGCCACGTACGCCACTCCGGGCGGTCTGCACCGTGAGGTCGCCAAACCGCGCTGCCGCCAGGTGGTCAGCGCCGACGCCGCGCGGGCGGCCACCGACGCCGCCCGCTGCCCGACCGGGGACACTCCGGCACGCGGCGGCTGCGGCGGCTGGTCGACCGCCGACAGCGTCCGGGGCACGGTTGGCCGCCCGGTCGCCGGCAAGACCGGCACTACCGACAGCACCCGGTCCGCCTGGTTCGTCGGCTACACCCCGGAGCTGGCCGCGGCGAGCTTCATCTCCGACCCGGACAACCCGTTCAACGCCGTTGGTGACGGGCAGTCCCAGATCCCGATCGCGGCGGTGGCCGAGACCCTGCGCGACGGGCTGAAGGGCACACCGACCCGCCAGTTCACGCCACCGTCGGACGCCATCGTCGGATGACGGCGCGGATCAGCGCAGATCCGCCGCCACGAACGACCACAGTTCGAGGTCGACCCGGCCACCGCCGACGAAACCGGCGTTGCGCAGCAGCCCCTCGTAGCTGAAGCCGGCCTTCTCGGCGACCCGGCGGGACGCCAGGTTGCCGGGCGCCACCCGCAGCTCGACCCGCTGGAAGCCGTGCTCCAGGATCAGCGCGATGGCCACCGCGTCCACCGCCTCGGCGGCCAGGCCGAAGCCCCGCGCGTGGGGGGCCATCGCGTAGGAGACCTCGGTGAGCCGGGCGCCCCAGTCGGTGCGCCGCGTCCACAGAGAGCCGACCACCTGGTCGTCCTCCCGGCGGACCACCGCGTAGTGGTCGCCCTCGCCGCTGTCGCGCCGCTGCCGGGCCAGATCCGTGCACCAGGCGTGCCCGTCGATCGGGCCGGAGTCGTCGGCCAGCGGCAGCCACCGCCGGGTCAGCTTGTCGGCGAAGATCTCCCCGGCCGCCGACGCGTCCGCCGCCGTGAGCCGACGCACCTCCGTACGCGGGGTGGAGACGGTCAACGCCGGAAACCGGCGGACCGCCAACTCACCGATCACGCGGGCACCACGGGAGTCGGCGCGGGCACCGCCTCGGCTGCCGGCTCGCTGACCGCCGCCGCCACCACCCGGGCGGCGGTCGCGGCGTGCCCCGCCCAGTGCAGGGTGAGCTGCGAGGCGTGCACGTTGCGCCACACGAAGCCCTCCGGCGTGCCGCCGTCCCAGCTCCATGCCGGCCGCTGACCGGCGCGCGGGGTGAGCACCGCCCGGTGCTCCTTGTGCCCCACGACCACCGTGCCGCGCGCGGCGACGACGCTGTCGGTCTGGGCGGTCGCCTCCCGGTAGCCCACCACGAGGCCGTCGCGGCGCACGCCCACCGCGTCCAGCACACCGCACATCGGCAGCCCGTCCAGCTCCCGGGCCAGCCACAGCAGGCCGGCGCCCTCGGCGACCACCGGGCGGCCGGTGCGGGCCAGCTCGGCCACCGCGATGCAGAGCCGCCGGTTGGCCGACAACTGCTCGGCGTACGACTCGGGCAGCGCACCCCCGACGACCAGCGCGCGGGTGCCCGCCGGCAGCGCCTCGTCGCGCAGCGGATCGATCGTGACCACCTCGGCGCCGGCGGCGGACAGCAGCTCCGCGGTCTCCGGGTGGCTGAAGCTGCCACCCGGCCCACCGGCCAGCGCCACCAGCGGACGCTGCGCCGGGACGACCAGCTCACCGAGCGCCTCCTGCGGCGACCACGCGGCCGCCGGCAGTGGCGGGGCGGAACGGGCCAGCCCGAGCAGCCGCTCCAGGTCGACCGTGGCGGCGACCGCCTCGCCCAGCCGGCGCACCGCCCGCCCCGCGTCGGCCGAGGAGTCGACCACCGGCGCCACCCCGTGCCGGCGCGACGGCAGCACGGCCGGCAGGTCCTGGCGACGCAGCGCGCCGTAGACCGGCACGCCGACGTCGTCCAGCGCCTCGCGCAGCATCGCCTCGTGCCGCGACGACGCCACCCGGTTGAGGATCACCCCGCCCAGCCACAACTGCTCGTCGTACGAGCGGAAACCGTGCACCAGGGCGGCCACCGACTGCCCCATCGCGGCCACGTCGACCACCAGCACCACCGGACTGCGCAGCGCGGTGGCCGCGGCGGCCGTGGACTCCTGCTCCGGGCGGCCGCCGACGGAGTCGTACAGGCCCATGCTGCCCTGCACCACGGCGAGCGCGGCGCCCGCGGCGCCGTGTGCGACCAGCGCGGCGAGCCGGTCGACGCCGACCAGCCGAGGATCGATCACCCGACCGGGCCGGCCGGCGGCGAGACCGAGGTACGCGGCGTCGACATGGTCCGGGCCGAGCTTGAACCCGGCGACGTCGACACCCCGCTCGGCCAGGGCGGCGAGCAGCCCGATCGCCAGCGCGTTCTTTCCGTGCCCGGAGGACGGTGCGCTGAGCACCAGGCGCGGCACGACGGTCATTATCGACTCCTCGCGGGCGGCGGCGGGTACGCGACGGACAACCGAGGAGGTCGATCCGTCGGCGTGACGATACCCGTCCGATCCGACGGGCGAGCACCGCCAACCGGAGGTCGGCGGACCGTCCCGGCCCGGTCGCGGTGAGTGGGCCCGGTCATACGGGTAGCCTCGGTGCCGTGTACCGGTTCCTGCTGAGCCCACGCTGGTTGGGCGCCCTCGCGCTGACCCTGGTCGCCGCCGCCGTCATGGTGTGGCTGGGCAACTGGCAGCTGGACCGCTACCGGGGCCGTACCGAGATCAACGAGCGGATCGACGCGGGCGAGCGGATGGCCCCGGGGCCCCTGGCCGGCGCGTTCCGCGCGCCCACCGGCGGCCCGGGGATCGCCGGCCCGGCCCCCGCGAAGGACAAGGTCTGGACCCGGATCACCGCCACCGGCCGGTACGACACGCCGAACACCGTCCTGGTCCGTGGTCGGACGGTCGACAGCCGGGTCGGCTTCGAGGTGCTCACCCCGCTGGTGCTCGCCGACGGCAGCGCGCTGCTGGTGGACCGGGGCTGGATCCCGCCCGCCCCGGGCGGGGCGACCGCTCAGCCGTCGGTGCCCGCCCCGCCGGGCGGCGACGTGACGGTCAGCGGCCGGGTGCGCGAGACCGAGAGCGGCGCCGGCATGGTGGACCGCCGCGACGGCCGGCTGGAGACGCGCCGGATCGCCGTACCGCGCCTGGCCCGCGAGCTGCCCTACCCGATCTACGGCGGCTACCTGCTGCTGGACGACCAGACCCCGGCCGCCGACCCGGTGTTCAAGGCCGTGCCGGTCGGGCACACCAACAACTGGCAGAACTTCGGTTACGTCGTGCAGTGGTGGCTCTTCGCCGCGATGGCGCTCTTCGGCTACGGCTGGGTGGCCCGACGCGAGGCACGCCGGGCCGCCGGGCTCGCCAGCACGACAGCCCCGCTGGACCGGGTGGCCGAGCCGACGCCGAGCGCGTCCGCCTGACCGGGCGGCCGGCCCGGCGCGACGCGAGGGTCGCTGTGGCCCGTCAACCGCTGGGGCGACCGGCGTGGATGGCGCGGACCGCGTCGATGGTGTCCGCCTCGGCGGCGGACTTGTCGTCGCGGTAGCGCACCACGCGAGCGAACCGCAGGGTCATCCCACCCGGATATCGGGTGCTCGTCTGCACCCCGTCGAAAGCGATCTCCACCACCTGTTCCGGGCGGACCCGGACCACCCAGTCGCCGCGCTCCACGGCGAGGTCGAGGAACCGCTCGGTCTGCCAGCGCAGCAGCTCGTCGGTGAGCCCCTTGAACGTCTTGCCGAGCATCACGAAGTCGCCGGTGCGCGGGTCGCGGGCGCCCAGATGCAGGTTGGACAACCAGCCCTTGCGCCGGCCGCTGCCCCACTCGACGGCGAGCACCACCAGGTCGAGGGTGTGCCGTGGTTTGACCTTGACCCAGGCGGCGCCGCGCCGGCCGGCGTCGTAGGGCGAGTCCGGGTCCTTGACCACCACGCCCTCCTGGCCGGCGTCGAGCGCGGCGGCGAACGCCGCGGCGGCCTGCTCCGGGCCGTCGACCTCCATGCGCCCCACCAGCAGCGACGCGTCCACCGCGCCGGCGAGCGCGGCCCACCGCTCCCGACCGGGCAGGTCGATCAGATCCTGGCCGTCGAGGTGCAGCAGGTCGAAGAAGTACGGGGTGAGCACCGTCGCGCCGGTGCTGGCGGCGGCCGCGAGCACCGCCGGGGCGACCGGGGTCCGCCCGGTGGTGCTCGGTGTGGTGCGCCGGGCAGCCCGGCTGGAGGTCTGCTGGAACGGCAACGGGCGGCCCGTTTCGTCCAGGCCGATCGCCTCGCCGTCGAGCACCAACTCCCGGCCGGGCAGGGCGCGAACCGCCGCGACCACCTCGGGCACCCGGTTGGTGATCTCGTCGAGGCTGCGGGTGAACACGGCGATGTCGGCGCCGGACCGGTGCACCTGGATGCGGATGCCGTCGAGCTTCACGTCCACCACCGCCGGCGTGCCGGTCGCGGCCAGCGCCTCGTCGACCGAGGGGGCGCTCTGCGCGAGCATCGGCGCCAGCGGCCGGCCGACCCGCAGGCCGAACCCGGCCAGCTCGGCCTCGCCGCCGGCCAGCGCGGCCACCGCCACGGCACGCAGGTCACCGGCGAGCAGCAGGGCCCGACGGACGGTCACCACCGGCACGTCGGCGGCCCGGGCCACGGCGTCGGCGAGCAGCCCGGCCTGGGCGCCCTGGCGTAGCTCACCGCCGAACAGGCCGGTGAGCAGTCGTTGCTCGTCGGCGGTGGCCGCCGCGTAAAGGCCGCCGAGCAGAGCCCGGCGGCGGGCCTGCGACCCGGCGCCCTGCACGGCGGCGATCTGCGCGATGGCCGCGTCGACGGCTGCCACGGTCAGCGTCGGCTCGGTGGCCGGTGGCGGCAGGTCACGCAGACTCGCATACCCCACGCCGGTCTGCCGCTGGCGCAGCTCACCGGCGAGATAGCCGGCGCCGGGCTCCACCTCGGCCGGGTCGAGCCGGCGCAGCGCGTCGGCGAGCAACTGCACCTTGGCCCGCCGGCCGCTGGTGGCGCCCACGGCGGCGGAGGTGGCCGCCAGGTCGATGAACCGCACGAAGCCCATCCTGCCAGCCACCTCCGACACCGCCCGGGCATTGCCGTGCCCGGGCGGTGTCGGCGCGGTGCCGCAGCCCACGAAGGGGCGGCGGGAATCAGGCGGAGACGGGTTCCTCGATGCGCAACCCTCGGGCGCGGACCTCGCCGGCGACCCGGGAGAGCACCGAGTCGAGGGCGACCAGGGCGGCGGACAGTTCACCGAGCTGGTCGTTGAGCGTGTCCTCGGACCACGCGGAGACGTCGACGTCCCCCAGTGCGCTGACGGCGGCCCCCAACCGGGCCATCACCTCGTTCGTACTCATGTTCGAAAGCCTATAGCAATCCCATCGGCGACACGCCGCATACGCGCAGATCAGACGCAAACTCGGCGTTCTCAGGCGGTGGCAGCGGCCACCTTGCCCAGCAGCAGCGCCTCGGCGAGGCAGACCCGGGCGAACTCCCCGAGGTGCAGACTCTCGTTCGGGCCGTGCGCGCGGGCGTGCGGATCCTCCACACCGGTCACCAGGATCGCCGCGTCCGGGAACATCTCCTGGAACGTGGCGATGAACGGGATCGAGCCGCCGACACCGATGTCGACCGGGTCGGTGCCGTCCCAGGCGGCTCGGAACGCCGAGCGGGCGGCGTCGAACATCGGCCCGGACGCGTCGATCACGCACGGGTCGCCGTCGTGCTCGAACGTGACCGTCACCTGGGCGCCCCACGGCGCGTGCTTCTCCAGGTGGGCGCGCACCGCCGCGTACGCCCGCTTCGGGTCGTCGCCCGGAGCGAGACGGATGCTGAGCTTCGCCTTCGCGGCCGGGACCAGGGCGTTCGGGGCCTCGCCGGTGGACGGCGCGTCGATGCCGAGCACCGCCAGCGCCGGCTTGGTCCAGAGCCGGTCGGTGAGCCGGCCGGTGCCGATGAACTGCACACCCTCGGCCAGTCCGGCCTCGGCGCGCATCCGGTCCTCGGGGTAGTCGACGCTGGTGCCCACCCGACCGACCAGCCCGTCCACCGCCACGTCACCGGCGTCGTCGTGCAGCGTCGCCAGCAGCCGGACCAGCGCGGTCAGCGCGTCCGGCACGGCGCCGCCGAACATGCCGCTGTGCACGGCGTGGTCCAGCGTGCGGACCTCGACGAAGCAGTTGACGATGCCGCGCAGCGAGGTGGTCAGCGCCGGTACACCGATGTCCCAGTTGCCGGAGTCGGCGATCACGATGACGTCCGAGGCGATCTCGTCGCGGTGTTCGGCGAGCAGCCGCTCCAGCGAATCGGAGCCGTACTCCTCCTCGCCCTCGATGAACAGCACCACACCGACCGGCAGCGCGTCCCCGTACGCCCGCAGCGCCGCGACGTGCGCCATGATGCCGGCCTTGTCGTCGGCCGCGCCCCGGGCGTACAGGCGGCCGTCGCGCTCGACCGGCTCGAACGGGTCGGACTCCCACAGCGACCGGTCACCGATCGGCTGCACGTCGTGGTGGGCGTAGAGCAGCACGGTGGGCGCACCGGGTGGGGCGGCCCGACGGCCGATCACCGCGGGCTGCCCGCCGGAGCGCACGATGTCGACGTCCAGGCCGCAGCCGCGCAGCAGTTCGGCGACCGCCTCGGCGGAACGCTCCACGTGTGAGTGGTCGAAGCCCTCGAAGGCGATGCCGGGAATACGCACGAGGCGTTCCAGGTCAGCGCGGACGCCGGGCATCTCCCGCTCGACGGCGGCCCGTACCTCGGACTCGGACATGATCGGTGAGGTCATGACCGGAATCGTATGCCGGCCTTACTCGGGCGTGCCGGCCGAGCCCGTACCGTCACCGCCGCCCGCTGGGCCGGAACCCGCCCGCGTGCCCGGGGCGGCCCGGCCGGCGCGGTGCGCGCGGCCGGCGGCCTCGGTGGCGGCGTCCATCCAGGAGCGGGCCCGGCCGGCCGTGCCGCCCACCCACTCGCCGACGTCGCTGGCGCCGTCGCCGAGGCGGCGCAGCAACCCGACCAGCGGGTCGGTGGAGCGGCTGAACTCCTCCCGGTACGACTCGGCGGCGGCCTTGATCTCCTCCGAGACGCTGGTCGAGGCGTCGTCGTCGCGGCGCGGATAGTCCCCGGCCAGCACCCGCCCGTACGCCCCGGAGTCGATCCACTGCCGCAACTGCGCAGCCCGCGCCACGGGCGCCGGGTGCGTGCTCCACGCCGTCATCCGGATCTTGTGCAGGCTGTCGCGCAGGTCGCCGCCGCCGGCGTACTCGGCGGCCTGCTCCAGGAATGCGGCCGTGTCGATCTGCGACAGGTCGCCGCCGCCCGCGAGCTTCATCAGCAGCCGCAGCGCGGCGGCCGGGTCCTGCCCGGCGAGCAGGCCGGCCCGGTCGGCGGACAGCTCCGCCTTGCGCCACCACTCCAGCATCGCCGCGATGATCGCCCGCAGCGCGAACGCGCCCACCGGCAACCAGCTCAGGTTGGCCGCCCACCGGGTGAGGATCATGAGCATGGTCTTGTAGACCGCGTGCCCGCTGCCCACGTGCCCCAACTCGTGGCCGAGCAGGCAGCGCAGCTCGTCCTCGTCGAGCTGCTGCACGCACGCCGAGTTCAGCACGATGAACGGCCGGTCCAGACCGACCGCCTCGGCGCCCAGCCAGGGCGACTGCGTCACGTACAGCTCGGGCAGCTCGACGACGTCCAGCGCCGCCGCGGCCTCGGTGTAGCGCTGCCACACCGCCGGATACTGCCGGTGATCGACGCGGATGCCGGACGCCAGCACGGACAGCCGGAAACCCCGCTCGTTCCACATGCCGAAGAACGCCCGCACCACGTCGTCGAAACCACGCAGCTCGCGCAGCGCGACCAGGGCGCCCCGGTCGGCCGGATGCTCCCAGGCCCGCGAACTGATGCCGGTGAGAGTGATCCGGCGCCGCGCTGGCGCGTCCGCTGCCGTCATGATGGCCCCCCGTTCGCCGTGACTCCTCGCATCGTGCCCCAGCGGGTGGCCCGCGTCCATGCCCGGTCAGCGAATCCGCACGTAGTACCGGGACGCGTCCAGCGACAGCGTCGGCGCACCGTCGACCACCAGGTCGGCACGCGTGGCGGTGTCGTCGGCGGCGAAGTGCGCCCGCTCCCCGGCATGCCAGCGGCGCAGCTCGGGCAGGATCCGCGGCCCGTCCCGTTCGACCGCCCGGGCCAGCCGCAGCGGCGCGGGCGCGGTGACGAAGACGGCGAGGGTCAGCTCCGGCCGGACGACGGCACGTGCCGCGCTGACCCCCTCCACGATCAGCACCGGCCTCACCGGCACCGGCACCGGGCGGGGCAGGAAGCACCGCCGCACCCAGCTGTAGCGCCGGTAGGCCCCCGGCTCCTCCTGGCGCAGTGGGGTCAGCACCTCGCCGTCGAGACGAGGCCAGAAGGTGAGCTGATCGTCCCAGCCGTCGAGCAGGTCGTCGGTGTGCACCACCGGCGGACGCCCGCCGGGCAGCGCCGCCAGGGCGTCCGCGAGGTGCGCGGCGAACCGGCTCTTGCCCGCGCCGCTCGGCCCGTCGACCGCGACCAGCCGGGTCCGCCCCAACCGCGCCGGGCCCGCGAGCACCCGACGCGCCAACTCGGCGTACGCCTCGACGACCACCACCGGCGGCACCGGCGGGGCGGATGGCTCGGTCGGCCCGCCGACCCCCGCGCCCTCGTTCCCGCCCTGAGCCCCGCCCTCGTCCACGCCCTCATCCCCGTCCCGGCCCGTGCCGTCAGGGCCGCGCCGCTGTGGTCCCTGCGGGCAGGCTCCCTGGTGACGAGTCCGTGCACGACCGAAGTATGCCCCGTTCACGAACCGGCGACGGGGGTCACCGCCGGGATCAACTCGGCCTCATTGATGTCGGGGTCGGCCAGCACACCCCGACATCACGGAAGCCGAGTCGATCACGCCGGTTTCGGTGGGGTGACACGTCCGGCTGACGCCCTGGGCCGGTCATTCTCACGACCGGGGGAATTGGGGCGGCGACGGGTGACGGGCGGCCCATTCGGCGCGTGGGTTGGTACCCGAGTCGGCATGATCGGGTGGTGCTCCGAGACGTGATGAGCCCCGGCATCGACGCCCTGCTCGAACAGGCCCGCGCCGGGCTGCACCGATTGACTCCACAGCAGACCGTCGAGGCGGTCCGCGGTGGCGCTCTGCTGGTCGACACCCGTACCGACGCACAGCGCCGCGAACAGGGCGACCTGCCCGGAGCGGTCGTCATCGACCGCACGGTGCTGGAATGGCGGCTCGATCCGGCCAGCGCCTGGCGCATCCCGGAGGCCACCGCGTACGACCGGGAGATCGTGGTGGTGTGCCGCCAGGGTTACAGCTCCAGCCTGGCCGCCGCCAGCCTCCAGACCCTCGGCCTGCGCCGGGCCACCGACATGATCGGCGGCGTCGACGCGTGGCTGGCCGCCGGCCTGCCCACCACGGACCGCCCCGCCGACATCCGGCCCTGAACCGCAGGGCCGCGCCGCGTCGGCCCCGCCCCGCCGCTGGAGACCGCGCTGGAACCGCGTGCCTGCACGCCCGTCTCCCCCCGCCGCTGGAGATCGCGCTAAAACATGGATGCAGTGGCATCCCGGCGTCGTCGATACCACTACTTCATGGATCGAGCACGATCTTGCGGCAGCGCACGGCCGCGCCCGCAGCGCACGACCACACGCACGGCGCACGGCCGCACGGATCCAGTGGCACCCCACGGATCGTGCGTCTTCGCGGTCCCTGGGTGGGGCTCAGCTGGGCGGGGCGCCGGGTGGGATGAAGGGAAGACCGGCGGGTGCGCCGCTCTCGATGAGACGCCAGAGGGCGTCGGTGTCCAGGTGTTCCTCGACGAGGTCGCCGAGCAGGTCGAGCGAGCCCTCGCGGGCTGCGGCGAAGCTGGTGCCCGGCGCTACCCGGAACCCGGTACGCCCCGCCAGCCGGGCGGCCTCGGTGAGGAACCAGCGGCGGAACCCGTCGGACTCGAACGCCCCGTGCCAGTGCGTGCCGTGCACCGCGCCGAGCACCGCGCCCTCACCGCTGCCGTCGGCCCCGGTCAGCAACGGAGTCAGGGCCGGGTCGGTCTGCGAGACGTACCCGTGGTGGATCTCGTAGCCGCGGACCGCCACGTCGCCGGGGCCGGTGCCGACCGACTGCCGGACGGTCTTGCGCGGATCGAAGGTGATCTCGATGGGCAGCAGGCCGAGGCCGGGCACGCTGCCGTGCCGGCTTTCGACCGGATCGTGGATGGCCCGACCGAGCATCTGGAAGCCGCCACAGAGGCCGAGCAGCGGCTTGCCGGCTGCCACGTGTCTGGTCACCGCGTCGGCGAGGCCGGTCTCGCGTAGCCAGGTGAGGTCCGCGACTGTCGACTTCGAGCCGGGCAGGACGATCAGGTCGGCGGCGGCCAGTTCGGCCGGTTCGACGGTCAGGCGTACGCGGACGCCCGGTTCGGTGGCGAGCGCTTCCACGTCGGTGGCGTTGCTGATCCGGGGTAGCCGGACGACTGCCACGTCCAGCCAGTCGGTGCCGTGCGGAGCGGCGGGGCGGCCGAGCACCCGGCCGTAGGCGAGCGAGTCCTCCGCGTCCAGCCAGAGGTCGAGCGACCAGGGCAGCACCCCGTACGTGGGTCGGCCGGTCACCTGACGCAGCATGTCCAGCCCGGGCTGGAGCAGGCCGAGGTCGCCACGGAACTTGTTGATCACGAAGCCGGCGATGAGCGCCTGGTCCGCCGGGTCGAGCAGGGCCACCGTGCCGAACATCGAGGCGAAGACGCCGCCCCGGTCGATGTCGCCCACCACGATGGCGGGCAGGTTGGCGTGCCGCGCGAGGCCCATGTTCACGTAGTCCCCGGCCCGCAGGTTGATCTCCGCCGGGCTGCCGGCGCCCTCACAGATCACCACGTCGTACGCGCCCCGCAGCTCGGCCAGCGCCGCGTACGCGGTCTCGGCGAGCCGGGGCCGCAACTGTCGGAAGGTGCCGGCGGTGATCGTGTCGACCGCCGTACCGAGGAGAACCACCTGGCTGGCCAGGTCACTCCCGGGCTTGAGCAGCACCGGGTTGAAGCGCAGGTCCGGGGCGAGCCCGCAGGCGGCGGCCTGCATGGCCTGAGCGCGCCCGATCTCGCCGCCGCGCCCGTCCGGCCCGACCACGACGGCCGAGTTGTTCGACATGTTCTGCGCCTTGAACGGCGCCACCTTCACGCCCTGCCGGTGCAGCCATCGGCAGATGCCGGCGGTGAGGACGCTCTTGCCAGCGTCCGAGGTGGTGCCGGCCACCAGCAGCCCGCCGCTCACCGCCCGCTCACCCGCCGCGCCGCACCGCGGAACAGCAGGCCGCTCCCGGGCCCGGCGGACAGCAGGCCGCTCCCGGGCCTGGCCCCGACGGCCCGCAGGCTCCGACGAGCGACGACACCGGCCAGACGGCCGACGGTCACCGGGTACGCGGCCGCCAGCCCGAGTGCGGCCAGGCCGACAGCGCCGGAGAGGCGGGCTGCCCGCTTGAGGTGTCGCGCCTCGGGACGGGGGCCGTCGCCCAGGAACGGGCGGACCTCGGAGCGCCCGAAGTACATGTTGCGGCCACCGAGGCGGACGCCGAGCGCGCCGGCCATCGCCGCTTCGCACTGGCCGGCGTTGGGGCTCGGGTGATCGTGGCGGTCCCGTCGCCACACCCGCCAGGCTCGCTCCCGGTCACCGTTCGCGACCGGCGCGACGGCGATGGTGAGGAGCCCGGTCAGCCGGGACGGCACCAGGTTGAGCAGGTCGTCCAGCCGGGCGGCCGGGGTGCCGAACCGCGCGTAACGCTCAGATCGGTGCCCGACCATGGCGTCGAGAGTGTTGGCGGCGCGGTAGCCCAGCAGCCCGGGCAGGCCGGCGACCGCGCCCCAGAGCAGCGGGGCGACCACCGCGTCGGAGGTGTTCTCCGCGACCGACTCGACGGTGGCCCGGGCCAACTCCGACTCGTCCAGCGTCGAGGGGTCCCGGCCGCAGAGGTTGCCGAGGCGCTGTCGGGCGGCGGGCAGGTCACCGTCACGAAGCGTTCGGCCCATGACGGCGGCCTCGTGTCGGAGAGTACGGCCGCCCAGCACGGTCCAGGTGCCGGCGGCGACGAGCATCGCGCGGCTCACCGGCCGGTGCCGGGTGGCCGCCGCGGCGACCGCCCCGAGCACCACGGGCCCGCCGACGGCCAGCGTCGTGAACACCGCGCCGGCCGTCCGGTCCGGCCGGTGCAGGCGACTCTCCAGAGCGCCCGCCACCTGGCCGAACCCGGCGACCGGATGCCACCGGCGAGGGTCGCCGAGCAGCCTGTCCAGCGCGTAACCGGCCACCAGGCCCACCGCGTTCGCCACCGGCGCTGTCCGTCGCACGCGTACCACCCCCCGGCCGGCCAGCCTAGACGAGCACCCCGTGCGCCAGCCGCGGCCGCCGTGCTCCATCGAACCCACCCCCGTCACGCGGGGTGACGACGTCCTTCACGTCGCCACCCCGCCCCCGTCGTGCCGCCAGCGCGCACCCGGCCGGATGCGGACCGTCACGCCGGCTGGGGAACCCGTCCCCGGCCCCGCCGGCCCCGACCGGACGGCGGAACCTCCGGCCGGCCCTCCTCGGACACCGGCCCCAACTCGTCGTCGGGGTCGTCCTCCGGGTCGGAGCCGTCCGCGCTCACCGCGAGGGCCAGTTCGTCGTCGAGGGCCGCGCGCCCGTCGCCGCCGCCCGAGAAGCCGTCGTCGAAGGAGTCACCGTCGGCGAGGGAGACGTCGTCGAGCGCGCCGTGGCCCAGCGGACTGGTGCGCGGCGAGCCGTACTCGGGCAACTCGAAGTCGTCGTCGAGCGGGCGGTCGTCGCGCAGCACCGGCGCCTGCTCGTCGGGCACCGGTTCGGTGGGCTCGCCGTGCACGCGGCTCTCGGCGGCCGCGTCCTCGACGGTGCTGGTGGTCATGGTCGGCCGGTTGCGCAGGAAGCGGGCCCGCCCCCGGGACAGGTCGTGGCCGACGGCGACCGCCTCCAACTCGTAGAGGGTGCGGTGGTTGCCCGCGTCGTCGGTCCAGTCGCGGGTGTAGAGCCGGCCGCAGACCACCACCGGGTCGCCGACCATCACCGAGGCGGCCACGCCCTCGGCGAGCTTGCGCCAGCAGTTGACGCGGACGCGCAGTGAGTTGCCGTCGACCCACCGACCGCTGTCGCGGTCGAGCCGGCGGGCGGTGGAGGCGACCTTGAAGTTGGCCACCAGGGTGTTGCTCTGGGTCGTACGCCGCCACTCGGGCGCCGTCAGAATGTTGCCGACAATCGTGACGTACGTGTCGAACATCGTCCCTCCAGGGGGATCCGGGGTCTGCCAGCGAGTCGACTCGGCACCGAGCCTTGTGCGTTCTCGTCGGCTGCCGCCAGCGCCACCACCCCGACCTGTGGATGACGAGGCCACCTGTGGACAACGCCCTGATCACACCCCTGATGTGGTACGGCCGACCCATCTGTCCGGGTGCCGACGGTTCCGGGACCGCCCGAACTGGGTATGGATTTGATCAACGCACCACCGACAAGCTCCACGTCGACGAGAGGTCAGCGCCATGATGATCACTACTTTCGGCTCTGCAACCGTTTCCGAGGTGCGGCGATGAGCGCCGTGGCGAACCCGGCGACCGTGGGCGAGTGCCTGCGGGTGGGTGCGGGGTTCTCCCAGGGCGACCGCAACTGGATCGCCGAGCAGTTCGCCACCCTCGACGCCCGGCTGGCCGGTTTCCACGCCGACGCCACCGAGCTGGAGGTGTCGGTAAAGGACCGGGAGGCGCGGGGCCAGAAGGTCACCCTGGAGTGCTGGATCGCCGGCCGGCAAAAGATCGTCACCACCTCCTCGGAGGAGGACCTGCACGCCGCCCTCAACGACGTCCGCGACGACCTGCGTCGGCGGCTCAACGATGCCAAGACCCGCCAGGAGCCCCGGCACAACAAGCACCTGCGCGACATCCCCCAGCCACAGGGCGAGGCCAACGAGTCCGAAGACCCGGCTCGCGTCGACGCGGAAACGGCATAACTCACGCCCCACCTCCGCGATCTTGCACTTTCGGATGCCGAATCGCGGCTATTGGCCCCTTCTGTCGGGGCAGAAAGTGCAAGATCGCGGGGAAGCGAGCAGGGGGGCGAGCGGGGGGCGAGCGGGGGCTACCGTCGGGTAGGTGGGCGGCGTAGCGTCGCGGTCGTGGAACCGGACGTGTTGGGGCCGCCGTACGAGCGGCAGACGATCGACCTGGGCACCGACGACGAAGGCCCCGTGGTCGCGACGCTGGTCCGGCGGCGGGCCGAGCGGCCTTCCGGGCGGGCGGTGCTCTACGTGCACGGGTTCGTCGACTACTTCTTCCAGACCCACCTGGCCGACTTCTTCGCCGAGCGCGGTTGGGACTTTTACGCCCTCGACCTGCGCAAATACGGTCGTAGCCTGCTCGCGCACCAGACGCCGAACTTCTGCCGCGACATCAGCGACTACTTCCCCGAGCTGGACGCCGCCGCCGAGATCATTCGCACCGACGACGGGCACGACACCCTGCTGGTGATGGGCCACTCCACCGGCGGCTTGATCATCTCGCTCTGGGCGGACGCCCGCCGCGACACCGGCACCGTCGACGGCCTGGTCCTCAACAGCCCCTTCTTCGACATCAACGCCCCGTGGGCGGTCCGTCGACCCCTCGCGGCCGCCGTCTCCCGGCTGGGCCGCAGGGCGCCGCACCGCATCCTGCCGTTCGGTCTGGGCACGGTGTACGGCGAGAGCCTGCACGCCGACCACCGCGGCGAGTGGACCTACGACCTGGCGTGGAAGCCGCTGGCCGGGTTCCCGGTGCGGGCCGGCTGGCTGAACGCGATCCGCGCCGGCCAACGCCGGCTGCGCGCCGGCCTGGACATCCCGGTCCCGGTGCTGCTGGCCTGCTCGACCCGCTCCTTCCGCGGCACCACATGGCACGACAACGCCACCCTCGCCGACGCCGTGCTGGACGTCGAGCACATGGTCCGGTACGCGCCCCGCCTCGGCCGGCACGTCACCCTGGCCCGCTTCGACGGCGGGTTGCACGACCTCACGCTCTCCGGCCCCGCCGTACGCGCCAAGGTCTTCGACGAGGTCGGCCGGTGGGCCGAGGCGTTCCTGGCCGCCGGGCCGACCGCCCCGGCCGCCGACGATCCCGCCGATGCGCCCACGCTGCCGCAGAGCCGACGCCCGTCGACCGGTCACGCCGAGGCGACGGCGGTCGGCGACTGACAGGCGTTCCCAGCAGAGCGAGCCGGGTTCAGGCGTCGCCGGGCGTGGCCGGGAGGACGGCCCGGATCCGGTCGAAGGTCGCCACCGGGTGACCGTCGACGCCGGGCAGCACCAGGCCCAGGCAGTACAGCGAGACGTCGCCGGTGGCGTCGGCCTGCACGACGAAGACGGGCGCACCGACGTACCCCAATGGCAGTTCCGTGGTGATCCGCACGTCGTCCCCGTCGCGGACCACGCGCTCGATCCCCACCTCCAGAGGACGCGACGCGTCCTCGCGTACCCCATGGGCCAGCACGAAAGCGGAACTGGCGTCGGCGCCGAGGCGGGCGACGGCCTCGGGCCCGGCGGCGATCCCCGCCGGCACCGGCTGCACGCGCCACCGCCAGCCGCCGTCGCCGGCGTACCGGTGCAGGCCAGCGGTCGGCAGCACCGCGACCCCGTCGCTCGGAAAGCGCACCCAACCGGGCACGATCTCGCCCTCCGTGATGACGCCCGGCGCGACGCCGGCCGGCTCGGTGACGCTCACCCGCAAGTCCAGCTCACCGCCCGCAGGACCGACCAGGTCGGCCGCCGTCAGCAGCGCCTCCCCCACCGGGTCGTCGCCGCCCTGGAAGAAGAAGGCGGTGCCGTAGGCGTCGGCCGTCCGGTAGGGCAGGATGGCGCGGCCAACGACCTGGCACAGCTCGTAGGCGACGCCGCTCTCGGCGTCGGGGTCCAGCAACACCAGCCGAGGGTACGGGCCGACGCGTGGCCGTTCGACGGGAACCCGGATGCCGGGCGGGTGCGGTCCGTGAGACCCTGCTCGGCAACGTGGACGCGGGCACCCTTTTCGTCGTCGAGCAGCCGGACGGCGGTACCCTCTGGGCGCGACACCCACGCCGCGCGCCCGTAGCTCAGCGGATAGAGCAGGGGACTTCTAATCCCAAGGCCGCAGGTTCGAATCCTGCCGGGCGCACCTATATCTGCCAGGAGAAACAACCCTAGCCTCTGATCTTCGACCTGTCCCGGACCCACCTTGGCCCCACCGCGTCACCCGTGGCCAGCCGTACGCCGAGCCTGCGTCGCCCGGCGCTGCGGGGTGGCCGGCACCCCGGCGGGCCGGCGATCTTGGCGCACGTTCGGGATGGCAGCCGACCGCGTCGGCGTGCGGGGCGTGGGGGCGGGGCGCTGCATCTGTAGCCCGGCCGGCTGCACGAAGATCGACCGCCGGGCCACCGCATCGCCCTTGGCGTCCAGCTCGTACACGTCGAGCCAGCACCACCCGTCATAGGTGATCCAATCGAGCACTCGGATGACCCGGCACATGATCGGCTTGACGAACTGGACGCTGGCCGCGCGGGTCACGTGCACCAGGTCGCCGGCCTTCGGTAGCTGCGGGCTCATCGGGGATCACCGGCCAGCCGCCAAGCCAGCAGCCGGGCACGCGCTGCGGCGAAGCGCGGGCACCAGCCGTCCGGGTGGCATCGGTGGCAGGGCTTCGCGTGGTGGTCAGCGATCACGAACCAGGCCACCTCGACCAGGAACGGCACCTGCCGGACCTCTATCACGACTCACCACCGGGCCAGTGCCCACGGTTGATCGGGACGCGGTGGCGGGCTCGGCAGGGCAGTTCCCCGCCGCAGCGGCACACCCTGCGCCAGCGCTTCCAACTCCAGACCGGTCGGTGCCGGCGGGCCAGCGTCAGCGCGGTAGCTATCAGGTAGTCGTCATAGCGGATCCGGTTCATCAGAACTCCCGGCGGTCAGGCCACGGTGGACCGTCAGGGCGACGGGATCCGCGCCGCCCTGACGGGGCTGACCTTCGTTTGCCGAACCAAGGGCAGCCACAGAGCAAACTACGTCACTATCTGACGTAGGTAAAGCCACGGCGCGTGATTGTCTTGCATCACTTGCTGACGATGGTTGGTTCATGGTCAGATGGCAGGGCCGAACCAAGGGAACGAAGCCATGCCCTCTGCACCTGCTGAATATCGACGCATTGCCGACGAACTGACCACAAAGATTAAGAGCGGTGAGCTCACGCCGGGGACAAAGCTGCCCAGCACGAGCGAGCTTGCCGACCAGTTCGGAGTCAGCGTGGCCACCGCGTACCGTGCCGTCTCACTCCTGCACGACCGGGATCTGGTCGTGGGGCAGCCGGGGCGCGGGGTCTATGTCGCAGGGGAGAAGTAGGCTCGCATCCATGCGCCCTGCTGTCGCCATCGAGGAACTCAAGAGGCTGAAAGAGGAAGCTGCCCAGGCCACCTTCTTCGCCCGTCGCGACGGATTCGAGTCATGGAAGGCTCAGACCAGGGCGGTCTTCGTCCGCTCTCTAGGGGCCGACAACCATCTGATCGAGCGCTTCGACAAGATCCGGTATGGATTGAGCGTCTACAGCTCAAGCACTCCCCGATCCTCCTTCGACCAAGCTCGGCAAGGAGGCGTCCGAAGGGGTTGTGAGCTGATTGACGCGGCCATCTGGGAGCTCGGCCTCGTGGGCGGCGACGAGCCGGTGGACGAGCATGCGTACGACCCTGACTTGTGGGCGCACGTGAAGACCCAGGTCGAAGATGGCGAGTGGGAGAAGGTTGCTAGCCAGACGGCCATCTTCGTGGAGAACCGGATCCGCGGCTGGACGGGGAGCCCCACCGACGTCAAGGGCAACAACCTGGTCGGCAAGCAGCTCTACTCGGAGGTGTTCGGGGACGCCAGCGACTACCGGCTCGGCCGGCAGGCCAGCGAGCGAGAAGGGTGGCGGGCGCTCGGCGTGGGCTTCGCCCAGGCGCTGAGCAACGTCGACCGACACCGGATTCAGACGCGGGACGATGCCAAGCGCTATGCCCTCGGGGTGCTCGGTCTGGGAAGCCTGCTGCTGACGCAGCTCCGGTACGAGCACGGAGACATCCTCAAGAGCGAGTAGCCGGGCCACGGTCAGGGCCAATCGCCACCAGGCAGACGACCCCGATACCTCCGGTTTGCGGTCAGCCAGTGTGGACACCACTGCTGTCGGGTTTTAGTCTCGACCTCTCGGTGGGTAGATCTACATGCGACGGAGCGTCACAATGATCGCTCCGGACTGTAGGGGGAGCCATGTCTGTCGCTGTCGATGACCCAACTCCACTGCGTGGGGACCTGGATCAGAAGCAGTGCATGGAGACCCTTCAGGAGGCATACCTACACGCCGTGGCTGCGGCGGCCCGTTGCTCCCTCTCGAAACCCAATAGGGATCGAGGGATTGACTGGAAGATCAGCCATCAATCGACCGAGCATCTTCACGACTTCGAGGTGGATCTCCGGGTCCAACTGAAGAGTACATACCAGGTCGCGCCGGCAAGCGATCTGGATTCGATTCCGATCTCGTTGCCAAACAGTCAGCTAGCTCGTTTGGCGCACTCGCCCGTCATCACTTCAACGATCTTGATCGCCATGCTGGTGCCTCGCGACATCGGGCAGTGGATCGAGGTAGGTTCCAACCACATGATGCTTCGCCATTGTTGCTATTGGCGGAACCTCGAAGGACACCCGATTACCGGCAGGGACGAGACGGTAGTTAGGGTTTCCACGTCTCAGGTCTTTGACGAGTTCGCTCTCTGCGACATCATGCGACGCATCGGAGCCGGTGGTCGAGCATGACCATCCCGATGGACGCCGTAGCGCTGGACGGCTCGTGGATCAGCCCGAGTCAGACTGTGGCCTATCTACAGCGCCAGGGTTGGACGATCCGCGGCGGGCGCGAAGGGTTGTACCTGCGACTAGCCCCACCGACTGTCGGTCAGAGTGTTGTGGTTCCATTGGACGTGGGGCATGCCGACTTTCGGAATCTGCTGACCGATGCAGTTGCGACCGTCGGGGACATCTCCGGTCTAGATTATGAGCGGATGCTCACCAGGCTTGACGTTGGCATAGGCGACCTGGTCCGATTCCGCAAAGAGATGCCTACGCCACACGGAACGATTCCTTGGTCGTCCGGTCAATCGCTGATCGCCTCGTCTACTCGCCTGCTTGAAGCGGCTGCCAAGGCTCAACGGGAGAAGACCCAGTATTTCGGGAACAAACATTGGACGTCCGCCACGGCGTACATGAACAGTGTCCGCATGGGGCAGACGGAGATAGGCAGCTATGTCGTCACGGCGCTAACCCCCGTAGGCGATATTGCCGGGGTAGACGTACCTTTGCCAGGCTTCGGCGAAGCACTAACAGGCCGCGAGGTTACGCGTACTTTGGTGTCGAGTCTGGAAGCCACCCGGGAAGCAACGGACCAATTCAACAGAACATCATCCAGTGCCGCATTTGATGAAGCAGTCCAGTACGGGGTCTCATATGAGCTGACGCAGGCGCTAGCTCGGCTTGTCGCCAACTCAGACGGGGCCGAGGTCGGCGTGGAGTGGCGGGACTGGCGGGAAGATGCACCCGGTCCGACGTACGTCCAGTTCGAGCCATCGGACGTCATTGCTCTTGAGAGCGCCAGTACCAGGTTCGCCCGGACCGAGCCTTCAGTCGGCGTCACAGCACTCGGGACGGTGACCCTGCTCGACCGGCCCAGACCGGGCACTGCGGGCGTGATCCGCTTGAACGTCATCGAGGGCTCGCAGGCCAAGAAGCTTCGGGTCCGGCTACCTGAAGAGTTGTATGACCAAGCAATCCAGGCTTTCCGGGAGGGGCTTGCGATGCGCCTGTCTGGCCGGCAGGAGAAGGAGGGGCGGCTGTACTGGCTGTACGACCCGCGAGAGATCGACCTCGTTGAGGTCCCCTCGGCGGTGGAGCCTGACCCTGTCGAGCAGGACAGCGACGACGACCTCGATCAGCCCTTGTTCTAGGCAGACGCTAGCGGTTCAGATCCAACTCCTCCGCCAGCGGATATCAGCCGCCGCTCGACCCGTAAACCGGCGGTTCGGGTTCACCGATCGCCCTTGCGGCTTCGCGTTCGACCCTGGCCTGCCGCTCGTAGGGCGTGGGGCGGCAGGGATCGTGCTCGCTGCTGTAGAGCGGGTCACCCCGCCGCGCGGCGGCTGTCGCCAACTGCTGGTCACGCTGCGGCCCGGTCAGCGCCTCGTATCGCTCGGGGTCGCTGGCCCTGATGGCTTCCAGTTCGGCGGGTGTCACAGCTCCTCCGTCCACGGACGCGGGACGAGGTACAGCTCGGTGCCGCCGATCTTGATCTCATGATGCTCAGGTCAGTGACGGGACGGCCGGTCACCCGGCCTAAGGCGCTCGGGTGACGACCAGCGGCCGCCAATCGACCATGATGGAGGGATGACCACGGTAAACGGTCGATCCGAGCGCGTCGAGCCCGCGATCATCCATGCCGGCACCCGGGCGGTACGACTCTGGGTCACGATCCTCCTCGCGATCGTCAGCGGCCTACTCCTGGCGGTGTACGCATTCAACCTGCTCTACTGGGCTCCTGCGCTCACCGGCCCAGGTCCCAACCCGTGCGATCCCGCCGTCGACGGATTGGGAGCCTGCTGGCGTCCAGAGCAGCGGACCTTCTGGATCGTGACCGCTGCGGTGAGTCTGTCGGCGGCCATTTGCCTCATGATGTCGCTGATCAGGCTCGGCCTGACCCGCCGCTGGTGGCCCTGGCCGGTGGCGACAGCGCTACTCCTCCTCGCCGGTGGGCTGGCGCTGAACCAGATCTCCTGACGCCGACGGACGGGTAGGTCGCTGGTCCAGCCGGGATCCGGTCGGTCGACGCCTTCGATGATGCGGAAGTCGCGCTCGACGCCGTCGGAGAGGGCGACCAGCGCCTCCTGGTAGGCCTCGCTCTCGTGTGCCGCGACGGCCTGTTCGAAGCTGTCGAACTCGATCACCGGGCGCAGCGAGAACGTCTACGCCGGTGCCATATGCTGCGCGCGTCCACACGGGGGCCACGGGGAGAATCACATGCGACGGTACGGCGGGGCAGCGCTCACGGCTGCGTTCCTCACGGTGACGCTGGCGGGCTGCGGCACGCCGGCCGGCACGGATGGTGACCTGTCCGACGACTGGCGACCGATGGCGGCGGCGCAGCAGTTCACCCCGAAGGCCGGCGAGTGCCACGTCATCCCCGAGGCGAGCTCGTACCTGAGCAGCTACTCCCCCGTCGACTGCGGGAAGACCCACCTGGTCGAGACGTTCCACGTCGGCACCTTCACCGGCGCCCTGGCCGCGCGCGGCACCCCACCCACCGTGGAGTCGGCGGCCATGCGTGGCGTCTTCGCCGACTGCGACACCCGGGCCAAGGAGTTCGTCGGCGGGGACTGGCGCAGCGCGCGGCTCTCCGTCCAGGTCGCGCCGACCTCACCGGACGGGTGGGCGGGTGGCAGCCGCTCCTACCGGTGCGACATCTTCGAGCTGGACGAGGTGGACGGCGCCAACGGCGACTCCGACCGGGCCATCCACCGGTCCGGGACGCTGCGCAACGCGGTCGGCAGCCGCTCTCCGCTGACGTACGGCTGCATGAACGAGGACGAGTGGGGCCGGCTGCGGCCGGCCGCCTGCACGGCCGGGCACCAGTACGAGTTCGTCGGCATCTGGACCGCCCCGGACCGCTCCTACGCCGACGCCGTCCGCGACGAGGACGCGGTGCACCCCGCCTGCCGTACGCTGGTCGCCCGCTACGCCAAGGTGCCCGTCGACGCCAACCTGCGCTACCGCACCGGCACGGCGTACCGCTTCCCCTCACAGGAGCTGTGGGCGCGCGGCGACCGGGGTGTGCGCTGCTACTTCTGGTCCGGCGGCACCAACGTCAAGCGCTCGATCGCCGGCGGTGGTACGAAGGCGCTGCCGATCGGCTGAGGCCGGCACACGCTCAGCTCGGCCCCAGCAGCCCTGCCAACGCGGCGTCACCCTGCCCGAGTTGCGTCCCACCGGGTGCGGCCACGACCAGGAAGCGCCGGCAGGCGTCGAGCTCGACGTACCACTCGGGCCCACCGCCGTCCAGGGACCGGAGCACCGCGAACCGGGACGCCGGGGTGGCACAGTCGGCCGCCGGTCGAGTCGTGGCCAGCGCCCGGAGCGCCTTCGCCTGCCGCTCGGGTGGCAGCGGCCCGCCGTACCCGAAGTCACCGGCCGGCTTGCCGCCGCCCCGCTCGGACGGCGGGACCTCGTAGACGCAGAGGCGCAGCGGCCCGGCCTTCGGGCTCGCGCCGGGCACGACACGTCCGGGACGTCCGAGGTGGGTCTCCACCCACACCATGTCGGACCACCGCTGCTCGCAACCGGCGGTCTCGGCCGCCGACGATTCGACCTGCCCGACCGTACGGATGTCGACAGTGGTCAGGCGCAGCCCGTCCAACGCGGCGCGCACCTGGGGGCGCGGCTTGCCGCAGGAGTCCGTCGGCAGGTACGGCCGCAGCCAGCGGCCCCGGTCGTCGAGCAGCGCCAGCCACGGCGGGATGAGCAGGTCCAGGGTGCAGGCGATCTCCCCTCGGCCCCGGCCCTGATCGGGCAGGCGCAACGCGGCCACCAGCGCTCCGATCTCGTCGGCGCGACGCTCGGTAGCCACCTGCTCCCGGCCGCCACCGGCACGTGGCCGGACCTCGCGACCGCAGAGCACGGCGGCGACCGGAACGAACGCGGGGTCGACCCGCCCGATCTTCGACTCGATCCCGGCCGGCGTCGGTGCCGCCGGCCCGTCCGACCCCGGCGGTACGGGCAGCATGACGCCGGCCTGCGGCGCGACCTCGGCGCAGGAGGTCCACTTCTCGACGATCTCGGCCGGGCCGGGATCGTTGGGCGTGTTGACCGGGCCTGCGCAGCCGCTCAGTACCAGGCCGCACAGCCCCATGCCGAGCAGCGCCGCCGCCAGTGTCGTTCCGCCCGAGCGCATCCGGCTCACCACCTCTCCGCCGCCAGATGAGACGGGCGGGGACGCTGCGAGGTTCCGGCCGACCGAACCAACAGCCGCGGCGGACGGCTCGCGCTGGGTGGTGGTGCGCCCCGCGAGCGCTCGGGAGACGCTGTACGGCTCGGTGGCGGTCTTCGTCGACCTGTCCGGCAATCGGTGGGACCTGATTCAGCCGCGCAGCGCAGAGTGACGACAAGGCGACACCCCGCGCACAGTGCGCGAACCATCACCGTGCGCCATGCTATTCTCCGACGTCGATCTCCGCCGCGCGGACCCGGACCGGGTCGTTGTCGGAAGGACACCTCCCGATGCCGGCGACTGCCGCCCCGACCGTGCCACCGCCCGCCCTGGACAGCCCGGCCGGCGGGGCGTTAAGCCTCATCTTCACCACGCTGCCGGCGCTGCTGCGGCTGACGTGTGGGCTGGTCGGCGCCGCGGTGGCGCTGTCGGTGCGTACCCCGCCGGTCGATGAGGCCCTGCTGCTGCCCGGCGTGGCCGCGCTCACCGGATGGTCGCTCTGGTACGCCGGCCGCGCGCTGCGCCACGGGATCACCCCGGCACTGGTCGTCGGTGACGTCGGGATCACCGCGCTGGCCTGCCTGCTCATCCCTCGCCTGGTGGCGCCCGAGGTGCTGCCCGGCGAGGGCAGTTGGATCGCGGTGCTCGCCAGCACCACGGTGATCAACGCGCAGGCCAGCGCACCGGCCCGCTGGTCGGTCCCGGCCGGGCTGCTGGTCACCGCGACGTACGTGGTCGGCGCGCAGGCGGCCGGCGACCCCGCCGAGTCCCGGGCGCACGCCGCCACCCTGCTGGTGCAGACGGCCTGCACGGCGATGATGACGGCGGTGATGCGCCGCCGGATCGGGCGGGCCGACCGGGCGTTCGCCGAGCACCAGCGGTTGACTCGGGAGGCGCTGGTCGCCAGGGCCGCCCGGGAGGCGGAGCGCCAGCAGAATCGGGACCTGCACGACACCGTGCTCGGCACGCTGACCATGGTGGGACTCGGCGCGGTGGCCGGCCCGTCGGCCGCGTTCCGCGAGCGGTGCGCCGCCGACCTGCGTACTCTCGTCGCGTTGACCGACCTGGGTCCGGCGCCCGGCGACGGCCCGGTCCCCCTTGACGCTCGGTTGCGGACGGTGCCCGACCGGCTGCCCGAACTCCCGGTGGGCCTGGAGCTGGCCTCCTGCGCGGTGCCCGCCGGGGTGGCCGACGCGATCACCGAGAGCGCCTACGCAGCACTGTCCAATGTGGTCCGGCACGCGCCGGGCGCGCAGGCCACCCTGCGGCTGACCCGCGACGCGGTCGCCGTCGTGGTCGAGGTGGTCGACGACGGCCCCGGGTTCGACCCGGGCACCGTCCCGGCGCACCGGTACGGCCTGCGTGAGTCGATCCACGGTCGGATGGCGGCGGTCGGCGGGCGGGCCGAGGTGCGCTCCGCGCCCGGTGCGGGCACCCGGATCCGACTGGAGTGGCCCGGTGTCGGCTGACCTCGGCACGTCGGCGGAGCGCATCCGCACCCGCACGGCACACGTTCCGGGGCCGTCGCCCGGCCCGGCCGACGGGCCCACGCCGGCCGAGCCCGCGGTGCTCGCCGCGCCGGCCGCGGTGGCGCACGCCTCCGATCGGGGCGCCCGGATCGTCGCCGTCGCCATCGCGCTGGCCTGGCATGTCGCGATCGGACTGCCGGCGTTGCTGGCGGTGCGGACGCAGTTCACCGCGCCGACGGTGGTGCTCGGCGGTTGGAGCGTGGTCGCCGTGACCGGCGCGGTGGCGGGCGTCCGGCTGCTGCGGGGCACGCCGCTGCCGCCCTGGCCGCTCGCCGGGCTGCTGCTCGCCGTCGACGCGGCCGTCTTCGCGGCGGTCGGCGAACGGCAGCTGTTCGCCGCCGCGAACTGGGTGTGGGGCACGCTCGGCTGGTTCTTCGTGCTGGCGCTGTGGGGTCGGCGGGTCAGCGGTCTGGTCGCGCTGCTGATTACGCACGCGCTGATCGCGCTCGCCGCCGTCCTCGCGCACGGCCCCGGCGCGGCCGACCTGGCCCGCTACACCATGTACGTCTACGGCACCTTCTCGCTGCCGGTGGCGGTCTTCGTCGGCAGCGCGGTGATCGTCGGCCTGGCCCGGGACCGGGCCGCCGCGGCTGCCGCGGAGCACACGCTCGCCGCCGAGCGGGCGGCCGCCGAGCGGAGCCGGCAGGAACGCCGGGACCGGCTCGCCCTGGTCGGCGCGGCGGCCGGACGGGTGCTCGGCGAGCTGGCCGCCGGCGAGGTCGCCCCGGACGACCCGCAGGCGCAGCGCCGCTGCGTGCTGGCCGCGGCCCGGCTGCGCCGCCTGATCGCCGAGTCCGACGACGTGCCCGACCCGTTGCTGCACGAGCTGCGGGCCGCCGCCGACCTGGCCGAACGCAACGGGCTGCCGATCGACCTGATCGCCATCGGCACCCCGCCGCCGCTGCCGGTCCAGATCCGCCGCCGGCTGGCCGACCCGCTCACCGGCCTGCTCGCCGAGGCCCGGGGGTGGGCGCGACTGACCGTGATGTCCGGCCCCGACGAGGTCGTGGTCAGCCTGGTCACGCCGGACCGGGAGGGGCCGGACACGACCGGCCCTCCACCCGGGAAGCACGACGACGGGCCGGTGCAGCACCTCTACGAACGGGACGGGGACATCAGATGGGCGCAGACCCGGTGGTTGGGGTGACCGATGACCGGCTGGTCGGGGTGGCGATCGTCGACGACCACCCGGTGGTCGTCGAGGGGGTGCGCGCCTGGCTCGCCAGCGAGCCGCGACTGACCGTGCTGGCCACCGGAGACGACCCGGACGAGGTGCTGCGCGCGGCGCCGGACGCCGACGTCGTCCTGCTCGACCTGCGGCTGCACGGCCGGATGGCGCTGGACAAGCTGGCCGAGTTGAGTGCCACCGGGCGACGGGTGGTGGTCTACTCGGAGCACACCGATCCGGAGACGATGCTCGCCGCACTGGACGCCGGAGCGGTGGCCTTCCTGGCCAAACACGAGGGCCGGGAGCACTGCGTGGCGACCGTGCTGGCAGCGGCGAGCGACCGCCCGTACGTGCCGCCGGCGCTGGCCGGCGCGATGGTCGGCGACCCGAGACCGGACCGGCCGATGCTGTCCGACAAGGAGCGTGAGGCGCTGCTGCTGTGGTTCCAGTCGATGTCCAAGGCGTCGGTGGCCCGTCGCATGCGGATCAGCGAGCACACGGTGAAGCAGTACGTTGACCGTGCGCGGATCAAGTACACCCGGGCGGGGCGGCCGGCAGCCACAAAGGCGGCGCTGCTCGCCCGTGCGATCGAGGACGGGCTCGTCCGCCCGGAGGAGATCGGCATCTACCGGTCACAGGCGACGCACGACCGGCCGACCCCCTAACGGGCGTCATGACAGTGGCCGGCGCATCGGCGAGGCTCAACCCACAGCCAGCTGACCGGGAGGTCGTGACGATGCACGCTGACGCGTCCCCCTTCTTCATCGGCCCACACCGGTTCGACGCGCCGGACGACGACGTGGGCCCGACCCTCGACCGGCGTTACGACATGCGCCCGCTGCCCGGCGAGAAGGTGCTCGGCAGACACCGGCTGCTCGTCGCCGGCTACCTGCTCGGGCCGACCGAGACACGACGCGGCTGGCAGCTTCCCGGGCCGGTCTCGGTGACCGTCACCGACCAGCGCATCTGCTGGGTGGGCACCGGGTCGCAGCTGTCCCTGGTCGCCGACGACCCGCCGCGGTCCCGGCCGGCGGGGCGGCTGACCGGTCTGATGACCGGCCAGATCCGCTGGCAGTGGCCGTCCCGGCTGGAGCTTTCCCCCGCCGACCCGGCGCAGCTGATGATCGTCTGTGACGCGTTGCGCACCATCCAGCAGCCGGCGCTGGCCCTCGGCGGGTCACCGGGTGAGGTCATCTCGCTGGCCCGGCAGGTGCGCCGGGCGGTGGCGATGTTCCGGCTCACCCGCCCGCAACTCGTGGACCTCTCCGCGCAGGAGCGCGACGTTCTGCTGCTGCGGGCCGGCCCCGCGCTGCCCGTCGGGGAAACCCGGATCACCCTGCCCGGCTCGCTGCCGGTGGAGTTCCGCTCCCGCGACGACTACTACCGCTCGGGACCGGAGCCGACCTCCTGCGACGGTTTCGCAGGCGGCGCAGCGTCCGGACGTTGGTGAAACCGGCCCCGCGCGACCGGCCTTGATCATTCTCAGACGCTCGGGGCGCGCTCCTCGCCGGCGGCGTCCAGCACGGCGGCCTCCTCCGGCGTCGGCGCGGTGCCACCGAGGTGCGCCGGGAGCCACCAGGTGTCCTCCGGGCCGGCCGGCGCGTCCGGGTAGTCGCGCTGGGCCCGCTCGACGAGCGCGCTCAGCCGGGTGGTCAGCTCGGCGGCCAGCACGTTCGGGTCCGGGAAGTCCGCCGGCTGGATCGGCTCGCCGATGAGGATGGTGATGGGGGTGTGCCGGCGGGTGAGGGTGCGGGGGCGGCCCTTCGTCCAGAGCCGCTGGGTGCCCCAGAGCGCGACCGGCAGCACCGGCACCTTCGCCGAACGAGCCATCCGCACGGTGCCGCTCTTGAGTTCCTTGACCGTGAACGACCGGCTGATCGTGGCTTCCGGGAAGACGCCCACCACCTCGCCGCGCTTGAGCGCGGCGACGGCCGCGCGGAACGAGGCGGCGCCGGCCTCCCGGTCCACCGGGATGTGGCGCATGCCGCGCATCAGCGGGCCGGAGATCCGGTGCGTGAAGACCGACTGCTTGGCCATGAACCGCACCAGCCGACCCGACGCGTTCGCACCCAACCCGGCGAAGATGAAGTCGAGGTAGCTGACGTGGTTGCTGGCCAACACCGCCCCGCCGGTGCGGGGTACGTGGTGGGCGCCCTCGATGGTGATCTTCAGGTCGAGGACCCGGAACATCGTCTTGGCGGCGGCGATAACGGGCGGGTACACGAGCTCCGGCATCCGCAAAATCTACCCTGCCCGGCTCGGGATCGCCCCCGGGTGACCCGGCGGCGACGCGGTGACGCGCCGCCGCCGGTGCGCCGACCAGACTCAGTCGGCGAGGCGGTGCCGATCGAACCGACCCCGGGCGAAGGCATCCACCCGACCCCAGCGGCCCGGGATGTCCAGCACCTCGATCCGGCCCATCCCGACCGGCAACCGCGGTTCCACCGCCAGGTGCCCCTCGTGCGGTTCGAGGCCGAGCATGGTGCGCAGCAATAGCAGCGGGGTGCCCGTCGACCAAGCCTGCGGGCTGCACGCCGTCGGATACTCCACCGGGAACTTCGTCAGCTCCCGCGGGTAGCCGCCGAACGCCTCCGGTAGCCGCCCGTCGAAGTAGACGGCCGCGTCCAGGATGCCGTTGGCGAGAGTGGCGGCCTCCTCGGCGAAGCCGTACCGGCGCAGACCCCAGGCGATGAAGGAGTTGTCGAACGGCCAGATCGTGCCGTTGTGGTACCCGATCGGGTTGTACCGCGTCTCCCCCTCAGCGAGGGTCCGCACCCCCCAGCCGGAGAACAGTCGCGGCCCGATCAGGTGCGCCGCCAGCTTCTCCGCGCGCTCGGGGAGGACGATCCCGCTCCAGAGCAGGTGGCCGATGTTCGAGCTGAGAACGTCGCACTGGCGGCCGTCCGGATCGAGGGCCAGCGCGTAGTACCCGCCGTCGGCCACCCACCAGTCCCGGTTGAACCGCTCCTTCAGCTCCGCCGCCTCCCGCTCCAACTGGTCGGCGAACTCCGGATCACCCCAGAACCGGCGGGCCAACCGCGCCGCGCGGACCTTCGCGTCGTACGCGTATCCCTGCACCTCGCAGGTCGCCCGTGGAAAGGGCGGCAGGGTGCCGTCGGAGTAGGAGATCGAGTCCCAGGAGTCCTTCCAGCACTGGTTCTCCAGGCCGGTCTCAGTGTTGCGGCGCTCGTACCAGATGTAGCCGTTGCCGACCAGGTCGGCGTAGCTGTCGATCCACTTCAGCGCGGCACGGGACTCCTGCTCCAACTCCTTGACCAGCGCCACGTCCCCGGTCCACCGCTCGTACTCGTCGAGCAGCACGAGGAACAGCGGCGTGGCGTCCACCGACCCGTAGTACGGCGAGTGCGGCTGCTCCTCGAAGGCCGCGGTCTCGCCGTAGCGCATCTCGTGCAGGATCCGGCCCGGATCCTCGTCCCGGAAGTCGTCGAACCGGCTGCCCTGCAGCGACGCCAGGATGCGCAGGGTGGTCTTCGACAACTGCGGGGTGAACGGCAGCGTCTGCAGGCAGGTGAGGATGCTGTCCCGGCCGAACATGGTCATGAACCAGGGCAGGCCGGCAGCGGGCAGCGTGGCGCCACCGAGCGAGAGCGGCGAGAAGCGCAGCGCCGCCAGGTCGATCAGGCTGCGCCGGTACGTGCTGGCTAGCCGGCCGTGCTCGCTGTTGACCTTCGGCGCTTCCGCGATCCACTGCTCCAGGTCATGTTGCAGGGCCAGCCGCTCGCCGCCGTGCACCCGCAGCCCCATCCGCAGGTCCCGGTCGCCGGGCCCGACCGCGCGCGTCTGCACGTCGATCGACGCCTCCCACTGCTCGTTCGGCTCCAGGTGTACGGTGTACGCGAAGCCCCGGCTGTCGTAGCGCGGCGACATCGACGAGGAAATGGTGGTCTCGCGCCGGAAATTGCCCCGGCGGTAGCCCAGGCGCAGTTTGTCGGCCTCGACCTCGGTGTAGATCTCACCCTTCTTGTTCAGGACCTCGTCCTTGACCTGGAACAGGTCGGCGAAGTCGGACGCGGCGTCCATCCGTACTTCCAGGTCGACCGCCTTCTCGTCGTGGTTGAGGATGGTGAGCTGCTCGCAGAAGCTGCCGCCGACCGCACGCTCCCGGATGATCGACAACTTCGCGTCCACGTAGTGCGTGGCCATTCCCGGCACCAGGAAGAACCGCGACTCGAAGTACTGCAGGTCGTCGTACGACAGCGAGTTGAGGCGTTCGCCGTTCACGCTCAGCACCCACGTGGACAGGAACCGGGTGTCGATGGAGAAGAGCCCGGTCGGCTCACTCGGCGTCGCCTCGATGTCACCGGTGTCCTCACAGACGACGAACGTGTTGCCGTCCAGGATCCGGACCGTGTTGCTCTGGCCCATCAGTACCCCTCCCCCGCGAAGCGGCGACGCGGCCCACGGGCGTCCGGGTCCCCGGGAAAGATCCGCTCCACCTGCACCACCAGCCTTGCGTCCCCCGACACCGTCATATCGCCGCGCAACAGGGCGGCCAGGCCGTGCTCACGGCCGGCCGCGATGTCGTCGAACAGCGCCGGGCTGGCACCGATCACCGTGTCGGCCTCCCGGTCCTCCTGACTGACGTCGAGTCGCCCGTGGTCGATCGCGAGCAGCCAGTGCCGGGTCTGCGCGCCCTCGTTCAGGTCGATCCGCAGCGTCCCGGAGGTCTTCGCCAGCAGAGGCTCGTACCCCCGCCGGTCCAGATCCTCAAAGAACCTCGTGGTCGCGTCCACCATCGGGTCCACTCCTCCCAGTTGGCCGGGCCCGGGATCCCACCCGGCGCGCTCGTGTCGCGCGCACGGCCGGCGTTGCACGTCCCCGCACGGGTCCCCGAGCCGCGCACGCCCAACCTCGCCCACATCGGGTGACCCGCCCCCGTCCCCCACCCGCGCACCCCCTGCCTCGGTGATCAAGAGGTTTGTGTCACCGCGTCCGGCGTGTCGCGACGCGAACCTCTTGATCACCGAGGGGAGCGTGGGACACGGCAGCGCCGGCCCTCCCCCTGGAGGGGAGAGCCGGCGCGTTGGCGGCGGGTCGTCAGTTGTTCGGGTCGTCGGCGCTGATGTCGGCCAGCACCGACTGCGGTTCGCGCTCGACCGCGAGGTCGCCCATCGAGACGAGACCGATCAGGCGCCCGTCGTCCAGCACCGGCAGCCGGCGTACGGCGTAGGTGCGCATCAGGTCCGCGGCGGACACCGCGTCGTCGTACTGACTCACGGTGATCACATCGCGGCTGGTGACCTCGTTCAGCCGGGTCGAGCCCGGGTCCATGTTCTCCGCGACACCACGGATCGTGATGTCCCGGTCCGTGACGATACCGACGACACTGTCGCCATCGGTCACCACCACGTCACCAATCGCGCTGTCGCGCATCTCCTGCGCGGCAGCGATGAGCGTTTCGTTGCCGTCCATCGTCACCAACCGGGTCGTCATGAACTCTCCGACCGTTGTCATGGTGCTCCCCTCTCGGTGTCGGCACGGTCCGTCTACCCGCCGTACGGGAGGGGGTAACGCCGACGGCCGGGCCGCTGTCCGGGGCAGGCGGCTATTCGGTACGGGCCGCCGTCGCGACCGCGGCCCGCGTCCGTACCGCGGGAAGACCCCCCGCGACACCGCCTGATCGACAAGGTCGTGACGCCGGGCGAGATAGTGGTACAGACCCCACCAACTCGCCGAGAGCGGCACCGCCTAGCGTGGGCGGTGTGCTGACGGGCGAGGGGAAGCTGAGGGACCTCGTCGGCGGCAACGCCTGGCTGACCCGGGCGCTGACCGTGGTCCGCGACTCCGGCCTGCCCGACGCCTGGATCGGCGCGGGCGCCCTCCGCGACCTGGTCTGGGGCGAGCGGTACGGCGACGGGTTCGACCCGGTGACGGTCCGGGACGTGGACGTGGTCTTCTTCGACCCGACGAGACTGTCCCGCGACGACGACCACCGGGCCACCGCCCGACTCGCCGCGGCCTGGGCGGCGCCGCCGTGGGAGGCACGCAACCAGGCGGCGGTGCACACCTGGTACGCGTCGAAGTTCGGCGGCGATCCGATCGCCCCGTACCGCAGCGCCGCCGAGGCGGTGGCCACCTGGCCGGAGTACGCGACCGCCGTGGCCGTGCGGCTGCGCCCGACCGGTGGGCTGGAGGTCTGCGCCCCGTACGGCCTGGCGGATCTGCTGGGCGGAGTGTGGCGGCACAACCCGGCCCGGGTCGGCGTCACGCTGTCCCGGCAGCGACTGGCTCGCCACCGGCCCGCGCAACGCTGGCCCGGCGTGACCGTGATCGAGCCCGGCTGAGCTGCAAGTGGTCGCCCGGGGGGCGGTCGTCAGTCCCAGTCCGCGGCCTCTCAGGCACGGGCGTGGTTCGCGACCTCTCAGGCGCGGGGCGGCATTCCGTAGATCCGCTCCACGTGCAGGCGCAGCACCAGCCGCCGTTCGGCGACCATGGCGTTGCGGTAGTCGGCCCAGTCCGGGTGCTCGCCCCGGAGCGCCCGGTAGAGCCCCACCAGTTCCTCGACCGTGGCGTCGTCGACGTCGGCCGCCGGAGCGGTCAGCTCGGCCCGCCCCTCGACCACCGCGTACGCCCAACCGTCCTCGCTGCTGACGTGGAAGCTGGCCCGCGGGTCCCGACGAAGGTTGGCGGTCTTGGCCCGGCCTTCGGTGACGGACACCCGGATCAGGCCGGCCGTGCGGTCGAACGAGTAGACCACTGTGGACAGCTGGGGTCGTCCGTCGCGTTTGAGGGTGGCCAGCACGCCCATCGAGCGGCCGGCGATCAGGTCGGTCAACGCCTGCTGGGTGGGATCGTCCGGCACGGCTTCCTCCAGGTGGCACGGTTGGCTACGTCCATCCAAACATGACCGGCGTGCTCCCGCCCCCGATGAACCGCCGCCCGCCCCGGACTGCGCGGGCCCCCACCGAGACCGGCCGGGAGCCCGCAGTTGTCGCAGCGGTCAGCGTCGCTCGGCGGCCACCAGCTCGGCGAGCTGTACGGCGTTGAGGGCGGCGCCCTTGCGCAGGTTGTCGTTGGAGCAGAACAGCGCCAGCCCGTACTCGACGGTCTCGTCGGCGCGGATGCGGCCCACGTAGGTCGGGTCCTGCCCGGCGGCCTGCAGCGGCGTCGGCACGGCGGTCAGCGCGACCCCGGGGGCGTCGGCGAGCAGCTCGTGGGCCCGCTGCGGGGTGAGCGGGCGGGCGAAGCGGGCGTTGATCTGGAGCGAGTGGCCGGTGAAGACCGGCACCCGGACGCAGGTGCCGGAGACCTTGAGGTCGGGGATCTCCAGGATCTTGCGGCTCTCGTTGCGGAGCTTCTGCTCCTCGTCGGTCTCGAACGAGCCGTCGTCGACGATCGAGCCGGCCAGCGGCAGCACGTTGAAGGCGATCGGCTCGGCGAACGAGCGCGGCGCGGGGAACTCCACGGCCGACCCGTCGAAGGCGAGGCCGGCGGCGTGCTCGGCGACCTTGCGGACCTGCTCGTCCAACTCGGCGACGCCGGCCAGCCCGGCGCCGGAGACCGCCTGGTACGTCGAGACGACCAGGCCGAGCAGACCAGCCTCGGCGTGCAGCGGGCGCAGCACCGGCATCGCGGCCATCGTGGTGCAGTTGGGGTTGGCGATGATGCCCTTCGGGCGCTCCGCGGCGGCGTGCGGGTTGACCTCGGCGACCACCAGCGGCACCAGCGGGTCCATCCGGAACGCCGACGAGTTGTCGATCACCACGGCGCCGGCCTCGGCCACCCGCGGAGCCAACTCCCGGGCGGTGCCCTTACCGGCCGAGAAGAGCACGATGTCCAGCCCGGAGTAGTCCGCGCTCGCGGCATCCTCGACGGTCACCTCGCCGTCGCGCCACGGCAGCGTCCGCCCGGCGGACCGCGCCGAGGCGAACAACCGCACCTGCTCCGCCGGGAACTCCCGCTCCGCCAGCACCTGCCGCATCACGCCACCGACCTGGCCGGTGGCCCCCACAATGCCGATCCTCATGCCCGGAGGCTACCCACCCCACCCCCGAAACCGGGACCCCTTTCCCACCCCCCGGGTCCCACCTCACACCGACCCCCTCCCCCGTTGACCATGAAGTTATTGCCGCGACACGCCGTCACGAGTGACAACAACTTCATGATCAACGGGGACGGGGGGCGGGGGGCGGGTGGGGGTTAGGGGAGCAGGTTTCCTAGGGCGGCGGATTCCAGGTCGTTGCGGATTACTGCGGCGTCGCCTTCGATGACCAGGGTCAGCGCTTGCGGGTGCAGGTGGGTGGCCGCTGCCGCGGAGACCTGGTCCACGTCGGCGGTGAGCAGTTCCTCGCGCAGCCGGGCGTGGTAGTCGTCCGGCAGGTCGTACACCACCAGCGTGGTCAGCGCGGACGCGATCGCCCGAGGGCTCTGCAACTCGACCGACAGCTGCCCGGCCCGCCAGGAACGGGCCACCGCCAGCTCGTCCTCGGTCACGCCCCCCTCCTGCGTACGGGTGATCTCGCCCACCGCCTCGACCAGGGCCGGCGCGGTGACGGCGGTCTGCACGCCCGAGCTGACCGCGAACCGCCCGAACCGGCGGGACGAGGCGAACTCGCCCCGGATGCCGTACGTGTAGCCGCGCACCTCGCGGATCAGGTGGTTGAGCCGGGAGGTGAACGCCCCACCGAGCACCGTGCCCGCGAGCGTCATCGGCACGTGGTCGGGGTGCGCCCGGTGCGGCGACGGGTGGCCCAGCCGCAGCGTGGACTGCACCGAGCCGGGCCGGTCCACCAGGATGATCCGGCGGCCGGTGTGCAGCGGGACCTCGATCGGGCCGCCCCGCTCGGCCGGACCGCCGCCGGTGCCGGCGAACGCCGCGCCGGCCAACGCGTCCAGGTCGATCCGGTCCAGGTCACCGGCGACGATCAGGGTGCCGGGCCGCAGGAACCACTCGGAGTGGAAGACGGTGATGTCCTCCACGTCCAGGGCGGCCACCGAGTCCGGATCGCCGTACATCGGTCGTCCCCAGCGGGTGTCGGCGCCGAACAGGTCGGCGCGCAGCGCGGCGTCGGCGCGTGGGCCGGGGTTGGCCCAGTCCATCCGCAGCGCGGTGGCCTCGTCGTCGCGGACGCGCCGGACGTCGGCCGGGTCCAGCCGGGGCGTCCGGGCGGCCTCGGCGAGGAGCTGCACCGCGGCGGTCAGCCGGTCCACCGGGACCTGGACGCTGACCTGGAACGAATCCCAGTCCAGCCCGGTCACCAGCTCGGTGCCCAGCGCCTCGATGGCCAGCGCGTACGCCGTGGCGTCCCGCTGCGCGGTGCCCTCCTCCAGGGCCTTGGCGAGCACGCCGCCCAGCCCTTCCTTGCCGGTCAGCTCCCGGCCGGCGCCGGCGTCGAGCAGCAGCAACGCGACGGCGAGGTTCTGCCCGGGCAGGTGCGCGGCGACCACCTGGCCGCCACCCGCCGCGCGGCGGACCACCGGCGGGAACCGGTACGGGCGAGCGGCACCCGGGCCGGGACGGTCGGCGATCAGCGTCATGCGGTCTCCTCGGGCAGGTAGGTCAGGGTCACCCGGTCGGCGGCGCCGAGCACCTCGGCGGCGGTCTCGGCGATCTGCTCGGCGGTCACCGCGAGCCAGGCGGGCAGCCGGTCGGCGGCCCGCACCGGGTCGCCGAACTGGGTGGCGTACCGCCCGAGCGTGTCCGCGCGGCCGTCCACCGTCGCCATCTGCCGCCACCACGCGGTGCTCAGCAACGCCTTCGCCCGGTCCAGCTCGGCGGCGGTGACCGGCACGGTGGCCAACTCGTCGACGACCTCGGCCAGCCCTTCGGTGAGCCGTTCGGCGCTGATGCCGGGGCGGGCGGTGGCGGTGGCGATCAGCGGCGCCGGGGCGTGCGCGAGATCCACCCCGTACGCGCCGACCAGATCGGGTTGGGCGATCCGCTCGCCGTCGGCGAGCCGCTGGTAGAGCCGGCTGCCCCGGCCGCTGCCGAGCACGGTGGCGAGCACGGTGAGCACGTCGTAGCCGGGGCTGCCGAACGGGTGACCCCGGTGGGCGATGTAGACGCGGGGCGCCGGCACGTCGGCGGTCACGGTCTCCACGGCGGGCTTGCCGGTCGCCGGGACGCTGCGACCGTCCGGCGCGGGCGGGATGTCGTCGCGGGCGGGCAACGCCCCGAAATACTTCTCGGCCAGCGCGAACACCTCGGCGGCCTGGGCGTCGCCGACGACGGTGAGCACCGCGTTGTTCGGCGCGTAGTACATCTCGTGGAACGCCTGGAAGGTGGCGAGGTCGGCGGCGTTCAGGTCGGCCATCGAGCCGATCGTCGAGTGGTGGTACGGGTGCCCCGGCGGGTAGAGCAGCGGCAGCAGCCGCAGCCAGGCGTCGCCGTACGGGACGTTCTCGTAGCGCTGCCGGCGCTCGTTCTTCACCACGTCGCGCTGGTTGTCCAGCGTCTCCTGGGTGAGCGCCGGGACCAGCCCACCCATCCGGTCGGCCTCCAGCCAGAGCGCCAGCTCCAGGTGCTCGGCCGGGACCGTCTCGAAGTAGTTCGTCCGGTCCGGGTTGGTGGTGGCGTTGAGCGAGCCACCCGAGCCCTGGATCAGCTTCATGTGCTCGGTCTTCGCCACGTTCACCGAGCCCTCGAACATCAGGTGTTCGAAGAGGTGGGCGAAACCGGTCTGCCCGGCCGGCTCGTGCCGGGATCCGACGTCGTACCAGAGGTTGACGGCCACTGCGGGTGCGGTGCGATCCTCGCTCACCACCACGCGCAGGCCGTTGTCCAGTCGGGACGTCTCGATGGGCCAGGGGTAACCACTGTCGGGCATGGCACGACGCTATCCGATCTCGCGGGCGGAAAGGTGACGTGCCGCCGGTCGGCGAGCCGGCTGACCGGCATCGACTCCGCCGGTCGGGGTACCGCAGAGCAATGACCCCACCGACCCCCGTCCCGCCCGCGCGCCGCACCGTCGGACCGGCCGCCAGGGCCGTCGAACACGCCACCGCCGCGCTCGGCCGGCAGGTCCGTTCGCCGGCGAGGTGACGATCTGGGGTACGCCCGGACCGCCCACCGGGGTCGCCCTGCTGGACGACCCCGGCCGGTAGGCGGCCACGGTCCGCTTCTCCAGGGGTACGCCCACGCCGGGCGGTTGGCCGGACGTGCTGGGGCTGGCGGTGCGCGTGCACTTCCCCACCGGGGTCACGCCGGGCCCGCGGCGCGCGGGCTCAGTCCGGCGGTTCGACGGCGGCCACCGTCTGATCCGAGGTACGTCGTTCCAGCACCGTGTCCGGGGCCGCGTTCTGGTCCTCCTCGCGGATGTCCGACTCGGCGAGGATGGCCTCCGCCTGCGCCTGCGGGTCGTCGCTGCCCGCCGCGGCCTCCTCGGGAAGGAGGTGGTGTGCGCGGGACTCCACCCGCTCCTGATCGCTCTGCTCGTCACTCATGGCACCCCTGTTACCCCCGGCCCGGCCTCGGCACGCGATGTTCACCCCGCATCTTGGGACGATGCCACGGGCATCCCCGCCCGGTCGGGTACGCTGGCCCCCGTGACGCGTTCCTATCGATGGTTTAGGCAGCCGGCTCCCACGCCGGTGACTTCACCATGAACTGACGTCACCACGGACCGAGCCGGCTGGGCAGGAGCTGTCGTTCCTGCCCTTTTGCGTACGAGCAGCCGGCTCGTCCCGGGCACCGGCCCCGGGCACGGTCGGCGGAAGGATGCCCACCGTGACGACCCCGGAGACCGATCGGGTCAGCGATCAGCGGATCGACCGTGTCGTGCCGCTGACCACACCCGCCCTGCTGCACCACGAGTTGCCCCTGGACGCCCCGCTCGCCGCCGCCGTGTTGACCGGCCGACGCGCGGTGGGCCGCGTGCTGGACCGCGAGGACGACCGCCTGCTGGTGGTGGTCGGCCCGTGCTCGGTGCACGATCCGGCCGCCGCCCTCGACTACGCCGAGCGTCTGCGCGTCGCCGCCGACCGGCTCGCCGACGACCTGCTGATCGTCATGCGGGTCTACTTCGAGAAGCCGCGGTCCACCGTGGGGTGGAAGGGCCTGATCAACGACCCCGGGCTGGACGGCAGTGGCGACGTCAACACCGGCCTGCGCCGGGCCCGGGCGCTGCTGCTCGACGTCCTGCGCCTCGGCCTGCCGGTGGGCTGCGAATTCCTCGACCCGATCACTCCGCAGTACATCGCGGACACGGTGGCCTGGGGTGCGATCGGCGCCCGCACCGTGGAGAGCCAGGTGCACCGGCAGCTCGCCTCCGGCCTGTCGATGCCGATCGGCATGAAGAACCGCCCCGACGGCAGCATCGGCACCGCCGTGGACGCGATCCGCGCCGCCGGGGTGCCGCACGTCTTCCCGGGCATCGACTTCTCCGGCACCCCGGCGATCATGCACACCCGCGGCAACACCGACGGGCACCTGGTGCTGCGCGGCGGTGGCGGTCGGCCCAACTACGACGCGGAGTCGGTGGCGGGCGCGCTCGACCTGCTCCGGGCGGCCGGGTTGCCGGAGCGCCTGGTGATCGACGCCAGCCACGCCAACAGCGGCAAGGACCACCGCAACCAGCCGCTGGTCGCCGCGGACGTGGCGGCGCAGCTGGCCGCCGGCCAGCGCGGGATCACCGGCGTGATGCTGGAGTCGTTCCTGCTGCCCGGCCGGCAGGAACTCGACCCGACCCGCGAGCTGGTGTACGGCCGTTCGGTCACCGACGCCTGCCTCGGCTGGGACGACACCGCCGAGGTGCTCGACCACCTGGCCACCGCCGTACGGGCCCGTCGGGCCACGCTGCCAACCCCGGCGTGAGGGTGTGACGGCCGGCACTGCGGTGCGCGGAACACGGGACGGTGGCGCCTGGTTAACTGAGGTGTCGGTGTGCTCAGTGTCCCCGGGCCTCACCTAAATAGCCCTCGCGGAATACCGTTCGGCTGGAGCCGCGTCGCGCCACTCGCCGAGAGGCGACCTACACACCGACACCAGCGTCGCCCCCGGCTCACAAGGCTCGGGGGCGGCGCTGTTTTCCCTGGGCCGGCGCTGCCGGACCTCGGGCCGCCAGCGCGACGTTTGACCGATTCCGCCCCGGGTAGCTGATCGGCGTGAGCGACGACGCATCCGTGACCGACGAGCCGGACACCGGCGCCCTCGACGACCTGCTCGACGACATCTTCCGAGGTCAGGAGCGGGTCACCCAGGCGGACATCTATCGCCGGGCGGTGGCCGCCGAACTTCCCGCGGACCTGCTCGCGCGCATCGACGCGCTGCCCGAGGGCGAGTACGCGGTGGACGAGGCCAGCGACCTGCTGGGCGGCAACCTCGCGTGAGCCGGACCAGCGAAGCCAGCGACCCCGAAGGGACACCACCATGACGCACCACGAGGACCGTGACGAGAAGGTCCCGGCGCTGGGTCAGCCGCCGAAGGGCAGGGACACCACGCCCGAGCCGGACTTCGCCAACGAGCACGACCGCACGGCGGTGGACCGGGACATCATCACCGGCGAGGACGAGGACGAACGGGAGCCGGAGTCGCCGCACGGCTGGTCCGGCATGCAGCGTTGACGCGTACGACAGCGGGGGCCGGCGAATCCGCCGACCCCCGCTGTGCTGCGCTCGTCGGTCGGTTCAGTCCTCGTCGTCGTGCCCACCCTCGGCGGCCTGCTGCGCCGTGGCGTACGCCATCTGGAGGAAGTCGGACGCGGCCACCGCCGTCAGCGCGGTGGCCACCAGACGCGTGAGGCGGGGGGCGAGCACCAGGCCCCCGGTCAGCCCCGTGGCCACCCAGACCGCCAGGCAGAACGGGCAGCTCAGCAGCTCGCCGATGGCGTGCCGGGTGGAGCTGCCCGAGTCGCGAACCTGCTCCATCACCTCGCCGCTGCCGATCGGCCGGTCATAGCGGGTGAACGGCGCCCGCAGGGGACTGGTGACCGCGTCCTTGGACAGCAGCCGGCTGAGCTTGTGCGTGGCGATGGAGAGCAACACGACATCGGCGGGGGCGGGACGTTCGGGCACCGGGCGGCCGGTCACCTTGACCAGGCCGGCCAGCGCCCCGGTCACTCCGGCATAGGTGCCCATCGCCGCCAGGTAGCCGCCGAGCGGCCGGTGCTCGTGCGGCGCGTACGCCCGGCGCAGCCGTGCCGCCTTCTGTCGCAGGCCAATGTCGCTCACCGTTCTCCTCACTGTCGTCGTGGTGCGTAAGCGGCCGTCGGTGACGGCGTCAGCCGGCCTGGAGGTTGTCGGCGACCTCGCGGGCGAGGTTGGTCAGCGCCTCGTCGGCCAACTGCTCCGGATCGGCGCCCGAGCCGTCGGTCAGGTCGAGCTGGATCCGGGCGCCACCGGAGTCGACCGGATCCACCTGGATCTCGGCGGCCCAGTCGGCGTGGCCCCAGCGGGCCCGCAGCTCCTCGCCGCTGATCTCGGCGGGAGGGCTACCGTCGGAGCGCAGTGGCGCCGGCAACCAGGCCGAGGCCCGGGCCGGGTCGGTGGCTGTGTTGAAGACCACCTCGGGTGGCGCGGACACGCCGCGCACGGCTCGCGCCGGCATCAGGCGTCCCGCAGGCGGCTCGGGTCGACCTCCCGGCCCGGGTGACGGGCGAGGTACTCGGTCTCCAGTTCCGCCGTGCGCCGCAGGTGGTTGGCGAGCGCGGAGTCCGCCGCGTGCCGGAGGGTGTCCAGCCGGGTGCGGTGCAGGCTGTGCATCTCGCGGATCAGATCGTCGTCGGTCAGCTCCGTCGGGTCGACGCCGAGCGCGTCGCCGTCGAGATCGGCGCCACCGGAGTCGGCGAGGTGGTCGCCGCCCCACTCGGGCACCCGTTGCTCCGGGCTCATCTCCGTGCTGCCGCTGGACCCAAAGCCGTCCTCGCGTACCGATCCGGTCATCATCGCCCCCCTGGTCTCGTTTGGGCTGGCGTCTAGACGGATGCCCACACCGGGTGACGCCAAACCATCCCGCCCGCGTGGCACCTACGACACGGTGTCGGAGACCGCCGCCGTTCCCGGTACCCTCGACGCCATGAGGTGGCTCTGGACCCCGGCGTGGATCGCACGTCACGTGGCCATGGTCGTGCTGGTCGTGGGCTTCCTCGGGCTGGGCTGGTGGCAGATCAGCCGGGCCACGGCCGGCAACAACCTCAGCTGGGGGTACGCGGTCGAGTGGCCGATCTTCGCCGGCTTCGTGGTGTACGTCTGGTGGCGCGAGGTGCGGCTGGCCCGCCGCAACGCGGAGGCGGCCGCCGAGGCGCCGGCAGACCCCGCCGAGGCGCCGGCCGTCGAGCCGGCGCCGGGCACGACCACCGGCTCTCGACCGGCGGTACGCCGACCGGTGCGGGTGGCCCGGGTGCCGGTCGACGCGACGCGCGGCGACGACGATCTGGCCGCCTACAACGACTACCTGTCATGGTTGAACGCCAATCCGGGCGCCCGGCCCGGTGACTATCCCGGCTGAGCCGGGGCTCGGAAGGACGGACGAAGGTGGGCGCAGCCCTTACCCGGTACCGCGTGATCGCCTGGATCGTGGGCGTGGTGCTGATCCTGCTGGTCGTTGTCGGCATGCCACTGAAGCATGCGTTCGACAACCCGGTGGTGGTGGAGACGGTCGGCCCGGCGCACGGCTTCCTCTACATGATCTACCTGGTGGCCGCGTTCGACCTGAGCCGCCGGGCCGACTGGCCGCTGAAGCGGATGCTCCTGGTGATGCTCGCCGGCACCGTGCCTTTCGTCTCGTTCTACGCCGAGCGTCGCGTCACCGCCTGGCTGGACCGGCCCGCGACCCGGACGCCGGAGCCGGTCGCCGGCTGACCGGCCGGCAGGAGCCGAGCAAGGCCAGGGCCGCCGGCCGGTCGGCCGGCGGCGGGTCTGGTCAGCGGCTGGGCCGCCACGGGTCCGCCGAGGCGAGGGGGTCCACCCAGCCGCCGTACCGGTTGACCTCCCGGGCACGCAGCAGCGCCCGGGTGACCTGGCCGAACTGCCGCTCGTCGTCGGCACTGAACAGCAGCACCTCGGCGCCCCGGTGCCATCCCCACAGCTCGTACGGCGGTGGCCGCCAGCGGTCGCCGACCAGGGCGAGTGCCGCCGGCAGCAGGAGCACCGCCCCGAGGATGAGGTACGCCTCGGCGGTCAACCGTTGCAGGCCGCCGCTGAAGCCGAGGAGCAGGCCGACCAGGCCGATCATGGATGCGGTGATCACGACGGCCCGGACGGCGATGCGGTCGTGCGGGCCTCGGGTGGTGCGTAGGTGGGTCAGGTCGACGACGCGATAGCTGGTGCGGCCGACGGTGAACCGGTCGACGGTGACGATGATGCCGGGTCGCGCGTACAGCAGCGTGGACCTGGCTCCGGGCACCGTTCGTTGCGGTCGCGTCTTTGCGCCTTCACGATTCACGGTTCCTCCCGTGGGGGCGGTCTGCCGGGGTTCGGTCCGTGGCCGGGCATCGCTGCCCGGGGACGGGATTCCCGGCTGCGGGTCCATTGTGTTGGAGCACCGCCACTCCACCTGGGCATTTACGATTTCGACAGGCTCACCCGACCGGGGGACATCGCCGCGAAACAGCATCCATTTCGTCTTTTATCGGATATTGCCGGAGGTCATCCGACGGCATACGCCCGGAACGACGAATGTCAGATATCGGTCAGCGGATACGAAAAAGGGCTCACCGGCGACCCCTCATTCCGCGTCAGCAGCCCCGCTGGTGTCAGCGACAGCAGCGGCACTTCCCGCCACTTCGCCAACATTCGCCCCTGCTTCAACTGCGCGGCACAACCGTCCCGGGTTAGGTTGGGCGAGCCGGTCCGGCCCAGTGCCGTCCACCCGGGTGGCCCCGGCCGGTGTCGCCGGGGGCGTCAGCAGCCCCGTCGGCGGCCGTGGGAGAGGAGCCCTTCGCTCTTGTCATCCCTGAGAACCCTGCTGCGCACCGCGGTGCTGGCCGGCATGTCGGCCGCACTGATCGCCCCGACGGCGGTGGCCCACGCCGAGCCGTCCCCCGCCGATCTGACCCACCGGATCGAGACGTCCTCGGCCGAGTTGGAACGGATCGTGGAGTCCTACAACAAGCTCACCGAGGACATCAAGGTCAACAAGACCGCGGTGGCCCGATTACAGGCCCGCATCGGCCCTCTGGAACAGCAGGCCGAGCAGAGCCGGGCCGACGTCGCGGCACTCGCCAACACCGCGTACAAGAGCGGTGGTCTGAGTACGGCGGACGCGCTGCTGCGTCCCGGCGGCTCCGTCGCTCTGCTCGACCGGCTCGGCACCCTCGATCAGCTGACCCGCCAGCGCCAGGAGCGCATCTCCGGATTCACCGCGAACCAGCGGCGGCTGCTCGACGAGAAGACACGCCTGGACGCCACGCTGGCCCGGCAGGCCGCCCAGGCCCGCGAGCTGGCGGCGGGCAGGAAGCGCATCGAGAGTGACCTGGCCGACCTGTACGAGCTGCGCCGGCAGGCGTACGGGGCCGCCACCGAGCGACCCGCGCCCAAGGCTGCGGAGGCTGAGGCCAAGAACGTGCCCGCCGTGGCCGGGGACGCCGGCGCGGCCGTGCGCTACGCCTTCGGGGCGATCGGCAAGCCATACGTGTGGGCCGGCGACGGGCCGAACGGCTACGACTGTTCCGGACTGACCCTCGCGGCCTGGCGGACGGCCGGCCGGTCGCTGCCGCACAGCGCACGGCTGCAGTGGGGGGCGGTCGCCCACATCGATCGGGGTGACCTGCGCCCGGGAGACCTGATCTTCTACAGCGGGCTCGGTCACGTCGCTCTCTACGTCGGCGACGGTCAGGTCATCGACGCGCCGAGCCCCGGTCGCAACGTGCTCAAGCGCGGCATGAACATGATGTCCATCCACGGCTACGGCCGGGTCCGCTAGCCCGCTCCGTGACGGCGAACGGCCGGCGTCCCCCTATCGGACGCCGGCCGTTCGCCGTCATTACTACCAGGTCAGGCTGCCTGCAGCCCCTCTGCCCGGGCCAGCTCGCGGAGCCGGCCGAGGGCCTGGATCTCCAGCTGGCGGATCCGCTCGCGGGACAGTGAGAAGCGGGACGCGACCTCGGTCAGCGAGTGCTCGCGGCCGTCCTCCAGCCCGTAGCGGGCCCGCATGATGCCGGCGGACCGGTCGTCGAGGTGGTTGAGCAACCCCTCGATGCGCTGCCGCTCCAGGCCGCTGAGGACGATGTCCTCCGGCGACGGCGCGTCGCTGTCGGCGACCAGGTCGCCGAGGTTCGTGTCGCCGTCGTCGCCCACCGGGGTGTCCAGCGAGACGGTGTCCTGCGACCAGCGGCGCAACTCGTTGACCCGCTCGACGGTGACGCCGAGCGACGCCGCGATCTGCTCCGGCTCCGGGTCGCTGCCCAGCTCACGGGTGAGCTGCCGGATCACGTTGCGCATCCGGTTGACGTCCTCCACCAGGTGCACCGGCAGACGGACGGTGCGCTCCTGCTGGGCGATCGCCCGGCTGATGGCCTGGCGGATCCACCAGGTGGCGTAGGTGGAGAACTTGTAGCCACGCTCGTAGTCGAACTTCTCGACCGCCCGGACGAGGCCGGTGTTGCCCTCCTGGATCAGGTCCAGCATGGGCATGCCCGAGCGCACGTAACGACGCGCGATCGACACGACCAGTCGCAGGTTGGCGCGGATGAAGAGGTCCTTCGCGCGCTCACCCTCGACGACCAGTTGCTCCAGGTCGGCCCGGTCGACACCGTCGGGAACGGCGTCCTTGCCGAGCAGGTGCTCCGCGTAGAGGCCAGCCTCGATCGCCTTGGAGAGATCGACCTCCTTGGCGGCGTCCAGCAGTGGCGTCCGGGAGATCTCGTGCAGGTAGACGCCGACCAGGTCGCGCTCCTCGGCAACCTCGTCGGTGCGCATGCCGATGTTCTTGTCCACGTTGCCCACGGTCCCCTCGCTCGCGCCGGTTGCCCGGTTCCTTGCCATTCCCCACGTCCGGTCAGCCCCTGGTAACTTCTGCTGTGCCCACCGTCGCTGACACCTACACAACAGATGAGACGTGTCGGGGATTCCATGTCGTGAGTCGAAAGTGTCACGAATGCCTGAGTAGTTGCTGAGAGCACGGTCCATGTTTGCTGTCAGCACCCGTCGGGTGGCTCGCCGCTGGGCACCTCGAACGGGTTGGTGGGTCGACGAATCGCCGATCGCCCGCACCATGGCAACACCGCCCGCCGTGCCGGCACAGCGACCCGGCTCACCTCCGCGCTGCGATCCTGGTCACTGCCAGATACGCAGCGATGGAGCCGTCGGTTCATCCACGGGGGTGTTATTACCCCCCGCCCCGATGAACAATCCGGAGCCCCGTTCGCTTCCCGGGCGGTACGGGCTAGGAGGCGAGCAGGGCGAGAGCCCCACGAACCTGGTCGGCGGAGCGCGCCAGGGCGGCTCGGGCGGCCGCCACCTCGGCTCCGGAGACCAGTGAGACCAGCGCCGTCTTCAGGTCGCCGTCGGCCTCGCTGAGGGCCCGTCGGGAGACCTCCTCCGAGCAGCCGGTCGCCTCGACCAGGATCGAGATCATTCGTCCCCGGAGCTTCGCGTTGGTGGCCACCATGTCGATCATGAGGTTCGAGTAGACCCGACCCAGGCGCACCATGACGGCGGTCGAGAACGTGTTCAGCACCAGTTTCTGCGCGGTGCCCGCCTTCATCCGGGTCGACCCGGTGACCACCTCGGGTCCGGTGTCCACCCCGATGAACACGTCGACCGACCGGGCGGCCTCCGCCTCCGGATTGGCGCACAGCAGCACCGTCGAGGCGCCTGCGGCGCGGGACGCGGCGAGCGCCCCGAGGACGTACGGGGTGCGTCCGCTGGCCGCCAGACCGACCACCAGGTCACCGGCGCGCACACATCCGGCGGCCTCGTCCGCCCCGCTCCGGTCGTCGTCCTCGGCGTCCTCCACGGCTCGCCACATGGCGTCCGGGCCGCCGGCCAGGTGGGCACAGAACCAGTGCCGGGGCGAGTTGAAGGTGGGAGCCAGCTCGGCCGCGTCGAGCACGCCCAGCCGGCCGGAGGTGCCGGCCCCGAAGTAGTGCACCCGGTGCCCGCCCCGCAACGCCGCCACCGCCAGGTCGACGGTGGTGGCGATCTCGTCGAGCACCGCGGCGACCGCCGCCGGCACCCGCCGATCGGCTTCGTTGATCACGGTGAGCACGTCCCGGGTCGACATCAGGTCGAGGTCCGCGCTGAGGGGGTTGCGTCGTTCGGTGGGTGCGCCCACCCGGACCGTCGGGCGGGCTGGCGGTGCTGACACGTCCTCGTCCGGCTCCACCGAACCGGGCGTCATGCCCGCCTCCGACTGGCACCCACCCGGTGCGACTGGACCGCCTCGGCGGTCGCCTCCAGGGCCTTGCGGGCCCGGGACCGGTTGCGGGCGGCCACCCCGACGAAGAGGCAGTCGACTACGGTGAGCTGGGCGAGCCGGCTGGCCGTCGCTCCGGAGCGGTAGGTGGTCTCGCGGGCCGCGGTCGTCAGCACGAAGTCCGCGACCTCGGTGATCGGCGAGCGCGGGAAGTTGGTCAGCGCCACGGTGACCGCGCCCCGGGTGCGAGCCTGCTCCAGCACCTCGATGACGTCGGAGGTGGTGCCGGTGTGCGAGATGCCGATCGCGACGTCACCGCGGCCGAGCAGGGCGGCCGAGGTCAACGCGGTGTGCACGTCCGGGAAGTAAAAGGCGATCCGCCCGATGCGGTGCAGCTTCTGCTGGAAGTCGGAGGCGACGAACCCGCTGGCGCCGGCGCCGTAGATGTCGATCCGGCCCGCGCCCGCGATCGCCTCGACCACCTGCTCGCAGACGGCCGGGTCGAGCTGCTCGGCGGTCTCCTCGACGGCTCGGGCGTCATTGAACGCGATGGTGGCGATGATCTGGGCGAGGTCTGCGCCGGGCGGGATGTCACCGCCGACGACCCGGGCGTCCGGCGGCTCGATGCGGCGGGCGGCCTCGGCTGCCAGCCGGATACGCAGCTGTGGATAGCCGTCCATGCCGACCGATCGGCAGAACCGGATGACGGTCGCCTCCGACGTCTCCGCTGCGGTGGCGAGGTCGGTGATGGTCCGCCGGGCGGCGGCGGCCGGATCGGACACGACCAGCCGGGCGACCCGCTGCTCGGCGGGCGACAGCGATGGCAACAGCCCGCTGATGTGGACGATCAGTCCACCAGGCTCGTGACTCGCAGAAATCTTCGGACTCTTCGCCACGGATGAAACTTACTTTCACGAGGCGTGAGCGTCAACCATGACCACGTGTGGTGGGAAAAGTGTCGACGAGCCGGATCACGCGTTTCGCTCAGCCTGCCACTCCCCCAGGATCGCCGCCTCGTCCGCCGGGTCGAGTCCACCCTGCCGTACGGCGTCCGGCCGCGCTGTCATCCAGGACACGGTCGCCCGAACGGTGTCGGACAACGGACGGACCGTAAGACCCGCCTCCAGCGCCGGCCGGGCGTCCCGGTCCATCAGGCCAGCCCACTCCGGCAGTCGCACCCAGAGCGGCAACGCCCGCTCCCCCGACCATTCGCGTACGTCGCGAGCCGACAGGAAGTCCTGCTCGACCCAGGTGAGGTGCGCGTCGGTGACACCCAGACCGGCCGCCACGCCGGTCAGCAGATCAGCGCGGGACATCGCCGGGCCGATGCCGTCGTACGTGCCGGCGAGGCGGGAGTCGGCGGCGCGCAGCAACCAGCCGGCCAGGTCGGCGACGTCCACGAACTGCACCCGGTCGGTCGGCCGTCCGGGCGCGAGAACCTTCCCGCCGCTCGCCAGCCGGCGCACCCAGTACGGGAAGCGGTCGCTCGGGTCCTCCGCGCCGACGATCAGCCCCGCCCGGCAGATGAACGACCGCCGCGCGCCCATCAGTTCGCGGACCAGCCGCTCGATGCTGACCTTGCACTCGCCGTACCAGCGGTGGTCCGGGCCGACCGGAGCGTCCACGTCCGGCGGGGCAGGCGACAGCAGCGGCGCGTCCGCAGCGGTCTGACCCGGGGTGGTGTTGTCCGCGTACACCGAGATCGTGGACACGAACGACCAGTGACCGACCTGGTCGGCCAGCGCGGCGAGCGCGTGCCGGGCATGGCTGACCTGGCGGGTCACGTCCACCACCGCGTCGAAGCCCTCGCCGGCGAGCGACACCAGCGCCTCGGGGTCGTCGCGGTCGACCGGCACGAACCGCGCACCGGTCGGCGCGACACCGGACACTCCCCGAGCCGCGCAGGTCACGTCGTGGCCCTGCGCGACGGCGAGCCGGGCCACCGCCCGGCCGAGAAACCGGGTGCCACCGAGAATCAGGATCCGCATCCGCCGATCCTGCGCCGCCGGTGGCCGGTCATGCCAACCACTCTGCTGTCGGCAGAGCGCCGGTCGCCCGATGGGTCGTCGCCGTGGACGCTAGCGTGTGGCGCATGGCAGAGCGCAGCGTGGTGGTGACCGGAGGCACGGGCGGGCTTGGCGGGGCGGTCGTCGCCTCCTTCGTCGACGCGGGCTGGCGGGTGGTCGTACCGCGGCGGGCAGCCCGGCCCGGGTCGGAGCCGGCGGCGGACGGGCTGGTCCAGGTCATCGCGGACCTGACCGACCCGGCCGGCGCGGCCCGCGTCGTCGAGGCCGCCGTCGGCGACCCCGCGGCGCCGCTGCGGGCGGTGGTCAACCTCGTCGGCGGGTACGCGAGCGGCGGCCTGGTGCACGAGACACCGGTCGAGGAGTTCGAGCGGATGCTCACCGTCAACCTGCGACCCACCTACCTGGTCACCCAGGCCGCGCTGCCGCACCTGGTCGCGGCCGGCGGCGGCGCGGTGGTGTGCGTCTCGGCCCGTGCGGCCCTCACCCCGTTCGCCGGAGCGGCCGGCTACATCACCGCCAAGGCCGCGGTGCTGGCGTTCGCCAACGCGGTAGCGGTCGAATACCGCTCCCGCAACGTGCGCTGCAACACCGTGCTGCCCAGCGTCATCGACACCCCGGCGAACCGGGCCACGCAGCCCGACGCCGACCACTCCCGCTGGGTCACGCCGGCCGAGATCGCGCCGGTGATCCGCTTCCTCGCCTCGACGGAGTCCGCGCCGACCACCGGGGCCAGCGTTCCGGTCTACGGACGCGCCTGAACGAGCAGGGACGCGACGTCGCCGCACCCGGCCCGCTCCTGCGCCGGCGCGGCGGCCGGGGGCGCCGGCGGCGGCTCGTCGGGAGGCGCTGACCCCTCCGCCGTTCGGCGGGTCGGGTCCGGGCGGACGTCCGACCGCAGCCAGGTCGCCAGGTGCGCCTGAATCTGCTCGGTCACCTCCTCGGCCGAGCGGCCCGCGTCGACGAGGATGAAGCTCGGGTACTCGGGCAGGGTCCGGTAGGCGGTGTCCGCCGCCGTGAGCCAGCCCATCGACTCGTGGTCGGTGCCGCGCTCCTCGATGCGCTGGTACGCCACGGCCGGGTCGACGGCGAGCAGGAAGGTCACCTGGGGCGTCGGGAACAGCCGGTAGCCGGCCCGGGCCAGACGCTCCCAGCGGTGGCCGCCGTGCGCGCGGATGCTGGCGTACTGGCAGGCCGAGTAGCGGTCCATCACCGCCGTCCGGCCGGTGAGCAGGCAACTGAGCAGGGCGGCGGCGATGGCGAGCCAGCGCAGCACGGACTCCACCGCCAGGACGCCGTCGCGCCCGACGAGCCGTTGCGCGTCCGGGAGGCCGAGCCGGTGCGCGAGCCGACCGAGCCAGCGACGCCCGCTGGCGTTGCGGCGGTACGTCGCGGGACGGCCGGCGGCGGTCAGCGCGTCGGCCAGCCGGTGTGCCTGCGTGGTCTTGCCCGAGCCGTCGATGCCGATCAGGGCGACGGTGCGCAATCGGGCTCGGCCGCGTCGCATCCCCGATGATCTGGCCACCCTCGACAGGTTATCCAACCCATGCTTGCGGCCTGCGCTGTTTGTGGCTGTTTGTCCCCGTTGGCACCCGACCGCGACGACAGCAGGTGTGGGCGACCGGAATGCCGGGTACGGGAGTTCGAATCCAACCGCCTGTCCACCAACACGACCGACGGGAGATCCAGATGGCTGAGCGCGGGGACGAGAGTCTGGTGCACACCCTCAAAAAGGTCGCCGCCGTGCTCAAGCAGTCCGAAATCCCGTTCGCCCTGGGCGGCAGCTTCGCCGTCTACGCCCACGGCGGCCACTCGAGCGACCACGACGTCGACTTCCTGATCCGCGAGGTCGACGTCGAGCGGTCCCTGGAGGCGCTCGTGGCCGCGGGCTTCAGCGCCGAGCGGCCGCCGGAGGACTGGCTGGTCAAGGTCTTCGACGACGGGCGAATGGTGGATCTGATCCACCGGCCGATCGAGACGCCGGTGACCGAGGAGACGTTCGCCGACACCGTCGTGCGGCCGGTGGACGCCATCCACATGCCGGTCCTGTCCGCCACCCAGCTCATGGTGCACAAGCTGCTGAGCTTCTCCCAGCACTACTGCGACTTCGCCCGCGGCCTGCCACTGGCCCGGTCGCTGCGGGAGCAGATCGACTGGGAACGGGTACGCAAGGAGACGCAGCACTCGCCGTACGCCGAGGCGTTTCTGGTGCTGCTGGACCGGCTGGAGGTGGTGCCGGACACCGGCACCCAACCAGGAGAGGAGACACCGTGACGCACGATCGCGACAGTGGCGCGGGCCCACCGGACGAGTACGTCGAGGCGGAGATCCACCGGCTGCTCTCCGAGGATCCCGCCGTCGCCGAACAGGGGATCACCGTGGTCCGGCGGGAACGCGCCCTCGTGCTCTACGGCGAGGTGGAGAGCCCACACCGGCGGGAGGAGATCCTGCGCCGGGTGTCGGAGCGCTTCCCGGACGTGCCGATCACCAGCGACATCGGTGTGATCCGCGCCCAGGCGCCCACGGAGATCGAGCAACTGCCCTGAGGGAGGTTTCATGGTGATCCGGATCGCCGCCGTGGGCGATGTGCATCTGGACGAGGACGTGGTCGGCCGGTTCCGCCCGGCGCTGGACGAGCTGCCGGAGTGCGCCGACGTGCTGCTGCTGGCCGGCGACCTGACCCGGCACGGCACCGAGGCCGAGGCGCGCTGCGTGGCGCAGGAGTTCGGCGGGTTGGCCGTGCCGGTGGTGACGGTGCTGGGCAACCACGACCACCAGTGTGACCAGGTGCCGCAGGTGGTGAAGGTGCTCGAGGACGCGGGCATCACCGTGCTGGAGGGCGACGGCGTGGTGCTGGACTGCGCGGGCGGGCGACTCGGCATCGCCGGCGTCAAGGGCTTCGGCGGAGGGTTCGCCGGCCGGTGCGCGAGCGACTTCGGCGAGCCGGAGATGAAGGCGTTCGTCCGGACCACCAACGAGAGCGCGGAGCGCCTCGGTGCGGCCCTGCGCTCGCTGGACTGCGACATGCTCGTCGCGCTGACCCATTACTCGCCCGTCCCGGACACGTTGGCCGGCGAGCCGCTGGAGATCTACCCGTTCCTGGGGTCGTACCAGCTCGGGCAGGCGATCGACTCGGCGCCCACGGCGCTGGCCGTGCACGGGCACGCGCACGCCGGCACCGAGCGCGGCACCACCCCGGGAGGCGTACGCGTCCGCAATGTGGCGCACCCGGTGATCAAGCAGGCGTACAGCGTCTTTCATGTCGGGGATCAACTCGACACCGACCAGGTTTCCCCGATCGGAGGGTCGGGTAGTCAAAGGTCATGGAGCTGATTCTTTGGATTCTCGCAGTCGTACTCGTGGTCGCCGGCATCCTCGCGCTGTTCCGCCGGCAGATCCTGTGGGGCATCGTCCTCATCGTCGTCGGGCTGTTGGTCGGCCCGGGTGGTGTCAGCATCTTCAATTGACGTTCGCACCCTCTGACAACTCGTCGGAACACCGGGACCCGTCGGGGTCGCCGCGACCGGAGCTTCGTCCTCCCGACAGAAGCACCGGCCGCGGCGGCCCCGGCGCTTTCTTGTGGGTTTGACCCGACGGTGGAGCGGCAATATCTCGACCATGGAGACATCTCGCGAGGCACGGCCCACGTCCGGCCGACGGTCGCGCTGGGCGCTCGCCGGCTTCGCGGCGGCGGTCTTCGTCGCGGCCGCGATCGGCGGGTTGGGCGTGCAGGGCACCACCGACGAGTACGCAGGCCTGCGCCAGCCGGGCTGGGCACCGCCGTCCTGGCTTTTCGGGCCGGTCTGGACGGTGCTCTACGCGCTGATCGCCCTGGCCGGCTGGCTGGTGTGGCGTCGGGTCGGCTTCTCCCCCGCGCTCTGGGCGTGGACCGTCCAACTCGTCCTGAACGCCATCTGGACGCCGCTGTTCTTCGGCGCGGGGCGGTACGGGCTGGCGTTTGCCGAGATCGTGGTGATGTGGCTGGCGGTCGGCCTCACCGTGGCGCTCTTCGCCCGGGTGTCCCGGGTCGCGACCGCGCTGCTGCTGCCGTACTGGGCGTGGGTCACGTTCGCCGCCGCGCTCAACCTGTCGATCTGGCAACTGAACGCGTGACCGGCGCCGGTCCTCCGGCGGGAAGCAGCCCCGCCGGAGGACCGAGCCCCGTCAGCAGCGGGGCACGTTCGGGATGTAGCCGTCGTAACCGGTGTAGACGTACGCGTCGGCGATGAAGCGCCCGCTGCCGATGCGGTCCCAGATCGAGCTGGTGCCGTACGTGCCGGTGACTGTGGTGCCGCTGGTCTGGCAGGCGATGGTCACCCGGGTGCCGTCGGCGACGGTGCCCACCGAGGCGTACCCCGTGCCCGGGCCGGAGCGGACGGTCAGCGGCGTGCCACTGGTGTCGACCGTGGCGTTGCCGGTACCCGACGAGCAGCCGTTGTTGCTGGTGTAGGTCTTGGTGCCCCAGTACAGGCCGAGGGTGCCGTTGAACCTGACCTGGATGTCGTTGCCGTTGAGGCGCTGCTCGTAGTGCAGGTGGGGGCCGGTGGACCCGCCGGTGCTGCCCACCCAGCCGATCACCTTGCCGTAGCCGACGGTCTGCCCCACCGAGACGTTGAAGCCCTTGAGGTGGGCGTAGTAGGTCGTGTAGCCGCCACCGTGGTCGATCCGGACGTACTTGCCGTAACTGGTGCCGCCGAGGTCGGTGACCCGGTCGACCGTGCCGGGGGCGCTGGCCACCACCGGGTCACCGAGGTCGTCGGTGCGGTTGAAGTCGACCGCGTTCGCCGGGCTGTGATCCGACCGGGTCTGCCCCGACCAGGACTGGCCGCACGGGAACGGCACCTTGAAGGTCGGCGCGGCCAGCGCCGGGCTGGCCGGCGCGAGGACTCCTCCGACGAGCAGGCCCGTCACCAGCAGGCTGATCCACCGCTTACGCATCCAGCTCCTCCTACGTTTAAAACCTTCGATGAGATGGCCCCAGCCTGACAGATATCGCCAATCTTCGATAGCGGCGGCATCCACCACTGGGAGCGCGCCCAGCCAGCGGAGACGAGGTTTCGGGATTGTTACTCGCTCGTGTCTGACAGGGGGGTGGACCAGACCGGATGCAAGCGCTTACATGTGTGGACGCCCAATCGGACCGGCGAGGGTCACCAGCACCAGACCACGCCGGCTAGGAAGGAGGACGGCATGGCGGTCTTTACCAGACCACGCCAGGCCTTCGTGATCGCCGGTGTGCTCGGGCTGGCGCTCAGCGCCACCGCTTGCGGTACCGGTGACGACAAGAAGAGCGACAAGGCGGGCTCCGCGGAGTGCGCCCCATACGAGAAGTACCAGGGCAACGACGGCAAGAAGGTCTCCATCTACGCGTCCATCCGTGACGCCGAGGCCGACCTGCTCGAGCGGTCGTGGTCGCAGTTCACCGACTGCACCGGCATCGAGATCGCGTACGAGGGCAGCGGCGAGTTCGAGGCCCAGCTCCCCGTGCGGGTCGACGGCGGCAACGCGCCCGACATCGCCTTCGTGCCCCAGCCGGGCCTCGTGAAGCGGTTCGCGGACGCCGGCAAGCTGAAGTCCCTCGGCGCCGACACCAAGGCCCTGGCCGAGCAGAACATGCCGGCCGACTGGCTGAAGTACGGCACCGTCAACGGAACGCTCTACGGCGTGCCGCTCGGCGCGAACGTCAAGTCCTTCGTCTGGTACTCGCCGAAGACGTTCAAGGAGAAGGGCTGGGAGGTCCCGACCACCTGGGAGCAGCTCATCGCCCTGAGCGACAAGATCGCCGCCAGTGGCACGAAGCCGTGGTGCGCGGGCGTCGAGTCCGGTGACGCCACCGGCTGGCCGGCCACCGACTGGATCGAGGACGTCCTCCTGCGTACGGCGGGCGCCGAGGTCTACGACCAGTGGACCACCCACGCGATCCCGTTCAACGACCCGCGGGTCGTCGACGCGGTCGACCGCGCCGGCACCATCCTGAAGAACGAGAAGTACGTCAACGGCGGCTTCGGCGGCGTCAAGAGCATCACCACCACCGCCTTCCAGGAGGCGGGCCTTCCGGTGACCACCGGCAAGTGCGCGATGCACCGACAGGCGTCCTTCTACGCCAACCAGTTCCCCGAGGGCACCAAGGTGGCCTTGGACGGCGACGCGTTCGCCTTCTACTTCCCGGCCATCGACGCGGCCAAGGGCAAGCCGGTGCTGGGCGCGGGCGAGTTCGTCGTCGCCTACGCCGACCGCCCCGAGGTCCAGGCGGTGCAGACCTACCTGGCCTCCGCCGAGTACGTCAACAGCCGCGCGAAGCTCGGCAACTGGGTCACGGCGAACAACAAGCTGGACATCGCCAACGTCGCCAGCCCGATCGACAAGCTCTCCGTCCAGATCCTGCAGGACAAGACCGGCGTCTTCCGCTTCGACGGATCCGACCTGATGCCGGCCGCCGTCGGCGCGGGAACGTTCTGGAAGGGCATGGTCGACTGGCTGAACGGCAAGCAGACCGCCCCGGTGCTCCAGGGCATCGAGAGCAGCTGGCCGAAGTGATCCCGGCGGTGGCCCGGTCCGCGACAGCGGGCCGGGCCACCGGCCGATCCGGACCCGGAAGGGAGGGTTGATGGAGTTCGACTTCGCCGATGAGCAGCCGAAGCTCCTCATGCTGATGTACGGGCTGGTCGCCTTCGTGGTGGTGGTGGGCGGTCTGCTCCTGCTGCTCGACGTCGTACCGGCGTGGTTCGCCCGGCGACGGGAGGCGCAGCTCGTCGCCGCGTCGGCGAGTGGAGCTCCCCTCCCCCGCCGAACGCGACCACGGGAGGGAGTCTTCGCGCTCTTCTTCCTGCTGCCCACGCTGCTGCTGCTCACCATCGGCCTGGTCGTGCCGGCAATCCGCACCGTGCTGCTCTCCCTGATGAACGGGAGCAGCACCGAGTGGGTGGGGTTGCGCAACTACAGCTGGATGTTCTCCGACGACTCGATGCTCCGGGTCCTGATCAACACCCTGGTCTGGGTGGTCCTGGTCCCGCTGGTGGCGACCGCGTTCGGCCTGATCTACGCCGTCCTGGTGGACAAGGCCCGGTTCGAGGCCGTGGCCAAGTCGCTGATCTTCCTGCCGATGGCGATCTCCTTCGTGGGCGCCAGCATCATCTGGAAGTTCGTCTACGCCTACCGCGGCGAGGGCGACCAGATCGGTCTGCTCAACCAGATCGTGGTCAGCCTCGGCGGCGAACCGAAGCAGTGGCTGCTGGAATCACCCCTGAACACGCTGCTGCTGATCGTCATCATGGTCTGGATCCAGGCCGGTTTCGCCATGGTGGTGCTCTCCGCCGCGATCAAGTCCATCCCCGGTGACATCGTGGAGGCCGCCCGGCTCGACGGGGTCGGCCCGTGGCAGATGTTCTGGCGGATCACCATGCCGAGCATCCGACCGGCGCTGATCGTCGTGGTGGTGACCCTCACGATCGCCACGCTCAAGGTCTTCGACATCGTTCGGACCTCGACCAACGGCAACTACGACACCAGCGTGATCGCCAGCGAGATGTACAACCAGGCGTTCCGGTACGGCCAGAACGGGCAGGGCTCCGCGCTCGCGGTCTTCCTCTTCGTCCTGGTCATCCCGGTCGTCATCTACCAGATCCGTAACCTCCGTCAGCAGCGGGAGGGCTGAGATGACGACCGCAACGCCCACCGTCGCCGCCGGCACCCAGAAGACCGACACGCCGAAGACCGCCGCCGGGCGGGTCCGTCGACGACTCAACAGCCGTACGGCGACCCTGGTCTCCATTGTCATCGCGGTGGTCTGGACCATCCCGACCTTCGGCCTGTTCGTCTCCTCCCTCCGTCCGGAGGACGAGATCAAGACCACCGGCTGGTGGACGGCCTTCACCAACCCGCAGTTCACGCTGGAGAACTACCAACAGGTCCTCTTCGGGCGGTCGTCGTCGTCCGGGCAGCTCGCCAGCTACTTCATCAACTCGCTGGCGATCACCATCCCGTCGGTGCTCTTCCCGCTCGCCTTCGCGGCCCTGGCCGCGTACGCGCTGGCGTGGATCAACTTCCGCGGGCGGGACTGGCTCTACATCGCGATCTTCGCGTTGCAGATCGTCCCGCTGCAGATGGCCCTGGTGCCGCTGCTGAAGTTCTTCTCCACCGGCGTCACCCTCGGCGGCGTCACCCTGATGCCGGCGTGGGACCTGGTCGACGAGCAGAAGTTCGCCCAGGTGTGGTTCGCACACACCTGTTTCGCGCTTCCGTTCGCGGTCTTCCTGCTGCACAACTTCATCTCGCAGCTCCCGGGGGACCTGATGGAGGCGGCCCGGGTCGACGGGGCCACCCACCCGAAGATCTTCCGCACCATCGTGCTGCCGCTGATCACCCCGGCGCTGGCCGCGTTCGGCATCTTCCAGTTCCTCTGGGTCTGGAACGACCTGCTGGTCGCGCTCATCTTCGCCGGTGGCGGCAACGAGACCGCCCCGCTCACGGTTCGGCTGGCCGAGATGGCCGGCACCCGGGGCAACGAGTGGCAGCGGCTGACCGCAGGCGCGTTCGTCTCGATCGTCGTACCCCTCATCGTGTTCCTGTCCCTGCAGCGCTTCTTCGTGCGAGGTCTGCTCGCCGGCAGCGTCAAGGGCTGACCCGCTTGCCCGCCGCCGTCTGCCCCTGAGGGCGGCGGCGGGCGAGGGGTACCGAGCGGGGGAACCGTGACGAAGATTGATGATGTGGCCCGGTTGGCCGGGGTCTCCACGGCAACCGTCTCGCGGGCCCTGCGCGGGCTGCCGACCGTCTCGGCCGCCACCCGACGCAGAGTCCTCGCGGCCGCCGAGCAGCTCGACTACGCGGTCTCGCCGAGCGCGTCCCGGCTCGCCGGCGGCCGCACCGGCACGGTCGCGGTGGTCGTACCCCGGATCACCCGCTGGTTCTTCAGCACGGTTGTCGAGGCGGTCGAGGAGTATCTGCACCACTCCGGCTACGACCTGCTGCTCTACAACCTGGGCGGTCGGGAGCAGATCCGCCAGCGGGTGCTGCGCACCGCCAACCTGCACAAGCGGGTCGACGCCATGATGCTGGTCGCCACACCGCTGCGCCCGGCGGACCTGACCGCGCTGGCCGCCCTGGACCTGCCCGGCGTCACCATCAGCTCGGGAAGCAGGGTGCCCAACTGGCCGTGCGTACGGATCGACGACGTCGCCGCCGCGCGGATGGCCACCCGCCACCTGCTCGACCTCGGCCACCGGCGGATCGCGCACATCTCCGGAGACCCCGACGACGAGCTGGCCTTCACCACCCACCTCGACCGGCGCCGGGGCTACCAGGCGGAGCTGCGGGCCGCCGGCCTGCGACCCGATCCGAGCCTGGACGTCGAGTCGTCGTTCACCATCGACGGCGGCAACCGGGCCGCCGCCGAGCTGCTGGCCCGCGGTGCTCCGCCGACCGCGATCGTCGCCGCCTGCGACGAGATGGCGATGGGCGCGATGAGCGCCCTGCGCGACGCCGGGCTGCGCGTACCGCAGGACGTCAGCGTGGTCGGCATCGACGACCACGACCTCGCCGGCGTGCTCGGGCTCAGCACCATCGCCCAGCCCGCCGCCGAACAGGGCCGGCTGGCGGCCCGAATGCTGCTCGACCCGCTCGGAGCCCGCAACCTGAGCCCGATCATCGGTCAACGGACCGCCGACGGCGACACACCGGTGATCCTGCCCACTCGGCTGGTGGTCCGAGAGTCCACCGCGCCGCCGCGGGCACACTGAACCCCAACCATCCGCCGCCGGCCGGCGGCCGGCAGTCCACCCAACCCGCGACACGGGAGACGACCCTGAACACCGATCCGACGCAGCAGACCTCCTCCGATCACCCGATCACCGGCTGGTGGACCGAGGCCGCCATCTACCAGATCTACCCACGCTCGTTCGCCGACTCCGACGGCGACGGCATCGGTGACCTGCCGGGCATCACCGCCCGCCTCGACCACCTGGTCGAGCTGGGCGTGGACGCGGTGTGGCTCTCCCCGTTCTACCCGTCGCCGCAGGCCGACGCCGGCTACGACGTGGCCGACTACCGCGACATCGACCCGCTGTTCGGCACCCTCGCCGACGCGGACAAGCTGCTCGCCGAGGCCCGCTCCCGCGGCCTGCGGGTGATCGTCGACCTGGTACCGAACCACACCTCGTCGGCGCACCGCTGGTTCCAGGCCGCGCTGACCGCCGCGCCCGGCAGCCCGGAGCGGTCCCGGTACATCTTCCGGGACGGCCTCGGCCCGGCCGGCGACCAGCCGCCGAACGACTGGCAGAGCGTCTTCGGCGGGCCGGCCTGGACCCGGACGGTCGACCCGGACGGCCGACCCGGCCAGTGGTACCTGCACCTGTTCGACACCGGCCAGCCCGACCTCAACTGGGACAACCCGGAGGTGCACGCGGAGTTCCTGGACGTACTGCGGTTCTGGCTGGACCGCGGGGTGGACGGCTTCCGCGTCGACGTGGCCCACGGCCTCGTCAAGCAGGCCGACCTGGCCGACTGGCAGGAGCCCCAGGAGATCCTCTCCGGCAACGAGGTGGACAAGCCTCGCCCGCCGATGTGGGACCAGGAGGGCGTCCACGAGATCTACCGGCAGTGGCGGCGGGTCCTGGACAGCTACCCCGGGGAGCGGGTGCTGGTCGCCGAGGCGTGGGTGGAGCCGGCCGAGCGGCTGGCCCGCTACGTCCGCCCGGACGAGATGCACCAGGCGTTCAACTTCGAGTACCTGCTCGCCGCATGGACCGCACCGGCCCAGTACGCGGTGATCACCCGCTCGTTGGAGGCGACCGACTCGGTCGGCGCACCGACCACCTGGGTGCTCTCCAACCACGACGTGGTGCGGCACGCCTCCCGGCTCGGCCTGCCGGTCGGCACCGTACGCCCCAACGGCATCGGCATCGGCGACCCGCAGCCGGACGCCGCGCTCGGCCTGCGCCGGGCCCGGGCGGCCACCCTGCTGATGCTCGCCCTGCCCGGCTCGGCGTACCTCTACCAGGGCGAGGAGCTGGGCCTGCCCGAGCACACCACGATGCCCGACGAGGCTCGGCAGGACCCGACCTGGGCGCGCAGCGGGCACACCCAGCGGGGGCGGGACGGCTGCCGGGTGCCGATCCCGTGGGAGGCCGACGCCCCGTCGTACGGCTTCGGGCCCACCGACGCGAGCTGGCTGCCGCAACCGCCGTCCTGGGCGGAGTACGCGCTGGACCGGCAGCGCGACGTGCCCGGCTCGACGTACGAGCTGTACCGCACGGCGCTGCGGTTGCGCCGCGCCCACGGCCTGGGCCGGGGCACGCTGGAGTGGCTGCCCTCCGGCGACGAGGTGCTGACCTTCCGCAACGGGGAGCTGACGGTGCTGACCAACTTCGGCGACACTCCGGTGCCGGTTCCGGCCGGCGCCGAGGTGCTCGCCTCCAGCGCACCGCTGGACGACCAGGCCGCGATCCCGACCGACGTAACAGTCTGGCTCCGCGCCTGACGACCCCACCCCACCCCGCCCCGCGCCACCCCGCCCGTGCCACCCCGTGCCACCCCGCGCCGCCCCGCGCCGATCTTGCACTTTCGGTTGACGTAATGGGTAGATACGCCCATTTTGCCGCGACAGAAAGTACAAGATCGCGAGGGCGGGGGCGGGCGGGGGCGGGGGCGGGGAGGGGTTAGAGGCGGTTGGCTCGGGTGTGGAGCAGGTCGTGCACGTTGTCGATGTCCGCCGGAGAGGTCCGCGAGGCGAGCCAGTACATGACACCGGTCGGGATGAAGAAGAGCTGGAAGGCGGCCAGCCCGACGGCGAAGTTCAACGGTGGCGGGAATGCCGTTCGCAGGGCCTGGAAGGCCACCCCGACCAGCCCGTTGCCGGCCGCCCGACCGACCCCGTTGACCAGGTTGCCCAGGCTGTAGACCGTGCCGCGGTGCTCCGGCGGGTTGACGTCGGCGATCAGCGCGAACCAGTTCGGCGAGTTGGCCGAGGTCAACGCGAGCGCCACCACGGCGGTGAGCAGGCTCAGTCCGACCGACGGCTCGGTGACCACGCTGGAGAGCACCGCGCCGACCACCGCGCCGGCGCTGCCGCCGTCGGGCACGTCGATGGTCACCGGCACGAAGAACAGCACCAGGTAGAACGGCAGCGCGGCGAGGATGCCGACCGCCGCGACCAGGGCCCGGCCCCGAGGGGTACGCCGCTGCACCGCGTCACCGACCAGCCCTCCCACGATGGAGAGCACACCACCGAGCTGGAACAGCGTGGCGAAGACGCTGCCCACCACCACCGCGGTCGACTCCGAGTAGCCCTGGGCCTCGGCGCGTTCGGCGAACAGCACCGGCAGCCAGACCAGCGAGCCGAACGCGGCCTGCGCGGTCAGCCCCTGCAGGATCAGCCACCGGTTGGTCCGCCGGGCCAGGATGCGCGGTAGGTCGGCGCGGCTGATCCGGTAGTCGTACTCGGCGCCGGCGTCGAGTCTGCCGGCCAGTTCCGGCTCGCTCTGGCCACGCCGGATGTCGTACGTGAACAGGTAGGCCACTGTGGCGACCAGGCCGACACCGGTCAGCAGCAGGAACGGCCGCCGCCAGTCGGTGGCCCCGAGCAGCCCGCCGACGAGCGTGCCGGCGAGGGTTCCGACTCCCTGGGAGAGCCCCCAGAAACTCATCACCAGCCCGCGCCGGGTCGGTGAGATCAGGTCGGTGACCACGGAGAAGCCCACCGAGCCGACCGCGCCGAGGCCGACCGCCGCGACCAACTGCGCGGCCAGGAACGTCAGGTAGCCGCCGGCCAGCGCGCTGCCGCCGGTGCCGGCCGCCCAGAGCAGCGTGCCCACCATGAGCAGCGGCTTGCGGTTGGTCCGGTCCCCGACGTACGCCCAGCCGACCGCCGCGACCGCGCTGACCAGGAAGCTGACCGCGGTGACCACGCCGAGCAGGCGCCCGGACACGTCGAACGCGTCGGAGATCGGGCCGTACAGCGGGGGGACCAGCCCGATCGCCACGTTGTCCAGCGAGGCGAGCAGCACGAACACCACGACGCTGTACAACCGGTGCGTCGGCCCACCGCCCCGACCGTGCGGGCGTAGGCCGGGCCCGCCAGTGGTCACCGTCATGACCGGCAGCCAACCAGACTCCATGGCGGAGGTCGTCACGCGGGTGGATGCCGGTCATGACCGACCGGCACCCACCCGCGTCGATTCCGACGCTCAGCGTCGGTCGAGCACCAACCCGCGGGCTGCGGCGTACTGGTCGCGGACGGCGGGGACGGCCGCTGCCGCGTACTCCTCGGTGCCCTCGACCGCCCAGACCGGCGGCGTGGGACCGCCCAGGGCGACCCAGGCGGCCTGCCGGGCGGCGCCGTCGGCGACGTACTCCCCGGCGGGCGGGACGACCACCGGGCAGCCGAAGACCTGCGGCGCGATCTGACGCACCGCGGCCGACCGGGCCCCACCGCCGATCAGGATGACCCGGCGGGCGACCGCACCCTGCGCGGTCAACGCGTCCAGGCCGTCGGCGAGCGCGCAGAGCATGCCCTCCACGGCGGCCCGCGCCAGGTGCGCGGGGGTCGAGGTACGCAGGGTCAGGCCGTGCACCGCGCCGGTGGCGAGCGGCCGGTTCGGTGTCCGCTCACCCTCCAGGTACGGCACCATGACCAGCCCGTCCGCTCCGGCTGGCGCGGAGAGCGCCAGCTCGGCCAGCTCGTCCAGGCTGACGCCGAGCATCGCGGCGGCGGCGTCCAGCACCCGGGCGGCGTTGAGCGTGGCAACCAGCGGCAGGAAACGACCGGACGCGTCGGCGAAGCCCGCCACGGCACCGCTCTCGTCGGCCGCGGGAACGTCCGCGACGCTGAACACGGTGCCGGAGGTGCCGATCGAGACGATCACGTCACCCGGCCCGGCGCCGACGCCGAGTGCGGCAGCGGCGTTGTCCCCGGTGCCCGCGCCGAGCAGCGCGCCACCCGACCCGCCCAGGTCGTCGGCCAGCTTGCCCGCCGACTCCGCCGGGCCGAGCACCTGGGGCACCACCAACTGTCGGCCGAAGCCCCGCTCCAGCAGGTCCAGTCGGTAGTCACCGGTGGCCGGCGACCAGTAGCTGGTGCCGCTGGCGTCCCCCCGGTCGGTACGCAGCGCGCCCAACCCCGGTGCGCCGGCCAGCCGCCAGGTCAGCCAGTCGTGCGGCAGGCAGACGGCGGCCACCCGGGCCGCCAGCTCCGGCTCGTGCGTCGCCAGCCACCGCAGTTTGGTCAGGGTGAAGCTGGCCACCGGAACGCTGCCGGTGGCCTCGGCCCAGAACCGCCGCCCGGCCGAGCCGCCGCCGGCCTCCTCGATGAGGTCGGCGGCGGCGTCGGCGGAGCGGGTGTCGTTCCACAGCAGGGCCGGGCGGACCACCCGGCCCGCCTCGTCGAGGCAGACCATGCCGTGCTGCTGGCCGCCGACGGAGACCGCCGCGACGTCGGCCAGCCCGCCGGCCTCGTCGGCGGCGCTGCGCAGCGCCTGCCACCAGGCTTCCGGGTCGACCTCGGTGCCGTCCGGGTGCGGTGCCCGGCCCTGCCGGAGCAGGGCGCCGGTCTCCGCGTCCCGGATGACCACCTTGCAGGACTGGGTGGACGAGTCAACGCCTGCGACCAACGGCATGGCGGGGCCTCAGCGGGCGCCGAGCAGGTGCTCGACGGCGAGCTGGTTGAGCCGGACGAAGGCGAAGCCCCGCGCGGCCACCGCGTCCACGTCGACGTCCTCGAACGCGGACCGGTCGGCCAGGAACTCCTCGTAGCCCTCGCCGTCGCCCAGCGTCGGCGTGCTCAGCTCGCCGACCTTGCTGGCGGCGAGCGCCTCGACGACCTCGGGGTCGGCGCGGAACGCCGCGGCGCGCTCCTTGAGCAGCAGGTAGGTGCTCATGTTGGCCGCCGCCGACGCCCACACCCCGTCCATGTCCTCGGTGCGCGACGGCTTGTAGTCGAAGTGCCGGGGGCCGTCGTAGGTCGGCCCGCCGTTGGGGCCGCCGTTCTCCAGGAGGTCCACCAGGGCGAACGCGTTCATCAGGTCGCCGTGGCCGAAGACCAGGTCCTGGTCGTACTTGATGCCGCGCTGGCCGTTGAGGTCCAGGTGGAACAGCTTGCCCTGCCAGAGCGCCTGGGCGATGCCGTGGGCGTAGTTGAGCCCGGCCATCTGCTCGTGGCCGACCTCCGGGTTGAGGCCGACCAGCTCCGGGTGGGCCAGCTGGGAGATGAAGCCGAGCGCGTGCCCGATGGTCGGCAGCAGGATGTCGCCGCGCGGCTCGTTGGGCTTGGGCTCCAGGGCGAACCGCAGGTTGTAGCCCTTGTCGATGGAGTACTGGGTGAGCAGGTTGACGGCCTCGCGGTAGCGGTCCAGGGCGGCCTGGACGTCCTTGGCGAGGTCGTACTCGGAGCCCTCGCGGCCACCCCACATGACGAAGGTGCTCGCGCCCAGCTCGGCGGCCAGGTCGACCTGGCGCAGCACCTTGCGCAGGGCGAAGCGGCGGACGTCGCGGTCGTTGCTGGTGAAGCCACCGTCCTTGAAGATCGGGTGGGTGAAGAGGTTGGTGGTGACCATGGGCACCACGAGGCCGGTCTCGTCGAGCGCCTTGCGGAACCGCGCGATGTGCTGGTCGCGGGTGGCGGCGTCGGCCCCGAACGGGATCAGGTCGTCGTCGTGGAAGGTGATGCCGTACGCGCCCAGCTCGGCGAGCCGGTGCACCGCCTCGACGGCGTCCAGCTCGGGACGGGTCGCGTCGCCGAACGGGTCGCGGGCCTGCCAGCCCACGGTCCAGAGCCCGAAGGAGAACTTGTCGGCGGGGGTGGGACGAGGTGCCATGAGTGGCCTCCGGGGTGGTGGTGTCAGGTATTTGTTCAGCGATTGAATTATTTGCCCGCCCTATGGCAGTGTCAAGGGGTGAGCCCCACCCACGCCCCGGCCGGCGCGGCCCGTCAGGGCAGCCTCCGCGAGCTCAACCTCGCCCTGGTCCTCGGCCGGATCGCCGCCGCCGACCGCCCCCCGTCCCGGGCCGACCTGGCCACGGCCACCGGCCTGACCCGGGCCACCGTCTCGGCGGTGGTCGAGGACCTGCTGGCGGGCCAACTGGTCAGCGAGGCCGACCCGGCCCCCAGGGCGGGCGCCGGCCGACCGGCCCGGGGGCTGGTCCTGGCCGACCAGGGCCCGGCCGGGCTCGGCCTGGAGGTCAACGTCGACTACCTGACGGTATGCGTCGTCGATCTCGCCGGCCAGGTCCGGCACCGCACCGTGCACCGGGCCGACCTGCGCCCGGTCGCCCCCGCCGACGCGCTGGCCCACCTCGTCGACCTCGCCGGGCAGGCCCGCGCCGACGCGGCCCGGCAGGGCCTCACCCTGGCCGGAGCCGCGCTCGCCGTACCCGGCCTGGTGGACGACGCCGGCCTGGTCCGGCTCGCGCCGAACCTCGGCTGGCGGGACGTCGCGGTGCCCGAACTGCTCAGCGGGCACCCGCCCCTGACCGATCAGGTGCCGGGCGTACCGGCCCTCGTGGTGGACAACGAGGCCAACCTCGCGGCGCTCGGCGAGCTGCACTCCCGACCGCCCGGCCCGGCGAGCTTCCTGCACATCTCCGGCGAGGTCGGCATCGGCGCGGGGATCGTCCTGGACGGCGCGCTGTTTCGCGGCGTACGCGGCTGGAGCGGCGAGATCGGCCACCTCCCGGTCCACCCCGAGGGCCGGCCGTGCCGCTGCGGAGGGCAGGGTTGCCTGGAGCAGTACGCCGGGCAGGAGGCGATCGTGGCCGGCGCCGGGCTGGTACGCGCGGAGCTCCCCGCGGACACCGCGACGGCGCGGCTGGCCGAGTTGGCCGAGGCCGGTGACCCGGACGCGCTGCGGGCGCTGCACGAGGCCGGTACGGCACTCGGGGTGGCGGTGGCCGGCGTGGTCAACCTGCTGGACCTGGACACCGTGGTGCTCGGCGGCGGGTACGCCCCGTTGGCGCCCTGGCTGTGCCCGCCGGTGCTCGCCGAGATCGCCGCTCGGGTGCTCACCGCCGCCTGGTCACCCGTCACGGTCCGGCCCTCGACCCTCGGTCCGGAGGCCGCCTCCGTGGGCGCGGCCGGCTCGGTGGTACGGCGGATCGTCGCCCGCCCCGCAGGCTGGCTGGGCCGATCCGGCTGACGCGCTCTGGGCGTGCGTCGGTACGGCGTGGTGGACGAGTGGCTGGGCGGGCAGGCGCACGACGACATCGCCATGCTGGCGGTGTGCGCGTCGACGCCGGCCTGAGTCAGGCGGTCCGGGCCACCGGCGGCTCACCGGTGGGCCATTCGCGGGGCGGGCCCACCGCCCGCTCGGGGCCGGTCTGCCACACCGTTCGGGTCGACGGCTCCGGGTGCTCCGACGAGTCCCCCGCCGGCCCGGTCGGTCGGTCCGGGTCCCGCGGGTCCGTGTCGTCCGGCCAGTCGCCGCGCCCCGGCGGCCGGTCCCCGTCCTCCGGCGCCGAGCCGCTTCGCGCCTGCTGCCGACGGGCGGCCTCGTCGAACTCCCGCATCCCGCTCACCAGGGCGGCACGGCCTGCCGGCGTCATCGCCGCCAGCACGGCGGCAATCCGCTTCTGGCGGTCCGCGCGCAGCTCCGTGAGGAGTCGGCGGGCCTCCGGGGTGAGGTGCAGGGATATCTCCCGCCGGTCGAAGCGGCCCGGTTCGCGCTCCAGCATGCCGGCCGCTACCAAGCGGTCGCAGAGCCGGCTGGCGGAACTGAGCAACATGTCCAGGCGGGCGGCGAGCCGGCGTAGGTTGATCCCGTCTTGTTGCTCGACCACCATCACAGCCCGTAGTTGGGCTCCGGAGACCCGGCTGGCGGTCGCCTCGCGGGCGGAATCCCACACGCCCAGCAGGGCACCCGCCGCCGCGTCCAATGCGGCGGCCATACTCGTCTCAGGGTCCGGTGGACCGTGTTCTTCGGCCATGGTGGCCCGAGAGTACTCCGAAGCCACTGGTCGTCGAGCTTTGATCAAGGAGGCCTGATGAGCGAACCGGTCAATCGGGCACGACGTACCCTGAACGAGACACCCGCCGACCGTCTGGTGGGCGGCATCGGGGGGATCCTCGACGAGGCGTACGGGGTCACCGAAGCGGAGCTGTACCAGGTCGACTACCGCCTCTCGGAGCTGTTGCCACTCACCGAGGGTGACTCCCTTCGGGGCGCCGGACACCCCGCCTGGCGTGCCTTCGACCACCAGGCGCCCCTGCTGGTCGACGGCACCGCCTGGGTGCCGGTCAGCATGCGCGGCGAACGGCGGGGCGTCCTGCGCCTGGCGCCGGTGGCCGACGACCCGGCAGTGCTCGGCGAGCTGGCCGACATCGCCACCGCGCTCGCGCATGAGCTGGCGGCCGTCGCCCCCGGCACCGACGTCTACAACGTCGCGCGGCGCAGCCAGCGGCTCACGCTGGCCGCCGAGATGCAGTGGGACCTGCTCCCCGGCCGCAGCCGGATCCGACCCTCGTTCAGCCTGGCCGGGCAGCTGGAACCGGCGTACGCCGTGCGGGGGGACAGCTTCGACTGGTCCGACGACGGGCAGCAGCTCTGGCTCTCCACGGTCAACGGAACCGGTGAGGGCGTCGCGGCGTCCCTGCTCACGTCGCTGGCCACCCACGCGCTGCGCAACGCCCGCCGGGCCGGCCTCGGTCTGGGTGATCAGGCAGCCCTCGCCGACCAGGCCATCTACGACGAGTACCGCGGCAAGCGGCACCTCTCCGTGCTGTTGATGGAGCTGGACCTGCGCTCCGGGACGCTGACCGTGGTGGACGCCGGCTCGCCACGGCTCGTCCTGCTGCGGGCCGGGGAGGTCACCGAGCAACCGCTGGAGGCGCAGTTCCCGCTCGGCATGTTCGAGGCGACCGACTACCACGAGCAGACGTTCACGCTGGAACGCGGTGACCGGCTCTTCGTGGTCAGCGACGGCGTGGTGGAGGCCACCGGGCAGAACGTGCGCTACGGCGAGACGGCACTGGACCGGTTCCTGCGCCGGACGGGCCCGATGGAGCCGCTGGACGCCGTGCGGTCGCTGATCGGCGACCTGCGCGCGTTCGTGGCCGGCGACCTCGTCGACGATGCCGTGGTGGTCTGCCTGGACTGGACCGGCCCGCAGGGCTGAGCGGCGGCGGTCAGTACGCGCCGCGGCTGTTCAGCACCGCGCCGGCGGTCTTCCAGAGGATGGTGAGGTCGGCGGCGAGCGACCAGTTCTCCACGTAGTAGAGATCGAGTCGGATGCCGTCCTCCCAACTCAGGTCGGACCGGCCGCTGACCTGCCAGAGCCCGGTCATACCGGGCTTCACCAGCAGCCGCCGGGCCACGTCACCGTCGTAGCGGGCCACCTCCGAGGGCAGCGGCGGGCGCGGCCCGACCAGGCTCATCTGGCCCAGCAGCACGTTGACCAGCTGCGGCAGCTCGTCGAGCGACCACTTGCGCAGCAGACGACCGACCCGGGTCACCCGGGGGTCGTCGCGCATCTTGAACATCAGGCCGTCGGTCTCGTTGCGGGTCGCCAGCTCGGCGAGCAGCGCGTCGGCGTTGACCACCATCGTCCGGAACTTGAACACGCCGAACTCCTGCCCGCCCCGACCCACCCGGATCTGGCGGAAGAGCACCGGCCCCCGGCTGTCCAGTTTGATGGCCACCGCGATGACCGCGATCAGCGGCAGCAGCAGCGCCAACGCCAGCGACGACGCGGACCGGTCGACGAACCCCTTGACCAGCTTGCGGGCACCGCGAAACTCGGGCGCCTCGACGTGGATCAGGGGCAGCCCGGCGACCGGACGGGTGTGGATCCGCGGGCCGGCCACGTCGGTCAGCGCGGGTGCCACGACGAGGTCGACGCCGGTCCCCTCCAGCTGCCAACCGAGCCGACGCAGTCGGGCCGCCGTCAGCTCACCGGAGGCGGTCACCGCGACCGTGTCCGCGCCGATCGCGGTGGCGGCCTCCGGGATGCCCCGGAACGACCCCACCACCGGCACGTCACCGAGCCGCTGGGCCACCGGAGCGAGCAGCGCGTCGGGGATGCACGCGCCGACCACCTGATAGCCGGCGTACGGCTCCCGGCGCAGGGTGTGCACCAACTCCAGGACGTGTGCGGTGTCGCCGACCACGAGCACCTTGCGCGACCAGCCGGCGCCTTTCGAGCGGGCCCGGTGCAGGCGTTTGCGCGCGACGAACCGGGTCACCTCCAGCCCGACCGTGCCGACCGCGAACGAGATGCCGAGGAAACCACGGGAGACGCCGACGTCGGCGATGTAGCCGGCGATGGCGATCGCGCCGGCCAGCCGCAGGCTCGCCGAGCTGACCCGCCGGTACTCGTCCGCCCCGTAGCCGACGACCCGGTCGTCGTAGCAACCGAGCGCCTTGAGGGAGATCAGCCAGGCCAGGACCAACCCCGGCGCCACCAGCACGTACGGGATCTCGGAGCCGACCGGCTCCTCGTCTCCGAACCGGCCGACGTACCCGACGAGCAGCGCGATGATGAGGATGGTGGTGTCCAGCACGACCAGGACCCGGACGTAGGATCGTTCGTCGGCGCGGGCCACCAGCCCGTTCGGCGGGCCTTGCGGAGTCGCCGAGGTGCTGGCAGGGGTCAACAGGGTCGCCGCGGTCACCGGCCCTCCCACTCTGCTCAGGACGGCCCCGGCCGACGAGTCGGACCGGAGGCGGACGGACGATGCCGGGACACGTCGACATCCTGCCCTGATAACTATGACTGCCGATTGCTTCCGACGTATTGCCGTCACTTTTCTTCAACCCTGCGGCCATAAAAGGAACCCGCCGTACCGCTGACGCGGTACGGCGGGTTTCTCCTGCTGGGCGGCCGGTCAGCGCGGCGCCGGGGGGCGGCGCGCGATGGCGGTGAGGAAGATGCTGCCGATCTCGCTCGGGTCCTTGGTGACGAAGACGTCGCCACCGGTCACCTTGGTGATCGACTCCAACTCGGTCTTGCTGACGCCCTCGCCGATACCGATCATGATGACCTGCACGGGCCGCTCCGGGTCGGCGATCTGCTTGAGCTTGGCGAGCAGTTGCCCCTGGTTGAGGCCGTTGTCGTCCTCGTTCTTGCCGTCGGTGAACAGCACGATGGAGTTGACCCGGCCGGGCTGCCAGTCCTCCTGCACCGCCTGGTACGCGGCGAACACGGTGTCGTAGAGGCCGGTGTCACCGCTGGACGGCTTGATGGTGGCGAGCGCCCCCTCCAACTGCGCCCGCTGGCCGGAGAGCGGCCCGATCGGGACCAGCTCCCGGTAGTCCCGATTGCCGACCAGCTTGGTGGAGAAGGTCCACAGGCCGATGGACCAGGAGTCGTCGAAGAGGCCCAGGCCGCGGCGGGCCGCGTCCACGGTGACCTCCTCCCGGCTGCGGTTGTTGGCGCTGGGCACCTGGTCCTTCATCGAGCCGGAGACGTCGATGACGGCGAGCATCCGACCCGACTGGGTGGCGATCGACCAGCTGGAGACGACACGCTGTATCGCGGCCGGGTCCAGGCCGCCCGCCGCGGTGCCGCCGGCCGCCGGGGCGGTCGACGCGCCGCCGGCCGGGCTCGGGGCACCCTGCGGCGCGTTGAAGCCGGCACCCCAGTTGCCGTCCGGACCGCGCAGCGACTGCGCCGCCAGCCGGTCGCGGAACTTCGGGGCGGTGAGCAGCTCGAACAGCACCTTCGCCGCAGCCGCCTTGGTCGGCTCGATGCCGGGCAGCACCGCGTACGGGTAGTCCAGCGGCATCGGGGCCGGCTCCATGTAGAGCGCAGCGAGCGGCACCGGGGGCTTCTTGCTGTTGTAGGCGATCACGTCTTCTTCGGAGAGCGCCGCCGCACCGAGCGCGCTCGCGATGGACGTCGGGTCCGTGGCGGTCGGGAAGCGGGCCAGCAGGTCGCTGCGGAGCGAGGACCGACCCGTGGCCAGCGCCCGCAGCGCGCCGACGGTGCTGCGCTGCGCGTCCCCGCCAGCGCCGCTGGCGGCCGTGGTCAGTGAGAGCAGGCCGGACAGGCCGGCCGCGTCCCGGGTCGGCTCGACGATGCCGGTACGCAGCGGCTTGCTGCTGTTGACCTGCTTGAGCAGGTCGGTCCAGGTGAACTTGGCGTTGGGCCAGCCCAGCCGCGTGGCCACCGGCTCGGGCATCGCCACGACGACGGGGCTGCGCGCGATGGAGGCCCCGTTGGTCGGCGCGAACGCGGTGGCGTCCTTCTTCAGTCGCAGCAGCCAGGTCGAGGAGTCTGGCACCCAGACGTCCGGGGTGACCGCCGTGCCGCTGGCCTGCCCGACGCCGGCCAGCACGGCACCGTGCTTCGCGGCCACCACGGCGGCCACGTCGACCGGGTCGGACGCCGAGACGTCCACCCGGATGCAGGTGGGGCCGACCGCGGCACCGTCCTTGACCCATTGGGACGCGGCGGCGTCCACCGCGGGCGCCAACTCGGAGGCGACCGCGACGGCGAGTCGAATCTCTCCCGAACAGCTGGGCTGGATCAGCTCCTTGTAGCCGAACCAGACGCCGGTGGTGACGACGAGAACCGTCGCCGTCGCGGCGGCGGCTGCTAGATGGAGTTTCGAACGCATGCGATGGCGGCCTGCTGACACGCTGACCATCTTGCGTATTAGGTGCCGTCTCTGCCACATCCGTTCGGACTAAAGTTACGCAGGAGAAACAGTTGATCGCTCTTTAGCAACAGAGTGTGACGAGATGGCCCCAGGCCGTTGCCAAACCGGTTTCCGTCTCACGTCCGGCCCGTCGCCCGAGCGACTCACGGCAGCACGCAGGTCGGGCTCGCCACCGCGACGGGCTCGCCGATCGGGGCCGGGATGCCGGTGCTCGCGTCCCGCCGGAAGGCCCGCACCATGTCCGCCCGCTCGTCGGCGACGTACAGGTGCTCCCCGATGAGGGCGAAGTGCCGCGGCCACTCACCCCCGGTCTCCACTTCGGCCACCAGCTCGGGCAGCTCACCGGCCAGGTCGAACACAGCGATGGTGCCGACCCCGCGGTTGGCGACGTAGAGGAAACGGCCGTCCGGGTCGACCGCGACCTCCGACGGCTGGACGTGCCCCGCCCGCTCACTCGCCTCGACCCGGCCACGCTGGTGCAGCGCCCCGTCGTCGGTCAACTCGTACGCGGTGACCGAGGCATCCAGCTCGCCGACCAGATAGCAGCGCCGGCCGTCGGGATGGCGGGCCAGGTGCCGGGGCCCGGTGCCGGGCGCCGTCCGCATCCGCGGACCGCGCGGCACCAGCCGCCCGCTCGCGCCGTCCAGGTCGTACCGGTAGACCGAGTCGGTGCCGAGATCCACCGCCAGCAGCGGCCCCCGATCCCGGCCCGGGGAGACCATGTGGGCGTGCGCCCGGTCCTGGCGTTCCGGGTCCGGGCCGTGCCCCTCGTGCACCACCAGATCGGTGCGCTCGCCGGGCACGCCCTGCGCGTCGAGCGGGAAGACCGCGACGCTGCCGCCGCCGTAGTTGGCGGCCACCAGGTGGTCACCGTCGGGCAGCACCGCCAGGTGACAGGGCTCGGCGCCGCCGGTCGAGAAGCTGCCGAGCGCGTCCAGCGCGCCGTCCGGCCCGACCTGCCAGGCGCTGATCGCCCCGTCGGTCAGCTCGTTGACCGCGTAGAGCACCGGACGGGTGGGGTGCCGCACGAGGAACGACGGCGACGGCGTGACCGCCACCGTGCCGAGGGAGGTCAGCGCCCCGGTTGCCGGGTCCCGGTGGGCGGCGACGATGCCGCTGCCCCGCCCTCCGCTCTGCGCGGTGTAACCCCCGATGTGGACGATCTCGCCCTGACCAGTCACGCTGCACCCCTTTGCCGGCATCCTGGAGTAGATCCAACCAGAGCTGCCCACGGCGCCGACCCGCTAACCGGCTTTCCGAGGACCAGATCGGCCCGCCGATCCCGCGTCGGCCGGCCGGCGCCAGGCCGCCCGCCCGCGCGGCAGGGCCAGGTCAGGCGGCCGGCACCGGCTCACCGCGCTGCCGGGCGACGTGCTCGACCAGGGAGATCAACACCAGCTTGCCGGACTGCCGGTCCCGGGCGTCGCAGAGCACCATCGGCACGTCCGGATCCAGGTCGAGCGCCCGGCGTACGGTCTCCAGCTCGAACCGACGGGTGTCCTCGAAGCAGTTCACGCCCACCACGAACGGGATGCCACGCTGCTCGAAGTAGTCGATCGAGGGGAAGCAGTCGGCCAGCCGCCGCGTGTCGGCGAGCACCACCGCGCCGAGGGCGCCGAAGGCCAGCTCGTCCCAGAGGAACCAGAACCGGTCCTGGCCGGGGGTGCCGAACAGGTACACCTGAAGGTCGTCGTTGATGGTGATCCGGCCGAAGTCCATCGCCACCGTGGTGGTCGACTTGCCCTCCACCCCGGAGATGTCGTCGGTGCCGATGCCGGCATCGGTCAGCACCTCCTCGGTCTGCAACGGTCGAACCTCGCTCAACGCGCTCACCAGCGTCGTCTTGCCGGCACCGAAGCCCCCGGCGATGAGGATCTTCAGTGCGAGCGGGACGGTGACCGAGGTGCCCGCCTGGTCATAGCGCACGGAGTCCACTGACCACCGCCTTGAGGATGTCGTCGTCGGGAAGGTCGCTGCCGGCCGGCGGCTCGTGCACCGCGACCAGCCCCTGAGCGAGGAGGTCACCGAGCAGCACCCGGATCACCCCGACCGCGAGGTCCAGCTCGGCCGCCAGCTCGGCCACCGACACCGGGCGCCCGGCCAACGTGACCAGCCGCCGGTGCTCCGGCGGCAGCTGCGGGTGGGCCGCCAGGTCGAGGTCCGAGCCGGCCAGCACGAACGCGACCAGGTCGAACCCGTCGACGGCCGAGCGCACCCGGCCGCCGGTGAGCGTGTACGGGCGGACCACCGGGCCCGCGTCGCCGTCCAGCCACTCGTGCTGGGGGCCGGGCGGCTCAGCCCGCATCACCGGCATCCGTCGATCCTCGGGCGGCGGCGGTGAGGTTCTCCCCCACGCGGATGACCAGCATCGCCATCTCGTACGCGACCAGGCCGATGTCCGCGTCGGCGTCGCTCACCACGGCCAGGCAGGCACCCTGCCCGGCGGCGGTGACGAAGAGGTACGCCGACTCCATCTCCACCACCGTCTGCCGGACCGGACCGCCGTCCACGTGCCGGCTCGCACCCCGGGCGAGGCTGGAGAAGCCGGCGGCGAGCGCGCAGAGGTGCTCGGCGTCGGAGCGCTCCAGCTCGGCCGAGGCGCCGAGCAGCAGCCCGTCGGCGGAGAGCACCACCGCCTCCCGGGCGGCCGGTACCCGTTGCACCAACTCGTCGAGCAACCAGTCGAGGCTGGCGCTCTGCTTCGTCGTCTGCCGCACTAGGCGTCCCTCTCAGTCTCGGTCGGAGGTTTGGAGGCCGTCGGAGGCGCCGGAGCCGGGCCTGCCGCAGCCGGAGTCGCACCCGCGCGGTTCGCCGGAGCGGTCGTGCCGGGCGCACCGCCCCGAGCGGCCGAGCCCGGGGCGACGACGGTGGCCCGGCCGCGTGCGGTGCCGGCCTGGAGAGCCGCCATGACCCGGCGTACCTCCTCCGGCGACCGTGGCGACGGCGCGTCGGCGACGGTGGACCGGGGCTGGGCGGTGGGGGTACGCCGTCGCACCCGGCGGGGCAGCCCCTCCAGGTCGTCCGTCGTCCCGTCGGAGGACGACTCGCCGTTGACGTCCGGCGCGTCCGCGCCCGTCCCACCGGCGCCCGGTCCGTCGGCGGACGGACGGTCGGGCGTCGGGCCCGTGGGGAGGGCGAGGGTGGGCAGGTCATCGGTGGCGGTCGCGGCCACGGCCGGGCTGGTACGGCCGGCGCGGGGCCGGGGCACCGTACCTCGGCGCACCGGTCGGGCCAGCCGCCGGTCGCCCGCAGTCGCGGCCAGCGTGGCGGGGTCGGGGCCGGCCGGCGGCTCGCTGGTGACCAGGTCGGCGGGGACCAGCACCACTGCGGTGACGCCGCTCCCCTCGGCGGACCGCAGCCGTACGCGGACAGCGTGTCGGGCCGCGAGCCGGGCCACCACGAACAGGCCGAGTCGGGCACTCTGCGCCGGGTCGAATTCGGGCGAGCTGGCCAGCCGGGTGTTGGCGCTCTCCAGCGCGGCGACGGACATGCCCAGCCCCTGGTCGGTGACCTCCAGGACGTACCCGTTGGCGACCTGCTCCCCGCTGATGGTCACCCGCGTGTCCGGCGGTGAGAAGGCGGTGGCGTTCTCGACCAGCTCGGCGAGCAGGTGGATGATGTCGCCGACCGCCCGACCCAGCACGCCGACCGGCTGCACGGTGGTGATGTCCACCCGGTCGTACGCCTCGACCTCGCTGATCGCGCCGCGGACCAGGTCGACCATCGCGACCGGGTTGCGCCACCCTCGGCCCGGCGCGGAGCCGGCGAGAATGACCAGATCCTCGGCGTGCCGGCGGAGCCGGGTGGCCAGGTGGTCCACCTGGAACAGTTCGGCCAGCTCGTCCGGGTCCTCGGCGCGACGCTCCATCCGGTCCAGCAGGTGCAGCTGCCGGTGCACCAGGCCCTGGCTGCGCCGGGCGATGTTGAGGAACACCTCGTTGAGCCCTCGGCGCAGGGTGACCTCGTCCACGGCGGCCTGGACGGCGGTGCGCTGCACCTCGGTGAAGGCCCGCCCGACCTCGCCGATCTCGTCGTTGCCGTACTCCAGGGGTGGCGCCTCCCGGGCGACGTCGACCTGCTCACCCCGGCGCAGTCGGGTCACCACGTCCGGCAGTCGGTGCTCGGCCAGCTCCAGGGCGGCGGTACGGACCCCGCTGAGTCGCCGGACCAACGTGCGGCCGACCCGCAGCGCCACCAGCACCGAGACCACCACGGCGGCGAGCCCGAGCACACCGGCTGCGGCAAGCCGGACCAGGATCCAGACGGCCATCGGCACCGAACGGTCGGTGAGCCCGTCGGCCTCGGACAGCTCGAAGTCACGCAACTGCTGCTGTACGGCGTCGTGGCTGGTCTGCCACGACGCCGCGTCCACTGGTGGTCGACCTGACCTGTTGGACCCGATCAACGCGTCCTGCATCGCGCGCAGGCTGGTGAACTCCGGGCTCTCGGTCAGTCGCTGGTACGCGGTGCGCCCGGCCTCGGGCAGGTCGGCCACCGCGCTCTCGATGAGCCACCGCTGGTTGCCGATGGCCTGCACGAGCAGGGCGTGCTCCCCTTCGGCGAACTTTCCGGCGGTCAGCACGCCGGCCAGCATGGCGTCGGTCTGGCCGAGCAGCTCCCGGGAACGGCCCAGCGTGGTGAGGGCCAGCGCCTGTCGGTTGATGGCCGGATCGCTCAGATTCGCCATCGCGGAGAACGCCTGGAAGGCTGCCGAGACCATGCCGCTGTAGAGGCCGAGGGCCCCGGCGCGGTCCATCATGCCGTCGTCGATGAAGTCCCGTCCGGTCGGCAACGCCGCCAGGGCGGTGACCAGCCGGTCGACCCGGTCCTCCAACAGGTCGTCGGCGGCGTCGCGCAACGCCTCCCCGTCGACCCGGCGACGCAGCTCGGCGACCGCCCGATCCGTACGCTGACGCTGCTCGGTCAGGGCGGGCAGCTTGGTGGTGCCGGCGAGCTGCACCACCGACAGTCGACGCTCGCGTTGCAGCTCGGTGACGACCGCCTCGCCAGGGCGGCCCAGGTCGTACAGCAGGGTGCGCGCGGAGAGCAGGTTGAGGGCGGGGCCGAACGTCAACGTCGTCGCGAAGATCCACAGCGCGAGGAGCGCGGTCACCGGGGCGACGACCAACGCGGTCAGCTTCGAGCGGATCGGCCAATCGCGGGTTCTCATCAGACCTCGCCCGTCAAGGGGTGGCAGGAGGGGCGCCGGCACCGCCGGGCAACGCGCTCGCCGGTCGCGCACCCGGTCGTCAGGCCGGGCACCGGCGCGGGCGCCTTGGGCAGGATACGTAATCGCGCCCGGTTGCACTACCGCCCGTCGCGCCGACATCGACGCTGCAGAATGCGCCTGCGTCCCGCCACGACGAGCGCCCCACCGGTGACCGGTGGGGCGCTCGTGCTGGGGCGGTACGGATCAGACGTTGTCAGCGATGCCGAGCCCTTCGGCGACGCGGCGACCGTAGCTGGCGTCGCACTGGCTGAAGTGCCAGACCATCTTCTCCTGGATGTGCTTGTCACACTGGGCCAGCAGCGTGGTCAGGTTGTGCACCAGGTCGTCGCGCTCGGCGTCCGTCATCTCGCGGAAGCGCCGGCCGGCCTGCGCGTAGTTGTTCTGCCGCTCGATCGGGGCCTTCATGACGTGCCCGGAGACGAAGGGCCGGTACTCCCGGTAGGACTCATCGGCCTCCTGGAGACCGGCCACGGAGGACGGCTCGAAGTTGATGTGCGGGTTGCCACCGCGGTTGTCCACCCCGTACGACATCTGACCGCCGCCCTGGTTGGTGCTGACCTGGACGTCCTCGCGCGGCCGGTTCACCGGGAGTTGGAGGTAGTTCGGGCCGACCCGGTAGCGCTGGGTGTCCGAGTAGGAGAAGGTCCGGCCGATGAGCATCTTGTCGTCGGAGAAGTCGATACCGTCGACCAGCACGCCGGTGCCGAAGGCGATCTGCTCGTTCTCGTTGTGGTGGTCGGTGATGTTGCGGTTGAGCGTCATCATGCCGACCGGCAGGTAGGGGAACTGCTCCTCCGGCCAGATCTTGGTGTCGTCGAGCGGGTCGAAGTCCAGCTCGGGATGTTCGTCGTCGCTCATGATCTGCACGTTGAGCTCCCACTGGGGGTACTCGCCGCGCTCGATCGCCTCGTACAGGTCCTTCGAGGCGTGGCCCAGCTCGGTGGCCTGGATGGCATCCGCCTCGACCTGGGTCAGGTTGTGCTCGCCCTGCTGGGTCAGCCAGTGAAACTTGACCAGCACGCCCTCGCCCTGGGCGTTCACGAGGCGGTAGGTGTTCACGCCGGACCCACGCATGGTGCGGTAGTTCCGCGGGATGCCGTACGGGGAGAAGAGCCAGGTCAACATGTGCATCGACTCGGGCGTGTTGGACATGAAGTCGAAGATGCGGTTCGGCTCCTGGCGGAAGGTCACCGGGTCGGGCTTCAGCGAGTGGATCACGTCGGGGAACTTGATCGCGTCGCGGATGAAGAAGACCTGGAGGTTGTTGCCGACCAGGTCCCAGTTGCCGTCCTGGGTGCGGAACTTGACCGCGAAACCGCGCGGGTCGCGGGTGGCCTCGGAGGAGTCCCGGCCACCGATGACGGTGGAGAAGCGGATGGTGACCGGGGTTTTCGCGCCCCTGGTCTGGAACAGCTTGGCCCGGGTGTACGTGGCGGCCGGCACGTCGCCGATCGTCCCGTACGCCTCGAACTCGCCGTGCGCGACGAAGCCGCGCGCGTGCACCACCCGCTCCGGGATGCGCTCCCGGTCGAAGTGGCTGATCTTTTCCAGGAAGTGGTAGTTCTCCAGCGTGGCAGGCCCGCGTGAGCCGACCGTCCGCTGCTGCTGGTTGTTGTGCACGGGGTGACCCTGGCGGGTGGTGAGGGTCGGCCTGTCGGCCTGCGGATCGCTCATTGGTCTCCTCCGGATGCGTGGTGCGGCGTACCTGACCGGTCCCGGGGTCGGCCGGGCCGGGTCGCTCGCGGGCGTACGGCGGGCACCACCCACTCAAGCGCGTTATCTGGAATGAGTCAAGTTTCCGCTCCGAAATGTGGCGACACCCGGTCGAGACCGGCGAGGAAAGTGCCTCGGATCGGGATTGGCGATCAGTACGCGGAGGGAATACCAGGTAACGAAGGAGGAGCCCATGTCGCCCACGCAGATAATCGTCATCGTGCTCGTCGTGCTGGTGATCGTCGCGGCGATCGCCGTGGCCGTCCGGACGATCGGCCATCGCCGCGCGTTGCGCAGCCGGTTCGGGCCGGAGTACGACCGGCTGGTGCAGGAGCAGGACAGCCGGTCCGCCGCGGAGCGCGAGCTGCGCGACCGGGAACGCCGGCACGCCGAGCTCACGCTCACCCCGCTCAGCCCGGAGTCGCGGGCCCGGTACGCCGCCACCTGGGAAGAGCTGCAGATCCGCTTCATCGACTCGCCGGGCGAGACCGTGGGCGACGCCGACGAACTGGTCACCCGGCTCATTGCGGAGCAGGGCTATCCGACCGGGGACTTCTCCGACCAGATCGCCCACCTCTCCGTCGAGCATGCTCGCACGCTGACCAACTACCGGGACGCGCACGAGATCCACCTCCGCAACTCCCGGGGCGAGGCGGGCACCGAGGAGCTGCGCCAGGCGGTCGTGCACTACCGGACCCTCTTCGCCGACCTGCTCGGCGAGGAGCCGGTCGGTCAGCGCACGCCCGAACAAGGTTCCCACCCGGACACTCCGCACGACGCCACGAGCCGCTGAGGAGGCCACCGATGCGCCACGAAAAGCAGCAGGTGAGCAACGACCATCCGGAGGCCGTCCGGTCCGCACCGGTGCCACCGACCGGCGACCGGGCCGCCCGCTCGGACGTACCCGAGGACGCCCTGGACGACCGGGGCACCTTCGACGATCCGACCACCGACGATGACCGGACCGATGACCAGCGGGCCGAGGACACCGACCGCCGGAGCAGGCCCGACGACGAGGGTGGCTTCCACGAGCCGGGGCCGCTGCCGACCACCTTCGGCGCCACCACGGTGGCCGACGCGGTGGCGGCGTCCGCACTGGCGAGCCCGCGCCCGCAGGACCAGCCGGACCCGCGGGCCGAACGAACCGCCCAACCGGGCGACGGCGCCGAGGACGGCGAGCGGGAGGGTCTGCGCGCCGACCCCACCGCCGAACTGCACCGCCGCGACGGCGTCCCGGAGACCGACCGCGACCTGACCGACTGGGCCGGCGATCCCGACGCTGCGGGCGCGGCCGGCTACGGCAGCGCGTCTCCGGAGATGGTCGACCCGGACGCCGACGCCGAACCGGTCACCGCCGCGACGGCCGGCGCCTCCCTGAAATCCGCCGGGACGTCGCGGCCCGCCGGTTCAACCGTCGCCGCCGAACCGGCCACGCTCCTCGACGGGGACACCGCGCAGGGATTCCGGGACCGCTGGCGGGACGTGCAGCTGCGTTTCGTCGACGATCCGCACGCCGCCGCCGGCGAGGCTCAAGCCCTGGTGGAGGAGGCCATCCAGGCTCTCGCCTCGGCACTGGCCGCGCAGAAGAACACCCTCGGCGGGTGGCAGGACGCCGGCTCGGCGGACACCGAGCAGCTGCGGATGGCCGTCCGCAACTACCGGGACTTCCTGGACCGCGTACTGGGTCGCTGAGGCGACCCGATCGAAGGGGCGCTCCGGCCTGCCGGCCGGGGCGCCCCTCGGCGTCCCGGAGGGCTGAGTGCCCCGAAACCCGGCCAGTCGTACGTCGAAGGCCGAGCTGGCCCGAGCGGGCGCGAACGCACCGGAACGGGCGTGCAGGCGTGAAAACTCGCGTAGTGGGTAATAGGGCGCGCGCATCAAATCCGGTGCCAACGTCGGGACGAGGGGTGACGGGATGGACGGCGGCGGTCTGCGGCTCAATATGAACGGGCTGGACTACCTGATTCTCGCGCTGTACTTCGTCACCGTCCTCGGGGTGGGCTTCGCCGCCCGGCGGGCGATCCGGACCAGCGTCGACTTCTTCCTCTCCGGCCGCTCCCTGCCGGCCTGGGTGACCGGCCTCGCGTTCGTCTCCGCGAACCTGGGCGCCCTGGAGATCATCGGCATGGCGGCGAACGGCGCCCAGTACGGCGTCATGACGGTCCACTACTACTGGATCGGCGCGGTGCCGGCGATGGTCTTCCTGGGCATCGTGATGATGCCCTTCTACTACGGGTCCAAGGTCCGCAGCGTGCCCGAGTACCTGCGGCTGCGCTTCAACCGACCGACCCACCTGCTGAACGCGCTCAGCTTCGCCGTCGCCCAGGTGCTGATCGCCGGCGTGAACCTCTACGCGCTGGCCCTGGTCATGCAGGCGCTGCTCGGCTGGCCGCTCTGGACGGCGATCGTGGTCGGCGCGGCGATCGTACTGGCGTACATCACCATCGGCGGCCTGTCCGGGGCGATCTACAACGAGGTGCTCCAGTTCTTCGTCATCCTGGCGGGCCTCATCCCGGTCACCGTGATCGGCCTGGTCAAGGTCGGCGGAGTGAGCGGGTTGATGGACGCGGTCCGCGACTCGAAGCTCGGCGAGGCGGGTCTGCACGCCTGGCAGGACACCGCCAGCACCGACAACCCGCTCGGCGCGCAGTGGATCGGCATCGTGTTCGGCCTCGGCTTCGTGCTCTCGTTCGGCTACTGGACGACGAACTTCGCCGAGGTGCAACGCGCGCTGTCGGCGAAGAACATGAGCGCCGCCCGGCGTACGCCGATCATCGCCGCGTACCCGAAGCTGTTCATCCCCCTGGTCACGATCATCCCCGGTCTCGTCGCCCTCGTGACGGTGAAGGGGCTCGGCGCGGAGAGCGGCGACCTGCAGTACAACAACGCGATCCCGTTGCTCATGCGGGACCTGCTGCCCAACGGCGTGCTCGGGGTGGCGGTCACCGGCCTGCTCGCGTCGTTCATGGCCGGCATGGCGGCCAACATCAGCGGCTTCAACGCCGTCTTCACCTACGACATCTGGCAGGCGTACGTCCGCCGCGACCGGTCCGACGAGTACTACCTGCGCATCGGTCGGTGGGCGACGGTCGGCGCCGTGGTGATCGGCATCGGAACGGCGTTCATCGCGGCCGGGTTCAGCAACATCATGAACTACATCCAGGCGCTCTTCTCGGTCTTCAACGCGCCGCTGTTCGCCACGTTCATCGTCGGCATGTTCTGGAAGCGGATGAGCGCGCTGGCCGGTTTCTGGTCGCTGCTGCTGGGCACGCTGGTGTCGCTGACCCTTTACCTGCTCTACCGGGGCGGGGTGGTCGACTTCAACTCCGACCTGGAGGAGAGCTTCTGGGGCGCGGGCCTCGCGTTCGTCACGGCGGTCGTGGTCGCCGCGATCATCACCCCGCTCACGGCGCCCAAGCGCGACGAGGAGCTGCGCGGGCTGGTCTACGGGATGGGCGGCGTCGACCTGAAGGGCGACGTGCTCGCCGGGGACGCCGTCTGGTACCGCTCCCCCGTGCTGCTCGGCCTGATCGCGGTCGCGCTCGCGGCCCTCTTCTACATCCCGGTCTTCTAGGAAAGGAGTCGGCAGATGAGCAACGACGGCCAGCCGGCGCAGGACCCGTTGATCGACGAGACCCAGGCCGAGGAACGCCGCTCCGCCGCCGCCCGACTGTTCGACATCCGTCGGGTGATCGGTGGCCTCTTCGTGGCGTACGGGATCATCGTGACGCTGATCGGCGTCTTCGACAGCCGGGCCGAGATCGACAAGGCCGAGGGTGTCCGCATCAACCTGTGGGCCGGGCTCGTGATGCTCGCGTTCGGCCTGCTCATGCTGCTCTGGCAGTGGCTGCGCCCGGCGGAGGCGCCGTCCCCGAACGAGCAGCAGCCCGACAGCTGACCCCATGCCCGCCGCGCCGGCGTCGTCCACACGGACGGCGCCGGCGCCGCGCATGGGCTCTCCCGCAGGGGGTACGCGAGGGGGATCAGGCACCGTGTCGGACACAGGAGGGCACCATGACCGATCGCGACCGCCGACCCCCGCTGGAGGAGAGCCCGCAAACGGCCGCTGCGGTGGACGACGACAGCACCGTCGGGCAGCTGCGAACCGGAGGCGGGCCCGACCGTGACACCCCGACCTTCACCGAGCCCCGCGACCGGCCGGAGGACCTCGCTCCGGACACCGACGACCTGATCGGCGACCCGTACGCCGCCGGCACCGGCGCCACCGGAACGGGGACCGGCGCGGGCGGCGACAACATCCGTACCGGGGCCGAGCAGCCCTGGGAGCCGGAGGACCTGGTGATGGCCCGCGGGCAGGACCTCACCCCGGAGAACATGGAGAAGGCTCGTCGCGACCTGGCCGAGCAGGGTCGCGCGGCGATCGAACGCATCGTGCCCTGACCTGGGCGGACGAGGGGGGTCCCCGGCCCGACCGTACTGGTCGGACCGGGGACCCCGGGGAAACCTGCCGTCGGCAGTGCCTCACCTACTGCCGGCGGCGGGTTGGCGCGTGAGCTACCCGATCAGAGAGCCGGGTACGCGTTGCGCATCAGCTCCTGGAACTGGGCGGAGAACCATGCACCGGAGATAGGCGCGTTCGCCAACGCCCCGGACGGGTTGTTGCCGTTACGGGCGTTGCCGCCGTAGGTCGGGTCACACATCCGGTCGAAGCCCTTGCCCTCGTTGTTCGGGATCTCCTTGCTGGAGCCGTCCGACTCACCCGGAGGCTTCACCCAGACGTACGCGTCGATGCCCGCCGCCGGGTTCGCCCGGGGGCGCTCGCCGAGACCGGCGCCGGCCTGGTTGCACCAGTTGCCGAGGTGGGCCCGGCGGTCGATGCGACCACCGTTGACGTAGGTGTCCACGCTGGTCATCGCGCCCGGTCCGGTGGGCCGCGCGGAGCCGCCCCAACCGTTGCGGGACGTGTCGATCAGCATGCCGATGTTCGAGTTGAAGCCCAGCGAGACCAGCTTGGTCCGGAACGCCTGGGCGAACGACAGCTCGTCGACGTAGAAGTTCCAGTCGACCCACTTGGACTGCCGCACCGTCTGGCCGTTCACGTTGTCGGTGACCTTGAAGTACGGCTCCTGCAGGGCCGAGTAGTTCGCGGTGTTGGTGATGAAACCGTGCACGTTGTTGACCGTGCTGCCGGAGGCGACCGCGGCGGTCTTCAGGATCTCGGCGGTCGGGCCGAAGTTGCTGTCCCAGCCGAGCCAGCCGTGGTGGCCGGCGTCGATGTAGTTGTAGACGTTGCCGATCGCGCCCAGCTTGGCCAGGGCGTAGCCGACACCGTTGACGTACGCGCCGTTGGCCTTGACCGTGTCACACATGACCGTGCCGCCCGGCTGACCCGAGGTGTTGGTCACGATGTTCGGCAGCGAGTCGATCTCGATGATGTTGACGATCCGCAGGCTGCTGTACTTCGAGTTGCTCTGGATCGCGGCGATCGGGTCGATGTACTCGGCCTTGTACCGGGGCAGCTCGTTCGGGCCCAGCTCACCGTTCGAGGAGAGCGCGGAGCAGTCCCGGCCGGGCAGGTTGTAGATCACGAACTGGATGTAGCCGGCGCCCTGGCGCAGCGCCTCGTCCAGGTGCTCCCGCACCCCGAACGCGCCGTTCGAGCTGCTGTTCGGAGTGCCGTTGATGGCGGCGATCCGGTCCAGCCAGACGGCGGTGGGGTTGTTCGAGACCCGGCTTCCGCCCGGCTCGGCATCCGCCTTGGCCTTCCACTCCGGGTTCACGTACCCGCGCGCACCGGCGTACGGGTTGTCCACCTTGGTTCCGGGCGGCGTGGTGGTCGGCGGAGCCGTGGTCGGCGGAGCCGTAGTGGGCGGAGCCGTGGTAGGCGGAGCCGTAGTGGGCGGAGCCGTGGTAGGCGGAGCCGTGGTGGGGTTACCGCCGCCACCGTTGCAGACCACACCGTTCAGGGTGAACGAGGTCGGCTTCGGGTTGCTGCCGCTCCACGCGCCGTTGAACCCGATGCTCGTCGACGCGCCGGTGGCCAGCGTGCCGTTGTAGGACAGGCTGCGGGCGGTGACCTGGCTGCCGGACTGGCTGAACTCCGCCGACCAGCCCTGCTGCACCCGCTGGCTCGAGTTGGGGAAGGTCCAGCCGAGCGTCCAACCGTTGACCGGGTCGCCGAGGTTCTTGATGGTGATGTTGGCGGTGAAGCCGCCCTGCCAGTCATTGGTCGTGTACGCGATGTCGCACTGCGTCGCGGCCTGCGCCGCGGTGACCGGGATCGTCACCAGCCCGCCGGCGACCAGAACGCCCGCGCCGGCGAGCGCGAGGGTCCGGCGTGGGCCGGACAGCCTTCTCCACACATTCATGCCACTGATCTCCTTGGGCGAGACCGGGCTCGCGTTCGGCCCGGCGAGACGGCCCGGTGGGCGTCCTGCACGGACGGCCTCCGGCGCCACGGGATTCATTGGGGGGTGCCCGACCCGGACGGGCGGTGGTGGTGGTGATTGGCCGGCGCGAGGCCGACCGCTCGGCGGCCGGTTGTCGCCCGGCGAACCGGATGCCCTCGACGACCTGCCTGCGCGGTGTGGCTCCCCGAACCGCGTGCGCCGATTCTTGCATGGGAGCGCTTCCATGGCAATGGCTCGATGCGCGGCCTGCCTCAACTCGGACGATACCCCGAGCAGCGCGAGCGGCACCTGCCCGCCCCTTACCGGGATGACGACCGCGGGTCGGGCACTAGGGGTCGGCAACAGCGCGGGGCGCACGCAAGGCCGCGCGGACCCCGAGACGGCACTGCGAGCCGAGAAAGCCGCTTAGCACTCCTTAGCCGCGTACCACCAGCAGAGGTCAAAACACGAATCTTTCGCTTCATAGGTCATGAAACGGTCTAACGTCGGTCTTAGCTCGGTTGTCGCCGGGCTCAGGACAACAGGGATGGAGTGACGCAGGTCATGGCTAAGAAGATGCTCGGGAAGGTCGTTGCGGGCGCCGCGCTCGGCGGCGCGTCGCTCCTGGTGTTCGCGCCGGGGATCGCGTTCGCCGACGGGCACCACGGCGATGACGGCAAGGTCTACGCCAAGCCGCACGTCGTGAAGGCCGGCGACGAGGTCAAGCTCCTCGAGATCTGCCCGGATCGGCAGGAGCACGCGTACGTGTGGTCCAAGGTCACCGGCAAGGTCAAGCTCAAGCCGGCGCGGGACGACCGGGGCGAGGACCGCGGCGAGTGGAACGAGGAGGAGGACTCCTACGACCACGACGACATGGGCAAGGACGAGCAGGGCAAGGACGAACACGGCAAGGACGAGCAGGGCAAGGACGAGCAGGGCAAGGACGAGCAGGGCAAGGACGAGCAGGGCAAGGACGAGCAGGGCAAGGACGAACACGGCAAGGGCCACGAGGGCAAGGACGAGAACGGCAAGGACGAACACGGCAAGGACGAGCAGGGCAAGGGCCACGAGGGCAAGGACGAGAACGGCAAGGGCGAGAACGGCGACGACGAGTCGCAGCCGCCCGCCGATGACGCCCAGCCCGGTGGCCAGGGCGGCGGCGCTGCCGCCGACGCCTCCGGCGACGAGGACAGCAAGGACTGGAAGGGCGAGGAGCACGGCCAGGACGCGGACGACAGCCGCGACAAGAAGGACTGGGGCTCCAAGGACGAAGGCAAGAAGGACTGGGAGTCCAAGGACGAGGACAAGAAGGACTGGGAGTCCAAGGACGAGGACAAGAAGGACTGGGAGTCCAAGGACGAGGACAAGAAGGACTGGGAGTCCAAGGACGAGGACAAGAAGGACTGGGAGTCCAAGGACGAGGACAAGAAGGACTGGGAGTCCAAGGACGAGGACAAGAAGGACTGGGAGTCCAAGGACGAGGACAAGAAGGACTGGGACTCCAAGGGCCACGAGTACGGCTCCGACGACGAGTACGGCTCGGACGAGGACCGCGACCACGGCAAGGGCGAGAACGGCCGGGAGCACGAGCGCGAGTTCGTGTTCTACGGCGAGGCCAAGGTCGACAAGGACGCCAAGCCGGGCCGCTACGAGCTCAAGGGCTCGTGCGGCGAGGGCGAACTGGTCGTGCTGCCCCACGGTGGGGTCGACGGTGGTGACGGTGGCGTCAGCGCCGGCACGGACCGTGGTCTGGCCACCGGTGGCGCGAGCCTGCTCGGCGCTGCCGCGCTGGGCGGGATCGTTCTGATGCGTCGTCGGCGGACCGATGGTTCCCTCGTCTGACGTGACGGCGACACGGGCCGGCGGCCGTCACGGGAAACCGTGGCGTACCGCCGGCGCGGCCGTCGTCGTCACCCTGGCGTTGATCGGCGCCGGCATGATCGGCGCCTCGTTGCAGACCAGGTCCGCTCCCCGCCCTCCGCAGCCGCTCGCCCAGGCCGGCCCCGAGGTCCCCGGGCCGGCGGCCACCGGGGACGACGCCACGACGCCGGGCGACGTTCCCGTCGGGCTGAACCGGGCTGCCCCGACCACCATCGAGATCCCCCGCATCGGCGTCAACGCGACGCTCATGTCGCTCGGCACCAACCCGGACGGCACCGTCCAGGTCCCCCCGTTGGAGCAGGCCGACCAGGCTGGCTGGTACGAGCCGGGCCCGAGCCCCGGTGAGACCGGCAACGCGGTCATCGTCGGACACGTGGACTCGGCGAAGCTCGGCCCGGCCGTGTTCTTCGACCTCGGCTCTCTCGTGCCCGGCGACACGGTCACGGTGCAGCGGGCGGACGGCCAGCCGGCGACGTTCCGGGTCGACTCGGTGAAGTCGTACCCGAAGACGTCCTTCCCCACCGAGCTGGTGTACGGGCCGAACGACCGGCCCGGCCTGCGGGTGGTCACCTGCGGCGGCCAGTTCGACGAGGCGGTGCGGAGCTACCGGGACAACGTGGTCGTCTTCGCCACCCTGGCGGCCTGAGGCGGACGTACACGGACGTGGTCCGGCCGGTCGGGGTCACCCGATCGGCCGGACCACGTCCGGCGTACCGAATCAGGCCGCGGCAGAGGTCCGCACCAGGGTGCGGATCTGGCGCAGCAGCACGGACAGGGCTGCGAGGTCCGCCCGCGACTCGTCGAACTCCCCCATCGCCCGACGGGCCCGGTGGATCGACGTGGCGTTCGACTGCTCCCACTGCTGCACCCGCTCGTGCGGCGGCTGATCCTCCGGGGTGGAGTCGAGCACCTCCGCCGTGAGCGCGGCCAGCGCGGCGTACAGGTCGTAGCGCAGCGCCATCCGCGCGAGGGTCTGCCAGCGGTCCTCGCGCGGCAGCAGGGAGATCTTCGACAGCAGCGAGTCCACCCGGAACAGGTCGGACAGCACGAAGTAGACCGAGGCCACCTCGCTGACGTCCCGTCCGCTGCGGGTCGCGGTCTCCACGACGTCCATCAGGCCGAAGCTGTACATCAGCCGGGTGGCCCGCTCGGCCAGCTCGCGGGGCAGCCCACGTTCGGTCATCGAGTCGATGTGCGCCTCGATGGCCTGCCGCTCGCCGCCGTAGAACAGCTCCTCGAGCCCCGGCAGCAGCCGGGTGACCCCGTCGCGCAGCCGGGCGATCTCGGCCGGCACGTCGATCGGCGAACGCCGGTTGGAGACCAGCCACCGCACCGCCCGGTCGAGCAGCCGGCGGGTGTCCAGGTAGACGGTGGTCTGCAGCTCCGGCGCCACCTTGTTGTCCAGCGCCTCGACCGCGTCCCACAGGTCGCGCAGGCCGAACACCTCGCTGACCACCACGTACGCCCGGATCACGTCCGCCGCGCTGGCCGCCGTCTCCTCGACCACCCGGAAGATGAACGAGATGCCACCCCGGTTGACCGCCTCGTTGACCAGCACGGTGGTGACGATGTCCCGGCGCAGCCGGTGCCGGCCCATCCGGTCGGCGAACCGCTCGCGCATCGGCGTCGGGAAGTAGTTGACCAGGACGTCGGTCGTCCACTCCTCGTCGGCCAACCCCTCGGTGAGGATCTCCCGCTCCAGGACAATCTTCACGTACGCGAGCAGCACCGCGAACTCCGGCGCGGTCAGCCCGGACTCGCTGCGCACCGCCAGCTCCTCGTCCGGCGGCAGCGCCTCCAACGACCGGTCCAACGCGCCGGAGCGCTCCAACTCGCTGATCATGCGGCGGTGCACCGGGAGCAGCGAGGCGGCCTGGGCCTGAGCGTTGTTGATCGCCCGTGCCTGGTCGTAGTTGTCCCGCAGCACCAGCTCCCTGACCTCGTCGGTCATCGCGGCCAGCAGCTCGTCCCGGTCAGCCGTGGTGAGCTCCCCGTCGGCGACCGCGGTGTTCAGCAGGATCTTGATGTTCACCTCGTGGTCGGAGGTGTCCACACCGGCCGCGTTGTCGATGAAGTCGGTGTAGATCCGCCCACCGGTCAACGCGTACTCGATCCGGCCGAGCTGGGTCCAGCCCAGGTTGCCGCCCTCGCCCGCCACCCGGCAGCGCAGGCTGCGCCCGTCCACCCGGATCGCGTCGTTGGACTTGTCGCCCACCTCGGCGTTGGTCTGGGTGGAAGCCTTGACGTAGGTGCCGATGCCGCCGTTCCAGAACAGGTCGACCGGCGCGGTGAGGATCGCCTTCATCAGCTCCTGCGGTGAGAGCTCCGTGACGTCGTCGTCCAGGCCGATCGCCGCCCGGACCTGCGGCGTGATCGGGATGGACTTGGCGGTACGCGGGAAGATGCCACCCCCGGCCGAGATCAGCTCCGGGTTGTAGTCCTCCCAGGAGGAACGGGGCAGGTCGAACAGTCGCCGCCGCTCCGCGTACGAGGTGGACGCGTCCGGCTCCGGGTCGAGGAAGATGTGCCGGTGGTCGAACGCGGCCACCAGCCGGATGTGCTCGGACAGCAGCATCCCGTTACCGAACACGTCGCCGGACATGTCGCCCACGCCGACCACCGTGAAGTCCTCGGTCTGGGTGTCCAGGCCCAGCTCCCGGAAGTGCCGCTTCACCGACTCCCAGGCGCCGCGGGCGGTGATGCCCATCTTCTTGTGGTCGTACCCCGCCGAACCGCCGGAGGCGAACGCGTCACCCATCCAGAAGTTGTGGTTCTTGGAGATCTCGTTGGCGATGTCGGAGAACGTCGCGGTGCCCTTGTCCGCCGCCACCACCAGGTACGGGTCGTCGCCGTCGTGCCGCACGACGTCCTCGGGCGGCACGATCTGCCCGCTGACGATGTTGTCGGTGACGTCCAGCATCGCGCCGACGAACTCCTGGTAGCAGGCGACCGCCTCGTCCCGGTCGCCCGGCTTCTGCTTCAGCACGAAGCCGCCCTTGGCGCCCACCGGCACGATCACGGTGTTCTTCACCATCTGTGCCTTGACCAGGCCCAGCACCTCGGTCCGGAAGTCCTCCCGACGGTCGGACCAGCGCAACCCGCCCCGGGCCACCGGCCCGAACCGCAGGTGCACGCCCTCGAACCGGGGCGAGTAGACGAAGATCTCGAACTTCGGCCGGGGCGCCGGCAGGTCCGGGATGGCCTGCGGGTCGAGCTTGAACGCCACGTACGCCTTCGGCCGCCCGCCGACCGGCTTCTGGTAGAAGCTGGTCCGCAGGGTCGCCTCGATGAGCGTGAGGTACGAGCGCAGGATCCGGTCCTGGTCGAGGCTTGCCACGTCTTCCAGCGCGCCTCGGATCGTCTCCACCAGCTCGCCGCTGCGCTGCTGCCGCTGCTCGGCGCTCATCTCGCCCGGCGCGAACCGGGTCTCGAACAGCTCCACCAGCAGACCGGCGAGCTTCGGGTACGCGATGAAGGTCTGCTCCATGTAGTCCTGCGAGAAGACCGTGCCGGCCTGCCGCAGGTACTTCGCGTACGCCCGCAGCACCACCACCTGCCGCCAGGTCAGCCCGGCGCGCAGCACCAGCTCGTTGAACCGGTCCACCTCGGCCTCGCCCCGCCAGGCTGCCGCGAACGCGTTCTCCACGTGCGGGCGCACCTCGGACAGCTCCTGGTGCCCCTCGGGCAGCATCAGGCCGAAGTCGTACAGGTAGACCCGACCGTCGATCCGGTCCACCTCGTACGGGTGCTCGTCGACCACGCGGACGCCGAGCGAGTGCAGCACCGGCAGCACCGCGGAGAGCATCATCGGCTCGCCGTACCGGTAGACCTTGAACCGGACGTCCATCGTCTCGGCCAGGTCGGCCCCCGGCATCCGGGCGCCGGGCCGAGGGGCCAGCTGCTTGCGGAACAGGTGCATCTCCAGCTGGCCGGGCTCCTCCAGCAGCTCCAGCTTCGCCAGATCCTTCATCGCCTCGTACGGCGTGTGCCCGTCCTTGTAGCCCTCCGGGAACGCGTCGGCGTACCGGGTGAACAGGTGCTTGGCCTGCTCGTCGCCGAGCTTGCGCTCCAGCACCAACCGGTAGTCGTCGTCCCAGAGCCGGGTCGCGTCGGCCAACTCCTCGGCCAGCAGGTCGGCGTCGATGTCGCCGGGTGGCCGGGTCGGGTCGGTACGGACGATGAAGTGCACCCGAGCCAGCATCGACTCGGTGACCCGGGTCGTGTAATCCACCCCGACGCCGTTCAGCTCGCGCAGCAGGATGTCCTGCATGCGTAGCCGGTTCTGGGTGGTGAACCGGTCCCGGGGGAGGTAGATCAGGCAGGAGATGAACCGCCCGTACGCGTCGCGGCGCAGGAACACCCGCAGTTGCCGGCGGCCCGCCATCCGCAGCACGCCGATCACCGCGTGGTACAGGTCGTCGGTCTTGATCTGGAACAGCTCGTCGCGCGGGTAGGTCTCCAGGATCTGCAGCAGATCCTTGCCGGAGTGGCTGCGCTGGCTCAGGCCGGAGCGGTCGAGCACCTCCGCGACCTTACGACGCACCACCGGCAGCTCCCGGACACTGGTCCGGTACGCCGCGGTGGAGAACAGGCCCAGGAAGCGCCGCTCCCCGATGACCTCGCCGTTCGAGTTGAAGATCTTGAAGCCGATGTAGTCCAGGTACGCCGAGCGGTGCACGGTGGCCCGCGAGTTGGCCTTGGTGATGATGAGCAGGCGCTTCTCCAGCACCTTCTCGTGTGCCTCGTGCGTCATCGACGACAGCGCCCGGGCCTCCGGGGAGTCCGAACGCAGGATGCCCAGACCGGTGCCGAGCACCGCCTCCAGCGCCTTGCCGTCCACCGCGTCGGCGGGGTTCCCGTCCGGGGCGTCCACCAGGCGGTACTCGCGGTAGCCGAGGAACGTGAAGTGGTCGTGCGCCAGCCAGCGCAGCAGCTCCACGGAGTCGGTGATGTCCTTCTCCGGCACCGGCGGACGGTTGTCCGAGGTGCGGGCCGAGGCCAGCTCGTCGGCGAGCGCGAGCGCACGCTGACGCATCTTCGGCCAGTCTTCCACGGCCTCCCGCACGTCGGTGAGCACCCGTTGCAGCTCACGGCGCAGCCGGTCGCGTTCGGCGGCGTCCCGGACCGGGTCGATCTCGATCCGCATCCAGCTCTCGATGATGTCGCCGGCGATCGCGTCGTCCGGCTCCACGTCCGCCGAGACCTCGGTGAGCCGGCCCAGCGGCTCGCGCCGGACCACCACGAGCGGGTGCACCAGCAGGTGCACGTCCAGGTGGTACGAGTTGAGCAGCGCGGTCACCGAGTCGACCAGGAACGGCATGTCGTCGGTGACGATCTCGACGACGGTGTGGTGCTGGTCGGCGTGCGGCTCGTGGATGCGCAGCTTCAACTCGCCGGGCACCCGCTGCTGGGCCAGGTCTCGGTGCGCCCGGGCCGCGTCGAGCATTTCCTCCGCCGTGAAACCGACCAGTTCCTCGTCCGGGGCGAACCGCCAGAAGCGGCCGACCAGGGTCGCCGCGTCGTGGTCGTCCCCGGCGAGCGCGACAGCCTGGGCCACCAGGCGCTCCGCGTTGGGGACCGGTTCGTCGAGCTCGGCGTCCTCCACGTCGTCGGCCAACGCCTCGGTCGGCAGGCCTAGATCGTAGATGGTGTCGATGCTCGACCCGGTCAGCCCCGTGACGCCCGTGTCGAGCCGGCCGTAGCCGTCCCCGTCGGTCGCCGAATCGAAGCTGTCGTCGTCCCGGCCGGAGTCATCCTGCCGGAGGTCGGGTTCCGGTTTCATCGCCGGACGCCGGTCCATGGGTGCCACTCCCCTCGACCCACCGCGTTGTGGGTCACTCTGCCGCCCAGCGTAAGCCTGCCGCTTGCCACCTTGGTCGGCGGACCACTGGCCGGACGTCCGGATCGGGACGCTGTCCTTTCACCCGTTGCGGGTCCGGGGTTGGCCTGCTGCGGGATACCCCGCCCCGCGATGTTCATCACACCGGCTCGGCCCGTCTTTGCGCACGTCGAGCGCCAGACGGGACGTTGGGGACACCCTTCGCGTACTACCGTGCAGAGCAGCCCGAGACCGGAAGGACCGCTTCATGACCTTGTCCTACCCCCGGCCCCACCGGCCGAATCGCGCCCGGCGGGTCGCCGCGCTCACGGCGACTCTGCTCACCGCTGGCGTCTTGGCGGCGTGCTCCGGCGACGACGGGCCGGAGCGCAGCGCCGACGCCTTCCTCGCCGGCTGGCGCAGTGGCGACCTGCAGGCGGTCGCGATGGTCGACACGACCGGCGCCAAGGTGCCGGCGCCCGAGGTGACCAAGGAGATCAAGGAGCTGTCCGGCGAGTTGGCGGCCACCCCGCCCGCCCTGGCCCGCCAGGGTGTGCCGAAGATCACCAAGAACATCGCGACCACGACGATCCGGGTCGACTGGTCGCTGCCGGGCCAGACCCACTGGACGTACGACCGGGAGCTGCGGCTCGTCCAGGGCGACGACGACCAGTGGCAGGTGATGTGGGAGCCGCGGGTGATCCACGAGCAGCTCACCAAGGGCGACCGGCTGGGGCTGCGCCGCGACACCGGCCCCCGGGCGGGCCTGCTGGACGCGGCCGGCCAGCCGATCGTGGCGCCCCGTCCGGTGGTGCGGGTGGGTGTGCAGCCGAACCAGGTCACCGACATCAAGAAGCTGGTCAAGGATCTCGACGCGGCCTTCAAGGCGATCCGTCCGGCCCTGGTCCCCGCCGTCGACCTGGCCGATCTGCCCAAGCGGGTGGCCGAGGCTGACCCGGGCGCGCTCGTCGAGGTGGTGACCCTGCGCGAGGACGCGTACCGGCAGATCAAACCCCGGATCTATGACCTGCCCGGCACCAAGTTCGTCTCCGACAAGCTCGACCTGGCGCCGACCCGGGAGTTCGCCCGCGCGCTGCTCGGCTCGGTCGACCCGGCGCAGGCCGACGACCTCGCCGCCCACCCGGACCGGTACGTCGTCGGCGACCTGGTCGGGCACGGCGGGTTGCAGGGCCGCTACGACGAGCGGCTGCGCGGCGCCCCCGGCCTGACGGTCGTGGTCGAGCGGCCCGCCGAGGATGGCAAGCTGGCGCCCACCGGCGCCGAGCTGTTCCGCCGGGAGCCGCAGCCCGGTCAGGCGCTGAAGACCACCCTGGACGTGGCCACCCAGAACGCGGCCGACGCCGCCCTGCGCGCCGAGCCGCGCCGGGCCGCTCTGGTGGCGGTACACGTCAGCGACAGCGCGGTGCTCGCCGTCGCCAACGGTCCCGGGCCGGCCGGCGAGAACCTGGCCTTCACCGCCCAGGTGCCGCCCGGCTCCACGTTCAAGATGGTCAGCGCGCTGGGTCTGCTGGACCGGGGAGCGGTCACCCTGGACGGGCCGGTGGAGTGCAAGAAAACCTTCACCGTCGATGGCCGGTCCTTCAAGAACTCGGACAACTTCGAGTTGGGCTCGGTGCCGTTCCGCACCGACTTCGCCAAGTCCTGCAACACGGCTTTCGCCTCGTTGGCCCCGAAGCTCGGCGGTGACGGGCTGGCCGCCGCCGGCCGCTCCCTGGGCCTGGAGGGGCAGTGGGATCTCGGGGTGGACGCCTTCGCCGGCAAGGTGTCGACCGGCGGCAGCCCGGCCGAGCAGGCCGCCGCGTCGTTCGGTCAGGGCACCACGTTGGTCAGCCCCCTGGCCATGGCCGGCGCTACAGCGGCCGTCGCCCGGGGCGCATTCATCCAGCCGAAACTGCTGGTCGACCCTGCGCCGGCCACGCCGGCCGTGACCGACGGACCGCTCAAGCCGCAGTCGGTCGAGGCGCTGCGCACGATGATGCGCGAGGTCGTCACCGCCGGCACCGGCAGCGCGCTCAAGGACGTTCCGGGCGGCGAGGTGTACGGCAAGACCGGCACCGCCGAGTACGACGACAACCCGGCCCACACGCACGCCTGGTTCGTCGGCTGGCGGGGTGACGTCGTGTTCGCCGTGTTCGTGGAGAAGGGCGGCGCCAGCACCGCCTCGGCCGTCCCGATCGCCGAGCGCTTCCTCCGAGCGCTGCCCGGCACCTGACCTGCCGTACGCCGCTGGTCGCCACCCGCGCCCAGCGGTGATCCACCCGGTTTAGCGGGAACCGGGGTGTCCAGGCCATCCGGACACCCCGGTTTCGCTCCTTCCGGGGTGGAGCGTGGCGAGGTGGACCGGATCAGGCGGAGTCGGCCTCGCGCCGTTCCGACGGCGTCTCGGCCGGCGGGGAGGGCCGTCGGAGCAGACCCGGGCCGGCCGACGCGGGCGGACCGACCGGTTCGCGCTCGACCGTGGCCGCGATCTGGGCCGCGAGGTCGGATGGCTCGGTTGGGAGCCGCCCGCCCGCGCCGGGTGGCTCCGCCGCAGGCGCGACGGCGTCAGTCACCTCGTCGTCAGCCACCGCGCCGAGCGACGAACGGACGCCGGCGGACCCGACGCCAGAGGGCTGGTTGCCGGAGGCGTCGCCGTCGGGCAGGTCGTCGCCGGCACGCTCATCGACCCGATCGGGGCTGTCGCGCCCGGCGAGGCGCGCAGCACGATCGAGCCCGTCAGGCCCCGCGAGCCGCTCGGTGGCGGTCGCGGCCCGGCCGTTGCCGCGCCGTGGGGAGGGCGCGGGCCGGGGCGACAGCAGTCGGGGTGGCACCGCCTCCGGGGCGGTGACCGGGGCCAGGCCGGCGACCACGGTGTTGACGATCTCGGCGGCGTACGAGCCGTCCGGGTCGTAGTCGGGGTCGAAGACGGTCAGCTCGACGCCGAGGCAGTGTGGGGTGTCGACCAGGCCGGCGAGCAGGATCTCCAGCTCGGCGAAGGCGATCCCACCCGGGTCGGGGGCGTCCACGGCCGGCATGACAGCCGGGTCGAGCACGTCGACGTCGATGTGCACCCAGTAGCCCGCGCAGTCGGCGAGCTGCTCGTGCGCCCACTGGGCCGTCCGGGCGGCGCCCTCGGCGCGCAGCGCCGGCACCGGACGGGTGGTGATGCCCGCGGCCTGGAGGTCGAGGCGGTACTCGTCCTGCGCCCGGATGCCGAGCACCACCACGTCGATGTCGCGGAAGTAGGGTCGACGGCCCTCCAGCGCGGCCAGGTCGGCCTGGCCGCGCCCGGTGACGAGGGCCAGATCCTCCCCGGCTGCCGCGCCGACGTAGGAGGCGTTGCCGGGGTGCCGGAAGTCGGAGTGCCCGTCGACGAAGACCAGCCCGATCCGCCCGCCGACAGCCTCACCGAGGCGGTGCATGGCCAGCGCGGATCCGAGCAGCACGGAGCAGTCGCCGCCCAGCACCACCGGGAACTCGCCCCGGTCGATGATCGAGCCGATCCGCTCGGCGAGGGCGAGGGAGTAGTCGGCGATCTCCCGGGCGTGGCACACGCCGTCACCCGGCCGCCAGTCGCCGGGGTCGTACCGGGGTGGGGTGACGCAGCCGGCGTCGCGGGCCCGCAGCCGGGCCAGCAGGTCGTGGTCACGCAACGCGCCGGGCGCCTTGGCGCAGCCCGGCACGGAGGTGGACGTCGGCGGTCGCAGGCCGAGATTGGTCGGCGCGTCGAGGACGGCGATCCGGCGCATCATGAGCTCCCGTCCTCGGTGGTCGGGCGGGCCGGCGAAACGCCGGCCCGCGCTGGCGTACTACGAACTCACGATCCGTGCGGCTGACTCAGAACAGGGCGCTGGCCAGTGCCCGCCGGGCCGAGGCGACCGCCGGGTCGTCCGGGCCGGCGATGGAGAACAGCGACACCAGGTGCTGGCGGACCGTCTCGCGGTCCTCACCGGCGGTGCGCCGGACCAGGCCGACGAGCCGGGCGTACGCCTGTTCGGCCAGGCCGCTGAGCACCTCGATGTCGGCGGCCAGCAGTTGGGCCGCGACGTCGCCGGGGGCGCTCTCGGCGGCCGCCAGCGCGGTGGCCGGGTCGGCGCCCGCGACCCGGCGGGCCACGCCGACCTGGGCCAGACCCGCCGTGGCCGCGGCGTCCGCCGGGGCGTCGGCGAGGATCTTGCGGTACGCCTGCTCGGCGGCGTCCAGGTCGCCGCTCATGAGCGCGTCGTCCGCCTCGTCGAGGCGCGGATCCTCCGGTTCGGCGACGGCCACGCCACCGGCCTTGAGCACCGCCTGGATCCACTGGCGGAGCTGGGCCTCGGGCACCACACCGGAGAAGGCGTCGATCGGCTGGCCGCCGACGACCGCGTAGACCATGGGGATGCCCTGGACCCGGAACATCTGGGCGATCCGCGGGTTTTCCTGCACGTCGACCCGGGCGAGCACCCAGGCGCCGCCGCTCTCGGCGGCCAGCCGCTCCAGCACCGGGGCGAATTCGTCGCTCTCGGGGAAGCCGGCCGCACCGAAGAAGACGATGACGGGCATGGCCATCGACCGTTCGAGCACATCGGCCTGGATGGTGGCCTCGGTGACGTCGACGATGGCGGCGTTGCCGCCGGCGGTCTGCGCGCCGGGCACGCCGGCGGACGGGCCGCCCTGTGCGGGTGTGCCGGGGCGGGTACTGGCTGGTGCGGGGCCGCGCAGCGTGCTGAGGTCGACCGCGCCGCGGGTGAAGATCGACGAGGTGATCCGTGGGTCGCTCATGGTTACCTAGTCTCGCACGCGAGCCCGGATTCCCGGCTCACCCACAACTCCGACGTTGCAACTCTCACGCCCCATTCCACCCCCGGCGATCGGGCAGTTCTGCCGCCGACACGGGATGTCCGTCAGGCAGCGACCGCGCGATCGACGGGGGTGGTGGTATGGGTCAGAAACGGGCGGGTTCGCGGTAGGTGCCCCACTCGGCCCGGAGGGCGTCGCAGATCTCGCCCAGGGTCGCTTCGGCGCGGACCGCGTCGAGCATGGCGGGGATCATGTTCTCGTCGGTGCGGCTCGCCTCGACCATCCGGGCGACCGCGGCCTTGACCGCGGCGTCGTCCCGTCCGGCCTTGCGCTCGGCGAGCACTCGGCGCTGCTCCAGCTCCACCTCGTGCGAGATGCGCAGGATCTCCAGCTCCTTGGCGACCGTGCCGGTGTGGCAGTTGACGCCGACGATCTTCTTGTCGCCCTTCTCCAGGGCCTGCTGGTAGACGAAGGCCGACTCGGCGATGTGCCCGGTGAACCAGCCGTCCTCGATGCCGCGCAGAATGCCGGAGGTCATCGGGCCGATCTGGTGCGGCCCGTCGCCGCCGAGCTGCCGGATGCGAGCGAAGATCTCCTCCGCCTCGGCCTCGATCTTGTCGGTCAGCGCCTCGACGTACCAGGACCCGCCGAGCGGGTCGGCCACGTTGACCACCCCGGTCTCCTCCATCAGCACCTGCTGGGTACGCAGGGCGATCTCGGCGGACTCGTCGGTGGGCAGCGCCAGGGTCTCGTCCAGCGCGTTGGTGTGCAGCGAGTTCGTGCCGCCCAGCACCGCCGCGAGCGCCTCGACGGCGGTGCGTACGACGTTGTTGACCGGCTGCTGCGCGGTCAGCGACACACCGGCGGTCTGCGTGTGGAATCGCAGCCAAAGGGCCTTCTCGCTGGTCGCGCCGTAGACGTCGCGCAGCCAGCGGGCCCAGATCCGACGGGCGGCGCGGAACTTGGCGATCTCCTCGAAGAAGTCGAGGTGCGAGTCGAAGAAGAAGCTCAGCCCCGGCGCGAAGACGTTCACGTCCAGGCCGCGCGACAGGCCCAGCTCCACGTAACCGAAGCCGTCGGCCAGGGTGTACGCCAGCTCCTGCGCGGCGGTCGAGCCGGCCTCCCGGATGTGGTAGCCGGAGACCGACAGCGGCTTGTAGCGCGGGATCTCCGCCGCGCAGTACTCCATCAGGTCACCGATCAGGCGCAGGTGCGGCTCGGGGTCGAAGAGCCACTCCTTCTGCGCGATGTACTCCTTGAAGATGTCGGTCTGCAGCGTGCCGTCCAGCTTGGACAGGTCGGCGCCCTGCCGCTCAGCGGCGACGAGGTACATGCAGAACACCGGCACGGCCGGGCCGGAGATGGTCATCGAGGTGGTGACGTCGGCCAGGTCGATGCCGTCGAAGAGCGCCTGCATGTCGGTGGCGGTGTCGATGGCCACGCCGCAGTGGCCGACCTCGCCGAGCGCCTGCGGGTCGTCCGAGTCGCGGCCCATCAGCGTCGGCATGTCGAACGCGACGGACAGGCCGCCACCGCCGGCGCCGAGGATCATCTTGTACCGCTCGTTGGTCTGCTGGGCGTTGCCGAAGCCGGCGAACTGCCGGATCGTCCAGGTCCGCCCGCGGTAGCCGGTCGGATGAAGACCCCGGGTGTACGGGTACTCGCCCGGCCAGCCGATCCGCTCGAAGCCCGGGTAGGCGCTGCCCTCCGGCGGCCCGTAGACCGGCTCCACCGGCATCCCGGAGAGCGTGGTGAAGTCGGCGTCCCGCTTGCGCGCGGAATCGTACCGGGCCTGCCAGCGTGCCCGTCCGGCGTCGATCTCGTCGGCGTCCATGCGCAGGGCTCCTCCTCGGTTCCTCGACTGCACGTCGAGTGTAAGGCCCTCACCTGAACGATCGCTAAGTCCTGTCGTACCGACGGGTAACGGCGGATTCAGGCCGGCTGCAGGCCGAGGGCGTGGACCCGCCCCACCTGCTCCCCGGGAAGTGCCGGGCGAGACGCACGATCAGCGGCACGGGATCGGCCAGCGCCGGCGAGGGCTCGATGGTCACCGGATCAGCCGCCGGGTGCAGTGGCCGTCGTGGTCGGCCCGGAGCAGGCAGCGCCGACCGCCAGCCAGCCGCCGGTCGCAGAAGACCCGATGGCGTACGCACTGGTTGTCCTCGACCGAGACGGTGGTCTCGCCGGGATCGGCCTGGGCGAGCACACTGGCCCACCCGGGCCACCACCCGGGCCAGGCGCACGGCGACGACCAGATCGGCGGCGACCACCGGCAGGTGAATGACGAAGCGTTCCCGGCCGGCCATCAGCGGTACCGGCCCGCGTTGACCGGCCGCACCTGGTCGGACTGCCACTGGCGTAGCGCGTCCTTGATCCGAGCGGTCTCCTGGCGGCTGTCGCCGAGCGCGGCATGCAGTGCGGACAGGTCACCGGCGACCCGGTCCAGGAACGCGTACACCTCATCCGGGTCCAGGCCGCGGCGGGCGAATGGGATGGGCCGGAACCGCCGCTCGCGCACCTGCCACGGGAAGAGCGGGAGGTAGGTCGCCGAGCGGTAGTAGCTCGGTTGGCTGGGGTGCGTGGTCCGCTCGGGTCGACCGCTTCGCCGGAAACTCAGACGCACGACGAAGACCTGCCTCTCTGTCGCAGGGGAAATGGAAGGGGTGGGCCCACTCCGCCCCACGACCGCAGCTCAGATCAGCAGTACGACAGCGGGGCAGCTCAACCAGCAGGCGCACACCAGGGGCAGATGTCTCCGTGACCCCACAAGCACGCACCGCTATGGGCGACCATAACAAAGAGGCAACGTAGCAACAATCCATCATTGCAATAAAGCCTTGATGGATCTCTACCATGAAGGCACAAGGCTTGTGGCATGACCATCGATCCCCGCTCACACACGCCGGTCTACATCCAGCTCGCCGACCTGCTTCGTCAGCAGATCGAGTCGGGGGACCTGCCTGCGGGGTCGAGCGTCGGCAGCGAGACGCGCTTGAGCCAGGAGCACCAGATCGGCCGCGACGCTGTCCGCATGGCGATCTCGCTCCTGCGGTCCGAAGGGCTGGTCACCACCACCCGCCCCGCAGGAACCCGAGTCCGGGACGTGCCACAACGAACGACGGTCGAGCTGGCGACCGGCGCACGGGTCATCGCCCGAATGCCGACCAGCACCGAGCGCCGAAACATGCAGCTTGACGAGGGCGTACCGGTCCTCGAAGTCCACGACCGAAGCGGAGAGGTAGAGATTCTGGCGGGCGACGAGGTCGAGCTGACCCGGCCAGAGCCCCAATAGCCCTCACGAGAGCCTGGCCGGATCAGGCCCCACACCGCCCAGCGTGTCTATGCCGTCGGCCCGCCCATCGCCACGTCGTCGACCCGGATGTTGACCTCGTCGACCCGCAGCCCGTGCGCCTCGACCGCCTCGGTTACCCGGGCTCGCACCTCACGGGTGATCTCCGGCACCGGCCGACCGCCCTGAATCACCAACACCAGGTTGACCACGGCCGCGTCGCCGGTCACGTGGGCCGAGCAACCCCGCCGGTCGTCGCCGACCTGGTCCAACCCGACCCGGTCGAGGACCGCGTTGACGAACCGGGCCACGTCCCCGCCCAACTCCACCACGCCCGGCACCGCGCGGGCCGCCGAGACTGCGATCTTCTCGACCACCTCGTCGGAGACCTGCGTCGTCCCGCCGACCGCTGCCGACGCCATGGTCAGCTCCTGCGTCGCCTCGTGGTCCACAGCCGCTCCCCTGCTTCTCGCGCCACCGCGCCGGGACACCCGCCCGACTTCCACCGCCGTGAGGGTGCGAGCCTACAAGGACGACTGTCGCCGGGGACGTCCCTGGTGAACGGTCGGCGCGGGCGTCGTCGGGAACCGGCCGATAGCCGGGCGGTCCGACAACTGTTGCGCCGTCGGACGCCTACGCTTCAGGCTCCGGCTACTCCCGGCTGGTTCAGCTCGATGTCGTCCACCGTGATGTTGACCTGGGTGACCGTCAGGCCGTACTTCTCCACCGCCTCGATCACCGCAGTCCGCACCGCCTCGGTCACGTCGGATACGACCTGACCGGAGTCGATCACCAGGACCACGTTGATGACCGCAGAGGTGCCGCTCACGTCGGCCGAGACGCCTCGGCGGGCATCGCCCACCTCGTCCAGGCCGACCTTGTCCAAGAAGTTGTTGAAGAACCGGGCCACATCACCGCCGAGATCGGCGACGCCGGGCACCGAACGAGCGGCGGCACCGGCGATCTTCTCCACCACCTCGTCGGAAACCGACGTGCCGCCCCGGGCAGCGCTCGTCGCGGGTTGCACTCCACCGGCGTTCTCCAACGCGTCCGTCATGATCACATCTCCCCTGGTCCCGACGCATGTGGACCGACCGGCGCGTCAGCCCGCTTTGCGGAAGCCTCGCTTCCGGTCATGCGCTGCGAGCGTACTAAAACCGGAGCGACATTCGCTTCCGGGCGACCGAAGCGCGGCGGTTGTTGCGCCGCACCCGGGGGAGTCCCGTGCGCACGCGGTCTTCGGGCCATTTAGGCTGTCGATCTTGGAAAGTCCAGGATGGACATTTTTCGCTACACGAGTGAGGTCTGCTTGATGCGCAGAAAGTTGTTGAGTTTCGCCACGGCGGTCACCCTGTCGGTCGGCGCTCTACTCGGGGCGGCAACGCCGGCTCAGGCGGCCGAGTCGCCCAGCGCCCTGTGCGGCTCCGGGTACTACGTCATCAACAGTCACGGGCTACCCGGCGCGACCGCGTACCTGCTCTACAAGTCCAGCGGTGGTGGCTGGAACTGTGTGGTCACCATCAAGACCGCAGACCGGGGCACGCTGACCAAAATCGGTGCGTACCTCGACATCGAGGACGGCCGCGGCGGCATCGACGAGGACCGCTACAGGTACTACGCGGGGCCGATCCGAGCCGACAGCGGCGGACAGTGCGTCCGGTTCGGCGGCCTCAGCCGCGGCACCTACTGGACCAGCCCCTGGGGACACTGCGGCTAGACCCGCGGACGCGGGGCTGTCGCCGATCGTCGGCGCCGGCCCCGCCGGCCGGCGCCGCCCGGGTCACCGGGCGAGCTGGGAAAGCAACTCGTCAGCCGCCGTGTACGGGTCATTCGCGCCCTCGGCCACCTGGGCGGCGAGTGTGGACAACTGCGTACCGTCGCGCAGTGAACCGATCCGGGCGCGAAGCACGCCGAGCGCGATGGCCTCGATCTCGGCCGCGGCCCGCGCCTCCTGGCGGCGGCGCAGTTCGCCGTGCTCGACCAGCCAGCCCCGGTGCTTGTCGATGGCGGCGGCGATGTCGTCGATGCCCTCGCCCCGGGCCGCGATCGCACGGACCACCTGCGGTCGCCACTGCCCCGGGCCGCGCTCGCCCAGGGCGATCATGCCCTGGATGTCACGGACGGTGGCGTCGACGCCGTCCCGGTCGGCCTTGTTGACCACGAACACGTCGGCGATCTCCAGGATGCCGGCCTTGACGGCCTGGATCGCGTCCCCCATGCCGGGAGCGAGCAGCACGAGCGTGGTGTCGGCCAGCGAGGCGACCTCCACCTCGGCCTGCCCGACGCCGACGGTCTCCACCAGCACCACGTCGCAGCCGGCGCCCTCCAGCACGCGGACCGCCTGCGGTGTCGCCGCCGCCAGCCCGCCGAGGTGCCCTCGGCTGGACATGGACCGGATGTAGACGCCCGGATCGGTGGCGTGGTCCTGCATGCGCACCCGGTCGCCGAGGATCGCCCCGCCGGTGAACGGGCTGGACGGGTCGACCGCCAGCACGCCGACCCGGTGCCCACGTGCCCGCAGCGCGCGGACCAGCTCGTTGGTGGTGGTGGACTTACCCACCCCCGGTGAACCGGTGAGCCCGACGACCTGGGCCTGCCCGGCGTACGGCGCCAACGCGGCGGCGATCGCCGGCAGCAGGCTGTCGCCGTTTTCCACCAGGGTGATCAGGCGGGCCACCGCACGGGGGTCACCGGTGCGGGCCCGCTCGACCAGCAGCGGCACGTCCCGGCTGCGGCGCACGGACGTGGTGGCCGCCGCCGGGACGCCCTCGATCGCATCGCTCACTGTGCAGTCGCTTCGCTTCCCGGCACGTGGATGATCAGCGCGTCGCCCTGGCCGCCGCCGCCGCAGAGAGCGGCCGCGCCGGTGCCGCCGCCGCGCCGCTTCAGCTCCAGGGCGAGGGTGAGGACGAGACGCGCACCGGACATCCCGATCGGGTGGCCCAGCGCGATCGCGCCGCCGTTGACGTTGACCTTGTCGGAGCTGATGCCCAGGTCACGGGTGGACTGGATGCCGACCTGCGCGAACGCCTCGTTGATCTCGATGAGGTCGAGGTCGTCGACGCTCAGGCCGCCCTTCTTCAGGGCGTGGCTGATCGCGTTGGACGGCTGGGAGTGCAGGGAGTTGTCCGGACCGGCCACGTTGCCGTGCGCGCCGATCTCGGCCAGCCAGGTCAGCCCCAGCTCGTTGGCCTTGGCCTTGCTCATGACGACCACGGCGGCCGCGCCGTCGGAGATCGGCGAGGAGCTGCCGGCGGTGATGGTGCCGTCCTTGGTGAACGCGGGACGCAGCTTGGCCAGCGACTCGGCGGTGGTGTCCGGGCGGATGCCCTCGTCGTCGCTGATCACCAGCGGGTCACCCTTGCGCTGCGGGATCAGCACCGGGGTGATCTCCTCGGCGAAGTGGCCGTTCTTTTGCGCGGCGGCGGCCCGCTGGTGGCTGGCCGCGGCGAAGGTGTCCTGCTCCTCGCGGGAGATGCCGTGCTTCGTGCCGAGACGCTCGGTCGACTCGCCCATGGAGCAGCAGTCCCAGGCGTCGCTGAGCCCGTCGTGCGCCATGTGGTCCTTGACCACCACGTCGCCGTACTTGTAGCCGGTGCGCTGGCCCATCAGCAGGTGCGGGGCGTTGGTCATCGACTCCATGCCGCCAGCAACCACGATGTCGAACTCGCCGGCCCGGATGAGCTGGTCGGCCAGGGCGATCGCGTCCAGCCCGGAGAGGCAGACCTTGTTGATGGTCAGCGCCGGCACCGACATCGGCACGCCGGCCTCGACAGCCGCCTGCCGGGCCGGGATCTGCCCGGCGCCCGCCTGGAGCACCTGGCCCATGATCACGTACTGGACCTGGTCCGGGCTGACCCCGGCCCGCTCCAGGGCCGCCTTGATGGCGATTCCGCCGAGCTTGGTGGCCGGGAGGTCCTTGAGGTTGCCCAGCAGCCGCCCCATCGGGGTCCGCGCGCCGCTGACGATCACCGAAGCCATGCCTGCCTCCGAGGGGGGTGCCGAGCTGTACGCCTTAACGATTGTTCGGCCAGACTAGCGCCATGGCTGAGAACTCCCCCGTCGAGCCCGGTGCGGACTACGTCACAGACATCGGGCTTCGCAAGATTGACCACGTCGGCATCGCCGTCGCCGACCTGGATGCCGCGATCGACTTCTACCAGCGGACCTTCGGGATGCGCTGCGTACACACCGAGACCAACGCCGAGCAGGGCGTACGGGAAGCGATGCTGGCCGTCGGGCCGACCGCCGAGGGCGGCTGCGTGCAACTGCTGGCCCCGCTCACCCCGACCTCGACGATCGCGAAGTTCCTCGACCGCAACGGGCCGGGCGTGCAGCAGGTCGCGTACACGGTGGCGGACATCGACGTGGCCTGCGCGGCGCTGCGCGAGCGGGGGGTGCGACTGCTCTACGACGCCCCGCGTCGCGGCACCGCGGACTCCCGGATCAACTTCGTGCACCCCAAGGACGCCGGCGGCGTCCTGATCGAACTCGTCCAACCCGCCCCCACCCACTGACCATGCAAGGAAGGGCCCCTTCTTATCGCCTCGTGTATAGGAAGGGGCCCTTCCTAACATCGCTGAGGCGAGCGCGGAGGCCGGTTCGAGAGCACGTGTCTGCGCGGTTGGCGGGGCGGCCGGACACCTTCACGCATCGGCGGATGCAGTTTTTCACAGAGGACTTCCGACTTTAGCTACCGTTCAGTAACGTCCCGGCCCACAGGAGCGCGACCGGTCCCGGATGTGTCGAATGCCGACATGGCGGTCGCGTCCACCGGCGCCGACGATGGCAGCACCCGGGCCCGTACGGGTGCGGACGAACCGGAGGTCACCGTGCAGGACATCCTCGAAGCGATCATGGCGGCGGAGGAATCGAACGACCCGGACCGCGAGCTGGCGGGCGTCGCCGGACTGCCCGTGCCGGAGAGTTACCGAGGCGTGGTCGTCCGCGCCGAAGAGGCCCGGATGTTCGACGGCATGGCCACCCGGGACAAGGACCCCCGCAAGGCGCTGCACGTGCAGGAGGTGCCGACGCCGGAGCTGGCACCGGGCGAGGCGCTGATCGCGGTGATGGCCAGCGCGATCAACTACAACACCGTGTGGACCAGCATCTTCGAGCCGGTGTCCACCTTCAGGTTCCTCGAACGCTACGGCCGGGTCTCCGAGCTGACCCGCCGGCACGACCTGCCGTACCACGTGGTCGGCTCGGACGCGGCCGGCGTGGTGCTGCGTACCGGCCCGGGGGTGACCCGGTGGGCGGCCGGCGACGAGGTCGTCGCGCACTGCCTCTCGGTCGAGCTGGAGGACGCCGCCGGCCACGACGACACCATGCTCGACCCGCAGCAGCGGATCTGGGGCTTCGAGACCAACTTCGGCGGCCTGGCCGAGCTGGCCATCGTCAAGGCCAACCAGCTGATGCCCAAGCCGCGGCACCTGAGCTGGGAGGAGGCGGCCAGCCCGGGGCTGGTCAACTCCACCGCCTACCGGCAGCTCGTCTCGCATCACGGCGCCAACATGAAGCAGGGTGACGTGGTGCTGATCTGGGGCGCCTCGGGCGGCCTCGGCGGGTACGCCACCCAGATGGCGCTCAACGGCGGCGCGATCCCCGTCTGCGTGGTCTCCTCGCCGGAGAAGGCCGAGCTGTGCCGCAAGATGGGCGCGGAGCTGGTCATCGACCGGGCCGCGGAGGGCTTCCGGTTCTGGAAGGACGAGCAGACCCAGGACCAGGACGAGTGGCGGCGCTTCGGCGAGCGGATCCGCGAGCTGACCGGGGGCGAGGACCCGGACATCGTCTTCGAGCACCCGGGCCGGGAGACGTTCGGCGCGAGCGTCTACGTGGCCCGTCGTGGCGGCACCATCGTCACCTGCGCGTCCACGAGCGGGTTCCAGCACCAGTACGACAACCGCTACCTGTGGATGCACCTGAAGCGAATCGTGGGCAGCCACTTCGCCAACTACCACGAGGCGTGGCAGGCCAACCGTCTGGTCGCGCTCGGCAAGGTGCACCCGACGGTGTCACGTACCTACTCGTTGGAGCAGACCGGTCAGGCCGCGTACGAGGTGCACCGCAACGCGCACCAGGGCAAGGTCGGGGTGCGCTGCCTCGCGCCCGCCGACGGGTTGGGCGTCCGTGACGGGGAGTTGCGGGCCCGGCACGAGGAAGCGATCAACCGGTTCCGGGGGCACTGAGGCCACCGGCCGGACGGATGAGCTGCCGATGGCCAATGCGGTGATCGGCATTGTTCTTCCACCCCCATTAGCCCGACCCCATCCGGATCGAACAAAGGGCCACGGGGCGCACCCGTGGCCCTTTTTCGCGTCACGCTGCGTGGTGCCCGTCCCGCCCGGGACCTGCCAAGATCGCCGATTGGTCCGGCCTCGACGGCCAGGTCAGTTGACCATGTAATGAGGACACGAAAGCTCCGTACCGCTCTTGCGAAGCACCCTGGGGCGTCTGCCAGTATGTCCCAATGCCCCAGCAGCAGTCCTCCCCTCTCGCGTTCTTCGATAACGCGAACTCGCAGCCAGATTTCACCGTTGGCCTGCGCGGATACAACACTCACCAGGTCGATGACTTCATCGGCCGGATGACCGCCGCGCTGACCCAGTCCGAGCAGGCCCGTGCCGAGGCTGAGCAGCGGATGAACGACGCCCAGCGTCGCCTCCGCCAGGCCGAGCAGCGCATGAGTGCGCTGGAGCAGAAGCTCACCGACACGAACAAGCAGCTCGAAGAGAACAGCCGGCCCACCCTCTCCGGGCTCGGAACCCGCGTCGAGCAGATCCTCCGGCTCGCCGAGGAGCAGGCCAACGACCACCGCAACGAGGCCAAGCGCGAGTCCGAGGGCATCCTCTCCGCCGCCCGCCTCGAGGCCCGGGAGATCACGGACAAGGCCCGCGCCGAGGCCGCCGCGATGAAGGCCAGCGCCGAGCGTGAGGCCGGCAACCTGCGCACCGCCGCCGAGCGCGAGGCCGCCGAGGTCCGGGTGCAGGCCCGCCGCGAGGCCGACACGCTGCGCGCCGACGCCGACCGCGAGACCAAGCAGCTGCGTACGGTGACCGCCCACGAGGTGGCCGAGCTGAAGTCGACCGTCGAGCGGGAGGTGGCCACCCTCCGGGCCACCGCCGAACGGGAGATCACCCAGCAGCGGGCCAAGGCGGCGCGCGAGGCCGAGGAGAAGCGCGCCGAGGCCACCAAGCTGCTCACCGACGCGCGGGACAAGCGCGACAAGGACCTCCAGGCCCTGGAGTTGCAGCTGGCCGAGCGGCGCGAGAAGGCCGAGCGCGAGGAGTCCGAGCGGCACGCCGCCCAGGTCGCGCAGACCCAGAAGCTGGTCAGCGAGGCCGAGCAGCGCGCCCGGGCCGCGCAGGAGCGCGCCAAGGAGATCGAGCAGCGCGCCGAGGCCCGCCGGGTCGAGTCCGAGCGCAACGCCGCCGAGACGATCGACAAGGCCAAGGCGCACTCCGAGAAGACGCTCAACGAGGCCAAGGCCGAGTCGCAGCGCCTGCTCACCGAGGCGCGCACCGAGGCCGAGCTGACCACGCAGGCCGCCCGCCGCGAGGTCGAGGACCTCACCCGGCAGAAGGACGCGGTCACCTCGCAGCTCGGTCAGATGCTCTCCGGGCTCGCCGGCATCGTGCCCGGCGTTCCGGCGGCGGCTGCCCCGGCGGCCAAGCCGGAGGCGAAGAAGACCGACGGCGGGCAGGAGCGGGTGACCGCGGAGACCGCCGGCTGACGCGAGGCGTCAGGTCGGGGCATCGACGGCGCGAGGTGACACCGGGTGACCGGTGTGACCTCGCGCCGTGTGCGTTTCCCAACCCTTGGTGTGGCCCCCTCGCCACGGAGTGAAGTAGGTCCCACAAGGGGCGTCCGTATCGCCCCAGCAGGGGGCGATGCGTGTGAGGATGGGGGCATGTCGCACGGCGAGGAACTGTTCGCTCTCGGCGGGGACGTGACCACGGAGCCCAGCTTCGAGTCCGCTCTGCGGGGGTACGAGAAGAAACAGGTTGACCGGTACGTCGCGCGTGCCGAGCACGAGATCGCGACTCTCGCCGCCGAACGGGAACAGGCCTATACACAGATCCACAAGCTCGCCGGCCAGGTCGAGGTTCTGCAACGGGATCTGACCCAGGTCCGCAAGCAGATGAACGTGGTGGACCGGGCCTCCTTCCGGCACCTGGGCCCCCGCGTCGAGTCGATCCTCACCCTCGCCGAGGAGCAGGCCGAGCAGATCCTGTCGGCGGCCAACGAGGAGATCGAAGCCCGTCGCGCCACCGCCGAGCACATCATCGAGGAGGCCCGCGAACAGGCCGCGCGGGCGTTGAAGGACTTCGAGATCGCTCTCGCCGCCCGACGCCAGGAGGAGGAGCGGCACAGCGCCGCCCGCCGCGCGGAGGCGGACGCGACCCTGCGGTCGGCCAACGACGAGTCGGCGAAGCTGCGCAAGACGGCGCACGACGAGCTGGCCAAGGCCCAGCAGGAGGCCACCCAGCTGCGGGACACCGCCAAGGAGATCCACACCCGGGCACAGCAGGAGGCCACCAAGCTGCGCGAGGCGGCCCGCGAGGCGCTGGCCACCGCCCGGCAGGAGGCCGGCGAGCTGCGCGAGGCGGCCAAGGAGGTGCACGCCAAGGCCCAGCAGGAGGCCAAGCGGCTCACCGACACGGCGACCGAAGCGGGCCGGGCGACCCACGCCAAGGCCCAGCAGGAGGCCAAGCAGATCATCGACGACGCGTCGATGGCTGGCCGGGCCACCCGCGCCAAGGCCCAGCAGGAGGCCGAGCGGCTGACCACGCAGGCGTCCGAGTCGGCCAAGCGCAGTCGGTCCGAGACCGAGGCGTACGTACAGCGGATGCGCAGCGAGACCGAGGCGTACGTGCAGCAGTCCCGGTCGCAGACCCAGCAGGAGCTGGGCGCCTGGCGAGCCGGCGTGGAGCAGGAGGTCAACTCGCGGCGCGAGGCGGCCGATCGCGAGCTGGCCCAGCGACGGTCCACTGCCGAGCAGGAGTTCGCCCAGCGACGCGACGAGCTGGACAAGCAGCACGAGTCCCGCCAGCAGGAGCTGGAGTCGGGTTGGGCCGCGCGCAGCGCCGAGTTGGAGACCGGGTACACGGCACGCCGCGACGAGCTGGAAACCGAGTACACGACCCGCAAGAACGAGATCGAGCAGGGCGCCGATGCGATCCGCCAGGCGGCCGAGCGGGACGCGTCGACCCTGCGCCAGCGGGCCGAGACGGAGGCGGCCGAGCTGTTGAGCCGCGCCGAGACCGAGGCGGGCGACAAGCGCCGCAAGGCCGACGAGCACGTCGCGGCCTCGCGCCGCCAGTTCGAGGAGTACGCGGCCACCACCCAGCAGCACCTGGCGACCACGCAGCAGCACTTGGCGGCGACGCAGCAGGAGGCCGCCGCGGGCCGGCAGCAGCTCGCCCAGGTGATGTTGGAGATCGCGCAGGCCCAGCAGCAGCTCGCCGACCTGCGGCAGGAGACCTGGAAGGCGCGGCAGGAGTCCGACGAGCTTGAGCGGCAGATGGCCGAGGTGCGGCTGCGCAGCACCACCGGCCCGATCGACGGCCCGACCGCACCGGCCACGGACGACGGCCCCGACGCGACGGCCGTGACCGGGTCGGGTGTCGGTGACGACGACGCCGGTGCGCCTGTCGCCGCCGGCACGGCGAACGGCCTCACGACCGAGCCCGACGACGCCCGGCAGCCGGCGAACGCCGCCGCGGGCGGCGAGTCTGGGCAGTCCACGACCCGCCCGGTGGCCGAGCCGGTGACCACTGTCGACGGCGGCGCGGCCAGCGCCGGGGTGGACGGCGAACCGACCGTGGCGGCCGTTCCGGGCGAGGGTGGCCGGGGCGCCAAGCCGACGAAGATCACCAGCACCGGTGAGAACGGCAAGCGCCCCAGCAAGCCGACCACCGACGAGCGCAGCGCCAAGCCCAGCAAGGTCACGATCGAAAAGGACTGACGGTACGCCTCAGCGCGGCGGCACGCCCTGCGTCGCCACCGGCCCAGGATCATGATCGACACGACTTCGCTGATATCGGGCTGTCCCGCTCCGTCGGACACCCCGATATCAGCGATCTCGCGTGGATCACCGCCCGCGTACCGATCAGAGGGTGGGTCGCTGAGCGGCCGACGGCACGTGTGGAGCACCCTTGACGGTGTTGTGGACGACAGCGACCATGACACCGTCGCTCTCGTCGCCGTCGCCCGTCGTCTCACCGCCTGACCGGGAGGTCCCTGGTGCCGCAGCACGATCCGTCGGCCGAGGGTCCGGACCTGAGCCCGGATCAGCCGCCAGCCGAGAGCCCGGACGCGAGCCCGTCCGCCGAAGGTCTGGACGCGACCCAGGACCGTCTGGCGGCCGAGACGCGACCACCCGCAACGCCGCCGGTCGAGACGCCGCCTCCCGTGCCGGTGCCGGCACCGGGCATCGACCCGGAGGAGCCGCCTGCCGTACCGTCCGGGAAGTTCGGCACGCCGGGGCGTCCACTGCGACGCAGCAGCTTCCTGGTCGGCTTCACGGGCGCGCTGGGCGTGCTGCTGGCGTACACCCTCTATCTGGGGATTCGCAATGCCGGCGGCATCCTCGTGCTGGTGGTGATCGCGCTCTTTCTCGCGGTGGGTCTCAACCCGGCGGTGGTGCGGCTGCGCACCTGGGGTGTGCCCCACGGCCTGGCGGTGACGGTGGTGGCGTTGACCGTGGTGCTGCTGCTCTGCGGGGGCGTGGTGGCGCTGGTCCCGCCGATCGTGACGCAGTCCGGGCAGTTCATCGACCAGATCCCGAGCCTGCTCGACGAGTTGCGCCGCAATCCGACGGTCAACGACCTCGTGGAGCGGTACGACGTGGTGGAGCGGGTGCACGACGCGGCCAACGCGGACACCCTCGGCCGGGCGCTCGGCGGGGTGCTCGGCGGCGCTCAACTGATCTTCGGCACGGTGTTCCGGACGTTGACCGTGCTGGTGCTGACCATCTACTTCCTGGCCTACTTCAACCGGCTGCGCTCGCTGGCCTACTCCGTGGTGCCCCGGTCGCGGCGGGAGCGGGTGCAACTGATCGGCGACGAGATCCTGGCGAAGGTCGGCGCCTACATGGTCGGCGCGCTCAGCATCGCCGTACTGGCCGGCGCGACCACCTTCGTCTTCGCGCTGATCGTCGGGCTGCCGTACCCGTTCGCGCTGGCCGTGGTCGTCGCGGTGACCGACCTGATCCCGCAGATCGGCGCGACCCTGGGCGCGGTGATCGTGAGCCTGGTCGGCTTCGCCGCCGGCCTGCCCACCGGCATCGCCTGCGCGGTCTTCTTCCTGATCTACCAGCAGATCGAGAACTACCTCATCTACCCGAAGGTGATGCGACGATCGGTGGAGGTCAACGAGGTCGCCGCCCTGCTGGCCGCGCTGCTCGGGGTGGCGCTGCTGGGCGTGGTGGGCGCGCTGATCGCCATCCCCACGGTGGCCGCGCTGCAACTGATCCTGCGCGAGGTGGTGCTCCCCCGCCAGGAGAGAGGTTGACGGTCAGTCGGCCGGCCCCGGGACGGGCGTGTCCGCGAAGGCGGCCACCGTCCGGTCGGCGTACGCGCTGACGTCGCCGGCCTCCATCGGGCCGTCCCAGGTCGTCGGCAGCGGCACCTCGACGGCCGGGTTGACCCGCTTGACGATCTCGTCGAGCACGGTCTCCGCATCGCCGACCCAGAGGTGCTTCGCGCCGGGCACCCCGACCACCTCGGCCTGCGGCACCGCCGCGAACCGCTCCCGCGCCTCGGCCGGGCGCAGGTAGTCGTCGAACTCCGGCACCAGCGCCACCAGCGGCCGACCCGAGTCGGCCCAGGTGGCCAGGTCCTCCGGGGCCGAGAAGCGCAGCGGCGGGGAGAGCAGGATCGCCCCGGCAACCGCCGGGTCGCACCCGTACTTCAGGGCCAGGTCGGTGCCGAACGACCAGCCGACCAGCCAGATGTCGGGCAGTTCGGCGAACTCCGCGTACTCGATGGCGGCGGCCACGTCGTAGCGCTCACCCACCGCGCCGTCGAAGGCCCCCTCGCTGGTGCCGCGCACACTGCTCGTGCCCCGGGTGTTGAACCGCAGCACGGCCAGGTCGGCCAGCGCGGGCAGCCGCCACGCTGCCTTGCGGAACACGTGGCTGTCCATCATCCCGCCGTGGGTGGGCAGCGGGTGCAGGCAGACGAGGGTGGCCGCCGGGGGCCGGTCGGCCGGCAGGGCCAGTTCGCCGACCAGCCGCAGACCGTCGGCGGTGTGCAGCTCGATGTCCTCCCGGCGGCCGGGCAGGATCGACGACGCGCGGATCGCTGTGCTCACCGGTCAAGTCTGTCGCGAACTCGCCGCCGCCGCCCGCCCAGGCACGAACAGGGTGATCCAGGTCGCTCGCTCAGTAGCGCGGCGTGCCCCGCCCGCGCTGCACCGCCGGGCCGCGCCGCTCCCGGGCACGCCAGCACCCGCTGTGCCAGTGCCGGCGGTCGGTCAGGTCACCCAGGCCGTCGGCGGGCCAGGCCACGAGGTGCGCCACCCCGGGTCGGATCTCCTGGTCACAGCCGGGGCAGCGGTACGTCTTGACCGACGCGCCCGCCCCGATGCCGCGTACCTGCCAGGCGCCGTCGGTCCACTGCTGCACCGAGGCGACACCCTGCCGGACACGATCGGCGTCCAGGTTGGCGTTCTCGTCCCGACGAGGGCGGTTGCGACGGGGGCTCACAGTCACCAAGCGTACGGTCCGCCGGATGGAGCAGCCCTGCGGGCGGTCCCGACGGCTGCGATCACTTCCAGCTCTGTGGCCGCGTCGGGTCCTCGACGACCCGGGCTCCCGCCAGCACGATCGTCGCGTCCGCCTCGGTGAAACCGCTCGTCGCGCCCGGCTCGGCGCCGGCCGGCCGCGGGCCGTCCCACTGCCAGCCGAAGTTGGCGCTCACCGCCGTCTTCGGGATGCCGAGCAGATCCAGGGTCGTCCGGTCCTCGGAGAGATACGCGGGGCGGCCAGCGACAGTCAGGTTCCCACCCGTACGGGTGCCGGCCCCGATCGCGTAGCGGTAGTTCACAAACATGACCTTGGTCGCCGCCCGCGCGAGGGTGAAGTCCGAGGTGACAAGTCTCGGGTATGAGCTGACGTGAGACGCTGGTCGACAACTCGGGGGTACGGGTCACCTCGACGTACACCGGTTGGTCGTCCCGCACGCTGAGCCGTACCGTCTCCGCGTTTCCCCGAACGACCGACCAGCCCAGGTGACGGGCCCGGGCCGGGTCGAGACCGAAATGCAGCACGTTCGGGTCGCTGCCGACCAGCGCCGGGTCGGCCGCGGCCCCGGGCACCCCGTCGACCCGGGGTGGCACCGGCGTGGCACCGGCCGGCGTGGTGGCGGTCCAGGGCAGGCGGCCGGTCAGCCCGTCGAGGCCCGCCCCGGTCACCCCGACGACGCCGAGCGCCGCGACCAGGGACAACGCGGTGCCGGCGGCGGCTCGGCGGTGCAGCTGCCGGCGGCGGCCGCGAGCGCGGGACGCCCGCAGCAACCGGCCGGTGTCCACGTCACCCTCGGCACGCTCCCGCAGAGTCTGGGCGATCTGTTCGTCGAGGTCGATCACGACCGGCTCCCGTTCTTGGCGGGGACGCCGCAGCGCTCCCGGAGGTTCGCGAAAGCCCGCATGGCATGGGTGCGGACGGTGACCGGCGAGCAGTCCAGGATCTGGGCGATCGTCGCGTCGTCGAGGTCCTCGTAGTAGCGCAGCACCAGCACGGCCCGTTGGCGGTCGGGCAGGGCGAGGATCAGCCGCCACATCTCGTCCCGGTCGGCCACCTCGCCATCCAGGTCGCCACGCTGCGGTCGGTCGACGACGGTGTCGACGGGCCAGTTCGCGGTTCGACCGGCGACGCCACCAGGAGTTGTTGGCGTTGACCAGCATCCGACGCACGTACACGTCGGGCCGGTCGGCTCGAGCGATCTTGCGCCAGTGCACGTACGCCCGGGACAGCACCTCCTGGGTGAGGTCCTCGGCCCGGTGCTCGTCACCGGTGAGCAACCGCGCCAGCCGCACGAGGGCCGGGCCGCGGCTGGAGACGTACTCCTCGAAGGTCACATCCCTCAGACGCCGCCGGGACCCTCCGGCGTTGACCCGATCAGCGGTGCGAGTGGTCGCGGAAGCCGCGGCGGGTCTTGCGGCCCAGGTAGCCGGCGGTGACCAGGTGCTCCAGCAGCGGCGCGGGGGCGAAGCCCGGCTCGCGCAGTTCCAGGTACAGCTCCCGCTGGATGGCCAGCGAGACATCCAGCCCCACCACGTCGAGCAGCTCGAACGGACCCATCGGGTAGCCGCAGCCCAGCTTCATGGCGTGGTCGATGTCGTCCGTGGTGGAGTAGCTGGCCTCCAGCATCTTCACCGCGTCGTTCAGGTACGGGAAGAGCAGCGCGTTGACGATGAACCCGGACCGGTCGCCGCAGACCACGCCGGTCTTGCCCAGCGCGGCGCAGACGGCGCGTGCGGTGGCGGTGGCCTCCGGGGAGGTGCGGATGGTCTGGACGACCTCGACCAGCGGCATGACCGGCGCCGGGTTGAAGAAGTGCAGGCCCACCACGTCGGCCGGCCGCTGGGTGGCCATCGCCACGTCGATCACCGGCAGGGACGAGGTGGTGGTGGCCAGCACCACGCCCGGCTTGCAGATCTCGTCGAGGCTGGCGAAGAGCGCCTTCTTCACGCTCAGCTCCTCGACGACCGCCTCGACCACCAGGTCGACGTCGGCGAGGTGATCGAGGGTGGCCGACCAGCTGATCCGGCCGAGCGCGGCGTCCCGGTCGGTCTCGGCGAGCTTGCCGCGCACCACGCCCTTGTTCAGCGAGGTCTTCACCGCCTCGCAGACCGTCGCGGACTTCTCCGCGCCCCGGGTCACCGAGATGACCTCGTAGCCGGCCTTCGCGAACACCTCGATGATCCCGGTGGCCATCGTCCCGGAGCCCACGACGCCGACCTTCGTGATGGCCCGTGCGCCGTCGGCGAGCGCGGCGTCCGTCGCCGGCGGCGTCGCCTCGTCGGGTACGACGACCGGGGAGCCCGGCCGCTGGTAGGTGTAGAAACCCCGGCCGGACTTCCGGCCGAGCAGCCCCGCCGTCACCATCTGCTTGAGCAGCGGCACGGGGGCGTGCCGGCGGTCCCGCCCGCCGCGCCGGTACATCGTGTCCAGGATCTCGTACGCGGTGTCCAGGCCGATCAGGTCCATCAGCGCCAGCGGGCCCATCGGCAGGCCGCAGCCGAGCTTCATGGCCGCGTCGATGTCCTCCCGGGTCGCGTAGTGCGACTCGAACATGCCGACGGCGTGGTTGAGGTAGCCGAAGAGCAGCGCGTTGGCGATGAACCCGGCCCGGTCGTTGATGGTGACGTCGACCTTGCCGAGGCGGGCGCACAGCGCCTCGACGTCGGCGACCACCTCGGGTGCGGTGACGACGGTGCGGACCACCTCAACCAGCTTCATCACCGGTGCCGGGTTGAAGAAGTGGATGCCGATCACCTGGTTGGGCCGGGTGGTGGCGACCGAGATCTCGGTGACGCTCAACGACGAGGTGTTGGTGGCGAGGATGGTGTCCGGCCGGCAGACCCGGTCCAGCTCGGCGAAGATCCGCTGCTTGAGGTCCAGGTGCTCGGGCACGGCCTCGATCACCAGGTCCACGGAGTGCAGGGCGTCCAGCCCCACCGCGAAGCGCACCCGCTCGTGCAGCGCGTCCCGGTCCGCCTCGGCGAGCTTGCCCTTGGCGACGGCGCGATCGGTGGAGCCGGTGAGGGTGGCCCGGCCGCGCTCCAGCGCCGACTCGGAGATCTCCACCGCGAGCACGTCGATGCCGTTGCGGGCGAAGACCTCGACGATGCCGGCACCCATGGTGCCCAGCCCCACCACACCCACGGTGCTGAACTCGCGCGCCACGACCGGCCTCCCCAGACACTCCGCACGGCCACTGAACGGCCGCTAAGGTTATGCGCGCGAGTCTGCCACGTGACGCTCGGTTGTCGAGACGCCGTGGCATATTTCACCCACGGCGCCAGCGGCCCTCAGACGGCCGGCACGCCGGTCAGCGCCAACAGTTCCGCGACGAACTCCGCCGGGCGTTCCAGGTGCGGGCTGTGCCCGCAGCCGGGCAACACCACCTCGCGGTACGCGCCGCCGGCCGCCGCGTACCGCTGGAGCACCGCACGGGTCTGACCGACCATCGGCTGCGGCGGGCAGGACTCCTCACCCGGCCAGCCGGGAACGACACCCAGCGAACCCAGGTACGCCAGGTCGAACAGCGACGTGTCCGAGACGATCACGTCGGCGTCCCCGCGTACCCAGGTGACCGGCGGTTTGGGTGCGACGGCCACCAGCTCGTCGGCGAGCCGGAACCAGGTCGGGGCGAGCGCGTTGAGCACCCCGCGCTCCCCCGGCGCGGTGCCCGGCCAGTTCGCCGAGGGCACCGCCGTACCGGGGTAGTTGTCGTCGCCGGTCGCCGTGGACAGGACGCTGTCCAGCAGCAGCTCCTCGTCGGCGCCCAGCACGGCCGGATCGGCCACGTAGGTGGCCCGCAGCACCGCGCGCGGGCTGGCCGGCGCGTCGGCGCCGCGATCAGCTGCGGCGAGCCGCGCGACGAAGTCGGCGTTCGCCGTCCCGGCACCGGTGCCGGCGAAGTCGGGGGTGGTAGGCGTGCCGGTCAGGTCGCGGGTGCCACCGAAGCCGTACGGGGACACCGGCGCGGCCAGCAGCAGCGCGCCCACCCGGTGCGGATGGTCGACCAGCAACCGCATCGCCACTCCCCCGCCCAGGGAGTGCCCGACCACCACGGGCAGGCCACTGCTGGCGCTGGCGCTGGCGAAGAGCGTCGGGTCGTCCAGCAGGGCGGCGATGTCGTCGGCGAAGTCCCGCAGGCCCCGCGTGGCGTTCACGGGAGCGGTCGCGGAGTCGCCGTACCCCCGTAGGTCGGGAGCGACGACCCGCAGCGTCGGTGGCAGCCGCCGGAGCAACGGTTCCCAGAACAGCGAGGACGAGCAGTTGCCGTGGATCAGCAGCACCGGAGTGCCGTCCGGCGGGCCGGCCACCCGTACCGCCTGGGTTGTGCCGTTCGCCGTTACGACCCGCTGCTCGCTCTCCATCCGCGGCATGCTGCCACGCCGTTCTCCGCCGGTCCAGGTGCTGGACAGCCACCCGGCGGCACCGCCGGAGTGTTAGTCGTAGCCCCGGCCGCCCACACACCGGCGGACGGCCTTCGCCGCGGGTCAGCGGCGGGCGCTGGGTGGGGTGGCCAACGGCAGGGGCAGCGTCGGTCGGATGTCCCGCCGGGACACCCCGAAGCTGAGCCCGACCGGATCCGTGTGGGCGACCCCCGGGTCGAACAGGCGCAACTCGGTGCGGCCGAGCCGGATCACGTCGCCGTCGGCGAGTCGTTCCACCTCGGTGATCCGGCGGTCGTTGAGCCAGGTGCCGTTGGTCGAGCCCAGATCACGCAGCGAGGCGCCCTCCGGGGCCAGCCACACCTCGGCGTGCCGGCGGCTCAGGTGCGGGTCGTTGATGACCACGTGGCCGGTCGGCGCCCGACCGATCACCTGCGGCTCGGCCCGAAGGCGAAAGCTCGCTCCGCGCATCGGCCCACCAGCGACCGTCAACAACGGCAGCAGTTCCGGATGTTCCTCCATGGACAGTCAGCCCTCCACCCCACACCGTTACTCCGCGCGTCAGCCTGCCATCAGACGGTAATCGTCAATACCGACCAGCCGGTCAGCTCCTCGTCACCTCCCGGCCACCTACCGTTCGACGGTTCGGGCGGCCAGCCTCCGGCACCCGACTCCTGACCTGCACTGATCAACGAGTGGACGACCCGGGGCGACTTCCGTCCCCTCGACCCGAATTCGTGCCCTACCGGTGAGTAATCTTCGGGTCTAGACTTCCGCCATGACGGCTGTGCATGCCCCCGGCACCCCTCTCATCGAGGCGGACGAGCTCGTCTCCACCAGTCCGGCCACCGGCGCCGAGGCGGGTCGCCTCCCGGTCGCCACCGACGCCGACGTACGCCAGGCCGTCGATGAGGCCCGCGCCGCCAGCGAGTGGTGGGCCGGCCTGGGCTTCAGCGGCCGCCGGCAACGGCTGCTGCGCTGGCGCGCACTGCTCGCCCAGCGGATCGAGCAGCTCGCCGAGCTGGTGCACGTCGAGGGCGGCAAGCCGGTCCCCGACGCCATCGTCGAGATCGTCACCGCGATCGAGCACGTCGACTGGGCGGCGCGCAACGCCCAGCGGGTGCTCGGCCCCCGTCGGGTCCGGTCGCGGCTCATCCTCGCCGAGTTCTCCGGGCACCTGGAATACCAGCCGTTCGGCGTGGTCGGCGTGATCGGCCCGTGGAACTATCCGGTCTTCACCCCGATCGGCTCCGCCGCGTACGCCCTGGCCGCCGGCAACGCCGTCGTGCTCAAGCCCAGCGAGTACACGCCCGCCGTCGGCCAGTGGCTGGTGGACACCTTCGCCGAGGTGGTGCCCGAGCAACCGGTGTTCACCGCCGTGCACGGCCTCGGCGACGTGGGCGCGGCGCTGTGCCGTTCCGGGGTGAACAAACTCGCCTTCACCGGCTCCACCGCCACCGCCCGCAAGGTGATGGCCGCCTGCGCCGAGACGCTGACCCCCGTGCTGATCGAGGGCGGCGGCAAGGACGCCATGATCGTCGACAGCGACGCCAACCTGGACGCCGCCGCCGAGGCGTGCGTCTGGGGCGCCATGACCAACGCCGGCCAGACCTGCATCGGTATCGAGCGGGTCTACGCCGTCGACCCGGTCTTCGACGCCTTCGTCGACAAGGTCGTCGCCCGCGCCGGCCGGCTGACCGTGGGCCCGGAGGGCGCCGACATCGGCCCGATCACCATGCCCAGCCAGATTGAGGTGATCCGCCGGCACATCGACGCCGCAGTCAGCTCCGGCGGTCGCGCCGTGCTCGGCGGCCCGGGTGCGGTGCAACCTCCGTACGTGCACCCGACCGTGCTGGTGGACGTCCCCGAGGAGTCGGCCGCCGTCCGCGAGGAGACCTTCGGCCCGACGCTGACCATCAGCCGGGTCCGCGACGCCGACGAGGCCGTCGCCCGCGCCAACGCCCTGTCGTACGGCCTGGGTGGTTCGGTCTTCGGCCGGCAGCGTGCGGTGGCCATCGCGCGGCGCCTGCGCTCGGGGATGGCTTCGATCAACTCCACCCTGACCTTCGCCGGGATGTCCACGCTGCCGTTCGGCGGGGTCGGTGACTCCGGCTTCGGGCGAATTCACGGCGAGGACGGCCTGCGCGAATTCGGCCGCGCCAAGGCCATCACCCGGCGTCGGGCACGGTCGCTGCTGCCGTCGATGACCTTCGAACGCACCCCGACCGACGTGGCACGTCTCATCAAGGCCATCAAGGTGATGTACGGCAGATGAGTGTCGGATAACCGATCTGGACGCTGATCGGCGTATCCACTTGTTTATAGGTCGTGCTCGCGGCAGTACATTGCGTTAAATGGGCCACAATCGATTGCGCCACCGCCTTGTCGACAGTGACCAGTCGTGGAGCGCCCGGCAGCGGCGTCGTCGTTCGGACTGGCTGGCGCGCACCTTCCCCGACATCGGCGACATGCACGTCGTCGACCTCGGCGGCCGGCTCGGCACCTGGCACCGCGCCACCGTCCGACCGGCCCGGGTCACAGTGGTCAACCTGGAACAGCCGCCCGCCACGGTGCCGGAATGGGCCCACGTCGAACAGGCCGACGCCTGCGACCTGCCACCCCATGTCGCCAACGGCGCCTACGACCTGGTCTTCTCCAACTCGGTGCTGGAGCACCTCGGCGGGCACGAACGCCGGCTGCGGTTCGCCGCGGCCGCACGGTCACTGGCCGATCGCCACTGGGTACAGACGCCCTACCGCTACTTCCCCATCGAGCCGCACTGGATCGCGCCCGGTATGCAGTTCCTGCCGATCCGACTGCGCACCGCGCTCGCCCGCCGCTGGCCCCTCGGGCACAAACCGACCCGCAGCCACGAAGCCGCCATTCACCAGGTGCTCTGGACCGAACTGCTGGACCGCTCGCAGATGCGCCATTACTTCCCCGACTCGCGGATGCTCATCGAGCGGGTGGTCGGTCTGCCGAAGTCGCTGATCGCCGTCCGAACCGAGGTGTGAGCGGTCAGAAGAGGGTCAGCTCGTCCTTCTCGATGCCGCGCAGCCGGTCGTAGTTGACGACCACGCACCGGATGCCCCGGTCGGCGGCGAGCACCCGGGCCTGCGGCTTGATCTCCTGGGCGGCGAAAACCCCGGTGACCGGGCTGAGCAGCGGGTCACGGTTCATCAGTTCGAGGTAGCGGGTCAACTGCTCCACCCCGTCGATCTCACCACGCCGCTTGACCTCGACAGCGACGGCGCCGGAGTTGGCGTCCCGGCACAGCAGATCCACCGGGCCGATCGCCGTCATGTACTCACGGCGCACCAACGTGTACCCCTCGCCGAGAACACCCGGGTTGGCCGCCAGCAACTCCTGCAGGTGCGCCTCGACCCCGTCCTTGCGCAGGCCGGGATCCACACCCAGCTCGTACGAGGTGTCCTGGAAGACCTCCTCCAGGGTGATCCGCAGCTCCTCGCCGGCCTTGTTGACCACCCGCCACACGCCGGGGGCCTCCTCCAGCCGACACGGCGGGCTCATCCAGTTCAGCGGCTTGTACGCACGATCGTCGGCATGGATGGACACCGACCCGTCCGCCTTCACCATCAACAGCCGGGTGGCCGGCGGCAGGTGAGCCGAGAGCCGTCCGACGTAGTCCACCGAGCACTTCGCAATGACCAACCGCACCCGACGAGGGTAGCCGAGCACCCGGCGACCGCCACCGAGCGGCACTGGCGCGTCGGTGCGATGCTGAGACGGTGTTCGAAGTCCTCACCGGCACCGGCCTCGCCGCCTCGGCAGGGCTGAACGCCTACATACCCCTGCTCATCCTCGGCCTACTCGGTCGTTACACCGACCTGATCGACCTGCCCAGCGGTTGGACGTGGCTCGGCAACGGCTGGGTCATCGTCATCCTGGCCGTCCTGCTCGCCGTCGAAATGGTGGCGGACAAGGTGCCGGTGGTCGACCACATCAACGACGTGGTGCAGACCGTCGTCCGACCCACCGCCGGCGGCCTCGCCTTCGGGGCCGGGTCGTCCTCGGAGACCGTGACCGTCAGCGACCCGGAAGGTTTCTTCACCTCCCACCAGTGGGTGCCCGTGGCCACCGGCGTCCTGCTCGCCTTCGGCGTGCACCTGCTCAAGTCCGCCGCGCGGCCAGTCGTGAACGCGACCACCGCCGGGTTCGGCGCCCCGGTCGCCAGCACCGCCGAGGACGCGACAAGCGTGGTCGTCTCCCTGATCGCGATCATCCTGCCGGTGCTGGTGCTCGCCTTCCTGGTGGGCCTGGTCGTCTTCATCTACTGGTTCTTCCGTCGACGATCCGAACGCCGTCGCGAACGCGAGGCGGCCCGCGCCGCCGGCTTCCGCGTCTGACCTGGGGTCCTTACTCGCGGGGCGCACCGGCTTCGCGGCGCTGGCGCTCCGCTCGCCTCCCGCGTCTTCAGATCGTGGCCAGTTTCCGTTAGCTGCTAACGGAAACTGTCCACGATCTCGTGGGTATGCCGATGGCCGGCACCCCGGGTTCGGGGTGCCGGCCATGGTCTTACGGTCAGCTGTTCCAGTGCTGGGCGACGAGGTCGGTGGCCTGCTGCTCCCACTGGGCGTACGCGTCCGGGTACGCCGAGACCTGCACGGTCTGCGCGGCCTTGGTCAGCGGCATGTCCTGCCAGCCGTCAACCTGCTTGAGGCCCTTGAGGAACGCGGTCGTCGAGTACTCCGGGTCGGTGATCTGCTCGGGGGTGCCCCAACCACTGGAGGGGCGCTGCTGGAACAGGCCCTGCGAGTCGTGGTCGTTGGCGTCGCCGAGGTGACCCAGGTTCTCCAGCTTGGACTCCTGCAGGCTCGTGGCGATCGAGATGACCGCGGCGCGTTCGGGCAGGCCGGCCTTCTTCGTGGCGGCGATGATCGCCTTGACGTTGGCGGTCTGCTCGTCGTTGAGGGTGATGTGCGACTGGGCGCCCTGCGGCTTCGACGCCGCGGTGTGTACGGCTGCCGCGGCCGGCTTGGCATCAACCGGGTTGGCGTGCGCGGCGATCGGGCCGGCGAAGACACCACCGGCGAACGCGATACCGGCAACGGACAGCATGCTCTTGCGGAAGATCGTGTTCATGGGGGTAGCTCCTTCGGGGGTAGGAACACCACACACCACCATCGGGGGACGGTGACGCGGGGTGTGAGCACCTCGTCCCGCGCTGCACAAGACAGGGAAAAAGTCTGGGGGCGGCCTGCGAACCCGGGGAAGGTTCGTGGCGCGGCGACCTGCGAGCGCAGGGGCTCGTGGCGCGGGGACCGTGGGTAACGACCGGCGGGCCGGGGTCATTCCCGGGCCCCCACCGGGCCAGGGGGCGAGCCCACGCTCGTTCGGGGGCTGCAACGACCCGGCCCGGCCGGCCATTCCGATCCCGGTCGAGCCGGGCGGGGTGGTCGTGGTCCTGCGATCGTCAGGGTGTGTAACGACCCCCGGCCCGCCACGATTCCAGCCCAGGGATGCGGCCGGTCACACCCCAACGACCCCCAGAAACGGACATCCCGCCCAGCCACGGGTGGGCGGCGACCTTCGACTTCGGCCCGAACGACTGGGGTTACCTGCGCGCCAAGACACCGACCACGCCCGGCCCGCACCGGGACACCCAGGCTGATCGACACCAGATCGGCGATATCGCGGCATCCGGTCGGCGGGACACCCCCACTTCGCCGACACCGTGTCGATCACGCTGACGCGGGGTATCCGGCCCGAGCGCCGGGGCCACCGCTGATCGCTAGGCGGACATATCAGGCATTCGGCGAGCGACAAATGCCTAGGATCGGGACAAGAAGCCTAGAGGAGGTCGGCATGACCACAGCGATGGAGATGCCCCGGGTCCAGGAGTGTGTGGTCGCGGCATGTGCGTACAACCAGGGCGGTGACTGCCACGCCTTCGCGATCACCATCGGCAGCATGGACCACGCGCACTGCCACACCTTCGTCGAGTCGCCCATTCGCGGCGGGGTGGACGGCCTCACCGCCCAGGTGGGCGCCTGCCAGCGTTCCGACTGTCGGCACAACGAGCAGCTGGAGTGCCACGCGTCGTCCATCAGGGTCGGCCCGGACAACGACATGGCCGACTGCATGACGTACGCCAATCGCTGACCCGCGAAAGCGGGCTCAGGGCAGGTCGTTGACCTGCCGGATGACCGTCACCAGGTCGTCGATGATGCCGGTGAGGGCGAAGTCCTTCGGGGTGAAGACCCGGGCCACCCCGGCGGCCCGCAGGGTGTCGGCGTCGCTGGCGGGGATGATCCCGCCCACCACCACCGGCAGGTCCGCCCGGCCGGCGGCGCGCAGCCCGTCGAGGACGGCGGGTACGGCGGCCAGGTGTGAGCCGGACAGCACGGAGAGCCCGACCAGGTCGACGTCCTCCTCGACGGCGGCGGCAACGATCTGCCCGGCGGTCAGCCGGATGCCCTGGTAGACGACCTCGAAGCCGGCGTCGCGGGCGCGTACCGCGATCTGCTCCGCGCCGTTGGAGTGCCCGTCCAGGCCGGGTTTGCCGACCAGCAGCCGCAGCCGGCCGGTGCCCAATTCGCGGGCGGTGGCGGTGACGCGCTCCCGCACGGCCGCGAGGCCCGGGTCGCCGCCGCTGCCGGTGGCGCCAGCCAGGCCGGTGGGTGCCCGGTACTCGCCGAAGACCTGGCGGAGCGCTCCGGCCCACTCCCCGGTGGTCACCCCGACGCGCACGCACTCCAGGGTGGCCGGCATGAGGTTGGCGGTGGTCGCGGCGTCCGCGCGGAGCCGGGCCAGCGCCGCGTCGACGGCGTCGTCGTCCCGACCGGCACGCCATTCGCGTACGGAGGCGACGGCGGCCGCCTCGACCGCGGGGTCGACCTGTTCGACGGCCTCGGCGCCGGCTGCGGTCAGCGGGGAGGACTCGGTCTCGGCGTACCGGTTGACGCCGATCACCACGTCGGCGCCGGACTCCATCCGGCGGCGGCGTTCGGCCAGCGAGGCGACCAGCGCGCTCTTGAGATAGCCGGTCTCCACGGCGGCGACCACGCCGCCCAGCTCCAGCACCTTGTCCAGCTCGACGCGCGCTCCGGTGACGATCTCGTCGACGAGTGCGGTCATCACGTGCGAGCCGGCGAAGAGGTCGGGGTATTCGAGCAGGTCCGACTCGTACGCCAGGACCTGCTGCATCCGCAGCGACCACTGCTGGTCCCAGGGACGGGGCAGGCCGAGCGCCTCGTTCCAGGCGGGCAGTTGCACGGCGCGGGCCCGGGCGTCGCGGGACATCGTCACGCCGAGCATCTCGAGCACGATCCGCTGAATGTTGTTCTCCGGTTGCGCCTCGGTGAGGCCGAGCGAGTTGACCTGCACGCCGTAGCGGAACCGTCGCTGCCGAGCCTCGGTCACTCCGTACCGGTCGCGGGTGATCTCGTCCCAGAGCACGCCGAACGCGCGCATCTTGGCGATCTCCTCGACGAAGCGCACGCCGGCGTTGACGAAGAACGAGACGCGTTGCACCACGTCACCCATCCGCTCGGCGGGCACCTGGCCGGAGTCGCGGACCGCGTCGAGGACGGCGACGGCGGTGGCCAGGGCGAAACCAACCTCCTGTACGGGCGTGGCGCCGGCTTCCTGGAGGTGGTACGAGCAGATGTTGACCGGGTTCCACCGGGGCATCTCCCGCAGCGTGTACGCCACCACGTCGGCGGTGAGCCGCAGGGAGGCCGCGGGCGGGAAGATGTACGTCCCCCGGGACAGGTACTCCTTGATGATGTCGTTCTGGGTGGTGCCGGCGCAGCGGGCCAGCTCCGCGTCCTGTTCGAGGCCGACGGTGCCGTACAGGGCCAGCAGCCACATCGCCGGGGCGTTGATGGTCATCGAGGTGTTCATCTCGGCGAGCGGGATGCCGTCGAAGAGCGCCCGCATGTCCCCGAGGTGTGCCACCGGCACGCCGACCCGGCCGACCTCACCGGCGGCGAGTTCGTGGTCCGGGTCGTACCCGGTCTGGGTGGGCAGGTCGAAGGCGACCGACAGGCCGGTCTGCCCCTTGGCGAGGTTGCGGCGGAAGAGCGCGTTGGTGGCGGCGGCCGAGGAGTGGCCGGCGTACGTGCGCATCACCCACGGGCGGTCCCGCTCGGGCAACCGGCTCGCAGATGGCGTCTCATCCATGGCCGGAGTCTAAGTTACCGTTCAGTAAAACGGGTTGTGGAAAACCACACAGGTCCATGTCGCGGACGACCGGGTCCGAAGCGCTCGCGGTGGCGCTGACCCCCACACCCCGGGCACCCGCCGCTTGCAGCCAGGACGCACACTGGACAGCATGGATGACGAGCTGGCCATCTCCGTTCGCGGACTGCGCAAGGCGTACGGCGACAACGTGGCGATGGCGGGCGTGGACCTCGACGTCCGCCGGGGCGAGGTGTTCGCGTTGCTCGGCCCGAACGGCGCGGGCAAGACCACCACGGTGGAGATCCTGGAGGGTTACCGGCACCGGGACGCCGGCGAGGTCTCCGTGCTCGGCGCGGACCCGGCCAACCCGGCCGCCGGCTGGCGTTCCCGGGTCGGCATCGTGCTCCAGGGCACCGGCGAGTTCGACGAGCTGACCGTGGCCGAGGTGATCCGGCACTTCTCCGGCTTCTACCCGGGTGCGGACGACCCGGACAAGGTCATCGAGCGGGTCGGGCTGGCCGACAAGGCGAAGGCCCGTACGCACACCCTCTCCGGCGGGCAGAAGCGCCGCCTGGACGTGGCGCTGGGCATCGTCGGCCGACCGGAGCTGCTCTTCCTCGACGAGCCGACCACGGGTTTCGACCCGGAGGCGCGCCGCGAGTTCTGGGAGCTGATCCGCGACCTCGCGGCGGCCGGCACCACAATCGTGCTCACCACGCACTACCTGGACGAGGCGGAGGCCCTCGCGGACCGGGTCGGCGTGATCGCCGGCGGTCGGCTGGTCGAGGTGGCCGCACCGAACCGGCTGGGCAACCGGCAGGAGGCCCTCGCCACGGTCTCCTGGCGTACCCCGGAAGGGACGCTGGAAAGCGCGCAGAGCGCGACGCCGACGGCCTTCGTGGCCGACCTCGCCGCGCGTCACGGCGGCGAGGTCCCCGGGCTCACCGTGACCCGGCCGACCCTGGAGGACGTCTACCTCACGATGATCGGACACGCGCGATGACGACCACGACGAAGCCGGCGACGCCGGTCACCGCGAGCCACGGCCGCCGGCCGAGCGCCGGTGCGCTCGCCCTGCGCCAGGGCCGGCTGGAGATCACCCAGTTCCTGCGCAGCCGGGAGTCCGTGGTCTTCACGATGGGCTTCCCCATCATCATGATCCTGATCTTCGCGTCGATCTTCCATGGGACGATCGGTGGCGGGGTCAAGTTCACCCAGTACTTCATCACCGGCATGATCGCGACCGGCCTGATGACGGTGAGCTTCCAGAACCTCGGCATCTGGATCCCGATCGAGCGGGACCGGGGGGTGCTCAAGCGCTACCGGGGCACGCCGATGCCGAAGTGGGTCTGGTTCGCCGGGAAAGTGATCATGGTGGTGGCGATCGGGATCGCCGAGACCGCGCTGCTGCTGGCCGTCGCCGTGGCGCTGTTCGACCTCGACCTGCCCGGCACCGCCGCGAAGTGGTTCACCTTCGGCTGGGTCGCGATGCTCGGGGTGACCGCGTGCACCCTGTGCGGCATCGCCATCTCGTCGCTGGCCCGCACGGCCCGCAGCGGCTCGGCGGTGGTCACCCCGGTCTCCCTGGTGCTCCAGTTCATCTCCGGGGTGTTCTTCGTCTTCACCGACCTGCCCACCTGGATGCAGCAGGTGGCGGCGCTGTTCCCGCTCAAGTGGATGTGCCAGGGGCTGCGCGCGGTCTTTTTGCCCGAGAGCTTCGGCGCCCAGGAGCCGGGCGGGTCGTTCGAGCTGGGCCGGGTGGCGCTGGTGCTCGCCCTGTGGTGCGTGATCGGCCTGGTGCTCTGCCTGACCACCTTCCGCTGGACCACCAAGCGCGACGGCTGAACGGTCGACCGGGGCGGGCAGCCGCCCCGGTCGTCGCGACTCAGTACGTGTAGAAACCCTTGCCGGTCTTGCGGCCCAGGTCACCGGCGGTGACCATGCGCTGGAGCAGCTCCGGCGGGAAGAACTTCTCGTCCGCCGTGTCGGTGTAGATGTTCTTCGAGGCGTGCAGCAGCACGTCCACGCCGGTCAGGTCGGTGGTGGCCAGCGGGCCCATGGCGTGCCCGAAGCCCAGCCGGCAGGCGGTGTCCAGGTCCTCCGCCGACACCACGCCGGCCTCGACCAGCTTGACCGCCTCCACCACCAGGGCGGAGATCAGCCGGGTGGTGACGAAGCCGGCGATGTCCCGGTTGACCACCACGACCGTCTTGCCGATCTCCTCGGCGAAGGCCCGCACGGTGGCCAGCGTGTCGTCGCTGGTCTTGTAGCCGCGTACCAGCTCACAGAGCTGCATCATCGGCACCGGCGAGAAGAAGTGGGTGCCGACGACGGCCTCCGGCCGCTCGGTGACCGCGGCGATCTGGGTGACCGGAATGGCCGACGTGTTGGTGGCGAGCACCGCGTCGGACTTGCAGATCTTGTCCAGCGCACGGAACACCTCGTGCTTGATGTCCAGCCGCTCGAAGACCGCCTCGATGACGATGTCCGCGTCCGCCGCCGCCTCCAGGTCGGTGGTCGGGGTGATCCGCGCCAGCGTCGCCTCGACGTCGGACGCCTCGATCTTGCCCTTCTCGGCGAACTTCTCCAGCGACTTCCGGATGCCGCCGAGCCCCCGGTTGGTTGCCGCGTCGTCCAGGTCGCGCAGCGTCACCTGCCAGCCCGCCTGCGCCGCCACCTGGGCGATGCCGGAGCCCATCAGCCCGGCCCCGACGACCGCGAGTCGACCCGCCATCTGCTTCTCCCTCGCTGCGATTGAGTGCCTGCCTGCACCCTAGTCGGCGAGCCTGAACGACGGCTAAGTCGGTGGTCAGATCTCCAGCGACGGCTCGTCCGGGGCGGTGCCCCGCTCCACCGCCACACCGAGCGCCCGCAGGTCGGCCACGAAATCCGGGTACCCCCGATCGACGTGGTGCACGTGGGACACCTCCGTGGGCCCGTCCGCGCAGAGGCCGGCGATGATCAGCCCGGCGCCGGCGCGGATGTCGGTGGCCCGTACCGGCGCTCCGGAGAGCCGCTCCCGCCCCCGGACCACCGCGTGGTGTCCGTCGGTCTTGATGTCTGCGCCGAGCCGCATCATCTCGTTGGCGAACATGAAGCGGCCGTCGAAGATGTTCTCCGTGATCAGGGATGCGCCGTCGCTGACCGCGGCCAGCCCGATCGCCATGGGCAGCAGGTCGGTGGCGAACCCGGGGTACGGCAGCGTCACCACGTCCACCGCCCGGGGCCGGTCGTCCATGCGTACCCGGAAGCCGTCTCCTCGCGTCTCGACCAGGCCGCCGGCCGCGACGACCTTGTCCAGGGCGACCTCCAGGTAGGCCGGGTCCAGCCCGGTCACCGTCACGTCGCCGCGCGTCATGGCGGCACCGAACGCCCAGGTGCCGGCGACGATCCGGTCCCCCACCGTGGCGTGCCGCACGGGGTGCAGGCCGGCGACACCGGTGATCCGCAGGGTGGACGTACCGGCACCGGAGATCCGCGCGCCCATCTGGTTGAGCATCGTGCAGATGTCGACGATCTCCGGCTCCCGGGCCGCGTTGTCGATCATCGTGGTGCCCTGGGCGAGCACCGCCGCCATCACCAGGTTCTCGGTCGCACCCACGCTGGGGAAGTCCAGCACGATGTCGGCGCCGCGCAGCCCGTGCGGGGCCTCGGCGATGACGAAGCCGTGCTCACCGGAGATCTCCGCGCCCATCCGCGTCAGCCCGGAGATGTGCATGTCCAGCCCGCGCGAGCCGATCGCGTCGCCGCCGGGGTGGGCCACCCGGACGTACCCCCGGCGGGCCAGCAGCGGGCCCAGCACACAGATCGACGCGCGCAGCCGGCGGACCAGGTCGTAGTCCGCGTCCGCGCCCGGTTGCTCGGGTACGTCGATGGTCACGGAACGGGACCTGGCGATTCCGCCCCGTGCCACCATCGGGTCGACGGGGTCGTCCGCGTCGAACCGGACGTCACAGCCCAGCCGGCGCAGCACCTCCCCCATGATCGCGATGTCGGTGATCCGCGGGACGTTGGTGATCACGCTGCGGCCCGGTGCGAGCAGCGCGGCGGCCATCAGTTTCAGCGCCGAGTTCTTGGCGCCGACCACGTGCACGGTTCCGGTCAGCCGTGCCCCACCGCAGATCCGGATGACGTCGACATCGGGGATCGCCGGATCACCGGCGTCGCCGGGCCCCACCGCCGCCGGCCAGCCGGCAGTGGCGTCCGGCCGCGCGGGGATCGTCAAGTCCGGTATCCGTAGGCTGTGCGTCATGGCCGTCCACCTCACGCGCATCTACACCAAGGCCGGCGACGCCGGCATGACCAGGCTGAGCAACAACGAGCAGGTCCCGAAGACCGATCCACGGATCGCCGCGTACGCGGATGTCGACGAGTGCAACGCGGCGATCGGCGTCGCGCTCGCCCTGGGCCAACTCGACGAGGAACTGCGGGGCGTGCTGGCGTCGGTGCAGAACGACCTGTTCGACGTCGGGGCTGACCTGTCCACCCCGGTCGAGCCGGAGCCGGAGTACCCGCCGCTGCGGGTGACCGAGGCGTACGTCGAGCGCCTGGAGGGCTGGTGCGACGAGTACAACGCACGCCTGAGCAAGCTCGACTCCTTCATCCTCCCCGGCGGCACCGCGGGCGCGGCGCTGCTGCACGTGGCGCGGACCACCGCCCGGCGTGCGGAACGGGCGGCGTGGGCGCTGGTCAGCCACGATCCGGATCGGACCAGCCCGCTCCCGGCAAAGTATCTCAACCGGCTCTCCGATCTGCTCTTTATCCTGTCAAGAACGGCAAATCCGGCAGGCGATGTGCTATGGGTGCCGGGCGGCAATCGCTGAACGTCGACGCTGTGCAGGCGTGGGTTCCCCATCTGACCGCGCCCACGCGTCGGCGCAGCCGACTCCTCGGACGGGGCTGCCCTCCCCGGCGGAGCTGACTCCGGTCAACGCCTTGATGAACTCCGGTTCCTTGATGTCGGGGCGTCCTGACCAGCAGGACACCCCGACATCAGGAAAACCGAGTCGATCAACCCGCCCCGACCGCCCTGCAAGGCAGGACGCAGCTGCATCGGCAACGGCAGGTGCCCAAAAAGGCGCCAGAACGACGCACAGCGCCGCGGACGGGGTTTCCGGGGCAGCCCGCCCGGCGCAGGGATCAAGCCTGACCGCCCGGAGCCGGGCGGGCTGCCCCGGAAACCCACCACCGTAACCACGCGGGTCAGGCAGCCGGCCAGTCCTGGGAGGCCATACGCGGCGAGACCGCCCCCGGAGGGGCGGCCTCGAGCCAGGAGAGGAAACCGGTCACGGTAGATCGCGCCATGGCAATCTCCACCGGTGCGTGGTGACTGGTACAGCGGAGGATCACCCAGTCGGCCGGCATCGAGAGCCGCTCCTGCCCTTCGGGCAACCGGCGGCGCTCGACCGCGAGATCCTTGCGGAAGAGAACCCGCTTGGGACGGAGCGCGAAGCTGAACATTCGATACCAGCGCAGCTCGTCACCGGCGAACCGACCGAAGCCGGGTGACCAGCCGCGCCCGTCGAGCACGGTGGTGACCCGGACGCTGAGCCGGATGATGCCACCGCTGCGGGTCACCACGGCCCGCCGGACGAAGAGCACGAGAAGCGCGACGAGGATGACGGCGACGCCGATCCCGATGCCCTCGACGATCTCCATCCGCGGTGTGACTCAGCGGCTCTGCGCGGAAACCGGGGTAGCGCTCTCGGCCAGCACGGTGACGCCCTGGGCGCTCACCGAGAGGAAGCCGCCGGCCACCTCGTAGGAGACCTGCTCACCGCCGGCCAGCTTGATGCGGACCTGGCCGGGCTCGGCGAGCTGGCCGAGCAGCGGCGCGTGCCCCGGCAGGACACCGAGCTCACCCTCGGTGGTCCGGGCGACGACCATCTCGGCCTCACCGGACCAGACCTTCTCCTCGACGGCGACGAGCTCGACGTGAAGCTGCTGTGCCACGCTGTCTCCTTGCTGCGGCGACGGATAGCCGAAAGTCTAGTCGTGACGCCCCGCCACCCCTAACGCGGGTGGGGAGAGCTACGCCACGGCTACTTGGTCTTGTTCTGGAATTCGGGATGCTCCAGCAGGAACGGGTCCAGTTGTTCATTGTGCAGGGCGGTGAAGAAGTCCGACACGCCTGGCTGGAACTGCTCGCCCTTGTACTTCTTCCCTTCGAAGATCCCGCCGCCGGGGAGCTTGACCATCTGGATGGTGTCCGGGCGGATGTTCTTGAGGGCGAGCCCGAAGTCGACCACGCTGTTGCCCCGACCGTTGAAGATCAGCGACTGCCCGGCGGCGCGGAGCACCTTGTCGAGCTTGATCGGGTTGGCGACCACGTCGGCGCTGAACGCCTGGCCGACCATCGCCTTGACGAACTGCTGCTGGTGGCGCTGCCGGCCGTAGTCGGCGTCCGGCACACCGTTCTTCGGGTAGCGCTGCCGGACGTAGTCCAGGGCCTGCCACCCGCTGAGGTGGTGGGTGCCCTTCGTGTAGACCGCCTGCGGGCCGACGTAGCCCTCACCGCGCGTGTTACCGGGCCGGTGTTTGCCGTCCGGCTGCCTGTGCTCGGACCTCACCTCCCGCTCGATGTACATGTCGACGCCGCCCATCGCGTCGACGATCTTCTGGAAGCCAGTGAAGTTGATGATCGCGCCGGCGTCGAAGCGCTTGATGCCGGTCACGTTCTGCACGGTGGTGGCCAGCAGCTCGAAGCCGCGCGCCGCGTCGGGGTTGCCGTTGGGCACCCGGCTGCCGCGCGACATCGCCGCGTTGATCTTCGTCGTCTCGCCGGCGAAGTTGGCCTTCTTGAACTCCGGGATGTCGACGTAGAGGTCCCGCGGCAGCGAGAAGAGGTAGGCCCGGTCCATCGACGCGGGCACGTGCAGCACCATGATCGAGTCGGCCAGCGGCGCCGCCGTCGGCGTACGCGGGTCGATGCCAACCAGCAGCAGGTTGAGCGGGCCCTTGATCTCGCTCTTCTTCTCATTGGCGCCCGCTGCCTGGTCACCGAAGAGGTCGGCCTTGCCGACGGCGCCCTCGTAGCGGGCCACCAGCACCTCGGTGCCGACCAGCACCCCGCCGCTGAGCATGGTCAGCACCAGGCCGGACACGGTGCACACCTTGGCCCAGCGCGGCACGCCCCGCCAGATGGACGACTTGCGGCCACTCTTGCCGGCCTTACCCACGCGCATCTCCGTTCGTTACGCCCACGAAGAGGAGACGGGCGCACGTCGTCGAAAGGTTGCAGAAGTCAGCGCTCGTTCAGGTGAACGCGCGGACCGACCGTATCTCGCGTGCCGCCAATGCGACGACCACGAGTAACGGACCGCGACCATGGTAAGGCGTGAAGATGAACAAAAGACTGCCCCGGCATTGCCGGGGCAGTCTTTTGCGGTACGGATGAGCGGGCTGTCAGCCCTTCATCAGCTCCTCAGCCTTGCGCTCCAGGTCCTCGAGACCGCCGCACATGAAGAACGCCTGCTCGGGGAAGTGGTCGTACTCACCCTCGCTGATCTTGCGGAACGCCTCGATGGTCTCCTTGATCGGGACCGTCGAGCCCGGCACGCCGGTGAACTGCTCCGCCGCGTAGGTGTTCTGCGAGAGGAAGCGCTCGATCCGCCGGGCCCGGGCCACGGTGATCTTGTCTTCCTCGGAGAGCTCCTCGATACCGAGGATGGCGATGATGTCCTGCAGGTCCTTGTAACGCTGCAGGATCCGCTTGACCTCGGTGGCGACCTGGAAGTGCTCCTGGCCGACGAACTCCGGGGCGAGGATCCGGGACGAGGACGCCAGCGGGTCCACAGCCGGGTAGATGCCCTTGTCGGAGATCGACCGCTCCAGGTTGGTGGTCGCGTCCAGGTGGGCGAACGTGGTGGCCGGGGCGGGGTCGGTGTAGTCGTCCGCCGGAACGTAGATCGCCTGCATGGAGGTGATGGCCTGGCCCCGGACGGAGGTGATCCGCTCCTGGAGCTCGCCCATCTCGTCGGCCAGGGTCGGCTGGTAACCCACGGCGCTCGGCATCCGGCCGAGCAGGGTGGAGACCTCCGAGCCGGCCTGGGTGAAGCGGAAGATGTTGTCGATGAAGAGCAGCACCTCCTGCTTCTTCACGTCGCGGAAGTACTCCGCCATGGTCAGCGCGGACAGGGCGACGCGCAGCCGGGTGCCCGGCGGCTCGTCCATCTGGCCGTAGACCAGCGCGGTCTTGTCGATGACGCCGGACTCGGTCATCTCGGCGATGAGGTCGTTGCCCTCACGGGTGCGCTCACCCACGCCAGCGAAGACCGAGGTACCACCGAAGTTACGAGCAACCCGGGTGATCATCTCCTGGATGAGCACCGTCTTGCCCACGCCCGCGCCGCCGAACAGGCCGATCTTGCCGCCCTTGACGTACGGGGCGAGCAGGTCGATGACCTTGATGCCGGTCTCCAGCATCTCGGTCTTCGGCTCCAGGTCCGCGAAGGCCGGGGCCTTGCGGTGGATACCCCAGCGGTCGTCCGGGGTGAGGGTCTCACCCTCCTTGAGGTTGAGCACCTCGCCGATCGCGTTGAACACGTGGCCCTTGACCGCGTCGCCCACCGGAACGGTGATCGGCTCGCCGCGGTCACGCACCTCCGCGCCACGGACCAGACCGTCCGTCGGCTGCATCGAGATGGCGCGGACCAGGTTGTCACCCAGGTGCTGGGCGACCTCCAGGGTCAGCGTCTTCTCACCGCCGGACAGGTTCACTGTGACGTTCAGGGCATTGAACAGGGCCGGCATGGCGTCGCGCGGGAACTCGGCGTCGACGACCGGGCCGATGACCCGGACCACGCGACCCGTGGCCGTCTTGGTCTCTACTGGGGCAGTCATCACACTTCACTTCCCGACGCGGCCAGCGCGTTCGCGCCGCCGACGATCTCACTGATCTCCTGGGTGATCCCAGCCTGGCGGGCCGAGTTCATCTCACGCGTGTACTTCTCGATCATGTCTTCGGCGTTGTCGGTGGCGCTCTTCATCGCCCGCCGCCTCGCCGCCGACTCACTCGCCGCCGACTCCAGCAACGCCGCGTAGATCCGCGTGTTGATGTACCTCGGCAGGAGCGCGTCGAGCAGCGTCTCCGCCTCCGGCTCGAACTCGTACGCCGGCAGCAGCCCCACCCCTTCGGAGCGCGGCCGGTCCTCCACCTGCATCGGACCGATGACCCTGGTGACCGGGTTCTGGGTCATCAGCGAGTGGAACTCGGTGTAGACGATGTGCAACTCGTCGACGCCGAGCACCCCGTCCGCCCCGGCGCTGCCGTCGACGTCGTCCGCACCGGCGGTGAACGCCTTGATCAGCGTCTCACCGACCATTCGGGCATCCTCGAACGACGGCTGCTCGCTGAAACCGGTCCAGTTCGCCTCGATCGGCCGGTCGCGGAACCGGTAGAACCCGACACCCTTACGTCCGATGACGTAGAGCACCGGCTCCTTGCCGTCCGCCTTCAGTCGCGCGATCAGCGACTCGGCCATCCTGATCGCGTTGGAGCTGTAACCGCCGGCCAGGCCACGGTCGCTGGTGACCAACAGGACGCCCGCCCGCCGCACCCGCTCGCGCGGGGTGAGCAGCGGATGGTCGATCCGCGCGTTGGACGCCAGCGCCGTGAGCACACCGGTGATGGCCTGGGCGTACGGCAGGGACGCCTGCACCCGGGCCTGAGCCTTGGCGATCCGGCTCGTCGCCACGAGCTCCATCGCCTTGGTGATCTTCTTCATCGACTTCGCCGAGCGGATCCGTTGACGAAGAACGCGTACCTGGGCCGCCATCGGATCAGCTCTCGGCCGGGCGGTCGGTCGTGCCGTCGCGGAAGCGGGTCACCGTCTCGCGGTTCTCGTCACCCTCCAGCGGCTGGGCCGGCGCGTCGTTGACCTTGCGCTCGTCGGCCTTGCCGAGGAAGACCTGCTTGAACTCGGTGATCGCCGCGTCCAGGGAGCCGACGATGTCGTCGCCCCACTGGTTGTCGGCGATACCGGCCAGCACGCCCTCGTGCTTGTGCCGCAGGTACTGGAGGAACTCCGCCTCGAAGCGCCGGATCTCACCCACCGGGATGTCGTCCAGCTTGCCCTCGGTGCCGGCCCAGACCGAGACGACCTCTTCCTGCACCGGGTACGGCGAGTAGTTCGGCTGCTTGAGCAGCTCGACCAGCCGGACACCGCGGTCCAGCTGGGCCCGGGAGGCCTTGTCCAGGTCGGAGGCGAAGGCGGCGAACGCCTCCAGCTCGCGGTACTGGGCAAGGTTGAGCCGCAGCGAACCGGCGACCTTGCGCATCGGCTTCACCTGCGCGGCGCCACCGACCCGGGAGACCGAGGTGCCGACGTTGATCGCCGGACGGACGCCCTGGTTGAACAGGTCGGTCTCCAGGAAGATCTGGCCGTCGGTGATCGAGATGACGTTGGTCGGGATGAAGGCCGAGATGTCGTTGGCCTTCGTCTCGATGATCGGCAGACCGGTCATCGAGCCGCCACCCAGCTCGTCGGAGAGCTTCGCGCAACGCTCCAGCAGGCGGGAGTGCAGGTAGAAGACGTCACCCGGGTACGCCTCACGGCCCGGCGGGCGACGCAGCAGCAGCGACACTGCCCGGTACGCCTCGGCCTGCTTGCTCAGGTCGTCGAAGACGATCAGGACGTGCTTGCCGCCGTACATCCAGTGCTGTCCGATGGACGAGCCGGTGTACGGGGCCAGGTACTTGAAGCCAGCCGGGTCGGAGGCCGGCGAGGCGACGATGGTGGTGTACTCCATCGCGCCCGCCTCCTCCAGCTGCCCCTTGATCGAGGCGATGGTGGAGGCCTTCTGGCCGATGGCGACGTAGATGCAGCGAACCTGCTTCTTCGGGTCGCCGGTGCGCCAGTTGTCCCGCTGGTTGAGGATGGCGTCCAGGGCGACAGTGGTCTTGCCGGTCTTCCGGTCACCGATGATCAGCTGCCGCTGGCCCCGACCGATCGGGGTCATCGCGTCGATGGCCTTGATGCCGGTCTGCAGCGGCTCGAACACCGACTGCCGGGACATCACGTTCGGAGCCTGCAGCTCCAGCTCGCGGTAGCCCTCGTCGGCGATGTCGCCGAGCCCGTCGATCGGCTGGCCGAGCGCGTTGACCACGCGGCCGAGGAAGGCGTCGCCAACCGGAACCGAGAGCACGCGGTCGGTGCGCTTGACCCGCTGCCCCTCCTCCAGCTTGGCGGAGTCACCAAGGACGACGACGCCGATCTCCCGGACGTCGAGGTTCAACGCCACGCCGAGCGTGCCGTCCTCGAACTCCAGCAGCTCGTTGGTCTTGGTCGAGGGCAGGCCCTCGACGTGGGCGATGCCGTCGCCGGTGTCGGCGACGGTGCCGACCTCCTCGCGGGAGACGTCGGACGAGTAGGAAGAGACGTAGCGCTCCAGGGCGCCGCGGATCTCCTCCGTCGAGATGGTCAGCTCGGCCATCCTCTGCTTCCTTAAAATTCAGGGGCCCGGGATACCTAGTACCAACCGGTCCGAATGGCGTCTGTCAATCCAGGCGTTGGGCGGCGGCGCCGCTCAGCCGCGGGGCGGCGAAGCCGTTCAGCGCTTCGCGAGCGCGTTGCGGGTCTCGTTGAGGCGGCGCAGGATCGTGCCGTCGTACAGGTCGGAGCCGACCCGGACGCTCACGCCACCGAGAACGGCGGGGTCGACCGTCTGCTTGACGGAGACCTCTCGACCGTATATCGCGGTGAGGCTCGCACCCAGCCGACGCTCGTCCTCGTCACTCAACGGGGCCGCGACGGTCACGTACGCCACCTGCCGGTCACGCCGGTCGGCGGCAAGCTCGACCAGCCGGGTGAGCGCCCCACTGAAGGAACGTCCCCCGAACCCGCCGAGCGCTGCCTCGACGAGGCGGACGGTGACCGGACGGGCCTTGTCGGCGAGCAGCTCGCGGGCCAGGGTGGCCCGCTGCTCGACCGGTGCGACCGGGTCGGCGAGCGCGTTGCTCAGCGCCGACTGGCCGGCCACGACCTGACCGAAGCGGAACAGCTCGTCCTCGACCTCGCCCAGCTCGCCGGCGGAGTCGGCGCTGGCCAGCAGCGCCTCCACCCCGAGGCGCTCGGTGCCGTCGAGCAACTCCGACGGTGCCGACCACCGGCCGGCGACCAGCGACACGAGCAGGTCGAGCGCGTCGGCGCCGATCCGCCCGCCCAGCATGTCGCCGAGCAGCGCGCCGCGGTCCGCACCGGAACGAGCCGGCTCGGAGAGCGCCCGGCGCAGCCGCGGCTCACGCCGCAGCAGCGTCGCCACGGAGAGGATGGCGTCGGCGGTGGAGGCCACCGCCGACGGCTCCGCGCCGCGGACGTACGCGTCGAGGCGCTCGGCCGCGACCTTGTACGACTCCCGGCTGGCGGCCTGCATCAGCGGGCCCCCGTGCTCTCGAGACCGCTCAGGAACCGGTCGACGGTGCCCTTGCGCCGTGCCTCATCGGCCAGCGACTCGCCGACGATCTTGCTGGCCAGGTCCACCGCGATGGTGCCGACCTCCGCGCGCAGCTCGCGCACGATGGTGGCCCGCTCGGCGGCGAGCGCGTCCTTGCCGGCCTGGATGACCCGGTCGGACTCCTCGCGCGCCTTGGCGAGGATGTCCTGCCGGATGCCCTCGGCGTCGGCCCGCGCGTCGTCACGGATCTTGGCGGCGTCGGTCCGGGCCTCAGCGAGCTGGGCACGGTACTGCTCGAGCAGCTGGTTCGCCTCGGCCTGGGCGGCCTCGGCACGCTTGATGCCGCCCTCGATCGCGTCGACCCGAGCCTGGAACGTCTGCTCCATGCGCGGGAAGACGAACTTCATCAGTACGAAGCAGAGCACGGCGAAGGCGACCGTACCAACCACGATCTCCTGCCAGATCGGGATGATCGGGTTGTGGGTCGACTCACCACCCTCAGCGGCGAGGAAGAACATGGATGACCTCCCGGTCTGAAGGGCGGGATCAGCCGGCCCAGATGAAGCCGAAGGCGATGCCGAACAGCGCCAGCGCCTCGATGACGGCGAAGCCGATCCAGACGTACGGCAGGGTCATCCGGGACGACTCCGGCTGACGGGCGGTCGACTGGATGTAGGCGGCGAAGACCAGGCCGACGCCGATGCCCGGGCCGATGGCGGCGAGACCGTAGCCGATGGCAGCGGTGCTACCGGTGACCTCGGCGAGAACGCTAGCGTCCATTGGTGTGGTTCCTCCTGGTTATCACGCGTGACTCTCACGCGGGACGACAACGGTTTGGTGCGTGGATCAGTGCTCTTCGGCGAGCGCGCCCTGGATGTAGCTGGCGCTCAGCACCGTGAAGACGTAGGCCTGCAGGACGATGACCAGTGCCTCGAGCAGGGTCAGCGCCACGGTCATCACCCAGGAGACCACCGAGACCGGTGCCAGCCAGGCGTTGGCGTTGAGCATCGCGAAGCCGCCGAGCGTGAAGACCAGCAGGAGCATGTGGCCGGCGAACATGTTCGCGAAGAGACGGACGGCCAGCGAGAACGGCCGGATGATGAAGGTCGAGAACGCCTCGATCGGAATCAGCAGCGGCAGGATGTACCAGGGTGCCGGCGGGATCAGGGCGTGCTTGAAGTATTTGCCGAAGCCGTGGTGCCGGATGCCGATGTAGTTGAACAGCACGTAGCTGAGCACCGCGAGGATCGCCGGGAAGGCGATGTGCGAGTTCGGTGAGATCTGGAACAACGGGATGATCGCGAACGCGTTCGTCACAAGCACGAAGCAGAACAGCGTGGTGAAGTACGGAGCGAACCGCACACCCTGATGACCGATCATGTCGACCGAGATGTTGTTGCGCACGAAGCCGTAGATCGACTCGGCGAACCACTGCTTCTTGGTCGGCACCAGCTGCGGGTTCCGGTAGGTCGCCAGGAAGAAGATGATCAACACACCGACCGCGATCCAGATCATCAAGGTGAACTTGGTGATCCAGTACGAGTCGTGTGCACCCCAGGGCAGGATGCTGGGCAGGTAGAAGTCCTCCACGCTGGGTGGGAATGCCGCCTGGCCCGCTGCCAGGACGTTCGCCTGTCCGAACACCGCGTCCCTTCCTAAGTAGGCGTGCCGAGTCGGCGGACGACCAGGATGACTCCCCCGGCCATGCCGAGCACGACGCCGATCCCGGTGGCGACGCCACCGGTGTCGAGCCACTGGTCGACCAGCCAGCCGATGAAACCCCACACGAGCATGCCTCCGACGAGGTAGCTGAGCGCGGTCCAACCCTGACCGGCACCGGACGGATAGTCGTCCGGGTCACCGGCGGGGCGGGGGGTTTGGTCATCAGCCATGACGGGGCGAACGATATCAGCCGGGAAGACGAGGCTGTGCCTCACCCCCCGCACAACCATCGTTGTGTGGGCATCTCGTGGGCGCCGTCGTCTGTGGGCACGCTACTCCCCTTCCGCCCGTCGGAAAATGACCGGAGGCCGACACATTGCGGCGCGTCCGAAAGATGGGACGACCGTCGGGTCAGCCGTGCGCCCGACGCGCGTGCACCGTGGTCAGCCACCAGATGTGTACCGCTGTCCACACTGCCACCCCGGCGACGATGCCGAGGCAGAGAGGGATCAACCCGGCCCAGCCGGTCGAGGCCACCGCCACCAGCACGACACCCAACAGGGTGAACTTCAGCACGTACAGACCCACGCCGAGCGGCAGCAGCAGCTGCGGGTTGACCTGGTCGGCCCGGGCCAGCACCACCGTGGTCAGCGTGTAGCTGAGCACCGTGACACCCACCCCGGCCGCCGCGCCGACCGCCGCCGTCGCGCCGCCGGTCACCGCACCGACGACCGCCGCGACCACGGCCAGCGCCAGCGACGCGCCCAGCAGCACCGGCAGGTGCCGCAACCGCCACCGCCGGTCGGCGGCGGGCTCGACCACCCCGGGCTCAGCCACGGGGGTACGCCGGGAAGGCCGCGGCCAGCTCGGCCACCTCGGCGCCGATCCGGGTCAGCGCGTCGGCGCCACCCGGTGCGCCCGGGTCGGTGCGCACCGCGCGCGCGATCAGGGCGGCCACCTGCCGCAGCTCACCCTCGCGCATCCCCTGGGTGGTGACGCTCGGCGTGCCTACCCGGATCCCGGAGGCCACCAGCGGCGGCTGCGGGTCGTACGGGATGGCGTTCTTGTTGAGCGTGATCGCGGCGGCGTCGCACCGCGCCTCGGCCTCGGCGCCGGTCACCCCCAGCTCCCGCAGGTCGATCAGGGCCAGGTGGGTGTCGGTGCCGCCGGACACCGGGCGCATCCCCTCGTCGGCCAGCCCGGCCGCGAGCGCCTGGGCGTTGCTGACCACCTGCCGGGCGTACGTCTGAAACTCCGGCTGGGCTGCCTCGCGCAGCGCGACCGCCTTCGCCGCCACCGCGTGCATCAGCGGGCCGCCCTGGGTGAACGGGAAGACCGCCTTGTCGATCCGCTGGGCCAGCGACTCGCGGCAGAGGATCATGCCGCCACGCGGGCCGCGCAGCACCTTGTGGGTGGTGGCGCAGACGACGTCGGCGTACGGCACCGGGGACGGAATGGCCCGCCCGGCCACCAGGCCGATGAAGTGCGCGGCGTCCACCATCAGGTACGCGCCGACCTCGTCGGCGATCTCCCGGAACCGGGCGAAGTCGATCAGCCGGGGGTACGCGGTCGCGCCACAGATGATCAGCTTGGGCCGGTGCGCCCGGGCCAGGTCGCGTACCTCGTCGTAGTCGATCAGCTCGGTGTCCGGCCGGACCGGGTAACCGACCGGGTGGAACCACTTGCCAGAGAAGTTCACCCGGCTGCCGTGGGTGAGGTGCCCGCCGTGCGGCAGGTCCATCGCCAGCACCGTGTCCCCCGGCTGCACCAACGCGGCGTACGCGGCCAGGTTGGCGCTCGCCCCCGAGTGCGGCTGAAGGTTGGCGTGCTCGGCCCCGAACAGCTCCTTGGCGCGCGCGATGCCGATCTCCTCGGCCCGGTCCACCTCGGCGCAGCCGCCGTAGTAGCGCCGGCCCGGGTAGCCCTCGGCGTACTTGTTGGTAAGCGTCGAGCCGAGCGCGGCCAGCACCGCCGGCGAGGTCAGGTTCTCGCTGGCGATGAGCTGCAGGCCACCGCGCAACCGGTCCAGCTCGCCGAGGACCACCCCGGCGATCTCCGGATCGGTGGCCCTGAGCTGCGCGAAATCCGGCCCCCAGAAGGTGCTCGTCTCGGTCTCCACAGCGAACGAGTCTAGGGGGCCGCAGACTGGAAGCCGTGAGATGCCTCGTCACCGGAGCCACCGGATACATCGGCGGGCGGCTGACGCCGCTGCTGCTCGCCGACGGGCACACCGTGCGCTGCCTCGCCCGCAAGGCGGTGCGGCTGCGCGACGTGCCCTGGGCCGCGGCGGCCGAGATCGTCGAGGGCGACCTGAGCCGCCCGGAGACGCTGCCCGCCGCGTTCGCCGACGTGGACGTCGCGTACTTCCTGGTGCACTCGCTGGGCCGAGAGGACTTCGAGGCCGCCGACCGGGAGGCGGCGACCAACTTCGCGACTGCCGCCCGCGCTGCCGGCGTACGCCGGATCGTGTACCTGGGCGGGCCGGAGCCGGCGGCCGACGCCGAGGTCCCCTCGCCGCACCTGCGGTCCCGCGCCGAGGTGGGTCGGATCCTGCTGGCCAGCGGGGTGCCCACGGCGGTGCTCCGCGCCGCGGTGATCATCGGGTCCGGCTCGGCGTCGTTCGAGATGCTGCGCTACCTGACCGAGCGGCTGCCCGCCATGGTCACCCCCCGGTGGGTCCGCAACCGGATCCAGCCGATCGCGGTCCGCGACGTGCTGCGCTACCTGACCGGCTGCGCCACGCTGCCGCCCGAGGTCAACCGCGGCTTCGACATCGGCGGGCCGGACGTGCTCACCTTCAACGACATGATGCAGCGGTACGCCCGGGTGGCCAGTCTGCGTCGGCGGATCATCGTGCCGGTCCGCCCGCTCACCCCGTCGTTGTCCTCGCACTGGGTCGGGCTGATCACCCCGGTTCCGAACAAGATCGCCCGTCCGCTGGTGGAGAGCCTGACCCACGAGGCCGTGGCACACGAACACGACCTCGCCCGGTACGTGCCCGACCCACCGGGCGGCCTCACCGGCTTCGACGACGCGGTGGCGTTGGCGCTGGCCAAGGTGCGCGACGCCCAGGTGGAGACCCGCTGGTCCACCGCGAGCGGTCCGGACGCGCCGGCCGAGCCGCTGCCCACCGACCCGGACTGGTCCGGTGGCACCGCGTACACCGACATCCGGGAGCGGACGGTGGACGCGTCACCGGCGGCGCTCTGGCGGGTCATCGAGGGCGTCGGCGGCGAGCACGGCTGGTACTCGTTCCCCCTCGCCTGGTCGATACGCGGCTGGCTGGACCGGCTGGTCGGCGGGGTCGGGCTGCGGCGGGGCCGACGTGACCCGCACCGCCTCCAGGTCGGCGAGGCGCTGGACTTCTGGCGGGTGGAGGAGATCGTCCCGGGCGAGCTGCTGCGACTGCGCGCGGAGATGCGACTGCCCGGCCGCGCCTGGCTGGAGATGCGGGCGCTGCCCGCCGACGACGGACGCAGCCGCTACCAGCAGCGCGCGGTCTTCCTGCCCCGCGGGCTGGCCGGGCACGCCTACTGGGGATCGGTGGCCCCGTTCCACGCGGTGGTCTTCGGCGGCATGGCCCGCAACATCGCCCGCAACGCCGAACAGGCGCCCTGACCACCCCGCCCCGGACGGGTCAGTTGCCGGTGCGGGCCCCGGTGACCTGGAAGGCGGCGCGCTCGCTCGGCGGGACGAAGTCGCGTACCGGCTGGTCGCGCAGGGCGGCGCCGAGCACCTCCCCCACCGCGGTCACCATCCGGGCCTGCACCGCCTGACCGACCGCGTCACGCGGGTCGTCGGGGTTGGCCGCCATCGAGGCGACCGCCAACTGGGGGGTGAAGGCCACCACCGTCTCCGTCTCGTACCGGTCGGAGCTGCCGGTCTTGCCGGCCACCGGGCGGCCCAGCCGGGAACGCAGGTCGGGCGCGGTGGCACCGTCGCACTGCCCGTACATCGACTGGTCGCCCACCGGGCAGCGGGCCGCGTCGGCCGCCGCCCGCGCCACGTCGGTGTCGAGCACCTGTCGACAGTCCGGCTTGGCGGCGTCCACCGGCCGGCCGGCCGAATCGCTGATCGAGATCACCGGCAGCGGCGCGCACCACGTCCCCTCGGCCGCCACGGTGGCGTACGCCGTCGCCAGGTCCAGCGGGGTCGTCGCGGACACGCCCAGGGTGAACGGGCCCCAGTCCTTCGCGCCGTAGCGGGCCAGCCGCTCGTCGGAGTCGGCGCGCAGCACGATGCCGAGCCGCTCGGCCATCTCCACCACCCGGTCCGCGCCGACCCGTTCGGTGAGCCAGGCGAAGTAGGTGTTCACCGACCGGCCGAACGCGGTCCACATGGTGCGGGGGCCGTCCATCCACGAGGGGTTGGCGTTCGACGGGCACCAGCGGCCGTCGCAGCTGCCCTCACCGGTCGCCTCGAACCGGGTGAGCAGCTGGTTCGGCGCCGTGAACTCGGTCGACAGCGGCCGGCCGGACTCCAGCGCGGCCAGCATGGCGAAGAGCTTGAACGTCGAGCCGCCCTGGTAGCCGTCGATGGCCCCGCCGCCGGCGACGAGTTGGTTGACCGTGTTCGGACGGTTCTTCTGCCCGACCGGGTTGTCCGCGACGCTGTAGTTGCGGTTCACCGACATCGCCAGCACCCGGCCGGTGCCGGGCTGCACCACGGCGGTCGGCACCGCCCGCGCCTCGGTCGGACGGTAGATCTTCAGTACCTGCTCGGTGGTGGCCCGCTGCACCGCCGGGTCCAGTGACGAGACGATGGAGAAGCCGCCCCGGCGCAACGTGCGCCGCCGCTCGTCGGCACTCGACCCGAACGCCGACTGGCTGCTCCACCAGCGGGTGAACCAGTCGCAGAAGAAGCCCCAGTCGTTGTGCCCGTTGGGCACCCCCGTGCAGTCGCTCGGCGTCTCGCTGGGGCGCAGCTGCAACGGCTCGGCCTGCGCGGCCGCCGCCGCCTCGGCCGGCACCTGACCGGTCTCGACCAGCCGATCGAGCACGTACGTCCGTCGGCCCAGGGCGCTGTCGGCGTCCCCGTTGATCGGGTCGTCGCTGTCCGGCGAGCGGACCAGCCCGGCCAGCAGCGCGGCCTGGGCCAGGGTCAACTCGGCCGGCGAGCGGGAGAAGTAGCGCTTGCTGGCCGCTGCGATCCCGTACGCCCCGCCCCCGAAGTAGGCGATGTTGAGATAGCGGGTGAGGATGTCCTCCTTGCTCAGCTCCCGCTCCAGCGCCAGCGCGTACCGCATCTCCTGGAGCTTGCGGGCGGTGGTGACCTCGGTGGCCGCCTGGCGCTGCCGCTCGGTGAGCCGGGGGTCGCTGCTGAGCACGTTGCGGACGTACTGCATGGTCAGGGTGGAGGCGCCCTGCCGGGTCTTGCCGTCACGCTTGTTCACCGTGAAGGCGCGCACCACACCGCGCAGGTCCACCCCGCTGTGCTGGTAGAACCGGACGTCCTCGGCGGCCACGATGGCCTGGCGCATCACCGGGGCGACCTCACGCAGCGGAACGTCCACCCGGTCCTCCTGGTAGAAGGACGTGATCAGGGTGGTGCCGTCGTTGGCGTAGAGGTTGGAGCGCTGGGCGGTGGGCGGCGTGCGCAGATTGCTGGGCAGCTCCGAGTAGGGCGTGGACAGGGCGCTGAAGCCGATTCCGAAGACCAGGGCCGCGGGTAGGGCGGCTCCGGCCAGCACCAGACCGGCCAGCACACCGGCGATCACCACGGTCATCAGTTTGTCGAGTCGGGCCCGGATCATCAGCTCTCCCCGCAGGAGCCGGTCACGCTAGGACCCGTTCAGAATGACCCGGAACGCCCCCTTTCGCCCCTGGTTTCCCCCAAAACCCGGAGGAAACTCGCAGGTCGCTCAGGGCAGCAGCGCGGCGGCCAGCGGGTGGACCGTCTCCTCGATCTCGTCCGCGACCCGGGTGAAGCACTGGTCGCCGCGACCCCAGGGATCGTCGAGATCGTCGGTGGGCAGCGCCGAAGCGCCCAGCCGGTTGTCGTGCGCCGCCGCCACCAGGGCCACGCCCCGGGCGTACACCGCCTCCGGGGTCGGCTCGGCCGCCGGCAACGCGGCGGCGTCCACCGCGGCGAGCAGCCGGCCGAACTCACCCAGCACGAAGGTGCGGGCCGCCGCGTCCGGACGGAGCGCGACCACGTACTCCTGCTGGTCGGCCGTGGCCGTCAGGACCAGGTCGGCGGCGTCGATGTGGTCCGAGCGCAGCTTGCGCGCCGCGAACCCCTCGACGGCGCCGCCACGGTCGATGACCTGCCGCGCCGCCGGCGGGTTCATCTCCTCGCCCGCGTGCCAGCCGCCGGTGCCGGCGCTGTGGCTGTGCACCAGCTCCTCGGCGGCGGCCGGGTCCTGCGCACGCCGGGTCAACCGCTCCCGCACCGCGAGGGCGAGCAGTCGCTCGGCCATCGGCGAACGACAGATGTTGCCCATGCAGACGTGCAGGACGGTGAACGGGGGCACTCAGGCCCCCTGGACGTCGAGGAGGTCCGGCACGACGTCGCGCAGCTTCTCCAGCGGGATCGCGCCGGCCCGCAGCAACTGCGGCACCTCGCCGGTCAGGTCCACGATCGTGCTCGGCACCGGATCCGGGCAGGGCCCGGCCTCCAGGTACGCGCGCACCGAGTAGCTGAGCTGATCACGTGCCTCCTCGGCGGTCACCGCCGCCGGCTGGCCCGTCTTGTTGGCCGAGGAGACCGCCATCGGGCCGGTCTCCCGCAGCACCTCCAGGGCAACCGGGTGCAGCGGCATCCGCACCGCCACCGTGCCCGTCTTGTCGCCCAGGTCCCACTGGAGGCTCGGCGAGTGCTCGACCACGATCGTCAGCGCACCCGGCCAGAACGCCTCCACCAGGTCCCGTGCTGCCGTGGGCAGCGAGAAGACCAACCCGTCCAGGGTGTGGCGCGAACCGATCAACACCGGCGGCGGCATCTGCCGGCCCCGGCCCTTCGCGTCCAGCAGCGCCTTGACCGCGTAGGGCGTGAACGCGTCCGCGCCGATCCCGTAGACGGTGTCCGTCGGGAGGACGACCAGCTCGCCGTTCTTGACCGCCTCGATGGCCGCAGCGATGCCGCGGTCCCGATCGGCGGGCGATCGGCAGTCGTAGAGCATCACGAGGAGTCAGTCTGCCACGCCGGCCCGGACGCGGTGTGCTGGCCGTCCGCCCGTCGGGACGCGGTGGCGTAACGAGGGCGGCCGGTGAGGTCCGGATGTTCCGTGACGGCCTCGAACCGGCCGTCGGAGGCGAACAGCGCCGGCACCGCCACGTCGTGCGTGTCGTCATGCTCGACCCCGATGACGCCACCGGGGCGCAGCAGCGCCGCCGCCCGGCTGATCACCGGCCGGATCACCGCCAGACCGTCCAGGCCACCGAAGACCGCCTCCGCCGGATCGTGCGCGGCCACCTCCGGCGGCACCACCACCTCCACCGGCACGTACGGCGGGTTGCAGAGCAGCACGTCCACCCGTCCCACCAGGTGCGCCAGCAGGTCCGGAGCCGTCACGTCGGCCTCGATCACCTCGATCGGCCGGTCGCCCGCGGCGGCCCGCTCGGCGGCGTTGCGGCGCAGCCACGCCAGTGCCGCCGCGGACCGCTCGACCGCGATCACCCGCGCGCCGGGCAGCTCCTGCGCCACCGCCAGGGCGATCGCGCCGGTGCCGCTGCACAGATCCACGACCAGCGGCTCGGGTCTGCCCCGGCCCTGCTCGACACCCCAGCCCGCCAGCAGCTCCGTCTCCGGACGGGGCACGAAGACGCCCGGACCGACCGCCAGGTCCAGATGCCGGAATCCGGCCCGACCGGTCAGGTGCTGCAACGGCTCCCGACCGGCGCGACGGCCGACCAGCTCGTCGAGCCGGGCCAGCTGGGCGTCGTCCAGGTCGTCGGCGAGCGCCAGCCGACCCCGGGGCACCCCCAGCACGTACGCCGCCAGCAACTCGGCCTCCGCGCGCGCCGGACCCACTCCGGCGGCGGCGAGCGCCCGCGCCGCGCGGGCGAGCGCGGCGGACGGACGGGTACGGCCTGTCCCTTCGGGGGGGTGTTGCGGCAGAGTGGTCACGCGACAATCATGAGGCGTCACGGACGACGCCACGAACGGGTGCGTCAAGACGCACACGGCAGGAGGTTGTGGGTGGGCTGGCTCGACCGGGTCGAGGACCAGGTTGACACCCTCACGCAGGCGCGGGCTTTGCAAGAAGCAAGTCGCTCCGCGGAGTCGTACGCGTTGCTGGAGCGGGTGATCCGCACCACCACCGACCCGGCGGCCCGTGCGGACGCCCTGGTGCAGCGCCTCTCCGCGCTGATCAATCTCGGTCGGACGGCGGAGTTCACCCGGGCCATCGAGGAGGCGTCGGCCGCCGTTCGCGATCTCGCCGAGCCCTATCTGCACGGGCACCTCAACGCGCTGGCCGCGCTCGCCGCGCACCATCAGGGCGCGCTGGACCGCTGCGTCACCCACCTCGTCAAGGCCGCCCGGGCGCTCGGTGCCGTGGAGGACCCGGACCGGGACACCGCGTGGGGCTGGCACGACCTCGCGATGGCCTACAGCTACCTCAGCTTCCACGGCTACGCCTTGGGCGCGATCGAACGGGCGCGGCAGCTCGGGTTGACCGCCGGCATCCCGGAGGAGACGTTCGCCGCACCGGGCATCCGGCTGCGCAACGCCGTGGCCCTGGACCACAACGGGGACAGCGACGGCTGCCTGCGGGTGCTGCGGGACGTCGCTGCCGACCTGGTCCGGTTCGTCCGCAGCGGGCGGGCCGGCCGGCTGCGCCCGAGCAGCCTCGCCGCGTACGGATACTCGGCGGCACGTCAGGCCGCGCTCGGCGACCCGCTGGAGCCGACCGGCGAGACCCAGCCGTCCCACCTGCTCAGCCATGGCGGGGACAGCGCCCGCGCGCGGGACATGCGACAGCTCGGCATGGTCTGCCTGGCCGTCGCGGACGGTCGGCCCATCGAGGCGGTCGCCCGGCTGGACACCATCCGGGTGTCCACCGAGACACTCGGCGCGGCCGAGCCGGCCCGGCTACGCAGCATCGCGCTGGCCCGCGCCGGCGACCACTCGGCGGCGCACCGGGCGGACCGGCTGGCGTTCCGGCTCGCCGCGCAACGCAACGACCGGCTGCGGGACGTCTACATCGACGGCATCGCCGCCCGGATCGACCACGAGGAGATGCGTCGGGAAGCCGCCCGTTACGAGGGCGAGGCGCTGACCGACCCGCTCACCGGGCTGCCCAACCGACGCAGGCTGGAGCGGTACATCACCGCTGTCGTCACCCGGGGCGAGCGGGTCGTCATCGGCGTCTGCGACCTGGACGGCTTCAAGGCGGTCAACACCCGCCACGGGCACCACTCCGGCGACCTGGTGCTGCAACGCGTCGCCGGGGTGATCAACCGGGTGATGCGCCGGGGTGACTTCGTGGCCCGCTACGGCGGGGACGAGTTCGTGGTGGTGCTCCCGGAGACCGGCATGACCGAGGCCGCCGAGGTGGCCCGCCGGATCGAGGCGGCGGTCCACAACGAGGACTGGGAGTCCCTGGTGCCGGGCACCCCGGTCGGGGTGAGCATCGGCTTCGCGGAGGTCTCCGGCGGCGGCGGGCTGCGCGACGCGCTCAGCGTCGCCTTCGAACAGGCCGACCGGGAGATGCTGCGCGCGAAGTCCCGCCCCCGCGCAAGCTGACCCCCTCAGGGATCGCGGGACTCGGGGTCGATCAAGGACTTGAGGTGCCTGACAAAAGGCTCACGGTGCGACAACCGACCCACCAGGACTCCATGATCGACGGGAGACCGTGGGCCGGGGAGGCTGCCAGGGGTGCGGTTAGCGGCGCGTCAGTTCGGTGTCGCCGGCCAGCCGGGCGGCGCGGTCGGCCTCGGCCAGCGCGTCCAGCACCCCGTCCAGGTCGCCGGCGAGCGCCAGGTCCAGGTTGTACGCGGTGTAGCCGATCCGGTGGTCGGTGATCCGGTTCTGCGGAAAGTTGTACGTGCGGATCCGCTCCGAGCGGTCCACGGTGCGCACCTGGGCCTTGCGGGCGTCCGAGGCGGCGGCGTCGGCCTGCTCCTGCGCGGCGGCGAGCAGCCGGGCCCGCAGGATCCGCATCGCCTGCTCCCGGTTCTGCAACTGGGACTTCTCGTTCTGACAGGAGACGACGATGCCGGTCGGCAGGTGGGTGATCCGCACCGCCGAGTCGGTGGTGTTCACCGACTGGCCACCCGGCCCGGACGACCGGAACACGTCGATGCGCAGCTCGTTGGCGTCGATGGTGACGTCGACGTCCTCGGCCTCGGGCAGCACCAACACCCCGGCCGCGCTGGTGTGGATCCGGCCCTGCGACTCGGTGACCGGGACGCGCTGCACCCGGTGCACGCCGCCCTCCCACTTGAGCCGCGACCAGACGCCGTTCCCACCCTCGGGCACGCCCTTCGTCTTGATCGACAGCGACACGTCCTTGACGCCGCCGAGATCCGAGTCCTGCGCGTCGATCACCTCGGTGATCCAGCCGTGCCGCTCGGCGTACCGGGTGTACATCCGCAGCAGGTCCCCGGCGAACAGCGCCGACTCCTCGCCGCCCTCGCCAGCCTTGATCTCGACGATCACGTCCTTGCCGTCGTGCGGGTCACGCGGGATGAGCAGCTCGGCGAGGCGCTCCTCCAGCACCGGCAGGGACGCCGCGATCGCCTCGGTCTCGGCCGCGAACGAGGGATCCTCGGCGGCCAACTCGCGGGCCGCGGCCAGGTCGGCGCGCGCCTGCTCCAGCTCACCGGCGGCCTTGTGCAGCGGCACCAGCTCGGCATACCGGCGACCCACCCGGCGCGCGGTGGCCTGGTCGGCGTGAATGGCCGGGTCGGCCAGCCGCTTCTCCAGCTCCGCGTACTCGTCGAGGAGGCCGGCCAGACGCTCGCTGCTCATGCTGCGGATGCTCCTTCGAGGGTGCGGGCGCCGGCCGGGCCAGGCGAAAACCGGGTGGAACGCGGACGGCGCCCGCGTCCGGTGCGAAACCGGACGCGGGCGCCGAACGGGAAGTTACTTGGCCTTCTTGGCCTGAACCTTGGCGTACTTCTGCTGGAACTTCGCGACCCGGCCGGCGGTGTCGAGAACGCGCTGCTTACCGGTGTAGAACGGGTGGCAGGCGCTGCAGGTCTCGACGTGAATCGCCCCGCCCTTGGCGGTGCTGCGGGTCGTGAACGTGTTGCCACAGGAGCAGCTGACCTCGGTGGTCACGTACTCCGGGTGGATGTTTGCCTTCATCTCGCCTCGGTCCTCTCGTTGGTGGTCGCCGGGTCGCCGTCATCGCTCGTCGCGCCGTACGCGACGGGCTCGGGCGTGAACCGGAACCGGTGGCCGATTGACCAGTGTGCCATGGGCCTGAGCCGACCCGGCAAGCGGGCCGCACACCTCGTCCGGCATCGTCAACACATGCCTCCCCGTCCGCATTCCCGCCGCCCGGACGGGCATTCGTCCACCCGACGAACCGCCGTCGCGTGCCCCGCCGGGGGTACACCCGTCGAACCCGAGGGGCCCCGATGACCCGCCTGATCGCCACCCGGGGACTGCCCGCCTCGGGCAAGACGACGTTCGCCCGCACGCTTCAGCCGTCCGTCGTCCGGGTGAACCGGGACGACCTGCGCCGGATGCTGCACGGCGAGCGGCTCTTCACCCAGTGGGCCGAGGCCCAGGTGACCGTCGTGCAGCGGGCCCAGGTCGAGGCGTTGCTGCGGGCCCGGGCGGACGTCTGCGTGGACGACACCAACCTGCGCTCGCGGACGCTGCGCGACTGGGCCGAGCTGGCCGCCCGGCACGGCGCGGACTTCGAGGTGCACGACTTCACCGACGTGCCCCTTGACGAGTGCCTGCGCCGCGACGCCGCCCGGCCGGCCGCCGACCAGGTCGGCGCGGACGCGATCCGCCGGCTGCACGAGCGGTACCTGGAGGGTCGGGAGTTGCCGTTGCCGGTGCCGCAGGCCCGCACCGGGCGCCCCGCCGTCGTGCACCCGCCGTCGACCGAGCCACCCGAGATCGTCCTGGTGGACATCGACGGCACCGTCGCGCTGGCCGTGTCCCGCAGCCCGTACGACATGACCCGGGTAGGCGAGGACGAGCCGAACACGGCGGTGATCGCGGCGGTCCGGGCGATGCACGCGGCCGGGTACGGGGTGGTCTTCTGCTCCGGGCGGGACGCCTCCGCGCGGGCGGCCACCGAGGCGTGGCTGGCCGGCAAGTCCGGGTCCCCTACCTCGGCCTGCACCTGCGTGCCGTCGGCGACTCCCGGAAGGACTCGATCGTGAAGCGGGAGATCTACGACCGGGAGATCCGGGACCGTTACCGGGTGGCCGGCGTCTTCGACGACCGTGTCCAGGTGGTCCAGATGTGGCGCGGCCTCGGCCTGACCGTCTTCCAGGTAGCCGACGGCGACTTCTGAAGTGTAAGGAAGGGCACCTTATTAACGCCTCCGGTAGAGCAAGGGTCCCCTATTAACACCCGCCCCGCCCAGCGGGCCCGTCCGCGCCCCCGGCGTACGGGCGTGGACGCGGATGAACCCGAGTGTTAAAAAGGGCCCCTTCCTATGCAAAAAGCGATAAGAAGGGGCCCTTCCTTGCACTCAGTGGGCGGTTAGCCTGATGGCGGCGTTTGCGACGACGCCGTTGACGGTGACCATCAGGCGGATGGGGGCGCCGGGGCGTAGCGCGGTCAGGGTGCCGGTGGCCGGGTCGAAGCGGGCGGTGTGCCACGGGCGCACCCCGGTCGCCGAGCCGATGTGCACCCCGGGCGAGGCGGACCAGTCCGCGCTGACCGGTGCGGCCACCGGGACCGTACGCCCGCCGGGTTGGGTAAGCGAGGCGGTGACCGTCGCCGGGGCGCCGACCGCGACGCTGGCCGGGGCATTCAGCGCGAGCCGGTCGGTGTGCGCGTGGAACTCCGCGTCCACCCAGCGTGGCCCCTCGGCGAGCGGGTCACGACGGGCCCGGTCGGCCTCGGCCGGGGTGACCGGGTCGACCCCGAACTCCGTCCAGCCGGTGAAGCCGCCCTGGTCGGCGGGGGTCGACGGCGTCTTGCCCGAGTTGCCGTTGATCACATACGGCACCCCGTCGACCCGGTCGGCGTGGAAGGTGCCGACGTGCCCGCCCACGAACAGCGCGCCCTTGCCGGTACGGTGCTGGAAGTCGGCCAGCCACTGCTCCAGCAGCGCCGCCTCCTTGCGGTCACCGAGCTGGCTGGCCTGCGCCGGGCTCGGGTCCCGCGCCGGGTGGTGGTGCAGGACGACGACCGAGCCGACGCGCGGGTCGGTGGCCGCCGCGTCCAGCGTCTCGCGCAGCATCCGCACCTGGTCGAAGCCGCCACCGCGCAGCGTCCCGGTGGACGAGTTCAGCGTGACGAATCGGGTGCCGGCGTGGTCGAACACCCGCGAGGTGGCGCCGAACGCGGCCTCGAAGTTGCTGATCGGGGCGCCCATGATCTCGTGGTTGCCGGGGACGTAGTACCAGGGCAGCGCGTCGCCCAGCTCCTCGTCGAGGATGCGCCGGGCCAGCGCGAAGTCGGCCGGGTAGGCCGTGTCCACGAAGTCACCGTTGATCAGCAGGAAGTCCGGCCGGGCGGCCTTCACCTCGCGCAGCGTCCGCCGGGCCTGGGCGACCAGGTCGCTGTCCGGGTCGGCGGCGACGAACTGGGCGTCGGAGAGCACCGCGAACCTCCAGGGGGCGCGGTCCACCGTGCCGTCGCGGACCACCACGCGGTCGGTGCGCGGGGCCACTGCCGGCACGTCGATTGTCGGCGGCACCTTCGCCACCAGGTCATCGATGATCACTTCGCTGCGGTACTGCGCGGCGGCGTTGGTCTCGGCCACGTAGAAGCGGCGCACCCGTACCGGGTACTGCACCCCGGCCGGCACCGCGAACTCCACGTACCGCCAGCCGGTCCAGGTGATCAGCGGGCCGCGCAGCACGTGCTGGGTGTCCTGCGCGTCGTGCAGGTGCAGGCTCGGCCACTCCCCGGTGCCGTTGCCGTGGATCCACATGCCGAACGCCTGCGGCTGGCCGGGCACCTCGATCCAGGCGGGTGGGTCGGCGTACGCGGCCCGGGTGCCGGTGGACTGGCTGAAGTCGTACGACATCTTCAGGCCGGTGCCGGTGTGACCCGGCGCCGGCGCGACCGAGCCGCTGGCGCGGGCCTGGCTGAACCGCCAGGACGTCGCGTCGTCGAAGCCGGCGACCGGCACGTCGGTCAGCCCGACCGTGACCGGCAGGACGGTGCTCGTCCGTCCGACACGGACGGTCACCAGGGCGGAGCCGGTGTCGCGCAGCGCGGTGACGGTGAGGTTGCCGTCCCGGTTCGGCGTGATCCGCAGCAGGTCGCGGTCGTAGTCGAGGGTGAGGTCCGCCGGCTCGATCGGCGCGGTGTTGCCCTCGGTGTCGTAGCCGACCACTCCGACCAGGGCGTTGCCGTCCCGGCCGGTCAGCCCGATGCGTGGCACCGTGGCGCCGAGCCGGGTCAGCGGGCCCAGGACGGTCAGGCCCAGCGAGCCGGTCGCCCGCCCTCGTGCGACGGTGACCGTGCTGGTTCCCGGCGTGCCGGCGTGGAAGACCCCGTCGCGGTCGACGCGGCCGCGTACCGCCGGGGTCGCCCGCCAGGTGGGCGCACCCGCCGCCGGGCCGTACGTCTCGTCGTAGCCGGCCGCGGTGAGGGTGCGGGTCAGCCCGGAAAAGACCCGGTCGGGCCGGCCGCCGCGCACCGGGGAGACGCCCGGGGCGGCGGTGGGGTCGCTGGCCGTCTCGACCCAGTAGCCGGTGAGCCGGCCGCTGCCGTTCGGCGCGTAGATGGCCAGGCCGTTGGGCACCGCCCGTTCGCTGCCGTCGGAGGGGCCGTTCTCCACCTGCACGGCCGACGCGCCCGGCTCCCGGGCCAGCAGCGTGGACGATCCGCCACCGTCGAGGTTGAGCGCGTCCCGGGCGCCCAGCTCGGCTATCATCCGGCCCATCTCGGTCTGCGTCACGCCGCGGCTGTCGACCTGCCGACCGTCCACCGTCAGCATGATCATCTTTCGGCCGTCGGCGCTGAACCCGACAGCCGTACGCGGGGCGAGGGTCGCATCGGCGATGCTCTGCACGACGCCGTCGCGGACCAGGACGTTGCCGCCTCCGACCGCCGCGCGCAGGGCGCTCCCGTCGGACGACTTCGGTCGCCAGGTCACCGAGACCGGGTCACCGACGTGCAGCCCGGCCAGTGCGTCCGCGCCAGCGTCGCGGCCGAGCAGCACCGTGGTGCCGGCGACGACCGGGCCGCTGCCGGCCACACCGGCGACCGCGGCCACCCGGCCGCCGGTCACGGTCACCTCGACCACCCGGGCCGCGCCCTCCACGGCCCGCTGCCGGGAGTACGTCCCCCACAGCTCGGTGAACGCGCCGATGCCGTCGGCCTGCACCATGTTGTTGAACTGGGTCAACGCCACCGGCCCGGTGGGCAGGGCGGCGCTGCCGTCGAAGTTCACCTCGACCACCCGACCGATTCCGGTGGCGGTGACCGCCACGGCGTTGCGGTGACCGCCGACCGCCGACTGAATCAGCTCGCCGTCGCGGATGCCGACGCCCTGCGCGGCCCCCGAGTTGTTGATGTCGAAGAAGTCGCCGTTGACCGCGGCGACCGCCCGCGTGTCGTCCACCGCCTTGCGCAGCGGCTCGGCCCGGCTGACCGCACCCGAGTTGACGTAGTCGACCGTGGACCCGCCGGCGAGGTCGGTGGTGAGCGCGTCGGCGCGCAGCCAGCCATCGGCGTCGTACCTGTCGAAGGAGGTGAGCTGCACGCCCGGCGCGACCGGACGGCTTGCCTTCGTGGTCTCCAGGCCGCCGGCCGGCTCCAGCCCGCCAGCGGCGGCAGCCGCGGCGGTCGCGGCCGGGTCGGCGGCGAGGCTTACCGAGTCGGCCGGGTGGGACGACGCGGCCGGCGCGTCCTCGACGGCGGTGGCCGGGAGCGCGGGCGGCGACGCCACCGGCCGGGCGGCCCCGGACGGCGCCGGCGGCGCGGCGGTGGCCGGCGGCGACACGGCCAGGGCGAGCAGCGGCGTCAGCAGCAGGACACCGGTGCGACGGGCGGATCGTCTGCGGGTACGCATGGACGACAGTCAACCCGGCAATGAATAGAAGTTTCAAGACCTGTCGACTGAACCGAAGGAAAATTCCGCCAACCCCCGACTCCTGGCCCCCGCCGAACCCCCTCTGGTGGCGTGCGAGCAGGGCCGGCCGCAAACCTCTCGTTCCCCTTTGCTCTGCTTCAACGGACGCAACACAAAGCGCCCCGAAGTGTTGCGCCGGTTGAAGCAGAGCAAAGGACGGTGGGCGGGCACGACTAAGGGGCACGGCCGCGATGGCCGTGCCCCTTCGTCGTCGGTCAACCGGGAATGGTTACTCCCCCGGCGTCGACTTCGCGATCTGCATCAGGAACTCGATGTTGGTGCGGGACTGCTTGAGCCGGTCCAGCAGGAGGTCCATCGCCGCCTGCGAGTCCAGCGAGTGCAGCACCTTCCGGAGCTTGTGGATGATGGCCAGCTCCTCGGGCGCGAGCAGGACCTCTTCCTTACGGGTGCCGGACGGGTTGATGTCGATGGCCGGGAAGGTGCGCTTGTCAGCGATCTTCCGGTCCAGCTTCAACTCGGCGTTGCCGGTGCCCTTGAACTCCTCGAAGATGACCGTGTCCGCCATGGACCCGGTCTCCACCAGCGCCGTGGCGATGATGGTCAGCGACCCGCCGTTCTCGATGTTGCGGGCCGCGCCGAGGAAGCGCTTCGGCGGGTAGAGCGCGGTGGAGTCGATACCACCCGACATGATCCGGCCGCTGGCCGGCGCCGCCAGGTTGTACGACCGACCGAGCCGGGTCACCGAGTCGAGCAGCACGACGACGTCGTGGCCCAGCTCGACCAGGCGCTTGGCCCGCTCGATCGCCAGCTCCGCCACCGTCGTGTGGTCCTGCGGCGGACGGTCGAACGTGGCCGCGATGACCTCGCCCTTGATCGACCGCTGCATGTCGGTGACCTCTTCGGGCCGCTCGTCGACCAGCACCACCATGAGGTGGCACTCCGGGTTGTTCCGGGTGATCGCGTTCGCGATCGCCTGGAGCACCATCGTCTTACCCGCCTTCGGCGGCGACTGGATGAGCGCCCGCTGGCCCTTGCCGATCGGCATGACCAGGTCGATGACCCGGGTGGTCAGGATGTGCGGCTCGGTCTCCAGCCGCAGGCGCTCCTGCGGGTAGAGCGGCGTGAGCTTGTAGAACTCTGGCCGCCGCCGTGCCTCCTCCGGCTCCATCCCGTTGATCGTGTCCAGCCGCATCAGCGGGTTGTACTTGTCCCGCCGCTGGTCACCGGTGTTGCCACCCTCGCGGGCCGCACGCACCGCGCCGGTGATCGCGTCACCGCGGCGCAGACCGTACTTCTTGATCTGGGACATCGAGACGTACACGTCGTTCGGGCCGGCCAGGTAACCGGTCGTCCGAACGAAGGCGTAGTTGTCGAGCACGTCGATGATGCCGGCCACGGGGACGAGCACGTCGTCCTCGCCGACCTGCGGCTCACGGCCACCGGTGTCACCACCGGTCTCCGCCCGCTCGCCACGGCCGCGCCGACGGTCCCGAAAGCGGCTGCGCCGGCCACGCCGACCGCCGCCCTCGCCGTCGTCGTCCTCGTTGTCCCGCTCGACACGCTGACCACGGTCGTTGCGGTCGGCCCGCTCCGAACGGTCGCTCCGCTCGGCGCGCTCGCCCCGATCGTTGCGGTCGCCCCGCTCGGCACGCTCACCGCGATCGTTGCGCTCGGCACGCTCACCGCGATCGGTCCGGTCGGTCCGGTCGTTGCGCTCGGCCCGCTCACCACGGTCGGCACGCTCGCCCCGATCGTTGCGCTCGGCACGCTCGGCCCGCTCACCACGGTCGGCACGCTCACCACGGTCGGCACGCTCAGCGCGGTCGTTGCGCTCGGCGCGGTCGCGGCGGTTCTCGCCACGGTCGGACCGCTCGCCGGCCTCCACCTCGTCGGTGCGGGCCTCAGAGGGACGGCCCTCAGAGGGACGGCCCTCGGAGGAACGCGCCTCCGCGGCGCGCGGCTCGGAGGTGCCGGCCTCGGCGGTACGGGACTCGGCCGGGGCGGTCCGGCTGCGCCGGGTACGGCCACGGCCCTCGGTCGCGGTAGCCGGCTCGGCCGGCGTCTGGTCGGTGCTGCGGCTCTCGGCCGCCGGGCGATCCACGGTCTCCCGCACCTCCTCACGGGCCGGAGCGGCCGCAGCCGCGACCTCGGCTCGCGGTCGAGGGGTCCCGGCGGCGTTGCCGCCCTGCCGCTCGGAGATCGCGGCGATCAGCTCACCCTTGCGCATGCGAGCCGTGCCGGAGATGCCGAGCGACGCAGCCAGGCTCTGCAGCTCTGGCAGCAGCATCGCCGACAGACCGGTGCCGCTGCGCCGACGACGGGCGGGAGCGGCAGCGGTGGCATCGCCAGCGACGTTGGAAACATCCGACGTCACGTCGGTGGTGTCGCTCAATGGATTCCTTCCCTCGATAAGGCCGGGACTGCCCGGAGTCGGAGCTCAGGTGGCCGGGCGGCCTCGGTGCACCCGCCTCGCAAGGACGCGTCGCGGGAGTCTGTGACACAGCAGCCGGTGGTTTCCCGACTCACCAAACGTCGGTGAGCAGGTCTCGCCGCCTGCGGCGACCTGTGGAAACTGCGGTGCGGCGTGGGCCTTGGCAGGGGGTGACGGGCTGACCGCCGAAAGCTTCGGGGGTGCGCCGCCCCGCAGGAGATCGCGTGCTTCGCGGCTGTGCTAGGTCTAGAGCGTAATCAACTCTTCCGACCTGCGGCAACAGGGTCCCGCTCGGCGTGTCCAAGTCTACCCCGGGCGACCCGGGCACCGCTGACGTCTATCGGTAACTGCCAGATCTGCCAGTCTGTTCCCGCGTCGAGGCTCGGCGGCGGCGCGCTGAGCGCCAGCACGCTCGGCCCGGCCCCACTGACCACAGCCGCCACACCCGCCGCTCGCAACTCGCTGACCAGGGCCGATGTGCCCGGCATCCCGGGTGCCCGGTAATCCTGGTGGAGGCGGTCGACGGTGGCCGGCAGCAACAGCGCCGGGTCGGTGGTGAGCGCGTGCACCAGCAGCGCCGCCCGCCCGGCGGTCAACGCGGCGTCGGCGTGGGGCACGGTGGCCGGCAGCGCCGCCCGCGCGGTCGCGGTCAGGCCACGCTCGGCCGGCACGAAAACCGTGGGTCGTACGCCGGACGCGACCGGCAGGGACACCGCGCGAGCGCCGCCCGGCTCGGACCAGGCCACCGTGAAACCGCCGAGCAGACACGGGGCGACATTGTCGGGATGGCCCTCGATCTCAGCGGCCAGCCGGAGCACGCCGGGCTCGTCCAGCCGGTGCTCGCCGTCGGCCACCAGGGCACGGGCCAGCAGCACCCCGGCGACGATGGCGGCCGACGACGAGCCCAGGCCCCGCGCCTGCGGGATCCGATTGACGCACTCGACGCTCAGGCCCGCGGGCTGCCCGCCGAGAACGTCAAAGGCGGCACGCATGGCCCGCACCACCAGGTGCCGATCGTCGGCCGGCAGCTCACCGGCGCCCTGGCCGGTGACCGTCACCCGGACCCCGGCGGACGCGACCTCGGCGGCCAGGTCGTCGTAGAGCCCGAGGGCGAGCCCCAGCGCGTCGAAGCCCGGACCGAGGTTGGCACTGGTCGCGGGGACCCGGACCCGGACCGGCCCGGCGGTGAAGTTCGTCGGCACGCGCTCATGCTAGGGCCCGACACCGACGATCCGGTCCGGCGCCCGCACCATGGGACCGCCGGGTTTCAACCGACCGGGTCTCCGATCGGCTCGGCGACCGGGTCGGTCAGCGACAGCCGGCGGGTGGCGATCCACCAGCCGACCGCGTACACGAGGGTGACCAGTCCGCAGCCGGCCAGCACCACGCGTTCGTCCACCACGTCCACCACCAGGGCCACCGCCAGTTGACTCACCGAGATGGCCAGCGTCGCGAGCATCATGTCGGTGGCGAAGACCCGCCCGCGCAGCCGGTCCGGCACCTCGCCCTGAAGGGCGAAGTTCGACATCACCCAGTTGCTGCCGCCCGCGAAGTGGGCCACGAAGACCAGCAGCAGCACCAGCGGGAACCAGCGCACCACCGACGTACCCAGGTAGGACAGGCCGTAGAGCGACATGGACAGCGCGAGCCCGGGCAGCAGCCAGGACCGGTTGGTCAACACCCGCCGCATCAGGATCGGCCCGACCAGCGCGCCGGCTCCACGGACCGCGAAGAGCAGGCCCGCGCCCAGCGAACCGACCCCGTAAACGCCGGCGAGCAGCGGAAACACGGTCAGCACGCCGTTACCCAGGCCGACCGCCGACTTGACCGTGACCAGCGCCAGCACCCGCGGCCGGTGCCCGATGTAGCCGAGCGCCTCGCGGACCGCCGACCAGGTCCGCTGCGCCGGCACCTCCGGGTCGCGGGCCGCCTGCAACGGCCGGCGGATCCGGGTGGCGAGGCCCGCGGCCACCGCCAGGCCGACCGCCGCCACCCAGAAGCAGGCGTACGGGCCGGCAGCCGAGCTGAGCACACCACCCAGCGAGGCGCCCACCACCGTCATGGTGCCCCAGGCCGAGCCGGCCACGGCGTTACCGGCGGCCAGTTCGTGCGGCTCCAACACGTTGGGGAGCGCGGCCTGGGCGGCCGGCGAGTAGAACGCCTTGGCGACCGCGACGGCACCGATCGCCACCAGCGCCAGCCACGCCGTACCGCGGTCGCGGACGCCGAGGAGCAGCAGCACGCCGGCCAGCGCGGCCACGTTCGCGGCGATCATGATCTTCCGCCGGTCGAAGCGGTCGGCGATCGTGCCGGTGTACGGCAACAGCAGCGCCACGATGCCGGTGTCCACCGCCAGCACCAGGGCACCCCAGACCCCGCTGCCGGTCAGCTGCGGCAGCAGCACCAGCAGCGGCACCATGACGAACCAGTCAGCCCCGAAGACCACCAGCTCGGCGAGGAAGAGATTGCGAAAGCTCCGATTGCCGGTGAGGACCGCGAGGGTGGACGCCACGGAGCGGGACCCTACCCGGTCGGTGTGGGGACCACGGCGGGTCCCAGCAGCGCCGAAACGGTGACGAAGGTGTAGCCACGCGCCCGCAGCCCGGCGATCATGTCGGGGAGGCCGTGCAGCGCGACCAGACGTCGCCGGTCACCGACGTCGTGCCCGAGAACGATCGTCCCCGGCCGTACGTCGGCCACGATCCGCCGGGCGTGGCCGGCCGGGTCGTTGGGAAACTCCCGCTCCACCATCTGCAACGACCAGAGCACCAGCCGGTAGTTCAGCCGCGATGCCGCGTGCAGCACCGCACCACCCAGGTGGCCGTACGGCGGACGGACCAGCCGCGGCGGCCGGCCGGTCACCTCGGCGATCGCGTCGTGGCTGCGGCGCAGGTCGTCGTACGCCGCGGCGGCGTCCAGCCGGGCGAGGTCCCGGTGCGCCCAGCTGTGGTTGCCCACCTCGTGCTCGCCGAGCCTGTCGCGCACGAGGTCGGCGTGCTTTCTGGCCTGAGCGCCGACCAGGAAGAACGTCGCGGGCACCCGGTGCTGGGCGAGGGTGTCCAGCACCATGGGCGTCCACTGTGGCGCTGGCCCGTCGTCGAAGGTGAGCGCGACCAGCCGCTGCGTGGTCGGCCCCGACCAGATGACCGGCACCGCGCCGGAGCCGACGTCCTGCGGCCCGTTGCCGACGGTGGTGCTGGCCGGGCCGCCGGCGAGCGGCAACCGCCGATGGGTGAGCCAGGCATCGGTGGCGCCCGCCCCGGCGGCCGCCCCGGTCACCACGAGAGCCCCCCGGCGCAGCAGATCGCGCCGGGACCACCCGTGCGCACTCTCGGTCATCCACCCGCCCCGCTCGCCGTCACCTCACCATGTCCACCCTGGAGTATGCAAGATGAGATGAAAAGTGCACCATCCGTCGACCGATCGGAGTGTCCGCGGCGGCACAGCCGAACGCCCCCGGCAAGCGAGCCTGCCGGGGGCGTTACGGGTTGTCGTCCGACTACTCGGTCGGCTCGGTCGGCTCCGACGGGGGCAGCGGCGAGGTGCGGCTACGAGGCAGCCGCAGCACCTCGAACTGGTCCGTGCCGTCCACCAGCGCGCCCGACGGGGCGGGGCGTGCCGCCGCCGGCTGCGTGCCGTCGGCCGGCGTCGACACCGGTGCGCCCGTCGGCACGGCCACCTGGTTCGGGCCGTCCGGCTCGACGCCCTCCGGCCCGGTCGGCCCGGTCGCCGCCGGCTCACCGGATCGCCGCCGACGCTCCCGCAGCGACTCCTTGGTGTGCTCCACCATCGTGTAGAGCGTCGGCACCAGGATCAGCGTCAACAGCGTCGAGCTGAGCAGGCCACCGATCACCACGACCGCCAGGGGCTGCGAGATGAAGCCGCCCTCGCCGGTCAACCCGAGGGCCATCGGCAGCAGCGCGAAGATCGTCGCGACAGCGGTCATCAGGATCGGGCGCAGCCGACGCCGGCCACCCTCGACCACCGCCTCCCGGACCCCCATGCCCTGCGCCCGGTACTGGTTGATCAGGTCGAGCAGCACGATCGCGTTGGTCACCACGATGCCGACGAGCATCAGCACACCGATCAGCGCCGGCACTCCCAGCGGCGTCCCGGTGGCCAGCAGCAGACCGATCGCGCCGGTCGACGCGAAGGGAATGGAGATCAGCAGGATCAACGCCTGGGTGAGGCTCCGGAACGTGGCCACCATGATCAGGAACACGATCGCGATGGCGGCCAGCACCGCCAGGCCCAGGTCGCCGAAGGCGTCCGCCTGATCGGCGCTGACCCCACCGATGGCGAAGCTCGCCCCCGGCACGTCGATGCCGTCGAGCCGCTTCTGCAACTCCTTGGTGGTCGCACCCAGGTTCGAACCGGTCGCGGCGCCGGTCACCGAGACGCTGCGCTCACCATCGATCCGCGTGACCTGCTGCGGCCCCTCGGCCTGGGTGACGTCCGCGATGTCGTCCAGCTTCACCGGCCCGACCGGAAGGGCCCGCAACTGCTCCAGCGACACCGGGGCGGTCGCGTTCAGCCGCAGCACCACGTTCTGCTGGCGGCCGTCGAGCGCCACCTGCCCCAGCGGGGCGCCACGGAACGCCTGCGACACGAGCTGACCCACGGCGGCCTCGGTGAGGCCGGCCCGGCCGGCGGCGACCCGGTCGACTGTCACGTCGACCCTCGGCACCCGCTCGGCGAGGCTCGTGGTGACGTCCTCGACGTCCGGGACACCGGCCATCGCCGTCCGGGCCGCCTCGGCGGCGCGGGTCAGCACCTCCGGGTCACTGGCCTGGACGATCACCTCCAGCTGGCTGGTCGAGGCCTCCTGGCCACCGCCGAAGCTGACCTCACCCAGGCTGGCGCCGATCTTGTCGAACTCCCGGCGCAACTCCGCACGTACCTGCTTGGCGTCGGTGTCGCCGTCGAGAGCCAACGACCAGCTCGCGACGTTGTTGCCTCCGCCGCCCGCCCACGGGTTGTCGCCGCCACCGGCGGTCACCTGGTAGGTCTCGACCCCGTCGATTCGCCCGAGGACCCCCTCGACCTGCTTCGCCGCCGCGTCGGTGGCCGCCAGGCCGCTGCCCGCCGGCAGCTCCTGCCGGAAGCTGAGCGTGTCCTGACCGGAGTCGTCCAGGAAGTTCGTCTCCAGCTTCTGCGCCAACCCGAAGGTGCCGAAGAGCACCAGCAGGCCGAGCCCGACGGTGATCCAGCGGGTCGACCGCTTGCGGGTGGCGAACCCGATCACCGGCAGGTACGCCCGCTGCAACGGGTTGCGCAGCTCCTTCTCCTCGGCGTCGCGGCGCACCGCCTCGTCGTCGACGGTGCCGCCGCGCGGCTTGAGGAACCAGTACGCCAGCACCGGGATCACCGTCAGCGAGACGAGCAGCGAGGCGAGCAGCGCCACCGTCACCGTGATCGCGAACGGCGCGAAGAGCTGCCCGACGAACCCGCCGACCAGCGCGATCGGCGCGAACACCGCCACCGTCGTGAGGGTGGACGCGGTCACCGCGCCAGCCACCTCGCGGACGCCGGTGATGATCGCCTGGCGCTTCTCCTCGCCGTACTCCAGGTGTCGTTTGATGTTCTCCAACACCACGATCGAGTCGTCCACCACCCGGCCCACCGCGATGGTCAACGCGCCGAGGGTGAGCAGGTTGAGCGAGTAGTCACCGATCCACAGGGCGAGCAGCGCCACCAGCACGGAGAGCGGGATGGAGACCGCGGTGACCACGGTCGAGCGCACCGACAGCAGGAAGACCAGGATGACGATGACCGCCATCAGCAGACCCAGCAGGCCCTCGGTGGTCAACGATTCGATCGACTTCTCCACGAACGGCGCCTGGTCGAAGACCACCGTCAGCTCCGCGCCGGAGGCGTCCTTCAGGTCGGCCAGCCGGTCCCGGATCTCGTGGGAGATCTCCACCGCGTTGCCGTCCGGCGCCGCGGTGACGGCGATGCCGAGGCTGTCCTTGCCGTTGGTCCGGGTGATCGCGGTGGCCGGGGCGAGCTGCTGCTCGACCGTCGCCACGTCACCGAGACGAACCGGGGCCGCGCCGGGCGCGATGATGATGCCGCGCAGGTCGTCCAGGGTGGCGACCGGCGTCCCGACCTGCACCGGGAGCGCGAGGCCGCCGTCGGTCACCGCACCGACCGGCACCGACACGCCGTTGGTCTTCAACGCGGCGCCGATCGCGGTCGGCTGGACCTTCGCCGCGGCCAGCTTCTCGGGATCCGGGGTGACCACCACGATGTCGTCGCGGGTCCCGGTCACCTCGACCGTGCGGACTCCCTCGATGCCCTCCAGCTCCGGCACCACCGTCGCGCGCAGCTTCTCGGCGAGCGCCCGCTCGTCGGCGCCGCCGGCCGCGGCCAGCACCACCGCCGGCAGGTCGTCGGTGCTCCCCGCGATGACCTGCGGGTCGACGCTCTCCGGCAGCTGGGCGTCGATCCGGCTCAGCGCGGTCTGCATCTTGTTGACCACGTCGTCCAGGTCGGTGCCGAACTCGTACTGCACCTGGACCGTGGCCGACCCCTCGCGGGACGTGGAGGTGATCTTGTCCAGCCCCGGGATGCCCTGCAGGGCGTTCTCGATCGGCTCGGTCACCTGCGACTCGACGATCTCGGGACCGGCACCGGGGTAGGGCGCCACGATGAACGCGGCCGGGAACTCGAGCGACGGCAGCAGTTGCTGCTTCAGCGACGGCACGGCGAACGCTCCGAACGCCGTAATCACCACCGCGATGAGGGCGACCAGCCCTCGGTTGGCGAGGCTGAATCTGGCGAGCAGCGACATCGGCCTGGCTCACTCCTGGAAGAAAATGCGGGCGGGGATAGGTGAAAGTGTGCCGGACTCGATCACCTGGACCCCCGCCGCCCCCAGGGCGGCCCACCGCCGGTGGGTTGTACCGCTCTCAGGCCAGGTCGAGAGCGCGGGCCGCGGCCATCGGATCGTTGCCGATGGTCACCGGGGCGGGCGCGGTGGAGATCGCCCACTCCGGGTCCTTCAGGCCGTGACCGGTCACCGTGCAGACCACCGTCGAGCCGGCCGGAACCGCGCCCGCCGCAGCCTGCTGGAGCAGGCCGGCCACGCTGGCCGCGCTGCCCAGCTCGACGAAGACCCCCACCTCGCGGGCGAGCAGCCGGTACGCCGACAGGATCTCCCGGTCGGTCACCGCCGCGATCAGACCACCGGAGGCGTCCCGGGCGTCGAGCGCCTTGGTCCAGCTCGCCGGGTTGCCGATCCGGATGGCGGTGGCAATCGTCGACGGCTCGGGCACCACCTGGCCGGTCACGATCGGCGCCGCCCCGGACGCCTGGAAGCCGTACATCTTCGGCGCCCGCGTGGTGGTGCCGGCGGCGTGCTCCTCCGAATATCCCATCCAGTACGCGGAGATGTTGCCGGCGTTACCGACGGGCAGGCAGTGGATGTCGGGGGCGTCGCCGAGCGCCTCGACGATCTCGAAGGCGGCGGTCTTCTGGCCGTGCAGCCGGTCGATGTTGACCGAGTTGACCAGCGCGACCGGGTGATCCTGGGCCAGCTTGGCGGCGAGCGCGAGGCAGTCGTCGAAGTTGCCACTGACCTGGAGCAGCTTCGCCCCGTGCACCAGCGCCTGGGCCAGCTTGCCGAGCGCGATCTTGCCCTGCGGCACCAGCACCGCGCAGGTCAGCCCGGCCCGGGCCGCGTACGCCGCGGCGGAGGCGCTGGTGTTGCCGGTGGAGGCGCAGATGATCGCCTTGTTGCCGGCCTCGACCGCCTTGGAGACCGCGAGGGTCATCCCCCGGTCCTTGAAGGAGCCGGTCGGGTTGGCGCCCTCCACCTTCAGGTAGACGTCGCAGCCGAGCCGGGCCGAGAGCACGGGCGCCGGCAGCAGCGGGGTGTTCCCCTCGTGCAACGTGACGACCGGCGTGGCCGCGGTGACCGGCAGCCGATCCCGGTACGCCTCGATCAGACCCCGCCACATGTCGCTCTCCTCGTCTCTACCTCTGCACCGACCCGAGCATCAGGCCACCCTGGACCACGCTGCCGCAGCCGTCGATGGCACACCCCGGGTTACCCACCTGGCGGGACGGGCGGGCCGCCCCGGTGGTTCAACGACTCAGGCGCCGCCCTCGACCCGCAGCACACTCGTCACCGACCGGACGATGTCCAGGCCGCGCAGCTCGACCACTGTCGCGGCGAGCGCGGCGTCCGGCGCCACGTGGGTGACGATGACCAGCTCGGCGTCGCCGTCCCGGCCGGGCATGCCGCTCGCCGAGCCCTGTCGGACGGTCGCGATCGACACGTCGTGCCGGGCGAACACGCCCGCCACCGCGGCCAGCACACCCGGGCGGTCGGCCACGTCCAGGCTCACGTGGTAGCGGGTCAGCGCCTCGCCCATCGGCCGCACCGCCAGGGCCGCGTACGCGCTTTCGCTGGCCGCGCGCACCCCGGCGAGCCGGTTGCGGGACACCGCCACCACGTCGCCGAGCACAGCGCTGGCGGTCGGCGCGCCACCCGCGCCCCGGCCGTAGAACATCAGTTGCCCGGCCGCGTCCGCCTCGACGAAGACCGCGTTGAACGCGTCGCCGACGCTGGCCAGCGGGTGGCTGCGCGGAATCAGCGCCGGGTGGACGCGGACACTGACCGTCTCCTGACCGGCCGCGTCGACGCCCCGCGCCGCGATGCAGAGCAGCTTGATCGTGCAGCCCATCGCCTGGGCGCTGGCCATGTCCGCGGCGGTCACCTCGGTGATGCCCTCGCGGTGCACGTCGGCGGCGCCGACCCGGGTGTGGAACGCCAGCGAGGCGAGGATGGCCGCCTTCGCCGCCGCGTCGAAGCCCTCGACGTCGGCGGTCGGGTCGGCCTCCGCGTACCCCAGCGCGGTGGCCTGGTCCAGGGCCTCCGCGAACCCGGCGCCGGTCGCGTCCATCGCGGAGAGGATGAAGTTGGTGGTGCCGTTGACGATGCCGGTGACCCGGTTGATCCGATCGCCGTGCAGCGACTCGCGCAGCGGGCGCAGCAGCGGGATCGCGCTGGCAACCGACGCCTCGTAGTAGAGGTCGCCACCGCCCTCGGCCGCCGCCTCGTGCAGGGCCACCCCGTCCTCGGCGAGCAGCGCCTTGTTGGCGGTGACCACGCTCTTGCCGGCGCGCAGCGCCTCGACCAGCCAGCCCCGGGCCGGGTCGATGCCGCCGACCACCTCGATCACCACGTCGACGTCGTCCCGTTTGATCAGGCCGAGCGCGTCGGTGGTGAACAGGGCCTCGTCGACCGGAAGGTCACCGCGGTCGCGGCCGAGCCGGCGGACGGCGATGCCGGCGATCTCCAGTGGAGCGCCGATGCGGGCGGCCAGGTCGGCCGACTGCTCGTGCAGCAGCCGGACCACCTCCTGGCCGACCGTGCCGCAGCCGAGCAGCGCCAAGCGCACAGGTGACGTCATCCCACATCCAATGCCAGCAGATCGTCTTCGGTCTCCCGCCGGACGATCAGACGCGCCTGGCCGTCACGCACCGCCACGACCGGCGGTCGGGGCACGTGGTTGTAGTTGCTGGCCATGCTCCGGCAGTAGGCGCCGGTGCCGGGCACCGCGACAAGATCTCCGGGCTGCACGTCGGCGGGCAGGAATTCATCCTTCACCACGATGTCCCCGGACTCACAGTGCTTTCCCACCACGCGGGCGAGCAACGGCTGGGCGCCCGACGCCCGGGAGGCCAGCGTCGCCGAGTAGGACGCGTCGTAGAGCGCCGTGCGGATGTTGTCGCTCATCCCGCCGTCGACGCTGACGTACGTGCGGATGCCGTCGAGGTCCTTGACCGTGCCGACCTGGTAGAGGGTGAACACGGCCGGACCGACGATGGCCCGTCCCGGCTCGATCGACAGGTGCGGCACCGCCAGGTTCTCCGCCGCGCACTCCGAGTCGACGATCTTGCGCAGCCGCTTGGCCAGGTCCTGTGGGGTGGCCGGGTCGTCCTGCGTGGTGTACGCGATGCCGAACCCACCGCCCAGGTCCAGCTCGGGCAGCTCCACCCCACGCGCGTCGCGGATCTGCGCCTGCAGGGCGAGCACCCGGCGGGCCGAGACCTCGAAGCCGCTGGCGTCGAAGATCTGCGAGCCGATGTGCGAGTGCAGGCCGCGCAGCTCCAGCACACCCTCGTCGAGGATCTTGAAGGCGGCCGCAGCGGCGGCCCCGCCGGCCAGCGAGAAGCCGAACTTCTGGTCCTCGTGGGCGGTGGCGATGAACTCGTGGGTGTGCGCCTCGACGCCCACCGTGACCCGGACCAGCACCCGGGGCCGGACCCCCCGCTCGCGGGCCAACGCGGTGAGCCGGTCGATCTCGGTGAACGAGTCGACGATGATCCGTCCCACCCCGGCATCCAGCGCCCGGGTCAGCTCGGCGACGGACTTGTTGTTGCCGTGGAAGCCGATCCGTTCCGGCGGCATGCCGGCCGAGAGCGCGGTGGCCAGCTCACCTCCGGTGCAGACGTCGAGGTGCAGCCCCTCCTCGGCGATGATCCGGACCACCGCCCGGCAGAGGAACGCCTTGCCCGCGTAGAAGACGTCCTCGGTCGGGAAGGCCGCCCGGAAGTCACGGCAGCGCGAACGCAGGTCGGCCTCGTCGAGGACGTACACCGGGGTGCCGAACTCGGCCGCGATGTCGCGGACGCTCAGGCCCGCGACGGCGACCGCACCGTCCGCGCCGCGCGTCACGCTGCGCGGCCACAGCGTCGGCACGAGGGCGTTGACGTCGACCGGGGTACGCAGCCAGGCCGGCCCCTGGTTGCTGATGTCCGCGTGCAGCGCACCAGCCTCATGAGCGCGCATCGTGCTACATCCTCTCCGGGGCGGAGACGCCGAGCAGGTGCAGCCCGTTGGCGATCACCGTGCGGGTGGCGTCGTTGAGCCAGAGTCGGGCCCGGTTGGCGTCGGTGACGGGCTCGTCGCCGCGCGGCAGGATCCGGCAGGACGGCTCGTCGTAGAACCGGTGGTACGCCTGCGACACGCGCTCCTCAAGGTAGCGCGCGACCCGGTGCGGTTCCCGCAGCTCTGCCGCCGAGGCGACCACGGCGGGAAACTCGGCGAGCGCCTTGAGCAGCTCGTTCTCCTTCTCGTGGTCGAGCAGGTCGGGGCGGAACGCCGCGCCGTCGCCGCGGGTGAGCCCGACCTGGGCTGCCTGGCGGGCCGCGCTGGCCGTCCGGGCAGCCACGTACTGCACGTAATAGACGGGGTTGTCGCGGCTCGCCCGCGTCCACAGCTCGATGTCGATGTCGATCGGGGAGTCGCTGGAGTAGCGGGCCAGCGCGTACCGGGAGGCGTCCACGCCGATCGCGTCGACCAGGTCCTCCAGGGTGATGACAGTGCCGGCCCGCTTGCTCATCCGCATCGGTGCGCCGTCGCGAACCAGGTTGACCAGCTGCCCGATGAGGATCTCCAGGTTGCGCTCCGGGTCGTCACCGAAGCAGGCGGCCATCGCCTTCATCCGGCCGAGGTAGCCGTGGTGGTCGGCGCCCAACATGATCACGACCCGCTCGAAGCCGCGCTCGCGCTTGTCGAGGTAGTAGGCGCAGTCCGCGGCGAAGTACGTCCACTCGCCGTTGGACTTGCGCAGCACCCGGTCCTTGTCGTCACCAAAGTCGGTGGTGCGCAGCCAGGTCGCGCCCTCGGACTCGTAGACCCGGCCCTGCTCGCGCAGCCGGGTCAGCGCGAGGTCCAGTTCGCCCCGGTCGTGCAGGTCCTTCTCGTTGAAGTAGGTGTCGAACTCCACCCCGAAGTCGCGCAGCGAGGAGCGGATCTCGTCGAACATCAGCGCGACGCCCTCGACCCGGAACACCTCCTGGGCGGCGGCGTCGTCGAGGTTGAGCACGTCGGGCCGGCGGGCCTGCACCTCGGCGGCGATCTCGGCGATGTACGCGCCGCCGTAGCCGTCCTCCGGCGCGGGCTCGCCCTTGGCGGCGGCGAGCAGCGAGCGGGCGAACCGGTCGATCTGCGAACCGGCGTCGTTGAAGTAGTACTCCGTGCCCACCTCGGCGCCGGTGGCCCGCAGCAGCCGGCTCAGCGCGTCGCCGACGGCCGCCCAGCGGACCCCGCCGATGTGCACCGGGCCGGTCGGGTTCGCCGAGACGAACTCAAGGTTGATCTTCTCGCCGGCGAGCCGGTCGCTGCAGCCGTACTCCGCGCCGGCCTCGACGATCAGGCGGGCGAGCTGGCCGGCGGCGGCGGCGTCCAGCCGGATGTTCAGAAAGCCCGGGCCGGCGATCTCCACCGACTTGATTCCCGGCGCCCGGCCCAGCTCGTCGGCCAGAGCGGTGGCCAGCTCGCGCGGCGGGACGCCCACCTTCTTGCTCAACTGCAGAGCGAGAGTGGAGGCGTAGTCGCCGTGCTCGGGGTTGCGCGGTCGCTCCACCACCGTGCGCTCCGGCAGCGCGGCGTGATCCAGACCACGGTCGGTGAAGACGGCGTGGGCGGCGGTGAGGACGACCGAGGCGAGTTCTGCAGGAGTCACTCAACCATGTTATCGGGGGTAGACTCGACCACTCGGCGGCAACCCTGCGCGTCATCCGGCCCGCCACTCCCCTGACCGACCGACCTGACGAGGCACGATGAGCATCAGCACCCCGGGCGGCCCTGAGCGCCGCCCGACCGTGGTCAGCACCGGCAAGAAGCCGGCTGCGGGCCGGCCGGCGTCCGGCGCCAAGGCCGGCACAGGCAAGCCGGCCGGCACGCCACGGGCAGGCGGCAAGGGCCCCCGCAAGCCGGTCACCCCGGTCAAGGTGAGCCAGGGCCGGGCCTGGGGCCCGATCGCGCTCTTCGTGGCCGTGGGCGTGCTGGCCGCAGGCATCATCGGCTATGGCGCGTGGGCGTCGTTCCAGGGCTCCAAGCCGTGGGACAAGCGGGCCAACGCCATCGACGGCATCGTCAACTACCGCAAGACCGATCCGGAGAGCCTGAAGTACGAGGCGCACAAGTCCGGCCCGCTGACCTACAAGTACTCGCCGCCCGTGGGCGGGGTGCACAACGCGGCCTGGCAGAACTGCATGGGTGACGTCTACGACGCCCCGATCGCCAGCGAGCACGCGGTGCACAGCCTGGAGCACGGCGCGGTGTGGATCACCTACCGCCCGGACCTGCCCCAGGACCAGGTCGACAAGCTCGCCGGCAAGGTGCGCGGCGTCGAGAAGATGCTGCTGAGCCCGTACGAGGGCCTGGACAAGCCGATCTCGCTGCAGGCCTGGGGCTACCAGCTCAAGGTCGACAACGCCGACGACAAGCGGATCGACGAGTTCATCAAGGACCTGCGGGTGAACGCCTCCGTCGAGGGCCCGACCGCGCTGTGCAACACGGGTATCACCGCCACCGGCACCACGCCGCGTGAACTTCAGCAGCAGCCGACCCAGTAAGGACTGCAATGACTGCTCCCGCCACCACCGACAGCGAGCACGACGACGTCGTGGCCGCCCCGGACGAGGGCGGCCCGGCACCGGCGCGGCGCTACGGCCTCGCAGCGCTGGCCATCATGGTGGTGGTGGGCCTGCTGCTCGGGTACGCCGGCGGCCTGCTCACCCCTCGCCTCACCCGACCCGGTGACTCCTCGGTCGAGGCGGGTTTCGCGCGGGACATGACGACCCACCACGCCCAGGCGGTGGAGATGAGTCTGATCGCGTACCGGTCGGCGACGCTGCCCGAGGTGCGGCAGATCGCCGTCGACATCGCCACCGGTCAGCAGGGCGAGATCGGCGCCATGCAGACCTGGCTGCGCGAGTGGCAGCTGAGCCCGACCGGGTCGCAGCCGCCGATGTCGTGGATGTCCGACGGGGCCGCGGTCAAGGACGGGCTGATGCCGGGCATGGCCACCCCGCAGCAGATGGCCTCGTTGCGCGACGCCACGGGCCTCGAGGTGGACCGGCAGTTCCTGGCCCTGATGTACACCCACCACCTGGGCGGGATCCACATGGTCGACGCGGCGCTCGCGGAGACCGACAACGCCGAGGTGGTCCGCGTGGCCCAGACCATGAAGACCACCCAGCAGTCCGAGCTGAACAACCTCCGGCAGCTCCAGGCGCAGGCCAAGGGCTGATCGTCCGCACGGGCACACCGGGCCCGCGTAACCGCCGATGACCGGCGGGACGCGGGCCCGCGTCATGTCCGCCCCCACGCCACCCCGCCCGTCCCGCCCTGCCTCAAGATCCGCGCAGTATCCGGGATGTTGCTGTCTCCCGGTGCCGGGAGGCAGCAACATCCCGGAAGGAAGTTGTGCGGATCTTGGCGGCTCCAGGCCGCGTTCCACCCCATGCCGACCCACCCGCCATCCACTTCGTCGCACCGTCCGTCCCGTTAAGTCCGGTTTGGTCGATTCGAGCGGCACGGGCGATTACGTTGCTTAGAGAGTTTTCTCCGCACATATCGTGACCAGTTGTGATTCGGGCTCGTTGCCCAAGACGTGGGGGTTGCACTCAGAGACGCACGGCGCTCGGTCACCAGTTGGTGCCGACGCCACACCATCGGCGGTGACGGGGCGGTGGCAGCCGTCCGTCGCGGACAGCGGCAGGGCGAGCCGGGAACGCTCAGCCGCGAACAGGAACTCGAACTGATCGACACACTCCGGGGCGTCCACCCCGACGAATTCGGCCTGGACGAGGAGCTGTGGACGCGGCAGAGCCTCACCACGCTCATCCAGCGCCGCTTCGACCTCCCGCTCGAGGCGGGCGCGGTCGGGGCGTACCTGCGGGCCTGGGGGTTGGGTCCGCGGGAACCGCGCGAGCGGGCCTGCGGACTCTGCGTCAGCGCGGTCGAGCGCTGGGTACGCAGCGAGTATCCGGCGATCACCCGGACGGCCCAGGAGCACCTGGCCGAGGTCTACTGGATCGGCCGGGTCCGGCTGCGCGGCACGATGCCGGCGGCCGACGTGATCTCCGCCGTGTCGTCCCGGGGCCGGGTGCGCTTCATGATCACTACGCCGACGGTCGACCCGCCGCTCCCCCGCGACTTCGTGCTGCGACTCAGCGGCGAGGAGCAGCGCACCGTGCACCTGATCGTGGACGGGTCCTGGCCGCGCAACGAGTGGCCGCGCCGGCTGCCCCGACGGATCGTCCTGCATCCGCTGCCCAGCTGCGGGCGCGCGATCGCGGCCTGAGCACCGGATGGGCCGGTTACCGACACGATCGGCTCACCCAATACCGATTCGGCGTACGCCCGGGAGGTTTGCTAGTCTTCTCCAGTCGCTGAGCCCCCGTAGCTCAGGGGATAGAGCACCGCCCTCCGGAGGCGGGGGCGCAGGTTCGAATCCTGCCGGGGGCACGAGCTTTCGCGCTCCATGTCCGCTGAAAAGCGCGGACCTGGGGCGCTTGTCATTTCTGCTCCGGGGCCGAGCCCCGGACCCCACGCCCCGGCGCCGGCTCGCGTCGAACGGCGACGGCAGGTGCCTCCCGGGCGACGGCCCGCGGCCCCCAAGCGACGGCTCGCCCCCGGGCGACGGCCCGCGCTCCGAGCGACGCGGGCTCGCACCTCCCGAACGACGCGGGGCTCGCGCCCCCTGGCGCGGGCTCGCGCCTCCCGGGCGACGGCCCGCGCCTCCCGGGCGGCGCTCGCGGCCCCCGGGCGGCGCGGGAGCACCACACCGCCCCGGCCCACGACGCGCAGGCGGGCCAGCGTGAAATCGCAGGTTCCGCGATCTTGCAGTTTCGGTTGTCGTCATGGGCGGGATGTACCCTTATGTCGCGACCGAAAGTGCAAGATCGCGGAGCCGGGGGGTGCTGACGCACCCCCCGGCTTTGCTCAGCGGCCTACGTACGCCGCCAGGTGTTCTCCGGTGAGGGTGGCGCGGGCGGCGACGAGATCGGCCGGGGTGCCCTCGAAGACGATCCGGCCGCCGTCGTGGCCGGCGCCCGGGCCGAGGTCGATGATCCAGTCGGCGTGCGCCATGACCGCCTGGTGATGCTCGACGACGATCACCGACTTGCCGGAGTCGACCAGTCGGTCCAGCAGGCCGAGCAGCTGCTCGACGTCGGCGAGGTGCAGGCCGGTGGTCGGCTCGTCGAGGACGTACACGCCGCCCTTCTCGGCCATCCGGGTGGCCAGCTTGAGCCGCTGCCGCTCGCCGCCGGACAGGGTGGTCAGCGGCTGGCCGAGGCTGAGGTAGCCGAGCCCGACGTCGACGAGCCGGTTGAGGATGGCGTGCGCGGCGGGCGTACGCGCGTCACCGGCGGAGAAGAACGCCTCGGCCTCGCGCACCGACATCGCGAGCACCTCACTGATGTCACGGCCGCCGAACCGGTACTCCAGAACCGATGCCTGGAACCGCCTGCCCTCGCACTCCTCGCAGGTGGCGGCGACACCGGCCATCATCCCCAGGTCGGTGTAGATGACGCCGGCGCCGTTGCAGCCGGGGCAGGCGCCCTCGGAGTTGGCGCTGAACAGGGCCGGCTTCACACCGTTGGCCTTCGCGAACGCCTTGCGGATCGGGTCGAGCAGCCCCGTGTACGTCGCCGGGTTGCTCCGGCGCGAGCCGCGGATCGCGCTCTGGTCGACCGACACCACCCCGTCGCGGCCGGACACCGAGCCGTGGATCAGCGAACTCTTTCCCGAACCGGCCACACCGGTCACCACCACGAGCACGCCGAGCGGAATGTCGACGTCGACGTCGCGCAGGTTGTGGGTGTTCGCGCCACGCACCTTGAGCACACCCGACGGCGTCCGTACGGAGGTTTTCACGCGGGCCCGGTCGTCCAGGTGCCGCCCGGTCAGCGTGTCGCTGGCGCGCAGCCCGTCGACGGTGCCCTCGAACACCACCTCACCTCCGGCGGTGCCGGCGCCCGGCCCGAGATCGACGACGTGGTCGGCGATGGCGATCGCCTCCGGCTTGTGCTCCACCACCAGGACGGTGTTGCCCTTGTCCCGCAGGCGCAGCAGCAGGCCGTTCATCCGCGCGATGTCGTGCGGGTGCAGCCCGATCGTCGGCTCGTCGAAGACGTACGTGACGTCGGTGAGCGACGACCCGAGGTGGCGGATCATCTTGGTGCGCTGCGCCTCGCCACCGGAGAGCGTGCCCGAGGGCCGGTCGAGCGACAGGTAGCCCAACCCGATCTCCTCGAACGAGTCGAGGAGGTGTTGCAGCCCGGTGAGCAGCGGCGCCACCGACGGCTCCCTGATGCCCCGGACCCACGCCGCCAGGTCGCTGATCTGCATCGCGCAGACGTCGGCGATGTTCTTCCCCTCGATCTTCGACGAGCGGGCCTCCGCGCTGAGCCGGGTGCCGCCACAGTCGGGGCAGGTCGTGAACGTCACCGCACGGTCCACGAAGGCACGGATGTGCGGTTGCAGCGCGTCGACGTCCTTGGCCAGGAACGACTTCTGGATCTGCGGGATGAGGCCGACGTACGTCAGGTTGATGCCGTCGACCTTGATCTTGGTGGGCTCCCGGTGGAGCAGGTCCTGCAACTCCTTCTTGGTGTATTCGCGGATCGGCTTGTCCGGGTCGAAGTAGCCGCAGCCGCGGAAGATCCGGCCGTACCAGCCCTCCATGCTGTAGCCGGGGATCGTGATCGCGCCCTCGTTGAGCGATCTGCTGTCGTCGTACAGCGCCGACAGGTCGAAGTCGGTGACCGCGCCCATGCCCTCGCAGCGCGGACACATGCCGCCGAGACGGTTGAAGGTCGCCTTCTCGGTCTTCGTCCGGCCCGCGCCGCGCTCCACGGTGATCGCGCCGGTCGCCCGCACCGAGGGGACGTTGAAGGAGAACGCGTTCGGCGAGCCGATGTGCGGCTGCCCGAGCCGGCTGAAGAGGATGCGCAGCATCGCGTTGGCGTCCGTGGCGGTGCCGACGGTGGAGCGGGCGTTGGCGCCCATCCGCTCCTGGTCGACGATGATCGCGGTGGTCAGCCCGTCCAGCACGTCGACCTCGGGCCGGGTCAGCGTCGGCATGAAGCCCTGCACGAAGGCGCTGTAGGTCTCGTTGATCATCCGCTGCGACTCGGCCGCGATGGTGCCGAACACCAGCGAGCTCTTGCCGGAGCCGGAGACGCCGGTGAACACCGTCAGTCGTCGCTTCGGAAGCTCGACCGTGACGTCCTTGAGGTTGTTCACGCGCGCGCCCTGCACCCGGATCAGGTCGTGCCGGTCGGCGACGTGCGCCGCGGGCGGGTCGGTGGCCTTGCTCATGGTGTCTCCATCTTCTCGGACGGGCAGAGCCCCGGGGTCACGGCCGACGCGGCTCGCCGCGCCGACCCGACCCGTGGCAGTCACGCTAGGGGTGGCGGCGTGACCTGCGCTTCTCGATTCCTGACCGGTCTGGTCACCTGCTTCGCCGTGCATGACGGCAGCCCGGCCGTCGCGAGCGCCGCCTCCCGCCGGTAGGTGCTGGGCGGCACACCGACCAGCTCGGTGAAGCGGGTGCTGAAGGTGCCGAGCGATGAGCAGCCGACCGCGAAACAGACATCGGTGACGCTCAGGTCGCCGCGACGCAGCAGCGCCATGGCGCGCTCCACGCGCCGGGTCATGAGATAGCTGTACGGAGATTCGCCGTAGGCGAGCCGGAACTCCCGACTGAGGTGCCCGGCCGACATGTGGACGCCCCGGGCGAGCGCCTCGACGTCCAACGGCTGCGCGTACTCCCGGTCGATGCGGTCGCGGACACGGCGCAGCCGCGCGAGATCGCTCAGGCGCTGGCTCTCGGCGGATCGGCTGGTCACCTGGAAAATCGTGCCACAGACCCCCGACGACATGGACCGTCGAGGGCCGGGCGCCACCGATGATCGTGCAATCACGCCGGGCGCTCCGGGCGCGGCAGGGCGGGCGCGGCAGCCCGGGGGCGCGCGTACCGTCAGCCGGTTTCACGGCGGGCGCGGGCCCGGCGCTTGCCCTCGTGCATGGCCTGCACCCGGGCCACCGGGATGGTCCGGCCCTCCGCGACCAGGTCGGCGGGGAGCGCCTGCGGCGCCGGCATCAGCGCGGCCCACGGGTCGGTCCCGTCGACCAGCGGCGGCACCGTCCGGATGGTGAAGTCCGCCGGGGTCACCTCGGTCAGATCGGACCAGTCGACCGGGAAGGAGACCGGCATCCCGGGCCGCAGTCGCGGGCTGTACGCGGCGACGACCGTCGCCCCGCCGGCGCGGGTGGCGTCCACGAAGACCTTCCCGCCCCGGTCCTCCTTGATATACGCCGTCGTGGCCAGCGCCGGGTCGAGCCGCTCGGCGCGGACGGCGAGCGCCCTGGTGGCGGCGGCCAACTCCTCGGCGGTGGGATCACCCGTCACCGGGACGAAGACGTGCACACCCTTGGCGCCGCTGGTCTTGACGGCCCCGGCGAGGCCGGCGTCGGCGAGCGCCTGGCGGACCAACAGGGCAGCGGCGACGGCCGCGCGGAACCCGTCGCCCTCGGGTGGGTCCAGGTCGAGCACCAGGTGGGTCGGTCGGTGCAGGTCGGCCGCCATGGCCAGCGTCGGGTGGTACTCGACCGCCCGCTGGTTGGCGAACCAGAGCAGGGTGCGCCGGTCGTCGCAGAGGGCGTACGAGATCTCCCGGTGCGACGCCTCGGCCCAGACCGGCACCCGGCGGACCCACTCCGGGGTGTAGCGGGGCAGGTTCTTCTGCATGAACGGCGGCTGGCCGGGGCGGACCCGGATCACCGACAGCGGACGGTCCCGCAGCTGCCCGATGATCGGCTCCCGGACGGCGTCGAGGTAGTCGACGAGGTCGCGTTTGGTCGCGTCGTCACGGTCGGACAGCGGCTGGTCCAGGTTGGTCAGGGCCACGCCGTCACGAGTCTCGTCAGCCTCACTCACCCGATCACCCTCGCCGCCTCGGCCTCGTCGGTCAACCGGACGCGGCGCTTCGACCCGGAACGATCACCACGCCCGCCGTCGTCGACTGGCGTGTCGGTTTCGGGCCGTGAGCCGGCCGGCCGTCGGGGCAGCGTGCCCAGCGCCACCAGAAGCGCGGCGAACACCAGGGCGGCGGCCACGGCGTACGCGACGCGGTAGCCACCGGCCAGCGCGGCCACCTCGGCCCGACCGGCGGCCCGTAGGCCGTCGCTGTGAGAAGCGGCGAGGGTCGCCAGCGCGGCCAGGCCGACCGCCCCGCCGACCTGCTGGGTGGTGTTGGCCAGCCCGGACGCGAGCCCGGCGTCGGCGTCGGTCGCGCCGACCATGGCCAGCGTCGTGACCGCCGGCAGGGTCAGACCGCCGGCCACCCCGAAGAGCACCATCGCGGGGAGTACGTCGGCGAGGTAGCCGCCGTCGGCGGGCAGCCGGGCGAGCAGCAGGAAACCGACGGTGGCGAGGCCGAGCCCGATCAGTAGTACGGTCCGGGCGCCCCAGCGGGCGATCAGCCGACCGGCCAGGCCGAGTGACACCACCGCGATCACCACCGGGGTGGGCAGGAACGCCCAGCCGGTCGCCGCCGCGTCCAGCCCGAACACCAGTTGCAGTTCCACGGCGAGCAGGAACTGGAAGCCGAAGTACGCGGCCACCATGAGGAACTGCACGGTGTTCGCCGCGACCAGACCCGGCACGCGCAGCACCCGGGCCGGCAGCAGCGGGGTCGCCGCCACCTGTTGGCGTACGGCGAAGCCGCCGAGCAGCAGCGCGGCGATGGCCGTCGCGCCGAGGGTCCGCGGGCTGGTCCAGCCGTGCTCGCCCGTCCCCACGATGCCCAGTACGGCGGCCATCAGGCCGGCGGTGGCGAGCAGCGCGCCGGGCACGTCGAGGCCGGCCCGCAGGCCGATGCCGCGTTCGGCGGGGAGCCGGCGGACGGCGGCGAGCAGGATCGCCGCCCCGATCGGCAGGTTCACCAGGAAGATCGAACGCCAGCCGGCGAGTTCGGTGAGCAGCCCGCCGGCGACCGTGCCGACCGACGCGCCGGCCGCCCCGGTGAAGCTGAAGACGGCGATGGCGCGGGCCCGCTCGGCCGGCTCGGGGTAGAGCCGAACGATCATGCCGAGGCTGACCGCCATGGCCAGCGCCCCGCCGACGCCCTGGCCGAACCGCGCGCCGACGAGCAGGGCCGGCCCGGTGGCGACCGCGCAGGCCGCCGAGGCCACGGTGAACAGCGCGACTCCGACCAGGAAGATCCGGCGTCGGCCGAGCAGGTCGCCGAGGCGGCCGGCGAGCAGCAGCAGCCCGCCGAACGCCACCAGATAGGCGTTGACGACCCAGGCCAGCCCGGTGGCGGTGAAACCCAGGTCGCGTTGCACGGACGGCAGCGCCACCGACACGACACTGCCGTCCAGGATGATCATCAGGCTGCCGGCGCAGAGCACCAGCAGCGCTGGCCAGCGGGACGGGGCGACTCGGTCCACGAGGACTCCTCCTTGGTGCACGATTTGTTACTGACGCCATCGTCTGTGACCATGAGCGGGAGCGGAAGGAGGCACTGTTGTGTCCCAGAGGAACAGCGATGTGTCCGCCCCGGCCGAGGCGGGGTTCACCTGCGTCGCCGGGAACGTTCCCTTCACCCCCGGGCAGGCCCGGGCGTGCACCGTCCGCGAAGTGCTCGACCGCGTCGGCGGCAAGTGGAGCATCGGCATCCTGGTGGCGGCCTCGCACGGTCCGGTGCGCTTCACCGAGTTGGAGCGGCACATCGAGGGCATCAGCCGCCGGATGCTCACCCTGACCCTGCGCAACCTGGAGCGCGACGGCCTGCTGCACCGCACGGTCTATCCGACCGTCCCGCCGAAGGTGGAGTACACGGCCACGCCGATGGCGCTGGAGCTGTACGAGTCGCTGGTGGCGCTGACCAGTTGGGCCGAACGGCACCGCCGGGCCATCGCCGAGGCGCGGACCAGGTACGACGCCGAGCACGCCGGCTAAACCAGACGCCGGTGTGGGGAACGCCACCACTTTCGTCTGACCGATCGGTCAGGGCCTGACCGATCGGTCAGGCATGCTGGTTCACGGAGGTGGACCGGTGATGGCCAGAGCGGTGTCCGAGACGCACGGCGAGATCCTCGCCGCGGCGGCGCGACGGTTCGCGGTGACCGGCTACCGGGGCACCTCGTTGCAGGACATCGCCCGCGAGGTCGGCTGCTCCAAGGCCACCGTGCTCTACCACTTCGCCAACAAGGAAGCCCTGCTCGCCGAGCTGATGGCACCCGCGATCGGCGTGCTGCGCGACCTCGACGACCAGCTCACCGGCCGGACCGGCGCGGCCGCCCAGGAGGTCGCCGCGGCGGGCTTCGTCGACCTCGCGGTCCGGTTCCGGCGGGAGATCGCGGTGCTGCGCGGTGAATTCCCCGAGCTGCTGTGCCAGCCGGCGTTCGCGCACATCCAGCAGATCTCCGACCGGCTGCGCGACGCGTTGGCCGGGCACTCCGACCGACCGGGCGCCCGGATCGCCGCGCTGGTGCTGCTGGCCGGCATCTCCGAGGCGTGCGCCGAGTTCGCCGACATCCCCGACGACGAACTGCGCGCCGCCCTGCTCGCCCTCGTGCGGCGGGCCGTCGAACCCGTCGACGCACCCTGACCCACCCACCCACGACCCGAGGACAAGGACTCCTGATGGCCACCCTGCTCTACCGGCTCGGCCGGGGCGCGTTGCGCCGGCGACGGCTCGTCGTCGCGCTCTGGCTCGTCGTACTCGTCGGCGCCGGCCTGGCCGCGGCGACCCTGCGCGGCCCGACGGCGAGCAACTTCACCATGCCCGGCACCGAGAGCCAGCGCGCGCTCGACCTGCTCGCCGAGCAGTTCCCCGCGGCCAGCGGCGCGACCGGCACCATCGCGGTCAAGGCGCCCGGAGACGGCCAACTCGGCACCCCACAGGGCCAGGCCGTGGTGCAGGAGCTGGTCCAGCAGGCCGGGACGCTGCCCGGCGTGGTCGGCGCGGTCAACCCGCTCCAGGTCGGCGCGGTCTCGCCCGACGGCCGGTACGCGCTGGTCCAGGTCCAGTTCGCCACCGGCGCGGACGAGGTGACCGACGAGCAGAAGGCCGCGTACGAGCAGGTCGGCTCGGCGGCCAAGGCACAGGGTTGGCAGGTCGCCCCGGGCGGCGAGGTGCTGGGCGGGGAGCCGGAGATCGGCTCGACCGAGGCGCTCGGCGTCCTGGTCGCCGCGATCGTTCTGATCATCACCTTCGGTTCGCTGGTGGCCGCCGGGATGACCATGCTCAACGCGCTGATCGGCGTGGGCGCCGGCATGGCCGGCCTGTTCGCGCTGAGCGGCGTCGTCCAGTTGACCAGCACGGCACCGATTCTCGCGCTGATGCTGGGCCTCGCCGTGGGCATCGACTACTCGCTGTTCATCACCTCCCGGCACCGGCAGAACCTGCTCGACGGCCTACCGCCGGACGAGGCGGTCGGCCGGGCCGTGGGCACCGCCGGCTCCGCCGTGGTCTTCGCGGGCGCCACAGTTGTCATCGCGCTCGCCGGGCTGGCCGTGGTGGACATCCCGTTCCTCACCGTGATGGGTCTCGCCGCCGCCGGCACCGTCACCGTGGCCGTGCTCGTCGCCATCACCCTCCAGCCGGCGCTGCTCGGCTTCGCCGGACGCCGGGTCCTCCCCCGCCGGCTGCGCGCCGTCGGCACCGACGAGACCGCTGCCACCGCCAACGGACCGGCCAACGAGACGAACGCGGCCACCGAGGACCAGTCCCGGTTCGGCTTCCGCTGGGCGCGGTTCGTCACCCGGTTCCGCGTACCCGTCATCCTGGTCGGCCTGCTCGGCCTGGGGCTGCTCGCGCTGCCCACGCCGGACATGCGGCTGGCGCTGCCGGACGCCTCGACGGCGGCCGTCGGCTCGCCGGCCCGGGTGTCGAACGACCTGATCACCGAGGGCTTCGGCGCGGGCTTCACCGGTCGACTGGCGGTGGTGGTCGCCGGTGACTCGCCGCAGGCCACCTCGGCCGCCGTGCCGCAGGTCACCGCGCTGCTCCAGCGCACCGAGAACGTCCTCGCGGTGGCGCCCGCCCAGCTCAGCCCGGACGGCCGGACGGCGCTGCTCGGCGTGGTGCCGAAGACCGGCCCGACCGACGAGGCCACCGAGACGCTGGTGCACGACATCCGCGGCTCGGTGAGCGGGATCCGCGACGCGGACGTGCTGCTCACCGGCGTCACCGCGATCGGCATCGACGTTTCCGAGAAGCTCTCCGACGCGCTGCCGATCTACCTGCTGCTGGTGGTCGGGCTGTCGGTCCTGCTGCTGATGCTGGTGTTCCGCTCGCTGCTGGTGCCGGTCAAGGCCGCGCTGGGCTTCCTGCTCACCGTCGCCGCCACGTTCGGCATCACGGTGGCGGTGTTCCAGCAGGGGCACCTCGCCGACCTGGTAGGCCTGGACACGCCCGGCCCGCTGATCAGCTTCCTGCCGATCCTGCTCATCGGCATCCTGTTCGGGCTCGCGATGGACTACGAGGTGTTCCTGGTGTCCCGGATGCGCGAGGACTTCGTGCACGGCGAGACCGCCCGGCAGGCCACGATCAGCGGCATGGGGCACGGCGCCCGCGTGGTCACCGCCGCCGCGCTGATCATGATCTCGGTGTTCGGGGGCTTCGTCTTCCTCGACGACCCGGTGATCAAGTCGATGGGCTTCGCGCTGGCCGTCGGTGTGGCCATCGACGCCTTCGTGGTCCGCATGACCATCGTCCCGGCCGTGATGTCCCTGCTCGGTGACCGCGCCTGGTGGCTGCCCCGCTGGCTCTCCCGCGCCCTGCCGAACGTCGACATCGAGGGCGAGGGGCTCCGCACCCACCTGACGACCCAGACCCCCACCCGGGTCTGACCCGTCCCGATGAACGAAAGGTGCGGCGCCCGCGCGGGCGCCGCACCTTTCGGCACTGCTCACATGCCGGCCGGGTACGTCTCCATCTCACCGGCAGCGGCGGGGACCGCCAGCGGATGCAGGGCCGTCGTCTCGTCGCACCAGATGAAGGCGTCGTAGCGTTCGCCCAGCCGGGTCGGCACGTAGTTGCCCCAGGACTCGAAGGACGGGTCGTAGACCACCCCGATCGCCCGATGGTCCGCGGGTTCGGTGACCCAGCCCGGCTGGTCGTCGCCGCCGAAGACGAGCACCGCCCGCTCCGGCATCAGCTCGTGCAACCGCCGCTCCACCGAACCCTCCCGCGCCGGCGGCACCACCATCGCCTCCGACGGCGAGCCCCACCGGGGAGCGGCGATCACCGTGCCCCGGTAGGTGCCGAACCCGACCAACGCCACCGCGTCGTCGCCGTGCCGCTCGCGGGCCAACTGACCAATGTTGACCATGCCGTCCGCGGCCATGTCGGTAGCCCGCGCATCCCCCACGTGCGTGTTGTGCGCCCAGACGATCCCGCGGGCGTCCGGGCCGTAGCGTTGCAGCAGCCGGTCCAGCGTGCCCTGCATGTGGGTGTCGCGGATGTTCCACGAGTCCGGGCCGCCGGCCACCATCGCCCGGTAGTACCGCTCCGCGCCGGCCACCACCTCCGCGTTCTGCCAGGCCGAGAAGCGGTCCGGGCCGTCCGACATGGCCTGTTCCCGGGTACGCGCCAGCAGCCGGACGACCTCCTCCTCGCAGCGGGCCGAGACGAAGCGGCTGGCCGCGCCGTACTCCTCGACCCGCTTGCCGTACGGCTCGAAGCACCGGTACGCGTCCTGCGCCGCCTCCAGCGAGGCCGGGTCCTCCTCGCCCAGATAGTCGAAGATCGCCTGCATCGACTCCCAGAGGCTGTACACGTCGAGCCCGTGAAAGCCCGCCCGCCCGTCCTCCGGCCGCTCCAGGTTCCACGCCCGCAGCCAGCGGCAGAACCGCGCCACCTCGGCGTTCGCCCACATCCAGGTCGGCCACCGTTCGAAGCGCTCCAGCGCCGTCTGTGGATCGAGGGCACCGCCCGGCGCGGCGGTGACCGAGCGGTGCACCCGGTCGCAGTCCGGCCAGTCGCCCTCCACGGCCACGAACGAGAAGCCGCACTCCGCGATCAGCCGACGGGTGAGCTGCTCGCGCAGCCGGTAGTAGTCGTAGCTGCCGTGGGTGGACTCGCCGATCATCACCACCCGGGCGTCCCGGACGCGCTCCAGCAACGGGTCGAAGTCGCTCGGCGCGCCGAGCCGCTGAACCAGCATGGCAGCGGCTACCCGGCGGTCGCGTCGACAAACCGTCGGCGCGTCGCCCACCGACACGCCGTGAGCGTGTACGGGAGCGGCGAGCGGGTAGCCGACCGGCATGACGGTCACCGGCGTGCAGTTGCAGGAGTACCTGGCCGGGCTCGACTACCCGGTCTCCCGCGAGGACCTCGTCCGTTGGGGGCAGGAGAACGGGGCCAGCACGGCCATGTTGCAGATGTTGCAGGCGTTGCCGGCCGAACAGTTCGAGTCGCCGGCCGAGCTGAGCGAGGCGCTCACCACCCTCGCCTGACCGGCGGGTCACCGCGCGTGCAGCAGCCGGAACAGCACCAGCCACTGCTCCGGCCAGACGTACCCCACGGGGGTGTCCGACGCGATCCGGGTCGCGCGCAGGGCGGCCGCGACCCGGGCCGGCGGGTGGTGCCGGCGCAGGGTCGCGGCGAGCGAGCCGCCGACGCCCTCGAAACCCCACCCCACGAGCCTTCGGTACGCCGGCAGAGCCGCCGCCAGCAGCAGCGGCTCCGGCCGCCGCTCGATGCGCAGGATCCCGGCGTCGACCGCCGGCACCGGCCGGAACGCGGTACGTGGCACCCGCCCCGCCAGCCGCCACCCGAACTCCGGCCAGGTCGAGACGGTGAGCCGGGTCCACCGGCCGTAGTCGCCGCTGCGCCGGCGGGCGTACTCCAGTTGGGTGAGCAGAGTCGCGGACCGCAACCGGGGCGCGGCGAGGCACCACCGCACCACGGCGGAGGTCAGCGACCACGGGATGTTGCCGACCACCGCGAACGGCTCCGGTGGCGGCTCGGCGGCCAGGAAGTCGGCCTGCCAATGCTCCACGTTGGACAGCTGGGCGCAGACGGCGGCCAACGCGCTGCGGGCGGCCGGGTCCACCTCGTACGCCGTCAGCCGCCCACACCGGGGCGCGAGCGGTCGGGTGAGCTGCCCCCGGCCAGCGCCGACCTCCAGCAGGAGCCCGGCCGGATCGGGGTCGGCGGCGCGGACCACCCGCTGGACGGCCGCGCGGTCGACGAGAAAGTTCTGGCTGAGTACGCGACGGGACCGGTCACGTTCGGTTGATCGGAACGGGCGAGGCGCCACGGGTCGTCGTCCTGTCTGTCGCCGCTCGGCGACGGGCTGGACAGGCAGCAGGAATTGCCGGACCTGTCCGAGTGGATCGGGACTCGGACGGCCCTGGACGATGCGCGGGTACGCGATGACGAGGCGACAGCCTCGTGCCGTGGCGAAGGATCAGCGGCGGCGGGACGACAGCCCCAGCACACCGCGAAGTGGACCGATCAGCGGCAGGTCACGCGTCCCAGCCCGTCAGGGCCGGACGCCGGACGCGCGGACGGGACACCAGCAGGGCACCCCAGGCGGCCGACGTACCGACCCCCTCGATCAGGGCATGCGTGATCATGCCCCCACCCTACCGACCCCCACCCCAGTCCCCCACCCATTTTCCCACCGGCTCGGCGCTGCCTCCCCACCGGGTTGGCGCGGTGATCAAGAGGTTTGCGTCACGACACGCCGAGCGCGGTGACGCAAAGCTCTTGATCACGAGGGTGGGGTGGGCGGTTGGGGGTGCGTGGGCGGGGGTGGGGGCGGGGCGGGGCGGGGCGGGTGCGCTGGGTGGGTGGGGTCGGGGGGTGGGGTTACGGGAGGGGGATTGTGCGGGATTCGGTGCGGGCGGTTTCGGCGGCGGCGAGGATCGCGACGACCTCGCGGCCGAAGCGGACGTCGCAGCGGTGGTCGCGGGTGCCGGCCCGTACCTGCTCGACGAGCTGGTCGATCGCGACACCGAACGCCGTGGCGGCGTCGTTCTCGCCGGCCGGGACGGTCTCGATCCCGTTCTCGCCGTAGAACACGAACTCCCGGGCCATCGCCTCAGGCGGGGCGTCCAGGGACAGCGAGGCGCTGCTGGTGGCACCGCCCTCGTGGGTGAGCAGCAGGTGCACCATCCCGCTCGGCCCGTCCATCGCCGCCACCTGGGTCACCCGCCCCAGCACCGGCAGCAGAATGGAGAGCGCGTGCGGGGCAATGTCCCAGAGCGCGCCGTGCTCGCGACGCCACAGGGAGCCGCCGTACGGGCTGCCCTCCTGGAAGATCGACGCGAAGGCGGTGGTACGGCCGTGCTGCCAGCCGCCGGCGGCGGCGGTCGCGGCGAGGAACGCGGTGACGTTCGGCTGGAACCGCTGGGTGAAGAACACGACCGAGGCGACCCCGGACGCCTCGGCTGCGGCGACCACCCGGTCGGCGTCCTCGAAGGAGAGCGCCAGCGGCTTGTCCAGCAGCAGGTGACGGCCGGCGGTGGCGGCACGGACCGCGATGTCGGCCTGAACGTCCGGCGGCAGGGCGACAGCGATCGCCTCACACTGCTCGATCAGCGCGTCGACCTCGGCGTAGGCGGGCACCCCGTACCGCTCGGCCAGCGCGGACGCCCGCTCCGGGTTGCGACCCCACACCCCCACCAGCTCCGCGTCGGGATGTGCGTGCAGCGCCTTCCCGTGCGTCTCGATCGCCCAGTGACCGGTGCCGAACAAGCCGAACCGCAGCACGTGTACCTCCGCTGTTTCCCCGCACCGTGGCGACGCCACGACGTGATCCACGCTAGTCGCCCCACCCGGCTCACCGGCGGCGGGTCGCCAACCACAGCAGCCCAATGCCCCGTACCAGTGACCAACGAACCACGCACACCAACGACGAGGCGACCGACCGGGTGCCGTCGCCCGGCAGGACGACCACCCCCTTGATCGCGCTCGATCCAGGATCCAGTGGCCTCGTTCGCGCCCGACGCCACTACTTCCTGGGTCGAGCACGATCTTGGGTTGGGCGAAGCCGGGCGGGCCGGCCGGGCGGGCCGGCCGGGCGGGCCGGCCGGGCGGGCAGGCCGGGCGGGCAGGCCGGGCGGGCAGGCCGGGCGGGCAGGCCGGGCGGGCAGGCCGGGCGGGCAGGCCGGGCGGGCCGGGCGGGTCGGGCGGCTGGCGTTGCCCCACTCATGGGGCAGCTCTACAGCGGCCGCACACCCCTCGGCGACCCGCCGCCAACGCGGCGGCCAGGCAGCGTGACCCGGGTACTACGACGGTTAGTAGGCTGTGCCGGTGACCGAGGCAACGACCAGGTGGGGCCGATGACGAGCGCGGCCGCCGACTCGCCGGTGGACGGGCTCCTCGCGACGGTGTCGATCGTGCTGTCGCTGCTCGTCGCCGTGTGGGCGCTGGTCGCGGCGGTACGCCACCGGCCACCGGACCGGGTGCAGTTCGCCGGGCTGGCCGTACTGGAGGTGGCGCTGCTCGCATTGGGGGTGCTGGCCCTGGTCGCGGTCGGTGGCGGGGACCGGCCGGGCGAGCCCGGCGCGTTCTACGGCTACCTGGCCACGCTGGTCTGCCTGCCGCCGCTGGCGTGGGTGCTGGCCCGGATGGAGCCGACCCGCTGGGGGTCGGCGATCGTCTGCGCGGTCTGCCTGGTCGCGCCGGTCGTGGTGGTCCGGTTGCAGCAGACCTGGGAGGTCCTCGGTGGTTGAGACACGACCGACCCGACGCGCCACGAACGCCGGTCCAGGCCGGCTGCTGATCGCGGTCTACCTGCTCTTCGCCATCGCGGCGACCAGCCGGGCAGGTCTGCAGATCGCCACCAAGTTCGACGAGGCGCCGGTGGCGTACCTGCTCTCCGCTCTGGCCGCGCTCATCTACATCGTGGCCGCGGTGGGTCTGGCCCGCGCCGGGCACACCGGCCGACGGGTGGCGTTGGCCTGCTGCTCGGTGGAGTTGGTCGGGGTCGTCGCCGTCGGCATCCTCAGCGTGGTCGACAAGGACCTGTTCCCCGACGAGACGGTGTGGTCGCAGTTCGGCAGCGGGTACGGCTACATCCCGCTGGTACTGCCGGTGCTCGGCCTGTTCTGGCTCTGGCGCACCCGCCGCGACCCGGCCTGACCGGCCGGGCCGCGTGACGAGGGCGCGCGTCAGGCCCGCGGGCCGCCAGCGACGTAGATGACCTGCCCGGAGACGAAGCCCGCCCCCTCACTGGTCAAGAACGAGATGGTGTGCGCGACGTCCTCCGGGCGACCCGGGCGACGCACCGGGATCTCGGCGGCGGCGTGCTTCTGGAGGTCCTCGAAGTCGACCTTCATGCGGGCGGCGGTGGCGGCGGTCATGTCGGTGACGATGAAGCCCGGCGCGACCGCGTTGACGGTCACCCCGAACGGCCCCAGCTCGATGGCGAGCGTCTTGGTGAAGCCCTGTAGGCCCGCCTTGGCCGCCGCGTAGTTCGCCTGGCCCCGGTTGCCCAGGGCGGACGTGCTGGACAGGTTGACGATCCGCCCCCACTTGCGGTCCACCATGTGCTTCTGGGCTGCCTGGCTGAACAGGAACGCGCCGCGCAGGTGCACGCCCATCACCGTGTCCCAGTCGGCGTTGGTCATCTTGAACAGCAGGTTGTCGCGGAGCACACCGGCGTTGTTGACCAGCACGGTGGGGGCGCCCAGCTCGGCGGCGACCCGCTCGACGGCGGCCTCCACCTGGTCCCGGTCGGACACGTCGGCGGCCACGCCGAGCGCACGGCCGCCCGCGCCGACGATGGCGTCCACCGTCTCCTTGGTGGCGGCCTCCTCGATGTCGACCACGGCGACGGCCATCCCGTCGGCGGCCAACCGCCGGGCGGTGGCCGCGCCGATACCGCGCGCGGCTCCGGTGACGATGGCGACGCGGGGCTCCTCCGACATGATTACCTCCCGGTAACGTGGGGTCGATCGGAGGAGCTTAACGTCAGAACCCCCGACCCCGGCATAGGCGAATCCACCGGTATCCGTGCCCGGAGACCTTCACCGCGCCGAGCTTGCCCAACTCGCCGTAGCCACGGTCGGCGAGCACGTCGGTCGGCAGGTCGGCCTCCGGTTCGAGGCTGCTCAGGTCCACCTCGACGTCATCGGTGCCCAGGTTGTGCACGAAGACCATCGTCCCGGTCGGCCCGTCCGCCCGGTGCGCCAGCACCCCGGCCGGCACCGCCACGTCGATGTGGGTGGTCGAGCCGGAGCCGATCTCGGGGGCCTCGCGCAGCGTCCGGATCATGCGTTCGAACCAGGCCAGCAGCGACTTCGGGTCGCCCCGCTGGGCGGTGACGTTCACCGTCTGGTAGCCGAACTCACCCTTGTCGAGCACCGGGCGGACCAGCTTCTCCGGGTCCGCGGTGGAGAAGCCGGCGTTCGGCTGGTACGACCATTGCATCGGGGTACGGATCGCCTCCCGACCGGGCAGCGACAGGTCCTCGCCCATCCCGATCTCCTCGCCGTAGCGCAGCACCGGCGTGCCGCGCATCGAGAACTGCAGGGCGTACGCCAGCTCGATGCGCCGCCGGTCGTTGCCGAGCATCGGGGCGAGCCGGCGACGGATGCCCCGGTCGTAGATGCGCATGTTCTCGTCCGGGCCGAACTGCTCGTACACCTGGTTGCGCTGTTCGGTCGTCAACCGGGACAGGTCGATCTCGTCGTGGTTGCGCAGGAAGGTGGCCCACTGCCCACCGACGGGCAGCTTCGGGGTGTCGCGCAACGCCTCGATCAGCGACTCCGGGTCCTGCCGGGCCAGAGCGAGCATGAGCCGGCCGTTGAGCATGAAGTCGAAGAGCATGTGGATGCGGTTGCCGGAGCCACTGGTGTCGCCGAAGAACGTGGGCAGTTGGTCGGGTTCGACGTTCGCCTCGGCCAGCAGGACGGCATCGCCGCGCCGCCACTGCACGTGCTGGCGCAGATCGGTGAGGAACTCGAAGTCCTTCGGCGAGTTCGGGTTGCCCGGCTCGGTCAGCTCGATGATGAACGGCACGGCGTCCATCCGGAAACCGGATACCCCGAGCTGGAGCCAGAACGACATGATCTTCTTGACCTCGGCCCGGACCTGCGGGTTGGCGAAGTTGAGGTCCGGCTGGAACTTGTAGAACCGGTGGTAGAACCACGCCTTGGCCGTCCGGTCGTAGCTCCAGGTCTCCTTCTGCTCGCCGGGGAAGACCATGCCCTGGTGCCGGTCGTCCGGCTCGGTGTCGGACCAGATGAACCAGTCGCGGTACGGCGAATCCGGTGACGAGCGGGCGGACTGGAACCACGGGTGCTCGTCGGAGGTGTGGTTGACCACCAGGTCGATGATCACGCGGATGCCCCGGTTCTGCGCCTGGTGCAGCAGCTCGGCGAAGTCACCGAGGGTGCCGAAGCGCGGGTCCACGTTGTAGAAGTCGGTGACGTCGTAACCGTCGTCGCGGTTGGGTGACGGGTGGATCGGGTGCAGCCACAGGCAGGTCACGCCCAGCCGGGCCAGATAGTCCAACCTTCCGATCAGCCCACGGATGTCACCGACCCCGTCACCGTCGGAGTCGGCGTACGTGTCGATGTCGAGGCAGTAGACGACGGCTTCGGAATACCAACGGTCACCCATGCCGGAGGAACATCTCCGGTCGATCACCGCGGCAAACCCGTGCGGCGGGGCCGGACGCGGTTGGTTACCGTGCCGGTCATGGAGATCGACCTCGTACCGCCGAGCGAACCGTTGGACTGGGCCCGGGGCGCCTGGCTGCACCCGCCGGTCCGCGCCGAGGAAGGCCCGGCCGGCGAGCTGGCCGTCGAGGCCGGGGCGGAGACGGACTTCTGGCGGCGGACCAGTTACGGCTTCGTCCACGACAACGGGCCCGCCCTGCTGGCGCCGCTGCCGGTCGGCGCCGCCATGGAGGTGAGCTTCATCCTCGACTTCTCGGCGCAGTTCGACCAGGCCGGTGTGCTGGTCCGGGTCGACGAGGGGACGTGGGTCAAGGCGGGCGTCGAGGTCAGCGACGGCGAGTCCCAGCTCGGCGCGGTGGCGACCCGGGAGTTCTCCGACTGGTCGGTGTCCCCGGTCCCGGGGTGGACCGGCCAGGAGGTGACCGTGCGGGTCAGCCGGGCCGGCGACGCGCTGACCGTACGGGCCCGGGTCGCGGGTGCAGCCTGGCGGCTGGTCCGCCTCGCTCCGCTGGACCCGGCGGCCGAAGCGATGGCCGGCCCGTTCTGCTGCGCGCCGACGCGCGCCGGCCTCACCGTGGTGTTCACCGGCTGGCGGCAGGGCCCGGCCGACACCGCGCTGCACCCGGAGGGCTGACCCGGGCGGCGTGGCAGGGCTCACGCGCAGGTGTGTGCCGCCGGTCGCGGGGTATGACCTTCCGGTCCCCGGTAGCCGGATCGGAAGGACGACCCAATGGCGTACGCCCAAACTGGTGACCCGTCCGAGTTCACCGGCCTGACCGGGTGGGTGGCCTCGGTGATCGACGCGACGGGCCCAGTCGGCGTGGCGCTGCTGGTCGCATTGGAGAGCATCGTCCCGCCGATCCCCAGCGAGATCGTGCTGGCTTTGGCCGGCTTCCTGGCCCACGAGGGCAAGTTCAACGTGGTCCTCGTGGTGCTGGCCGCGACGGTCGGCTCCCTCCTCGGCGCGCTGGTGCTCTACTGGCTCGGCGCGGCGCTCGGCGAGGAACGGCTCAAGCGCTGGCTGGACCGGATCCCGCTGGTGGACCGCGACGACCTGGAGAAGGCCGACCGCTGGTTCGAGCGGCACGGTCGGTGGGCGGTGCTGATCGGCCGGGTGGTGCCGGTGGTCCGCAGCCTGGTCTCCGTTCCGGCCGGGGCCGACCGGATGCCGCTCGGTGAGTTCGTCCTGCTCACCACGATCGGCAGCGGCGTGTGGAACGCCCTCATCGTGGGGGCCGGTTACGCGCTGGGCAGCCGCTGGCAGGACGTCGGGCGGTACAGCGACTGGTTCAACTACGCCATCGGAGCCGTCTTCGTCGTCATGACGATCAGTTGGGTGATCCGCAAGATCCGCCGTCGGCGCGAGCGCGACGACCGGCGGTCGGTGACCGCCGGTCGCTGATCCGCGTCGACCGTTGCGGGCTCGCGGGTCCCTCGCCGGCCGTCAGCCCTGGGCGGTGTCGGCGGGCGACGGGGCAGCCTGGGGACGGCGCAGCACCGCCTGCTCCAGCGCCGACCAGGCGGTCGTCGTCACCAGGTAGATCACTGCCGCGAGCGGCAGCACCAGCGCCACCAGCACGGTCGCGAACGGCAGCAGGGGCAGCAGCCGGCCGAGCGTGGCGGCGCCCGGCCCCTCGGTGGGCGTACCGGCCACCGTGCCGACCGCCGCCGACGCCCGGCGTGCCCGCCGCGACGACCACCAGGCCAGCACCAGCAGCAGGCCCAGCAGGACGACGAAGAGCGGCCCGGCCGCCCCGGCCAACCCGTCGCTCACGTGATGGCCCAGCGGCACCCCGGCCAGCCGCTCGTCGAGCAGCCCCGTACCGCCCTCGTCGGTGGCGAACAGCCGGTACAGCACCAGCAGGAACGGCGCCTGGAGCAGCAACGGCAGACAGCCGGCGATCGGGTTCGCGCCGGCCGAACGGTACAGCGCGAACACCTCGCGCTGGAGTGTCGCCGGGTCGTCGGCGTACCGCTGCTGGAGATCGCGCACCTGGGGGGCGAGCGCCGCGCGGCGCCGTTCCCCGCGGACCTGCGCGACGGTCAGCGGCGCGATGAGCAACCGGACGGCGATGGTGAGCAGCACGATGGCGGCGACGGTCGCCGTGCCGCCGGCCAACGGTTCGAGCAGATCGGTGAGCCAGGACAACGCGGTGCCGGCGGCGCCGACGACATCGTGCAGTGGTGCGAAGGCGAGCATGGGAAACCCCTCGGTCCGATTCCGGTGGGTCCTTGCCGGCGATGACCGCCGGCACGAAGGACCGTTGACGGTGGGATCGGCCGCGCGGCGGTGTGGCGCTACGCGGCCGAGGGGCGGCCGGGTGCGCGGGGGCGAGGTCGTCCGGCGGCGTCCGGGTCGATCTGGCGGGGAACCCGCCGACCTCGGGCGCGGGCGCGTAGCCCGGCCCAGCGTCGTGCGACGCCCGTTGCCCCCGGGTGGGCGGGCACGTGCGCGGCGAGCAGCACGGTGAACAGGACCAGGGCGGTCAGGGCGGCCCCCGCCAGCAGGTCGGTCGGGCGGTCCGCCAGCATGGTGAGCTGGGCGAACGCGGACATCCACGCGACCCAGAGGAAACCCAGCGGCACCGGCACGGGCTCAGCATAGGACCCGGTGTCACGCCGCCCGGCCGAACCGCGAGCGCCTCCGACCGGCCGATCCGCCCGGTGTCACGCGCCGGTTGTGGCCGACACGCGCGGGCAGCGCGCCGTCAAACGTTTCCGAGCGTTGCCACTGTGGGTAACCAAGCGGCCGACCGACGCGGACGGACCGCAGACGGCAGAAACGGACGGTGGTGTCGCGATGACGGGCCAGCTGGCGGAGGCACCCAGCGGGACGACCGCGGGGACCGAATTGCTCACCGTGGGTGTCGAGGAGGAGTTTCTGCTCGTCGACCCGCACACCGGCGCCGCGGTGCCCGCCGTCGACCTGGTGCTGGAGCAGGTGCCGGCGGAACTGCGCGGTCAGGTGGAGCGCGAGTTCCAGACCAGCCAGATCGAGATCGGCAGTCCACCCGGCCTTGAGCTGTCCTCGATCCGGCACTCCCTCGGCGTACTGCGGAAGGCCCTCGCCGACGCGGCCGAGCGGGCCGGCGTACGACTGCTGGCAATCGGCACCGGCCCGGTGGACGGCCCGGTGCCGCCGGTGGTCGACAAGCCCCGCTTCGACCGGATGATCGAACGTTTCCGGCTGCTCGTCCCCGGCCCCGGCAACAACGGCATGCACGTGCACGTGGGCGTCCCCGATCCGGAGACCGGCGTGCAGGTGCTCAACCACGTCCGGCCGTGGCTGCCGATGCTGCACGCCATCACCACCAACTCGCCGTTCGCCGGCGGTGCGGACACCGGCTACGCGAGCTGGCGCTCGGTGGAGTGGGAGCGCTGGCCGTCGGTGGCGCCGACGCCCTGGTTGGAGTCGCACGAGCACTACCAGCGGCTGATCCGTCAGTTGATCTCCAGCGGGGTGATGCTCGACGAGGGGATGCTCTACTGGTACGCCCGGCTGTCGGCGAAGTACCCGACCGTGGAGCTGCGGATCGGCGACGTCTGCCCGACGGTGGACGATGCGGTGCTGGTCGCCGCGCTGGTGCGGGCACTCGTGGCCACCGCCATGGCCGACGTCGAGGCCGGCCGACCGGCCCTGCGCACGGACCACCACCTGCTGGTCGGCGCGCACTGGAGGGCCGCCCACGACGGCCTGGAGGGCGACGGCGTCGACGTCACCACCGGCGAGCTGCGCCCGGCCTGGGAGCTGCTGGACCGGTTCGTGGAGCGGATGCGGCCGGCGTTGGAGCAGCACGGCGACTGGGCGGAGGTGTCCGACCTGTTGGGCGGGCTGCGCCGCCACGGCACCGGCGCGGCCCGGCAGCGTGCCGTGTACGCCCGTACCGGACGGCTCGTCGACGTGGTGCAGGACGTGGCGCGACAGACCCGCGGCTGACCTGCCCGTGACAGGATGATCCGGTGGCGCAACGACTGATCGTCATCGGCGGGAACGCCGCCGGTATGTCGGCGGCGTCGCAGGCCCGACGCCGCCGCGGCCGTGACGACCTGGAGATCGTGGTCTTCGAACGCGGTCACTTCACCTCCTACTCGTCGTGCGGCATCCCGTACTGGATCAGTGGGATGGTGTCCGGCCCCCAGGAGCTGATCGCGCGGACACCGGAGACGTTCCGCACGAAGTTCGCCGTGGACGTCCGGATGCGGCACGAGGTGACGACCATCGACCTCGAACGGCGCGAGGTGGTCGCCCGGGACCTGGAGGGCGGCGGCGAGGTCCGCGAGCGCTTCGACGACCTGGTGTACGCCGCGGGCGCGGTGCCGGTGCAGCCACCGTGGGCGGACACCGACGCGGGCGGTGTGTTCGGGATGCAGACCCTCGACGACGGTGCGGCCCTGCGCGCCTGGCTGGACGCCGAGCCGCAGCCCCGCCGGGCCGTGGTGGTCGGTGGCGGGTACATCGGCGTCGAGATGGCCGAGGCGCTGATCGAACGCGGCCTCGCGGTGACCCTGGTCGAGGCGGGCCAACAGCCCATGGCGACGGTGGACTGCGACATGGCCGAACTGGTCGCCGAGGCCATGCGCGGCCTCGGCGTCACGATCCGCACCAGCCTGCCGGTGACCGGCCTGGAGCAGCGGGACGGCCGGGTGTCCGCGGTGGTCACGGCCGAGGGGTCGATGCCGACCGACGTCGTGATCCTGGGACTGGGCGTACGCCCGAACACCGCGCTCGCCAAGGCTGCCGGCTTTCCGATCGGGCCCACGGGCGGCATCCGGGTGGACCGCCGGATGCGGGTGCCGGGGCTGCCCGGGGTCTGGTCCGCGGGCGACTGCGTGGAGACGCTGCACCGGGTCAGCGGACTGCCGGTGCACGTGCCGCTGGGCACGCACGCCAACAAGCAGGGCCGGGCGGCCGGCATCAACATCGGCGGCGGGTACGCGACCTTCCCGGGCGTGGTCGGCACGGCGGTGACCAAGGTCTGCGACCTGGAGGTGGGTCGGACGGGCCTGCGTGAGCGGGAGGCCAAGGCGGCCGGCTTCGAGTTCGTCTCGGTGGTCGCCGAGTCGACCAACCGGGCTGGCTACTATCCCGGTGCGCGGACGATGACCGTCAAGCTGATCGCCGAGCGACCCAGCGGCCGGCTGCTCGGCGCGCAGATCGTCGGCTGGTCCGAGGCGGCCAAACGGATCGACACGTTGGCCGTGGCACTGTGGAACGGCATGACGGTGGATGACATGACCGCGCTCGACCTCGGCTACGCTCCGCCGTACGCGCCGGTCTGGGATCCGGTGCTGATCGCCGCCCGAAAGGCGGTCGACGCGCTCGTCGCTCTCGACCGCTGACCCGCGCCCGCCGTGGAGGACCACCCCGTGACCCAGACTCCGACCAGGTCGGCCGCACGCCGACGCCCAACCATGGTCGATGTCGCCCGGCACGCCGGGGTCAGCCTGAAGACGGTCTCCCGAGTGGTCAACGACGAGCCGGTGGGGCAGGAACTGCTCGGCCGCGTGCTGGCCGCCATCGCCGAGCTGGGTTTCCGGCGCAACGACATCGCGCGCAACCTGCGCTCGCGGCAGCTCAACGCCACCGTCGGGCTGCTGATCGAGGAGATCGCCAACCCGTTCTACGCCACCATCGCGAGCGTCGCCGCCGAGATCGCCGCCGCGCACGGCACCATGTTGATCACCGCTTCGTCGGAGGAGGACCCGGAGCGGGAACGCGCGGTCCTCCAGGACTTCACCCAGCGCCGGGTCGACGGGCTGCTGGTGGTGCCGGCCGGTCCCGACCACTCGTTCCTGCGCCGCGAAGTCGAGCTGGGTATGCCGGTGGTCTTCCTGGACCGGCCACCGCAGGGACTGCTCGCGGACGCCGTGCTGCTGGACAACCGAGGTGGCGGCCGGGCCGGGGTCGGCGCACTGCTCGACGAGGGGCACCGGCGGGTGGGTCTCCTGCTCGGCGCTCCGAGCGTCCCCACCATGCGTGATCGGCTGGTCGGCGCACGGGCCGCCCTGACGGCGGCCGGAGTCGAGCCGGACGATTCGCTGGTCCGCGACCGCCTGATCGCTCCCGAGGACGCCGGCCGGGCGGTCGCCACGCTGCTCGACCTCCCAAACCCGCCCACCGCGTTCTTCTGCGGCAACAACCGGCTCACCGTCGGCGCCCTCGCCGAGCTGCACCGCCGGGGCAGCGACGCGGCGTTGGTCGGCTTCGACGACTTCGAGCTGGCCCACCTGATGCCCCGGCCATTGACGGTCGTCGGGTACGACACGCGGGAGCTGGCCCGCGTCGCCACCGAGCGCCTCTTCGAGCGGATCGCCGGCGACGACTCCCCCCCGTCGACGACAGTCCTCCCCACCCGCCTCCTCCGCCGCGGCCTCCCCTAACCCGCCCGCCCGCACCCCGCCCCGCCCCGCGATCTTGCACTTTCTGTCGTTGATTTGCGCAGGATCACGCGCTTTGTCGAGGCAGAAAGTGCAAGATCGCGGGGGTGGGGGCCGGGGTTAGGTTGCCGTGGTCAGGAGAGCTTCGACTTCGGCTCGGCGGGGTGGGTCGGCGCCCCGGTGGGCACAGGTCAGCGCGGCCACCGTCGCGGCCTGGCGCAACACCGTGCTCCACTGCTGCTCGGTCACCGCGGCGAACCGGTCGGCCGGCCGGTCACCGAGCGCGTCGATGTCGGCCAGCGCGGCCAGCAGGCCACCGGTGAACGAGTCGCCGGCGCCGACGGTGTCGACCACGGTGGTGCGTACCGCCGGTTGTTCGTGCAGTGCGCCGTTGGGGGCGAGCAACCACGCGCCCTCGCCGCCCCGGGTGACCACCGCACAGGACACCCCGGCCGCACGCCATTCGGCCAGCACGTCGCCCACCGAGCGGTCCGGGTAGAGCCAGGCCAGATCCTCGTCGCTGGCCTTGACCAGGTGCGCGAGGCGGATCTGGCGGCGTGTCCTCTCCTGCTCTGCGGCCCGGTCCGTGACGATGCTCGGGCGTAGGTTGAGGTCGATCGAGATGGTCAGCCTGTCGCGGTCGCGCTCGCGGGAGAGCAGGCCCTCCAGCACCTGCGCGCCCGGCGCGAGCGCGAGCGCGAGCGACCCGGTGTGCAGGGCCGTCGCCGACGATCCGGCCAGGTCGGGCAGCTCCTGCGGGGTCCACTGCCAGTCGGCCGCGCCGTCGAGCCGGAACTCGTAGCTGGCCTGCCCGGTGGCGTTCAGGGTGGCCACCGCCACCGAGGTGGGCTCGGCGGCGCGGACCGCCCACCGCAGGTCCACCTGGTTGGCCGTCAGGTGCTGGGCGATCTGCCGGCCGTACTCGTCGGGGCCGAGCCGGGCCAGCAGCCGCACCGGCTCGTCGAGCCGCGCCAGGGTGACCGCCACGTTCGCCGGGGATCCACCCGGCACCGCCCGCTGCCCCTCGGCGGTGACCACCAGGTCGATGAGGGCCTCGCCCGCCACCACGATCATGCGGTCACCGTGCCGGGGGCGAGCGGGCCGGGACCACCGAGCCCGCTGGCCGAGCGGGACAGCAGCACCGCCTGGTACGCGTGGTAGACGTCCGGCCGGCCGTGCCAGACCGTGCCGGCGGGCAGGTTCCGCTCGTCCAGCTCGTGTCGCCAGCCGGTGCCGTCGATCAGGTAGCGGCGCGCGTACGCCCAGAAGACCCGGTACCAGTCGGCGTAGACGGCGTCCCCGGTGCGGCGGTGCAGGGTGACCGCCGCGCCGATGGCCTCGGCCAGCACCCAGTGCATCCGGGAGCGGACCACCGGCCGGTCGTCCCAGTCGATCGTGTAGACGAAGCCGTCGGCGTCGTCGACCGCCCAGCCGCGCCGCACGGCGGCGGCGAACAGGGTACGGGCGTCGGCGAGCAGCCAGCCCGGTGGCTGCGGCAGGACCGCCTCCAACTCCAGCAGCAGCCGGGCCCACTCCAGCCAGTGGCCCATCGTCGAGCCGTACGGCCGGAACGGGTCGGCGGGCCGGTCCCGGTTGTAGTCGAGCAGCGGCGTCCAGTCGGCCGTGAAGTGCTCGGGCAGCCGCCAGTCGTGCCGGGCGGCCTCGGTGTGCACCAGGTGGGTGGCGATCCGCAGGGCCCGGTCGGTCCAGCTCGCGTCGCCGGTCGCGGCGGCAGCGGCGAGGAACGCCTCGACCATGTGCATGCTGCTGTTCGCGCCTCGGTAGTCCTCGGTGACCGTCCAGTCCCGGTTCCACGATTCGCGGACCGCGCCCGCGTCGTCGTCCCAGAACCGGTCCCGCACCACGGTCAGCACGTCGGCGAGCAGGCGATCCGCGCCGGGTCGCCCGGCCCGGGCGGCGCTGGACGCGGCGAGCAGCACGAACGCGTGGTCGTACCCGGCCTTGCGCTCGTCGGTCGGCGTGCCCTGCTGGTTTACGGCACCGAACCAGCCGCCGTACCGGTCGTCGCGCAGCAGCGTGCTGAGTGCGGCGACGCCGTGGTCGACGAGGGCGGCGGCATCCGGGTCACCGTTGCGGTGAGCCAGCGCGGCCACGTGGGTCATCCGGCAGGTGATCCAGGTGTAGAGAGGTTCGCCACGGTCCGGGGTGCGGTCGTCGGTGAGCCACCAGAACCCGCCCTCGGGGCGGACCGCGCGGCGGGCCGTGTCGAGCAGCGTGTGGGTCTGGTCGGCGAGGAACCCGGCCAGGTCGGGCAGGTCGGGTGAGCCTGCCGGGGCAGGGGTCGGGTCGGCGTCGGGTCGGGGCACGTCGCTCATTTCAGCTGGTCACCGTCGAATAGGAAAGGGACATAAGGGCCAGGATCGGCGAGCGAACTGGGTGCGCGCCGGGAAACCGCCAACGGGACACCGTAGACCGGCCGGTCTTTCACCGGGTACGGCGTGAAGGAAATCATGTGTACGATTCCTCCCTTTTGTCCGTTGACATCGTTGTCACTCCTCAAACCCTGCTCCGACGGCCGGCCGACTGTCAATTCCAGTTGCCCGGTCAGTAGTAGTCGTCGATCGGCCGACGCGCCTCCTCGAACAGCGCCGGCCCCTCGTAGCGCACCGGAGGCAGCGGTGGGGTGGCCGGCTTGACCTCCTCGAACTGCTCGCCGGACAGGGCGTACACCACCCGCCCGAGGCCGGAGCGGTCGATGGCGGTCGCGCACATCGGGCAGGGCTGGCAGCTCGTGAACATCGTGGTGCCGGCGGCCGCTTGCGGGGAGAGTTCCCGGGCAGCCCAGCGGGCCAGCTTCAGCTCCGGGTGGGCGGTGATGTCCGAATCCGAGACCACGGTGTTGTGGTCCTCGATCAGGACGACGCCGTCCGCGCCGACCAGCAACGAACCGAACGGCCGTTCGCCGGCAGCCCCGGCCCGGCTGGCGAGTTCCACGGCACGGCGGAGAAACGTCTCGTCCTCAGCTGTCATCCGTCCCACGCTAGCCACAGTGGATCAGACACGCGAACACAATCGATTCAGTACGATGGATGCCCCAGGATGGGCTGATGGATCTGCCTGAGGGACTCGGTTGGATACGAGGGTCAGCGGTCGGCCGGGCCTGGCTGGCCGCACTTCCGACGTTGCTGGCGGAGTGCGCCGAGCGGTGGTCGCTGCGCCTGGGCCCACCCTTCCGGTACGCGTACGCCTCGCTGGCGCTCCCCGCCGACCTGCCCGACGGCACGGCGGCGGTGCTCAAGCTCCAGTTCCCGACCGAGGACAGCCAGCACGAGGCGCGCGCGCTGGCCCACTGGGACGGCGACGGCGCGGTCCGGCTGCTCGCGCACGACCCGTACCGGCACGCCCTGCTGGTGGAGCGCTGCCAACCCGGCACGCCGCTGTACGAGCTGCCGCTGGACCGCGCATTGGACGCGGCGATCCACGTGCTGCCCCGGCTCTGGCGACCGGCCGGCACGCCGTTCACCCCGCTCGCCGAGGAGGCCGCCGGCTGGCTCGACCGGATTCCGCGAAGCTGGGAACGGACCGGCCGGCCGTACGAGCGGCGGCTGCTCGACGCCGCGTGTGCCCTGCTCGTCGACCTGGCGTCGAGCCAGGGCGAGCAGCTGCTCGTCAACCAGGACCTGCACGCCGGCAACGTGCTCGCCGCCGACCGCGAGCCCTGGCTGGTGATCGACCCGAAGCCACTGAGCGGCGAGCGGGAGTTCTCGGTCGTGCCGCTCGTGCGCGGTCGGGAGCTGGGCCACTCGCCGGCCGCCGTCCGGCACCGGCTGCACCGGCTCAGCACCGAAATCGGGCTGGACGCCGAGCGGGTAAGAGGTTGGACGATCGGCCACACGATGGCCTGGAGCATCGACGAAGACGTCGTCTTCCCGCACCAGATCGAGACCGTCCGCTGGCTGCTCGACGGCGAGTAACCGGCGAGGTCAGCCGGGCTGGCAGGTGCGGCACCAGTAGAGGTTGCGGCCGGCCAGCTCGCTCCGGCTGACCTCGGTGCCGCAGACGTGGCAGAGCCCGCCGGCGCGGCGGTAGACGTACACCTCGCCGCCGTGGCGGTCGACGCGTGGCGGTCGCCCCATCGCCTCCGGCAGGTGGACGTCCCGGACCGTGTCGATCCGCCCCTGCCGCAGGGCGAGGCGCATCAGCTCGACCAGGTCGACCCAGAGCGCATCCCAGCCCGTTCGGGTCAGGTTGCGGCCCGGCATCGTCGGCGACAACCCGGCCCGGAACAGCGCCTCGGTCACGAAGATCAGCCCGGTGCCGGCCACCACCGACTGGTCCAGCAGGAGCGCCGCGAGGGGCGTCGGGCTGCGAAAGATCCGGGTGTACGACCGCTCGGGGTCGGCGTCGGCGCGCAGCGGGTCCGGCCCGAGGCGCTCGCGCAGGGCGGTGACCTCGGGTGGGGTGAACAGTTCGCAGGCGGTGGGCCCGCGCAGATCCAGCCAGTGCCGGTCACTGGCCAACCGCAGTCGCACCTGGCCGACGGGCTCGGGCGGCTCCCCCGGCCCGTCGGTGAACTTCCCGTACAGGCCGAGGTGCACGTGCAGGGTCAGCTCGCCGGCGTAGTGGTGCAGGAGGTGCTTGCCGTACGCCTCGGTGCTCTCCAGGACCGTGCCGGACAGCCGGGCCGCGCCGTCGGCGAAGCGGCCCTGCGGGCTGGCGGCGTGCAGCTTGTCGTCGGCGAACAGCTCGGCGTGCCGGGCCGCCAGGCGATGAATCGTGTGTCCCTCTGGCACGGGACCCAAGGATAGTCAGCGGCAGCCGGCCGGGCCGAATGAGCAGCGCGGACACGTCAGCCCAGGCGCTGCTCCTTGATGTCGGCCACGAACGACGCCCAGGCGCGCGGCGGGAAGACCAGGGCGGCCCCGGACGGGGCCTTGCTGTCGCGTACGGCGACGACGCCGGGGAGGTTGTCGGCCACCTCGACGCAGTTGCCGCCGCTCCCGCCGCTGCGGGTGCTCTTGCGCCAGGTGGCACCGGCCAGGTCAGTCATGATGCTCCTCGATGATCGAAGTGATCATTTTCTCTGATTCTGCCTCAGTCGACGCCAGCGTCTCCAGATCAGACCAGACATGTTCGAAGGCGGCCACCTCGGTTGGCTTGTCGAGGTAGAGCGCGCCGGTGATGTTCTCCAGGTAGACGGTGGTCGGTTCGGTCGACGCCCTCCCGAACGCCTGCGGGAAGCCCAGCAGGACGAAGGTGCCGGTCTCGCTGGCCAGCGGCGGACCGGCGGCGAGCGGCAGCACCCGCAGGTTGACGTTCGGCAGTTGTGCCGCGTCGAGCAGGTGGCGTAACTGCCCCACCATCGCCCGCCGGTCGGGGATCGTGCGCCGCAGCACCGCCTCGCTCAGGACGACCCGTAACGCGGGCGCGGTCGGCAGCCGGCGGACGAGGATGCCCTGTCGTTGCAACCGGACCTCGACCAGCTTCTCCCGATCCTCCGCGCTCATGGTCGGGTTCTTGCGGCGGAAAAGCTCGCTGGCGTATTCGCGGGTCTGCAGGAGGCCGGGGATCAACTCCGCGTCATATTGACGCAGGGTCGAAGCCGACGATTCCAGGCCGACGTACAGCGAGAACCACGACGGGACGACATCGCCGTACGAATGCCACCACCCTCTGGCGCGAGTTTCCTTCGCGAGCGCGGCGACGATCTCTCGCATATCTTCGGGCACCCGGTAGAGGGCGCACATGGCGCGGGCGTCCACCACGCGCACCGGGACCAGCCCCTTCTCGATGCGCCACACCTTCTGCCGCGAGCAGTCCAGCGCCGCGGCCGCGGCGTCCAGCGTCACCGCGGCGTCCTCGCGGAGCTGGGTGAGCAGCCGGCCGAGCTGTCGCCGAGGGACCGTCGACCCGCCTGTTTCATCCGTCATGCAACATCACCGCGCCCTTCCTGCAACACCGATTGTTTCGCCCCGCACACATTTCTTTTCCATTCCTCGTGCGCCAATACTGATCGAGAGTAGGACGGGTCGGAGTTGTTGCACAAGGGGGCCAGCGTGGAACAGGCTGTCACATATCGGGGGCCAGGAAAGAACGCCGCTAATGGCGTTGGCAGCAATTCGGCGGGAAGGATGCCGCGGTGCGCGTGTCGTATGACGAATACCTCTTGGTCACCGCGCTGACCCTCGCCCGCCGGCATCGGCCGGTATGGAGTTGGACGCGGTGGCGCAGGGTGTGCCGCTGCGGCGCGGAGCTGCCCTGCCGGGCCCGCCACCGCATTCCGATCAACCGTGGGCACTGGCCGACGTGACCGAGCTGAAGCCCGGCGACCTCCTGCTGATCGGGGCGGCCTGCTCGGTGCAGTTCTCCGGCGACCGCGAGCTGCGGCTGCGACTGGTGAGCGTGGACGCGCGCCCCACGTACCACGGGTGGGTCTGGCTGGCCGGCTACGTCCTGGACGCCAAGGGCCTGGCCGTCGACAAGCGGGAGTTGTACGTGCAGCGGGCCGGGCTGCGGGTGCTCCGCGCCGCACCGGTGCCGGGCAGGTCGGTCCGCGCGTGATGGGCGTACCCGGAATTGGTGTCAGGAAACGCCCAACGGGGTAGTTGAGGGCGGTACCGCGTGGGTGCCACCCTCTCCGTCGGCCACCACGCATTCATCAGGAGGTGTGTAGTGGTCAGGATTCCTTCGCTGTCCCGCCGGTCCGAGCCGGCGCCGACGCGGGACGAGAACCTCGACGGCCGCGTCGACGGCCGCGACGCCCCGGTCGCCGACCGGGACAGCAGCACGGCGGTCACCGACACCGGCCGGTCCGACGACGTCACCGGCCGACCGGTGGTCGCCGACCGGGACGCCGACCAGACGACGTACCGCAGCACGACGGCGACCGGCGACCAGGTCGGCGAGGCCGAGCGGCGTGCCGCGGAGCGCGCGGCCGTGGCCCGAGCCGCCACCGCCCGCCCAGTGGAGGGCGATTCCCGGCCCGGCGCCGTCCGGTCGACGGACGGGCCGACCCGGGCGAGCAGCGCCGCGGCGACCGCCCCGACCATCGACCGGACCGCCGAGCGTGACACCGACGTCGACCGCGACCGCGCGATTCGACGCCCCGAGCGCGACACGGACCTCGACCGGACGACCCCGCGGCCCGACCCGACCGACCGCGTCGTGACCGACCGCCCGGTCGACGCGACCCCCGGCCACACCGAGCCGGAGCCGCCGGTGACGCGCGGCCCGAAGCCGCGGGCCAGCCTGCTCGCCACCCTCGGCCTCATCGTCTCCGTCGCCGGTGCGCTGTTCGTGCTGACCGGCACCCTGGCCGGCTACGGCATCGGGCTCGGCGCGTTCGGCGCGGTGCTCGCGGTGCTCGGGCTGATGGCCACCCGCCGCCGGCACGTCGCCGGCAAGACCGATGCGCTGTTCGGCGTGCTCATCGGGCTCGCGGCGGTGGTGATCGGCGTGCTGGCGATGACCGGTCAGTTCGACTGGCCGACCACCGACGGCGACTGGGTGCAGCGCTTCCGCGAGTGGCTTGACTCACAGTTTGTGAACCGTTTCTAGCGGGCACTGTTCCGCCCGCCGGTGATGCGCCGGCACAACGCCGGCGGTTCGCCGGCAGCCCGACCGCCCGGTGGTTCACCGGCCGGGCAACACCCTTTCAGGGGCGGCGGTTCGCCGCCCCTGAAGTGTTTCCGGGGCCTGGCAGTTCCCGGTGGCGGCGGCTCTCGCCGCCCCGACACGAGACACCTCCGGACCAGCGCCGGCCCGGCCGTCCCTGCCTCCCGCCGTCCCCTGCCTCCCGCCGTCCCCTGCCTCCCGCCCGGCAGTGCGTCCCGCCGTGCACCGCCTCCCGCCGTGCCTTGCAGCCCGCCGTGCCCTGCGCGCCGCCGTCCCCTGCGTCCCGCCGTGCCTTGCATCCCGCCGTGCACTGCACGCGCCCTTTGCTCTGCTTCAACCCACGCAACACCGCACGTCCGCTCTCCGGACGTTGACCGTTGCGTCAGTTGAAGCAGAGCAAAGGTGGCGCACCGGGCCCACGGTGGGGGTGGCGTGAAACACGAATCCCGGTCCACGCAACCCTCGACGTAACGATTCGCAGCCGCAGACCGCTCAGACGCAACGAATGTTCGGTCTGCGCAACTCTTGGTGGTGGATTCTGCCGCTGGGGCCGCATAGCGTTGAGCAACGGCGCCAGCCCGTGGGCCACGGTGGCCGGGCGCGCCCGACCCCTGGGAGCAGGACAATGACGATGGACGCCACCAGCCAGCGCCTGTTGATGTGCCGGCCGACGTACTTCGCCGTCGACTACGCGATCAACCCCTGGATGGACCCGAGCGCGCCGGTCGACGCCGCGCTGGCCGTCCGGCAGTGGGAACAGCTGCGCCAGACGTACCGGGACCTGGGCCACACCGTCGAGGAGATCACTCCGGTGCCCGGCCTGCCCGACATGGTCTTCGCCGCCAACGGCGGCACCGTGATCGACGGCAAGGCGATGGCCGTGCAGTTCCGCGACCCGCAACGCGCCGACGAGGCGCCGGCCTACCGCGCCTGGTTCGAGGCCGCCGGCTTCGAGATGTACGACCCTAAGCACGTCAACGAGGGCGAGGGCGACGTCCTGCTGGCCGGTGACCACCTGCTCGCCGGCACCGGCTTCCGCACGGCGCACGCCTCGCACGCCCAGTTGCAGGAGGTCTTCGGCTACCCGGTGATCACCATGCAGCTCGTCGACCCGCGCTTCTACCACCTGGACACCGCGCTGACCGTGCTCGACGAGCGGACCGTGGCGTACCTGCCGGAGGCGTTCTCCCCCGGCAGCCAGGCCGTGCTGCGCCGGCTCTTCCCCGACGCGGTGCACGCCACCATGGCCGACGCGGAGGTGCTGGGCCTGAACGCGGTCAGCGACGGACGGCACGTCGTGCTGCCCGCGCAGGCCACCGACCTGGCCGCCAAGCTGCGCGACCGGGGCTACGAGACCATCGGTGTCGACCTGTCCGAGCTGCGTAAGGCCGGCGGCGGACCGAAGTGCTGCACGCTGCGACTCCGTCAGGGAAAGGCAATCAAGTGATCGTGGATGACATCCTGCGTACGCCGGGAGCGGTCCGGGACGCCGAGCGCTGGACGGCGCACAACTACCACCCGCTGCCGGTGGTGATCTCGTCGGCCGAGGGCGCGTGGCTCACCGACGTGGACGGCAAGCGCTACCTGGACTGCCTGGCCGGCTACTCGGCGCTGAACTTCGGCCACCGGCACCCGCAGCTCATCGCCGCCGCGCACGCCCAACTGGATCGGCTGACGCTGACCAGCCGCGCGTTCATCCACGACCAGTTCGCCGACTTCTGCCGGGAACTGGCCGAGCTGTGCGGCAAGGACCTCGTGCTGCCGATGAACACCGGCGCGGAGGCGGTGGAGACCGGGATCAAGGTGGCCCGCAAGTGGGGCTACCAGGTCAAGGGCGTCACCCCGGGCCAGGCCAACATCGTGGTCGCCGAGGGCAACTTCCACGGCCGGACGACCACCATCGTCAGCTTCTCCACCGACGAGGACGCCCGCGCCGACTTCGGGCCGTACACCCCGGGGTTCACGGTCGTGCCGTACGGCGACCTGGACGCGCTGACCACCGCGATCGACGAGAACACGGTGGCCGTGCTGCTGGAGCCGATCCAGGGCGAGCAGGGCGTGGTGGTGCCGCCGGAGGGCTACCTGCCGGGCGTACGACAGGTCTGCACCGAGCGGAACGTGCTGTTCATCGCCGACGAGATCCAGTCGGGTCTGGGGCGTACCGGTCGGACGTTCGCTTGTGACCACGAGGGCGTCGTGCCGGACATGTACCTGCTGGGCAAGGCGCTCGGCGGCGGCATCGTGCCGGTGTCCGCGGTGGCCGCGAACGCCGACGTGCTCGGCGTGCTCAAGCCCGGTCAGCACGGCTCCACGTTCGGCGGCAACCCCCTCGCGTGCGCGGTGGCGATCGAGGTCGTCCGGCTGCTGGCCACCGGCGAGTTCCAGCGCCGCTCGGCCGAACTGGGCGAGCGGCTGCGGGCCGGCCTGGAAGCCCTGGTCGACAAGGGCCTCGTCGGGGTACGCGTACGCGGCCTGTGGGCCGGCCTGGACATCGATCCGGCGCTGATGAGCGGCCGAGAGGCGTGCGAGCGGCTCGCCCAGCGCGGCGTCCTCGCCAAGGACACCCACGGCTCCACCATCCGCCTCGCCCCGCCGCTGGTGATCACCGAGGAGGAGATCGACCTGGCGGTGGCGCAGCTGGCCGAGGTGCTGGCCGCCTGACGCGGCATCGGACAGCAGGCGGGCGTCGGGGTTCCGACGCCCGCCTTCCGCGTCAGGGGCGGGGTAGGCGCATCGCCATCGTGGGCGCCTCGGCCATCACCGACGTGGGAGTGAACGGTGCGCCCGTCGGCAACTCCTCGGCGCGGCCGATCTGCACGCCCGGGTACAGCTCGATCATGTCGTTCTCGCCCAGCACCCGGGACTGCTGCGGGGCCAGCGGGATCCGGTCCGCCTCGTTCATCGACCCGGCCGGCCGGATGCCGGAACCGTTGGTGCTGACGTCGGTCACGATGACCTCGCCGACCCGCAGCTCGAAGCGGACGTGACCCCGGCTGATCCAGCGCCGGGCCTCGTCGTTGAGCCACTGGCCGAGCATGATCCCGCCGTCCTGCTCGGGTGCCCGACCGGCCACCACCGGCTGCTCCTCGCTCAGCACGAACCGCCGCCGCACCAGGCCACCGACGCGCACGGCGAGCACCTCCGCACGCGGACGCGGGCCGCCGTCACCGAGGCGTGCGCCGTGTCGGGGACAGGTCGGCACACCGTTGCGCAGCGAGGGCGGCGGCTGCGCGGCCGGGCTGCGGTCCGCTCCTCCGGCCAGGTCGGCGAACGCGCCACCGCCACCACCGCCGCCGAACAACGCGCAGCCCGACTCGGGGCAGCGCCACTGCCGGGCCAGCAGCTTCGCACCGGTCGGCGAACGCTTGCCAGCCACCGGGGCGTGCCCGCCACCCACGTGCGCGATGAACACCGGCCCACCCGCGCCCGGCACCGGGGCGACCACCCGGCCCGGCTGCTCGACCAGCCACGGGAACCGCCCGCGCAGCCCGTCGAAACGCACCCGGCTGAGCACCGGCAGGCCGAGCAGGTCGGCGACCTCCAGCATCCGGTCACCCGGGTTGTCCAGCACCTCGACGAGCCCGTCGTCGGCCCAGCGGCGAACCACCATCCGCTCATTCGAGGTCAGGTCGGCGTCGGAGAGCAGCGCCCGGTGCACCACCGCGTACACCTGGACGCTGTCCTCCTCCAACTCGCGGGAGAGCGCGTCGATGACCATGCCGAGGCGCAGCAGGCTCGCCGGCCGGCCACCGTCGATGTCCTGGTAGCGGATGATCTCGGCCAGGTCGAGCACCGCCCGGGCCAGCGACGGGTCGGTGCAGACCCGCCCCTCGATGGCGTCCAGAACCTTGCTGATCTCGAATCTCATGCCGCACTCCGGACGATGTCGTCGATCCGCCGGGCCAGCTCGATGTCCCGGTGGGTGACCCCGCCGGCCGAGTGCGTGACACAGCGGAAGGTCAGGGTCCGCCATCCGCCCAGCTCTTCTCGCACCGCGTCCGCGGTGAGCAGGTCTGCCATGACCAGACCCTACCGGGGGCGCGTCCAGCGAGCCGTACGCGCCACCGCCCAGTTGACGCACGCGGACGCCGGCGGGGCGGCATCACCCGATGCCGCCCCGCCTGTCGGTCTCACGTCAGCCGTGTTCAGCCGCGCAGCGGCCGGCCCACCTCGTGCAGGTGGCCGAGTGCCTGCCGGTACGACTCGATCAGCCCGGTCTCCGCGTACGGGATGCCCTGCTCGACGCAGTAGGCGCGGACGATCGGCTGCGCCCGGCGCAGGTTCGCCCGGGGCATGTTCGGGAACAGGTGGTGCTCGATCTGGTAGTTGAGCCCGCCCAGCGCGGTGTCGACCAGCCGGCTGCCCCGCACGTTGCGTGAGGTCAGCACCTGCTTGCGCAGGAAGTCCAGCTCGTCCTCGGCGGTCGGCATCGGCATGCCCTTGTGGTTCGGCGCGAACGCGCAGCCCATGTAGAGGCCCCACAGCCCCTGGTGCACGGCGGCGAAGAGCAGCGCCTTGCCCGGCGACATGACCGCCAGCAGCAGCGCCACGTAGCCGACGGTGTGCGCGACGAGGAGCCCCGCCTCGATCGCGCGGTGCCGCATCGGCGTCGCGTACCGGCCGCTCTGCTCCCGGCCGATGATCGCCCGGATGCTCGCCACGTGCAGGCTCAGACCCTCGAGGAAGAGCAGCGGGAAGAAGAGGTACGCCTGCCGGCTGGCCATCCAGCGGTGTGCGCCCCGGGTCTCCAGCGCCTGTTCGGGAGTCCACACCAGGGCGCCCGCGCCGACGTCCGGGTCCTCGTCCTCGTGGTTCGGGTTGGCGTGGTGCCGGTTGTGCTTGTCGACCCACCAGCCGTAGCTGATCCCCACCGCCGCGTTGCCGGCCACCAACCCGACGACCTCGCTGGGGCCGCGTCGACGGAACATCTGGCGGTGCCCGGCGTCGTGACCGAGGAACGCGACCTGGGTGGTGGCCACCGCCATCACGGCCGCGAGCGCCACCTGCCACCAGGAGTCGCCGACCAGGAACACGGCGACCCAACCGGCCACGAAGGCGCCGAAGGTGAGCACGAGGCGGGCGACGTACGAGGCAGGGCGCCGCTCCAGCAGGCCGGCCTGACTGATCCGTCGGGACAACTGTGCGTAATCACTACCCCGCCGTCGTACCGGCGGTTCCGCCACCGCTCCGAGCGCCATTACTGCTCCCGTTCCGCTTGCGTCCGAACCGGGGTGGTTCGGGGTCAATGTCAGTCTCCCCGCATTGATTGCGCTGAGTAACCCAGACAACCCCCGGATGGGGGGTAGGGCGGGCCCTACCCCCGGCCTCGGTTCAGCCCAGCCGGGCCACCGCGGCGCGCAGTCGGGCCAGGTCACGACGCCGCCGCTCGTAGCTGGCCGCCAGCGCGATCAGCGCCAGCCCGCCGACGCCCAGGTAGATCCACCGGGGCAGCAGGTCCCAGCCACGGGCGATCTCGTGCAGCGCCAGGAACGCCAGCACCGCACCGCCGAGCAGCACCGGGGCCTGCCATCGGCGGCTGGCGCCGGCCAGCACCACGCCCAGCGCCGCCGCGCCGAGCAGCAACCGCCGCCACGGCTGCGGATCCGGCCCGGCCAGCACCGACACCAGGCTCGGCAGCAGCGCCGCGACCAGCCCCGGGCCGAGCGCCGGCCAACTGGTCAGCCCCGACCGGGTACGCAACGCCAGCAGGCCCGCGCCGAGGGCGAGCCCCGCCGCCGGCAGCGTGTACGCCTCCAGCACGGTCACCCCGCCGGCGGCGAGCAGCACCCACGCCCCGAGCAACTCGCTGCCCCCGGCGATCGCGGCGAACCGCCACCGACGACCGGCCGGCTCCCCCCGGCGCAGCAGCCGCAGCGCGACGGCCGCGCCCCACAGCACGCAGACGGTCGCGAACTGCTGCGCCACCTCGACGGTGAGCGCCGCGGCCACCCCCGCCACCGCCTGTGCGGCGGCATCCAGCACCCGCCCGACCGGCGCCCGCCGCCGGCTGGTCGTGGCCGCGGCGGCGAGGACCAGCACGGCCACCCCCAGCAGCGGGTACGCCGCCGCCCGCAACCCCAGCCCGCCCGCGAGCGGAGCGGTCACCGCCAGCGCGCACGCCGCTCCCACGGCCGCCAGGCTCCCGACGACGCGCGCCTCGACCGTCCGCGCCCCGACGGCGACGACCACCGCCGTCACCAGCAGCGCGCCCTCGGCCGCGAGCGTGCCGGACCGGGTGGCCAGGAGCACCGTCACGCCCGCCGCGGCCAGCACCGCCCCCACGGGCACGGCGATCCACGCGAGCGCCGGGCGGGGCGCCACCAGGGCGGCGAGCAGCAGCGCGGACACCCCGGCGAGCAGGGTGGCGGCCGGCAGCACCGGCCACGGCACACCGATCGCGACGAGCAGCACCGGCAGCGCGGCGGCGGCGAACGGCAGGCCGGCCAGCAGCGGTGGGCGCACCCGCCGACCGGCCAGCGCCGCGGCCACCGCCAACGCGACCAGCGCCAGCCCGGTGGGGAACAGCCCCCGATCGGCGGTCGCGGTCGGCGCCCCGGACCAGACCGGCCCCGGGACGCCGTACGGGACGACGAGGGCGATGAGGATCGTCGGCAGCGCGGCCAGCACCGCGACCCCCGCCAGCACGACACCCGACGCCCTCAGCAGACCCCCGGCCGCCGACGGCCCCCCGACGGCCGTCCGCTGCCCGGGGCCGTCCGGCTCGTCGCCGAGCGCCGGCAGGCCCCAGCGGGCGACGAGGGCGATGCCCAGCGCCGCCAGCGCGGCGTACGGCGTCACCGGCTCGTTCCCCGCCGCCACCAGCGGCGCGACCCCGGCCGCGAGCACCGCGACCACGCCGCCCGGCACCGCGTACTCGATCAGGCCGACCCGGTGGCGACGCACCGCGAGCGCCGCGAACAGCGACAGCCCGGCGGCGATCAGCGCGGCCCGGGCCTGCCACCAGGGCTGCGCGCCGGCCGCGAACAGCGCCACCGCGGCGATGGCGGGCAGCGCCAGGTGCGCGGCCAGCAGACCGATACCCGCCACCCGTCGGTACGGCCCGTCGGCCGCCCGCACCGCCAGCGCCACCCCGAGCACGGTGCTGATGCCCAGCACCACCACGACGCCGAGCGGATCGGCCAGGGCCACCAGCAGCGCGTGCCCGACCAGGACGGCGCCGCCGGCCGCCCAGCCGAGCAGGGTGGCCGGTCGGGTCATCGGGCGGGCCAGTACGGCGAGCACCAGAGCGACCCCACCGGCCAGGTCCACGGCCACCACCGTCGCCCACGACGCCGTCCAGCCGACGGGCACGGCGAACAGCACCACCACCGCGCCGGCCGTGGCCAGCCCCGCCCACGCGCGGCGGGGCAGCAACGACGCGGTCGCGCCCAGCGCCAGCGCCACGGCGGGCGCCACCTGCCAACCCCAGCTCAGATCCGGCCCCCACCCGGCCCCGTGCCAGGGCGGCAGCGACCGACCGGCGGCGGCGAGCGCCAGCACACCGGCGATCACCACGGCGACCTGCGCCGTGCCGGCCGCGACCAGCAGCGCGCCGGCGCGCGGCCCGGTACGCCAGCCGCTCGGCAGCAGCCGTACCGCCCCGGCCAGGACGAGCGCGACAGTCGCCGCCGCGAGCAGCAGCAACGACGGCCGCAGCTCACCCACCGGACGCAGCAGCGCGGCGGCGAGCACCGGAACCAGCAGCCCGGCGGCCACCGCCCGCAGCGCCGCGCCGCCGACCAGCAACGCCGCGACGAGCCCGGTCACCGCGACCAGCAGCAACGGCACGCCGGCCAGCAGCGGCGACCCCGCCGACCGCCCCAGCACCAACGGCACCAACGCACACGCGGCGGCGCCGACCAGCGCGCCGACGTGACCCACCCCGGCGAGCACCCGACCGGCGAGCCGACGCGCGCCTCCCTGATCGCGCAGCGCGACCAGCACCGCCAGATTCAGCACGGCCACCCCGAGCAGCACCAGCACCCAGCCGTCCGCGCCGGGCTCGGCCTGCGCCGCGAGCAACGGCAGCACCGGTTGCGCGACCACGAGGCCGGCGAACCAGGGCCCGGCCAAGCCGCTCAACCGGCCGTACGCCACGAAGAACGCCGCGCTGACCCCCCCGACCAGCGCGGCGTACCGGGTGCCCGGCCAACCGGTCACGTGACCCAGGTCCACCGACCAGGCGGCGTACCCGTCCAGCAGCACCAGCAGCAGCCCCACCGCGGCGAACGTCTCCGCCGTGCCCCGCAACCCCCGACGGACCGCCAGCAGCGGGCCGGCCAGGACGAGCGCCGTGACCGCCGCCAGGATCAGCGCCCGGCCACCGACCCCCACGGACGCCCAGGCCACCGCGGTGAAGACCACGGCCGCGGTGCCGAGCAGCAGTCCACCCAGGACGAACAGCAGCCCCTGCACCGTCCGGGTCGACGTCTCCGCAGCGCCGGGCGGCGCGTGCTCCACCGCGCCAACGCGCGGCGTCGACGCGACGACCTGTGCCGGCCCGACGACCGGCGCCCCCGCCGCGAGCCCCGCGCGGACGACCGGCGCCCCCGCCGCCCGCCCCGCGCGGACAACCGCCGCCAGCTCGGCCCGCCGCCGCGAGGTGGCCGCCAACAGACCGGCCAACTCGGTGTACGTCCGGTGAGCCCGCTCCACCTCCGGACCGAGCCGGGCCATCTCCCGCCCCAGTCGGATCACCTCGGCCGCGATTCGGTCCGGCGGGCGGCGGCAGCCGGCGCAACCGGCGTTCAGGTCGGCCGGGGCGCCGCAGGCGGGGCAGGGATAGCGGGTGTCGTCCACCCGGTCATCATCGAAAACCGGCGGCGGACGGCCCAGAGTGCGCGTACCTAGGGTCGGGTGTGGTCGTGCACCCAGGCCGCGTACCCGGGATCGCCGCTGTCCACCCGCGACACCAGGATCTCCGGGACCTCGTACGGGTGGCTGGCCCGGATCTGGTCCACCAGCGCGGCCAATCGATCCGGCGCGGTCTTGAACTGCACGGACCACTCGGTGCTCGTCTCCACCCCGGAACGCCACCAGTAGGTGCTGTCCACCTGACCGCCGACCTGGGCACAGGCGGCGAGCCGCCCGGCGACGGCCGCGGCCGCCAGCACGTCCGCAACCGAACGCGCATCCACCACCGTCGTCACCACGCAGATCTGGTCCACGAGCGCACCCTACGCGGCGACGAGGTGCTGAGCCCGCTTTTCGTTCGCGACTGCGGGGCTCCGCTTCGCTGCACTCCTCACGCTCACCGATTGGTCGCGATCCACGTGTCAATCTGCGCCCACCAGTCGAAGAGCCAGTCGATGCGCTGCTGCCGGCCGGTCGGCACCTCCTCCGGGGGCACCGACCAGAACCGCATCACGATCCGCTTGTCCATGGGCAGTTCCCGCCACACATCGGCGACCGTGCTCATCCGGTCGAGTCCGGTGTGGGCGACGAAGATGACCCCGGCGTCCGGGGCGGCGTCCAGGGCGGCGAGCACCCCGCCGGGCTGCGGGGCGAGCACGTGGCGCATCCGTTCGGCGCGCTGCGCCATCCGTTCCAGGCCGAGGGAACGCAGCCGGGCGATGGCCCGCAGTCGGCGCTTGGGGGTGAAGTTGCCGCCCTCCGGGAAGATCACGAAGGCGTCGTTGTCGTCCAGGCCGGTGGCCAGGTGCCCGACCTGGCGTACCGTCTCCTCGCCGCGCTCCGGTGTGGGCGCGATGAACCGGTTGGGCAGGCGGTTGAGCAGCACGTCGATCGCCGGGTCCCACTGGAGGCTGTCCTTGAGCACGATCCGCGGCTCCCGGTTGAACCAGTTCACCAGACCGTGGATGAGGATGAACGAGTCACCCGGCCCGGCATGCCGGCAGAGGACCAGCTCGGGCCGGCCGGGCAGCGCGGTGTCCGGGTCCGTGCCCACCACGTCGATGTGCAGCCGCAGCGACCAGCGGGCCTGCCAGAACAGCACCCGCAGGAACCAGCCGGCCAGCACGTAGTGCGCACGCTGGAAGGCCGGGGACCGGCTGCGCCAGCCGAACCCGGACGCCAGCCACAGGACGAACAGCGCGAGCAGCGCGGCAGCGTCCCACACCAGGTAGACGCAGCCGATCCAGAGCAGGCGCAGGGGGCGTAGCCGGCCCGGGACCAGCGGCGAGGCGGCTGCCGCGAGCAGCGCCCAGACCGGCAGCGTGGTCACCACGGCGATCGCGAGCAGCACCACGCCGGGGGCGATCAGCAGCCGCCGCAGCCACCTCGGGGGCAGCGGCATCAACGCTCCACGTGGGCGGCGAGGTAGCGGCGCGAAGCGGTGTACGCCCGGCTGATCCGCCGTCCCACCGCCGCCACGTCCCGGTACGCCCACGGTGTGTCGTCGCGTGGGTTCAGCCCACCGGTCGGCAGGACGTGCACCTCCACCCCCTCGGGCAGCGCGGCCATCTCACGGAAGAAGCGGTGCCGGCGGGATATCTCGAACGCGACCTGCGCGATCTCCCACGGCCGCCGGGGTGGCGTCAGCTCCCGTTCGATCCGGCCCACCTGGAGGACGAAGATCTGGCCGGCGCCCGCGGCCACCGCCTCGCCGATCGGGATGGAGTTGACGATGCCGCCGTCGACGTAGTGCGCGCCGTTGATCTCGGTGGGCGGGAGCAGGCCCGGCACCGAGGCCGACGCCAGCACGGCCGGCACCACCGGGCCGCTGGAGAACCAGTGCTCGGCGGCCCGCTCGATGTGCGCGGCGCAGCAGCGGAACGGCACCCGCAGGTCGGCGAAGGTGGTGTCGACGCCCAGTTCGGATTCCAGCAGTCGGCGCAGCGGCCGGGGCGAGTGCAGGTGGGTGCGGGCGGCGAAGCGGCGCAGTTGCCGGGCGACCGAGTCGCCGTACACCTCGCTGGCCTCGGGTGAGGCCCAGAGGCGAACCAGCCGGTCGGTCACCGCCTCGGACGGGTCGGCGGCGACCAGCGCGCCGTTGACCGCGCCGATGGACGTGCCGAGCACCATGTCGGGTTGGATGCCGGCGCGAAAGAGGGCCCGCAACATGCCCACCTCGACGGCGCCGAGCACCCCGCCGCCACCGAGAACGAACGCCACCGGTCCCCCCGCCATGTCCCCATCCTGGCACGCGCCCGCCGACCACCAGTGGGCCGCCGTCCACCAGCCGGGGGACGCACCCCGGCCATCGTCCGTCGACCATCGGCGTTGACAGGCTGGACACATTCGCGCAACCTGATACCGCTCCCACCCCCGAGGGCAGGTGCGATCCGTGAAGACAGCGCTGCATCCGGGCCGATTGCTGGCCCGCAGGTACCGACTCGTCGACCAGATCGGTGCCGGCGGCATGTCGGTGATCTGGCGCGCGCGGGACGAGGTGCTCGACCGCGTCGTGGCGCTCAAGGTGCTCGCGCCGTCGCTCGCCGCCGACGCGCGGTTCCGCGACATGGTGCGGGAGGAGGCGCGCGCCGCCGCCCAGTTCGTGCACCCGCACGTGACGTCGGTGCACGACTACGGCGAGACGGTCGACCCGGACGGGTCCATCACCTCGTTCGTGGTGATGGAGCTGCTCAGCGGCGAGGAGCTGGAGCTGCGGCTCACCGAGGGCCCGCTGCCGTGGCCGGAGGCGGTCGAGGTGGGCGCCCAGGTCGCGGACGCGCTGGCCGCCGCCCACCGGCTCGGCATCGTGCACCGCGACATCACGCCGGCCAACGTCATGATGACCGCGATGGGGGTGAAGGTCCTCGACTTCGGCATCGCCACCCGGATCGGCGCACCGGACGAGGACGAGGACGGCGGCACCTTCGGCACCCCGGCGTACGTGGCCCCGGAACGGCTCGACGGCGCACCCGCCCAGCCGGCCACCGACGTCTACTCGCTCGGCGTTCTGCTGTACGAGGCGTTGACCGGCCGGGTGCCGTACCCGGCGGACACCTGGGAGCAGCTCAGCGCCGCGCTGGCCGACGGCCCGGCGCCGACCCTGGCCACCGTGCCGGAGTTGCCCGCGCCGGTGGCCCGGATCTGCCTGCGGAGCCTCTCGCGAGACCCGGCGGAGCGGCCGACTGCCCGGCAGCTCGCCACCGCGCTGCGCGGCCACGTCCTGCCGCCCGACCCACCGACCGCCACGATCAGGGTGCCCACCCTGGCCCTGCCGACGACCCCGCCGATGAGCGTCGCGGGGACGGCGCACGCGGGCGACGCGACGGCACCGCCGGTGCACGACGTGACGGCGCCGTCCGGAGCGGGGCCCGGCCGGTCCCGCCGGCAGATGACGCTGCTGGTCCTGATCCCGGTGGTGCTGGCCGTCGGTGTGGCGCTGGCCGGTGCGGCGCTGCTGCCGGACCAGCAGCCGGATCGCCGGGCCCAGCCGTCGGTCGGCCCGGTGACGCCCGCACCGACCGGCCCGCCGACCGACCCGCCGACCGACCCGCCGACCGACCCGCCGACCACCGAGCCGTCCCGGCCGACCCTGGCACCGTCGTCGCCACCGGCCACCCGTGCGCCCACCAGCGAGCCGAGCACCCTCGTGGAGGCCGCCAACCGTGTCGACGGGCTGATCGACGCCGGCCTGCGCGACGGGGAGATCCGCGGCGATGTCGGCCTCGACCTGCGCAACGAGCTGCGCAACCTGCTGGCCGCCGCCGGGTCCGACCGGGACGAGCTGGCCCGACCGGTGGCCCGGCTGCGCGAGAAGGTCACGGTCCGGCTGGGCGAGGGGGCGATCAGCCCGGCGTACGCACAACGGCTGGACGCCGCCATCGCCGAGCTGGGCGCGGCACGGGTCTGACCCGGGGCGACACCGTCAGCGGACCGCGGCGGGGGCTGTCTCCCGGACGGCGGGCCGCCCGAGGGCGAAGCGCCGGTAGACGTCCTCGTAGCCGTACGCCATCCGCTCGACCGAGAAGTTCTCGGCGACGTGCGCCACGCAGTCGTGCGGGTCCAGCTCCCGGGCGGCCAGCAGAGCGGCGGGCAGCTCGTCGGGCTGCCCGCAGACCAGCCCGGTGAGTCCGGGCCGCACCAGTTCGGGCACCGCGCCCCGGTCCAGCGCGACCACCGGCGTACCGGTCGCCATCGCCTCCAACATCACCATGCCGAACGGCTCCTCCCACTGGATCGGCATGATCAGGCAGCGGGCGTCGACGAGCATCCGCAGGGTCTGGGCGCGGTCGGCGTTGAGCACCACGGACACGTCCTCGTCGAGCAGCGGCGCGACGACCTGCTCGTAGTAGCGCCGCTCGGCCGGCTCGTTGCACTTGCCGGCCAGCAGCAGCGGCAGGCCGGCCTCCCGGCAGGCGCGGATGGCGATGTCCGGGCCCTTGTCCGGGCTGAACCGGGCCAGCCACAGCACCGGCCCGGGGCCGGGCGCGGTCTTGCGCGGAAAGCCCCGCAGGTCCAGCGCGTTGTGCACGGTGCCGGCCCAGGGCAGACCCGTGTTGAGTCGACGCTGGGCGTGCGAGATCGCCACCAGGGCGACGTCCTCGTCGGCGTCGCCGAGCACGTCGCCGTACTCCCCCACCGGGTTGCCGTGCACCGTCGCCACCGTCGGCACGGACCGGCGGCCGGCCACGAGCGGGCCGATCGTGGTGTGGTCGTGGATCACGTCGAAGTCGGCCGGCGTGATCATGCGGTTCACCCGGGCCAGGTGCGCGAGCTCCGGCAGTGACTCGCCGAGCCGCTCGTACTGGACCTGGGCGACAGTGGAGACGAATCCGCTGGCGGCGGTGCCGTGCTGCTCGCCGGCACCGAACAGCGTCACCGCGTGGCCGTGCGCGGTCAACGCGTCCACCAGGCAGGCCACCACCTGCTCCAGGCCGCCGTAGCCGGGCGGCGGCACGGACAGCCATGGCGGGACCACCATCGCGATGCGCAACGACCGCTGCGGCGAGCGGTCGGCGGGCGGGTGGTTCACGGCCACGAGTCCTCCCCGTTGAACCCCGATCGGGTATCGCCGTCGGTCGGCACGGTCCGCGGCGGTTTCCCCACCCGGCCTTCGGTAAACCGGACAAGACGGACGCTTACCCGCCGACCAGGAGTTGGTCGTGCACGACTCGTACGCCCGGCGCCGACCACGCCACCCGCTCCACCTGGTCCCGTTCCCACCACGAGCGGACCACCCCGGCGAGGACCAGCGTGTCGCCGTCCACCTCCACCGTCACCCGCTCCGCGCCGAGCGTGCGCGCCAGGGCACGCCGCACGTCCTGCCGCAGCCGCTCGCCGGCCGGTGGCGCCGACGGCCGCACCTCGACCAGGTTGGTGATTCCCCGTACGCCGTCCAGCCGGCGCAGCTCCCCCTCGGCGGCCCGGCGCTGCCACCCGAACTCGACCTCGCCGCGCAGCATCAACCAGCCGTTGGCCACGGTGACGTCCAGCCGTTCGGCGGGCACGAAACTGTCCCACTCCAGGGCTCGGGCCGCGGCGAGGGCGATATCGCCGTCGGTACGCCCCGGCGTCCCCGGCAGCCGCACCTCGATCTGGTCGGCCACGACGCGTACCCCCCGCACCCGTTGGGCGCAGCGGGCCGCCGCCCACGCACGGGCCGCGCCGTCCACGAACCCGGTCAGGGTGACCACCCCCTGGTCGACGGTCACTCCGATCTCGTTCGGTCGCAGCCGCGGATCCCAGGCCAGCTCGGCCAGGACTTCGCGCTGGATCCGCTCGTCGTCGACGTCCACCCCGCTCACAGCCCACCCCCGTACGCTCGCCGGCTCGCCTGCCGACCGTGCCGGGCGCACGGGTGACGGCGGTTCACCCCGAGAGGGTGAACCGCCGTCCGGGCGGAAAAGAGCGGCGGGTGACGGAGCCGACCCCCTCGGCCCCGCCACCCGCCGCCGGAGGGAGGAGGCAGGTTCAGTTGTCGGTCAGGACGTCTCGGCGAGCGTCACCGTGGCCGTCTTCTCGGCGCCGTTGCGCTTGAAGTGCACCTCGACCCGGTCGCCGACCTTGCCGGCCTGCACCGCGCCGACCAGGTCGTCGGAGTCGTTGATCACCTTGTCGCCGAAGCGGGTGACCACGTCGCCACGCTGCAGGCCGGCCTTCTCGGCGGCGCTGCCCGCGGTGACCGAGGCGACCAGCGCGCCGCCGCCCTCGGCCTGGTTGACGCCGACCCCGAGCGACGGGTGGCTGACCTTCTCGCCGCGCTGGAGCTTGCCGGCGACGTCCTTGGCCTTGTTGCTGGGGATGGCGAAGCCGACGCCGATGTTGCCGGTGCTCTGCCCCGAGGTGGCGATGGCGGTGTTGACGCCGATCACCTCACCCCGGGTGTTGACCAGCGCGCCACCGGAGTTGCCGGGGTTGATCGGCGCGTCGGTCTGGAGCAGTCCGGAGATCGAACTGACGGCTCGGCTCTGCTGGTTCGGCTCCTGCTGCTGGCCCTCGCCGGCCCGGATGGTGCGGTCCCGGGCGCTGAGAATGCCCGCGGTCACCGAGCCCTGGAGGCCGAGCGGGCTGCCCAGGGCGAGCACCTGGTCGCCGACCTGCATGGCGTCGCTGTCGCCGAACGTGGCCGGCTTGAGGTCGCTCACCCCGTTGGCCTTGACCACGGCCAGGTCGGTCTTCGGGTCGGTGCCGACGATCTTCGCCCGGGCGTTCTTGCCGTCGGCGAAGACGACCTGAACGGTGTCCCCGCTGGCGGAGGCGACCACATGGTTGTTGGTCAGCACGTAGCCATCGGCGCTGAGGACCACGCCGGAGCCCTCGCCGCTGTCGGTGGCGATGGAGACGACGCTGTCCTGTACGGACGCGGCGATCTTCGGCAGGTCGGCGCCGTTGATCACCGGAGCCGCGGAGTAGGTGCGGGTGATACCACCGTTGTCGCCGTCGAGAGCGAGCGCGAGCGCCCCGCCGGCCACGCCGGAACCGAGCATCAGGGCGAACACCGCGACGCCGGCACCGGCGAACTTGGCGACCCGGCTCGGTCGGGGCCCGGAGCCGGGCGGCGTGGCCTGCGGACCCCAGGGCGGCACGGGCTGCCCCGGGTGCTGCTGGTGCTGCGCGTGCTGTGGGTAGGCCGCGCCCGGCTGGCCCCCGCCGGCCCAGCCGGACTGCTGGCCCGCGTGCCAGCCGGCGCCCGGGTACTGGCCGGCGGCCGGCTGCGGGTAACCGGAGTAGCCGGGCTGGCCCGGGTAGCCAGGCTGGCCGGAGTGGCCGGGCGCCGGGTGGCCGGAGACCGGGTACGGCGGCGCGGATGCACCGGCGGCGGCCGGCTCGTACCCCGTGGGCTGGCCCACGGTCGGCGGCTCGTACCCGGTCGGCTGCCCGGTGTGGGGGGCGGACCCGGTCGGTCCGTCGGAAGCGGCGGGCACGGCGGGAGTGGCGACGGTGGGCGCGGTGTCCCCGTCGGTCGAGACGATCGGAACGGGGGTGGTCGGAGAGTCGGACTGCGCGCGCTCGTCGCGCGGCAGCTCGGCGGTGGGGTGCGACGGCTCGGCGTCGGTGGGGGCCGGCCGGCGCTGCGGGTCGGACTCGAACTCGGTCATGGGACTACTTTCTCCCCCGGCACTGCAATCAACCTGCAACCGTCCTGGAAGTTGGCTGAAAGTCACTCGCCCAGGTCGTCGCCCTTGGGCACCTGCGGCAGCCGGACCCGGAAGGTGGCTCCGCCATCGGGTGTCTCGAGCACCTCGACCGAGCCGTGGTGGGCGGCGACCAGCGCCGCCACGATGGCCAGGCCGAGGCCGGTGCCGGTGTTGCCGTCGGCCCGTCGGGTCCGGGCCGCGTCGGCCCGGTAGAACCGCTCGAAGACCCGCTCGGACTGTTCCGGGGAGAGACCGGGGCCGGTGTCGACCACCTCCACGACGGCGAGGTTGCCCGTCTCGGCGCGCAGACGCACGCTGACGTCGGCTTCCGGCGGGGTGTGGGTCAGCGCGTTGGTCACCAGGTTGCCGATGATCTGCCGCAGCCGGGCGTCGTCGGCGTAGACGACGAGCGGGCCGGAACCGGGCTCGATCTCCAGCTCGATCCGCCGGTCCGGGGCGACCGCGCGAGCCGCCTGCACGGCGTCGGAGGCCAGCACCGGCAATTCCACCGGGGCCAGCGAGAGCGGGCGTTCCCGGTCCAGCCGGGCGAGCAGCAGCAGATCCTCCACCAGCAGACCCATCCGGGCGGCCTCGTCCTCGATGCGGCGCAGCAGCCCGGCGGTCTGCTCCGGCGCGCGGGCCGCGCCCTGGCGGTACAGCTCAGCGAAGCCACGGATGGTGGTCAGCGGGGTCCGCAGCTCGTGCGAGGCGTCCGCCACGAACTGCCGCATCCGCTCCTCGGAACGTCGGGCCCGCGCCTCGGACGCCTGGGCTGCGGCGGCCGCGTCCCGGGCGCTGCTCTCCGCCGAGCGGGCCGCCGTCTCCGAGGCCGCCCGGGCGGTGAACGCCGCCTCGATCTGGGTGAGCATCGCGTTCAGCGCGCGCGACAGGCGGCCCAGCTCCGAGGTGGGCTCGGCCTGCCCCTCCTCCGGGTCGGGCACGCGCCGGGTCAGGTCGCCGCCGGCGATGGCGGCGGCGGTCCGTTCGATCTCCACGAGCGGTTTGAGGCTGGTCCGGACGATCGCCGCGCCCACCGAGGCCAGCATGATCAGCACCGATCCGCCGACCAGCAGGTCGATCCAGACCAGGCGTTTCACCGCCTGGTCGACGTCGGTGAGGTGCTGACCGATGGCCGCGAGCTGACCGTTGGGCAGCTCGATGTAGCGCATCCGCCAGCGCACCTTGCTGTCCCGGGCCGTGACGTTGAAGGGTTTACCCTCCAACTTCTCGAAACCGGCGGCGTCCGACGGCCACGGTGGCAGGTCGTCCGGGACGAATCGCTTGTCGTCGTAGATCACGATCTGGGGCCTGTTCGGGCTGATGATGACCACCAGGTAGTCGGTCGGCACCCCCAGACTGCCCTGCTGTGGGGTGACGACAGCGTTCTCGATGGTGCGCGCGTAACCAGTCAGCTCGGTGTCGACCTGGGCGACCAGGTAGCTGCGCAGGAAGACAGTGGTGAGCGAACTGATCACCAGCAGCGCGGCGGCGACGAGCAGCAGCACCGCGGTCACCAGCTTGACCCGCAGCGGTACGCCCCGCAGCCGTCCCTTCGCCTGCGCGACCGGGTTCACGCTGCCGGCTTGCGGAGCACGTACCCCACGCCGCGGAGGGTGTGGATCAGCCGGGGCTGGGTGGTGTCGACCTTGCGTCGCAGGTAGGAGATGTAGGACTCGACGATGTTGTCGTCACCACGGAAGTCGTAGTTCCAGACGTGGTCGAGGATCTGCGCCTTGGACAGCACCCGGTTGGCGTTGAGCATGAGGTAGCGCAGCAGCTTGAACTCGGTTGGTGACAGCTGCACCCGCTGCCCGGCCCGGTGCACCTCGTGGGTCTCCTCGTCCAGCTCCAGGTCGGCGAAGGTGAGCCGGGACGGGGCCTGCTCGCCGGTGGTGGTGCGGCGCAGCACGGCGCGGATCCGGGCGGTCAGCTCCTCCAGGCTGAACGGCTTGGTGACGTAGTCGTCGCCGCCCAGGGTGAGCCCGCGGATCTTGTCGTCGGTGGCGTCCCGGGCGGTCAGGAACACCACCGGGGTACGCGTGCCGCCCTCGCGCAGCATCCGGATGACCTCGAAGCCGTCCAGGTCCGGCAGCATGACGTCGAGCACGACCAGGTCGGGCCGGTGGTCCTTGGCGGCGTTGAGGGCCGCGCTGCCGCTGGTCGCGGTGGCCACGTCGAAGCCCGCGAAGCGCAGGCTCGCGGAGAGGAGTTCGAGGATGTTGGGGTCGTCCTCGACGACGAGAAGTCGCGCCTCGGTCTGGGTAGCGGGCATGGCCCCATCATCGGTGACCTCACTGCACCGGCGCTGGACGCTTGCTGGAAAAACCCTGTGAGTCGCCGGGCGACCGGGCGGGCGTCAGCGCAACAGCCGGCGCAGCCCGTCCAGGGCGCCGTCGAGCAGCCGGATCGCCGTGCGCAGTTGAGTGTCGTTGAACTGCCGCGCCCGCGCCAGACGGCTCACCTCGGCGGTGAACGAGGCCAGCCGCTTGTCGAACTCGTCGAGCAGGGCGGCGCGCGGCGCGTCGGCCGGCGGGGGTCGGTAGGACGACGCGGGCGGCTCCCACCGCGTACGCCGGGTCTGCCGGGTGGCCTCGCTCAGCTCCCGCTTGAGGTCGCGCGTCGAGCCGCGAACCTCGCTGCGGATCTCGCCGGCCAGGGTGGAGAGGTCCGCCACCGAGGCCGCGATGTCCGCTTCCAACGCGGCCAGCTCACCGGCGCGTTGGCGCAGCTCGGCGAGGCCGGCGTCGGTGATGGCGTACGTCTTGCGCCCCCCGGCGGCGGTGTGGCTCACCAGCCCCTCGGCCTCCAGCCGTTGCAGCCGGGGGTAGATGGTGCCGGCGCTGGGCGCGTAGAGCCCGAGGAACCGGTCCTCCAGGAGACGGATCAGCTCGTAGCCGTGCTTGGGGCCGTCGTCGAGGAGCTTGAGCAGGTAGAGCCGGAGCCGCCCGTGGCTGAACACGGCGGTCACGGCAACTCCTCCTCGTCGGCGGCCACCGGTCGGGCGAGGAGCGAAATGCTCCCCGACGTCGCGGAGGCCCAGAGCTTACCTTCGCCGGCGCCGAGCACTCCCTCGCTGCTCGGAAGCGGGAATCGCGAGTTGCGCACCTGCGGGAAGCCGCTGGTGATCCGGCCGGAGGCGGTGTTCAGCCGGACGGCGAGGTCGCTGTCCTCGCGGACCCGGACGGTGATGCTGCCCGAGATGGTGGTGAGCTGGATCTCGCTGCGTCGGGGGTTGTCCAGGTCGCAGGTGATGGCGCCGGAGACGGTCTGCGCCCGTACCCGGTCGGCGCCGCTGTCGGCGAGGATCACCTCCCCGGAGACGGTCTCCAGGGTGAGGTCACCGCGTACGCCGAGCGCCTCCACCGGCCCGGAGGTGATCTTCGCGGAGGTGTTGCCGCGCAGACCCATCAGGGTGATCTGGCCGGAGACGACGTGGGCCGTGGTCTGCCGGCGCAGGCCGGAGGCGACCAGCGACCCGGAGACCAGGTCCAGGTCGGCGAGGACATCGGCGGGCACGGCGACGGAGACGTCCACCCGCGGATAACGGTGGATCATCTGAAACCACCGCAGGACCTCCGACCAGCCGTGGCCGCGTTCCTGACGGATGCTGAGCCGGCCGTCGGAGTGGTCGATCAGGACAGGTCGACGGCCGACGTGGGTGACGTCGATCCGGGTCGGGCCGTCGGTGGCGACCACGTTGAGTCGTCCACTGATCAGGCGGACGTCCAGCCGGGTGACCGGGCCGTCCACGGTGAGCCGCTGCGGGCTGTCGACAGTCCATCCGGCCATGACGTCCTCCCCTCGACGACGCGCCCACGCGCGCCGACGAGGAAACCATAACGCGATACATCGCGACACACAAGACTGTCGCGAGTCGCCCCTCCCCTCCTCTCAGGCCGCCAGATCCAGGTCCCGGCCGTCGGTCGGCGACAGCACGGGATCCGCCGCGGTCAGGGTGGGCACCGGCAGCAGCCGGGCCCGCCTCGCGGTACCCGTTCCAGGCACCAGGTGTACGGCCGACTCGGCGACCCGGGCCAGCAACCGCCGGTCGGCGTCGCCAGCCGGGTGCAGCGCGGCGGTGATCGTCACCGAGACCACCAGTTGCCGCGCCGCGACCACCCGAGCGACCGAGCGCAGCAGGGTGTCCGCGCCGAGGAAGGCGGCGGCCGTCGTGACCGCTCCGGTGGCGTCGCACCGGTACCCGAGCCGCAGCGGCACCACCGGACTGCCCGCGTCGATGGCGGCCTGGAACATCGCGGGCCGGAAGCCACCCTCGGGGCGGCACCCGTCCGCGCCGTCCCCGGCACACCAGGTCGTACCCTCGGGAAACACCGCGACCGACCGGCCGGCGCGCAGCGTGTCGGCCAGCCGGCGCACGGTGGCCGGCAGGGCCCGCGGCCGGGACCGGTCCACGAAGACCGTGCCCGCCGCCGCGGCGAGCAGCCCGACCACCGGCCAGGACCGGATCTCCCGCTTCGCCACCATGCGAGTGGGAGCGACCGCCAGGACGGCGAGGATGTCCAGCCACGAGACGTGGTTGGCGACCAGCAGCGCGCGTCGCCGGGGCAGCCGGCCCTTGATCACCAACCGGACGCCGAACGCGCGAACGGTGCCGCGGGCCCAGCCGCGCAGCACCGCCTGCCGCTCGCGCGTCGGCAGCACGGGCAGCAGCACCGCCACTCCCACCCCGGCCAGCAACATCCCGCTCGCCGCGACCAACCGGAGCACCCGGCGGACCACCGGCACCGTGGGCACCTCGCCGGCCGCCGGCAGGCAGTCGTCGTCGCAGCCCGAGAAGGGCCGCCACAGGTCCCGCGCTCCGACGGTCACCGCTGGTCCCCGCCCAAAAAGTGCCGCAGGTAGCGCGGGTTCATCCGGTCCAGGGAGAAGAGCACGTAGAAGTCCGCGCACCCGAAGTCCGGGTCGTACGCGGGCTCACCGCAGATCCACGCACCGAGGCGCAGGTAACCGCGCAGCAGCGGCGGCACCGCCACGCGAGCGGCCGGGCCGGTGGTGGCGGCCGGGGCGGCGGCCGGCTCGGCGAACCACGGGCGCAGCGGACGCACCCGCAGCGGCGGCGGCGACAGGTGCCGGGCCCGGGCCTGGGCCCAGACCCCGGCGACCGTCCGACCACCGTCGTCGACCGGCACCGAGGCACAGCCGCCGAGCCAGCGGGAGCCGCGCAGGTGCAGGTAGCGGGTGATTCCCGCCCACATCAGGTTGATCACCGCGCCCGAGCGGTGGTCCGGGTGCACGCAGGACCGGCCGGCCTCGACGAGGTCGTCGCGGAGCGGGTCCAGGGCGCCGAGGTCGAACTCGTCCTCGGCGTACCGCCGGTCGGTACGCCCCGGCGGCAGCAGCCGGTACGTGCCGACCACCTGCCCGGTGCTGTCCTCGCGGACGATGAGGTGATCGCAGTGGGCGTCGAAGGGGTCCACGTCCAACCCGGCGCCGCCGGGTGCGAGGGTGGCGCCCAACTCGGTGGCGAACACCTCGTGGCGCAGGCGTTGCGCGGCCGCGACCTGGGTGGGGTCGTCGGCGATCAGCAGGGTGTATCCGCTGGTCGTCAGGGGTGCGCCAGCGACATGCAGAACGGCCATGGGATCTGTGTAAATGCTTCGGGTTGCCATCGGATCGCACCACTGGTGTCGACCGGATGAACGCCGGCCGGCGGATGCCTCCGACCGGGTCCGTGCGAGGCTGCCCAACGGGCCGGCGACGGCGCCGCCCCACGCCACACGGAGGTCGCCCATGCGCATCGAGTCCCGCTACAACGGGCCCACCGGCTCCGGCAACGGCGGCTGGAGCGCCGGCCTCTTCGCCGCCGAGGGTGGCCCCGGACCGGTGGAGGTGACGCTGCGTCGGCCACCGCCGCTGGAGACGACGCTGAGCCTCATCGACGGCGAGGTCCGGGATCCGGCCGGCGAACTGGTGGCCGAGGTCCGGCCCGCCGGTGCCGTGGACGCCGTCGTGCCGCCGGTCGACCGGGAGACGGCAGTGCAGGCATCCACCCGCTACCCCGGGTTCGTCGAGCATCCGTACCCCGAGTGTTTCGTCTGCGGTCCGCGCCGCAACGACGGGTTGCGGATCTTCCCCGGCCGGTTGCCGGACGGCCGGACCGCCGCGCCGTTTCGCGCGCCCGAGCAGGTCAGCGACGCCACGGTCTGGGCCGCGCTGGACTGCCCCGGCGGCTGGACGGTGCTCGCGGCGGGCCGCCCGTACCTGCTCGGCCGGATCGCCGCGGTGGTCACCGCCCGGCCGGCGCCGGGCGACGAGTGCGTGGTGACCGGCGCGCTGATCGGTGTCGACGGCCGCAAGGCGCTGGTGCACACCAGCCTGTACGGCCCCGACGGCGCGCTGCTCGGCGTGGCCCGAGCCACCTGGATCGCCCGCTGAGGCCCCGCCGTCCTCCGCAGGGAGGAGACGCCTCCACCCAACGGGGGACCACGCCGTAGGGACCGGGCCTGATTGACCTTGTTGCTCGGTACCGTCACGCTGTGCCACGGCGTACCTCGACGCCACACGGGAGGAGAACGATGACTGACGGGCAGCGAAGCCCCACCAGCGACGGTCAGATCGTGGTGTCCGGTCTGACGAAGCAGTACAAGAACGTGCGGGCGGTGAACAACCTGTCCTTCACCGTGGCACCGGGGCGGGTGACCGGCTTCCTCGGCCCGAACGGCGCCGGTAAGACCACCACGCTGCGCATGCTGCTCAACCTGGTCACGCCGACCGCAGGCACGGCCACCATCAGCGGCCAGCGCTACGCCGATCTCGCCGACCCGCTGCGGCACGTCGGCGCGATCCTGGAGGCGTCCAGCGCGCACAAGGGCCGCACCGGCATCAACCACCTGCGGGTGATCTGCGCGGCGGCCGGTCTGCCCAAATCGCGGGCCGACGAGGCGCTGGAGCTGGTCGGGTTGACCCCGGCGGCGAAGCGCAAGTTCAAGGGCTACTCGCTCGGCATGAAGCAGCGGCTCGGTATCGCCGCCGCGATGCTCGGTGACCCCCGGGTGATGATCCTCGACGAGCCGGCCAACGGGCTGGACCCGGAGGGCATCCGGTGGATGCGCGGGTTCCTCAAGAACCTCGCCCACGAGGGCCGTACGGTGCTGGTCTCCAGCCACCTGCTGTCGGAGATGCAGCTGCTCGCCGACGACGTGGTGATCATCGCGGCCGGGCAGCTCGTCCGGCAGGGTCCGGTCGAGCAGGTGCTCGGGTCGATGGCGCAGGGCGCCCAGGTGCGGGTCCGCACCCCGCAGGCCGAGGCGCTGACCACCGCGCTGAAGGCGCAGTCGGCCACCGTCACGACCGACGAGCACGGCGTCCTGCTGGTCTCCGGGGTGGACGCCCCGACGATCGGCCGGGCCGCCCTGGCCGCGGGCGTGGAGCTGCACGAACTGACCACCGAACGGCCCGACCTGGAACGGGTCTTCCTGGAGCTGACGGCCGGAAAGGCGGGTATCCGATGAACCTCGTCCGATCCGAGTTGCTCAAGATCCGTACCACCAACACCTGGTGGGTGTTCGCGCTGATCAGCCTGCCGCTGTGGGCGCTCACGCTGCTCATCAACTGGTTGCAGGCCGACGCCCTGACCAGCAACACCATCCAGGACCTGTCCTCCGAGCAGGCCGCTCAGCTCGAAGCCGCGGCCACCCCGGACGCGCTCTCGTCGAACCTGTTCACCACCGGGCAGTTCTTCGGCCTGCTGATCGTGATGCTGCTCGGCATCATCGTGGTGACCAGCGAGTTCTTCCACCAGACGGTCACCACCACGTTCCTCACCGCACCGCACCGCACCGCGGTGATGATCGCCAAGCTGGTCGCGGCAGGTGTGCTGGCGCTGCTGTTCTGGCTGGTCACCACCGTGCTCAACCTGATCGCCGGCTCGGCGGTGCTGAGCGCCGTCGGGATGGACTCACAGTTGGGCAACGACGCCGCCTGGCGGGCGATCGGATTGAACCTGCTCGCGTACCTGCTCTGGGCGGTGTTCGGCGTCGGCATCGGCGTGCTGATCCGCAGCCAGATCGGCGCCACCGTGACCGGCATCCTGCTCTACCTGGGTGGCTCGATCGGCGCCATCCTGGTGATCAGCATCCTGGCCAGCCGCTGGGGCGACTGGATCAACAACCTGCAACTGCTGGTGCCGTCGCTGGCCTCGTCGCTGATGGTCACCGGGGCGGACATCCCGGGTAACCCGCCGCGCTGGGCGGGCGCCGCGGTGCTCATCGGATACGCGGTGGTCACCGGCGTGGTCGGCACCCTGCTGATGCGCCGGCGCGACATCTCCTGACCGACGCGAGTCCCGGGGTGGCGGCGGCACGGCCGCCACCCCGGGTCGGCCCCTCACCCGCCCGGGCAGCCCCGGCCGCCGCTGATCGGAATGCACTGGGTGACCACCGGGTCGGGCTCCAGGTCGGCGGGGACGTGCCCGATCAGCGAACTGGTGGCCATGCTGCCGACCAGCGCGACGGCCACGTACAGCAGCGCCGTCCCGCCGAACGCCCAGGCGAAGTGCCGACGCCAGAGGGCCTCCCCGGCCCATCCGGCCAGCAGCAGGCCGAGCACCGGAAGCACCCCGTTGAGCAGAAGCCCGGTCGTCAGCAGGGCGTCCGTGGTCGCGCCGAACGCCTGCGCCTCGTCCGCGCTCGGCGTGTACGGCCTGGACATGCGCCGGATCAGGCCCACCAGCAGCAGGAACGGCACCCCGTAGAGCCAGCCGAAGAAGAGCCCGCCAAGGCCGAGCCGCTTCACGAGCGACCCAGGTACACGGCGGCGCAGACCCCGACGCTGAGCGCCGCGGAGGTGGTGCCCGCGAGCACCGCCGAGGGGACGAGTCGGACGACCAGCGCGGTCACCAGCGCCGTCACGACCAGCAGCCCGAGGAGCACCGGCGTGCCCCACACCAGAGCGACGAACACCAGCGACTCGCCCGGCGACAGGCAGCTGAACCAGGCCGCACAGTCGTCCTGCGGCGCGCTCGGCACGCTCGTCGTGCCCACCGCCATGGCCGCGATCGCGGTGACGTACCAACCGGACGCCACCGCCATGCTCCGGCCGTAGCGCCCCCCTGCCCCGTGCTGATCCATGCGCCCGATCCTCGCGGACGGCGTCGGCGCGGGGACATCCGTACCGGTACTCAATCTGGCTCTAGCAGCCGGTGACGGGTCGCGCAGGGGTTGGTGAACTTCTGGCATCTTCTGTGAAACCGGCCACCCGGCCGAGGCGGAAATGCCTGCGCGATCCGTACGGCGTAGCCTGGGAGTCGTCCTGTCCGTAATCCATCACCTGGACGCGACGGACACCGCGTGACACACAAACCCGCGTGAAAGAGGCGATTACCGGCCGTGTCGACCCAGCAGACTTCGCAGGAGAACCCACTGGCGGGTTTCGGCCCGAACGAGTGGATCGTCGAGGACATGTACCAGAAGTACCTCGCCGACCCGACGAGCGTCGATTCGGCCTGGCACGACTTCTTCGCCGACTACCGGCCGGCGCCCGGCGCCGGCACACCACGCCGGGCTGAGACGTCGGGCAAGCCGGCCGCCGCGCCCGAGCCCGACGGCCAGCCGGAGGCGGCGGCCACGGTCAGCCAGCCCAGCGCCCCGGCGAAGCCGACCGCCGCCAGCAAGCCGGCCGCGGCGCCGTCGGCGCCGGCCAAGGCCGCGCCCACGAAGGCCACCCCGGCCAAGGCCGCACCGGCCAAGCCGGCCGCGAAGGCCGCCGCGCCGAGCGCCGACGGCCCGCAGACCACACCGTTGCGGGGTGTCGCCGCGAAGATCGTGCAGAACATGGACGCCTCGCTGAGCGTGCCCACCGCGACCAGCGTCCGCGCGGTCCCGGCGAAGCTGCTGGTCGACAACCGCATCGTGATCAACAACCACCTCGCCCGGGGGCGCGGCGGCAAGGTCAGCTTCACCCACCTGGTCGGCTACGCGATGGTCCGGGCGCTCGTGGCGCACCCGGAGATGAACAACTCCTTCGCCGAGGCCAACGGCAAGCCGGCGGTGCTCCGCCCGGCGCACGTCAACCTCGGCATCGCAATCGACCTGGCCAAGCCGGACGGCAGCCGCAACCTGGTGGTCCCCTCCATCAAGGGCTGCGAGCGGATGGACTTCCGGCAGTTCTGGCAGGCGTACGAGGACGTGGTCCGGCGGGCGCGGCGCAACGAGCTGACCATGGAGGACTACTCCGGCACCACGATCTCGCTGACCAACCCGGGCGGCATCGGCACGGTGCACTCCATGCCGCGGCTGATGCAGGGGCAGAGCGCGATCATCGGCGTCGGCGCGATGGAGTACCCGGCCCCCTACCAGGGCATGTCCGAGGCCACCCTGGCCGAGCTGGCGGTCAGCAAGGTCATCACGCTGACCAGCACGTACGACCACCGGATCATCCAGGGCGCGCAGTCCGGCGAGTTCCTCAAGGTCATGCACGAGCTGATCCTGGGCGAGCACGGCTACTACGACGAGATCTTCACCTCGCTGCGCATCCCGTACGAGCCGGTGCGCTGGGTGCGCGACGTGGCCGTCAACTCCGAGGGTCAGATCAACAAGACCGCCCGGGTGCACGAGTTGATCCACGCGTACCGCGTGCGCGGTCATCTGATGGCCGACACCGACCCGCTGGAATTCACCATCCGCAAGCACCCCGACCTGGACGTCCTCCAGCACGGGCTGACCCTGTGGGACCTGGACCGCGAGTTCCCGGTCAACGGCTTCGCCGGCCGGCAGCGGATGAAGCTGCGCTCGATCCTCGGCGTGCTGCGCGACTCGTACTGCCGCCGGGTCGGCATCGAGTACATGCACATCCAGGACCCGGAGGAGCGGCGCTGGATTCAGGAACGGATAGAGCGCAAGTACGAGAAGCCGGCCGCCGACGAACAGAAGCACGTCCTCAACCGGCTCAACGCCGCCGAGGCGTTCGAGACCTTCCTGCAGACCAAGTACGTCGGCCAGAAGCGTTTCTCGCTGGAGGGCGGCGAGTCGCTGATCCCGCTGCTCGGCGAGGTGCTGGAGTGCTCCGCCGAGAACGGTCTGGACGAGGTCGTCATCGGCATGGCCCACCGGGGTCGGCTCAACGTGCTGGCCAACATCGTCGGCAAGCCGTACGAGAAGATCTTCTCCGAGTTCGAGGGTCACCTGGACCCGCGCTCGACGCAGGGCTCCGGCGACGTGAAGTACCACCTGGGGCAGAACGGCAAGTTCACCACCCCGGGCGGCGAGCACGCCGTCAAGGTGTCGGTGGTGGCCAACCCGTCGCACCTGGAGGCCGTCGACCCGGTACTGGAGGGCATCGTCCGGGCCAAGCAGGACCGGATAGACCTCAAGCTGGAGGGCTACACCGTGCTGCCGCTGTTGGTGCACGGTGACGCCGCGTTCGCCGGGCAGGGGGTCGTCGCCGAGACGCTCAACCTGTCGCAGCTGCGCGGCTATCGCACCGGCGGCACCGTGCACGTGGTGGTCAACAACCAGGTCGGCTTCACCACCGCCCCGGAATACAGCCGGTCCAGCCTGTACAGCACCGACGTGGCCCGGATGATCCAGGCACCGATCTTCCACGTGAACGGCGACGACCCGGAGGCCGTGGTCCGAGTGGCCCGGCTGGCCTTCGAGTACCGGCAGGCGTTCAACAAGGACGTCGTGATCGACATGGTCTGCTACCGCCGGCGCGGGCACAACGAGGGCGACGACCCGTCGATGTCCAACCCTCAGATGTACAAGATCATTGACTCGAAGCGTTCGGTGCGCAAGCTCTATACCGAGGAGCTGATCGGTCGCGGCGACATCACCGTGGAGGACGCGGAGGAGCTGCTGCGCGACTACCAGTCGCAGTTGGAGAAGGTCTTCAAGGCCACCCGGGACGCCGCCGCCGCGCCCCGCCAGCTCAACCGCCCCCGCCGCGAGGAGGAGCCGGAGCCGGCGGTCGACACCGCCACCGACGCCGCGGTGGTGAAGGCGATCGGCGAGGCGCACATCAACCTGCCGGAGGGCTTCACCCCGCACAAGCGGATCCAGCAGCTGCTCGACCGGCGGGCCAAGATGTCCGTCGAGGGCAACATCGACTGGGGCTTCGGCGAGATCATCGCGTTCGGGGCGCTGCTGCACGACGGGGTCACCGTCCGACTGGCGGGTCAGGATTCGCGGCGCGGCACCTTCGTCCAACGGCACGCCTCGGTGGTCGACTCCCGCACCGGCGAGGACTACCTGCCGATCAAGTCGCTCACCGGCGACGGCGAGCGTTCCCGGTTCTTCGTGCACGACTCGCTGCTCAGCGAGTACGCCGCGATGGGCTTCGAGTACGGCTACTCGGTGGAGAACATCAACGCGCTGGTCGCCTGGGAGGCCCAGTTCGGTGACTTCGTCAACGGCGCCCAGTCGGTGATCGACGAGTTCATCTCCTCCGGTGAGGTGAAGTGGGGTCAGCGCTCCGCGGTGACCCTGCTGCTGCCGCACGGCCACGAGGGCCAGGGCCCGGACCACACCTCCGGTCGCCCGGAGCGGTTCCTGCAGATGTGCGCCGAGGACAACATGCGGGTGTCCATCCCGACGACCCCGGCGAACTACTTCCACCTGCTGCGCCGCCAGGCCCTGTCGCCCAAGCGCAAGCCGCTGGTGGTGTTCACGCCGAAGTCGCTGCTGCGGCACAAGCTCTGCGTCTCGTCGGTGGAGGACTTCACCACCGGCACCTTCCAGCCGGTGCTGCGCGACACCGCCGCCCCGGCGCCGGAGGCGGTCAAGCGGGTGCTGCTCTGCTCGGGCAAGGTCTACTACGACCTGTTCCAGGCCCGGCAGGAGCGCGGCGTCACCGACACGGCGATCCTCCGGATCGAGCAGCTGTACCCGCTGCCGGTGGAGGAGATCCGGGCCGCCCTGGCGCAGTTCCCGAACGCGGAGGACTTCGCCTGGGTGCAGGAGGAGCCGGCCAACCAGGGCGCCTGGTCGTTCGTCGCGCTCAACCTGCTGGAGCACCTCACCGACGTCCGGCTGCGGCGGATCTCCCGCCCGGCCGCGGCGGCCCCGGCGGTCGGCTCGGCCAAGACCCACGAGGTCGAGCAGACCGCGCTGATCGAGGCGGCCCTGCCCCGCCCGTGACCTGACCGCGCCACGCGAGCCGGGGCAGGGCCGTTTCCCACGGTCCTGCCCCGGCTCGCGTCGGTCCGTCCGAACCACCGACCCGCCCGGCCCGCGCCGGGCCGAGCACAAGGACGTACGCCGTGTACTTCACCGACCGTGGCATCGAGGAGCTGGTCGAGCGCCGGGGCGACGAGCAGGTGACCCTGGAGTGGCTGGGCGAGCGCCTGCGCGACTTCGTCGACCTCAACCCCGAGTTCGAGACCCCGATCGAGCGCCTGGCCACCTACCTGGCCCGCCTCGACGATCCCGACGACGAGTGACCGTCGGCTGTTGACTCGTCTCTCTGTGTGATGTGCACTGGTGGGGCGGCGTGTGCGGGGCCTCGTCGACCCCCACCGGACGCCACACCGGAGCCAGGAGACGGAACCATGAAACAGACGCCCGGCAATCCGCCGCAGGACACCGCGACCGTACGCCACCTGCGCCTCGGCATCGGCTCGGTCGGCCTGGCCCTGCCCGTCGCACTGGTGGGTGGCCACATGGTCGCCGGCCGTCGCGTCGTCGTCCTCGACTCGCTCAGCGCCTATTACCACACCGAGATGCGCAACATCTTCGTCGGCGCCCTGTGCGCGATCGGGGTGTTCCTGATCACCTACCGCTACCGCTGGCCGGACGACCTGTTGGGCACGATCGCCGGGACGCTCGCGATCCTGGTGGCCCTGTTTCCGGTGCACGGGTCGACCGGGGGCGACAGTCGGCTGGTCGGCCTGGTGCACCAGGTCGCCGCCGGGGCGCTGTTCCTCCTGCTCGCCGTCTTCTGCCTGTTCCTGTTCACCCGACCCGACCGTGCCGGGGTGCCGCCCCGACGCACCGCCAACCGCTGCTACCGCGCGTGCGGCCTGCTCATCTTGGCGGCGGTCGCCGGCGCCCTGGCGAGCGGGACGCTGCCCACCGACGTCCGCCACGCCCTCCAGCCGCTGCTGTGGTGCGAGACCGTCGCCGTGGCCGCGTTCGGCACCGCCTGGGTCGTCAAGAGCGACGCGATCTTCCGGATGGCCGAACTGCCCGACGCGCCACCGTCCGCCGAGACGATCGGGCCGACGTCCGCGACAGCCACGTCCTGAGCGGACGGAAACAGGTCCGGTTGCGCACCCCTCCAGCGGACGCTCCGGCTGGCCCGCCAGGTCGATGTGCTGCCGAGCGGTATACCTCAGCGGCATTTTTATACCGCTGAGGTATACCGCTCACTACCGTCTCCGCCCCGACAGAGGTGACCGACGACGACCACCGCGATCTTGTAGCGTGAGGCCGTGGCGCGCAGCGTGTATCTGACCAGCGTTGGTTCGGGCGGGGGTAAGTCGACCATCGCTCTCGGGCTGGCCGAGTTGCTGTCGCGACAGGTGGGGCGGATCGGCGTGTTCCGTCCGCTGGTCGCCGGCGCCCTTCCCGACCCGATCCTCGCGCTGCTCAGCGAGCGGTACCGGGTCGAGGTGCCGCTCGCCGAGCTGGCCGGATCCACCTACGCCGAGGCGGCCAGGCTGGTCGCCGACGGCCGACGGGAGGAGCTGATCTCCGCTGTCGTCCAGCGGTACCGGGCGGTGGAGCGGCAGTGCCCGGCGGTGGTCGTGGTGGGCAGTGACTTCGACGAGCCGGGCGACCCGGCGCACCCCCGCGAGTTGGCTTTCAACGCCCGGCTGGCCACCGAGTTCGGCAGCGTGGTGGTGCCGGTGGTGGACGGCTACGAGCAGGAGCCGGCGGCCGTCGCGGCGGCCATGCGAGGGGCGTACCACGATGTGGCCGACCTGGGCGCGACGGTGCTCGCGGTGATCGCCAACCGGGTGTCCGAGCCGATGACGCTGCCGGAGCTGCCCGTGCCGGCGTACGCCATCCCGGAGGTGCCGAGCGTGTCGGCGCCGACGGTGGCCGAGGTGGCGGCGGCGCTCGGCGCCACGCTGCTGGCCGGCGACGAGGCGGCGCTCGGCCGGGACGTGCTGGACTTCGTGGTCGGCGCGGCACACGTGCCGACCCTGCTGGGCCACCTCACCGAGGGCGCTCTGGTGATCACCCCCGGGGACCGGGCCGACCTGCTCGTCGCCGCCAGCGCGGCGCACGTGGCCGGGCAGGTGTCGGTGGCCGGGCTCGTACTCACCCTCGGCGAACAACCCGACCCCCGGGTGATGCGGCTGGTGGAGGGCCTGAACACCGGCCTGGCCGTGCTCTCCGTGGACAGCGACAGCTACGACACGGTCGAGGCGTCCAGCCGGATCGAGGGGCGGCCCAGCGTGGCCAACCCCCGCAAGGTGGAGGCCGCGCTGGGCGCGTTCGAGCGCTGCGTGGACACCGACGACCTGGCCCGCCGGCTGCGGGTCAGCCGGTCGACGCGGGTCACCCCGCTGATGTTCGAGAACGAGCTGATCGACCGGGCCCGCTCGAAGCCCCGGCACCTGGTGCTGCCGGAGGGCGCCGAGGAGCGCATCCTGCGGGCGGCGGAGATCCTGCTGCGTCGGGGCGTGGCCGACCTGACGCTCCTCGGCCGCCCCGACGACATCGCCCGGCGCACCCGCGAGCTGGGCATCGACCTCGGTGACGCGCGGCTCGTCGACCCGGTCACCAGCGGGTGGCGCGACGAGTTCACGGCCGAGTACGCGCGGCTGCGCGCCCACCGGGGCGTCACCGCCGAGTTGGCGCACGACATCGTGGCCCAGCCCAACTACTTCGGGACGCTCATGGTGGCCGCCGGGTACGCCGACGGCATGGTTTCGGGCGCCACGCACACCACCGCCGCGACCATCCTGCCCGCGTTCGAGATCATCCGTACCGTGCCGGAGGTCTCGGTGGCCTCCAGCGTCTTCTTCATGCTGCTCGCCGACCGGGTGCTGGTCTACGGGGACTGTGCGGTCAACCGCGACCCGGACGCCGCCCAGCTCGCCGACATCGCGATCTCGTCGGCCGACACCGCCGCCCGCTTCGGCATCGAACCCCGGGTGGCCATGCTGTCGTACTCCACCGGCAGCTCCGGCGCGGGCGCGGACGTGGAGAAGGTCGCCGGGGCCACCGCGCTGGTCCGGGAGCGTCGGCCCGACCTGCTGGTCGAGGGGCCGATTCAGTACGACGCGGCGATCGACCCCGCCGTGGCGGCGACGAAGCTGCCCGACAGCCCGGTCGCCGGCCAGGCCACGGTCTTCATCTTCCCGGACCTGAACACGGGCAACAACACGTACAAGGCGGTGCAACGCTCGGCCGGGGCGGTCGCCGTCGGCCCGGTCATGCAGGGCCTGCGCCGGCCGGTGAACGACCTGTCCCGCGGCGCGACCGTGCCGGACATCGTCAACACGGTGGCGATCACCGCCATCCAGGCGGCCGCCGAGGAGGCGTCATGAGTCGGGTACTGGTGCTCAACTGCGGATCGTCGTCGGTGAAGTGGCGCCACTACGACGGGGACCGGACCCTCGACCAGGGCATCGTCGAGCGGGTCGGTGAGCCCGGCGGCGGCCCGGCGGACCACGCCACCGCCGTCCGGCAGATCCTCAACGGTCTGGACCTGAACGGGCTCACCGCGGTCGGGCACCGGGTGGTGCACGGCGGACGGAAGTTCAGCACCCCGGTCCTCATCGACGACGCGGTGCTGGCCGCGATCAAGGACCTGGTGCCGCTCGCCCCGCTGCACAACCCGGCCAACCTGGCCGGCATCGAGGTGGCCCGCGCGGCGCTGCCGGACGTCCCGCAGGTCGCCGTCTTCGACACGGCGTTCCACCACACCCTGCCGGAGGCCGCCGCGATCTACGCGATCGACCGGGACACCGCCGAGCGGTACGGCATCCGCCGGTACGGCTTCCACGGCACCTCGCACGCGTACGTCTCCCGACGCACCGCCGAGCTGTTGGGCCGCCCGTACGAGCAGCTCAACACCATCACCCTGCACCTGGGCAACGGGGCCAGCGCCTGCGCGGTCGCGAACGGCCGCAGCGTCGCCACCTCGATGGGAATGTCGCCCCTGCAAGGGCTGGTGATGGGCACCCGCAGCGGTGACCTCGACCCGGCCGTGATCTTCCACCTGCGGCGGGAGGGCGGGATGTCGGTCGACGACATCGACGACCTGCTCAACCACCGCAGCGGGCTGCTGGGGTTGACCGGCGTCAACGACATGCGAGAGGTGCTACAGCGCCGGGCGGCCGGGGACCCGACCGCCGCGCTGGCCTTCGACGTGTACTGCCGGCGGATCACCGGGTACGTCGGCGCGTACTACGCGCTGCTCGGCCACGTGGACGCGATCGCGTTCACCGCCGGCGTGGGCGAGCACGCCGCGCCCGTCCGGGCCGCCGCGCTGGCCGGGCTGGCCCGGCTCGGCATCACCGTCGACGAGGCGCGCAACAACGGCGACGGCGACCGGCTGATCTCGCCGGACGACGCCGAGGTGAGCGTCTGTGTCATCCGCACCGATGAGGAACGGGAGATCGCCCGGCAGGCCCGGAACGTGGTCGGGGCGGACTGACGTCGCCCCGACCCGTGGGCGCGGGCCCGCTCAGCGCATCGCCGCGCGCCCGCTCAACGCATCGCCAACCAGGCGACGAGGGCCACCAGCAGCACGACGACCACCGCCGCACCGACGATGAGCGGCAGGCGGGACGGCGCGTCGGCCGGGCCGGCTGCCTCCGGCGCCTGGGTGAAGGCGCGGAACGCCTCGGTGTTGCCGCTGGGGTCGGTGTAGTTCTCAGCCATGTCGGTGACCCTAGCGAAGCCGGCCGCCGAGCACCGCCCCCGCCTCCGCCGTCCCACCGGGTCGAGCCGGCCGGCGGAGGGGACCCGACCGGGTGGTGGGCAGAGCCGGGCCGGACGGCGGGGCCGCTGGACGTGCCCGGGCACCTACGGTGAAACGGTGGGGGCGGGACGGCTGGTCGCCGTACTGGTGACAGCGCTGCTGGCCGGTTGCGCGCCGGCCACCGCCGTGGCGGGCGGGTCCGCCGGGCCGCCGTCCGCGCGCCGAGCGCCCGAGGGGTCGTACGTCGTCGGCGTGCGTACGCTCACCCTCGATCCGCGCTCGGCGCGTCCCCTGCCGGTCACCATCTGGTATCCGACCGGGACCGACGGGGTGGCCGCCGGGCGGTTCCCGGTGGTGATCTACAGCCACGGGTTGCACAGCCGACCCGAGCTGCACGCCGGCCTGACCACCCGCTGGGCGGCGGCCGGTTTCGTGGTGGCCGCGCCCGCGTACCCGCACACCCGCGAGGGTGCCGCGCACTTCACCCGGGCCGACGTGCGCAACCAGCCCGCCGACGGTTGGCGGCTGATCCGGCACCTGGGCCGCCTCGACGACGACCCGGGTGATCCGCTCGCCGGCCACCTGGATTTGACCTCGATCGCCGCCGCCGGTCACTCGGCGGGCGGCTTCACCACCTCAGGCATGTTCGCCGAGGGCCACCCGGCCCGGCTGCGCGGGGGCATCGTGATCGCCGGCGGCGGGCTGCCGGGCAGCTTCGCCGGACCGACCGCACCGGTGCTCTTCGTACACGGCACGGCGGATCCGGTGGTGCCGGTGACGGTCGGCCGGGCGGCGTACGCGCGTACCCCGGGACCGGCGCTGTTCGTCAGCGTGCTCGGCCAGGGCCATGGCGCGTACCTCACGCCGGGCAACCCCGGATTCGCCGCCGTCCTCGCCACCACCACCGACTTCCTACGCTGGACCCTCTACGGCGACCAGACGGCCGGTGACCGCCTGTCCACCGACGCCCGTACGCCCGACACCCGCTACGAGGCCCGCCCGCCCACCTAATCCGAGTAATTCCTGACGCTGGCTGGGGCGGTGGGCGCAGCCGGCGGCCGGCGGTGACCGTCGGTCACCTCCGTGGGTGCGGATGCGGTCGTCAGCGATATACCTCAGAGTCATATTCATACCGCTGAGGTATACCGCTCAACAGCACATCAACACGGCGGCAGCCACAGCGGATGCCCACCGCAGCCCTTCCCGCGCACCCGGAATGCCGCTAGGGTGCCCCGGTGGACGACCTCGCGCGCCGTCAGTTGGCGAGCATCGCCGACGTGGTCGAGGTGGCCGGATCGGCCGGCATCACGGTGTGGTTGCGTGGCGGCTGGGCGATGGACTTCCAGCTCGGCGAGGTGTCCCGACCGCACGTCGACGTCGACTGGTACTGCTGGCGCGAGGACGCGGCCCGGCTGGCCGCCCTGCTGCTGGCCCGAGGCTGGCGCCCCGATCCCCGGATGCCGGTGGAGCTGCAGCTCGACCTGTTCGCGGGTGACGTGGAGGTCAGCGTCGCGTACCTGGGCCGGGACAGCCGGGGCCGACCGACCGTGGGCGCGGGGCCATGGACCGGCACTCCGCTGCCCGCCGGGATGCTGGACGCGCCACACGGCCGGATCGGCCCGCTCACCGTGCCGACGATCTCGGTGGCGGCGCAGATCGAGTTCAAGCAGATGTACCCGGTGTGGATGCCGGAGCGGCCTCGGCGCCCGAAGGACGCCGACGATCTGGCTCGCCTGCGTGCCGGGCCTCGTCAACCAGGTCCTCGTACACCCCGACCTTGAAGGTGATCAGATCGAGGCACTGGGTGAGCCTGCCGATCTGGCCGGTGACGCGCTCCCGGTGTTCGCGCAGGAGGGCGAGACGTTCTTCCTCGTTGCCGGCGCCCTCCCGGACGAGGTCAGCGTACCGGCGGAGCGCGGGCAACGGCATACCCGAGGCACGGAGAATGATGCAGACGGTCAGCCAGTCGACGTCGTCCTGGCTGTAGACGCGACGGCCGCCGGGCCCACGGCGTACCGGATCGACGAAGACGCCCTCCTGCTCGTAGAAGCGCAGGGCGTGCACGCTCAAGCCGGTGCGTTCGGCGACCTGCCCGATGCTCAGACTCACGGTGTCCTCGGCCATGCCGAGCAGGGTAACGAGGCTTGACCTAGAGCCGACTCCAGCTCCTAGGGTCCCCCGTGTTCGTTACGACATCGCCAGAGGAGCATCGGCATGCGCTATCGCACACTCGGCGGCACCGGCATCGAGGTGAGCACCCACTGCCTCGGGACCATGATGTTCGGTGCCGTCGGAAACCCGGACCACGACGACTGCGTCCGCATCGTCCACGCGGCCCTGGACCAGGGCATCAACTGCGTCGACACCGCCGACATGTACGGCGGGGGCGAATCCGAGCAGATCGTGGGCAAGGCGCTGCGGGGGCGCCGGGACGACGTCGTCCTCGCCACCAAGGTGCACTTTCCGATGGGTGAGGGGCCCAACCAGGGTGGCAACTCGCGGCGCTGGATCCTCAAGGCGGTCGAGGGGAGCCTGCGGCGTCTGGGCACCGACTGGATCGACCTCTACCAGGTCCACCGCCCCGATCCCGCAACCGACATCGAGGAGACGCTCTCGGTGCTCACCGACCTCGTACGCGACGGAAAGATCCGCGCCTTCGGGTGCTCGACGTTCCCCGCCGAGGAGATTGTCGAGGCGCACCAGGTCTCCGAGCGTCGCGGCCTCGGGCGGCTGCGCACCGAGCAGCCGCCGTACTCGATCCTGGCCCGCGGGGTCGAGGCGTCGACCCTGCCGGTCTGTCAGCGCTACGGCATGGGGGTCCTGGTCTGGAGTCCGCTCGCCTTCGGGTTCCTCAGCGGGCGGTACCGCAGGGACCGGCCCGTCGACCTGTCGACCGGACGTGCCGTGCTCCGGCCGGCGCAGTTCGATCCCACGCTCGCCGAGAACGCCGCCAAGCTCGACATCGTCGAGCAGCTCGTCGACCTCGCGGCGGGCATCGGCTGCACGCTGCCGCAGCTCGCCATCGCCTTCACCGTGGCCCATCCGGCGGTCACCTCGGCGATCATCGGACCGCGGACCATGGCGCACCTGGAGGACCTGCTCAAGGGCGCCACGCTCACCCTGGACGACGCGACCCTCGACCGGATCGACGAGATCGTGCCGCCCGGAACCAACCGGTACGACCCCAACGCCGCCTTTCCGCCACGCTCCCTGACCGACATCGCCCGGCGGCGGCGCCCTCTCCCCGAACGCGCCGCAGCCTGAGCGAACCGGTCACGGCGTGGGCACCCTGCGTCGAACCGCGCCGAACCGGCCGGCGCGGCAGGGCACAATTGGCTTCATGTCGCGTCGCGTCACCCCCACGCTGCTGGCCAGCGCCCTGCTCATGGCCGGCCTGGTCGGCTGCTCTGCCGACGCCCGCAAGGCCGAGAGCTGGCAGGCGCCGGCCGAGCCACCGCCCGCCGCCGCCACGCCGACGCCGCAGGTACCCTCCGGGACCGCACCGAAGAGCGCCTTCGGCGTCGGCGTACGCCAGCTCAAGCTGAACCGGGACGGCCGCGCGCTGCCGGTGACGCTCTGGTATCCGGCAGCCGGGGAGGCCGGCGGCCCGGTCAAGCGGTCCGCGGCGGCGGCGCGGGGCCGGTTTCCGGTGGTGATGTTCAGCCACGGCCTCACCGGACGGCCGGAGGACTACGCCACCCTGCTGACCCGCTGGGCGGCGGCGGGCTTCGTGGTGGCCGCGCCGACCTTCCCGCACACCTCCCGGGGCGGCGACGGCAACATCCTCGACGTGCTCAACCAGCCGGCCGACGTGTCGTACGCGCTGACCCAGGTGCTGGCGCTCGACGGCAAGGCCGGCGACGGGCTGCGCGGCCGGCTGGCCACCGACCGGGTCGCCGCGGCCGGGCACTCGGCCGGCGGGGTGACCACCATCGGCCTCTTCACCGCCAGCAGGGACGAACGGCTGGACGCCGGGGTGGTGTTCGCCGGTACGGCAGTCGGCGTGGGTACGGCGTTCGCGGGCGCGACCGCGCCGCAGCTGTTCGTGCACGGCGAGCTGGACGAGGTGGTCGACTACGCGGCGGGCAAGGCGGCGTACGACAAGGTGCCCTGGCCGAAGGCGATGCTCAGCCTGCCCAAGGGCGACCACGGGCGGGCGCTGCTCAGCGACGCCGCGACGCTGCGGGTCGTCTCGGACACGTCCGTCGAGTTCCTGCGCTGGTCGCTGTACGGCGACGCGGAGGCCAAGAAGCGCATCCCCACCGACGCGACGCGCGGTGACATCGCCACCTTCGACGATCACCTCTGAGGTCCCGCCCGCGCCCCCACCCCCACTCCTCCGCGATCTTGCACTTAACTGTCGCGACATAAAGGAACATCCCGGCAAATCACCAACCGAAAGTGCAAGATCGGCGAGGTGGAATGGGGCACGAGGCGCGTCAGGCGGTGTGGTCGATGACGATCTTGCCGAAGGCTTCGCCGGAGTGCAGGCGGGCGAAGGCGTCCTCGACCCGGCTGAACGGGACCACGGTGTCGATCACCGGACGGACCTCGTTCTCGGCGCAGAACGCCAGCAGCTCGTACAGCTCCCCCGGCGTACCCATCGAGGTGCCCAGGATCTCCAGCTGCATGGCGAAGACCCGGCGCAGGTTGACCGACGGCTGGTGGCCGGCGGTGGCGCCGGAAACCACGATCCGGGCCATCGGCGCGGCCGACTTCAACGAGTGGTCGAACGTCGCCGCGCCGACCGTCTCGATCACCACGTCGACCCGCTCCGGCAGCCGGGCACCGGACTCCAGGGCAGTCGCCCCGAGGGCGGTGATCCGCTCCCGCTTGGCGGCGTCACGGCTGGTCGCGTACACCCGTTTGCCCATCGCGACAGCGAGCGCGACGGCCGCGGTGGCGACGCCGCCGCCCGCGCCCTGCACCAGCACGCTGTCGGCGTCCGCGACGCGGCCCTTGGTGGTCAGCATCCGCCACGCGGTCAGCCAGGCCGTGGGCAGGCACGCCGCGTCGGTCGCCGCCATGCCCTCGGGCAGGGGGATCAGGTTCGACCGGGGTACGGCGACCCGCTCGGCGAGGGTCCCGGCGAAGTGCTCGGACAGGATGGAGACCCCGCGCGGGTCACCCGGTGTGACGACGACCGGGTAGACGACCATCTCGTTCCCCTCGGCGTCCACGCCGACCGCGTCGCAGCCGAGGATCATCGGCAGCTGGGCCTCGGTGAGGCCGACCCCGCGCAGCGACCAGAGGTCGTGGTGGTTGAGCGAGGTGGCCCGCACCTGCACGGTCACCCAGTCGTCCTCCGGGTGGGTCGGCTCGGGCCGCTCACCGACGGTGAGGGCGGCGAGCGGATCGGCATCGTCGAGGCGGGAGGCGAAGGCAGCACGCATGATCGGCACGGTAACAAGCTGAGCGCCCGTTAAGAAGCGCTCTGCCTACCGGCGGGCGACTCCGTCGCGGCGGGCCGCTTCGGCGACGGCCTCGGCGACGGCCGGGGCGACACGCGGGTCGAGCGGCGACGGAACGATCGCGTCGGCGGTCAGCGACTCGGCCACCACGCCGGCGATGGCATCGGCGGCGGCGACCTTCATCCCCTCGGTGATCCGGGTGGCCCGCGCGTCCAACGCGCCCCGGAACACGCCGGGGAAGGCCAGCACGTTGTTGATCTGGTTGGGATAGTCGCTGCGGCCGGTGGCGACCACCGCGACGTGCCGGGCGGCCACCTCGGGGTGCACCTCCGGGGTCGGGTTGGCCAGGGCGAACACGATCCCACCCGGGGCCATCTGAGCGACGGCCGCCTCGGGGATCTGCCCGCCGGACACCCCGATCAGCACGTCCGCGTCGCGCAGCGCCTCGGTGATGTCGCCCTGACGGCCGTCGGCGTTGGTGCTCGCCGCCAACTCGGCCTTGGTGCCGGTCAGTTCGCCACGGTGCCGGCCGATGATCCCCTTGGAGTCGCACACGACCACCTGGTCGGGGTTGACCCCACCGGCGACCAGCATCTTCGTCACGGCCACGCCGGCCGCGCCCGCGCCGCTCACCGCCACCCGCAGGTCACCGAGCTTGCGGTTGAGCAGGGTGGCGGCGTTGCGCAGCGCGGCGAGCACCACGATGGCGGTCCCGTGCTGGTCGTCGTGGAAGACCGGGATGTCCAGCGCCTCGTCGAGTCGGCGCTCCACCTCGAAGCAGCGCGGCGCGCTGATGTCCTCCAGGTTGATCCCGCCGAACGACGGGGCCAGTGCCCGCACCACCGCGACGATCTCGTCCACGTCCTGGGTGTCCAGGCAGACCGGTACCGCGTCCACCCCCGCGAACTGCTTGAACAGCACCGCCTTGCCCTCCATCACCGGCAGCGCGGCGCGGGGCCCGATGTTGCCGAGCCCGAGCACCGCCGACCCGTCGGTCACGACGGCCACGGCGTGCGCCGCCCAGGTGTAGTCGTCGGCCAGGGCGGGGTCGGCGGCGATCGCCTCACACACCCGGGCGACACCCGGGGTGTACGCGAGGGAGAGGTCCTCGCGGCTGGTGAGCGGGACCGTCGAGGCGACGGCCATCTTGCCGCCCAGGTGCAGTTGGAAGACGGGATCAGCAGGATCCACGGTGGACGAAGACATGGCGGTGACTCCAGGATCTGTTGAACAGACGGGGCGGCCGGGCCCGGCCGCGAGGTGGGCGGCGAGCGGTGGCACGCGGTGCGGGGGGTCACCCGGGCACTTTCCGAGCATAGTGTCGGTACTGCCCCTCGGGTGTGAGCAGGGTCATAACGGCCGACGGGGCACCCGTCCGGGGCGGGGCCAGTAGCGGAACACCACCCTCCCGCGCACGTCCGCCACCCCGTACGCCCGGGAGTCGTCGGTGACCAGATCGTTGTCGCCGCGCAGCCACCAGCCGCCGTCCTGCGGCCGTACCGCCCGCTTCACGACCAGCAGCTCGGGACGCGTCCGGAAGACGGCGACCACCACGTCACCGGGTCGGATCGGGCGCCCGCCCGAGCGGACCAGCACCGCGTCGCCGTGCCGCAGCGTCGGCGCCATGGACGGGCCGGTCACCGAAACGGGCGTCAGCGGCCCGCGCAGGTGCGGCGCCTCCGCCGGGTGATCGACTCGCACTGGTTTCACCTCCACCCGGTCCGGGGAGCATTCCCAGGAGTAATGTCGCCTTTGATCATCGCAAACTTCCCATGGAGGATCCCGATGCGACTTCCACGCATCCTTGCGCCCCGCGTCACCGCGAGCGCTCACTGCGACCTGCCGTGCGGCGTCTACGACCCGGCCCAGGCCCGGATCGAGGCCGAGTCGGTCAAAATGATCTGCGAGAAGTACCAGGCGAACACCGACCCGGAGTTCCGTACCCGGGCGGTCATCATCAAGGAGCAGCGCGCCGAGCTGGTCAAGCACCACCTGTGGGTGCTCTGGACCGACTACTTCAAGGCGCCGCACTTCGAGAAGTACCCGAACCTGCACACCCTGTTCAACGAGGCCACCAAGCTCGCCGGCGCCGGTGGCGTCAAGGGCAGCCTCGACCCGGCCACCGCCGACAAGCTCCTCGCGAAGATCGACGAGATCGCAAAGATCTTCTGGGAGACCAAGAAGGCGTGACCAACCCGGTCATCCCGACGATCCGGCCGGTACGTCCCGAGGACGTGCCGGCCGTCGTCGCCATGGTGCACGAGCTGGCGGAGTACGAACGCGCTCCCGACCAGTGCCACCTCACCACCGAGCAGCTCACCTCGGCGCTGTTCGCGACCACTGCGGCGCTCTTCGGCCACGTCGCGGTCGACGATCGCGACCAGCCGATCGGCTTCGCCCTGTGGTTTCTCAACTTCTCCACCTGGGCTGGCGTACACGGCATCTACCTGGAGGATCTCTACGTCTCCCCGGCCGCCCGGGGCACCGGCGCGGGCCGGCTGCTGCTCGCCACGCTGGCCGACATCTGCGTACGACGGGGTTACCGGCGGCTGGAGTGGTGGATGATCGAGTGGAATCCGGCTGCCGGTTTCTACGCCTCGATCGGCGCCGAGCAGATGAACGAGTGGGTCCCGTACCGGCTCAGCGGTGACGCGTTGCGCGACCTGGCCGCTCAGGCGGAGGCCGCCGACACGCGTCCGAACGACTGACCGGGTAGAGTCCCCGACCGGGGGGATGAGGCGTGACTCAACTGACCGGCCAGCCAGCGACCGACGACGTGGTGCACCTCACGGTGCCCGCCGACGGCGGTTACCTCGGCGTGCTGCGCACCGCCACCGCCGGTCTCGCGGCCCGGTTGCAGTTCGCGCTCGACGAGATCGAGGATCTGCGGATCGCGGTCGACGAGGCGTGCGCCATGCTGCTCGCCATCGCCACCCGCGACGCCGAGTTGGAGTGCCGGTTCTCGGTCACCAACGACGCGCTGACCGTCGAGGTGACCGTGCCGACCGCGCGCGGGGCGACGCTGCCCGCCGAGTCGTCCTTCGCCTGGAAGGTGCTCACCGCCCTGACCACGTCGGCGTCCGCCGGGGCCTCCGACGGCCGGGCGACGATCTCGTTGCTCACCCGCCGCTCCGGCGGCTACTGACCGACGCGCCCCGCCTGCCCCGCCCAGCCGGGGCCGCGGGCGAACCGTTGCCCTCCGCCCGTGCGGCGGGGTCACTCGAAGCCGAGGGCCTTCGTGGTGGGCGGGCTGACGAGCAGCCAGCCGACGCCCAGGCCGAGCGCCATCAGCGGTACGCCCAGCCAGCCCAGCCCGGCCTGGATCATGAACCAGCCGATCGGCAGCAGCATGAGCTGAAGGACGATCGCGGGGGCCCGCGCGCCGGCCTGTCGGCGCAGCAGCGCGCGGCCCAGCGCCCAGAGCGCGACGGCCGCTCCGACGGCGAACGCGGTCACCAGCAACGCCGACGCCAGGTCGGTGGTGGTGGCGGTGAGGTCGGCCCAGACCAGCCAGACCGCGATCAGCCCGACGGCGGCCGCCTCCGCCCAGAGCAGCCGAACCGCCCAGCGGAGTGTGACGGGAACCGGGGCCGAGTCGATGGTCACGCGCGCCACGATACCCGGGCTACCGAGAGGTACAGTGCCGCCCATGCGGGCCGTCCTGGTGGTCAATCCGAAGGCCACCACCACCAGCGAACGCAGCCGGGACGTGCTTGTCCGGGCGCTGCGCAGCGAAGTCGATCTCAATGTGCGCTACACCCGTCGTCGGGGGCACGCCATGGCGCTGGCCCGGGAGGCCGCCGCCGAGGGGGTCGATCTCGTCGTCACCCTGGGTGGTGACGGCACGGTGAACGAGGTGGTGAACGGCCTGATGTCGGCCGAACCGCCGGCCGGCGCCGAGGGCGCCTCGACGGCGGAGCGGCTGCCCGCGCTGGCCACCGTTCCGGGCGGTTCGACGAACGTGTTCGCCCGCGCGGTGGGCCTGCCCCGGGAGTGGCCGGAGGCGACCAGCATGATTCTCGAAGGGCTGCGCCTGGGCCGGCACCGCACGGTGGGGCTGGGCCGCGCGGACGACCGCTACTTCACCTTCTGCGCCGGGTTCGGCCTGGACGCCGCGGTGATCCACCGGGTGGAGCAGGCACGGCGGAAGGGGCGGGTCTCGACGCCGGGGCTCTACCTGCGCTCGATCATGAACCAGTACTTCTTCGCCTCGGACCGGCGGCATCCGGCGATCAGTCTGGAGCGACCGGGCGAGCCGGCGGAGGAGGAGCTGGCCACCGTCATCATCCAGAACACCGCTCCGTGGACGTACCTGGGCGACCGCGAGGTCAACCCGAACCCGGAGGCGTCGTTCGATCTCGGCCTCGACGTGCTGGCACTGCGTCAGCTCCGGGTGGCTAGCACAACACGGACAGTCACTCAGTTCCTGTCCCGGCGGCCGGATCCCAGTGGTCGTCAGGTGTTACGACTCCATGACACGGCGGAGTTCACCCTGCTCTCCAGCCGTCCGCAGGCGTTCCAGCTGGACGGCGACTATCTTGGCGAGCGGGAGAAAGTCAGATTCACCTCCATTCCGGCCGCACTCAGAGTAATCTGCTAGGTCTCGGGTACTGCCCTTGGTCGACGCGGCGCCGCAACCGCACCGGCAGGCGCCGCCACACCGAGGGGCAGGTGCCGGAAATGTCAGCAATGTCACGCGGACTGTACTATATTGATCCTCGGCTGTGGCACGGCGGGTAACCAGGAACGTGCTGGAACCCGGACAAATGGGTTGTGGGCTTGCTCACCGCTTGGAGTTTTTCCGAGCGTCACCCTTGACATCACGAGCGTTCGTGAAAGTATTCACAAGCGAACTTGAGTTACCGGGACATTGCCTGGATATGCTCGGCAGGTTGAGCTGTTCCAGCAGGTCTCCGAGGCTAACCGCCTGCTCACGCACTGCCGAATGGTCAGACGCGAACGGTCACCATAGGCAATGCGGATGCATATAGGAAAAGCACTACCCGCAATAAATTGCCACCCATCCAGAATGAGGAGTGTTGCCGCCATGGACTGGCGTCACCATGCTGTCTGCCGCGACGAGGACCCGGAGCTGTTCTTCCCGATTGGGACGTCCGGACCGGCTCTCCTGCAGGTCGAGCAGGCCAAGGCCGTCTGCAGGCGCTGCTCCGTGACCGACCAGTGCCTGCAGTGGGCGCTCGAGTCCGGTCAGGACGCTGGCGTCTGGGGCGGGATGAGCGAGGAGGAGCGGCGCGCTGTGAAGCGGCGCGGCGGCCTCCGGGTGCTGCGCGCTCACTCCGCCTGATTCCCCCAACGACACAGCTGCACGCCCCGGCGGGTCCGCCTGCCGGGGCGTACTGCTGTCCCGTGCCCGCTCAGAACGGCTGAGCCGTCAACCCGTCGGCGCCAGCGCGCCCCGGTCGTCGACCCGGCGCAACACCAGCTCGGCCACCTCAGGCGCGTCCGTCAGTGGGGCCGCCACCGCCACCGCACCGGCCGCCCGAGCCGAATCGGCCACCGCGTCGTGGAACAGGCCCGGCGCGAGGAAGTACGCGGACACCGCCACCCGGCGCGCGCCGGCCGCCCGCAGACGGGCCACGGCCACACCGGTCGCCGGTGGGGCAGCCGAGGCGTACGACACCCGGCAGGGCACCCCGAACTCGACGCCGAGCGCGTCCGCCACCCGGCCCACCGAACCGCGCGCCCGCGCGTCCCGGGTGCCCGCGGCGGCCAGCACCAGCGCGTCGAAGCGCCCCGGGCCAACCTCGCCGAGCCGACGGCGCAGCCCCGCGAGCAGCGCCGGCGACACCGTTCCGTCCGCCGGGCCGAGCACGTCGGTCACCCGTACCGCCAGTGGGGGGCCGGCCTCCGTCGCGGCGGCGACGGCCGCCGGAATGTCCACCCGATGGTGGTACGCGGCGGTCAGCAGGAGCGGCACGACCACCGCACGCGGGTGCCCGGCCTGGGCCAGCTTGCGCAGCACCTCGGTCGGTCCCGGCTCGGTGTGGTCCAGCCAGCTCGCCCACACCGACAGGCCGGGCCGGGCGGCCGACACCGCCCGGGTCAGCGCCCGGGTGGCCTCGGCCGCTCGTGGATCCCGGCTGCCGTGTGCGACCAGCACCACCGGGGCCGCCCCGCCGGCCGCATCCGGGCCGGTCGGGGTTGTCGGTGACGGGATCAGACGTGCAGCCCGCACTCGGTCTTCTCGAACATGGCCCACCGACCGGCCCGCGGGTCCTCGCCGGCCTTCGTCCGCCGGGTGCACGGCCAGCAGCCGATCGAGCCGTAGCCCTGCTTGAACAGCTCGTTGACCGGGACGTTCCAGCGGGCGATGTAGGCGTCCACGTCCCCCTGCGACCAGGCCGCGATCGGGTTGACCTTGACCTTGCCGCGCCGCGCGTCGAACGTCACCACCGGCGTGTTGGCCCGGGTCGGCGACTCGTCCCGGCGCAGGCCGGCGGCCCAGGCGTCGTACCCGGACAGCGCCCGCTCCAGCGGCTCCACCTTGCGCAGCTGGCAGCAGTCGTCCGGCGACTTGTTGAACAGTCGCGGGCCGTACTGGCCGTCCTGCTGCCCCACGGTGAGCCGGGGTCGGATCGACCGGACGTTCACCGGCAGCGTCCGGGCCACCTCGTCGCGGACCCGCAGCGTCTCCGGGAAGTGCAGACCGGTGTCGAGGAAGACCACGTCCACCCCCGGGGCGACCCGGGACACCAGGTGGGCCAGGACGGCGTCGGCCATCGAGCTGGTGACGCAGAAGCGGTCACCGAAGGTCTGCGCCGCCCAGCGGGCGATCTCCAGGGCGGGAGCGCCCTCCAGGTCCCGGGCCGCCTGCTCGGCCAGCGTCCGCAGCTCGTCCGGGCTGCGCCCGACCGGGTCGGTCGACGTCTGAGCGCCCGGACCGACCAGGCGCAGGCTCGCAGCGGAGACGAGACTCATCGGGTCACCGCCCGGGAGAGCAGCCCGGTGAACTTCACCGAGAAGACCCGTGCGCAGGCGTGGCACTCCCAGGCGCCGTGCCCCGCCTCGTGCGGCCGCAGGTCCTCCTCGCCGCAGTACGGGCAGTACAGGGGTGCCGCTCGGTTCTCGCTGCTCATCGCAGTTCCTCCTCGTCGACTCTGATCACCCAGTTGGCGAACGTCTCGCCTTCGCTCCGCCCGGCCAGGTAGCGACGGGCCAGCCGTTCCACGTACTCCGGAAGCTCCTCGGCGGTGGTCTTCAGGCCGCGCAGCTTGCGACCGAAACCGGCGGTCTGCCCCTGGGCCATGCCCAGGCCGCCGCCCAGGTGCACCTGGAAGCCCTCCACCTGCCGGCCGTCCGGGCCGATCACCAGCTGACCCTTGAGGCCGATGTCGGCGACCTGCGTGCGGGCGCAGGCGTTCGGGCAGCCGTTGATGTGGATCGAGATGTCCGCGTCGAAGTCGCGCAGCCGCTGCTCCAGCCGGGCCACCAGCTCCTCGCCGCGGGCCTTCGTCTCGACGATGGCGAGCTTGCAGTACTCGATGCCGGTGCACGCCATCGTGCCGCGTCGCCAGGCCGACGGCCGGGCCTCCAGCCCGATCCCGCGCAGCGCGTCGACAAGCGACTCCGTCCGCTCCGGCGGCACGTCGAGCACCAGCAGCTTCTGGTACGGGGTGAGCCGCACCCGGTCGCTGCCGTGCGCCTCGACCACGTCGGCCAGTTGGGCGAGCTGCCCACCGGAGACCCGCCCGACCACCGGGGCGGCCCCCACGTAGTGCCGCCCGTCGGCCTGCTCGTGCACGCCCACGTGGTCGATCGGCTTCGCCGGCAGCTCCGGGGCGGGGCCGTCGAGCAGCGTCCGGCCCAGGTACTCCTTCTCCAGGACCTCCCGGAAACGCTCCACGCCCCAGTCGGCCACCAGGAACTTCAGCCGGGCCCGGTTACGCAGCCGGCGGTAGCCGTAGTCGCGGAAGATCCCGACCACGCCGGCCCACACGTCGGGCACCTCGGCCAGCGGCACCCAGACGCCGAGCCGCTTGGCCAGCATCGGGTTGGTGGCGAGGCCGCCACCGACCCAGAGGTCGAAGCCGGGGCCGTGCTCGGGGTGGTCGACGCCGAGGAGGGCGATGTCGTTCGACTCGTACGGGGTGTCGACCAGCCAGGAGATGGACGTCTTGAACTTGCGGGGCAGGTTGGAGAACTGCTTGTCCCCCACGTACCGGGAGACGATCTCGTCGATCGCCGGCGTCGGGTCGAGCAGCTCGTCGCGGGCCACCCCGGCGACCGGGCTGCCCAGCACCACCCGGGGGCAGTCGCCGCACGCCTCGGTGGTCTCCAGGCCGACCGACTCCAGCCGGCGCCAGATCTCCGGCATGTCCTCGACCCGGATCCAGTGGTACTGGAGGTTCTGCCGGTCGGTGATGTCGGCGGTGTCCCGGGCGAACTCCCGGGAGATGTCCGCGATGACCCGCAGCTGGGCCAGGCTGAGCTGGCCGCCGTCGACGCGGACCCGGAGCATGAAGAACTCGTCCTCCAGCTCGTGCGGCTCCAGCACGGCGGTGCGCCCACCGTCGATGCCCGCCTTGCGCTGGGTGTAGAGGCCCCACCAGCGGAAACGGCCGCGCAGATCCTGCGGGTCGATGGAGGCGAAGCCGCCGTGCGCGTAGATGTTCTCGATGCGGGCCCGGACGTTGAGCGGGTCGTCGTCCTTCTTGATCCGCTCGTTGGGATTGAGGGGCTCGCGGTGGCCGAGCGCCCACTGACCCTCACCCCGGGGCCGGCGTGGCGCCCGGCCCGGGCGGGCCGTCGGATCCTCGGAACGGGCCGGGATGCTGCTGACCGCCATCGCGGCGACCTCCGTTGTCTGCTGTGCCTCGGGCTACGCGGGCGCGGCGGCCGGCCCGCGAGGCGGGCGGGACAACGGTGTCTTCAGACAGCCGGCGCGGAGCGCGCCCGAGACGGATTGGTCGGGCGTCGTCAGTAGGCCGGACAGATCGCGCTGCGCACGCGGCCGTAATCGACGTGGCGACGAGCCACGAAGCGGCGGACGACTGCGGCGGTCATGGGCCCATGCTGCCACACCTCATGGGGGCCGGCCAATGTCCGCGTGCTGGATCCCACATCACGGGCCCGCCTGGCCGTGGCAGGCTCGGACCGTGGGCGGATTGTCCGAGTCGACCGGGGCGGCGTGGGAGCACCTGCGCCGCCTGCCGGTCTGGCTCGCCCCGGCGCTGCTGACCCTGGCGGTGACAGTGACCGGGCTGGGCTCCGCCCAGCTCTGGCGTGACGAGCTGGCGACCTGGAGCGCGGCCACCCGCTCGCCCGGCGACCTGGTCCGGCTGGCCGGTACCATCGACGCCGCCACCGGGCCGTACTACCTGCTGATGCACGGCTGGACCACTGTCGTCGGCGACTCCACCATCGCTCTGCGCGCGCCGGCCGTGTTGGCGATGACAGTGGCCGCCGGGTTGCTCGCCGTGCTCGGCGCGCGGCTCGTCGACCGGCGTGCCGGCCTCTTCGCCGGGCTGCTGTTCGCGGTGCTCCCCGGCACCTCCCGCTACGGTCAGGAGGCCCGCCCGTACGCGCTGGCCACCATGCTCGCCGTGCTCGCCACCCTGCTGCTGGTGACCGCGCTGCGCCGACCGAGCTGGGCCCGGTGGGCAGGTTACGCCGCCGCCGTCGCCGCTCTCGGGCTCATCCACCTGATCGCGCTCACCCTGCTCGCCGCCCACGCGCTTGTCGTCCTCATCGCCTGGTGGCGCGGCCCCGCCGAGGCCGGCGTCGCCACCCGGGACCAGCCCACCGCCACCCGCGACCAGCCCACCGCCAATCGGGACCGTCCCGCCGCCGAACGGGACCGGCGGCGGGTGTGGCGGTGGCTGGTAGCCGTGCTGCCGGTCGCGCTGCTGGCCGGCCCGCTGCTGCTCAAGGCCCGGACGCAGCAGTCCCGGCAGTTGAACTGGGTCCACCTGGCCCGGCTGGACGACCTGACCGCGCTGCCCGGTGGCGTGGCCCAGAGCAGCGTGGTCGGCGGTCTGCTGGTCGGGGTCGCCGCGTTGGGCGCAGCCCGGCTCGGGCGGCGCGCTCTGCTGCCGGTGAGCGCGGTGCTGCTGCCCGTGCTGCTGCTCTTCGCCGCCGGCACGGTCGTACCCCTGTGGGTTCCTCGGTACCTGGTCTTCGTGGTGCCGTTCGCGTGTCTGCTGGCCGGCGCGGCGCTGGCCGCCGTGGCCGCACCGGCCGCGGTCGTCGTGGTGGTCCTGGCCGCGCTGCTCGGCCTGCCCGACCAGGCCGCGCTACGCCGGACCCACGAGTGGCCGCGCAGCGCGCCGGTGGACTACGCGGGGGCGGCGCGGGTGATCGCCGACGGCCAACGCCCGGGGGACGCGGTGGTCTACTCGCCCCGGCACAGCTGGCTCTTCCTCGACCTCGGCATCGAGTACCACCTCGACGACCCACCACGCGACGTGCTGGTCACCGAGGACGAGGTGCGCCGGGGCGACCTGTGGGCGGCCGAGTGCCCCCAGCCGGCACAGTGCCTGGCCGGTACGACACGGGTGTGGCTCGTCGTCTCCGGCCGGCACGCCGAGCCGCTGGCCGCCGTGCCCGGCGCCAAGGGCGACGCGCTACGCACCGACTTCACCGTCACGCAGGTCTGGCAGCGCCCCGGCCTGACCGTCGCGCTGCTGACCGGCCGCCCCGATCGCTGACCCACCGCCCCAGCCCGGTCGTCGCCTCGGGCCGATGCCGCCCAGGGTCCGGGGGCAGCCCGGTCCCGGTGTCACCGCGTCGGCCCAAGGCGGCCTCGGTCCCAAGGCGGCCCCGTCCACCTCCGCCTCCGTCCGGCGCGACAGCCCGGCCACCCCCGCCAGCCGTCAGCCCTCAGCCGTCAGCCGCCACACCTCAGTAGGCCATATACCTGTGAGTCATATTTATGACTCACAGGTATATGGCTTCAAACGACGTGACTGCTCGGCCGCGACACGCCGCCAAGCCGGGACGGCGAACGCACCACCAACGCCGGACCGCGACGCGCCGCCAACGCCAGAGCGCGACGCACCACCAACGCCAAAGCGCGACTAGTCGCGCTTGACCCCAGCGGCCGACGGGGCGTGGCCGGGCGGGGTGGCCTGGCGGGTGGCCGCGGGCGGGGTCAGGCTTGTGAGCGGCCGTCCGGGGCGGTGCGGGCCAGCGGGACGACGAGCAGCGCCTCGGTGCCGCCCTTGGCGCCCGCGCGCAGCTCGATGGTGCCGCGCAGCTCGCCGGTGACCAGTGCCCGCACGATCTGGAGACCGAGTCGGCTGCCGCGTTCGGCGTCGAACTCGGGTGGCAGCCCGCGACCGTTGTCGGTCACCGAGACGTGCAGCATCTTGCGGAACCGGTGCGCCGAGACCACCACCTCCGGTCGCGCCGACGGATCGCCCTCGGCGACGACGGCCGGCACCACGCCCGAGGTCGGCGGCACGGGTTCGTCGTCCGTCTCGTCGGCTGGCGGGAAGCCGTGTTCGACGGCGTTGAGCAGCAACTCGTTGAGGACCATCACCAGCGACGTGGCGATCTCCGCGGGCAGTACGCCGAAGCTGCCCTTACGGCGCATGCCGACGCTCACCTCGGTCGCCGCGACCTCGGTCGCCGCGCTGGCGACCCGGTCGACGATGCCGTCGAACTCGACCACCTCGTCGCTGGACATCGAGAGCGTCTCGTGCACGAGAGCGATCGAGGCGACCCGGCGGACGGACTCCTCCAGGGCGACCCGGGCCTCCGGCATGGCCACCCGGCGGGCCTGCAACCGCAGCAACGCGGCCACCGTCTGGAGGTTGTTCTTCACCCGGTGATGGATCTCCCGGATGGTGGCGTCCTTCGTGATCAGTGCCCGGTCCCGACGACGGACCTCGGTGATGTCCCGGACCAGCACCAGCGCGCCGATCGGCACGCCGGCGGGCATCAGCGGTAGCGCCCGGGTGAGCATCGTGGCCCCGCGTGCGTCGATCTCCCGCCGGGGCGGCGCCTCGCCGCGCAACGCCGCCAGGATGCCGTTCGCCGCCTCGGTGCCGTCCAGCGGGTCGCCCGCCAGCCGGCGGTGCAGCGCGGCCAGGTCCTCCCCCACCAGGTGGGAGGCGTAGCCCAACCGGCGGTACGCGGACTGCGCGTTCGGGCTCGCGTAGGTGACCTTGCCACCGGCGTCCAACCGGACCAGGCCGTCACCGACGCGGGGGGCGGAGGTGGTCTCGCCCGGGTGCCGGGGTGGCGGGAAGGTGCCGTCGGCGATCATCTGGGCGAGGTCGTCGGCCGTGGTCAGGTAGTTGAGTTCCAGCTGGCTGGGCGTACGCGCGGTGGACAGGTTGGTGTCGCGGCCGACCACCGCGATCACCTCGCCGGCCTCGCCGTCGGCGGTGCGCAGCCGCACCGGGATCGCCTCGTGTCGGGCCGGCACGTCGCCGTACCAGACCGGGTCGCCCTCCCGCCAGATCCGCCCCTGGGAGTAGGCGACCCCCAGGTGGGCCACCTCCGAGCCGCCGATGATCCGGCCCACCTGGTCGTCCTGATATGCGGTGGGCGCGGTCGTCGGGCGGACCTGGGCGACACAGAGGAACGTGCCCTCGGCGTCGACCGGCACCCAGAGCAGCAGGTCGGCGAAGGACAGATCAGAGAGCAGCTGCCAGTCGCCGGCGATCCGGTGCAGATGGTCGATGTCGGCCGGACGGAGATGGGTGTGCTCCTCGGCGAGGTCGCGCAGCGTGGACACGGTGACCAGGGTGCCACGCCGCGCCGCGCCTCACATCGTCGCGGTGACCTTCTTCAGGCCGCGCGGCGCGTCCGGGTCCTCGCCACGGCTCAGTGCCAACGCCAGCGCCAGGCGCTGCAACGGCAGGATGTCCAGCAGTGGCGCGTACCGCTCGTCGACCTCGGGGACGGCGAGCCGGGTGGCGCCCGGCACGTCGGCGGAGCCGACGACCACCACGTCGGCGCGGCGCTCGTCGAGGCGGGGCAGCACCTCGCCCATCGACCGGCCGCCCGGCCCGGAGCCGACGACGGCGAGCACCGGGATCTCCGGGTCGGTCATCGCGAGCGGGCCGTGCAGCAGGTCGGCGCCGGAGAAGGCGAGCGCCGGCAGGTACGAGGTCTCCATCAGCTTCAGCGCGGCCTCGCGGGCGGTCGGGTAGGCGTACCCACGGCCGGTGGTGACCAGTTGGCGGGCGAAGCGGTAGCGCGGCGCGAGCTGGGCCGGGGTGTCGTCGGCGAGCGTCCTGGTGGCCAGGTCGGGCAGCGCGGCGAGCGCCTCCCGCTCGGCCGCCGGGAGCACCCCGTCGCCGGCCCGGATCCCCTCGACCAGCATGAGCAGGGCGAACAGTTCGGCGGTGTACGTCTTCGTCGCCGCGACCGCCCGCTCGTGCCCGGCGGCGACGTCGATGCTCAACTCGGCCGTGTCGGCCAGCGGGGAGTCGGGGGCGTTGGTCACCGCGAGGGTGAGGGCGCCGGTGGACCGCGCGGCGCGCAGCACCTCGGCGAGGTCGGGCGAGCCGCCGCTCTGGCTGACCCCGACGACCAGCGCGTCGGAAAGGTCGGGGCGGGCGCCGAACAGGGTGACGACGCTCGGCGAGGCGAGCCCGGCGGGCACGCCGAGCCGGATCTCGGTCAGGTACGCCCCGTAGAGGGCCGCGTGGTCGGACGTGCCCCGGGCGGTGAAGACCACGTGTCGCGGTCGACGCTCGGCCACGACAGCGGCCACCCGGGCGATCGCCGCGGCGTTGGCGCTGTCGAGCAGGCGCGCGTAGCCGGCGGGCTGCTCGCCGATGTCGGCCGCCATTCCGGACCCTGCACGTGTCACGAAACACTCCCCTCTTGCGCGATTGACGCGCGTTTCCTGCTCAGTCTTGCACGCAAGAATCGGCGTCAGCAATTGTTCGAGCAGCAGTGCGCAGTTGATCACTTGATCATCTCAATATCAACTACGCTGGCCCCGCTGTCTGCAGCTGCGACGAGAGGACACCGTGCCAGAGGGAAGGGACGAGCCCGCGCTCTCCGCGACGGAGGAGCTGGCCCTGGCCCGGCTGGCACTGGACGAGGGCGACCTCCACCACGCCGCCGGCCACCTCGCCGGCGCGCTGGCGCGGGCGCCCACCCTGCCCGAGGTGCACGAGACGCTGGCCCGCCTCGCCGCGGCCGACGGAGGAGGGCTCGACCTCTTCCCGATCAACCACCACACCTTCGTGGGCGCGGTCGTCGCCCGCGCCCACCTGCTGGCCGCCGCCGGCCGCCCCGCCGAAGGGTTGGAGCTGCTGGCCGCGGCGACCGGTCACGCCCCCGGCACCCAATGGGCGGGCGTGCCGTGGGTGACCGCCTCCGAACTGGCCGAACGGCTGGAACCGGACCACATCGCCCGCGTCCTCATGCAGGTCTGCGCGGCGCTGACCGACCCGGTGCCACGGGCCGGCCGGAACGCCCTCACGCCGTACCTCACGCTGGCCCGCAACGCCGCCACCGTGCACCCCGAGCACGGTCTCCTGCTGGGCGCGGCGTCCGCGCTGGCCCGGCGGCTCGGCGAGGTCGCGCTGGCGATCCGCTGGGCCAGCCGAGGCGTACGGTGCCAGCCGTCGAAGATGGGCGAGGTCTGGCTCGGGTACGCGTACCGCAGCGCGGGTCGGACCCGTGACGCCCTCGCGGCGCTCTACCGGGCGGTCGACCTGGACCCCGACGACCTGGCCATCTACGCCGACATCGCCGGCACCCTGGCCGAGATCGGCCGGCTCGACGAGGCGTTGGAGTGGACCGAGCGGGCGCTGGCCCGGGACCCGTCGTTCGACTGCGCGGTGCACACCGCCCACCGACTGCGGCACCTGCGCGACGGCGACCTGTCCCACCTGGTCGCGCTCGCCGACTTCATCCGTGACCACCCGGACGACAGCCACGAGCACGGCGATCTGGCCCAGTGCTGCCGGGGCCGGCCCTGGCTCGGGCAACTGACGCCGGCCGGCGGCCCCCTGGTCGACGCGCTCCGCCAGGCGGTCGCCGACGACGACAACGGCATCGGTGGCGCCGTACGCCTGGCGGCAGCAGCTCCACCGAGCGCCCTGCGGACGGCGACGGCGGTGGCGCCCGGACTGCGGATCGAGGTCGCCGGCGTCGCGGAGCCGGACCCACGCGAGCCCCGACGCCCGTCCGCGCAGCGGCTGTGGCACTTCGCGGAGAACGTGCCGACGCCGGCGCTGCCGGCGCCCTCGGCGGCGGCGGTCGAACGGATCGGACAGGTGACCCACCCGGCGTGGCCGCACCCACCGGCGGCCTACGACGCGGCAGTGGGCCTGGCCGGGCTCGACGTCGACGACCTGCTCGGGCTGCTGGTGCATCCGCCCGCGGCGCCGGCGAGCGGGCTGGGACGACTGCTGGCCGCCCAGGATCCGTCGATCTGGGTCCGCGGGGTGCAGGTCTGGGCCTGTCTGGGGCTGCTGCACCAGCGCACCGACGAGCCCTGGGCGGACTCGACCCGACGCCGGGTGCTGGTGGACCTGGTCTGGGGTGTGGAGGACTGGGTCACCGAGGCGGCGCTGTTCGCCCTGATCACCGCGGCCTGGGTGGACCCGGCGGTGCGGCCGGACGTGGCCCGCGTGGTGGCGGAGCGGTTGGCCGACGCGGCGACGGTGGCCCAGGCCCGACCGGTGCCGATCGCGGTCTCGCTGGCCCACCTCGCGCTGGCCGCCCCCGCCCTGGACCCGGCCAGCACGGCACTGGCCACCCGGATGATCGGCGAGCGGGCCGCCCGGCTCCCCCGCCCCCGCAACCCGCTGCGCCGCCTCTGGCAACGGCTGACCCGCCGCTCCTGACCCGCGCGCCGCGCCCTCCCCATCGGGGACGACGCGGCGCGCAAGTTGCCGGGGTGGGCTCAGGCGACCGGGGCCTTGCCGAGGGCGACCTCGGCCTCCTCCTCCGGGGTGGCCTGCGGCGGCGCCTCGTTGGCGGTGCGCAGCGGGATCTCCTTGATGAACCAGGCGAGCACCGGGATCACGATGGTGAACAGCACGGCCCAGAGGAACACGTGGGAGATGGCGTCCGAGAGGCCGGTGAGGACCAGCTCACGCGCCTGGGCGGGCAACTGCTTGAGCTTCTCCAGGTCCATCCCGCCCTCGCCGCCGCCACTGAACGCCTTGCCGGCGGCGGAGCCGGCGAGTTGGTTGGCGAAGATCGCGCCGAAGAGCGACACACCGAACGAGCCGCCGATCGACCGGAAGAAGGTGGCCGCGCCGCTCGCCGCGCCCAGGTCCTTCTGCTCCACGCTGTTCTGCGCGATCAGCATGGAGGTCTGCATGAGGAAGCCCATGCCGACGCCCAGCACGACCATGTAGAGCGAGGACTGCAGCTTGCTGGTGTCGGTGTCGAGCATGGAGAGCAGCGCCATGCCCCCGGTCATCACCACGCCGCCGATGATCGGGTACGCCCGGTACTTGCCGTTCTTGGTGATCGCCCGGCCGACGACCAGCGAGACCACCAGCATGCCGAACATCAACGGCAGCAGCAGCAGGCCACTGTTGGTGGCCGAGGCCCCCTGCACGGTCTGCTGGTAGAGCGGCAGGAAGTTCATCGCGCCGAACATCGCGAAGCCGAGCAGGAAGCCGATCACCGAGATCAGCGCGAAGTTGCGGTTGGCGAACAGCGCCAGCGGCAGGATCGGCTCCGGCACCCGGCGCTCCACCAGGCCGAACGCCACCAGCGCGACCAGCGCCAGCACGGCCAGGCCGACGATCTGCGGCGAGACCCAGTCGTATTCGTTGCCGCCCCACGTGGTGAGCAGCACGATCGCGGTGATGCCGACCGAGAGCAGGCCGGCGCCGAGCCAGTCGATCCGGTGCTCGGTGCGGTACTTCGGCAGGTGCATCGTGGTGATCAGCACGAGCAGCGCGACACCACCCAGCGGCAGGTTCACGTAGAACGCCCAGCGCCAGGAGAGGTTGTCGGTGATGAAGCCACCGACCAGCGGGCCGGCCACCATGGCGATGGCCATGATGCCGGCGATCATGCCCTGGTAACGCCCGCGCTCACGCGGCGGAACCAGGTCGCCGATGATCGCCATCACGCCGACCATCAGGCCGCCGGCGCCCAGGCCCTGCACGGCCCGGAAGGCGATCAGCTCGATCATGCCCTTGTCGACACCGCCGAACATCGCCGAGCCGGCCATGCCGCAGAGCGCCGATCCGATCAGGAAGATGACCACCGAGGTCAGGAAGACCGTCTTGCGACCGTAGAGGTCGCCGAGCTTGCCCCAGATCGGCGTGGAGACAGTCGTGCCGAGGATGTACGCCGTGACGATCCACGTGAAGTGGCCGGCACCACCGAACTCGAAGGTGATCCGCGGCAGCGCGGTGCTCACGATCATGTTGTCGAGCATCGCGAGCATCATCGCGATCATCAGTCCGAACAGCACGACCCGTACGTTGGGTCGTGCGCCGGCCTGGGTTGCCTGAGTCATGGGTAAGCTCCCCCCGAGGATTGCCTTACTTACTTGCCGCCCGGCTAGTCACCTTACTAGCCGCACGGTAAGTTGGGTACCAACTGACGGTCAAGTGAATTGGGGGGCGTGGGTGAGGGAGAGCACAGGCGGCACCCGAGAGCGGATCAAGGCCGTCGCGTTGGAGCTCTTCACCGAGCAGGGGTACGAGAAGACCTCGCTGCGGGAGATCGCCGAACGCCTCAACGTCACCAAGGCAGCGCTCTACTACCACTTCAAGAGCAAGGACGACATCGTCGCCAGCTTCGTGGAGGATCGGCTGGATCAGATGGACGCGCTGACCGCCTGGGCCGACTCACAGCCGGCGACCCTGGCCACCCGCCGCGCCCTCATCTCCCGCTACGCCGACACGATGTTCGGCGGCGACATGCCGTCGGTGATGCGCTTCTTCGAGCAGAACCAGACCGTGCTCAAGAGCCTCTCCTCCGGCCAGCAGATGCGGGGCCGGATGATGCGGCTCGCCAGCGCCCTCTGCCGGGGCGACGACTCCCCCGCCGCCCAGCTGCGCGCCACCCTGTCCCTGTTCGCCGTGCACACCAGCTGGTTCGCCGTGCGGGCGCCGGGCATCACCGACGCCGAACGCCGCCGGCTCGCGCTGGAGGTGGCCGACGAGTTGCTGGCCGCGATCGGCGCCGAGCCCGACGAGAACGCCGCCTCGACCAGCGGTCGAGGCTGACGAGCCCGTCTCAGGTGCGGGGCAGCTCCAGCCGCAGGCCCAGCAGGGCCACGCCCGCCACCGGCGACCAGTCCTTCTCCGGCATACGGACGAACCCGAGGCGCTCGTAGAGCCGGTGGGCCGACACGGCCATCCCCGCGCGGACGCAGATCACGACGGCCCTGCAGCCCAACTCGCCCGCCCGGTCGACGCACGCCTGGGCCAGCGCCGCGCCCACACCCCGCCCCTGGGCGGCCGGGTCGACCGCCAGCATCCGGAACTCCGCTTCACCCGGCCCGGACAGCTCGGCGAACGGGGTGCCCGGCAGCACGAAGGTGACCGAGCCGAGCACCGCGCCGGTCGCCTCGTCCACCGCTACCAGCACCTCGCCACTGCCCGCCCGGGTCGAGACGTCGGCCAGCACCGCCCCGTACCCGTGCTCGCCCTTGAGCTGACCGTCCGCCTCGTACGCGGCCACGGTCAGACGGGCGACCGCCGGGAAGTCGGCCGTGTCGGCGAGCCGGACCAACAGGCCGCTCAACCGATCACCGCGATCAGGTCGCCGTCCTGCACGACGTCGCCCTCGTGCACGGCGAGCTGCTGGACCACGCCGTCGGCCTCGGCGACGACCGGGATCTCCATCTTCATCGACTCGAGGATCACCAGAGTGTCGCCCTCGGACACGGTGTCGCCCGCCGACGCGACGACCTTCCAGACGTTCGCCACCATCTCGGCGCGGATCTCCTCGGCCATGTCCACGGCCCTCCCTTTTTCGCGATGTGCCTGCCGACGTATCCAATCACGCGAGGGTGGGGCGCGGGAGCGGAGCGGTGCGGCCCACCGGCCGCCGAGGCCCCGGGGGAAGGCACCGGGTGCCGAGCGCACTACCATCAGCGGGTCGGACCCGACGCCGGGCGGCCGGTGGGTGCACCGGCGCGAGGCCGCGCGCAGCACGGATCCGACCCATCACGAGGAGGTCAGCATGGCGAAGAAGTCCCGCAAGAAGAAGGCCCGCAAGAAGAGCGCCGCGAACCACGGCAAGCGTCCCAACTCCTGAACGCGCCGACGGGCCGATGCGCCCGTCACCGGTCAGTCCGACCCGGCGGAGGCCGGGTACGCCGGTGGCCCGGGTCGAAGATCGACCCGGGCCACCGGTGATTCACGTTTCGGTACGCCGACGCTCAGTCGGCCAGCTCACGGGAGTCGCTGGTCTCGAAGACCACCAGCTCGGTGAGCTTGACCCGCAGCCGCTCGCGCAGCTGATCGGGTGCGGTCTCGTTGCCGCAGCAACGGGCGACCAGTGCCCGCACCTCCTGTTCGAGACCGTACTCGCGCAGGCACGGCCCGCACTCGTCGAGGTGGTGCCGGATCAGCGCGCGGCGCTCGTCGGCGCACTCGAGATCCAGGTAGAGGTAGACCTCCGCGAGCACCTCGCGGCAGTCCGTCTCGTGCGGCTTTCCACAGCTCACGTCACACCTCCCGGCCGGCAGCGGCAGCGGTCGAGCCCTTCGCGGACCGGGCCGGGCTGAAGCCCCGCTCCGCGGCGTACTGCTCGAGCAGCTTGCGCAGATTACGACGGCCGCGGTGCAGACGCGACATCACGGTGCCAATCGGCGTGCCCATGATGTCGGCGACCTCCTTGTAGGAGAAGCCTTCGACGTCGGTCAGGTAGACGGCCAGGCGGAACTCCTCCGGCAACTGCTGGAGGGCCTCCTTCACGTCGCTGTCCGGCAGCCGGTCCAGAGCTTCGGTCTCGGCCGAGCGCAACCCGCTGGAGGTGTGCGACTCGGCCTCGGCGAGCTGCCAGTCGGTGATCTCCTCCGTGGGCGCCTGGATCGGCTGGCGCTGCCGCTTGCGGTAGGAGTTGATGTAGGTGTTGGTCAGGATCCGGTAGAGCCAGGCCTTCAGGTTCGTGCCCTGCTCGAACTGGTGAAAGGCCGCGTACGCCTTCAGGTACGTCTCCTGGACCAGGTCTTCGGCATCCGCCGGGTTGCGCGTCATGCGCAGCCCAGCAGCGTAGAGCTGATCGACGAATGGCATCGCGTCCCGCTCGAACCGGGCCCTGCGCTCGTCCGTCTTCTCGGTGGTCAACCGCACATCCCCTCGCGTCGGATGCTTTCCCGCCGAGGATACGCGCACGGACCTGCCCACTGATTCACTTCCGGCTGGTGTGCCCGTGCTCACCGCACCCACCCCGCCCGGTCCCGCTGTCACGGGCCAGTCCGGACCATCCAGCAGCCGCTGCAGCTGCCGGGCGTCCCGCTCGTCCCGTTCCAGGCTTCGTGTCTCGGTCGGCACCGGTCACCCCCCTCGCAGAAAAGTCGTCCGGGGTTAGTAACGCGAGATGACCGGTGAGGCATTCCGCCCGGCTCTCCCGTTCCTGGTCCCGGCCCCGGTGGCGCCGGCGCTGGGACCAGGAAGGGCCTGGGAGGACTGGCGCCGTCCGTCCGAACCAGGCCGGCGGCACCAACGGATGCAACGACCCGCGCCCGGCAGCGGAAACGGTCGGACGGTTCAGTCGGCCGCCCAGCGGTGCCGGCGCAGCCAGTCCCGCACCACGTCGGCGGTGCCGGCCGGGTCCCGCCGTAGGTCGTGCGTCTCGCCCGGCCGGGTCACGACCTGCACGCCCGGCCCCGACGCGGGCACCCCGAACGGGTCCCGATCGCCGTTGACCACCAGCGTCGGCAGGTCGGTGGCCAGCTCGGCGGCCCGGGAGCGTTCCGGCCGGCCGGGTGGGTGCAGCGGAAAGGCCAGCGCGACGACGCCGGCCGCGCCCACCGCGCGGGCCGTCCGGCAGGCCACCCGCGCGCCGCTGGAACGACCTCCGACCAGCAACGTGGACACCTCGTCGTAACGAGCGCGCAGCGCGGCGAGCACGGCCGTCCACGCCTCGTCGAGGTGCCCGGCGGGGGCCGGCGCGCGACGGCCGGCGACCCGGTAGGGCTGGGTCACCCGGATCACCGCCAGGCCGGCCGCTACCGCCGTGTCCCGCACCGCGAGCAGGTCGGGCGCGTCCACGCTGCCGCCCGCCCCGTGCCCGAGCACCAGCAGGGCGGCGGCCGACCGGGCCGGCAGGTCGGTGTCGATCCGCGCCGGGCCGCGGGGCGTGTTGATCTCTTCGCTGGGCAGCACCGACCCATTCTGCGCCGGCCTCGCCGGTCACCGGGATGGTTCGCCCTCGGCGGTCAGCTCAGCGGCACCAGGGTGAGCAGGCGATCGCGCACCGGAGGGCCGGCGTCGTCGGCCGCGTCCGGATCGGGCTCGACCTCGCCGCGCCAGGCGACCAGCATCGCCCGCCGCTCGCGAGGTGTGGTCGCGCCCCACACGCCGTGGCAGTCGCCGACCTCCAGAGCCCACGCCAGGCAGGAACCCTGCACGTCACAACTGCGGCACAGCGCGACGGCGGCGTCCGCCGGTTCGTTCGGTGCCGGAAAGAACGTCTCCGGATCGACGCTCTGGCACGTCCCTCTGGTGCGCCACGCGTCGTCCTGTCGGCGTTCTCGCAAGGCCCGCAGCAGCCGCGGATCTCTCCGTGCCGCAGCCACCTCGTGCGGGCGGGGCATACGCGCCCGTGTCATTCCACCCACCTCCCCCGTGGGACCGGCAAGTTCGGTGGATGTCGTCCGCCCCGTGCGAATCGACAGCCACTACCGGCGCTGTGTTGTATCGCACTTCCGGACGCCGGGACAAGGGCTTACGGAGAACATGACTGAACGGCCAGGCGACGAATCGAGCAGAACCCTGGCAAATCGGTGCCCGACGATGCCTGTCATTTTCAGAACAGAGTCAGCTCCGATGGGACCGGCGGCGGCGGGACGGACACTCGGGCGGTCAACTCCGGGCCGTCGTTGCGGACGTCGCCCACCGCCGGCCCGACCGGGCGGATCTCCAACCCGGCCAGCCGATCGGGCGACGCGGGCGCGAGCAGGCGTTCAGGCTCGTCGCACGGCCCCAGCCAGGACGACCACTGATCGGGTGGCAGCAGCACCGGCATCCGGTCGTGCACCTCGGCCAGCTCGCCGAGCGCCGCGGTGGTCAGCACGCTGAAGGTGAGCCGGCTCTCGGCCGCGGACTCCCAGACCGACCAGATGCCGGCCAGGGCGAGCACCGAGCCGTCAGCCGGGGTCATGAAGTACGCCTGCCGGCCGCCGTCGGGTTGGCGGACCCACTCGTACCAGCCGTCGGCCGGCACCAGGCAGCGGCGGCGGGCGAACGCCCCGGCGTACGCCCGGCTGGTGGCCACCGTCTCGGCCCGCGCGTTGATCATCCGGGCCGCGCCCGTGGCGGACCGGGACCAGTGCGGCAGAAAGCCCCAGCGGGCGACACAGAGGCTGCGGTGCCCCTGCGGGCTGAGCCGGACCAGCGGCACGCGATCGGTGGGCGCGACGTTGTGATCCGGCCGGATCGCGCCGTCGGTGTCGTCGGTCGACTCGAACAGCGCGCTCAACTCACCGGAACCACGGGTCGTCGCGTACCTGCCGCACATGCGCTCACGCTAACCCGTCGGGGGCCCGGCCTGCTGTCCCGCCAACCGGGAGCACGACCGCCGGTCGACGTCACTCACCGACCGACACGGCAGAATGTAACCGTGGGGAATCTGACCGCGACCCGGCCGCCGCAGCCGTGGAGCGCACCGACCGCGTCCGACCCGGTGGCAGCGACACTGCGCCTGCCCGGCTCCAAGTCGATGACCGCCCGCGCCCTGGTGCTCAGCGCCGTGGCCGCCGGGCCGTCGACGCTGGCCGAGCCGCTGCGCGCCCGGGACACCGAGCTGATGGCCGCCGGCCTGCGCGCGATGGGCACGCACGTGTCGATCAACGACGACGAGCGTTGGCTGGTCCGGCCGCACCCGCTGGTCGGCCCCGCCCACGTGGACGTGGGGCTGGCCGGCACCGTGATGCGGTTCCTGCCGCCGGTGGCCGGGCTGACCGACGGGCAGGTGACCTTCGACGGCGACCCGTACGTCCGCACCCGGCCGCTCGGCCCGCTGGTCGACGCGCTGCGCTCGCTGGGCGTCCGGATCGACGTCACCGGCACCGGCAGCCTCCCGCTGACCGTGCTCGGCTCGGGGCAGGTCACCGGCGGCGAGGTGGTGATCGACGCGTCCGCGTCCAGCCAGTTGGTCTCCGGTCTGCTGCTGGCCGCGCCGCGCTTCGACCGGGGCCTCGTGGTGCGGCACGTCGGTGCGCCGGTGCCCTCCGCGCCGCACCTGCGGATGACGGTGCGGATGCTGCGGGCCGCCGGCGCGGCGGTCGACGACAGCACCCCCGACGTCTGGGCCGTCGAGCCCGGGCCGCTCACCGGGCGCGGCTGGGAGATCGAGCCGGACCTCTCCGGCGCGGTGCCGTTCTTCGCCGCGGCCCTGGTCACCGGCGGCGAGGTGACCCTGCAGGGCTGGCCGCACAGCAGCTCCCAGCCGATCGAGCAGCTCCGCTCGCTGCTCCAGCGGATGGGCGGCGAGGTCACCCTCTCCACCAACGGGCTGACCGTCCGCGGCACCGGCGTGGTGCACGGTCTGACCGCCGACCTGTCCGACGTCGGCGAGCTGACTCTCGTGCTGACCGCGCTGGCCATGCTTGCCGACTCGCCGTCGGTCTTCACCGGCGTCGGGCACATCCGGGGCCACGAGACCGACCGGCTCGCCGCGCTCGCGCGGGAGTTCGGCGGGCTCGGGGCCGACATCACCGAGACGCCGGACGGGTTGGAGATCCGGCCGCGCCCGCTGCGCGGTGGGGTCTTCCGCACCTACCACGACCACCGGATGGCCCACGCCGCCGCGGTGGCCGGGCTCGCCGTCCCCGGCATCGAGGTGGACGACGTGGGGTGTACCTCCAAGACCATGCCCGAGTTCCCGGCACTATGGTCAGCGATGGTGACCGGCAAGAGCTGACGCGAGAAGAGGACAGGTCCTGGCGACCAGACGGCGGGAGTACGACGAGGACGACGTACGGGTCCGACCCGGAAAGTCGTCGCGCCCGCGTACGCGCACCCGCCCGCAGCACGCCGACGCGGTGGACGGCTTCGTCATCGCCGTGGACCGGGGGCGCTACCAGTGCGTGCTGGCCGGGGCCGAACGCGGCGTGGTCGGCGCGGAGCTGCCCACCGTCACCGCCATGCGGGCCCGCGAGCTGGGCCGCAAGTCGGTGGTGGTCGGCGACCGGGTCAGCCTGGTCGGCGACACCTCCGGCGCCCAGGGCGCTCTCGCCCGGATCGTCCGGATCGCCGAACGCCGCTCGGTGCTGCGCCGCACCGCCGACGACGACGAGACCACCGCCGAAGGTCGGCTGGAACGGGTGGTGGTGGCGAACGCCGACCAGTTGGTGATCGTCAGCGCCCTGGCCGACCCGCCGCCGCGGACCGGGTTCATCGACCGCTGCCTGGTGGCCGCGTACGACGCGGACGTCGAGCCGCTGCTCTGCCTCACCAAGGCCGACCTGGCCGGGCCAGAGGAGGTGCTCGGCTACTACACCGAGCTGGAGCTGCCGTACGTGCTCAACCGCCCCGACTCCGACCTCGCCGCGCTCCGCGCGCTGCTGAGCGGCAAGGTGTCGGTCCTCGTCGGGCACTCCGGGGTGGGCAAGTCGACGCTGGTCAACCGCCTCGTCCCGGACGCGCTGCGCGCGGTCGGCGTGGTCAGCGCGATCGGCCGGGGCCGGCACACCTCGACCAGCGCCGTGGCACTGCGACTGCCACCGGTGCCGGGTGTCGACACCGACCCGGGCTGGATCATCGACACCCCCGGTATCCGCAGTTTCGGGCTGGCGCACGTCTCCGCCGACAGCCTGCTGCACGGCTTCCCGGACCTGGTCGAGGGCACCGTCGACTGCCCGCCCAACTGCCAGCACACGGCGGACGAGACCGACTGCGCGCTGGACGCCTGGGTGGCCGCCGGCAAGGCCGACCCGCGCCGGCTGGCGTCGTACCGCCGGCTGCTCGCCTCGCGTGCCGGCGAGGGCGACGCGCGCGGCGACAGCGACCAGCGCGGGCCCGGCGAGGGTGACCGGCGCGGGCCCGACGAGTGACCCGCCAGGCGTCGGCTAGGTTGCCGGTATGACCGGGTACGCCGACGACCTCGTCCTCGCCCACCTGCTCGCCGACCGGGCCGACGCCATCGCCATGGCCCGGTTCCGGGCGCTCGACCTGCGGGTGGAGACGAAGCCCGACCTGACCCCGGTCTCCGACGCGGACACGGCCGTGGAACGGGAGATCCGCGCGCTGCTGGCCGAGCACCGGCCCGCCGACGGGCTGCTCGGCGAGGAGTACGGCGCCGAGCCGTCCACCGCTCCGAACGGCCGGCGGTGGATCGTCGACCCGATCGACGGCACCAAGAACTTCGTCCGTGGCGTGCCGATCTGGGCCAGCCTGATCGCACTGTACGACGGCGACCGGCCGGCCGTCGGCGTGGTCTCGGCGCCGGCGTTGGGCCGACGCTGGTGGGCGAGCGCCGGCGCGGGCGCGTACGCCGGGCCGGGCCCGGCCGCCGGCGACCGGATCGGGGTCTCGGCGGTGCGCACGGTCGCCGACGCGAGCGTCTGCTACTCGTCGCTGACCGGGTGGGAGGACGCCGGGCGACTCGACGCGATGCTCGATCTGCTGCGGGCCGGTTGGCGCAGCCGGGCGTACGGCGACTTCTACGGCTACATGCTGTTGGCCGAGGGCGCACTGGACGTGATGGCCGAGCCGGAGTTGTCGCTGTGGGACGTGGCGGCGCTGGTACCGATCATCACGGAGGCGGGTGGGACGGTCACGGATCTGGGCGGTCGACCGTCCCCGACCGGCGAGCCGGGCACCGAGAGCAGCGTGGTGGCCACCAACGGTGTGCTGCACGCCGACATCCTCGCCCGGCTGGATCGACCAGTCGAGCGCTGACCCCCGGCAACCTCTATCCTCGCCAGGTGGTCTCCTCCGGCTGGTGCTTCCTCGCGGCGATGATCGTCGCGTACGGCTTCGCCAACCTGCTCCAGTCGGTGGCCGCGGCGCGCACCACCGTGCACCACACCTTCGATCCGGGTCTGCTGCTGCGCCTGGCCGGGCACCGGACGTACCTGGTGGGGCTGAGCTGTCAGATCGGCGGGTTCGTGCTCGCTTTCCTGGCCCGGCGGGACCTGCCCCTGTTCCTGGTGCAGGCGAGCGTGGCGGCCGGGCTCGGGGTGACCGCCATCATCGGCGTGCTGGTGCTGAAGTGGCGGATGCCGGTGGCGGAGGTGGCCCTGCTGGCCCTGCTCTTCGCCGGGATCACCGCGCTGGTGCTGGCCGCGCGGCCGGCGCCGTCGAAGCAGCTCGGCACCGCCGGCTCGGTGGCCCTGCTGGCGGCGCTCGGGGTCATCGCGGTGCTCGGTGTCTTCGCCGTCCGACTGCACGGGGCGCCGGGGTCGGTGGCGCTGGGCTCGCTGGCCGGGCTGGCGTTCTCCTCGGCGGCAGTCGCGGCCCGGCCGCTGGCCTCCGCGCCGTCGGCCGAGGCGTTCCTCGCCAACCCACTGTTCTACCTGCTGATCGCCCACTCGATCGTCGGCCAACTGCTGCTCGGCCTGGCCATGCAGCGCGGCTCGACGACCGCGGCGGTCGCCGCCATGGACGCCGCCGGAGCGGTGCCGGCGGCGATCGTCGGCCTGCTGCTGCTCAACGACAAGATCTGGCCGGGTCGGGAGTGGCTGGCCGCCACCGGTTTCCTGGTCACCCTGACCGCCGTGATCGGCCTGACCCGCTACGCGCAGCCGCAGCAGCACCGCTCGGTGGCGCACCGCCACGACCGGGCCATGGTCGGCGCGGGCCGGCCCGTCTGACCGACCCGCGCATCCGGCGGCGTCCCGCTCACGCCTCGACGGGCTTGCGGCGGCTCACCACCCGCTCGTAGAGGCGCTCCAGGGCGCCGGCGGTCCGTTCCCAGGTGTAGCTGCTGCGGACCCGGTCCACGGCGGCGTGACCGTAGGCGAACCGGCCGGCGTTGTCGGCGAGCAACCGGCGCAGGGAGACCCCGAGCGTGCGTACGTCACCGGGGGGCACCAGACGGCCGGTGACCTCGTCGACCACCGCGTCCGCCAGGCCACCCATCGCGTAACCGACCACCGGCACCCCGCAGGCCATGGCCTCCAGGGAGACCCGTCCCGCCGAGGAGTAGTGCGGCGTGCAGGCCACCACGTCGGCCGACCTGTACCAGGTGGCCATCTGGTCGTGCGGCACCGCCCCGACCAGGCGCACCTGCTCGGCCACCCCGGCCCGTTCGGCCAGCTCGCGCAGGCGACGCGCCTCCGCGTGGTTGGCCAGTTGGCCGGCCGGTGGGCCACCGGCGATCACCAGTTCGGCGTCGCCGACCAGCCGCATCGCCCGGATCAGGTCGTCCTGGCCGTGCCCAGGCGACAGTCCGCCGACGGAGAGGATCCGGGCCCGCTGTTCGCGCGGGGCCGCCTCGCCGTCCGGGTGGAACTGCGCGGTGTCCACCCCGGCCGGCACCATCGCCACGGAGGTACGTTGCAGGCCCATCCGGGTCAGCTCGTCCACCTCGTCGTTGCACTGGGCGACGGCGATGTCCACCGCCCGGGTCAGCGCCCGCTCCAGCGGGATCCGTTCCCCCGGGCCGTCGTACTCACCGCCCAGGTGGCGCAGCTGCTCCACACCGAGCGAGTGGAAGGTCTGCACGACCGGGATGTCGGTCTCCCGGACGGCGTGCGCGGCGGCCAAGCCGCCGATCCAGTAGTGCCCGTGCACCACCTCGGGGCGCCAGGCGCCGCCCCACTCGTCGGTCAGCCAGCGCCCGAACTCGGTGACGTGCGGGATCAGACCGGCGGTGGGCAGGGCGGTCGCCGGGCCGACGGGCACCCGCAGCACCCGGTAGCCGCCGACATCCACCGTCGCCGGCAGGTCAGGGTCGTCCCGGCGCTCGTAGATGCGGACGTCGTGGCCTCTACCGGCCAGTTCGGCGGCGACCCGCGCGATGTGTTGTTGGGTGCCGACCGGCGGGCCGTCGGCATGCCGGTACGAGCTGGTGTGCGCGCAGACGAGGCCGACGCGCATGGGTCACCTCCCTGCGATCTTTTCCTCGGCGGTCCCGGTCAGAGCGTCCCATTAACCTCACAGCCCCGAGCCGAAACCTGGCAGATCGGGAACAGTCACCGCGAGTGCCACCGACACTTGCGCCACAGCAACCACATCAGCCCCGCTTCGACGGCGTACCGGGCGGATCGTCAATGATCGTCGGGCGGTCGCTGGTATGACCGGGCCCGACCCGGGGTACCGCTGGAGAATGCCGCTGACCCGCACCCTCGACGATTCGACCGTGGTGATCACCGGCGCGTCCAGCGGGATCGGCATGGCCACGGCGTACGCGCTGGCCCGCCGGGGCGCCGCCGTGGTGCTCGCCGCCCGCAGCGAGCCCGCGCTGCGACAGGTCGCGCAGCGCTGCCGGGAGCTGGGCGGCCGCGCGGTGGCCGTCCCGACGGACGTGACCGATCTGGAGTCGGTGCAGCGGCTGGCCGACCGAGCGGTGGGCGAATTCGGCCGCATCGACGCCTGGGTGAACAACGCCGCGGTGAGCGCGGTGGGCCTGTTCGACGAGATCCCCGTCGCCGAGTTCCGGCGCGTGCTGGAGGTCAACCTGCTGGGCACGGTGCACGGCATCAAGGCCGCGCTGCCGTACCTCGGAGCGGCCGGCGGCGGCGTGCTGGTCAACAACGCGTCGGTGCTGGCCGAGGTGGCGATGCCGTACCAGTCGGCGTACAACGCCGCGAAGCACGGCATCCGTGGACTGGCCGACACCGTCCGGCAGGAGCTGCGGGTGACCGGTCGGGGGCAGATCTCCGTCTGCACCGTGCTGCCGGCCACCATCGACACCCCGTTCTTCCGGCACGCGGCCAACCACAGCGGTCGCGAGCTGGTGCCACCCCCGCCGATCTACCCGCCGGAGGTGGTCGCCGAGACGATCGTGCGGTTGCTGCGCCGGCCGCGCCGCGAGGCGTACGCCGGTGGCGCCGCGCGGCTGCTCGGCCTGCAGTGGCGGCTGGCGCCGGCTCTGGTCGAGCGCACCCTCGGCTGGTACGTCCACCGCACCCAGTTCGGCCCGGGCGCCCGGCTGGACAACACCGGAAACGTGTTCCACGCCGGCGGGCAGGCCAGCCGCAGCGGTGGCTGGCACGGTCGGCGGCGTCAGCTGGTGCGGATGACCGCCGCGTTCGGTCTCGCCGCGGCCGGCACCGCTGTCGGCACGATGGCCATGAACCGCCGATCCCGAACGGTTCGCTGATGACCGGCGTCGACCGACCGCAAGCGCCGTTCGTCCGCGGGCCGCACCCCGAGGCGACCATCGGAGTGGACGAGCGCTGTCGGGTGGAGGTCGACGAGTCGTCCCCGGTCATCCGGTTGAGCGGGGTGCTCGACACCGCCGGGGCGCCCCGGGTTCACGACGCGTTGCTCGCACGGCTCAGCGACCGGCCCGGCCCGGTGGTCGCCGACGTGACCGGGCTGCGGGTCACCGACCCGGCCGGGCGGAGCGTCTTCGCCGAGGTCCGCCGGGAGATCGCCGACTGGCCGGCCGCGGACCTGCTGCTGTGCGACCCGGCGGTAACCGGGCCCGGTCGCCCCGACGCCGTCCTGGCGGGTGTGCCGGCCTGGCCCACCCTCGCCGCCGCACTGGCCGCGGTCGCCGCGGCCCCGCTGGCGGCGGTGCTGACCGCCGAGCTGCCACCGGCCGCGGAGTCCGCCCGGCAGGCCCGCGAACTGGTCGCCACCGGTTGTACGCGCTGGGGCATGCCGGCCCTGACCGAGCCGGCCCAGATCGTGGTCACCGAGATGGTCAACAACGTGGTCACGCATGCGCGGACCCCGATGAGTGTCCGGTTGGCACCGCAGGGCGACACCCTGCACCTGGCGGTTCGGGACCACTCGTCGCGCCGGCCCACGTTCGAAGGTCTGTCCCCGCCGAACAGAGTGGGCGGCCGGGGTCTGCTGCTGATCGACACCGTTGCCCGCCGGTGGGGCACCAGCATGGTGCCGGACGGCAAGGTCGTCTGGTGCGTGCTGCACCCGGACGACGAGGCAGCGGACGGCTGACGGGCTTGCCGCACCCGGTGTCCGGTTCGCCGCCGCATGTCCGGCGGTGCTCCGGTTACGGCGGGAGGGCAGCGGGTAGTGATCAGACATGCGCGACAACGAGTACCCGACCCCCGTGTCCGACACCGAGGCGGAGGGGCTGCCCGACACCGCCGATGACGACTCGACCGCCAACGACGACGTGCTCACCGGGCGCGAGGCGGACGGCCCGGAGCCGGCCCAGCTACCCGGCGACCGGACGCCGGTGGCGGTGGACCGCTTCGGGACGACCGCCGAGGAGCAACTGGACGGGGAGTCGTTGGACTACAAGCTCGATCGGGAGGTCTACGAACGCCCGGTGGACGACCCCCTGGCCGGCCCGGTCGACCCGAAGATCGCCTTCGAGGCGGAGAACGAGGCCGCGGCGGCGGAGGCCCAGCTGGACGCCGACGTGATGGACCCGGGGCCGACGTCGGATCCCAACTCGCCGGTCTCCCTCTATGACCACGGCCAGCTCGGCACGGTCGCCGACGCCACCGTGGGCCGGCTCGTGGAACCGGACGAGGGGGCGCACACCGACCAGGAGACCGACTCCGTGGCGTACGACGCCGGGTCGGCGGGCGGCGGGGCGACCGCGGAGGAGCTGGCCATCCACGAGACCGAGCCGCCGCGCTCGGTCTGAGCCGATCAGTCGTCCAGGCCACGCTCGATCGCGTAACGGGTCAACTCGACCCGGTTGTGCAGTTGCAGCTTGCCCAGCGTGTTCTGGACGTGGTTCTGCACCGTGCGGTGGGACAGGCCGAGCCGCTGCGCGATCTGCTTGTACGACATTCCCTTGGCCACCAGGCGCAGCACCTCGGTCTCCCGGTCGGTGAGGCGGGGCGTTCCCGGTGCCGCGTCCCCGGTCGCGCCCTGTCCCGGCCCGGCGGCCATCCGCCGGTACTCCCCCAGCACCAACCCTGCCAGGCCGGGCGTGAAGACCGGGTCACCGACGGCGGTGCGGCGGACCGCGTCGAGGAACGCCGCGGGCGCCGTCGACTTCACCAGGTAGCCGGTGGCGCCCGCCTTCACCGCGTCGAGCACGCTCTGCTCCTCGCCGCTGGCGCTGAGCATCAGCACCCGGACCTCGGGCAGCGCCGCGCGCAGCCCGACGACCACGTCGACCCCGGAGATGTCCGGTAGTTGCAGGTCGAGGACCACCACGTCGGGGCGGGCCGCAGCGGCGACCCGGATCGCCTGTCGCCCCTCGCCGCTGGTCGCCACCACCAGGAAGCCAGCCTCGGTCAGGTCGCGGGCCACGCCCTCGCGCCACATCGGATGGTCGTCGACCACCATCACCCGCACGGCCGTCACCGCTGCCTCCTCGGCACGATCAGCTCGATCTCGGTGCCCGCGTCGGGGGTCGACATGATCCGGACCGTACCCCCGAGGTCGGTCACCCGGCCACGGATCGACTGGGCCACGCCGAGCCGTCCCTGCGCGGCGGCCTCGACCAGCCGGCCGGCCGGGATGCCCGGCCCCTCGTCACGGATCGACACGGTCACGGTCTCCCCCTCGTCCTCGATCAACACCCAGGCCCGCCCACCGGCGTGGCGGCTCACGTTGTCCAGGGCCGCCCCGGCCGCGGCCGCCACCTCGCCGGCCACCTGCCGGGGCAGGGTCACCGGGGTGGCGGGGGCCGAGAGCGACACCGCCGCCGAGGCGTACCGGCCGAGCAGGCCGCGCAGGTCCACCGTTTGCGCTCCGGCGTCGGCCGGTGCGGCGCCCGCGATCAGTGCCCGCAGCGCGGCCTCCTGCTCACCGGCGAGCCGGGCCAGTTCGCCGGCCTCGCCGGGCAGGTGCGCGCCGCGCCGCTGCACCAGCGCCAGCACCTGGAGCACCGAGTCGTGGATGTCGCGGGCCAGTCGTTCCCGCTCCCGGGTGGCCGCCTCCAACTCCACCGCGTGTTGCAGGCGTTCCTCGGCCGCCACGGCGAGCCGGGCGACGTGGCCGACCACCACTCCGGCGAGCAGCAGCAGGATCACCCCGGTGAACGACGACTGGCCGATCCGTTCCCGGGTGGCCAGGTCCGCGCCGGCGACCAGCAGCGCGGCCACCGTGCCCCGCCGCCGGCCGCCGGAGACGGCCCAGGCCAGCACCGGGCCGGCCATCCAGGCGACCCCCAGGGTGGGTACGCCGTGGGCGAGCGCCTCCCGGCCGATCACCCAGGGGGTGGACAGCACGATGGCGACCACCACCCCGAGGTCGGCCAGCAGCAGCGGCCAGCGTCGCCAGGCGGGCCGGGCGTACCCGACGGCGGTCGCCCCGGTCCAGAGGATCATCGCCAGGATCAGGGCGCCGACGGCGAACGGGTGCTCGTACCGGTCGGCGTCGCGTACGGCGAGCGCGCAGACGTACCCGAGGGAGGTGACCCGGAACACCGTGAGCGCCCGCCAGAGCGGCACCTCGAAACCACCCGGCGGCGACGGCATGGCGGTCAGGATGCCACAGCGGCGCGGGGCCCCACGGAGTGCGCCCCGAGGAACCCTGACGTACGGTGGAAAAGCCGCGAAATACTCCGAGATCCGCCGTCAGGACGGGCCATGACGAATGCAGATCCGCACGCACCGCGTACGGTTGTGCCCATCGAACCCTCCCTCCTGATCGCCGAGGCCTTCGAGCAGGCCCAGGTGACCGAGATTCGACACTCGGTCACCTCCTGCGCGCATGCCTCCGGCCTCGACGGCCAACGGCTGGACGACTTCGTGCTGGCGGTCAACGAGTTGATCACCAACGCGGTGCGGCACGGTGGCGGACGCGGGTGGCTGCGGCTCTGGCGGGAGCCCGACGCGCTGTTCTGCGAGGTGGCCGACCACGGGCAGGGCATCACCCCGCAGCGGCTGGGCGACCGGAGCCGTCCCGCCCCGGACACCGCCGGCGGGTGGGGTCTCTGGCTGGCCCGGGAGCTGACCGACGCCATGGAGATCGCCACCAGCGCCGCCGGCACGACCGTCCGCATCACCGCCACCCTCGCCGCCACCGACCGCACCCAGCGCTGAGACCGGCCGGGGCGCCGGCGGGCTCAGCCGAAGAGGGCCGAGACCGATTCCCCGTTGTGGATCCGGCGCATGGCCTCGGCCAGAGCGGGAGCCACCGAGAGGACCTGGAGTTTCCCGACCCGCTTCTCGGCCGGGATGGGGACCGTGTTGGTGCAGACGATCTCCAACACGCCGTCCTGGTCGCTGAGCCGCCGCAGCGCGTCGCCGGAGAACAGGCCGTGCGTGCAGGCCAGCCGAATCGAGCGCACCTTCAGGCCGCGCAGGTGCTCCATCAGCTCGACCACCGTGCTGCCCTTGGCGATCTCGTCGTCCAGCACGATGACGTCCCGGTCGGCGACCTCGCCGATCACCGCACTGATCTTGACCAGGTCGTCGCTGAACCGCTGCTTGGCGCCGGCCGCCACCGGCGTGCCGAGCAGCCGGGCGAAGGCGGCGGCCTCCTTGGCGTTGCCCAGGTCGGGCGAGACCACCACGGTGTCGCTCAGGTCGTAACGCCGGAAGTGGGTGGCCAGCTCGCGCAGCGCGTGCAGATGATCCACCGGGACGCTGAAGAAGCCGTGCACCTGCGGCGAGTGCAGGGTCATCGCGAGCACCCGGTCCGCGCCGGCCGAGGTGAGCAGGTCGGCGACGAGCCGGGCGCCGATCGAGATCCGCGGCGCGTCCTTCTTGTCCGAGCGGGCGTACGCGTAGTGCGGCAGCACCACCGTGATCCGCCCGGCGGACGCACCCCGGGCCGCGTCGATCATCAGGAGCAGCTCGACCAGGTTCTCCTGGACCGGGGGCACCAGCGGCTGGATCAGGAAGACGTCCCGCTCGCGGCAGTTGGCCTGCAACTGCACTTCCAGGCAGTCGTTGGCGAACCGGGAGACCCGCACCGGATGCAGCGGCACCCCCAGGTGGGCGCAGATCTCGGCGGCGAGGTCGGGATGGGCGGTTCCACTGAAAACGGCGATGTCGCGCACGTTCGCACATGGTAGGCGACGCGCAGGTCGACGTGACGGCTGGTCGCACCGGGCCGCCGCTGCGGGTACGGTGCTGCGGTGACCCCCGAGTACGTCGCCGCCATCGACCAGGGCACCACCTCCTCGCGGTGCATCGTCTTCGACTCCGCCGGGGACATCGTCGCCTCGGCCCAGCGCGAGCACCGGCAGATCTTCCCCCGGCCCGGCTGGGTGGAGCACGACGCCGAGGAGATCTGGGACAACGTCCAGCAGGTGGTCGCCGAGGCGCTGCGGGCCGCCGGCACCGACGCGGCCGGGCTCGCCGCCGTGGGCATCACCAACCAGCGGGAGACCACCGTCGTCTGGGACCGGACCACCGGCCGCCCGGTGGCCAACGCCATCGTCTGGCAGGACACCCGCACCGGGCCGCTGCTACGCGAGCTGGCCTCGGCGTACGGCGAGGAGCGCTTGCGGGCCCGCACCGGCCTGCCGCTGGCCACCTACTTCGCCGGTCCGAAGCTGCGCTGGCTGCTCGACGAGGTCGACGGCCTGCGCGAGCGCGCCGAACGCGGCGAGGTGCTCTTCGGCACGATGGACAGCTGGCTGATCTGGAAGCTCACCGGCGAGCACGTCACCGACGTGACCAACGCCAGCCGGACCATGCTGATGGACCTCGCCACCCTCGACTGGGATCCGGAACTGCTGGACGCGCTGGGCGTGCCGGCGGCGATGCTCCCGCAGATCCGCTGCTCCGCCGAGGTGTACGGCACGGCGAGCGGCGTGCTCGCCGGGGTGCCGGTGGCCAGCGCGCTCGGCGACCAGCAGGCCGCCCTGTTCGGGCAGACCTGCTTCCAGCCGGGCGAGGCGAAGTGCACCTACGGCACCGGCAGCTTCCTGCTGCTCAACACGGGCGCCAGCCCGGTGCCCTCCACTCACGGCCTGCTCACCACGGTCGCGTACCAGATCAAGGGCCAACCTCCGGCGTACGCCCTGGAGGGCGCCATCGCCGTCACGGGCTCGCTGGTGCAGTGGCTGCGCGACAACCTCGGCCTGATCTCCAGCGCCCCGGAGGTGGAGGACCTGGCCCGCACCGTGGACGACAACGGCGGCTGTTACGTGGTGCCGGCGTTCTCCGGGCTCTTCGCCCCGCACTGGCGCAGCGACGCACGTGGCGTCATCGCCGGGCTGACCGGCTACATCACCAAGGGGCACCTGGCCCGGGCGGTGCTGGAGGCGTCGGCGTGGCAGACCCGCGAGGTGGTCGACGCGATGAACGCCGATTCCGACGTGGCGCTGCGCCGACTCCGGGTGGACGGCGGGATGACCGCCAACGGCCTGCTCATGCAGTTCCTCGCCGACGTGCTCGACGTGCCGGTGGTCCGCTCCCGGATCACCGAGACCACCTGCCTTGGCGCGGCGTACGCGGCCGGCCTGGCGGTGGGCTTCTGGCCGGACCTCGCCACCCTGCGCGCGCAGTGGCGCTCGGACGCGCAGTGGGAGTCCACAATGCCCCCGGAACTGCGGGAGCAGGAGCTGCGCCAGTGGCGCAAGGCCGTGCAGCGCACCCTCGACTGGGTGGAGTGACAAGCGCCAGGTCCGGACGCCAAGCTGCCCCCGGCCAGGCAGCTACGTGCGCCTCCTTTGCTCTGCTTCAACAGACGCAACGAAAAGGTGCCGTGGGTGTTGCGCCGGTTGAAGCAGAGCAAAGGGCGCGCAGCAGTGACCCGGCGGGTCACTGCCGCAAGGCCGCGGACGGCGGGCCGCTCAGCTCCAGCGGTTGCCGGTGAGCTTCTCGTAGACCTCGACGTAGCGGGCGCGGGTCGCCTCGACGACCTCGGCGGGCACGTCCGGCGCCGGAGGCAGCTTGTTCCAACCGCTGCCGGTGGCCCAGTCCCGCACGTACTGCTTGTCGTAGGAGAACTGCACCCGGCCCGGCTGGTACGACTCCGCCGGCCAGAACCGCGACGAGTCGGAGGTGAGCAGCTCGTCGGCGAGCACCAGGGTGCCGTCTGGCGCCCAGCCCAGCTCGATCTTGGTGTCGGCGACCAGGATGCCCCGGTCGGCGGCCAGCTCGGCACCGCGCCGGTAGACGTCGATGGTGATCTGTCGCAGCCGCTCGGCGGTCGCCTCGCCCACCTTGTCCACCACGTCGGCGTACGTGATCGGCTCGTCGTGCTCGCCGGCCGGTGCCTTGCTCGACGGCGTGAAGATCGGCTCGGGCAGGATCGACGCCTCGCCGAGCCCGCGCGGCAGCGGTACGCCGGAGACCGCGCCGGTGCGCTCGTACTCCCGCAGGCCGCCGCCGGTGAGGTAGCCCCGGGCGACGCACTCGACCGGGACCATGTCCAGCCGCTGGCAGCGGATGGCCCGCCCGGCGAACTCGGCCGGCACGTCGGTGGCCGAGATGACGTGGTTCGGCACCAGGTCGGCGAGCTGCTCGAACCACCACAGCGAGAGGGCGGTGAGCAGTCGACCCTTGTCCGGGATCGGTGTCGGGAGGGCCACGTCGTAGATCGAGATGCGGTCCGAGGCGACCAGGATCAGGTCGTCGCCGTCGGCGTACACGTCCCGGACCTTGCCCGAGTGCAGAAGTTCCACGCGCCCTAGTACACCACGCGACGACGACGGGCCCGTTCCGGCCACCCATACCGCCCTCGGGCTGCCGGGTGACCGGACGGACGTTGACACCCTCCTACGCCGCCTGCGTGAATGGTCCGACCCGTCCGTACGTGCCAGGAGACCCCGTGCCCGTTGTCCGTCCCCCGATCGCCCGCTTCGGCGCCGACCCGGGCCGACGCCGAGTGCTCACCGCGCTGCTGGGCGCTCCCCTGCTGGCCACCGGTGGGCTGGCCGGATGCAGCGATGGCGTCGACACCTCGGCCCAGGACGGGCCGATCGAGCTGTCGGTCTTCTGGTGGGGCGGGACGAAGCGGGCCGAGTTGACGGAGAAGGTCCTCCGGCTGTACTCGGAGCGCAACCCGCGGGTCAGCTTCCGGGTCACCTGGCAGGGCGCCAACGGCTACTACGAGCGGCTGGCGACCCAGGCGGCCGGCGGCAACGTTCCGGACCTGATCCAGCTCGACGACGCCATGCTGACCGAGTACACCCAACGCCAGATCGCCCTCGACCTCACCGAAGCGACCGTCGATCACCGGTTGGACGTGCGTGGCCTGCCGGAGGGTCTGATCCGCTACGGCACCGTGGACGGGCGGACGATGGCGGTGGCCGCCGGGCAGACTCTCGCGTCCGTGGTCTTCAACCGTGACCTGCTGCGCGAGCTGCGGGTGCCCGAGCCGCGCGGCGGGATGTCCTGGGTGGACTACATCGCCTGGGCGCAGCAGGTCACCGAGGCGAGCGACGGCCAGGTGGCCGGCACGATGGACGCGTCCGGCGACTACCGCGCCCTCTGGCTCTGGCTCCGGTCCCAGGGCGGCGAGTTCTACCGCGGACGGCAGCTCGGCTTCGGCGCCGAGGAGCTGATCGCCTGGTTCGAGCTGTGGCAGCGCGCCCGCACCGGGCGTGCCACGCCGGGCGCGGCCCTCGTCGAGCAGGCCGACAGCGGGGAGCCGACCCGGCAGTTGGTGGTCACCGGGTTGACCGCCGCGTCCTTCGCCTGGTCGCACCAGCTGCCGGAGTTGCAACGACTCACCGATTCCGAGCTGGGCGTGGTGGGCTTCCCCGGCCCGCCGGGTGCCCAGTGGGCACGAGCGTCGATGTACTGGGCCGGTTTCCGGGGCACCCGCCACCCGGAAGCGGTGGCCGACGTGATCAACTTCCTGACCACGAACGGCGAGGCGGGCACCATTCTCGGCCACGAGCGGGGCTTCAACGCCAGTCTCGCCGTCCGCCGCTACACCGAGGGCAGCATCACCGACCCGGCTCAGCAGCGCGCCGCCGCGTTCGGCGCCAGCATCGCCGACCAGTTGGGGCCGGCCCCCGCGCCACCGCCGAAGGGCCACCCCAAGGTGCGTTCCCTGCTGGTCACCGCGGCGGAGAGCCTCCGCGCGCGGCGTGCCGGCACGCGGGCGGCGACCGCACGTTTCCTCGCCCAGGCCAACGCCGCCCTGGCAGCCTGACCCACCGCCAGCCCGCCGCCGCCAGCCACGCCCGCCGTCCGCCCTGGCCCGCCGCCGCGACCGGTGGTCGTCGGCGGACGGCCGGACGGGCCACGGTCAGCGCGGGGGGCCACCGCGTCGGTTACGCGTCAGACGCAGCACCAGGAACACGATGATCGCCACCACCGCGAGGCAGCAGAGCAGACCGAGGAAACCGAAGCCGCCGCCACGGGAGCGCCGCCGGGCGGCCTCCACCACCAATTCACCGGTTCCCGTGGACGCCCAGGCCGCGACCGGCACAAAGACCGCCAGGACGACCGCACCGAGGACCGCGCTGAGCCGGCCCCACCACTTTCCGAATGAAGACATGCGCCCATCCTCGCCGAAGGACGCAACCTCGGCACGGCGGTCCACGCCGAATTCACGCCGTTCGGGCGGACGGAGCAGGACCGCCACGCCGGACCCGGCCGGGAAACAGAAGACCCGGCCCCACGATCTGGGGCCGGGTTCCGGTGTGCACTTTCCGTGGTAGCGGGGACAGGATTTGAACCTGCGACCTCTGGGTTATGAGCCCAGCGAGCTACCGAGCTGCTCCACCCCGCGTCGACTGGTTAACCATAACCCATCCGCCCCGACGATGATCAGCGGGGGCCTCGGCGGCCCGGGACGCCGGTCCCGGACGCGGGTCCCGGGTATGGCGAAAGCCCGCCTCCGGATATCCGGAGACGGGCTTTCAGTCGTAGCGGGGACAGGATTTGAACCTGCGACCTCTGGGTTATGAGCCCAGCGAGCTACCGAGCTGCTCCACCCCGCGTCGGCTCGTTAACCGTAGCGCACCGACCCGGGGCATCGCAAAACGACTCCGATACCGCCGTCAGCCGAGCCACTTCTCGATCGCCGCCACCGCCCGCCGGCTGTCGGCGTCGACCTGCGCGCGCTCGGCGGCGGTGTACTCCCAACCCTGCTCCCAGAGCACCGTCACCACGTCGTCGACCCGGACCGCCCGGACCAGTCGCACCTCGTACGCGCCCGGATCGCCCATGCCCTGCGGGTACGGGGCTCGCAGCTCGAACAGCACCGACTCGTCGCCGTACGCCCCCGGGTCCAGCAGTCGCTGCCGCCAGGTCCTGGTGTCGTCGGGCATCCGCTGCTCGGGGCAGGCGCGGACGGCCTGCCGCAGCTCCCGCAGCGCGTCGTCGGCGCGGCCGGGACGGTAGATCGCGATGCTGTGCCGGTAACTGCCGGCCGGCACGCTCCCGGTCGGGGTCGCCGGTCGCTTGTAGGCCATCGACCGGGCGCGGCGCTGCACCACCGCCGACTCGCTGGGATAGCGGGCTCCACACAGCGCCGGCAGGACCGGGCCCGGCGCGGTCGATTCCAGGCCGGTCCGGTTGGCGGCCGCCAGGACGAAGAAGGCGCGGTCCGGGATCGAGGTCGGCGGGTGGGCGGTCGCCCCGCCGGTGGACTCGGCCGACCGCGTACCGCTCGGCGTAACGCGCGACGGTGTCGAGGACGAGGGCGCCGTGGACGCCGACGGAGACGGGGAGGGTGCACGAGTCGACCCGGTCGGCAGCGGGGAGACCGGCGTGGCGGCCGGTGGTGGCAGCGGCGCGGACCCGTCGGCGGAGAACGCCAGCCGCCCCCCGACGGCCACCCCGCCGAGCAGCACCGCCACCGCCAGCGCACTGCCGGCCACCCGGACCCGCGCCCGCCGGTCGGCGTGCCGCCGGACCAGCTCGGGGTGGGCCACCTCCACACCATCGGCCACGACGGTGAGCGACCGGTACAGGTCGGAGAGTTCAGCTGACATCGTTCGCCTCCAGCTCCTCGATGTGGACGTCGGGCAGCAGTACGGCCAGCCGGGATCGACCGCGCGCCAACCAGGACTTGACGGTGCCGAGCGGTACGTCGGCCTCCCGGGCGATCTCCTCGACCGGCATGTCGAAGAGGTAGTGCAGGGCCAGCGCCTGTCGCTGCGTCGCCGGCAGTTGGCGAAGCGCGTGCACGAGCAGCACCCCGTTCTCGCTCGGTGGGGGCGCGGTCGGTGGCGGTCCGCTGCGGCTCACCATCGCCCGCGAGCGGTGCAGGCGCCGCCAGCGGTCGTTCGCCAGCCGGGACACCACCAACCGCAGCCACGCCTCGGGCGCCGGATGCTCCGACAGCCGCCCCCACTGCCGCCAGGCCCGCGCGAACGCCTCCTGAACGAGGTCCTGTGCCTCGGTGTGGTCACCGGTCACCGCGTAGCCGTACCGCATCATCCGCCGGGCGGTGCTGCGGTAGAACTCGTCGAAGCTCTGTGCGTCCCTCACGCCTGCCCCCTTGTCCGCGCCCCGTTGCATCAAGGACGGCGGAGGGCGGTCGCGGGTTGCGGTTCAGCCGGACAAAGCGTGTCGGAGAGGCGACAGGCCGGCATAACGTACGGACGCGACGGAGCCCCCGACGCCAGGACCGGTCAGGTCCGACGACGAGGGCTCCGGGGTGCTCCTCGGGCGGCCGGTCAGCCGCCCGTGCCGGCGCTCGGGGTGGCGCTCGGCGCCGGCGGGGCACCGCCGCTCGGGTTGGTAACCTGCTGCGCCTGCTGGAACGCGGTGAGCGCCTCGTCCAGCGCCTTGAGCGCGCGACCGTACCGCTCGAAGTCGCCGGAGGTCTGCGCGGCGCGTACCTCGGTGATGGCGGCCTGCACCCGGTCCGCGGCGGTGGCCAGCTCGCCGGTCGGCGGCGGGTTGGTGCTACCCGGTGTCGGGGTCGCGGTCGGCGACGGGGTGGTCGGGTTGCCACCCGTGGTCGGCGGCGGCGAGGTGCCCTGCCCGGCGCGCTTCCCCTGCTCCACCAGCTGCTTGATGCCGTCGTTGATGTTGTCGGCGAGCGCCACGAACGAGCCGCCGTCACCGTAGGAGAGCAGCACCTTCTGCAGCAGCGGGTACGCGTCCTGCTGGTTGCTCTTCACGTAGACCGGCTCGACGTAGAGCATGCCGTCGGCAAACGGCAGCGAGAGCAGGTTGCCGTACTGCACCTGCGCCTGGTTGCTGGAGAGCAGGTTGAGCTGCTGGCGGATGTTGGCGTTGTTGGTCATCTGCTGGTGCACCTGCACGGGGCCGGAGATCCGGGTCTGATCCGGCAAATCCAGCACCTCCAGCCGGGGCTTCCCGTCGATGTAGGACCCGGAGATCAGCGCGGCCAGGTTCTGCCGGCCGTTCGGGGTGACCGCCGAGGTGAGCTGGAAGCGCGGACCCTCCTGGCCCGGGAACTGGGTGAACAGGTAGTACGGCGGCTGCTTCTGGCCGCTGTCCGGCGCGTCCGGCACATTCGGCACCTGCCAGAAGTCCTGCGCGGAGTAGAAGTCACCCGGGTTGGTCACGTGGAACTTGGTGAGCAGGTTGCGCTGCACCTTGAACATGTCCGCCGGGTAGCGCAGGTGCTCCGTCAGCTCGACCGGGATCTTCGCCTTCGGCTTGATCAGGTCTCCGCCGAACGCCTTGTTCCACGCCTTGAGCACCGGGTCGGTGTCGTCGTACTCGTAGAGCGTCACGGTGCCGTCGTACGCGTCGACGGTGGCCTTCACCGAGTTGCGCATGTAGTTGACGTTCTCCCGGGCCAGCTGGAAGGTGCCCCGGTTGGTCAGCTCGTCGGTCGTCTCGGTCTGCAGGTTGACCCGCTCGGCGTACGGGTAGGTCGCCGCCGTCGTGTAGCCGTCGACGATCCACTGCACCCGGCCGTCGACCACCGCCGGGTACGGGTCGCCGTCCAGGGTGAGGAACGGCGCGACCTTCTCCACCCGGTCCCGCGGGTTGCGCACGTACAGCAGCTTGGAGTCCTTGTTGACCGCCTCGGAGAGCAGGAAGTTCGACTCCTGCTCCTTGATGGCGTACAGCAGCCGCCGGGTGAAGGAGCCGATCTTGACGCCGCCCTCGCCGGTGTAGGTGTAGGACTCGCCGCCGCCCTCGCCGACCGGCCTGTCGAACTCGGCCTTCTTGTTCGGGTCGGACTGGCCGACGATCGCGTAGTCGTCGGGCGCCATCCGCTCGCCGTAGTAGATGCGGGGCTGCTTGGCCGGGATCTGCTCGGTCTGCGAGGAGCACGCCTCCTGGGTCCGCTCGCCGAGGAAACCCGAGACGAAGAACGGCTGCCCGCCGCACACCACCTGGTTCGCCGGGGCGGCCACCAGGCCGTACCCGTGGGTGTAGACGGTGTGCCGGTTGATCCAGGTGTTCTGCTGGTCGGTCAGCTCGCCGTAGTTGATCTCCCGGACGCCGACCACGTAGTCGGAGGTCTTGCCGTTCACCCCGTACCGGTCGATGTCCAGTTTGGGGCCGAAGTCGTAGAAGCCCCGCACCTGCTGGAGCTGGGTGTACGTCTCGCTGACCAACTGCGGGTCGAGCAGCCGCACGTTCGACACGACGGACGTGTCGGTGGCCAGGTTCGCCGGTGGGGTGAGGTTGCTCGCCGCGTACGGGGTGGTCTCGGTGCCGCTCAGCCCGAACGCCGCCCGCGTCGCGTCGATGCTGCGCTGGATGTACGGCGCCTCCTTGTCCTTGGCGCTCGGCTTCACCTCGAAGGTCTGCACCGCCCAGGGGTAGATGCCGCCGATCGCCACGGCGGAGACGCCGAGCAGAGCGAGCGAGATGCCCGGCCACACCAGGTTCCGCATCCAGGCGTTGGAGAACACGATGATCGCGATCGCCACGACGATCGAGATGTACGCCAGGATCTCCTTCGCCGGCAGCAGCGCGTTGACGTCGGCGTAGCCGGCGCCGTACAGCTTGGCGCCCTCGTTGTACTCCAGCAGCATCGCCCGGCGGTCGAGCACGTACGCCAGGGCCTTGAGCAGCACGAACACCGCGACGAGGGTGCTCAGGTGAGCGCGGGCCGCGTTGCTCATCCGGTCGCCGATGCCCTGGAGGCGGACCCCGCCGAAGAGGTAGTGCACCGCCAGCGCGCCGATCAGGGCCAGCACCACGGCGGTGAAGCCGACACCGAGCAGGTAGCGCCAGAACGGCAACTGGAAGACGTAGAAGCCGATGTCCACCCCGAACTCCGGGTCCTTGACCCCGAAGTCACCGCCGTTGCGGAAGAGCAGCCACTGGTTCCACCGGCTCTGCGCGGACAGGCCGGCGAAGAGCCCGATCACGGCGGCGGTCAGCGCGATCCAGGTGCCGAGGCGCGGGCTGAGCGCCATCCGATAACGCTCCAGGGTGGCCTGCTCCACCGAGTGCGGCCGCAGCCGCGGACGCAGCCGGTGGGCCAGCCACAGGTTGCCGCCGACGACCAACGCCATGCCGAGCCCGATGACGAGGAACAGCGTCAGCCGGGTGAACAGCACACCGGTGAAGACCTCGGTGTAGCGGACCTCGTCGAACCAGAGCCAGTCCGTCCAGGCCTGGACACCCCAGCCGAGCAGGGTGAAGAGCACGAACACCCCGACCAGGACAGCGATGGTGACGCGGCCGCGCCGGCTCATCCTCGGAAGGGGGCTGCTGCTACGCATTACCACTGTTGGCTCCGCACGCTCGATGTGATCGGCTCCGATCAGGCACCCAGAGTACGGGGTGTTCCTGAGCGTGTCGGGGCACGGTCACACCGGTCAGCAACGGGTCGGCTGGCCACCCGCGCGCAACGTCTCCAGCGCGGTCAGCGCCTCGTCCAGCGAGCCCACCTTCAGCAACGGCAGGTCGGGCTGCGGGTTGCGGACCGCCTCGGCGCAGTTGTCCGCCGGCACCAGGAAGACCTTGGCCCCCGCACGCTTCGCGCCGACCAGCTTCTGGGCGATCCCGCCGATCGGGCCGACCGTGCCCTCGTCGTCGATGGTGCCGGTGCCCGCGATGACCTTTCCGCCGGTGAGATCGGCCGGGGTCAGCTTGTCCACGATGCCCAGGGCGAACATCAGGCCGGCGCTCGGGCCACCGATGTCTCCCAGGTCGATGCCGAGCGTGAACGGGTGCGGCTGCTGCTGGTCGATCTCGACGCCGATCCGCGGCCGACCGTCCTGCTCACGGCTCGTCACCGTCGCGGTGGCCGCCGCGCCGTCGCGCGTGTAACCGATGCTCAGGGCCGTACCGACCGGCTTGGCCCGGATCAGCTCGGTGACCTTGGCGGCGACCGGCACCGGCTTACCGTCAACCGAGGTGACCACGTCGCCGACCTTGAGCACCCCGGCGGACGGGCCGTCCGCGGCGACCGTCTTGATCACCACCTGCACGGGGAAGCCCAGCTCGCGCAGCGCGGCGGTCTCGGCGCTGGTCTGCGACACCTTGAAGTCCTCGGCGTTGCGCTGCTCGACCTGCTCCGTCGACTCCCCCGGCGGGTAGACCAGCTCGCGCGGCACCACGGCCTCGTCGTCGGAGAACCAGCCGGCGATCGCCGAGCGGAGCCGCACCGTGGGCTGCACCCCCACGGTCGTCAGCCGGAGCTGGCCGGCGGAGGTGGAGGTCTCCCGACCGGTGACCTGGATGACCTCCTTACCGTCGGCCGTGCCGAGGGTGTTGACCGTCGGGCCCGGGCCGAGCACCACGTACGGGATCGGCACCCGGAGCACCCCGATGCTGAGCAGGGCGGTGAGCAGGGCACCGAGCAGGACCGTCAGGCCGCGACGTCTCATGCGCCAGAGCGTACCGATTGCTCCGGGCCCACCCGACGGTTGCGCCGCGCGACTTCGCCCTCAGCGCAACGCCAGCGGCCGCTACCTGGGGCGCGGCCCGCGTACCGTAGACGTCGTGCCTGATATTCCGTTCGGTTTCGCGCTCCCGGGTGGGCAACCACCAGACCCCAACGATCCCGCGCAGATGCAGCAGTTCATGTCGCAGTTGCAGCACCTGCTCTCCGCGCCGGGCAGCGGGCCGGTCAACTGGGACCTGGCCCGGCAGGTGGCGGCCAGCCAGCTCGCCGCCGCCGGCGACCCGGCGGTGTCGCCGTACGAGCGCAACGCGGTAGAGGAGGCGTTGCGCCTGGCCGACCTGTGGTTGGAGCCGGCCTCGTCCTGGCCGTCGGGCATCCAGTCCCCGGTCGCCTGGAACCGCAATGAGTGGATCTTCAAGACGCTCGACGTGTGGCGCAAGCTCTGCGACCCGGTGGCCAGCCGCATGGTCGGCGCGATGGGCGACCTGGTGCCGCCGGAGGCGCGCGCCCAGCTCGGCCCGATGCAGTCGATGGTGGCCACCCTCGGTGGCGCGCTCTTCGGCGGTCAGCTGGGGCAGGCGCTCGGCTCGCTCGCCGCGGAGGTGCTCTCCGCCGGTGACATCGGGCTGCCGCTCGGCCCGGCCGGCACGGCCGCGCTGATCCCGGCCAACATCCGCGCGTACGGCGAGGGCCTGGAGCTGCCCGAGGACGAGGTCCGCCTCTACGTGGCGCTGCGCGAGGCCGCCCACCAGCGGCTGTTCCAGCACGTCCCGTGGCTGCGTGGGCATGTGCTCAGCGCGGTCGAGATGTACGCCTCGGGCATCCGCGTCAACCGGGAGGCGATCGAGGAGGCGATGGGCCGGGTCGACCCGACCGACCCGGAGTCGATGCAGGCGATCGCCCTGGAGGGCATCTTCACCCCGGAGGACAGCCCGGCGCAGAAGGCCTCGCTGGCCCGGTTGGAGACCGCGCTGGCCCTGGTCGAGGGCTGGGTGTGCCACGTCGTGGACAGCGCGGCCAGTGACCGCCTGCCCAATGTCGTCCGGTTGGGCGAGGCGTTCCGTCGCCGCCGGGCCGCCGGCGGCCCCGCCGAGCAGACCTTCGCCGCGCTCGTCGGCCTGGAGCTGCGCCCGCGCCGGCTGCGCGAGGCGGCGGCCCTGTGGGCGGCGCTCACCCAGCACCGCGGCATCGAAGGCCGGGACGCCGTCTGGGGTCACCCGGATCTGCTCCCGTCGGACGACGACTTCGCCGACCCGGTGGCCTTCGCGATGAACGACATGGGCCTGAGCGAGCTGGACAACTTCGACTTCACCGCGCCTGGTGGGGCGCAGGAGAAGGCCCCGGGCCAGCCCGACGACATCGAGGGCGACACCAACACCGACGGCGACAGCAAGGCCTGACACGTGAGCCCGGGTGCCCGCGCCACTCCGTGGCGGGCACCCGGCACGCGTCCGCACCACGTTGCCGTTGCGACGGGACGACAGTGCCGTTGCGACGGGACGCACGTTGTCGTTGCGGCGGGACGCACAGTGCCGTTGCGACGGGACGCACGTTGTCGTTGCGGCGGGGCGCTGATCGGGCGGGGCGCTGGATTGCCTGGTCAGGCGGGGCGACCCGAGCCCGACAGCAGTGAGCGGGTGGCCTCCCAGCCCTCGAAGGCCGGGTCCAGGGTGGTGAGGTCGGCGGGGCCGCGCTGCCGCCGCCAGCCGGCCGTGACGGCGACGTCCCCGGGCGCGGGAGCACCGGCCCGGGCGTCGGCCGGCGTCGACGTGTCCAGGTCCAGCGGGGGCAACCACTGCGGCACGGGCAGCCGTACGGCCACCCCCAGCAGACCCGGCCCGCCGCCCTCCACCGGCGCCACCGCGACCGGCCGGGTGGTGAGCGGACGCAGCAGCTTGCCGACGGTCAGCGCGGGCAGGTCCGGCACGTCAGCGCAGAGCACGGCCGCCTGGTCGTAGCCGTCCAACGCGGCGAACACCGCGTTCGTGGTCGGCTCGGGCACCTCGTGGACGGCGGTGCCGGGCCAGACCAGCGTGTCCGCCAGCGGGCGGTCGGCCGGGGTCACCGCGACGGCGACGTCCACCTCGTTGAGGGTGGCGGCCAGGTCGATGACGTCCTCGGCGAGCGCGGCTCGCCACTTCGCCCGGTCGATCCCCGGCGGCGACCACCGCACCGGCCCGAGCATCACCACCACCACCCGCCGCGCCATGACCCGACCCTAGCGCCCCGGCCCACCCCCTCGCCCAACCAGCCAGCCCAGCCCGTACGGCTGATGATCGAGTCCAGATCGGCGATGTGGGGGCATCTCCGCGCCAGGAGACCGCAAGATCGCCGACCTGGTGCCGATCACGGGCGCGGGCAGGGTGGGTCAGGTGGGGACGGGTGCGCAGGACGCGGCGGCGACGCCCTCGAGGTAGCCGCGGGCGCGCTCCGACTTGGGGTAACGGCCGACCAGGGCCCAGAAGCGGGCGTTGTGGCTGGGCACGATGAGGTGCGTCAACTCGTGCAGCAGCACATAGTCGATCACCCAGTCGGGCATGTCCTGGACGCGGTGCGAGATGCGGATGCTGCGGTCGGCGGGGGTGCAGGAGCCCCAGCGACCGTTCTGGTTGGTGACCCAGCGGACACTGGCCGGCACCGCCTTCGCGCCGTACCCGTCGAGGTAGAGATCGATCAGCCGGTTGGCCCGGGCGACCAGTTCGTCGTCCGAGCGGGCGAGCCGGCCCTCGCGGGCGGCGAGTCGCGCCAACATGCGGTCGACCCACTCGCTCTCCTCAGCCCGGGAGAACTGGTCCGGGATGAGGACGACCACCCGCTCACCGTCACGGTACGCAGACACCGTGCGTCGCCGACGCTGGCTGCGCCGCACCTCGACGACCGGCTTACGCGTCCCCGCCATCACTGGCCCGCGCAGCCTCGGCTACGTGTCACGAAGGATAGCTAATGCGTACTGACCAGGGGTCCGCAAGAGTCAACCGCATGACACGCGCCCAAAAAATGGTGTTTGGTCGCCCAGCGTCCCGAAAATTTCTTGGGCCGGTCGTCGCCGGGACGCCGCCGGGGCGTCTCGTTACTGACCGTGTACGTCGACGGCGCGGCGCCACGCGGGCTCCCTCCACCGTAGGTGATCACCGTGCTCGGCGCTGCCGCGGGGCACTCGCACGGGTGGCTGTGAGGGTTTGGTCGGCGTGTCCCCGCCAAACTGACTTATCCGACCTAATTCGCCATGCACACTCTCGACGTCGACTAGCTCACAGTGTCGATGCACAGCTGACATGGAACTGCCCAGACCTGGGTAGGGTCCGCGGACCAGCGGTCACGAGGGTGGCCGTGGAGTGAGACCCAGCGCCGGCGCCCCGTGTGGCCCGCCGCCGGGCACCCCGCCGGGACCGTATTGACCGGCGGACGAGACGAGGAGGGCACCGTGGCCGACCAGGCCCAGACCTACAACGGTTACTGCGTGAAGTGCAAGGAGAAGCGGGACTTCGAGGGGCACGTCGAGGTCTCGAAGACCGGAATGAACATGGCCAAGGGCAAGTGTCCGGTTTGCGGCACAACAGTGAACCGGATTCTCGGCAAGGCGAAGGTCTGACCGAACGGATCGACGGGGGGCGGGACGGCCGTGGTGGCCGTCCCGCCCCCCGTTGCGGTTCTGCAGAAAGGCCGCTGCGGACGCCGGCCGGGCTGTCGGGTGGCCGACAACACGCCCAGTGGCCTGTGGATAACCCGCCAGATCCTGTGGACAAGGCTGGATACAGGGCCGGCCACCTGTGGACAACGATCGACCGAGCGCAGGGAAGCGGTCACGATTCGTCACCATGAGTCGTACCGCACTGCCCCGCCCCACGCTTCTTCCCGGCCTCAGCCGGCTCTGGCGGGACCGGCACACCCTCCAGATCGGTGTCGGCCCGGGGCCCGCCGTGCTGGTGGAGCTGGCCAACCCGCGTACCGCCGCCCTGCTCGATCTGCTCGACGGCACGCGCAGCGAACGGGATGTGCTGACCCAGGCGCTCGCGGCCCAGGTCGCCACCGACGACGCGCGTACGCTGCTGGACGCCCTGCGCGCGGCGGGCCTGTTGGTGCCGGCGCACAGCCTGCTCCCGCGCGACCTGGCCGGGCCGGTCCGGGCCCGACTCGCCGCCGAGGCCGGAGCGCTGGCCCTGGCCGCGGCCCGGCTGCCCGGCACTCCCGCACAGGTTCTGCGTCGCCGGCGGACGGCGCGGGTGCTGCTCACCGGTGCCGGTGCGCTCGGCGGGCCGCTGGCGGTGGCGCTGGCCCAGGCCGGCGTCGGACAGGTGATCCCGCACCTCACCGGCCCGGTGCGGCCGATCGACCTGGTCGGGACGGGCATCCCCGCCACCGAGCTGGGCCGGCCGCTGACCCCGGCCATCCGGGCGGCGGTCGACCGTGTCGCGCCGGGCACCGGCACCCACCCGGTCCGGGCCGCCCGGGTGGATCTGGTGATCCAACTCGGCGCGGACCGTCCGCCCGCGCTGCTCGCCGCCGGTCTCGCCCAGCGCCGTCAACCGCACCTGCTGGTGACCCTGCGCGAAGGCGTACCGGTCATCGGGCCGTTCGTCCGGCCACCCACCGGGCCCTGTCTGCGCTGCGTCGAGCTGCATCGCGCCGACCGCGACCCGGCCTGGCCGGGGCTCGCCGCCCAGCTCGCCGCGGCTGAGCCGGTGGCCGCCGGCGCGACCGGCACCCTGTTCGCTGCGATCGGGTACGCGGTCGCGGAGGTCTTGGCGCACCTCGACGGCGGCCACCCCGAGACACTGGGCGGCGCCATGGAAATCACCGGGGCGGGCCGATTCCGCCGCCGAGGGTGGCCGCCGCACCCGGCGTGCGGATGTTCGTCGAGCCGGGTGTACGCACCAGCCCGGCCGCACAGCAGCAGCGGACCCCTCCGGTCGGTAACAATGGCGAAGTGACCGACATCCCGCGCCGGGCCATGTCCCGGACCGCCAAGCTCGCCGCACTGCCGCTCGGCTTCGCCGGCCGGACCGTCCTCGGCATGGGTAAGCGCGTCACCGGGCTCGCCTCCGACGTGATCTCCGCGGAGATCCAGCAGCGCACCGCCGAGCAGTTGTTCAGCGTGTTGGGCCAGCTCAAGGGCGGGGCGATGAAGTTCGGCCAGGCGTTGTCGGTCTTCGAGGCGGCCCTTCCGGAGGAGATCGCCGCGCCGTACCGGCAGGCCCTGACCAAACTTCAGGAGGCCGCGCCGCCGTTGCCGGCCGCGAGCGTGCACAAGGTGCTGGCCGAACAGCTCGGCCCCGACTGGCGCGACCGGTTCGTCGAGTTCAACGACACCCCGGCGGCGGCGGCCAGCATCGGTCAGGTGCACCGGGCACGGTGGCGTGAGCCGGGTTACGGCCCGTCCGGCGAGCCGAACAGCCGCGACGTGGCAGTCAAGATCCAATATCCGGGCGCCGGCGACGCGCTGCTCGCCGACCTCAAGCAGCTCTCCCGGCTGGGCGGGATGTTCCGGGCGATCCAGCCCGGCCTCGACGTCAAGCCGCTGCTGGTCGAGCTGCGCGAGCGGATCACCGAGGAGCTGGACTACGAGCTCGAGGCCGAGTCGCAGCGCGCCTTCGCCGCCGCGTACGCCGACGATCCGGAGATCTTCATCCCGGAGGTGGTCTCCGCGTCGCCTCGGGTGCTGGTCACCGAGTGGGTGACGGGCACCCCGCTGGCGGACATCATCGCCGACGGCACCGAGGAGCAGCGGGACGAGGCCGGCCGGCTCATGGCCACGTTGCACCTCTCCGCGCCCCAGCGGGTCGGTCTTCTGCACGCCGACCCGCACCCGGGAAACTTCCGGCTGCTGCCCGACGGCCGGCTCGGGGTGATCGACTTCGGTGCGGTGGCCCGGATGCCCGAGGGCACGCCGGAGCCGATCGGCCTCATCGCCGGCCGGGCCCTGCGCGGCGACGCGGACGGGGTGGTGGCGGGACTGCGGGACGAGGGGTTCATCGGCTCCGCCGACGAGATCGACGCCGAGGGGGTCCTCGACTTCCTCCGCCCGATGCTGGAACCCATCGCGGCCGACGGGTTCCGCTTCACCCGGGCGTGGCTGCGGGCCGAGGCGGGCCGCCTGGCCAGCCCTCGCTCCCCCACCTACCAGCTGAGCAGGCAGCTCAACCTGCCGCCGTCGTACCTGCTCATCCACCGGGTGACGCTCGGCTCGATCGGCGTGCTCTGCCAGTTGGAGGCGAAGGCGCCGTACCGCAGCATCCTGGAGCGCTGGCTGCCGGGCTTCGCCCCGGTCGCCTGAGCGGCGCTGTCCGTCCGGCACCGGTTGTTAGGAAGGGGCCCTTCCTCTACCGCAGGCGTTAAGAAGGTGCCCTTCCTTGCACGGCGAAGGGGCGGGTGCCGGTGGCACCCGCCCCTTTCCGCGTGGGTGGTACTAGAGAACGCCCAGGTCGCGCGCCGACTGGTTGCGGCTGTTCATGGCGACGGTACGGGCGGATCGGGTTGCCTCAGTGCTCGTGGTGGTACGACCGGCCTGAGGCCGGCGCATTCGAGCCCTGGTCAACGCTTCGTGGAGTAGTTGCATCTCGAAGGCTCCACTCGGGATGTTCAACATCGTTTTCTCACTCACTGCCGGTGTGCCACCGGCGTAGTTGGTACGGGTCGGGAATATGTCAGGCTGCCAGCCGGACCGCGCCACGCACCTCGGACAGCCCTGTGGCTGCCAGGCGCGCCTCGGCCTCGACCCGGAGCTCGGCGTCACGGGCGACGTCCTCCTTGCGCGGACGGCCACGGGGCCGCTTGCGCGGGACGACCGCGCCACGCTCGAAGATCTCGCCGCCCCAGACGCCCCACGGCTCCGCTCGCTCCACCGCCCCGGCCAGGCACTCGACGCGCAGCGGGCAGTCCCCGCAGAGCGACTTGGCCAGCTCGAGCTCGGCAGGCGAGTCGGAAAACCACAGGTCGGGGTCGAACTTCCGGCAGGGCAGGTTCGCCTCCAGCTCGACGCTCACATCGAGGGGGGCCAACGCCAGACTCATCTCCCGGTCACCTCTCTCTCACTTCGATCTCGTGGATCGCATTCCGACGTACTTCGGCGGGGCAAAAAACTGAGGCCGCGGATCCCGGTAGCGGGTTCCGCGGCCTCGAGGTGAGCCGGTGTCTGAAGATCAGACTGGTCTACCTCGAGGTGGAACGCCGCGGACATCCGTGCGCTTCTTGGCGCCATCGATGCCCATGCCCGTGAAGCCACTGGTCCCCTCGACTCCGGCGATCGGCGCAACGGTCAGGTTCAGCTCGGCCTGAACCTGGTGCACCTGCGGAACCGACGGTCGTGCGGCCGCGAGGGCCACCCGGACAGCCGACAGCGGAGCGTGGACAGACGGCATCGCCGTCGGACGCTCATAGGTGAAGATCTCCACGGTGGCCACCTCCCTCACGTTCCTCGAAATCGACTGGACCAACCCCCGTGAGCAGCCGGAATGGCGCCGCTCGCGTGGTGTGTTCTGAGGCTATTCCTCGCCCGGGGGCGAGGGCAAACGAATTTACGACGAGATTTCGAAAGTTTTCTCCGGGCAGACGTCGTCCACTCCCGCGCCCTGCACGAGCGCCAGCACCGACTCCCCGTAGAGGCCCAGTTTGCGGGGGCCGATGCCGGCGATGGCGATCAACTCTTCCGGCCGGCCGGGACGCCGCTCGGCCAGCGCGGTCAACGTGGCGTCGGTGAACACCACGTACGCCGGGACCTTCTGCGCGCCGGCCACCCGCTGCCGCCACTCGCGCAGGCGTTCGTGCAGCTCATCGTCGATGTCAGACGGACAGGTGGGGCACCGACCCAGTTTGCGGTCGGGGCCGGCGAGCAGGGTGGCGCCGCAGATCCGACAGGACACGATCTGCGTCCGGCGCCGTTCGGGACGGCGCGCGGGGCCACTGGCGGCGCCGGCCCGCTCGGTGCCGCCGGAGCGGTCCAGCTGGGGCAGGAACCGCGACGGCCGCCGGGCACGCCCGCCCGGCGAGCGCGCGGCGGCGTACGACAGCCAGAGCCACTGCCGCGCGCGGGTGATGCCGACGTAGAGCAGCCGGCGTTCCTCCTCGACCTGCTCGACGGTCTTGGCGTACGTGGTGGGCAGGGTGCCCTCGGCGAGGCCGACCAGGAAGACCGCGTCCCACTCCAGCCCCTTGGCCGAGTGCAGCGACGCCAGCGTGACCCCGTCCACCGTCGGCACGTGCTGCTGGGCGGCCCGGCGGGCCAGTTCCTCGGTGAAGTCGGTGAGGGTGACCGGACGCTCCACCGACGCCGCCTCGCCGATCGGCACCACCTCGGGGGTGGCCGCGTACTCCTCGGCGAGCTGGACCAGCGCGGACAGGGCCTCCCAGCGCTCGCGGGCGGCGCCACCGGCCGGGGGCGCGTCCGGGGCCCAGCCGACAGCGGTGAGCGCCTCGACCACTGCGGTCGGCAACGGGGTCTCCCCGGGGATCGAGCGGGTGGCCGACCGCAGGGCGACCATCGCCTGGCGCACCTCGGTCCGCTCGAAGAACCGCTCCGCGCCCTGCACCACGTACGGCACGGCGGCCTCGGTGAGCGCCTTCTCGTACGCCTCGGACTGCGCGTTGACGCGGAACAGCACGGCGATCTCCTTCGCCGGGGTGCCCGCGTCGATCAGCGACCGGCAGCGCGCGGCCACCGCGTTCGCCTCGGCCGGTTCGTCGGTGAAGATCCGCAGGTCGGGTTCCGGTCCCGGGGGGCGCTGCCCGCTCAACTCCAGCCGCAGCCGCGCCTCGACGCCGCGGGCCTGGGAGATCACCGCGTTGGCCAGCCCGACGACCTGCGGGGTGGAGCGGTAGTCGCGGACCAGCCGGACCACCGTGGCGTTGCGGTGCCGGCGCGGGAAGTCGACCAGGTACGACGAGGTCGCCCCGGTGAACGAGTAGATCGTCTGGCTGGCGTCGCCGACCACGGTCAGGTCGTCGCGGCCACCCAGCCAGGCGTCCAGCAACCGCTGCTGGAGCGGGTTGACGTCCTGGTACTCGTCGACCACGAAGTGCCGGTACTGGCTGCGGACCTGCTCGGCGACGTCCCGGTGCTCCTCGATGCCCCACACGGCGGCGCGCAGCATGTCCTCGAAGTCGATCACCCCGTTGGAGCGCTTGAGCTGCTCGTACGCGGTGAACACCTCGGCGACCTTCGCCGGCTCGTGCGGCGTGTCCCGCAGCGCCCGGGCCGCCGACACGACGTAGTCCCCCGGCTCCACCAGCGACGACTTGGCCCACTCGATCTCGCCGGCCAGGTCCCGCGCGGCGGCCCGGTCGGTACGCAGGCCGACCCGGGCGGCGGCGAGGGTGACCAGGCGCACCTTGCTGTCCAGCAGCTCGGGCATGGCCCGACCGGCCAGCAGCCGGGGGGCGAAGTAGCGCACCTGGCGCAGCGCCGCGGCGTGGAACGTCCGTGCCTGGACACCGTGCGCCCCGAGCAGGGTGAGACGGTGTCGCATCTCGGCGGCGGCCCGGGCGGTGAAGGTGACGGCGAGCACGTGCCGGGGGGAGATCTCGCCGGAGAGCGCCCGGTGGGCGATCCGGGAGGTGATCGCGCGGGTCTTGCCGGTGCCGGCGCCGGCGAGGATGCAGACCGGGCCGGCGGGTGCGGTCACCGCGGAGCGCTGCTCCGGGTCCAGCCCGGCAAGTACGCCTTCCGACGCTGAGTGAACCACCACAACCAGGAATCATCTCAGCTCCTCCGGACGTTGTAGCGGACAGCCTCGGCTTGATCCGCAAGCCGGCGGTCAGAGGAGTTGGAGGATCCGACCATGCTGACGATGTATTCCACCCCCTGGTGCGGCTACTGCCACCGGCTGAAGTCGCAGCTCGACCGGGAGGGCATCGGGTACGAGGTGGTCGACATCGAGCGGGATCCGGAGGCCGCGGAGTTCGTGATGAGCGTCAACGGCGGCAACCAGACGGTGCCGACGCTGCGCTTCGCCGACGGCAGTGCCCTGACCAACCCCTCGATCACGCAGGTCAAGCAGCACCTGGCGACCCTCAGCGCCTGACCCGGCCAGGTCACCTCTCGACGAACGGCCGCCCACATCCGGGCGGCCGTTCGTCGTGTCCGACATCCGTCACCTCTCGTCGTCTCCGACCTTCGTCACCGCCGGGGCGGTCGCCGGGGCCCGGTGGCCACCGGCGCGTCGATGTCGACGTCGACCGGGCGGCGCGGCGCGGGGAGGGTCGGGCGGGTCGGCGGTGTGGGCCCACGACTGCCGGCCGGCGCGCTCAGGTGCCGGCCCCGCCAGAGGTAGACGCCGGCGGCCAGCGTGGCCACCCCGACCAGCAGAAACAGGGCCCGGTAGTCCAGGACGCCGACCAGCAGGGCACCGGCGCCGATCGAGAGCGCCTGCGGGCCGCTGACCAGCGCCTGGGTGGCCGCCGCGACCCGTCCGACCAGCCCGGACGGCGTACGTCGCTGGATCAGCGTGTGCAGGCCCACCATCGTCAACGGCAGCGAGACGCCGGCCAGCAGCACCGCCACGAACCCGAGCCGCAGATCGGGGTACGCGAGCGCGAGCGCGGCCGGGGAGAAGAAGGCCACCCCGGCGGCCAGCGTGCCGATCTCACCGAGTCGGCGGACCAGCGCCGGTGAGCAGAGCCCACCGAACAGCCCGCCGACGCCCTGCACCATGACCAGCACGCCCACGAACGCGGCGTCCCGATCCAACCCCTGGTCGACATAGGCGAAGATCAGCGATTCGCTGAAACCCATCACCAGCGACCCGAGCCCGTAGCCGAGCAGGGCCCGGCGCAGCGCCGGCTCACCGGTCAGGTGCCGCAGGCCGGCGCCCAGCTCGGCGGGCCACCGCAGCCGCACGGTCGGCGGCGTCAGCGCCGGGCTCGGCACCGCGGTCACCACCGCGGCCGCGGTCACGAAGCCGACCATGCCGATCCCGGCCAGCGCCCACCCGCCGAGCGCCGCGTAGAGCGCCGCGCCGACCAGCGGGCCGACCAGCCGCAGCCCCTGGCGTACGGTCTGCAGCACGCCGTTCGCCTCGGCGAGCAGCTCCACCGGCACCAGCTGCCGAATCAATCCGCTGAGCGCCGCGCCGAGCGTGATGGACGACAGCCCGTAGAGGGCCGCCACCAGGTAGACGAGCCAGACGTCGCCCGCGTCGCGGACGGTGAACAACGGGACCAGCAGCAGCGCGGTGACCAGGTTCGCGGTCACGAAGAAGGGCCGACGCGGGTACCGGTCGACGAACCAACCGACCAGCGGCGCCAACGTCATCGGGGCGATGACGGCGAAGATGATGCCGCCGGCGAGCCCGTTGGAGCCGGTCAGGTCCTTGACCCAGATGGCGAGTGCGAGCAGCAGGATCGACTCGGCGGCCATGCTGGCCAGCAGGCCGCCGAACAGCAGGCGGAAGTCGGGTCGGCGCAGGACGGTGCGCATGGGATCCCTCCGGCGGGATGGCGTGCCCGGCTGGGCGCGGTCGACGGGGCTGGGACCAGGGGTCCGTCGTCGTCCGGCGTATCCGTGGTCCATTTTTCGGCAAGACACGCCCCCGCCGGAACCTCCGACGCCGGTCGCGCCGTCCATACTGACCGTGGGGGGCGAATTTCATACAGTTACCGTCGCGTCTGCGGCGGTCGACGGGAAAGAGGACACCGTGCCTCCTGCCGCACCCAGCCCGATCATGCGTCGCCGACGGTTGGGCATCGAACTGCGCAGCCTGCGCGAAGCCGCGGGCCTCACCGGCGACCAGGTTATCGAACGGATCGGTTGGGCGTCCGCGTCCAAACTGTCCCGCCTGGAGAACGGCCGCAGCCGACCGGACCCGCAGGACGTCGCCGTTCTGCTCGACCTCTACGGGGCCGACACCGCGTCGCGCGAGGAGTTGCTCGGGATCGCCGGTGAAGCCGGCGACATGCGCGGCTGGCTGAAGAACTTTCCGGTGATGACGCAGCAGCAGCGCAGTTGGGCCGAGCTGGAGGCGGGCTGCGCGGAGATCTCCGAGTACAACCCGGTTCTGGTGCCCGGCCTGTTGCAGACCGCCGGGTACGCGAAGGTCCGGATCGTCTCGGCCCGCCAGGTGAGCGAGGGCGCCGGCGAACCGGAGCCAACCGACGAGCCGGAGACCGAGGTGCAGGCCCGGTTGGCCCGCCAGACGCTGCTGACCCGCGAGCCGCACGCGCCGAGCTACACCGCCGTGCTGGAGGAGGCGGCCCTCGGCCGCCGGGCCGGCCCGCCCGAGGTGCTGCACGAGCAGCTGCACCAGCTGTGCGACCTTGCCCTCCTGCCCAACGTGACGCTGCACCTGCTTCTGCGAGACACCCAGATCGGCGATTGGTACCTTCCGCCGACCGCCTTCTCCCTCTATCGGTTCGCCGATCCGCTCGATCCGGAGACATTGGCCATCGAAGGGGGGTTCACCGACGTCATGTCGACCGAGGCAATCACGCTAAATCGCTATAAAGTGGTGTTCGAGTGGCTATGCACGGCGGCACTAGACGCCTCGGACACCCTCTCCTGGCTGATCGAGGCGACGGGACGGCTGACCGGGGCGACGCCCCCATCCACAGTGGCGTTCGGGCCGGCAACGGCGCCGACCCAACGCCGCCGGGACTCGGGGCGACTGACGGATCGGTGATCCACGGGGGACCCTCCGTCGGGGCGTGCGGCACCACTCGTCCCATCGGATCGGTTCACATCAGGAGCAGAGCCATGAACGACATCCGCAACACGCCGTCCGTCTCCGCCAGCCCGTTGGCGGACGCCCCGTGGCGTACCAGCACCCGCAGCCAGACCTCCAACTGCGTGGAGGTCGCCCCCCTGGGCACCGGCCCGTCGGCGGTCGCGCTGCGCGACAGCAAGGACCGGGGCGGCCCGGTGCTGCTGTTCAACCGGGCCGGGTGGCTCGGTTTCATCGCCGGAGCAAAGACGGGCCAGTTCGATCTGAACTGATCCTCCCGACCGGGGCGGGGCCGTTGGCATGATGCCGGCGGCCCCGTCGCCCTGTTCGACGGAACCCCGCTGACCAGGCATCCGCCGATCGGACGAGGCTCGAAACCAATAGGCGCGTTTCACTTGCTGGGATGAACACGGGGCGTAACATGGCCCACGAGAACGTGGAACTTCCACACTGGCTCATTCGTCGCGGTTCATCCGGAGACCCTTATGCGGTTCCTGATCGTTCGCACCGACATCCGCACCGTCGCCGACGGGGACATCGCCGCCGCCTGGGCGGACGGCCATCGCCTCCGCGACGAGACGACCACGCCGGAACCGCGCCGGCAGACCGTGCACGCCGAGGACCGGGACGCCGCATTGCTGCTGGCCCGGGCCCTGTCGACGGTCGGCGCGGTGCGAGCCGGCAGGCAACGGGTCAAGGTCCTGCCACTCGGCGAGCCGCGGCCCGTCTTCCGGCGCAGACCCGGACGCACCGGCACCTGACCCCAGACGTCCGTCGTGGTCGGCTCGGCTCCCCCGCCGCGTCAATCGCTCCCGCCGACCACGACGGCCCGTGTTCCCGGCCCGTGACCGCCGCGGCAACGGTGGCCACGGGCCGGGACCGTGCTCAATGGTCGGCGTCCACCCAGCCATCCAGCCAGCGATGGATGAGGAACAACGCGATCGACGACGGCGGCGGCAGGATCAGCCGAGCCCCGTCCCCCACGTCCACGGCTCTCCCCGCACACGCGGCCCCGATCTCCTCGCGGCTGAACCACCGGGCGTACGCAATCTCGGACGGGTCGACCTGCACCGGATCCGCCGGGTCGGCGGTGGCCAGGAAGCCCAGCATCAGCGAGCCCGGGAACGGCCAGGACTGGCTGCCGACGTACCTGATCCGCTCGACGGAGATGCCCACCTCCTCACGGACCTCGCGCAGCACGGTGGCCTCCGCGGACTCCCCCGGCTCGACGTATCCGGCGAGGCAGGAGTAGCGCCGACCCCCCGGGGTGCCCGGCCAGCCGGCGTTGTTGCCGAGCAGGCAGCGACCCTCGGGGCCGTCGACGCCGTCGTGCACCAGCACGATCATCGCCGGGTCGGTACGCGGCCAGATCCGTCCGCCGTTGCGATCCACCCGGGACCAGCCGGCCTCGTCCATCACGGTCGGTGCGCCGGTCGCCGTCGAGTAGCCGTGCCGGGTATGCCAGTTGAGCAGCGCGAGCGCCGCGGTGAAGATGCCGGCCTCCCGATCGCCGAGCAGGTGGCCCACCTCGCGCAGGTTGACCGGCCGGGTGCCCGGCACCGTCGGCAGCGGCGCGTCGAGCGCGAAGATCGGCACCCCGTCCGGCTCGACACCGAGGAACATCGCCGTCGACTCCGCGCCGGCCGGCACGTCGGCCGCGCCGAACAGCACCAGCGCGGGAGGCGACACGTCGGTACGGGCGAGCGTCCGCCCGCCGTCGGTCGAGTCGAGCAGCAGGATCCGGGCGCGCAGCCACGCCTCGGTCAGCCACTGCGCGTCGCCCCGCCGGTGCGCGGCGCGATCCAGCGTGGACCGCGCCAACGGCGGTGCCGTCTCCCCGCTCACGTCAGCGCTCCGCCGCTGGCAGACACCCGGACCGGCGGGCCGTGGCGGTGCCTCACGGCTGGACCGGCTCGGTGTGGACCGGCGTCAGCGCGGCCAGCCCGGGGGTGATCCGCTCGGCGTCGCCGAGCACGACCACCGCCGCCCGGGCGGGCGCCAGGTAGTGGGCGGCAGCCCGCGCCACGTCGTCGACGGTCGCCTTCGCCAGGCGGGCCGCGTACTCCGCGAGGAACTCCAGCCGCAGGCCGTTCCCGGCGTACGCGCTGGTCAGCGCGGCCAGACCGGCCTGGGTGGACATGCCGAGCTGGAGGGTGCCCAGGGCGTACTGGCGGGCCTGCTCCAACTCCTCCGGCTTCGGTGGCAGCGACGCCAGCCGGCCCAGCTCGTACATCGTCTCCAGCAGCGCCGGGCCGGTGACCTCGGTGGCCACCTCGGCGCCGGCGACCAGAACCGACCCGGCCACCGAGTGCTCGATCACCGAATGCGGGCCGTACGTGTAGCCCTTGTCCTCGCGGATGTTCTCCACCCAGCGGGACGAGAAGTAGCCCCCGAAGATCAGGTTGGCCAGTTGCAGCGGCGCGTGGTCCGGGTCGGTGCGCGGCACGGCGGGCAGCGCGACCCGCAGCGAGGACTGCACCGAACCGGGCCGGTCGACAAGCAGCAGCGGCCCCGGCTCCAGCGGCGGGGTGGCCGGCAGGGTGGCGGTACGCCCGGCGCCGGCCCACCCACCGAGCGCCCGCTCGGCCGCGTCCAGCGCCTTCTCCGGCTGTACGTCGCCGACCACCACCAGCTGCGCCCCGGCGGGGTGCACCCGCTCGGCGTGCAGGCTGCGCAGGGCCGCCGGCCGGACGGCACGGATCTGGTTCGGCTCCGGGGTCTGCGTCGCGTACGGGTGTCGCCCGTAGATCCGCTTCAGCAGCGCCTCCCGGGCCAGGTGCGCCGGCTGGCTCTGGGCGACCTGGATCCGGTCGATCAGCCGGTCCCGCTCGGCGGCGACCTCGTCGCTGGGGTAGCTGGCGCCGGTCAGCACCTCGGCCAGCAGCTCCAGCATCCGGTCCAGGCCGGTGACCAGGCCGGCGCCGGAGAGCAGCAGCCGGTCCGGGTCGACGCCCGCGGACAGTCCGCCGCCCACCTTCTGCAGCTCGGCGGCCAACTGCACGCTGGTCATCGACTCGGTGCCGGAGAGCATGGTCTGCGAGAGCATCGCGCCGCGCGCGAGGTGGGCGCGGCCGAACGGCACCCAGAGCCGCAGCTCGACCAGGGGCACCGCCGGCCGGCGTACGGCGATCACGGTGAGCCCGTTGCGCAGCGTGCGCTCGGCCTGCTTGGGCACCTTGAGCTTGCGGGTGGGGCCGAGCGGGGGCAGCGTCCGCGGCCCGGTGGTGGTGGCGGTGGTGGTCATCGGGCGCCTCCGGGGATGACCTCGACCGCGGCGCGGCGCTCCGGGCGCAGGGTGGCCGCGGCGGCCCGGACCTGTTCCTCGGTGACGTCGCCGACCAGTCGGGGCAGGTCGTTGAGCAGGCCCGGCTCGCCGCGTTGCTGTTCCAGGACGGCCATCCGCAGTGCCCGGCCGAGCACCGCGTCGGTGTCGCGCAGCAGGTGGGTGGCCATCCGGGCCTGGGTGCGGGCCAGCTCGCCGTCGGTCAGGCCGTCGGTGGCCAGCCGGTCCACCTCCTCGTCGATGGTGCGCAGCACCTTGTCCACGTCGCCGCCCGGCGGCAGGTGCGCCTGGAGCAGCAGCGCGGTGGGGTCGCGGACGTCGAACGGATCGCCCATGAAGCCGAGGTAGCCGCCGAGGCTGGTCACCGTGCGGTCGCGCTGGACCAGTCGTTCGACCAGCCGGGACGCGTCGCCGTCGGTGAGGACCTCGGCCAGCACCACGTACGGCAGGTAGTTGGCGAAGTCGCCGACCGGGTCGGGCACCCGCCACGCGCCGGCCACCGCCGGCAACGGGGCCAGGGCGTCGGTGTACGAGCTGCGCCGCTCGGCGGTCAGGTCGGGCTCGGTGAAGTCGGGCCGCCGCGGTGCGGGCCGGGACGGGACGTCGCCGAAGTGCCGGGTGACCAGCTCGGTCGCCTCGGCCACGTCGATGTCGCCGCTGATGGCCAGCACCGCGTTGCCGCTGGCGTAGTAGCGCCGGAAGAAGTCGGCGGCGTCGGCGACGGTGGCCGACTCCAGGTCGTCGAACGAGCCGTAGCCGTCGTGCGCGTTCGGGAACGTGTCGAACATGACCGGCGGCAGGGTCAGCCAGGGAAAGCCGCCGTACGGCCGGTTGAGGACGTTGACCCGGATCTCCTCCTTGACCACGTCGACCTGGTTGCGCAGGTTCTCCTCGGTCAGTCGGGGCCCGCGCATCCGGTCCGCCTCCAGGAACAGCGCGCGCTCCAGCGCGTTGCTCGGCAGCGTCTCGAAGTAGTCGGTGTAGTCCAGGTGGGTGGAGCCGTTGAACGTGCCGCCGGCACCCTGCACGTGCCGAAAGTGGGCCAGTTTCTCCAGGTTCTCGGAGCCCTGGAACATCAGGTGCTCGAAGAGGTGGGCGAAGCCGGTGCGCCCCTCTGGCTCGGAGCGGATGCCGACGTCGTAGACCACCGCCACCCCGATCACCGGGGCACTGCGATCGGGGGTCAGGACCACCCGCAGACCGTTGTCGAGGGTGAACCGCTCGACCGGATACTTCGTCGCTGGAATTCTGGATCTCCGCGCCGCCACGGGATCGACCCTAGCGCGTCGGCATCCCCGCCACCGGCGACCTCCACGGAGCCACCGCCAGCGGGTTGGCCAGCGGGGGCAGAACCTCGGCACCGACCCGCGCGGCCTCCTGCCGGCGAGGCCGGCCGAAGCGGGCGGACTCGTCGACGTACGGCAATCCGGATCGCGCGCCTGCCCTAGCAAGACGGTAGGAAATGCCGACATGACTGAGACGCCCCTTCCCGGCATGTGGATGAGTCTTGACGCTGACCCTGGACTGGCCCACTCTTCCTACCAACTAAGTAGGAATACTGCGGATTGGATGGACGATGAGACGGCTCCCCCTGCGCCGGTTGGTCACCCTGGCCACCCTCGCCGCCCTCGGCGCGGCGACCCTGGGCAGCACCGCCGCGTGCGGCGACGACAGCGAGGGCGCGGGGGGCGGTTCCGGCCCGGTGACCCTACGGCTCGGCTACTTCCCCAACATCACCCACGCGCCGGCCGTCGTCGGCGTCGAGAAGGGCATCTTCGCCGAGAAGCTCGGCGCCGACGTCAAGCTCGAACCGAAGACCTTCAACGCCGGCCCGGCCGCCATCGAGGCCGTCTTCTCCGGCGCGCTGGACGCGACGTACATCGGCCCGAACCCCACCGTGAACGCGTTCTCCAAGTCCAAGGGCGAGGCCGTCCGGGTCATCTCCGGCGCCGCCTCCGGAGGCGTGGCTCTGGTGGTCAAGCCCGGCATCAACGGCCCGCAGGACCTCAAGGGCAGGAAGGTCGCCACCCCACAGCTCGGCAACACCCAGGACGTGGCGGTCCGCTACTGGCTCAAGCAGCAGGGGCTGACCACCACCAAGGAGGGCGGCGGCGACGTCAAGATCGTGCCGCAGGAGAACGCCCAGACAGTGGAGACCTTCACCAGCGGCGCGATCGACGCCGCCTGGGTGCCCGAGCCGTTCGTCTCTCGGCTGGTCAACGCCGGCGGCAAGGTGCTCGTCGACGAGCGCGACCTGTGGCCCGACAAGAAGTTCGTCATCACGAACCTGCTGGTCAGCACGAAGTTCCTCAAGGCACACCCGGACGTGGTGCAGAAGCTGGTCGACGGCCAGGTGGCCGCGAACGAGTTCGTCAACACCAAGCCGGACGAGGCCCAGCAGGCCATCTCCGACGCCATCGGCAAGATCACCGGCAAGCCGCTGGACCTCAAGCTGATCAAGCAGGCGTGGCCGACGTTGGAGTTCACCAACGATCCGATCCCCACCTCGCTCAAGGCCGGGCTCGACCACGCCGTCGAGGTCAAGCTGACCGAGCCTGTCGACCTCAAGGGCCTGTACGACCTGACGTACCTCAACAAGGCGCTCAAGGCGCAGGGCAAGCCGGAGGTCGTCCAGCCATGACGTCGACCACGACGCCGCCGGAGAGCGCGACCACCGCGGTCGCGCTCTCCGGCGTGACCAAGGTGTACGGACGCGGGTCCAGCGCCGTACTGGCCCTGGACGGGGTCTCCCTGGACGTGGCGCCGGGCGAGTTCGTCTGCCTCGTCGGCGCGTCCGGCTGCGGCAAGAGCACTCTGCTCAACCTGGTCGCCGGCCTGGACCGGCCCAGCGGCGGGCAGATCGGCATCGCCGGCGACGCCAGTCCGGGGCTGATGTTCCAGGAGCCGGCGCTCTTCCCCTGGCTGACTGTCGACGCGAACGTCGAGGTGCCGCTGAAGCTGCGCGGGCTGCCCCGCGCCGAGCGCCGCGAGCGGGTCGCCGACCTGCTGCGCACGGTGCACCTGGCCGAGTTCGGTCGCAAGCGTCCACATGAGCTGTCCGGCGGCATGCGGCAGCGGGTCGCGCTCGCCCGCACGCTGGCCCTCGACACGCCGGTGCTGCTGATGGACGAGCCGTTCGGCGCGCTGGACGCCATGACCCGGGACATCCTGCACGACGAGCTGGAACGGATCTGGTCCGAGCGCCGACTCTCGGTTCTCTTCGTCACGCACAACGTCCGCGAGGCCGCCCGCCTGGCCGACCGGATCATCCTGCTCTCCAGCCGCCCCGGCCGGATCATCTACTCCACCGAGGTGGACATCCCACGGCCACGGCGGATCGACTCGCCCGAGGTCGCCGCCATCGCCGCCGAGGTCACCGAGCGGCTCCGTACGGAGGTGGGCCGCCATGGCCAGTGACACCCTCACCAGCAGGGCACGCAGCGACGCGGAGATCTCCGGTCTGGACGCGCTGGAGATCGCCGGTCGGGAGAAGGAGGTGTCCCGCGGCACCCGGCTCTGGGCGGCCACCTGGCCCAAGCTGGCCGCGCTGGCCATCGTCATCGTGGCCTGGCAGGTGGTGGTCTTGTCGGGCTGGAAGCCGCCGTACTCCCTGCCCGGTCCCCTGGTCGTCGGTCGCGAGTTGGTGACCCAGGCGCAGGGTCCGCAGCTCTGGGAGGGCCTGGTCACCACGCTGCGGCGGGCCGCCGTCGGCTACGTCTTCTCGGTCGCGGTCGGCCTGCTGCTGGGCCTGGCCGTGGCCCGCTCCACGGTGCTGCGGGCCGCCATCGGCTCGATGATCACCGCGTTGCAGACCATGCCGTCGATCGCCTGGTTCCCGCTGGCCATCCTGCTGTTCGAACTGAGCGAGAAGGCGATCTTCTTCGTGGTGGTGCTCGGCGCCGCACCGTCCATCGCCAACGGGGTGATCTCCGGTGTGGACTACGTGCCACCGCTGCTGCTGCGCGCCGGCCGCAATCTGGGCGCACGTGGGCTCAACCTCTACCGGTACGTGATCGCGCCGGCCGCCCTGCCGGCGATCGTCGCGGGCCTCAAGCAGGGTTGGGCGTTCTCCTGGCGGAGCCTGATGGCCGGCGAGCTGATCGTCGTCGGCATCTCGCAGACCTCGCTGGGCGCCCAGCTCACCTACTCGCGGGAGCTGTCCGACGCGCCGTGGCTGCTCTCCACAATGATCGTCATCCTGGTGCTGGGCCTGGTCGTGGACGCGGCGTTCGGCGCGGCCGACAAGGCGATCCGCCGTCGCTGGGGCGTACTGGACCAGGCTGGTCAGTGACGTGTACGTCTCCGCGCGCAGCGACTACGCGCTCCGGGCGATGCTCGCCGTCGCCGCCGCCGTACGCGGTGGTGGCGCGGGCGGCGGCGCGGGCGGCGGCGGCGCGGGCGGCGGTGGCGCGGGCGAGTTGGTGAAGGCGGGCAGCCTGGCCGAGGTGCAGGAGATTCCACTCAGCTTCCTGCAGGGCATCCTGCTCGACCTGCGCCGGGCCGGTCTGCTGCACAGCCATCGGGGCGCCGAGGGCGGATACGCGCTGACCCGGCCACCTGAGGAGATCACCGTCGGGGATGTGCTGCGCGCGGTCGGCGGCTCGCTGACCACGGTACGAGGACTGCCGGCCGAACGCGCCGGCTACCACGGAGTGGCGGCCGGGCTCACCGACGTCTGGCTGGCGGTGCACGGGGCGATCGCCACCGTCGTCGACAACACCACCCTGGCAGACCTGCTGACCCACAACCAAACCCCCACCCCCTAACCACCCCACCCCACCCCAGGCCCCGCACCCCGGCCCCCGCGATCTTGCACTTTCTGTCGCGACAAAGGGGACGTACCGCATCGCATCGGCAACAGAAAGTGCAAGATCGGCGCGTTCAGGCTCGCGGTCTGGGCGGCGCGTTCGGGCTCGCGGTTGTGGCGCGGGGGCGGTGTGGTCGGGTCGGTGCCCCGCCGACCCGACCACACCTCGTACCGACCCTGACCAGGCCTGCCCCTGGGCCGGCACCGGTCGGCCGGCCGCTGCTCAGCCCCGGTGCTCGACCGTCGGCCCGAAGCCCGGATCGCCGGGACCGCGCAGCTCCACCAGACTGGCGGGAGCACTGTCCGCCGGGGTGGCATGCCAGGGCGCGAAGGCCGCAACCATCGCGAGCAGCAGCCCGGCGAGCCCGACCGCGGCCACCAGGATGAGTTCGCGCAGCGCCCCCGAGCCGGCTTCGCCCGCCATGGTCACCCCTCCCGTGCCGGGCCCCCGCCCGGCTCCCCCCGTTGGCCAGCTTCGACCACACCGGGCGGGGGCACAGTCGGCCAGCCGACCAAGTCGCGGCTGATATTCGACTCGGGCCACCGGCCGGGCGGCGTGGGTCATCGACCGCCACGACCGTCGAGGAGGCCGATCCGGGGCGCAACCCGGACCACCCCGCACACAAACCGACCCGCCCAGCCGAAGCGGGACGGGTCGGTGACGTGTGTGGAGGATCAGACGGTACGCGGACGGCGCGGCCGACGGGACCGACCCGACGCGCGGTGCGCCGGGCGGGCGCCGCCGTCGGTGGCCGAGCCACCGGCTGCGCGTCCCCGGCTGACAGCCACCGGCGGGGCGGCGATCGTCACCGGCACACCGGACGGCTCACGCGCCCCGGTGACCCGGACCAACGCCTGGTCACCCGGACGCACCTGGACCGACTGCGGCCGAATGCCGGCGGTAGCCATCAGCCGGGACACGTCCCGGCGCTGCTCGGGCAGGACCAGGGTGACCACGGAGCCGGACTCGCCGGCGCGGGCCGTCCGACCACCGCGGTGCAGGTAGTCCTTCGCCTCGGTCGGCGGGTCCACGTTGACGACCATGTCGAGGCCGTCGACGTGGATGCCCCGGGCCGCCACGTCCGTGGCGACCAGGGCGGTCACCTGACCGTTGCGAAACTGCTCCAGGATGCGGGTGCGCTGCGGCTGCGACTTGCCACCGTGCAGCGCGGCGGCGCGTACACCCTTGGAGAGCAACTGGCGCGCGAGCCGGTCCGCGCGGTGCTTGGTGCCCATGAAGAGGATGGTGCGACCGTCACGGGCGGCGATCCGGGTCAGCGCGTCGGGCTTGTCGACCGCGTCGACGTGCAGCACGTGGTGGGTCATCGCGGTGACCGTGGCGGTGCCCGGGTCGACCGAGTGGGTGACCGGGCTGCTGAGGAAGCGGCGGACCAGCCGGTCCACGCCGCCGTCCAGGGTGGCGGAGAAGAGCATCCGCTGACCCTGCGGGGCGACCTGCTCCAGCAGCTTGGTCACCTGCGGCAGGAAGCCCATGTCGGCCATCTGGTCGGCCTCGTCCAGCACGGTGATCTCGACCTGGTCGAGCCGGGCGTCGCCGCGGTTGATCAGGTCGTGCAGCCGGCCGGGGGTCGCCACGACCACCTCGGCGCCGGCGCGCAGCGCGTCCGCCTGGCGCTGCAACGACAGGCCACCCACGACGGTGGCGCAGCGCAGCCCGACAGCGCGGGCGTACGGGGCCAGCGCGGTGGTCACCTGCTGTGCCAGCTCGCGGGTCGGCACCAGCACCAGGGCCAGCGGGCGACCCGGCCGGGCCTTCTGGCCGGCGGTACGCGAGAGCAGCGGAAGCCCGAAGGCGAGAGTCTTGCCGGAGCCGGTGCGGCCCCGGCCGAGCACGTCCCGGCCGGCGAGCGAGTCGGGCAGCGTGGCCGACTGGATCGGGAACGGCTCGTTGATGCCCTGCGCGGTCAGCGCGCTCAGCAGCGCCGGCGCCAGACCGGTGTGGGCAAAGGACGGAATAACTGTGGTCACGCAGAAGCCTTCCTCGACGCGGCACGTGTCGAGGGAGGGCGCCGAAGTCGGCGCTGTCACCAGCGGAAAGGCCGCCAGGACTCACAAGCACGAACCGATTGGAGTACGGGCCGGCCCGCCGCCGGGCCGCCGCCTGCGTAGGCAGGTCGACAGCGGGGCGGGCCGGTCCCGTCGCCGTCACACCCGGAGGGCGCGACAGGTAATGCTGACCGATCCGAAGATCAGAGCGGGCGGATGTTCTCCGCCTGCGGGCCCTTCTGGCCCTGGGTCACCTCGAACTCGACCCGCTGGTTCTCGTCCAGGCTCCGGTAGCCGGAGGACTGGATCGCCGAGAAGTGGGCGAAGACGTCAGCGCCGCCGCCGTCCGGGGTGATGAAGCCGAAGCCCTTGTCAGCGTTGAACCACTTCACGGTGCCAATAGCCATGTGTTTCGTCTCCTTGACGGAACGTCGGACGCGCACTTGTTGCGTGCCCGAAGAGGAGCGCTCCGCGCGGGGATGCGCGAATCGCCTGTCGCTTCTGGTCGCCCCGCCCGGAGAACTCCGGACACAACAAAGAGCGCCTGGGGCCACAATTCCCGCCAGGCGCACACAGAGTCTCTGGTAACCAAAACTGCAACCCGGTCAACGTACCATGGTTTTCCCGCGAGCGGTCAATCTCGGGCGGAATCTTCGGGCAACTGGCTGATCATGGCCGTGAGCCCGGTCACATCCAGCAGATCGGCGGGCCGAACGGTCGTGCCGTGCCGGACATAGTGGAAGGCCGCACCCACCCGGTCCACCGGCACGCCAGCCAGCTCCGCCCAGGCCAACCGGTACACGGCCAACTGCACGGCGGCCACCTCCGCCGCCGGCCCGGTCGGCTGCGCGCCCGTCTTCCAGTCGACCACGTCGAACCGGCCACCCGGGCGGGCGAAGACCGCGTCCATCCGCCCCCGCACCACCACCCCGGCGATCACCGTGGCGAACGGCACCTCCACCTCCGCCGGTGACCGGTCGGCCCACTCGCTGGCCAGGAACCGCTCCTGCAACTCGACCAGCGCCTCGTCCGGTGCGGCGTCCGCGTCCGCCGCACCGGGCAGCTCGTCCAGGTCGAGCAGGCGGTCGGCGCCGAAGCGCTGCTCCAACCAGGCATGGAACGCGGTGCCGCGACGGGCGTACGGGTTCGGCTCGGTCGGCACCGGACGGCGCAGCGTACGGGCCAGCCCGGCCGGGTCACGCCGCAACGCCACCAGCTGGGTGACACTCAACTGCCCGGGCAGGGCCACCTCGACCGCGCCGGAAAGCCTGGTCAGCTCGGCCCGCTCGGCCAGCAGCAGATCCGCCTCGCGCCGCCAGCGCGCCACCTCCGGATCGGCCTCCGGCTCGACCGCCGGCCCGATCGGCGCGGCGACCACCGGACCCACCGGCCCGACAGCCACCGACGCCGGACCGTCGGTCATCAGGCGGCGCACCAGCCCGGCCGCCTCGGCCAACGCCGGTCGACGGCCACCCAGCGGGTCGGCCGGCCACTCCGCGCGCAGCACCACCTCGGCAGTCGGGTTCGTGGCGTCCGGCGTCGGCTCCGGCGCCCAGGCGTCGACCAGATGCCCCGGGCCGCCGTCCAGGCAGGCGTCGTACACCTCGCGCAGGAAGACCGACGGACCCCGCGGCCGCTTCGTGCCCTCCCCCCACCAGTACCCGGAGCACAGCAGCAGCCGGCGCGGGCGAGTGACCGCCACGTACGTCAGCCGGCGCTCCTCCCGCTCGTCGTGGGCCCGCCAGGCGTCGGTGAAGTCGGCCACCGCCCGGGCCACGGCCCGCTGGTCGGCCGCCTCGTCGAGCGCCAGCTCGGGCAACCCGTCGGCGTCGCCGCGCAGCGGGAACGGCAGCACACCGAGCCCGCCCAGCCAGTGGTCGGAGTTGCGCACCGGCCCGGGCCACGACCCACGGCACAGCCCGGCCACCGCCACCACGTCCCACTCCAGACCCTTCGCGGCGTGCGCGGTGACCACCTGCACCGCGCCCTCCACGACCTCGACCTCGCCCGGGGCGAGACCGCGCTCCTCGTCCTCGGCGGCGGCCAGGTAGGACAGGAAGCCGGACAGCGTCGCGCCGGGCGTCTCTCCGCTGAAACGGGCCGCCACGTCGCCGAGGGCGTCCAGGTGCCCCCGGGCCAGGCCGGCGTCGCCGGCGCCGTCGCGGCCGGCGCGCACCGCGACCTCCACGTCCAGGCCGATGGTCCGCTCGATGTCCGCGATCAGATCCGGCAGGGCCTGGTCCAGGCGGTAGCGCAACAGCGCCAACTCCATGCCGTACGCCCGCAGCCGCGCGAACCCCTCCGCCGAGTACGCCTGCGCCGGGCCGAGGTCGGCCAGCGCCTCCACCAGGGTCGCCTCGTCCAGCAGGTCGGGGGTGATGTCCGAGGTGTCGTCGGCGGCCACCTGCCGTCGGGCGTTGGCGATGGCCCGGGCCCGCCGGTGCAGCGCCACCAGGTCACGCGGCCCGATCCGCCAGCGGGCGCCGGTGAGCAGCCGCAGCAGCGCGGCCCCGTCGGTCGGGTCGGCCAGCACGCGCAGCGTGCACACCACGTCGCGGACCTCGGGAGTGTCCAGCAGACCGCCGAGGCCCACCACCTCCACCGGCAGGCCGCGCTCGCGCAACGCCGACTCGATCGCCGGGATCTGGCTGCGGACCCGGACCAGCACGGCGGTCGTCGGCCGCTGCGCCACCGGGATGTGCTCCGGCGCCACGCCGGGCATCCGCGCCGCGCCGCGCCAGGCGGCGAGCACACTGTCGGCGATCCACGCCGCCTCGTCCGCGTACGTGGGCAGCAGCGCGCAATGCACCGTGCCACCGGCCGCGCCGCCGGGGCTGCAGTGCGGGATCGGGTCGCGGACGGTCAGCGCGGAGCGCAGCTCCGGCACCCGGGCACCGGCCGCGCGCAACGGCGTGGACAGGGCGTTCGCCACCCGAAGGATCTCCGGGCGGTTACGCCAGCTGGTGGTGAGCCCGAGCGCCGGGGCCGGCTCACCGTCGGCGCGGGCGAACTCGGTGGGGAACCGGTCGAGGGTGCCCGCGCTGGCGCCCCGCCAGCCGTAGATGGACTGGCACGGATCACCCACCGCCGTCACCGGGTGCCCGCCACCGAACAGCGCGTTGAGCAGCACCACCTGCGCATGGCTCGTGTCCTGGTACTCGTCGAGCAGCACCACCCGGAACCGGTCCCGCTCGATCTCGCCAACCCCGGGATGATCCCGGGCCACCCGCGCCGCCCGGGCGAGTTGGTCGGCGAAGTCCATCGCCTCGAAGTCCTCCTTGCGCCGGGCGTACGCCCGCACCAGCGGCAGCAGGCGCAGCCGGGTCTGTTGCAGGGCGAGCGCCTTGCGCACGTCGGCGTACACCCGGCCCGGCCGCGACTGCACCTCGGCGAAGAACCGGCCGGTCCAGGCGGCCAGCTGGTCCGGCGCGACCAGGTGCTCGTCCAGCTCACCGGCGAGCGCCAGCACCGCGTCGGTGATGGTGCTCGGCATCCGGTCCACCTCGGACATGTCACCGTCGTAGTTGCGTACGAGCAGATCCACCAACTGCCACCGGGACGCCTCGGTGAGCAGTCGGGTGGACGGCTCGTAGCCGGCCCGTAGACCGTGCTCGGTGACGATCCGCCCCGCGTACGAGTGGTAGGTGGAGACGGTGGGCTCACCGGCGAGCGGGTCGTCCAGCGGGTCGCGGCCCTGCCGGCCGAGGCGGCGGATCAGCTGGTCGAGCCGGGTGCGGACCCGGTGGGCCAGTTCGCCGGCCGCCTTGCGGGTGAAGGTCAGCCCGAGGATCTGCTCCGGGCGCACGTACGAGTTGGCCACCAGCCAGACCACCCGCGCGGCCATCGTCTCGGTCTTGCCGGACCCGGCCCCCGCCACCACGAGCAGCGGCTCCACCGGAGCGGCGATGATCGCGGCCTGTTCCCGGGTGGGTGCCGGCAGCCGCAGCAGTTTGGCCAGCTCCACCGGGGTGTACCGGGGCCCGGAGTCCGCCAGCCGAGGCGTCGGCGCGGGGCCCGCGCCGAACAGGGTGGGCTGGGTCATGGATTCTCCGGACGTCGGACGGTCGGCGGCTCGACCACCTGGCGCCCCTGCCCGGAGACCGGGCAGCTGGTGCGCACCGGGCAGACCCGGCACTTCGAGTTGGCCACCGCGGCGAACGTGGCGGCTGCCATCGTATCGGCGGTCCGCCGGACCAGCGCGGTCGCCCAGCCGGCCGCCGGCCCTTCGCCGGCCGCCGGTTGATTCTGCTCCCGGGCATCCTTCGCGGACGTGCCGAGCTGCACCAGCGCCGCGCCGCCGGACTCGTCACCGAACTCGGTGAACGCGCCCGCCTCCACCGCCGCCTGGTACGCGCCGAGCTGCGGATGCTCGGCCAGTTCGGAGCCGGTCACCGCCGTCGACTTGCCGGTCTTGAGGTCGATCACCACCAGCCGGCCGGCCTCGTCGACCTCCAGCCGGTCGACCCGCCCGGTCAGGTCGACCGGTCGCTGCGGATCGTCCAGGCGGACCGCGAACTCGTGTTCGATGGCGAGCAGCCGGCGCGGGTTGGTGGCCAGCCAGCGCAGCAGCTTGTCGACCATCGCCTCGGCGCGCTCCCGCTCGGGGCCGGCCATCCACCGGGCCGCCAGCTCGATCGCGTCGAACCGGGCGGCCACGTAGTCGAGCAGCGCGCCCCGGTCGGCGCTGGCGTCCTCGGCGAGCATCGCGGCGGCGTGCACCAGGTTGCCCACCCCCTGCGCGGTGCTGGTCGGGCCGCTGCCCCCGTGCCGTTCCAGGAGCCAGCGCAGGCTGCACCGCAGCGCGCTCTCCATCGCCGACGGCGTGACCCGCACCGGCGCCCCCTCGTCGACCAGCGGCCGGTCGTCGGAGAGCGCCCGCAGCCCCCACCAGTCGTCGGGGTGCGCGCCGGGCACACCCGCGGCGGCGAGCCGCGCCAGTTCGGCCGCCGCAGCGCGCCGCCGGGCCGCCGGTGCGGCCGGGTCGGTGATGGCGGTACGCAGTTCGGCGACCAGCGCCGGCAGGGTGAGCGCCCGGGGCGGCCGGGTGACCGGCAGCGCCCCGGGCTGGTCCGGCTCGTCGTCGTCGGTGCCCTCTGCGCCGTCGTTGCCGGCCGCCGGCACCGCCACCCGAGCCGGTCCGCCGTTACCGGTCACGCCGCCGCCGGTCACGCCCTCGGCGGAGGAGGTGTCGTTCGGTGAACCGGCGACGGGGCCGCCGCTCGGGGGGCCGGTGCGCGGGCCGGGTGTGCCCGGCGGCGTGCTCGGGCCCAGTTCGTGCAGGAAGCGGCTGGGCTGCTCCTCGTGGTCGTCGCCGCCGACCGCCGCCGATGCCACGGCGCTGACCAGCAGTCGGTGGCGGGCACGGCTGATGGCGACGTGGAAGAGCCGGCGCTCCTCGTCCAGCAGAGCCGAGGTCTGGCCCACCACGTTCGCCGCCCGGGCCCGGCCTACGGACCGGCCGGCCAGCACGTCGACCAGCCGTTCGGAGCCGAGCAGGCTGCCGCGCAGGCGCAGGTCCGGCCAGATGCCCTCCTGCACTCCGGCAATCGCGACCAGGTCCCACTCCAGGCCCTTCGCGGCGTGCGCGGTGAGCAGTCGTACCGCCGCGCCCCGGTCGGCGGTCGGCGCGATGGTGTCCGCGGGCAGGTCCTGGGCGAGCACGTGGTCGAGGAAGACCTCGGTACGCGCGCCGGGCAGCCGGTCGGTGAAGCGGGCCGCCGCGTCGAAGAGCACCAGCACGGCGTCCAGGTCCCGGTCGGCGGCCTCGGCTCGCCGGCGTCGGGCCAGGTCGCCCTCGCCGGCCGCCGGCCGTCCCTGGGCGATCGCGCCGGCCCAGCGCTCGGCCAGCCCACTGGCGTCCCAGACCTCCCAGAGCACGGTCTCGGCGGTGGTGCCGGGTTGGGCTGCGGCGTCCCGGGCGGTGGCGAGCAGCCCGGCCACCGCCTGCGCCGGCTCTGCCCACCGCCGGTCGATGCCGGCCAGGTCCGTCGGGTCGCGCAGCGCCTCGACGATCAGCTCCCCGGACGGACGGCGGTCACCCCCGGCCAGCGCCAGGGCGCGCAGGCCCTGGCGCAGCCGCCGTTCGGCAAGCGGGTCCGCTCCGCCCAGCGGCGAGTGCAGCAGCGCGACGGCCGCCTCCTCGTCCAGCCGGGCCGGTTCCAGTGCGCAGCGCAGCAGGAGCAGCAGCGGGGCCACCGCGGGTTGCAGGTGCAGGGGCAGGTCTTCGCCGTGCACCACGGTCGGGACGCCGGCGGCGTGCAGCGCGCGTTGCAGGGTGGGCAACTGCAACGCCGTCGAACGCACCAGGACCGCCATCCGCGACCATGGGACGCCGTCGAGCAGGTGCGCGGCGCGCAGCGCGTGGGCCAGCCAGGCGGCCTCGCTGGTCGCCGACCGGAACGTGTGCACCTCGACCACACCGGGCGGGGCGTCCGGCAGCGGGCGCAGCCGGCGGTGCGCCATCGGACCGCGCAGCCGGCGGCCCAGCCGGCCCATCGCGGCGAGCAGGACCGGGCCGGCCCGGTACGACGTGCTCAGCAGCACCTGTGCGGCCGGCGCACCGGAGGCCGTCCGGAAACGGTGCCCGAACGTGGTCACCCCGGCCGGGTCCGCGCCACGGAAGGCGTACGTGGAGGAGTCGGGGTCGGCGAACGCGACGAGCGACTTGCCCCCGCCGGCGATGACCGAGAGCAGTTCGAGCTGGGCGGGATCGGTGTCGGCGAGTTCGTCGACGTACACGTGGGCGAGGCGGCGACGCTCGGCGGCCAGCAGCTCCTCGTCGTCGCGCAGCAGACCGGTGGCGGCCCGGACCAGCTCGGCCGGGTCGTACGCGATCGAGCCCCGGTTGCTGACGTCGCGCAGCGCGAGCACCGCGACGTACTCCCGCAGGAAGCGGGCGGCGGCCGGCCAGTCGGCGCGGCCGAGCTTCGCACCCAGCCGGGCCAGGTCGGCCGGGCCCACGCCGCGCTCGGCGGCGCGCATGAGCAGGTCGCGCAACTGACCGGCGAAGGCCCGGGTCCGCAGAGCCGGGCGCAGGTCGGTGGGCCAGCCGACCGGGTCGTCCTCGGGCTCCTCGCCCACCACGTCCAGCAGCTCGCGGATGATCAGATCCTGCTCGGGGCCGCTGAGGAGCCGGGGCGACGGCTCGCCACGTTCGGCGGCGGCCCGGCGAAGCAGCCCGAAGGCGTACGCCGGGAAGGTGCGCACCAGCGGCTCGCGCAGCACCCGGTAGCCGTCCTGTGCGACCCGGGCCTCGATGCGCTGGCGCAGCGCGGTGGCGCCGCGGCGACCGAAGGTCAGCACCAGGATCCGTTCGGGATCGGCCCCTTCGGCGACCCGGGCGGCGACCGCCTCGACGAGGGTGCTGGTCTTGCCGGTGCCGGGACCGCCGAGCACCAGCATCGGCCCGTCGGTGTGCGCGACGACCTCCTGCTGGACGGGATCGACACGCCAGCGACGGCTCGCCGGCCCGGGTGTGCCGGCGGCCTCGACCGCACCGGCGACGGCACCGTCGCCACTCGGCACGGCGACGTCGTCGTCCGGCGCGTCCCCGTCCCCCCGCGCCGGCCTCTCGGGCCGCCGCACCAACCGGTACGCCTGCATCACCAAATCCCATCACCCCCCTACGACACCAACCCACCCCACCCGGGCTGGTCATCGAGGTGGCGGCACGACACGCCGACGGCCCTGCCGCCACCTCTCCTGACCGACCGGGTGGGACCCGGAGTCAGGGTAGGTGGGACTCCAGCGCTTTCACCGCTTCGGGGACCGTGGCGACCACGGTCAGCAGGTTGCGCCCGGCGGGTTTGAGGAAGTTCTGGTCGGTGAGGGTGGCCAGCCAGTCCAGCAGGGGCCGGTAGAAGCCGTCGGTGTCGATCAGCACCATCGGCTTGGCGTGCAGGGCGAGGGTGGCGGTGGTCCAGACCTCGAACAACTCGTCCAGTGTGCCCAGCCCGCCCGGCAGGGTGAGGAACGCGTCCGACCTGTCGATCATCAGGGTCTTGCGGCTGGCCATCGAGTCGGTCACCAGCAGCTCGTCCGAGGCCAGGTCGGCGACCTCCAGATCGACGAGCGCCTGCGGGATGACGCCCACGGTGCGCCCGCCGGCGGCCCGCGCGCCGTCGACCACCGCGCCCATCATGCCGACGCAACCGCCGCCGCTGACCAGCGTGTGCCCGCGCCGGGCCAGCTCCGCGCCGGTCTCCGCGGCGAGGTCGAGCCAGCGTTGGTCGAGGGTGCGGGACGAGGCGCAGAAGACGCAGACCGCCGCCATCAGCCCTCCCGGGGCCGGTCGGGGGCCTGCTCGGCGGCGGCCTGCTGGTCGGCGCCGGTACGCGCCACGGCCTCGTCGCGGACCGCCTCCTGCTCGACGGAGAGCGCCGCCTCGGCCTCGACGATGTGGCGGACGGCCGCGTTGACGTCGTCGGTGAGGCAGATCAGATCCAGGTCCACCGGGCCGATCTTGCCGCTGGCGGCCATGGTGTCGCGCAGCCAGTCGAGCAGCCCCTGCCAGTAGGCGACCCCCATCAGCACGACCGGGAACCGGGTGACCTTGCCGGTCTGCACCAGGGTGAGCGCCTCGAACAGCTCGTCCATGGTGCCGAATCCGCCGGGCAGCACCACGAACGCCTGCGCGTACTTGACGAACATGGTCTTGCGGGCGAAGAAGTAGCGGAAGTCGATGGCCAGGTCGACCCAGTCGTTGATGCCCTGCTCGAACGGCAGCTCGATGCCGAGCCCGACGGAGAGCCCGCCGGCCTCGGTGGCGCCCCGGTTGGCGGCCTCCATCACTCCCGGGCCACCCCCGGTGATCACCGCGTAACCGGCCCGCGCGAGCGCGCCACCCATCTCCTCGGCGAGCCGGCACTCGGCCGCGTCCGGACCGCTGCGCGCCGAGCCGAAGACGCTGACCGCCGGCGGCAGGTCGGCGAGGGTGTCGAAGCCCTCGACGAACTCGGAGAGGATGCGCAGTGCCCGCCAGGCGTCCCTGGTCTTCCAGTCCTCGCGCCCGCGCGAGTCCAGCAGTCGCTGGTCGGCGGTGCTGCTCGGGATCGCCCCTCGGCGCAGCGTGACGGCGCCCCGGTGCCGCTCCTGCCCCGGGCCGCGGCCGGCCTCCCGCCCGTTGTTCTGGCTCATGAGGCAACCGTAGTGGAGCCGCACACGCCGGGTGTGCGGGGCGCGGACGCCGAGAAATAGTTCGCGATCATGGGCAACTATTTGGCTTCCCCGTACGTCTTACTATTCACATACCGGGTATGCCCGGGCGCGCGCCTTCGGGGGAGGAGACAGCGTGATCAGCAACAGCGAGATGATCCGGATCCGTCGACAGATGCAGCGACGGATCCACGACGTGGTGGCCGAGCGCCGCCGCGCCCGTGACCTCGACCCCGCCCTGTCGCCCGCCGCCACCGGATCCGGAGCCGATCAAGAGGTTCGCGCCGCCGACAACGGGCCAGGCTGACGCGAACCTCTTGATCGCCGGGAACACGGCCGACCGGCCAGCCCGCAACGGGCCCGACCAGGTCAGGCCGGTGCGAGCCAGCGGTGCAGCGTCGCCGCGCCGTCACGGATCTTGCTGATCTCGACGTGCTCGTCAGGGTGGTGGGCGAGGTTCGGATCGCCCGGGCCGAAGTTCAGCGCGGGGATCCCCATGGCCGCGAACCGGGCCACATCCGTCCAGCCCAGCTTGCCGATCGGCGCGGCGCCGACCGCCGCCAGGAACTCCTTCGCCGGGGCCGCCTCCAGCCCCGGCGCGGCACCCGCCGCGGTGTCGGTCACCCGCACCTCGAAGCCGTCGAACACCTCATGCAGGTGCGCCTCCGCCTCGGCGGGGGTGCGGTCCGGGGCGAACCGGTAGTTGACCTCGATCTCGCAGTGGTCCGGGACCACGTTGCCAGCCACACCACCGTTGATCCGTACCGCGTTCATGCCCTCGCGGTAGTCGCAGCCGTCGATGGTGACCCGGCGTGCCTCGTACGTCTGGAGACGGCGCAGCACCTCCCCGGCCGCGTGGATCGCGTTCACGCCGTGCCAGGAGCGCGCCGAGTGGGCGCGTACGCCGGTCGTGGTGACCACCGACCGCATGGTGCCCTGGCAGCCCGCCTCGACGATGCCGTACGTCGGCTCCAGCAGCACCGCGAAGTCCGCGTCCAGCCACTCCGGGAACGCCTGCGCGACGAGGTTGAGCCCGTTGTAGCGCGACTCGATCTCCTCGGCCTCGTAGAAGAAGTACGTCACGTCGTAGCGCGGATCGGGCAGCGTCACGGCCAGGTGCAGGGCGTACGCGACGCCGGACTTCATGTCGGAGGTCCCGCAGCCGTACATCAGGTCGCCGCGCATCGTCGACGGGAAGTTGTTGTTCAGCGGCACGGTGTCCAGGTGACCGGCGAGCACGACGCGCTGCGACCGGCCGAGGTCGGTGCGCGCCATCACGGTGTTGCCGTGTCGGTGCGTGGACAGGTGCGGTACGCCCCGCAGCACCTCCTCGACGAAGTCGGCGATCGCCTTCTCGTTGAGGGACACGGACTCTATGTCGACCAGTACGCGGGTCAGCTGCACCGGATCGGCGAGGACCTCGGGGGTCAGCGGGTTCTCCATGGTTCGCACGGTACCTTCAGGTCTGTCAGCGCGAGGAGCGAGCCGAGGCCGGCCTGGCCGCGACCGAGAGGTGTAACAGTGACGTCCGCAGATTCCGCCTGGGGCATCGGCCTGGCCACCGTCACCGCCGACGGGCAGGTGCTCGACACCTGGTATCCGACCGGCAAGCTGGGCCTGGGTGAGCTGCCGCTGGTCGCCGGCGAGGGCGAGTCGGACGTGCTGGACCTGCCGCCGGGCGCGCTGGGCGACCGGTCGCTGCCCGGTCTGCGTACCGTCCAGGTGGTTACGGTGATCGGTTCGCTGGACGACCCGATCAAGGACGCGTCCGACGCGTACCTCCGGTTGCACCTGCTGTCGCACCGCCTGGTGCGGCCCAACCAGCTCAACCTGGACGGCATCTTCGGCAAGCTGGCGAACGTGGCCTGGACGTCCGCCGGGCCGTGCCCGCCGGAGCGGGTGGACGAGCTGCGGGTGATCGAGCGGGCCGCGGGCCGGCACCTGTCGGTGTACGGGGTGGACAAGTTCCCCCGGATGACCGACTACGTGGTGCCCTCCGGCGTGCGGATCGCCGACGCCGACCGGGTTCGGCTCGGCGCGCACCTGGCCGCCGGCACCACTGTGATGCACGAGGGCTTCGTCAACTTCAACGCCGGCACCGTTGGCACCTCGATGGTCGAGGGGCGGATCGTGCAGGGCGTGCTGGTCGGTGACGGCTCCGACATCGGCGGCGGCGCCTCGATCATGGGCACGCTCTCCGGTGGCGGCACCGAGAAGGTGAGCATCGGTGAGCGGAGCCTGGTCGGCGCGAACGCCGGCGTCGGCATCTCCCTCGGCGACGACTGCGTGGTGGAGGCGGGCTGCTACATCACCGCCGCCTCCAAGATCACTCTGCCGGACGGCCGGGTGGTCAAGGCCCGCGAGCTGTCCGGCGTCGACGGCCTGCTGTTCTGGCGCAACTCGGTCACCGGCGCGCTGGAGGCCCGCCCGCGCACCGGCCGGGGCATCGAGCTGAACGCCGCCCTGCACGCCAACGACTGACGCACCCGCCGGGTCCGCGGCACTTGGCCGCGGACCCGACGGGGTACGCCTCAGCGCAACCGGTACGCCTGGATGATCCGTTCGGTGACCGTGTTGCCGGCGGTGTCGCGGGCGGTGGCCCGCAGCGACGCGTAGCCCGTGCCGGCCGGATGGTGCAGCACGGCCAACCAGCCGTCACCTCCGGTGCGGATCAACGTCGCCTTGCGCCAGGTCTTCCCACCGTCGTACGAGACGTCGACGGTGAGCTTGTCCACCCGGGCGGCCGGTGCGCCGGGCTGCCGCTGCACCCGCACCGGGACGACGAAGCCCTGACCGGCCGGAGCGCTGTTGTCGACCCGCAACGGCGGCGCGAAGCGCACCGCCGACAGGGGCAGCCGGGCCGGCGTGTCACCGGCGACGTGCCCGGACCGGAAGGTCCAGCTGGACTCCACCTCGGTGCTCAGGTCGGTGAGGCTGCGCTTCGCCGACGTGACGAGCCGGTAGTTCGCCGCACCGGGCGGCACGGTGAACTGGCCGTAGCCGGCGTACTCGCTCTCGCCGACCAGCTTGCCGTCGCGCCAGAGCTCGGTCCGCTCACTGTCGGTCAGCGACCAGCCCGGATGCCCGGCCGCGTCGCTGAACATCGGCAGGCCGACCAGGATGGTGTCACCGACGCGGGTGACGCTGTTCTCCGGCCAGCGCGGGGTCGGGAAGGACGGCCCGTACGGGGCCTGGTTCCAGACCTCCTGCACCGTCCGCCCGGCCCGGTACGCGGTGGGCGCGGAGAAGAGCGCCCCCTGCGCGTTCAGCCAACCGTCCTCGTCCCGCGTTCCGACGTCGAGCTCGGATTCCCACTTCACGCCCTTGGTGTTGTAGTGCTCGACCCGTTGGCCGGGCACGACGGTGGGCAGGATCAGGGCGGACCCACCGACGTTGTACTCCAGCACGGGGTACACGATCCGCTCGGCCTCCGTGCCCGGGTAGCCACCACGGAACTGGTGCACCACGGTGGCCAGGTCCCGCTTGGCGTAGTTGCGGACGTACCCCGTGGGCAGCCGGCCCGGGATCGCTTCGGCCAGCGCGTACAGGTAGGGGCTGTCGGCCGTGTCCGGCTTGATCCACTGGCTGCTGATGGTGGCGACGAACCGGTCGGCGGAGACCCGCTTGCCGAGTTGGCCGCTGGTCAGGCCGGTGAACGTGTCCGCCCAGAGCCCGACGCCGTAAACGCTGCCGTCGTCGGCCGTGAAGTTGCCGCTGACGTCGATCAGCTCCGGCTTGGCGCCCCGCTCGGGGACTGTCGTCCGGACCGGTCTGGCTCGGCGGGCGTCCACGACGATCCGGGTGTCCCGCTCGATTGTCAGTTCGGGCTCAGCCAACAGGGACATCCCGCCCTGCTCACCCTCCGGCGCGGGCTCGAAGACCAGGCCGCTCAGGCCGTAGCGCCCCTTTGGCACCCGCACGGTGGCCACCCCGTCGTCGCTGACGAGGTCCCAGGAGGCGAAGCTGTCCAGTCCCAGCAGGAGGGTCCAGTGGTCCGCGGTGCGCGCGCCGGCACGGTTGAGGTGCTCCACGGTCAGCGTGTAGCTCTCCACCTCCCGGTGCACGGCCAGCGGGGTGACCGCGACGGCCGCTCCCGATCGGGCCACGATCCGCCCGGTCCAGTAGCCGTCGGCGTCACCGAGCCGGGTGTTCGCGGTGACGGTCGTGGCGGCCGTACCGCCCGCCGGCACGGTGAGCCGGTCGGCGCCCAACTGGAACAGGCCGGCCGGCAGCGCCCGACCGCCGGGGCCGGCGCCCTCGACGCTCAGGTCCACGGTGACCGGGGCGGGACCGTCGTTGCGCCAGGTGACCGTGCGGGTGATCGGGTCGTCGTCGCCGTGCGGCCAGAGCGTACGCCCGAACGAGACGCTCACCGGGTCGGTGGTGATCTGCTCGGTGATCGCGTGCGCGACGTCGACCCGCCCGGCTCCCTGCTGGTAGGCGGTCTGGTCCGGGTGTGGCTTGGCGGCGGCCATCAGGGTGGCCTTGAGCCGGTCGGCCCGCCACCCCGGGTGCTGCTGGGCGAGCAGCGCGGCCGACCCGACCACGTGCGGGGTGGCCATCGACGTGCCGGAGAGCGTGACGTAGCGGTCCCCCACCGGATCGCCGATGACACCGGTGGCGGACCGTGCGGCCACGATGTCGACGCCGGGCGCGGTGATGTCCGGCTTCAGCGCGTCGTCGCCGACCCGTGGACCCCGGCTGGAGAATTCGGCAAGTTCGTCGTTGCGGTCCACCGCGCCCACGGCGAGCCCGGCGTCGGCGCTGGCCGGGGAGCCGACCGAGCCGTCCGAGCCGTCGTTGCCGGCGGCGAGGACGAAGAGCGTGCCGGTCTGCGCGGTCAAGGTCTGCACCGCCTCCTCCAGCGGGTCGACCTCCGGGGTGTCCCAGCCGCTGAGGCTCATGTTGACCACCGCGGCCTTCTTGTCCACCGCGGCCCACTGCATGCCGGCGAGGATCGCCGAGTCGCTGCACCCCTGGTCCTCACAGACCTTGCCGTCCAGCAGCGTCGCGTCCGGGGCGACACCCCGGTACCTGCCACCGGAGGCCGCGCCGGACCCGGCGATTGTCGAGGCGACGTGGGTGCCGTGGCCGACCATGTCCCGAGCCTCGGGGGCCTCGGTGAAGTTGCGCGCCTCGGCCACCTTGCCGGCGAGGTCCGGGTGGGTCGCGTCGACGCCGGTGTCCAGCACCGCGACGGAGACTCCCTTGCCGGTGAACCCGGCCGCCCAGGCGGCGGGCGCGCCGATCTGCGGCACGCTGTGGTCGAGGGTCACCCGGCGGCGAGCGTCCAGCCAGATCCGCTCGACGCCCCCCGCCGCGTCGAGGCGAGCCCCGGCGGAACCGGTGGCGACCGTGGACCAGACCGCGCCGAGGGAGGACTTGCCGGTGGTCAGGGCCGCGCCGCGAATCGCCGGCAGGTCGCGGGTCACCCGGGTGCCGGGCAGAGCGGCCGGGGCGCGCCGGGCGTTGCCCGTCGAGCCGTACGCCACCAGCAGCGGCAGGGTGTCGCGGTGGGCGTCGTCGTAGCGCGCCTCGACCAGCCCGGTGACGTCGAAGAGCCGCCGGTCCACCCGACCCGAGCGCAGCAACGGCAGCGCGTCGGTAGGTGTCACCGAGAGGCGGCCGCGCTCGCGCTGGATCAGGAACCGTACGTCCTCGCGGCCGGCGCCGGGACGGACCGAGGCGCCGGAGCCGGAGCCGTTGACCGTGACCCGGTCACCGGTGATCAGCGTGACGGTGGTCGACCGGTTGGGGGTGGGCCCGCCGGGGGTGGTCTGCCGGTCGGCGCCACCCGGCGGGGCTGGCGCGGTGGGTGCGGCGGATGCGGGGGCCGGCGCGGCGAGCGCCAGCGCGAACACGAGGCCGAGGGCGGCCAATCTTCTTCTCTGGTGCAACGGATCCTCCTCGTCAAGCGTCTTGATGTACGGGAGTCACATTGACAACCCAGAATTGCATACCGCGTATGCAAAAAGAAGACAGAAAGATGACGGACCCGCCACAAGCCGACGAACCGGGCCGGCATGATCGAGCGGTGACCTCCATGAAGGACAAGATGCTCGCCGGCGAGCCCTACCTCGCCGACGATCCCGAGCTCATCGCCGACCTGGACCGGGCCGCCCGGTTGATGGAACGCTTCAACACCAGCCCCGCGGCGGATCCGGCGCAGCGGCTCGCGGCCCTGCGCGACCTGCTCGGCGAGCTCGGTGAGGGCACCTGGATCCGTCCGCCGTTCTACTGCGACTACGGTTGGCAGATCCGGATCGGGCCCCGCAGCTTCGTCAACTACAACGCGGTCTTCCTCGACGTCGCGGCGATCACCCTCGGCGCGGACGTCCAGGTCGGACCGAACGTGCAGCTCCTCACGCCGACCCACCCGGTGGAACCCGGCCCGCGCCGCGACAAGTGGGAGGCCGCCAAACCGATCACCATTGGCGACAATGTGTGGCTCGGCGGCGGCGCGATCGTGCTCGCGGGAGTGACGATCGGCGCGAACACCGTCGTCGGCGCCGGAGCGGTGGTGACCCGCGACCTACCCGCCAACGTGGTCGCGGTCGGCAACCCGGCCCGACCGGTCCGCGAACTCGACTGAGAAGACAGCATGGGAACGATCCACATCGACCCCGGAACGCCCACCACCGGGGACATGACCCGCGACGATCGCGGCGAGCAGTGACGACGGTCGCTCAGCTCACCGGCGGGTCGGGCAGGCGGACCACCAGGTCGGCCCGATCGGCCGTGGGGATGACGCAGGCCGCGTTGGCCTCGTCGCTGCCCAACGCCCAGGCCCGCGCCTGCTCCGGTGACCGCCCGTACGCCTCATGCCGAGCGGTCAACCGGCGCTGGCGCAGCTCGACGTCCAGGTCGAGGAACCACACCTCGTGCAGCAGCGTCCGGACCTCCTCCCACGGAAAGTCCGGCACGAGCAGGTAGTTGCCCTCGGTCACCACCAGGCGCACCGACGGCGGCACCTCGATCGCACCGGCCACCGGCTCCTCGATCTCACGGCGGAACTCCGGCGCGTAGACCGAGGTCGGCTCCAGCCGGCGCAACCGGCGCAGCAGTGACACGTACCCGTTGGCGTCGAAGGTGTCGACCGCGCCCTTGCGGTCGGCGCGGCCCAACCGGACCAGCTGCGCCTGCGCCAGATGGAAGCCGTCCATCGGCACCAGCCGGGCGCTCGGCCCGACCTCGGCGACGATCCGCTCGGCCAGGGTGGACTTGCCAGCGCCGGGCGCCCCGGTGATGCCGAGCAACTGCCGCGGGCCGGCGTCGGCCAGTGACCGCGCCCGCGCCACCAGCTCGTCGACGGCCAGCACCCGGGCCGCCGGCATCAGCCCAGCACCGGATCGCTGATCGTGAACCGGGCCTGTACCGCTGCCTGCACGGTCTGCGGCTGCGGGTCCAGCTCCAGCTCGGGCACCCCGCCGCCAGCGCCACCCCCGACGTCGAAGGCCGCGCGGGCGAACATCGGCCGGTCCCCCGGACCGGAGTCGGCCAGCTCGATCAACGCGGTGACGCGGGCGCCGAGCGCCTCGGCGTACTCCCGGGCGCGCAGCAGTGCGTCGTTGATCGCGGCGTGCCGCGCCTCGCGGTACGCGGGGCTGTCCGGGCGCAGCTCCCACCAGGGGCCGGCCACCTCGACCTGGTCCTGGTCGGCCAGTCGGAGCATCAGCTCGCCCAGAGCGGTGAAGTCGATGACGGTGACCGTCGTGGTGACGCTGCCGAGCCAGCCCACGACGCGCTCACCCGAGCGCTTGGTCTGCGGCCGGACCCACAGGTCGCCGGCCTCCCGCCGGGCCACCGCCGGCTCCGAGCCGTCCAGCAGCACGCGGACGGCGGCGGCCCGCTCGGCGAGCTGCGTCAGCGTCGCCTCCCGATCCCGACCGCGGGCGGTCGCGGTGACCGCGAACCGCGCCAACTCGGGCGGCACCTCCCGGGTCGCCTCGCCGCGCACCTGCACAACCGGGCCGTCCGTCGCCATGCCTGTCAGCCTAGTCAGCCACCGGCAGCCATGCCGGGTAGGAGACGACGTCCGAGCCGATCCGGCATCCCGTCAGGTGGCCACCGGCGTCGCCCAGCCCGCGCAGCCAGCCCACCTCGACGGCGTGGTCGCCGCCGGCCGGGAACTCGCGGTCCGCCGGGCCGAACCGGCGGCCCCGCAACGCCGACCGCGCCGCGCCGGCCTGGGCGTACCCGGCGGTGAGCGCGGGCGCGTCGCCAGCACGCAGCGCGCCGGCCAACTCGTCCAGCAGCACCCGGACCTCGGCCAGCTCGTGCAGGACCCGTTCGCGGTTGCCGAGCAGCATGTTCGCCGTCCGCTCGGCCGGTGTGCCGGCGACCCGGGTGCCGTCGGAGAAGCTGCCCGCGGCCAGTGCCAGCACGGCGTCGCGCAGCGGCGACCGCTGCACCGCCCCGGCCAGCGCGCCGGCCAACAGGTGCGGCACGTGCGACGCGAGCGCGGCCACCGAGTCGTGCGCCGGCGCGGACATCGGCACCACCCGGGCACCGAACAGCTCCACCAGCAGCCCGGTCAGCCAGCGGAAGGCGAGCGTCGCGGCGCCCGTCGCCGGGCAGAGCACCCAGGCGGCACCGGTGAGCAGCGTCGGGGAGGCCGCCGTCAGGCCGGCGGACTCCGCGCCCGCCATCGGGTGCCCGGGTACGAAACGGTCGGTGAGCCCCAGCCGGTCGGCGGCCGCAGCCACCTCGACCTTGGTGCTGCCGACGTCGGTCAGCACACAACCCGGCGCGGTCAGGTCGGCCACCTGGGCCAGGGTCCGGGGCAGGGTGGGCAGCGGACCGCAGAGGAAGACCACGTCCCGGCCGGCGACGGCCTGTTCGACCGTGGCCGGGGCCGTCAAACCGCGCTCCCGGGCCCGTTCCCGTGTCGCCGGGTCCGGATCCCACCCGGCGACGTCCAGGCCGGCGTCGGCGAGACGCAGCAGCAGCGAACCACCGATCAGGCCGGTGCCGAGCACCGCCGCCCGTACGTTGGCGTACCGTCCGGTGTCGCCGTCGGTCATGGCCGGCCGCCCGGGGTCAGGCCCGCAGCCGGCCGGCGACCGCTGCGACGTGCTCGTCGGACTCGGTCAGCGCCACCCGGACGTACCGCTGGGCGGAGGGGCCGTAGAAGACACCGGCAGCGACCAGGATGCCGCGCCGGGCCAGCCAGTCGACCGTCTCCCAGCAGTCCTCGTCGCGGGTGAGCCAGAGGTAGAGGCCCGCCTCCGAGTGCTCGACCGTGAAGCCGGCGCCGGTGAACGCGGCGGCCAGCACCTCGCGCCGGGCGCGGTAGCGCTCCCGCTGCTCGACGGCGTGCTCCTCGTCCTGGAGGGCGGCCACCATCGCGGCCTGCACCGGCGCGGGCACGATCATGCCGGCGTGCTTGCGGACCTTCAACAGCTCGGCGACGAGAGCCGGATCGCCGGCCACGAACCCGGCCCGGTAGCCGGCGAGGTTGGACCGCTTGGAGAGCGAGTGCACGGCGAGCACCCCGGTGTAGTCGCCGCCGCAGACCTGCGGGGACAGCACCGAGACCGGCTCGGCCGACCAGCCCAGCGGCAGGTAGCACTCGTCGCTGGCGACCACCGCGCCGCGCTCCCGGGCCCAGTCGACGACCTTGCGCAGGTGTGCTGCGGGCAGCACCCGCCCGGTCGGGTTACCGGGCGAGTTGACCCAGACCAGCCGGACGCGCGAGGTCGGCCCGACCGCGGTGAGCGAGTTGGCGCGAACCACGGTGGCGCCGGCCAGCCGCGCCCCGTCCTCGTAGGTGGGGTAGGCGATCGACGGCACGACCACCACGTCGCCGGGACCGATGCCGAGCAGCGTCGGCAGCCAGGCGACCAGCTCCTTGGAGCCGATGGTCGGCAGGACGCCGAGACCGTCGACGCCAGCGCCACAGGCCCGGGCGACCCACGCCGCGATCGCGTCGCGCAGCGCCGGAGTGCCGGCGGTGAGCGGGTAACCCGGAGCGTCGGACGCGTCCGCCAACGCCTGACGGATCACCGCCGGAACCGGGTCGACCGGCGTGCCCATGGAGAGGTTGATCAGGCCCTCCGGATGCGCCGCGGCCAGCGTGGCCGCGGCGTCCAGGGTGTCCCAGGTGAACTCGGGCAGCCGTGCCGAAACCGGCGCGGGCCGGTTCAGTGGCCCTCGCCGCGCGGCGGCTGCGCGGCGACGAAGGTGGCGTCCTTCTCCACCTTGCCGATCTTCGAGGCGCCCCCGGGCGAGCCCAGCTCCTCGAAGAACTCGTAGTTCGCGCCGGTGTAGTCCTTCCACTGCTCCGGGACGTCGTCCTCGTAGAAGATCGCCTCCACGGGGCAGACAGGCTCACAGGCACCACAGTCGACGCACTCGTCGGGGTGGATGTAGAGCATCCGGTTGCCCTCGTAAATGCAGTCGACCGGGCATTCCTCGATGCATGCCTTGTCGAGCACATCCACGCACGGCTCGGCGATGATGTAGGTCACCGGTCTTCTCCTCCGCAAGACGCGCCGCGATCTCCCGCGACGGTAAGAGCCTAGTATCTCGCCGGGGAGGGGGTCGATCGTGCTCCGACAGCAGGATGTGGGACACCGGATTGTGGTCCGCCGGATTGTGGGGATTCGCGAAGGCCGCCCGCTGTTTTCCGATGCCCTCGGCGAGCTGGTGGAGTTGAGCGAGACTCATCTCACCCTCGCCACGGCGCAGGGCCCGCTGCGGGTTCCGGTGGCGCAGGTGCACCGGGCCAAGCGGGTGCCGCCGACCCGCCGGCCGACCGCCGCTGCGGTGGTGGCGCTGGAACGGGCCGCCGACGAGGCCTGGCCGGCGCCAACGCGCGGTCGGCTCGGCGACTGGCTGCTGCGCTCGGCCGAGGGTTGGACCGGCCGGGCCAACTCGGCACTGCCGATCGGCGATCCGGACCGACCGCTGCCGGCGGCGGTGGACGCGGTCGAGCGCTGGTACGCCGACCGAGGTCAGCCGGCGATGATCAACACGCCGTTGCCGCTCGCCGCGCCGGTCGGCGCCGAGCTGGACGAACGCGGCTGGGACAGCCGCCCACCGACACTCGTACAGACCGCGCCGCTCCCCCTGCCACCCGCCGCCGCCCCGGCCACGTCGGGCGGTGCCGTCGTCGAGGTGGTGACCGCGCCCAGCGACGAGTGGCTTGCCGTCGCCGCCGGTCGCAAGGGCGGCCTACCGGACGCCGCCCGGCACGTGCTCACCGCGGTGGGCCAGGTCCGTTTCGCCCACGTGTACGTCGACGGCACGCTGGTGGCGATCGGCCGCGGCACGGTGACCGGCGAGGGCCGTTGGTTGGGCCTCAGCCTGATCGAGGTGCTGCCGACAGCCCGCCGGCAGGGACTGGCACGCCGAGTGATCGTCGCATTGTCCGCGTGGGGTGTGTCGGTCGGTGCCACGCACGCATTTCTCCAGGTGGAGCAGCGCAACACGACGGCCGTCGCGCTCTACCGGACGCTCGGCTTCGTCACCCACCACACCTACCTGACCCGGGTCGCCCCGCACCCAACCGACCCGGCCACCGCTTGATCCACTCCAGATCGCCGAGTCGGGGGTGTCCCGGGCGCTCGACACCGCCACATCGGCGACAGTGAGTTGATCAAGCGGGAGGCTCGGGCCGGCGCGGCGCGCACCGGCAGGTCGACGTCAGCGGCGAACCACGCGGCGGGGCTTGGCCGCCTTGACCTCGGCGTACCGCTTGAGCTGCTGCGAGCGGTGGTCGAGCCCGAGGGCGGTCGCCACCAGGTACCCGATCATGGTCCCGAGGCCGGTGGCGAGCAGGTAGAGCCAGATCTGGGCGAAGAACGTGCCCGCGCCGTCGGCGAACGGGTTGTGACCGACCACCAGCGGCCCGACCAGCACGGTCAGGGCCATGGCCACCAGCACCACGACCGCCACGTCGCCCGCCCACACGGCCAGCGGCCGCACGCGTCCCCAGCGGAAGGCGATCGCGGCCATGGTCAATCCGATCACCACGAACATCGCCAGCGACACCCGGTCGGCCGCGGCGTCGTCACCATCGAAAGCGAACCGGGTGACCAGCCGGGCGACCAGGTTGACCGCGAACAGCCCTCCCGCGAGCACCCCGATGGTCCGCCACCGTTTGTCCATCGCACGACCTCCTGCCGTACGCCCCGTTTGCGGGGCCACATCCCTGGCAGGAATATCTACCACTCGTACCTGTGTGGCGTCACCAGCGACCGAGCGTGGGCGGCGGGGCGAGGATCTGCCGGAAACCCATCACGGCGAACGTCATCGCGCCGGCCACGATCATCGCCAGGCCGACCCAGTTGTCGCCGGCCAGCAGCAGGTCGCCCTCGGTGGTGCGGATGGCGGCCACCGCCATCAGGGCGAACCACGGCACCGCCGGCAGCGCCACCGCCCAGCGACGGCCGACCACCTCGTGCGCGAACCAGCTCAACACGATGTTGGCGCCGACGGCGAGCAGCGCCGAGACCCCGATGAGCTGCCCGCCGACCCGGAGGGTGGCGAGCAGCAGCTCCAGCACACCGGTCACGACCCCCGCCACCATCACGACGACCGCGCCGGCGAGCCGCAGACCCAGGTCCAGCAGTCGCGGCGGTGGCCCCGCCTCGGGCGGGGTGTCCTGGTCGTTCAGGACCGACATCGGCGCGGCGGGGAGCGTCACCGGAGACCGGCCGCCGCGACCGGGGACCGGTCCGCGGGGGCCGCTCCGGACAGCCCGGCGAAGAGGTCGTCCTCCCAGCCGTACGGGCCGGCGCCCGGGCCCTTCGCGCCGACCGCGAGGGTGAAGAACTCCACGCCCATGAACTCGCCCCCGAAGTTGCCGGCGATCGAGTAGAGCCAGGAGGTGGCCGGGATCTGGGTGGCGTGCGCCCGCATCGCCGCCTCCTTGGCCGCGTGCTGGTCGGTGCCGTCGATCCGGGCGGCGATCTGGTCGTCCGGGGTGCCGAAGGGCAGCTCGGCCAGGTCCTGGATGCCGGCGAACGGGTTGTCCGAGGATTCGGCGAAGTGCGCCATGCCGGCCTCCAGCACGCTGAGCGGCATGGCCGTCCAGTAGACCTTCGCCGGGGCGCAGCCCTCGACGGCGGCCAGTTCGACGGCGCGCATCGCCACCCGGTGTGCCTGGATGTGGTCGGGGTGGCCGTAGAAGCCGTTCGGGTCGTACGTGATCAGCACCTGGGGGCGTACCTCCCGCATGATCTCCACCAGGTGCCCGGCGGCCTCGTCGAGGTCCGCCTGCCAGAAGGCGCGGGGGTGATCGTTCGTCGCGAGGCCCATCATCCCCGAGTCGCGGTAGCGGCCGGCGCCCCCGAGGAAACGGTGGTCGCTGACGCCGAGCGCGGCGCAGGCGGCGACCAGCTCGGCGATCCGGTACCCGCCGAGCTGGTCGGCCTCGGCGGCGGCGAGCTGCGCCAGTGCCGGTACGTGGATCTCGCCCTCCTCGCCGAGGGTGCAGGTCACCAGCGTGACGTGTGCGCCGGCGGCGGCGTAGTGAGCCATGGTCGAGCCGGTGCCGATCGACTCGTCGTCGGGGTGCGCGTGGACCAGCAGCAGGCGGCGGTCGGGCAACGTCGTCACGACGGTCACTCTAACTGGCGGTTCTCCCCCAGGGTCGTCGACGCGTCCGCCCAGGTCGGCCACATCACGCCCGGCGCGGCTCTACGATTTGGCCTGTGGACTTTCCGGAGCTGGCCGCCCGCACCCGCCGGTTCAGCCACGGCGCGCCGCGCGCTGTCTCCGTGGCCGAAGACGGCTCCCGGGTGATCTTCCTGCGCTCGGCCGGCCCGGAGGACCCGGCGGACGCGCTCTGGCTGCTGGACGTGGCGACCGGCGAGGAACGACTGGTAGCCGATCCGGCCACCCTGCTGGGCGCCGAGGGTGACGTGCGGGCGCTCTCCCCAGGCGAGCGGGCGCTGCGCGAACGGCTGCGGCTCACTGCCGCCGGCATCGGCTCGTACGCGTTGGACGCCGCCGGCCGGATCGCGGTGTTCGCGCTGGCCGGTCGGCTGTTCCGGGCCGATCTGGTGCACGGTGACGTGGTGGAGGTGGCCGCCGTCGGTCCGGTGCTGGATCCTCGACCGGATCCGACCGGGGAGCGCCTGGCGTACGTGACCGACGCCGCCGGTGGTGTGCGCCGGGGTGAGCTGCGCGTCATCGAGGCCGATGGCACGGACACCCTGCTGGCAGGCGAGGACGCCGGGGTGAGCTGGGGTCTGGCCGAGCACATCGCGGCGGAGGAGTTCGGCCGGTACCGGGGCTACTGGTGGGCCCCGGACGGGCGGATGGTGCTCGCCGCCCGGGTGGACGAGTCCCGGCTGGACCGCTGGCACCTGCACGACCCGGCCGAGCCGGGCAGCCCGCCGACGGCGGTGGCGTACCCCCGGGCCGGCGGCCCGAACGCCGAGGTCAGCCTGCACCTGCTGGACCTGAACGACGGCTGGGTCGACGTGCACTGGGACCGCGAGACCTACCCGTACCTGACCGAGGTGAGCTGGGGCGAGGGCAGCCCGCTGATCACCGTGCTGCGCCGCTCGCAGCAGCACGGGCTGGTCCTCGCGGTGGACCCGCGCACCGGTGAGACGCAGGTGCACGCCGAGCTGGCCGATCCGCGCTGGGTGGAGCCGATCGCCGGCACGCCGGCACACCTGCCCGACGGCCGGGTGCTGGTCGGCGGCGAGCTGGCCCACGACGGGTACGACGCCCGCTGTCTGTTCGCCGACGGCACCCTGCTCACTCCCCCGTCGCTGTACGTGCGACGGGTGGTGGGTCGGCTGCCGGCCGTCAGCGGTCCCGCCGACCTGCTGGTCGAGGCGAGTGACGGCGAGCCGAGCGAACGGCACCTGTTCCGGGTCCGTACGACCATCGGGGGCGGGGTGGACGCCCGGCGGCTCACCACCGACTCGGGCTGGCACACGGCGGCCGTCGGCGGGGACGTCCTGGTGGTGGGGGCCGCCTCGCTGGACCACGCCGGCGTGCGGTGGACGGTGTCGCGCGGCGGGCAGGAGCTGGCCGAGCTGCGGTCACTGGCCGCCAACCCGCCATACTCGCCGCTGCCCCTGCTGGAGCGGGTGACCGACCGGCGACTGCCGGCGGCGGTGCTCTACCCCGACAACCATGTGACGGGCCGGCGGCTGCCGGTGCTGCTCGACATCTACGGCGGTCCGGGACACCAGGAGGTGGTGGCGGCCCGGGCCGCGTGGCTGGAGCGGCAGTGGTGGGCCGACGCCGGGTTCGCGGTGGTCACCATCGACAACCGGGGTACGCCGGGCGTGGCGCCGTCGTTCGAGAAGGCGATCCACCGGCGGGTCGCCGACGTGATCCTGACCGACCAGATCGACGCGCTGACCGCGCTCGCCGGCAAGCATCCGGACCTGGACCTGAGCCGGGTGGGGGTACGCGGTTGGTCGTTCGGCGGGTGGCTGGCCGGGTTGGCGGTGTTGCGCCACCCGGAGCTGTTCAAGTGCGGGATCGCGGGCGCACCGGTGACCGACTGGGCGCTGTACGACACCGCGTACACCGAGCGTTATCTCGGCCTGCCGGAGGACGGCATGGACGTGTACGCGCACCACTCGCTGATCGAGTTGGCCGCGGAGCCGGTCACCGGGCCGGACCAGGCCCGCCCGTTGCTGCTGGTGCACGGTCTGGCCGACGACAACGTGGTGGCCGCGCACACGCTCCGGCTCTCCGCGGCCCTGCTGAGCACCGGCCGCCCGCACGCCGTGCTGCCGCTGACCGGCGCCACCCACCTGGCCGCGAACGGCACCGCCGAGCGGCTGCTCCCGCTGGAACTCGACTTCCTGCGTACCCATCTGTTGTCGGGCAGCATTCGCTAAGTGATTTCGGCAGGTCGGGTCCTGCAAGGGCAGCGTCGGGTAGAGCGACGGTACGGATAACCGCACCCGTACCGTTCGGGCCACCCGGATGTTCGTGACGCCGCCGGCGCCGAGGCTGGAACGCATGGACAACGTTGTGGAACTCGACGGGGTGACCCGCATCTACGGCTCGCGCCGCCGGCCGGTCGCCGCTCTTCGCGGCGTCTCACTCGTGGTGTCGGCCGGCACGTTCGTTGCGGTGATGGGCGCGACCGGGTCAGGCAAGAGCACCCTGCTGCAGTGCGCGGCCGGACTGGACCGGCCGACGTCGGGCCGGGTCCGGCTGGTCGACCGGGACGTCACGCGGATGCGCGAAGGTGCGCTGACCCGGCTGCGCCGCGACCGGGTGGGTTTCGTCTTCCAGTCGTACAACCTGCTGTCGGAACTGACGGTGCGGCAGAACGTGCTGCTGCCCCGCCGACTGGGTGGTCCGCGCCCGCGCCCGCTCGACGAGGTGCTGGCCGAGGTCGGGCTGTCCGGGCTGGCGGGTCGGCCGGTTGGCGAGTTGTCCGGTGGCCAGCGCCAGCGGGTCGCCATCGCCCGTGCGCTGGCTGGCCGTCCCGCTGTGGTGTTCGCGGACGAGCCGACCGGGGCGTTGGATCCGGCTACCGGCGAGCAGGTACTCCAGTTGTTTCGCGGCGGGGTGGACCGGGCCCGGGTGGCGGTGGTGATGGTCACCCACGACCCGATGGCAGCGGCCTGGAGCGACCGGCTCATCCTGCTGCGCGACGGCGAGGTGGTGGCGGACGGCCCGACGCCCGATGCGACGAGCATCGCGGAGCGGCTGCGCGCCACCGTGGAGGATCCGGCGGTGGTCCGGTGAGCGCGGGGCTGACCAGGCAGGCACTGCGCAAGCAGCCGTGGGCCTTCGCTGGACCGTTCGTCACACAGTGCCTGGCCGCCGCGCTGGTGTCCGGAGCGCTCGGCGCCAGTTCCTCGATGTCCGGCGCGCGGTTGGACCCGGCCGCCCGGCAGGCGCTGACCGAGAGCGGGATCCCCGAGATGGCCGTGCTGTTCGTGGTGGTGTCGGTGTACCTGACCGCGTTGATCGTCGGGTTGACCATGACGTCGTCGATCGCCCGACAGGGCCGGGACATCGCGCTGGTGCGGGCGGTCGGTGCCACCCCCGGGCGGGTACGCCGCGCGGTGGCGGCCCAGGCCGCCGCGGTGGCGGTGCCGGCGACCGTGCTCGGGGTGCCGCTCGGTGCCCTGCTCGCCCGCGCCTGGTTGGCGGGGCTCACCGGACACGGGGCGATCCCACCCGGCGTGACGTTCCACCCGTCGGGTGCGGCGCTACCTGCCGCGTTGGGCATCACCGTCGGGGCGTCGCTGGTCGGCGCGCTGGTCGCCGCGGTACGCCCGGCGCGGGTACGCCCCGCCGCCGCGCTGACCGAGATGGCCGTCCCGCGACGCCGGGTCAGCTTTGTGCGTACCGCGATCGGGGTGGTGCTCGTGGCTGGCGGCGTGGTGTCGTCGATCCTCATCGCCAACGGCGACCCGGCGAAGGCTGGCGAGTCGAGCTTCTTCACGATGCTGGCGATGTGCGTAGGAGCAGGCTTTCTCGGTCCGGTCCTGCTGCGGCTGGCAGCCCCGCTGGCGCGACTGTTCGGGGGCACCGGGGCGCTGGCCGCGGACAACCTCGCGGTACGCGCCAAGGCGCTGTCCGGCGCCCTGGTACCGCTGGTCCTCGCGATCGCGTTCGCCACGGTGAAGGTGCTCACGCACACCACGTCCGTCCACGTGCACGGCACGCCCGACCCGCCGGCATCGGTGTGGACGGAGTACTCCGGGACCGCCGTCTACGTCGCCTTCGCCGCGGTCGCGGCGGTGAACACGCTGGTGACCGTGCTACTGGCCCGACGCCGGGAGCTTGCCGTGACCCGGCTGGTCGGCGCGAGCAGGATGCGGGCGCTGACCGTGGTCGCCGGCGAGGCCCTGATGGTGACCGTGACCGCTCTGGCGGTGGGTACGGTGGTCGCGATGGTCACCGTGGTGCCGATGCTGCACGGCATGCTGGGTACGTGGATGCCGTACCTGCCAACCGGGCAGCTGACCATCGGCGTGGCCGCGGTGGTCGGTCTGGTCCTGCTGGGCACCGTGGTGCCGGCGCTGGTCGCGATGCGCCGCCCGGCGGTGGAGTCGCTGGCGGTGGACCCGTGACATCGGTCGCCGGCACAGTGCTGCGCGCGCCGCTGGCCGCCCGCACCTGGCGCGAGGTCGGGTACACGATCACCGGCACCGTGCTGGCCGTGCCGACGTTCGCGCTCGCGCTGCTGGGGCTGGTGTTCTCCGCGCTGTCGCTGCTGACGGTCGGGCTACCGCTGCTGACGGCTGTGCTGGTGCTGGCCCGGCTGACCGTCCGGTACTTCCGGGGGCCGGCCCGGCTGTTCCTCGGCTGGACCTGGCCGAACCCGCCGCCGGTACGCCGTCGCGGGCCGGGCCCGCTGCGTTGGGCCGGCGCGGTACTGACCGACGCCAGCGCGTGGAAGGCCCTCGCGTACTGCTTCGCCCGGCTGCCTCTGATGGCCGCGGCCGCCTACCTCGGCGGGGCCCTCGTCGCCGGAGGGTTGATCGGGATCACCTATCCCGTGTGGATGCAGCGGTTTCCGCAGGATCCGCCGTGGGGCGGCCCCTGGGGTCTGGCCGCGCAGGGGTTGGCCGCGCTGCTGGTGTTTCCGTGGTATTTCCGGCTCATCGTGTGGCTGGACCGGCGGTTGGTGGGCGCGCTGCTGGAGCCGGGCCCGGAGCGAGCCCGGATAGCGGCGCTGGAGGCCAGCCGGGCCGCGCTGCGGGCGGACGCGGCGGCGCTGCTGCGGCGGGTGGAGCGGGATCTGCACGACGGTCCACAGGCCCGGCTGGTCGCGCTGGGCGTGACACTGTCGCGCATCGAGCGGCGAGCCGGCGAGCCGGAGCTGCGGACGATGGTGGCGCAGGCCCGGGGCGCGGTGGTGGAGGCGCTTTCTGAGCTGCGGGACATCGTGCGGGGCATTCACCCACCCGCGCTGGACGCCGGCCTGAGCACCGCGATCGAGACCCTGGCCGCCCGCAGCGCGGTGCCCGTCGTCGTGCACGTGGACCTGCCCCGGCGGCCACCGCCCGAGACGGAGTCGGCGCTCTACTTCAGCGCCGCCGAACTGCTCACCAACGTGGCGAAGCACGCTGCGGCCAGCCGGGTCCGGCTGGACCTTCGCGCGCTGGGTGGAATGCTGCGCCTGACTGTCACCGACGACGGGGACGGCGGGGCGAGGCCCGGGGGCAAGGGCACGGGTCTGGCCGGGCTGGTCCGGCGGGCCGAGTCGCTCGACGGCGCGCTGTGGGTGGACAGCCCGTCGGGTGGGCCGACGACCATCACCGTGGAGTTGCCATGCGAGTAGTGATCGCCGAGGACAACCCGTTACTGCGCGACGGGATCAGGTTGTTACTGAGCGACCACGGAATCACCGTCGTGTCGACGGTGGACAACGGTGACGATCTGCTGGCGGCGGTCAGCGAGCACCGGCCGGAGGCGGCGGTGGTCGACGTGCGGATGCCACCGACCTTCACCGACGAAGGCTTGCGGGCGGCACTGGCGATCCGGGCGGCCCACCCGGACATCGGCGTGCTGGTCTTCTCGCAGTGGGTGGAGACCCGGTACGCACGGCAACTGATCGCCGAGCACCCCGAGCGGGTCGGGTACCTGTTGAAGGACCGCATCGTCAGCACCGACGACTTCGTCGACGCGCTGCGCAGGGTGGCCGCGGGCGGAACGGCGCTGGACCCGGAGGTGGTGCGGCAGTTGCTGGCGGCGCCAGCGGTGGACGCGGGCGTCGCCCGCCTCAGCGAGCGGGAACGAGAGGTCCTGGGGATGGTGGCCGAGGGCCGCTCCAACGCTGCCATCTGCGAGTCGCTGCACCTCGCCCCGCGCAGCGTGGAGAAGCATGTGACAGCCATCTTCACCAAGCTGGACCTACCCCAGGCGCGGACCGACCACCGGCGGGTACTCGCCGTGCTGCGCTACCTGAACGCGGCGCGCTGAGCCCCACTCGCGCCACAGACAGCGGAAAGGTCCCCTCCCGTCAGAAATGTCGGGAAGGGACCCTTGCCTGCCTGCGGTCAGGCTACGGCTTGACGTACGTGTTGGGGATGTTCACGCGATATTGAGTGCGAACAGCGGTCAGCCCTTGGGGCTGGCGCCGAAACGGTTCGCGCCGGGCTTGCTGTCCGAGACAAAGAACACGAGCAGGACGATGGCGCCCACGAGCGGCACCAGGCCGATCAGCAACCACCACCCCGTCCGGTCGGTGTCGTGCAGGCGTCGCACCGCGACCGCCAGCGAGGGCAGCAGCAGCACCAGGTAGGCGACGAGACCGATGAAACCGGTCGAGCCCCCCTCGAAGGTCAGTCCCAGCGCATTGTCCAGAATGGCAGTGACAATACCGACAAGAATGCTGAAGAGGGCGAACCACCAGTACTCAGACCGGCGGGCCCGGCCCGTGAAACCGACGTACTGGCTAAAGACTGACTTGATCGCGTCAATAAAGGACATGACTGTCTCCGGTCATTTGAGGGGTTCTCAAGGTCATCGCGGAGGCAGCCAAACAGATCGATGCGACGGGGTCAACGGCTGAATGTCTGGCCTTTGCCCGGCTACAGGCTTCCCGAGTCCGGCCAGTGGGACCAGTGCGTGTTCGGCTGCGATCTGGGCGTGTACAGCTTGCGGTCGCCGGTTGCCAGGACATCGGCGATCTGGCAGAACGTCTCCGATGAGGGCCCATCGCCCGGCGTCCCGATATCCGTGCAGGCGAGCGTCGACGGCGTAGGAGTAGCCGTTGTCGAGGTCCGGAAACCGGAAGTCTTCCGCTGCGGTGTCGAGCTGTTCGAGAATGTCGGCGGGGCGCACAGTGGAGCAGCGTAGACCGTCATGCCGTCGAGCTTCCGCGTCAACAGCGCTGCGTGCCCCTCAGCGTGTTCGGCTCTCCCAGGCCGGCCGCTGGGGCTCGTCGTTGTGCACGACGATGTCGGCGTGCCGGGTCGGGCCGACGGTGGCGAAGTAGAGCTGCTGAGAGGGGATGTACCGCTCGCGCCAGCGCCGTTCGATGTCGGCCCGAGGTGACACCCGACGCTCTCGGATCAGGGCACGGTCCACGGTCGTCTCCAGTGCCGTCGACACGAAGACGCGTAGTTCCCACCTGCCGATCAGCTCGGGACGCAGGAGGAAGACGCCGTCGAATATCAGCACGGCGTCGGCCGGGGCGGCCGTAACCGGTGGGCACAGCACGGCATCCGTCGTGCGGTCGTACACCGCGTTTCGGAAGCGTCGGTCCCCTTCGGGGCCGAGCGGATCGAGCAGCACCCTGTTGAGCGCGTCGTAGTCGTGAGTGTCGTGGTAGCAGCCTTCGGCCGAGTACTCGCCACGCGGATAGCGCCGCGCCCGGGGAAAGAGGAAGTCGTCGATCGTCGCGCGGATGACGTCGCGACCCTGCCCGCGCAGGACGACAGCCAACTCGTCGGCGAGGGTGGTCTTGCCGCTGGCGGGCGGCCCGTCGATGGCGACCCGCGTCGGGTGCGCGACCGTGACGGACCCGACCGCCTCAACCAGGTGACCGAGTAATTCGTCGCGGGTGCCGTGGTCCATGGTCTGCACCATCCTCGTCTCTCGAAGGTCGCCATGCGGCGCGCAGGCCCAGGCTGCTCGCCCTGGAGTCGGACCCATCCGGGGTGAAGACCATCATGTTCACAGCACCCCGAGGTTGATGGCGAGCTGGGCGATCGTGGGCGGAGCGTGCGGGTCACGGGCGGCCTGGGCGACCACGTCCCGTGCCGATGGCCGGTGGCGGATCTCGGCGGGCGCGATGCTGTTCGCCCGCAGCAGGAGCCGGGCCGCGTTGGCGGGGTCGTCCGCCTGGAGGTGGGCGCGCGCCGCGTCGATCAGGTGCGCGGCGCGATGCTCGACGGGCAGCCACCGCCATCCGTCCCGCCCGATCGCCTCCTGATGCCGGGCGACCGCCCGCTGCCCGTCGCCCAGCTCCACCGCGGCAGCGACCCGCGCCAACTCGACGGCGGTCGGCCCGAACGCCGTCCGGTGATGGTCATGCCCGTCGCCCACGTGGGCGGCCAGCTCGGCGGCCTCGTCCAGCAGGCCCCCGGCCGCCCGGTCGTCACCTGCCCTGGCCGCGATCAGTGCGGCCTGCACGAGCAGTGATCCCCGCAGTGACAACTCCTGCGGCGTCTCAGGGGTGATCTGGGAGGCCGCCGCCAGCATCACCGGCTTGGCTCGCGCCGATGCCCGCAGCACCTGACCGAGCTGCACCGTCGCGCAGGCCAGCAACACCCGGTCACCGGCGGCGGCGGACATCGCCCGGTCAGCGGCCAACCAGGCGAGACTCCCCTCACCCAGCTTGACCAGCAGCGCCGCCGTCACCCGATAGGCTTCCACCACCGCTGCCCGCCCGACCTCCGGGTCCATCGCGTGAGCGCGTTGAACCTCGGTCACCAACGGGGGCAGCAGCGCGGCCAGACGTGCATAACGGGTGTGCTGGTAGGCCATCCACGCATGCCACACCTCCCGCGCCAGCCGGTCGGGCGACATCACCGCCCGGTCCGTCGGGCGATGAAAAGCCATGGGGTACGCGGACAGCGCCGCCCGAATCCGCGCGACGTCCTCGCGGCACTCGGCCACCCCGGCGGGGTGCACATCCCGACCGAGCAGCGCGGCGGGATCGACCCGCAGCACCGCCGCGACATCTCGGATGGTCGACACCCGCTCCAGGGATCGGACCCCACGCTCGACCTTGTCCACCCAGCTCTTCGACTTCCCCAACCGATCCGCGAACGACTGCTGCGACAACCTCCGCCGCACCCGCAGATAGGCGACCCGTCGACCGATCGGCACCGACTCACCGCTCACCACGCCACCGCCGATCCGGCACCGCCCGAGTCGTCTCCTCCACCGGTATCCGGTCCGCCTCGGCCTGCGCGAGCAACCGGCGCTTGGCCTCTTCCCGTTCAGCGGCGTCGATCTGCTCACCCCGGCTGGCCGGCTCATCGTTAGAACTTGGCATCATCGCCTCCGCTGGGACGCATCGGCGGGTTCACCGTTGCATGCCGCCCACATTGCCCCCAAGATGTCGCCGACTGCGACGGCACACACTGCGACATCCCGGGCACATTCGAGGCGACATTAAGGCGACACGCCGCTATTGTGGCGAACATGAATGCCCCGAACACGGCCCTGCGCGCGGTCCGCACCGGGATGCGGATGAGCCAGGACGACTTTGCCCGCGCGCTCCAAGCCGCCGGCCGCCGCGTCGGCGAGCCCAACGACGCCAACAAGAGACTCGTCCAGCGGTGGGAGTCTGGCGCGATCGCCGCGCCACGGCCCGTGTACGCCCGCGCCCTGGAGGTCGTCACCGGCCTGCCGGTGTCACTACTCGGCTTCGCCTCGATATCCGACGGCCATGCCGTAGACGACCAACACGGCGGCCACGACCTGACCTCGCCCATGTCCAGCCTGGCCACGCCAACGCCCAAACCAATTGCGGTCCACGGATCGTACGAGGGCGTCTGGCTCAGCCGATACCAATACCACTCCAGCGGTCGGGGAGAATCATTCGCCGGGCAACACTTCGTGGTCGTACTCCAGCATGGCGACCGACTGACCGTGCGCAGTCTGCCCGGCTCGGCGGCATCGTCGCTGTCGATGGATCTCACCCTGGACGGTGCAGTGGTGACCGGCACATGGGTGGAGCAGACCGATCCCGCCGGTTACTACCGGGGAGCCCGATACCACGGCGCAATCCAGCTAATGGTGGAGCCCACCGGCCGAAGAATGGCCGGGAAATGGGTCGGGTTCGGCAAGGACATGGACGTCAACACCGGCCCGTGGGAGCTGACCTTCCGGGATGCTTCCACATCCAAGGCGACGCTCGACCAGTACAACAGGTTGCCCGAATAAAACGCTTTCGCCCGATGGCATTGAAGTTGGAGTCGACTGGAGCGCACACCGTTCAATCGTTGCGCCGTGCGGATTCGTATATGCCTAGCCCATCAACCTACGCGCGGACACGACAAGCATTTCTGCTCGCTCAGATCGGAAAGCGTCGTAGTCGTCGTCGAAGAGAGAGGCGGGGCAGATTCCCCTCTCCAAGATCTTAGGGAGTGCGGATTGGTCCATACGGGGCCTGTAAAGGCTGGGGGCAACACCCCCCAAATCCTTATTGTCGGCGCTTGACATAAAGACAAAGTTTGCCAACACGTTTATGTCGCCCGTATCCCACCCGCCGTCGCGAAGATAGGCGCGTGGGTACAGATGATGAAACTCGTTCCGGTTATAGTGCTGCAACACAGTTTCTAAGGTGATATTTCCGCCGGAGACGAACGAGAGCGGCGATGCTTCGGCCAACATCAGAACAAAAGTTTTCGTGTGCACGGTGCCGACGTTAAAGGTCTGTTCAAGGAAGTAGTCTTCATCGACCTGAGCTGGGATCTTGGCGAGTTCGGACCTTCCACGCTCCCGGAGCTTACGAGCCTCTTCAATGTCGCGATTCAGGTTCCGAATGACCGCCGCGCTGAACCTTCGCGAGAAACATGATCGCCAAAACCACGAAAGGAGCGCCTCCCGCTGAGCGTTGCTGACTTTGACGGTCTTTCCGTCAGGTGCGGCGAAGAAAACGCATAATGGGACAATGAGGGCCGAGTATGGCAGATTGGCAAGCTTTGCGGCGCGAATGTTGTTGCGCAGGAAGTCGATCGCACCCCTGATCCCATTGACCATCTCCGGGAATTTGTCACGCACCTCGCCCCCGTTGAGCGAGATTAGCTCACCCGGAGACACATCACCTTTCACGATAGCGGCGGAGCAACGCAGTAAGAGGTTACTGTCTTCGCCGATTTCGTGAAATCCGAACGGTCGCAACTCCTCCGCAAACTCCTCGAACTTCGTTTGTAGATCGAAATCCTCGCTCCACGTCCACGCCGAGAGGAGTTGAAGGATATCCAGCTCCACTCCCATCCGGTTCACACGCTCGAAAACAATAGCGACCTTCGCCCGGTCGTTCGTTTCGACTAGTTGCACCGGGATCGAAGCCTGCTGGAAGACTGCTTGAACTTCGCCAATTCTTTCGGCTGTTAGATCGTCGAAGTCCTTCGTCGCCTGACGATAGCCCGGGACACTGAAGAAGGTCCCGATCGGAAAATGTCGACCGGGGATCGCTTCACCTGCCGGCAGGCAAACGAACTGACTTTCCTGAAAGTCACTGGTTGTTGCTTGGAGATCAAAGAAAACTGATGTCCAGGGTGCCTGCTCAACAGCTGCGATCTCATTTTGGAAAACACCGAATATGGAAGTAAGTCGCTGTTGCCCATCGAGCACGTAGTCGATTGGCAAGTCGGCATCGCGCCCAGGCAAGGGGAAGGGCCCTAGTTGCCGTTCAGACTTCAACTGATCTTTGGTACGCCAGAGGATTACCGCGCCGAACGGATAGCCCTTGTAAATGCTGTCCATCAGGTATGCCACACGATCCGCATCCCAAACGAAGCCACGCTGGAAGGCCGGAATGCGCAGTCGGCCGGAGGTGACTCGCTCGATGATGTCCCGGATCGATAGGCCTGACACAGGCTTCCTCCTCTGAGTGGCGATGCGCGCAGCAAGCATAGAGGTCCCCCGCCCGCATACCGCAAGCCCTTACCGGCAGGACCAGGGCCAAGGCCAACGAGACAAGTACTCGCGATGCGCTACACAGCATCCCGCCCTAATTGGCCCGCTTGCGGCTAGACAGTCAAGATCATCCGTGGCTCGCAGCGGTGACCTGTCGACCGGAAACAGAAGGGTCCCCTCCCGACGACGCTGTCGAGAGGGGACCCTTCTGGCTTGCGGCGTGACTTACGACTTGGCGTACGCGTTGACGAACGACGGGTAGCCGAAGACGCTGGAGATGAAGATTCCGCCGGCCTTGGACCCGTGCACGTTGTAGGCCACGTCGACGAAGAGCGGCACCACGGGCGCGTGCTCCTTCATGATCCGCTCGTCGAGCTTGGCCCACTCCGGGCCCTGCTCGGCGGCGGGCATCGCCTGGATGCGGTCCATCTCGGCGTTGATCGCCGGGTCGTTGAAGTAGGACTGGTTGCTGTTGCCCTCGGCCTTGATGGTGCGGCCGTCGTAGAGCACCGGCAGGATCGACGCCCCGCTCGGCCAGTCCGCCGCCCAGTTACCGATGTACAGGTCCCAGGGGTTGTCCTTCTTCTTGACCTCGTCGAGCTTGGCGTCGTCCGAGATGTTCCGCAGCGTGATCTTGAAGCCGGCGCGCTCGAGGTTGGCCTTGAGCTGGGCGCCCTGCTGCTGCTCGGTCGAGTTGTCCGCGACGCCGAGGACCAGCTCCGGCGTCTTGCCGCCGAGCAGCTCCTTGGCCTTGTCGACGTTGCCGTTGGCGCCCGCCGGGTACGCGTCGTACGCCTTGTAGCCGATCGTGGCCGACGGCATCAGCGTGGTCATCGGCGCGGCGACGGTCTGCCCGCCCATCGCCTTGATGAGACCCTCGCGGTCGATGGCGTAGTTGAGCGCCTGACGCACCTTCAGGTCGGTGACCCGCTGGTTGTTGATGACGAGCTGGTTGGCGCTCGGCGTCGGAGAGAGGATGGTGCGCGACTTGAGCGCGGCGTCTCCGGCCACCTTGGCGACCAGCGAGGCGGGCACGGTGTTGAAGGCGAGCGCGCTCTGGTCGGCGCCGTTGTCGGCGATCACCCGGTTGTTGGCGGCGTCCGCGGTCGGGCCGAAGGTCCACACGAACTGGTCCGGGTACTGGTGGCGGACCGGGTCGGTCTTCGGGTCCCAGTTGGGGTTGCGGTCCAGGGTGATCTGCACGCCGACCTGGTTCTTGGCGATCTTGTACGGGCCGGACGAGAACGGCTGCTTGTCCAGGTTGACGCCGGTGTCCTTGTCCGCCGGCAGCGGCGCGGTGGTCGGCAGCGAGACCGCGAACGGCAGGTCACAGCGGGGCTTGGCGAACTCGAAGCGCAGCGTCTTGGCGTCCGGCGTGGTCAGGCCCGGCGGCAGCGACGTCTTGTTCTTCTTGAAGTCCCACTTGGTGTCGAACTGCGGGGTGTCGGCCAGCCACTCCTGGAGGTAGGTGGGGCCGCCGGAGAGGTCCGGGTCGAAGGAGCGGGCGATGCCGTACGCGATCTCCTTGGCGGTGATCGGCCGGCCGTCCTCGAACTTCACCCCGTCCTTGATCGTGAATTCCCAGACCTTGCAGTCGTTGTTGACGTTGGTGCCCGGCGTCTCGGCCAGGTCACCGACGAGGACGAGGCCGCCCTTGCCGTCGTCCTTCCAGGTGGTCAGGTAGCGCGCGAAGAGCGGGTTGGTCATCAGACCGGCGAACGAGTACGTCCGCTGCGGGTCCAGGTGGGAGATCGGCGACTCCCGGATGATGGTGAAGGTGCCGCCCTTGGCGGCGCCGCTCACCTCGGCAGCCGGGCCCTGCGAATCCTTCGGGTCGGTCGCGATGACCCCGGTCTGCTGCCGATCGGTGTCCACAGTGGTGCCCTCGCCCGTGTTCTTCGAGCACGCACCCAATGCCACCACCAGAGCGATCGCGCCGCCTGCGGCAGCCACCACGCGTGGTCTCATGAAGTACCCCCTTCACCCATGTGCCGTGCGGTTTCGCCGGGGCGAGAACCGCCGACGTCCCGAGGATCGTAAGGAAGAAAACCTACGAGTTGTGTAACAGTTGTCGATAAATTTCGCCACCAGCCACCCGCCGGGCATCGGCCCGGTCAGCGCAGCCGGACCCGCGGGTCGATCGCCGCGTAGAGCAGGTCCACCAGCACGTTCGCCACCACCACGAAGACGGCCGCGATCAGCACGGTCGCCATGATGGTGGGCAGGTCGCCGGACTTCACCGCGTCCACCGCCGTACGCCCCAACCCCTGGATGCCGAACGTCGTCTCGGTGATCACCGTGCCGCCCAGCGCCCCGCCCACGTCCAGGCCGGCGATGGTCACTACCGGGGTGATCGCCGCGCGCAGCGCGTGCCGCCCGTACACCGTGGGTTTGGCCAGGCCCTTGGCCCGCGCGGTCCGGACGAAGTCCTCCGACAGCGTCTCCAGCATCTGCGCCCGCGACAGCCGGGCGTAGATGGCCGAGAAGAGGAAGGCCAACGCCACCCAGGCGAGCACCAGCCCACTGGCCCACTTCGCCGGATTGTCGAACAGGGACGTGTAGCTGGGCACCGGCAGCAGCCGCAGGTTGTAGACGAACACCAGCAGCAGCACCGCGCCCACGAAGTAGAGCTGCAACGAAGCACCGGTCAGCGAGAAGCCGATGGCCGCGCGGTCCAGCCAGGTGCCCCGGCGCAACGCGGACACCATGCCCAACCCCACCCCGAGCAGCAGCCAGAGGATCGCCGCCGGGATCACGATGCTCAGCGTCACCGGCAGCACCCGGGCGATGGTGTCCGAGACCGCCTCGTTGGAGACGTACGACCAGCCCAGGCAGGGGGCGTCACACCGGCCGCCCTGGGCGCTGCCCAGGTCACGACCGGTGACGATGCCCTTCATGTAACCGGCGTACTGGCTGATCAGCGGGTCGTTGAGGCCCAGGTCGTCGCGGACCCGCTCGAGCCGCTCCGGGTTGCAGTTCTTCGGGCACATGCCGGTCACGGGGTCACGCGGCAGGGCGAAGAACATCAGGAAGGTCAGCACGCTCACCGCGAACAGGGTCAGCGTCGCGGAGAACAGCCGCTTGATCAGAAACCGTGACATGAGTCCACCCCTACCGGGACGACTTCGGATCGAGCGCGTCCCGCAACGCGTCGCCGAAGAGGTTGAAGGCGAACACCAGCGCGAAGATCGTGATGCCCGGGAAGAACACGTACGCCGGGTCGGTCTGGAGGAAGTCCAGACTGCGGTAGATCATCCGGCCGAAGCTCGGCGTCTCGTCGCTGAGGCCGACGCCGATGAACGACAGCGCGGCCTCGCTGGTGATGAACTGCGGCACGGCGAGGGAGAACGAGACCAGGATCGGCGCCCAGATGTTCGGCAGGAGCTGCCGGAAGATGATGTGTCCCAGCCCGGCGCCGCTGGCCTTGGCGGCCTCCACGAATTCCCGCTCGCGCAGCGCGATGACCTGCCCGCGTACCAGCCGGGCCGTGCTGGTCCAGCCGAAGATGGCGAACACGGCGATCAGCACGCCCACTCCGAAGGCGGACGACACCTGCCCCCGCTCGCCGTAGAAGCGCAGCGTGATGGTGGGGGTGAGCGCCAGCGCGATGATCAGGAACGGCATCGCGAGGGTCAGGTCGGTGATCCAGTTGATCACCGCGTCGAGCCAGCCGCCGAGGTAACCCGCGAGCGCGCCGAGCACGATGCCGATCGTGGCGGTGATCAGCGCGGCGGCGAACGCGATGAACAGCGACGTCCGCAGCCCGTAGATCAACCGGATGAAGATGTCCCGGCCCAGCCCCGGCTCCAGCCCGAACCAGTGGTCCCCGGTGACACCGCCGACGTAACCCAGCGGCATGCCGAAGCCGTCCAGCAGGTTCTGGAACTGCTCGCGCGGCCCGATCCCGTAGACCATCTCGATCAGCGGGGCGGAAAGCCCCAGGAGCAGGAAGAACACCAGGAGTCCACCGCTGACCACTGCCGTCCGGTCACGACGCAGCCGAAGCCAGGCGAGCTGACCGGGCGAACGCCCGACGACGCCCTTGGTCTCGGGCCCGCCCGCGTCCGCGCTGGACTCGATCTCGGCGAGCGCCACACCCTCCACCGGGGACAGGCTCACGACGACACCTCCTCGACAGTCGCGTCAATCGCCCCGACGGCCGCCGCACTCTCCGGGCTCGTGCTGGCCACGTCCCCTTCGGGGCTCGATCCGGCCGTTTCCCCTTCCGGGAAGTGACACGCGGTGGCCTGCCGGCCGCCGTCGCGGGGCACCGGCGCCGGCTCCTCGGTGGCGCAGATGTCCTGCGCCTTCCAGCACCGGGTGCGGAACCGGCAGCCCGACGGCGGGTCGAGCGGGGTGGGCACGTCGCCGGTCAGCCGGATCCGGCCCGCCGGGCCGAGCTGCGTGACGTCCGGGATGGCCGAGAGCAGAGCCCGGGTGTACGGATGCTGCGGGCGCTCGTAGATGTCCGCCCGGTCGCCGATCTCGACGATCCGCCCCAGGTACATGACCGCCACCCGCTGGCAGAAGTGTCGGACCACGGCGAGGTCGTGCGCGATGAACACGAACGCGAGGCCCAGCTCCCGTTGCAGGTCGCGCAGCAGGTTGACGACCTGCGCCTGGATCGAGACGTCCAGGGCGGACACCGGCTCGTCGGCGACGATCAGCTTGGGCCGCAGGGCCAGCGCGCGGGCGATACCGATGCGCTGACGCTGGCCGCCGGAGAACTCGTGCGGATACCGGTTGTAGTGCTCCGGGTTCAGCCCGACCAGCTCCAGCAGCTCCTGCACCCGCGCCTTGATCCCACCCGGCGGCTTGATCCCGTTGACCTGCAACGGCATCGCCACGATCCGACCCACGGTGTGGCGGGGGTTCAGCGACGCGTACGGGTCCTGGAAGATGATCTGGAGTTCCTGGCGCAGCGGGCGCAGCTCCCGTCGCCCGGCGTGGGTGATGTCCCGCCCGTCGAACTCGATGCTGCCGGCGGTCGGCTCCAGCAGCCGCACCAGCATCCGGCCGGTGGTCGTCTTGCCGCAGCCGGACTCCCCCACCAGGCCGAGCGTCTCGCCGGGGCGCACGTCGAAGTCGAGACCGTCGACCGCCCGCACCAGGCCGGTGCCGCGCAGCCCCTGACGGACCGGGAAGTGTTTGGTCAGCCCGCGCACGCGCAGCAGTGGTTCAGCGGTCATCGGGCCACCCCCACGGATGCCACGTTCTCGGCGTAGATCGCGGCGCGTTCCTCGGCGCTCAGGTGGCAGGCCACCAGGTGGCCGTCGGCCCCGGCCGGGCGCAGCTGGGGCACCTCGGTGCGGGACCGGTCGCCGACCCGGTCGTCGTAGCGGCAGCGTGGATGGAAGGCGCAGCCGGTCGGCAGGTTGATCAGGCTGGGCGGGTTGCCGGGAATGGGCACCAGGTCCGCGTCCGCGTCGCCGTGCAGCGACGGCACGCTGGAGAGCAACCCCCAGGTGTACGGATGCTGCGGCGAGCGGAGCACCTGCTCCACGCTGCCGTGCTCGACGGCCCGCCCGCCGTACATCACCAGCACCTCGTCGGCGACCTGGCCGACGACGCCGAGGTCGTGGGTGATCAGGATGATCGCGGAGTGGAACTCGGCCTGGAGGTCGGCGAGCAGGTCCAGGATCTGCGCCTGCACGGTGACGTCCAGCGCGGTGGTCGGCTCGTCGGCGATCAGCAGCGCGGGGTCGTTGACCAGGGACATCGCGATCATCGCCCGTTGACGCATCCCGCCGGAGAACTCGTGCGGGTACGCCTCGAAGCGGCGGTCCGGCTGCGGGATGCCGACCCGGTCCAGCATGTCCACCGCACGCTGGCGGGCCGCGCGCCGGTTGACCTTCGGGTGGTGCACCCGGTACGCCTCGGCGATCTGCCGGCCGACGCTGTAGTACGGGTGCAGCGCGGACAGCGGATCCTGGAAGATCATCGCCATGTCCCGGCCGCGCAGCCGGCGTACCTCCTCGTCGGGCAGGCCGACCAACTGCCGGCCGTCGACGGAGATCTCGCCGGTGATGGTGGCCCGCTTGGGGTCGTGCAGGCCGAGGATGGCCAGCGACGTGACGCTCTTGCCGGAACCGGACTCGCCGACGATGCCGAGAGTGCGGCCCCGCTCGACGGCGAACGACACCCCGTCGACCGCGCGCACCACGCCGTCGGAGGTGTCGAACCGGACCCGCAGGTCGCTCACCCGCAGGTAGGCGTCCTGGTCGGAGCGCTGCGTCGGCACGTCGGAGCGCTGCGTCGGCACGTCGGAGCGCTGTGCCGGCACGGCGGGGCGGTCGTCCGGGTCCCCGGACGGCGACGGTTCCGAGCTGTCCACGGCCACCTCCCTCAGTGACGAAGAGAACTTACAACAAAGTCCCGAGGGTGAAAATAAGCTACAAAGTCGGCACGTGTCAGCGGGCCCGAGCGTAACGAGTCGGCATCGGCCCCGCACCCCCGTCACCTCGCCATCCACGCCCATTCATCTCGTGATCGCACGTCGGGTGCGACGATGATGGCAGCAGCGCCCGGGAGGATTCCCGCTGGCACGAGGTGGAGGTGACGATGACCGCGGCGGTGTTCAACCACGAAGGCCCGTGGACCGAAGAGGAGTACCTCGCCCTCGGCGAGACGCAGCAACGCGTCGAACTCTTCGACGGGAGCCTCCACGTGACCCCAGCCCCCACCCCCCGACACCAACGCATTTCCCGCAAGCTCGGCAACATCCTCGAGACAGCCTCCGAGGCAGCCGGCCTCGAGCTACTGGAGGCGGTGAACGTCCGACTCCGGCCCGGACGGATACCGATCCCTGATCTCGTCCTCACCAACCCGATCGATCTCGACGAGCTCACCATCGAGGCGACCGACGTTCAACTGGTCTGCGAAATCATTTCGCCGAGCAACGCGTCCACGGACAAGGTGCTCAAGATGCACTATTACGCGGCTGCCGGCATCGGGTGGTACCTGCTGGTGGAGCAGGAAACCGGCACGCTGCGCCTCTACCGGCGCCAAAACGGCCACTACGTCGAAGCGGCGGACGCAAAGCGCGGCGAGGTGTTGGAGTTGACCGAGCCAGTGCGGGCCACGATCCGGCCGGAGGATCTCGTCCCCTGACGGGTGTCGGTCGGCTGGCCTAGGGTCGGTCCATGACCGAGTTCGACGCGGCCGCCGCCGCCGTCCAGGCCGCCCTCGACGCGGGAGCGCGGTACGCCGACGCGCGGGTGATGCACCGCCGCTACGAGTCGATGACCGCGCGCAACGGCGACGTGGAGGAGCTGACCCAGGACGAAAGCATCGGGCTGGGCGTCCGGGCGCTGGTCGGCGCGAGTTGGGGCTTTTTCGCCGTACCCGATCTGTCGGACGCCGCCGCCCGCGACGCCGGCCGGCGCGCGACCCGGACCGCGATGGCGAGCGCGCGAGTGCCCGGCCCGTCGGTCGACCTGGTCGCGGTCGAGGCGGTCGCGGCGAGCTGGGCCTCGGACTGCCGGATCGACCCGCTCGGGGTGCCCCTGTCAGACAAGGGTGACCTGCTGGTCGCCGCGACCCGCACGATGGCCGAGCACGGCGCCGACCTGGCCGAGGGGCTGTACCAGATCTGGGACACCGCGAAGTGGTTCGTCTCCAGCGAGGGCCACCGGATCGACCAGCGGATCCGCGAGTGCGGCGGCGGCATCTCGGCCACCTCCATCGGTGACGGCGAGACGCAGCGGCGCTCCTGGCCCAGCTACCGCGGGCAGTACGGCACCACCGGCTGGGAGCTGGTCGAGTCGCTCGACCTGGCCGCGCACGCCGCGCAGATCGCCGAGGAGTCCCGGGCGCTGCTCACCGCGCCGCCCTGCCCGGCCGGCGAGACGGATCTGATCCTCGGCGGTGAGCAGTTGGCCCTGCAGATCCACGAGTCGGTCGGGCACGCCATCGAACTGGACCGGATCCTCGGCTGGGAGGCCGCGTTCGCCGGCACGTCCTGGCTGGACCTGACCCAGCTCGGCTCGCTGCGCTACGGCTCCGAGCTGATGAACATCACCATCGACCCGACGATCCCCGGCGCGCTGGGCAGTTTCGGCTTCGACGACGAGGGCTCCCCCGCGGTCAAGCGGGACGCGGTGCGCGACGGTCGCTGGGTGGGAGTGCTCGCCGGTCGGGACTCGGCGGCCGTGGCCGGCCTCGACTACGGCGGCAGCGTCCGGGCCGACGGGTGGGCCCGACTGCCGATGGTGCGGATGACCAACGTCGGCCTGGAACCCGGCCCGCACACCCTGGAGGAGATCATCGCGGCCACCGACGACGGCGTGTTGATGGATCTCAACCGGTCCTGGTCGATCGACGACAAGCGGCTCAACTTCCAGTTCGGCTGCGAGGTCGGTTGGGAGATCAAGAAGGGTCGCCGGGGGCGGATGCTGCGCAATCCCACGTACACCGGGATCGGCCCGTTGTTCTGGCGCTCGATGGACATGCTCTCCGGCGAGACGGTGCCCTGGGGGACGCCCAACTGCGGGAAGGGCCAGCCGGGCCAGATCGGGCACACCGGCCATCCGGCCGCGCCGGCCCGCTTCCGCAACGTCCGCGTGGGGGTGTCGGCGTGAGCGCAAGGAGTGAGCCGGGTTTGCGAGCCCCGCAGTCGCGAACGGAAGGTGGTTCCGCGTGAACGCCGTACGAGCCGCGCAGTCGCGACTGAAGGAGCTGCCGTGAGTGGGTCGACGGAGTTGGAGCTGGCCGGGCAGGTCATCGAGCTGGTTCGGCGTCTCGGCGGGCCGGCCGCGCAGGCCGAGGCGGTGGTGACCCGGGCAGACCTGGCGCTGACCCGGTTCGCCAACTCGGCCATCCATCAGAACGTCGCCGAGTCCACGATCGGCGTCCGACTGCGGGTGCACGTGGACGGACGCACCGCCGCCGGCAGCGGCAGCGTGGTCACCACCGACGGGTTGGGCGCGCTGGTGGAGCGCACCCTGGCGGCGGCGCGGCTCTGCCCGCCCGACCCGGGCTGGCCGGGGCTGACCCCGCCGATGCCCGCGCCGGACGCCCCGCCCGTCGACGAGGCCACCGCCCACGCCGAGCCGGACCAGCGGGCCGACCGGGTCGGCGCGTTCGTGGCCGCCGCCGGGGGCCTCACCACGGCGGGATACTGCCGCACCGCGCACCGCTCGTCCGCGTTCGCCAACTCGGCCGGGCACACCGCGTACGGTCGCTCGGCGGAGGCGGCGATGGACGGCATCGCCCGGCGCGACGGCGCGGACGGGGTGGCCCGACGCTGCGTCGACCGGCTGTCCGACCTCGACGGTGCGGAGCTGGGCGTGCACGCCGCCGCGAAGGCGCAGGCGGCGGCCGACCCGGTCGAGCTGCCGCCGGGGCGCTACGAGGTGGTGTTCGAGCCGGCCGCCGTGGCGGACCTGCTGCAGAACCTCTCCTGGTTCGGCTTCAACGGCAAGCGGTACGCGGAGCGGCAGTCCTTCGCCGAGCCGGGCGCGGCCCAGTTCGACCGACAGGTGACCCTGGTGGATGATCCGCTGGGCGCGTCGGGGCTGCCGTTCGACGCCGAGGGCACCGGCCGGCGGGCGGTGACCCTGGTCGAGGCGGGCACCACGCGGGCGGTCGCGCACGACCGCAGGACCGCCGCCGAGGCGGGCGCGCAATCCACCGGGCACGCGATCGCGGGGGCCGCCACCTGGGGCCCGATGGCCCGCAACCTGCGGCTTACTCCCGCGGCGGCGGGCCCGGCCAGCGCCGTGGGCCGGAGCACCACGGGCGCGGCGGCCGGCGCGGTGGTGGACACGGACACCGCGGCGCTGGTCGCCGGGGTGCGGCGCGGGCTGCTGGTCACCGATCTGTGGTACACGCGGGTGCTCGACCCGAAGAGCCTCGTCGTCACCGGGTTGACCCGCAACGGGGTCTGGCTGATCGAGGACGGCACGGTCGTCCGGGCGGTCCGTGACCTGCGGTTCACCGAGTCGTACCCCCGGGCGCTCGGGCCGGGCGCGGTGCTCGGGCTGGGCTCGCGGGCGGTGCGTCAACCGGACCGGGTGGACGGCACCTGGTGGGCGGCGCCGTCGGTGCGGCTGGCGTCCTGGCACTTCACCGGCGGCGCCTCCGGCTGACGTTCTCGACGACGCGCCGCAAAACCCGCGCGCTGAGGGCTTTTCCGCAGGCCAGACACACGGGACACTACCTTGCGCGGACTGCCCGCAGAGATCGGCGTAACGTGTGTCACTTAGCTGCGTCGGTCGATCCGGCGTGGTCGTTGGTGTGCGCATGACGTGGCAGCGGGTGCGGGTTCGCCGGTCCGCGTGCCGACCGGAGAAAGATCAGCCCGCCCGTACGGGCCCGTCGAGGAGACGACTCGAATGACTTCAACGGCAACGAGGCCGCGGAGAGCGCGGGCGCGCGCCGCCATCGCGGCGAAGACGTTGCGTACCGACCGCTGGTGGTTCGCCCCGCTGATCACGGTGATCGGGCTCAGCGCCTGGGTCGCGTACGCGACGGTCCGGGTCTTCATGCACGACTTCTACTGGGTCGCGGAGCACCACTACCTGACCCCCTTCTACTCGCCCTGCGTCACGGAGCGGTGCATCGAGGGCGCCTCGCACTTCGGCCGGTTCCTGCCGGGCTGGTGGATCATCCCGGACGCCGCGCTGACCCTGCCGTTCCTGCTGCTGTTCCGGCTCACCTGCTACTACTACCGCAAGGCGTACTACCGGTCGTTCTGGCTGTCGCCGCCGGCCTGCGCCGTGCCGGACGGCCACAAGGAGTACGGCGGGGAGACCCGCTTCCCGCTGCTCGGCCAGAACCTGCACCGCTACTTCTTCTACGCCGCCGTGATCATCTCGCTGATCAACTCCTGGGACGCGGTTCTCGCCTTCCACTCGCCGAAGGGCTTCGGCTTCGGGCTGGGCAACATCATCCTGCTGTTCAACGTGGTGATGCTCTGGGCGTACACGATCTCCTGCCACTCCTGCCGGCACATCATCGGCGGGCGGCTCAAGCACTTCTCCAAGCACCCGGTGCGCTACCGGGCCTGGACCTTCGTCTCGGCGTTGAACGTCCGGCACATGCAGCTCGCCTGGATCACCCTCGGCACCCTCGCGCTGACCGACTTCTACGTCATGGCGCTCGCGGCCGGCTGGTTCCCCGACCTGCGGTTCATCAACTAAAGGGCCCCTGACATGACCACTACCACTCGCATCGAACGACACCACTACGACGTCGTCGTCATCGGGGCCGGCGGCGCCGGCCTGCGCGCGGCCATCGAGGCCCGGCTCGCCGGCAAGAAGACCGCGATCATCTCCAAGTCGCTGTTCGGCAAGGCGCACACGGTGATGGCCGAGGGCGGCGCCGCCGCCGCGATGGGCAACGTGAACAGCCGGGACAGCTGGCAGGTGCACTTCCGCGACACCATGCGCGGCGGCAAGTTCCTCAACAACTTCCGGATGGCCGAGCTGCACGCGAAGGAGTCGCCGCAGCGGATCTGGGAGCTGGAGACGTACGGGGCGCTCTTCGACCGCACCAAGGACGGCAAGATCTCCCAGCGCAACTTCGGCGGGCACGAGTATCCCCGACTGGCGCACGTGGGCGACCGGACCGGCCTGGAGCTGATCCGCACCCTCCAGCAGAAGATCGTCTCGCTTCAGCAGGAGGACAAGCGCGAGTTCGGCTCGTACGACGCCCGGATCCGGGTGTTCTCCGAGACGACCATCACCGAGCTGCTGCTCGACGGCGACCGGGTCGCGGGCGCCTTCGGCTACTACCGCGAGTCCGGCGAGTTCATCCTCTTCGAGGCGCCGGCCGTGGTGCTGGCCACCGGCGGCGTCGGACGCTCCTACAAGGTCACCTCGAACTCGTGGGAGTACACCGGGGACGGGCACGCGTTGGCGCTGCGCGCCGGGGCGACGCTGATCAACATGGAGTTCCTCCAGTTCCACCCGACCGGCATGGTCTGGCCGCCCTCGGTCAAGGGCATCCTGGTCACCGAATCGGTGCGTGGTGACGGTGGCGTCCTGAAGAACTCCGAGGGCAAGCGGTTCATGTTCGACTACGTCCCCGACGTCTTCCGCAAGCAGTACGCGGAGACCGAGGAGGAGGCGGACCGCTGGTACACCGACCCGGACAACAACCGGCGTCCACCGGAGCTGCTGCCCCGCGACGAGGTGGCCCGCGCGATCAACAGTGAGGTCAAGGCCGGTCGGGGCTCCCCCGCGGGCGGCGTCTTCCTGGACATCGCGAGCCGGCGCTCGGCCGAGGAGATCCGCCGCCGACTGCCGTCGATGTACCACCAGTTCAAGGAGCTGGCCGACGTCGACATCACGGCCGAGCCGATGGAGGTCGGGCCGACCTGCCACTACGTGATGGGTGGCGTAGAAGTGGACCCGGACTCGGGTGCCGCCTTCGGCCACGTACGCGGTCTGTTCGCCGCCGGTGAGGTCTCCGGCGGTATGCACGGCTCCAACCGCCTCGGCGGCAACTCGCTGTCCGACCTGCTGGTGTTCGGCAAGCGGGCGGGTGGGCACGCGGCCAGCTACGCCGACGGGCTGGCCGCCCGGCCGAAGGTGGCCGTGGACGCGGTCGAGGCGGCCGTGGAGACCGCCCTGGCGCCGCTGCAACGGGACACCGGCGAGAGCCCGTACACCCTTCAGCAGGACCTCCAGGCGGTCATGGGGGATTTAGTCGGAATCATCCGACGCGAGGGCGAGCTGGCCGACGCGCTGGTGCGACTGGCCGAGCTGCGCGAGCGGGTGGCCAAGGTGAGCGCCGCCGGCGGCCGGCGCTACAACCCGGGCTGGCACCTGGCCCTGGACCTGCGCAACATGCTGGTGGTCTCGGAGTGCACCGCGAAGGCGGCGCTGGAGCGGCAGGAGTCGCGCGGCGGGCACACCCGCGAGGACTATCCGGCGATGGAACCGAAGTGGCGGCAGGTCAACCTGGTCTGCTCGCTGGACGGCGACAGCGTACGGCTGACCCGCAAGCCGCTGCCGAAGATGCGGGCGGAGCTGATCAGCCTCTTCGACCGGGCCGAGCTGGCCAAGTACCTCACCGACGAGGAGCTCGCCGACTTCGACGCTTCCGTCGCCGACGCTGGAGAGGCGGACAACCGATGAGCGCGAAGCGTCAGTTCCGGATCTGGCGGGGCGACGAGACTGGCGGCGACCTGCAGGATTACATGGTCGAGGTGAACGAGGGCGAGGTCGTCCTCGACGTCATCCACCGCCTCCAGGCCACCGACGCGCCCGACCTGGCCTGCCGGTGGAACTGCAAGGCCGGCAAGTGCGGCTCCTGCTCGATGGAGATCAACGGCAAGCCGCGGCTGGGCTGCATGACCCGGATGTCGACCTTCGGCGAGGACGAGACGGTCACGGTGACCCCGCTGCGCACCTTCCCGGTCATCCGGGACCTGGTCACCGACGTCTCGTTCAACTACGAGAAGGCGCGGGAGACCCCGGCGTTCGCCCCTCCGGCGGACGTCGCCCCGGGCGACTACCGCATGCAGCAGGTCGACGTCGAGCGCTCGCAGGAGTTCCGCAAGTGCATCGAGTGCTTCCTGTGCCAGACCGTCTGCCACGTGATCCGCGACCACGAGGAGAACAAGCAGGCGTTCTCCGGCCCGCGGTACTTCATCCGGGCAGCCGAGCTGGACATGCACCCGCTGGACGCCCGGACCGACCGCAAGGAGTACGCGCAGGCCGAACAGGGCCTCGGTTTCTGCAACATCACCAAGTGCTGCACCGAGGTCTGCCCCGAGCACATCAAGATCACCGACAACGGGATCATCCCCATGAAGGAACGCGTCGTCGACCGCAGGTACGATCCCCTTGTGTGGCTTGGTAGCAAGATCTTCCGTCGGGGCGAGACGCCCCAGACCAGCGTGACCACCGCCCGTCAGGGCTCGGCGACGTCGTCGGGTGCGACCCGGGGCGGGGTGCACTCGCACGCGGGTGGCTCGCACGACCAGCGGGCCGAGGCGCAGGCGCAGTCCGGCGTCAACTGGGACCGGGAGGTGCCCCACCCGACCGCGCCGGCGGTGGACGACCGGGGCAGGCTGCCGCTGACCGAGCTCACCTTCGACCGGGCCGCCGCGCCGTCGCCGTTCGGCGACGACGTGACCTTCCCGCTGCCTCCGGAGCACCTCAACTTCGCGCACCCGGATCAGGACGACAAGCACTGAGCACGACCACCCGAACGGGGGCCCCGGCTGCCGCCGAGGCCCCCGTTCACATACCCCCACCCCCCGCCCCGTTGATCATGAAGTTATTGCCCTAGCGACCGGCGTGTCGCCGCAATAGCTTCATGATCAACGAGCGAGGAGGCGGGGGCGCAGGGCGGCGACGATGGGTGCGTCGGCGGGGAGCCAGGTGACCGAGTCCAGCTCGTCGGCGGCGAGCCAGCGCAGCGCCTGGTGCTCCAGCGCCAGCGGCTCGTCGTCGTGCAACAGGCGGGCCGCGTACACCTTGAGCACCGAGCGTCCGTGCGCCATCCGGACGTTGCGGCCGACCCGGTCGCCGACCTCCACGCGTACGGCCAACTCCTCGGCGCACTCCCGGATCAGCGCCTCGGCCTCCCCCTCCCCCGGCTCGACCTTCCCGCCGGGGAACTCCCACATTCCGGCCACCTCGGGCGGGGCGGAGCGCGCACACGCGAGCACCCGTCCGTCCCGGATGATCGCCGCTCCCACGATCACCTTCGGGTCCCGTCGTTCGGCCTGCCCGCCGCCATTAGCCCGTTCGGTCTGCACGGGCGTCCAGGGTGCCAGATCAATCGGCGGTTTGGGTACCGACGCCATCCGCTAGGCCAATAGAACACGGAAGTGTGGGCGTGGACACCTTTACCGAGCGACGACAGACTAGAAGGCACCGACAAGACACGGGATGGCGACGATTTGGCCACAAGCCGGCAACGGCGCTTGGGGGGTGCGGTGATGCGCGTGCTGTTCAACAGCCGAGCCAAGCACGACTACCTGTCCGACGCGTTGACCTTGCTAACCGGTTGGACGCGGGAGGGTGAACAGATCCGGCGGACGCTCGTGATCGACGATACCCAACACGCGGCGCTGACTGAACGGGTCAAGGTCGTCGCCGACGCTCTGCACCTGCGTCCCGAGATCAGCCGCCGGTCCGACAGCACCCAGATCCGGGTCGGGCACGGCAACGACGAGCCGCTGACCGAGGGCGAGGTCCTGCTGGCCGCCCGCATCGAGGACGCCTACCGCGCGGTCACCGAGGCCTGAGGGCCGCGTCCCGGACCACCTCCGCATCCTGGGGATACCAGCGCAGCTCCACCGAGTTGCCGTCCGGGTCCCGCACGTAGATCGAGGTCGCCACACCGCGGGCACCGAACCGGCTGACCGGGCCGGCCGACACCGTGAAAGCCCCCGAGTCGATCACCTGCGCCCAGTCCAGTGGTGCCACCACCAGGCAGAAATGGTCCAGGTTCGCACCCTGCCGGTCACCGCGGACGAGGTCGATGATGCTCTCCGGGCCGATCCGCGCGGACGGAAACGGTGCGGTGCCGGCCCGCCACTCGTCGACCCGTACGGGTTCCAGCCCGAGCCGGCCGCAGTAGAAGTCCAGCGCCCGCTCCACATCGGCGACGGTCAGCACCAGATGGTCGAACCCGGTAACCCGCACCGTGCTCACTCCTTTTCCAACGTGGCCGCGGCGTGGAGCCAGTCGGTGAACAGCGCCGGGTCGACGTCCGCAAGCTCGTGCAGCTTCACCGCCGCCATCGCCCGTGCGCCGGGCACCAGTCGCCGGGACGGATCGGTGATCTCCTGCCCGCGCCACAACCCGAAGGTGACGTCCGTCCGGTACGCCTTGAGCAGGCAGACCGGACGCAGTCCTGGCCGGTCGCCCAGGCTCCAGACCGGGTGGCCGTGCCACATCGCGCCGGTCGCCCCGGGCAGGGCCGCCGCGATGACGGGTGTCAGCTTCTCCCCGATCTCGCGCAGCGGGCCGGGCAGGCCGGCCAAATAGTCGTCGACGGTCATCGCGTAGCCCTTCGGTCGGTGGTTTGTTGCCGTTGACGATCCGCCAACGGGGGACGCCGACCAAGACCTCATACCGCTACGATCGTTGCCCTCAGGTCAACGGTGGGAGTCAGGTGCTGGAGCGGTACGAGATCGAGACGTTCCTGACCCTCGCTGAGGAGCTGCACTTCGGCCGGACCGCCGAGCGGCTGGGCATCAGCACCGGCCGCGTCAGCCACGTGATCAAGAAGTTGGAGCGCCAGATCGGTGCGCCGCTGTTCGCCCGGACCAGTCGCGTCGTCCAGCTCACCCCGATCGGGCGGCAGCTCGCCGACGACCTGGCCCCAATGGTGGCCGGGATCAACGAGGCGGTCCGACGTGCGGTCGACGCCGGGCGGGGCATCACCGGGACACTGCGGGTCGCGTTCCTCGGCGAGTGGACCGCGCCGGTGCTGCTGCGGGCGGTTGCCCTGTTCACCGAGCGACACCCCGACTGCCAGGTCGAGGTGCACGAGGCGCAGCTGTCCACCACCCGTTCCGGTTTGCTGGACGGCTCGACCGACGTACTCATCGCCTCGTTCCCCTTCGACGAGATGGCCGCCGGTCCGGCGCTGCTCTCCGAGGACCGGGTGCTGGCGGTCGCGGCGGGCCATCCCCTCACCCGGGAACGGTCCGTGTCGCTGGAGGTGCTCGCCGACCACCCGGTTGTGCAGTACCCGACCGTGACCTCGGTGGAGTTCAAACGGGACCGCACACCGGAGCACACCCCGTCCGGCCGACCGGTGCCGAAGGGTCCCTGCGGGAACACCTTCTCCGAGATGTTGTCGCTGGTCGCACTGGGCCGGGGCGTACTGCCGGTGGGCGAGCACACGCGGCGCTACTATCCCCGCCCCGACGTGGCGTACGTGCCGATCCACGACGCGCCGCCGATCAAACGAGGGCCGGTCTGGCTGCCCAGCAACACCACTTTCCGGGTACGCGAGTTCGTCCGCGCTGCGGCCGACGCGAACGCCGGCCCGTTGGCACCGGCTTTCTACCCTGGATCACATGGCGAACATCGCGTACGACCGCAAAGAGCAGGTCCAGCAGATTGAGAGTGGCCTCCTCGAAGGCGAGCAGATCATCGCCGTCTACGACGCCGTCGGCACCGGCACCGGGTTCATCGGGCTGACCGACCGCCGCGTGATCATCCAGGACCGGTCCTTCGTCGGGAAGCGGTTCGCGATCACCAGCATCCCGTACTCGAAGATCACCAGCGTGAGCGTGGTCAGCAACAAGTCGTGGGGTGGATCGTTCTTCTCCACCGGCGCCATCGCCATCCACGTCGGCACGCACACCTATGAGGTGGAGTTCCGCGGCGCGCAGAAGAGCCACCACGTGCACAACGTGATCCTGCACCACATCTCCTGACCCTGCGACCGTGGGCCCGGCGGGCGAAATTGCCTTGCCGGGCCCACGGCGTCTCTGGTGTCCTCGGTCCACAGCCGCGCGAAAGGAGCAGCCGACATGCCCCACTCGACGAAGTCCCTCCGACCCGACCTCATCCGATCCGAGGAATCGAGACTTCGTGAGCAGAACTGCTCCCCTGATCCCGGCGCTGCGGTGCGCCGCTGACCTTTTGACCCGAACCGGAGGCCGCTGATGTCGGTCTTCGACGATCCCGGCCTCTTCGGCCGGTTGTGGTCCGCCGGCTACGACAGCGGGACCAATCCCGATCCCCTGCCGGCCGTGGACTTCCTGGCCGATCTGGCCGACGGCGGCCCGGTCCTCGAACTGGCGATCGGCACCGGCCGCGTCGCGCTGCCACTGGCGGAGCGTGGCCTCAGCGTGCACGGCATCGAGGGGTCCGAGGAGATGCTGGCGCAGATGCGGGCCAAGCCCGGCGGCGACCAGATCCCCGCGGTCGTCGGCGACATGGCCGACGTAAATGTGCGGGGCCCGTTCCGCCTGGCGTACCTGGTCTTCAACACGCTGTTCAACCTGGTGGACGCCGAGCGGCAGGCGGACTGTTTCCGCAACGTCGCCCGGGTGCTGTCGCCGGGCGGAGCGTTCGTCATCGAGACGTTCGTACCCGACCCGCGCAGCTTTGACGCCGATGAGCAGGTGCAGGTCCGCGAGGTGACCGAGGACTCGGCGACGATCCGACTGCACCGGTACGACCGGCCGGCGCAGCGGTTCATCCGGCAGACGATCACCTTCGACGGTGACGGTGTGCACCTGAAGCCGTTCGCCATGCGCTACGCCTGGCCGCACCAGATCGACGAGATGGCGCGGCAGGCCGGGCTCCGGCTCACCGAGCGGTACGCCGACTGGCACCGCCGACCGTTCACCGCGGACAGCCCTTCGCACATCTCCGTCTACCGCGCGGAGTAGCGGCGGTACAGCGTGCGGCGTCCCGGCCCACTGTCGGTGAGCATCGCCGGGCCAGGTCACGCGATCTCAGCGGCCATCCTTTCTGGTTGCTTGCCGACGAACGATCGCGCGGAGTCGGCCGGACCAAACAAAGGCGGAAACCGCTGGGCTCATTCATTCGGATCCACCAACAGAACCCCTGGTCAAGCCATGTTTATCGATCCGTTACCAAGAGCGGACTTCGTAGACACAGCGCGACCTATACGGTCAAACTTAGAACACGTACAGATAAGGAGTAATTCATGAGGAAAGCAACGGCGAAGCGACTCGCAGCGGCGGGTGGGGCATTCACACTCGCGTTTTCCGGCATTCTTTCTATCGCGGCACCGGCATCCGCAGCGGTCGAATCCGTGCCGAGCGCAGCGGCGAACGAGACGGGCGCCGTACTGACGGACGTCGGAATCATGGCCTCATGCTCGGACTGGACGCCGCATATGAGGCGAGTCATCGTCGGTAGCGCTGCGGTACACACCAGCTATTCGGGGTCGTCCCCGGTGATCGCCCACTGGAAGTCCAAGACGCTTTTCCGTATCGACAAGCGCTGTGTGAACGATGCCGGAAACCTGTGGTGGCACTCCGACTGCTGCACCGGCGTCAAGGGCTGGATCTGGAACGACTACACCGAGTTCGCCCACTACAACTAACAGCGTCCACCGATAGGCGCAGCAACGACGGGGTGATCAGGTAACAGCGCAGGTGATCACCTGCGATTGGCCGCACACCCGAAGGTGAAGTGGTCGGGGCGACAAGGTGGAACGTCCTGCCGGACATCCAACCTTGTCGCCCCGGCCCCTCGGGTCTTGGTCCCACCCTCACCTCGCGCCTGGCGCGGATCGAAAGGCAGTCCGCGCCGCAGTCCCTGCGGCAACGAGCTGGATTCAGACGTTGAAACGGAACTCCACCACGTCGCCGTCCTGCATGACGTACTCCTTGCCCTCGATGCGGACCTTGCCCGCCGCCTTGGCCGCCGCCATCGAACCGTGCTCGACCAGGTCGTTGTAGGAGACCACCTCGGCCTTGATGAATCCGCGCTGGAAGTCCGAGTGGATGACACCCGCGGCCTCCGGCGCGGTGGCGCCGACCGGGACGGTCCAGGCGCGCGCTTCCTTGGGGCCGGCCGTGAGGTACGTCTGGAGCCCGAGCGTACGGAAGCCGACGCGGACGAGCTGGTTGAGGCCGGGCTCGTTCTGCCCGATCGACTCCAGCAGCTCGCGGGCCTCCTCCTCGGGCAGGTCCACCAGCTCTGATTCGATCTTGGCGTCCATGAAGACGGCCTCGGCGGGGGCGACCAGGGCACGCAGCTCGTCGAGGAACGTCTCGTTGGCCAGCTCGGCCTCGTCGACGTTGAAGACGTACAGGAAGGGCTTGGTGGTGAGCAGGTGCAGCTCGCGCAGGTGCTCCAGCTCGATCTTCGCGGCGGCGGCCCCGGAGTAGAGGGTGGTGCCGCCGTCGAGCACCTCGATCGCGGCCTTCGCGGCGGCGACCGCAGCGGCCCGGTCCTTGCGGAGCTTGGCCTCCTTCTCCAACCGGGGCAGCGCCTTGTCCAGGGTCTGCAGGTCGGCGAGGATCAGCTCGGTGTTGATCGTCTCGATGTCGTCGGCCGGGGAGACCTTGCCGTCGACGTGCACCACGTTCGGGTCGGAGAAGGCCCGGACCACCTGGCAGATCGCCGAGGCGTCGCGGATGTTGGCCAGGAAGGCGTTGCCCCGCCCCTGCCCCTTCGACGCGCCCCGGACCAGGCCGGCGATGTCGACGAACGACACCGGGGCGGGCAGCACCTTCTGCGAGGAGAAGATCTCGGCCAGCTTGCCCAGCCGCTCGTCGGGCAGCCCGACCACGCCGACGTTGGGCTCGATGGTGGCGAACGGGTAGTTCGCCGCCAGCACGTCGTTCTTGGTCAACGCGTTGAAAAGCGTGCTCTTGCCGACGTTGGGCAGGCCGACGATGCCGATGGAAAGACTCACGACCGGCCAGCTTACGCCGGTGCCGACCGGGCCGGTCCAGGCGGCTCCGATCTGGCCGCGCGCCGATGCTCAGCCGAGCAGGCGTGGGGCGATGACCGCCTCGCGGACGCTGCCGTCCGCGCCACGGCTGACCTCGTACGTCGAGACGCCCTCGCGGTCGGCGACCGCCTCGACCAGCCGGGTCCCCCGGTAGATGAGGCCGACCCCGTCGTCGGTGCAGTGGCTGGTCGGCAGCCTGCCGTCGCCGACCAGTTCGTGCATCGACGGGCGGCGCTGGGCCTCGCTGTCGTAGTGCACGCCGTTGCCGTACGGCAGCCAGCCCAACGCCTCGGTGAACCCGCGCAGGCGGGGGCCGAAGCTGTCGGTGGCGCCGCCCACGTGCCAGCAGATCGAGCCGGCCGAGACGCCGGCCAGCACCACGCCGGCCTGCCAGCACTCGTGCAGGATCTCGTCGAGCCCGTGCACCCGCCAGATTGCGACGAGGTTGGCGACGCTGCCGCCGCCGACCCAGATCACGTCCTGGGCGAGCAGGTGGGCGCGGACGTCGTCGACGTTCGGCATCGGGAACAGCGCGAGGTGCGACAGGCGGAACCGGGTGTCGGCGAACGCGCCGAAGACGGCGGCGAACGAGGTGGGCTGGTCGCCGACGGCCTGCCCGAGGTAGCAGATCCGCGGCTGCGGACCGGCCTCGGCCAGCTCGGCGGCCAGCTCGAAGATCGGGCCGGGGCGCAGGTCGGCCGGGCCGCGGTCGCCCCGGAAGAAGCCCATGCTGGTGGCGAGGATGGTCGGGTCGCTGGCGGGCATCGGGGCGTCCTTCCGTCGGGGCGGTACCGCGTCATCCTGCCGCAGCCACGGGGAAGCCGGTCACGCGCCCGCGTGCCGGCCGCTGCGCTGGCGGGGCACCTCGACCTCCGGCCAGTGGCCCTCGGGCGGCCGGTCGGCCGGGGGCAGTTGCGCCGCGGCGGCACGGGGCAGGGTGAACCGGTCGGCGGCGGCCGGGCCGGCCGAGAACGACTCGCGCAGCATCCAGCGCACCTCGTCGGCCGTCCAGCCCAACTCGGCCCGCGCGGCGATCTCGCGCACCAACCGCCGACCGACGCGGGTGTCGTCGTCGTAGAAGCGCATGCACCAGTGGTGGGTCCACATCCCGAGCGCGCGCAGGCCCGCGTCGTCGAGTGAGCCGACCAACCGGCCACAGGCGGTGTCGGCGAAGACCTGCTCGGGGTCGGCCGCCCGGTCCCGTTCGATGGCGCCGACGGCGGCCGGCGCGACGGCCCGCATCCGGCGGTAGAAGGACTGTGCCACCGCGCGGGGCAGCGGCGGGAACGCGCCCGGTGTCGACGCCGCCGCCCAACCCGCCACGCTCGTCATGTCCCGCATCCCTTCTTCAGTTGGTGGCCGGACGGTACCCGTCACGACCGACACTCTCGGGCCGGAAAAACACCCCGGATCGCGGATAGCGACGATGACCTGGGGCGTCTGTATGGGTGACAACGAAACGGGGTGGTGGGTGGACGAGGACGAACGCGCTCGGCTGGCCGAGTTCGTCAGCAGCCGGACACCGGCGCTGATGCGGGTCGCGTACCTGCTGACCGGGGACCGCAACGCCGCCGAGGACCTGTTCCAGTCGGCGTTGGCGCGGACCATCCCGAAGTGGGAGACCATCCGACACGCCGATCCCGAGGGATATCTGCGCGTGGTGATGTACCGCGAGCAGATCAGCTGGTGGAGGCGACTTCGCCGACGGCGGGAGACACCGCTCAACCCGGCCGACGAGCCGGTCGGCGCCGACCCGAGCGGTGGCTCCGACGTACGGCTGGCGATGCGTGCCGCGCTGCGCCAGCTGCCACCGGCACAGCGGACGGTGGTGGTCCTGCGCTACTACGAGGACCTACCCGAAGCCCGGGTGGCCGAGCTGCTCGGCTGCTCGGTGGGCACCGTGCGCAGCCGTACGCATCGGGCGGTCGAGCGGCTGCGCGACCTGCTGCCGGAGATCGAGTTGCTGGAGGTACGGCGATGATCGATCCCATCGAGAGCCTCATCCGATCCACCCTCACCGACCTGGCCGAGGAGGCACCGATCGTGCATGACCAGTTGAACCGAGCGGAAGGGCGGGTCCGCAACAGACGCCGCGCCACGGTGACGATGGGGGCGGTGGGCACGCTCGCGGCGATCCTGATCGCGGCTCCGATCGCCCTGGCCGCGAGCGGCTCGGACGGGCCTCCGCCAGCCGTGCCGAGCCCAGCGGGCCCGGCGGCCGTACCCAGCCCGCCCGGCGTGCCGAGCCCGCCCGACCTACCGGCTACGGGGCCGTTGCCGGCGACCTCGAACGAGCCGGGACTCCCCGGCGTGCCGAGCAGGCCGGACCAGCCCGCCCCGCCGGGTGTCCCAGGCCAGCCGGACGAGCAGGGGCCGACCACGGGTGGTGCGCCGGGCGTTCCGAGCCCGCCGGCCCCCCCGACGATCAAGCCCACCCCGCCCGGGCCGATCACGGGGCCCAGCCCCGCGAGGTGATCGGGTCCGGTCCGACCGAGGTGATCTCCACGCCTCGGTCGGACCGGCCCGAACGCCCTCGTCGGCGAGTGGTCGGACGGAGATTGCGGTCACTACGACCGGACACATGTCCCCGACCGTGCGGGGCGCACGCCGAGGTCCGATTCCCGCCAGTCGACGGTGCACCGAGCGAGGCATCATCGGTGACGTGGAGATGGACTTCGAGCGGTGCTACCGGGCGGTGGACAGCCGTGACCAGCGGTTCGACGGCTGGTTCTACACCGGCGTGACGTCCACCGGCATCTACTGCCGGCCGTCCTGCCCGGCGACCACCCCCAAGCGGCAGAACGTCCGGTTCTTTCCGTCCGCCGCCGCCGCGCAGGGGGCCGGGCTGCGCGCCTGCCGCCGCTGCCGGCCGGACGCCGCGCCCGGCTCGCCCCAGTGGGACGTCCGCGCCGACGTGGTCGGCCGGGCGATGCGGCTGATCGCCGACGGGGTGGTCGACCGGGACGGCGTGCCCGGTCTGGCCGCCCGTCTCGGCTACACCGAACGGCACCTGCACCGGATGTTGCGCGCCGAGATGGGTGCCGGACCGCTCGCGCTGGCCCGGGCCCAGCGGGCGCAGACCGCCCGGATCCTGATCGAGACGACCGGCCTCGGCATGGCCGAGATCGCGTTCGCCGCCGGGTTCGGCAGCGTGCGGCAGTTCAACGACACGGTCCGCGAGGTGTACGCGAGCGCGCCGTCCGAGCTGCGGACGGCCCGTGGCCGGCATCCGGCGGCGATCGGGGCGGGAACCATCACGCTCCGGCTGGCGTACCGTCCGCCGCTGCACGCCCGGGCGCTGCTGGACTTCCTCGCGGTGCGCGCGCTGCCCGGGGTGGAGGAGGTTCGCGACGGGACGTACCACCGGGGGTTGCGGTTGCCGCACGGCGCCGGCCAGGTGGCGTTGACCCCGGCGGACGGGCACGTGGCGGCGACGCTGCGCCTTGCCGACCTACGTGACCTCGCGCCGGCGGTGGCCCGCTGCCGGCGCCTGCTCGATCTGGACGCGGACCCGGTCGCGGTCGACGCCACGCTCGCGGCGGACCCGGCGCTGACCCGGGCGGTGGCCGCCGAGCCCGGCATCCGCGTCCCCCGCGCAGTCGACGGCTTCGAGATGGCCGTCCGCGCGATCATCGGCCAGCAGGTCTCCGTCACCTCCGCGAGAACAACCCTCACCCGCCTCCTGGCCGCCCGCGTTGATCATGAAGTTGTTGCCTCCGACGACGGCGTGTCGCGACTACAACTTCATGATCAACGGACTGACCTGCGGGGGTTTCTCAGCCCTGAGGAGGTTCTGGCCCTTCCGGACGGCGCGTTTGGGATGCCCGTTCGGCGGCGGGAGACCATTCGTGGGCTCGCCCTCGCCGTGGCGGACGGGACGGTGGACCTGGCGCCGGGTGGTGACCGGGAGGAGACCGTACGGCGACTGCTCGCGCTGCCCGGCATCGGCCCGTGGACCGCCAGTTACCTCGCCATGCGCGCCCTCGGCGACCCGGACGTCCTCCTCGACACCGACCTCGCGATCCGCCGCGGCGCAGCAGCGCTCGGCCTGCCCGAGGAGACCCTCACGGCGCACGCCGAACGGTGGCGCCCCTGGCGGTCCTACGCCACGATCAGACTCTGGAGAGCGGCATGAGCATCGACAGCACCGTGCTGACCACCCCGACCGGCCCGCTGAGCATCCTCGCCGGCAGCGACGGCGAGGTCCTGGCGGCCGGTTTCACCCCGGACCCGGCGGCGCTGCTGCCCCTGATCCACCCGACCCTGCGGGCGCCGCTGCGGCAACGCGCCGACCTCGGGCCGGCGACCGCGGCCGTCCGGTCCTACCTGGACGGCGACCTCACCGCCATCGACTCGGTGCCGGTACGGCAACACACCGGCGGCGAGTTCATGGCGCACGCCTGGCAGGTGCTGCGGGAGGTTCCGCCGGGCACCCCGGTCACCTACACGGGGTACGCGGCGCTGGCCGGCCGGCCACCGGCGGTGCGCGCCGCTGCGGCGGCCTGCGCCCGCAACGCGGCGGCGCTCTTCGTGCCCTGCCACCGGGTGCTGCGCACCGACGGCACGCTCGGCGGCTACCGCTGGGGGCTGGACGTCAAGAAGTGGCTTCTCGGTCATGAGCGGCGGTTGACGGGAAGCTGACAGCAGCATCGACACCTATTGACGCTACCGTCGGGTAGTGCCTGTGGAGAGCGACGGCGATCGGGCCGCCCCGGTCGCCGCGGGCCGCCACCCCGTGCACAACCTCTGGCGGCTGCGCCGCTACCTGCGCCCGTACGCCGCCGAGTTCACCTGGTTGCTGGTCGCGGGCCTCGCCGGCACGGCCGCCGGGATCGCCGTACCGCTTGTGGTGCAGCGCGTGGTGGACGGGCCGGTGGCCCGGCACGAGCCCGCCGGCCTGCTCCAGCTCGGCGGCCTGGCGTTGCTGCTCGGCGTGGTCGAGGCGGTGCTCATCTTCATCCGGCGGTGGGTGCAGTCCTCCTCGGCGGTGGGCATGGAGGCGGCGCTGCGCGCCGACGTCTACGCGCACCTGCAACGGCTCCCGGCCAGCTTCCACGACCGCTGGCAGTCCGGCCAACTGCTCTCCCGGATCACCAGCGACCTGTCGGTGATCCGCCGGTTCCTCTCGTTCGGTGTCTTCTTCCTGGTGCTCAACCTGACCACCTACGTGGTGGTGGTCCTGCTGCTGATCCACCTGCACGCGGCGCTCGGGCTGCTGGTCGCGGCCAGCGCGGTGCCACTGCTGCTGATCACCCGCCGCTTCGGCCGGCACTACCACACCGCGTCCCGACGGATGCAGGACCAGCAGGGCGACGTGGCGACGCTTGTCGAGGAGACCGCGCAGGGTCTGCGCACCATGAAGGCGTACGGCCGGGGGCCCGAGCTGGCGGCCCGCTTCGCCGCCGGGACCCGGACGCTGCACGACACCGGCGTGGGCAAGGGCCGACTGCTGGCGAACACCGCGGCGCTGCTCGACCTGGTGCCCAACGTGACCCTGGGCGTGGTGCTGGTGGCCGGGGCTGCCGCCGCCGCGCAGGGCGTGCTCACCATCGGCGAACTGGTGGCGTTCGCCAGCCTCCAACTGATGCTCATCTGGCCGGTGCAGTCGCTGGGCTGGATCATCGCCAACGGTCAGGAGGCGGCCACCGCCGCGGACCGCATCCAGGAGGTGCTGGACACTCCGCCGCAGATCGTGGACGCTCCGGACGCGCGCACGCTGGCCCGCGACGCGGTCCACGGCCGGCTCCGCTTCGAACGAGTCGACTTCCGCTACCTGGGCGCCCCCACCGCCGTACTGCACGGAATCGACCTGACCATCGAACCGGGCGAGACGTTGGCCCTGGTCGGGGCCACCGGCTGCGGCAAGAGCACGCTGCTCTCCCTGGTGCCCCGGCTGCACGAGGTGACCGGCGGCCGGATCACCCTGGACGGGCACGACCTGCGCGAGCTGCGGCTGGCCTCGCTGCGCCGACTGGTCGGGGTGGCGTTCGAGGAGCCCACGCTCTTCTCCATGTCGGTGCGGGAGAACCTCACCCTGGGTCGACCGGACGCCGACGACGAGGAGGTCCGGGCGGCCCTCGCGCTGGCCCAGGCCGATTTCGCGTACGACCTGCCGTGGGGTCTGGCCACCCGGGTGGGTGAGCAGGGGTTGTCCCTCTCCGGCGGCCAGCGGCAGCGGTTGGCGTTGGCGCGGGCGGTCCTCGGCCGACCGGCGCTGCTGGTGCTCGACGACCCCCTGTCCGCCCTCGACGTGCACACCGAGGCGCTGGTGGAGGCGGCGCTACGGCAGGTCCTGCGGGCCAGCACCGCGCTCCTGGTGGTGCACCGGCCGTCGACGATCGCGCTGGCCGACCGCGTCGCCCTGCTCGACCGTGGACGGATAACCGCGATCGGTCGGCACTCGGAACTGCTGGCCAGCGTGCCCGCCTACCGGGCGTTGCTCGCCGCCGAGCCGCCGCCCGCGCAGACGGCCGGGACCACCGGCCCGGAACCGGGGCGTATCGGGCCGGCGGGACCCGGCGCGTCCACTCCGGACGGCTGGGGGCTGGTGCGCTCGTGAACTCCCCCCAGCAGGTCGACCCGCCTCCCGCCGAGGAGCCGGAGCTGACCCGCTGGCGGGGAACGGCCACCGACCCGGAGGCCGACCGGAGCCGGGCCGAGGAGACCACCCCGGAGGCGGTGGCCCGGCTGCGCCGGCACAGCCGGGCCCTGCTGGCTGATCTGCTCCGCCCGCACCGAGGGCGGCTCGCCGCGGCGGTCGGCCTGCTGCTGGCGCAGAACGCGGCCGCGATGGCCGGTCCCTACCTGGTCATGGTCGGTATCGACCGGGCCATCGCGCCGCTGCGCGCCGGGAACGCGGCCCCGCTGGCCGCCGTCGCCGGTGCGTTCGCCGTCGCCGCCGTGACCGAGTACGCGGCCCGCCGCGGTTTCCTGACCCTCTCCGCCCGGATCGGCCAGGCGGTCCTTCTCGACCTGCGGCAGCGAGTGTTCGGGCACTTCCTGCGACTGTCGGTGGGCTTTCACGAGCGGTACACGTCGGGCCGGATGGTGTCCCGACTCACCAGCGACCTGGACTCGATCGCCGAACTGGTCGACGGTGGGATCGACAGCCTGGTGCTGGCCGCGTTGTCGATCCTGTCAGTGGCCGCGATCCTGCTCTGGCTGGACCTGCCGCTGGCCGCGGTGACGCTGTTCGCGTTCCCGTTCCTGTTCTACCTCTCCCGCTGGTTCGCGCGGGCCTCGGCCGGCGCGTACCGGCGGACCCGGGAGGCCGTGGCGCTGGTCATCGTGCACTTCGTCGAGTCGATGCGGGGCATCCGAGCGGTGCAGACGTTCCGCCGGGAGCCCCGCAACCAGCGAATCTTCGTGGCGCTCGGGGACGACTACCGGCGCACCAGCCTGCACACGTTCCGGCTGATCGCCACGTACTCGCCGGCGATCAAGCTGATCGGCAACGCCACCGTCGCGGTCGTGCTCTGCTACGGCGGATGGCGGGTGCTCGGTGGGCGGACCGAGGTCGGAGTGCTCGCCGCGTTCCTTCTCTACCTGCGCCGCTTCTTCGAGCCGATGCAGGAGCTGAGCCAGTTCTACAACTCGTTGCAGTCGGCGACGGCGGCGCTGGAGAAGCTGGCCGGGGTGCTCGACGAGCGGCCCGCCGTGGCCGAACCCGCCCGGCCGGTATCGCTGCCGACCGGCCCCGGTCACGGCGAGCTGACCTTCCGGGGCGTCTCCTTCGGCTACCGCGCCGACACGCCCATCCTCGCCGGGCTGGACCTGACCGTGCCGGCCGGGCAGACGGTGGCGCTGATCGGGTCGACCGGCGCGGGCAAGTCGACGATCGCCAAGCTGGTCGCCCGGTTCCACGATCCGGACGCCGGCGCGGTCCTGCTCGACGGGATCGACCTGCGCGAGGCGGCCGACGCCGACCTGCGCCGGGCGGTCGTGCTGGTGACCCAGGAGAACCACCTGTTCAGCGGCACCGTGGCGGAGAACATCCGGTTCGGCCGGCCGGACGCCGACGACGTCGACGTGCGGGCCGCCGCCGAGGCGATCGGCGCGCACGACTTCATCGCCGCGCTGCCCGAGGGGTACGCGACGCAGGTGCACCGGCGCGGCGGCCGGCTCTCCGCCGGGCAGCGGCAACTGGTCGCGTTCGCCCGGGCGTTCCTGGCCGATCCGACCGTGCTGATCCTCGACGAGGCGACGTCGTCACTGGACGTGCCGACCGAGCGGCTCGTGCAGCGGGCGCTCGGCACCATCCTGCGGGACCGGACCGCGTTGGTGATCGCGCACCGCCTCTCCACTGTGGAGACCGCTGACCGGGTGCTCGTCCTCGACGGCGGGCACGTCGTCGAGGACGGCCCACCCGCGGTGCTGGCCGCCACCGACGGTCGCTACGCGGCCCTGCACCGGCAGTGGCGCGACTCGCTCGTGTAGAACCGGCGATGCGCAAGTCCGTGGCTCGACACCCTGCTGATGCCTACGATCGGCAGATGACCGATACGGCGAGGACGGCCCGCGCCGGCGTTCCCGAGCGTCCAAATCTGGACGGGCTCGAGGAGCGCTGGGCGCACCGCTGGCAGGAGGACGGCACGTACGCGTTCGACCGCTCGAAAAAGCGTGTTGACGTTTACTCGATCGACACCCCGCCGCCGACCGTATCGGGCGAGCTGCACATGGGGCACGTCTTCTCGTACACGCACACCGACACCGTCGCCCGCTACCAGCGGATGCGCGGCAAAGCCGTGTTCTACCCGATGGGCTGGGACGACAACGGCCTGCCCACCGAACGTCGGGTGCAGAACGTGTACGGGGTGCGCTGCGATCCGGCCCTGGCGTACGACCCGGTGTGGCGGCCCCCGGCCACCCCGGTCGACGAGGCCGCGCGCCGCAACCCCACCCCGATCTCGCGGCGCAACTTCATCGAGCTGTGCGAGCGGCTGACGGTCGCCGACGAGCAGGTCTTCGAGGCCCTCTGGCGGCGGCTCGGGCTCTCGGTGGACTGGTCCCTGACGTACACGACGATCGGTCGGGTGGCCCGCGCCACCAGCCAGCGGGCGTTCGTGCGCAACCTGCTGCGCGGTGAGGCGTACCAGGCGGAGGCGCCGACGCTGTGGGATGTCGGCTACGCCACCGCGGTCGCCCAGGCCGAGTTGGAGGACCGGGAGCGCCCCGGCGCCTACCACCGGCTGCGGTTCACCGGGCCGGGCGGGCGCGAGGTGCTCATCGACACCACCCGGCCGGAGCTGTTGCCGGCCTGCGTCGCGCTGGTCTGCCACCCCGACGACGAGCGGTACGCCGACCTGGTGGGCACGACGGTGCGCAGCCCGCTGTTCGGCGTCGAGGTGCCGGTGCGCGCCCATCCGCTCGCCGACCCCGCGAAGGGCACCGGCATCGCCATGGTCTGCACGTTCGGCGACCTTGCCGACGTGACCTGGTGGCGGGATCTCGACCTCGACACGCGGGTGGTCATCGGCCGCGACGGCCGGCTGGTGCCGGAGCCGCCGGCCGGGGTGCCCGCGGCGCCGTACGCGGCGCTGGCCGGGCAGACCGTCAACGGCGCCCGCCGGGAGATCGTCGGGATGCTCACCGACGCCGGTGACCTGATCGGCGAGCCGCGCCCGATCACCCACCCGGTGAAGTTCTACGAACGCGGCGACCGGCCACTGGAGATCGTCTCGACCCGCCAGTGGTATCTGCGCAACGGCGGGCGGGACGCCGACCTGCGGGCGACGCTGCTGGCCCGGGGCGCGGAGCTGCACTGGGTGCCGGCGCACATGAAGCACCGCTACGACAACTGGGTGGGCGGCCTGACCGGGGACTGGCTGGTCAGTCGGCAGCGCTTCTTCGGGGTGCCGGTGCCGGTGTGGTACCGGCTCGACGACGCTGGCGAGCCGGACTGGACCCACCCTCTCACGCCCGACGAGTCCGCGCTGCCAGTCGACCCGTCCAGTGATCCGGCGCCCGGCTACGACGAGTCGCAGCGCGGCCAGCCGGGCGGTTTCCTCGGTGACCCGGACGTGCTGGACACCTGGGCCACCTCGTCGCTGACCCCGCAGATCGTCGGTGGCTGGGAGACCGACCCGGCCCTGTTCGCGCAGGTCTTTCCGATGGACCTGCGCCCGCAGGGACAGGAAATCATCCGGACCTGGCTGTTCGACAGCGTGGTCCGATCGCACTTCGAGCACGGGGTGCTGCCCTGGCGGGACACCGTGCTGTCGGGCTGGATCCTCGACCCGGACCACAAGAAGATGGCCAAGTCCAGGGGCAACGTGGTCACACCGCTGGCGCTGCTGGAGCAGCACGGCTCGGACGCGGTGCGCTACTGGGCGGCCAGCGGCAAGCCCGGCATGGACCTGGCCTTCGACCCGGCGCAGATCAAGGTCGGCCGGCGGCTGGCCACCAAGCTGCTCAACGCGTCGAAGTTCGCGCTCGGCCTGGGCGCCGGGGACGCGTTGCGGGCGGTGGCGACCGCCCCGCTGGACCGGGCCATGCTCGCCGAGCTGGGCACCGTGGTCAGCGCCGCGAGCAGCGCCTTCGACTCGTACGACCACACGGCCGCGTTGCAGGCCACCGAGGCGTTCTTCTGGCGCTTCTGCGACGACTACATCGAGTTGGTCAAGGAGCGGGCGTACGGCGCCGGAGCGGCGGCCGACTCGGCGCGGGCCGCGCTGGCCTGCGCGCTGTCGGTGCAGCTACGGCTGTTCGCCCCGGTGCTGCCGTACGTCACCGAGGAGGTCTGGTCATGGTGGCGGTACGGGTCGGTGCACCGGGCGCCCTGGCCCACCACCTACGAGGTGGCCCGGACGATCGAGGGGACGCCAGAGCCGGCGCTGCTGCGGCTCGCCGGTGACGCGTTGGGCCAGGTGCGGCGGGCCAAGTCGGAGCGGAAGCTGTCCATGAAGGCGGAGGTGCCGCTGGCCGAGGCACTGGGCCCGGCGGCGCTGCTGGAGCAGCTCACCCTGGTCGCCGACGACCTGCGGGCGGCCGGCCGGATCGGCAAGCTCGACCTGCTGCCCGACCGCACCCCGGAACTCGTCATCGCCTGCGCGTTCTGAGCCGCAAGGAAGGGCCCCTTCTTAACGCCTGGTGTATAGGAAGGGGCCCTTCCTAACAGCTCACCAGCCGCGCAGAAAGCGCAGGCCGAGCAGGATGGCCGCCACGGCGGGGCCGACCAGCAGGGTGATCGCCTGGAGCCGGTACGGCATCCGATGCCGGGTCAGCTCGCCCGCGTTACCCAGCACGATCGCCCCGGCCAGCATCAGGAACACGCCCCACCAGCCCGTCTTCAGGTCGACGAGACGGATGTGGATCAGTTGCAGGGTCACACCGAGCAGCGCGCCGGTGAGCGCGAGCAGCGCCACCGCGCGGTGCAGGCCACGGGCCAGCGGGTGGGCGGCCCGCCAGCCGTACGTGCCGGCGACCGCCAGGCAGGGCAGCACCACCAGCAGCGGCCAGCCCTTCCCCATCGCCCCGAACATCAGCAACGCGCCCACCACGAACACCAGCGTGCCGACGCAGGCGATGACGTACCCGGCGAAGGCCCGGCCGCCGCCCCGGGCCAGCAACGGCCCGCCGCTGGCCGCGATCAGCGCGGCCGGGATCAGGATGAAGACGGCCCACCAGTGGAACCGGCCGCTGCCCTGGGCCGCCGTCGCGACCGTCGCGCACGCCAGACCGGCGACCGCCAGGCTGGTGAGCCACGGCCGGCTGCTCCGGGAGTACGGCTCAGCCAACGATGTCCACTCCGCTTCGACGCTCACACCCACGAGCCTGGGCTTCGGCACCCCGTCCGGTCCATCCGGCCAGCCCTACCCGTCGCGGGGGGCTGGCCGGAACCGTACCCCGCACCTGCCTCAGCTCGTCTCGCCGGCCACGCTGAACGAGCGCAGGCGGTCGATCGCCAGCACGGTGAAGCCGACGCTGACCAGCGCGGTCATCACGGAGGCGACCGGCACCGACACGGTGGTCTCCAGCAGTCCGCTGGGGGCGAGCCGGTCGGCGAGGGCGATCACGTACTGCTGGATGGAGAGCACCTTCGTGCCGCTGACGAAGTTGCCCAGCAGCCCCTCCCAGATGAGCACGTAGACGAGGCCGAGCAGCACCGGACGCCGGGTGACGAGGCTGAGCGCGAGGAACAGCGCCGAGTACGCCAGCGCGCCGAGCGCCGCCGCGAACGCCAGGGCCAGACCGAGGCGTACCGAATCGGCCAGCACGCCCGCGACGTAGAGCGGCACCGCGACGGTGGCCGCGGTGACCCCGGCGGCGACCGCGAGCTTCGGCAGCACGATCTGCCAGCGCGGCAGCGGCTTGGTCAGGATGTGCACGACGGTGCCGTCGTCGATCTCCGCGCCCAGCACGCCGGTGCCGATGATCAACGCAACCACCGGCAGCACCACCGCCAGGCCGAGGCCGACCAGCACCGGCGGCCCCCACTGGCCCGGGTCGACGCCCAGCGACCGGCAGAGGATGGCCAGCCCGAGCAGCACCAACGGCAGCGGGAGCAGCAGCAGGAACCGACGCCGGCCGAACAGCCCGCGCGCGGTGATCCAGGTAATGGTCGACATGTTCTCAGGCCTCCACCAGGTAGGAGAAGACGCTCTCCAGGGACTCGTCGGACGGCACCAGTTGGCGCACCCGGATGCCCTGGTTCAGGGCGATCCGGGGCAGCGCCCGGGTGAAGGCGCCGTAGTCGCCGGCGCGTACGGTCAGGCCGGTCCGGTCCAGCTCGACGCCACTCACCGACGCCTCGGCGATCAGGGCCACGGCCAGCGCCCGGTCGTCGGTGGAGCGCACCGCGAAGACGTGCGGGCGGTTGGTCATCAGCCGACGGATGGTCCGGAAGTCACCGGAGGCCGCCAGTCGACCGGCCACCATCACCTGCACCGTCCCGGAGACCTGCTCGACCTCCTCCAGGATGTGCGAGCTGAACAGAATCGTCCGGCCGGCGTCGCCGAGGGTGTGCAGCAGATCCATCATGTGCAGCCGCTGGCGCGGGTCCATGCCGTTGAACGGCTCGTCGAGCAGCAGCACCTGCGGGTCGTGCACCAGCGCCGCGGCCACCCGGGCCCGCTGGCGCATGCCCTTGGAGTACGTGCCGATCCGGCGGTCCTGCGCCGACTCCAGCTCCACCAGGTCGATGGCCCGTCGCGCCGCCGCCGCCGGGTCGGCCAACCGGTGCAGCTTCGCGCTGGCGAGCACGAACTCGTACGCGGTCAGGAAACTCTGCACCGCCTCCCGCTCGCTGACCAGCCCCAGCCGGCGGTAGACGTCGGGATTGCGCCAGGTCGGCTCGTCGTCGAGGGTCACCGTGCCGCGCGACGGGGCGAGGAACCCGGCCATCATGTGCAGCAGCGTGGTCTTGCCGGCGCCGTTCGGACCGAGCAGACCGGTCACGCCCGGCCCGAGGGCCATGCTGATGTCGTTGACGGCCACCACGTTGCCGTACCACCGGGACACCCCGGTCAGGCTCAGCGTGCTCATCAGGAGGCGACCTTCCGGTAGCGGGCCAGCAGGAGGGCTGTCGCGCCGGCGACCAGCAGCACCGCGACCAGGGCGTAGACCGGGCCGAACCCGCCGATCATCATCTCGCCCGGATCGCCCTCGACCAGCAGGTCACCCAGCGACCAGATGCCCACCCCCTGCACCAGCGTGGAGGGCGAGGCGAGCCCGGCCAGTTCGTTGGCCGTATGCGACGGCAGGATGCTCAGCACCCCGACGATCGGCGTGGTCATCAGGAAGACCGCGACCACCCCACCGGCGGCGAAGGCGCGCTTGCCGGTCAGCGAGGCGACGAGCAGCCCCACCGAGGCGAAGACGACCGCCCACAGCCCGGCGTAGAGCAGGCCGGGAAGCAGGTCGAGCAGCTCGTTCCACACCCCGCGCATGCCCTGCTTGGTGGTGAACGCGGCACCCAGGAACATCACCAGCTGCGGCCCGCCGAGCAGCAGCCAGAGGCCGGTGACCAGCGCCAGCAACTTGGCGAGCGCGTAGTCGGCGCGCGGCAGCGGTCGGGAGAAGTACAGCGGCAGCACACCGCTGCGCAGGTCCCGGGAGACCAGCTCCGGCGCCGCCACCGCGACGAAGAACAGGACCAGCCAGCTCATCGCGTCGGCGAACTGGGCGTACGTGGCGACCGGCTCGCCGAGCTGGCTGCGTACGGCGGCCAGGGCCACCGCGACCAGGGTGACGATGCCGACCACCAGCCACGGGAAGATCTTGGCCTTGGCGCTGCGCCCGAACCCGAAGATGGTGCGCAGCCCGTGCAGGTAGAGCGCGCCGAAGACGTGCCGGCGGCCCAACCGTGGACCCTCGTAGCGCTGATAGCCGATGTCGTGGATGACGCCGGTCGGTGTGGGCCGCACGGCGGCGGATGACAGCTCAGGCATGGGTGAGCTCCCTCGTGGCGAAGAGTTCGGCCACCCGGTGCCGGCGCTGGTCCAGCCGGTGCAGAGGCAGGTCCAGTTCGGCGACCGCGCCGAGGATGAGGTCGTAGGTGCTGTCGTCGGCGAGCGGCACGAGCAGCAGCCGGCCGTCGCGCGCCACCGGCAGGTCGAGCGCCGCGAGCCGGGCGGCCAACTCCTCGGCGCCCTCGCTGACCTCGACGGCCAGCACGTCGGTGGCCGAGGTCATCGCCGAGATGTGATCCGCCCGCAGCAGCCGGCCACCGTCGATGGCGATCAGCGTGTCGCAGATCCGCTCGACCTCGCCCAGCAGGTGTGAGCACACCAGCACGGAGATGCCGAACTCGGTGCCGATCCGGTGCACCAGCGCCAGCATCGCGTCCCGACCGGCCGGGTCCAGCCCGTTGGTCGGCTCGTCGAGCAGCAGCAGGTCCGGGTCGTGCACCAGCGCCTGGGCCAGCTTGACCCGCTGCTTCATGCCGGTGGAGTAGCCGCCGACCGGGCGGTAGCGCTCCTCGTAGAGCCCGACGTGGCGCAGCGCCTCCGAGGCGCGCTCGCGGGCCGCGGTGCGCGGCAGGCCACTCATCCGGCCGAGGTGGGTCACCAACTCGGCGGCGGACAGGTCCGGTGGGAGGCAGTCGTGCTCGGGCATGTAGCCGACGCGGGCACGGACCGCCGCCGGTTCGGTGGTCGGGTCGATGTCGAGCACCGAGACCTGACCGCTGGTCGGGGCGATCAGGCCGAGCAGAATCTTGATCAAGGTGGATTTGCCGGCGCCGTTCGCGCCCACCAGGCCGATGATCCCGGGCTCGACGGCGACGGTGAGGTCGGCGAGCGCGGTGACCCGACCTCCGTACGTCTTGGTGAGCGACTGGGTCGCGATCAGTGTCACGACGCCAGCGTAGGGAGTCGATGCCCCCCACCGACACCGGCGCGCCCCCGGTGCTCCCCTGATCCTCGCGGCGGCCCACCCCTAAGGTCCGCCGCCGGCAACGATGAACGTTTGCGCCGGTCGTGCGTTCGACCAGACTCCGCTGCCGGAAAGACCCCTCCCGGGTGGCACGATTCACTTCCCGTTCACCGGGCAGTGTTCCGGGGGATATTCGACCGCCAAAGCGGGAAGGATCGTGATGGTCGAGGTTGGCGTCCCCAAGGTGAGTGTCGTGGTGCCCGCGTACAACTGCGGCCCGCACATCGAGAAGCTGGTGGCGTCGCTGCTGCGCCAGTCGCTACCGGCCGACGAGTTCGAGGCGATCTTCGTCGATGACGGGTCCACCGACGACACGGGCAAGCGGCTGGACGAGCTTGCCGCCAAGCATCCGCACATCCACGTGGTGCACATCGAGAACTCGGGCTGGCCGTCGCGCCCCCGCAACCTCGGCATCGAGCGGGCCCGCGGTGAGTACGTCTTCTTCGCCGACGACGACGACTGGTTCGCCGACCAGGCGCTCGAACGGCTCTACGACTGCGCGAAGACGTACGACGCGGACCTGGTGATCGGCAAGATGGCCGGGCACGGGCGCGGTGTGCCCCGGGAGCTGTTCCACAAGAACCGCTTCGAGGCCACCCTGGCGAACGCCCCGCTGATCGACAGCCTGACCTGCCACAAGCTGTTCCGCCGCTCCTTCCTCAACGAGCACGGGCTGCGGTTCCCCGAGGGCGGCAAGCGGCGGCTCGAGGACCACTCCCTGGTCGTACGGGCCTACTTCCTGTCCCGCCGCACCTGCGTGCTGTCCGACTACACCTGCTATCACCACGCGCAGCGGGCCGACGCCCGCAACGTCACCGCGGCGCGGCTGGAGCCGTCGAGCTACTTCGCGAGCGTGCGCGACGCGCTGGACATCGTCGACGCCCACACCGAACCGGGCCCGCTGCGCGACCGCCTGCACCGGCGGTGGCTGCGCAACGAGATGATCAACCGGCTGCGCGGCAAGCGGCTGCTGGAGGCTCCCCACGACTGGGTGGACCAGGTCGCCGCCGAGATCCAGAAGATCATCCAGGAGCGGTTCGCCCACGGGGTCGCCGCCGGCCTGCCGCCGCTGCAACGGGCCGTGGCGTACCTGGCCGAGCGGGGACGGGTCGAGGACCTGCGGCGGCTGGCCCGGTGGGAGTCGGGCATCGCCGGGCACGGCCGGATCGACGAAGTCCAGCCGGACCAGTACGCCGTCACGGTCACCGTTGCCGCCGAGCTACGCTCCGCGGACGAGCCCATCGGGTTCCGCGCCGACGACGGGCGCGACGTGCTGGTGCTTCCGGTCGGTGAGATCTCCCCCGACGTGCTCGACTCCACCGCGCAGGTCCGCAAGGCCCGCCTCGACGTGGTCGCCCGCCGCCGGGAGACCGGCGACGAGATCTTCCTGCCGGTGCAGTTCCAGACCGAGCGGGTCGCCAGCCCTGCCGGTGCGGAGACCGTCCACCTGGTGCACCGCGCGACCACCACGATCGACTTCCGCGCCCTCAACGGCGGTCGTACGCGGGGTAGTTGGCTCCTCAAGGCACGGATCACCAACGCCGGGTGAACCGAGGACGCGCGGCTGCCGCTGCTCTTCATCTGCCCGGCCGACGGCGCGCGTCCGCGAATCCGCGACGAGCGGAAGGTCTGGAACTGGCTGCGGTCGGCGGTGGGTCGCCGGGTCCGCCGCTGAGCCGACCGTCCGGGTCGTGGAGTGGCGGCCTCGACCGATCGGCGGTCGGCTGCGAAACTGTGTGCCGGTCAGCGAGTGGGGGGTGTGGATGAGCAACGGCTGGGTGCTGCCCGACGAGGTGCTCCGGGACGCGCCGGCGTACACGCCGCGTCCCGGTGAGCTCGCGGATCTGGAGCTGCTGCTGACCGGCGCGTACGCCCCCCTGACCGGCTTCATGACCCGCGCCGACCTGGTGTCGGTGAGCCGACGCGGCCGGCTGGCCGACGGCACGCCGTGGCAGGTTCCGGTGACCCTGCAGGTGCCGGCCGCGCTGGCGCAGGGCTTCGACCCGCGCGACCCGGCCCGCCGGGCCCTGGTGCTGACCGACGGCGAGGGGGCGCCGGCCGCCGCCCTGGACGTCGCGGACGTCTGGCCGGTACGCGAGGGCGTGGCGGGCCTGGGTGGCCAGCTCCGCCGGCTCGGCGAGGGCGGTCACGGCCCGTTCCAGCGGTTGCGGCGCAGCCCGGAGGAGGTCCGCGCGCTGCTGCCGCCGGGTCGGGTGCTCGGGGTCATCGCCGACCGTCCGCTGCACCGACCGCAGCTCGCCCAGATCGCGCACGCCGCCCGCACCCTGGCCGCGCACCTGCTGGTGATGATCCCGGTCGGCGAGGGCGGTGTCGGCGGGCTCGCACCGGAGGCGCTGGTGCGTACGATCTTCGCCGCCCGGGACCGGATGCCCCCGGCCACCCTGGTAGCCGTGCCGCTGTCGCACCGCCGGGACGAGATCAGCGACGCTCTGCTGCGTGCGCGCGTCTCCGCCGCGTACGGGGTCACCCACCTGCTCTCGACCGGGGACATGCTCTCCGGCGCCGGGCTGCGGGTGCTGGTGCCGCGCGAGCTGGCGTACGACAACCGGGACGGGCAGTGGCGCTGGCGGGAGGACATCCCGCCGCGTAACCGCCGCCTCGCGCTCACCCAGGACGAGATCGACGACCTGCTCGACCGGGGCTTCCCGCTGCCCGAGTGGCACACGCCTCCGGCGGTGGCGAGGGAGTTGGCCCGGGCCCGGCCGCCGCGCCGGCACCGAGGGCTGGTGGTCTTCCTGACCGGCCTCTCCGGTTCCGGCAAGTCCACCATCGCCCGCGGGCTGGCCGACGCGCTGCGGGAGAGCGGCGACCGGACGGTGACCCTGCTCGACGGTGACGTGGTACGGCGGGAGCTCTCCGCCGGGCTGGGCTTCAGCAAGGCCGACCGGGATCTCAACGTCCGGCGGATCGGCTGGGTGGCGGCCGAGATCGCCCGGCACCACGGGGTGGGCATCTGTTGCCCGATCGCCCCGTACGCGGCGGCCCGGGCGACGGCGCGGGAGATGGCTCTGGCCGCCGGGGCGGGCTTCGTGCTGGTGCACGTCGCGACGCCGCTGGAGGTGTGCGAGCAGCGGGACCGCAAGGGCCTGTACGCGCGCGCCCGCGCCGGTCTGCTCACCGGCATGACCGGCATCGACGACCCGTACGAGGAGCCGACGGATGCGGACCTGGTGCTCGACACCACCCACCTGAGCGTCGCGGACGCGGTGCAGGCCGTGCTGCACCACCTGACCGAGAGCGGCTGGGTGGAGTTGAAGATCCAGTCGGCCTGAGGCGTCGTTCCACCCCTTTCCTTCCGCCGGTTCCAGGCACGCGCTAGTGTTCATCTTTGTTGGAACACGTTCGACCGCGTGAGAGTACGTGGACCCCTGGGAGGCACGGCGGATGCTCGCTCAGCAGCGGCAGTCGGCCATCCTGGATCGGGTCCGGTCCTCCGGCGGCGTTCGAGTGACCGACCTGGCGACCGAGTTCGGCGTCTCCGACATGACCATTCGCCGCGACCTGGAGGCCCTGCACGAGCGCGGCCTGCTGGCCAAGGTGCACGGCGGCGCCACCGCGGCCGGCCCCAGCTCGACCGACGAGCCGGGCTTTGACGCCAAGTCGGTTCGTCAACTGCCGGAGAAGGCCGCGATCGCGGACCGGGCGGCGCGGCTCGTCCGGCCCGGTGCGGCGGTCGCCCTCTCCGCCGGCACGACCACCGCCGAACTGGCCCGCCGCCTGGTGGACGTTCCCGGCCTGACTGTGGTGACCAACTCGCTGCCGGTGGCCGAGATCCTGCACGGCGCAGGCCGACCCGACCAGACGGTGGTGCTCACCGGCGGCGTACGGACACCGTCGGACGCGCTGGTCGGCCCGCTCGCGGTCGGGGCCGTCCGGCGGCTGCACCTGGACCTGCTCTTCCTCGGCGTCCACGGGATCACCGAGCGGGCCGGCTTCACCACCCCGAACCTCATGGAGGCGGAGATCGACCGGGCGCTGGTGGCCGCGGCGGACCGGCTGGTGGTGCTCGCCGACCACACAAAGTGGGGCACCGTGGGCATCTCCTCGATCGTCGAGCTGGCGGCAGCCCACGTGCTGGTCAGCGACGAGGCGTTGCCTCCGCCCGCACGACGGGTACTCGGCGAACAGGTGGGCGAATTGATCATGGCAAGGGCAACAAGGGCGGGCCGCGCGACGCGCACGCCGACGAGTGAGGAGACGGCGACGTGAAGCGCACCGCGATCGACCTGGCCGACGGCCGGGAGCTGATCTACTTCGACGAGAACGACGACGCCGTCCGCGACCAGCCGGACCGCCGTGACCTGCCGCCGCCGCCACCCGCGTCGCAACTGCGCTACGACCCGCTGACCGACGAGTGGGTGGCCGTGGCCGTGCACCGGCAGACCCGCACCTTCCTCCCGCCGGCGAACGAGTGCCCCCTCGACCCGTCGGCGGGCGACCGGCTGACCGAGATCCCCTCGCCGGACTACGACGTGGTGGTCTTCGAGAACCGGTTCCCCTCGCTGAGCGGCCGCGTCGCCGACGAGCCCGGGGAGATCACTCCCTTCACGCCGGTCCGGCCGGGCGTGGGCCGGTGCGAGGTGGTCTGCTTCACCTCCGACCACAACGCCTCCTTCGCCAGCCTCCCGCCGCGTCGCGTCCGCACCGTGCTGGACGCGCTCGCCGACCGGACCGAGGTGCTCGGCGAGCTGCCCGGCGTGGAGCAGGTGTTCTGCTTCGAGAACCGGGGCGTCGAGATCGGTGTCACGCTGCACCACCCGCACGGGCAGATCTACGCGTACCCCTTCGTGACGCCGCGCACCCGGGCGCTGCTGGCCGCGGCCCGCCGGCACGCCGAGCGGACCGGCGGGGGCAACCTGTACGCGGACGTGCTGGCCGCCGAACGCGCGACCGGCGAGCGGGTGGTCACCGAGAACGACCACTGGACGGCGTTCGTGCCGGCGGCGGCCCGCTGGCCGTTCGAGGTGCATGTCGCGCCGCGGCGCGTGGTGCCGGACATCCCGGCGCTCACCGACGGCGAACGGGACGCCTTCGGGCCGCTCTGCCTGGATCTGCTGCGCCGCTTCGACGGCCTGTTCGACATGCCGATGCCCTACATCGCGGCGTGGCACCAGGCACCGGTGCGGATCGACCGCGAGCTGGGCCACCTGCACCTTCAGCTGTTCAGCATCCGGCGGGCAAAGGACAAGCTGAAGTACCTGGCCGGCTCCGAGTCGGGGATGGGCGTCTTCATCAACGACATCTCCCCCGAGCGCGCCGCCGAGCTGCTCCGCGCCGCCTGAAGGAAGGGCCCCTTGTTAACGCCTCGTGCATAGAAAGGGTCCCTTCCTAACGCCTGCCGCGCGCGAGAACAAGCGCGCGGGGAACAGGGCGCGGGGGGCCCGGGACAGGGCCCCCCGCAGGGAAGGGACGGCTGGCTGTGCTCGACACAGCCGGGAAGGCTGGCTGATCGGCACGCATTCCGCGGTCGACCGCGGTCAACCTTCCTCGGACGCGACTGGCATCTCGTCCACCCTGGTCAACGAGGCGCACGAGGCCGGGTGACGCCGCAGGTGTGTCAGCCGGCAGACACGCCGGAGCCCGCCGGCGGGTGCCGACGGGCTCCGATGCTGGTGCGGTCGAATCAGGCGGCGAGACGGCGGGCCAGGTTCTCGTCGAGCGCGTTCATGAACTCGTCGGTGGTCAGCCACGGGGCGTCGCGCGAGATGAGCAGCGCGAGGTCCTTGGTCATCTGGCCGCCCTCGACGGTGTCGATGATGACCTGCTCCAGGGTGTTGGCGAACTCGGTGACCGCCGGCGTGCCGTCCAGCTTGCCCCGGTGGGCCAGGCCCCGGGTCCAGGCGTAGATCGACGCGATCGGGTTGGTCGAGGTCTTCTCGCCCTTCTGGTACTGCCGGTAGTGCCGGGTGACAGTGCCGTGCGCGGCCTCGGCCTCGACGGTACGGCCGTCCGGGGAGAGCAGGACCGAGGTCATCAGACCCAGCGAGCCGAAGCCCTGCGCCACGGTGTCGGACTGCACGTCACCGTCGTAGTTCTTGCAGGCCCAGACGTACCCGCCCTCCCACTTGAGCGCGGCGGCGACCATGTCGTCGATGAGCCGGTGCTCGTAGGTGAGGCCGGCGGCGTCGAACTCCGCCTTGAACTCGGTCTCGAACACCTCGGCGAAGATGTCCTTGAACCGGCCGTCGTACGCCTTGAGGATGGTGTTCTTGGTCGACATGTAGACCGGGTAGTTGCGGTCCAGGCCGTACCGGAACGAGGCCCGGGCGAAGTCCCGGATCGACTCGTCGTAGTTGTACATGCCCATGGCGATGCCGCCGCCGGGGAAGTTGGCGACCTCCATCTCCATCGGCTCGCCGCCGTCGGCCGGGGTGTAGGTGATGGTCACCGTGCCCGGGCCGGGGACGACGAAGTCGGTGGCCTTGTACTGGTCACCGTGGGCGTGCCGGCCGATGATGATCGGCTTGGTCCAGCCGGGGACCAGCCGCGGCACGTTGGACATGATGATCGGCTCGCGGAAGACGACGCCGCCGAGGATGTTGCGGATGGTGCCGTTGGGCGACCGCCACATCTTCTTCAGGCCGAACTCCTCGACCCGGGCCTCGTCCGGGGTGATGGTCGCGCACTTGACGCCGACGCCGTGCTCCTTGATGGCGTTGGCGGCGTCAATGGTGACCTGGTCGTCGGTCTCGTCGCGGTACTGGATCGACAGGTCGTAGTAGTGCAGGTCGACGTCGAGGTAGGGCAGGATCAGCTGCTCCCGGATCTGCTTCCAGATGATCCGGGTCATCTCGTCGCCGTCGAGCTCCACGACCGGGTTGTTTACCTTGATCTTCGCCATCGGCCGGCGCTCCTCTCGGGGGACACGTGCTCAAGCAGTACGAGCGTACTGCAATTAGACCGGCAGCCCTCAGCCGGCCTCGACCGACCGGTGAAAACCGGGCTGCACGCCACAGCAGTTCCCTGACACCATCGCTCGATGCCACTGAGCCGCACCCTCGGGTCTATCACGGTTACCGCGCTCACCGACGGCGAGGGCGCCTTCTTCCAGCCCCGCGAAGAGGCGTTTCCGCACGCCACAGCGGCCCAGTGGGAGGAGGCCGACCGCCGCGACCCCGCCTCGGTCACCGCTGACGGGCGGTGGTGGCTGCCGTTTCGCAGCTTCGCGATTCGCTCGGGTGACGGGCCGGTCATCCTTGTCGACGCCGGGATCGGCCCGACCGACGCACCCGCTGCGAGCTGGGCGCCGGTGCCCGGTCGGCTGCCCGCCGAACTGGCCGCCGCCGACATCGACCCGGCCGACGTCGACACGGTCGTGCTGACCCACCTGCACAGCGACCACATCGGCTGGGCGGTCACCGGCACACCGGGCCGGCCGTACTTCCCGAACGCCAGCTACCTGCTCCAGCGCACCGAACTGGAGGCGGCGAAGACGATCAACCCGGGGCTACCGGCCGGGCTGGTCGCGCCGTTGCGCGCCGCCGGCCAACTCCGGGTGGTCGACGGCGAAACAACCCTGACCCCTGCGGTACGACTGCTGCCCACTCCCGGGCACACCCCCGGCCACCAGTCGGTGCTCCTGACAGCGGCCGACGAGCGGATGCTGCTCACCGGTGACCTCCTGGTGCACCTGGTGCAACTGATCGACCCCACCCTGGCGTACGCCCACGAGGAAGACCCCGACGAAGCGCGCGCCTCCCGCCTGACCGCCCTGCGCACCCACTCCCCCACCGTGCTAGCCACCCCCCACCTCTCCACCCCGTTCACCCCCACCCCCAACCCCTCACCCTTCCCCCTCCCCTCCCCACCCCACCCCCACCTCGTCGATCATGAAGTTATTGCCCCGACACGGCGCGTGAGTGAGCAATAACTTCATGATCACCGGGAGTGGGGCCGGTGGGCCGGTGGGCCGGTGGGCCGGTGGGCCGGTGGGCCGGTGGGCCGGGTTGATCATCGGGGCGGGCGGGGTGGAAACGTAGGAGGGCGCGTCGGCTCTGCCGACGCGCCCTCCTACGGGTTGGGTACGGATTACATGCTGGAGATGTCGCCCTGCTTGGCGCGGACGGCCTCGGCGGCGGCCAGGAGGCTGGCCCGCTCGTCGGCGTCCAGGTCGGTCTCGACGACCCGACGGACACCGTCGGCGCCGATCTCGGCCTCGACACCCAGGTAGACGCCGGAGATGCCGTACTCGCCGTCGACCCAGGCGCAGACCGGCATGACGTCGCCGGAGTCCTCGGCCACGGCCTTCGCCATCCGGGCCGCGGCGGCGGACGGGGCGTAGTACGCCGAACCGGTCTTGAGCAGCGCGACCACCTCGGCGCCACCGTTGCGGGTCTTGACGACCAGCTCCTCGATCTGCTCGGCCGGCATCGCCTCACGCAGCGGCTTGCCGTTGACGGTGCTCTTGGACGGCACCGGGACCATGGTGTCGCCGTGCGAGCCCAGGGTCAGCGTCCGGACCGACGCCACCGGCACGTTCAGCGCCTCGGCGACGAAGTTGCTGAACCGGGCGGTGTCGAGCATGCCGGCCTGGCCGAGCACCCGGTTCTTGGGGAACTGGGTGGCGATCTGCGCCAGGGCGGTCATCTCGTCCAGCGGGTTGGAGACGACGATGACGACGGCGCTGGGGGCGTACTTGGCCACGTTCTCGGCGACCTGCCGCACGATCTTGGCGTTGGTCTCCAGCAGGTCCATCCGGCTCATGCCCGGCTTGCGGGGCAGGCCAGCGGTGATGACGACGACGTCGGAGCCCTCGATGGCCTCGTAGCCCTCGCCGTTCGGGCCGGTGGTCACCCCGACGACCTTGGTTTCGAAGCCCTCGATGGCCCGCGACTGGTTGAGGTCGAGCGCGAGGCCCGCGGGCTTGCCCTCCACGATGTCGGTGATCACAACGGTGTCGAAGACGTCGTACTCGGCCAGGCGCTGTGCGGTGGTGGAGCCGTAGAAGCCAGCCCCGACGACAGTGACCTTCTTACCCATGGTCGTCCCACTCCCTGATACCAGTCGGTTTTCCGGACCGTATCAGCCATCCTGGCACCGATCCGGCCAGGGGCGGACAGTTATGACCGGACAGACACGAACGGCACTCGTTGGGCAGCGTCGACGCGTCAGCCGCGCTCGGCGCGCTCCACGACGTTGGTCAGCAGCATCGCGCGGGTCATCGGACCGACGCCGCCGGGCATCGGAACCAGCGCGCCGGCCGTCTCGGCCACCTCCGGGTTGACGTCGCCGGTGTAGCGGCCCTTGCCGTCCGGGCCGATCACCCGGGTGATGCCGACGTCCACGACGACCGCCCCCGGGTTGATCATGTCGGCGGTCAGCAGCCCCGGTACGCCGGCCGCGACGATGACGATGTCGGCGGCCCGGGTGTGCGAGGCGAGGTCGAGGGTGCCGGTGTGGCACAGGGTGACGGTGGCGTTCTCGCTGCGACGGGTGAGCAGCAGGCCGAGCGGACGGCCGACGGTGTTGCCCCGGCCGACGACCGCCACGGTGGCGCCGCGCAGCGCCACGTCGTGGCGCCGGAGCAGCTCGACGATGCCGCGCGGGGTGCAGGGCAGCGGGCCGTCGTAGCCGAGGACGAGGCGGCCCAGGTTGACCGGGTGCAGGCCGTCGGCGTCCTTGGCCGGGTCGATCAGCTCCAGCACACGCTGGGTGTCCAGGTGGGCGGGCAGCGGCAGCTGGACGATGTAGCCGTGGCACGCCGGGTCGGCGTTCAGCTCGGCCAGGACGTCGTCGACCTGCTGCTGGGTGGCGTCGGCCGGCAGCTCCCGGCGGATCGAGGCGATACCCACCTCGGCGCAGTCACGGTGCTTGCCGTTGACGTACGCCTGGCTGCCCGGGTCGGCCCCGACCAGGACCGTGCCGAGCCCGGGGGTGATGCCGCGCTCCGCGAGAGCCTTCACCCGTATCCGCAGCTCGTCCTTGATCTCCGCCGCGGTCGCCTTGCCGTCCAGAAGCGTCGCCGTCACCACCAGATCGTCTCATGTCCGGCACCTGCCGTTCCGGAGACCTCATCGCGGCCGGCCACCGAGGCCCCGTCATTCCGCCAACGGTAACGATGAGTTACGTGTCTATCATCACTGTGAGTGACACTGGGCGCGACTCGTCACCGCGAAAACGGTCGCAAACCGGGAAGCGGGTCGGGACCGGACAACCCACCGAAGGGGATCGAGTCCCTCCCAGAAGGCGACAGGACTCTCGGCCCTCGTGGACGAATGCGCAGGCCAGAAACGTGCGTCCGGTTTGGGGTAGCACGCGGGACCGCGCCCTGCAAGGAATGCGTCCTCGGACCGTTACGCGCCCGCAACCGCGCCGTTGTCGACGGCCGGTACGCGACCTACCGTTGCCGCTTGTTGCGCAGCGTAAACCCAGCGTCGGGCTTGACTGCGCAGCGTGAGGAGATGAGGAGGCTCAATGCGAGTTCGTAGACTCGCTGCCTGGACCGCCCTCCCGCTCGCGGTGACGCTGGGCCTTGCGGCCTGCGGCAGCGGCGGAAACGGCGGATCCGGCAGCAGTGACCCCAACGCGGCCGTCAGCATCCAGATCGGCGAGCCGCAGCACCTGGTTCCGACGAACACCACCGAAACGTCGGGCGCGCAGGTGCTCGCCGGCCTGTTCAGCCCGCTCGTGGACTACGACGCGCAGAACAAGCCGTACGAGGTCGCGGCCGAGTCGGTGACGTCGCCGGACAACAAGGTCTGGACGATCAAGCTCAAGGACGGCTTCACCTTCCACAACGGTGAGAAGGTCACGTCCGAGGACTACGTCAACGCCTGGAACTACGGCGCGTACGCGCCCAACGGCCAGGGCGGCGCCTTCTTCTTCGAGAAGATCGCCGGCTACCAGGACGTCCAGGGCGAGAAGCCGAAGGCCCAGACGATGTCCGGGCTGAAGAAGGTCGACGACCTCACCTTCACCGTGACGCTGTCCGAGCCGTACATCGACTTCAAGACGATGCTCGGCTACACCGCGTTCTTCCCGCTGCCGGACGCCGCGTTCTCGGCCCCGGGCGTGCTCAAGGACTCGTACGAGCAGGCGCCGATCGGTCAGGGCCCGTTCAAGATGAAGGGCACCTGGCAGCACGACTCCAAGATCGACCTCGAGCGGTACGACGCGTACCCGGGCGAGAAGCCCAAGGTGAACGGCGTCGAGTTCCGGGTCTACCAGCAGCTTTCCGCGGCCTACGCGGACGTCCTGGGCGACAACCTGGACGTGCTGCCCACGATCCCGACCGAGAGCCTGAGCAACGCCCCGACCGACCTGGGCGACCGGTACCAGACCAGCCCGATGTCGTCGTTCCAGTTCCTCGCGTTCCCGACGTTCGACAAGGCGTACAGCAACCCGGACGTGCGTAAGGCCATCTCGATGGCGATCGACCGGGACGAGATCACCACGTCGGTCTTCAAGGGCTCGCAGCAGTCGGCGCGCTCCTTCGTCTCGCCGGTCCTGCCGGGCTACCGGGAGAACACCACGGGCGCGGCCGGCGAGTTCAACCCGACCGAGGCCAAGAAGCTCTACCAGGCCGCCGGTGGTCCGTCGAAGATCGTCATCTCCTACAACGGCGACGGCGGTCACAAGGACTGGGTCGACGCCACGGCCAACCAACTGAAGGCCAACCTGGGCGTCGAGGTCGTCGGCTCGGCCGAGCCGAAGTTCGCCGACCTGCTGACCAAGGTCGAGAAGAAGCAGTCGGTGGGTGTCTTCCGGTTGGGCTGGGTCATGGACTACCCGACCATGGAGGACTACCTCGGCCCGCTGTACACCACCAACGGTTCGTCGAACTACTACGGCTACAGCAACCCGGAGTTCGACAAGCTCGTCAAGGAGGGTTCCGCGGCCAAGACGCAGGACGAGGCGATCGTCAAGTACCAGCAGGCGGAGGACATCCTGGCCAAGGACATGCCGGTGATCCCGCTCCGCTTCGGCGAGAACGTGTTCGGCCACTCGTCCAAGGTCAAGAACGTCGAGATGGACCTGTTCCAGCGGGTCAACCTCGTCAAGATCGAAGCGGCCAGCTGAGCTGACCATGGTGCGGGCCACCCGGGCGACGATGCTCGGGTGGCCCCGGACCGCGCTGTCCCGGGCCGGGCCGCTCACGCGGACCCGGCGTCAGTGGCGCCGGCGTCCCCCGGGCCCGACGGAACGTCTCGGATATATCGGGTACGACCAGAGATGCCGTCCTGCGACCCTTTCGCATATTTCCGGAGAGACTGCTAAGCATGTTCCGCTACATCTTGCGGCGCCTACTGCAGATGGTCCTGGCGTTCTTCGGGACCACCCTGATCGTCTACGCGCTGATGTTCGCCGGCCAGGGCGACCCCATCCAGGCCCTCGCGGGCGAACGACCGGTGACCGCAGCCCAGCGGGCCTACCTGACGGAGAAGTACCACCTGGACGCCACCGGCGTCGGCGGCTTCTTCTACCGCTACTTCGACTACGTCAAGAACCTGCTCCAGGGCGACCTCGGCCAGTCACTGACCGGCCGCCAGATCGGCGATATCCTGCAGGCCGCCTGGCCGGTCACCGTGAAACTCGCGCTCATCGCGCTCGCCGTGGCGATCATCGTCGGGGTCACCGCCGGTGTGGTGGCCGGCATCCGCCGGGGCAGCATCTTCGACAACTCGACGCTGGTGCTGACCCTGCTGGTGCTGGGCATCCCGACCATCGTGCTGGCGCCGCTCGCGCAGTATTTCCTGGGCGTCAAGTGGCAACTCTTCCCGCCCACCGCCGGCTCCCAGCCGACGTTCTACGCGCTGCTGCTGCCGGGCATCGTGCTCGGCTCGCTGTCGCTGGCCACCGCGCTGCGGCTGACCCGTACCTCGGTGGCGGAGAACCTCCGCGCCGACTACGTCCGCACCGCCCGATCCAAAGGCCTGGTCAAACGCCGCATCGTCACCGTCCACGTGCTGCGCAACTCGCTCATCCCGGTGGTCACCTTCCTCGGTGTGGAGCTGGGCAACCTGATGAGCGGCGCGATCATCACCGAAGGCGTCTTCAACATCCCCGGCATTGGCTTCAACCTCTTCCGCGGCATCCGCACCGAGGACGGCCCCCTGGTGGTGGGCATCGTCAGCGTGCTCGTCGTGGTCTACCTGGTCTCGAACCTGGCGGTGGACGTCCTGTACGCCGTACTCGACCCGAGGATCCGCTATGCGTGAGCGCAGCGAACGAATCATCAGCGCAGCGTGCCTGGGCTCTCCTGCCGGCATCGAATGCAGCGGGGTGCCGGCATGAGTGACTTTGAAACCGTGGCGGCCACCGAGAACCAGGCCGCTCGCCGTGGGCCCTCGGGCGAGCCCGGCGCACCGAACCAGATCGGCGCACCGCAGAAGCCGCGCAGCCTGGCCGGGGACGCCTGGCGCGACCTGCGCCGCAACCCGATCTTCTGGGTCTCGCTGACACTGGTCGTCATCCTCACACTGATGGCTCTGGCCCCCGGCGTGTTCACCACCAACAACCCGAGGGACTGCCTGCTCTCCCGGCAGCACGCCGGGCCGTCCGGCGGAGCCATCTTCGGGTACGACTTCCAGGGCTGCGACACGTACTCCCGGGCGGTCTACGGCACCCGTGCTTCGCTGCTGGTCGGCGCGCTCGCCGCGCTCGGCACCGGGTTGATCGCGCTTGCGGTCGGCATGCTGGCCGGGTACTTCGGCCGTTGGGTCGACGCGGTGCTCTCCCGGGTGATCGACGTGGTGCTCGGCATCCCACTGCTGCTGGCCGCGATCGTGCTGCTCAAGCGAGTGTCCAGCCACAGCGATGCCGCCCGGATCGCCGCGGTGATCTTCGTGCTGGCCGTCCTCGGCTGGACCACGGCGGCCCGCGTCGTCCGCTCCTCGGTGATCACTGCCAAGGAGCAGGACTACGTGGCGGCGGCCCGGATGCTCGGCGCCGGCAACGGTCGGATCATGTGGCGGCACATCCTGCCGAACTCACTGGCCCCGGCCATCGTGGTGCTGACCATCGCGCTCGGCTCGTTCATCGCGGCCGAGGCCACGCTCTCCTTCCTGGGCATCGGCCTGAAGGCGCCGACCATCTCGTGGGGCCAGGACATCGACACCGGCCGGATCCACATGCGGGAGGCGGCGACCCCGCTGATCGTCCCGTCGGCCTTCCTCGCGCTGACCGTGCTGGCGTTCATCATGCTCGGCGACGCGATCCGTGACGCCTTCGACCCGAAGCTGCGGTGACTCTCTGATGACCCACTCCACCGTCGAACCCACGCCCGCCTCCGCCACCCCCGAGGGCGGCCACCTGTTGGAACTGAAGGATCTGCACGTCGAGTTCCGGACCAACGAGGGCGTGGCCCAGGTCATCAACGGCGTGTCGTACCACCTGGACGCCGGGGAGACCCTCGCGGTGCTCGGCGAATCCGGCTCGGGCAAGTCAGTCACCGCCCAGGCGATCATGGGCATCCTGGACACGCCGCCCGCGTTCGTCCGCTCCGGCCAGATCCTCTACCGAGGTCAGGACCTGCTCACGGCATCCGAGGAGCAGCGCCGGCAGGTCCGCGGCAAGGAGATCGCGATGATCTTCCAGGACGCGCTCTCCGCGCTGAACCCGGTCTTTCCGGTCGGCTGGCAGATCGGCGAGACGCTGCGCCAGCGCTCCGGCATGTCCCGGGGCGACGCTCGCCGCCGGGCCGTCGAGCTGATGGACCTGGTCAAGATCCCGGGTGCCGCCAAGCGGATCGGCGACTACCCGCACCAGTTCTCCGGCGGCATGCGGCAACGCGTCATGATCGCCATGGCGCTGGCGCTGGACCCGAAGGTGCTGATCGCCGACGAACCCACCACCGCGCTCGACGTCACCGTGCAGGCCCAGATCATGGACCTGCTGGCCGACCTGCGCCGCGACCTCAACATGGCGATGATCCTGATCACCCACGACCTGGGTGTGGTCGCCGGCGTCGCGGACCGGATCGCGGTCATGTACGCGGGTCGCATCGTCGAGCACGCCGACGTCCGCTCGCTCTACAAGGCGCCGGCACACCCGTACACCAAGGGTTTGTTGGAGTCGATCCCGCGGATGGACGTCCGCGGCCAGAAGCTGTCGACGATCAGGGGTTTGCCACCGAACCTGATGCGCATCCCCTCCGGCTGCCCGTTCCACCCCCGGTGCCCGTACGTGCAGCAGGTCTGCCTGGACGTGGTGCCGCACGACCTGGTCCTCGGCGACGGCCGGACCAGCGCTTGCCACTTCGCGCAGGAGGTTCGTGATGACAGCGCCCGCTAGCTCCACCAAGGTCCGGGGCGAGACCATCCTCTCCGTCGACAATCTGGTGAAGCACTTCCCGATCAGTCAGGGTGTGCTGTTCCAGCGGCAGATCGGCGCCGTCAAGGCCGTCGACGGCGTGAGCTTCGAGCTGCGCCGGGGCGAGACGCTGGGCGTGGTCGGCGAATCCGGCTGCGGCAAGTCCACCCTCGCCCGGCTGCTCATGCGGCTGGAGACACCCACCTCCGGGCGGGCCACCCTGGAGGGCAGGGACCTGTTCGAGGCCTCCGGCGGCGAACTGCGCCGGCTGCGCCGCAACATGCAGATGGTCATGCAGGACCCGTACACCTCGCTGAACCCGCGGATGACGGTCGGCGACATCATCGGTGAGCCGTTCGAGATCCACCGCGACGCCGCGCCGAAGGGCAGTAAGCAGAAGCGGGTCCAGGAGCTGCTGGACGTCGTCGGGCTCAACCCGGAGCACATCAACCGGTACCCGCACCAGTTCTCCGGCGGTCAGCGTCAGCGCATCGGCATCGCCCGCGCGCTCGCGCTGCGGCCCGAGATCATCGTCTGCGACGAGCCGGTCTCCGCGCTGGACGTCTCCATCCAGGCCCAGGTGATCAACCTGCTGGAGCAGCTCCAGGACGAGTTCGGGCTGTCGTACATCTTCATCGCCCACGACCTGTCCGTGGTGCGGCATATCGCCGACCGGGTGGCGGTCATGTACCTCGGTCGGATCGTCGAGATCGGCACCGAGGACGAGATCTACGAGCGCGCCACCCACCCGTACACCCAGGCGCTGCTCTCGGCCGTGCCGGTGCCGGACCCGGAGGTACGCGACCAGCGCACCATGATCCGGCTGGTCGGCGACGTGCCCAGCCCGGCCGACCCGCCGAGCGGCTGCCACTTTCGCACCCGCTGCTGGAAGGCCCAGGACATCTGCGCGGTCGAGGACCCAAAAACGGTCCCGAGGGCGGCGGACCCGCACCCGTCCGCCTGCCACTTCGCCGAACTCCGCTCCCCAACCACGGCCTGACCCCCGGCCCTCCGCCGGTTGATCATGAAGTTATTGCCCTGCGGATCGGCGTGTCAGGGCAATAACTTCATGATCGACGGGGTGCCGACGAGGGTCAGTGGAAGAAGTGGCGGGTTCCCGTCAGGTACATCGTTACGTTGGCCTTCTTGGCGGCTTCGATGACTTCTTCGTCTCTGATCGAGCCGCCGGGTTGCACGATGGCGCGGACGCCGGCGTCGATGAGGATCTGCGGGCCGTCGGCGAACGGGAAGAACGCGTCCGAGGCGGCCACCGAGCCGCGGGCGCGGTCGGCGCCGGCGCGGCTGACCGCGAGCTGCGCCGAGTCGACCCGGTTGACCTGACCCATGCCGACGCCGACGGTCGCGCCGTCCTTGGCGAGCAGAATCGCGTTGCTCTTCACCGCGCGGACGGCCCGCCAGGCGAACGCGAGGTCACGCAGCAGCTCCTCGTCCGCGGCCTCGCCGGTCGCCAACTGCCAGTTGGCCGGGTCGTCGCCGGAGGCGTCCACCCGGTCGGCGACCTGGGTCAGCACGCCACCGGTCACCGGCCGCCACTCGAGGTTCGCCGGGGTCCAGGCCGGCGCGCGCAGCAGCCGGATGTTCTTCTTGCCCTGCAACACCTCGACCGCGCCCTCGTCGAAGCCGGGCGCGACGACCACCTCGGTGAAGATCTCGGCCACCTGCCGGGCCAGCTCGACCGAGACCGGGCGGTTGACCGCGATCACGCCGCCGAACGCCGACACCGGGTCACAGGCGTGCGCCCTGCGGTGCGCCTCGGCCACGTCCGCGCCCACCGCGATGCCACACGGGTTGGCGTGCTTGATGATCGCCACGGCCGGCTGGTCGGCGAAGTCGTTCGCGGCCCGCCAGGCGGCGTCCGCGTCGACGTAGTTGTTGTAGGACATCTCCTTGCCGTGCAACTGCTCGGCCTGGGCCAGCCCCGCCGGGGCGTCCGGGTCCGTGTAGAGCGCGGCCGGCTGGTGCGGGTTCTCCCCGTAGCGCAGCACCGTCGACTTGCGCAGCGCCGACCCGGCGAACGCCGGCCAGGAGTCGTCGGCCGGGGCCAGCTCGCGGGCGCACCACTGGGCGACGGCCACGTCGTACTCGGCGATGTCGGCGTACGCGCGGGCGGCGAGCGCGCGACGCTGGGCCAGGGTGAACCCGCCCTCGTCGAGCGCGCCGAGCAGTGCCGGATAGCCGGCCGGGTCGGTGAGCACCGCGACCGAGGCGTGGTTCTTGGCGGCGGCTCGCACCATGGCCGGGCCACCGATGTCGATCTGCTCCACGCACTCCTCGACACCGGCGCCGGAGGCGACGGTCGCCTGGAACGGGTAGAGGTTGGAGACCAGCAGGTCGAACGCGGCCACCCCCAGCTCGTCGAGCTGGGCGACGTGGGTGTCCTTGCGCAGGTCGGCGAGGAGACCGGCGTGCACCTTCGGGTGCAGGGTCTTCACCCGGCCGTCGAGCACCTCGGGGAACCCGGTCACCGTCTCCACCGGCGTCACCGGCACCCCGGCGGCGGCGATGGCGCCCGCCGTGCTGCCGGTAGAGACGATCTCCACACCGGCCGCGTGCAGGGCCTGGGCCAGCTCGACCAACCCGGTCTTGTCGTAGACGCTGACCAGCGCCCGCCGAATCGGGCGACGTCCGTCCTGAGTGGGACTCACGGAACCGTGACCTTCCTTCCGGTGATGGTCCAACCTTCGCGGACCAGACGGCCGACCTGCTCGACGAGTTGGCGCCGCTCGGCTTCCTTGATGCGCTCGGTGAGCGCGTCCACGTCGTCGTCATCGAGCACCGGCACCGCGACCTGCGCCACGATCGGCCCGGTGTCCATGCCGGCGTCGACGAAGAAGAGCGTGGCCCCGGTGAGCTTCACGCCGTAGGCGAGGGCGTCGCGCGGGCCGTGGATGCCGGGGAACGCCGGCAGCAGGGTGTTGTGGGTGTTCAGATAGCGGTCGCCGAAGGCGGCGAGGAAGTGCGGGCCGACCAGCTTGAGGAAGCCGGCGGAGATGACCAGGTCGGGCTGGTGCTTGGCGACGTGCGCGGTGAGCGCACGGTCCCAGTCCTGGCGGCTGTCATGGTCGCGGACCCGCTCGACGAAGGTCGGCACCCCCGCGGCCACGGCACGGTCCAGGCCCGCGATGCCGTCGCGGTCCGCGCCGACCGCGACGACCTGTGCGCCGTACGCGGGATCGGCGGCGGCGTCCAGCAGGGCCTGAAGGTTGCTCCCGGAGCCGGAGACGAGGACGACGATGCGGGCGGCGGACGCGGGCTCGGTCACCGGGCCACCCTATCGGGCAGGTCAGGATGCCCCTCGGTTGGGCGCTTCGCCGATCTGTGACAGTGACCGACGGGCAGAGTGCACAGTTATCGGGGATAATGCGCGGTATGTCGTCACGCTGCTGTGCTGTGCCTGAGGTGGTCTGACCGCGATCATGGATGGGAACAACAGCAGCAACTGACGGAACCAGTCCAAGGAGCTTCTCGAATGCAGCCCGGCAACCCCGGTCAGGACCCGTACGGCCAGCAGCCCAACCAGGATCCGACCGCACCCCAGCCGCCGCACGACCCGTACGCCCCGCCGCCGGCCGCCCCGTACGGCCAGCAGCCCACCTCGGGTCAGCCCTACGGCCAGCCCACCTCGGGCCAGCCGTACGGCCAGCAGCCGGCGGCTCCGTACGGCCAGCAGCCGCAGGACCCGTACGGCCAGCAGCAGCCCTACGGTGGCGCCCCGACGTACCCGAACGCCGGTTACCCGCAGCAGCAGGGCCAGAACAACACCCTCGGCCTGGTGTCGATGATCCTCGGCATCGCGTCGATCCCGCTGATCTGCTGCCTCTACCTGGGCATCCCGGTGGGTATCGCGGGCGTGGTGACCGGTTACCTCGCGAAGCAGAAGGTCGCCCAGGGCCAGGCCAGCAACGCCGGCCAGGCCAAGACCGGCCTGATCTGCGGCGCGGTCGGCGTCGGCCTGGGCATCCTGCTGTTCATCCTCAGCATCGTGGCGAACGTCAACCTGCCGACCGAGCCCTGAGAAAACCCTGCTCCGACGGGGCGCTCCGGATCCGTCCGGGGCGCCCCGCGCCGTCTCCGCACCACGTCGACCGGTCAGGTTCCGGGGCGTACTGGCGGTGGTTGAGCGGCGCGCGGGCTCCGGGCGAGCACCCGGGTGGCGGCGGCGCCGAGCAGCGCGCCGACCGCGACGACACCGGCCGCCACCGCGCCGACCTGCCAGGCCACCGGCCCGAGCTGCGCCAGCCGCCCCGCGCCGAGCGGCCCACCGGAGGCCGCGGCGGCGACGCCGAGCAGCACGCCGGCCACCGGCCCGGCCAGCGCCGCTGACGCCAACAGTTCCACCCAGCGCCGCGGCGGCCGCTCCGGCCCGGCGGACCGGGCCAGCCGGCGGGCGAGCAACCAGCCGGCGACCATCCCGGCCAGCACCGGCACCGCGAGCAGCAGGGCGCCGAGGCCGTCCACCGGGCCGCGCGGCAGGCCAGCGAGCAACGGTACGGCCGGCAGCGCGCCGACCGACACCTCACTGGTGCGCACGGCCGTGTCGACGCCGACCGCGAAGCCCGGCCCGAGCAGATAGCTGGTCGACCAGACCGCGGCGTTCGGCGCGTACGCCACGCTGACCAGGGTGATCCCGGCCTGCCCGGCCACTCCGGTCCGGTACGCGCCGATCATGTCCGCGGCGTCACCGCCGCCCATGGCCACGGCCAGGCCGGCCGCGCCGGCGCCCGCCCCGAGCAGGAGGAGCGCGGCCACCAGCCCGGTGCGTACGCCGTCGCGCAGCGGGCCGGGTATCCGGGTGACGAGCAGCCGGGTCACAGCGGTGATCCGGATCGCGCCGACCAGCGCGCCGAGCGTGCCGACCACCGCGAACGTGGCCGCCGCCCGCACCGGAGAGACCTGCGGCCCGCCCGCGCCGATCAGCACCGCGGCGAGCGCGCCGAACAGCGCGTACGCCAGACCGACCGTTGCGGCGGCGATCAGCGCGCGGCGCGGTGAGCGGGTGTCGCGGGCGCCGATCGCGCGGCTCACGTGCACGCCGGCCCGGGTCAGTCGCCAGAGCGCGAGCACGGTGAGCGCCAGCGGGGCGAGCCCGAACGGGCCCGCCTCGGTGTGCAGCGGCACCCCGTGCCCCACCAGCCAACCGGCCAGCGCGGTGCGCAGGGTGCCGCCCAGCGTGGTGGAGTCCGCGCCGAGCTGGACCAGGCCGAGCACGATGGCGACCGGCAGGTACGAGGTGAGAGCCGCCCCGGCCGCGGCCACCCCCGCGGCGACGGCGAGCGGCGCACGCCCACGCGGCGACCCACCGGCACGCGGCGCGGGAACCCGCCGACGGGGCGCGGCGCGGTCGACCGGCCGGTCGTCGGCGCGCACGCCGCCGGCACGGCTGGGTGGGTCAGGGGTGACGGGGGACATCCGCTCTACTCTGGCACGTCGCGCGGGCGGTGGCAGTCCGTTAACCCGCCCCGGAGGGCGGCGAGTTGGGCGAACCGGGGCCGGATCCGCCCCGTCGGGTCTAGCGTCGGGCCAGAGGGGGTGGCCGTCGCCGCCGCCCGGGTCTCGCTCGCCGGTCGCGGCCCGGGGCCCGCCGCCCACGACCGCCCGGAGGTAGCCGTGACGACCGCATACCCACCGCCCCCACCACCGCCGGCCAGGGGACGCGACCGCACCACGCTCTGGGGCGTGCTGGGCATCGTCCTCGGCCTGATCTGTTGCGGCATCCTCGGCATCATCTTCGGCTACCTGTCACTGCGCGACGCGCGGCGCAACGGCCAGTCGCCGGTTCTCGGCTACCTCGCCATCGCGTTCGGCGTGATCAACATCATCGGCGGCTCGATCCTGCGTCTCACCGGCAACTACCCGTTCTGGAACAACGACTGATCCAGCGGTACGACGAAGGGGCCGACCAGAACCGGTCGACCCCTTCGGTGTTGCCGTCCCGGCTCAGTTGCCGGACATGATCTCCCGCATCAGCTTCGCGGTCTCGGTCGGCGTCTTGCCGACCTTGACGCCGACGGCTTCGAGCGCCGCCTGCTTCGCCTCGGCGGTACCGGCCGAGCCGGAGATGATCGCCCCGGCGTGACCCATGGTCTTGCCGGGGGGCGCGGTGAAGCCGGCGATGTAGCCGACCACCGGCTTGGTGACGTTGCCCTTGATGAACTCGGCGGCCCGCTCCTCGGCGTCGCCACCGATCTCACCGATCATCACGATGGCGTCGGTCTCCGGGTCGGCCTCGAACGCCTTGAGGGCGTCGATGTGCGTGGTGCCGATGATCGGGTCACCGCCGATGCCGACGCAGGTGGAGAAGCCGATGTCACGCAGCTCGTACATCATCTGGTAGGTCAGCGTGCCGCTCTTGCTGACCAGGCCGATCCGGCCGGAGCCGGTGATGTCGGCCGGGATGATGCCGGCGTTGGAGGCGCCCGGCGAGGCGATGCCGGGGCAGTTCGGCCCGATGATCCGGGTCCGCTCGCCCTGCGCGAGGTTGTACGCCCAGAACGCGGCGGTGTCGTGCACCGGCACGCCCTCGGTGATCACCACGGCCAACGGAATCGCGGCGTCGATCGCCTCGACCACGGCGGCCTTGGTGAACTGCGGCGGCACGAAGATGACCGTGACGTCGGCCCCGGTCTCGGCCATGGCGTCCGCCACGGACGCGAAGACCGGCAGCTCGGTGCCGTCGAAGTCGACCTTCTGGCCCGCCTTGCGCGGGTTGACGCCGCCCACCACGTTGGTGCCGGCGGCGAGCATCCGCCGGGTGTGCTTGGAGCCCTCGGAGCCGGTCATCCCCTGAACGATGACCTTCGAGTCCTTGGTCAGCCAGATAGCCATGATCAGACCCCCGCAGCTGCCAGCTCGGCGGCCCGCTCGGCCGCGCCGTCCATGGTGTCCACCCGCTGTACGAGCGGGTTGTTCGCGCCGTCCAGGATCGCCCGGCCGGCCTCGGCGTTGTTGCCGTCGAGCCGGACGACGAGCGGCTTGGTGACCTTCTCGCCGCGCTGCTCCAGCAGGGCGAGCGCCTGGATGATGCCGTTGGCGACCTCGTCGCAGGCGGTGATGCCGCCGAAGACGTTGACGAAGACGCTCTTCACGGCCGGGTCGGAGAGCACGATCTCCAGCCCGTTCGCCATCACGGCGGCGCTCGCGCCGCCGCCGATGTCGAGGAAGTTGGCCGGCTTGACGTTGCCGTGCCGCTCACCGGCGTACGCGACGACATCGAGGGTCGACATGACCAGACCCGCGCCGTTGCCGATGATGCCGACCTCGCCGTCGAGCTTGACGTAGTTGAGGTCCTTGGCCTTGGCGGCCTGCTCCAGCGGGTCCACGGCGGCCTGGTCGACCAGGGCCTCGTGGTCCGGGTGCCGGAACGCGGCGTTCTCGTCCAGCGTGATCTTCGCGTCGAGCAGCAGCAGCCGCCCGTCGCCGTTCTTCGCGAGGGGGTTGACCTCGACCAGGGTGGCGTCCTCGGCGACGAACGCCTGCCACAGGCCGACGGCCACTTCGACGACCTGGTCGGCGACCTCGGCCGGGAAACCGGCGGCGGTGACGATCTCCCGCGCCTTGGCCTCGTCGACGCCGGTGTTCGCGTCGATCGGCGCCTTGACCACGCGGTCGGGGGTCTCGGCGGCGACCTGCTCGATGTCCATACCGCCGGCCACGCTGGCGATGCAGAGGAAGGTGCGGTTCGCCCGGTCGAGCAGGTACGAGAAGTAGTACTCCTCGGCCACGTCCGCCGTCACCGTGATCATGACCTTGTGGACGGTGTGGCCCTTGATGTCCATACCGAGGATGTCGGTGGCGCGGGCCACCGTCTCCTCGGCGCCCTCGGCCAGCTTGACGCCGCCAGCCTTACCTCGGCCGCCGACCTTCACCTGTGCCTTGACGACCACGCGACCGCCGAGGCGATCGGCGATCGCTCGGGCCTCTTCCGGGGTAGTGGCGACGCCGCCGGCCAGCACGGGCAAGCCGTGCCGCTCGAACAGGTCCCGCCCCTGGTACTCGTACAGGTCCACGATTGCGCGTCCCGTCCCGTCTCCGCGGCGCGCCGTCGCGCCGCCACCAGCGTTCAGAAAACAGTTTGACGCCTGTCATCAGTTGAAACAGGCCATTGGCGGCAGCCTAGCGAGGTAGGCACCGCCGGCAACCGAGCGGGTGCACGGTGTGCGGTAATGCACAACTCAGTGTCGAGTGGGGCGGATTCCGGCCGCGCCGTGGCGGGCATCAATCGTCCGGACGATGTTGGCGAGGGTCCGTAACCCGCCCGTCGGGGCGTCGTTGAGTCAGGTGTCGGCGCGCTGAGCAGCGCAAAGACGGGATACGGCCGATGCCCTGTCGGTCGAGGGGTGGCGGCGGGGCATCGTGCATAGAGGGGCCGGACGTGTGAGGGGTGCGTCCGGCCCCTCCCCCGTGCCCAGATTCGGTCGGCGCAGCGGACCGGCGTGGCCGGCTCGGCGCAGCGGACCGGGTCTCAGGCGACCGGCTGCGCGACGTTCTGCCGGACCCACTCGACGATCGCCTGCGTGGTGGCGCCCGGCGTGAAGATCTTCGCGACGCCCAGCTTCTCCAGCTCGGGGATGTCGCCGTTGGGAATGATGCCGCCACCGAACACGACGATGTCCCGGGCGTCGCGCTCGGCCAACAGCTCCAGCACCCGACGAAAGAGCGTCATGTGCGCGCCGGAGAGTACGGAGAGACCGACGGCGTCGGCGTCCTCCTGGATGGCCGTCTCCACGATCTGTTCGGGCGTCTGGTGCAGGCCGGTGTAGACGACCTCCATCCCCGCGTCGCGCAGGGCACGGGCGACGACCTTCGCGCCACGGTCGTGGCCGTCCAGACCTGGCTTCGCGACGACGACCCGAATACGAGAGCTCATCAGCGCACACCTTTCACCGGCTCCACGGCCTTCACCTGAACGAACGGTAACTCGCCCGGCCGGGGCCGGGAAATCCGGGCTGGAAACACGTCCAACATTTCTGCCGCGCCCGGACACGGCCGTCGGCACCGTCGATCGAGGCCGCCGCACCGGGGCCCCGGCGTCAAGCCGGACGACTCCGCCGAATCGGTCACGCTCGGCGACGAACGGATGGTTACGGGGGCACCGTTCGACGGCACGATGCATGACAATCTCTGACGCAAACGGACAGATCGACACGCCAATTCGGCGCTCTGGCTTGTGGGTCGCCTGGTGGTTGGCTAACGTGTCCACGGTTGTCATCAGGTCCATGGACGGGTGACGACGCGGTCGGCAGACGTTCATTTGAGCTTCACGGACGTCCCACCGACCGCTTCGGAACCCCGACAACGGAGGGTGTGCGTGCGCCAGCGCCTGTCGTCTGAGCCCGATCGATATCGCGGTCGCCGCCGCGTACCCACCCCCCCGCGCAGCCGTTACGCGGCCGTCGTCACCACCGCCTTCGTCGGCGCGGGCATCGTCGCGCTGGGCGCGTCGGCCCTGCCCGACGCCAAGGACGTCAGCCCGACCGTGCTCGACGAGCTCAAGCAGGCGTCGATCACCAGCCAGGACGTCGCGGCCCGTGCGGACAACGCCGAGCGCGCCTCCCGGGACAGCCGCACGAAGGAAGCGGTCGAGCCCGAGGTCTGGATGCTGCCGCTGCAGGGCTACGACTTCAACTCCCCGTACGGCATGCGGTGGGGCAAGCTGCACACCGGGGTCGATCTGGTCGTCCCCGAGGGCACCCCGTACGTGGCGGTCCACGACGGTCTGGTCACCAAGGCCGGCTGGTTCGGCGGCTACGGCTACGCGGTGATCGTCCAGCACGCCGACGGCAGCGAGGCCATCTACGGTCACTCCTCCGCGCTCAGCGTCAAGGAGGGTCAGCAGGTCAAGGCGGGCGACCAGCTTGGCCTGGTGGGCCAGACCGGCCACGCCTACGGCACCCACCTGCACCTTGAGCTGCATGTCAAGGGCGCGCCGATCGACCCCGTTCCGTACCTGCAGGAGCGCGGAGTGGACATCAAGCTGCAAGTCGAGGCAATCTACAGCGAGGTAGCGGGTTCCTGACGCTGGGTACTGCCCGTTGACCGCCCGGATCTGCTGATCCGGGCGGTTTTTTCGGCTCGGCCCGCGACTGATGTCTGCTGGATCACAGGACGGACTGTGACCGACCGCACGGCACGGCATGATCACTTTTCCGGACGGACCGCTTCAGACCGGCGCATACCAGGTCAGCCGGCCTGCCGCCCCCGGTTCGGACGCGCGGTCCCGGACGGTCGTCCCGCTCGGCCCGACACCAGTATTTCGAGGTCAAGTGCCCCTCGACTGTGAAGGTCCGCCGTGCAGGAAGACAGCCCCGTCCAGAACGAGAACACCCCCGACACCACCGTCGAGCAGCCGCGACGTGCCCGCCGGCGGAACCGCCTCATCGTGGTCGGCGCGGTCGCGCTGGTCGCCCTCGGCCTGGGCGGGGTCGCCGTCGCCACCTCCGGCCCCGACCGGCCGGCGTCCACCGCCGTCTCGCTCGACGCCCAGTCCCGCGCCGAGGCCGCCAGCCGGGCCGACCGCTCGGCCCGTGAGTCGAGCGCGCCGGCGTCGGCGTCGGCCAGCCCGACCGTGAGCCCGTCGACGGCCAGCGCCAGCCCGACACCGACGAAGACGGCCACCGCCAAGCCGAAGCCGAAGCCGAAGAAGACCACCAGGCCGACGGCCGCCTGGGTCGACCCGATGCCGGGCGCCTCGGTCACCTCCTGCTACGGCCCGCGCTGGGGCACCCTGCACGCCGGGATCGACCTGGCGCTGCCCTCGGGGACCCCCATCCGCGCTGCGGCCGCCGGCACAGTCACCCAGGCCGGCGACGCCGCGGACGGGTACGGCAACTCCGTCTTCATCGACCACGGCAACGGCTACCTGACCCACTACGCCCACCAGAGCCGCATCGCGGTCACCGTCGGGCAGGCGGTCAAGGCCGGCCAGGTCATCGGCTACGAGGGCGCCACGGGCGACTCCACGGGCCCGCACCTGCACTTCGAGGTGCACCAGGGCATGTGGAACCAGATCGACCCCGCGCCGTTCATGCGCGCGCACGGCGTCGACCTGGGCTGCTGATCCAGCCCTACTGCGCCGATCTTGCACTTGCTGTCCCGACACAAAGGGCATACCACCCATGTTGACGACCGGAACTGCAAGATCGGCGCAGTAGCGGCGCGGTGGGTCAGAGCTTGTCGACCGGGGCGTGTCGCAGGACCAGCCACATGGTCTGGTCGCCGAAGTCGATCTGCGCGCGGGCGCCCGGGCCGTGCCCCTCCACGGCGAGCACGCGCCCCAGCCCGTAGCGCTGGTGGTTGACCCGGTCGCCGGCGGCCACCTTCGGCCCCTGCGGCAACTCGCTGGCCGTGGTGAGGCGGCTGCCGTCCACGCCGAGCCGCTGGGCCAGCTGCGCCGCCTTCGGGGTGCCGCCGGTGAAGGTGCCCCGACCGCCGGGCGCACGGTCGGCACGGCCGCCGACGCCGCCGCCCCCGCCGGCCCACGAGGTGTACGACCCCTCGGTGCGCTCCCAGCGCACCAGCTCCGGTGGCAGCTCCTCGAGGAACCGCGACGGCGGGTTGTAGGACGGCTGCCCCCAGGCCGAGCGGGTCACCGCCCGGGAGAGGTAGAGCCGCTGTCGGGCGCGGGTGATGCCCACGTACGCCAGTCGGCGCTCCTCCTCCAGCTCGCGGGTGTCGCCCAGCGAGCGCAGGTGCGGGAACACGCCGTCCTCTAGCCCGGTCAGGAAGACCACCGGGAACTCCAGGCCCTTGGCGGTGTGCAGCGTCATGAGGGTGACGACGCCCTGGTGATCGGGGTCGTCGGAGGGGATCTGGTCGGCGTCGGCCACCAGCGCGACCTGCTCCAGGAAGCCCGCCAGGGTGGCCCGGTCCCCGTCGGCGCCGGTCGCCTCGATCCGCTCGGTGTACTCCCGGGCGACGCTGACCAGTTCCTGGAGGTTGTCCACCCGGCCCGCGTCCTGCGGGTCCAGGCTCTCCTCCAGCTCGGTGAGGTAACCCGAGCGGGTCAGCAGGGCCTCCAGCACCTCCTCCGGAGTGCCGGTCTCGGCCAGCTCGCGCGCGCCGTCGAGCAGCGCCACGAAGTCGGCGATGCCGTTGGCCGCCCGGGTGGAGATGCCGGGCGCCTCCCGGGCCCGGCGCAGCGCCGCGCCGAAGGAGATCCGATCACGGCTGGACAGTGCCTCGACGCACGCCTCCGCGCGGTCGCCGATTCCCCGGCGGGGGGTGTTCAGCACCCGCCGCAGGCTCACCGTGTCGTCGTCGTTGACCACCGAGCGCAGGTACGCGAGAGCGTCGCGGACCTCCTTGCGCTCGTAGAAGCGCACCCCGCCGACCACCTTGTACGGCAGGCCGGCGCGGATGAACACCTCCTCGAAGACGCGGGACTGGGCGTTGGTGCGGTAGAAGACCGCGACGTCACCGGGGCGTGTCTCGTCGGCGTCGACCAGCCGGTCGATCTCCCGGCCCACCCAGTCCGCCTCGGCGTGCTCGGTGTCGGCCACATAGCCGACGATCCGCTCGCCGTCACCGGCCTCGCTCCACAGCCGCTTCGGCTTGCGGGAGGTGTTCCGGTCGATCACCGCGTTGGCCGCGTTGAGGATGGTCTGGGTGGAGCGGTAGTTCTGCTCCAGCAGGATCGTCCGCGCGTCGGTGAAGTCCCGCTCGAACTCCAGGATGTTGCGGATCGTCGCGCCCCGGAACGCGTAGATCGACTGGTCGGCGTCACCGACCACGCACAGCTCGGCCGGCTCCAGCCCGTCGGTGCCGGAGACCAGCTCCTTGATCAGGACGTACTGGGCGTGGTTGGTGTCCTGGTATTCGTCGACAAGCACGTGCCGGAACCGCCGCCGGTAGCTCTCCGCGACGTGCGGGTGGGACTGGAGCAGGTGCACCGTCGTCATGATCAGGTCGTCGAAGTCCAGCGCGTGCGCCTCGCGCAGCCGGCGCTGGTACAGCGTGTACGCCTCGGCGAGCGCCCGCTCGTTGGGCCCGCTGGCCCGCGCGGCGAACTGCTCCGGGTCGACCAGCTCGTTCTTGAGGTTGGAGACCTGGGCGGCCAGACCACGCGCCGGGTAGCGCTTCGGGTCGAGATCCAGCTCGCGGGTGACCAGCTGCATCAGGCGACGGGAGTCGTCCGCGTCGTAGATCGAGAACGTCGATTTGAGGCCGGCGTGCTCGTGTTCGGCGCGCAGGATGCGGACGCACGCCGAGTGGAACGTCGACACCCACATCAGTCGGGCCCGTGGGCCGACCAGAGCGGCGACCCGCTCCTTCATCTCGCCGGCCGCCTTGTTGGTGAAGGTGATGGCGATGATCTCACCGGGATGCACGTCCCGTGCGGCGAGCAGGTAGGCGATCCGGTGGGTGAGCACCCGGGTCTTGCCGGACCCCGCGCCGGCCACGATCAGCAACGGGGAACCGGCGTGGCTGACGGCGTCGCGCTGCGGCCCGTTCAGCCCGGCGAGGAGCTGCTGCGGATCGAGGCGGACGGGGGCCGACCCGGGCCGGTGCGGACGGGCCGGCGCGGACTCCGGCGCGGGCGGGGACGCGGGAATGTCGAAGAGAGGATGCATCGCGTGCCAAGTCTATGCCGCCAGCCGGACACTTCCCGACCGCGCCGTCCGCCAGGCCGGGCCGCCGTGCCGGTGCCGGAAGCACACGAGCGGGCCGCCCTTTGCGCCGGAATCCTTGCGCGCCGGCCACCGGCGTGGGCATACTCGACGGCGTGATCGCTGCGCGCTACTACTTTTACTACGGCACCGGGAGTCCGGCTGCCGTAGGTCGCGCCTGATCGACAGACCTGCGAAAAGCCCCGGGCTCCTGGAGTCCGGGGCTTTTTCCGTCCCGGGTTCCGGGCACCGGGCACCACAGCACGAGAGGTACCCGATGATGACAGACGTGGTGGAGCAGAACGGTGGCCCGGCCGGGCCGGGGACGGGACAGCCCTCGCCGAGCGGGAGCGTGCCGGAGGTGGTGCCTTCGGTGCGCAGCGGCGACCCGTCCGAGGCACGGACCGGCACCGTGGAGCCGACCGCCGCTGCGCGGATCGTGCAGATCAGAGAACGGATCGACGAGATCGACCAGGCGTTGATCGCGCTCTGGCAGGAGCGGGCCGCGCTGTCGCAGGAGGTCGGGGCGACCCGGATGGCCTCCGGTGGCACCCGCCTGGTGCTCTCCCGCGAACGGGACATCCTGGAGCGCTTCCGGCTCGCGCTCGGCGCCGACGGCACCCAACTGGCGCTGCTGCTGCTGCGCGCGGGCCGCGGGCCGCTCTGAGGCGCCTCGGCGGGCCGCCGGTGGGGTCGGAGTCGACCGGCGGTTCGGGAGCGTGTCGGCCCGCTCAGCGGGCCCCGGACAGACGAAACCGCCTGCCGTCGTCGTGGTGACGTCGGCAGGCGGTTCCGGTGACTCACACCTCGTGGGTGGCGACGATCTCGCGCCGCTCCGCGAAGTGGCAGGCGCTCGGGTGGTCCGAGTCGCGCCGGATCTCCAGCAGCGGGACCTGCTCGGCGCAGACCTCCTGCGCCTTCCAGCAGCGGGTCCGGAACCGGCAGCCCGAGGGCGGGCTGATCGGCGACGGCACGTCACCCGTGAGCCGGATGATCGTCTTGTTGTTCCGCTGGGTCGGGTCCGGCACCGGCACCGCCGAGAGCAGCGCCTGAGTGTACGGGTGGGTCGGCCGCTCGTAGATCTCGTCCTCGGTGCCGATCTCGACGATCTTGCCGAGGTACATCACCGCGACGCGGTCCGAGAGGTGGCGGACCACCGACAGGTCGTGGGCGATGAAGATGTACGAGAGCCCCAGCTCGCCCTGCAGCTTCTCCAGCAGGTTCATCACCTGGGCCTGGATGGAGACGTCCAGCGCCGAGACCGGCTCGTCGCAGACGATGATCTCGGGCCGCAGCGCGAGCGCGCGGGCGATGCCGATGCGCTGACGCTGACCGCCGGAGAACTGGTGCGGGTACCGGTTGATGTGCTCCGGGTTGAGCCCGACCAGGTCGAGCAACTCCCGGACCTTGGCCCGGCGGCTGCCCTTCGGCGCCACCTCGGGGTGGATCTCGAACGGCTCGCCGAGCAGGTCACCGACCGTCATCCGCGGGTTCAGCGAGGTGTACGGGTCCTGCATGACCAGCTGGATCTGCCGGCGCAGGCGCCGCAACGCCGGACCGGAGAGCTTGGAGGTGTCCTGACCCTTGTAGACCACGCTGCCGGCGGTCGGCTTCTCCAGGTTCATCAGAACCCGGGCGAGGGTCGACTTGCCGCAGCCGGACTCGCCGACCACGCCGAGCGTCTCGCCGGCCCGCAGGCCGAACGAGACCCCGTCGACGGCCTTGACCTGGCCGACGGTCTTCTTGAACACCACGCCCTGAGTGACGGGGTAGTGCTTGACCAGGTCACGGACCTCGAGGATGTTCTCAGACACGGTTCACCAGCTCCTCGGCGAAGTGGCAGGCGCTGGCCCGGGCGGGGCCCACCTGGAGCAGCGGGGGGATCTTCTCCCGGCACACCGGCTGAGCCATGGGGCAACGCGGGTTGAACGGGCAGCCCGGCGGGATGTTCATCAGGTTCGGCGGGAGACCCTTGATCGTCCGGAGCTGCTGCCCCTTCTCGTCGAGGCGCGGGATCGAGTCGATCAGACCCAGCGTGTACGGGTGCGCCGGCTTGGCGTACAGGTCGTACACGTCGGCTTCCTCGACGATGCGGCCCGCGTACATGACCGCGATCCGGTCCGCGACGTCGGCGACCACGCCGAGGTCGTGGGTGATCAGGATCATGCCCATCTGCCGCTCACGCTGAAGCTCCGCGAGCAGGTCCATGATCTGGGCCTGCACGGTCACGTCGAGCGCGGTGGTCGGCTCGTCCGCGATCAGCACCTCCGGGTCGAGCGCCAGCGACATCGCGATCATCGCGCGCTGCCGCATACCGCCGGAGAACTGGTGCGGATAGTTGTTGAAGCGCCCCTTGGCGTTCGGGATCTTGACCTGGTCGAGCATCTCGATCGCGCGCTTCTTGGCCTCCGCGCGACCCATGCCCCGCCGGACCCGGAACTGCTCGGCGATCTGGAACCCGACAGTGAAGACCGGGTTCAGCGCGGAGAGCGCGTCCTGGAAGATCATCGCGATGCCCTCGCCGCGGAGGCGACGGCGCTCCTCGTCGGACATGCGCAGCATGTCCTTGCCGTGGAAGCGGACCTGCCCGCCGGTGACGAAGCCGGGAGGCGTGTCGAGGATGCCCATGATGGTCTGCGCCGTGACGCTCTTACCGGAGCCGGACTCGCCGAGCACGGCGAGGGTCTCCCCCGCGTCGACGTGGTACGTGACTCCGTTGATGACCTTTGCGATGCCGTCCCGGGTGCGGAACTCCACCCGCAGATCGTCGACCTCGAGCAGTCGGCCGGAGGGACGTCCGGACCCGCCGGGTCCCGGCGCGGACTGCTCGGACACGAGAATGTCGGACACTGGATCTCCCCTAGCGGAGTTTCGGATCGAGGGCCTCGCGGACCGCTTCACCGAGCATCACGAAGCTCAGCACGGCGGCGACGAGGAACGCGGCGGGGAAGAAGACAAGCCCCGGTGCGACCCGGATGAAATCCTTACCCTCGCTGATCATGATGCCCCAGGACACCACCGGCGACTTCAGGCCAACACCCAGGAACGACAGGGTGGCCTCGGCGCCGATGAACGAGCCGACCATGATCGTGCCGTAGACCAGCAGCGGGGCCAGGCAGTTCGGCAGCAGGTGCTTGAGGATGATCCGGCCGGTGCCGGCACCCAACGCGCGGGCCGCGATGATGTAGTCGGCATCCCTGGTGGCGAGCACCGAGGAGCGCATCAGGCGCATCACGACCGGCCAGCTCAACACGATCAGCGAGATCGTCACCAGGCCCATGATCTCGGCCTTGCTGTTGTTGCTGCCGGAGCCGTTGAACGTGGTCAGGATGACGATCGCACCCAGCACGAACGGAACCCCGAAGAAGACGTCGCCGACCCGGCTGAGCAGAGCGTCCACCCAACCGCCGCGGTAGCCCGCGATGATGCCCATGGTGCCGCCGACCAGCAGGGTGCCGATCACGGAGAGCACGGCGACCACGATAGAGGCACGCGCCCCGTAGATGACCCGGGCGTAAACGTCCTGGCCCTGCAGGTTGTACCCGAACCACGCGTCACCGGACGCCTTGTTGAGGCTGCGCTCCAAAGTGCCGTAGCTCGGATCTTCCTGCGCGAACAGTTGCGGGAAGGCCGCCATCAGCAGGAAGATCACGATGATCGTCGCGGAGATCCAGAATAGCGGCTTGCGGCGCAGGTCCCGCCAGGCGTCACCGAGCAGGCCGCGCGGCTTCTCGTTGCCCTGCGGCCCGGGGGCGGCGGGGGTCTCGGTCGGCTGGGCGGACGGGGTGCTGACGATCGAAGCGGTACTCGGGTCACTCATAACGGATCCTCGGGTCCAGGGCGGCGTAGAGCAGGTCGACCAACAGGTTCATCAACAGATAGACGACCACCAGTACGACTACGATGCCAACCACGGTAGCGCTTTCCTTGGTGACGATCGCGCGGTAGACCTCGCGGCCGATTCCGTTGATGCCGAAGATGCCCTCGGTGACGATCGCGCCGCCCATCAGTGCGCCGAGGTCGGTGCCGAGCAGGGTGACGACCGGGATGAGCGAGTTGCGCAGCAGGTGCACACCCACCACCCGCCGCATCGGCAGGCCCTTGGCGATCGCGGTGCGCACGTAGTCGGCGCGGCGGTTCTCCGCGATGCTCGTGCGCGCGACCCGGGCGATGTACGCCACTGACGCGCTACCCAGCACGAAGCCCGGCACGATCAGCTCAGACCACCGCATCTCGGAGGAGACGGTCGGCTTGATGATGTGCCACTGCACGCCCAGTAGCCACTGCAGCACGAAGCCGACGACGAACACCGGCAGCGCGAGCAGGAAGAGGGTCGAGACGAGGACCAGGTTGTCCAGGAAGCCGTTGCGGCGCAGACCGGTCAGGATGCCGGCGCCGAGGCCGATCACGGCCTCGATGGCGAGCGCGACCAGGGCGAGCTTGAGCGTGTTGGGGTACGCCGTGGCGATGATGTCGCCGATGTCGCGCTGCGAGAACGTCTGGCCGAAGTCGCCCTGGAGCAGGTTCTTCATGTAGTTGCCGTACTGCACGAAGACGTTCTGGTCCAGGTGGTACTTCTCGGTCATGTACGCCATGTACTGGTCCGGGCAGCGGCGCTCGCCGCACTTGCCGGCGAACGGATCGCCCGGGACGGACCAGACGAGCCAGTAGATCAGGAAGGTCGAGCCGATGAAGACGGGCACGAGTTGGAGCAGCCGTCTCAACAGATAACGGCCCATGGGGTGGTCCTCCAGACAGGGGGCGCGTCGGACGGCCGACACGGTGGTGACAACGTGGCGAGTGGAGTGCTGTGGCATCCACTCGCGGAACGGCCCCGGGTCGGGCTCACCGGTTGTGGCGAGCCCGACCCGGGGTCAAACCGTTCGGATCAGAGCTCGACCGAGGTGATGTCGAGTTCGCCGACGTTGTTCAGCTCGAGCTTCTTGATCTTCTCCGAGTGGCCGGACTGCTGGCCGTAGAAGTAGACCGGGATGCTCGGGACGTCCTGGTCAACCAGCTCGACGGCCTTGGCGAAGGCCTCGTGCGAAGCCTCCAGGCTCGGCGCGGCGCTGGCCTGCTTGGCCAGGGCGTCGACCTCGGGGTTGCTGTACAGGCCGTCGTTGGACGAGCCACCCTTGACGAAGAGCGGGTTGACCCAGTTCTCCACGTCCGGGTAGTCCTGCTGCCAGGCGGCACGGTACGGGCCGGTCATCTTGTGGGCGTTGATGTTCTGGCGGAACACCGCGAAGGTCGGGACGCCCTCGGCCCGCGCGTCGATGCCGAGGTTGGTCTTGACCTGCTGCGCAACCGCGTCCATCCAGTCCTTGTGGCTGGAGTCCGAGTTGTAGTAGAAGACCATTTCGCCGGTGAAGCCGCCGGCCTCGGTCAGCAGCTGCTTGGCCGTGGTCGGGTCGAACTTGCAGGCGGTGCAGTTGTCCGGCTTGGCGCCCGGGGTCAGCGGGTTCGCCCAGCTGTTGGCCGGCTTGCGGGTGCCGAAGAAGATCTTGTCCGAGATCTCCTGCCGGTTGATCGACAGCGAGACCGCACGACGCAGCTTCGGGTCCTGGAAGCGCTTGTCGTAGATCGGGAACGCGATGAACGCGGTCGACGGCGTGACGGTGTTCAGGCCGCGGTCACCGAGGTCGGTCTTCCACTTGTCGCCGGCGAGCGCCGAGGTGGGGACGACCTCCATGAAGTCAAGGTTGTTGGCCAGCAGGTCGGCGTAGGCCGCCGTCTCGTCCTGGTACAGCTTGACGTCGACGTCCTTGATCTTCATCTTGTCGCGCAGGCTGTAGTCGTCGAAACGAGTCAGCTTGATGAGGACGTTGTCCTGCCACGACACGAACTTCACCGGGCCGTTGCCGATCGGCTTCTTGCCGAACTCCTCGGGCTTCATGGTGAAGAACGCGTCCGGCAGCGGCATGAACGCGGCGTAGCCGAGCTTGGTCGGGAAGACCGCGGTCGGGGCGGCGAGGGTGACCTCGAAGGTCTGCTCGTCGATGACCTTCAGACCGGACAGCTCCTTGGCCGTCGGCTCCGGGGCCTTCTTCGGGCCGTCCGGGCCATCCGGGTCCTCGGTGTAGGTCTTGTCGAAGCCCGCGATGTCCGAGAAGAAGGTGCCGTTCTGCGCGCCGTTCGGCGAGTACGCGGCCCAGTTCCAGGCGTCGACGAAGTTCTTCGCCTTCACCTCGGTACCGTCGTGGAACTTGGTACCCTTCTTGATCTTGATCGTGAAGACCTTGGAGTCCTTGGTGTCGATGGACTCGGCCAGCGCGTTGCGCGGGGCCCCACCGTCGTTGGGGTACTCGACCAGGCCGGTCCACAGCCAGTCGATGACCTTGCCGCCGCCGGTCTCCGTGGTGTTCGACGGAACCAGCGGGTTCTCCGGCTGGACGCCGTGGATGACGATCGAGCCATCCTTGCTGGCGGCGGCGTCGCCGTCGCCGTCACCGCTCGAGCAACCGCTCGCGACAAGCGCGGCAGCCGCGCTGAGCGCGATCGCGCTCGTCGCCCGCTTCGAGACTCTCATTCCGAGGGGCCTCCTCTTTCTAACCTGGTTCCGTCGTGGGTTTCACGCACGTTTGGGGGGTGACACCGCCCGACCACCCCGGGGCGGGGGTCGCCGGGACCACAGGGAAGTTTGGGACACCCCTGATGTTCCGATCCGCCGGGCTCCCCCACCCGACGAGGCACGACCCTACGCAGGCGACACAGCCACGAACCCGCCGGGAACAGCGGAGGTCGTGGTCGTGGGCCGTACGGAGTGCCACACACCGAGGGTGAGGTGCTGCCACTGTGACACCCACTGGCCTCTTCCGTGAAGGTGCCGTTATCAAGCCGTTAGTTGCCCGCCACGTTGCCGATACTTGAAAAATGGTCATAAAACGGTCGGGGTGGGTCTCTCCGGCCTGGAAGTACATGACCTGCTGGGACGCTCGCGCCCCGCCCAGGCTCGGCTTCTGTGAGCTTTTTCGCTTGACGACCACCCGGTCCGACGTCTGTCGCGGGCTCGACTTTCTTTGCCCGTCCGGACGAGGTCGACGTCGGCTGCACGGGCACCATGGCCGGCTGGGTGGACGAGGGTGCCGCAGACGGTTTTCTGATCATCAAGGAGCGACCGCGGCGGCTGCGACGACACCGGCCCCGGCGCCGCCTGGAGGCGGGGCCGGGGCCGGTGGTGTGGCGGGATGGATCAGGCGGTGAAGCGGACCTTGCGACGACGCACCAGAAGGACGGCCACCGCACCCGCGGCGAGCAGCAGCAGACCGGCGGTCGCCGCCGCCGCGATCGGCGAACCGGTCAGCGGCAGGCCGCCACCGTTGCTCGCCGGCGAGGTGGACGGGGCCGGGCTGGCCGGCTGCGCAGAGTCCGACGGCGTGGCCGACGGGGTGGCCGGCGAGGCCGACGCGCTCGGGGTCGACGTCGAGGTGGCCGGCGGCGGCGTGGGAACGGCGGTGAAGGTGGCCGATACCTGGGTGGTGACGGTGGCGCCGGTGCTGCCGCCGAGGATCAGCTTCTGCGCCTTCTTCGGGCCGGTGAACAGGAACACCCGGCCGAAGGAGACCGAGTCCTGCGCGGTCAGGGTCACGTTGACCGTGCCGGCGCCCTCGGCGGCCAGCCAGAACTGCCCGCCGTTGGTGGTCGTGGTGACCGACTTGCCCTCGGCGTCGACGGCGGTGCCGCCGGTGGCCACCACCGTGATGACGCCCGCCGGGCCCTTCACCGTGAACGGACCGGCCTTGCCGCCGACGGTCGCCGTGGCGCTGGCCGGGTCGACGGACAGCTCGGCACGCGGCTCCGGCTGGTCGGTGGCGCTGTTGACCAGGTAGTCACGAACGCCCTGGATCACGGCGTACTGATCGCGGGCGAGCAGACCCTTCTCCCAGGCGCCCAGCTCGATGCCGTCGCTGAAGTGCCAGACGGCGGTCTGGGTGCCGAAGTAGAGCAGCGTCTCCAGCTGCTTCTTACCGATCTTCGTCTGCACGCCGGCGGCGGCGAGGAGCTTGGTGGAGTCGGCGTTCGGGTAGCCGTGGGTGAGCACCCACTGGACCTTGCCGAGGTTCTGCACCTCGGACTCGTCCCAGCTGCCCTCCTCGTACTTGCCGTCGAGCTTCACGTTCGTGTGGTAATCGATGCAGAAGGCCGGCACCAGCTTGCCGTCGATCTTCAGAGCGAGCGCAGACGTGGTGCGCGTCTTGCCGTCGAGCTTCAGGGTGACCTGGCTGCCCTCGACCGCCTTGGCCACACCGGTGGCCGGAGCCGCGGCTGCGGCACCCGCGACGCCGAGCGCCAGCGCACCGCCGGCGACGGCCGCCAACGCGACCCGCGCCCAGTGTCGTCCTCGTTGTCCCAACATCAAGAGTGTGTACCTCTCCCCCAGGGGTGACCCGCGACCGCGGGCACGCGTGAGCCGCCGCCTCCGCGGGATGCCAACACCCACGCGCGGAAACGGGACCGGGGCAGTATGGGACGACGGGTGATCGTTTGTCAGCCCCACCCAGCGGCATCCGTGGCATCTGCCCGAAATGCCGGGGCGGAGGAATAGATCACACGAGCCGGCGGTCCGCCGCCCAGCGGGACAGTTCGTAGCGGTTGGACATCTGGAGCTTGCGCAGCACGTTCGACACGTGCGTCTCCACCGTCTTGATGGAAATGAACAGCTCCTTGGCGATCTCCTTGTACGCGTACCCCCGGGCGAGCAGGCGCAGCACCTCCCGCTCCCGGTTGGTGAGCTGGTCCAGCTCCGGGTCGGCCACCGGGGCGTCCGGCCGGGCCGCGAAGGCGTCCAGCACGAACCCGGCGAGCCGGGGGCTGAACACCGCGTCACCGTCGGCGACCCGACGGATCGCCGCGGCCAGCTCGTCCGGGGAGATGGTCTTGGTGACATAACCCCGGGCGCCGGCCCGGATCAACCCGATCACGTCCTCCGCCGCGTCGGAGACGCTCAGCGCCAGGAACTTGACCTGCGGATGGCTGCGCCGCATCGCCTCCAGCACGGCGCGGCCACCGCCGTCGGGCATGTGGACATCGAGCAGCACCACGTCCGGACCGGTGGCGGCGATCCGGGTGACCGCCTCGGCCACCGTGCTCGCCTCACCCACCACCTCGACGTGGGCGCCCAGCTCGGCACGCACCCCGGCGCGGAACATCGCGTGGTCGTCCACCAGGAACACCCGCAGGCGTTCCGGGCGGCTGGTCGCCGGGTCGAGGTGCTCCATCGGCTGCTCGGCCATGGTCATTTGTTCCTCTCCGCTGCGGACGAGTCCCGGGAGATCGGCAGGATCAACCGGACCTCGGTCCCCTCCCCCGGGCCGGACCGGATCTCGGCCCGTCCGCCGTGCCGCTTCATCCGTCCGATGATCGAACCGCGTACGCCGTGCCGGTGGTCCTCCACCGTATCCGGATCGAAGCCCTTGCCCCGGTCCCGGACGAAGACGCTGACCTGATCGGGCTCCACCTCGGCGTAGAGCGACACGGTCTGCACACCGGCGTGCCGGGCCGCGTTCACCAGCGCCTCCCGCGCGGCGGCGACCAGCGCGCCGACCTTCTCGTCAGTCTCCCGGTCGCCCACCACCACGGTCTCCACCGTGATCGCGAAGGTGTCCTCGACCTCGGCGGCGGCCTGCTCCAGGGCGGCCGCGAAGCGCTCGCTCGGTGACGCCGTGGGCTTGTAGAGCCAGTTGCGCAGCGAACGCTCCTGGCCTCGGGCCAACCGCTGCACCGTCTTGACGTCACTGGCGTTGCGCTGGATGAGCGCCAGCGTGTGCAGCACCTGGTCGTGCACCATCGCGGCCAGCTCGGCCCGCTCCTGCTCGCGGATGCGCCCCTCGCGCTCCGCGCGGAGCTGGCTGTACGTCCGCCAGAGCACCGGCGCGGCGACCACGCCGACCCCGGCCAACCCGACCAGCGCGAAGATCACCCCGTTGATCACCGCGTCGAAGTTCTGTGCCGGCGAGTAGACCGCCGCGACACCGATGATGCCGACCGCGACCAGCACCCCGCCGCCGATGAACCGGAGCACGAAGGCCCGCCGGTCACTCTCCTCGACGACCGCCCCGAGCCACGGGACCGGCATCGTGTCGCCCCAGCGCCGTCGCCGCTCGGGCGCCGACTGGTGCCAGATGACCCCGGCACCGACCGCGATGATGGCCACCAGCCAGCCGGCGGTGCCCGCCGCGCCGACCGAGTCGAAGACCATCACCTGGATCAGCAGGACACCGAGCCCGATCCCGACGAACGGCAGGAGCTGGGCCACCTCGCGTCGGGGCGGCACGGCGGTGTCACCGGGGCGCAGCGGCACCACCGCCCAGAAGGCCGCGTAGAGCAGCAGTCCGAGCCCGCTCAGCCCGAGCAGCACCATGAACGCGACCCGCACGCGCAGCACCGAGATGCCGAGGTGGTCGGCGATACCGGCGGCGACGCCCGCGGCCATCCGATGCTCGGGGGCGCGGTAGAGGCGCGGAGGCGGGGTCACGGTGCTGATCGCAGGCTCCCTGGTCACGGTGGCGGGCTGTCCGGAGGTCGGTGAGTCCGATCGTCACACGCCGCGGTGCTCGCCGACCACGGGGACGCCCCCGACATCCCGGCCGCTCGGATCTCAGGGTGGGGTCAGGGTCGGGTCCTGAGGTCGTTCGGGCGAAGCGGGCAGCAGGATCGAGGCATGACCGAGGAAGCTGCCCCGCCGCCCCGCCCCGGGTCGGCACAGCCGGGCGGTTCAGCACCGCCCGCACCAGCCGGGACGCCCGCCGACTGGACCGAGCCCACCACGTTCGGCCCGCCCGCCGGCACCGGCCCGGCCGCCGAACCGACACCCGGCGCGTACGAGCCTCCCAGCGCGACCTACGCGCCCGGCGCCGGCCACGCGCCGGGCACGGGGCCCGGCGCCGGCTACGCACCCGGCACGGGCTACGGGCCCGGCACGGGCTACGGGCCCGGCACGGGCTACGGGCCCGGCGCCGGCACGACCGGTGCCGGCTACGGGCCCGGCGGTGGCGCGGGTACGCCTCCGGGGCCCGGTGGGCCGGGGCCGTCCGTGGGGCCGCTGGGCGGCACCGGCTTCACCTCGCGGTACGGGCTGGTCCGGCCGCGTGACGGCCGTTACCTGGCCGGGGTCTGCGCCGCGATCGGACGAGCCACCAACACCGACCCGGTGCTCTGGCGGGTGCTGCTCGCGGTGCTCGGGTTCTTCGGCGGCATCGGCATCCTGGTGTACGTCGCCGCCTGGCTGATCATCCCGAACGAGGGCGACACGGCATCCCCGGTGGAGTCGATGCTGGGGCGCGGCCGTTCCAGCATGTCCCCGGTGACCGTGATCGTGCTGGGCATCCTGGTGGCGGCCAGCTTCGGCTACATCGTCACCGACGCCTTCCGGGCGGTGCTGCTCGGCGCGGCCATCCTGATCGGCGGCGCGTTGCTGCTCAACCGGGACAGCCGTGGACCACAGCCCGGCGTCCCGGGTGGACCGGTGCCGCCCACCCCGACCGGTACGCCACCCGGGCCGGTCCCGCCGGTCGCGTGGCCCGCCCCGACGCACGGCGCGGTGCCGTCCACCGGGCCGCTGGCGACCGCGCCGTTGGCGGGTGACGCTCCGGCGTACACCGCCGCGGCGCCGGGTGCGACGTCGAGCGCGCCCGTCCACGGCACCCGACCGTCCACCGCCCCGCAGCCGTTCGTCGGCGCACAGCCGGTGTCCGGGGCGGCGCTGTCGTCCGGGGCGGGGCCAATGTCCGGGCAGCCGGCCGGTGCCTCGACGGGACCGCAGGAGGCCACCTGGCCGGCACCCGAGCAGAACTGGCCGGGCAGCGGCACGGCCACCGAGGTCACTCCCACCACCGGCTGGCCGTCGGCGCCGGTGACACGCGTGGCCGCCGGTCCGTCCGGCTACCCGGTCTCGGCGACGCCGGGCGGGTACCGCCCACCGTTTGCGCCACACGGTCCGTACGCCGCGCCGGCACCGGCCGCGTACCCGCCGCCCAAGCCACCGAAGCCGCCGAAGCGGCCCCGGGAGCGTTCGCCGCTCGGCGCGGTGACCTTCTCGCTGATCTTCCTGGCCCTCGGCGTCGTCGCCCTGCTCGACCTGCTGGACGTCTTCGCCGTCAGCGCCTCGGCGTACTTCGCGGCCGCGTTGGCGACGATCGGGCTGGGGCTGCTGGTCGGCACCTGGTTCGGTCGGGCCCGCTGGCTGATCGCGCTCGGCCTGGTGACCGCCGCGGCGCTGGGAACCGCCACGGTCGCCGAATCCTACGACCGCATCCGCGGCGTGGACGGCGCGGTCACCTGGGCGCCCACCGACTACCGCGACCTCGCCGACCGCTACGAGAACAGCTTCGGTGACGCCGTGCTCGACCTGCGGGGCATCGACTTCACGAAGCAGGACAGCCAGGTGACCGTCGCGATCAACTTCGGTCAGGCGACCGTTGTCGTCCCGCCGAACGTGGACGTCACCACCGTGGCCGACGTCAACGCCGGCGACGCCACCATCTTCGGCAACCGTTCCGGCGGGATCGACGGTCGCCTGCGGGAGTCCACCGACCTGGGCGCGGACGGCCCCGGCGGCGGAAAACTGCGCCTGTACATCCACGTCAATGCCGGCAACCTGGAGGTGACCCGGTGAAGGCTCACCGTACGGACCTGCTCTCGTTCGCCTTCGGGCTGGTGTTCCTGGCGTTGTCGGCCTGGTGGCTGCTCGCCCAACTGCTCGGGCTCGCGCTGCCGCCGGTCGGCTGGTTCCTGGCCGGCGCGCTGATCCTGATCGGGATCTTCGGCCTGGTCGGCGCGTTGCGCTCCGGCCGACCCGGCCGCCCGGAGCCGAACGACGTCGCCGAACCGGCCACGATCGCGGCCCAGCAACCCGGCACGCCGACCTCGGCGTCCGCGCCGGTCACGACCGCCGCCGAGCCCGGCGTGCCGACCTCCGGGGTGCCCGCCCCGACCTCCGGAGCGGGCGTTCCGGCGTGGACCGCCGAACACTCCCCCTGGGATGCTTCCCTGCCGGGATCGACGTCAGAGGTCCCGACCGTGGCCATGCGGGCGCCGGAGGCGTCAACCGCCGAGATGCGGGTGCCGGAGGCGTCGACCGCCGAGATGCGGGCACCGGAGGCGTCGGCGGACGCCATCCACCCGGCCTGGCTGGCCCACGGCGCGTCGGAGCCGCAGGTTGCGCCGGTCTCCGGCCAGCCCGGCGACGGGACCGACGAGCCGACCCGCCCCGACCACCTCAGCACGGCGACCGGCGACGATCCGGCGGACGAGCGGGAGGGCCGACGGCGGGAATCCTGATCCGGCTGCCTGCCCGCAGCGGCCCGCACCACCTCCACGGCGGTGCGGCCGGCGCGGACAGGCGCATATGCTGACCGTGGAGATCTCGCCTCCGCCGGCCGGCCCGTCCCCGCCATGGCGGCCCCGCCGCGATTCCCGTCTCTACCCCGTCAGGAGCCCGCCCGACATGACGCAGTCCCCCGCCGTGCGTACCACCGGCCGGTCCGGTCCGGTCCGCATCGGCGAGCGAGCCGCCCGTACCCTCGTCACCGAGCTGGCCCGGATGAACGACCCGAAGGCCGCCCTGCTGGTCGGCGCGAGCCCGGAGTCCGCGGTGCTGGCCGCGGCCATCGAGGCGTTGCTCCCCGGTGACCAGCTCACCGTGGTGCCCGCCGACTCGTCCGGCGCCTCCGTGCTCCGCGAGCACGTCACCGCCCAGGGCCGATGGGTCGCCGACCGCGTCCGGGTGGTCGACTCGCTCGCCGACGCCGAGGCCGCCGCCGTGGTCATCGCCGGCGAGGCGTTCATCGGCACCGCCGAGGAGACCCGGAGCGGCATCGACGGGTTGTCCAAGTACCTGACCGACGGCGGCGTGCTGAGCGTGGCGACGACCGCGACGCCGGGCCGGACGACCGGCGCGGCCACCGAGCTGGCCCGCCACGACGCCCTCTACGGCGTCGGCGGGGACCTGGTGCTGCGGAACACACCGCCGGTACGGGTCTACCGGCTCCGGTTCACCCCGGCCAGCCCGGCCGCGGCCGACCGGTTGGCCCCGGCGTACCGGCCGTCGAGCGTGCCGCTGACCCGGGGAATGCACATCGACTCCAACGGGGTGGCCGCGGCGGGCATCACGCTGGGTCTGGCGGCGCTGGCCCGGGTGGCGCGTCCGTCGTCCAGGTTGTGGCTGCTGCCGGCGCTGGCCGCCGGGCCGGTCGCCGCGTTCTTCCGCGATCCCCAACGGGACGTCCCGGAGGACCCGAACGCCGTGGTGGCCAGCGCGGACGGCAAGGTTCTGTCGGTGCAGCGCCTGCACGACGAGCGTTTCGGCGACGGCGAGTGGCTGCGCGTCGCGGTCTTCCTCTCCGTGCTGGACGTGCACGTCAACCGGGCTCCGGTCGCCGGCAAGGTGGTGGACTACTTCGTCGCCGACGGCGGCTTCGTCAACGCGATGAAGCCAGACGCCGAGCACAACGTCGCCGCGTACACCGTCCTGGACACCAGCCGTGGCACGGTGGTGGTCGCGCAGCGGACCGGCCTGATCGCCCGCCGCATCGTGCAGCGTGCGCCGATCGGCGCGCTGCTGGCCAAGGGGGAGCGCTTCGGGCTCATCCGGTTCGGCTCGCGGACCGACGTCTACCTGCCGGCCGAGGCCGCGGACCCGTTGGTGGGGCCGGGCGACAAGGTGGTCGGCGGCTCCACGGTCATCGCCCGCTGGCGCTGACGCCGAGACGCGAAAAAGGGGCGCCGCTGTCCGCGGCGCCCCTTTTCGTGTGTCGGATCAGGCGGTACGACGCTGGCGCAGCCAGAGCACCGGCCCGCTGACCAGGTAGCCCACCACGATCAGGGCGAACGTGAGCCGGATGTCGACGAGCGCGCCGACCACCGGGGCCAGCCAGAGCCACGGCGGCAGCTTCACCAGGCGCGCGAGCTTGGCGTACGGGAAGCTGGACACCATCGCGAAGGCGAGCAGTGCCACCCCGGCGACCAGCACCAGGCCGGGCACCGGCAGGCCGATCGCCACGGTCACGGCGAGCACGGCCGCGGCCATGGTGGTGGGGACACCGCAGAAGAAGCGGCCGTCCTTCGGCGAGACGTTGAAGCGGGCCAGCCGGATCGCCGCACACGCCGCGACCAGGGCGCAGGCCACCGCGGCCGCAGCCGTCGACACGGAGCCGGCGAGCGAGGCGTAGACCACCACCGGCGCGGCGAGGCCGAACGAGCACATGTCGGCCAGCGAGTCCATCTGAGCGCCGAACGGGCTGGCCACGCCGAGCCGGCGAGCCAACGCGCCGTCGAGGCCGTCGAAGCCGACGCAGGCGATCAGGCAGAGGGCGGCGATGCGCACCTCGCCCTGCATGGCGAGGAAGATGGCCAGCATGCCGAGCATGAGGCTGGCCAGGGTGCAGGCGTTGACCAGGCCGAACTTCATCCGGCGGGCGACGGTGCGCTCGCCGGGCAGCAGTGGGATCGACCGGGACGACGCCTCGTCGGCGTGCGCCATCGGCGGCAGCGCCGGGCTGACCGGCATGACCGCCTCGATCTCGGCCCGATTGACGCCGAGCGACGGGCGGCTGAGCCGGTCCAGGCCGTAACGGCGGCGCTGGCGGTCGGCGTACCGGTGCTCGGGCAGTGTCACGTCGGTGGTCCGCAGGTCGTCGTCACGGCGACCCACCCGGACCAGCAGCACCTGGCGGGCGAACGTGCTGCTGCGGCGCAACGGGCCCGCCCAGCGACGCCCTGCGGGGCGCGGACTGTCAGTCGTACGACGCCGGCGCCATGGGGCTCTCGGCACGTTTCCTCCATCACCGGATCGGCTTGCCGCCGTTTTGGGGCGGGTGTCCGGCTGTCTCGTGCCGGACCTTGCGTGGCCCGGCAGCCGCTTTGCGGAGTACACCATCGCATAGGGGAACGGGGCTTGGCGATAGCTGCCGGCGGTACTTATATCTAGTGCAAACCGCGCGAACCGCCTTGTTATTCCCATCCCGGGCTTGATCGCCCGTTTCCTCCACCATTCCCGTCTCCGACTGTACCGGAGGGTCCCCAGCTCGGCTCGCCGAGCCGGAGGCTATCGACCCAGCTGTCCGATTGCCGAGGCAGCGATGCCGGTCAGCGGCAGGTCAGCGGTCTCGGCGATGGTGAACCAGCCCGCCCGGGCGGTCGAGCCACCGGCCGACTCGGTCACCATCGCGTCGGTGGGTACGTCCACCAGGACCCGATAGATCACCCGGACGCCGTGCCAGTCCAGCGGACGGCCCTCCGGGCCGAGCGCGGCCGGGTTGTGCAGGTTGTCCACGCCGAGCAGTTCGACCACCCGGCCCACCTGACCGCCCTCCTCGACCAGCTCACGGAGCAGCCCGATGGTCGGCTGCTCGCCGTGATCGGTGCCACCGCCGGGCAGGTGCCACTTGCCGGCCCCGGGATAGCCGTCCGCGATCTGGGTGAGCAGGATCCGCCCGGCCGGGTCGGTGACCAGCCCGTACGCCCCGAAGCGCAGCCGGCGATCCGGGTGCAGCGGCGGGAGCGGCTCGGCGGACGGGTGCGCGTCGGCAGGGAGCGGGGTGACCGGCAGTCCGAGCAGTTCGGCGCTGAACGGCGTCAGCGGCAGCTCCACCGCGTCCTCGGGGCTGACCCAGCGAGCCTCGGTCGTGCCGTCTCCGGTGTCGCCCGGCGCGTCGCCGTTCACGGTCATCTCGAACAGCAACCGGTCGGTGTGCAGCGAGACGCCGTCCTGCGCGAGGGGGCTGACGTCCGCGACCACGGCCCGCAACCGGCCCACCGACACGGTCCGCCCGGTCTGCTCGCTCACCGTGCGCACGACCGCACGCTCGGGATGCTCGGCGTGCGCGACCGATCCCCCAGGCAGCGACCAGAGGGCACCCACCGGCTCCCGAACAACCAGAATCCGCCCCGATGCCGACAACAGACCGTAAACAGCAACCCGCCGCACCAGCTCCACAACCAGCCCCCTGCTCCCCCGCACCCGCCCCCAAGCCGGTGATCATGAAGTTATCGCCGTTCATCTCGGCGTGTCCCGACAATAACTTCATGATCGCCGCAAGGAGGGCACCCGGGGGTGGGGGTTGGGGGGTGGGGCGGGGGTTAGGTTAGTTGGGCTGCTTGGACTGCTTCTGCCGTTACCTCGGTCAGGCGGTCGGTTCCGAGGGCACCCAGCTCCTCGCGGGCGAACCAACGGGCCTCGCAGGTGGAGCCACCGACGTCGGTGATCGTCGGCGCGTTGGGCTCGTCGACCACGACCCGATAGAAGGCGCGTACGCCGTGCCAGTCGATCGGGTAGCCCTCCGGGCCGAGCGAGGCGGCGTCGCGGTGGCTCGCCACACCCAGCAGCTCGACGAGGCGGCCGGCCTGGCCGGTCTCCTCCACCAACTCTCGGATGAGCGCCGCGCCGGGCTGCTCGCCGTAGTCGGTGCCGCCGCCGGGCAGGTGCCAGCAGCCGGCGCCCGGGTAGCCGTCGGAGATCCGGGTGAGCAGCACCCGACCGGCCGGGTCGGTGCACACGGCGTACGCGGCGAAGCGCTGCGCCCGGTGCAGCCCATCCGGGCCGGGCACCGCGTAGAAGGAGGGGAACTCGGGCACCTCGTCGGGCACCACGTCGGCCGAGGAGGCGGGCAGGCCGAGGGCGCGAGCCGTGAACGACCGCAGCGGCAACTCGCGGGCCTCGTCGAGCGTGTACCACCGGGCCAGGTCGGTGGGGCGTTCGCCGACCCGGTCGGCGAGGGTGCCGCCACGCACCGCCACCCGGTAGATCAGCCGGTCGGTGTGGATGGTGATGCCGCGCTCGGGCAGCGCCCGCATGTCGGCGAGCACGTCGGCCAGGCCCGAGACGGCGACCGAGAGGCCCGTCTCGGCGGCGGTCTCGCGGACGACGGTGTGGTTCGGGTCTTCACCGTGGTCGACCGCCCCGCCCGGCAGCGACCAGGTGCCGGGGGTGCCGGAGCGCTCCGATGCGCGGACCAGCAACACTCGGCCGTCTGAATCAGCACAAACTGCGTATGCCGCGATCCTGCGAAGCGGCTCCAGCAAGGTGGTCACGGGACCAAATTCTCCCCGGGCCGGGTTGCCGGGACGGAAAAGAGTCGGATTCCTGACTCTTCGCTACCCGCTCAGGGATCGGTCAGGGTAAGGATCCGGGCGGTCACCGAGGGCGGGTCGGGCACCGGCGCGGACCGTGGAGACATGACACCCACCGCCGCTCCGCACGCCCCGTACAAGCAGCTCCGGCGACCCACCACCGACCGCATGGTGGCGGGGGTCGCCAGCGGCCTCGGCCGCTACTTCGACGTCGACCCCACCCTGGTCCGGGTGATCTTCGCGGTCACCGGCCTGCTCACCGGCGGGCTGGCACTGTTCGCGTACCCGATCATGTGGTTCCTGATGCCCGAGGAGCCCACCGGCGCGCCGGCCTGGCCGCACCCGGCGGGCGCCGCGCCGCAGCCCACCGCCGGGCCCGCGCCCGGCGGACCGCAGCAGGGGTACGCCCCGACGCCGCCCTACCCGCCGACGACCCCGCCCCACACGCCGCCCGCCGCGTGAGCCCCGGTCACTCCCACTCGATGGTGCCCGGCGGCTTGCTGGTGACGTCCAGGACCACCCGGTTGACCTCGGCGACCTCGTTGGTGATCCGGGTGGAGATCCGGGCCACCACGTCGTAGGGCAGCCGGGACCAGTCGGCGGTCATCGCGTCCTCGCTGGAGACCGGGCGCAGCACCACGGGATGCCCGTAGCTGCGCCCGTCTCCCTGCACGCCGACGCTGCGCACCTCGGCGAGCAGCACCACCGGGAACTGCCAGACGCCCCGGTCCAGACCGGCCGCGGTCAGCTCCTCGCGGGCGATCAGATCGGCGCGGCGCAGCAGGTCGAGGCGCTCGCGGTCGACGGCGCCGATGATCCGGATGGCCAGGCCGGGGCCGGGGAACGGGTGCCGCCAGACCATCGCCTCGGGCAGACCGAGTTGGAGGCCGAGCGCCCGGACCTCGTCCTTGAACAGGGTGCGCAGCGGCTCGACCAGGGCGAACTTCAGATCCTCCGGCAGGCCGCCGACGTTGTGGTGACTCTTGATGTTGGCGGTGCCGGTGCCGCCACCGGACTCCACCACGTCCGGGTAGAGGGTGCCCTGGACCAGGAACTCCACGTCGCCGTGCGAGGCGATCTCGCGGGCGGCGGCTTCGAAGACCCGGATGAACTCCCGACCAATGATTTTGCGCTTCTGCTCCGGATCGGTCACTCCGGCCAGCGCGCCGAGGAACCGGTCGGCGGCGTCGACGACCTTCAGCTTGATGCCGGTGGCCGCCACGTAGTCCTTCTCGACCTGCTCGGCCTCACCCGCGCGCAGCAGCCCGTGGTCGACGAACACGCAGGTGAGCTGGTCACCGACCGCCCGGTGCACCAGCGCGGCGGCGACCGCCGAGTCCACCCCGCCGGAGAGGCCGCAGATGACCTCCTTGTCACCGACCTGGGCGCGGATCCGGGCGACCTGCTCGTCGATGATGTTCTCGGGCGTCCAGGTCGGCTCGATGCCGGCGATGTCGTACAGGAAGCGCTGGAGCATCTCCTGGCCGTGCGCCGTGTGCCCGACCTCCGGGTGGAACTGCACGCCGGCCCGACGCCCGGCCACGTCCTCGAAGGCCGCCACCGGCGCGCCCGCCGACTCGGCGGTGACCGTGAAGCCCTCGGGGGCCTCGGTGACGCAGTCGCCGTGGCTCATCCAGACCGGCAGGTCCGCCGGCAGGTCGCGCAGCAGCACACCCGGCTCAAGGAGGCGGGGGCGCAGCGGCGTGCCGCCGTACTCGCGGTTGCCCGTCCGCGCGACGGTGCCGCCGAGCGCCTGGGCCATCGCCTGGAAGCCGTAGCAGATGCCGAAGACCGGCACGTCGGCCGTGAACACACCGGCGTCGATCTGCGGGGCGTCCGGCGCGTACACGCTGGCCGGACCGCCAGAGAGGATGATCGCGGCCGGGTTCTTCGCCAGCATCTCGGCGACCGGCATCGAGTGCGGCACGATCTCGGAGTAGACCTTCGCCTCGCGGACCCGGCGCGCGATGAGCTGGGCGTACTGGGCTCCGAAGTCCACCACGAGGACAGGGCGAGGCAGGCTCATGTGCACAAAGCCTACCGACAGTCACGGCCGCCCCCGGCACCGGCTCGCCCGCCGCCCCGCCGGGGTCAGGGGCGTAGCGCGGCCGGGGCGTCCGCCGGCACCGCCGGCTGTCGGGGCGGCACCGCGTCGAGTCGCCGGTACGGATCCCCGAGCGCCGGGCGGGGGTCCTCCTCGCCCCTGTTCGGCCAGAAGGACATCGCCCGTTCCGCCTGTGCGGTGATCGTCAACGACGGGTTCACGCCCAGGTTCGCCGACACGGCCGCGCCGTCCACCACGTGCAGCCCCGGATGGCCGTACACCCGGTGCCAGGGGTCGATCACCCCGTCGGCTTCGGTGGCGCCGATCACCGCCCCGCCCAGGATGTGCGCGGTGATCGGGATGTCGAACGGCTCGGTGAGCGAGCCGCCGGGCGTACCGCCGATCTCCTCGGCGAGCAACCGGGTGGCGGTGTTGCCGGCCGGGATCCAGGTCGGGCTCGGCGTGCCGTGGCCGGGCCCGGTGACCAGCCGACGACCGAACACGCCGCGCCGCCAGCGGGTGGTCAGCGAGTTGTCCACCGACTGCATCACCAGGGCGATCACCGTCCGCTCCGACCAGCCGCGCACGGACAGCATCCGGGCTGCCAGCCCCGGCTGCCGGACGATGCTGCCCAGCCAGCGCCGAACGCGGTGCGGGCCGCCGTCGACCAGCAGCGACTGGAGCAGCCCCATGGCGTTGGAGCCCCGCCCATAGCGGACCGGTTCGATGTGGGTCTGCGGATCGGGGTGGAACGAGCTGGTGATCGCCACCCCCTCGGTGAAGTCCAGCCGCTCGGACCGAGCCCGCCGGCGGTCCACCGAGGCGCCCAGGATCGCCTCCGAGTTGGTCCGGGTCAGCTCGCCGAGGCGGGGTGAGAGCAGCGGCAGGGCGCCGTCGGTCTTCATGCCGTGCAGCAGCCGTTGGGTGCCGAGCGCCCCGGCGGCGAACACCACCTGGTCGGCGTGGATCACCTGCCGCCGTCGGCGCAGCCAGGCGCCGGTGCGCTCGGTGTGCACCTCGTGCCCGCCGTCGGCGGCCGGTCGGACGGCCGTCACCGTGGTCAGCGGGTGCACGGTGGCGCCCAGCCGCTCGGCGAGCCACAGGTAGTTCTTGACCAACGTGTTCTTGGCCCCGTGCCGGCAGCCGGTCATGCACGAGCCGCAGTGCAGGCAGCCGGTGCGCTCCGGGCCGACGCCACCGAAGTACGGGTCGGCGACGCGCTGGCCGGGGCGGCCGATGTGCACGCCGACGGGGGTGGCGTGGAAGGTGTGGCCCACCCCCATCCGGTCGGCCACCGCCCGCATGGCGCGGTCCGCGCCGGTGTCCATCGGGTACGTCGTGACGCCGAGCATCCGCTTCGCCTGGTCGAAGTGGCGGGCCAGCTCGTCGCGCCAGTCGGTGATGTCGCGCCACTGCGGATCGGTGTAGAACGCCGGCAGCGGCTCGTAGAGGGTGTTCGCGTAGACCAGCGAACCGCCGCCCACTCCCGCGCCGGAGAGCACGAGCACGCCGCCGCCGGACCGCCGCTCGGCGGGGCGGAGCAGGGTGAGCCGCTGGATGCCGTAGCAGCCCAGCTTCGGCGCCCACAGAAACCGGCGGGCCCGCCAGGACGTCTGCGGGAACTCGTCGTCGGCGAAGCGGCGGCCGGCCTCCAGGACGCCTACCGAGTAACCCTTCTCGGCCAGGCGGAGCGCCGTGACGCTGCCGCCGAAGCCGGACCCGATGACGACCACGTCGTACCGCATGGACGCATCATTACCCGTCAGTAGCGCTCGCGCCAGCGGCAGTTTTCGCGCGATCATGCACCGGCCGACCGACCCGGCGTCTCCCGGCCGCAACCCGGAGCACCCGTCGGAGCGTTGTGCCGGATACGGGTGGAAGGAAACAAGATGAACCTGGGGTCGATGGAGCCGCGCCGGCGGTGGCTGGTGCTCGGGCTGGCCGCCCTTGCCGTCGTCGCGCTGATCGCCGGCAGCGCCGTGGTGATCACCCGGCTGACCGGCGGCGACTCGCCCGCCGGCACCCCGGTGGCCGGCTCGCCGAGCCCGTCGCCGGTCGGCACGCCCCCGTCCACGCCCAGCCCGAGTGGCCCGCCTCCGGGCGCGAACATCACCGGCCCGCTGACGCTGCTGCTCGTCGGGGTGGACACCCGGGTCAGCGTGCCCGGCTGGGAGCCGCACTCCGACGCCGTGCTGGTGCTGCACGTGCCGAAGGGGCTGGGCCGGGCGTACCTCTTCTCGCTCCCCCGCGACCTGCTGGTGGACATTCCGGCGTTTCCGAAGGCCGGTTACAAGGGTGGCAGGACCAAGCTCACCCACTCGATGAGCTTCGGCAGCCGGGTGCCGGGCAAGCCCAAACAGCCGAGCACCGCCCAGGGGTACGAGCTGCTGCGCAGCACGGTGAGCGGATACACCGGCCTGCGGATCGACGCCGGGGCGGTGCTCACCTTCTCCGGGTTCGACCGGCTGGTGAACGCCCTCGGCGGGGTGGACATCTACGTCGACCAGCGGGTCGCCTCGCTGCACCGCAAGCCGGACGGCAAGTACCGGGACAGCGCCCCCGGCGGGTACACCGGGCCGCAGCAGGTCTACGAGAAGGGCGAGCGGCACCTCAACGGGTGGCAGGCGCTGGACTACGCCCGGCAGCGCTACATCACCGGCGGCGACTACGCCCGCCAGCGCCACCAGCAGCAGCTCGTCCGAGCGCTGACCCGCAAGATCCTCGATGAGGGCCTGGCCCGGCAGCCGGAGCGCGTCGACCAGGTGGTCGCCGCGCTGGGCGACACCCTGATCTACGTGGGCGGCAATCGGATCGTCGACCTGGCGTACGCGCTCAGCGGGGTGCCGGAGAACAAGTTCGTGCTGGTCGGCCTGCCCGGTTCGGGTGTCGGCAAGGGCAGCGCCTACCGGGGCGAACAACTCACCAGTGCGGGCCGGACGTTCATCACCGAACTCCGGGCCGGCCGCGCGGACGCGTACCTCGCGGCCCACCCCAAGCTGGTCGTCAAGACCTGACCCCGCCCGCCCCAGCCCCCCGATCTTGCACTTTCGGTCGACGATTGCGCCGCACTCACCCCTTTTGCCGGGGCAGAAAGTGCAAGATCGCGGGGAGTGGGGGGTCAGAGCTTCTTGGGTGGGGCGGGCTTTTTGGTGCCGTTGAGCCACGCCTCGAAGAGCGCGTCGAGCTGCTTGCCGGAGACCCGCTCGGCGAGGGCCACGAACTCGGCGGTGGTGGCGGTCCCGTTGCGCTTCTCCGCCGCCCAGGTCTTGACGATCTGGAAGAACGCCTTGTCGCCGACGGCCACCCGCAGCGCGTGCAGGGTCATCCCGCCACGCTGGTAGACCGACTCGCTGAACAGGTCCTTCATCCCCGGCTTGCCCGGCGGGGTCTTCCACACCGCGGCCGGCACCCGCGCGTAGCGGATGTCGAACGCCTGCTTCGCGGTGTACTGCTTGGTGTGCTCGGCCCACAGCCACTCCGCGTACGTCGCGAAGCCCTCGTTGAGCCAGATGTCCTCCCACTTGGCCAGCGCCACGCTGTCGCCGAACCACTGGTGGGCCAGCTCGTGGGCGACCACCTCGGTGTTCTCGCCACGCCGGAAGAAGCCGGCGGAGTAGACCGGGCGGCTCTGCGTCTCCAGCGCGTACCCGATGCGGCTGTCCGAGACGACCACGCCGCCGTACGCGTCGAACGGATACGGCCCGAAGACGGTCTCCAGGTAGTCGGCCACCTTGACGGTCTGCGCGATCGACGCGTCCGACGCGCCCTTGGCCACCTTCGTGGTGACGGCGCTGTAGACCGGCTTTCCCTTGTGCTGGCCGGTGGTGATCCGGAACTTGCCGATCACCACGGTGCTCAGGTAGCTGGCCATCGGCGACTTCTCCGACCACTTCCAGGTGGTCCAGCCGTCCTTGGTGGTGTTGCCGCCCGGCACGCCGTTGCTGACGGCGGTCACGCCCTGCGGGACGGTGATCTCGAAGTCGTACGCGGCCTTGTCGGACGGGTGGTCGTTGACCGGGAACCAGGTGCTCGCCGACTCCGGCTGGCCCAGCGCGATCGCGCCGTCGGCGGTGTGCAGGAACCCACCCTCGCCGAGCACCTCGTTCTTCAGCGGCTTCGGCACGCCCTCGTACACGATCTCCGCGACGAACCCGTTGCCCGTGATCAGGCCGGCCGCCGGCTTGATGACCAGCTCGTTCTTGTCCCGGCTGTGGGTGGCCGGTGCGCCGTCCACGGTGACCGTCTTGACGGTCAGACCGGCCAGGTCGAGGTTGAACGTCGACAGGTCCGCCGTCGCCGTGGCCTGCACGGTCGCCGTACCGCTCAACTGGTCCTTCGCCGGGTCGTAGCGCACCTTCACGGTGTACTTGCCGACGTCGTACCCGCCGTTGCCGTAGGTCGGGAAGTACGCGTCGCCGACGCCGGCCGCCCCGGCGGTGAAGGCCCGCGACGGCGTCGGGGACGCGCTCGGCGTCGGGGCCGCGGCCTCCTTCGTGGACGAGTCGCATCCGGACAGCACGAGCGCCCCGGTCACCAGCAGACCGGCACCCACCCGCAGCCTGCGCCGCGTTCCCCGCATCACGAACCCTCCCCGTACGCCCGGTGCGGGGGGCCTCGCCACCCCGCGCGACCGGCGCTCCTGCCCAATCGCAGGCGGCAGCCTATCGACAGATGATCACGGGGCCGTCACGGCAGGGTCGGTGCCGCTCCGCCCACCAGCCACGCGTCGAAGAGCGGCCGTAGCTGCCGGTCGGCCACCCGCTCGGCCAGCGCCACGAAGTCCGAGGTGGTGGCGGTGCCGGACGCCCGCTCGGTGGTCCAGGTGCGCAGGATGCGGAAGAAGGTGTCGTCACCGACCGTCCGGCGCAGCGCGTGCACGGCGAGCGCGCCGCGCTTGTAGACGGCGGTGCCGAACATCCGCTCCCGTCCCGGCTCGACCGACGGCTGGGACCAGTCGGTCGACGCGTACTGCAACTCGAAGTTGCGCTGCGCGGTCCGGCCGCCGTCGTGCTCCTCCCACAGCCACTCGGCATAGCTGGCGAAGCCCTCGTTGAGCCAGATGTCACTCCACCGGCGCAGGGACACGCTGTCACCGAACCACTGGTGGGCCAGCTCGTGTGCCACCACGTCGGGATTGGGATGGTCGTCGGTGAAGAAGGCGGGCCCGTAGACCGGCCGGGACTGGGTCTCCAACGCGTACCCGACCCGGTCGTCGGCGACCACGATCCCGCCGTACGAGTCGAACGGGTACGGGCCGAAGCGGCTGGCCAGGAAGTCCACGATCTCGCCGGTGCGGGCCAGTGAGCCGGCAGCCCCACCGTTCGCCGGCAGGCTCGCCGCTACCGCGGTGACCAGCGGTCGTCCGGCGTGCTCGCCAGTGACCACCCGATAGTTTCCGATCACGAGGGTGCTCAGGTAGCTCGCCATCGGGGTGCGCTCCGACCAGCGCCAGGTGGTCCACCCGTCGGCGCTGCTCTTCGGCCCGGGCACCCCGTTGCTGAGCGCGGACAGTCCGTCCGGGACGGTCACCGCGATGTCGTAGCTGGCCTTGTCCGACGGGTGGTCGTTGACCGGGAACCAGGTGGCCGCGGAGTCGGGCTGCCCGAGAGCGATCGCCCCGTCGTCGGTGTGCAGGAAGCCGCCGCTGCCCAGCTCACCGTCGGTCACGGCGGTGGGCACCCCCGCGTAGTCGACCGCCACGGTGAAGGTCCGGCCGCGCGGAAGCCGGTCGCGCGGGGTCACCACCAGCTCGCCGTCGTCGCGGCGGTGCTCGGCGCGCTCGTCGGCGACGGTGACCGCGCCGACGTTCAGGCCGACCAGGTCCAGGTTGAAGCGGGACAGATCCTGGGTGGCCGTCGCCGTGATGGTCGCCCGACCGGTGAGCCGGTCGGTCTTCGGGTCGTAGCGGACGTCCAGCCCGTAGTGCGTGACGTCGTAGCCGCCGTTGCCATGGCCCGGCACGTACGGGTCGCCGACGTCCGCGGCGCCGGGTCGGAACCCGTCGTTGTCGTCGCCCGTGCAGCCGGCGGCGGTCAGCGTGACGGCGCAGGCCAGCGCGGTGCAGGCGGCCAGCCGACGGCGGAACGGTGTCCGTCCGGTCCGGACCATGCACGACTCCTTCGTCCCTCGGTCACGACGAGCGTAGCCAGCGTCACCGGACCCGACGCCCATATTGACGATCATCGGTTACTTTCGCTGAAACAAACAAAAGTTCGTGCTGATCGACGCTTTCTTTTGGCTTTGGCCGAGGTTAGTGTCTCCCTCCAAGATGTAACGCGCTTGGAACGTTCAAGCTAATCGTGTCCATGGACGGGACCGGCGTCCCACACCACCACGCCGCGGCGACGGCGTGGAACTGCCCCTTCGACTCGCGGTACCCGGGCACGCCCTTGGCCTCACCGGGGACGCGGATCGGGCGCTCGGCGGCGCCCGCGACCTGACCCTCGTCGCACCTCTGCTGATCGTCGTCGACGGCCACCACCGTCGCGAAAGGTGGAACAATGCCAGATCACACCGCACCCAACGTCCCCTCTGCCGGCCGGCTCAGCCGCCGCTCCCTGCTCGCCGCGTCGGCCGGAGCCGCCGCCGCGCTCGGCGCCGCCGGCCTGCCGGTCCTCGCCACCGGCACCCCCGCGCTCGCTGACCCCAAGGACAAGGGCAAGAGCAAGCTGCGGGTCGAACCGCTGATCCCGTCGAAGAACCGCGGCATCATCCTCTACAGCGTCCGGGACCGGATCACCGCCGCCCCCGACGACAGCGGCGTGCCGTACGGCTTCGAGCGCGTCCTCGCCCGGCTCGCCGAGATCGGGTACAAGGAGATCGAGTTCGCCGGCTACACCCAGAGCACCGAGATCCTGGGCCGGCAGATCACCCCCCGCGAGATCCGCAAGATCCTCGACGACAACGGCCTGGTCGCCAACGGCACGCACGCCTCGATCCAGGCGGCCACGTTCCAACAGCAACTGGACATCGCCGAGGAACTCGGCATGAAGAACATCGGCACCGGAAGCGACCCGACCAACAGCGCGTACAAGGCCGACTGGGACGCCGCCGCCGACACCTGGAACGAGTTGGGCCGGCAGGCCCGCGCCCGGGGCCTGCGGCTCTACACGCACAACCACGACGTCGCGTACAGCTTCCTGCTCGACTCCGGGCCCCTCGACGCGCAGGGCCGCCCCACCCGCTCGTCGGGCATCCGGCGGCTGGAGTACTTCTTCGGCAAGACCGACCCCCGGTACGTCTTCTTCGAGTTCGACATCTACTGGGGCTACGTGGCCCGCTACAAGCACCAGAAGTACGTCGACCCGGCCGGACGCGAGCAGACCGACCTGTTCGATCCGATCCTCAACGTGGCCGACCGGACCACCCGGTTCCCGCTCTTCCATGCCAAGGACGGCGACCGGGACACCAGCGTGCCCAACGGCCACCAGATGACCCCACTCGGCGAGGGCGACATCAACTTTCAGCAGTTCTTCCAGACCATCGGCGAGCCGGACTTCCACCACGCCAACTGGGAGATGGACACCGCCCCCGGCGGCACCGCCAACCGGGCCCAGTCGCTGGACTTCGCGGCGACCAGCTACCGCAACATGTCGGACCTGACCATCTACCTCAAGAAGTGACCTCCGGCGCGGCCAGCGTCCGTCCGACGTCGGCCGCGCCCCACCCCGCCGGCCGGTCCAGCACCGCGGTGCCGGTGAACCAGCCGGCCGGAGCGCACCGGCTCTACCTGGTCTACCGCGCCGTACCCGGCGGCCCGACCAGCGGTTTGAGCAACCTGAACTGGGTGGAGTTCACCGAGGGCTGACACTCCCGGTACGACGAAGGCCGGCCCCGCACCATGCGGGGCCGGCCTTCCGGCGTCTGAACGACAGGTCAGCGGTCGAGGACCAGGCCGACCTTCTGGAACTCCTTGAGGTCGCGGTAGCCGCACTTGGCCATCGCCCGGCGCAGCCCACCGAACAGGTTGAGCTGGCCGTCGGCCTCGTCCGCCGGGCCGAAGAGCAACTGCTCCATCGACCCGATCGGCTCGCCGGAGACCTCGAACGCGCCACGGGGCAGCGACGGGTGACTCGCCGCCGAGTGCCACCAGGCGCCACCGGCCGGCGCCTCCTCGCAGAGTGACAGCGGCTCGCCGAGCATCACCGCGTCCGCGCCGCAGCCGAGCGCCTTGGCGATGTCACCGGAGGTCTGGATGTCACCGTCGGCGATCAGGTGCACGTACCGGCCGCCGGTCTCGTCGAGGTAGTCCCGACGGGCCGCCGCGGCGTCGGCGATCGCGGTGGCCATCGGCACCCGGATGCCCAGCACCGACTCGGTCGTCGACCACTCGTCGCCGCCGATCCCGACGATCACGCCGGCCGCGCCGGTACGCATCAGGTGCAGCGCCGTCTTGTAGTCGGTGCAGCCGCCGACGATCACCGGCAGGTCGAGGTCGGCGATGAACTCCTTGAGGTTCAGCGGCTCGTCGGTCGTCGACACGTGCTCGGCCGACACGATGGTGCCCTGGATGACCAGGATGTCCACGCCGGCGTCCAGGATGACCGGGGCCAGCGCCAGGGTGTGCTGCGGGGACACCCGCACCGCCACCGTGCCGCCGCCGGCGCGCAGCTCGCGGACCCGCTCGGCGATCAGATCCGGGCGGATCGGCTCGGCGTACACCTCCTGGAGCCGCTTGGTGGCGCGGGCCTCCTCGTCGAGGCCGGCCAACTCCTCCAGCACCTTCGTCGGGTTCTCGTAGCGGGTCCACAGCCCCTCGACGTTGAGCACGCCGAGACCGCCGAGCTGACCGAGCCGGACCGCCGAGGACGGGCTCATCGTGGCGTCCGAGGGGTGCCCGACACAGGGGATGCCGAACGGGTACGCGTCGAGCTGCCACGCGGTCGAGACGTCGTCGACGTCCCGGGTCCGGCGGCTCGGCACGATGGCGATGTCGTCCAGGTGGTAACCGCGCTGCGCGGTCTTGCCCAGCCCGATCTCGACCACGTCACGCATGGGGGACTCCAGGTTGTTGGGGGATGGTCAGCGGGAGTGGTAGTTGGGCGCCTCGACAGTCATCTGCACGTCGTGCGGGTGGCTCTCCTTGAGCCCGGCCGCGGTGATCCGGATGAGCTGACCGCGCTCGTGCAGCTGGGCGATGGTCGCCGCGCCGCTGTAGAACATGCCCTGACGGAGACCGCCGGCGAGCTGGTGGACCACCTGCGCGAGCGAGCCGCGGTAGGGAACCTGACCTTCGATGCCCTCCGGGATCAGCTTGTCATCCGAGCTGACGTCGCCCTGGAAGTAGCGGTCCTTGGAGTACGACTTCTGCGCGCCGCGGGTCTGCATCGCGCCGAGCGAGCCCATGCCCCGGTACGACTTGTACTGCTTGCCGTTGATGAAGATCAGATCCCCGGGGCTCTCCTCGCAACCGGCCAGCAGGCTGCCGAGCATCACCGAGTCGGCGCCGGCCACCATGGCCTTGGCGATGTCCCCGGAGTACTGCATGCCGCCGTCGCCGATCACCGGCACGCCGAGCGGCCGGCAGGCCCGGGCCGCCTCCATGATCGCGGTGATCTGCGGTACACCGACCCCGGCCACGACCCGGGTGGTGCAGATCGACCCGGGGCCGACCCCCACCTTGACCGCGTCCGCGCCGGCCTCGGCGAGCGCCCTCGCGCCGGCGTACGTGGCCGAGTTGCCGCCGATGACCTGGACCTGGGTCTCCCGCTTGAGTCGGGAGATCATCTCCATGATGGCCCGGCTGTGGCCATGGGCGACGTCGCAGACGATCACGTCGACGCCGGCGTCGATCAGGGTCCGGCCCCGCTTGTACGCCTCGTCGCCGAAGCCGATCGCGGCGGCGACCCGCAGCCGACCCGAGTCGTCCTTGCTGGCGAGCGGGAACTGCTCGCTCTTGGTGAAGTCCTTGACGGTGATCAGGCCCCGGAGCCGACCGTCGGCGTCCACGAGCGGGAGCTTCTCGACCTTGTGCCGGCGCAGCAGCTCCAGCGCGTCGGGCTTGCTCACCCCGACTGGCGCGGTGATCAGCGGAGTCCGGGTCATGACCTCGTGGACCGGGGTGTTCAGGTCGGTGACGAAGCGCATGTCGCGGTTGGTGATGATGCCGACCAGCTTGCCGGCGGCGTCGGTCACGGGCAGCCCGGAGATGCGGAACCGGCCGCAGATCACGTCCACGTCCCGCACGGTGTCCTCCGGTGAGCACGTCACCGGGTTGGTGATCATGCCGGACTCGGAGCGCTTGACCAGGTCGACCTGCTGGGCCTGGTCCTCGATCGAGAGGTTGCGGTGCAGCACGCCGATGCCACCCTGCCGGGCCATGGCGATCGCCATCCGGGCCTCGGTCACGGTGTCCATCGCGCTGGAGACGAGCGGGAGTGCGATGTCGATCTCGCGCGTCAGTCGGGTGCCGGTGTCGATGTCGTGCGGCGCGATGTCCGACTCGGCGGGCTGGAGCAACACGTCGTCGAAGGTGAGCCCGAGCGGGATGACCCGCGCCGAGCCGGCCGGCAGCTCCGGCAGGTGGCCGCCGATCTCGCCGGGGTCGGCCCCGGTCAGCTGGTCGGCGCTGGGCGAATTCTCCACGATTGCTCCCATGAGCTGCTCGGACGGGCTTCAGCGAGGTGGCGCGCGGGCACCGGCGCACGCCGGGCTGACGGCATGTGCGTTCATCGTACCCACTGAGCTGCGCCGCCCCGGTCGGTGCCGGCGCGGGTCCGCGAGGCCACCAGGAGCGGCGCGGGGACGCGGGGCGCGGGGGTTGGGTCTACGGTGAGGGGGTGCACGACGAGCCCATCGACCCGTTCAACGGCGACCCGGCCGACCCGACCGCGGGCCTGGACGACCCGGGCGACGACGCGACGCCGGATCCGCTGACCGACGTCGAGCGGCAGGATGTGCTGGAGGACCTCGCCGACCTGGAGATCTACCAGGCCCTGCTGGCGCCCATCGGGGTGCGCGGGCTGGTCATCGAATGCGAGGACTGCCGGGAACCGCACTACTTCGACTGGGACCTGCTGCGGGGCAACCTGCGGCACCTGCTCAACTCGGGGCGGCCCCGGGTGCACGAGCCGGCGTACGACCCGGATCCGGACCACTACGTCACCTGGGACTACGCCCGTGGATACGCCGACGGGGTGCACGACACCCTGACCGAGGGCACCGAGGACGAACCGGGCACCGCTACCACCGCCGAGTGACCGCTGGCTGACCCCGCCGCCGGTGTCAGGAGACCAGGCCGGCGCGGAATCCGGCGGCGACCGCGTGGGCGCGGTCCCGGGCGCCGAGCTTGCGGAACAGCCGTCGCGCGTGTGTCTTGACGGTGTCCTCGGACACGAACAGCTCCCGGCCGATCTCCGCGTTGCTCTTGCCCTCGGCCATGCCGAGCAGCACCTGGAGTTCCCGTTCGGTGAGCCCGATCGACGCCCGGTTGGGGCGGGCGCTCGGGGCGGGCCGGTTCGGGTCGGTCTGGCCGGCGGCCGACCCGTCGGTCGCCGATTCGACCTCGTCGTCACCTCGCTGCACCGGCACCGACGGCATGCCCGGCGACCCGTCGCCGGGCGCGGCCGTCCAGCCGGGTTCGGCGGAGCCGCGCACCGATGGCGCGGAGCGGCCCGACCCACCGACCGCGGCGGTGTCCCGGGCCGGGTCGGTGACCCGCTGCCGGGAGGCTCGGCCGGGCGCGGTGAGCAGCAGCAGGGCCTTGGCGACCGCGCTGGTCAGGTCGTGGTCGGCGTTCTGGATGAGACCCCGGGCGCCGGCGCTGATGGTGGCGGCGGCGGCCTCGGACTCCTCGGCGCCGAGCAGCAGGACCGCGGCCTGCGGCGCGCGGGCCAGCACCCGGCGGACGAACCCCGCGCTGTCCGGCCGGGTGAGAGCCGTGTCAGCCAGGACCACGTCCGCCGGCCGCTCGGCGAGTCGCAGCATCACCTCGGGATCGGAGACGGCGGTACGGACGATCGCGGACAACCCCAGCCGGGCGGCAGCAGAAGTGAGGTGCTGAGCCGCGAGCGGTGTCCGAACGCACACAAGAACGGTACGCACTGTGGTGGTCTCCTCTCCGCACACGAGCAGACCATGACGGCGTCGGCTGGGGAGGGGGTTCCCGGCAATCATCTGAACTTTTCCGACAGATGGGGCAAAAGCCGCAAGTTGCCAGACGTTTTGGATCACACACGTGTGAGCCGACGACAGCCCGGGTACCGGGAGGGCCAGGCCGGGAACGGTGCGCCTGCGCGGCCCGCCGCCCGGAAGCCGGCCACAAGAATTCTCGCGGTGCCGCGCGGGAGGAGGGGTGCTGATGTCGAACGTACGTAGACTGCCCGGACCCATCGTCGATCTCTGGGACTGGCAGCGGCTCGGTGCCTGCCGGGGCCGGGACAGCGCCCAGTTCTTCCACCCGGACGGGGAGCGAGGCTCCTCCCGACTGCGCAGGGAGTCCACCGCCAAGTCGGTCTGCCGCGCCTGCCCGGTCCGGGCCGAGTGCGCCGCCCACGCCCTGTCGGTCCGCGAGCCGTACGGCGTGTGGGGCGGCTTCAGCGAGTCGGAGCGGCTGCGCCTGCTCGCCGTCGGCTGGGAGGACCTGGCCGACCGCCGACAGATCCGGGTCGACGTCGCCCGCCTGGAGGCGCGACTGGGCCGCCCGCACAAGTCGACGGTCCCGGCGCAGCGCAACGTCGCCTGACCCGGCACCCACCCCGAACACCGCGAACCGCGCCCCCGCCCAGCGGGAGCGCGGTTCGCCACGTCCCCCCACCCCACCCCGAGAAGCCCCGTCGATCATGAAGTTATTGCCCCGACGCGCCGTCCATCGGGGCAATAACTTCATGATCACCAGAGGGGGCGGGGGGTTAGCGGACGTTTACTGGGACCGTGTGCCAGCCGGTGGCGCCGTCGGGGGCGACGCTCTGGGTGCGCTCGGTCTGGGTTTCGCCGGTCGCGTCCGTTGCCCGGACCTGGAGCCGGTGCTCGCCCGGCGTGGCGTCCCAGCGCCAGGACCACTGCACCCAGGTGTCCACCGACACCGTCGGCGCCAGCTCCGCCTCCTGCCAGGGGCCGTCGTCGACGCGTACCTCGACCCGGCTGATGCCCCGGTGCTGCGCCCAGGCCACCCCGGCCACCGTCACCGGACCGGCGGTCAACCGGTTCCGCCGTCGCGGCGCGTCGATGCGCGACTGGGTCTTGATCGGGCCCTGGGCGGACCAACCGCGCGGCACCCAGTACGCGTCGAAGTCGGCGAACCGGGTCAGCTCCAGCTCGGTCACCCACTTGCAGGCCGACACGTAGCCGTAGAGGCCGGGCACCACCATCCGGACCGGGAACCCGTGCTCAACCGGCAACGGCTCGCCGTTCATGCCGATCGCCAGCAGCGCGTCCCGTCCGTCGCGGAGCGCGGCGGTGGGGGTGCCACAGGTCCAACCGTCGACCGAGCGGCCGACGACCTGGTCGGCGTCCTCTTCCGGCTGCACCTCGTCCAGCAGTTCCCGCAGGGGTACGCCCAGCCAGCGGGCGTTGCCGATCAGGTCCCCACCGACCTCGTTCGAGACGCAGGCCAGCGTGACGTACCGCTCGACCAACGGCCGGGCCAGCAGATCGGCGTAGCTGTAGGTGCGCTCGGTGCCCACCCGGCCATGGATGCGCAGCCGCCAGGTCTCCGGGTCCACCTGCGGCACCACCAGGGCGGTGTCGATCCGGTAGAACCCGAGATTCGGGGTGACGTACGGCGCGAGCTGGGCCAGCGACAGGTCCGCGCCCGCCGGCACGGCCGGTGCGGGGACGACCGGCGCGGGCAGTCGGATCGCGTCCCGGGCGGCGGACACGCCGCGCCGCCCGGCCAGCCAGCGCCCGCCGAGACCGGCCACGGCGGCCGTGCCGAGCAGCACCCCGGTGCCGGTCAGGAACCGCCGCCGCGACTCCGGATCGACAGTCGCGGTCGGCGCGGCGGGGGTCACCGGGATCGGCAGGCCCTCCGTCGGCCCGGCGGGCGACACCGGCGGCGGGGTTGCCGAACGCGGGGCGGTGGGTGGGGTCCAGGGCCAGGGGTCCAGCTCGAACGGGCCGGCGATGAACAGCCAGAGCACCAGGGCGCCGAGCCCGCCGCCGACCAGTGACGGCAGCGCGTCGAAGACGTCCGCGCCGGGGCGGGTCAGCGCGGCGGCCACACCGACGGCGCCGAACGCCGCGATGCCAGCCAGGCCCAGGCCCAGCCGGCGGACCGCCAGCACCCCAAACAGCGCGGCGAACCCGCCCAGCAGCAGGGCCGTTCCGGTCAGCAGGGCGATCTTGTCGGCAGTGCCGAAGACGTCGATGGCGAACTGCTTGAGGGGCTCGGGGACGGCGTCGACGACCACCCCGCCCACCGCGACCAGTGGCGCCGACCGGGGGCCGGTCAGCACCGCCACCGGCTCCGCGATCCCGATCGCGACGGCGGCGGCGGTCACTCCGGCCAGCGCGGCGTACCGCCGCGACGTGGTGCTCATCGGCCCAGTGTGCGCGTCCGTCTCGCCGGGTCGCCAACCATGTCAGCGCTTGGTAATGATCGCGGAGACGAACCGGGGCACACCGCCGTACGACGGTGTGCCCCGCAACGGGTGTCGCTACCGGATCAGAAGCCCGGGCCGTGCTGGTGGCCGTGACCGTGGCCGTGCCCACCGGCGGCGGCCGGCTCGGCCTGCTCCGGCTTCTCCACCACGAGGCTCTCGGTGGTGAGCAGCAGACCGGCGATCGAGGCGGCGTTGGTGACCGCGTTGCGGGTCACCTTCACCGGGTCGATGATGCCGGCCTTAGCCAGGTCGACGTACTCGCCCTTGGCGGCGTCGAGGCCGTTGCCCCACTGCATGCCGGCGACCTTCTGCGTCACGACGTAGCCGTCGTGACCGGCGTTCTGCGCGATCCAGCGCAGCGGCTCGACCAGCGACTTGCGCACGATCGAGACGCCGACCTTCTCGTCACCGGTGAAGCCCAGGTCGTCGTCGAGCACCGGAAGGATCTGCACCAGGGCGGCGCCGCCGCCGGGCACGGTGCCCTCCTCGACCGCGGCCTTGGTCGCCGCGATGGCGTCCTCGATGCGGTGCTTGCGCTCCTTCATCTCGACCTCGGTCGCCGCACCCACCTTGATCACGGCGATGCCGCCGGAGAGCTTCGCCAGCCGCTCGGCCAGCTTCTCCCGGTCCCAGTCGGAGTCGGAGGCCTCGATCTCCTTGCGGATCTGCGAGACCCGGTCGTCGACATCGGCCTTCTGGCCGCCACCGTCGACGATCGTGGTGTTCTCCTTGTCGACCACGACGCGCCGGGCGCTGCCGAGCACCTCCAGGCCGACCTGGTCGAGCTTGTAGCCCAGCTCCGGGGCGACCAGCTCGGCGCCGGTGGAGATCGCGATGTCCTGGAGCATGGCCTTGCGCCGGTCGCCGAAGCCCGGGGCCTTGACCGCGCAGACCTTGAGGGTCTTGCGCAGCGAGTTGACCACCAGGGTGGAGAGCGCCTGACCGTCCACGTCCTCGGCGATGATCAGCAGGGGCTTGCTGTTCTGCAGGACCTTCTCCAGCAGCGGCAGCAGCTCCTCGATCGCCGAGATCTTCTGGGTGGTGACCAGGATGTACGCGTCCTCCAGGACGGACTCCTGACCCTCCAGGTCGGTGACGAAGTTCGGCGAGATGAAGCCCTTGTCGAACTGGAGACCCTCGGTCACGTCCAGCTCGGTGGTGAGCATCGAGCCCTCCTCGACGGTGATGACACCGTCGCGGCCGACCCGCTCCATCGCCTCGGCGATCAACTCGCCGATGGTGGCGTCCTGCGCGGAGATCGTCGCCACGTTCGCGATCGACTTCTTGTCGGCGACCTCGACGGCCCGGCCGAGCAGTGCCTCGGAGACCTTGGCGGCCGCCGCGTCGATGCCCCGCTTGATGCCTGCCGGGTTGGTGCCGGCGGTCACGTTGCGCAGGCCCTCACGGACCATCGCCTGCGCCAGCACGGTCGCGGTGGTGGTCCCGTCGCCGGCGACGTCGTTGGTCTTGGTCGCCACCTCCTTGACCAGCTGCGCGCCGAGGTTCTCGTAGGGGTTGGTGAGCTCGATCTCCTTGGCGATGGTCACACCATCGTTGGTGATCGTCGGCGCACCGAATTTCTTGTCCAGGACGACGTTGCGCCCGCGCGGGCCGAGGGTGACCTTGACCGCGTCTGCGAGGGCGTTGACACCATGCTCCAGCAGGTGCCGGGCGTCGTCCGAGAAGCTCAGGATCTTCGCCATGAATGTCCCTTCGAAGCGACGCTGCCCCGGCCCGGCGAGCCGGACCGGGGCAGCGACACTGATCGGTTGCTTACTTCTCGATGACCGCGAGGACGTCGCGGGCGGAGAGCACCAGGTACTCCTCGCCGGCGTACTTGACCTCGGTGCCGCCGTACTTCGAGTAGAGGACGGTGTCGCCGACCTGCACGTCAACCGGAACCCGGTTGCCGTTGTCGTCGACGCGCCCCGGGCCCACAGCGAGGACGGTGCCCTCCTGCGGCTTCTCCTTGGCGGTGTCGGGGATCACGATGCCCGACGCCGTGGTGGTCTCAGCCTCGTTCGCCTGGACCACGATGCGGTCCTCGAGCGGCTTGATCGCAACCTTGGTCGCGGTAGTCACGGGCATACCCTCCTGGGGTACTGGTTTCGTTGCTGGCCAGCGGGGCTGACCAGCGTCAATTGCCTCATGCCACCGGGCGGGGCCGTCGTCGCGGGTGCCGGTCCGCCTGGCGTGCGCACCCGGGTCGCGAGACCCGGAAGCTGGCACCCTCAGGGTGAGAGTGCTAATCGCAGGTTATTCCGTGGCTAGCACTCCGTCAAGGAGAGTGCCAGCGCGTCGCGCCCCGCCAGCCGGCATTTCCGGCTCGGCCGGGAGAATGGCCGGGTGGATCTCGAACAGCTGGCGGCGCTGCGTACCCCCGAGGGGTTGGCCGCGCTCACGGCGGCGGCCGGGCTGGCCGGCGGTGATCCACTGGCGGCGGCGTCGGCCCTGCGTGCCGCGGGGGTGCCGCCCGCGCTGGCCGCGGCGGCGCTCACCCAGGCCGAGCTGCGCCACCGGGCCGTCGGCAAGTTCGGCCCGGTCGCCGCCGGGATGTTCCTCACCCGGGCCGGGCTGGAGCAGGCCACCCGCCGGGTCGTCGCCGAGCGCCGCGCCGAGCGCCTGCGCGCGGCCGGCGTACGCACGCTGGCCGACCTCGGCTGCGGCCTCGGCGCCGACGCGCTCGCCGCCGCCCGCGCCGGCATCCGGGTGTACGCAGTGGAGGCCGACCCGGTGACCGCCGCGATGGCCGCCGCCAACGCCGCCGCCGCGGGGCTGGCCGAGCTGTTCACGGTCGAGTGCGGCGACGCCACCGCGTTCGACGTCTCCCGGGTCGACGGGGTCTTCTGCGACCCGGCCCGACGCACGAGCGGCACCGGTCGGCGGATCTTCGACCCGCGTGCCTACTCGCCGCCGTGGGACTTCGTCACCGGGCTGGCGGAGCGGGTGCCGCGCACGGTGGTGAAGGTGGCGCCGGGACTGGACCACGCGCTCATCCCGGCCGGCGCGGAGGCGGAGTGGGTCGGCGTGGACGGCGACCTGGTCGAGGCCGCGCTCTGGTGTGGCGAGCTGGCGGAGGTGCCCCGCCGCGCCACCCTGTACCGCCAGCGGGGCGCCGAGACCCACCGTCACCAGCTCACCGGCTCGGGTGCCGCCGAGGCGTCGGTCGGGCCACCGCGCCGCTACCTGTACGACCCGGACCCGGCGGTGGTCCGCGCACATCTCGTCGCCGAGCTGGCCGACCAGCTGGACGCCACGCTGGGCGACCCGAGCATCGCCTACCTCTACGCCGACCGGCCGACCCGCACCCCGTACGCGCGCTGTTTGGAGATCACCGACGTGCTGCCGTTCTCTCTCAAGCGCCTGCGGGCGTTGCTGCGCGAGCGGCGGGTGGGCCGGGTGGAGATCCTCAAGCGGGGCTCCGCGCTCACCCCGGAGCAGTTGCGGCGGGATCTGCGGCTGGCCGGCGACCAGGCGGCGAGCCTGGTGCTCACCCGGACCGCCGGGGCACCGACCGTGTTGGTCGGCCAACCGGTCCACTAGCGTCGTCGGTGTGGCGGGACAGGGCACTCCGGCGACGGCGCTGCTGGCCAAGCGTCAGATCGCGTATCGCACCCATCCGTACCGGGTCTCCCCGGACGCGCCGAACTACGGCGCGCTGGTCGCCGAGGCGCTCGGTGTGGCACCCGAGCGGGTGTTCAAGTCGCTGGTGACCGAGGTCGACGGCGCTCTGACCGTGGCTGTCGTCCCGGTCACCGGCGAGCTGGACTTCAAGGCGCTCGCGGCGGCGGTGGGCGGCAAGCGGGCGGCGATGGCCGACCGGTCGGTCGCCGAGCGGGCCACCGGCTACGTGCGCGGCGGGATCAGCCCGCTCGGGCAGCGCCGGCGCCTGCCCACCGTGCTGGACGAATCCGCGCTGGATCTGCCGACGATCTACGTCTCGGCTGGTCGACGCGGTCTGCAACTCGAACTGGCCGCGGCGGACCTGGTGGCGCTCACCGACGCCCGCACCGCGCCGTTGCAGACCCGCTGACGGCTCTCGTTACGTCGACTCTCCCGTGGGATACGCGGGGAGTAACAGTCGCGTTGCTGAATTGTTATCGCTTCCAACAAACTTGGCACCTGCGCGGTCTTGTGGGACCAGTGTGACGCGCAATACGTTGCCGGACGCAACAAAACAACACCTCCCCCACCTCCGAAAGGACCCTGCACATGCGTAAGGGGATCCTCACCATCGCCGCCGTGGGCCTGCTCGCGACCGGCGGTTTGACCGCCTGCGGCGACGACTCCGGCTCCGACAAGCCCAGCTCCACCAAGACCCCCAAGATCGGCGTCATCCTGCCGGACAGCAAGTCCTCCGCCCGGTGGGAGACCGCGGACCGCAGGTTCCTGGAAGAGGCGTTCAAGGCCGCCAACGTCAAGTACGACATCCAGAACGCCCAGAACGACAAGAGCGCCTTCCAGACCATCGCCGACCAGATGATCACCAGCGGCGTCACCGCCCTGATGATCGTCAACCTGGACTCCGGCACCGGCAAGGCCGTGCTCGACAAGGCCAAGTCGCAGGGCGTCGCCACCATCGACTACGACCGGCTCACCCTCGGCGGCTCCGCCCAGTACTACGTCAGCTTCGACAACGAGACCGTCGGCAAGCTCCAGGGCGAGGGTCTGGCCAAGTGCCTCACCGAGAAGAACGCCAAGAACCCGGTCGTGGCGTACCTGAACGGCTCCCCCACCGACAACAACGCCACCCTGTTCAAGGCCGGCTACGACTCGGTGCTCAAGCCGAAGTTCGACGCCAAGGAGTACGTCAAGGGCCCCGAGGACTCCGTGCCGGAGTGGGACAACACGCAGGCCGCGACGATCTTCGAGCAGCAGCTCACCAAGGCCAACGGCAGGATCGACGGCGTGCTGGCCGCCAACGACGGTCTCGGCAACGCGGCCATCTCGATCCTGAAGAAGAACAAGCTCAACGGCAAGGTGCCGGTGACCGGCCAGGACGCCAGCACCGAGGGCCTGCAGAACATCCTCGCCGGTGACCAGTGCATGACCGTCTACAAGGCCGTCCGCGAAGAGGCGAAGGCCGCCTCCGACCTGGCCATCGCGCTCGCCAAGGGCGAGAAGAAGGACACCGGCCAGACGGTGAAGGACCCGGAGGGTGGCCGCGACGTCCCGTCGGTGCTGCTCACCCCGAAGGCCATCTACAAGGACAACATCAAGGACGTCATCGCCGACGGCTACGTGACCAAGGAAGAGGTCTGCACCGCGGCGTACGCCAAGGCCTGCACCGAAGCCGGCATCAGCTGACCGACGCCGCAGTACCCGCCGGGACGACCACCGCCGCCCGGCACGGGAGCACACCTCCCGTGCCGGGCGGCGCCCGCCGGACGGGCCCCGACCCTCCCTTAAGAAGGAGACCCCCGTGTCCGCGACCCCCCTGCTGGAGCTCCGCGGGATCGACAAGAGCTTCGGTCCCGTCCAGGTGCTCCGCGACGTCGCCCTGACCGTCCACCCGGGCGAAGTGACCGCTCTGGTCGGCGACAACGGCGCCGGCAAGTCGACCCTGGTGAAGTGCATCAGCGGTATCTACCCCACCGACGCGGGTGAGGTCCTGTTCAACGGCGAACAGGTGCACATCGGCAGTCCCCGCGACGCCGCCGCCCTCGGCATCGAGGTCGTCTACCAGGACCTCGCGCTCTGCGACAACCTGGACATCGTGCAGAACATGTTCCTCGGCCGGGAGAAGCACAGCGGCATCGTCCTGGACGAGCCGAGCATGGAACAGCTCGCCGCCGAGACTCTGGCGGGGCTCTCCATCCGTACCGTCACCTCGCTTCGCCAGCACGTGTCCAGCCTCTCCGGCGGTCAGCGCCAGACCGTGGCCATCGCCAAGGCGGTGCTGTGGAACAGCAAGCTCGTCATCCTGGACGAGCCGACCGCGGCGCTCGGTGTGGCACAGACCGCCCAGGTCCTCGAACTGGTCCGTCGCCTCGCCGACAACGGCCTGGCCGTGGTTCTCATCTCGCACAACATGAACGACGTCTTCGCCGTCTCCGACCGGATCGCCGCGCTGTACCTCGGCCAGATGGTCGCCCAGGTGAAGACCACCGACATCACTCACGCCCAGGTGGTTGAGCTGATCACCGCCGGGCGCTCGGGCGGGCTCGGCCTCGCCACCGACCCGGGCGGCAACGGCGACGGCCCGCAGCCGGCCGACTCGATCTCAGGAGGCGTCCGATGACCACCACCGCCGTGCGCAAGGACGGCCCGGCGGCCGTCACACCGCCGCCGACCGTCGCCAGGCACGCCCGCAACTACCTCAGTCGGGTACGCGGTGGCGACGTCGGCGCATTGCCGGCCGTGCTCGGTCTGATCGTGCTCTGCACCGTGTTCGCGGTCATGCGGCCGTCGTCGTTCCTGTCGGCCGGCAACTTCGCCAACCTCTTCACCCAGGGCGCCGCGGTCACGCTCATCGCGATGGGTCTGGTCTTCGTGCTGCTGCTCGGCGAGATCGACCTCTCCGCCGGATTCGCCAGCGGCGTCTGCGCGGCGGTGCTGGCCAACGTGGTCACCGTGCTCGGCTACCCCTGGTGGGTCGCCGTGCTCGCCGCGATCGCCACCGGCCTGGTCATCGGCACCAGCCTCGGCATGCTCGTCGCGAAGGTCGGTATCCCGTCCTTCGTGGTCACCCTCGCCGGCTTCCTCGCCTTCCAGGGCATCGTGCTGCTGCTGGTGAAGGAAGGCACCAACATCTCCGTACGCGACAACACGCTTGTCGCCATCGCCAACCGCAACCTCACCCCCGCCCTGGGCTGGGCGTTCGCCATCCTCGCGGTCGTCGGCTACGCGGCGGTGCAGCTGCTGCGTCACCGCAACCGGGTGGCCCGCGGCCTGATCACCGACCCGATCGCCGTGGTGGCGCTCCGGATCGCCGGGCTCGCCATCATCCTCGGCACGGCCGTGTACGTCCTCAACCTGGAGCGCAGCCGCAACGTCCTGATCAGCTCGCTCAAGGGCGTGCCGATCGTGGTGCCGGTCATCGCGGTGCTGCTGGTCGTCTGGACCTTCGTACTCCAACGCACCAGCTACGGCCGGCACATCTACGCCGTGGGCGGCAACCGGGAAGCGGCCCGCCGGGCCGGCATCGGCGTCGACCGCATCCGGATCTCGGTCTTCATGATCTGCTCGTCGATGGCAGCCGTCGGAGGCATCGTGGCGGCCAGCCGGGCCAACTCGGTCGACCCGAACACGGGGGGCAGTAACGTACTGCTCTACGCGGTCGGCGCGGCCGTCATCGGCGGCACCAGCCTCTTCGGCGGCAAGGGCCGCGTCCTCGACGCCATCCTCGGCGGCGCGGTGGTCGCGGTCATCGAAAACGGAATGGGCCTGATGGGGTATAGCGCGGGAGTCAAGTACGTGGTCACCGGCGTCGTGCTGCTGCTCGCCGCCAGCGTCGACGCGCTCTCCCGCCGCCGCGCGGCAGCCACCGGCACCCGCTGACCGCGCGGAAGGTAGCACCAGCATGCGCCCGGCACCCAGCCAGGAGGAGGTCCGGAGGCAGAACCTCGGGGCCCTGCTGCGGCACGTGCACGTCCACGGGGCGACCACCCGGGCCGAACTCACCACCGCGCTGGGGCTGAACCGGAGCACCATCGGCGCGCTCACCGCCGACCTGGCCGGCGTCGGGCTGGTCAGCGAGGGAACGCCGAAGGAGACCGGCCGGGCCGGACGACCGTCCATTGTCGTCCGGCCCGAGTCGGCCCGGGTGTACGCGTACGCGTACTCCGTCGAGGTGGACCGGCTGCGCGCCGCCCGGGTCGGCCTGGGCGGCGCGGTGCTGGACCGCCGGGAGCTGGACCGACCACGCGGACTGCTGGCCGCCGAGACCGCGCCGCTGCTCGCCGGTGCGGTCAAGGAGATGCAGCAGGCGGTGCCCGCCGACGCGATCTGCGTCGGCACCGGCGTCGCGGTCTGCGGGATGGTCCGCCGCGAGGACGGCCTGGTCCGGCTCGGCCCCACCACGGGTTGGGTGGACGAGCCGATCGGCGCCGCGCTCGGCGCCGAACTGGGCCTCGACGTGCCGGTCACGGTCGGCAATGTGGCCGACGTGGCGGCGTTCGCCGAGCACGCCCGGGGGGTCGCGGCCGGCTGCGACAACGTCATCTACCTGTACGGCGACGTTGGCGTCGGCGCCGGCATCATCGCCGGGGGGCGCCGGCTCACCGGACACGGCGGGTACGGCGGCGAGGTCGGCCACATGAAGGTGGTCCGCGACGGCATGCCCTGCGAGTGTGGCGCCCGGGGCTGCTGGGAGACCGAGATCGGCGAGCACGGCCTGCTGCGCGCGGCCGGACGATCCGACGCCCGAGGCCGCGACGCGCTGCTGGCCGTCTTCGACGCCGCCGACCGGGGGGACGCCCGCGCCCAGACGGCGGTACGCCAGGCGGGTGACTGGCTCGGCTTCGGGGTGGCCAACCTGGTCAACGTCTTCAACCCCGAGATGGTCATCTTCGGCGGCACCATGCGCGACCTCTACCTCGCCGCGGCCGCCCAGATCCGCAGTCGACTCAACTCCAACGCCCTCGGCGCCTGCCTGGAACACGTCCGGCTGCGCACCCCCACACTGGGCGAGGACGCGCCCCTGATCGGCGCCGCCGAACTGGCCTTCGAACGGCTCCTCGCCGACCCCCTCGACGTGGGCTGATCCGCGTACCCTGTCCGGCGTGGATGTCGAGCTGCGCGCCTCCGACGACGACCGCCACCGGGTGGTCGCCGAGCTGCACCGGCACACCACCGAGGGCCGGCTCACGCTGGACGAGTTCGACGAGCGGGCCGGCGCGGTGTGGACCTCCCGTACCCTCGGCGACCTGGCCGCGCTGACCCGGGACCTGCCGGCCCTGCCCGACCCCGCCGCCGCGATGGCCGGCGGCGGTGACCCGATCGAGCACGGCCGCCGGGAGCTGCTGGTGCTCTTCGCCGTCGCCGCGCTCACCCTGCTGCTGCTCGGCGGCTTCCTCGCCGTCACCCGCTGATCCGCGCCGCGCGGAGGGCTCCGGCTCGTCCACCGCACACATTTCCGCGGGGCGTACGGATGAACTGATCGGGCGATCAGTCCGTACCAGTGGGCGGACGGGCGGTCGGCAGGATGCGGCTGCCCGGTCCAGACGCGTTTCGGTCGGGACCGAGGAGGCACCGCAGACATGGCACCGCTCAGATCCGCCCGTCGTCGGCCGGGCAACCGGATGCACCGCGCGGCGATGTTGCTCATCGCGATCATCGCGGGGGTCGGTGTCCTGCCCGGAGTGGCCATCGCCGCCCCCGCCGGCGGGCAGCAGCTCAACGCCGCCGACATGACACTGCTCAACGGTGTGCGGTTGGCCGGGCTGTGGGAAATGCCGGCCGGCCAGATGGCCGCCGAGAAGGGGCAGTCGGCGAAGGTCCGGGAAATCGGTGCGGGCATCGCCAACGAGCACCAGAAGCTCGACCAGCTCGTCGTGGACGCCGCCAACAAGCTCGGCGCGACCATCCCCACCGAGCCGACCGCCGAGCAGAAGGGCTGGCTGGCCGAGATGCAGAAGGCCTCCGGCGCCCGGTTCGACCAGATCTTCGTCACTCGGCTCCGGGTGGCTCACGGCAAGATCTTCCCGGTGATCGGCGCGGTCCGGGCCAGCACCCGCGACGCGACCGTCCGCAAACTCTGCGAAGACGCCAACGGATTCGTGATGCACCACATGCAGATGCTGGAGAGCACCGGGCTGGTCCGCTGGCCGGAGCTGCCCCCGGCGGCGCTGCCCGCCCCCGGCCAGGACGGGCTGCTGGCCGCCGCCGCGGCGAACACCGGCCCGCAGGTGGGGGTCAGCAGCACCGTCATCTGGCTGGTCTTCCTCGCCGCGCTCGGCACCGGCGGGATCGCCACCTACCGGATGCTGCGCCGCAGCTGAACCACCCGTCTGGTGGCCCCCGTCAGCGGTCCACCTGGGTGAAGTCCCAGGAGTGCGGGGCGCGGGCCACCAGCAGGGCGGGTGGATCGGGCAGCGGACGCGGGCTGCTGCGCCACTTGGAGATGACCACGACGCGGTGGTCGGTGGAGGAGAAGACCTCGCTGGACACGTGCAGAGGGTCGTGCTCCAACTCCGGCAGGGCGGTGTCGCACACCCAGGTGATCAGGTCCGCGACGCCGTACGCCTCGGCGCGCGCCTCCCACATCCGCACGATCATCTCCGGCGCCCCCGTCACACGCTGACCGTTGTCAACGGCAGCGCCGAGTCGGCCGGCAGGTCCAGCCGGCTCGGCGCGACCCCGGCGGCGACCAGATGCGATCCGAGCGCGGCCACCATCGCCCCGTTGTCGGTGCACAGCTTCGGCCGAGGCACCCGCACCCGGATGCCGTACTTCTCGGCCCGCTGCTCGGCCAGCACCCGCAGCCGGGAGTTCGCGGCCACTCCGCCGCCGATCACCAGCGTCTCGATCCCCTGCGCCCGGCAGGCGGCGAGCGCCTTGCTGGTCAGGACGTCACAGACGGCCTCCTGAAAGGACGCGGCGACGTCGGCCACCGGCACCGGCTCGCCGGCGCGCTGCCGCGCCTCGACCCACCGGGCCACCGCCGTCTTCAGCCCGGAGAACGAGAAGTCGTACCGGTGGGCGGCGAGATCCTTGGCGGCGGTGAGGCCCCGCGGGAACGCGATCGAGGCGGCGTCACCGGCGCGGGCCTCCCGGTCGATGGGCGGGCCGCCCGGGAACGGCAGACCCAGCAGTCGAGCGACCTTGTCGAACGCCTCACCGGCCGCGTCGTCGATGGTGGCGCCGAGCGGGGTGACGCCCCGGGCCAGGTCGTCGACCAACAGCAGCGACGAGTGCCCGCCGGAGACCAGCAGCGCGATCGCGGGTTCCGGGAGCGGGCCGTGCTCCAGGGTGTCCACCGCGACGTGCGCGGCGAGGTGGTTGACGCCGTACACCGGCTTCTCGGCCGCCAGCGCGTACCCCTTGGCGGCGGCGACGCCGACGAGCAGCGCGCCGGCCAGACCGGGCCCGGAGGTGACCGCGATGGCGTCGATGTCGGCGAGGGTGACACCGGCCTCGGTCAGCGCGCGCTGCATGGTCGGCACGATGGCTTCCAGGTGAGCCCGGCTGGCCACCTCGGGCACCACGCCCCCGAAGCGGGCGTGCTCCTCGACGCTGGACGCGAGCGCGTCGGCCAGCAGGGTGTGCCCGCGTACGATGCCGACGCCGGTCTCGTCGCACGAGGTCTCGATGCCCAGGATCAGCGGTTCGTCAGCCATGGTCGTGTGGTCCGTCCCCGGTCGGCTCGGCGTCGCGCCGCATGACCAGCGCGTCGGTGTTGCTCGGTTGGTAGTAGCCGCGACGCACCCCGATCGGCTCGAACCCGTACATCGCGTAGAGCCGCTGGGCGGCGACGTTGTCCACGGCGACCTCCAGCAGGGTGCTGCGGGCGTCCCGCCGGGCCGCCTCGGCGAGCAGCTCCTCCAGCAGGGCACGCCCGACGCCGCGGCGCTGGACGTCCCGGCGGACCGCGATGACCTGCACCCACACCTCGTCCGGTGGGGCTCCGGCGAGCCCGGCATAGCCGAGCAGGGCGCCGTCGGTGTCGGTGGCGACCCGGTAGTGGTGCCTGTTGGCCAGCTCGTTCCAGAACATCGCCGGCGACCAGTGTTCCGCGCCGAAGAGGTCCACCTCGATGGGCATCGCCTCGTCGATGTGCCACCAGCGGAACGGGTCGAGCCGTACGGTCGTGCTCACGGCAGGACCGGTTTGCGGCCGGTGGCCGCCACGGCGTCCGGACGGCGCAGATAGAGCGGGGTGAGCCGCTCACCGGGTGCGCCGGCCCGGATCCGCTCGGCGGCGAGCTGCGCCAGCACGGTGGCCTCCGGGTAGCGCGGCTCGACCCGGACCGGCAGGTCCAGGGCTTCGGCGTACCGGTGTGCCCCGTCGCCGACCGCGACCGTCGCCCCCAGTTCCCGGGCGCGGGCGGCGGCCACCGCCGGGGTGGACACCTCGGGCCCGACGATCCGCTGACCGGCGCCGTCGTAGACGGCCCAGTACAGCTCCTTGCGGCGGGCGTCGCTCGCGGCCAGCACCGGCTCGCCGGCCACCGCCGGGTAGCCGATGCCGTCCAAGGAACAGACGCCGTACGTCGGAACGCCGAGCACCTGCCCCATCGTGGCGGCGGTGACCAGGCCGACCCGCAGCCCGGTAAACGGCCCTGGGCCGAGCCCGGCGACGATGGCGCCCAGGTCATGCGGGCGCGCTCCGGCATCGGCGAGGACCGCGTCAACCTGGGGCGCGAGCAGTTCACCGTGCGCGCGGGCGTCGACCGTGCACCGGTGCGCCCGGGACGTCACGCCGTCCGCCGAGATCTCCACCAACGCTGCGGTCACCGCGGGGGTCGAGCTGTCCACCACGAGTACGAGCACGGTTAGCCAGCCTAGCGGCCCCGCCACCGCCGCCCGGCCACGCCCCGCCCCCGCCCCCTGCCTGCCTGCCTGCCTGCGCCCAGGGTCAGCCGTCCTGGCCGTCCTGGCCGCGCTCACCGCCCTGGCCGTCCTGGCCGCGCTCACCGCCCTGGCCGTCCTGGCCGCGCTCACCGCCCTGGCCGTCCTGGCCGCGCTCACCGCCCTGGCCGTCCTCAATCGATCTTTGCGGGACGTCACCACTCGGCCGGAGGCCACTTGTCCTGATGAGCGGTATACCTGTGAGTCATATTTATGACTCACAGGTATACCGCTCATCAGGGAATGACCCACCCGACGGCGCCGGGTCGCCGAGCCGCCAGGTCGCCGAGCCGCCGAGCCGCCGGGTCACCGAGTCGCCGGGATCTCGGACCCAGGCCACGCAGTCGTAAATCCGGCTCAGCGGTTTCTCCACGGCGATGGACGGGCCACCATGTCGGCATGCCGCCCACGCGCCTCGCCACCCTGCTCGGCAGGGCTGTCCGTCAGCAACGGCACCTGCGTGACCTGACCCAGTCCGAGCTGGCCGAGGCGGCGGGGGTCACCCAGGCGGCTGTTGCCCGGATCGAGAGCGGCAGCCGCGCCGCCAGCATTCCGGTGCTGGAGCGCTTGTTCGCCGCGATGGACGTGCAGATGGTGGTCGAGGTCGAGCCGCTGGAAGCGCACCTCGACGCCCGCATCGGCGAACTGGCCGCCCGGCCGATCGCCGAACGCATCGACGAGCTGGGCCTGGATGAGACGCTGGACCGACTCACCGACTTTCCGCAGGTGCTCACCGGCAGCACGGCGGCCCTGTTGCAGGGCGCGCCGGTGCCGGTGGACGCCGTGGAGATCGCCCTGCGCTGGCAGGACTCGAAACGGTTCACACGCTGGCTGGAGACGAACTACGGCCAGCGGTGGAACGCCCGCTGGGGCGAGTTCGGCGGGGTGTGGCTGGAGCCGGAGGAGCCGGGCGAGCACCGGTGGTCGACCCGGTACGGCGAGATCAGGGCGACCATGTGCGACGAGCTGCCCGAGACGATCGAGGTGCGCCACGGCGGGCGCGACTATCGGGTGGTGCCGGTGGTCGAGCTGGAGCTGACCGAGCCGCGGGCCGCCGAACTGCTGCGCCGCTACCGGGCGCGGCAACTCGCTGCCGAGGGCTGACCCGCGCGGCGAAGGGCCGCGCGGTCTCGCCGGGTGCACGGCCCGCACCAGAACAACAAGCTGCCAGCGCGGCCCGCGCCATTGAGCAGGCGGCGCGGCCCGGGCCGCAGGGGTCAGCCGGCGGTGCGCTCCCAGTCGATGGTGGGGCGGCCGGCGTCGGCGAGCGCCTTGTTGGCCGCGTTGAACGGGCGACTGCCGAGGAAGCCGCGCGGGTTCATCGGGCTGGGGTGACCGGCCTCCAACACCACGTGCTGCGGGCTGGTGACCAGGGCCGCCTTCTTGCGCGCGTAGCCGCCCCAGAGCAGGAAGACCACCCGGTCCGGTGCGGCGTCCAGCGCCCGGATCGTGGCGTCGGTGAACTCCTCCCAGCCCGAGTTGGCGTGCGAACCCGGCGTGGCCTGGCGCACCGTCAGCACCGCGTTGAGCAGCAGCACGCCCTGCGCGGCCCAGCCGTCGAGGTTGCCGCTGCGCGGCTTGGCCACGCCCACGTCCTCGCCCAGCTCCTTGAAGACGTTGCGCAGCGACGGCGGCACCGCCACCCCCTCGCGGACGCTGAAGCTCAACCCGTGGGCCTGCCCGGCGCGGTGATAGGGATCCTGCCCGAGGATCAGCACCCGGGTGCTCTGCGGCGGGCAGAGCCGGTACGCCGAGAAGAGATCCTCCAACGGCGGGAAGACGGTCTGCGTCGCATACTCCCGGGCGACGAACTCGGCCAGCGCGGCGGTGCGGGCCGGATCGAGGTGCGGGGTGAGCACGGCACGCCACTGCTCCGGCAGCAGGGCCAGCAGATCCAGGGCGGGGGCGTCGTCGGGCATCAGGAACCTCTTCCAGCGCGGGTCGGTCCCCCGCACTCTAGGCACCCGGTCCGACAGCGCCGCGCCGACACAGGCCCTAACTCAGCTCGGCGAGCCGTCGGGCCCAGTCGCCACCGACCGGCTCCAGCTCGACGATCCGGGTGTCGTCGTCGCGGCGGTCGATACGGACCCGCAGGTGCGCGTCGACCAACTGCTCCACCAGGCCCTCACCCCACTCCACCACGGTCACCGACTCGTCCACCGAGGCGTCCAGGTCCAGGTCGTCGATCTCGGCACGGGGGTCGCTGGCGGCGCCCAGCCGGTACGCGTCGGCGTGCACCAGGGCCACCCGACCACCCCGGGCCGGATCGGGCCGGTGCACTCGGGCGATCACGAACGTCGGCGAGGTGACGTCGCCGAGAACGTGGAGCCCGGCGCCGACGCCCTGGGTGAGCGCGGTCTTGCCGGCCCCCAGCGGACCGGTCAACAGCACCAGGTCACCGGCCCGCAGCAGCCCGGCCAGCCGGCGGCCGAACTCCCGAGTGTCCTCGACGGTCGGCAGTTTGACGACGAAACTCACCGGTCCTCCATGCTCTCCAGTGACTCGAGGAACCGCGCCAGCGCGGCGTTGACCTCGTCGGCGTGCTCCAACATCACCACGTGACCGCTGTCTTTGATCTTGATGAACTCGGCGTGCGGCAACCGCCGGACGATCTCCTCGGAGTGTGTCACCGGAGTGATCATGTCCTTGTCGCCGACGACCACCAGCACCGGCGCGTTCGCCAACGCGGCCAGCGCCGGGAAACGCGAGTGCGTGGCCAGCGTCCGCAGGTAGCGGGTCACCGTGTCGGCGGAGGTCCGGGAGTTCATCGTCTCCACGTACGACACCAGCGCCGGGCTGGGCTTGCGGGTGCCGAAGCCGTATTTGCGGGTGAGCAGCCAGGCCACGTTGGACGTGGACTTACGGGCCTTGTCGATGACCGGACCGCCGTACCGGGTGGCGTTGCTGACCATGTAGAGCACCGGGCCGCCGACCCGGCCGAGCAGCGCCGGCGCGACCAGCTTGGTCTCCGCGATCAACCCGCCCGAGGTGGCCATCAGCACCGTGCCCACCACCCGGTCACCGAACAGCTCGGGAAACAGCTCGGCGAACGCCATGATGGTCATGCCGCCCATCGAGTGGCCGACCAGCACCAGCGGCCCCTCCGGGGCGGTCCGGTCGATCACCTGGCGCAGCGTCCGGCCGAGCACCGCCAGGTCGTACTCCCCGGTCTCCAACCGGCCGGACCGGCCGTGACCGGGCTGGTCGTACGCCACGACCCGGTAGTCACCGCGTGCGGCGAGCATCTGGCGCTGGAAGTGGAAGGTGCCCATGTCCAGGCAGAAGCCGTGCACCAGCACCACCGTCGGATGCCCCGGCGTCGGGCGGGTCGGCTCGACCACCTCGACGTGGATGTCGGTGCCGTCCGGCAGCTCCAGCCGGAACGCCTCGTCGTACCGCTGCTCGTCGAACCTCTCGTGCGCGTAGCGGTCGGCCGGGTCGGCCTTGAGCCGGCGGACCAGGGTCCGTTCGGTCGCGACGCCGGCGGCCAGGCCGGCCGCCGCCACCCCGACCGCGGCGCCGACCAGGCCGGCGACCCGGCCGGCGGCGGTCCGCGGACGCGGGATGCGGTACGTCACGGCGTCACCATTGTTCGCGACTGCGGGGCTCGCAACCCCGGCTCACTCCTCACGCTCACGGCGCCACCATTGTTCGCGACTGCGGGGCTCGCAACCCCGGCTCACTCCTCACGCTCACGGCGTCACCATTGTTCGCGACTGCGGGGCTCGCAACCCCGGCTCACTCCTCACGCTCACGGCGAGCGCTCGCCGTCGTAGACGCGCGGCACCCGCGTGCTGCCGAACCGGGTGACGATCTCGTAGTTGATCGTGCCGACCGCCTCGGCCCAGTCGTCGGCCGTCGGCTCGCCGTCGGCACCGCTGCCGAACAGGGTCGCCACGTCGCCGTCGGCCACCGGGTCGTCGCCACAGTCGATCACGAACTGGTCCATGCAGACGCGCCCCGAGATCGTCCGCCGCGCACCGGCGAGCTGCACCGGCCCGGTGTTGGACGCGTGCCGGGGCACACCGTCGGCGTACCCGAGGGGCACCACGGCGAGGTTCGCGTCCGCCTCGGTCGTGTAGGTGTGCCCGTAGGAGACGCCGGTGCCGGCGGGCACCCGCTTGGTGAGCATCACCCGGGCCCGCGCGGTCATCGCCGGCCGCAGCCCGTACGTCTCGCCGGCCACCGGGGACAGACCGTAGATGGCCAGCCCAGGACGGACCAGGTCGAAATGCGTGTCGGGGCGGGTCAGGGTGGCCGCCGAGTTGGCGAGGTGCCGCCAGCGGGGGCGCAGCCCGGCCCGCTCGACCATGGCCAGCCCCTCGTGGAAGACGGCGAGCTGCCGGTCGATGGTCGGATGACCGGGCGTGTCCGCGTACGCGAAATGGCTCCACACACCGACCACCTCGGCCAGGCCGTCGGCCTGCGCCTTCGCGGCGGCGTCGAGCAGCGCCGGCCAGTCGGCGACGGTGGCGCCGCCCCGGGACAGCCCGGTGTCGATCTTCAGGTGCAGCCGGGCGGGGCGCTCGGCGCGCCGGCTCGCCTCGACCATCTCGTCGAGTTGCGGCAGGCTGGCGGCGGCGAGGTCCACCCCGGCGCTGACCCCCTCGTGCAGCGGCAACCCCGGCGCGAGCAACCAGGCCAGCACCGGCGCGGTGATCCCGGCCCGGCGCAGCGTGAGCGCCTCGTCGAGGGTGCACACGCCGAGCCAGTCGGCCCCCGCGTCCAGTGCCGCGCGGGCGGACGGGAGCATGCCGTGGCCGTACCCGTCGCCCTTGACCACCGCCATCAGTTCGGCGGTGGTGCCGGAGCGGAGCCGACCCACGTTCTCGCGGATCGCGTCAAGATCGACTCGTACCTCGGCCTGCCACATACGCCCAGCCTACTTTCCGCCCTGATCCGGTTGGGCGGCGACGCACGGCCCGGTCCGCTGAGCCGGCCAACCGGCCCCGAACAGCGACGATCAGCCCAGCCGGGCGATGACCGGGCGCAGCGCGGTCGCCACGTCGGGCGCGGTCACCGGACCGCCGCGGGCCGCCTCCCGACCGGCGAGCCCGTGCAGGTACGCGGCGGAGGCCGCCGCCCGGTCCGCCGGCACCCCGGCCGCCAGGAGCGAGCCGAGCAGCCCGGCCAGCACGTCGCCGGTGCCGCCGGTGGCCAGCGCCGGGGTGCCGGTCGGGTTGACGTACGCCCGGCCGTCCGGCGTGCCGATCACCGTGCGGTCCCCCTTGAGCAGCACCACCGCGTTCATCCAGGCGGCCAGCCGCAGCGCGGCCCCGACCCGGTCGGCGCCGGGCTCCTCCCCGCACAGCCGGGTGAACTCCCGGTCGTGCGGGGTGACCACGATCGGCGCGTCCCGGCCGCGCAGCCGGTCGGCGAGCGAGCCGTCCACCAGCAGGGTCAGCGCGTCCGCGTCGAGCACCACCGGCACCGGGGCGGCCAGGACGGCCCGCAGCTCGGCCGCCGCGTCGTCGCCGGTGCCCAGCCCCGAGCCGCACACCCAGGCCTGCACCCGGCCGGCGTCGGCGACCCGCCCGGTGGCGATCACCGAGGGGTGCTGGTGCAGCACCTCGGCCCGAGCGCCACCGGCGTAGCGGACCAGCCCCGTTGGCCCGGCGAGTGCCCCGCCGACGGAGAGCACCGCCGCGCCCGGGTACGTCGCCGAGCCGGTCGCCACCCCGACCACACCCCGGGTGTACTTCTCCGACGCCGCGCCCAGCTCCGGCCACCACTGCACGACGTCGGACCACTCGGTGACCCGCAGCGCGGGAGTGCCCCGCAGCCAGGGCCGCAGCCCGATGTCGACCAGCTCCACCTGCCCGGCCAGGACGGCTGCCGGTCCGACGACCAGGGCGGGCTTCAACGCGCCGAAGGCCACCGTCACGTCGGCGCGGACCGCGGCGGGCCGGCCGGACGCGGTAAGCGGCACGTGCCCGGTGTCCACCACAACCCCGCTCGGCACGTCCACGGCCAGCACGGTGGCCCGAGCGCCGTCGCGCCCGCGCAGGTCGTCGAGGCGCTGGGCCACCTCGTCCGCGCTCGCCCGCAGCCCGCCCGCGCCACCGATCCCGACGATGCCGTCGAGGACCAGGTCGACGGGGCCGACCGGGCGGTCGACCAGCCGACCACCGGCGGCGCGCAGCGCGGCCAGCCCCGCGGCGTGCGCCCGCCCCGGGGTGAGCAGCAGGGCGGACACCTCGACGCCCCGGCGGGCCAGCCGTTCCCCGGCATAGAGGGCGTCACCGCCGTTGTCGCCGGAGCCGACGAGCAGCAGCACCCGGCCGCCGTACACCCCGCCCCGCTCGGCGAGCAGCAGAGCGGCCCGGCGGGCCAACCCGGCGGCGGCCCGCTGCATCAGCGTGCCCTCCGGCAGTGTGCCCTTCAGCCCCGCCTCGGCCGCCCGTACGTCAGCCGCCCGCCACACCGCTCTCATGTCACCGTGCCCCATTCCGCTCGCGAGTGGGCCGCCACGGCCACCCGGCCGACATCACCGTTCCGCGACCACCATCGCCGACGCGATCCCGCCGTCGTGCGACAGCGAGAGGTGGTTGATCCCCCGTTCGACGGCCGCCGCCGCGACGGTGCCCGAGACGGTCAGCCAGGGTCGACCGGCCTCGTCGGGCACGATCTCGCAGTCGTGCCAGCTCAGCCCGGCCGGGGCGCCGAGCGCCTTGGCGACGGCCTCCTTCGCGGCGAACCGGGCGGCGAGCGACTCGGGCGAGCGTGGGGTGCCGGGGCGGGTGGCCCGCTCGGCCGCGGTGAAGAGCCGGTCGGCAAGCAGCGGCGTCCGCGCCAGGGACCGGGTGAACCGGTCGACCAGGACGACGTCGATGCCGACAGCGACGATCACCAGACCACCCTACCGGCGGCCGAGGCGGCAGATTAGCCGTCGGGCCCGCCGTGGGCAACGCCTGTGGACACACCGGCGTACGACCGCGGCCGGCTGTCCACAGGGCACTCCGACACGGCCCGCCCCTGCCTAACGTCAGCGCGTGGATGCCGATCGTGCACGGGGGTGGGGTCATGACCGAGGAGCCGTTCGCCGTCCGGCCGCAGGAGCTGCGCGCCGTGGCCGGTGCGCTCGACGACGAGGCGTACCGGTTGGCGTGGGGCCTGGCCGGAGCGCTCGGCCTGCTGGTGCCGGCACCGGGTTGGCGGGCCGCCACGGCTCTGGCGGGGCTGGAGTCGGCCGCGCACGAGTGGTTCTGCCGGCTGGGAGCGGACGTGGCGGCGACCGCTGGTGGTGTCCGGGCTGCCGCCGAGGCGTACGAGACGGTGGACGACCGGGCTGCCGGCCGGTTCGCCGTCCTGCCCCGGTGAGCGGCGTCGGCTATCGGCAGCTCTGGGCCGCCGATCCGGGCGGCTGGCGGGCGGCCGGGGCGGCCTGGGCCGGGTTGACCGGTCCGGTCGAGCGGCACGCCGGCGAGCTGGCCGGTTCCGCCGGGCGGTTGCGCAGCGGCTGGTCCGGCCCGGCCGCGGTGGCGGCGGACGCTCGGCTGGGCGGTCTGCGGGGCGAGGTGACCTCGGTGACGCCCGCGCTGATCGAGGCCGATCAGGTGCTGTCCGAGCTGGCCGGGCGCCTGGTGGTGGCGAAGGCGCGGCTCGCCGAGGCGGTCGCCCGGGCCGAATCGGCCGGCCTGGTGGTGGATCGGTCCGGTGCGGTGCACGTCGATCCGACTCGTCCCCGCCCGACCGAGCGGGCCGGCGCGGCGCAAGCGGGCGCGGGGGCGGCTCTGCGGGGCGCGCTGGAGTTGGCCGACGCGGCGGACCGGCAGGCCGCCGACCGGTTGGACGAGCTGGCCCGGGCCGCCGGCACCGGTTGGGCGTCCCCACCGCCGCCCGGTCGACCGGCCTCCGGGGCGACGCCGGCGCTGGTGCGCGCCTGGTGGTCCGGGTTGACCCCGGCGCAGCGACGGTGGCTGGTCGGGCACGAGCCGGCCCTCGTCGGCGGCCTGGACGGGGTGCCGGTGGCCGCCCGCGACCAGGCCAACCGCCTGCTCCTCGGTGCGCGGCGCGCGGAGTTGCTGGCCGAACGTCGACAGTTGCTGGCCCGGGTGCCGCCGGGGCCGCTCGCCTCGCTGCGGCTGCGCGGGGTGGCGGCGCGGCTGGCCGGCCTGGACGCGCTCACCGAGCGCCTGGCGACCGGGGAGCCGCGGGCGTACCTGCTCGGGCTGGACCCGGCCGGTGAGGGTCGGGTGGTGGTGGCGCTCGGCGACCCGGACCACGCCGACCGGGTGCTGACGTACGTGCCGGGAATGACCGCCGGGCTGGACGACGCCCCCGGCGAGTTGGGTCGAGCGGCCCGGGTGCTGGAGCGCTGCGCGACGCTCGCGCCGGGTGAGCGCAGCGCGGCGGTGCTGTGGCTGGACTACGACGCACCGGACTTCCTGACCGAGGCGGCGTCGGCCGGCCAGGCCCGGGACGCAGGCGGGGCGCTGCACCGCTTCCAGGAGGGGTTGCGCGCCACCCACGAGGGGCCGCCGGCACGGCAGACCGTGCTCGGGCACAGCTACGGGTCGCTGGTGGTGGGCATCGCCGCCCGGGAGCACGGGCTGGCGGCCGACGCGTTGATGTTCGTCGGCTCACCGGGGGTCGGTGCGGCGCACGCGGCCGAGCTTGGCGTACCGGCCGCAGAGGTGTGGGCCAGCAGCGCTCCGGACGACGTGATCCGCCTGGCCCGGCCGGTGGACGAGTTGGGGCGTCGGGCCCTGCTGGGCGCCGCTCCGCTCGCCGCCGTGCTGGGGTGGCCGGATCGGACGGGCCACGAGCTGTGGTTCGGTCACGACCCGGCCGACACCGGGTTCGGCGGTCGGGTGTTCCCGAGCGGTCGCGGCGGGCACACCGGCTACTGGGAGCCGGGCAACCCGGCGCTCGACGGGATGGCCCGCGTGGTGCTGGGCCGTTGACGACGCCCCGGACACCGCTGGGCCGGCGCCGGGTCGGCACCGCTCACCCCGACGGGGCCCCGGACACCGCGGGTGCGGTGCGCCGGGGCCCCGGACGTGGGCGGCGACTACTCGACGGTGACCGACTTGGCCAGGTTGCGGGGCTGGTCCACGTCGTGCCCACGGGCGGCGGCGATCTCGGCGGCGAGCACCTGCAGCGGCACCGTGGTGACCAGTGGGGCCAGCAGGGTCGGCGTACGCGGCACGTAGATCAGGTGGTCGGCGTACCGGACGACGGCCTCGTCGCCCTCCTCGGCGATCACGATGGTCCGCGCGCCGCGCGCCCGGACCTCCTGGATGTTGGAGACGACCTTGTCGTGCAGCATCCCGCGGCCCACTGGCGACGGCACCACGCAGATCACCGGGGTGCCCTTGTCGATCAGTGCGATCGGACCGTGCTTCAGCTCACCGGCGGCGAAGCCCTCGGCGTGCATGTACGCCAGTTCCTTCAGCTTCAGCGCGCCTTCCAGGGCCACCGGGTAGCCGACGTGCCGGCCGATGAACAGCACGGTGGGCTCGGACTTCAGGTCCCGGGCCAGCTCGCGGACTCCCTCGATGCGGTCCAGCAGCTCACGCAGCTTGCCCGGGATCTCCTGGAGCTGGGCCACGACCGCGCCGACCTCGTCGGCGAACTTGATCCCGCGCACCTGCGCCAGGTGCAGGCCGATCAGGTAACAGGCGACGACCTGGGTGAGGAACGCCTTGGTGGAGGCGACGGCGATCTCCGGCCCGCCGTGCGTGTAGAGCACGGCGTCGGACTCGCGGGGGATGGTCGAGCCGTTGGTGTTGCAGATCGCCAGCACCCGGGCCTTCTGCTCCTTGGCGTGGCGCAGCGCCATCAGCGTGTCCATCGTCTCGCCGGACTGCGAGATCACCACGATCAGCGTGGAGCGGTCGAGCACCGGGTCGCGGTAGCGGAACTCACTGGCCAGCTCCACCTCGCAGGGGATCCGCGTCCAGTGCTCGATGGCGTACTTGGCGACCATGCCGGCGTGGTACGCGGTGCCGCAGGCCACGATGAAGATCTTGTCGACGTCGCGCAGATCCTGGTCGCTGAGGCGAACCTCGTCGAGGGCGATCTCACCGGTCTCGGTGAGCCGGCCGAGCAGCGTGTCGGCGATGGCCTGCGGCTGCTCCTCGATCTCCTTGAGCATGAACCAGTCGTAGCCACCCTTCTCGGCGGCCGACGAGTCCCAGTCGATGTGGAAGTCCTTGCCGCTGGCGGGCTGACCGTCGAAGTCGGTGATCTCGATGCTGTCGCCGGTGATCAGGACGATCTGGTCCTGACCCAGCTCCACGGCCTCCCGGGTGTGCTCGATGAACGCGGCCACGTCGCTGGCCAGGTAGTTCTCCCCTTCGCCGCGGCCGACGACCAGCGGCGAGTTGCGCCGGGCGCCGACGACCGCGCCGGGCACCCCGGCGTCGACCGCGAGCAGGGTGAACGCGCCCTCCAGCCGCTGGCACACGACGCGCATGCCGGCGGCGAGCAGCTGCGGACCGTCCGGCTGGCCGGCGGCGCGCAGGTCGGCCAGCGCGGCGGAGAGCAGGTGCGCGGCGCACTCGGTGTCGGTGTCGCTGGTGAACTGGACGCCGTCGGCCTCCAGCTCGGCGCGGAGCTTGGCGAAGTTCTCGATGATGCCGTTGTGGATCACCGCGACGCGCCCGTCGGGGGCCAGGTGCGGGTGGGCGTTGCGGTCGGTCGGCCCGCCGTGGGTGGCCCACCGGGTGTGCCCGATGCCGGTGGTGCCGTCGCCGATGCCGATGGGGCTGGCCGCGCAGGAGGTCGGGTCGTCGGCGGCGCGCTCGGAGAGCACCTTCTCCAGGTTGGCGAGCTTGCCGGCCTTCTTCTCGGTCAGCAGCTGGTCGTCGCAGACGATCGCCACGCCCGCCGAGTCGTAGCCCCGGTATTCCAGCCGCCGCAGCCCGTCGAGCACGATGCCCAGTGCCGGGCGCACGCCCGCGTATCCCACGATTCCACACATGGCCCGCAGCCTAACCCAGTTTCGCTCAGCATGGGTGCTCGAAAGTCGGCTAAACAAGCATGGAATTTGAGCGATCGGTGCTGGGCGGGCCGCAATGGGACGAGTGTCACGGGACCGGTCGCGGTGCCACCGACCCGACGGGGTTGCGGACGGCCAGCGGGTACGACAGTCTTCCGGCGGGCTCGGGCTGCGCTCCCCCGGCCCGTTGGCCCCATACCCACTCCCGCCCGGAGCAGCCATGTCCGACGCGCCGCCGCCCGAGGCGTCCCCGACGCCACCCTCGGAACCAACCCCGACGCCGCCGGATCCGACTGCGGGACAGCCGCCGACGACGCCGTCCGACTGGGCCGCGCCGGGCCCCTTCCCGACGCCCGATCCACTGGCTCCGGGCCAGCCCTGGGCGCCCCCATCGCCGTGGACACCCGCGTCGCCCTCCGCGCCGTGGACGCCCGATCCCACCGGAACCTCGTGGACGCCCACCGCGGCGACCCCCTGGCCACCACCCCCGTCGCCGGAGCCCACCCCGGCCGGCCACCCACCGTCGGGCTACCCATCGTCGGGTTACCCACCGCCGGGCTATCCGCCACCCGGTTACCCGCCGCCCTATCTCTATCCCGGCTATCCGCCGGCCGGCCGTCCCTCCGGCGGCAACGGTCGGGTGGTCGGGATCGTCGTCGCGGTCGTCGCGGCGCTCGTCCTCGCCGTCTGCGGCTGCTTCTGCGTGGCCGGGCCCCTGCTCGGCCAACTGCTTCCGGACACGGTGGCCGAGGACCCGTACGACACCGGCCCCTTCGACGACGACGGTTGGCCGCCGAGCGTCGCGCCCGAGCCCACCGCGCCCGACAGCCCCACGGCGGGCCCCACCAAAAAGCCGATCACGGGCCCGACGTCGGGCCCGGCCCCGGTGACGGTGGTCTACGAGGTCACCGGAGCGGGCAGGGCGGACATCGCGTACTTCGACGCCGAAAGCGATCTCATCCACGTCGACGGCGCGAAACTGCCCTGGCGCATGACCATCCGCACCAACGGTCAGAGCAGGGTCATGGTGGAGGCCAGGTGGTCCGACGACCGTGAGAGACCGCTCGACTGCACCGTCACGGTCACCGGCGCCGGAAAGCCCGTGACGAACAAGGCCCAGGGAACCTGGGCTACCAGCTGCGAGCCCGAGTGAGGCTGGGGTTGCGCCGGCGGGTGCCCGTAGGCTGGCGCAGGTGACGACGAGCACCGATGTCGACCCGCTGGTGGCCCGGATGCGGCCCTTCGGCACGACGATCTTCGCCGAGATGTCCGCCCTCGCCGTACGGACCGGGGCGGTCAACCTGGGCCAGGGCTTCCCGGACACGGACGGGCCGCCGGAGATGCTGGCCGCCGCCGCCGAGGCGCTGCGCGGCGGGCACAACCAGTACCCGCCCGGCCCGGGGATACCCGCCCTGCGCGCGGCCGTCGCGGCCCATCAGCGGCGGTTCCACGACCTGTCGTACGACCCGGACGGCGAGATCGTGATCACGGCGGGCGCGACCGAGGCGGTGGCGGCCAGCATCCTCGCGCTGTGCGAGCCGGGTGACGAGGTGGTCTGCTTCGAGCCGTACTACGACTCGTACGCCGCCTCGATCGCGCTGGCCGGCGCGGTCCGGCGGCCGGTCACGCTGCGTCCCGCCGCGGACGGCCGGTACGCGTTCGACCCGGCGGCCCTGCGGGCGGCGTTCGGGCCGCGTACCCGGCTGGTGCTGCTCAACTCACCGCACAATCCGACCGGCAAGGTGTTCACGCCGACCGAGCTGGCGCTGGTGGCCGAGCTGTGCCAGGAGTACGGCGCGTACGCGGTCACCGACGAGGTCTACGAGCACCTGGTGTTCACGGACGCGTCCGGTCCACACGTGCCGCTGGCGGCGCTGCCCGGGATGCGGGAGCGGACGCTGCGCATCTCGTCGGCCGGCAAGACGTTCTCCTGCACCGGTTGGAAGATCGGCTGGGCGAGCGGCCCGGCGGCGCTGGTCTCGGCGGTGCTGCGGGTGAAGCAGTTCCTCACCTACGTCAACGCCGCCCCGCTGCAACCTGCGGTCGCCGTGGCCCTGGCCCTGCCCGACGACTACTACACGGGTTTCCGCGACAGTCTCCAACAGCGGCGTGACCAGCTCGTGGTCGGCCTCACCGACGCCGGGTTCGAGGTGCTGACGTCGGAGGCGACGTATTTCGTCACCGCCGACATCACCGCTCTCGGCGGCCGAGACGGGGTGGAGTTCTGCCGGTCGTTGCCGGAGCGCTGCGGCGTGGTGGCGGTGCCCACGCAGGTCTTCTACGACGACATCGAGGCGGGCCGGCGGCTGGTCCGGTTCGCGTTCTGCAAGCGCCCGGAGGTGCTGACCGAGGCGGTCACCCGGTTGCGCGCCCTGACCCGCTGACGCGCCGGCGCAAGCCCCGGTTCACTCGACTACGGCCCGGCGGGGCTGGCGGTGCGCACCAGGGCGGCGATCCGCTCGGCGACCTCGCGGGCGGTCGCCTCGGTGGCGGCCTCGACCATCACCCGGACCAGGGGCTCGGTGCCTGACGGGCGCAGCAGCACCCGGCCGGTCTCGCCCAGCTCCGCCTCGGCCCGCTCGACCTCGGCGCGGACGGCCGGCGCGTTGGCCCCGACGGTCCGGTCGCCGACCGGCACGTTGATCAGCACCTGCGGCAGCTTGGTGACCACGGAGGCCAGCTCGGCGAGGGACTTGCCGGTGGCGGCCATCCGGGCCATCAGGTGCAGGCCGGTGAGAACCCCGTCGCCGGTGGTGGCGTGCGCGGGCATGACGATGTGGCCGCTCTGCTCGCCGCCGAGCGCCAACTCCGAGGCGCGCAGCTCCTCCAGCACGTACCGGTCGCCGACCTTGGTCTCGATCAGCCGGATGCCCTGCGCGGACATCGCCAACCGAAGGCCGAGGTTGCTCATCACGGTGGCCACCAGGGTGTCCCGGGTGAGCGTGCCGGCGTCGCGCATGGCCAGCGCGAGGATCGCCATCACCTGGTCGCCGTCGACCTCGTCGCCGTCGGCGGTGACCGCCAGGCAGCGGTCGGCGTCACCGTCGTGGGCGATGCCCAGGTGGGCGCCGTGCTCGACGACGGCCTCGCGGAGCGCCTCGATGTGGTTGGAGCCGCAGTCGTCGTTGATGTTCAGCCCGTCGGGCTCGGCGTGGATCGCGATGACCTCGGCCCCGGCCTCCCGGTACGCGACGGGGGCGACCTCGGCGGCGGCGCCGTTGGCGCAGTCGACGACGACCTTGATCCCGTCGAGCCGGTGCGGCACGGTGCCGATGAGGTGCTGGACGTAGTGGTCCGCGCCGTCGAGCAGGTCGTGCACCCGGCCGACGCCGGCGCCGACCGGCCGGTCCCAGGCGGTGGTGGCGTTCGTCTCGACGGCCGCCTCGATCCGCATCTCGATCTCGTCGGGCAGCTTGTGCCCGCCGGCGGCGAAGAGCTTGATGCCGTTGTCCGGCATGGGGTTGTGCGACGCGGAGAGCATCACCCCGAGGTCGGCCTTCGCCTCGGCGGTGAGGAACGCCACGGCCGGGGTGGGCAGCACGCCGACGCGTACCACGTTGGCGCCGGCGCTGGTCAGCCCGGCCACGACGGCGGCTTCCAGCATCTCGCCGCTGGCCCGGGTGTCCCGGCCGACCACGGCGAGCGGCGGGTGGCTGCGGTCCGTCTCGGCCAGGGTGTGCGCGGCGGCCACGGCGAGTGCGAGCGCCAATTCGGGGGTGAGATCCGCGTTCGCCCGCCCGCGTACGCCGTCCGTGCCGAACAACCGACCCATACCCGCCAACCTCCGATGAGCACTACCGAGAAGGAGAAAACGGAACGGCCGGCCCGCCTCCCCGGTCGAGGGGAGGCGGACCGGCCGTCCGTCAGAAGTACAACGCGCTGGGAAAGATCAGCGCTTCGAGTACTGGGGAGCCTTACGGGCCTTCTTGAGGCCGTACTTCTTGCTCTCCTTGACCCGGGCGTCCCGGGTCAGGAAGCCGGCCTTCTTGAGGGCCGGGCGGTCGTCCGGCTCGTTGACGATCAGCGCGCGGGCGATGCCCAGCCGCAGCGCACCGGCCTGGCCGGTGGTGCCGCCGCCACGCAGGTTGGCGATGATGTCGAACTGCTCGAGCTTCTCGGCGGTGACCAGCGGGTCCTTGATGAGCTGCTGGTGCACCTTGCTCGGGAAGTACGCCTCAAGATCCTGGCCGTTGCAGGTGATCTTGCCGGTGCCCGGGACGATACGGACCCGGACGATGGCCTCCTTGCGGCGGCCCACGGTCTGGATCGGCCGGTCACCACGAGGCGCGCGGGCGACGGGCGCCGGCGCCTCGGTGGCCTCGGGAACCTCCGGGGCAACCTCGGTCTCGGTGGTGATGTCGGTCATGCTGCTTCCTTCGCCCGCGCTCACTGCGCGATCTGCTTGATCTCGAACGGCACCGGCTGCTGCGCGAGGTGCGGGTGCTCGGCACCGGCGTAGACCTTCAGCTTCTTGATCAGCTGACGGCCGAGCTTGTTGTGCGGGAGCATCCCCTTCACGGCCAGCTCGATGGCCCGCTCGGGGCGCTTGGTCAGCAGCTCGTCGTAGCCGACCTGCTTCAGACCACCCGGGTAACCCGAGTGGCGGTAAGCGACCTTGGTCTGGCGCTTGTTGCCGGTCAGCGCAACCTTGCCCGCGTTCACGATGACGACGAAGTCGCCCGTGTCGACGTGCGGCGCGAAAGTCGGCTTGTGCTTACCACGCAGCAACGTGGCGGCGTGGGTGGCCAGGCGGCCCAGCACGACATCAGAGGCGTCGATGACGTGCCACTGACGCTCGATCTCACCCGGCTTCGGGCTGTACGTACGCACAGGTCTACCTTGTCTCGTCGTCGGTCTGGGGTCGCGCGCCGAGGTGACCAGATCTAGCAGGCCGGACCAGCGCGCACGAACGACCAAGCGTACCTGATAGGGCACGCCTCTGGATGTCGTACAACAGCAGGCAACGATACCCGGCGCCCCATCGGCAGGTCAAAACGGGGGTGGGATGCCGCGCGGCGACGCGCCGGCCATGACCCGGATCACACCCCGGCGAGCCGGTGGGACCCCGGACACCGGTAGACGAACCAGGTCACCGCGAAGCACAGCGCGTACCAGCCGATGAACGCCAGGTAGGCGGCATCGGCGTTGCCGGAGCCGAGGAACGACTGGCGGAAGGCGATGTTGACCAGCACCCCGCCGGAGGCGCCGATCGCGCCGGCGATGCCGATCAACGCGCCGGTCATCCGCCGCGCCCACCGGGCGGCGGCCTCCGGGTCACGCGTGCCGGCGGCCACGGCGTCGGCCGCCCGGGCCCGGAAGATCGCCGGGATCATCTTGTACGTGGAGCCGTTGCCGACACCGGAGAAGACGAAGAGGGCGAGGAACCCGGCCAGGTAGAGCCCGAACGAGCGCTCGCGGGCCGCGTACAGCACCGTGCCGGCGCCGATCGCCATCGCCACGAAGTTCCAGAAGGTCACCCGGGCGCCGCCGAGCCGGTCGGCGAGGTGGCCACCCAGCGGCCGGATCAGCGAGCCCACCAGCGGCCCGAGGAAGGTCAACCAGGCGGCGTCGACGGGGGTGGGAAACCGCTCGGCGAACTGGAGCTGGAGCACCTGGCCGAACGCGAAACCGAACCCGATGAACGAGCCGAAGGTGCCGATGTAGAGCAGCGACATGGTCCAGGTGTGCGGGTCCCGGGCAGCCTCGCGCAGCGCCCCGGGCTCGTTGCGCGCGCCGGGCACGGTGTCCAGCCAGCGGGCCGCCGCCAGCGCGGCCAGGACGATCAGCGGCAGGTAGACCGCGGGCACCAGACGGGGGTACGCGGCGCCGGCGGTGGCGAGGACCGCCAGCCCGACCAGCTGCACCGCGGGCACCCCGAGATTGCCGCCGCCGGCGTTGAGCCCGAGGGCCCGCCCTTTGAGCCGGGACGGGTAGAACAGGTTGATGTTCGCCATCGAGGAGGCGAAGTTGCCGCCGCCGACGCCGGTGAGGCAGGCGAGCACCATCAGCGTGGAGTAGGACACCCCGGGTTCCAGGAGCACCGTCATCGGCACCGTCGGGACCAGCAGCAGCAGCGCGCTGATGGTCGTCCAGCGCCGCCCACCGAAGCGGGCCACGGCCAGGGTGTACGGCAGCCGCAGCACCGCCCCCAGCGCGGCCGGCACGGCGGTGAGCAGGAACTTCCCGGCCGGGTCGATGCCGTACGCGGGGCCGAGGAAGAGCACGGTCACCGACCAGAGGCTCCACACGGAGAAGCCGACGTGCTCGGCGAAGATCGACACCCAGAGGTTGCGGCGGGCGATGGGCGCGCCGGTCGTACGCCAGAAGTCGGGGTCCTCGGGCCGCCAGTCGTCCAGCGGGCGCCGACGCCCGGCGACGGCAGGTGGCTCGGCGGTGACTGCGGTGGTGGTGAGCGTGCTCACGGCGGCTCCTCCTCGTCGATGCGACGAGAAGGAACGCTAGGAAAGCGGGGTTACCTGGCAGTGCCCGTCACGGGTCGGCCCGGAAACGGCTACCGCACCACGGGCCGGCGGCGATGGTGAGGCCCGGCTCAGAGCTGCTGGAGGATGCGCAGGGCGCGGCCGACGCGGAGCATCGTGTCGGTGTCGGCGACGTCCACGCAGTCGGTGAACCACTTCTTCATGGGCGAGGAGATCCGGTCGGGCATCACCACGTACCGGCCCATCGACACGGCGAGCGGCGAGTCCCGCAGCAGCGACTCCTCGACCACCTCGACCACGATCACGATGGGCACGTCGGTGGAGTTGTAGACGTCCGAGCTGATCACGAGCCCGAGGCGTTCCCGGGCGCCCTCGATACGCCAGACCTCGCCCCTACGCAGCACGCCGCCGTCCGTTGGAGAACAGGTCGTTGACCATGCCCACCTCGCGGGCGTCGGCGAGGGCGGCGGACTCCAGGTCGAGGCCGGCACGACCCACGGCGGCGGCGTGCGCGGTGAAGACCTCGCGCAGCGCCTTCTCGCGGGCGGCCTGGTCCATCCACGCCGAGAGCGACAGCCCTTCGCGCTTGGCGAAGCGTCGGGCCTCCTCGATCGTCTCGTCGGTGAACGAGAGAGTCACCTTGGCAGTCATGCCGAAGAGATTACCCACCGGTGTGACCACCAGTCATCCCGCGCCCATCGACTCGCCCCGGGACGGCGAAACGTACATTCCGCCGGGATTACCCGGCCCGGCCGCCGAACACCGCGAAGCGCCACTCCTTGAAGTAGCAGTCGACGTCGACCAGCCCCGCCTCGGCGAGCCACCGGCACTGGTCGGCCACTGTCGCCGGGCGGTCGTGGCGCATCCGTTCCCGGGCGGCGGCGATCTCCTCGGGAGGCGAGCCCAGCTCGGTGATCCGAGCCGTCCACACCTCGTCGTAGCGTCGATCCAGGGCCGGCGTCGGGGCGGCCACCTGCTCGGCGTTGACGAACACCCCGCCGGGCGCCAGCGCCGTGGCGGCCCGCCGGTAGAGCGCGCGCTTGCCGTCGTCGTCCAGGTGGTGGATCGCCAGCGCGCTGACCACCGCGTCGTACCGGCCCGGCGGCAACTCGTCCGCCAGGTCGGCCCGGACCGTTCGGTGTGGCACGGACCGCGCGTTCAACTGGTCGGCGGCGCGGGCGAGCATCGCCGGCGCGGCGTCCACCAGGGTCAGCCGGACTCCGGGCACCGCCGCGGCGAGCAGCAGGGAGAGCAGGCCGGTCCCCGCGCCCAGATCCAACACCTCGGGGGTACGGCCGGCGGCCAGCGCGGCGCGCAGCGGCGGCGCGGCCACCTCGACGGCGGTGCCGTAGAACGCGTCGAAGCAGGGCACGAGCCGTCGGCGGGCCTCGTCATAGGTACCGGCCACCGCGTCGAAGACGTCCGCCACGCTCATCGCAGTCTCCCATAATTTGAGACATGTTTCCCACATTATAAGCACTCTACGACGAACGGCCCTGATCCGGGACACACGAAAGACCCCCGGCTCCTTGGGATCTCAAGGAAACCGGGGGCTGACTGAGTTGCTGCGCTGGTTAGCCGACGGGGCCGATCGCCTTCGCCAGGTCGACGAAGCCGGCCCATGCCGCCGGTCCGAAGGTCAGCGTCCCGCCGTCACGGTCTTTGGTGTCGCGGACGAGGACGATGCCGGGGAGGTTGTCGGCGACCTCGACACACGAGCCGCCGTTGTTTCCGCTCTTCGTGCTTTTACGCCACTGCGCGCCGGTCAGGTCCATGATCCCGCTGCTTTCGTGATCAGGTCGAGGGACTGTTGACGGGAAAGAGCCTCGCTTCTGATGCGCTCCCATCTGCGATTCAGCGTAGCAACGTCCGCAGCTCCATTTACGATCTGCGCTCGCACCTGGCTGTCGATATGTGCGACCTGCTCGCCGTCGGGCAACTCGGCCACGATGAAGCCCCCGCCAAGGCCCGGATACATCCCGACGTCCTGCGGCACGACGAGCACCTGCACGGCGGGCAAGACCGCGCACTGAGCAAGGTGGCCCACCTGCTCACGCATCAGCGGTCGATCGCCGTATGCCGACTGGTACAGGACCAGTTCGTGAACGACTGCGACCAGCAGGGGCGGGCGTTCACGGCGGAGAATGGCCTGTCGGTCGATGCGGGAGGCGACCACATCGTCAACCTCGCTCGTCGTCAACGCTTCGCCTACCAATGTCGCCCGCGCGTACGCCTCGGTCTGCAAGAGGCCGGGCACCCACGTGTGCTCGAACCAGCGAATCGCGAGGGCTTCGCGTTCCCAGTCGACCCACTCGCGCAGCCATTGCGGCTCGCGCCTTCTGAGGACATCCGGCCAGAGGTCCCCAACGTCCCTCCCGAGGAGCGCGGCCAGCTTGGCGCGCCGACGGGGCTGCGGCACGCGTCCCGGGCTTATCCACCGTGCGGCCGTCTTCGGATCAACGCCCGTCTGAGCTGCCAGACTTTCGGCTGTCTCGCCAGCTTCGGCCATGGCCGCCTGAAGTGCATGATTCATCCTGCCTCCAGATGAACGTCCCGAACATCCCCCGAGAATAGAACAACGTCGTGTACTGGTCCCGTCACCGACGGCACGGTGGTCGACAGACGGCGCGGCCGGCAGGGACCCGAGACCCGGCGGACGCGTTCGCGCCGGGGCCGCATCTGCCCCGTCGACAGCCGAGGGGGAGCACCGTGCCGGACGAGCCACCCGATCGGAAGCCCGATCGGAAACCCAAGCCGAAGCCGCAGTCGGAAACTGGCCCCGCGGCCGTCGCCGGGCATGCCCTGGCCGCCGGGGACCGTCGTTCCATCCTGGCCGGTGAACCGACTCGACCGCATCCCCGCCTGCCGACGGGTGCACGCACCGGCGGGCCCGCGCGGATGCCACGCGCGGGTGACGTCCTGCACCTGACCCGCGCCGCGAGTGTGCAGTTCCTGCGCCCGATCTTCGTCCGGGTGATTCGCGTTCTCGACTGGCCGACGTACGACGGATGGCTGTGGATTGACGGTTACGAGCTGGCCGCGAACGGCGACGCGGTCGCGCGCCGGTCCCTGTTCGTGATGCCCGCGGGCCTGATCTGGTCGGACGTGCCCGCGCGGGCGGCCCGTCGGTCGACCACGCGCACGCCCGTCAAGCGAGGTCCGGTGCGGGTCGGATGACCAGACGCCCTCGCCCGCACCAGCCGATGCGCCCGGCGTGGCTCTGCCGTAACTGCGCCGCTCCCTGGCCGTGTTCGCCGGCTCAGCTTCACCTCGCGACCGAGTTCTACGGCCACTCGATCGCCCTGGCGTTCTACCTGGCAGCGAACATGCAGGACGCGCTTGACGACCTGTACTCGCTGGGCGTTCGCCCTGATCTGCGGGCACATCACGCCCGGTTCCTGGGCTGGCTGTCCCTGACCCGCCGCCCCCGCCGCGCCGACTTGCGCTGACCGTCCCAGGAGATGAAGCCCGGCGGCGCCATCACCCACCCGTCATGTTCGCTGCGCCGGTGCGGTGTGAGCCCCACTTGACAGGACCGAAACAGAAGAGACCCGGACCGGAAACCGCCCGCCGGCACGCTTTCGGGACATGACAGACGGTGCACGGCCGGCAACTCGACCGGGGCGAACCCCCCGGGAGGTGGCGACGCACTGCCCGTACTGCGCCCTTCAGTGCGGGATGACGCTGCGCGAGGACGACACCGGGGTGAGCGTGCTCCCCCGCCAGTTTCCCACCAACCGGGGCGGGCTCTGCCAGAAGGGCTGGACGTCCGCCGACCTGCTCGACCACCCGGACCGGCTGACCGCCCCGCTGCTGCGCGACCCGGTCAGCGGCGAGCTGCGCCCGGCGACCTGGGACGCCGCGCTGGACCGGATCGCCACCGGCCTGCGTGCCATCGGGGACAGCTCCGGTCGGGACGCGGTCGCCGTCTTCGGCGGCGGCGGGCTGACCAACGAGAAGGCGTACGCGTTGGGGAAGTTCGCCCGGGTCGCGCTGCGCACCCGCAACATCGACTACAACGGACGGTTCTGCATGTCCTCGGCCGCCGCCGCCGGGCTGCGCGCCTTCGGGGTCGACCGGGGGCTGCCGTTTCCGCTGGCCGACCTCGGCCGGGCCGACACCCTGCTGTTGGTCGGCGCCAACCCGGCGGAGACCATGCCGCCGCTGGTGCGTTGGCTCACCGAGCAGCGCCGGGGCGGCGGCCGGCTCATCGTCGTCGACCCCCGCGTCACCGCCACCGCCCGCCAGGCCGACCTGCACCTGCAACCGCTGCCCGGCACCGACCTCGCCGTGGCCAACGCGCTGCTGCACATCGCGCTCACGCAAGGGTGGGTCGACCAGGCGTACGTCACCGAACGGACCAGCGGCTTCGACGCGGTCCGCCGCAGCGTCGCCGCCTGGTGGCCGGCCCGCGCGGAACAGCTCTCCGGCGTGCCGGTGGCCGACCTGGAGGCGACCGCCCGCGCGCTGGGCACCGGCGGCCGTGTGATCATCCTGACCGCGCGCGGCGCCGAGCAGCACGCCAAGGGCGTCGACACCGTCACCGCGTACGTCAATCTCGCTCTCGCTCTGGGCCTGCCCGGCCGCGAGGGCTCGGGGTACGGCTGCCTCACCGGCCAGGGCAACGGTCAGGGCGGACGAGAGCACGGGCAGAAGGCCGACCAGCTCCCCGGCTACCGCAGGATCGACGACCCGGCGGCCCGGGAACACGTCGCCGGTGTCTGGGGCGTGCCGGCCGACGACCTGCCCGGCCCGGGCGTGCCGGCCTACCAACTGCTCGACTCGCTCGGCACCCCCGACGGCCCCCGGGCGTTGCTGGTGTTCGGCTCGAACCCGGTGGTCTCCGCTCCCCGGGCGGCCCGGATCGAGGGCCGGCTGCGCGACCTCGACCTGCTGGTCGTCGCCGACCTGCTGCTCTCCGAGACGGCGGCGCTGGCCGACGTGGTGCTGCCCACCGCGCAGTGGGCCGAGGAGGACGGCACGATGACCAATCTGGAGGGCCGCGTGCTGCGGAGACGGGCGCTGCGCCCGTCTCCGCCGGGCGTCCGGACCGACCTGGCCATCCTCGCCGACCTGGCGGCCAGGATGGGCGACGCCGCGACGGCGGCGGCGCGGTTCCCGACCGACCCGGCCACCGTCTTCGCCGAGCTGCGCCGCGCCTCCGCCGGCGGGGTCGCCGACTACGCCGGCATCGACTGGGCCCGGATCGACGACACGGACGGTGTCTTCTGGCCCTGCCCCAGCGAGGACGGGCCGGACACGCCACGGCTCTTCACCGACCGGTTCGGCACCCCGGACGGTCGGGCCCGATTCCACGCCGTGGACCACCGGCCCGCAGCCGAGGAGGTCTGCGCCACGTATCCTCTGCACTTCACCACCGGCCGGGTGCTCGCCCAGTACCAGTCCGGCACCCAGACCCGCCGGGTGGCCGCGCTGCGCCGCGCCGCGCCCGAGGCGTTCGTCGAGCTGCACCCCGACCTGGCGGCCCGGCTGGGCATCGACGACGGCGACCCGGTGCGGGTCACGTCCCGTCGGGGCGAGCTGCACGCGCCGGCCCGCCTCAGCTCGGGGATCCGACCGGACACGGTCTTCGCACCGTTCCACTGGCCCGGCGCCGGCCGGGCCAACTCGGTGACCAACGACGCGGTGGACCCGATCTCCGGGATGCCCGAGTTCAAGATCTGCGCGGTCCGGGTGGAGAAGGCATGACGGCCCGAGTGGTGATCGTCGGCAACGGGATGGCCGGTGCCCGGCTCGCGGCCGAGCTGCACGCCCGCGAGGGAGACCGGAAGGTCACCGTGCTCGGGGCGGAGCCGCACCGCGCGTACAACCGGATCATGCTCTCCACGCTGCTGACCGGCCGGATCGCCGAACCGGACGTGGAGCTGACCGAGGCCGCCGGGCACGGCATCGACAGGCGCCCCGGCGTGCCGGTGACCGCGGTGGACCGGTCCGCCCGCGAGGTCCGCACCGGCGACGGCGAACGGATCTCCTACGACCACCTGGTGCTGGCCACCGGCGCGCGGGCGGTGGTGCCGCCGCTGCCCGGCCTCGACCCGACCGACCTGCCGCAGCGGGTCGTTCCCTTCCGGACCCTGGACGACTGCCGCCGGATCCTCGCCGTCGCCGACGGGGCCCGCAGCGCGATCGTGCTCGGTGGTGGGCTGCTCGGCCTGGAGGCCGCCCGCGGCCTGGCCACCCGAGGGCTCGCCACCACCGTGGTGCACCACACCGGGCACCTCATGGAGCGGCAGCTCGACCCCGCCGCCGGCGCGGTGCTCGCCGGCACGCTCGCCGGGCTCGGCGTCACCATCCAGCTCGCGGTCCCGGCGACCGGAGTCGTCGCCGACGACACCGGCGTCCGCCTCGACCTGGCCGACGGCCGGTCGCTGCACGCCGACCTGCTGGTGCTCTCCTGCGGCGTACGCCCGGACACCGCCCTCGCGCAGGCCGCCGGGCTGACCGTGCGGCGCGGCGTGGTGGTGGACGACCGGCTGCGCACCAGCGACCGGAGCGTCTCGGCGATCGGCGACTGCGCCGAGCACGACGGCGCGCTCACCGGGCTTGTCGCACCCGCCTGGGCCCAGGCCCGGGTGCTCGCCGACGTGCTGACCGGCACCGACCCGCTGGCCCGCTACCGACCCCGGCCGGTGGTGACCCGACTCAAGGCGGCCGGAATCGACCTGGCCGCGATGGGCGACGCCGCGGGCGGCGGACCGGGCGAGGAGCTGACCTTCGCCGACCCCGCCCGGGGCACGTACGCCCGCCTGCGGATCCGCGACGAACGGCTGATCGGCGCGATCCTGCTCGGCGACAACCCGGCGGTCGGCACGGTGATCCAGCTCTTCGACCGGGGTCACCCGGTGCCGGCCGACCGGCGGGCCCTGCTGCTGGGCCGGGCGCTCGGCGGGGCCGGTGCGGCGCCGAGCGCGTCACCGGCGCTGATGCCGGACGCGGCCGTCGTCTGCCAGTGCAACACGGTGACCAAGGGAGCGCTGGTGCGGTGCTGGCGCTCCGGCGCGCGGACGGTCGACGCGGTGGTGGCGGGAACCCGGGCCGGCACCGGATGCGGCGGATGCCGGGATGCGGTCGGCGGCATCGTCGACTGGCTGTCCGAAGCGGAATCGGTGGAGGTGACGCGATGAGCGGTCAGGACCTGGTCGTCATCGGCAACGGCATGGTGGGGCAGCGCTTCGTCGACGCGCTGCGCGCCCGCGACCCGCAGAGCCGCTGGCGGGTGACCGTGCTGGCCGAGGAGGGGCGTCCGGCGTACGACCGGGTGCGGCTCTCGGCGTACTTCGACGGGGTGAGCGAGGACGAGCTCAACGTGCACACCCCGCACGACGGCGTGCGGCTGCGCCTCGGTGAGCCGGCCACCGCCATCGATCGCGTCCGGCGGGTGGTGACCACCGCCATGGGCGAGTACGGCTACGACGCGCTGGTGCTGGCCACCGGGTCGTACCCCTTCGTGCCGCCGGTGCCCGGCGCCGACCTGCCCGGCGTGTTCGTCTACCGGACCCTGGACGACCTGGCGGCGATCCGGGCGTACGCGCGGGGCCGGCGGGTCGGCGCGGTGATCGGCGGCGGGCTGCTCGGGCTGGAGGCGGCGAACGCCCTGCGCCTGCTCGGCCTGAGCACCGACGTGGTCGAGTTCGCGCCCCGGCTGATGCCGGTGCAGGTGGACCAGGCCGGCGGTGCGATGCTGCGCCGCTACGTCGAGGAGCTGGGTGTGCGTACCCACCTCGGGGTGGCCACCACCGCGATCCGTGCCGGCGCCGACGGCGCGGTCGACGCCCTGGAGCTGTCCGACGGCCGCGTGGTCGACGCCGAACTGGTCGTGGTCGCCGCCGGCATCCGGCCCCGCGACGAATTGGCGCGGGCCGCCGGCCTGCCGCTGGGTCCGCGCGGCGGGGTGCTGGTCGACGGGACCTGCCGCAGCGCCGACGAGCACGTCTGGGCCGTCGGCGAGTGCGCGGCGGTCGACGGCACCTGCCACGGCCTGGTCGCCCCCGGGTACGCGACGGCCGAGGTGGTGGCCGACCGGCTGGTCGGCGGCGCGGCGACCGTCCCGGGCGCGGACACCGCCACCAAGCTGAAACTGCTCGGTGTCGACGTGGCGTCGTTCGGCGACGCGCACGGCACCACCGAGGGCTGCCTGGACGTCACGTTCACCGACCCGGCCACCCGGGTGTACGCGAAACTGGTCCTCTCCGACGACGCGCACACCCTGCTCGGCGGGGTGCTGGTGGGTGACGCCAGCGCGTATCCGACGTTGCGGGCCAGTGTGGGCGGCCCGCTGCCGGCCGCTCCGCTGGCGCTGCTCGCCCCGGACGGCGGCGGCGCGGACGCCGGAGCGCTGCCCGCCACCGCCCAGGTCTGCTCCTGCAACGCGGTCACCCGCGGGGACGTGGACGACGCCATCGCGGGCGGCTGCGCGGACGTGCCGGCGTTGAAGGCGTGCACACGGGCGGGCACGAGCTGCGGCTCCTGCGTGCCGATGCTGAAGCAGCTCCTGGACGCGGCCGGGGTCGCGCAGTCCATGGCGCTGTGCGAGCACTTCGACGTCAGCCGGCGGGAGCTGTTCGAGATCGTCCGCGTCCGCGGCATCCGCACGTTCTCCCGGCTGGTCGCCGAGCACGGTCGGGGGCGCGGCTGCGACATCTGCAAGCCGGTGGTGGCGTCGATCCTCGCCTCGCTGGGCAGCGGGCACGTGCTCGACGGCGAGCAGGCGTCGTTGCAGGACACCAACGACCACTTCCTGGCCAACCTGCAACGCGACGGCAGCTACTCGGTGGTGCCCCGGATCCCCGGCGGCGAGATCACCCCGGAGAAGCTGATCGTCATCGGCGAGGTCGCCCGCGACTTCCAGCTCTACACGAAGATCACCGGCGGGCAGCGAATCGACCTGTTCGGGGCCCGGGTGGAACAGCTGCCGCAGATCTGGCGGCGCCTGGTGGACGCCGGTTTCGAGTCCGGCCACGCGTACGGCAAGGCGCTGCGCACGGTGAAGTCCTGCGTCGGCGAGACCTGGTGCCGGTACGGGGTGCAGGATTCGGTGGGGCTGGCCGTGGCGCTGGAGCTGCGCTATCGCGGGCTGCGCGCGCCGCACAAGCTCAAGTCGGCGGTCTCCGGTTGCGCGCGGGAGTGCGCCGAGGCCCGCAGCAAGGACTTCGGCATCATCGCCACCGAGACCGGCTGGAACCTCTACGTCGGCGGCAACGGCGGCTTCCGACCCCGCCACGCCGACCTGTTCGCCTCTGATTTGTCAACAGAAGCGCTGATTCGAATAATCGATAGATTTTTAATGTATTACATCCGCACCGCCGACCGGCTGCAACGCACAGCCGGGTGGATCGAGGCCATGGACGGTGGCCTGGACCACCTGCGCGCGGTGATCGTGGACGACTCGTTGGGGCTCTGCGCCGACCTGGACGCGGCGATGGCCCGGCACGTGGCGTCGTACTCCGACGAGTGGCGCGACGTACTGGACGACCCGGAACGGCTCCGCCGCTACACCTCCTTCGTCAACGCCCCCGACGTGAGCGACCCGTCGATCACCTTCGCCGTGGAACGCGGCCAGCCGGTGCCGGCACGCGCCCTGACGACCACCCGTCCCGAGCCGGCCGACACCCGCCGGCAGCCCGTCTCACTCGGCCTTCCGGAGGTACGGCGATGAGCCACACGATCACGCTCGACTGGACCGCTGTCTGCCCGCTTGACCGGCTGGAACCGAACCGGGGCGCCGCCGCCCTGGTCGACGGCGCGCAGGTCGCCCTCTTCCACACCGTCGACGGGCTGTTCGCGATCGACAACCGCGACCCGGTCTCCGGGGCGTACGTGCTGTCGCGGGGCATCGTGGGCAGCCGCGGCGGCGTGCCGACGGTCGCCTCCCCGCTGCACAAGCAGGTGTACGACCTGCGCACCGGGGAGTGCCTGGACCTGCCCGGGATGACCGTGGCCCGGCACGACACGCGCTGCCACGACGGGATCGTCGAAGTGCGGTTGCGACGGGAGGGCTGATGCGGGAAGAACTGGCCGGCTTCACCATCGGGGTGACCGCCGACCGGCGGCGCGACGAGTTGGCCGCGCTGCTCGAACGCCGGGGCGCCCGCGTGGTGCTCGCCCCGGCGCTGCGGATCGTGCCGCTGTCCGACGACACGGAACTGCGCGAGGCGACCCGCGCCTGCCTGGACCAGCCACCCGACATCCTGATGGCCAACACCGGCATCGGGATGCGCGGCTGGCTGGAGGCGGCCGAGGGCTGGGGGCTGGCCGAACCACTGCGTTCGGTGCTCGCCAGCTCGTACGTCGTCGCGCGGGGCCCCAAGGCACGCGGCGCGATCCGTGCGGCCGGGCTGCACGACCAGTGGTCACCGGCGTCGGAGAGCTGCGACGAGGTGGTCGATCACCTGCGCCGCCGTGGCGTGGCCGGGCAGGTGATCGCCATGCAGCTGCACGGTGAGCGGCAACCCGAGTGCACACTCGCGCTGGAGGCGGCCGGCGCCACGGTGATCGAGGTGCCGGTCTACCGCTGGGCGCCGCCGACCGACCCGGCGCCGCTGCACCGCTTGATCGACCTGATCGCCGGCCGGCTGGTGGACGCGGTGACGTTCACCTCGGCACCGGCGGCCGAGGCGCTGCTGCGGGCCGCCGGGGACCGTACCGAGGCGGTGGTGTCCGCGCTCCGCAGCGACGTGCTGGCCAGCTGCGTCGGCGCGGTGACCGCCGAGCCGTTGCTGCGCCACGGGGTGCCGGTGAGCGCTCCCGGGCGGGCCCGGCTGGGCGCGTTGGTGCGGACCATCGTCGACGAGCTGCCCCGCCGGACCGTGACGTTCAAGGCCGGCGGGCACCTGCTCACTCTGCGGGGGCACGCGGCGGTGATCGACGGCGAGCTACGCCCGCTCGCTCCCGCCCCGATGGCGGTGCTGCGGGCGCTGGCCCAGGTCCCCGGCCGGGTGCTGTCGCGCACGGCGCTGCTGCGGACCCTCCCCCGGGGCGCCGACGAGCACGCGGTGGAGATGGCGGTGGCCCGCCTGCGGGCCGGCCTACGCGCGCCGCGCGTGGTGCAGACCGTGGTCAAGCGCGGCTACCGGCTCCGGGTCGACTGACGCGTCGCGGCCGGCCCTGGTGTGCCGGCCACGACGCGGCGGTTCAGCCGACCGGCGTGGGAAAGCCCCGACCGTGCTCGGCCTGGAGCCGGAGCATGGCGTGCTCGACCACCGTCACCAGCACCTGCTTGACCGAATCCCGGTGCCGGGCGTCGGTCATCACCAGCGGCACCTGCGGCGAGATGGCCAGCGCCTCGCGAACCTCCTCCAGCTCGTACTGGGGGGCGCCGTCGAACCGGTTCAGCGCCACCACGTACGGCAGGTTGCGGTTCTCGAAGTAGTCCAGCGGGGCGAACGCGTCGGTGATCCGGCGGGTGTCCACCAGGACGGCGGCACCCACCGCACCTCGGATGATCTCGTCCCACATGAACCAGAAACGGGTCTGACCCGGCGTACCGAACAGGTACAGGATCAGGTCCTGGGCCATGGTGATCCGGCCGAAGTCCATGGCGACCGTGGTGGTCTCCTTGCCCGGCACCTTGGACGGGTCGTCGATGCCGACACCCGCGGCGGTCATCACCGCCTCGGTCGTCAGCGGCGTGATCTCGGAGATCGAGCCGACGAGGGTCGTCTTACCGACGCCGAAGCCACCCGCGACGACGATCTTCGCGGAGACGATTCCCCGGCTCGGCCGCCCCCCAGCGGGGTCATAGCCTGCGAAGTCCACTTAGCACCCTTCCAAGCAGTTCCATCCGCTCCTCGAACCCCTCGGCGGGAGCAGCAGTGTGTAACGTCAGCAGGCTCTCGGCCACCATGTCGGCGACCAGCACCCGGGCGACGCCCAGCGGCATCCGGGTGTACGCGGCGATCTCCGCCAGCGACTGTGCACGGCCCTCGCAGACCGTGGCGATGCGGTGCTTGTCGTGCCCCGCGAAACGGGACTCGGCAACCTGGGTGGGAGAGGCGGTGAGGACCGCCTCGAGGGCGATGTCCTGCCGGGGCTCGGTACGACCACGGGTGACCGCGTACGGACGCACCAGAGCGCCGCGCGGGTCAGCGCGCCGTTGGTCCATCCACGATCACCTCCTCGTCCCCAGCGGAGCCGGCCACACCGCCTCCCATCCCTGTACCGGCGCGCGGTCCGCGCGCCGGGTCTTGCGGCGCTACGAACGCACCGCGTCCCTCGGCAGCGGCACCAGCGCGGCACCGACCCGCTCCACCAGCAGCGCCATCTCGTAGCCCACCTGGCCCACATCGCAGCTCCGCGCGGCCAGCACGGCCATCGACGAGCCGTCGCTGATCGACATGAGGAAGAGGTAACCGCTGTCCATCTCGATGACGGTCTGCAACACCCCGCCCGCGCTGAACATCCGGGCCGCGCCCTCGGTCAGGCTCACCACGCCGGAGGTGATCGCGGCGAGTTGGTCCGCCCGGTCCCCCGGCAGGTCCCGGGAGGACGCGAGCAGCAGCCCGTCGGCGGACACCGCCACCACGTGGGCGATGCCCGCCACGCTGTCGGCGAAGTTGGTGAGCAGCCAACCCATGTCCTGCATGGCAGCTGGCCTGTTCATCGGCTCTCCTTGGTCGAGGTGCTGTTCAGGTCCGTGCCGGCCGTCCGACCACGCTGCACACCGCGGTGGTAGGCCGACAACAGGCCGCGTACTTCATCGGGGGTCCGCCGGCTGCGGTCCCGGCCACCCTTCGGTTCGATGCCACCCGGCACGAGCTGTGCCTGCGGCACCCGCTTGGGCAGACCCGAGCGGGTGGTGCCGGCGGCGGCCGGCTCGGCGGCCCGGCTGGCCAGCGACCAGCCCTCGTCGGCCGCCGTCCGCCAGGCGTCCGGGTCCGTGGCCGGCGGGGGCGTGCTCGGCGTGGCAGCGGGGGCGGGGGCGGGGGCCGCTACCGGCGCCGTCCGGGCGGCCGGCGGCGGGGTGTACGACGGCGGTGGTTTCGGCGTCGAGGCGCCACGACCGCCGGTGCTCACACCGCCACGACCGCCGGTGCTCACACCACCGAATCCGTCCATGCTTCCCACGCTCTGCGCTCCCGTGCCCTCGGAACTGCCCGGGGTGCGGGTGGGCAGTGGCGGTCGGGCCGGCGCGGTCGCCGGCGCGGACGCGGTGGCCGGTTGACCGCCGTTGGCCGCCCGTGGGCCGGCGTCAGCGGGCGCGGGCGGTGTGTCGAACTGCGGCCGGGTGAAGATCGCGGTGGCGTCGTCGCCGTGCGACCGGAACCAGACCGCCTCCATCTCCCGGAAGATCGGCGCCTCGGCGGGGAACTCCGGCCGGGTGCTGACCGGTGCGGCGGGCGTCGGCGGCGTGGCCGGTGCGGCCGGTGCGGCGGGCTGCACGGGCGGGGCCGGCGTTGCGGGCGGCGCCGGCGGGGCGACCACTCCGGGACCGGCGACCGGCCCGACGGGCAGCACCGGCGCGCTCCGACCGTCCGTGGTGTCGGCCGTCGAGCCGCGTCGGGGCAGCGCGTCGATGGTCGGGTACGCCACGGTCGGGCTGCCCACCGAGGTGCCCGCGCCGTTGCTGTACGCCGGGCGGGCGGGCGGGACCGGGGTGGCCGGCGCGGCGGCGGGCGGCACCGTCGGGCGGGCCCCGGTGTAGCCGCCGGCCTGCACGGTCGCGGTGGTGTCCCGCGCGTCGACCGGAGACTGCCACTGCGCGGGCGCCGGGGCGCTGGTCCGCCACTGGTCGGGCAGCGTCGCCGCCGCGGTGGTGGCGGCGTACGACTCGGCGTGGTTGACCGGGGTGAGCGGCGTCTGCTCGACCGCCATCGGCTGGCGCGGACGGGTGAGCACCTGCTCGCGGCCCCGGCTGCTGGGCAGGAGCACGGTGGCGGCGGGCAGCGTCACCTGGGCGACGGTGCCGCCCTCCACGTTGCGACGCAGCTCCACCCGGATGCCGTAGCGGGAGGCGAGCCGGCTCACCACGGCCAGACCCATCAACCGGAACGCGGCGACGTCCACGCTCGGCGGGGCGGCCAGCCGGCGGTTGAGCGAGTCGAGCTGCTCGTCGGTGAGGCCGAGCCCGCGGTCCTCGATCTGGATCAGGACGTAGTCGCGGATGCGGCGACCGTCGGCGACGACCGTCGTGTTCGGCGGCGAGAACCGGGTGGCGTTGTCCAGCAGCTCGGCGACGAGGCGTACCACGTCGTTGACGGCGTGCGCGGCCACCGAGATGTCGGTGTCGACGGTGCCGAACTCGATGCGGTTGTAGAGCTCCACCTCGGACTGCGCGGCGCGCAGCACGTCCACGACCAACGCGTCGTCGCGGCGCGGTACGGCCGAGTCGGCACCGGCGAGGACCAGCAGGTTCTCGTCGTTGCGGCGCATTCGGGTGGCCAGGTGGTCCAACTCGAAGAGCTGGGCCAGCCGCTTCGGGTCCTCCTCGCCGCGCTCGATCGCGTCCAGCTCGCCGATCATCCGGTCGACCAGGGTCTGACTGCGGCGGGCCAGGTTGAGGAACATCGCCGAGACGCTGGTGCGCAGCGCGGCCTGCTCGGCGGCGACCCGCACCGCCTCCCGGTGGACGACGTTGAAGGCCAACGCCACCTGACCGACCTCGTCCCGGCTGTTCAGCTGGATTGGGTCCCGGACCTGGCGGACGATCTCGTCCACGCCACCGTCGCCCACGCTGCCCATGTTCTGCAGGCGCTGCACGGCGTCCGGCAGGTCGTGGTTGGCCACCGAGAGCGCGCCCTCGCGCAGCCGGCGCAGCGAGTGGTTCAGCGACCGGGCCAGCACCACGGCCAGCGACACGGCGATGATCAGGGTGAGCAGCACCAGGATCGACTCGACCACGGCCTGCCGGATGACGTCCGAACGCGCCTGGTCGGCCTGCTCGAGCAGCCGGTCCTGCAGTTGGGTCTCGGCCCAGCGCATCAGGTCGTTGACCGCGCCGATGGCGGCGGTGGCGTCCTGCGCGCTGACCAGCGGGCGCTGCCCGACGGAACGGGTGATGTCGGTGGCGACCCGGTCGGAGAGGCCGACCGCGTCACCGGAGACGGTGCTGTCGACGAGGGCCCGCTGCACGGGGTCAGCGGCCAGCGAGAAGGCGACCAGCGCCTCCTGCTGGCTGGTCAGCGTGGCCACGAAGGAGGAGAACTGCTCCGGGTCGAGCTGGCCGGCGGTCAGCGCCGTGAAAGCGACCGCCTCCTCCTCGGCGACTGCCGCCTTGGCGCGGGCGAACGCGGCGACCGCGCGACGGCTGTCCGACAGGCTCTCCTCACCGGGCAGCTGGGCCAGCCCGTCGCCGTAGGCGACCAGGTCGGTGAGGATGACGCCGTAGCGCAGCACCGCCTCGGCGACCGCCATCTGCCGGCGGTCCAGCACCTCCTGGCGGGTGCCGTCCAGGGTGGACAGGTGGTCGTCGATCGCCGCCAGCCGGTCCCGCAACGCCGCCGGCACGTCGCCGATGCGGCCCCGCTCGGCGTTGTACCGCTCCACGCGCTGCTGCGTCTGGCGCACCCGCAGGTTGTACGCGTCGGCGGGCTGCTGGGGAGCGGCCAGGTAGGCCGCCGCGGCCATCCGCTCGGCGTGAAGATCCTGGGTGAGCGCGCTGACGTCGATGGAGAGCGCGGTGAGCGACCGGGCCCGGGTGGCGTCGTAGGCGCCCTCGCCCACCGAGATGAGCCGGACGGTGGCCAGCGCGATAACGGCGGCCACCGGAACGACCAGAATCAGCGCCAGCTTGGACCGGATCCGGGCGTCCCGCAGTCTCGGCAGGCGCCGGCGCGTACGCCGAGCATTCTCGCCGAGCGCGGGCAGGTTCGTCGGTCCGGTGCTCACGACATCGCCTCCGTCGTTTCTTCCCCGCCTGGCCCGCCGAGCCGTGCCGTAAGCGGAGGGGACCACGCGCGGCACGGCCGCGATTTCATCAGAGATGATCGTGTTTGGGAAGGCGCAGTGAGGCAGGAAACGGTCGGACGGCGCGGAACCCGTGATCCGGTCAACTGATACCTTCATTTCCGCAAGCCCCTGAACAGGGCATGTAACTCCAGAGTGGTCACGCGTGTGTGCAAAGTGAGCTTTTGCAAACATTGCGTTACCCCAGCATGTGGGATGACCGTCCCGAGAATGCAACCGGGGTCCGCGCTTGACCACAGCGCCGGCCATTGGCAAGGTTTTGCAGGCTTCGCGCACACACCGTACGGCAGAGGAGATCCCGTCCTCCACTGAGGACGGATTAGCGGCGGTGACCGGGCAGCGCCCGCGCCCGCACCTGGAGGACTGAGTTGAGCCCCATCCGCTCCGCGACCATCGCGGCGCTCGCATCGGCCGTAGTGGCCACCACGCTCACCGGCTGCCAGTTCGGCGGAGCGGAGCAGGACACGAGTCCGATCGTGATCGCCGCGGATCTCGAACTGTCCGGGGCTGCGGCCCCGAGCGGTCAGACATACCAGCGGGCCCTGAAACTCAAGGTCGAGCAGTTGAACTCCTCCGGAGCACTGAACGGCCGGAAGATCGATCTGAAGGTCAAGGACAACCGTTCCGACGCCGCCGAGTCACTTCGCAACATCGCCGACTTCAGCAGCGATTCCCAAGTCAGCGCCATCGTCATGGGTGGCTGCAACGAATGCGCGGTCGGCGCGGTCGGCATCATCAACGACAAGCGGATTCCCACCATTGCGCTCGCCGCTTCCGGTGCGATCGCCAGCCCGGTCGCCGAGCGGCACTACGTGTTCAAGCTCGGCCCGAACGCGGCGGACAGCGCCGCGGCGCTCACCACCGAACTGCGTCGCAAGAACGTCCGCAAGGTGGGCCTGCTCGCCAGCAACGACGACTACGGCCGGGAAGGCGTGCTCGCGCTGCGCCGCGAACTGACCAAGGCCAGCATCAAGGTGGCCGGTGAGGAGTCGGTGAAGATCACCGACACCGAGGTCGGCCAGCAGGTCGACAAGCTCGCCAAGCTCAAGCCCGACGCGCTGGTCGTCTGGACCCCGCCGGAACAGGCCGCGCTGGCCGCGACCAGCGCCCAACAGGCCGCGTTCCGGGGGTCGCTGTTCTTCGACGCGGGAGCGGCCGGCGATCTCTTCCTCGGTGCCGCCGCCCGAGCCACCGAGCGGGCCACGCTGATCTTCACCCAGACCATGGTGATCGACGACGTGATCGCCACCACCCCGGCGAAGGCGGCCCGGCGGCAGTGGTTCCAGGACTACACGGCCCGCTTCGGCGGCTACAACGGGGCCTCGTCCTTCGCCGCCGACGCGATCCAGCTGATCGCCGACGCCGAACTGCGGGCCGGCGGCCCGGCCGGGAAGGTCGACCGGGACGGCATCCGCGACGTGCTGGAGACGTCCCAGATCGACGGCCTCTCCGGCCCGATCCGCATGACGCCCGACAACCACTCCGGTCTCATGCCGCAGGCGCTCACCACGCTGGTCGCCCGCAACGGGCGCTGGCGTTTGGCGGGGTAGCCCGGCTCGTCGTGCTCGGCGTTGGGGCTGTGGCCTACCGTGCCCGACTCCGGACGGTCAGGCTTGATCCCTGCGCCGGGCATGGTAGGCCACAGCCCTCCCGCGTCACCGTCATCGGAACGGGCCGGCCTCCTTCGTGGGGGCCGGCCCTTCGCGTTGCCTTTGTTGTTCAGCTCTGCCGATCGGGGTTAGCGGCTGCTGGTGGTTTCTCTTACCCAGGGCAGCGCGAACCGCTCGACGAGCACGAGCGCGGAGTAGAGCAGGATGCTGACCAGCGCCACCAACATGATCGCCGCCCAGCCGGTGGCGGTGTCGCCGACGCCCGCGTACTGAATGATCACGTAGCCCAGGCCGCTCTCCCCGGCCTGGAACTCACCGATCACCGCGCCGATGGCCGCCAGCGGCATGGCCACCTTGAGCCCGACGAAGATCTGCGGCAGCGCCGCCGGGAACCGCACCTTGCGGAACGCCTGCCAGCGGGAGGCGTTCCACGAACGCACCAGCTCGGCCAGGTCGGCCGGCGTGGTGGTCAACCCCGTCGCGGTGGACAGCACGATGGGGAAGAAGCAGAGCAGGAACACCATGGTCAGGATCGGCTTCTGGCCCCAGCCCAGCGCCACCACCAGCAGTGGGCCCAGGGTGATCTTCGGCACGGCGTTCACCGCGACCAGCAGCGGGGTGAACATCCGTTCGACCGTGTGGGAGCTGGCCAGGGACAGTCCGATCAGGACACCCGCGGCGGCTGACAGGACGAAGCCGACCAGGATCTCCAGCAGGGTGGTCCCGGTGTGCTCCAGCATCTGGGCGGGCTTGTCGACGAACGCGGTGAGCACGTCCCCCGGCGGCGGCAGGGCGGCCGGGTGGACCAGCTCCAACCGGGCGATCAGCCACCAGGCGGCCAGGGCGACCACGAGACCGGCCGCGGGCAGCAGCGCCGCCCCGGTCCCCGCGCGCAGGTCGGCGCCCCGACCCGCCCGACGCGCCTCCGGTCCGGCGCCCGGGGATGGGGGCACCGTCACCGCCGGCTCGGCTGAGCGGACGTCGGTCATCTTGTCCTCCTCGTAATTCGCCGGCCACGGGGACCGACGAGCGACGGGGGTACGTCCCGCCGGATCCGGCGGGACGTACCCCCTGGTGACGACCGGACGATCAGGCCTTCGGCGCGAGGCTGAAGTCGATGATCTGCTCGGGGGTGATGTTCTGCTTGAGCGCGCCCGCGCCCTGCAGGATCGCGATGCTCTTCGCGACCCGGCCGCTGTCCAGCGTGCCGATCGCGGTGCCGGAGTTGCCGGAACGCACGTACGCGGCCATCAGGTCCAGCTCGGCGGCGGCTGCTGCCGGGTTGGCGGCGTCGACGTTCTTCTTCAGGATCTCGCCGGCCTCCTTGGAGTTCGCCAGGCTGTACTCCAGACCCTTGAGCAGCGCCGCGGTGAACCGCTTCACCATCTCCGGCTTCTCCTTGGCGATCTTCGAGGAGGTGATCAGCACGTTGCCGTAGAGGTCCTGCATCACGTTGCTGTACGGCAGCATGACGGCCTTCTTCTTGGCCACCGCCTCGATCGTCGGCTGGCCGACGACGAACTGGCCGATGCCGTCCACCGACCCGCTGGCCAGGGTGCCGATCAGCGCCTGCGCCTCACCGTTGACCCAGGTCACCTTGCTGGCGTCCACACCGGCGAGTCGGGCGTACGTCGGGAACAGGTTGCGGACCACGGAGCCGGGGGTATCGGCGAGCTTCTTGCCCTCCAGGTCCTTGGGCGAGTTGATGTTCTTGCCCTCGACGGTGGCGATGCCGGCCATCGTGCGCTGCTGGATCGCGGCCACCGCCGTGAAGTCCTTGGCCTGGCCGTTGCCGAGCTGGAGCAGACCACCGGTGAGGTCGATCGGCCCGAAGTCCGCCTGGCCACCGACGACGGTCTGGATCACGCCACCGGTGCCCTGGCCGGCCTTGATGTCGACGTCGAAGCCGGCCTCCTTGAAGAAGCCCTTGTCCTTCGCCACCCAGGCGTAGGAGTCACGGCCGAAGTTGCCGAAGGAGGTGAGGTAGGTCACCTTCTCCAGCGCTCCGTCCTTGCCGCCCTTGGCGTCGTCGGACGAGTCCGACCCGCTGCTGCAGGCGGAAACAAGGGCGAGGGCGGTGGCCAGCGCGGCCGCAGCGACCGTACGGGTCAGCCTTCTCATCAGTGCACCATGTCCTTTCCGACCGGGGCCGCAGGCCACCGGAGGGGGTTGTCGCGACAGTACCGGCGTGAGGGGTAGAAGCCGGGCACCGCCATCGTGAGGGGACTCTTCGCGGGCACAGCGTACGAGAAACCCACAGTTGCGACGCCAGGCGTATCGGGTTGCGGAACGGATACAACATGACGACCACCCCGGACGGTGCGATATGCCAACGAGGCAGCTAGCCTTTGTCGGATTCCTGACCGTCCACCTAGCGGAGGTACGCCGCAGATGATCCGACTGTCCGGGGTGTCGCGTACCTTCGAGGGCCGATCCGGCCGGGTCGAAGCCCTTCGCGGCATCGACCTCGACGTCGCCGAGGGCGAGTTCGTGGCCGTGCTCGGGCGCTCCGGCTGCGGGAAGTCCACCCTGCTGCGGCTGATCGCCGGGCTGCTCCCGCTGACCTCCGGCGAGATCACCGTGGCCGGTACGCCGATCACCCGGCCCCGCCGCGACATCGCCATGCTCTTCCAGAAGCCGGCGCTGCTGCCGTGGCGCAGCGTGCTGGACAACGTCCTGCTGCCGGTGGAGATCTTCGGCTGGAGCCGCGCCAAGCACCGCGAACGGGCCCGGCAACTGCTCGACGTGGCCGGGCTTTCCGGGTTCGAGAAGCGGCTGCCGCACGAACTCTCCGGTGGCATGCAGCAGCGGGTGTCGCTGTGCCGGTCGCTCATCGGCGAACCCCGGGTGATGCTGATGGACGAGCCGTTCTCCGCGCTCGACGCGCTCACCCGCGAGGAACTCTCCGGCGAACTCCAGCGCGTGCACATGGAGAACAAGCCGTCCATCGTCTTCGTCACCCACTCGATCGACGAGGCGGTGCTGCTCGCCGACCGGGTGGTCGTGCTGAGCCCCCGTCCCGGCCGGATCCGCAAGGTGGTCGAGGTGGCCATCCCCCGACCCCGCACCCTGGGCCGCAACGCCCATCTCGCCGACGTCGCCCGGGTCAGCGCCGACCTGCACGAGCTGTTGATGGAACGCGACCAGCCGGCCGCCGCCGGCGTGGAGGGATGAGGAACATGCGGGTGTCGGTCTTCACCGAGCCCCACCGCGGCGCCGACTACGACACCCAGCTCCGGTTCGCTCGACTGGTCGAAGCCGGCGGTTACGAGGGCTTCCTCCGCGCCGACCACTACCAGTCGATGGGCGCCGACCCGGGCCTGCCCGGCCCGACGGACGCCTGGCTGACCCTCGCCGCGCTGGCCCGCGAGACCCAGCGGATCCGGCTCGGCACCCTGGTCACGTCGGCGACCTTCCGACTGCCCGGCCCTCTCGCCGTGCTGGTCGCGCAGGTTGACCAGATGAGTGGCGGCCGGGTCGACCTCGGCATCGGCGCCGGCTGGTACGAGCGCGAGCACACCTCGTATGGCATCCCGTTCCCGGCCGTCGGCGAGCGCTTCGACCGACTGGCCGAGCAGCTTGAGGTGATCACCGGGCTGTGGGCCACCCCGGTGGGCGAGACGTACAGCTTCACCGGTGACCACTACCGGCTGGTGGACGCGCCCGCGCTGCCCAAACCGGCGCAGGTGCCCGGCCCGCCGATCATCGTGGGCGGGCGCGGTCCCAAGCGGACCCCCGAACTGGCCGCCCGCTACGCCGACGAGTTCAACATGCCGTTCAAGTCCGTGGCCGAGACCGCCGGGGCGTACGACCGCGTGCGGGAGGCGTGCGACCGCGTGGGTCGGACGGAGGCCGGCCGAGCCCCGCTGGTGCTCTCCGCCGGGATCGTGGTGGCCATCGGCCGCACCGACGCGGAGGCCGCCCGTCGGGCCGCGCCACTGCACGAGAAGAGCGCGCTGCCACCGGAGGACCCGGTGGTCGGCTCGCCCGCGCAGCTCGTGCAGCGGATCGGCGAGTTCGCCGAGATCGGCGCCACCCGGGTGCACCTGCGCATGACCGACCTCGACGACCTCGACCACCTTGAGCTGATCGCCGCCGAGGTGCTTCCCCAACTGGACGGTGAACGATGACGGACGTGACCGACGGCACCGAACTCGGGCCGGTGGGCCAGGAGATCGTGTACGAGAACGACCGGGTCCGGGTCTGGCACATCCGCCTCGAACCGGGCGAGCGGCAGCCCCTGCACCGGCACGACCACCCCTACCTGGTGGTGGCGATCCAGGGCGCGAAGAACGTCGTACAGACCATCGACGGCACCCGGATCGACGCCGACGAGCCCGCCGGCGGGGTCGTCTACCGGGACCCCGGCGCCGTACACATGCTCACCAATGTCGGGGACACGACATACCTGGCCCGACTGGTCGAACTCAAGTAGACCCGCCGGGCGCGCCTCGCCGCGCCGCGCGGCGCGCCGGTGGCGATCGGGTGTACCAGGTGCGTAACGTGCCGGACATGGCCTTTCGGACCTGGGGCAGACTACTGCTCACGGCGCTCGGGGTGAGCGTGCTGGCCGGAGCCGGCCAGCTCGGCGTCGCGTACGGCTTCGGCATCGTCCGACTCACCGGCGCCTTCACCGGCACGACCGTCAACCAGTGGCCGGCCCAGCTCGTCTGGGTGGGCTGGTTCGCCGCGAACGCCGCCGTCACCGGCGCCGTCCTGACCGGGCGTCTGGCCCGCCGGGACACCCCGCCGGCAAGCACCGGCCGGCAACTGGCCATCGGCGGCGCGGCCGCACTCGGCGCCACCGCCGTGGCCCCGCTCTGCATGCAGCCCGCCCGAGCCGCCGAGTTGATCTCGGTGGATCCGGTCTGGGCGGTCGGCATCTGCGCCATCCTCGGGGCGGTCATCGGAGCGGGCGCGGCCGTCGCCGTGCTGTTCCGACCGGAACTGGGCTGGAACATGGCGGCCGTGGCCGGGGCGGTCTGGCTGCTGGCGTTGATCTCCGTCCTGCCGTCGCTCGGCACCGCCGGCCCGCTGCCCACGGTCCGACTCGGCGTCCTCGAACCGAGCTGGCTGAACGATGCCGCCGCACAGCGGCTGGCGCTGCTCCTGCTGCCCGTGGTGGCGCTGCTCGCGGGCGCCGCCACCGCCGGGTTGGCCCGCTGGCGCGGCCAGGTTCCGCTGGTCAGCGGGGCGACCGGGGTGGCCGGTCCGGTGCTGGTGGCATTCGCGTACCTGACCGCCGGCCCCGGCGACGCGGTGGACCGCTACCAGACCACCCCCTACTACGGCGCGCTGATCGCGGTCCTCGCCGGCGCCCTCGGCGCCGCGGCCGCAGCCCTGCTGCGCTGGCCCGTCGGCGCCCGCACCGCCGATCCCCAGGCGATCGTGCCGACCGACATCCTGCGCCCGCTGCCCGCCGGCCCGCCCCTGCCGGGCGCCGAAGCGGCGAGGTCGACGGGTCCGGCCGACGACCACCGTGACTCCGAGCCCACCGCCGACGCGGCCCCCACCGGTGGGCAACTGGCCGACACCGGTCCGGGTCCGCACGCCGCCGAGGACACCGCCACCGTACGCACCGTCCCCGCCCACTGGGACTGGCCGGCGACCACGGCGAGCGGCCAGCACGGCACCGTCCCCACCGACGCGACGCCCCCGGGGCAGGCGCCCCGGCCGGTCGGTCGCCGCCAGCACGCCGACACCACCCTGGACGCGCCGACGGCGGGCACCCCGAGCCAGGACGCGCTCCACACGGGCGGGCAGCATGACCGCGCGACCAACCCGTCGGCCCCCGCCTCCTGGCTGACCGACCCGACCGGCGAGTTCACCGCCGGGCGACAGTCGACCCCGTCGAGCCGGGACGGTGACGCCCTCGGCGCCGCCGACCCGACCCCTGCCGTCCCGGCGTCCACCGCTGCGGCGTCCACCGCTGCGGCCGGCGACACCGGGGTCGTCGTCCCGACACCCCGCGCGGACGCCGACGACCCGACCGGCAAGACGACGACCACGGCCGGCGGGGGCGAGCGAAGCAGCGACAACACGACGACCAGCGACCCGGCGACCCCGGGCACGCCGGGCACGCCGAGCGCGGGCACGCCGAGCGCGGACGACGCGGCCACGCCGGTCGCGAGCAACGCGACCACGCCGGTCGCGGACGGCGCAGGCACGACGGTCGCGAGCAACGCGACCACGCCGGTCGCGGACGGCGCAGGCACGACGGTCGCGGGCAACGCGGGAATGCCGAGCGCGGGCAGCGCGGCCACGCCGAGCGCGGGCAGCGCAGCCACGCCGAGCGTCGGCGACGCGGCCGCGCCGAGCACGGGCGACGCGAGCGACGGCACTGCCGACGCACCCGCGCCCAAGCCGCGCCGTACCCGCAAGCCGAAGTCCACCCCCGCCGACGTCACTTTGGGCACGACCGCCGAGGGCACGGCGGCAGCCGCCGGATCGGCCGGTGGGCGCACCAGGCGACCGGCCCGGTCCGGCAGGGCCACCGACGTGACCGGCGCCGACTCCGTAGGCCCCAGCGACCACGCTGCTCCCCCGCCCGACCGGGACGCTCCCCCGCCCGACCGGGACACCGAGCCCGGCCAGGGGAGTCAGATCGGCGGCAAGGATCCGCAGGAGCAGGCCGTCGGGACCGGTGCAGAGAGCCGGCGCGACGGGTCCGCCAGCACCGATTCGGCGGTCACCACCGCCCCGGTTGGGGATCCCGCACCTGTCGAGGGGTCCGCGACGGGCCGCGCCGAACAATCCGCGGCCGGCGGCGCTTCGTTGTTCGGCGGGGCGACAGCCGACGGCCCGGGGACCGACCGGTGGACCCCGACGGCACCGGCCTGGCCGGTCACCTCGGCGTGGACCGCCGCACCGGGCACGGGGACGGCCGACCCCGAACCGTCCGCTTCGGATGCTCCCGTCCCGGCAACCGAGTCGACCGACTGGACGCCCCGCTTCCGGCACCGGGCGCCGCTGCCGGACCTGAGCCGCGCCAGCACCTGGGACGCCTTCAACACCACTCGACGGGCCGCCGCGTCGGATCGGACGACCAGCACGGCCGACCAGAGCGCCAGCACTCCCGACCAGGGCAGCCCGACAGGTCCGACCATCAGCACACCGGACCAGGACAGCCCGACCGCCGCCACGTTCGACGGGGGCCGGTCGACGGGCCGCGCCGCCAGCACCACGGGCCAGGGCAACAGCACGACAGACCAGCCCGGCAGCACGACGGACCGGGCCGGCGGCACGCGCGGCCGGGTCGGCGAGGCTACCGGCACGCCCGCCTCGGCGGGATCTCTCGCGCCGCCGTCGGCCGGTCCGGGCATACCCGAGCAGGGCGGCGCATCCGGCACCGCCGGCAGCGACGGGCCGGACAGCGACGCCGGGCGGGCCGCGCCGACGTCCATTGACGACGCGGAGCAGCCCTCCCGGCGGGGACGGCTCGGTGGCCTGTTCCGGCGCAACCGGGCCCGGGCCGACGAGGAGAATCGGCCCGGCGCGGATGCGGCAGAGCCACTGGCCACGCAGGACGAGGAGTTCGTCGACTGGGTCGCCGCGCTCGGCAAGCCGATCGCGGACAACGAGCCGGAGCAGGAGAACGGCCGTCGCTCGCTGCGCTCCACCGGCCGTCACCACCGCGACTGACCCACCTGACGACAGTTCGGGACACCGACCCCGTGCGATCGACTCGGGTTCCCTGAATCCGGGCTGTCCACCGCGCCGGGACACCCCGACTTCAGTGAACCCGAGTCGATCAGGCCGGACCGGTCAGGCGAGCGGCAGGTAGACCTTCCCGCCGCCGGAGACGAACTCGGCCGACTTGTCCTTCATGCCGCGGGCCGCGTACTCCTTGAGCTCTTGGGTGATCTTCATGGAGCAGAACTTCGGGCCGCACATCGAACAGAAGTGCGCCGTCTTCGCCGGCTCGGCGGGCAACGTCGCGTCGTGGTACGACCGCGCCGTCTCCGGGTCCAGCGAGAGGTTGAACTGGTCCTCCCAGCGGAACTCGAAGCGCGCCTTCGACAGCGCGTCGTCCCACGCCTGCGCGCCCGGGTGCCCCTTGGCCAGGTCCGCCGCGTGGGCCGCGATCTTGTACGCGATCACGCCCGCCTTCACGTCGTCCCGGTCCGGCAGGCCGAGGTGCTCCTTCGGGGTGACGTAGCAGAGCATTGCGGTGCCGAACATGCCGATCATCGCGGCGCCGATGGCCGAGGTGATGTGGTCGTACGCGGGCGCGATGTCGGTGGTCAGCGGGCCGAGCGTGTAGAAGGGCGCCTCGTGGCACCACTCCTGCTGGAGGTCCACGTTCTCCTTGATCTTGTGCATGGGCACGTGGCCGGGGCCCTCGATCATCACCTGCACGTCGTGTTCCCAGGCGATCTTCGTGAGCTCGCCGAGGATGCGCAGCTCGGCGAACTGCGCCTCGTCGTTGGCGTCGGCGATCGAGCCGGGCCGCAGCCCGTCACCGAGCGAGAACGTCACGTCGTAGCGCGCCAGGATCGCGCACAGCTCGGCGAAGTTCGTGTAGAGGAAGTTCTCCTCATGGTGGGCCAGGCACCACGCCGCCATGATCGAGCCGCCGCGGGAGACGATCCCGGTGACCCGGTCCACGGCCAGCGGCACGTACGGCAGCAGCACCCCGGCGTGCACCGTCATGTAGTCGACGCCCTGCTCGGCCTGCTCGATGACGGTTTCCCGGAAGACGTCCCAGCTCAGCTTGACCGGGTCGCCGCCGACCTTCTCCAGGGCCTGGTAGATCGGCACCGTGCCGATCGGCACCGGCGAGTTCCGCACTATCGCCTCACGGGTCTCGTGGATCCGCTTGCCCGTGGACAGGTCCATCACGGTGTCGGCGCCCCACCGGGTGGCCCAGGTCAGCTTCTCCACCTCCTCGGCGACCGACGAGCTGACCGCCGACGTGCCGATGTTGGCGTTCACCTTGACCAGGAACGCCTTGCCGATGATCGCCGGCTCGCACTCCGGGTGGTTGACGTTGAGCGGCAGCACCGCCCGGCCGGCGGCGATCTCGGCCCGCACGAGTTCCGGGTCGACGTTCTCCCGGATCGCCACGAACTCCATCTCCGGCGTCACCACGCCGGCCCGCGCGTACGCGAGCTGGGTCGGACGACGTCCGTCCACACCGGCGAGCGGCGTACCCGCACCTCGTACCGGCGCCACGTCACCTCGCTCCGCGATCCACGGGCCCCGCAACGCGGGCAACCCCACCGACGGGTCCGCTCCCGGGCCGGACGTGTCGTAGAGCCGCACCGGCGGATGGTCGCCGGTCAGCGCCACCTCGGCGAACGGCACCCGCACATCCGGCCGTGACCCCTCGACGTACACCTTGCCTCGTGCCTGCATGACAACCTCCCTGGTGATCAGGCGGACCAGCCGAAGTGATCCAGCGGCCCGCGCCCCGCGCCCAGCTCCCAACCCCGCGCGCCGGTCAGCGCGCGGAGCACGTACTCCTTGGCGGCCCCCACCGCCGCCGGCACCGGATCGCCCAGCGCGAGCCGCACGGCGATCGCCGCCGAGAACGAGCACCCGGTGCCGTGGGTGTGCCGGGTGTCCACCCGTGGCCCACGCAGCAGGGTCGTGACGCCGCCCCCGTGCAGCACGTCGACCGCTTCGTCTCCGCCCAGGTCACCGCCGGTGACCACCACGTGCTCCGGGCCGCCGGCAACGAGGGCCTCCGCGGCGACGACCATCCCGGCCAGGTCGTCCACTGCGCGTCCGGTGATGGCCGCGGCCTCCGCGCAGTTCGGCGTCGCCACCCGGGCGTACGGAAGCAGCCGCTCCACCGCACCCACCACACCGAGCCGGTGGCCGCTCGTGGCGACCAGCACCGGATCGACGACGAGCTGGGGCAGCCGGCCGTCCCGGGCGGCCCGGGCCACCACGTCGGCGACGGCGGGTGTGCCGAGCATTCCCGTCTTGACCGCGCCCACGGTGAAGTCGGCGAGCACGCTGTCCAGCTGCTCCGCGACCGTGCGCGGCGGCAGCGGCAGGACGGCGTCGACACCTCGGGTGTTCTGCGCGGTGACCGCCGTGAGGACGCTGGTGCCGTACGCCCCGAGCGCCGCGAAGACCTTGAGGTCCGCCTGGATGCCAGCGCCGCCGCCGGAGTCGGAGCCGGCGATGGTTAGCAGTGTGCTCGGGGTCATGTTGCCTCTTTGGTTGCGGTTTGGGGCTGCGGCCGACCGTGCCCACTCCGGGCGGTCAGGCTTGATCCCTGCGTGGGCACGGTCGGCCGCAGCCCCCGTCGTGGGGACCTGGCTGCCCCCGTGCCGGCTGGTAGGAGCTTGGGGGTGACCGCCTCCTGAAAAGCGCTGCCGAGCTTGGCGGCTGTTTCGATGGGGTCTTGGGCTCGCATGAGTGCGCCCAGCACTGCCACTCCGCTGGCTCCTGCCTCGACGCAGGCGGTTACCTGTTCCGGTGTCTCCACTCCCCCGAGGGCCAGGACGGGCACCGGGCTGGCCGCGACGAGCGCGCGCAGCCCTTCGACATGCAGGGGTGGGCCGTAGCCGGGTTTGGATTTTGTCGGCCAGACTGGGGAGACGGTGGCGTAGTGCTCGGTGGTCAGGCGGTTCAGCTCCGCCACGCTGTGGCAGGAGCGGCCGACCAGTTGGTGGGGCGGCGGCGGGTACGGGCCGGCGGCCGGCAGGTGGACGGCGTCGCCGCCGAGCGGGTCGGGGCCGGCCACGATGAGGGTCCCGCCGGCGGCGGCGAGGATCGCGCGCAGGTCGACCGCGAGGGCGACGCGCTCGGCGCGGGGCAGGTCCTTCTCCCGCAGCACGACCCAGCGCACTCCCCCGACGACGGCCCCCGCCACGACCCGTTCGAGACCGTCCCTGGCGACCAGCCGATCGGTCAACAGGACGACCCTCGACGGCACCAACCCCGTCACAGGTCTGGTCTTCCCTCGTCGGGAGTGGACGGCAGGGCGTGGAAGCGGCGGGCGATTCGGCCCGCGCCGGCGGCCAGGCGGCCCGCTTCGACCGCGTACCGCATCGCCGTGGCCATGCCGACCGGATCGGCGGCCCGGGTCACGGCGCTGGCCAGCAGGACCGCGTCGCAGCCCAGCTCCATGGCCAGGGCCGCGTCGGATGCCGTGCCGATGCCCGCGTCCAGGATCACGGGTACGTCCACGCTCTGGCGGATCAGCCGGATGTGGTGCGGGTTGCCGATGCCGAGCCCCGAACCGATCGGGGAGCCGGCCGGCATCACCGCGGCACAGCCCACGTCGGCGAGGCGGCGGGCGAGCACCGGGTCGTCACTGGTGTACGGCAGCACCGTGAAGCCGTCGGCGACCAGCTCCTCGGCGGCGCGGAGCAGTTCCACACCGTCGGGCAGCAGCGTCCGCTCGTCGCCGATCACCTCCAGCTTGACCCAGTCGGTGTCGAACGCGTCGCGCGCCAACCGGGCCACCTTCACCGCCTCGGTGGCGGTGTGGCAGCCGGCGGTGTTCGGCAGCAGCCGTACCCCGCACCGGTCCAGCAGGTCGAGCAGCCCTCCGGCGGTGCCCGGGGCGGTGTCCACCCGGCGCAGCGCCAGCGTGACCAGCTCCGTGCCGGACGCCCGGATCGCCTGTTCCAGCACGTGCAGGTTCGCGGCCCCGCCGGTGCCGAGGATCAGCCGCGACGTGAAGGCCACCCCACCCAGTTCGAACGACATGCCACTCACCCGCCCTGCGCGGCGGTCAGCACCTCGACGCGGTCACCGTCGCGCAGCACCGTGCCCGGCCAGCCGGCCCGGGGCACCACCTCGCCGTTGACCGCGACCGCGACGCCACGCTGGTGCGGGGCGACGTCGCGGACCAGGTCGGCCACCGACGCGCCGCCGGGGACGCTGCGCCCGGCCCCGTTCACCGTCAACTCCACCGGTCCTCCTCGGTCGTGGGTCCAGGTCCGCTCAGGTCGCCCGCCCCGGGCCGCGCCGCGCCGCCGGTCCCGGTCGACGCGACGGCGAACCGGTCCGCGCCGAAGGGCGCGAGCAGCGGGTCGGGCACGCCGGTGGTCACCAGGTCGGCGATCTTCTCGGCGGTGATCGGGGTGAGCACGATGCCGTGCCGGTGGTGTCCGGTGGCGGCCAGGACCTCGGGCCGGCCGGGCAGCGGCCCGAGGATCGGGGCGTTGTCCGGCGTTCCGGGCCGTAGCCCGGCGACCGCCTCGACCAGGTCGTACTCGGTCAGTTCGGGCAGCAGGTCGACACCGGCGCGCAGCAGCCGCAGCACCGCGCCGGTGGTGACGCTGGTGTCCGCGCGCTCCTCGACCGTCGCGCCGAGGACCACCTCGCCGTCGGCGCGGGGCACCAGGTAGACGTGCTCGCCGTCGGCGTACCCCCGGATCACGTGCCGGAAGCCCGGCGCGACGCCGCCGGGCGCGCGCAGCCGGAGGATCTGGCCCTTCACCGGCCGCACGGGCAGGCCGGTGAGCGCGGTGGCCCCGCAGCCGGCGGCGACCACGGTGACCCCCGCGTCCACGTCGGACAGCCGCCGGACCGGCCGCGGCACGAGCACCGCGCCGGCCCGCCGCGCGGCCGTGCGCAGCGCCGGCACCAGCAGCCGGGGATCGACCTGGTGGTCGGTGGGCGCGAGCGCGCCGCCGCGCACCCGCGGGGCGAGCGCCGGTTCGCGGTCGCGCAGCTCGCTCGGGCGCAGCGGCGTCACCGGCAGACCCAACCCCTGTTGGTACGCCCAGAGCCGGCGTGCCTCGGCCAGGTCGTCGCCGGTCAACCCGACCATCAGGGTGCCCTCGGTCCGGTAGCCGATCTCGGTGCCGCTCGCCTCGGTCAGCTCGGCGGCGAACCCGGGCCACCGGGCGGCGGACGCCACCAGCAGCTCGGTCAGCCGCCGCTCACCGAAGTACGCCTCGGCGACCGGGGAGAGCATGCCGGCGGCGACGGCCGACGCCCCCGACCCGGGGGCCGGGTCGTGCACCGCCACCCGTAGTCCGCGGGTGGCGCAACGCCAGGCGATCGCGAGCCCGATCGGCCCCGCGCCCACCACCGCCACGTCCACGGCAGGGGCGGCCGATCCGGTCACGCCAGCGCCCGGAGCAGCTCGGCGGTGGCGCCGGCCGGGTCAGCGGCGTCGGAGAGCGCACCGACCACCGCCACCCCGTACGCTCCGGCGGCCCGCATCGCCGGCACCCGGTCGGCGGTCACCCCGCCGATCGCGATGACCGGCACGTCGACGGCGTCGGCGACGGCGCGGACGCCCGCGGGCCCGATGGGATCCGGCAGGCCGCTCTTGGTGCTGGTGGCGTGGCACGGGCCGACGCCCAGGTAGCTGGCCCCGGCGGTGACCGCCTCGACAGCCGTCTCCGGCGCGCGTGCGGTGGCGCCGAGCACGCCGGTCGGGCCGAGCACGTGCCGGGCGGCGGCGACCGGCAGGTCGCCGGCCCCGACGTGCCCACCGGCGGCGCCCACCGCGAGCGCCACGTGCAGCCGGTCGTTGACCAGGCAGGTCGCCCCGTACGGCACGCAGAGCGCCAGCACCCGGCCCGCCAGGTCGTACGCTTCGCGGTCGGTCGCGGAGTCCTCCACCCGGACCTGCACGACGAGGTCGGCGCGGGCCGCCGCGAGGGCGGCCCGGACCACGGTGAGTGGGTCACGCCCGGGTCGGGTGTCGGTGATCAGATGCAGTCGTCCAAGGGACGGCACGGCAACGCTCCTCCCTGCGCCGGCATTACCCGGATCAGGTTCGACGGTCGGGGGCTGTCAGCCCCCCTCTCAGCCCGGTACACCGGGCTCCCGTGGGTTACTTGCGTGTCACCGTACGACAGTTCCGCCGGTCTGCCAAGGGAGGGCCCGTCGGCCGGGTACGGCTCCGTCGATGGGGTACTTTCTCCGGTCCTGTTCGGATTGTCGCCGGCCGTTGCAGAACCGTTACCGGCCGGCATCTTGCCCGACATGGATACACCAGAATTAATTTGTTCAGCGATTCGACAAAATGCCGGCGGGGACGCCCTGGCACGGCGTCTCCACCGGCTCCATCCGGGACGGTCTTCGGCAGCCGGCCCCCGCGATTCCTGTCCACCGCGACATTGGAGGCGGCGTGTCCCGTTCTCGTCGTACCCGTTTACCACTCACCGCTACCCTGCTATCCCTCGCGCTCGTCTCGACGACCCTGCTCGGGTCGCCGGCGCAGGCGGCTCCGGCCGCAGCGCAGATCCCGGCGCGAGACGTGCCGGTCGCGGCTCCGCTCTCCCAGGCGGCGCCGAAGGCACCGAAGGCCGCAGCGGCCGACCCCTACTCCGTCCTGGTCTTCTCCAAGACCGCCGGCTTCCGGCACGACTCCATCCCCACCGGCATCGCCGCCATCCAGCAACTCGGCGCGGCCAACGGGTTCACGGTGGACACCACCGAGGACGGCGCCGCGTTCACCGACGCCAACCTCGCCAAGTACAAGGCCGTGATCTGGCTCTCCACCACCGGTGACGTCCTCGACGCCGACCAGCAGGCGGCCTTCGAGCGCTACGTGCGGGCCGGCGGCGGTTACGCCGGTGTCCACGCCGCCTCCGACACCGAGTACAGCTGGGCCTGGTACGGCGACCTGGTCGGCGCGTACTTCGCCAACCACCCGCAGAACCAGCAGGCCACCGTCAAGGTGGAGGACCACGCCCACCCGTCCACCGCCGACCTGCCGGACCGCTGGTCCCGGTTCGACGAGTGGTACAACTTCCAGACCAACCCCCGGCCGGACGTGCACGTGCTGGCCAGCCTGGACGAGAAGAGCTACACCCCGGGCGCCGGCGCGATGGGCGCCGACCACCCGACGGCGTGGTGCCAGGACTACGACGGTGGCCGCTCCTGGTACACCGGCGGCGGGCACACCCGCGAGTCGTACGCCGAGCCCGAGTTCCTCAAGCATCTGCTCGGCGGCATCCAGACGGCGGCCGGCGTGGTCGACGCCGACTGCGGCGCCTCGAAGACCTCCAGCTTCGAGAAGATCACCCTGGACAGCAACACCAGTAACCCGATGGAGCTGGACATCGCCCCCGACGGGCGGGTCTTCTACATCGAGCGCGACGGCCGGGTGCAGATCATCAAGCCGGACACCGGCAACACCGTCACCGCCGTCGACCTGGACGTCTTCACCGGCAACGAGGACGGCCTCATCGGCATCCGGCTCGACCCGGACTTCGCCACCAACAAGTGGGTGTATCTCTACTACGCCCCGAACGACGGCGTCACGCGCAACCTGCTGTCCCGGTTCACGGTGACCGGCGACACCATCGACCCGGCGAGCGAGAAGCAGGTGCTGCGGGTCGACACCCAGCGCAACACCTGCTGCCACGCGGGCGGCAGCATGACCTTCGACAGCGCCGGCAACCTCTACCTGGCCACCGGTGACAACACCAACCCGTTCGAGTCGAACGCGTACTCGCCGCTCGACGAGCGGCCGGGCCGTCAGGACTACGACTCGCAGCGCACCTCGGCCAACACGAACGACCTGCGCGGCAAGGTGATCCGGATCCACCCGGAGGACGACGGGTCGTACACCGTCCCGGCCGGCAACCTCTTCGCGCCGGGCACCGAGAAGACCCGTCCCGAGATCTACGCGATGGGCTTCCGCAACCCGTTCCGGATCGGCACCGACCCGAAGACCGACACGCTGTACGTCGGGGACTACGGGCCGGACGCCAACGCGGACAACCCGAACCGGGGCCCCCGCGGTCTGGTCGAGTGGAACGTCGTGACCCCCGGCAACTACGGCTGGCCGTACTGCACCGGGACGAACGAGGCGTACAACGACTACACGTTCCCGTCCGGCCCGAGCGGGCCGAAGTTCGACTGCGCCGCGCCGGTGAACAACTCGCCCAACAACACCGGTCTGACCAACCTCCCGCCGGTCGTCCCGGCCACCGTCGACTACGGCTACGCCGGTGACGCGCGGTACCCGGAGATCGGTGGCGGTGGCGCCCCGATGGGCGGCCCGGCCTACCGGTACGACGCCAACCTCAACTCCACCCGCAAGTGGCCGGCCTACTACGACGGCAAGGCGCTGTTCGGCGAGTGGAACCAGAACAAGATGTACACGATGCAGATGACCGCCGACGGCAAGTCGTTGGTGGACATCAACCAGCTGCTCCCCGGGATGAAGATGATCCGGCCGATGGACTTCGAGTTCGGCCCGGACGGCGCGCTCTACCTGATCGAGTGGGGCACGGGCTTCGGCGGCAACAACGACGACTCCGGCATCTACCGGATCGACTACACCGCCGGCGACCGCGCACCGATCGCCGCGGCGTCCGCCAACCCCACCTCGGGGCCGGCGCCGTTGACGGTCACCTTCTCCAGCGCCGGCTCCCGGGACCCGGACGGCGGCGCGCTCACCTACGCCTGGACCTTCGGCGACGGGCGGACCTCCACCGAGGCCAACCCGACGCACACGTACGCCACGGCGGGCAACTACACCGCCCAGCTCACCGTGACCAACCCGAAGGGCCGTACCGCGGTGGCCAACGTGCCGGTCACCGTGGGCAACACCGCACCGACGGTGAGCATCGAGTTCCCGCCGGACGGTGGCTTCTTCAACTGGGGTGACCAGGTCCGCTACACGGTCAAGGTGACCGACCCCGAGGACGGGCAGATCGACTGCGCCCGGGTGAACCTCCAGGTGCTGCTCGGTCACGACGAGCACGCCCACCCGCTGGAGCAGCACACCGGCTGCACCGGCACGGTGCAGACGTCGCTCGCCTCCGGGCACGGCGCCGAGGCGAACGTCTTCGCTGTCTTCGAGGCCACCTACACCGACAAGGGTGGTGCCGGCGGCGCGGGTGCGCTCACCGGCCGGGACATCGAGATCCTGCAGCCCAAGCAGAAGCAGGCCGAGTACTTCACGGCCACCGGACGGGTGCCGGGCAGCACCGGCGGCGGAGACGCCGGCGTGCAGCGGGAGGCCGGGGCCGACACCGCCGGTGGCGGCCAGAACATCGCGTTCATCGAGGACGGCGACTGGTGGTCGGTCGTCCCGGCGGACCTGACGAACATCACTGAGATCCGGTTCCGGGCCGCCTCGGCCGCCGCTGGCGGTCGGATCGAGGTCCACGCGGGCGCGGTCGACGGACCGGTCGTGGCCACGGCCACCGTTCCGGCGACCGGCGCGTGGCAGACGTACACGGATGTGAGCGCGCCGGTCACCGGTGCCGCGAGCGGCTCGCTGTACTTCGTGGCCCGCGATCCGAACGGCGGGACGGGCTCGCTGTTCAACGTCAACTGGATGGACTTCGTCGGCCGCGGCGTCACCGAGAACGGGCCGCCGGTGGTCACCGCCACCGCGACCCCGGCCAGCGGCACCGTGCCGGTCACCGTCGCGTTCGACGGCACGGCCACCGACGCCGAGGGCGACACCCCGCTGACGTACGCCTGGGACTTCGGTGACGGCGGTACGGCGTCCACCCTGGACGCCAGCCACACGTACACCAGCGTCGGAGCCTTCACGGCCACCCTCACGGTGACCGACAGCAAGGGCGCCAAGGCGTACGCCACGGTGCCGGTGCGGGTGAACGCTCCGGACACGTCCTGCCTCGGGGCGCGATCGGACGACTTCAACGGCAACACGCTGGACAAGAGCCGGTGGACCACAGTGGTCCGGGAGAACCAGCTCTACTCCCTCAGCGGCGGTGCGCTGAAGCTGCCCACCTCGGTGGGTGACCTGTACGGCGCTCGCAACGACGCCACCAACCTGGTGCTCCAGGCGGCGCCGACCGGCGCCTGGACGATGACCACCAAGGTCACTCTTCCGGTGACGGCCAACTACCAGCAGGCCGGCCTGCTGGTGTACGGCGACGACGACAACTACGCCAAGGTGGACCTGCTCTACAACGGCAGCCGTCGGGTGGAGTTCATCCGGGAGACGGCCGCGACGCCGCGCAACGACGCTGCCGACAGCGCCGCCGCGCCGGCGGGTGACACCGTGTACCTGCGGATCACCAGCGACGGGACGAACCTGACCGCCGCGTTCTCGGGCGACGGGCAGACGTTCACCCCGGTCGGCCGCTCGGCCGCGCTCGCCGGCATCACCAACCCGCGGATCGGGGTCTTCGCGCTCAACGGAGGCACCGAGGCGCCAGTGGTGGACGCCGCGTTCGACTCGTTCGTGGTCACGCCGGACGCTCCGGCCGGCCCGGTCGACCCGTCGGACGAGTTCACCGGCACCACGCTGGACAAGTGCCGGTGGGACGCCATCGTGCGGGAGGACCCGAACGGTTACCGGGTCACCGGTGGCGCGTTGCGGATCGACGTGCCGAACGGTGACATCTACGGCACCGACAACACCGGGCCGAAGAACTTCATCCTCCAGACCGCGCCCTCGGGCGACTGGACCCTGGAGACGAAGGTCGACGGCAGCCTGCTGAACGAGCAGTACCAGCAGGCCGGTCTGCTCGTGCAGGCGGACGACGACAACTACCTGAAGTTCGACTTCATCGCGGACAACCAGGCCGGCCAGACGGTGACGCGGCGGATCGAGTTCCGCAGCGAGGTCGGCGGCGTCGTTCAGAGCCCGCAGCCGGAGGCGACCAGCCTCACCTCGGCGGTGTGGCACCTGCGGCTGGCCCGCAGCGGCAACACCTTCACGGCGTCGTACTCGGCCGACGGGACGACCTGGACCACGCTGGAGGCGTTGACCAACAGCGCGGTCGGGGCCACCCCGAAGGTCGGTCTGTTCACCCTCGGCGCCAACCAGACGGCGTCGAAGACGGCCTCGTTCGACTACTTCCGGCTGAGCACCAAGGTGGTCACCGACGAGACCGCTCCAGTGACGACGGCGGCGGTGTCCGGCACCCCCACCGAGGGGTGGTACACCGGGCCGGTGACGGTCACCCTGACCGCCGCCGACGAGGCCGGCGGCAGCGGACTGGCCGGTACGGCGTACCAGCTGGACGGGGCCACCACCTGGACCGACTACACCGCTCCGGTGACGGTCAGCGGGGACGGCGAGCACGAACTGCGGTTCCGCTCGACGGACCAGGCGGGCAACGTGGAGTCGACGAAGACCGTCTCGGTCAAGATCGACGCCACCGCGCCGGTCACCACGGCGACGTTCGCTCCGGCGAACGACGCGGGCTGGCACAACGGGACGATCCCGGTGGTGCTGACCTCGACCGACGCCGGTTCCGGGGTCAAGACGGTCGAGTGGTCGCTGGATGGCGGCGCGTGGACGCCGTACTCGAAGCCGGTCGCGGTGACCGGTGACGGGCAGCACGAGCTGCTGTACCGCTCCACCGACAAGGCGGGCAACGCCGAGACGCTCAAGTCGGCGATCCTGAAGATCGACGGCACCAAGCCGACGCTGCTGGTCTCCGGTATCGCCGACGGCCAGCTCTACGGGGACAGCCAGGACGTTCGGGTGTCCTGGCAGGCCGTCGACCCGACCTCGGGCATCGCGACCGTGGTCGGCCAACTGGACGGCAAGGCGTACGCCAGCGGCACCCTGCAGGCCATGTACGAGCTGCCGCTCGGCCTGCACGAGCTGACCGTCACCGCGACCGACAAGGCCGGCAACACGACGACCTCGGCGGTCCGGTTCTTCGTCACCACCTCGTTCCGGGACATGCAGAACCTGCTGGACCGGTTCAAGGCGACGGGGCGGCTCTCGGCCAAGGCCCACAAGGATCTGACGAACAAGCTCGACGCCGTCCGTAAGGCCGAGGCGGCGGGCAACGACAACAAGGCGCTCAAGGAACTGACCGCCTTCCGGAAGCTCGCCGCGGACACCAAGCTGGTGACCGAGGCGGAGGTCCGGGACGTGCTGATCCGCGACGCCGACGCCATGACGGTGCGGCTCGGCGGGACGCCGGCCAGCAACGCCGGGGTCAAGGCGAACGACGGCAAACCCGTCAAGGGTGCCGGGCGACTGAGTGGCGACGTCACCCGGCTCGCTCCGGGCCGCCAGCTCTGATCCGACGAGGCCCCTCCCCGACACCATGGTGTCGGGGAGGGGCCTCCCTCATCCGTAGTGAGGAGATGCCCGTGACGGGTATCCGCAAGGTGGTGGCCGCCGTGTTCGCCGGGCTGGTCCTGACCCTGCTCTCCGCTGCCCCGGCAGCCGCCCAGGCCGACAAACTCAAGCTGACGGTGGCCGGCGACGGCGCTGAGGGGGTCACCATCCAGGCCACGTACGCCGATGGCCGTCGGCTGGACAGGGTGGTGCGGTTGGTGCTCACCGCCACCGGCCCGGACGGCCAGCGGGTCGGGCCGGTGCAGCTGGAGCCACAGCCCGAGGGGCAGGGTTTCTACAGCAGCGGGCCGGTGCTCTCCACCGGCACGTGGAAGGTGACGGTGAACTCCCCCGCTCCGCTGCAGAGCGGGGCCACCGCCACGGTGCAGGCCCGGGCGGCGCAGTCACCCCCGGCTCCCAAGCCGGTCGCGGTGACTGCGGACGGGACCGGCGACCGCGGGGCGGCCGCCGGCTGGTGGCCGTTCGCCGCAGCCGGCCTCGTGCTGGTCGCCGCGGCGATGGGGGTGGCCATGCTGTTCGGCCGCCGCCGCGCCTCCACGCCGACCGACTGACCGACCGGCGCTCCGGCGCCACAGCAACGACCGGGCCGGGCCGCGACGAGCGGCCCGGCCCGGTGTCGTTCAGGCGACCACGCGCCCGCCGCGCTCAGAGGATGGCGCGCAGCGCCGCCAGGTCGTCGTCGCTGGGCTCCCAGGTGCCGGCGGCGGCGTTCGCGTGCACCTGCTCTGGCGTGGTGGCGCCGGCGATCACCGAGGTCACCGCCGGCTGGGCGGCCAGCCCGCCGATCGCCACCTGGAGCATGGTCAGGCCCCGCTCGTTCGCGTACGCCTCGATGGCCTCGATGGTGTCCCAGTCGGCCGCGGCGAGCCGCTGCGCGTACCGGCCACCGCCGGAGAGCCGGCTGCCGGCCGGCGGCTGCTCGCTGCGCCTGTACTTGCCGGTGAGCAGGCCGTTGGCGAGCGGGAAGAACGGCAGCATGCCGAGGCCGAACCGCTCGCAGGCCGGGATCACCTCGGCCTGGACCGAGCGCTCCAGCAGGCTGTAGTGGTTCTGGGCGCTGATGAAGCGGGACCGACCGTTGGACGAGGCGACCCAGTCCGCGTCGGCGATCTGCCAGCCGGCGAAGTTGGAGTTGCCCAGGTAGCGCACCTTGCCGTCACGGACCAGGTCGTCCAGGGCCGCGAGGGTCTCGTCGATCGGGGTGCCCGGGTCGGGCTCGTGCATCTGGTACAGGTCGATGTGGTCGGTGCCGAGCCGGCGCAGCGACGCCTCGACCGCGCGGGCGATGTAGCGCCGCGCACCTCGCGCGCCGTGGTCGGGCCCGTTGAGGCCGTTCATGTCCATGCCGAACTTGGTGGCCACCACCACGTCGTCCCGGCGTCCCTTGAGCGCCTGCCCGAGCAGCTCCTCGGAGGCGCCCTGCGGCTCGCCGTAGATGTCGGCGGTGTCGAAGAGGTTGATCCCAGCGTCCAGGGCGGCGTCCACGACCGCGCGGGTGCCGTCGAGGTCGAGCTTGCGGCCGAAGTTGTTGCAGCCGATTCCGACGACGGACACTACGAGCCCGGAGTCGCCCAGCCGGCGATAGGTCATGTCAGTCACGAGATCCACCCTATGCCCAACGAAGGAAGGGCCCCTTACTAACGCCTGGCGTTAGTAAGGGGCCCTTCCTTCGTTCTCAGCCCACGTCCCAGACCGGTTCCGGGGTCTCCACCACCTCGCTGTCGCCCCGGAACAGCACGAACCGGTCGAAGGAGCGGGTGAACCACCGGTCGTGGGTGACCGCCACCACCGTCCCCTCGAACGCGTTCAGGCCCGCTTCGAGCGCTTCGGCGCTGGCCAGGTCGAGGTTGTCGGTGGGTTCGTCGAGCAGCAGCAGGGTCGCCCCGGACAGCTCCAGCAGCAGCACCAGGAACCGGGCCTGCTGCCCGCCGGAGAGCGTGCCGAAGCGCTGGTCGCCCTGTGCGGCCAGCTCATATCGGCTGAGCACCCCCATCGCCGCGTGCCGGTCCATCCCGGTGCGGTGGTCGTCACCCCGCCAGAGGATCTCGACGAGCGTCCTGCCCATCAGCTCCGGTCGGTCGTGGGTCTGGGAGAAGTGCCCGGGACGGACCCGGGCGCCGAGCCGGACGCTGCCGTCGTGCGCCACCGGGGCGAGCGCGCCCGCCCCGTCGACCGGCCCGTTCGCCGGGTCGGGATCGGTGCCACCGCGGGCGAGCAGCCGCAGGAAGTGCGACTTGCCGGTGCCGTTGGCGCCGAGCACCGCCACCCGGTCGCCGTACCAGACTTCCAGGTCGAAGGGGAAGGTCAGGCCGTCCAACTCCAGCTGGTCGCAGATGACCGCGCGCTTGCCGGTCCGCCCGCCGGTCAGCCGCATCCGGATGGCCTGGTCCTTCGGCGGTACGGGCGGCGGCCCGGCCTCCTCGAACTTACGCAACCGGGTCTGCGCGGCCTGGTAGCGCGAGGCCAACCCGTCGTTGTACGCCGCTTTCTGCTTGTACATCAGCATCAGCTCGCGCAGCTTCTGGTGTTCTTCGTCCCAGCGCCGGCGCAGCTCGTCGAGACGGGCGTGCCGGGCCACCCGCGCCTCATGCCAACTGGCGAAGCCACCCGGGTGCATCCACGCGCTGCCGCCCTCCACGGCCACCACCCGGTCGGCGCTCTGGGCCAGCAGCTCGCGATCGTGCGAGACGTAGAGCACCGACTTGGTCGATTCGCGCAGCCGCGCCTCCAGCCAGCGTTTGCCGGGCACGTCGAGGAAGTTGTCCGGCTCGTCGAGCAGCAGCACCTCGTCCGGGCCGCGCAGCAGCAACTCCAGGGCGAAGCGCTTCTGCTGGCCGCCGGAGAGGGTACGCACCGGCCGGTCCCGGACGGTGTCCCAGGGCTGGTTGAGCACGATGGTCGCGACGGTGTCGAAGAGCACCTCGGCGTCGTACCCGCCGGCCTCGCCCCAGGCGCCGAGCGCGTCGGCGTACGCCAGCTGGGCCTTGCCCGCGGCGCTGCTGAACTTGCCGCGGACCTCGGCCGCCCGCATGGCCGCCTCGGTCTCGGCGAGCCGGCGGCCGGCGTCGCGCAGCGGCGGCGGAGCCAGCGACTGCGCCAGGTCGGCCAGGGTCGTCTCGTCGCCGATCATGCCGATGAACTGGCGCATCACGCCCAGCCCGCCGGCCCGCGCGACGGTGCCGGTACGCACGGGCAGGTCGCCGGCGACCATCCTCAGCAGCGTCGTCTTTCCCGCGCCGTTCGGCCCGACCAGAGCGACCTTGCTGCCCTCCCCGACCCGGAACGACACGTCGGCGAAGAGTTCCCGACCGTCGGGCAGGATGTGCCCGACCGCCGCCACGTCCACGTATCCCACGCCGGGATCCTGCCCCAGAAAGGGCCGGGAGGGACATCCAATTACCGGGTGACCCGCAGCACCCGGAAACCCTTCTGGCTGGCGTGCCGCTCGACCTGCCAACCCTGGTCGACGATCCAGCGGTGCAGTGAGTCGCCGCCGAGGTGGCGGGCGACGACCAGCCAGCCGACGCCGTCCGGGGCGAGTCGGGGTAGCCAACGCAGCAACAGCTCGTGCAACTCGTCCTTGCCGATGCGGATGGGCGGGTTGGACCACAGCTGCGCGAACCGGAGGTCCGCCGGCACGTCGTCCGGTGCGCTGGCGCGGACCCGGTCGGCGGCGCCGATCCGGGCCGCGTTGGCGGCGGTCAGCTCGCGGGCACGGGCGTTGACGTCGACCGCCCAGACGGTGGCCGCCGGTGCCAGGTCGGTCAGCACGCAGGCGATCGGGCCGAACCCGCAGCCGAGGTCGAGCAGGGCACCGGCGGTGTCGGCGGTGGGCAGCTCGGCCTTGCGCAGCAGCACTGCGGTGCCGGGGTCGAGGCGGCTGGCGGAGAAGACACCGCCGGCCGAGACGAGTTGGTAGTCGCGGTCGGCGACGGAGAACTCGACTTCGCGCGCCGGCGCGTCGCTGGCGGGCTGCGCGGTGAAGTAATGGTCGCCGGTCACGCCGGCAATTCTCGCATCGGCCCGGGCAGGCCACGACACGGCCTGCAGCCGCATTCTCCAATATTACCCCCTAAAGGTACAATAACTCCTACTCTGGGCGACATGGTGTATCGGTACGAGTCCGAAGAGGACGCATTCGAGGACCCGGAGCACGGGTCCGACCTGGCCGTGCTCGACGCCGGTCCGCCTCCGCCGGCCGGCCCCTCACCGTCCCGCTTTCCCCCTCCGTCGTTGCCCCGGCCCAACCAGCTGATGCTGCCGTCGACCCAGCCGCCGCCGGTCACCCGCGTCAGCACCCCGGTCGCGGCCCCGCGCAGTCAGGTCTACACGTCCGCCCAGCCGGTGGAGTCGCCCGCACGGCGCGGCGGCGGGCGACTCTGGCAGGTGCTGGTCGGCGGTGCGGCCGTCCTGGTCCTGCTCGCGCTCTGCGGCCTGGGCGCCGCCGCGCTGCTGGTGGACAACGACCCGACGCCACAGGCCACCCCGACGTACCAGCCGAACGTCGCCGCGTCCGCCTCCGCGCAGCGGCAGGGTCTCGACTCGCGGGACACCGACCAGGCGCCGCTCACCGCGAAGGAACTCTTTCCCGGCAAGGAGGTGAAGCTCGCCGACGGCCAGAGCGCCTACGAGATCCTCAAGACGCACTCCAGCGGCAGTTGCGCCGTCGCCGCCACCGACGAGGTGGCCGATTTGCTGGTCCGGCTCGGCTGCAACCAGGTCGTCCGGGCGACGTTGCGGGCTCCCGGCGGCGACCACCTGGTCACCGCCGGCCTGTTCAACCTCACCGACAAGGTCAGCGCCGAACGGGCCCGGGACCGGATCCGGCAACTCCTGGATGACCGGCAGGGCCGGTTCCGAGGGCTGTCCGCCGGCGACGAGACCGACGTCCTGGCCACCGCCCCGGCACGGGTCGGTTGGCAGGTCCGGGGCCATTACCTGGCGTACGCGCTGGTGGTCCGCACGGACGGAGCCGCGGTCAAGTCCGGCGACGCCAAGATCCGGGAGATCCTGTTCGACATGATCGAGGCGCACCTCACCCGGGGAGTCCTGCAACGGCGGGCCGACAGCGGCACGGCCGGACAACCAACGGCAGCGCCGACCGAGGGCAGCGGAACCCAGAGCGGCAGGGACGACGGCGACCTGCCCGGAGACTGATCCGCACCTCCGCCCGGCGGGTGTGCCGCCAACCGGTGGCACACCCGTCGTCGTCCGCGGCCCCGACCGCCTCAGCCTTCGACGGGTACGCGCAGGCGGCGCGTCAGGTCCGCGCGGCGGGCGTAGTCGGCCGGGTCGGCCGGGTAGCCGACCGCGACCAGGGTGAGGCCGTGCGCCGGGGCCACCGTCACCTCGCTGGAGCGCTCCTGCCGGTTGAGCAGGCTGCCCGGCCACTGGACCGCCCGACGGCCGTCACCGGCCGCGAGCATCGCCCCCACGAGGCTGCGGACCATCGCCTGGCAGAACGCGTCCGCCTGCACGGTGGCGACCAGGATTCCGTCCGGGTCGCGCCGCCAGTCCAGCCGGGTCACCTCGCGCAGCGTCGTCGCATTCTCCTTGCGCCGGCAGTACGCGGCGAAGTCGTGCTCACCGACCAGACCCGCCGCGGCGGCGTTCAGGGCGGTCAGGTCCAGCGGTCGCGGCCAGGCCAGCACCTCGTGCCGGCGTAGCGGCTCGGCGCCGTACGGGGCGTCGGTCACCCGGTACTCGTAGCGCCGGAAGGTGGCCGAGAAGCGGGCGTCGAAGTCGACCGGCACCTCCGACATCGCCCGTACCCGCACGTCGGTGGGGAGCAGCCGCGCGAGCCGGCGCAGCAGCCGCCCCTCATGCTGCCGCCACACCTGGGCGGGAAGGTCCAGGTGGCAGACCTGCCCGCTGGCGTGCACCCCCGCGTCGGTGCGACCCGCGACGGTCAGACCGGTCGCCGTGCCCGCGCCGAGGACCAGGTCCAGGGTCTCGACGAGCACCCCGGCGACGGTCCGCCGGGTCGGCTGGGGCGCCCAGCCGGAGAAACCGGCGCCGTCGTACGAGACGTCCAGCCGCAGCCGGATCCGCTCGTCCACCTCGTACCTCCTGTTACGGGTCGGGCCCGACACCCCGAAAGGGGTGCCGGGCCCGGAAACGATGCCCGAGGTCAGGCCTTGTTCTCCTCGGTGGCGAGGTCGCTGTCCTCGCGCGCCTCGGCGGTGTCACCGGATGCCGACACCGGCGCCTCGGAGTCCTGGTCGGCCGGGGCCGACTTCGGGGCCTCCTCGGCCGGGGCGAGCGCCTCGACCTTGTCCTGCTGCGCGGCCTTGCGGGCGGCGGTCTTCTTGTTCACCTTCGGCTCGGCGACCTGAAGCTCCTCCACCAGCTCGATGATCGCCATCGGCGCGTTGTCACCCTTGCGCGGACCGGTCTTCACGATCCGGGTGTAACCGCCGGGGCGGTTGGAGTACCGGGGCGCGATCTGGTCGAACAGGGCGTAGACAACGTCCTTGTCCTTGACGACACCCAGCACCCGGCGCCGCGAGGCGAGGTCACCGCGCTTGGCCTTGGTGATGAGCTGCTCGGCCAGCGGACGCAGCCGACGGGCCTTCGTCTCGGTGGTCTGGATCTTGCCGTGCTGGAACAGCGCGGTCGCCAGGTTGGCGAGCATCAGCCGCTCGTGCGAGGGGCTGCCGCCGAGGCGGGGGCCCTTGGTGGGCGTGGGCATTTTTGGTGCTCCTCAGTTGTGGCGGCAGCGCGGACTAGAGCTGCTCGGTCTCGCGGTAGTCGTCGGTGTCGTAGTCGGCCTCGCCGAAGGTGTCCACGACGTGCGCCGGGTCGAAGTTCGGAGCCGAGTCCTTCAGCCCGAGACCCATCCCGGCGAGCTTCATCTTGACCTCGTCGATCGACTTCTGACCGAAGTTGCGGATGTCGAGGAGGTCGGCCTCGGTACGCCCGATGAGCTCACCAACGGAGTTGATGCCCTCGCGCTTGAGGCAGTTGTAGGAGCGGACGGTGAGGTCCAGCTCCTCGATCGGCAGAGCGAGGTCCGCCGCCAGCTGGGCGTCCTGCGGGGACGGCCCGATGTCGATGCCCTCGGCGGTCTCGTCCAGCTCCCGGGCCAGCCCGAACAGCTCCACCAGCGTCGAACCGGCGGAGGCCAGCGCGGTACGCGGGCCCATCGACGGCTTGGTCTCGACGTCGATGATGAGCCGGTCGAAGTCGGTGCGCTGCTCGACGCGGGTCGCCTCGACGCGGTAGGTCACCTTCAGCACGGGCGAGTAGATCGAGTCGACCGGGATGCGGCCGATCTCGGCGCCGGACTGCTTGTTCTGGGCAGCCGTCACGTAGCCCCGGCCCCGCTCGACGGTCAGCTCCATGTCGAGCCGGCCCTTGCCGTTGAGGGTCGCGAGCTTGAGGTCCGGGTTGTGCACCGAGACGCCGGCCGGGGGCTGGATGTCGCCCGCCGTCACGTCGCCCGGGCCCTGCTTGCGCAGGTACATGCTGACCGGCTCGTCGTGCTCGGAGCTGACGCACAGCTCCTTGATGTTCATGACGAGCTCGACCACGTCCTCCTTGACACCGGGGATCGTGGTGAACTCGTGCAGCACGCCGTCGATCTTGATCGAGGTGACCGCCGCACCCGGGATCGACGACAGCAGCGTGCGCCGCAGCGAGTTGCCCAGGGTGTAGCCGAAGCCCGGCTCGAGCGGCTCGATGGCGAACCGCGACCGGGTCTCGTTGATCGACTCCTCGGAGAGGGAGGGTCGCTGGCTGATGAGCATGTTGTCTCTTCTCTTCCGGGACGCCCGCTATTTGACGTCCACGACACAAACTGTTCCGGTGGCCCGCCCCGAAGGGCGGGCCACCGCAACGAGCCCGACTACTTGGAGTAGAGCTCGACGATCAACTGCTCCTGGACCTGCGTGTCGATGACCTGCCGGGCCGGGAGGGAGTGCACGAGCACCTTCATCTGGCTGGGGATTGCCTCCAGCCAGGCCGGCACCGTCTTCGAACCGGCCTGAGCCTGCGCCACCACGAACGGGGTGAGCTCCTTGCTCTTGCCCCGGACCTCGATGATGTCGTGCTCCTTGACGCGGTACGACGGGATGTCGACCTTCTTGCCGTTCACCGTGAAGTGACCGTGCTTGACCAACTGGCGGGCCATGTCCCGCGAGTGGGCGTAGCCGGCCCGGTAAACGACGTTGTCCAGCCGCGACTCGAGGATCTGCAGGAGGACCTCACCGGTCTTGGCCTGCTTGCCAACGGCTTCCTCGTAGTAGCCACGGAACTGCTTCTCCAGCACGCCGTAGACACGGCGGGCCTTCTGCTTCTCGCGGAGCTGGAGCAGGTACTCCGTCTCCTTGGTGCGGCCGCGGCCGTGCTGCCCGGGCGGGAACGGCCGGGACTCGAACGGGCACTTCGGGCCATCGCACTTGCTGCCCTTGAGGAACAGCTTCATCTTCTCCCGCCGGCAACGGCGGCAGTCTGCACCGGTGTAACGAGCCATCTCTCTCTACCTCTCAGACCCGGCGACGCTTCGGCGGACGGCACCCGTTGTGCGGCTGCGGGGTGACGTCGGCGATCTGCCCGACCTCGAGGCCCACGGCCTGCAGCGAACGGATGGCGGTTTCCCGGCCGGAGCCGGGGCCCTTGACGAACACGTCGACCTTGCGCATGCCGTGCTCCATGGCGCGACGCGCGGCAGCCTCGGCGGCCAGCTGCGCGGCGAACGGAGTCGACTTGCGGGAGCCCTTGAAGCCCACCTGGCCAGCGGAGGCCCAGGAGATGACCGCACCGGTCGGGTCCGTGATGGACACGATGGTGTTGTTGAACGTGCTCTTGATGTGCGCCTGCCCGTGGGCGACGTTCTTGCGTTCCTTGCGCCGGACCTTCTTGACAGCGGCTCCGGCACGAGCCTTCGGTGGCATAAGTCTGTGCGCTCCTAGTTACTTCTTGCCGGGCTTCTTCTTGCCGGCGACGGTCCGCTTCGGGCCCTTGCGGGTCCGTGCATTGGTCTTGGTCCGCTGGCCACGCACGGGCAGGCCCCGGCGGTGCCGGATGCCGGCGTAGCAGCCGATCTCGACCTTGCGGCGGATGTCAGCGGCGACCTCGCGGCGCAGGTCGCCTTCAACCTTGTAGTTGCCCTCGATGTGGTCGCGGAGCTGCACGAGCTCCTCGTCCGTGAGGTCCCGAGCGCGCTTGTCCGGCGAGATGCCGGTGGCGGCGAGTGTCTCCAGGGCGCGGGTGCGACCGACCCCGAAGATGTAGGTGAGCGCGATCTCCATCCGCTTCTCGCGGGGGAGATCCACGCCGACTAGACGTGCCATGTGCGGGCGTACTCCTCGTGATGTGTGGCGGAGGTGTGGACCCGTCCCATCCCGCTACCGGCCGTCCCGTCTTTCCGACGCTGTCAGCGCCGGCGACCGGGATCGGTCGCTGCCCGAGCGGGCCCCGGCCTCCGACCGGGGGTCAACCACGATTGAGTACGCGCTGCGTACCGCTCGCGGCTGGGACGAGCTGTTGATGTGCTGCCTGGATCTGCGGCCCGGACCGATCCGACCGGCCGTTTCACGACCGGTGGGACTGGTTCAGCCCTGGCGCTGCTTGTGGCGCGGGTCGGCGCAGATGACGATGACCCGGCCGTGCCGGCGGATCACCTGGCACTTGTTGCAGATCCTCTTGACGCTCGGCTTGACCTTCACGGTTGCCTTACTTCCCATCTGGCCCGGGGACGCGCGATGCGCGAGACCGGACGTCGAAGACGGACAGGGACTTCCCGGCCGCCGTCAGGACTACTTGTAGCGGTAGACGATGCGCCCGCGGGTCAGGTCGTACGGCGAAAGTTCGACGACGACCCGGTCCTCCGGCAGGATGCGGATGTAGTGCTGTCGCATCTTGCCGCTGATGTGAGCCAACACCTTGTGGCCGTTCGCGAGCTCCACCCGGAACATGGCGTTCGGCAGGGGCTCGATGACCCGACCCTCGATCTCAATGGCTCCGTCTTTTTTCGGCATGTCCTCCGCTGTCCTGACGTCGATTGCTCCGGGCGGCCCACAACGTCTTACACGGGAAACTGACCATGATCAGAAGCCCGCGCCAGCCGCGGCTCCGGACTCCCACCGAAGCGCAGGGTGGGCATGCCGGAGTGGACGCTGTGCGCCGAACAGAAAGTGTACGCCGACCTGCACGCCGTCGCCAAACCGGCCACCCACGGCAGCCTCGCGTCGGCCCCCGCTCCCCCGCCCAGCCCTCCGATGATCTCCGCAGACCCGCGCTCCACCGAATATCGATCATGAGACTGTCGGGTCGCAACACCGCGATCGACGACACCAAGTCCATGATCATCGACTGCGGGGCTGGAGTGGGTCAGGTTCTGGGTCCGGGGTCTTCTGACCCCTCGGTGCGCAACTCCCGGCGGCGCTCTCGCTTGGCCCGCTTGCGCTCCCGCTCGATCGCCTGGCGGCGGGGCTCTCCCCCAACCAGCCCGCCGACCGTCCGGAGCACCAGCGCCGCGCCCCAGGGCCCGGCCACCCACGCCGGCCAGAAGTAGAGCAGTTCCTGGCTCAGCAGCGAGGTCACGCCCCAGACGGTCACCACGATGGCGACCACCCGCACGTACGGCAGCCACACCTCGGCCAGCCAACGAATGACGTGGCCGCGCCGGAGCGAGCCGAGCCGTCCGACGGGTGGCTCAGCCGGCGCGCTGGCTGGCCGCAGGGCCGAATGCTCCGGCGGTGCCACCGGGGGCAGATCGGTGAGCAGGGCGTCCAGCTCGGCGTACGTGCGCGCCGCGTAGGCACGCTGCACCCGCTCGTCGTACTCGTGCAGGTCCAACCGCCCCTCGCCGAGGGCGGCCCGCAAGCGGTCGGCCACCACCTCACGGTCCGCGTCCGCGGCTCGCATCCCGTCGCGCCCGTCCATGCCGGCAAGCATGCCACCGCCGCGCCAGTCCGCCCGACCTCCGACACTGGTTGATCATGAAGTTGTTGCCAACCTCACCGGCGTGTCAGGGCAACAACTTCATGATCATCGGACGGGATGGGTCAGGGGGTTCTGGTTTCTGCGGGTTGGCGGGCGGTGACCAGGTCACCCAGTCGGGCGCGGCCCCCGTCGAAGGCCGTGAGCACCCACACACCGTCGGGCAACAGCGCCATCGAGTGCTCGACGTGCGCCGCGACCGACCCGTCCCGGGTGACGACCGTCCAACCGTCGGCCAGTTCGACCGTACGCGGGGACGCCATGGTGATCATGGGCTCGATCGCCAGCGCCATACCGGGGACCAGACGCGGCCCCTTGCCCGGCCGGCCGTGATTGAGCACGTGCGGGTCCTGATGCATCTCGGTGCCGATGCCGTGGCCGCCGTAGCCGTCGACGATGCCGTACCGGCCGCCCTTGCGGACCGCCGTCTCCACGGCGTACGAGATGTCGGTGAGCCGCCCCTTGCCACTGGCCGCTCCGCGCGCCGCGGCGGCGATGCCCGCCCACATCGCGTCCTCGGCGACCTCGGCCATCTTGAGCAGCGCCGGGTCGACGTCGCCCACCCCGACGGTGATGGCCGAGTCCCCGTGCCACCCGTTGAGCACCGCGCCGCAGTCGATCGAGATGAGGTCGCCCTCGGCGAGCACCTGCTCCGGCGAGGGGATGGCGTGCACGATCTGCTCGTTGACCGACGAGCAGATCGACGCCGGGAAGCCGTGGTAGCCCTTGAAGGACGGGACGGCGCCCGCCTCGCGGATCGTCGACTCGGCGATGGCGTCCAGATCCGCCGTGCTCACGCCCGGGGCCACCGCCTCGCGCATCCGGCGCAGGGCCTCGGCGACCACGAGCCCGGCCGCACGCATCTTCTCGATCTGGTCAGGGGTCTTCAGCTGGATGTCCAGCTGGGGACGACGCATGGAGCGGTTACCTTTCGTGGCTATTCAGCGGGGCACGTCTCGCGTACCCCGCTGTTCGCACTCTATCCACGGCGGCGCGGGGAGAACCTCAGCCGCCGTACGACCGCAGGGCGTCGATGGCCCGGGTGGTGACGTCCTCCACCGGGCCGGTGGCGTCGATCCCGACCAGCTTGCCCTGGGCGCCGTAGTAGTCGACCAGAGGCGCGGTCTTCTCGCTGTATTCCCGCAGGCGGGTGGCGATGGTCTCCGGCTTGTCGTCGTCGCGCTGGAACAGCTCGGCGCCGCACCGGTCACAGATGCCCGGCCGGGTGGTGGCGTCGAACTCGACGTGCCAGATCTTGCCGCAACCCCGGCAGGTGCGCCGGCCGGAGAGCCGCCGGATCACCTCGTCGTCGTCGACCACCAGCTCCAGGACCAGATCCAGGGCGGTGCCCAGATCGGCGAGGAGCTTGTCCAGAGCGGCGGCCTGCGGAGTCGTCCGCGGGAAGCCGTCGAGCAGAAAACCCTCGCTGGCGTCCGGCTCGGCGAGCCGGTCCCGGACCATGTTGATGGTGACCTCGTCCGGAACCAGCTCGCCTGCGTCCATGTAACGCTTCGCCTCGACGCCGAGCGGCGTGCCCTGGGTGACGTTCGAGCGGAAGATGTCTCCAGTCGAGATCTTGGGTACCGACAGGTGCGCGGCGACGAACTCTGCCTGCGTGCCCTTACCCGCACCCGGCGGGCCAACCAGAACGAGTCTCATCTACCGCAGGAACCCTTCGTAGTTCCGCTGCATGAGTTGGCTCTCGATCTGCTTCACGGTCTCCAGACCGACGCCGACCATGATGAGCACAGCGGTGCCACCGAACGGGAAGTTCTGGTACTGCTGGCTGTCCAGCCAGATGAAGAAGAAGTTCGGCAGGATGGAGATGATGCCGAGGTAGAGCGCGCCCGGCAGGGTGATCCGGCTGAGGATGAAGTCCAGGTAGTCGGCCGTCGGCTTGCCCGGCCGGATACCCGGCACGAACCCGCCGTACTTCTTCATGTTGTCCGCGACCTCGGTCGGGTTGAACGTGATCGAGACGTAGAAGTACGTGAAGAAGATGATCAGCAGGAAGTAGACCGAGATGTAGATCGGGCTGTTCGGAGCGACCAGGTTGTTCTGGATCCACGCCTGGGCCTTGCCCGGGTTGTTCTGGTCGAAGAACTGGAGCGCCAACTGCGGGAGATACAGCAGCGACGAACCGAAGATGACCGGGATGACACCCGCCTGGTTGACCTTCAGCGGGATGTAGGTCGAGGTGCCGCCGTACATCCGCCGGCCGATCATCCGCTTGGCGTACTGCACCGGAATCCGACGCTGCGCCTGCTCGATGAAGGTGACCGCGGTGATGACCACCAGAACCAGCGCGATGACGAGGGCGAACTTGCCCCAGCCCTGGCTGGTCTTGATCTGCCAGCCCTCGCCGGGCAGCCGGGCCGCGATCGAGGTGAAGATCAGAACGGACATGCCGTTACCGACGCCCCGGTCGGTGATCAGCTCACCGAGCCACATGACCATGCCGGTGCCGGCGGTCATGGTGGTCACCAGGACGGACAGGGTCAGCCAGTCCGGGATGCCGGTGCCCTCGGGGATGATCGGGAACTGGTCGCAGCGATTCTGGAACAGCTGCCCCGAGCGGGCCAGGGCCACGAAAGCCGAGGCCTGCAGCACGCCGAGACCGAGCGTCAGGTAGCGGGTGTACTGCGTGATCTTCGCCTGGCCGGCCTGGCCCTCCTTGCGGAGCTGCTCCAGACGCGGGATCACGACGGTCAGCAGCTGCAGGATGATCGACGCGGTGATGTAGGGCATGATGCCCAGCGCGAAGACCGAGAGCTGGAGCAGCGCCCCGCCGGAGAAGAGGTTGAGCAGATTCAGCGGGCCCGTCGTCGCACCAGAGATGGAGTCGAGGCACTTCTGCACGTTGCCGTACGAGACGCCCGGGCTGGGGAGCGTGGCACCCAGCCGGTAGACCGCAATGATGCCTACTGTGAACAGCAGCTTCTTGCGCAGGTCAGGCGTACGGAACGCACTGAGAAAGGCGGACAGCAACTTCTTCCTCCTGCGCGAGGCGGGCCGCCGGTGAACCCTGGCGGGTGGGGGTGGATCACGGGCGAGTGCCCGCAATCCATGGCTGGGATGGGACTCTAACAGCCCTGTCCCGCTCCGGGCAGGTGTGCCCGGCTACATAAACCGAATCCGATATTACCGGGCGCACACGCCCCAGGCAGACCTAGGCGCCCGCCAGTTACTCACAACTGACGGGCGCCGAGGTCGTACGCCTTACAGCTCGGTGACAGAGCCACCGGCGGCGGCGATCTTCTCCTTGGCCGACGCGCTGAACGCGTGCGCCGACACCTGGAGCGCCACCCCGCCAAGGTCCCCGGTGCCGAGGACCTTGACCGGGTGACCCTTGCGGACCGCGCCGGCCTCGACCAGCTCGAGCGGGCCGACCTGGCCGCCGTTCGGGAACAGCTCGGCGAGCCGGTCCAGGTTGACCACCTGGAAGACCACCTTGAACTTGTTCTTGAAGCCCTTCATCTTCGGCAGGCGCATGTGAATGGGCATCTGCCCACCCTCGAACGCCGCCGAGATGTTCTTGCGGGCCTTGGAGCCCTTCGTACCGCGACCAGCGGTCTTGCCCTTGGAACCCTCACCACGACCCACACGGGTCTTCGCGGTCTTGGAACCGGGCGCCGGGCGCAGGTGGTGCACCTTGATCGTCATTACTCGACCTCCTCGACCTTCACGAGGTGGTTCACAGTGAAGATCATGCCGCGGATCTCGGGCCGGTCCTCCTTGACCACCACGTCGTTGATCCGCTTGAGACCGAGCGAACGCAGCGAATCACGCTGGTTCTGCTTGGTCCCGATGTTGGATCGGACCTGGGTGACCTTCAGACGTGCCATCAGTGCGCCACCCCCGCACGCGACGCCAGCATGGCGGCCGGCGCGACGTCCTCCACCGGCAGGCCACGACGCGCCGCGACCTGCTCGGGGGACTCAAGCCCCTTCAGGGCCGCCACGGTGGCGTGCACGATGTTGATCGGGTTCGACGAGCCGAGGCTCTTGGAGAGCACGTCGTGGATCCCGGCGCACTCCAGCACGGCGCGCACCGGACCACCGGCGATGACACCCGTACCGGCCGAGGCCGGCTTGAGCAGCACGACGCCAGCGGCGTCCTCACCGGTCACCGGGTGCGGGATCGACTGACCGATCCGCGGGACCTTGAAGAAGTGCTTCTTGGCCTCCTCGACGCCCTTGGCGATCGCCGCGGGCACCTCCTTGGCCTTTCCGTAGCCCACGCCGACCGTGCCGTCGCCGTCGCCCACGATCACCAGGGCGGTGAAGCTGAAGCGACGACCACCCTTCACGACCTTGGCGACGCGGTTGATCGCGACGACCCGCTCAAGGTGCGGGGTCTTCTCGACGGGCGCGTTTCCGCGGCCGCCCTCACGGCGGTTGTCGCGGCGACCACCCTCGTTGCCACCGGACCCGCCGCCACGGCGCTGTTGACCTGGCATCAGCAGCCTTCCTTATCTCTCGTGACGGGGTTGTTAGAACTCGAGCCCGGCTTCGCGGGCGGCGTCGGCAAGCGCTGCGACCCGCCCCGCGTACCGGTTGCCACCGCGGTCGAAGACGACCTTGGAGACGCCGGCGGCCTTGGCCCGCTCGGCGAGCAGGGCGCCCACCTTGCCGGCGAGGGCGCTCTTGTCGCCCTCGGCACCGCGCAGCGAGGAGTCCAGGGTCGACGCAGACGCCAGGGTGTGACCCTTGGTGTCGTCGACGATCTGGGCAACCATGTGCCGCAGCGAACGGGTGACGACCAGGCGCGGACGCTCGGCCGTACCGCTGACGTTCTTGCGGACGCGGAAGTGCCGACGCGCACGCCCAACGGCGCGCTTGGCGGCGACGCCGCGGCGGCGCTTGAGCAGCGTGGCGCTCACTTCTTACCTGCCTTTCCAGCCTTGCGGCGGATGACCTCGCCCTGGTACTTCACGCCCTTGCCCTTGTAGGGCTCCGGCGGACGGATCTTCCGGATGTTGGCGGCGACCTCACCGACCTGCTGCTTGTCGATGCCGGCCACGTGGAACAGGGTCGGTCGCTCCACCGTGAAGGTGATGCCCGCCGGCGCGGGAACGACCACCGGGTGCGAGAACCCGAGCGCGAACTCGAGGTCCGAACCCTTGGCGGTGACCCGGTAACCGGTGCCGGCGATCTCCAGGCTCTTGCGGTAGCCCTCGGTCACGCCGACGATCATGTTGGCGACCAGGGTACGGCTCAGGCCGTGCAGCTCCTTGGCCTTGCGCTCGTCGTTCGGGCGGTTGACGTTCAGCTGCCCGTCCTCCGCGCGCTCGACCGTGATCGGGTCGGCGATCGTGTGCTGGAGCTCGCCCTTCGGGCCCTTGACCTTGACGGTCTGCCCGTCGATCGTGATGTCGACGCCGGCTGGTACCGGGATCGACTTACGTCCAATTCGCGACATTTCTACCAGTCTCCCGTTACCAGACGAAGGCGAGGACTTCCCCGCCAACACTCCGCTTGCGGGCCTGCCGGTCGGTCAGCAGCCCCTGGGACGTCGAAATGATCGCCACGCCCAGCCCACCGAGCACCCGCGGGAGCCCGTCCGACTTGGCGTACACCCGGAGACCGGGCTTGGACACGCGCTTGATGCCGGCCAGGCTCCGCTCCCGGTTCTGGCCGTACTTCAGCTCGACGACCAGTCGCTTGCCGACGGCGCCCTCCTCGGGCTCCTCGACCGACCAGGTGGCGATGTAACCCTCGGCCTTCAGGACCTCGGCGATGTTCGCCTTGATCTTGGAGTAGGGCATCTTCACCTGATCGTGGTACGCCTGGTTGGCGTTACGCAGACGCGTGAGCATGTCTGCGATCGGGTCGGTCATCGTCATGGATTTCGTCAGCCTTTCTCGCCGGGGTTCCCGGGGCATCAGCCCCGGGCCTACGGCGAAGAGCAATACCTAATCGGTGCAGGAGTTCCCGGCCGGCAGCCGGGACGCGGTCGCCCTTACCAGGAAGCCTTGGACACACCCGGCAGCTCACCGCGGTGGGCCATCTCCCGGATGCAGACCCGGCAGAGCCCGAACTTGCGGTAGACCGCCTTCGGACGCCCGCACCGCTGGCAGCGGGTGTACGCGCGAACCGAGAACTTCGGCTTCGCGGCCGCCTTGAGGATCAGCGCCTTCTTGGCCATCTCAGTTCTCCTTGAACGGGAAGCCCAGGAGCTTGAGCAGCGCCCGGCCCTCGTCGTCGGTCGTGGCGGTGGTGACCACCGTGATGTCCATGCCCCGCTGGCGATCGATCCGGTCCTGGTCGATCTCGTGGAACACCGACTGTTCGGTCAGGCCGAACGTGTAGTTCCCGTGCCCGTCCAGCTTGCGCCCGTCCAGACCGCGGAAGTCGCGGATACGCGGCAGCGCGATGGACAGCAGCCGGTCCAGGAACTCCCACATCCGGTCGCCGCGGAGGGTCACCTTCGCGCCGATCGGCATGCCCTCGCGGAGCTTGAACTGCGCGATGGACTTGGTCGCCCGCCGCACCTGCGGCTTCTGGCCGGTGATCGTGGCGAGGTCACGGACCGCGCCGTCGATCAGCTTGGCGTCGCGAGCAGCCTCGCCGACACCCATGTTGACGACGATCTTGACCAGCCGCGGCACCTGCATGGGGTTGCCGTAGCTGTGCTGCTCACGCAGCTGGGCCACGATCTCGTTGCGGTACCGCTCCTTGAGGCGCGGCATGGTCTTTTCGGTAGCCGTGGTCATCACAGGTCCTTACCGGTGCTACGCGCGATGCGGACCTTCTGGCCGTTGTCGTCGATCCGGTAACCGACGCGCGTCGGCTTGCCGTCGGAGTCCAGGACCTGCACGTTCGAGACGTGGATCGGGGCCTCCTGGGTGACGATGCCGCCGGTCTTGGCGCCACGCTGGGTGGTGCTGATGCGGGTGTGCTTCTTGACCCGGTTCACGCCCTCGACCAGGACCTTGTCCTGCCGCGGGTAGGCCTGAATGACCTTGCCCTTGGCACCCTTGTCCTTGCCGGCGATGACGACGACCGTGTCGCCCTTCTTGACCTTCACGGTCACAACACCTCCGGCGCGAGGGAAATAATCTTCATGAACCGCTTGTCCCGCAGCTCCCGGCCCACCGGGCCGAAGATGCGGGTACCGCGCGGGTCTCCGCCGTCCTTGATGATGACGGCGGCGTTCTCGTCGAAGCGGATGTACGAGCCGTCCGGCCGCCGCTTCTCCTTGGCGGTGCGGACGATGACCGCCTTGACGACGTCGCCCTTCTTCACACCGGCACCCGGGATCGCGTCCTTGACCGTGGCCACGATGACGTCGCCGATGCTCGCGTAGCGCCGACCGGAGCCACCGAGAACCCGGATGCACAGGATCTCCCGAGCACCCGTGTTGTCGGCGACGCGCAGTCGCGACTCCTGCTGAATCACGTCTATCTCCTATGTCTGCCGGTTCTCCGGCCGCCCTAGCGGCCGGCCGGAGCCTGGCGGAACCTACGCCCGACGCAACGCCGGGCGAGCTCGAGCCTTCGCTACTTGGCCTTTTCCAGGATTTCCACGATCCGCCAACGCTTGGTGGCGCTCAGCGGCCGGGTCTCCATGATCAGGACCCGGTCGCCGGTGCCGGCGGCGTTCTGCTCGTCGTGCACCTTCAGCTTGCTGGTACGACGCATGATCTTGCCGTACAGCGCGTGCCGAACCCGGTCCTCGACCTCGACCACGACGGTCTTGTCCATCTTGTCGCTGACCACCAGGCCCTCGCGAACCTTGCGGCGCGCGCGGGTGGCGTCAGTGGTGGTGTTCTCGGTCATGATGCAGTCACCTCAGTCGGCGCGGCCGAGAGCCCCAGCTCGCGCTCGCGCATGATCGTGTAGATCCGGGCGATCTCCCGACGGATGACCTGCAGCCGCCGGTTGTTGTCCAGCTGCCCGGTTGCGGCCTGCACGCGGAGGTTGAACAGCTCCGCCTTGGCCTCCCGCAGCTTCGTGACCAGCTCCTCCTCGGAGAGCTCACGCAGCTCGGTCGCCTTAACGCCCGCTGCCATCAGGATTCACCCACTTCGCGCGTAACAATGCGGCACTTCATCGGGAGCTTGTGGATCGCGCGGCGCATGGCCTCTCGCGCGATCTGCTCGTTGGGGAAGGACATCTCGAAGAGAATCCGACCCGGCTTGACGTTGGAGACCCACCACTCCGGCGAACCCTTACCGGAACCCATCCGGGTCTCGGCAGGCTTCTTGGTGAGGGCCTGGTCCGGGAAGATCGTGATCCAGACCTTGCCGCCACGCTTGATGTGACGGGTCATCGCGATACGCGCCGACTCGATCTGGCGGTTGGTCACGTACGCCGGCTCGAGAGCCTGGATCCCGAACTCGCCGAACACCACCCGGTTACCACCCTTGGACGCGCCACTGCGGTCCGGGTGGTGCGGCTTGCGGAAGCCCTTCGGGGGCTTGCGCGGCATCAGCATCTGTCAGCCCTCCTGCTGCGTTTCTGCCGGAGCAGCCGCAGCCGCGACAGCAGCGCTGTCGACCGGCTCGCCACTCGGCGTCTCGGCCTGCTGCGCGATGGTGGTCGCAGCAGCCCGACCGGCCTCGGTGCCACCAGCGGTCGTGCCGGACGAACCGGACCGGCCACGGCGCGGACGCTCGGGACGGTCGCCACGCTCACCACGGCGCGGGCGCGACGGACCGGCCTCGGCCGGAGCCTCCCGGCCCGGAACCGCGTCGCCCTTGTAGATCCAGACCTTCACGCCGATCCGGCCGAAGGTGGTACGGGCCTCGAAGAAGCCGTACTCGATGTTGGCCCGCAGCGTGTGCAGCGGAACCCGGCCCTCGCGGTAGAACTCGGTCCGGCTCATCTCGGCGCCGCCCAGGCGACCCGAGACCTGAACCCGGATGCCCTTGCAGACCGGGTTCTTCATGGCCGACTGCATGGCCTTGCGCATCGCCCGACGGAAGCTGACCCGGCTGGACAGCTGCTCGGCCACGCCCTGCGCGACGAGCTGAGCGTCCGACTCGGGGTTCTTCACCTCGATGATGTTCAGCTGGACCTGCTTGCCGGTGAGCTTCTCGAGCTCGCCGCGGATCCGGTCGGCCTCCGCACCCTTACGGCCGATGACGATGCCCGGCCGGGCGGTGTGGATGTCGACGCGGACGCGGTCGCGGGTGCGCTCGATGTCGACCTTGGAAATCCCGGCACGCTCGAGGCCCTTGGACATCATGCGGCGGATCTTGACATCCTCGCCGATGTAGTCCTTGTAGAGCTTGTCCGCGAACCAACGGGACTTCCAGTCGGTCGAGATGCCGAGCCGGAACCCAGTGGGGTGAACCTTCTGACCCATTACTCGGCGTCCTCCGTCTTGCTCTGCGCTTCGGCCGGTGCGGCCTCCGTGGCCGGGGCGGCCTTCTTCGCCGCGGCCTTCCTCGGCGCTGCCGGCGCGACCGCCTCGACCGCCACGGTGATGTGGCAGGTGCGCTTGCGGATCCGGTACGCCCGACCCTGTGCCCGCGGCTGGAACCGCTTCATCGTCGGGCCCTCGTCCACGAACGCCTCGCTGACGAGCAGCGCGTCGGGGTCCAGCCGCTCGTTGTTCTCCGCGTTGGCGATCGCGCTAGCGAGCACCTTGTACACCTGCTCGCTCGCAGCCTGCGGCGCGAACTGCAGCACCGTGAGCGCCTCCTTCGCGGGCAGGCCGCGGACGAGGTTGACCACCCGGCGCGCCTTCATCGGCGAGATGCGCACGTGCCGCGCAACCGCCCGCGCGCCCGGAAGCACCGGAGCGTCGCCCTTTCCTGGCATCGCTGTAACCCCTTGTTCCCTCTATCCGTATGCCCGCGGCGTCAGCGCCGACGGCTCTTCCGGTCGTCCTTCTCGTGACCCTTGAACGTGCGGGTCAGCGCGAACTCGCCGAGCTTGTGCCCGACCATCGCCTCGGTCACGAACACCGGGACGTGCTTGCGTCCGTCGTGCACCGCGATCGTGTGCCCGAGCATCTCCGGGATGATCGTCGAGCGCCGCGACCAGGTCTTGATCACGTTCTTCGAGCCCTTGTCGTTCTGCACTTCCACCTTCTTGAGCAGGTGGTCGTCTACGAACGGGCCCTTCTTGAGGCTGCGAGGCATGTCTTATCTCCCTCAGCCGCGCTTACGCGTGGCGTAGCGGCGGCGGACGATCAGCTTGTCGCTCGGCTGGCCCTTACGGCGGGTGCGGCCCTCGGGCTTACCCTGCGGGTTGACCGGGTGGCGACCACCGGAGGTCTTACCCTCACCACCACCGTGCGGGTGGTCGACCGGGTTCATGGCGACACCACGGACGGTCGGGCGCTTGCCCTTCCACCGCATACGGCCGGCCTTACCCCAGTTGATGTTCGACTGGTCGGCGTTGCCGATCTCGCCGACGCTCGCGCGGCAGCGCACGTCCACCCGCCGGATCTCGCCGGACGGCATACGCAGGGTCGCGTACGCGCCCTCACGGCCGAGCAGCTGGATGCCGACGCCGGCGGAACGGGCCAGCTTGGCCCCGCCGCCCGGACGCAGCTCCACGTTGTGGATCGTGGTACCGACCGGGATGTTGCGCAGCGGCAGGTTGTTACCCGGCTTGATGTCGGCGCCCGGACCGGACTCGACGCGGTCGCCCTGCTTCATGTCCTTCGGCGCGATGATGTACCGCTTCTCGCCGTCGGCGTAGTGCAGCAGCGCGATGCGCGCCGTGCGGTTCGGGTCGTACTCGATGTGAGCGACCTTCGCCGGCACGCCGTCCTTGTCGACCCGCTTGAAGTCGATCAGACGGTACTGGCGCTTGTGACCGCCACCGTGGTGCCGCGTGGTGATCCGGCCGTGGGCGTTACGCCCGCCCTTCTTCGGCAGCGGAGCCAGCAGCGACTTCTCCGGCGTGGACCGGGTGATCTCGGCGAAGTCGGCGACGCTGGAGCCACGTCGGCCCGGCGTCGTCGGCTTGTACTTACGGATAGCCATTGTCTACACCCCTCAGCTGACCGGGCCGCCGAAGGCCTCGATACGGTCACCGTCAGCCAGCTTCACGATCGCCCGCTTGGTCGCCTTGCGCTGACCGAAGCCGGTCTTGGTGCGCTTGCGCTTGCCCTGGCGGTTGAGCGTGTTGACCGTCAGGACGCGGACGTCGAAGATCTGCTGGATAGCGATCTTGATCTCGGTCTTGTTCGCGTCCGGGTGCACCAGGAAGGTGTACCAGTTCCGGTTCAGCTCGCTGTAGCTCTTCTCCGAGACGACCGGCGCCACGATGATGTCGCGCGGGTCGGCGATCGTGCTCACTTGCCACCCTCCTCGGTGGTCTCGGCGGGCACGCCCAGGAACTCGTCCAGGGCGTCCTTGGTGAAGACCACGTCGTCGGCCACCAGCACGTCGTACGTGTTCAGCTGGCCGGACTCGATCAGGTGCACCCGCGGCTCGTTGCGCAGCGACACCCAGTTCAGCTCGTCGGTGCTGCTCAGCACGACGAGAACCCGACGGGCCTCGGTGAGCTTGGTCAGCGTGGCCAGTGCGGCCTTGGTCGACGGCTTCTCGCCCGAGACGAACGCCTCGACGACGTGCACCTGCCCGGCGCGGGCCCGGTCCGAGAGGGCACCGCGGAGCGCGGCGGCCTTCATCTTCTTCGGGGTCCGCTGGCTGTAGTCGCGCGGCACGGGACCGTGCACCACGCCACCGCCGGCGAACTGCGGCGCGCGGATCGAGCCCTGCCGGGCGCGACCGGTGCCCTTCTGCTTGTACGGCTTCTTGCCGCCACCGGCGACCTCGCCGCGGGTCTTGGCCTTGTGCGTGCCCTGTCGGGCCGCCGCGAGCTGGGCCACCACGACCTGGTGCATCAGCGCGACGTTGGCCTGCACGTCGAAGATGTCAGCCGGCAGCTCGACGGAGCCGCTGGTGCTGCCTTCGACGGTGCGCACGTCAACGGTGGTCACTTGGCCGCACCGCCCTTCTTCACCTTGCTCTTGGCCGCGGTACGGACCAGAACCAGCGCGCCCTTGGGACCAGGAATGGCACCCCGGACGAGCAGCAGGTTGTTCTCGGTGTCGACCGCCTGGACGGTGAGGTTCTGCACGGTGTAGCGCACGCCACCCATGCGGCCGGCCATCCGGGTGCCCTTGAAGACACGACCCGGAGTGGCGCAGGCGCCGATGGAACCGGGCGAGCGGTGCTTGCGCTCGACACCGTGGCTGGCGCGCAGACCGTGGAAGCCGTGCCGCTTCATCGGGCCGGCGTAGCCCTTGCCCTTGGTCTTGCCGGTGACGTCGATCGTGACGCCTGCCGGGAACTCCTCGACCGTGACCTCCTGGCCCAGCGAGTACTCCCCGGCGTCCGTGGTGCGCAGCTCGACGATGTGCCGGCGCGGCGCCACGTCCGCCTTCGCGTAGTGCCCGCTGATCGGCTTCTTGACCTTGCGCGGGTCGATCGTGCCGTACGCCAACTGGACCGCGGAGTAACCGTCCTTCTCGGCGCTACGAACCTGGCTGATGACGCACGGGCCGGCCTCGACCACGGTCACGGGAACAACACGGTTGTTGTCCCAGACCTGGGTCATGCCGAGCTTGGCGCCCAGGATCCCCTTGACTTGCCTGTCCATTTGTCCGGTCCCTACAGCTTGATCTCGATGTCGACGCCAGCCGGCAGGTCGAGGCGCATGAGCGAGTCGACCGTCTTCGGGGTCGGGTCGATGATGTCGATCAGCCGCTTGTGCGTGCGCATCTCGAAGTGCTCGCGCGAGTCCTTGTACTTGTGCGGCGAGCGGATAACGCAGAAACGGTTGATCTCCGTGGGCAGCGGCACCGGGCCCGCGACCTGCGCCCCGGTGCGCGTCACCGTCTCGACGATCTTCCGAGCCGAGGAGTCGACGACCTCGTGGTCATAGGCCTTGAGCCGGATGCGGATCTTCTGTCCCGCCATGGTGGCTTCTGTTCCTTCTCTCGATGCCGCTGTGTTGCGGGCGCCTGTACCGGCTGGCACAGGCCCACTTCGCCGACCCCCGCGGTCGGGCGTGTCGCGCCCTCGGGCCGGGCTCCGCCCCGTGGTTCCGGAGTGGTGCTGACCGCGCGGTGGGTCAAGGCGCCGATCGCATTACCGCGACCTGAACGCCGTGCGAGGGTGGTTGGCGACTGGGCCGCCAACCACCCCACGCTCGACTGTCTCGCCACCCGGAGGTTCAGCGAAAGCCGAACACAGGCGACGAACCGTCGTTACGCAACCTGACTAGTATGCCGCACGACCGGCGGCGGGTCTAATCGGGGTTACCTAGCTCACTTGATGATCTTGGTGACGAACCCGGCGCCGACGGTGCGGCCACCCTCGCGGATCGCGAACTTGAGGTTGTCCTCCATGGCGATGGGCTGGATCAGCTTCACCGACATGGTGGTGTTGTCACCCGGCATGACCATCTCGGTGCCCTCGGGGAGGGTGACGACACCGGTGACGTCCGTGGTCCGGAAGTAGAACTGCGGACGGTAGTTCTGGAAGAACGGGGTGTGCCGGCCGCCCTCCTCCTTGGAGAGGATGTAGACCGTCGCCTCGAACTCCGTGTGCGGGGTCGTGGTGCCCGGCTTGACGACCACCATGCCGCGCTCGACGTCCTCGCGCTTGATGCCACGCAGCAGCAGACCGACGTTCTCGCCCGCGCGGGCCTCGTCGAGCAGCTTGCGGAACATCTCGATGCCGGTGCAGACCGTCTTCTGCGACTTCTCGCGGATACCGACGAGCTCCACCTCCTCGTTCGGCTTGAGCACGCCACGCTCGGCGCGACCGGTGACGACGGTGCCACGACCGGTGATCGTGAAGACGTCCTCGATGGGCATGAGGAACGGCTTCTCGGTCTCGCGCTCCGGCTGCGGAATCGCGGTGTCGACCGCGGTCATCAGCTCCATGAGCTTGCCGGCCCACTCGGGGTCGCCCTCGAGGGCCTTCAGCGCCGAGACCCGGACGACCGGCAGGTCGTCACCCGGGTACTCCTGCGAGGAGAGCAGCTCACGGACCTCGAGCTCGACGAGCTCCAGGAGCTCCTCGTCGTCGACCATGTCGCTCTTGTTGAGCGCCACGACGATGTACGGCACACCGACCTGACGGGCCAGCAGCACGTGCTCGCGGGTCTGCGGCATCGGGCCGTCGGTCGCCGCGACCACCAGGATCGCGCCGTCCATCTGCGCGGCACCGGTGATCATGTTCTTGATGTAGTCGGCGTGGCCGGGGCAGTCGACGTGCGCGTAGTGCCGCGCCTCGGTCTGGTACTCGACGTGCGAGATCGAGATCGTGATGCCGCGGGCCTTCTCCTCCGGCGCCTTGTCGATCTCGTCGAACGGCGTGTACGGGTTCAGGTCCGGGTACTCGTCGTGCAGGACCTTGGTGATGGCCGCCGTCAGCGTCGTCTTACCGTGGTCGATGTGACCAATGGTGCCGATGTTGACGTGCGGCTTAGTCCGCTCGAACTTAGCCTTCGCCACTGGTGTCCTCCTGTGGACTTCTTGGTTCGTACGCCCGGCGCGCCGGTCGGCGCTTAGGACTCTGTCGACAGCCTTTCCGGCCTGACGGCCGGAGAGCCATTGTGGGTTCTGCGGCGATGAAGCCTACAGGCCCGGTCTCACGCGATCCGATCGTGGTGGTCGCGGGTGGGTGAACCATCCCGCGACCAACCACGAATCACCTGCTCAGGGCTTTACTCGCCCGTTGCCTTGGCGATGATCTCCTTCGCGACGCTCTGCGGAACCTCGGCGTAGGAGTCGAACTGCATGCTGTAGCTAGCCCGGCCCTGGGTCTTCGACCGCAGGTCGCCGACGTAGCCGAACATCTCCGACAACGGCACCAGAGCCCGGACGATGCGGGCGCCGCTGCGCTCCTCCATCGCCTGGATGATGCCGCGGCGGGAGTTGAGGTCACCGATGACGTCACCCATGTTCTCCTCAGGAGTGGTGACTTCAACGGCCATCATCGGCTCGAGCAGTGCGGGATCGGCCTTGCGGGCCGCGTCCTTCATCACCATCGAGCCGGCGATCTTGAATGCCATTTCCGACGAGTCGACCTCGTGGTACTGGCCGTCCAGCAGGGTCAGCTTCACACCGACCAGCGGGAAGCCCGCGAGGATGCCGTACTGCAGCGCATCCTGCGCACCGGCGTCCACCGACGGGATGAACTCCCGGGGGATCCGGCCGCCGCTGACGGCGTTGGCGAACTCGTAGGTCGGCGAGTCGTTGTCCAGCGGCAGCGGCTCGACGCTCACGATCACGCGGGCGTACTGGCCGGAACCACCGGTCTGCTTCTTGTGGGTGTACTCGACCTTGTCCACCTTGCGGCGAATGGTCTCGCGGTATGCCACCTGGGGCTTGCCGACGTTGGCCTCGACGTTGAACTCGCGGCGCATCCGGTCGACCAGGATGTCCAGGTGCAGCTCACCCATGCCGGAGATGACCGTCTGACCGGTCTCCTCGTCCAGACGGACGCGGAAGGTCGGGTCCTCCTCGGCCAGCCGCTGGATCGCGGTGCCGAGCTTCTCCTGGTCAGACTTGGTCTTCGGCTCGATCGCCACCGAGATGACCGGCTCCGGGAAGGTCATCGACTCCAGGATCACCGGGTTCGCCGGGTCGGAGAGCGTGTCGCCGGTGGTGGTCTGCTTGAGACCCTGCACCGCGATGATGTCGCCGGCCTGCGCCGACGGACGCTCTTCCCGCTTGTTGGCGTGCATCTGGTAGATCTTGCCGATCCGCTCCTTGCGGTCCTTGGTGGAGTTGACCACCTGGGAGCCGGATTCGAGCAGACCGGAGTAGACCCGGACGTAGGTGAGCTTGCCGAGGTGCTTGTCCGTCTGGATCTTGAAGGCCAGCCCGGAGAACGGCTCCGACTTGGACGGCTTCCGAATCAGCGGGGTCTCGCCGTCGGTGGCCGTACCCTCGATGGCCGGAACGTCCAGCGGCGACGGCAGGAAGTCGACCACGGCGTCGAGCATGGGCTGAACGCCCTTGTTCTTGAACGCCGAGCCGCACAGCACCGGGTTGGCCTTGCCGCCGATGGTGGCACGCCGGATGGCCGCCTTGATCTCCTCGACGGAGACCTCCTCGCCTTCCAGGTACTTCTCCATCACCGAGTCGTCGACGTCGGCCAGGGTCTCCATCAACTTCTCGCGCCACTCGGCCGCGGAGTCGGCCAGGTCGGCCGGGATCTCCTCGATCGCGTAGTCGTCACCCTTCTGGGTCTCCCCACGCCAGGTGAGCGCGCGCATGCCGATCAGGTCGACGACGCCGATGTGGTCGCCCTCGAGCCCGATCGGGATCTGGAGCACCAGCGGGGTGGCGTTGAGCCGGTCGATCATCATCTGCACGCAGCGGAAGAAGTCGGCCCCGGTCCGGTCGAGCTTGTTGACGAAGCACATCCGCGGGACGTTGTACTTGTCGGCCTGCCGCCAGACGTTCTCCGTCTGCGGCTCCACCCCGGCGACACCGTCGTAGACAGCGACCGCACCGTCCAGGACCCGCAGCGACCGCTCGACCTCGACCGTGAAGTCGACGTGGCCGGGCGTGTCGATGATCTGGATCGTGTGGCCCTTCCACTCGCACTTGGTAGCAGCGGAGGTGATGGTGATACCACGCTCCTGCTCCTGTTCCATCCAGTCCATGACGGCGCCACCCTCGTGGGTTTCGCCAATCTTGTACGTGATGCCGGTGTAGAACAGGATCCGCTCGGTGGTGGTGGTCTTACCGGCATCGATGTGCGCCATGATGCCGATGTTGCGTACGTTGGCGAGCGCGTCTGCGGCGGCCACTTCAATCCCTACTTATCGTCGTCTCGACACAACTGGTGGCGGTTCCGGCGCCGGTCGGCGCCGGAACCAGGGTGTTACCAGCGGTAGTGCGCGAAGGCCTTGTTGGACTCGGCCATCTTGTGCGTGTCCTCGCGTCGCTTGACGGCGGCACCGAGGCCATTGCTCGCGTCGAGCAGCTCGTTCATCAGCCGCTCGACCATGGTCTTCTCGCGCCGGGCGCGGGAGTAGGTGACCAGCCAGCGCAGACCCAGGGTGGTCGCCCGGGTGGGGCGAACCTCGACCGGAACCTGGTAGGTGGCGCCACCGACACGACGGCTACGCACCTCGAGGGTCGGCTTGACGTTGTCCATCGCCCGCTTGAGGGTGACGACCGGGTCGGTGCCGGACTTCTCGCGGCAGCCCTCGAGGGCCGCGTACACGATCGACTCGGCGAGCTGACGCTTGCCGCGGAGCAGGATCTTGTTCACCAACTGGGTGACCAGCGGCGAGTTGTACACCGGGTCAGCGACCAGCGGCCGCCGCGGAGCGGGTCCCTTACGCGGCATGTCAGCTCTTCTCCTTCTTCGCGCCGTAACGGCTGCGCGCCTGCTTGCGGTTGCGGACACCCTGGGTGTCCAGCGAGCCGCGGACGATCTTGTAACGCACGCCGGGGAGGTCCTTCACCCGGCCGCCGCGAACGAGCACGATCGAGTGCTCCTGCAGGTTGTGACCGACGCCCGGGATGTAGGCGGTCACCTCGATCTGGCTGCTGAGCTTCACACGAGCGACCTTGCGCAGCGCGGAGTTCGGCTTCTTCGGAGTGGTGGTGTACACGCGGGTGCACACGCCGCGCCGCTGGGGGGACCCCTTGAGCGCCGGGGTCTTGGACTTGGTCGTCTTGGCCTGACGGCCCTTTCGGACCAGCTGCTGGATGGTGGGCACCGGGTTTCTCCGCTCCCTTCGGCCGCTGCACGCGACCGCGCCGTCTGCTCGTTAGCCGGCCTGATGACCGGCTCTCCTACATTCCGACCAGGGTCACCTTGCGGTGGCCCCGGCACCCGCGGTCGGGCGTGTCGCCCCACTCACGGTCCCGGTGCGGACGCTTTCGCAGGCGTACCGGGTGGTTTCTGTCACCGGCACGCGGATCGCCCCGCCCCGGATCTCTGGTTTGTCGTGCGACCGTCCGGAATCCGGATCCAGCGCACGCACGAGTTGCCCGGGCACGCCCGGGCACAAGGGGAAAGAGTACCTACCACAGCCGCCCAGGTCAAAACGGAATGGGTCGGCGACTGTCTCACACTCGCCGGCCGGATCTCGTCCCGCCTCGTCGCCCGCGATGGGCACCTACAGACACAAGTGTACCGGCTTCCCCGCCGGGCCACCCGTCGCCCCCGGTCAGGCACCGCAGACCGGTGCCCGGCCTACGTCAGGGTGATCAGCAACGCCAGACCCAGACCCAGCAGGCTGAGCAGCGCACCCGCCGCGCCGCAGCTGATGCCCGCCACCGCCAGCCCGCGCCCGGTGAACCGTACCGCCGACGGCGCGGCCGGCCGGCCGATCTGCCGCCGGGCGAGCAGACCGGTGACGATCGCCGCCACCCCCGCCAGCACCCCCAGCACGGTGAAGGCCCCGGAGGCCCAGACGCCACCGTCGTTGCCGAACGCCACCCCGAAGCAGATCACCAGGAGCGAGACCAGGATCGACGCGATGCCCGCCACCAGCGCCCCGGTCGCCAGTCCGGAGGTGACCGGCGGCACATCCAGGTGCACCACGCCGAACGGCGTGCCGGGCACCGCCTCCACCCGCTTCGGCGGCCGCCGCTGGTCGTCGGTGGGCGGCGGCACCGGTCGGGCTGGAGCCACACCCCACCCGGACGACTGGCCCGGTGCCGGATGGCCCCACCCCCCGGGCGCACCAGGCCCAGACGGCTGACCCCAGCCCGTCGGCGCACCAGGCCCCGCCGGCGGCTGACCCCAGCCGGGCGGGAGCGGCGCCCCGGAAGCGGGATGGGGCTGGCCGTGCCCGGGCGGAAAGACCCCACCCCAATCGGCCGTGGGCCGACCCCACGCGGGCGCGGGCGGCGCACCCCAGCCCGACGGCGGCGTACCCGGATCGGGGACGTCGGCGGGTGGGGCGGGCTGCCCGTCCTGATCGGGTTGTGCCCGGTCGTGCGGTCCGGAGGGGGCCGGGCTCGCGGCCGGCGCGTCAGGATGCCCCGCCGGCTCATCCGCCGGGGGCCGCGCCGGTTCCGTCACGAGGTCCTCCTGTCGACAGGGCCGCCAATCGCCGCGCGGCGGACACCGGCCAGGCTACCGCCGGAAGCGGCGCCGTTCGCGCTGGGCGTGGCCGGTGCAACGGTCAGTCCATGTTCGCCGGGTAGTCGTGGCCGAACGGCGTGCCAGCCAGCCGAACCACCCCGATCACCCCGGCGACGACCACGCTGACCGCGACCAGCACCAGGCCGGTCCAGGCCAACCGCTCCCCCCGCCGAAGCCAGACGCCGCCGGTCAGGAAACCCCCCGAGGCGTACGCCTCCCGGCGGGCCTGCCGGGCCAGTTGCAGCGCCACCGTCGCCGGCACCACCCCGCCGATGAACAGCCCGGTCAGCATGCCGAGCAGCCCCAGCGCGAACACTGCCCGCGCCTTCGTGGCACGGGCCGGGTCCGGATCCAGCGGGTGGCGCAGGCCCTGAGACGCGACGGACACCTGTCCGGGTGCGGTCGTCATGCCTCCATCATGCCCAACCCGGTCGACGGGCGGGTCGGACCGGACACGACGAGGCCCCCGGCAGGTGCCGGGGGCCTCGTCGGTGTCGGTGCTTAGCGGTACGACCCGAAGTCGAAGTCGTCCAGCGGCACAGCCTGCCCGCTGGCCGGCCCGAACCCGTAGTCGGTCTCCGGGTAACCGGTCATCGAGTAGACCTTGGCCTTGGCCTCCTCGGTCGGCTCGACCCGGACGTTGCGGTACTTGCTGATGCCCGTACCGGCCGGGATGAGCTTACCGATGATCACGTTCTCCTTGAGGCCGACCAGCGAGTCGCTGCGCGAGTTGATCGCAGCGTCGGTCAGCACCCGGGTGGTCTCCTGGAAGGAGGCCGCGGAGAGCCAGGAGTCGGTGGCCAGCGAGGCCTTGGTGATACCCATCAGCACCGGACGGCCGGCGGCGGGCTCGCCACCCTCCGACACGAGTCGGCGGTTCTCCGACTCGAACAGCGCCCGGTCGACGAGCACACCCGGCAGGAACTCGGTCGAGCCGGAGTCGATGACCGTCACCCGCTTGAGCATCTGGCGGATGATGATCTCGATGTGCTTGTCGTGGATGAGCACGCCCTGCGAGCGGTAGACCTCCTGGACCTCCTGGGTCAGGTGGACCTGGACCGCACGCGGACCGAGGATGCGCAGCAGCTCGTGCGGGTCGATGGTGCCCTCGGTGAGCTTCTCGCCGACCTCGACGTGACCGCCGTCGTGGGTACGGAGCTTGACCCGCTTCGAGATCTTGTCGTACACGATCTCTTCGCTGCCGTCGTCCGGCACCACGATGATCTTCCGCGAGCGCTCGCCGTCCTCGATCCGGATCCGGCCAGGGGTGTCGGCGATGGGCGCCTTACCCTTCGGGACCCGAGCCTCGAAGATTTCCTGGACACGCGGCAGACCCTGGGTGATGTCCTCACCCGCGACACCACCGGTGTGGAAGGTACGCATCGTCAGCTGCGTGCCCGGCTCACCGATGGACTGGGCGGCGATGATGCCGACAGCCTCGCCGATGTCGACCGACTTGCCGGTCGGCAGCGAACGGCCGTAGCAGGCCGCGCAGACGCCCAGCTTCGACTCGCAGGTGAGCACGCTGCGCACCCGGACCGTCTCCACGCCAGCGGCGACGATCTTGTCGACCCCGATGGAGTTGATGTCCTGGCCGCGCTCGGCCACCACGGTGCCGTCCGGCCCCTTGATGTCGTCGGCCAGGGTCCGGGCGTGCACGCTGGTCTCGGCGTGGGTGTGGACGACGAGCTTGCCGTCCAGCTTCTCGCCGATCTGCATCGGGATCGCCCGGTCGGTGCCGCAGTCCTCCTCGCGGATGATCACGTCCTGGGAGACGTCCACCAGACGACGGGTCAGGTAACCCGAGTCGGCGGTCCGCAGGGCGGTGTCCGCGAGACCCTTACGGGCACCGTGCGTGGAGATGAAGTACTCCAGCACGGACAGACCCTCCCGGTAGCTGGCCTTGATCGGCCGCGGGATGATCTCGCCCTTCGGGTTGGCCACCAGACCACGGATCGCCGCGATCTGCCGGAGCTGGAGCAGGTTACCGCGGGCACCCGAATTGATCATCTTCCACAGTGGGTTCTCCTGCGGCAGCGCGGTGTCCATCTCCTTGGCGACCTCGTTGGTCGCCTTGGTCCAGATCTCGATGAGTTCGCCGCGACGCTCCTCGGCGGTCATCAGACCACGCTGGTACTGCTTGTCGATCCGGTCGGCTTCCTTCTCGTACTTCGCCAGGATCTCCGCCTTACGCGGCGGAGCGATGACGTCCTCCATGCCGATCGTCACGCCGGACCAGGTGGCCCAGTGGAAACCGGCCTCCTTGAGCCCGTCCAGGGTGGCGGCCAGCGCCACCTTGGGGAAGCGCTCGGCGAGGTCGTTGACGATCGCGGAGAGCTGACCCTTGCGGATTTCGTAGTTCACGAAGCGGTAGCCCTGCGGCAGCGTCTCGTTGAACAGCACCCGACCCAGGGTGGTCTCCACGGTCAGCGGGTCACCCTCGACCCAGCCCTCCGGGGCGGTCCACTTCTCGGCACCGGCGCCATTGTCGACCTCGGTCACGCCACGCAGGCGGATCTTCACCGGCGCCTGCAGGTGCAGCTCGCCGTTGTCGAACGCCATCCGCGCCTCGGCGTCCGAGCTGAACGCCCGGCCCTCGCCCCTCTCACCGTCGGTGAGGTGGGTGAGGTGGTAGAGGCCGATGACCATGTCCTGCGTGGGCATGGTGACCGGCTTGCCGTCGGCCGGCTTGAGGATGTTGTTCGACGACAGCATCAGGATCCGCGCCTCGGCCTGGGCCTCGGCGGACAGCGGCACGTGCACCGCCATCTGGTCACCGTCGAAGTCGGCGTTGAACGCGGTGCAGACCAGCGGGTGGATCTGGATCGCCTTGCCCTCGACCAGCTGCGGCTCGAAGGCCTGGATGCCCAGCCGGTGCAGGGTCGGCGCCCGGTTGAGCAGCACCGGGTGCTCGCCGATGACCTCTTCCAGCACGTCCCACACGACCGGGCGCTGACGCTCGACCATCCGCTTGGCGGACTTGATGTTCTGCGCGTGGTTGAGGTCGACCAGCCGCTTCATCACGAACGGCTTGAACAGCTCCAGCGCCATCTGCTTGGGCAGACCACACTGGTGCAGCTTGAGCTTCGGGCCGACCACGATGACCGAACGGCCGGAGTAGTCGACGCGCTTGCCCAGCAGGTTCTGGCGGAACCGGCCCTGCTTGCCCTTGAGCATGTCGGACAGCGACTTGAGCGGGCGGTTACCCGGACCGGTGACCGGCCGGCCGCGACGGCCGTTGTCGAACAGCGCGTCGACGGCCTCCTGGAGCATCCGCTTCTCGTTGTTGACGATGATCTCGGGTGCGCCGAGGTCGATCAGTCGCTTGAGGCGGTTGTTCCGGTTGATCACGCGGCGGTACAGGTCGTTCAGGTCGGAGGTCGCGAAGCGGCCACCGTCGAGCTGCACCATCGGGCGCAGGTCCGGCGGGATGACCGGCACGCAGTCCAGCACCATGCCGAGCGGCGAGTTGCGGGTGTTCAGGAACGCCGCCACGACCTTGAGCCGCTTGAGCGCCCGGATCTTCCGCTGACCCTTGCCGGACCGGATGGTCTCCCGCAGGCTCTCGGCCTCGGCGTCGAGGTCCATGTTCTGGACCAGCGCCTTGATCGCCTCCGCGCCCATGGAACCGGTGAAGTACTCACCGAACCGGTCGCGCAGCTCGCGGTAGAGCAGCTCGTCGGTGACCAGCTGCTTCGGCTCCAGCTTGCGGAAGGTGTCCAGCACCTCGTCCAGGCGGTCGATCTCGCGCTGGGCCCGGTCGCGGATCTGGCGCATCTCGCGCTCTCCGCCCTCCTTGACCTTGCGCCGAACGTCCGCCTTGGCACCCTCGGCCTCCAGCTCGGCCAGGTCGGCCTCGAGCTTGGCGGCCCGCTTCTCGATCTCCGAGTCGCGGCTGTTCTCGGACTGCCGCTTCTCGGCCAGGATCTCGTTCTCGATCGTCGAGAGGTCACGGTGACGCGACTCGGCGTCCACGCTCGTCACGACGTACGAGGCGAAGTAAATGATCTTCTCGAGATCCTTGGGAGCGAGGTCCAGCAGGTAGCCCAGCCGACTCGGAACGCCCTTGAAGTACCAGATGTGGGTCACCGGAGCGGCGAGCTCGATGTGCCCCATCCGCTCACGACGGACCTTGGAGCGAGTCACCTCGACGCCGCAGCGCTCACAGATGATGCCCTTGAACCGGACGCGCTTGTACTTACCGCAGTAGCACTCCCAGTCCCGCTGCGGACCGAAGATCTTCTCGCAGAAGAGCCCGTCCTTCTCCGGCTTCAGGGTGCGGTAGTTGATCGTCTCAGGCTTCTTGACCTCGCCGTGCGACCACTGACGGATGTCGTCAGCGGTGGCGAGACCAATGCGCAGCTCGTCGAAGAAGTTGACGTCGAGCACTCTGTCCCCTATGTCGTCGTCTGTACTGCTAATTCTCGGGTGGGGTCGGGGGCCGGCTCGCCGGCCCCCGACCGCTCACCTCAGACCTCTTCGACCGAGCTCGGCTCGCGCCGGGACAGGTCGATGCCCAGCTCCTCGGCGGCCCGGAACACCTCGTCGTCGGTCTCGCGCATTTCCAGGGCCACACCGTCGCTGGAGAGCACCTCAACGTTGAGGCACAGCGACTGCAGCTCCTTGAGCAGCACCTTGAACGACTCCGGGATGCCCGGCTCCGGGATGTTCTCGCCCTTGACGATGGCCTCGTAGACCTTCACCCGGCCGAGCACGTCGTCGGACTTGATCGTGAGCAGCTCCTGCAGGGCGTAGGCAGCGCCGTACGCCTGCATCGCCCAGCACTCCATCTCACCGAAGCGCTGACCACCGAACTGCGCCTTACCACCCAGCGGCTGCTGCGTGATCATCGAGTACGGACCGGTCGAACGAGCGTGGATCTTGTCGTCGACCAGGTGGTTGAGCTTCAGGATGTAGACGTAGCCGACCGCGATCGGGTCCGGCAGCGGCTCGCCGGAACGACCGTCGAACAGCTGCGCCTTGCCGGTACGCCCGATCAGCTGCTTGCCGTCCCGGTTGGGCAGGGTCGACTCGAGCAGACCGGAGATCTCCTCCTCGCGGGCACCGTCGAAGACCGGGGTGGCCACGTTGGTGTCACCCTCGGACTCGTGTGCGTCGATCGAGCGGAGCTGACGCTTCCATTCGGCGTCGTCACCATCGACCTTCCACCCGGTCTTGGCGACCCAACCGAGGTGGGTCTCCAGCACCTGGCCGATGTTCATCCGGCTCGGCACGCCGAGCGGGTTGAGCACGATGTCGACCGGGGTGCCGTCCTCAAGGAACGGCATGTCCTCGATCGGCAGGATCTTCGAGATGACACCCTTGTTGCCGTGCCGGCCGGCGAGCTTGTCGCCGTCCTGGATCTTGCGCTTCTGGGCGACGTAGACCCGGACCAGCTCGTTCACACCCGGCGGCAACTCGTCGCCGTCCTCACGGGAGAACGTGCGCACACCGATGACCGTGCCGGTCTCGCCGTGCGGCACCTTCAGCGAGGTGTCCCGAACCTCACGCGCCTTCTCACCGAAGATCGCGCGGAGCAGCCGCTCCTCCGGGGTCAGCTCGGTCTCACCCTTGGGCGTGACCTTGCCGACCAGGATGTCGCCGGGGACGACCTCGGCGCCGATCCGGATGATGCCGCGCTCGTCGAGGTCAGCGAGCATTTCCTCGCTGACGTTCGGGATGTCGCGGGTGATCTCCTCCGGACCGAGCTTGGTGTCCCGGGCGTCGACCTCGTGCTCCTCGATGTGGATCGAGGTGAGCACGTCCTGCTGCACGAGGCGCTGCGACAGGATGATCGCGTCCTCGTAGTTGTGGCCCTCCCAGCACATGAACGCCACCAGCAGGTTGCGTCCGAGCGCCATCTCGCCCTCGTCGGTGCACGGACCGTCGGCGATGACCTGACCGGCCTCGACGCGGTCGCCCTCGAAGACCACCGGCTTCTGGTTGACGCAGGAGCCGGCGTTGGAGCGGCGGAACTTGTGCAGCAGGTACGTCCGGCGGTGACCGTCATCCTGGTGGATGGTGACGTAGTCGGCGCAGAGATCCTCGACCACACCGCCGACCTCGGCGACCACCACGTCGCCAGCGTCGACCGCGGCCCGGTACTCCATGCCCGTACCCACGAGCGGCGCCTCGGCCTTGACCAGCGGCACCGCCTGGCGCTGCATGTTCGCGCCCATCAGTGCCCGGTTGGCGTCGTCGTGCTCGAGGAACGGGATCATGGCGGTCGCGACCGAGGTCATCTGCCGGGGCGAGACGTCCATGTAGTCGACGGCGCCGGGGATGACGTCCTCGGTCTCGCCGCCCTTACGACGGCAGAGCACCCGGTCCTCGGCGAACGTGCCGTCCGCCTTCAGCCGCGCGTTGGCCTGGGCCTTGACGAACCGGTCCTCCTCGTCCGCGGTCAGGTAGTCGATCTGGTCGGTGACCCGGCCGTCGATGACCTTCCGGTACGGCGTCTCGATGAAGCCGAACGGGTTGACCCGGGCGAAGGTGGACAGCGCGCCGATCAGGCCGATGTTCGGGCCTTCCGGCGTCTCGATCGGGCACATCCGGCCGTAGTGGGACGGGTGCACGTCGCGGACCTCGAAGCCGGCCCGCTCCCGGGACAGACCACCCGGGCCGAGCGCGCTCAGCCGACGCCGGTGGGTCAGGCCCGCCAGCGGGTTGGTCTGGTCCATGAACTGGGACAGCTGCGACGTACCGAAGAACTCCTTGATCGCCGCCACCACCGGGCGGATGTTGATCAGGGTCTGCGGGGTGATCGCCTCGACGTCCTGCGTGGTCATCCGCTCGCGGACGACCCGCTCCATGCGGGAGAGGCCGACCCGAACCTGGTTCTGGATCAGCTCGCCCACGGTGCGCAGACGACGGTTGCCGAAGTGGTCGATGTCGTCGGCCTCGTAGCCGTCCTCACCGGCGTGCAGCCGGCACAGGTACTCCACGGTGGCGACGATGTCGTCCTCGGTCAGCGTGCCGGTGGTGATCGGCACCTCGACTTCGAGCTTCTTGTTGAACTTGTAACGCCCGACCTTGGCGACGTCGTACCTCTTCGGGTTGAAGAAGAGGTTGTCGAGCAGGGTCTGGGCGTTCTCGCGCGTCGGCGGCTCGCCAGGGCGCAGCTTGCGGTAGATGTCGAGCAGCGCCTCGTCGGCGCCGGCGATGTGGTCCTTCTCGAGCGTGGTCATCATCAGCTCGGACCAACCGAACCGCTCACGGATCCGCTCGGCCGACCATCCGATGGCCTTGAGCAGGACCGTGACGGCCTGCCGACGCTTGCGGTCGATGCGAACGCCGACCGTGTCGCGCTTGTCGATGTCGAACTCCAGCCAGGCACCCCGACTCGGGATGACCTTGACGCTGGAGAGGTCGCGGTCGGAGGTCTTGTCCGGCTGCTTGTCGAAGTAGACGCCCGGGGACCGGACGAGCTGGCTGACCACGACGCGCTCGGTGCCGTTGATGACGAAGGTGCCCTTGGGCGTCATCATCGGGAAGTCACCCATGAACACCGTCTGGCTCTTGATCTCGCCAGTGGTGTTGTTGGTGAACTCCGCGGTCACGAAGAGCGGAGCGCAGTAGGTCAGGTCCTTCTCCTTGCACTCCTCGATCGAGGCCTTGACCTCGTCGAAGCGCGGCGCCGAGAAGGAAAGTGACATGGTGCCGGAGAAGTCCTCAATGGGACTGATCTCTTCAAGGATCTCCGCGAGACCCGAGCGTGCGTGCGGGTCGTCCGCCGACCGGCCCTGCCAAGCCTCGTTGCCGACGAGCCAGTCGAAGGACTCGTTCTGGATGGCAAGGAGGTTGGGGACCTCGAGGTGTTCGGTGATCCTGCCGAATGAAACTCGGCGGGGAGCGAATGCGCTCGACGTACGACTGGTCTTCGCAGGGCGGGAAGCTGCCAAGATGCGTCCTTCCGAGGACCGGTGCTGCAGAACGGCTGGTACGCGTGCACTCCAATGACCCCACCAGAAATATCCGTAAACGGACATTTCCGAGCAGGGGTCAAGTCGGAAGGCAGCGCAAACTAGCAGTGTAGCCGAGAGGCTAACCGCTGTCCAGCCCACCCCGCAGGTCGTTCGCGGAACGCGCCTCGGCCCCCGTAAACCGGGGTCTGCCGGGCCGCTCAGAACGCAACGTCCCCACTGGGCCGCTCGGGTTGCCGCGGCCGATGGTGCGGCCGCTGTCATTACCCACGTCGTGGCCGTCGCAAGCGCGGTGTCTTGCTGGTGTTCAGCGTGCCTGGCAGCCCGGGGCCGCGTCAAGGGCCGGTATCCGGGTCGTCGGTTCTTTCCCACCTGCGGGCGACCGGGGCGGCTCGTCCCCAGGTCTCGCATCGACCATCGAAGCCCAGCTCAGGACGGTTGTCGCCCGGTCCACGAAACACGGCGGGCAGCGATCCGTGTCGGATCACCGCCCGCCGCGGCGCGATCGTGTCCCGGCTCACTGAGCCGGGCACGCGCAGGTGAAACGTCAGGTCACTTGAGGGTGACCTTGGCGCCCTCACCCTCGAGCTTCGCCTTCGCCTTCTCGGCGGTCTCCTTGTTGACCTTCTCCAGGATGGCCTTCGGCGCGGACTCGACCGCGTCCTTGGCCTCCTTGAGGCCCAGGCCGGTCAGCTCACGCACGACCTTGATGACCTGGATCTTCTTGCCACCGTCAGCCTCGAGGACGACGTCGAACTCGTCCTTCTCCGGCTCGGCCTCGGCGGCGGCCGGGGCGCCACCGGCGGCGGCAACCGCGACCGGAGCCGCGGCGGTGACCTCGAAGGTGTCCTCGAACTGCTTCACGAACTCGGAGAGCTCGATCAGCGTCATCTCCTTGAACGCGTCGAGCAGCTCGTCGGTGCTGAGCTTCGCCATGTCTGGCGTCCTTTCTAAAGGTTGTCTAAGAACGTCGTGCGTCGAGGCGGCCTCAGGCCGCCTCGGCGCCCTCCTGCTCGCGCTTCTTGTCCGCCAGGGCGGCCGCCGCGCGGGCGGCCTTGGAGAGCGGAGCCTGGAACAGGGCCGCGGCCTTGCTCAGGTTGCCCTTCATCGCGCCGGCCAGCTTGGCCAGCAGCACCTCGCGGGACTCCAGGTCGGCGAGCTTCGTGACCTCGGCCGCGGAAATGGCCCTGCCCTCGAAGACACCGCCCTTGATGACGAGCTTCGGGTTGGCCTTCGCGAAGTCGCGAAGCCCCTTCGCCGCCTCGACGACGTCGCCCGAAACGAAAGTCAGCGCGGTAGGACCGGTGAACAGCTCGTCGAGGCCGTTGATGCCCGCGTCCGTCGCGGCACGCTTCGCCAGCGTGTTCTTCGCGACCGTGTAGCTGGTCTCGGCACCGAGCGTGCGCCGAAGCTGGGTGAGCTGGGAAACCGTCAGACCGCGGTACTCGGTCAGCACGGTGGCGCCCGCGTTGCGGAAGCTCTCGGTCAGCTCAGCGACGGCCGTGGCCTTGTCGGCCCGGATCGGCTTGTCCGCCATGTCCCTCCTCTCTCGTTACTCGAGGCTGGTCCCCGACACGGCCGAAGCCGGAGCGGGGGCGGAGGCAGCACGACAACGAAAAGCCCCGGCGCAGGGCGCACGGGGCGAGGGCCGGCGGATCGTCACGGTCGGCGGACCATGCTCACTGCCGAGTTACGCTTGCCGCCCTACGCGGGTCGCCCGTTGTCGCGGGACCTTCGACCGTGCCGGAGCACGGTGACCAGCGGTCTCTGGGTGGTTCCTCATCCATGGAAACACGGATGACGGTTGAAGAGTACGCGCCCCCACTACCAGCGCCAAATCGCCCCCGGTGAGCCGGCTCACACCGGCCGTGGCTGGTCAGCCCTGGGCCCGCCGCCGCCACAGGTAGCCGACGGTGACCGCCGCGGTCCACGCCAACGCCCAGAGCGTGAGCCCGAGCAGGGTCAGCGCGGCGGCGTCACCCGCGGTCGTCCGCGCGGTGGCCATGATCGGCGGCACCAGCCAGGGCGCCACCGAACCGCGCAGACCGAGCGCCACCGCGCCGACACCGCCGAGCGCCAGCACCGCCACGCCGTACGCGGCCCCGCCCACCGACGCCCGGCTGGCCAGCGCACCGAGGGCAACCGCCGCGGGTACGGCCAGCAGGTGCGCCCACAGCCCCAGCGCGATGCCGACCGGCACCGACCGGTCCCCCGGCTCGACCGGGCCGGTGACCCCGCCCACCAACCAGGGGAAGAGCAGCGCGACCGCAACCGCGACCAGCGCCGCCACGCCGGCGGCCAGGAGTCCGGCCAGGCGTTCGCGGGCCACCCCGATCGTCACCTGGGCGAGCCGGCGCTGCACGTCCGGCTCGATGTCCAGCAGGATCCTGGTCTGCCAGGCGAGCACCGGGAAGAGCACCACGGCCGAGACACCGTACGCCTCCGCAGGCTGGGACCGGCCGCCGCCGTAGAGCGTGCCGAGCACGACGAGACCCGCGAGCAACGGCGCCAACGCTCGACCGGTCCGCAGGAAACCCGCCAGCCGCATCCGCACCAGGGCGCTCACCGGGCCTCCCCCGCTGCCTGCTCGATCGCGCCCGCGCCCTCGGGCTGGTGGAGAGCCGGCTCACCGGCCGGCCGCAGCGGTGCAGCCGCGGGCCCGGCCTGCGGTGCGGTGGTGGAGGTGTCGGCGCGTACCCGAAGAATCTGGTGGCCCTCGGCGCGCAACCGGGCGACGGTGCTGGCGACCCGCGCGGCCGGCACCGCGACCTCGACCACCGCGATGGCCTCCTCGTCGGTCGGCGCGGTCTCCTCGGTCAGCGAGCCGGCGGCCACCGACCAGCGGCGTGCGGCCGGCAGCCGGACCGTCTCCCCGCGGTGGTCGCTGACCAGGACCGTGCCGCCGTCGGCCAGCACCTCGTCGATCAGCTCGGGAACCAGCTCGCGGGTCGCGGCGTCGAGGCCCTCCCACGGCTCGTCGAGCACCAGCAGGCCGGGCGGTCGCAGCATGGCCTGGGCGAGACCCACCTTCTGCGCGGTGCCCTTGGACAGCTCCGGAAGCCGCACCGAGCTGAACGCGCCCAGGCCGAGCCGCTGCGTCCAGGTGGTCACCGCCTCGTCGGCGGCCGACCGCCCCAACCCGGCCACGCGGGCCATGCCGGTCAGGTAGCGGGAAACGGTGAACGGCTGGTCGGCCGGGAAACGCTCCGGGACCCAGCCCACCCGGGCCGGCCGGTCGACGACCCGACCCCGGCCCGGCCGCAGCACCCCGGCGGCCACCTGGAGCAGCGTGGACTTGCCCACCCCGTTGCGGCCCAGGACGACCGCGACCTCACCCGGACCGATCCGCACGTCCACGCCCCGCAGCACCCACGGACCACGCCGGTGGTACCGCAACCAGACGTTCTCCAGCCGCATGCGGTCGAGCTTGCCACACCACAGACGCGCCGGGGCGCCGCCACGATCGTGGCGGCGCCCCGGTACGAGCGAGCTGTCGGCTCAGGCCTCGGCCTGGTCCTCGCGGAGGTTCTTCACCAGGTTCGGGTCGACCGGAACACCCGGGCCCATGGTGGTGGTGAGGATGACCTTGCGGAGGTACTTGCCCTTGGCCGCGGACGGCTTGGCGCGCAGCACCTCGTCGAGCACCGCCGCGTAGTTGTCCACCAGCTGGGTCTCCGTGAAGGAGGCCTTGCCGATGATCAGGTGCAGGTTGGAGTGCTTGTCCACCCGGAAGGTGATCTTGCCGCCCTTGATGTCCTGCACCGCCTTGGTGACGTCCATGGTCACCGTGCCGGTCTTCGGGTTCGGCATGAGACCGCGCGGGCCCAGGATCCGCGCGATCCGGCCGATCTTGGCCATCTGGTCCGGCGTGGCGATCGCCGCGTCGAAGTCGAGCCAACCACCCTGGATGCGGGCGACCAGCTCGTCGGTGCCCACCTCGTCCGCACCCGCCGCGGCGGCCTCCTCGGCCTTCGCGCCACCGGCGAACACGATCACGCGGGCGGTCTTACCGGTGCCGTGCGGCAGGTTGACCGTGCCGCGGACCATCTGGTCCGCCTTGCGGGGGTCGACGCCGAGGCGCATGGCGACCTCGACCGTGGCGTCGAACTTGACGTTGGTGGTCTCCTTGGCCAGCTTCACGGCCTCGGCGGGGGTGTACAGCTTCGACCGGTCGATGACGTCGGCGGCCTTGCGGTAGCTCTTGCTGCGCTGCATTGCTGATTACTCCTGTGGTCTCTGGCGGGCCGCTCGGCGCGGCCCTCCCACGATCGGGTCGTCGGCAGGGCCGACGTCAGTCGTTGACGGTGATGCCCATCGACCGGGCGGTGCCGGCGATGATCTTCTCGGCCTGGTCCACGTCGTTGGCGTTGAGGTCGGCCATCTTCTTCTCGGCGATCTCACGCAGCTGGGCGCGGCTGACCGAGCCGACCTTCTCGCTGTGCGGGACGCCGGAACCCTTCTGCACACCGGCGGCCTTGATCAGCAGCCGGGCGGCGGGCGGGGTCTTCAGCACGAAGGTGAAGGACCGGTCCTCATACACGCTGATCTCGGCGGGGACGATGTCGCCCCGCTGGGATTCGGTCTGCGCGTTGTAGGACTTGCAGAACTCCATGATGTTCACGCCGTGCTGGCCGAGCGCGGGGCCGACCGGCGGCGCCGGCGTGGCCTGGCCCGCCGGCAGCTGAAGCGTGAACGTCTTGACGAGCTTCTTCTTCGGAGGCATGTCACTTCCTGGGGCTTGGAGCAGGGAAAATGCGGCTGACGCCACCGCGAGGGCGCGCACGGTCAGCGCGACGCGACAACGGCGACGTTCAAGGGTAGCGCAGGCCGCAGCCCGCTCGTCCGCCGAGGTCGAGCGGGAGGGCGAACGCCGACGTCGGCGGCGGGACGACCCGCCGCCGACGACCGGTCAGATCTTGGCGACCTGGTTGAAGTTGAGCTCCACCGGGGTCTCCCGACCGAAGATCGACACCAGCACCTTGAGCTTCTGCTGGTCGGCGTTGATCTCGCTGATCGTGGCCGGCAGCGACGCGAACGCGCCGTCGGTGACGGTGACCGAGTCGCCGACCTCGAAGTCGAGGACCTTGATCTCCGGCTTGGCCTTCTTCTGCTCGGTCTCGACGGCCGGCGCCAGCCACTTCAGCACCTCGTCGAGGGAGAGCGGCGCCGGCCGGTCAGCCCGGTCGGTCGCGCCCACGAAGCCGGTCACGCCCGGGGTGTTGCGGACACACGAGTAGGACTCGGCGGTCAGCTCCATCCGGACGAGGATGTAGCCCGGGAAGACCTTGGCCTGGATCTGGGAACGCTTACCGTTCTTGACCTCGACCTCTTCCCGGGTCGGCACCTCGACCTGGTAGATGAAGTCCTCCATGTCGAGGCTCGTGATCCGGGTCTCGAGGTTGGTCTTCACCTTGTTCTCGTAACCGGCGTACGAGTGCACCACGTACCAGTCACCCGGGGCGTAGCGCAGCTTCTGCCGCAGCTCGGCGACCGGGTCGTACTCCTCGTCCGGCGCGGGCTCGGTGGTGGGGAACTCCGGCTCGCTGGCGGCCTCAACCGACTCGTCACCAGCCGCCGTCGCGACCGTGGACTGCTCGTCCACCGGTCCGGCGGTCTCGTCGTACTCAGGCACGCTCGCTCACTTCCGTCACTATCGGCTCTGGAGGCAGCCGGTCAGTCCGAGTTGCCGAAGACAAACAACACGACCTTGGCGAACCCGTAGTCCAGCAGGGCCACGATCGTCAGCATCACCGCGACGAACGTCACCACCACTCCGGTGTAGGTCAGCAGCTCCTTGCGCGTCGGCCAGATGACCTTACGCAGTTCGGCAACGACCTCGCGGAAAAACCGGGCGATGCGGCCGAACACGCCCACCCGACCGGTTTCCGACCTCGTGGTCGGTCGGCTGTCCGCCGATTCCGCCCGGGCGCGGGACCGCGTCGCGGTGCCTCCCCGGGAAACCGGCTCGTCCGCGCCGGAGGCGTCGTCGTCGGCTACGTCGTCGACGATCTCGTCGTCCAGACGATCGTCGCCGGCGTCCTCGCCGCGCCGCTTGTTGTCGGCCACTTCGCCCTCCGTCGCGGAATCTCGGGTCGCACGCCGGGTGGCGTGCGCGGCGCTGGTCACGCCGGCCGGGCCCAACCGTCCCGCGACGGGCCGCGGCCGGTGGATCAACCGGGGTGCCCGAATGCCTCGGACCCACCCCGCCGATGCCACCACCACGGGCCGGACGCCGCCTTGCGGCGGCGCGACCCACGGGAACGGTCAGGCCTGAGGCGCAGGGGTGACAGGACTTGAACCTGCAGCCTGCGGTTTTGGAGACCGCTGCTCTGCCAATTGAGCTACACCCCTGTGCGGCAACACTCGCCCCACGCGGTCACAGACGACCGTGCAGGGGTCACTTGCCCCACGGCGGACCAGTGTACGGGTAGGCACCCGACTTTCCCAACCGGTCTCCCCGCCACGCGTGGCGGACCCGGTTCAGCGCGCGGTCCGGATGGTCGCCCGTGCCTGCGAGAGCACCTTCTCCCCCAGACAGGTCGCGGTCACATCGAGCCGGGTGAGACCCTCCTCGGTCACCTCACGGACCCGCGCCGTCACCTCGATCTCGGTCCCCTGGTCGTCGTCCGGGACCACCACCGGCCGGGTGAACCGAACCCCGTACTCGACCACCGCGTCGGGCGCCCCGGCCCACTCGGCGACCGCCCGACCGACCAGGGCCATCGTGAACATGCCGTGCGCGATCACCCCGGGCAGCCCCACCTTCGTGGCGACCCGGTCGCTCCAGTGGATCGGGTTGAAGTCACCCGAGGCGCCGGCGTAGCGGACCAGGTCCGCCCGGGTCACCCGGAACGTCTTGGCTGGCAGCTCCATCTCAGCCCTCCCCGCGGATGACGTACCGGGCCCAGACGGCGACCACCGGTTCACCGGCGACCGTGCTCACGTCCGTGCGGGTGGTCAGAAAGCCGTGCCCGCCCCGGTTGCTGACGTCCTCGATGGTGTTGGTGCAGACCAGCTCGTCGCCCGCGACCACCGGCCGGGTGTACGCGAACCGCTGGTCGCCGTGCACCAGCCGGCTGTAGTCCACACCCAGGGCCGGGTCCTCGATGATCTGGCGGCTCGCCGCCATGGTGACGATCACCGGGAAGGTCGGCGGGGCGACCACGTCCGGATGGCCCAGCGCCTGCGCCGCCACCGGGTCGTGGTGAGCCGCGTCGGTGGCGCCGATGGCCGTGGCGAACTCACGGATCTTTTCTCGGCCCACCTGGTAGGGGGCGGTCGGCGGATACGTCCGGCCGACGAAGGAAGGGTCCAGAGACATGCCGCGAACCTACACGGGAAGCACAATCGCCGATCTGATCGGCAGGCTGCGGCTGAGCCGCGCCGTACCGGTCAGATCGGCGATTGGAAAGGCCTCGTCAATGGCCGGCGTGTGCCGGCCATTGATCAGCGGGTCTCGCGGTGAACCGTGTGCCGGCCGTCGCGCGGGCAGAACTTCTTCAGCTCAATGCGGTCGGGGTCGTTCCGGCGGTTCTTGCGCGTGATGTAGTTGCGCTCCTTGCACTCCACACACGCCAAAGTGATCTTCGGCCGGACATCGGTAGCCTTCGCCACGGCGGAGTGCCTTCCTCGCTAACGGAAACAACTACGACGCGTCAGCCTAGACGCTGACTGCGCGGACATGCAAAGTGGGCGCCAGTGGCGCCCATCTCCACGACCACCGGGAACGAGCCCGGAAGACGAGAGTAGCGGTGGCCGGACTTGAACCGGCGACACAGCGATTATGAGCCGCTTGCTCTGCCATCTGAGCTACACCGCCGCGGTGGGTCCAGCTGAACCCTCGAGCCCCCTTACGGAATCGAACCGTAGACCTTCTCCTTACCATGGAGACGCTCTGCCGACTGAGCTAAGGGGGCCTGCGCGATCTCCCCGTGGGGCGCGCAGAAGTAAGAGTACACGGCCCGGCTCGGCAGGTGAAATCGGATCCCCGGTGATCGTCTACGCCCAGCTCAGGGCACGACACGCAGGCGCGGAAGCTCCCCGCCGGAGATCGTTTCGGGGTCGACCTGAGCGCCGAACCAGGCCGCCAACCGCTCGTACGGCAGCGGTCGACTGAACAGGAAGCCCTGGCCGATCTCGCACCCGATGTCCTGAAGGAGCTCCAGGGTCAGCTCACTCTCCACACCCTCGGCGACCACAGCCAGGCCGAACTGCTGGGAGAGCGTCACCACCGCGTTCACGATCGCCAGGTCCCCCGGATCGGTCGCCATGCCCTGCACGAAGGACCGGTCCACCTTCACCTCGTGCACCGGCAGCCGGCGCAGGTGGGCGAGGGAGGAGTCACCGGTGCCGAAGTCGTCCACCGACAGCCGGACGCCGAGATCCCGGAGCCTGCGCAGCGTCGGGATCGGCCGGTCCGTGCCGTCCAGGACCCCCGACTCGGTGATCTCCAGGGTGAGGCGCTGCGCCGGCACCCCGTACTCGGTCAACAGCTCCTGCACCCGGTCCGGGAAGTGCTCGTCGGTGAGCGTACGGGCGGCGAGGTTCACCGCGATGGGCAGCGGCTGGTCGGCCTGGGCCCAGTCCCGGCTGCGCCGCAACCCCTCGCGGAGCACCACCTCGGTGAGCCGGCTCAACTGGCCGGTGTGCGCGGCCACCGCCACGAAGTCCTCGGGAGCGACGGTGCCGTGCGTCGGGTGCTCCCACCGGGCCAGGCACTCGACACCGACCAGGCGCCGGTCCCGCAGGTTCACCTTGGGTTGGAAGTAGACCTCCAGCTCGTCCTGGTCCAGCGCGCGGCGCAGGTCGCCGGCGAGCCCCAGCCGACGCAACGACCGGGACTCCAGAGCAGGGTTGAACAACTGCACGCTGCCGGGCACCGACTTGGCGGCGTTCGCCGCCAGATCGACCCGGAGCAGCAGGGTCGCGGCATCGCTGCCATGATCCGGGTGTACGGCCACCCCGACGGCCGTGTTCACGTCGAGGGTGAGCGCGTCGAAGACCATCTCGTCGCGGATCTGATCGCGCAGTTGACCGGCCAGCTCCAGCGCCGCGTCGGCGTTCTCCAAGCGCAGCGTCACCAGGAACTCGTCGCCGCCGACACGGCCGATCAGGGCGGACGACGGCGCGCTGGCCCGCAGTCGGTTCGCCACCTCGATGAGGACCTTGTCCCCGGCCGCGTGGCCGAGGGACTCGTTGACCTGCCGCAGCCCGTCGACGTCGAAGAGCAGCAACGCCACCACCTCGTCGGGCGCCCCGATCTTGACCGACTCGTCCAGCGCCGCGGTGACCCGCCGCCGGTTGGGCAGGCGCGTCAGGGTGTCGTGGTACGCGTCGTGCCGCAGGCGGTCGACCAGCCGGGAATTCTCCAGCGCGACCGCCGCGTGCGCCGCCACCGTCTCGAAGATGGGGATGTCGCCGGGGGCGAAGTGCCCGATGTCGCTGAGCCGGTTGGCCACCTCCAGGGTGCCGATCACGGCCTGCCCGGAGCGCAGCGGCACGACGATCACGTCTTTGATCTCGCGGGCGCTGATCTCGCTGCGCAACGCCCCCTCGTCACCCAGCAGGCGCCCCATCGACAGAGTCTTCGCCAGCTCCCGCGTCCGCTCCCGGAGGATCAACGGGGTTGGGGCGACGTCGAGCAGCCCCGGCGTGTCGACCCGGGCCGTCAACAACACCTCCGGGTGCCGACCCTGGGCGGGGAGCCACAGGGTCGCCGACTCCGCCTGCATGAGGGCACGGACCCGGTCGAGCAGAACGTCGGCGAGCGCCGCGTCGGCGCCGCTCGTGGTGATCAGCCGGGCCAGGTCGTACATCCCGGTCAGGGTGCGGTGCTGCCGGAAGAACTGGGCGTAGGACCGGTAGACCAGGGCGAGCGCGGCGAAGAGGGCCGCCAGCAGCAGCGCCGACCACCAGGTCTTGCGCAGGGCGATCAGCACGAGGAGACCGACGGACGCGTTGATCGAGGTGGTGAGGAACACCGACGGCGTCGTCCGCAGGGCCTCCCGGCCGGCCTGCCAGCCCTGCAGGAGCACGTGCACGCCGACGACCGAGACGAGACTGACCAGGGTGATGGTGTTGACCGCGAGGAAGAGACTGACCCACGTCCCGGGGCCCACGTCGTGCAGCGGGGGCAGCCGCAGGAGCAGGACGCCGGCCAGCGACGTCGCAGCCGCGGCCCTCGCGACGTTGAACCAGAACTTCGCCGGCGGGAAGCGCTGCGTGGCGCTCCAGAACAACGAGGCGAGCGTGTAGATCAGGACCACCGTCAACGGCGGCAGGAAGAACAGCGCCACCACGAGTGGAATCTCGGTGAGCGTCACGCCCACGGACTGCCGTCGGACGACGAAGTTCAGCACCGGAATGCTGATGCCGGCCATCGCCAGGAAGATGAGGAACGCCAGGCCCCAGTCCCCGTAGGGATGGTCCGAGATGACGCTGATGGCGGTGCAGCAGAGGATGGCGAACAGGGCCAACGGACCGGTGATGAGCCAGGCGTGGTCCGTGGACTTGCGCCGTTGGTCACGCCTGGCCATACCGCTCCCTCTGAATGACGCCGCCCGTCGGGGCTGCCCTTACGGGCGACGACCCCCGGGAGTTACCGGGAGACGTTCACGCCCCAGACAACGTCGCCCAGACCGGCGCCCCAGACGACATCGGTCAGCTGGGCGTGACCCGAGCCAGCGAACGCGTCCGAGCCGAACGATCCACCGAGGACGGCGGCGAGCAGGAGGAGCGAGCCGAGCAGTCGGCCCAGCCTTCGACCAGACATGTTTGCTCCTGTCGGGGAAGTGTCACGGGGATGGTGGAGATTCCACGATCGTGCCACACGGTCGGTACGCAGAAAAGCGGTGAGGGTCGTCCCCGTCCGAGCGTTGACGAGGTTGCGCCCTTCGGCCCACTCCGCCTCGACGGGCCGGGCCAGATCAGGGCCCCTTCCTGCGACATCAACGCTTCACAGAGCGCTTGATACGACCTACAGCACAATTCACCCAGGCACCCGGGGCATCTGCCGATCCTGTCGCGCCCGATCACTCTTCGTGACGGATGTGATGGTCTGGAAGCGCGCCAACGCAAGCCCAGACATCGACCACCATACCTTTTCAGCCGCCAGACACAAGGACGCGGACGCGAGCAAATCGCCATCCTTCGCCGCCGGCGGCCCTGCCCTCATCGACCGGGTGGCCTCACCGCAACATGTCGACCGTGCCGGTCTCCGGGTCCACCGCGAGGGACACCCTGCGCAGACGGCCCGAATTCGGCAGGTCGCGGCGAAGGAAGTCGACGACCAGCTGCGTCTTCGCTCCGTCCGGGGTCACCACCGATGCCTGCCGGACACCGCCAACCTCCCACGCCTTATTCCAGGTGGAACCGAGTCGCCTGGCGAACTCCACGATGGCGAGTTGCCGCGCACGCTCCAGTTCCATGAGCGGAAGCGTCCCGCCCGACGTCCCGTCCCTCAAGGCCCACGACCCCAGGACGCGGATTAGCCTGACCGCCGTGGTCACCATCGAGCAGCTTGAGCGTGACGGATGGCCGGATCCCGGTCCCGACGCCTCGTTTCTCGTGACACGCTGCGCGGCACTGCGACGCAAGCCGCTGGCTGATTTCACGATCGAGGACCTGCGCATCATGCTCGGGCAGGAGATCGGCGTGTCAGCTCTGCTGCCCCTCGCCGTACAGGTCGTCCTCCGCGATCCACTGGCGGAAGGCGACTACTTCCCCGGCGACCTGCTCACCAACGTCCTGCGGCTCCCCGACACAGCCTGGTCGCACCTGCAAGCCGAACGGAAGCTCCTGGCAGCGGCTCTGGCCGAACTCGTCACCAAGGCCCCGTTCGCCGACCCTGACCTTCGGCCTCGCGACCCAGACCGACTGCTTCGCGACGCGATCGTGCGATTCGTCGGTCGGTGAGAGCGGGTCTCCCGATCGGACAGTGGCCGGGGGCAGGCCCTTTGACCAGCACGGACGTTGATCACCAGCGGTCCGGGGAAGGGCGGTCCAGCCAGCAGCCCACCATCTGCCCACGCCCACAGGCTTCACTTCTTCGGCAGGGTCAGACCGTCCGGAGGATGCCCGAGGAGCCCATCATCGAATTTCGGCGGGACCTGGAAGCTCGCCGTGCGAAAGGAAACTTTCCCACCACAGAAAGTCACGTAGTTGAAGAACACCTCCCCACCGCTGAAAATGGTTCCCTCAAAAGAAACTTCCCCACCACTGAACCTCGCCCCGCTGAAGAGGACGGACCTATCATTGGACGCCGGGTGCACGAAGGAAACCTGCTCGCCAGTCACCCAAGTCACGTGGACAACCTTCCCGCCGCTGGGAAGCGCCACTCTGTCGAAGAACACCTGCCCACCACTGAACGTCGCCCGGTCGAAGGACACCTTCCCACCACTGAACCTCGTAAGGCCGAAGAACACCTCCCCGCCGCTGAACGCCGCACCACTGAAGGAGACTTCTCCGCCGCTGAACGCCGCACCACTGAAGGAGACTTTTCCGCCGCTGAACGCCGCACCACTGAAGGAGACTTTTCCGCCGCTGAACGCCGCACCGCCGAAAGACACGTCCCCACCAATGAACGTTGCACTATCGAAGTAGATGTCCCCGGCACTGAACCTCGCCCCCGAGAGGTCCCCGCCATCAAAGACTGCGCCAGTAAAGTCGAAGTCGTAGCCGCACCAGGAGGCCGCGTCGTCTTCGGCAAGGCGTAAGTGCCGCCCAACGAGGCGGATAACGGTATGACGTACCTCCCGCTCCTCGCGAGCGGCTCGGTCTTTGTCCGCATCCCTTATCGGCACCTGGTCCTCATCTTGCGTCGCCGTCTCGCTCGAAGCGTCTGGGGGCGGGGTGTAGGGCATGCGGATGTAGGCGCAGAGGACATCGATGCAAGTCTGCCGTCCTTCCCGCCAGTCATCAGCAAGGCCTGCCATGGCGTAGACACCTGCCAGGCGTACGGCTCCCTTTTCCGAACCGAGCTGCTCAGATGCCTTGGCGAAGCGTTCGTTGAATAGCCGGACACCATTGCGGTCAGTCTCAATCTTTGCCCGCTCGTCGGCCGCTTCAGCGAGAGCCTTGGTAACCTCGGCGCGCAGATCAGCAGCGTGCGCCAACTGGTGAGCGAATTCGGCCAGCGCGTTTGCGTGCTCCGCTACTCGCTGCCGCCGGTAGGCGACCACCAAGGCGGCGACACCGCCGATCCCCGCCACAACTGCGAATACAAGTTTCAAGAGATCGAATAGCGTGGCCACAGTGACGGTTGCGTCACGTTCGAAACTAGGCCAGGCGGCGTACCAGAACGCCGCAGCGATCAGCCCTCCGACGAGCAGCAAGGCCACCACGACTGCCAGAGCGATTGAGCGGCGGATGCCCCAGAGCCGCAGCTCCGGCACTGAGCTATCTGTGGCTGGGATGGAACCAACCGTGACACGGGCCTCGGGCCGGGCTAGGCGCGGCGATTCGGGCAACTCCACCCTCTCCTTCTAGCGCACGGCGTCCACATCAACGCTCAACACGGCGCCTGCGACCAGTAGCCAGGACGTCATCCGAGGGCGTCGCCGATCTTCTCGTTCATGGTGTCGTCTCCTCCGTCGATGCAGTTGGCGTAGACCCGGAGCAGGACGGCAACGCCGTGGCCCAGGCGCCGGGCGACCTCGGTCGGCGGAACGCCGGCATTCAGCCACAGCGAGGCCGCCGCGTGACGTAGGTCGTACGGAGGGCGTACGAGGGGTGAGGCGACCTGCGCTTCCGTGAGCGCCCTCTCCCGGGCGAGCTCCACCACCGGTGATAGACCGATTCGGAGAGCGGCCCGCCGTGCAGGCCCCGGAGGAACCGACCGTCCGGGCCGACCCCGTGATTCTCGACGTGCGCGCACAGCAGCTCGACGAGCCGGGGCGGGATCGGCACGGTTCGGGTTTCCTGCCGCGCCCGGTGCTTGAGCCCGCGTCGCTCATGCGACCCACCATCATCCGTCCAGTGCGACCAGGCACGCGGAGAAGTGCCCGCGAGCACCAGGCGGCCCCATCGGTATTCGATCTTCTCGTGGTCGCAAGAGGCCGAAGACTTGACCTCCTCGATGCCGGGCATGACGCCGCGGGCATCGACCTGGGCGCCGAAGCGAACGACGTGCACCGGTTTCCGCGTCCGGGTCGACCAGTCGTCGACGGCTGGACTCAGCCGGACTCGGCTAGATCAACGACAACGGCCCCTGATCAGCATCTCTGCTGGTCAGGGGCCGTGTCTGCACCTGGTGGCGGGTAGAGGATTCGAACCTCTGTAGCTTTCGCGACGGATTTACAGGGCGTCAGCGATCTTGCTGCTCATCCGACGCCTGACCTGCCCACACTTTGCACCTGGTGGCGCCCGACCGGCGGACTGCCCACGATCCGCCCATGGGAGCGTGCGTGCTCAGCAGCAGAGTTGTGCGCGTGAAGTCCAATAGAGGACGTGCCAACGATCCGAGATCGAATCATCGCTGCCAGTACCGGATGGCGTAATGGCGGTGTTCCGTCTGTCACCCCGCCCTCCCGTAGGGCGAGAACCCCCGGCCGCCCGACGACGGCAGTCACGCACCGGAGGCTTGTCAACCGCGTGCAGCCCTCGCGGTTGGAACTCGCGCCAGTTGCGCCTCTTGAGCTGAAACCCGACCCCTGGCAACGGCTGCTCGCTATCGGCAGCCTCCTCTCGGTGATCATCCTCGGCATTGGCCTGTACATCACCAATGCAGCCAACCGAGACCAGCAGGAGGCCACCCGCCGACAGCAGGACCTTGCGGCAGCAGGACAGATCGCAGACCGCTTCACCCAAGCCATCGATCAGCTCGGGCAGCCAGGTTCGGACAAGATCGATGTACGCCTCGGGGCGCTGTATTCCCTTGAACGCATCATGCGTGACTCCGCCGTCAATCAGCCTGCGGTCGTGGAGGTTATGGCCGCCTTCGTTCGGGTGCACGCCCCTGCGTCTGAGGCAGATCCCAGAGCACCAACCGCGAGCCCACAAGCTCTTAGGTTGCCTGCGACACCCGTAGACATCCAGGCTGCCGTGACAGTGCTTGGTCGTCGCAACAGAGACTTTGATCATTTACCCGACGGCCTCAACCTCGTTGCCACGAACCTAGGTGGAGCGAACCTCACGAACGCCAAATTGAGCAGCGCAAGGCTCGACGACGCGGATCTCCGGTACGCCTCGATAGGACAGGCACAGCTCAGTGACGCCTTCATGGGCAAAGCTAATCTGTACGGCTCAGCGCTCGACCAAGCCGATCTGAGCCGCGCCATCCTGATCAGCGCCGACCTCAGGTACGCCCACATGTGGCAAACCAATCTGACCAGCGCCATCCTGATCAGGGCCGACCTCAGGAACACCCAGATGCAAGGCACTGATCTCACCCGGGCGGATCTTCGGAGCGCCGACTTGCGAGGTGCCGATATGTACGGTGCCACGCTGGCAATGGCGGACTTGACTGGCGCGGACTTGCGAGGAGCAGTGAACCTCACGAACGACGGTGTCCGTTGCGCCAAGATGGACGATCGAACCCAGCTACCAAATGGGATCGTCCGGCCCGGTCGTCTTGACGACCTAGATCTTGAAGCCTGCAGGTTCAGGTAGATTGTCCGTATCACAACGGCTCATCTTGCTTCTGGTGCTGGTCTTGGCTCATCCGAGGGCGTCGCCGATCTTGTCGTTAATGGTGTCGTCTCCCCCGTCGATGCAGTTGGCGTAGACGCGGAGCAGGACGGCGACGCCGTGGCCCAGGCGCCGGGCGACCTCGGTCGGCGGGACGCCGGCATTCAGCCAGAGCGAGGCCGCCGCGTGCCGCAGGTCGTAGGGTCGGCGGACGAGCGGCGAGGCGACCTGCGATTCGGTCAGCGCCTTCTCGCGGGCGAGCTTCCACCACCGGTCGTAGACCGACTCGGACAGCGGCCCACCGTGCAGGCCCCGGAAGAACCGACCGTCCGGGCCAACCCCGTGATTCTCGACGTGCGCGCACAGCAGCTCGACGAGCCGGGGCGGGATCGGGACCGTCCGAGTCTCGGCCCTCCCCCGGTGCTTGAGTCCGCGCCGCTCGTGCGAACCGCCGTCATCGGTCCAGTGCGACCCGGCGCGCGACGAGGTGCCGGCGAGCACTAGGCGGCCCCAGCGATATTCGATCTCCTCGTGGTCGCAGGACCGGGAAGGCTTGACCGCCGCCAGGTCGTCGAAGTCGGCCCCGCAGTCGGCGCACCGGCCGGCAAGGTCGCAGTCCTCCCGCCGTAGGTCAGCGGCTTCCGAGGGACGCATTCCCGCGTAGTAGAGGCAGCCGAAGAACGCCGTGACCTTGTCGGCGCGTTTGCCGAGAGATTTCACCGCCTCCAGCAGTGTGGCGACCTGGGCCGGGTTTGCCACCACTCGCCGGTCAATGGACTGGGCGACCTCGGGCGCGGTCCATTGCACCCGGTCGACCGGGTTGGAGGCAATCAGCTCCAGCTCGACGGCGTACCCGAGCACGTTGTAGAAGGTGGCCCGCTTCCGCTGGACGGTTGAGGCAGCCGCGGGCTTGCCGTCGAGGCGTACGCAGAGGCTGTCGAGGACGCGGCGGACCATCGCGGGCGAGTCCAGTTCGACGACCGGAAAAGACGCGGTTTCCAGCCAGGCGAGGGCCGCCGCATGGTCGGCCGGGATCTCGTCGGACCAGCGGCGGGGGTTGAGGCCGTAGAGGTACAGCGCCTCGCGGAGCAGAGCGTCAGTGGGTCGGCCCCGCTTTGTCGGCCGGGTCAGGGTCACCGTGATAGAGGTCAGCGCCTCGACGATTGAGCGCCGGGTCTTGGCCGCCGCCCGGGGCCACTTCATCTCGACGTAGGCGCGGCTGTGGGCGTACCAGGTGGTGGGGTTCTTGGTTCTGGCCTCGGAGACCGGGCGGCCGGTGGCCGGGTCGAAGGGCTCCCCCGCGTTGGCCGCCTGGACCAGCTCGGCGCGGAACGAGTGCGCCAGGGCCTTGGTACGGAACATGTCCTCGAAGCGTTGGCCGCTCACCGCCCAGCGGACCCGCCACGGCCGAGCCTTCCGGTCAGCGCGCTTACCAATCTCCCATATCTGGACCTCGTAGCTCTTCATGCGGCGTCCTGCTCCAGGTCGCCGAGCCACCGACCGAGCGCCGACCGGCGGACCCGCAGCTGCCCGTTCGGGAGCTTGATCACCCGTGGCCCCTTGCCGGTCTGCCGCCAGTAGAACCAGGTCGAGCGCGGTACGCGCAGCTCGGCGAGCACTTCCGGCACGGTCAACAACTCCTCGTTCACTGCCTTCCCTCCCCGTCGTGCTGTGCGCTGTGCTGAGTTGCCGAAAGATCTGAGGACCCTTGCGCGGCCCGGTCCTTAGCGGCGAGCACTTCGGACCGCCAGCGGGCGCGTTCGCTGATCGAGCGCATGAGCCGGTGGGTCATCGGGCCGACGTCGGGGTCGTCGGGTCGGGCAAGCTCCCAGGCGTGCCGGACTCGTTCGGTGGTGTCGCCCTGGTCGTCGACGAGCTGGGTGCCGTCGGTGGTGACGCCGAGCAGCGCCCGGACCCAGGCCCGAACGTCGTGCTTGTGGTCGGCGAGGGTCTTGCCGGACCAGTCGCGGGAGATGAGGATGCGCCGGCCGCCGATGCCGAGGGTGTCGCGCTGGTGGACCTTGCCCTTGCAGCGGCCGGGCTTGAGCTTGGCGTGTGCCTTCTTGGGCTGGACGCCGTAGAGCAGCCAGTTGGCGCACCGGTCGGTGCAGGGCGTGAGCTGGAGTTGCTGCCAGAGCCGGTCGAGGTGCTTGCGTTGCCGGTCGGTGGTGGCCTTGTGGCAGTCGCCGGTGTGTTTGGTGATGTATTTCGTGACGTACCGGATGGTGCGCTCGGCGTCGGCGGTGCCGGGCATGACGCCGCGGGCGTCGACCTGGGCGCCGAAGCGGACGACGTGCACGGGTTCGGCGTCCGGGTCGTCGTCGATGGCGTCGAGGGCTTCCGTCCAGGTGGTCAGCGGCTCGTGGGTGTCCGGGTCGACCCATGCCGTCGCCTGCTCGTCCCAGATCGGGAGCCGGTCGAGGGTGTAGCGCTGAACGGCGACCGAGGGCCACCACACCTGGTGATAGGTGGCCGCCGCCACTGTTCGGAGCACGTCGCGAGGGATGGTGCCGCGGATGGCGAAGTGCGCGTGTGGGGCGAGGCGGCGTTGCGGCTCGACGCAGCCGGCGTACTGGACGTTCCAGCCCTCGCACCGTCGGAGGTTCTACCAGAACCGGTCGAGGAGCCGGGGGAAGTGCACGGCGTCCCAGGCGGCGCGGCGGTAGTCGTACCTGGCCGGGTTGACGGGGGTGCCGTCGGGGCGGACCGGGCCGTACGAGTCGAGGGTGAGGGTGAGCCACATCGACGGTTGGTAGGTGGCGCCGTCCGGGGCGGTGTAGGTCTTGCCGACGGTGCGCCGTTCGACCTTGCGCCGGGGCAGTTCGGGGGCGTCCTGGCGCCGCTTGGTGGAGCGCTTGCGCCGTGGGCCGGGCTCGTCGTCCTGGTCCTCGTCGTCGGTGGCGTGTGGTGGTCCGACGCGCCCGCGCAGGCCCTCAGCGGTGATGGCTTCCTCTACCTCGCGGATTGCCTCGTCGAGGTCGGTCACCTGGTCCCACTGGGCGGCGCGGACGGCCTCGTCGCGGGAGAACTCCAGGTGTGCGCGGAACAGGATCAGGGACTTCTGCGCCTCGGTTGCGGGTTCCGGGCCGGGTAGTGGCTCGTCGTCGCGGTGCCAGCCCTCGCGGATCTGGGCTTGCCGTAGCCGGCGGTTCTTCTTGGCGCATGGCGGGCACTTGTCTTCGCGGGTGGCGCCGCAGGGCAGGTCGATGACTTCGGTCAGTCCGGTGTCGAGGTCGGTGCGGCGCATGGCGAGCGGGCGGACGCAGACTCCGTACTCGATGGCGATGTCCTTGAGCACGTCGATCGAGCGGGGTAGCGCCATGCGGGCCGCCCGCGACCCCGGCCGAGGAGCGACCGGGGTCGGGGCGGCTTCGAGGCCGGGCAGGGTTGGAGCCGTCATCGGATGATCCCGACGACCTGGGGCCGGTTGGGCTGGACAGCCCTGATCGGAGGCAGCACCGCGGCTGATGCCGGCGGCATCACCGGAGCCGGCGGCGCGGGTTCGACCGGCTGCGGCTCGTCGTACCAATCGCCCTGCGGCTGATCGGGCTCCGGTGCCGGCGGGGTGGTGGGTGCGCTGGACAGAACGACCTTGACCAGGGCGAGGAAGGCCAGCGAGGGCACCGCCGCGACGATCCAGCCCCAGACGGAGGGCTCGGCTTCGGCGACCTGGGCGGCGAGGGAGAGCAGTGCGAACGCGATCAGGAGTACGCCGACCAGGCCGACGGATCGGCCATCTTGGCGACGGGCGCGGATTTCCAGGCCGAGGTAGATGGCCATCAGCTCGACGGCTACCGCGTTGGCCCAGCCGATCCAGTCGGGCTGGCCGTGGGCGACGGTCAGGTCGTGAACGTGGGTGAAGGCGGCGGCGCCGGCCATGGTGCCGACGGCGAGCAGGATCAGCACCCGGATGCCGGATTCAGCGCGGATCATCGGCCGCTGCCGTTGTCGCGGACGGTCAGGGTGATGCAGATCTGTTGGCCGTTGAGGTCGCGGCGGCGGTTGACCATGTGCGCCAGGCCGTGCAGGGCGCCGGCGAGTCGGTCCGGGGAGCCGTTGAGTTCGATGTGCAGCGGCTTGAGGCGGTGGGTGCCGAGGAAGAAGCTCTTGAGGGACATCGGTTACCTCCGGGCCGGGGCGACGCGGGTACGGATGTGCTCGGGTGGCTCGCCGAGGGAGGCCACCGCTTCGGAGAGGCAGCGCCACAGCGCCCACGCCTCGTCGGGGGTCAGGTACATGCGGCGCCGGCCGCCGCCGACGGCGAGATACACCGGGTACGGATCAGGCCGGGTGGGGTCGACGCGGACGGACACCGCCGTGCTGGTGGCGCCGTCGGTGCCGGGGGCGCGGAGCCGGTAGAAGGTTCGTCCGTCGGTCGGGGCGGTCACCGCGGCTCACCCCCGTCGGTGTCCCGGTCGAGGATGTTCAGCAGCGAGTCGGGCAGCAGCGGTCCGCGGCGCTGCCGGGGCAGAGGCGGGCGGGTCGGTTCGGTGGCGGTTTCCCGGCCGACCTGGGCGAGGATGTCCGCCGCGTCGGCCGGTGCCGGGTACTCGGCGGCCAGCTCCCGGATGTGGTCGTCGGAGATGTACGAGAAGCGGACCCGGGCTGGCTCCGGGGTGCCGTCGAGGATCACGTAGCCGACGCCCTTGGCCCAGCGGGGCATCTGGTCGGCGAGGGCACCCCGGTTGCGGACACCGTCACCCAACACGAGGTCGACCTGAGTGGCCTCGGTCAGGCCGAGCGCGATTCGGGTCGGGAACAGGTCCCGGAACGGCAGCACCTCCTTGCGGGGGTCCTGCAACGCGGCCACCACCAGGACGCCGACGCCGGCACCCTGCGACAGCAACAGCCCGAGCGACCCTGCGATGCGCTTACGAAGGTCAACGTCCTGGAGGTACGCGGTCAGTGCCGCCATCTCGTCGATGACGACCACGACCAGGGGGTCAGCCGGGGTCGGAGTGTGGACCCGCACCGCGCCGGCAAGCCGGGTCTGCCGCTCCCGCATCACCGTCACGGCCTCGTCGAGCAGGTCGGCCATGGCCTCGAACGACTTGCAGGCGAACCGGGCGAACAGCGGCCGACCCATCGCGAACTCCATGCCGCCCTTGGGGTCGATCACCCAGAGCCGGACCAGCCCGGAGGAGATCCCACCGGCCAGAACGCGGACCAGCGACCACAGGACCGAACCCTTCCCAGAGCGGGTGGCGCCGCCGATCAGGACGTGCGTGGCGAGCAGGTGCAGGCACCAGTGCCGCAGGTCTTCCCGTCGAGCCAGGGGTAGCGCGGTGAAGTCGGGCACCGACGGGACGTCGAACGGGTCGACCAGGGTGCGCAGCGCATCCGTGCGGACCACCACCAGGTAGACCACCGACGGCCGGTCCCGCAACCGCAGCCGGTCCACCGCGCCCAGGACCAACGCCCAGTAGCCCGACCGGATCGGCGGGTCATCGGGGCGCTCGGAGTAGACCCGGGCGTGCCGCCGGCCGAAGGCGTACGCCAGGTTCGCCGTTGCCTTCTGGAACTCCTCCGGTGTCTGGCCGCGGACCATGCGGATGGTCAGAACGTCGAGCGCCTGATCCGAGCGGACCCGCAGCAGCTCCGGCAGGACCGTGCGATGGTCGTACACCTTGGCCAGGCCGCAGAGGGTCATGGCCTCACGCCACGCCCGCCGGTAGACGAAGAGCTGACGGAACCGGCCGAGGATCGGACCGGCGCACCAGGTCCACCAGGACGACTCGTGCCGCCACCGCCACAGCGCCGACACGGCGGCGGCCAGGACCACGGGCACGATCACGCCGGACCGGCCGAACTCGCGGTAGAGGCTCACCCCAGCCACGACCAGCCCGACGGCGACCGGGTGGCGAAGGCACCACCACAGGCCCCGCCACAGCCACCGCAGCACCAGGCCGAGAGCGATCAGCCAGACCGGCAGCTCCAGCCGGCGCGGCCGGATCACCATCAGGTCACCGGCGGTGGTCATCACGACCTCGCCACGTGGCCGGCGCATCACCGCGCACTCGCCACTGTGGGCCGCCGCAGGACGGCAGGCATACCCTTGGACATGTCACTACCTCTCTCGACAGAGCAGGGGAAAGAGACAGAGGGCGGGGCTGCCGTCCGCCAAGACCTGACAGCCCCGCCCCCACCAGATGCGGCTACTGCGCCGCCTTCGTCGCCACGCCCGCCGGGGCACGCATCCCGGTCGCCCGCAGCGAATACGCCATCCGACCGTTGTTGCCCACGTACGGCGTGACGGTCATGCCGTCGAACTCCACGGCCTCGAACAGGCCGCCCGTCGGCGGCACCGGCTGGTAGTCCGCCGAGATCTTCACCGTCGTCTCCCGGGACCGCTTCCCCAGCTCCGGATCCAGGTCCATCACCCGGACCTGCCACACCCGCTGGCCGGTCAGCTTGTCCTTCGCCGGGCTACGCCGGCCGGTCTTCTCGTCGTAGTCCTCGACCTCGCCCAGCGACTCGGGCACCAACGCGCACCCCGCCGGGAACACGTCCTCACACCGCACCGCGAACCTCGTACCGCCGCGCAGAGCCATCGCTCAACCTCCAACTTGTTAACTTGTCTGCCAAGTCGCGTCCAAGGTAGACGGCGCTTGGCAGACAAGTCAACAAGTTGCGCGATTCCTGGCCCGAGAGTCAGGGCCAGCAACGACGAGCACTGCGGGAGGAGTGCTTCCGACTCGTGAAGCCCATCGGCGGTCACCGGTCCTGTGCGCCACGAGCTGGCAGGGGCGCCAAGGGGAAGACTCGGCCAGAAGCTCGCTCCGAGAGGAGGGCTAGTGAGCTCCCCATAGCGCCCGTACCTCTAGCTGTACACCAATACAGGTCGGACGAGACCGTGGCTGGCGGCGAACAGAACCACCGTCCGCCGGTTAGTTGCACGCCATACTCGATAACTTTTACTACTTCCAATACGGCGCGTATGACATCTACCTATCAGGGTTCGTGTGTAAGTTGGTGCACGAACCGAAGGTTAGGTTGTGATTGTTAGTTGCGTTGAACGTTCAGCGCAACGCGAAGCGACGATCGCGGCCTGCGCCAACGGTCGGAACGAAGGAAGCCCCCGCAGCGGCCCGGGCAAGGACAAGCTGCGGAGGCGTTCCAACCGCCGAGGGGGATGAGTTCGGTCTAGAAGACGGACTCATCCTCCTCGGAGCCGGCCCCAGACCAGGCAGTGGCCAGCACCAGCAGCCTGATGATCAAGAAAATTAACTCGATCAGGGAGCCGGCTCCGGCCCTTCCGGGCACCCGTTGCCGACCGGACCCGCGCTTCCCGCGAGCCCGGTTTTTCTTGCTCGACATCACTCGACCTCCTCTAGGTTCGGAGCGGCCTTATCGCCTTCTGAACGTGCGACGATGGCCGCCCTGCCCACCAGAGGTAATCGGTGAACTGCCATCGGTGATGTTAGACCGCTGTGGGCTCATGAATGGCGTGACGCGCTGGCGAGATCCGTGTTCGACCAAAGCTGGACGCCCGCAAGTCGGCATGGGTAGAGGGCTTGCATACGGGTACTGCTGCGCCATGAGCAGCAGTAAGGAATCAGTAGACGAAATTCACTCACGCCCTACGGGTGTCGATGACACCACAGTGGAAGCGTTGGGAGAGCTGAGCAAGGCACTGGAGACCGTTCACCGGGTACGCGGACACCTGTACTCGGCGCACCAGCTCATCGGCGGCGCGGATCTCACCCTTGACCGGGTGGTGAAGTTGCTCCGCGAGGCCGGACACGATGGGATGGCCGACCGGGTCGAGCAGGAGCTGTTGGGTCGCAACGTGCTGCCGGGCCGGTGGACGTTCCAGATCGTGGAGGAGTTCGACGACGGCTACTACGCCGCGTTCCAGGAGATCGAGCGGGACGCGCGGGAGAAGCTGGCCGGCGGACGGCGGCACATCTTTGAGGCGGAGATGAAGGAGCGGCGGCGATCCCACGGGTTGCCGGGGCACGAGGCTACGCCGTAGCGCTGCCGTCGAAGCCGTTCGGGATCATCGAGGTCAGGGCGTTTGCTCGGGCCTCGATGATCCTCATCCGCGCTTGATACTCGGCTGGCTCCCGGTGTGCAGCCTGGCTGGTGACTTGGCCGGGCCACTTGCGGTAGAGCAGGCCGTATTCGCGGGTGAAGTAGCCGTCGCTGACCGCGTTGGCGGCGAGCAGGAGGCCGGTGTCCTCGGAGGCGGGCAGGGCCATCCAGCCGCCTAGGGCGAAGACGAGATCCCGCCGCAGGCACAGGGTCGCCGGGTGCACCGATGCCCGGTAGTCGTTGGCCTTCCAGAACGTCAGGACCGAACCGCGGTCGATGACCCCGCCGGCTGGGTCCTTGTCCCATCCGGCGGTGGACCCGTCGGGCAGCAGGTCGAGTACCCGCGAGGTTGTCCAGCCGATCTGCGGGTGCGCGTCAAACGCGGCGATGTCCCGGGCGAGTGCGCCGGGGGTCAACTGGTCGTCGGCGTCCAGCACCTTGATGAGTTGCCCGGAGACGCGGGAAAGAGCGAGGGTACGGGCAACACCAGGCCCACCGGGACGGCCGGTGCCGAGACTGATCCGGGGATCGCCGGGCAGCGCGTCGACCAGGGCGCCGGTCTGCCCGTCCTCCTGGACGAGCCATTCCCAGTCCCAGCCGTCAGGCATCTCCTGCTTGGCCAACGACTCGTAGGCGCCAGGCAGGTGCTCGATGCTGGGCGCGTGGACCGGGGTGATGACCGAGACGAGCTGCGTCAAGTTTTCCACCGCTGGAGTTTGTGGGAGTAGACGAGCTCGGTCCGGTCGCCCGGCATCACCACGTCGGCGACCTCGACTATTCGGCCGGTGGTGTCGGTCGACGTCTTCCGCACGGTGAGCACGGAGACACCCGGGTCGATGTCCAGCAACTCGGCCTCGTCCGGCGACGGCGGACGGGCGCGGATCTCGTCGTCAATCCGGGCCAACTCGATGCCGAGCGTGTAGAGCTGGTGCTGCGTGCCGCCCGGCCACGGCTCCTTGCCCGCGTCGAGCAGGTCCGGGTTCGCGGCCACCAGGTCATACGGCAGGTAGGAGTACGACACCGTCAGCGGCGCGTTCTCATGCCGCGACGACGTCCAGTAGACCCGGCGCAGCAGCCAAGTGCCCGGCTCGACCTGCAAGGCCGCTGCCATCTCCGCATCAGCCTGCACCCGGGAATACTCGGCGTGGAACTTCAGATCGTCGACGGTCAGGCCGGTGTCGTGCTCGGTGGCACCAGTCTTCAGCCGCTCGTCCTCGTCGAGCAGGACGCGATCCTTCTCCCACTGGTACCGCTCGGTGTTGCGACGGCGCACCCGCTGGCGAGGTGCCCGCACGTAGGTGCCGCGCCCCTGCTCGGCCCGGACCAGGCCCCATTCGCGGAGCTGCCGGATGGCGTTGCGGACGCTCGTGCGCGACAGGCCCGAGGTGTCGGCCAACTCGGTCTCACTGGGCATCAGAGTGCCGGGGGCAAGTTCACCGCTCACGATCTTCGCCCGCAACTCTTCTGCGAGTTGCAGGTAGCGAGGGCGCCAGTCCCGGCCTTGCACACCGGTCACCGTACCCCCTAGACGTTCCAACGTCTGCCAGGTGGTCCCGCCGGCGGGCCGTTCGGGAACCGGAGGCACCGCTACTGCAGCTCGCGGCGAGCGCGCAGGACGCGGGCCGGGAGTACGAGGAACGGTTACGCCCCGAGGGCTCTCGGCGTTCACCGCGTCTCTCCGGCCCGCTCGCCGCCATCTGCCGGCGTCAGCATCTCCAACTGGGCGTAGACCAGTTCGTCAATGAGCCGGTCCACCTGCGCAGACGACAGGAGTACGGTCTGCGTCGCGCCGTAGCGGGTCGCGTCGAGCTTCACGGCCAGGTCCCTGCGGGCGAACCTGTCAACGACCAGTTGGACGGTGACCCAGCCGGTTCGCTCCCGTCCAATGGTGGAGAGAAGCCCGCGGTGCATCGGGTCGTTTGGTCCACAGCCTCGACACTAGACTGGGCACACGACCGGCGCGATCGACGGCACCGGCCGGCCTTCCGCAAGCGGGACCCCCTCACTCATCGTCGGCCCCTGGCCGTCCGAGTACCTGCTTCACCATGTCGCCAAGTTGCTCGGCCAGCTCGATCGCTTGCAGCAACGACAACTCAGCCCAAGCGTTCCCGCCCCGGCACGTCACGTGAACTCCGACCATGGCGCCACCCAAAGCCTCAGCACTGATGAGGTAGGTGACGACGAGGCCGCCTGACCGACTCTCGCCGACCCGCTGCATTGGGCCACGATGACGACGGGCCATGTGCGCCATCACCGGCGGCACCAGGTAGCCGCAGCGATCCGGGGCGCACCAGTCCGGGTGGCTCGTGACGGGAGTCGGCTTGTTCGTACGACTCATCGCGGCCACCGCCCGCCGTTGCCCAGGTAGAGCTGGGCCCGCGTCATCAAGGGCGCGTACCGGAGCGCAGGCAACTCACGAGTGGCGCCCGTCGACCACCGTGGCGAGAAGGCCGTAGAAGCCGGGCGCGGACTCGACGGAACGTTGCTGCCGGCACCCCGGGCCGACAGGCGCCTCCGAGACCACCAGGACGAGAGCCAATGGTGCCGACGATGAAAGCCGGACATCGCACCTCCACAGGTAGGCGGGGACCGGTGGCCAGCCACGGGGGAATGGGGCCGGCCACCGGCCCGGATGAAGGCACGGCGCACCGTCCGACGCCGGACGGGTCGGGTATCGCCGAGCCAACTTGTACGCGCGGCTACCGCAACCGGTCCGACAGGACGCCGCGCATCAGGTGCGACCAGGGCGGGCGCGAAACCACCCCTGACGCGGGCCGTCACTCCAGCCGCACACCAGGAAACGTATCTACAAGTGGATGAGTTGTCTAGGCGTCGAAACGGGTCACTTGGTTGGCACTTGGTAAGACAAGTGCCAGGTACGGTGACCAGGTGCCCACCCCGCACTACGGACAGCCCCGCTACCGCGCCATCGCCCAAGAGTTGAGAGAGCGCATCGAGAGCGGCACCATCCCGCCCGGAGCCCTCCTGCCTGCTGAGAGCGCACTCACCGCCGAATTCCGAGCAGCGCGAGGCACTGTCCGTCAGGCGATAGCCGCGCTACGCGAGGCAGGATTGGTGGCCACAGAGCACGGCCGTGGCACCTACGCCAGGCCGGACCGGGATGGAAACGGGTTAGGCATGATCGCAGAGCCCGAGATTCAGCAACGGGAGGTGCCCGCCGACCCGGAACTTGCGGCACTTTTCGCCGTTGATACTGGAACGGCTTTGCTCGAACAACAGGCCATAACTCGAGAAAACGGACTGGCAAACATTGTTGTCAGGACTTATCGACGACTTAAATCGAGCCCGTAAAGCTGGTCCGGAGTCAGTTAGGCCTAGGGGAATATCAGTAGTGGCAGACCTCGCGGATGTCCGGTTGTATAGCATGCCCCGCCCTGACCAAGATTTCTATCTTGAGTCCGTATCGTCCAACCCGCGCTGCGCGCCATACCAGTCACTTACAATCTTCAAGGGCTCAGCGAGCGAAGCCCTTGAAGATGGATCGGAGACCTGCTCGAGGAACCCCCTAATCACCTTCGCCGCCTCGTCATTCGCCGTACTCAAGTCGTAATCATTTTGGTTCGGCTGTAGGTTCAAGAGCGCCTGAAAAGACCCGTCGTTCAGGTAGTGGAGTCGGTCCGGGTTCTGGTTCGCCCACCAAAGCGCCGCGAGGCCTTGCTCTTGTGTGAGCCGCTGAAGATGCCTCAATTGATCCAGCATAGCTAGGCGTTGGGCCGACTTTTTACGACGCAAGCGTAAAATCCGCCGTTCAACTAAGCGATTCCAGGCAGAAGCTGAAAGCTCGGTCGAACCAAGCCAATTTAGCTTGGTCTCACCGACGCAGTGCGCTGTTTCGAGCCGCCTGTTCACTGCCGCTTGCGCGGCGGCGCGGAAGCGCAAGTCCCACTCTTTGGTGACTTCCTCGGCAGCCTTCCACAGTTCCTCTTTCACCGCCTCCGCGTCGACCGCTCGGACCTCTTGACCGTCGGTATTCCACCAGGTCGCTACAAGATAGGAGCGGAAATAGATACCAGGAACTGAGCTACGAAGTTCCGACCTTAATTTCACCGTGTGTACCGCGAATTCGTCCCTTGGCGAAGCCTTGAGCAGGCGCCGAAGACGTCGGCCGAACATATCAGACGCCGCTTTCTCGACCTGAAGGCGCGCCGTCTCGCGCCTTGCTCAGCTGACCCCATATCAGTTCCTGCATGAGGTGAGTTCGAAGGGGATCGCCGACATCCTTCCGTTCACTGTTGGCCCGCCTCAAGACCATCATCGCCAAGCTCTTATTCACCGATTCAGCAAGCAGGGGACCCACAATATCGGTAAGAGTTTCGGGCGCCACGTCTCCCTGTTCGCAAATGTCAATAAACTGGTCTAGGGCCGTGGCTAGCACCCGGCGCGGCATTGTCGAAGCAGTCGCCACAGCCCATCCGTCCTTGAAAAATGCTATTGATTCGTCATCCCTGTCGGACAGCAAAGCGGATTGCACGAAAAAGGGAGAGCGAGTAGTCAAGGCGATGAATGCTGGCAGTCCAGTTTTTGGTTGTGACCCCAACCATGTCCGGACGGTATCTAGGACTGCACGTCGAGAAATTTCGTCGTTACCCAGGGAAACGAGGGCCTTCTCGGCGGCCAGGAACCCCCTATCGCCGGGATCCCGAGACAACGCCCGACAGATTCTGTGCAGAGCGAGATTGGGTCTTTCCTGCCCGAGCCTTCTCCCGCATGCTTCGACCGCGAGCGCGGCCAGGCCAGGATCCTTATTCGTCACCCAGTTTAGCAGCCGCTGGCGGACTTGGGCACCGACTCCTGGCTCAAGAACAGTAAGATCTAGAATTTCAAGAGCCAGTGACCAACTCTGTGGATAGTCCGTCACAATTTTTCGCACGAGATCTATATAGGCGGTGCTTCCAGCTTGAAGAGCCGCTTTGACAGTAACGTCTGCTATCCGCCGAACACGAGATTGAGGAACATCTGTTGCGAGAGCCAGTAGCCATTCTTGAAGGTAAGGATGAGCCTGTGGCCATTCGTTCCAAACGAAGCGGATGACTGCTTCATCCAGACCTTTGCGCTGATGAGAGATTGAAAACCTATCTCTAACCTGCTGCGCCTGCAAGAGTTCTAGATAGCCGGTCCTTCCAGGCCCGGCCAACGGCGCCACTTCAGCCTCTCGGTCTTGAAGTATCTCAAGAAGCTTCTTCCGAGCATCTATGATATCGGCCGGTAAGCTGGGATCAAGTACCGCTGCTGCCAGCATCGCTGCTCGCGCTGGAACGTCTTCGTGCTCCTTGAACCACTTGCTGAGGTGCTTCCTCCAGCTGCCAAACTTGTCGAGAACCTCACTGACCGCCTCAGCAAAATTGTCCCGACGCCAATTTTCAGCGATCTCTTCGGCCAATTCAGCGGCTTCAGAGGGGCTTCCGATTCGGCTGATCAGCTCTTGAATATCTCGTACCGACAGCCACTCTTCGTAGTTCGCAACCTCGAATTTCGACTGTAGGTGGCGCTCCACGATTTGGGATGCGGGAGGAGGAGAGAAAGACTGCGTAAGGCCGCCCGTCGCACCTCTGCATTGAGACCAGACGTCTGACGTAGCTAGTACCACCAAATAAACCCCGTCATACCTAGCGTTATCCGCGTCTTGCGCTAAGTCTTCTCCGAACTCTAGGGTGGGCGGTTCGTCGCTGCTTCCGCTTAGGTCTAGCAGATAGCAGGTACCCGGCTCTTTCGGCAAGTGCCACGCATTGATCTCTTGCCAGCCCATCTTAATATAGTGCAGACCATTCAATCGCCTTCCGGCCTGCGTCAGCCGCTCTTGGCAGTCACTGAGAAGGCGGACCCCAAGAAGGTGCTTTCCCTTGTCCGGCGGAGCTTCGAGGATTATCAGGCCATGACGCCAAAGCAGACCCAGCAAGTCTTCGTAGCCCGCCGGCTTGATGAAGGAGGAGGAGGTGGCCTCCTTGATCGTTGTGTCGCTTATTCGCTTCGTTCGCAACTTGCTGTTGACTGTATATATAGTATCCCTGGCTGAAAAGATATTCGTGCCGCCCCCACCGGCATCCTGTGTGACAAGATGTCTGGCAGATTGCCCCGGGATGACTTCATCGGCCAAAAGAGAACTGTGAAGTCCGCTGTTTGTTTCCACAGACATCCCTCTACCTGAATCGGGTATCCCGGCCCGAGAATATGTTAAGGCTGCCGTTATCCGCCTTCTGGCTTACTCCGGAGTTGCTGATCCCATCCGACGCGCTTCCCAGCTTTCTCTCAAGTTCCTTTACGAGGTCATTCAAATCCGAAATAGCGGTTGGATGATTCTCCAGAATGTCTTCTAGGCGAACCGCCCAACTCGCGGCAGTCTTTCCGGCGAGCGCCTCTCTCGCGCTGTCGGACGCGGACGCCAGGGCCTGTCGGTCCCGGTCCAGTCGGGATTCCTTTGACGGTTCCCCGTTCTCGGAGAGAAACCGTCCAAATCTACCGCGCGCCGAGGCCCAGGCGTCCGTCATCATGCTGCCGACGAGAGCTGTGCCTGCGCTAAGGCAAAGAGCCACCGCTTCAGGGGGAAGCTCCATCTCTACCTCCGAGAGCTAGTCGGCATTTTAGCCAAGTTCATCCGCTACGTGCCTGCTGCGTCTAGGCATCGTAGGCTCGCCCTCTCCGGTAGAGCCCTGGTCTGTCAACTCCTCGTCACGAGGAGCTTTCTTCTTGCCGCAGTGCAAGCGGCGTGATAGCAAGGTGTCGCGCGCGTTCCAGGCAGCAATTAGAGGTGAATGCTCGACGCCCACCCGTAGGTGCTCTCCTCGTGTGTGCTCTCCTCGTGGCACAGGGCTGTTGCGTAGTCGGTGGCGGAGCATCTGAGCTGGGAGTTTGGGCGGAACTGGGGTCCATGTAGGACGGGTGCGATCCGTTGGTGATCATGAGGTTGCGAAGCCAATGATCACGAGAAGGACCGCACCCGCCGATGCCATCATCACCTACCGCAATGCTGCTGCCCCACCGGCCTACCGGTATACCCCTACCGACTGCGGTCACTGAGGGTGAACATCACAGCCTGATCGTGGCGTTGGCTACGGTGCCCGATCCGCGTGGCCTACGTGGCCGGCGCTATCCGCTGGTGAGCATCCTCTCCGTGGCGGTGTGCGCGGTGCTGGCCGGGGCGTGCACGTTCGCCGCGATCGCCGACTGGGTGCGAGATCTGGACCGGACGGCGTGGGGCCGGCTCGGGTTCACCGACCGGGTGCCCGCGGCCACGACGATCTGGCGGCTATTGATCCGTATCGACGCTGAGGTGCTGTCGGCGGTGCTGGCCCGATGGCTGCGGGCTCGGGCGGCGCCGGTCGTGGTGGCCGGGCGGCGGTGGCGCCTCGTCATCGCCGTCGACGGCAAGGTCGAACGCGGCGCCCGGCTTGCCGACGGGCGTCAGGTCCATCTGCTGTCGGCATACGACACCAGCACCGGCATCGTGCTCGCCCAGGTGCAGATCGCGGCGAAGTCCAACGAAATCCCCGCGTTCACCCCGCTGCTACGCCAGGTCGCCGCCCAACTGGGATCACTGAACGATGTCCTGGTCGTCGCGGACGCGCTCCACGCCCAGACCGGCCACGCCGAACTACTCGCCGCCGACGGCGGGCATCTGATGGTCGCGGTCAAGGGAAACCAGCCCACCCTGCACGCCCAGCTCAAGACCCTGCCCTGGGCGCAGGTGCCGGTCGGCTGCCAGACCCGCGAGACCGGTCACGGCCGTAAGGAGACCCGTACCGTCAAAGCCGTCACCGTGAACACCCCGGGCGGGCTCAGCTTCCCCCACGCGCAGCAGGCCGTCCGGATCACCCGAACCCGTACGATCAAGGGCAAGACCACCCGCGAGACGGCGTACCTGACCGTGTCTCTACCCGCCGAGCAGGCCCAACCCGCCGACCTCGGCACCTGGGCCCGTTCCGAGTGGCATATCGAGAACCGCCTGCACCACGTCCGCGACGTCACGCTACGTGAAGACGCCCATCAAGCCCGGACCGGGAACGGCCCCGCCGTCTTCGCCACACTCCGTAACACCTCGATCGGATACCACCGCACCAACGGTGCCACCAACATCGCCCGAGCCACCCGACGCGCCAACCGTCGACCGCACGACCTCATCGACGCCGTGACCAGGAGCAACCCGACAACGCAATAGCCCTGCCTCGTGGCATTGCCGATTTGTTCTGTTCTGGATCAAGGCGCCGCGCGCCGCGCGGCGCGGGCGGTGAGCCGGCCGGCGGCAAGCCGCCCCGGCCGCCTGCGGCGCCGGGGCGGAGAGCCGCCGCACTGCCGCCGGACCGCCGCCCCGAACTTCACTGATCCGAAAGCAGCACGACCACGGCCAGGCGGCACGGAAGCCGGCAGGTAGACCTGATCGCGAGCCAGGGCTTCCGACTGCCGCGCCAGTCCAACCCCGGGACTGGCTTGCCCCCGGCCTAGCCCCGCAGTCAGCGAAGCCCATAGGCAGCCCTCAGCCGGTCACTCCAGCCGTGATCGCGCCGGGCCGGCAACTCCCCGAGCACGAGCGTTCGCAGCCCCAGAGGAGCACTGAGAGGCAAGATCGAGCTGCCCACCATCTGCCCACAACCAGTCGTGACCGGCTGGACGCAGCCAGACTCGGCTAGATCAACGACAACGGCCCCCGATCAGCATCTCTGCTGGTCAGGGGCCGTGTCTGCACCTGGTGGCGGGTAGAGGATTCGAACCTCTGTAGCTTTCGCGACGGATTTACAGTCCGCTCCCATTGGCCGCTCGGGCAACCCGCCAGGGCACCCCACCGCGCCGTAACGCGGCGGCGGAAGCAAGGATAGCGGCTCACCCCGGGACCGACGCAACCGGGTACGGTCAGAGGGTCGTGCCGCTGGTCGGCGGCCGACGGCACGCCCAGACCGCCGGACAGCAGGAGCAGAAGCATGCCAGCGAACCCGTCATTCGACATCGTGAGCAAGGTCGACCGCCAGGAGGTCGACAACGCCCTTCGCCAGGCGGAGAAGGAGCTCTCGACGCGGTTCGACTTCCGCGGCACAGGCGCGGAGATCTCCTGGTCGGGCGAGGAGGCGATCGGCCTCCAGGCGGAGACCGAGGAGCGCGTCCGGGCCGCGTTGGACGTGTTCAAGGAGAAGCTGGTCAAGCGGAACATCTCGCTGAAGTCGCTGGATGCCGGCGAGGCGCGGCCGTCCGGCAAGGTGTTCAAGATCGACTGCAAGGTGATCCAGGGCATCGAGACGGACAAGGCCAAGGCGATCAGCAAGAAGATCCGCGACGAGGGCCCCAAGGGCGTTCAGGCGCAGATCCAGGGCGATCAGCTGCGCGTCACCGGCAAGAAGCGGGACGACCTCCAGGCGGTCATCTCGCTGCTCAAGGGCGAGGACTTCGGCGTCGCCCTCCAGTTCACCAACTACAGGTAAGGAGGCCCCGGCCAGCCTGGTCATCGGGCCGACCACGCTTTGTCACCTGGGCAGACGTCGTCGCCGGTGGTCGTCGTTGGTCGCTTGCGATCGGCCTCCGACGGCCTGGTGACGGCCTGGGCCTGTCGTGGCCATCCAGCCGGGGCCGGGCCACGGCGGCGGCGCGCCGATGGCGCCGCCGCATTTCGCGCCCCACGATCGGCGTGCGCGCGGACCTCGGCGTCGTAGGCTCCACCCGTGATTGACGAGCAAACCGAGAGGACGAAGCCGCGCAGCTCCTTCTGGAAGGAGCTGCCCATCCTGCTGGGTGTCGCTGTCCTCGTCGCGTTCTTGGTCCGCGCCTTCGTTATGCAGACATTCTGGATCCCGTCGGAGTCGATGGAGCACACGCTCAACATCCACGACCACGTGCTGGTCAACAAGCTCGTCTACGACTTCCGCTCGCCGAGGCGCGGGGAGATCATCGTCTTCGAGGCCCCCGAGCGGTGGGGCACCTCCGAGGGAGAAGACTTCATCAAGCGGGTGCTCGGCGTGGGCGGCGATCACATTACGTGCTGTGACGCCCAGGGCCGGATCATGGTCAACGGGAAGCCCCTCGACGAGCCCTACGTCTACACCGACGCGAGCGGCGTCCAGGACAAGCCGGCCGATCAGGACTTCGACGTCACCATCCCCGCCGGTCGGCTCTGGGTGATGGGCGACCACCGCTCCGCCTCCGCCGACTCTCTGCAGCACTGGAAGGGGTCCAAGGACATCCAGGAGTCGACGATCTCCGAAAATGCGGTGGTGGGGCACGCCTTCACCCTCTTCTGGCCGTTCAGCCGGGCCCGCTGGCTCCCGGTCCCGGGAACCTTCAACGCGGTGCCGGACGGCCCAAGCTGACCGGGGCGCGGACCGCCGCCCGGTCCGCCACGTCAAGCGGGCCTTGACGTACGTACGGGCGCTGCCGAACAGCCTGAGTCGGCTTTCGTGTCACGGACCGCGCCCCCGGCGGACACCGCCACAGTGGCGCAGTTGACCCAACCTCGCCCGGCACGGGCCCGGCTCCCGGGAGTCGGAGCTGGCCACCGGCGGCCACCCCTTCCCTCCCAGGTGAGCGATTGACCTGGCCCTGAGCGGCTGTGGAGTCGGCTCCTGGACGACCGGCATGCCGTCGCGCGGCCCCCGCCCCCATGCTCGGGGCTTGCCGCGCGGACCTGGCGCGCGCTTTTCTGCGCCGCGCTGCCCGGGGCGCGGCGCGGCTGGCTGCCGGCGACGAACCTCCACCACTCTGCCCGCTATCCCGTCTGCGGCGGCCCCGGGCTTCCCGCTCTCCGCGCCAGCCGCCGGGCATCAGGCGTGACGGCCGCAGAGCGACAGCGGCAGCGGCCGGCGCGCGCCCAGGCGGCGGCGCGTGCGGCCCGTCAAGGGCCGCCTTGAAGACGTACAGAAAGTTTGAACCACATCGCCGGCGGCCGGCGGCCGGCCGCCTCACTTCGGAGGCTGTCGTCCTGTCGCTGGCCTGCTGGCTCAATACCCGATGCGGACCTGTTCAGATCGCGTCCACTCGTACATGCGGTTGTCTCGGTGGAACTCCAGGAGGGCTACCTGGTGGAGGGCTACCTTGACCGGTGCCGCTTCAACCTGCGCCAGCGCTGCCGCGATGGGCTCTGCGGGCTGCGCCGTGTTGGAGTAGGCGATGCTCACGTGGGGGCGGTAGCCCTGGACATGCTCGGGCGCCAACTCGACGCTGTCCGGACCCAGCACATCTCCGATGACAGCCCTCACTGCGTTGCGCACCGCTGCGACTGGCTCGGACGGGAGCGCTGGCAGGTAGATGGCTTCGGGTCGCACGACAGGCCGGTGAAACGTGACGACGGGCGTAGGCGTCTGCGCAAGCTTTTGGCGGATCGCCCGGTCCAGCTCGGCCACCCGGTCGTCACTCAGGTCGTCGAGGAACCCGATGCCCTGCATGGTTAGGTGCAGCCAGGTTGGCGGAATGAGGTCAAGTCCGGGAAACGGCCGCAATGCTTCCTGGTAAGTAGCCGTCGAGCGACGCGGTCGCCGAGTAGAGCAGCTTGGCCATGATTCCCCCTCGTCGATGCCCATTCTGATGGACGCCGGGCGGCCACAGAAGCCATCGGGGCGTCCTCGTCAACCGGACACCGCGACTTGCAGCAACCCGAGTCGATCAAGGCGCGGGGCCGGACCGGACCGGGCCGGTCGGTGAGGGGTCAGACGGGGACGGGCTCTTCGGCGCGTACGGCCGAGGCTTCTGCCCGGGCGATGGGCCCGGCGGGCAGCGCGGCGACCGCGGCCCCGACGGCCACCGCCACCCCGGCGAAGACGAAGGCCCACGGCACGCCCCCGGCATAATCCACGATCAGGCCGGCCACCGCGCCGCCGGCGGCGCTCGCCGCCACGGCCACCGTGACGACCCAGGTGTACGCCTCGTTCAGCATGCCGGCCGGGGCGATCCGGCCGACCAGGGTGTTCTCCAGGGTCAACGCCGGCGCGATGGTGGCCCCACCGACGACCAGCGCCACGCCCAGCGCGAGCGGCGTGGGCATCACCGCGAACACCACGAAGGTGCCGGCCAGCGCGGCGAGCAGCAGCGCGAACTGGCGGGTCATGTTCGACGCCGGCCGGCGTACGCCGAACCAGAAGCCGCCGATCGCACTGCCGACTCCCCAGACCGCCAGCAGCAGCCCGGCCAGGCTCTCCGAATCGCCGGTGGTGGCGTTGCCGGCGTACGCCGGAACGGTCACACCGGCGGCGCCGAAGGCGATGCCCAGCCCGGCCACGCAGACCAGCAGGGCCGGAAAACCGCCGACCCGCAGCGGGCCGAGCCCGCGGGCGTGGTGTTCGCGCGGGTGCGGACGCCACCCCCGCATCACCCGACCGAGGGCGACGGCGGTGGTGCCCACCAGGGTGACGACCGCTGCCCCGATCAGCGCGGCGGCCGCGTCGGCGACCAGCACGAAGCCGGCCACGAGCAGCGGGCCGAGCACGAACACGATCTCGAAGAGCGAGGTCTCCGCGGCCAGGGCGGTGTTGCGCAGGGCGTACCGGCCGGAGGCGGGGCTGGTCAGCTCGTTCCAGGCGCCGCGGATGGCGGCGGTGAGCGGCGGGTACGTCGCACCGGCGACGCCGGCTGTCAGGTAGATGGCGGCGAGGGCGTCGTCGCCCGAGCGGCTGGCCAGCAGCAGTCCGATGAGCGCCAGCGGGTGAGCCACGGCGGTGACGAGCAGCACCGGGCTCGGGCCGACCCGGTCGGCGATCCGCCCGGCCACCGGGCTGAGCGCGGCGCCGGCGACGGCGTAGATGCCGCCGGCGACGGCGGCCAGCGCGTACCGGCCGGTCACCTGCTCGACCACCAGCAGCAGCGCCAGCGGCGTCATGCCGATTCCGAGTCGCCCGATGATGCCGGTGACCAGCAGGATCGGCGCACCGGGGATCCGCCAGACACCCAGGTACTGACGCAGCGCGGCCACCGTGAACCTCCGAGAATGTAATGAGCGTGAGCCGTTGTGACCCTAACGCCGCGGCTCGTCGGGGCAGTACCGGATATCGGCCCCGACACAGCGCTCCGCCCGCACCCGATGCGAGCGGGTGCGGGCGGAGAGCAGAGAAGGTCAGCGCTGGAACTGCACGGGCCCCGAGTTGGCGGCCATCCGCTCCAGCCGGGCGACCCGGTCCTCCATCTTGGGGTGGGTGGAGAAGAGCGCGGACACCGCGCCACCGGAGAACGGGTTGGCGATCATCAGGTGGGCGGTGCTGGTGAGCGTGCCCTGGGCGGGCAGCGGGCGTCGCCGGGCCACAGCGTCGATCTTGCGCAGGGCGCTGGCCAGGGCCAGCGGGTCCCGGCTCAGCTCGGCGCCCGACTGGTCGGCCTGGAACTCACGGCTGCGGCTGATCGCCAACTGGATCACGGTGGCCGCGATCGGGCCGAGGATCAGGGTCAGCAGCAGGACTGCCGGGTTGGGCGAATCCTCGTCGTCCCCACCGCCCAGCGGGATGAACCAGGCGATGTTCGCGAGGAAGGTGATGATGCCGGCCAGACCGGCAGCCACGCTGGAGATCAGGATATCCCGGTTGTAGACGTGCGACAGCTCGTGCCCGATCACACCCCGCAGCTCCCGGTAATCCAGGATCTCGGTGATGCCCTGGGTCACGCAGACCGCCGCGTGCTGCGGGTTACGCCCGGTGGCGAACGCGTTGGGCTGGGCGGTCGGGCTGACGTACAGGCGCGGCATGGGCTGCCGGGCCTCGGTCGCCAACTCACGCACCATCCGGTACAGCTCGGGGAACTGCGCCTCGCTGACCGGTTGCGCCCGCATCGAGCGCAGCGCGAGCTTGTCGGAGTAGAAGTAGGAAATGCCGTTCATGACCAGTGAGATGAGGACGGCGATGACCAGGCCGCCACTGCCGCCGAACCAGTAGCCCACCGCGAGGATCAGGGCGGTGAGCAGACCGAGCAGCGCGGCGGTCTTCAGACGGTTGTGGTGCACGATCTCTCCTTCGGTGCACGGATCGCCGGGATCCGCTGACCGGTTCAACAACCCGGTACCCGTCAACCATCCATCTCAACGCTGAGAATTAACTGAGACTGGAGTCGCAGGTCAGCGGGCGGCCAGATCCAGCACCAGCTGCGGGGCGAAGCCGAGCACCACGGCGGCCACCGTGGCCACCGCCAGCACCGCCGCCACCACACCCCCCAGCGGTACGGCCGGAGCCGCGCCACCCGATGTCGCCGTCGGCGCCCACAGCACGGCCGTGACCCGCAGGTAGTACGCCAGGCCGATCACCGCGTTCAGCGCCACCACCAGCGCCAGCCAGGCCGCACCGCCGTCCAGCAGGGACCGGACCACCGTCACCTTCGCGAACAGCCCGGCCAGGCCCGGCGGCAGCCCGGCCAGACCCACCAGCGCGAGACCGAGCGCCGCGCCCCGCCACGGGTGCCGGCGGGCCGCGCCGCGCAGGTCGTCCAGCGTGCCGCCGTCCGCACCCACCGGGCGCAGCGCGGTCACCCCGGCGAACGCGGCCAACTCCAACACCACGAAGAAGACGGCGTACGCCATTGCGGCGGCGTACGCGGCGGACCGCGCCTCGCCCGTGCGGCCGGCAGCCAGCGCCAACGCGCCCAGCGGGGCCAGGATGTAACCGGCCTGCGCCACCGAGGACCAGGCGAGCAGCCGGACGGTACGCCGCTGGCGCAGCGCCACCAGGTTGCCGACGGTCATCGTGAGCACCGCCAGCAGGGCGAGCACCGGGCCGGTCTGGTCCGCCGGCAGGGCCCGCTGCACCACGGCCAGCACCGCGACGAGGCCACCCAGCTTCGAGGCCGTCGACAGGTACGCGGCCACCGGCAGCGGGGCGCCGTCGTAGGTGGCCGGCGCCCAGGCGTGGAACGGCACCGCCGCCACCTTGAAGGCCAGTCCGAGCAGCAGCAGCGCCACGGCGGCGGTGGTCAGCGGCAGGTCGCGCAGCTCCGACCGCTCGGCCAGCAGAGCGCCGAGCCGGTCCAGGTGCAGTGAACCGGTCACCGCGTACAGCAGCGCCGCGCCGAGCAGGGTGACCGTGGTGGCCACCACGCTCACGACGAAGAACGTCACCGCCGCCTCGGCGCTGGCCAGGCTGCCCCGGCGCAGGCCGACCAGCACGTACAGCGGCAGGGTCAGCGTCTCCAGGGCCACGATCAGGGTGATCAGATCACCGGCCGCGCCGAGCACCACACCGCCGGTCATCGAGCAGGCGAGCAGGAAGGCGTACTCCCCCACCGGCGACCGCCCGGCCCGCAGCGCCGGCACCGACAGCCCGAGCACGCCCAGGGTGAGCAGCGCCACCACCGCGGCGACCAGGGCCGCCCGCCCGCCGAAGACCCAGGAGCAGTCGCCGCCGACGCAGAACGTGCGCCGCTCGCCGCCCGCACCGACCACTGCGGCGCCGAGCGCGGTGCCGAGCGCGCCGAGCGCGGCCACCGCGACCGTGGCCCGAGGCCGCGCCACCACCAGATCAATGATCAGCACGAGTACGGCGGTGCCGGCCGCCAGGTACGCCGGCAGCAACGCCACGCTGTCCACGCTCTGCACGGCGCTCATTCGGGCCTGCCTTCGTTCGCGTCCACCCGCTGCGCCGCGCTCATCGGGAGACCACCCCGATCAGGGCGTCGACGGGCGCCTCGGCGACGCCGAGGACCAGCGCCGGGACCAGGCCGATGGCCAGCGCGAGCAGCACCAGCGGCGCCCACGCGGTCAGCTCCGCGCCGGCCAGACCGGCGCCGACCCGACCCACCGCGGGGCTCGGCCGGCCGTGGGTGACCTGGCGCAACAACCGCAGGAAGTACGCCGCCGTGAGCGCACCACCGACCGCCGCCAGCACCCCGAGGGTGATCCACAGCGGACCGCCCACCTGGATCGCCGCGACCACCGCGAACGCCTCCCCCCAGAAGCCGGCCAGCCCGGGCAGGCCGAGCGACGCGATCGCCGCGAACGCCAGCAGGCCCGCCAGCCGGGGCGCGGTCTCCCGCAGCCCGGACAGCTCGGCGAGCGCACCCGAGCCGGTGCGGTCCTTCACGGCACCCGCCAGGAAGAACAGCAGGCCGGTGATCACGCCGTGCGCGACGTTGCCGATCAGGGCCGCCTGGATGCCGGTGGCGGTCAGCGTGGCGACGCCCAGCAGGACGAAGCCCATGTGCCCCACGCTGGAGTACGCGATGAGCCGCTTCACCTCGGTCTGAGCCAGGCAGACCAGCGAACCGACCAGGATCGCGGCGACCGCCAGCACCCCGAGCACCGGCGCGGCCCAGCGGGCGCCCTCGGGCGCCACCCCCACCGCCACCCGGATCAGCCCGTACGTGCCCATCTTGAGCAGCACGCCCGCCAGCACGACGCTGCCCACCGTCGGGGCCTGCGTGTGCGCGTCGGGCAGCCAGGAGTGCAGCGGCCAGAGTGGGCTCTTCACCGCGAACGCCAGCGCGAGCAACGTGAACGCGGCCAACTGGGTGCCCCGGGACAGCCCGCCCCCACCGGTCAACGCCACCACGTCGGCGGTGCCCGCCGCGGCGACCACGACGTACACGCCGACCAGCAGCAGCACCGACCCGAAGAGGGTGTAGAGCGCGAACTTGCGGGCCGCCCGCCGCCGGTCCGCGCCACCCCAGCCGGCGATGATCGCGTACATCGGCAGCAGGACGACCTCGAAGAAGAGGAAGAACAGCACCAGGTCCAGGGCGAGGAACGTGCCGAGGATGCCCACCTCGACCACCAGCAGCAGGGCCACCAACGCCCGGCCGCTGCCGCCGCCCGGCACCCGCCACACCGTGTACGCGCAGCAGAGCAGGGTGAGCAGCGCGGTCAGCACCACCAGCGGCCAGGAGATGCCGTCGACGCCGAGGTGGAAACGCAGATCCAGGCCGGGCACCCAGGGCAGGTCCACCTGGTGCCAGGGACGCACCGCGGGCGTACCGGCCGACCAGGCGAACCACCCACGCCCACCGAACACCAGCGGTACGGCGGCCAGCAGGGTCAGCGCCGCCGCGACCGTCCCGACGATCCGTGCGGCCCGGTCCCGGGGAGTCGCCGCCACGGCGACCGCGCCCACCGCCGGCACCACCAGCACGGCGACAAGCAGAACCTGCCCAAGCGTCATCGGATCGCCTCTGTTCGCGACTGCGGGGCTCGCAAACCCGACTCACTCCTCGCGCTCACCGGATCGCCCCCAGCATGGCGGCGGCCAGGCCGATCAGCAGGGCACCGGCCAGCACACCAGCGGCGGCTCGGGGCAGCGCCGCCCGGTGCAGCGCGGCGAGCCCGGTGCCCAGATTTGAGGCAGCCCGGCCACTGCCCTCGACGGCCCCGTCGACCACCACCTCGTCGCCGCTGCGCGCGAGGCGGGCCAGCGCCCGGACGGGGCGTACGACAAGGGCGTGCTGGACGTCGTCGAGCCGGAACGCGCGGGCGAAGATCGGCCGTAGCGGACCCAGCGCGGTCGCCGGGTCGGCGGCCCGGTCCCGCTGCCAGCGCACCCACACCAACCCCGCGCCGACCGCCAGCAGAGCCAGCGGCAGCAGCAGCGCCGGCCCGACGTGAACCAGGCCGTCCTCCGCACCGGCGACCGGAACGGTCGCGAACCGCAGCCGGTCGGCGAACGCGCCCACGAACCCGGCCAGGCCGAGCAGCCCGGCCGGCACGGCCAACAGCAGCACCGGCCACCGCAGCACCGCCGGCGGATCGTGCGGTGTGACCAGCGGCAGCCGCGGCTCGCCGAAGAAGGCCCGCAGCAGCAACCGGCCCGCGTACCAGGCGGTGATCGCCACACCGAGCAACCCGGCCAGCCAGACCAGCCAACCCACCCACGACGGCGTCGGCCCGGTGCCCTCCAACGCGGCCGACTCGGCGACCGTCAACACGCCGTCCTTGCTCCAGAAGCCGGCCAGCGGCGGCACACCGGCCAGGGCCCCGAGGCCGATCACGGTGCACCAGAACGTCACCGGCATGCTGCGCCGCAGACCACCCATCTCCGACATCAGCGTGGTGCCCACGGCGTGGATCACCGCGCCGGCGGCGAGGAACAGCAGCGCCTTGAACGCTGCGTGGGTGAGCAGGTGAAACAGCGCCGCCGACGGTGAGCCGACGGCCAGCGCGCCGGTCATGTAGCCGAGCTGGGACACGGTCGACCAGGCCAGCACCCGCTTGATGTCGTCCTGGGCGGTAGCGGCGAGCGCCCCGAGCAGCAGGGTGATCGCGCCGAGCACCCCGAGCACGGTCAACGTGACCGGAGCGGCCGTGAACAGCGGGTAGAGGCGGGTCACCGCGTACACCCCGGCGGCCACCATCGTCGCGGCGTGGATCAGCGCGGAGATCGGCGTCGGGCCGGCCATCGCGTCCGGCAACCAGGTGTGCAGCGGGAACTGCGCGCTCTTGCCGGCCACCCCGGCCAGCAGCAACAGGCCGGCGGCGGTCAGGGTCGCGTCGGAGTGGTCGTGCGCGAGCACGTCGGTGATCCGGAAGCTGCCCGTCGACACGCCGAGCAGCGCGATGCCGAGCAGGAAGCCGACATCACCCACCCGGGTCACCAGGAACGCCTTCATCGCGGCGGCCGGTGCGCCCGCGAGCCGACGGTCGTGGGCGATGAGCAGGTACGAGCAGAGGCCCATCACCTCCCAGCCGACCAGCAGCATGATCAGGTCGCCGGAGACCACCACCAGCAGCATCGCACCGGTGAAGAGGCTGATCTGGGCGGCGTACGGCGGATAGCGGTGGTCGACGTCGACGTCGTCGTGGGGGCCGCGCCGCAGATAGCCGATCGAGTAGACCTGCACGGCCAGCGCGACCGCGGCGACCGCGACGGCGACCAGCGCGGCGGCGCCGTCCAGGCGTAGGCCGAGGGTCACCCTCAGCCCGCCGATGTCGACCCAGGTCGTCGACGTCTGGGTCGGACCGTCGACAGTCACCAGCAGGGCGACGGCCAACGCCAGCGCGCCGGCGGCGCCGGCCACGCCGATCGTCACGGCGGCCGTCCGGGCCCGGTCGCCGCCGGCCGCACCACCCGGGTGACGCGGGGCCGGCGGCAGCAGCAGACCGAGCAGGCCGGCGACCAGCGGTACGGCGGGCAGCGCCGCCCCGAGCAGCCCGGTCACCGACCCGCCTCCGCGTTCTGGCTGACGGTCCGCGCGGGCGCCGGCGGCTCGGTCAACGCCACGTCATCCACCGCCACGGTGGCCCGCAGGCGGTAGAGCTGAAGGACGATCGCCAGCCCCACCCCGATTTCCGCGGCGGCGAGCACGATGACGAACAGCGCGAAGACCTGACCGGAGTGCGGCAGCACCGCACGGACCGTGGTGTCCGCCGTGACCAGGATGAGGTTCACCGCGTTGAGCATCAGCTCGACCGCCATCAGCACCAGCACGGCGTTGCGTCGGCGCAGCACGCCGTACACGCCGAGGCCGAACAGCAGCGCCGCGGTGACGTACGGGATGACGGGCCTCACCGACGCCCCCCGGAGGCCATGCTCCCCGTCGCCGCCTCGGCATCGTCGCCGCGCCGACCGATGTCCGGCCGGGACAGCACCACCGCGCCCACCAGGGCGGACAGCAGCAGGACGGAGAGCACCTCGAACGGCAGCACCCAGGACCGGAAGATCTGCTCGCCCAGCCGCTCGGCCGTGCCCGCGCCGGGCATCGTGACGGTGCTCCACCGGTACGCGTCGACCAGCAGGACGCTCAGCCCCAGGCCGGCCCCGCCACCGATCAGCGCGGCGGGCCAGCCGGGCCGGTCCAGATCGTCGGAGGCCCCGATCGGGGCCCGCGTCAGCATCACCGCGAACAACAGCAGCACCACCACCGCGCCCACATAGATCAGCACCTGCACCCAGGCGACCAGCTCGGCGCCGAGCACCAGATAGTCGCCGGCCAACGCGCCCAGGCAGACCACCAGGTAGAGCCCGGCCCGGACCAGGTGCTTCGTGGTCACCACCAGCACGCCGGCGCCCACCGCGACCGCGCCCAGGGCGAGCAGCAACAGATCCGCGCCGGTCACCGGGCCGCCCTTCCGCCGGGTCGGGCCGCGCCCCGGCCCGTCACGACGCGGGCGGTCACGACGCGGGACCCGGGTCGGCGTCGGGACGTACCGCCGGTGGGATCGAACGCGCGGCCTTGCGGGCCGCCGCGGTCTCCTCCTTGGCCGGCTCGCCGTTCGGGTCGTGCGCCGGCGGCGGTGGAACGGTGGCCATCCACTGACCGAGGTGGTCCTTGTCGTGCAGCAGGTCCTTGATGTCGTACTCGGCGTACTCGAACTCGGGAGACCAGTAGAGCGCGTCGAACGGGCAGACCTCGATGCAGATGCCGCAGTACATGCAGAGCGAGAAGTCGATGTCGAACTTGTCCAGCACGTTGCGTTGGCGGGGGCGGGCGGCGCCGGGCACCGCCACCTCCTCCTTGTGCGAGTCGATGTAGATGCACCAGTCCGGGCACTCGCGGGCGCAGAGCATGCAGACCGTGCAGTTCTCCTCCGACAGCGCGATCACTCCGCGCGAGCGCGGCGGCAGCTCGGGGGCGACGTCCGGGTACTGCTGCGTGGTCGAGCGGCTGGTCATCGTCTTGAGGGTGACCGCCAGCCCCTTGACCAGGCCCGCGCCGGGCAGGCCGCGTTCCGTGGCGCCGCCCGCCGGGTCGCCGTGCTCGCTGGGGTCGGTCATGTGGACCATCCTGCCCTGTGGCCCCGGCGCGCGCGACCACCACCCACAGGTCCACGGCGGTACGGTGGTCGCGGGGAGAACGACGCACCTGGAAGGACCCGCTCATGACCGCCGCGCTGCAGAGCGACTACCCGCCCGAGAGCGGATGGACGACTGACGATCTGGATGCGCTGCCCGAGGACGGCCGCCGCCGGGAACTGCTCGATGGAGTGCTGCTGATGTCCCCCTCCCTCACCCGTACCCACCAGAGCATCGCTGGCCGCCTGATGGCCGCGCTCGACGAAGACTGCCCCGACGGCTACGACGTGACCCAGGCGGTCGAGGTGCGGATCAACCGCACCCGATCGTTCATCCCCGACGTGCTGATCACCACGGCCGCCGCGGCGGCCCGCGAGCCGTCGAGGTACGAGCCGCACGAGGTGGTCGTCGCCATCGAGATCGTCTCGCCGAGCACCCGCTCGATCGACCGGGTGTTGAAGCCGGCGCTGTACGCCCAGGCCGGCATCCCCTTCTACTGGCGGATCGAGACCGATGGTGGCGGGTTGGAGGTCGTGACCTACCGGATCGACGCCGTGAACGAGGTCTACGCCGAGACCGGGCGGTGGACCAAGTTCGTCGACACCGGCGAACCCTTCCCGATCAACCTGCCGATCAACCGGATCACGCCCCGGGTCCGCTGACGACGGTCGGTGGGAGCATCTCGACGCCGAGCTGTTGGAGGAGCTGGAACAGCTCGTTGCAGCTCCACACCTCGACGATCCGGCCCGCCGTGTCGAAGCGCAGGAACGTCGCCCCGGAGTAGCTGACCACCTGGCCGGTCGGCGGCACCGGCCCGAACTGCCCGGTGTGGGTGCCGGCCGCCCGCCAGTGCACGGCCACCCGCTCGCCGGCGGCGACCACGTCGACGATCTTGTAGCGCAGGTCCGGGAAGGCCGCCCGCCGCTCGCGGTGCCAGGCCAGCGTCGCCTCCGGACCGGTCCCACCCAGGCCGGGGCACTCCTCGGCGATCAACTCGTGGGCCGACTCCTCCCGGCGGGCGTTCCACACGTCCGCGATGAAGCGCCGGGCCGCCGCCTCCACATCCGTCATGCCGGCAGGGTATCCGGACGGGCCGGCCCCGAGCCGGGCCAGGTTGAGCCGCACCGCACGGCCGGACCGAAGATCCGCGAGGATAAGAGGGAGGCGGCAACAGACCGGAGGATGACGTGGGCGAGGAAACAGGCGGGAAGTACGTCGAGCCGGGTGGCGAGTTCACCCGGGACCAGCGGTACATCGCCACCCGGATCACCGCGGACGGGCGGGACGGCTACCCGGTCGAGCCGGGCCGGTACCGGCTGGCGGTCAGTCGAGCCTGCCCGTGGGCCAACCGCCTGATCATCGTGCGACGGCTGCTCGGCCTGGAGGACGCCATCTCGATGGCGGTGGCCGGCCCGACCCACGACGCCCGGAGCTGGACCTTCGACCTCGACCCGGATGGGCGGGACCCGGTGCTCGGCATCGAGCGCCTCCAGGAGGCGTTCTTCAAGCGCTTCCCCGACTACGAACGCGGCATCACCGTGCCGGCGATGATCGACGTGCCGACCGGGCAGGTGGTGACCAACGACTACGCGCAGATGAGCCTGGACCTGTCCACCCAGTGGACCGCGTACCACCGCGACGGCGCCCCGCAGCTTTATCCCGAGCACCTGCGGGAGCAGATCGACGAGGTCAACAACGTCGTGTTCCGCGACGTCAACAACGGCGTCTACCGGTGCGGGTTCGCGGGCAGCCAGGAGGCGTACGACAAGTCGTACCACCGGTTGTTCGACCGGCTGGACTGGTTGACCGAGCGGCTGACCGACCAGCGGTACCTGGTCGGCGACACCATCACCGAGGCCGATGTGCGGCTGTTCACCACGCTGGTCCGCTTCGACCCGGTCTACCACGGCCACTTCAAGTGCAACCGGCAGAAGCTGAGCGAGATGCCGGTGCTGTGGGCGTACGCCCGGGACCTGTTCCAGACCCCCGGATTCGGCGACACCATCGACTTCGACCACATCAAGCGGCACTACTACGAGGTGCACCGCGACATCAACCCGACCGGAATCGTGCCGCTCGGCCCCGACCTGTCCAACTGGGTCACCCCGCACGGCCGGGAAGCGCTCGGCGGTCGCCCCTTCGGCGACGGCACCCCACCCCCACCCCCGGCCGAACCCGTAGACCCCGCCCACACCCCGCTGCACTAACCCCTCCCACCCTGCCCCACCCACCCCGCGCCCTGCCCCACCCCCTCCCCTCGCCGATCTTGCACTTTGTGTCGCCGAAATGCCCTACTCAACAGCATTTGTCGCCACAGAAAGTGCAAGATCGGCGAGGGGAGGAGCGGGGGCGCGCGGGGGCGAGGGCGGGGTGGGCGGGGGTCTACAGGGCTACGCGGACTGCTGCGGTGAGGACCAGTTGGGCCAGGGAGGCGGGGACCAGGACCAGCCAGCAGAGGCGTTGGAGCTGGTCCTCGCGCAGCCGGGGGTAGGACACCCGCAGCCAGATGATCACGAAGGCCACGGCGAAGACCTTGAGCAGGGTCCACAGCCAGCCCAGGTGCTCGTCGGCGAACGGGCCCTGCCAGCCACCGAGGAACAGCACCGTGGTCAGCGCGGCGATCACCACGATGCCGACGTACTCGGCGAGCAGGAAGAACGCGAACCGCAGCCCCGTGTACTCGGTCAGGTAACCGAAGACCAGCTCCGAGTCGGCCACCGGCATGTCGAATGGCGGCCGGCGGATCTCGGCCAGCCCGGCGACAAAGAAGATGATCATCGCGGGCGCCTGCCACAGCAGCCACCACGGTTGCCACGCCTCGACGATGCCGGACAGGCTGAGCGTGCCGGCCGCCATCGCCACCGACGCGGCGGCCAGCACCAGCGGCAGCTCGTACCCGAGCAGCTGAGCGGCCCCGCGCAACCCGCCGAGCAGGCTGTACTTGTTGGCCGACGCCCACGCCGACATGAGCACCGCCACCACCCCGATGCCGACCACGGCCAGCACGAAGAACAGGCCGATGTCCAACGGTTGCCCGACCAGGTCGTTCGGGCCGAGCGGGATGACCAGCAGCACCAGCAGATACGGAACCAGGGCCACCGCGGGCGCCAGCCGGAACACCGCCCGGTCCGCCTCGCGCGGGGTGATGTCCTCCTTCTGCACGAACTTGATGCCGTCCGCCACGAGTTGCGCCCAACCATGGAAGCCACCCGCGTACATCGGGCCGAGGCGGCCCTGCATGTGCGCCATCACCTTGTGCTCAGCCTGGCCGACGAGCAGCGGCAGGGTGAGGAACGCGACGATCACGCCGCCCACCCGGAGCACCAGCTCCACCCAGAGCGGCATCAGGCCGTACCCCCGTCGTGGTCGGTCCGGTCGTCACGGCCGGGCGGGTCCGCGACCGCCTCGCCACCGGCGGTGGCCGGGTCGCCACCGGACTCCGCGCCCGCGTCGGGGCCCGGCCGGTCGCGTGCGACGCCAGCTGCGGCCGGTCCTGCGCCGGGCGCGGGCTTGTCGGCCGATGCGGGGCCGTCGACAGTGCCGGCAGCCGGGCCGGCGCCGGGCGCGGGCTGGTCGGCCGGTCCCGGGTCGTCGGCGGGGCCGGCGACCCGGGGAGTACGCGCCGGACGGGCCCCCGGCGCAGGCCGCGCGGGTCGGTCGCCGGCTGGTCGGGCCGGGGTGCCGCCGCGCGGACCCTCCCCCACGCCGCCCGCGCCGGCCGGAGTCGGCGTCGTTCCCCACTCGCCCGGAGCGGGCACGCCCGGTGGGCGGATCGGTCGGCGGCCACCGCCGGCCTCCGACTCGCCCGGCTCCTTCGCGCCCGGCCAGGGCTTCGCCACCCGGGAGGCGAGCACGAACTCCTTGCGCAGCGGGTGGCCCTCGAACTCGGGGGGCAGGAGCAGCGGTCGCAGCTCCCCGTGGCCGACGAAGTCGATGCCGAACATCTCGTGGGTCTCCCGCTCGTGCCAGGCGGCACCCGGGTAGACGTCGACCACCGAGGCCACCGAGGGCGCATCGCGGGGCACCCGGGTGCGCAGCAGCACGCCGTGCCGCAACCGCGTCGACCAGAGGTGCGCCACCACGTCGAAGCCCTCGGCCAACTCGTCGACGGCGGAGAGCCAGTCGAAGAAGTCGCAGGCCAGCTCGCTGTCGTCGCGGGCGGCCCGGACGGCGGCCGACCAACTCGTCGGGGGTACGTCGACGGTGGCCCGGGCGAACCGCTGCCCGCCGGAGACCGACGGGGTCGCCTCGACCGGCGCGAGCAGCGCGACCAGCCGAGCGCCGACCTCTTCCTCAGTCATGCCGCTGATCCTAGGGCTTCGGCCCGGCGTCGACCCGGCCCGCGGTCCACGACCGACCCCGGTGATCTGCCCGCTTTACCGGGCGGCGGGCCCGTCGGCGGGGAAAGATGAGGGCGTGCGCGCTGTCACTGTGAAACCCGGGGTCGCCAACTCGCTGAGCCTCGCCGAGGATCAGCCGGAGCCGGCGCCCGAGGAGGGCGCGGTCCTGGTCGAGGCACTGGCCGTGGGAATCTGCGGCACCGACCACGAGATCATCGCCGGGGAGTACGGCGAGGCGCCACCGGGCGCGGACCGCCTGGTCATCGGGCACGAGTCGCTGGGCCGGGTGCTGGAGGACCCGAGCGGCACCGTGCAACCCGGCGACCTGGTGGCCGGCATCGTCCGGCATCCCGACCCGGTGCCCTGCCCCAACTGCGCGGTCGGCGAGTGGGACATGTGCCGCAATGGTCAGTACACCGAGCACGGCATCAAGGCGCTACCCGGGTTCGCCCGGGACCGCTGGCGGATCGAGCCCCGGTTCGCGGTCCGCCTCGACCCGGTGCTGGCCCAGGTCGGCGTGCTGTTGGAGCCGACCAGCGTGGTGGCCAAGGCGTGGGACCACATCGAGCGGATCGGCCACCGGGCCGAATGGCGGCCGCAGACCGTCCTGGTGACCGGCGCCGGGCCGATCGGGCTGCTGGCCGCGCTGCTCGGCATTCAGCGCGGGCTCACTGTCCACGTGTTGGACCGGGCCACCGACGGGCCCAAGCCGGAGCTGGTCGCCGGGCTCGGCGCCACCTACCACGCGGTGCCGGTCAACGACCTGCCCTTCGAGCCGGACGTGGTGATCGAGTGCACCGGCGCACCCACGGTCGTCCTCGACGTCATGTGCAGGGCCGCGCCCAACGGGATCGTCTGCCTGGCGGGCGTGTCCAGCGGCGGACGGCGCATCGACTTCGACGCCGGGGCCCTCAACCGCGAACTGGTGCTGGAGAACAACGTGGTGTTCGGCTCGGTGAACGCCAACCGTCGGCACTGGGACATGGCCGCGCAGGCACTCGCCCGCGCCGACCAGGTCTGGCTCTCCTCACTGATCACCCGACGGGTTCCGGTGAACAGGTACGCCGACGCGTACACCCCCGGGCCGGACGACATCAAGGTGGTGCTGGAGTTCGCCTCCTGAACGGCGGGCTGGCGACGTCAGATGCCCGGTAGCCGGCCGTTGCGGAACAGGTCCACGAAGAGCTGGTGATCCTGGCGGGCGCGCACCCCGTACGCGTGCGCGAAGTCCACCAGGTGGGTGACGAGGCCCGACTCGTCGGTGTCCACGGCGGCGACGATCGCCTCCTCGGTGGAGTAGTCCACCAGGTCGTGACTGGACTCGTCGTCGGCGACCGAGTGCATCCGGGCCACCGCCCGGCCAAGGTCGGCCAGCACCCCGGTCAGCTCGTCCGGCTCGTTGACGTCGGACCAGTCCAGGTCTGCCGCGTACGGGGAGACCTCGGCGACGAGCTGACCGGCGCCGTCCAGCTCGGTGAAGCCCAGCCACGGATCGGCGTGCGCCTGCAACGCCCGCTGCGACTCGGCGGTCCGGTGACCCTGGTGCTGGAAGTAGCCGCGTACCGAGTCGTCGGTCGAGTAGCGGGCCACCGCCGGCACCTGCGCCTGCTTCATGTAGATCACGACGTCGTTCTCCAGCGCCTGCGTGTGCCCCTCCAGCAGCAGGTTGTACGACGGCAGGCCGGCCGACCCGATGCCGACCCCCTTGCGCAGCACCACGTCCTTGATCCGCGTCGCCACCGGGCGCAGCCGGGCCGAGGCGGCCGGAAGAGTGCCCAGGTACTCCTCGAAGGCGGCGAGAACCCGGTCCCGGGTCTTCCCGTCGACCTCGAAGACCCCGTCTCCGATGGAGAACCGCCGCTCGTAGTTGTCGACGGTGGTCTGCTCGGCGAGCAGGTCGACCCGGGCCCGACCAGCCCTCACGTCGGGCGACCGACCGGTCCCCTCCGCACGACGGGCCGTTCGTCAGTCTGCGGCGGGTGGACGGACCGGCGGGGCGGTGAGGGAGTCGACCGAGCGCGGAGCGGCGGCCTCGATGGGCGCGGCGTCCAGCGGCGCGGCGAGCAGATCCCGCTGCGGCACCCCGCCGATGCCGGACTGCTCGGCGGCGATCTTCTCCTGTAGGCGCAGGATGCCGTGCAGCAGCGCCTCCGGGCGGGGCGGGCAGCCGGGCACGTACACGTCGACCGGGATGAGCTGGTCGACGCCCTTGGTCACCGAGTACGAGTCCCAGTAGGGGCCGCCGCAGTTGGAGCACGCGCCGAACGAGATGACGTACTTCGGCTCGGGCATCTGGTCGTAGAGCCGCTTGATGGCCGGGGCCATCTTGTCGGTCACCGTGCCGGAGACCACCATGAGGTCGGCCTGCCGAGGGCCGTGGGCGAACGGGATCACACCGAGCCGGATGAAATCGTGCCGACCCATGCTGGTGGCGATGAACTCGATCGCGCAGCAGGCCAGGCCGAAGTTGAACACCCAGAGCGAGTAGCGGCGCCCCCAGTTCAGCACGAACCGGATCGGCTCACCGAGCACTGCCGGTAGCTGCACGGACGTCCCCTCTCCTCATCCCACAGTGAATCACAGCCGCTTGTCACGGACCGGGCAGGCAACCCCACCGGGTCGACCGCAACCGGCGGGCGCGGCCGAGTGTGTGACCGGTGCTGGCGAACACGCCGCCTGCGCCCACCACGGAAAGGACGAGTGCTTGTGACGAGAGAAGTACGGGTGGGCGGACCGCCCCCGACCCGCCGGGAAGCCCCGTCCCCGCGACTGCGGAACTGGTCTTCGACGACTTCTACCACGCCCACTTCCGATCGCTGGTGGTGCAGCTCACGGCGTAGGCCTGGCTGCTGCGGCAGCGCGAGACACACGTCGCCGAGCCGAGCCCCGACCGGGTCGCCGCTGGCACCACTGTCGGCACGGGGAAGGCCGACGTGGACGTACGCCCGATGGACGCGAGCTTCGACTTCGTGCAGGAGGTCTACGACCCGGACAACACGGTGGTGGTCACCTACCGTTGAGCCGGCGCGACCGGGACGGGACACGGCCGCGCTCACCGAGCGCGGCCGTGTCGGCGTGCCAACCCGTCGCGTCCCTCGTGCCGACTGTCGGATTCGCGGCCATTCGGGTCGCAACCTCGTACGCCGCACTGGAGTGTTACCGGCGCCCAGGGCACCGGCCCGGCGGCGAACGGGGAGGGGCAGTGACAGCAACGATGGGAGCCCGCGCCAATGAACCACCGGCGGCGTTGACGGCCGGAAGGCTGCACGCGGCGGCAATCACCTTCGACGACTTCTACCACGCGCACTTTCGCAGCGTGACCGCCCAACTGTGCGCGTACACGGGGGATCTGGGCCACGCGCAGGATCTGGCCCAGGAGGCGTTCTGCCGGGCGCTGGCGCGCTGGGACCGCCTGGTCCGGTACGACGATCCGGTGGCCTGGGTCCGCCGAGTCGCCTGGAACCTGGCCCGCAGCCGCTGGCGTCGGCTGCGCACGGCCCGCAACCACCTGCTGCGGCAGCGGCGCACCGAGGCCGAGGTGGACGGCCCGACACCGGACCGGGTGGCCATCGACGCGGCGCTCGCGCAACTACCCGCCAACCACCGGCGGGCCGTCATCCTGCACTACCTGGCCGACCTGTCGGTCAATCAGATCGCGCTCCAGGAAGGGGTGGCCGAGGGCACCGTCAAGTCCTGGCTGCACCGCGGCCGGACCGCCCTTGCCGGACTGCTGGACGAGAACACCGAGGGGGTGTCCGATGTCTGATCTCGAACCGCGGCTGCGCGAGCGGTTCACCGCGTACCGCACCGATGTCACCACCCGGGTCGTCGGTCCCGGTCCCGACCAGGCCCGACGCACCCTGCGTCGGCGACGGCGGACGACGGCGGTGGCCGTCGCCGCGGCGGCGGTCGTCCTGGCGCTGGCACCGGTCGTCGCCAACGCCGCGCTGAACGGCGACCGGACGCCGCCGGTCCCGGCCGAGTCCGTCGACCCGACGTCCCCGCCGACGACGGCACCGCCGCCGCCCACACCGTCGGTCAGTCAGTCGCCGAGTTCCACACCCACGGCCGACCCGGACGCCCCGGACGGCCGGATCAGCCGGAGCCAACTGCTCGCCGCCCGCCTGGATCTGCCGGCGTGGCCGCCGGCCCTGCCGTCGACCTGCACCACGTCGAACGTGCGGCTGGCGACGAGCGCGAACAAGAACTTCGTTCCGCTGCTGAGCGACCTGGAGGTGGGCCACGCCGACCTGGACGGGGACGGCGCCGAGGAGACGGTCGCCGTCGTCTCCTGCCGGTACGGCGAGGCGTCGGCGAAGCAGGTCGTCGCCTTCGACAGGGACGACGATGGGCGGATCGTGACGCTCGGGAGAGTCGTGCGGACCACCGACGGTGTCGAGGACATTCGCGGCCTGGAGGTGACCGCGGCAGGCGCGGTCCAGGTGCGGGTGGCCGACCTGCAACCCTGCTGCGACACCCCGAGCTACTGGCCGCAGGAACAACTGCGCACCTACCGGTTCAAGGGGGGCCGGTTCACCCAGACCGACGGTCCCACCAAGTTCGGCAAGGATCCGCGCCTCACCGACCTGCGGTTGACCATGACCCACACGCTTGTCGATGCGCCGGGCGGCCGCAAGCTGACCACGGTCTTCACCGTGAAGAACGCGGGGCCGGTCGATGCGGCACAGGTCGAGCTGCGCGGCTTCAACCTGGGTGAGCCGGCAGGTGGCGACTGGTCCAGGTGCGACCCGAAGGTGGCGGCAGCTAACGACAACAACTCGTGCCTGCTGCCGGGGGTGCCGGCCGGCGAGTCGCGGCGCTACACCTTCGTGCACCTGGTGCCCGACCGTTCGGGCGCCGACGCGATGACGCGCGGCTTCTATGTCGAGCACTTCGACGCCCAGGACCGACGGTGGCGCGATCTCGCCGACGAGGACAACCAGGTGCAACTCCCCGGCGTGCTCTGAGCCGGACGTCAGGTGCCCCACCCGATCGGGTGGGGCACCGGCGTTCAGTCGTCCGAAGCCCAGGTGGGGCGTTGCAGCAGACCGACGAACTCGACCAGCAGGCGTTCGCGCAGCGCCGGCGGGGCGGCGTCGAGCAGCGTGTTCACCAGCGCCATCCGATCCGGCAGAGGCCCCGCGCCCGGTCCGTCGCCGTCACCGGAAGCCGGCCCGTCGCTGTCAGCGGAGGTCGGGCCGCCGTCGCCCAGACCGAGCCCGGCGGCCAGACCGACCACCACCTCCGGGGTCAGCGCCTCGGGGGTGAGGGCGCCGACCAGGGACGCCAACTCGGCGGGCAGCCGCACCGGGCCGGCCGCGTGGGCTGCCCCCACCGCGGCGGCCAGATCCGGGCCGAATTCGGCCACCCGGGGGGCGACGGCGGCGGTCACCGTGAGGTGCACGCTGGCCGGCAGGTCGGCGTACGACAGCTGGGGCTGGGTGTGCCAGCCACGCGCGGTCAGCTCGTCCACCAGGACGAACAGGTCGGGGCCATCCTCGGTGGCGGTGAAGCAGACCACTGTCGACTCCGGCTCGGCCATCAGCCGCAGACCGTCGACGGCGCGGACGGCGTCGGCCAGGCCGGCGACCGCGTCCCGGGTCACGGCGGCCAGTCGCAGGTAGCCGGCGTCGCCGAGGTGCCGCAGGGTGGCGTACGCGGCGGCGATCGGCCCGCCCGACCGGGTGGACGCGATCACCGGATTGATCATGGTGTAGCCGGGCCAGTCCGCGTACGCGAAGTACTGCGGGGCGCGTCCCGCGGCGTCGCGGTGCAGCAGCACCGACACGCCCTTCGGGGCGTACGCGTACTTGTGCAGGTCGACCGAGATGGAGGTGACCCCGGGCACCGTGAAGTCGAACGCCGGCACCGGCTCGCCGAGGCGACGCAGGTACGGCAGGGTCCAGCCGCCGAAGCAGGCGTCGACGTGACAGCGCACCCCGGCGTCGGCGGCCCCGGCGGCGATCTCGGCGACCGGGTCCACCACCCCGTGCGCGTACGAGGGCGCGGAGCAGGCGACCAGCACCGTCTCCGGGCGGATCGCGGCGGCCATCGCGGCCGGCTCGGGGCGGAGAGTGTCCACCGGGACCGGCACCACGTCCAACGCCACCCGCAGGTAGTGCGCCGCCTTGGCGAACGCGGCGTGGGCGGTCGCCGGCACCACGATCCGGGGTGCGGCGATCTCCGGGTGGGCGTCCCGGGCGGCCTTGACGGCGAGGATCAGCGACTCGGTGCCGCCGCTGGTGACGCTGCCGACCACGTCGGGCGCGGTCGTGCCCGGCCCACCGCCGAGGACCCGGCCGGCAGCGCCGACGAGCGCGTTCTCCATGGCCAGCAGGGACGGGAACGCGGTCGGGTCGAGCCCGTTGACGTGGGCGCTCTCCCGATGCGCGGCGGCCGTCAACTCGTCGAGCCCCGGCTCCGCCGGGTCGTACACGTACGCGAACAGCCGCCCCCCGTGGGTAGGCCGATCACCCGCGCGTAGCCGACGAATCTCCGCCAGCGCGACATCCGCGGCCACCCCGTCGGGCGACAGTGCCCCGCCCGCAACCCTGCTCTCGTCGATCATGAAATCGTGGTGCCTTTCTTGTCATCGTTCACCGCTTTCATCCCCCAGCACAACTCCATGATCGACGCGTCCGTGGGGCGTGACTGGAGCTAGGACTTCGGCAGTCAGGTTGTAGCGGCGCAGTAGCAGGAGGGGCGGGGCCATCAGTAGTGCGGGCAGGACTGTGAAGCCGAGCAGAACGCCGAGCCTCGCCGTGTCGGACTGGGTCGCCGCCGTACCGGTGTCGGAGGAGACGTAGCCGGAGAGCTGGAGCACCAGCCCGTACACGCCGGGGCCGAGGGCCAGGCCGAGGGTCTCCCCGGCGGTCCACAGGCCGGTGAAGACGCCGGCCTGCCGACGGCCGGTCCGCGCCGTGTCGTACGCGATGCAGTCCGGGAGCATGGCCAACGCGAACACCTGCTGCCCGGCGTACCCGACGCCGATGACCGCGACCACCAGGTAGACGACGATCGGGGGCAGCAGCGGGGCGGCGACCAGGGCGAGCGTCCCGGCGGCGAGGATCAGCCCGGCGGCGACCAGGGCGGACCGCTTGCCCAACCGGGCGCCGACGCGGGACCAGAGCGGCATCACCAGCAGCGCCGGCCCGACGAAGCAGGCGAAGAGGAGGGTCGGCCCGCTCTGCTCGTCGCGCAGGATCTGCCCGGCGAAGTAGTTGACCCCGGCGAGGATGGTCGCCACGCCGGCGGACTGCACCACGAAGCAGACCAGCAACGCCCGGAACGGCCGGTTGGCGGCGGCCACGGCGAGTTGGGCGCGCAGTGTCGGCTCGCTGGCGCCGACCACACCACCGGGCGCCGACCGGGTGCCGAGGAACGCGCCGAGGGCACCGACGACGATGAGCGACGCCACGAACAGGCCCATCCAGCGGTGCCCGGGCACGCCGTCGCCGCCGGCCCTCACGACCAGCGGGGCCACCGCGCCGGAGACCAGGATGGTCAGCGCCAGCACGGCGATCCGCCAGGTCATCAGCCGCGTGCGCTCGGCGTAGTCGTCGGTCATCTCGGCGGGCATCGCCACGTACGGCACCTGGAAGAAGGCGAACGCGGTCGCCGTGGCGAGGAACGCGAGCGCCACGTACGCCGCGGCGGCCGGTCCGTTGCCGAACGGCGCGGCGAAGATGGCCGCGAAGAGTACGGCGAGCGCGAGACCGGCGACGAGCAGGTACGGCCGGCGTGCGCCCCAGCGCGACCGGGTGCGGTCGGAGATCCGCCCGGCGACCGGGTTGACCAGCACGTCCCACGCCTTGGGCAGCAGTACCAGCAGGGCGGCGAGCCCGGCGGCCACGCCGAGCGTGTCGGTCAGGTACGGCAGCAGCAGCAGACCGGGCACCGTGCCGAACGCGCCGGTGGCCAGCGAGCCGAGCGCGTATCCGGCGTGCACCCGGCGAGGGAGCGGCCCGGTCGCTGGGTGGTCGACGGTCCCGGTCGACGAGCCGGGAACGACCGGAGCCGCGTCCATGTTCCCGAATGCTACTCATGTTGTGCCGTGGGCCACAGCCCCCGGGCGCGGCGCCGGCCCCGCGCCCAACGCCGGTCAGAACCCCAGCGCCACGGCGTCCTTGGGCAGGCCGCTCGAGGACGCGATACAGACCCCGATTAGGGTGGGTACGCCGGCCAGCGGCACCTCCCGACGCGTCGCACCACTGGCGACATCGGTCAGGCGCAGCACCGGCCGCCCGTCGAGGCGGTCGACGAGCAGCGCCACGGTCCGGTCGTCGTACCAGCCGAGGGGTTTCGCGCCGACCGGCAGGAGGCGGATCACCCGGCCGCTGGCGACGTCCACCACCTGGGACGGCAGCGGCCGGTCCGACTGCAGCTCGGACACGTCGGCGAGCAGGTACCGGCGGGACGGCGAGTAGGACTCGGCACCGCCGACCCAGCCCCCGCCGTCAACGGCGAGCCGGCGCCCCAGTGCACCGTCCGGGCGGATCTCCTGCAGCGCACCCGGCCGCACCGTGTCGCCGGTCTCCGCCCCACGCAGCAGCGCGAGGTAGCCGACCGAATCGGGCGCCCAGCCCACGGCACTACCAAGGAGGTCGACGGGCACCGGGGTGGCGGTGACCTTCCCGGTACGCACGTCGTACCGGTGAGCGGTGAACGACACCCTCGCGTCCCCCTTCTCGATCGACGTGACCAGCAGCGCCGTGCCGTCCGGGGACCACGCGAGACCGTTGCCGACGGGCAGATCGAGCCAGTGGATGGCCGCCGTGCCGTCCCGCAGCAGCGCGGCCCGGTCGACGAGCCCGGTACGCCCGTTGTCATCCACCGCCACCCTGCTCAGGTCCGGCGCGAGCAGGGCCCGGTACGGCACCTCGCGGTACTCGCCGGTGGTCGGATCGAGCAGGAGCGTGGTGAACATCGCCCGGTTCAGGTCGGTGGTCACGTACGCGTGGACCGCCCGCGGGCCGCCACCGGGCTGTGGGAACGTGCCCGCCGCGACCCGCAGCGCCGGCGTGCCCGGGCCGGCGTCGGGCGGCGGGACGGCCGGGGCGACCAGCACCAGGGCGACGAGGACGACGACACCCGCCAACAGGCCGGCGGTGCGGCGTTGCCTGCGGCGCGCGCCCCGCAGCACCGTGTCGGCGAGCCCGACCGGCGGCGCGAGCTCGGTCGGCATCGGCGCGTGGCGCAGCTCCGTACGCAGTTCGTCTTCGAAGGTCATCGTCCCGCCCTCACGTAGCCCGGAGACTCGTACGATTCGGCCTGGTAGGCCCGGAGTTTGCGCAGGGCCTTGGACGCCTGACTGCGGACCGTGCCCAGCGAGATGCCCAACAGTTCCGCGACCTCCGCCTCGGACCGGTCCTCGTAGTACCGCAGCACCACCACCGCCCGCTGCCGCGACGGCAGTCGCCGGAGCAGGTCCATCAGCGCGTGCCGCTGGACCGTCGCAGCGGAATGGTCGGCGCGGGCATCGCGGTCGGGCGGCTCGGCGGCCAGCACCTCCGGCCGCCGAGCCCGGGCTCGCCACCAGTTGACCTGGTGCCGGTACATCGCCCGGCGCACGTACCTCTCCGGCTCGTCCCGGTGGCGGATCCGCGACCAGCGGCGGGCGCTGGCCAGCAACGCCGTCTGCAGGAGATCCTGCGCGTGGTGCACGTCGCCGGTAAGCAGGTACGCCGTTCTCAGCAACGCCGGTGACCTCGCGGCGACGAAGTCACGGAACTCCTGCTCGTGCTCGTCGTTCATGCACCTTCCCCAACCCGCAGCCGATACCACCGACGCTGTCCCCGCCCGGGGCAGCGCCGGAACGGTCGCCCCATGCGAATCGATCACCACTCGGTGCGGCATCCGGTCAGAAGCCGAACTTCGCCGCGTCACCCTTCAGACCGGCCGAGGAGCCGATCTGAAGGAGCGCCGGTGGCAGTCCCGGCGCGGGCACTGACCGGGTGACTCTGCCGGTGCACACATCGGTCACCTCCAGCACGGTCGAACCGCCGCTGGTGTGCGCCACCTTCACCACCTGTCGCTCGTCGTACCAGCCGAGCACCGGCCAGGAGGTCGCCACCGACCCGATGGTCCGTCTGGTGGCGAGATCCAGGATCCGGGGGCGCTGCCACTCGGCGAGGAGGCTCGGATCGACGCCCTCGAAACCGACGCCGCGCGTCGGCTCCACCACCGCGTACCGGCGCGACGGTGAGTAGGCGGTGGCGTTCCAGATGTGTCCCTCCGCGCCGGCCAACCGGCCAGCAGTGCCATCCGGGTTCAGGTAGCGCATCGGCCCGGTCGGTAGATCCGGATCGAGGCCACGCAGCCGGACCACGTATCGGGTGGAGTCGGCCGCCCAGCCGGCCGTGCAGATGTCACAGTCGAGGTTGACGGGCGTGTGCCGGAGTCGCCCGGTGGCGACGTCGTAGCGGTGCACGACGAAGCTGCGGGTTTCCTTGTCGAGGGTGGTGGTGAGGAGGGCCTTCCCGTCCGGTGACCAGCCCGTGAATGTTCCCGGGGGCAGATCCGTCCAGCGCACCGCACCGCCACCCGCGAGCGCGGTCCGGGCCACCACGCCGATCCGACCATCGGTCTGCTCCACCGCGACGCTGGCGCCGTCCGGCGAGACCTGCACGCTGACGTACGGCACCCGCCGGTACTTCCCGGTGCGGGTGTCCAGCACGTACGCGGCGTCACCACCGAGGCTGGAGTAGGCGTGGATCGCCTGCGGGCCGCCACCGGGCACCGGGAAGGTGACCTGTGCACCTTCGGTCCGCCCGCTGCCGCCGATCGCCACGGTGGCGGCGTCCGCGCCCGGACCGGCCAGGACCGGCGTGACCAGCATGCAGAACGCCGTCAGGACGCCGGCCAGCGCGGTACGACGGGATCGATGTGACACATGTGCCTCCCAGGTGAGTGACCGTCACCCGGGAAGACAGCGGCGCGCCCGCCCGCGATGCCTGTCCGACGGGAAAACTTCCGACGGACTTGCCCGGCCGGTCAACCGGTCGCGTCGGGGTGCCAGCTCGCGTCGCTCATCCGCACCCCGTCTCCCCGCAGTGGGCAGCCCTCGGCGCGCAGCCTGGCCCGGGCCTCCACCTCGTGCCCTGGCGGCAGCCGCCCCGCCGAGGTCACCACACGATGCCAGGGCACCGAGCCTCCGTGCCGGGCCATGATGTTGCCCACCAACCGGGCCGACGTGCGCCCCGAGCGCTCGGCCAGCGCATCGGCGACCCCGCCGTACGACATCACCCGACCCTCCGGGATCCGCTCCACGAGGTCCAGCACCGCCTCGACGTACTCGTCAGGAGTCACAATCGGCCACCATATGGGAACGCTGCCGGGCGACGCGGGCGTGACCACGCAGAATGGGCGGGTGCGCGACGCAGTCACGGCCGCCCGACGGGTCGTCGTCAAGATCGGATCCTCCTCGTTGACCACCGCCACCGGCGGCCTGGCCGACGAGCGGGTCGACGCGCTCGTCGACACCCTGGGCCGACTCGCCGCCGAGGGACGCGAGGTCGTGCTGGTCTCCTCGGGCGCGATCGCCGCCGGCCTCGCCCCGCTCGGGTTGATCCGACGTCCGCGCGACCTGGCCACCCAGCAGGCCGCCGCCAGCGTCGGCCAGGGCCTGCTGATCGGCCGGTACGCGGCCAGCTTCGCCCGACACGGCCGCACCGTCGGGCAGGTGCTGCTCACCGTCGACGACGTGACCCGGCGGGCGCACTACCGCAACGCGTACCGCACCCTGCGCAAACTGCTCGACCTGCACGCGGTGCCGATCGTCAACGAGAACGACACGGTGGCCACCGAGGAGATCCGGTTCGGCGACAACGACCGGCTGGCCGCCCTGGTGGCCGCCCTCGTCCACGCCGACCTGCTGGTGCTCCTCTCCGACGTGGACGCGCTCTGGACGGGCGACCCGGCCCTCCCGCAGTCGACCCGCATCCCGGAGGTCCGCAGCGACGAGGACCTCGCCGGGATCACCATCGGCGGCGCCGGCCGGTCCGGGGTCGGCACCGGCGGCATGGTGACCAAGGTCGAGGCGGCCCGGATCGCCACCGGCTTCGGCATCCCGGTGGTGCTCACCGCCGCCGACCTGGCCGCGTCGGCGCTGGCCGGCGAGCCCGTCGGCACGCTGTTCCACCCGCAGCGGCAGCGCCCGACGGCCCGGCTGTTCTGGCTGGCCCACGCCACCTCGCCCCGAGGGCGGCTGCACCTGGACCCGGGCGCGGTGGCCGCCGTCGTCGCGCGGCGCAAGTCGCTGCTGCCCGCCGGCATCACCGCCGTGGACGGCACGTTCACCGCCGGCGACCCGGTGGACCTGGTCGACAACGCCGGCGCCCCCGTCGCCCGTGGCCTGGTCAACTACGACGCGGTGGAGCTGCCCGGGCTGCTCGGTCGCTCCACCTCCGAACTCGCCGCGGCGCTCGGCCCGGCGTACGAACGGGAGGTCGTCCACCGCGACGACCTCGTACTGCTGTAAGCAAGGGCCCCTTGTTAACGCCTGGTGTTGTACAAGGGGCCCTTCCTAACGCGAGGAGTGATCGATGAGCGTCGTCGAGCAGGCGCGACGGGCGCGGGACGCCGCCGCCGACCTGGCCGTGGCCACCCGTACGGTCAAGGACGCCGCGCTGGTGGCGATGGCCGACGCGCTGGTGGCGCGTACGCCGGAGATCCTGACCGCGAACGAGACGGACCTGGCGGCCGGCCGCAAGGCCGGGCTGAGCGCGGCCGTGCTGGACCGGCTCGCCCTCGACGCGGGCCGGGTGGCCGGCATCGCCGACGCGCTGCGCCAGATGGCCGCGCTGCCCGACCCGGTCGGCGAGGTGGTCCGCGGTTCGACCCTGCCCAACGGGCTGGAGCTGCGCCAGATCCGGGTGCCGTTCGGGGTGGTCGGCATCATCTACGAGGCACGCCCGAACGTGACCGTGGATGCCGCCGGGATCTGCCTCAAGTCCGGCAACGCGGCGCTGCTGCGCGGGTCGTCCTCGGCCGCGCACTCCAACGCCGCGCTGGTCGCGGTGCTGCGCGACGCGATCGCCGACGCCGGTCTGCCGGCCGACGCGGTGCAGCTGCTCGACGCCAGCTCCCGCGACTCGGTCAAGGAGCTGATGCGCGCCCGAGGGCTGGTCGACGTGCTCATCCCGCGCGGCGGCGCGTCGCTGATCCGCACCGTGGTCGAGGAGTCGACCGTGCCGGTGATCGAAACCGGGGTGGGCAACTGCCACGTCTACGTCGACGCCGCCGCGGACGTGGCGAAGGCCGTCGCGGTGACGCTGAACGCCAAGACGCAGCGCCTGTCCACCTGCAACACCGCCGAGTCGCTGCTGGTGCACGCGAGCGTCGCCGACGCGTTCCTGCCACCGATGCTGGCTGCTCTCGCCGAGGCGGGGGTGACCGTGCACGGCTCCCCCGAGGTGGCCGCGTACTCGGCCGCCGTGGTCCCGGCCACCGAGGAGGACTTCGCTACCGAATACCTGTCGGCCGACATCTCGGTCGCCGTGGTCGAGTCGCTGGACGCGGCGGTCGCGCACATCCGCCGCTTCGGCACCGGACACACCGAGGCGATCCTCACCGACTCGGCGAGCGCCGCCCGCGACTTCGTCGCCCGGGTCGACGCGGCGGCTGTCATGGTGAACGCCTCGACCCGGTTCACCGACGGGGGCGAGTTCGGCTTCGGTGCGGAGATCGGTATCTCGACGCAGAAGCTGCACGCCCGGGGCCCGATGGGCCTGCCCGAGCTGACCAGCACCAAGTACGTCGTCACCGGGGACGGGCACCGGCGCTAGGGCCGGAGGTCAGCCCGGCTGCGCGGTCGCTCCGGCCGCGGCGGGCCGGGCGGCCCGGATCGCGGACAGCGTGGCGTGCACGTCGAACTGGTGACCGTCGTCGCTCTCCCAACCACCGTCGCTGCGCTGGGTCTCGGCGAGCCGCCGCAGGGCCCGCACCATGATCCAGTCGTGCAGGTCGATGCCGACCCGGCGCAGTGTGGCCCCCAGCCAGGCCACGTCGCCCGGCGACATCGTGGGCATCCGTTCGGCGAGCACCACCTGGATCCGCGCCGACTCCTGGAACATCTCCTGACGGTGCAGCACGGCGGCGCTCAGCCAGCCGGCGGCGAGGAACGACGGCCAACTGCCGTCCGGGCGCAGCCGCGCGACGATCGACTGGGCCGCCGCCTGCACCACCCCGGCGTACGCCCCGCCGACCCGGTGATCGAGCGGGCCCGAGGCGCGGGCGTCCAGGCCGGCGACGGTCAGCCAGAGGCCGGCGTTGGCGGTGAGGAAGAGTTTGGCCTCCGGATCGCCGGGGCGGGCCCACTCCGGGGCCGAGCCGGTCAGCGAGAGGTCCTCGTCCCAGCCGCCGTCCGCCTGCTGCCGGGACGCCAACCAGTCCAGCGCCCGGCGGGCGGCGGGACGGCCCAGCGCGCCCAGGTCGTCCAGCTCGGCGAGCCGGAAGCAGGTGGCGTCGACCGAGGCGACCTCGCCACCCCAGCTCGCCGGCCAGCCGCCATCCGGCGACTGACCGACCTCGGCCGTCTCCAACAGCTCCGGCGGCACCGGCGTGCCGTTGCGCAGCCAGGAGAGGCGGGCGCGTTCCACCGCGTCCCCATGCGCCACGACGAACCCGATCGCGGCTTCCAAATCGACCACGGCGGACACGCTACCTGCGCAGACACGATCCCGCCTCGGGGAATCGGTCAGCTGGAATTGGCTGCGTCGCTCCGGCCGGAGCGCCACACGGAGCCACTTGCGTCGATTTACCGTCGGCGACGGCGTTCGGACCCCACACCGGGCCGGCGCCGGGGCGCGCTGGGTGGCGTCGCCCCGGCGGGGCCGGTCAGTACGCGGGCAGTGACGGGTCGATCTGCTTGATCCACGACAGGACGCCGCCCTGCACGTGGACGGCGTCGCGGAACCCGGCCGCCTTGAGCGCGGCGAGCGCCTCCGCCGAGCGGACGCCGGACTTGCAGTGCAGCACGATCTGCTTGTCCTGCGGGAGCTTCGCCAGCGCCTCGCCGGAGATGATGTCGCCCTTGGGGATCAGGGTCGCCCCCGGGATCCGCACGATCTCGTACTCGGCCGGCTCCCGCACGTCGACGAGGAAGATGTCCTTGCCGGCGTCCTGCCACTCCTTGAGCTCCAGGGCGGTGATGGTCGAGTCGAGCGTCGCCTCCTGGGCCTCCTCGGAGACCGCGCCGCAGAAGTCCTCGTAGTCTTCCAGCAGGTCGGTGACGGTCGGGTTCTCGCCGCAGAGCACGCAGTTCGGGTCCTTCCGGACCTTGATCTTGCGATACTCCATCTCCAGGGCGTCGTAGACCATCAGGCGGCCGACCAGCGGCTCACCGATGCCGGTGAGCAGCTTGATGGCCTCGTTCACCTGGATCGAGCCGATCGACGCGCAGAGCACGCCGAGCACGCCTCCCTCGGCGCAGGACGGGACCATGCCGGGCGGCGGCGGCTCCGGGTAGAGGCACCGGTAGCAGGGGCCGTGCTCGGCCCAGAACACCGACGCCTGGCCGTCGAAGCGGTAGATCGAGCCCCAGACGTACGGCTTGCCGAGCAGCACCGCCGCGTCGTTGACCATGTACCGGGTGGCGAAGTTGTCGGTGCCGTCGACGATCAGGTCGTACTGGGCGAAGATCTCGCGGACGTTCTCGCGGTCCAACGCGGTGTTGTGGATCTCCACGTTGACCAGCGGGTTGATCTCGCGGATCGACGCGGCGGCGGACTCGGCCTTGGATCGGCCGATGTCGGACACGCCGTGGATGACCTGGCGCTGGAGGTTCGACTCGTCGACGGTGTCGAAGTCGATGATGCCGAGGGTGCCGACCCCCGCCGCGGCGAGGTAGAGGAGGGCGGGCGACCCGAGGCCACCGGCGCCGACACAGAGCACCCGGGCGTTCTTCAGCCGCTTCTGCCCGGCCACCCCGACGTCCGGGATGATCAGGTGGCGCGAGTAGCGGCGGATCTCGTCAACGGTCAGCTCGGCGGCGGGCTCGACGAGCGGGGGCAACGACACGGTGGACTCCCCGGGATCGGCGGTGTGAACCGCGCCATTGTTGCTCGCCCGGGCCCCTCTCGGCCATGAGGGAGGACACGTGGCCCGCGATGCGGGAGGGGAATAACTCGCGTCCGGTCGGTCAGGGGACGATGTCGCCGCCGTAGCGACGGCCGTCGAGGTAGGGCCAGGCGTTGGCCACGCAGCCCGTCAGCCCGTACGTCTGCTGCTGCATCACCGGTGCGGGCTCCCCCGGGCCGGGGCATGCCTCGTGCTGCTCGCCGAACTCGTGGCCGACCTCGTGGTTGATGACGTACGTGCGGTACGTCTCCAACGGGGCCCCGTAGTCGGGCACCGCCTCCTGCCAGCGGGCCAGGTTGATGATGACCTGGCCGGGCAGCCGGCAGGAGGTGTAGCGCTCGGTGGTCAACCCGCCCTCGGCACACATCCGCTCGGATGTGACCGGGGTGGCGAGGTAGACGGTGAAGTCGGCGGCGTGGACGTCGGCCACCCGCTGCACCCGCAGCTCACCGGAGGCGATCCAGCTGCGCGGGTCGGCCAGCACCTCGTCCACCCGCGCGGCGAACGCGTCGGCGTCCTGGCCGCTGCCCCGTTCGACCACGACCCGGTAGCGGCGCAGCGGTCCGTCCGTACCATGCACGGGCGTTCCCCCGTCGGCGACGGTGAAGCGTCCCGCGCCGACCGACGGGTAGCCGCTGGGCACCGGGTGGGCCTTACCGCCGCCCAGGCCCATCCCGCCCTGGGTCGGGGTGGGCGGTGCGTAGGCCGTCGGTTCGTCGCCCCGCGTCGCGGTCACGCCGACGCCGACGGCGGTGGCGGTGGCGGCGGCGGCGGCCACGAGCAGGCCGAGCAGCAGGTTGCGGCGGCGGCGTCGGCGCATCCGCATGAGCGGGGGACGCGCACCCTCGTACACGGACCGGTCGGGCGGCTCGGGCGGGCCGTAAGGGGACGACGGCGTCATGACGTCCAGCCTGCCAGATTATTCGGGCAATTCTCCGCTTTTCGCTTCTATTGCCGCCATGCGTCTGATGGGGGCCGGATGATCAGAGAGCCGGGCCGGCGTAACGCCGACCGTTGACGTACGGCCACGGGTTGACCCGGCACCCGTTGAGAAAGAGGGTCTGCTGCATCATCACCGGCGCCGGACGCCCCGCGCCCGGGCAGCGCTCGTGCCGGTGCCCGAGCTGGTGACCCACCTCGTGGTTGACCACGTACGTCCGGTAGACCGCCAGCGGCACGCCCGCCGACACGTAGTGCGGCACCGACAACCGCCACCGATCCAGATTGATGATCACCTGGCCGGGCGCGCGGCAGGAGGTGTACGGCCGCCCGCCGATCCGGATGTCCACGCCACCCTCGGCACACATCCGGCCCGCCGTACGGGCGGTCGCCAGGTAGACGGTGAAGTCCCGGGGAGCGTCCCCCGGGACCTGCTGCAACCGCAGCCGGCCGCTGTCGACCCAACTGCCCGGCCCGGCCAGCGCCACCTGGACGGCCTGCGCGAACGCGGCGATGTCCTCGTTGCTGCCCGACTCGACCGCCACCCGGTAGCGGCGCAGCTCACCCGACCGGCCCAGCACCGGGCCGGAGTGGTCGTCGTGGCCGAACCGACCGGTCCCCGCGGTCGGCACCGCACCGGGCATCCGCAGCACCGGCGACGGGCTCGGCGACGCGGCGGTGGCGGTGGCGGTCGGCGGCGGATCCGCCGACGGCGGCAGCGGCCCGGCCACCAGCGGCGGCCCGATCTCGTCGGCAGTCAGCCGATCCGGTGGCACGCCCGGACCCTCAGCGATCACGGTCACCGCCCCGCCGACCGCCAGCAGCACCGCCACCAGCTGGGCGATCAGTGCGAGGCGACGGCGGCGGCGAGCGGACCTGAACATTCCGGTCAGCCTGCCAGATCGGACGGCCGAGCGGCCTCCTCCGTTTCGGCGAGCAGGCCCACCACCGCCCGGGCGACCAGCCGGGGAACCTCCAACTGCGCCACGTGACCGACACCGTCGAGCATCAGCAGGCGGCTGTCCGGGATGACCCGGGCCGTCTGGGGCGCGACGCGAACGTCGACCAGCTTGTCCTGCCGGCCGCCCACCACCAGCGTCGGCGCGCGCACCGCCCCGGCGAGCCGCCACAGCGAGCCCGCCCCCGGCAGGTACGCCCGCAGGAAGCTGGAGACCAGCCCCCGGAACGTCCGGACGTACGCGGCCGCGTAATGCTCCGCCTCGTACCGCACCCGGATCTCCTCCAGCGCCTCGGCCCGGCGCTGATCGCAGATCCGGCTGAGGTCGGCGACGCACGCCTCCAGCACCTGCTCGGCCATCACCTCGGGCGCGAGCTGGGTGAGTCGCCGGGCGACCAGCCGTTCACCCCGTGGAATGGCGAGCACCGGCAGCATCCGGCCCTGCAACGACCGCCGGAAGTCCAGGAACGGCAGCGCCGGAGAGATCAGGGTGAGGGTGCGCACCAGGTCGGGCCGCAGCCCCGCCACCTGGACCGAGACCGCGCCGCCCAGCGAGTTGCCGAACAGGTGCACCGGCCCCCGGCCGGAGTGCTCGATCCACCGGATGACCAGGTCGGCGAAGGCCGGGATCGTGTAGCGCGGGCCCGGCTCGCTGCGGCCGAACCCGGGCAGGTCGATGGCCTGGCCGTCCAGCCGGTCGGCGAGCAGCCCGGCCAGGTCGGTCCAGTTCTGCGACGAGCCGCCCAGCCCGTGCACGTACAGCGCCGGTTCGGCGCCGACGGTCGTCGCCGGAGTGTCCCGCACGTAGGTGACGACGCCGTCGAGGCGGACCTCCCGGCCCGGCCACGGCGGCGGTACCCCGACCTCGGGGAGGAGATGGTCCGGCCAGAGGGAGGCGCGCTTCATCCTCCCAGTCTGCCTCGGCCCACTCAGGACAGCAGCGCCTCCAGCCGACGGTTGACCGCCGCCAGCGTCGCCCGGACCACCGCCTGGCGCGGATCGCCGGCCACCAGGGCCGAGCCGGCGAGCTGCTCGACCCAGCCCTCGCAGACCAGCAGCACCACCACGGTGGCCACCTCGCAGTTGCCGAACGGCACCACCGCCGCGTGCTCGACGAAGCAGCGGCCACGCTCGGCGTTCTCGGCGCCGCGCAGCAACTCGTCCACGGCGGCGGCCGCGGCCACCGCGCAGAGACGCAGCACGTAACCGTCCACCGCGGGCCCGGTCGCGTACCCGGCCGCGCTGTCGTCGCCGGCCAGCAGCCGCACCTCCACGTTGGCGTCCAGACCGAAGGTGCTGACCTGCACGTGGTCGATGACCACGCGCGGCCCCGGCACGCCGCCAGTGTCCAGAGGCCGGGAGGGCGCCGACTCCGTCGTGGTCACCTGACCGCCGGAGTACGACGTACCGACCGTCGCCGGGCTGCCGGTGGCTCCGCCGGTGGGCGCGGCCGAGACCGAGCCCGGTTCCTCGACGGTGGCGCGGCCTCGGTGCGGGGCGCCCGCCCGCCGTCGACGCGCGGCGTCCGGCCCGACCCACTGCTCCGGGCCCGCCGGCATGGCCTCGACCCGACCACCCGAGGGTCGAGCGACCGAGGACGACTCGGCGGTACGCGGTTCCGCGCCGATGTCGCGCGGCTCAGCAACTCGTCGCTCGGTGGCGCGCGGCTCGGCAGCGCGACGGCGGACCGGCGGGGCTGGCGTGGTGGGTAGGCCGGGCATGTTCTGCGGGGCGGCGGCCAGCCCCATCCGTTCCTGGAGCAGCCGGGCCACCTGTCGACTCACCTCGGCCGGATCGGCACCGTCGGCCAGGTCCAGTCGGAGACTGTGCGCGCCGGCCGGCGTACGACGCAGGGCGGCGTCCCGAACGCCCGCCACCTCCCGTACCGCGTCCAGGATGGCATTGACGTCGAACCCCTCGGGACGCTCCCGCAACGGAGCGGGCTCGTCGTCGCGGCGCAGGTGGGTGGCGATGCGAGCGAGTTCGGGGGTTTCGGCGGGTGGTTCCACGGCTGGCGGCTCCGGCACAACGGGCACGTCCGGTTCCGCGGGGACGCGCTGCGGCAGCACCGCCGACGTGTCGGGCCGTCGCCCGCCGTCGGCGGGCTCGACCGGCGACGCCGGGTCGGGGGCGGATCGGCGAGCCGCGTAGGGAGGGGCGGACGCGGGTGACTGCCGGTCGTGACGCCCGGGGCCGCTGGTGGCGGAGGCCGGAACGGCACCGGCCGAGGGCGGGGGGCCGGCGAGGGAAGGACCGGTCGCCGTCGGGACGGCGGCCGGCTCGGCGGGCGACGGCTCGGGCGGCTCGGGGGTCGCCGGTCGGAGCCGGAACGGTGCGGTCGGCCGGACCGGGCCGGTCGACTCGCCCGCGTCGCTCGCCCGGGGAGAGGCCGCCGGCCGGGTGGCCGGCCAGGAGGGATGCTCGGCCGGAGCTGCCGGAATGCGTCCCTCGGACCAGTCGGGTCGCTCGGCCGCCACGGGTGTCGGCGATCCACCGGCCCACGAGGGCCGCTCGGCCACCGGACGGACCGGTGCCGCTGGTGGCGGCGCATCGGTCACCGTCGCCGGCGGGCCGGCGGGCGGCGGCGGCTCGACCGGCGCGGGCGGATCGACAGGTGCCGGGCCCGCCCAGGACGGGCGCGTACTCGCCGGTGCGCCGACGGACGTCGGATCGCCGGCCCTGGACGGGCGCGACGGCGGGACGCTGGTCGGCGTCGGATCCGAGCCGCCGGCCCAGGAGGGGCGGGGCGGCGGTGGGAGCGGCGACGCGGGGCCGGCCCAGGACGGGCGCGACGGCGGGGCACTGGCCGGCGTCGGGTCCGAACCGCCGGCCCGGGAGGCGCGGTCAGCGGCCGGGGGGCCACTCGTCGGCTCGGCACGGCCGGCGCCGCGCGACGCGGACCCTCCAGCCCACGACGGACGCTCGACCGCCGGCGGACCACTCGTGGGGGCGGACCCCCCAGCCCAGGAGAGGCGTTCAACGGCCGGCGGGCCGCTGATCGGCTCGGCACGGCCGGCGCCGCCCGACGCGGACCCCCCAGCCCACGACGGACGCTCAACAGCGGGCGGGCCACTCGTGGGGGCGGGACCGCCGGCCCAGGACGGACGCTCGGCGGCGGGCGACGCGGTGCGCGGGGGCACGGGCGGGCCGCTGGTCGGGGTGGGGTCCGTGCCGCCCGCGCGAGGCGACGGGTCGGCCGCCGCGCTGACCGGGGCCGGCGCGGCCCAGGACGGGCGGTCCGCGGGGAGCCCGCTGATCGGCTCGGGCGTCGGACCACCGGCCCAGGAGGGCCGCTCGGTCGGCTCGGGCCGGGAGACTGCCGGCGGCACGCTGGTCGGAGTCGTGGCCGGACGGTCACCGGCCCAGGACGGGCGCGTGGGCGTGCCGGAGTCGGCGTCCGCCTCGGCCTGGGGCGCGTCCCGGTTGATGTCGTACGCGCGGGGCGGCTCGGCAGGCACCGGCTCGTACGGGCGGGTCGGCTCGGCGCGCACCGGCTCGTACGGCAGGTGGGGCTCGGCGACCCAGCCCGGCGCGGACTCGTCCCGCGCCGGTCGGCCGGCCGACTCGCCGTCCTGGCGGGACCAGGGCGGCGCCCACCCACTGCCCCAGCTCGGGCGGTTCCAGCTGGGCCCGGACCAGTCCGGCTCGATGGACGGCGACTCACCCGCTCGGTGCGTGTCCTCGCTGGGGCGCTCCGACTCCGAGTCGTCGCCGCGCCCGGAGGCACGCCCCGACTCGGCCGCTGCCTCGGCCGCGGGCGGGGCCTGCCAACCATGCGAAACGGCCGGTTGATCGTCGACGGCCGGCCGTTCGCCGGTGGGCGCGCGGAGACCGGCCGGAACCTCGAAACCCGAGGCGGCCGTGCCGACGGGCGGCACCTGAATGGCGGCTGGCGTGCTGGGCAGACCGGGGTCGGCCCAGCGGACGCCGCGCGGCGCGGCAGGGTCGGTGGTGGAGTGCCGGGCCGGGCCGGTGTCGGCCTCTCCCGCTCTCTGCTCCCCGGCCGGCGCGGGACGCTGGGCGGGCACCACCAGCCGGCCCCCGCCCACGTCGGGCCGGTCTTCGGCGGCCCGCCCGGGCGGCGCGCTCACCGGCGCCTGGCGGCCCGACGAGGCCCCGCCGCCGAGGTGCGCGACGCCGTTGATCTCCGCATCGCCATGGCGGACGCCGTTGATCTCGCTGTCGCCGCTGCTGTCGCCGCTGCTGTCGCTGTCGATCTCGGCCTCGTCGTGGTGGACACCGTTGGTGTGGTGGCCGTTGACCCGGGCCGGGCGCTCGGAGTCACCGGTCAGCCCGGGCAGAGGCGCGGGCAGGTCGCCGTGCCTCGTGGAGGAGGCGTGCCAACCGGATGCGGGGGGTCGCTGCCACGGTGGTGCCTGCTCCCCGGCCGCCTCACGCTCAATAGACGGGGACCACCCGCCCGTCGAGGGCGCCCACCCGCTGCCGGAGCGGCCCGGGTCGTCGTGCTGACCCGTTCCGTCACCATGCTCTCCCGGGGTGGCGGCTCCGGGTTGCCCTGTTTCACTCACCGCGCGCTCCTTGGTCGCCCTCGCTGAGGCTACCGTGTGGGGAGAGTGGCGATAAGTTACAGCGGCGGGCCATTTCCACGACGCGGTCGAGGGCCGCCCCGGTCTGGGGGGAAAATGCCGGCTCGTACGGAGAACTCGGAGGATCCCATGACCGCTGTGGGGAACGGCGCACAGACCGCTGGCAGGCCCACCCGCCTGCCCCGCTCCGCGCGCCGTAAGCAGCTGCTCGCGGCGGCGCAGGAGGTATTCGTCGCGCAGGGCTACCACGCCGCGGCGATGGACGACATCGCCGAGCGGGCCGGGGTTTCCAAGCCGGTGCTCTACCAACACTTCCCGGGAAAGATGGACCTCTACCTGGCCCTTTTGGACACGCACTGTGACGCCATCGTCGCTCAGGTGCACGAGGCGATGCGCGGCACCAGCGACAACAAGGAGCGGGTCAGCGCGTCGGTGCGCGCGTACTTCGACTTCGTCGATCACGAGAGCGAGGCGTTCCGCCTCGTCTTCGAGTCGGACCTGCGCAACGACCCGGCGGTGCGGCAGCGGGTGGAGCGGGTCGAGCAGGGCTGCATCGCGGCGATCACCGACACCATCATCTCCGACACCGGCGTGAGCCGGTCGCACGCCGAGTTGCTCGCCTCCGGGCTGGTCGGCGCGGCGGAGACCGCCGCACAGTTCTGGCTGGCCGGAGGCCGGCAGGTGCCGAAGGCGGAGGCCGAGGCTCTGGTGGCGGCGTTGTCCTGGCGGGGCATCGCGAGCTTCCCGCTGCAAGGTGAGTCAGCCTGACCGTCGACCCCGTGATCGGATAGCCTTCGCAGGGCGGTTATCGCCCCAGTTGAGGAGGCACAGTGGAGGTCAAGATCGGCGTGCAGTACGCGCCGCGCGAGCTGGTTCTGGACAGCGCGCAGTCGCCGGCCGAGATCGAGCAGATCGTGACCGACGCCTTCGCCGGCAACGGCGGCACGCTCTCCCTGACCGACGAGAAGGGCCGGCGGGTCATCGTTCCGGTCGAGAAGGTCGCCTACGTCGAGATCGCCGAGGCGTCCCCGCGAGCGGTCGGTTTCACCGTTCGCTGACCGGTCCGGCCGTCGCGGCAGGTCGGTGTTCCCAGGCCACCTGCCGCGGGCCGGTTCCGCGCCCGACGAGTCACGGTCAGTTGTTCAGTCCGGCGACCGCCATCCGCGCGGTGTGCGCGGCGGTGAGCCTCCCGAACAGTCCCGGCACGTCGACCCGGCCGCCCCGCGCGATCAGCGCGGTGAGTGCGGCCCGTTCGGCGGCGACGCGGCCAGCCTGGGACAACGCCTCGCCGACCAGCCGCCGGGCCCACATGGAGAGCCGACCGGCCACCCGGGGATCGGCGGCGACGGCCACCCGGATCTCGGCGACGGCGAACTCCGCGTACCGGAAGTCGTGCAGCACGTCCAGCACCAGCGTCCGGTCGGGCTCGTCCAGCGCGTCGGCGATCTCCCGGATGAAATCGTCGGTGATCGCGTCGCCCACGTACGCCTTGGTGACCACCTCCGCCCAGTCCCGCGGCTCGGTGGAGTCGTGGTACGCCTGCAACGGCTGCACGTATGGCGTCATCGCCTCCTCGGGCGGCACACCCAGCGCGGTGAGCCGGTCGGCGAGCCGGCGGTAGTTGCCGATCTCGGCTGCGGCCATCTGGCTCAGCGCAGCGCGTCGGCGCAGGTCGGGGGCGAGTCGCGCGTCGCCAGCCATGCGTTCGAAGGCGAGCAGCTGACCGAAGGCGACTAGGCCCAGCAGGTCGGCGACGGCGGGACCGGGGGTGGTCGGCGCGGACACGAGCGCAGGCTACCGTGCGGGACCAGCGCCGGGTGGCCCGTGCGGGGCACGGACGAGCACCCGCGCAAATGAGGCGCAGGTCACATCCAGTGCCCCCGCGTGCCGGCTGGCCGACCGGGAATCGGGACGTGAGCTTGCCTGTTCAGGTAGCATAGAGCAGTTGCCGTGGGCGCCGATCTGATCGAAGCTCAGCCCGCGGCGCGCGTGCGGCCCGGTCCGGCTCGGCACTCTGCCGCCGACCGTGTGGCCCGCGTCAAACCGAACGCGCCCTGAGGACGAGACGGGGCGCACCCACGAGAGGGCACCCCCACATCCACATGAGCGAGCTGACTCAAGATCTGATGGACGGCCAGGAACTGGCCCCCACCGCCCCGGTCCGACCCGAGGCTCCCACCTTCGCGGCCCTCGGCGCCCGCGAGGAAACCGTCGAGGCGCTGGCCGCGGCCGGCATCACCCGCGCGTTCGCCATCCAGGAATACGCGATCCCGATCGCGCTGCGCGGCGTCGACCTGATCGGCCAGGCGCCCACCGGCACCGGCAAGACCCTCGGCTTCGGCGTACCGCTGCTGGAGCGGGTCTTCGCGCCGAGCGAGGGCAGCGACGGCGTCCCCCAGGCGCTGGTCGTCGTCCCCACCCGTGAGCTGGGCATCCAGGTCGCCAAGGATCTGGCCGCCGCCGGCCGGACGCGCGGCGTCCGGGTGCTGCCGATCTACGGCGGCGTGGCGTACGAGCCGCAGATCGACGCGCTGCGCAAGGGCGTCGAGATTCTGGTCGGCACCCCGGGCCGACTGATGGACCTGCAGAAGCAGAAGCACCTCCGGCTGGACCGGGTGCACGCGCTCGTCCTCGACGAGGCCGACCGGATGCTCGACCTGGGCTTCCTCGACGACGTCGAGAAGATCCTGGCGATGCTTCCGGAGGACCGGCAGACGATGCTGTTCTCGGCGACCATGCCGGACCCGATCGTCACCCTGTCCCGGCGTTTCCTGCGCCAGCCGATGACGATCCACGCCGGGCACACCGCGGAGACCGGGCCGTCGCCGCAGACCCAGCAGCTGGTCTACCGCACCCACTCGATGAACAAGGTCGAGGTGGTGGCGCGCATCCTCCAGGCGGAGGGGCGCGGGCTGACCATGATCTTCACCCGCACCAAGCGGGCCGCCGACCGGGTCGCCGAGGATCTCGACTTCCGCGGGTTCGCGGTCGCCGCCGTGCACGGTGACCTCGGCCAGGGCGCCCGTGAGCGGGCCCTGCGGGCGTTCCGCGCCGGCAAGATCGACATCCTGGTCGCCACCGACGTGGCGGCCCGTGGGCTGGACGTCACCGGCGTCACCCACGTGATCAACTACGACTGCCCGGAAGACCAGGACACCTACACCCACCGCATCGGTCGTACCGGCCGGGCCGGGGCGACCGGCGTCGCGGTGACCTTCGTCGACTGGGACGACATGCCGCGCTGGCGGATCATCGACAAGACCCTCGGTCTGGAGATGCCGGAGCCGCCGGAGACGTACCACACGTCGCCGCACCTCTACACCGACCTGCACATCTCCACCGAGGTCAGCGGCACTCTGCCCACTGCCGAGCGCACCCGGGCCGGGCTGTCCGCCGAGATCGAGGAAGATCTGGGCGGGACGACCCGCTCCCGCCGGGGCGACAGCGGCGGTCGGGGCCCTCGACGCGGTGAGAGCCGCGGCGACGGCCGGGGTGAGCGTCGTGGCCGCGGCGACGGCCGCCGGGACCACACCGACGCCGGCACGCCGGCTGCCGAGGCACCCACCGACGCCGCCGGCGACGAAGCCAGCCGCACCCCGCGCCGCCGGCGTCGCCGCCGCGCCGGCGAGACGGTTGCGGGCGAGCCGACCGCGGTGATCTCGGCCGAAGCGGCACCGGCAGAGCCGGCCGTCGCCGCCGCCGAGGGCGAGGCATCGAAGCCGCGCCGCCGCCGGCGCCGCCGTGGTGGCGGTTCCGGCGCGGGTACGCCGGCCCAGGCGACCGCGGACTGACGCAGCGAGATCCACCCGGCATCCCCCGCACCGCCTCAGCGCGGTACGGGGGATGCCGCCTTCCCACCCCACCTGCCAAAGATGGAACGATGCCGGAACCACTGGATGCCGCCCTGACCGAGGTTCGTGCACTGCTGCTCGACCCCGCGCTGACTCGTGCGGTGGCCGCCGGGCGCCGCCGCGGACACCGACCCACGGTCGTGCGGGCCGAGCTGCGCCCGGTGACGCTCAAGGCCGGCCCGCGGTTGCAGATCGCCACCTCCGACGGCGCGCGCCCGCACACCCGCAACGTCGCCCCCGGTCCCGAGGCCGCCGTGGCGGTCGACGAACTCCTGGCCGAGCCCTTCGGCAACTGGCACGTGGAGACCGCCGACGCGACCCTCCAACTGCGGGTGACCAAATCCGGTGAGGCGCAGGTGCACCGGGCCGCGGCGACGCGACCGGCGGCGACGCCGAGTGGCAACGACCGGACCAAGGAATACCTGCTCGATCCGGGCGACCCGATCTTCGCGGAGATCGGCGGCTCGGCGGCCAAGCGCCGCCAGGTCGACGCGTTCCTGCGCGCTCTGGCCGCGACCCTGCCCGCCGATCTGACCGGCCCGCTGCGGGTGGTCGATCTGGGCTGCGGCAACGCCTACCTGACCTTCGCCGCGTACCGCTACCTCGCCACTCGTGGGCTCGACGTCGAGCTGATCGGCGTGGACGTCCGGGAGGACCAGCGGCGGCGTAACACCGAGTTGGCGCAGCGACTGGGCTGGGCCGACAGGGTCAGCTTCGTCGCGGGCACGATCGCCGAGGCCGTTGTCGACCCCGCCCCGGATCTGGTGCTGGCGCTGCACGCCTGCGACACCGCCACCGACGAGGCGTTGGCCCGCGCGGTGCGCTGGGAGGCCCGCTGGGTGCTCGCCGCGCCGTGCTGTCACCACGACCTGGCCAGGCAGCTACGCGCCCAGCCCACCCCGGCGCCGTACGAGCTGTTGACCCGGCAGGGCATCCTGCGCGAACGCTTCGCCGACGTGCTCACCGATGCGCTGCGCGCGGGGCTGCTGCGGGTGCACGGGTACCGGGCCGAGGTGGTGGAGTTCGTCGACTCGCAGCACACGCCCCGCAACCTGCTGATCCGAGCCCGCCGTAGCGGCAGCACCGGCGACCCACGAGCGGCGGAGTACCGCGAACTCGTCGACCAGTGGCGGGTCACACCCCGGCTGGAGACCCTGCTCGCCGCCGACGAGCCGCCCGCCGTCTACGACCTGGGCGGCAACACTCTGTAATGCAGTTTGGCAGTCAGCCGGCCGAGGCCAACAGATCTTCAGCCAAAGCATGAGTGGCGGCCGACACGACGAGAGGATCGCCGATACCCTCCTCGGCTCTTCCCGCCATCACCGATCCCGGCGCTTCGGGGCCTGCCGCGAACAGGTTCGCCAAGAATCCCAGGGCCTGCTCAGTGGCCCTCCCTGCCAGGTCATCAGCCCGCAGTCGCCGCAGGCTGGCTGCAAGTTGCTCGGTTCGCACCGCCACGAGAAGACGGTAAATGTCGTGCGCGTCCTTGTCCACTAGACGCTTAGGCGTCTCCTGCCGCTCGCCAATCTTGTGCAATTTTGCCACCAGTAAAGCGGCAGGGCCCGCAACATTGGCCGCATAGACACGGCTGTCGCCTGGAGCGAGCGCACGTATGTCAAGCGCGACGTGGTCAACGACGACAGCCTCCAATCCGACCGCTCTCCTCGCAGCGCTCTTCGAGTGCGGCGGAATTTTCGCCGCGCGGCGACCTGATCCACCGGCAAGTGCCTCCGGGACCATCAGGTCAACGGGAATGCCCTTGTGGTTCAGCCATGCCCCAGGCTGGTGTGCGCGAACATCGAGATGAAACCCGGCGGCCCGCATGGCCTCCTCCAGCAATGGCTCCTGAGGGAGCGCGCGTGCGTCAAGTGCAAGGTCACAATCTTTGGTGGCCTCTGCCAATGCGACGGGCGCGGCCCCCGTGTGCAGGTAGATGGCCTGGGCTCCCACCACAACCACAGCGTCGGCATGGCGCCGGAGGGCTTCCAGTGCATCCAGCAACGCGCCACGTGCGGCTACAAGGAGATCACCGTCGCCAAGCCCGCTCATGCTCCTCCATCCAGGCGAGGAGTTCCTGCCCCTCGGCAGGAGCCCGCCCAGGACCTGTTAACAAATCGACAGCGGCTTGGCTCGGTGCCACATAAACCAAGCCCTCATCCTGCACCAGCCGTTCGAACACGGCGTCGTACTTCCCTTGAGCGAGCAGCACGTTTGCACCCGTATCAACGGGGCGCAGCTTGAGTTTTTCGGCGGCTTGGGCCGCGTCGTCCACATAAAGCATCGCCAGCTTGGCCGGCGCGTAAGGCGCTAGACGGTGTGCCGCCAGAGATCCCGTCAGCGCGTAGCGCAATCCGTGCGCTCCCCGCAGGTCTTCCTGCAATGCAGGAAGGCCTCGCGGACTCAAGTACGCGCTGACACTATTGCTGCGCTGAAAACCGTAATCCTCGCTCCATCGCTCCAGGATGCGACGCCACTCGACGTGCGTTATCGGGCCTCCTCGCACACGTGTGACGAGCGCTTCGCGCTCAAGGAACTCGACGACTCGGTACGTCGCTCCTGTCGATGCGCCAGACAGGCGTACCAGGTCTGGAACGCTCATGTCTGCAGCGACGTCCACCAGGGCACGCACGACACGGGCCGCTGGGGGCCCCTGCAGGGTGCCGCGCGGCCGGCCTGGCCCACGCCAGGGGTCTCGATCGGCACCCCTGTCACGCAGGTACATCGCCGGACGTTCAAGCGATATGTGCATGTTGCCAGTAGCGTCAACATAGGAGACCTTGCGCTCCTCCAGCCATGCCCGAGCGGAAGACCCGAGGTATCGCGCGGCGATCATCGGCAACGGACGATCGACGTGAGGCAAACTGCAGGAGCGAAGTTGGTCGAGGGCCGCGGCAAGATCACGGGTGACCACCAAGCGCTTTGCCTCGATGAAGAAGACCGCTTTCGTCCCGTCAAGGGCGGTCAACTCAGCTACCCCGTCGATCCGGCTGCCTATTGCTTGCTCAGCAAGGTGGATCGACCACCCAGGCGGCAGTCGATCCGCCACGAGCGCCACAGCACGGCGGAGGACATCGACCTCGCGCTCCGGCGGCGCATCAAGGGCTGCCTTGCCTGAGGCCCGCACGCCTCACCCCCTAGCCGGTTCGGGAAACTGGCCAATTCCGTTTTCAACGGAACCATCCTATATCCGGAACCGCCCACGCCGAGCATCTCGCCCCGCCCGGCGCGCCACCGTCCAGCGACTCGATCGGAGACGACCGCCAGTGGTCAGAACTGGGGCGTGGCCGCGATCACCTGTGCGAGCCGTAGCCTGCCTTATCAACGACGAACCGGACCGCCAGACAAGCCGCACCTGAAGTTCCGTCCAACTCCGGGTCAGCGTCGGCGGTCGCCGTTGGCGCCCCGGTTCCGGGCGCTGGAGCGGTCGAAGACCGACACCCGGTCCCCGCTGTGGCGCAGGGTCGAGCGGTCGTCCTCACCGGCTGCTCGGGAAGGGCACCACCTTTCCCGAGCTCTCGGCGTTGCCGGCGGCCGTGAACGCGTTCCAGGAGATGTCGACGAGCAGCTTCTTCGTCTCGGCGTGCCGGATAGCGGCGTTACGTTGCAGCGCCATCCGGGCGCCCAGCACCACCGCTACCAACGTGGTGGTGATCGCGCCGGCGGCGGCCAGCACGTGGAAGCCGGTCGCCGCGTCGGTACGGAGCACCAGGACCAGCAACCAGATCCAGAACCCGGCGGCGAAGACGCCGGCCTTGGCGACGAAGAAGAGGCTCACCGCACCGGGCTGGTACGGCAGCGGACGGCTCGATTCGGCCATGGTGCTCCTCGGCGGTGGTCCGGGCGATCGGCGGCACGCGCGCGTGCGCCGTGCCGGGACGGGCACCGAGCTTAGTGGAAGAACGACGATGATCGCTCGGTGCCGGTACGAATACTGCCCGAAGTGGAGTCTCATCCATGGGACAGTTTGTGCGGTCAGTCAGTGGCTTCCGGTCCCCGGCGTACTACGCTCGGGAGGCGCATCTTCCCAGTGCTCGGGCGGGAGGGAAAGACATACCGGATGGGTTCCGCAGACGTGTCACCGCAGATGGCGTTCGCCCGCTTCGTCCGGCGTGCCATCGACGACGCTCGCGAGGAGCGCGGATGGACCGTGACTGATCTTGCCTCGCACACGGGCGTGGGCCGCTCGACCGTGTTCCGTTGGCTCGCCGGTGACTGGCAGGATTACCCCGAGTTGGCCAAGGTGCGCGGCTTCTGCGCCGCACTGGATCTGCCGGTGGCTGCCGCGTTCCGGGCGCTCGGGCTGCCCGACGCGGGCCTGGTGCCTCGGCGCCGCAGCGATGACGGTCCGGTCGAGGCCGACGTCCGGGCCATCCTCGATCGGCTGGCCGACCCCGCCGTCCCAGCCGAGGAGAAGCACCACATCCGCGACCTCCTCCGCTACCTGGCCCGCCGCCCCACCCGCCGAGCCGGCTAACCCCCCACCCCCACCCCCACCCCCACCCGGGTGGATCATGAAGTTATTGCCGCGACACGCCGACGCGAGTGGCAATAACTTCATGATCAACCCCGCGAGAACGGGCAGGGAGCCGGACCTGGGAGGGGAGAGAGGGGGGAGGGAGGGGTCAGGGGACCGTTGCGGTGAACTCGGCGGTGTGGACCTTGTTGGCTACCTGGAAGTCGAGGTAGAGGCGGTAACGGCCCGGGCCCGGGGTGGTCAGCCAGAACTTCACCTGGCCGTCGGCCAGCTCCGGTTCGGGGTGCACGTGCAGGTAGCCCAGGTCGCCCTCGCGCAGCGCCACCAGGTGACCGTACGCCCCGAGGTAGCGCTCCAGCACCGCGTCACCGTCCGCGCCGTCGATCCGGAAGGTCAGCGGCACCGTGACACCGGCCTGCGGACTGCCCTGGTAGGCGACGGTGAACCCGTCCACAGTCGTCGAGGTCGCCGGAGCGGGCAGCGGACGCGGCTCGTACCCGCCCGGCACGACCAGATCCACGCCGAGGGTCAGCGCGCTCTGGCCGCCGTTGTCGGCGACCACCGTGAAGTCGGCGTACGCCCGCCAGACGCCGGGCTGCGCGAGGGTCACCGGCACCGTCCAGGTGCCGTCCGCCGCCATGGTCGGGTGCAGGTGCTGGTAGCCCGTCAGGTCCCGACGGACCACGATGAGGTGCATCGGCTTGTCGTGCACGACGGCGAAGCGGGTGACCGGGCGGCGTTGCACGTCGCGCACCTGAAAGCGGAGCTGCCCGGGGCGGCCGGCCGGAAACTCGGTGGCCACGGGGACGAGCGTGTATCCGGCCGAGCTGACCGACAGACCGCCGGGCTCGGCGGCCGCGCCCTGGTCGGCGCCCGTCACGGACCCGTGGTCGTGGGCCCCGGTGCCCGGCGGGTGGGTGTGGTCGGCGGTCAACGCCGCAGGGCTGCCGCCGGTGGTGGTGGTGCCGTTCATGCGACCGAGGCCGAACCCGAGCAGCACGGCGAGCACCAGCCCGCCGACCACCAGCGCCAGCCGGACCGTGCTCCGGTCCGGCACGGTGGCGGCCTGCTCAGGCACCGCCAGCGTCCAGCACGTAACCGGCCTCGTCGACTGCCGCCCGCACCGACTCGTCGGGCAGCGGGCTGTCGCTGGTCACCGTCGCGGTGCCGGAGGTCAGGTCGACCTGGACCTGCCGCACACCGGGCAGCGCCGACAGCTCGTCGGTGACCGCACGCACGCAGTGCTCGCAGGTCATGCCGGTGACGGCGTACGCGCGGGTCACGGGCTGCTGATCGGTCATGCCGCCACCGTACCGCCGCGCCCGGCCAGCCCTGACCGATGCCGGTGCGGCGTGGCGACCGTCGCAATCCGCGCGGCCCGGGAACTTTCCGCACCGCGGCCGCCCACCGACCTCCGCGATCGCGCACGGCGGCTCAGCCAGCCACGGCGAGAGCGAGCGGGAGGACGTCGGGAGCACCGGCCCGTCGCAGCGCGCGGGTCACCATCGTCATCGTCCAACCCGAGTCGACCAGGTCGTCGACGAGCAGCACCGGCCCCTCCAGCGCAGCCAGCGCGTCGGCCAGGTCAGCCGGCACGGTGAAGGCGTCGTGCAGGGCGCGTACCCGCTGGGCGCTGTTGCCGCGCGGCCCACCGGGGCCGTCCGGACCGGTCGGGGTGACCGCGCCGAGCAGCGGCAGCCGGCCCACGGCGGCGATCCGCTCGGCCAGCGAGCCGACCAGCCGGGGCCGCCGGCGGGAGCCCACCGCGACCACGCCGACCGGGCGGCGGGGCCACGGGTCGTCGCCGTGCGCCCACGCCTTGAGCACCTCGACCACCGCGCCGGCGACGTCGTCGGGCACCGGCTGGTCGGGCGTCTCGGGGCCCACCAGGGCCCGCAGCCGGCCGCCCCAGCCCAGGTCGGAGAGGCGCCCGACGGCACGGCCGGGCAGCGCCTGCTCCGCAGGGGCGATCCGGCCCTTCAGGGGTACGCCCACCCCGTCCAGCCCGGTCGGCCAGAGCTTCTTCGGGGCGATCTCCACGCCGGGGCGCCCCAGGAAGGTCTGCGCGGCGGCGAGCGCTGCCGTCGACACGTCGGCGGCGAAGAGCGGCTCGGCGCACCTGTCGCACCGGCCGCAGTCGGTCGCGGCGGTGTCGTCCAGGCGTTCCCGTAGATACCGCATCCGGCAGTCGGACGTGGTCGCGTACTCCCGCATGGCCTGCTGCTCGACGTGGCGCGCCTCGGCGACGCGGCGCAACCGGGCCTCGTCGTAGACCCACGGCTCGCCGGTGGCGAGCCAGCCACCGCGCACCCGGCGGACCGCGCCGTCCACGTCGAGCACCTTGAGCATCAGCTCCAGGCGGGCCCGGCGCAGGTCGACGAGGGGTTCGAGGGCCTGGGTGGAGAGCGGGCGGTCGGTGTGCAGGGCGGCCAGCACGGCCCGGACCTGCTCCTCGGGTGGGAACGCCAGCGAGGCGAAGTACCGCCAGATGGCGGCGTCCTCGACGCCGGGCAGCAGCAGCACCTCGGCGTGCTCGACGGCGCGGCCGGCGCGGCCGACCTGCTGGTAGTACGCGATCGGCGAGGGTGGTGCGCCGAGGTGGACGACGAAGCCCAGGTCGGGCTTGTCGAAGCCCATGCCGAGGGCGCTGGTGGCGACCAACGCCTTGATCTTGTTGTCGAGCAGGTCCTGCTCGGCGGCCCGCCGGTCGGCGTCGTCGGACTGCCCGCTGTACGAGGCGACCGGGTAGCCCCGGGAGCGCAGGAACTCGGCCGTCTCCCCCGCTGCCGCGACGGTCAGCGTGTAGACGATGCCGGACCCGGGCAGCTCGTCCAGGTGGTCGGCGAGCCAGGCCAGCCGGTGCGCCGGGCTGGGCAGGTCGAGGACGCCGAGCCGCAGCGACTCGCGGTCCAGCGTGCCGCGCAGGACGAGCGCGTCGCCCAACTGCTCGGCCACGTCCTGGGTGACCCGGGCGTTGGCGGTGGCGGTGGTTGCCAGCACGGGCGTGCGCTCGGGCAGGTTGGCGAGGAAGGTGCGCAGCCGCCGGTAGTCCGGCCGGAAGTCATGCCCCCAGTCGGAGACGCAGTGCGCCTCGTCGACCACCAGCAGCCCGGTGGTCGCGGCCAGCTTCGGCAGCACGCCGTCGCGGAAGTCCGGGTTGTTGAGCCGTTCCGGGCTGATCAGCAGCACGTCCACGGCGCCGGCCTGGATCTCGGCGGTGATCTCGTCCCACTCGTCGAGGTTCGCCGAGTTGATCGTGCGAGCCTGGATGCCGGCCCGCGCGGCGGCCTCCACCTGGTTGCGCATGAGCGCCAGCAGCGGCGACACGATGACGGTGGGGCCGGCCTGGTCGCCCTGCCCGCTGTCGCGCAGCAGGGCGGTGGCCACGAAGTAGACGGCGGACTTGCCCCAACCGGTGCGCTGCACGCAGAGCACCCGTCGCCGGTCGACGACCAACGCCTCGATGGCCCGCCACTGATCCTCGCGCAGTCGGGCGTGCTCACCGGCCAGCCGGCGCAGCACCGCCTCGGCCCGCTCCCGTACCGCCGCCCGTTCGTCGCCCATCCGGCATTTCTACCAGCGCCGTCCGTCAGAACCCCGGGCCGCGCGGGAGGTTCCGGTCACGATCCGCGCGTTCGCGCCTCGTCGGGTCGGGACGCCGGGGGCAGGAAGAGCAACAGGTCGCGCAGGGGCTCGGTCGCACTCGGAGGCAGCAGGCAGCGCGCCGCGAGCTCTTCCATCGAGGCGTACGGGCCGCGCAGCCAGCGGTCCACCACTATCTGCCGGCCCTGCTCGCTCGTCAGGCCGGGCAGGGCCGTGAGCACCTGCTCCGGGACCGCGTTGACGTCGACCAGTCCACCGTCATCGAAGGTGCGGGGAAGGTCGGGTCGGCCAAGTCCCAACTCGGCCCGGGCGGCCGGGTAGTGGTAGAGCAGGTAGCGAGCGTGCTCCCGTCGGATGCGCCGCTCCTCGTCGGCGCGGCCCCGAGCGCTGTCCGGCCTCCCGGTGATCGCCTCCCAGAGTCCACGGCTGAGCAGGACCACGTGCACCGCCCCGGCGAGCCAGGTGATGAGGGCCAGGCCGAGGAAGGTCACCGCCTCCGGTCCGGGGACCTCGGCGTCCGGATTCTCGATGTCGAGCATGGTCACCTCGACGACGACCAGCGCAAGGTAGCCGACGCCCGCGACCGCGAGGCGCCAGCTCCGACGCCAACCCGCGTAGGCCAGGATCACCAGCCAGGTCAGGCAACCGAACGAGAGCAGGGCGAGCACCGTACCGAGGATCGTGCCGGTCCTGCTCGCCCAGTGCGGCGCCTGCCGCCGCGCCGGCTTCCCGCCGGTTGCCGACCGCGGCGAGTACGGAGGCAGGGGCGGCGGAGGCGGCGCTGACACGACGGCCGGCGCCGCCGGTCCCGGTTGGGTGGGGATGAGAGCGGCGGGTGCGACCACCGACGCTGCCGGTTCGGGCACCGTGGCTGCCACCGGCCGCGGTGTCTCCGCTTCGGGCACCGGCCGCGGTGTCTCCGGTCCGGTGGAGGGCTTCGCCACCACCAGGGTCGGGTCGGAGCGCAGGATGCGCCGGTGCAGTTCCTGCAACGCCTCGCCCGGGTCGATGCCGTACTCCTCGCGGAGCAGGTCGCCGAATTCCCGGTAGGCGGCGAGCGCCTCCGCCTGCCGCCCGCTGCGATAGAGCGCGAGCATGAGCTGGTGTCGCAGCCGTTCCCGGACGGGGAACTCGGCCACCAGTTCCACCAGCTCACCGACCGTCTCGCGGTGCCGGCCGAGGTCCAGCGTCAGCTCTGCCCGGGTCTCCAACGCCACGGCCCGCAACTCCACCAGCCGCTGCCGGGCCGCCTCGAAGATCGGTCCGGTGAAGCCGGTGAACGGCTCCCCCTGCCACAGGTCCAGGGCGGTGGCCAGCTCACTCAGCGCCTGCTCGGTACGCTCGGCCGCGTGCCGCTGCCGGGCGGCCTGCACGCCCCGTTCGAAGCGGACCGCGTCCACCGCCTCGGGGTTCACCCGCAGCAGATAGCCGGCGTCGGTCAGGCTGAGCACCTGTCCCGGCGTACGGGGCGACCGCTCCGGCTCCAGCACCCGGCGGAGCCCGGCCACGTACTTCTGCACGACGTTGGGGCCGTTCGCGGGTGGCTCCTCCGGCCAGACCGCGTCGACGATCTGCCCGGTGGACACCGGGCGGCCGGCGGAGAGCAGCAGTACGGCGAGCACCGCGCGCTGCTTGCCCGGACCGAGGTCGATCTCCCGGTCGGCGTACCAGGCCCGCTGAGGCCCGAGAATCTCGAAACGCAGTTGGCCTGACATGCGAGTTTCCGCTCCTGACACCCCCGGGACAGCCGGACGGCAGTGCCCGGCAGCCGGACGGCAGCATATCGGCAGCCGAACCGCCGTGCCGGCCGACAGGATCGTCGTCGGCAGAAGCCAGGCAGCGAGAAAGAGAAGTGCGATGACACAGGCAACGGGCACCGCCGGCACCATCCGACGGACGGTCGGTACGGCCGCCGCCGTGCTGGCCGCGACCACCCTGCTCGCGGGTTGCGGGTCGAAGAGCGAACCGGCCGCGGCGCCACCGGGCAGCCCGTCCGCCAGCCCGAGCGTGAGTCCGAAGGAGGCGCTCCTCGATGCCGTCCCGGACGGCACCGAGGGGGCGTTCCGGTTCAGCGGCAAGGACTCGTCGAGCACGATCGACGGCCGGATCGACCCGGCGGCGAAGGCATTCGAACTCAACATGGTCATGCCGCCCGACGACGGCGTCGTGGTGAAGATGTCGTTCCTGGTGATCGAGGACCAGAACTGGGTGAAGGCGAAGTTCAGCGGCCGTCCCGGCCTGCCGAAGTTCCCCGACAAGTGGATGAAGCTGGACCCCACGAAGCTGACCGACGCCGCGAGCATCCCGACGTACGACGGCGTGGACCAGGGCAACGCCGGTCCGCTGATCCAGGCGGCCACCTCGGTCGAGGAGAAGAGCCCCGGTCAGTACGCCGGGTTCATCGACGTGAGCGACACGGAGGCGGCGAAGGCGCTGGAGGACGGCGAGGCGGCGGCCCTCGGGGAGGCCGCCAAGAAGGTGCCGTTCACCGCGGTGGTCGGCGCGGACAAGCACCTGGCCTCGCTGACGTTGAAGATGCCGGCAGCCGGCAAGGCGAAGGCGTACGACTACGTCGTCAAGTACGCCGACTACGGCAGCGCGCCGAAGATCAGCGTGCCGACCGGCGCCGCCGCCATGAAGGCACCGGCGGGGGCGTACGAGTTGTTGAACGGCTGACCCACGACGCAGAGGGCGGCGGCCACACGGGGGGCCGCCGCCCTTCCCCTTGATCAACGAACCTCAACGAGGGGGGCGGAGGGTGCGGGTCAGGTGGGCCAGGCGGGGGGCGAGGCTTGTCATGCCTCCGGGGAAGAAGTACACCGCCAGGATGAAGACCGTGCCCAGGACGAACAGGGGCTGGCTCAACGGGCGGCTGAGGACGGCCGGCAGGTTGTCGACCGCGTCGCTCGTGCCGAACGCGGTGAGCCGGTGGTCCAGGTACATGTAGAGGACCCCGCCGAGCACCGGCCCCCACCGGGTGCCCGGCCCACCGAGCACCACCATGACCAGCAGCGACAGGGTCAGCTCGGAGGACGTGATGTGCGGTGACGCGCCGCCGACGATCAGGACGTAGACCACCCCGCCCGTCGACGCCAGCCCGCCGGCCAGGGTGAACGCCACCAGCTTGTAGCGGTACGGATCCAGCCCGAGCACGCCGATCCGCCGCTCGTCGTCGCGCAGCCCGGCGAGCACCCGGCCGGTCGGCGAACCGCTCACCCGGTGCACCACGAACACCACCAGGGTCAGGTACGCCAGCGCCAACCAGTACAGGTTGACCGTGTTGGTCACCCCGACCAGCCCGGCGGGCAGCCCGGACACGTCCAGCGGCAGACCCTCCTCGCCGCCGGTGAGCCCGCCGAAGTCCCGGGCCACCAGGATCGCCCCGACCTGGGCGAAGGCCAGCGTGACCATGGCGAACGCGATGCCCACGGTCCGCAGCGCCACCGCGCCGAGCAGCGCGGCGAGGATCGTGCCGCCGGTGACGGTCAGCAGCGCCGCCTGCCACAGCGGCAGACCGGCCCGGGTGACGAGGACGTCCGTGCCGTAGACACCGGCGGCGAAGTACAGCGCGTGCCCGAAGGAGAGCATCCCGGTCCGGCCGAAGAGCAGGTCGTACCCGGCGGCCAGCCCGCCGAAGATCAGGCAGATGGCGAGCAGTTGCAGGGTGCCGGGTGAGTTGACCGGCCCCTCGAAGATCCCCGGTAGGGAGATCGTCGAGTACGGCAGGATCGCCAGCACGACCAGCGCGACAAGCGGCAGGAACGGGCGCACCCGGTGCCACCGCCCCCGCTGCGGGGTCAGTTCGTCGGGCACCTGCGCGGGAGGCGCGTCGATCACCGTCATGCCGTTGCCACCTTTCCGGCGATGCCCTGCGGGCGCAGCAGCAGCACCACGGCCAGCAGGCCGACCACGCAGATGTCGCCCAGCCCGGACGTGCCGTAGTAGTTGACGAACTGCTGCACCAGCCCGACCACGACCGCCGCGTACGCGGAGCCGACCACCGAGCCCATTCCGCCGATCACCACCACGATGAACGCGAAGATCAGCAGCGAGCCGCCCTGCCCGGGCGAGACGGTGCCGAAGTAGACCCCACCGAGCGCACCGGCCAGCGCGGCGGCCGCCCCACCGATCGCGAAGACCAGGGTGAACGCCTTGCGGACGTCGATGCCCAGCGCGGTCACCATCTCCCGGTTCTCCACCCCGGCCCGGATCACCAGGCCGTAGCGGGTCCACCGCAGGAACGCCAGGATCGCGCCGAGCACCAGCACCGCCGCGATGATCAGCAGCAGGCCACCGTTGGGCACCTGCGCGCCGAGGATCCCGGTCACCTGCCGGGTCCAGTCCGGCCGCGGAAACGGCCGGGCGTCCGCACCCCAGGTGGCCTGGAGCAACGCCACCCCGGCCAGCGACAGCCCGACGGTGACCAGCACCTGCTCGATGGTGCGGGAGTAGAGCGGGCGGATCAGCACCAGCTCGACCAGGATCGCCACCAGCGTGCCGGCGGCCACCCCGAAGGCGACCGCGAACACGAAGCCGAACCCGTCCGGGCCGGCGCCCGGCAGGTTGCCCGCCGCCCACCAGGTGCCGTACGCGCCGACGCCGAGGAACAGCCCGTGCGCGAAGTTCAGCACGTCGGCCAGGCCGAAGACGAGGGACAACCCGGAGGCGACCAGGAAGTACAGCGCCGCCAGGCCGAGCCCGGTCAACGCCAACAGGATCACGGTCCCCATCAGCGTGCGTCCTTCCCGGCCACCGGGGCCCGGTCCGGCCCGGTCGGGCGGTGCGCCTCACCGGTGCCCACACCGAGCAGCGACTTCGTCAGCGCCGTCTCCAGCAGCAACTCGCGGGCGTCGCCGGTCCAGGCCACCTTGCCGGCAGCTAACACGACCGCGTCGCGGGCCAGCCGGCGTACGACTGCCAGGTTCTGCTCCACGAGCAGAACCGGCACCGACTCCGCGACCCGTTCCACCACCTCGGCCACCTCGGTCACCACCTTTGGCGCCAACCCCTTGGTCGGCTCGTCGACCAGCAGCAGCCGGTTGTCGTTGAGCAGCACCCGCCCGATCGCGAGCATCTGCTGCTGCCCGCCGGAGAGCGAACCGGCACGTTGGCGTCCGCGCCGGTCCAGCTCCGGAAAGAGCGCGAAGACCTTGTCGTACGCCGGCGTGGTGCCCCGCCGCTCGGCGAGCCGCAGGTTCTCGGCGACGGTGAGGCCGGCGAACACGCAGCGGTCCTCGGGCACGTAGCCGAGCCCACCGCGGACCAGCCGGTGCGTGGGCCGGGCCAGCAGGCTCTGCGCGCCCATCCGGATGCTGCCGCGGACCTCGCCGGCGGGCGGGGTGAGGCCGACGATCGCGCGCAACGTGGTGGTCTTGCCGACCCCGTTGCGGCCGAGCAGGACTGTCACGCCGGTCGGGGCGACCGTGAAGGACACCCCCTGGAGGATGTGCAGCCCGGAAATCCGGACCGACAGGTCCGCCACGCTGAGAATCGGTTCCACCTGAACCCCTGCCGTTCGCGACTGCGGGGCTCCCAAATCCGACTCACTCCTCGCGCTCACAGCGACTCCCCCAGGTAGGCCTCTTGCACGGTGGGGTTCGCCATCACCGTCTCCGGGGTGTCGCAGGCGAGCAGCGCGCCGTGGTGCATGACGGCGATCCGGTCGGCCAGCTCCAGGATCACGTCCATGTGGTGTTCGACCATCAGCACCGCCCGACCGCTGTCCCCGGTCAACGACTTGATGACGGCGACCAGTTCGGGCACGTCCTCGGCGCTGACCCCGGCCATCGGCTCGTCGAGCAGCATCACCCGCGGTTCACCGGCGAGCAGCAGAGCGATCTCCAACTTGCGCTTCTCGCCGTGTGCCAGGGTGCCGGCCATCGCCGTACCCCGGTGGGCGAGGCCGACCCGGTCGAGCGCCGCGTCGGCGGCGGCGGCGACCTCCCGGTCGGCCGCCGCTCGCCGCCACAGTGCCATCGAACCCCCGCGGTGCGCCTGCACGGCGAGCCGGACGTTCTCCCGCACGCTGAGCGAGCCGAAGACCGACGACGCCTGGAAGGTACGGCCCAGACCGAGGCGGGCCCGCCGGTGCGGCGCAAGCCCACCGATGTCCTGCCCGTCCAGGGTGATCCGACCCTCCGTGGCCCGGCGCAGGCCGGTGATCAGGTTGAACAGTGAGGTCTTGCCGGCGCCGTTCGGCCCGATCACGCCCAGGAACTCCCCGGGCGCCAGGTCGAGGGCGACGCTGTCGACGATGGCGACCTCACCGATCCGCCAGGTCAGACCGCGGGTGGCGAGCATTTCTCAGCCCTTCATGGCCACGGCCGGCGGCGCGGTCTCGTCACCGGTGAGGCTCTTCTGCGCGGTCGCCGTGAAGGCGGTGCCGCTGCCGGCCAGCTTGGCCTGGAACATCGGCTGGAGCAGCGCGTGGTCGGCGGCCCGGATGGTCATCTTGCCCTTGACCCCGTCGAAGCTCCAGTCCTCCAGCGCGGTGACCATCTTGTCGACGTCGTCGCCGCCCTCCTGCACCGCGCGGACCACCATCTGGGCGGCGGCGAAGCCGTCCGGGTGGAACAGGTCGATGGTGCTGACCTTCGCCTTGAGGGCCTTGCTGGCCTCGGTGTCGCTGGCACCGTCGAAGTAGTGCGACAGGAAGGAGATCTTCGCGCCGGCCGCGCCGAAGGTCGGCCAGGAGGCCCGGATGTCCAGGCCGGTGACGACCGTGGTGGAGGAGAGCACACCCTGCTGGTCGAGCGTCTGCCACATGGCCGGGGCGGTCGTGCCGGCCCAGGCCACGAAGAGCAGGTCCGGCTTGGCGGCCTTGATCTGGCTGGCGAACGGCGTGAACTCGGTGGCGCTGGCCGGTGCCCGGACGCTGCTAACGGTGGCGCCCGCGCTACCGATGACCGCCTTGACGGCCGCCTCGTTGGCGTCGCCGAACGCGCCGTCCTGGGCGAAGACCACGACCTTCTTGCCGGCCGGGTCGCCGATGAACGACTTGGCGGTCACCACGTCCTGGTAAGACTGCCGGCCGGAGCGGAACGTGTACTTGTTCGCCCCGGTCACCGCGTCGGTCGCGGCCGGGCCGGAGATGAAGAGAACCTTGTTCTGCGCCGCGATCGGCGCGACCTGGAGCGCCACACCGGACGCGGTCGAGCCGGCGATGATCTTCGTGCCCTTGCCGATCAGGTCCTTCGCGGCGGAGACCGCCTTGGCCGGGTCACCCGCGTCGTCGACCTCGGTCAGCTCGATCTTCCGATCGCCGACCTTGCCGGTGCCCTGGGTGGCGAAGTCCAACCCCGCCTTGAAACCCTCGATGTACTGCTTTCCGTAGCTGGCCAGGGCTCCCGACTGGGAGTACACCAGGCCGACCTTGACCGGGGCGGCGCTGTCGCCGCCGCCGGTTGCGGTGTCCTGCGGGCTACCACAGGCCGTTGCGGCGAGCGCCGCAGCCATCATCGTGGCGGCGGAGAGGAACGCCCGCCGCGTGTGCCGGACCGTCATCGCGACTCCAGGTGAGGACAGGATGCTGTGTTGTCGGCTCACGCTAGAAGTGACGTCACCCACGAGCTATGTGGCGGAAACACACAAGTAACAGGAAGGGGGTGGCCCGGGGTAACAGCGGGCCGCATTACCATCCTCGGCCCCGGCCTCCCGATGGCCTGAAGCGCCACGGGTGGATCGACAGGTGTGTCGCCCCGAGCCATCCGCCGTCAGCCGCACGGCCCGTCGTGGTCCGCCGGGCGCGGGCACCGCCGTCGACCGCCGAGCAGGCGGTCACAGAAAACCCGATGTCGTACGCACTGAGCGTCCTCCTCCGACACCGTCGTCTCGGCCCGGTCCACGTCGGCGAGAAAGCCAAGCGCCCGGGTTATCGCCCGAGCGAACCGCAGCGCCCCCGGCAGGTCAGCGGCCACCACCGGCAGGTGCACCACGAAGCGTTCCCTCGTCATGCCACGACCACCACCCTCGACTGTGTCGACCTGGAGGGCGGTCCGGTGTGCGGGTAGGGGACGCCCACCGGACCGCCCGGCCCCACGCCCGCAGCCTTCGACGGCGGCGGTACGAGTAGGTCGACCCTCGGAAGTGGCGACGTCGCAGCTTGTTGCAGTAACTGGTGTAGGCCGGCATGATCGAAGACGCCGAACCAACCGGAGTCCTCACCATGCCCACTGCAGAAGCGCCATATCGTCGCATCGCCAACGAGATCGCCGCGAAGATCAAGAGCGGCGAGCTGAAGCCCGGCGACAAGCTCCCCTCGACTCGGGAACTCGCCGAGTCCTACGCCGTGCACATGAACACCGCGTCGCGAGCGCCCTCACTGCTGCACGACCGTGAGCTGATCACCGGCCAGCCCGGCCGCGGCACCTACGTCGCCGAGCACCCCAGCCGCTGACGCCCCGCCACCCTCCCCGCGCCTCCCCGCCGTCGGAGCTCGCCACTTCCACGGTCGCCGACCGCCGTCAAAGGCGGGTCGAGCACGAGAAAGATCCGCACAACTTCCCCTTTGTTGCTGCATTGGGCCGCGTAGCTCCCGCAAGATCTTGCTCGATCGTTGATGTAGTGGCCTCGGGGGCACGGCGAGGCCACTACTTCCTGGATCGAGCGCGACCTTGGGGAGTGCCGCCGTTGGGCGAGCCATCTCCTGTTGAGCGGTATACCTGTGAGTCATAAAAATGACTCACAGGTATACCGCTCAACACAGCAAGTGGCTCCGGTCGAGTGGGGCGTCCCGCACAGGAGGCCGGCGGGTCTTGCGCCTGCGGGCTGTGCCGGAGACGCCGCTGGCCCGGCGTCCGAGGTGACGGACGACGGGCCAGCGTGTGGGCCGGGCGTGATCGGCCCGGTGGTCGACTCGGAGCGGGTCAGCTCCGGGCCGAGGCTCGCGATGGATCAGCAGCTCGCAGGGGCTCAGAGGCCGGCGCGGGCGGCGACGGCGGTGTCCGGGTGGTCGCTGAAGACGCCGTCCAGACCCAGGCCGAGGAAGAGTTCGTACTCGGACGTGATGTCGCCGCGCGCGTTCGGGTCGGTGCCGATCCGGAAGTCCACGGGGAGGAACTGGTTCTCCGCGCGGAACGTCCAGGCGTGCACGAGCAGCCGCTCGCGGTGGGCGTCACGCACCACGTTCGTCGGCGCGAGCAGTTTGCCGGCGGCGTCGCGGGGCACGATGAGGTTCTTGTTCGCCCCGATGCCGTCGGCGTAGCCGGCGATCCACTTCAGGCCGGCTGCCGTGGCGAGGTCCTGGTAGCTGCGGGTGTCGCCGGCGACGGTGAAGTCGTACGGGCGGCCGGTGGCGTCGAGCAGCTGGACGAGCTTCACGTCGGTCAGTCGGCTCAGCCGGCGCAGGTTGGCCGTCTCGAACGACTGGATGAAGACCGGCGAGTTCTTGCGGTCCAGCTTGTTCCGCCGCAGCACCGCAAGCAGCGGCTCCTCCAGCGGCAGGCCGATCGACGTGAAGTAGGTCGGGTGCTTGGTCTCCGGGTAGATGCCGATGGTGCGGCCCCGTGCCCGCCCCTCGGTGCGAGCGAGGTCGATGACCTCCTGGAGGGTGGGCACCTCGAAGCGGCCGTCGAAGGCGGTGTTCGCCACGCGGACCTGCGGCAGCCGCTCCTTGGCCCGCAGCGTCTTCAGCTCGGCCAGGGTGAAGTCCTCGGTGAACCAGCCGGTCACGGCGACACCGTCGATGGTCTTCGTCGCCTTGCGGGCGGCGAACTCCGGGTGCGTCGACACGTCGGTGGTGCCGGAGATCTCGTTCTCGTGCCGGGCGACCAGGACACCGTCGGAAGTGGACACCAGGTCCGGCTCGACGTAGTCGGCGCCCATCCGGATCGCCAGCCGGTACGCCTGAAGGGTGTGCTCCGGCCGGTAGCCGCTGGCGCCCCGGTGACCGATGACGATCGGCCGGTCGTTGCCTCGGGCGCGGTCCGCCCCGGTCGAGGGGTCGGCGGCGGCCATGGTGGGCACGGCCACGGCGGCTGCGGCGAGCAGCGCGCCGGCCACGCCGAAAATCGAGAGGGTACGTCGCAACGCCGTCTCCTGTCATCGAGGGATGTCGCAGACAGCAGACCGCCCGCGATTGACCGGGAGTTGGTCGATGACTGGCCGGCAGGTGAATCTCCGGAATGGGCGTTCCCACTCGGGCAGCCACCCGGAAAAGGAAGATTGTCTGGTGCGCCGGTTACTCCGCAACCCCGTGCGGCTGGTGCCGCTGGGGTTCCTGGTGCCGATCCTGCTCGGCACCGCGCTGCTGCTGGCGCGCTGGTCGACCATCCAGCACCAGCGCCCACCGCTGGTCACCGCCTTCTTCACCGCCACCTCGGCGGTGTCCGTCACCGGCATGGCCCTCACCGACACCCCCAACTACTGGTCCGGCGGGGGCCTGGTGGTGATCACCCTGCTCACTCAGCTCGGCGGTCTCGGCATCCTCACCGTCGCGGCGCTGGTCACCCTCGTCGTCTCGCGCCAGCTCGGGCTGCGCAACCGGCTGCTGGTGCAGGCCGAGACGGCGGAGTTCGGGGTCGGTGACGTGGCCCGGCTGCTGCGCGGGATCGCGGTCACTGTCTTCGCGTGCGAGGCGGTGATGACCGCGCTGGTCACCGGCCGCCTCTGGTGGGCGTACGACTACACGCCCGGTCGGGCCCTCTGGTCCGGCGTGTTCCATGCCATCCAGGCGTTCAACAATGGCGGATTCACGCTCTACTCGGACGGTCTGCTGGCGTTCAACCGCGATCCGTGGGTGTCGCTGCCGCTGGCGTTCGGTGCCATCGTCGGCGGGCTCGGGTTCCCGGCCCTGTTCGAGGCGGCCCGTGAGTGGAGCAGGCCGGCGGGCTGGACGGTGGCCACCAAGCTGACCATCTGGGGCAGCGTGGCGCTGGTGCTGCTCGGCGTCGCCGGCCTGCTCGCCGCCGAGTGGACCAACGTCAGGACCATCGGCCTGTACGACGTCGAGGGCAAGGTGCTCGCGTCGTTCACCCAGATCGCGTTGAGCCGCACCGGTGGCTTCAGCGTGCTGAACATCCCGAACCTGCAGGAGGAGAGCTACCCGCTGCTGGTCGTGTTGATGTTCATCGGCGGCGGCAGCGCCAGCACGGCCGGTGGCATCAAGGTGTCCACGTTCTTCCTGCTGGCGTTCACCATCTGGGCTGAGCTGCGCGGCGAGCCCGACGTGACGGTCGGGCACCGTCGGGTGGCCACCGCCAGCCAGCGGCAGGCCGTCACGGTGGCCCTGCTCAGCGTCGCGCTGGTTACCGCCGGAACGATGCTGCTGTTGCTGCTCACCGAGGGCGTGCGGTTCATCGCCGCCCTGTTCGAGGTCACCTCCGCGTTCAGCACCACCGGGCTGACCATCGGCCTGGCCAGCGAGCTGCCGGCCAGCGGCCAGGTGGTGTTGACGGTGCTGATGTTCATCGGCCGGGTCGGGCCGCTCACCCTCGGGTCGGCGATCGCTCTGAACACCCGCCGCAGGCTCTACCGCTATGCCCAGGAACAACCCATTGTCGGCTGACGAGAAGGAGGGTCGAGGTGTCGGCGAGACGATCGGACGGCAGCGGCATCGTGGTGATCGGGCTGGGCCGGTTCGGGTGCCACCTGGCCAGCGCTCTCACCCGGATGGACCGTGAGGTGCTGGCCATCGACCGCGACCCGGATCAGGTGCAGCGCTTCTCGACCCAACTCGACCGGGTGGTCCAGGCGGACGCGACCGAGGAGGGCGCCCTGCGGCAGCTCGGCGTCACCAGCTTCGACCGGGCCGTGGTGGCCATCGGGGCCTCGGTGGAGGCGAGCGTGCTCAGCGTGCTGACGCTGGTCGAGCTGGGTCTGCCGCAGATCTGGGCCCGCGCCACCTCGCAGAAGCACGCCAAGATCCTGTCGTCGGTGGGCGCGCACCACGTGGTCTTTCCGGAGGCGGAGACCGGGGACCGGGTGGCCCACCTGATCGTCAGCCGGCTGCTCGACTTCATCGAGTTCGACGACGACTTCGCGATCGCCACCGTCCGCGTGCCGCAGTCACTGGCCGGTCGCACCCTGCTCGACCTGCGCCCGGAGGAGCGCTACGGAGTCCGGGTGATCGCCGCGAAGGTGCCGGGCGAGCGCTTCCGGTACGCCTCGGACGACACCGAGCTGCCGCAGGGCGGGGTGCTGGTCGTGGAGGGTGGGATCGACCAGGTGCAGCGGTTCGCGGGGCGACGCTGAGGCCGCTCACTTCTTTCCGCCGCCGTGCCCCTTCCGCTCACCCTTGGTTACTTTCCCGCTTTTCCCGGCCCACCACCCGACCCCTTCCCCTTGCCGGGCTTCTCAGGCTTGGGTGCGGCCTTCGCCGGCGCCTTCGGTGCCTTGGGCGCTGCCTTCGTCGTCTTCTTCGTCGGCGCCTTCGTCGGGGCCGCCTTGGTCGGCGGAGCCGTGGAAGGTGCCGAGCCGGCCACCCCGGAGACGCGTACCCCGCAGGTGGCGTCGCCGAGCCGGAACTCGACAGGCAACGGGTTGGCCCCCTTGTACGTCCCGGCGAGGGTGAGCTTCTCGGCCGCGCCGGGCGCCAGGGTCGTCCGCTGCGCCGCGGGCCGGATCTGCACCGTGCCGCCCTGCTGCTGCACCGGGGCGGGCTCCGCCTTCGTCACCGTCTGCTGCGCGGGGAACGTGAAGTGCATCGTCCAGTCCCGCAGCTCGCGGTCACCGGTGTTGGTCAGGGTCAGCTCGGCGGTGAAGTCCTTGCCGGAGTCGGTGCGCAGCGCGTACGCCACCTCGCAGGGCGCCGTCTCGGGCAGGCCCATCCGCGCCTCGGTCGTGGGCCGGTCCTCGCCGCTGGCCGGGCTGCGGGAGGTGAACCCCCACATCGCCCCGGTGACCGCGATCAGCCCGACGGCTGCCACCCCGGCCTCCACCCGCCGCCGCCGGTTCAGCCGTCGATCGCGGCTGCGCCGGGTACGCGACAGCGGGAGCGCGTCCGTCTCGGCCGACCACGGCAGGATCGTGGTGCCGGCGTTGGCCAGCGCGGCGGGATCCAGCGGACCGGCCGCCGGCGACACCGGCACCGTCGCCAGCATGCCGGCCGCCTCGGCCAGGGTGCGGGCCAGCTCGGCGGTGGTCGGCCGGTCGGCGGGCCGCTTGGCCAGGCAGCGCCGCACCAGGTCGGTCACCGCGTCGGGCAGCCCGGGCACCGCCGGCATCGGGTCCGGGTCGCTGTACATGTGCGCACGCAGCATCTGCGTGGTCGTGTTCGCTTCCCACGGCAGCCGGCCGGTGAGCATCCGGTAGAGCAGCAGCCCCACGGCGTACACGTCGGTGGCCGGGGAGACCTGGCCGTTGTCCAGCCGCTCCGGCGCGAGGTAGGCGGGCGTGCCGAGCAGCGTGCCGTCCGGCCCCTTCTCGCTCTCCCCGACCAGCGCGGAGATGCCGAAATCGACCACCTTCACCCCGGTCGAGGTGAGCATGACGTTGCCCGGGGTGACGTCGCGGTGCACGACCCCACGAGCGTGCGCGGTCGCCAACGCCGAGCTGACCTCCGCGCCGATGGTCACCGCCTCACGCCACGGCAGCCGCACCTCCCGGCCCAGTCGGCCGGCCAGCGAACCGCCGTCGACAAGCTCCATCACCACGTACGGCACGGTGAGGCCGACCTGGTGGGACTCGCCGTAGTCGTACACGTTGGTGATGTTGGGGTGGCAGAGCCGCGCGGCGGCCTGCGCCTCGACGCGGATCCGGTGCCGGAAGGCCCGGTCGCTGGCCAGCCGCGAGGCCAGCACCTTCACCGCGACCTGGCGGCCCAGCACCTCGTCGTAACCGCGCCAGACCACCGACATGCCGCCCGCGCCGAGTTGCTCGATGAGCCGGTACCGCTCATCGAGGAGTTGCGCACCGTTCCGGTCCCCACCGCCCATGGTGGCCGTTGTTGCCCGCAGGAGAAGGGGCTACACCTTAAGTATCGGAATCGGTCAGGAATATCACCCGTTCAGGCGGTCGCCAGCAGTTGGTCCACCGGGGCGTAGTCGTCGGTCAGCACCATCGCCTCGCCGACGAAGTCCGTGAGGTCCGTGCCGGAGAGCAGGCTGACGCTCGGGTCGACCTCGTCGAGGCGGGCGCGGACGGCGGCCAGCGGCAGCGGCGCGTCGGAGCCGACGATGAGGAAGTTGCTGCCCCGCTCCTCGGCGAGCGCCTCCGGCGGGGCGATCAACGCGACGTGGGTGAACTCGGCGGCCACCGTGACCAGCTCGGCGCGGATGAACCGCAGCGGCGGGTAGTCGATGACGTTCTGCACGTACACGCCGCCGGGGCGGGTCACCCGCCGGATCTCGGCGGCCATCTCTCGGGTCGCCAGGTGCCAGGGCACCACCAGGTGCCCGAACGCGTCGCCGACGACCAGGTCGCGGCTGTCCGCCGGCTCGTCGGCGACCAGCATGCGGGCGTCGCCCACCACCGTCCGCAGGCCCGGCCCCGGGCGTACGCCCAGTTCCCGCTCGCCCAGCTCGACGAGCCCGCCGTCGATCTCGAACACCACGTTGTCGGTGCCCGGTCGGGTGGCGCTCAGGTACGTCGGCACGGTGAACCCGCCGCCGCCCAGGTGCAGCGCGTCCAACCGCTGCCCGGCCGGCGCGGCCACGTCGGCGACCGCGCCGATCCACTTGGTGTACGCGTACTCCAGGTGTTTCGGGTCGGCCAGGTCGACGTACGAGTGCCGGGCCGAGTTGAGCAGCAGCGTCCGGCCGCTGGGCCGGTGCGGGTCCGTGGTGACCCGGGCGCAGTGGTACGCGGTCTCGATGTCGCACGGGTTCGGCGCGACGGTGGACAGCCCCGCCCCGAGCAGGCCGAGCACGGCCAGCGCGGCCCGGGTACGGGCCGGACCGGGCAGGCCGGTGCCCGCCTGCCGCCGCAGATACCACCCTAGGCCGATGCCGGCCAGCCCGAGCGCCACCGCCAGCGACAGCAGGATGACCGTGCTGGGCAGGGCGGCGACCAGCACGAACCCGGTGAGCAGGGTGGCGGTGATGCCGCCCAGGGTGCCGATGCCGGACAGCCGGCCGACCACCTGACCGGTACGACGCAGGTCGGCGAGTTGGAGCTTCACCACCAGCGGGGTGACCGCGGCCAGCAGCGCCGCCGGCACGAACACGGCGAGCGCCACCAGCAGCAGGATGGCGCTGGCCGCCCCGCCCCGCAGGACCTCCCCGGCGTAGCGCACCACGGGCAGGGTCACGGCGGTGGCGATGCCGGCCAGCACCAGCGCGGGCGCCAGCAGGCCGCGCGGATCACGCCGGTCGGCGAGCCAGCCGCCGGCCCACGCCCCGTACGCGATGGCGGCCAGCGCGATGCCGATGACCGAGCTGGTCACCTGGAGGGTCACCCCGACGTACGGGCCGACCAGGCGCAGCGCGACCGTCTCCAGCACCAGCACGGCGCCGCTTGCGAAGAAGACCAGGAAGGCGGCCAGGCCGCCCGGCAGCGCCCGACCGGTGACCGGCACGGACGGGCCCGAGGAAACCGGAGTGGTCGCGACGTCGGACGGTGGTGAGCTCATCGTCGCGATGGTACGCAGCGAAGCGGGCGTCTCGGGTCAGTACATCGAGAGATGAACATGGTTCGTGTGGCTGGCGGCCGGGCTGCCGCTGCCGCTGTACGACCGCCACCCCGTGCCCGGATGCCATATCTGCCGGTACCAGATCACGTAGAGCACACCCAGTCGGTCGGCGTTGCGCACGTGCCAGGCGGCCAGGCTGTCCCCGTACGCCTTGTCGCCGCCGGTCGCGTTCTTGTCCTCGAAGCCGTTCGTGGCCGCCGAGAAGTCGCAGGCCCGCCCCTTCGGGTGCTCGCCGCCGCCGCCCTCACGCTTGCAGGAGACGTGCCGCTTGTAGCCGGCGGCCTGGGTCTGCTTCAGGGCGTTCAGCGTGCGCGGGGTGATGCAGCCCGAGGTCGTCGGGTCCTTCACCGAGCAGGACTCCGACGGCCAGGACCCGTCGGAGTTGCGCGGCGCGGGCTTCGCCGACGCGGAGCTGCCGCCGCTGAAACCGTTGCTGCTGCCCGAGCTGACCTCGGCGAGAGCCGCCTCGGCCTCCTTCTTCTTCTTCGCCATCACGGCGAGCTGCTTCTGCTGCTCACGGACCTCGGTGTCGATGGCGATCTTGGCCTTCTGGGCCTGCTGCCGGGCCTCGATGAGATCGCGCAGCCGCTTGCTGTCCCGCTGGGCCATCAGGTCGAGGTCGGCGGCGCGTTGCAGGAACGCCTGCGGCGTGGCGGTGTTGAGCAGCATCGCCGTCGGGGTGAGTCGACCGGCCCGGTACGACTGCGCGGCCACCTCGCCGACCTGGGCGGTGAGCCCGACCAGCCGAACCTCGACTGCCTTCAGCTCGCCGGTCAACGCCGTCTGCCGGCGCTTGGAGTTGTCCAGCTTGGCCTTGGCCTCGATGTGACCCTTGGCGGTCAACTCCAGCGCGTCCTGCAACTTCTTGGTGCCGCCCTCACCGGGCTCCGCGTACGCGGGCACCCCGCCGGCGAGCACCAGCGCGACGGCGGTGAGCAGAGGGAGCAGTACGCGGCGAACGCGCCGCTGACTGAGCCTGGTCCTGGGCACGACAGCGTCCTTCCGTCGACCGCCGGCCCCCGGTGAACCCTGCGCGGCGGCGTCCCCGCCGGCGCCGGTCGGCGGCCTGCTGGCGGAGACCGCCGGTCACGATACCGGAACGCGCGCCGGTGACCAGCCCCGCGACCGCCCACCGGCCCCAGCGTTGACGCAGCGTGCCGCCGTCGTAGCGCACTGCGCGCAGACGCGGCGCTGGCCGCCGTCGCACACATCGCGAAGAGGCCGCGCGGCCGCCCTCGCACCCGGCCTGGAGACGCCGCGCGGTGTGCGGATCAGGAGCCGAGCAGGGCGTCGTGCACCTCGGCCCAGACCTGTTCGTTGGCCGCGACGAGCAGCCCGCGACCCTCGTCGGCCGGGTGGTAGTCGACGCCGTCGAACCGGCGGGCGACACCACCCGCGGCGCGGACCAGCAGGACGCCCGGCGCATGGTCCCACGGCAGGGTGCGCCAGAAGAGGGTGAACTGCTGTTCGCCGGTGAGGATGTCCAGGTATTCCCGGCCGGCACAGTGCTGGCCGGGCAGCAGCTCGCCGAGCCGCCGCCCGCCGGCGCGGACCCGGTCGCGGCCCTCCGCCGGCAGGAACCGCGTCATCGCCGCGCCGCGCAGCTCACCCAGTGGCGGCACGGCGTCGGCGGCGTTGACCGGCTGGCCGTTGAGCAGGGTGCCCTCGTCGGCCCGACCGGCGGCCAGCGTCCCGGCCAACGGGTCGAGAATCCAGCCGGCGGTCGGGCGACCGTCGGTCAGCAGGGCCACCATCAGGGCGAACGGCCGGCGGCCGGCGGCGAAGTTGGCGGTGCCGTCGACCGGGTCGACCAGCCACACGTCTCCGCTGTCGCGCAGGTGCCGCAGCAGCCCCGGATCGTCGGCGACGCCCTCCTCACCCACCACCGTCGAGTCCGGCCGCAGCCTGCGCAGCCCAGCGGAGATCAACTCTTCGGCGCGGCGGTCGGCGACGGTGACCACCTCGCCGGGCGCCTTCTCCGACACGTCGGCGTCGTCGAGCTTGCGGAACAGCGGCAGCACGACCTGGTCGGCGGCCTCCAGGAGCAGGTCACCGACGTCGTCGAGCAGGGTGTCAGCCACGAGGCGGCAGCTTGACCACGCTGACGAAGAACTCGTCGATCTGCCGGACCACGGAGATGAAGCGCTCGAAGTCCACCGGCTTGGTCACGTAGGCGTTGGCGTGCAGCTGGTAGCTGCGCAGGATGTCCTCGTCGGCCTGCGAGGTGGTGAGCACGACCACCGGGATCCGGCGCAGCTCGTCGTCCTTCTTGATCTCTTCGAGCACCTCCCGGCCGTCGCGGCGGGGCAGGTTGAGGTCGAGCAGGATCAGGTCGGGCGCCACGGCGTCGGCGTACTGGCCCTCCCGCCGCAGGTAGGCGAGCGCCTCGGCGCCGTCGGAGACGACGGTCAGCCGGTTGCGCAGCTTGTGCTCCTCGAACGCCTCCTGCGTCATCAACACGTCACCCGGATCGTCCTCCACGAGCAGGACCTCGATCGGGCTCTTGCCGTCCGCCGGCGCGGTCATCCCACCGTCTCCCTCATGTCACCCGTTCTACCGCTTTCCGGCGGCCCGTCGGCCCCGTCCGGCTGGTCCGCCCCGGCGGAATGCTCCGGCAGCGCGGACGACGCCTCGTCCGCGGGCGTCGTGTCCCCCGCCGTGGCCGGCTGCGGCTGCTCGGCGGGGTCGGTGGCGGCAGCCGCCTCCACGTCCTCGGGGCGTGCCGGGAGGGTGAACCGGATGGCCGTGCCCTCCGGTACGTCGGTGTCCACCCAGACCCGGCCGCCGTGATATTCCACGATCTTCTTGACGATCGCCAACCCGATGCCGGTGCCCGGGTACGCGTCCTTCGAGTGCAACCGCTGGAAGATCACAAAGATCTTGTCGGCGAACTCGGGCTCGATGCCGATGCCGTTGTCCTGGCAGCTGATCTCCCACTCGGCCCCGACCAGCCGGGCCGAGATGTGCACCTTCGGCGGCGCGTCGGGACGGCGGAACTTGATCGAGTTGCTGACCAGGTTGGCCAGCAGGTTGGTGAGCAGCGGCTCCTCGCCACGGATCACCGGCAGCTCGGTCCAGGTCAGCTCGGCGTCGGCGTACTGCCGGGCCGCCTCGGTCTGGCCGGCCACGTCGCCCATCACCTTGTTGAGGTCGACGTCGACGAAGCCGGTGGTGAGCCGGCCGATCCGGGAGAACGCGAGCAGGTCGTTGATCAGGCGCTGCATCCGCTGCGCGCCGTCCACCGCGAAGGCGATGTACTGGTCGGCCCGCTCGTCGAGCTGCCCGGCGTAGCGGCGCTGGAGCAGCTGGCAGAAGCTGGCCACCTTACGCAGCGGCTCCTGCAGGTCGTGGGAGGCCACGTACGCGAACTGCTCCAGGTCACGGTTGGACCGGGTCAACTCCTCGGCCTGCTTCTGGAGCTGGCTGTTGACCCACTCGATGCGCTCGCGGGCCTCGCGCACCTCGGCCAGGTCGGAGGCGATCTTCTGGCGCATCGCGTCCACGTTGTCGCCGAGCCGGATGAACTCCGGTGGGCCGACGGTGGCGATGCGGTGCTGGTAGTCGCCCTCGGCGACCTCGCGGACCTGGGTGGCCAGCCCGGTCAGCGGCCGGATCACCATCCGGTCCAGCGAGAGCAGCAGCACCGCGCCGGCAACGACCACCACCAGGGCCGCGATGATCAACAGGAGGACCAGCAGGTTGCTGCTGTTGCGGACGTTCGCCGCGGACTGCTCCCGGGCGGCCAGGATCTCCTGCTGGAGGTCGTCGACGGCCGAGCGCACCTCGTCGAACCGCTGCCGTGCCTGCTCGGTGACCAACGCCTGGCCGGCGCGGGTGCCATCCTGTTCGGTCGTGGCGATGACCGGCTCGGCCACGGCCTCCCGCCACTGCTCGGCCGTCTCCTCGACGACCCGCAGCTCCTGGCCGATCTGCGGGTAGTCGTTGAGCAGCGCCCGCATCGCCTTGATGGTGGCCTTCTCCTGGTCGAGCCCCGCCTCGTACGGACTCAGGTCGGCCGGGTCACCGCTGACCGCGTACCCGCGAACCGCCGTCTCCTGGTCGAGCACCGCGTTGAGCAACTCCTGCGACTGCACCCGCAGCGGGCCGGTCTCGTTCAGGATGGCGTCGATCTGGGTGCGGTTGCGGGCGGCCATCGCCGCCTCCGCGGTGGCCAGGCCGATCAGCAGCACGCCCACGACGGTGAGCAGCGTGATGACCCGGCGGCGCAGACTCCAGCCGCTGCCCACCGGCTTCACCGGCCACCGCCCCGGCTGACCAGCAGCATGGCCACGTCGTCGGCGAGCGGGCCGCCGTTGATCTGCTCGGCCCGACCGACCAGCCAGGCCGGCAGCTCGGGCAGCGACACCTCCCGGTTGGCCGGCTCGTCGAGCAGCCCGCTCAGGCCCGGCACGTCGAGCCGTTCGGTGCCGGCGCCCACCCGCCCCTCGATCAGGCCATCGGTGTACATCAACAGGGACCAGTCATCGGTGTCGAACTCCAGGTCGTAGGCGATCGGCCGGCGAGGTCGTACGCCCAGCAGCAGGCCGCCGGGCGCGGGCACCGGGACGACCCGGCCACCGGAGAGCAGCAGCGGCGGCGGGTGCCCGGCGAGTCGGACGGTGGCCCGGTTGGCGTCCAGGTCGAGTCGGGTGGTGGCCACCGTCGCGAAGATCTCCTGAAGTCGGCGCTCACTCATCAGCACCTGCTCCAGTGCGGGCAGCACCTCGTCGTCCGGCACCCCGGCGAGCACCAGGGCCCGCCACGCCACCCGCAGTTCCACACCGAGCGCGGCCTCGTCCACCCCGTGCCCGCAGACGTCCCCGACGATCAGGTAGAGGCGGTCCGGACGGGTCTGCACCACGTCGAAGAAGTCTCCGCCGATCAGCGCGGCGTGCCGACCCGGCCGGTAGAAGGTGTGCACCGCCACCTCGTCGGTCGTCATCAGCGGTTGGGGCAGCAGGCCACGTTCGAGTCGCGCCGACTCGGCCTGGCGCAACTCGACCTCACGGAGCCGGCGGGCGTTCACGTCGGCGCGCTTGCGCTCGACCGCGTAGCGCAGGGCCCGCGTCAGCAGCACCCCGTCGACCTGGCCCTTGACCAGGTAGTCCTGTGCGCCCTCGGCGACCGCCACGATGCCCAGGTGCTCGTCCGAGCGGCCGGTCAGCACGCAGACGGCGGCCCCACTGGACATCTCCAGCACCTGACGCAGCCCGTCCAGCCCCTGCGCGTCGGGCAGGCCCAGGTCGAGCAGGACGCAGTCGACGCCGGTGATCCGCTGCCGCGCCTCGCTGAGGCTGGTCGCGACCACCAGGTCGATCATCGAGTTCGTCTCGGCGAGCAGCTCACCGACCAGGAAGGCATCGCCTTCGTCGTCCTCCACCAGCAGCACCCGCAACCGCTCGCCGGGCGGCACGTTGCCGTGCCGCGCCAGGCCACCGTGCGGGTACGGCACGACGGGGGACGCGGCCAGGCCGCCTCCCCGGTGCGGCCGGGTCACCGCCGCGAGACGCGGGAGTTCGCTGGTGATGTCGGGCTCCTTCCGAGTGCCCTGCTGATCCTGTATTAGACAACGGTCGCACACAACACGATGGGCGCGGCACGGGCGGGGATGGGCCGGATCACCGCCCGCCGGGGGACAAACCGGGCGACCGGTCGGTGCCCGGGTGCTCAATCCCAGGCCGACGGGCGGGCGATCGGTGGACGCCTGGCCATCCCATCCCCGGCCACCGGAGGGCAGGATGGTGCCACCCCAGGCCCCCACCACCTTCGAGGAGTTCGGATGGGCGCACCCCCCACCCCCGTCACGGCAGGCGTACCGCTCCGGCCGGGTCCGGGCGTACCCCCGGCCGACCGTGCGCTGACCCGACCGCGCCGGCGACTCCTGGCCGCCGCGGCGGCGCTGGTCGCGCTGGCGGCCGTCGGCGCCGGCAGCCTGCTCGACCTGCGCACCCCGACGCCGAGGCCGGCGGACGCGCCGGCGGGCGAGTTCAGCGCCACCCGGGCGTACGAGGACGTCCAGGTGATCGCGGCCCGGTCGCACGTCGCCGGGAGCCCGGCCAACGACCAGGTTCGCGCGCACGTCGAGCAGCGGTTGCGCGGCCTGGGCCTGGAGACGGAGGTGCAGGACACCGTCGCGCCGGAGGCCGGCCAGCTCAGTGGGGCGGCCGGCGGGGCGACCCTGGCCCGGGTGCGCAACGTGGTGGCCCGACTGCCCGGCACCGACCCGACGGGACGGGTGTTCCTGGTCGCCCACTACGACTCGGTGCAGACCGGGCCGGGCGGCAACGACGACGCGGCCGGCACCTCGGCCATCCTGGAGGTGGCCCGCGCGCTGAGCACCGGCCCCCGACCCCGCAACGACATCGTCTTCGTGCTGACCGACGCCGAGGAGGCGTGTCTCTGCGGCGCGGCGGCGTTCGCCGCGAGCCACCCGCTCGCCGCCGACGGCGGTGTGGTGCTCAACCTCGAGGCGCGCGGCTCCACCGGCCCGGTGATCATGTTTGAGACGTCGAAGAACAACGCGAAGCTGGTGGACGTCTTCGGCCGGGCCGCCCCGCATCCGGTCGGCACCTCGTTCGCGGTGGAGATCTACCGGGCGCTGCCCAACGACACCGACTTCACCGCCTTTCTGGACCAGAAGTTCGTCGGGCTGAACTCGGCGTACATCGACGGCGACGCGATCTACCACACGCCCCTGGACACCCCGACCGCGATGGATCGGGGCAGCCTGCAGCAGCACGGGGACAACGCGCTGGGCCTGGCCCGGGAGTTCGGCCGCACCGACCTCACCGACCTGCGTTCCGGGTACGACGCCACCTACTTCCCGATCCCGCGTGGGCTGGTCCGCTACCCGGGCTGGCTCGTCCTGCCGCTGGCCCTGCTCGCGGTGCTCGCCGTCGCGGCGCTGGGCTGGCTGACCCGCCGCAGCGGTCGGGCCAGCACGGGACGGCTGGCCGCCGGTTTCGGCCTCGCTCTCGGGCCGATCGTGGCCGCGCCGGTCGCCGCCCAGCTGCTCTGGCTGGCGATCACCGCGATCCGTCCGGGGTACGCGGAACTGCTCGACCCGTACCGGCCGATCTGGTACCGGTTGGCCGTGCTGGCGCTCGCCGCCGCCATCCTGTTCACCTGGTACGCGCTGGTCCGCCGCCGGATCAGCCCGGCCGCGCTCGCCGTCGGCGGGCTGGCCTGGCTGGCGCTGCTCGGGGTGCTGCTCGCCGTGGCGGTGCCCGGCGGGGCGTACCTCACCAGCCTGCCGGCCCTGGCCGGTGCCCTCGGCGGGCTGGTCGCGCTGCGGACCCGGCAGACCGGGCCGTGGCCGGTGGTGGCGGTGACGGCCGCCGCCGCGGTCGGCGTGGTGATCCTGCTGCCGACCGTGGTTCTGCTCTTTCCCGCATTGGGCATGGCGATGGGTGGGGTGGCCGCGCTGGTCGCGGTGCTGCTCGGCCTGACCGCGTTGCCGGTGATCGACCTGCTGCACCCGCAGGCCGGCGGGCAGCGCGGCCTGGTGGCGCTGCGGGCCCGACGACTCGCGGTGCTGCCGGCCGGGGCCGCCGCCCTGGCGGCGGTGGTGCTCGCCGGGGTCGGGCTGGCCGTGGACCGCTTCGACGCCGCCCACCCCGCGCCCACCCACCTGATGTACGCCTTAGAAGCGGGCACCGGGCAGGCCCGCTGGCTGAGCCACGAGAGCGACCCGCAGCCGTGGACGAACGGTTACGTGGACGGGGTGGCCAGCGTGGCGGACGACTTCCCCGGCCTGGGCGACGCGGAGTTGCGGGCCGGCCCGGCGCAGGCGGCGAACCTGCCGGCGCCGAAGCTCGAGGTGCTGGCCGACACCAGCGCCGGCGGTGAGCGCACGCTGCGGCTGCGGCTCACCCCGCAGCGGGCGGTCCGGCTCGCCACCCTGCACGTCGACACGGCGACCGCCACCGTGTTGCGCGCCGAGGTGGCCGGCCGTCAGGTGCCGGTGGAGCCCCGCGCGGGCAGGTGGGGCTTCGGACTGGTCTTCCACGCCCCGCCGGCGGAGGGCGTCGAGGTCACGTTGACGCTGCGGCCGATCGCCGCGCAGGTGGCGCTGCGGGCGATGGACGCCAGTGACGGGCTGGACGCGCTGCCCGGCTTCCGGCCCCGGCCGCCGGCCGTCGGCGTGGTCGGATCGCACAGCTCCGAGATGCTGGCGGTGGCGCGGACCTACCCCTTCTGACGAGACCGGTCATGGTCCGGCGGGGGTGCTCCCCGCCGGACCAGCGGCCTTTGCTCTGCACCCGCGGACGCACCACCCACCTACGGTGCCCGGTCAGTGCGGCGCGGCCGGACCCAGGTCACTCGGGTCGGTGTTGCCGCCGCAGACGATCACCGCCACCCGCTCCCCCGCCTGCGGCACGTACGCGCCACCGACCAGCGCGGCCAGCGCCGCGGCACCACCGAACTCGGCGGCGACCCGCAGCTCCGACCAGAGCAGTCGACGCGCCCGCACCAGGTCCTCGTCGCTGACCAGCACGGAGACCACACCGGTCCGGCGGGCGGTGTCGAACGCGATGTCGCCGATCCGGCGGGCGCCCAGCGAGTCCGTGGCGACGCCGCCGACCTCGATGTCCACCGGCCGGCCCGCCTTGAGCGCGGAGTGCAGGGTGGGGATCTGCTCGGGTTCGACGGCGACGACCCGCACCGACCCGTCGAACCAGCTCGCGATGCCGGACACCAGTCCACCACCGCCGACCGCCACCAGCACCGTGTCGACCCCGTCGAGCTGCGCCTCCAACTCCCGCCCGACGGTGCCCTGACCGGCCACCACCTCCGGTTGGTCGTACGCGTGCACGACCAACGCGCCGGTCTCCCGCGCCCGCTCGGTGCTCGCCGCCAGGGCCTCGGCGTAGTGCTGGCCCACCTGCCGCACCTGCGCGCCCAGCCCGGCCAGCCGCTGCACCTTCACCGGCGACGAGGTCACCGGCACGAAAACCTCCGCCGTCACGCCCAGCGACCGGGCCGCGTACGCCACCGCGAGCCCGTGGTTGCCACCGGAGGCGGCGATCACCCCGGCCGACGGCAGCGGCCCCTGGAGCATCCGGTTGAACGCGCCACGCGGCTTGAACGAGCCGGTGTGCTGGTGCAGCTCCAACTTGAGGCTGAGCTGGCCGGGCACGCCCAGGTCAGCACCATCGACAGCGATGACCGGAGTTTCGCGGACCCGCCCGGCAACCAGCGCGGCAGCGGCCTCGACGTCGCTTCTGTTCACCATCGGAAACGCCCTCTCACTGGGACCGTGGTCGGTGAGCCATCCTATGGAGCGTCAACGGGGTCGCCCCTGTCGGCTGCGCGCCGCAACCGGCGGTGCTCGGCGGTCACCACCCCCAGCAGGGCCAGGTCGATCGCGACCACGGCTACCGCGTTGAACTGGTTGACCGTGAAGTTGAAGACCTGCCCGAACAGCAGGTTGACCAGCAGCGCGAGCTTGAAGAACCGGAACGCCTCGATCCGGTTCGAGCGCAGCAGCCACGCCGCCCGCAGACTGAGCACCGCCGTGACCAGCGCGGTGGCGGTGACGCCGAGCACTGCCCCCCACTCGCGCTCCTGGTCCAGCTCCCCGGTCACGCCGTCCAGCAGCACCGCCACCACGACAACCAACGGCTCCACCACCAGGTAGACCACACCCAGCCAGACCAGCCAGCGCTGCCGGGTCGCCCAGGCACCGAGACGCCGGGCCAGGTCCGCCGCCCGCTGCCAGAACCGGGCCGGCGGCGGCTCACGCCGCGGCATCGCGTCCAGCAACTGCTCCACGGCCGCCTCGACGGCCGGCCCGGCGCCCCGCAGGAGACGCCGTACCTCCGCCCGACGCCTGTCGGTCAACCCGGCGGGCTGACCGCTGAGCACCACGTCAAGCGCGTTGGCCGTACGCTCCGCCGGGGTCAACTCCGATCGACCGGTACGCCCACGTACCGCCTGGGTGAGCAGGACGAGCAGGGCGAACGCGACGTAGATGATGGCGGCAGCCGGGGCGTAGAAGTAGTCGGTGCCGGTGGTGACGAACTTGCCCACCTCGTCGATGAACAGGCCGAACCCGACGCCGCCGACGATGGCCCCTGCGGTGCGCGCCCCCTCGCCCAGGAAGATCAGCGGGATCCCCAGGCCGACCGCGAGCAGCAGGCCGCCCCAGAGCACGTGCGCGATGTGCAGCCCGCCGCCGCCGAGCTGCGGATAGTCGGTGGCCTCCAGGTACGCCCGCAGGGCCAGAACGGTGACCACACCGGAGAGCACGAAGGCCTGGAGGTGGGACGCCGCCTCGACCGCCCGGGTCGGCAGCCGGCGGACCAGCCAACCAACTCCGGGGCGGTGGCGCGAAGGTCCAGATGACATGTTTCGAAACCTAGTAGCCACCCACTCCACGCGGACGTGGTCCGGTCGAGCCGGCGATGCCAGCACGGATCCGTTCGTCCCTCGTCGTGGGCACGCTGGCCGCGGTGGCGCCGCTGGCCGCGTGCGCCCTCCTCGTCACGAGGTGATCGGCGCCAGCTCACCGAGCTGGAGTCGATCGCTCAACCGGGGCCGCGGGACGTGGCACGGCCGGGCAGAATGCCACCCATGCGCCGGCTCACCACCGTTCTCTGCCTGCTGACTGCCGTGCTGCCGGGAGTGGCTGCCTGCGCGGCGCCGCAGACACGGCCCGGAGACGCCGCACCCAGCGCGTCCGCCGCGTGGAGCACCTACCAGGCCGAGGTGAGCGGCGTGACGCCCGGTCCGGGTGCCCGGGCGGTGACCGTGCAGGTCGAGGCGCTCGCTGGTGGCGATGGTTGCTCCCGCAACGTGCGGGTCGACAACCAGACCGAGGAGAACGGCGTCATCTTCGCCGACATCGTGCAGGATTCGGCCGGGTCCGCCATCGTTGGCGCCTGTCCGACCTTCGAGCCCACCGAGGTGACCCTCACGTCGGAGGAGCCGATCGGCGACCGCCCGCTGTCGCTCAACCAAAAGACGTGGGCGCTGAAGAACGGCGCCTACAACCGCTGCGACGAGAACCTGGGCTGTAACCCACCCAAGGATCGCTGCGACCCGACCTGGACGCGTGCAGCCGTACGGGGGATGGACGTGTCCCGCCACTCGCAGAGTCACGTCGAAGCCTGCGACGGGAACTGGCTGGTCATGACGGTGCCGGACGACCCGGCATCGTGCGGCGTCGAGCCACGCCCTGGGTGCGAGGTGAACACCGCCGTGCGGCGCTACTTCCTGCGGAACGAGCCGGCCGGCTGGTCGATCATCGCCCGGACCACGTCGGGTGGGTGCGACGCGGTCCGCAAGGCAGCGATCACCTTCCCCCGGGCACTCTGCGCCAACCTGAAGCCGACGGCCCGGCTCGTCACCGTGGCACCAACGCCGCCGTCCGGTCGGCCCGGCGGCTGATGGCCCTGTCGCCGCCACGCCCCGACGTCAGCAGCAGGGCCGCGTTCCTGGTGATGATCGGCTGGTATCTGGCCATCGTCGTGGCGTTCGGCCTGTTCCTCGGCACGCTCTCCGGCTCGGTTCCGGCGGGCTGCGGGGAGGTGTGCGACTCGGAACGGTCCCGGATGCTGCTGTTCGGGCTTTACGTCGCCCTGCCGGCGATGTTCCTCGCGCTGCTGGTCAGCCTGGTGACGCTAGCAGTGCTGGTCCCCCGTACGCGGAATCGCTCGTCGGCCCTGGTGGGCACCCTCAGCGCGGTGCTACCGCTGGCCGCGTGCGGCCTCCTCACCGCCAGCCTGTGACAGTGCGCCCAGTCGGAGTAGGACATGACCCGTCGCCTGGGTGGACGCCGCCCATCAGCGCGTCCAAGCCACGAACCGCTCGTACAACTCGGCCGGCGCCACCTCGGGCAGCTCCACGACGACGACGAAGAGCAGCCCACTGACGTAGATGGAAAGGCCGATGCGGTCACACCCGTACGCCTCGGCCAGGCGTACCCGCGCCGGATGGCACGGCCAGGGCGTGTCTGCCGCACACGTCTGACAGTGCCACTGCGGCCGGCGCGGCAGGTGCTCCCCGTCCATCCGGCGATCGAGCGCTGACACCGACCGTTCAGCCCGATTGGCCCGCGCCGTCTCCCACTCTCCGGCCATCACAGAGCCGCCCGCCTACCGTCGTGGTTGCCGTCCCGCGCCGTGATTTCATGCGCGCCGGACCGCTGTGGATAGCAGGTCGCTGCGCCGGTCTTGTCCAACTGGACCTGATTCCGTCTGCTCCACCAGCGTTTGAACCGCTCCCGAACCGCCACCACGCCTCCCGCCGGTCACTGCGCGTGCTCGTCCGATACACCCTGCGGCGGTACGCTCACATCGGTCGACGGGTTGCGCGTTGCCAACCCGCATCGGCAACCCGGCAACTCCGGCGGGAGGCGAGACATGCCAACATTCGGCGCCCGAATGCGGACAGCGCGGGAAGCTCGCGGCCTCAGCCTGGCCGCTCTCTCGGAGCTGCTGCCCGCCGACAAGGGGCACCTCTCCCGCCTCGAGAACGGCCGTCGCCGACCGGGTGAAGATCTGGCCCGCCGGATCGACGACGTCCTGGCCGCTCGTGGGGAGCTGATCGCCTGCGCCGCCCTGGATATCGCCGCCGCCTCCGACACCCGGCCGTCGGAGACCGTCGAGCTGCTACATCGAATGCACGCCAGCGACACCGCCCCCGCCACCATCGAAACGTTGCGGGCGACCGTGACCGAGTTGTGCTGCCAGTACGGGTGGCGCGACGCCGGGGAACTCCGCGCCGAAGGTCAGGGTTGGCTGCGCGAGGTCGCCCGACTGCTACAGCGACCCACCGGGCTACGGCAGCATCGCGAACTGCTGGTGTGCGCAGGCTGGCTGGCGTTGCTGATCGGCTGCGTCGAATACGACCTCGGCAAACGCGCCAGCGCCGAGGCCACCCGCACTGCCGCCCGTCAGCTCGGCGAGGAAGCCGGCCACGCCGGCATCACCGGCTGGGCATGGGAGATGACGGCCTGGTTCGCACTCACCCAGTCCCGACACGAGGCAGTGTTGACTGCCGCCCGAGCTGGGCAGGAAGCCGCCGGCCGGCAGCGGGTGGGGGTGCAACTGATCGCACAGGAAGCCAAAGCGCTGGCACGACTCGGCGACCTTCAGGGCGCGCGGGCGGCGCTCGATCGAGGTCGGCGGCTCCTCGACGACCTCGGTGCGCCAGACCGGCCCGACAACCACTTCGAGGTCGATCCTGGCAAATGGCTGTTCTACGCGATGGACGCCTACCGCCTCGCCGAACACGACGCTCTCGCCGAGCACTACGCCAACGAGGTTCTGCGTCTCGGCACCGGATCGGACGGCATCGAGCGGTCACCCATGCGGATGGCCGAAGCCAGACTCACCCTCGCCGCCACAGCCCTGCGCGCTGGCGAGCTGGAACGGGCCGTCGAGGAGGGGGTGGCGGCGTTCGCCGCTACTCGGCGGTCCCTGCCCTCGCTGCTGCTCGTCGCCGGCGAAGTTGACGTCGAACTTCACCGTCGCTACCCCCACGAGCAGGCCACCGCCGACTTCCGAGACGCGCTGAATGCCATTCGATAGCCACACCCGTCGATGGGGCTGAACGGAGCGCTCTTGTTCATCAAGCACCAAGGCGTCCAGCGATACGGGTCGCTGATCCGGTCGAACTACCCTCACCGTCATGCCGCACCTGGACGCCACGGATCCCCTGCCGCGCCGTCCCCGCCGCGTCCTGGTCGCCGGGACCTCGGGCGCCGGAAAGACGACCCTCGCCTCCCGCATTGCCATCTCGTTGCAGACGCCACACGTGGAGATCGACGGCCTCTTTCACGGACCCTCGTGGACCAGACGTCCCTCCTTCGAAGAAGACGTACGGCGCTTCAGCGCAAGCCCCTCCTGGGTGACCGAGTGGCAGTACGAGGCGGTTCGCGCCCACCTCGCCGATCTCGCGGACCTGCTGGTGTGGCTGGATCTGCCGAAGATCACCGTTATGCGCCAGGTCGTCCGGCGGACCGTCGTCCGCCGTCTTCGCCGCCGGCGGCTGTGGAACGGTAACGTCGAACCGCCGCTCTGGACCCTGTTCACCGACCCCGAGCACATCGTCCGCTGGGCGTGGAACACACATTCACAGACGGCCGCGCGCATCGCGGCCCTGGCGGCCCGGCGTCCGGACCTTCCCGTGGTGCGCCTCCGCAGTCACGCCGCCGCCGATAGTTGGCTGCGCGGCCCGCTGAAGCAGGCTCAGCCCAGCAGGTCGTGACCGTGGCTGCCTCCAGCGGCTCGAGCTACTTCCAGCGGAAGTGGACGAAGAGGCGGCCGAAGTTCTTGGAGTCCTTCTCCACCCGGTGGTAGAGCTGTTTGACGTCCTTCTGGTCGAGGAACCGCAGCACCCGCTTCTTGAGCTGCCCCGACCCCTTGCCCGGGATGATCTCCACGAGGGTGGCCTTCTTCGCCACCGCCTCGTCCATGATCCCGCGCAGCGCGCGGTCGATGTCCTGCCCCTTGTTGAAGATCTCGTGCAGGTCCAGCTTGAGCTTCATGCCGCAGCCCCCGGCCGGTCAGGTCCCATGTCCGCCATCCTAGGCACGCCCGTCGGCCCGCCCGCCGGACGACGAAGGGGCGGCCCGCAGGACCGCCCCTTGCTCGTCACCGGTTTCGCGTTCAGCGGGTGCCGCCCACGCGGGCCTCGACTCGCTCCAGCGCCACCCGGTAGTCGTCGTTGGCCGCGTACATCGCCGCGGCGATCCGCAGGTGCCGCAGCGCGTCGGTGTGCCGGTTCAGCCGCTCCAGCGTCCGTCCCAGCACGTGGTGCGCGTAGTGGTCGCTCGGGTCCCGGTCGATCAGCTCCCGCAGCTGCGCCTCGGCCCGGTTGAGCTGGGCCGACTGGAAGTACGCCCGGGCCAGCAGCTGCCGGACAGCCGCGTTGCCGGGTTCGGCGTCGACGATCGGCTCCAGCAGTCGGGCCGCTCCGCTCGGGTCACCGGTCTCGAAGAACATGGTCGCCCGCCGGTAGTCCGCCAGAAGATCCATCTGCCCACCTCCTCGGGTCGCGCCGTCACCTGTTCCGACGCTGGCACAACACTCGGCGTTTGGCGACTGTTCCCCGGGTGGAAACAGGGTCAGGTGCGGGCGTCCCGGCGGCTGGCGGCCAGCTCCCAGGCGCGGACGCCGCCGACGATCCCGGCCGTGTTCGGCACCACCACCACATCGTCGCCCATCCGGGCCAGCTGCTCCGGCCGGATCAGCCGGGAGTTGCCCCCGCCCAGGTAGAGCCGGTCCCACCGGAACACCGGGCGCAACCCGTCCACCACCTGCCGGATCCGCCGGGACCAGAAGGCGTCGCCGAGCCGCCGCCGTTCCGGCTCACCCACGTACGTGTCGTAGGTGGTGCCCCAGCGCACCGGCGCGTGCGACAGCTCCAGGTGCGGCGCGAGCCGGCCGCCGTCGAAGAGGGCGTTGCCCAGCCCCGTTCCCAGGGTCAACACCAGTTCACAGCCGGTGCCGGCGACCACACCCGCCCCGTGCACCTCGGCGTCGTTGAGCACCAGCGCGGGCACCCCGAACGCGTCGGCCAGCGCCCCCCGCGCGTCCCAGCCGGACCACTCGGCAAGCAGGTCCGGGTCGACGCGGGAGCGGGGGCCGCTGCGGGTGACGTAGTGCGGGGTGGCCACCACCACGCCGTGCCGGATCATCCCGGGTACGCCAACCGTCAGCCGGTCCGCCGTGGGCAGCCGCCCGCCCAGCTCCAGCAGGGTCTGGACGAAGAGCGCGGGAGGCAGTGGGTACGGGGTCGGCACCCGCAGCGGCCGGGCGCGCATCGTGCCGGCCTCGTCGAGGACCGACGCCTTGATGCCCCCGCCGCCGCAGTCGATCGCCAGAGTGGTCACCACGCCGTTGAGTCTGCCCGCTGCCGTCGGCTCTTATGCGAGCAGCCGGATAGGCTGCCGTCCTGATGAGCGCCACGATGATCGTCAAGGACCTGGCCGCCGGGCACGGGGATCGCCCACTCTTCTCCGGGCTGGACCTGGTCGTCGCCCCGGGCGACGTGGTCGGCCTGGTCGGGCCGAACGGGGCCGGCAAGTCGACGCTGCTGCGTACCCTCGCCGGGTTGTTGCCGGTCGAGGCCGGCAGCGTCCGACTCAGCCCGCCCACCGCGAGCGTCGGGCACCTGCCACAGGAGCCGGAACGGCGACCGGGCGAGACCGTACGCGACTTCCTGGCCCGCCGGACCGGGGTGACCGCCGCGCAGGCGGCGTTGGACGCGGCCACCGAGGCGCTGACCGCCGGGACGGCGGGCGCCGACGACGCGTACGCCGACGCGCTGGAGCGCTGGCTCGCCCTCGGCGGCGCGGACCTGGACGAGCGCGCCGAGCAGGTGAGCGCCGACCTGGGGCTCGCGGTCGACCTGGACCATCCGACGACCGGGCTCTCCGGCGGTCAGGCCGCCCGCGCCGGGCTGGCGTCGCTGCTGCTCAGCCGGTACGACGTGTTCCTGCTCGACGAGCCGACCAATGACCTGGACCTGGCCGGCCTGGAGCGGCTGGAGGAGTTCGTCACCGGGTTGCGGGCGGGCACGGTGCTGGTCAGCCACGACCGGGAGTTCCTCACCCGCACGGTGACCCGGGTGGTGGAGCTGGACCTGCCGCAGCAGCAGGTCAATCACTTTGGCGGCGGCTACGCGGCCTACCTGGAGGAGCGCGAGGTGGCGCGGCGGCACGCCCGCGCCGACTTCGAGGAGTACGCCGACACCAAGGCCGGCCTGGAGGCGCGGGCCCGCACCCAGCGCGGCTGGATGGAGAAGGGCGTGAAGAACGCCCGCCGCAAGGCCACCGACAACGACAAGATCGGCCGTAAGTTCCGCAGCGAGGCGAGCGAGAAGCAGGCCGCCAAGGCCAAGCAGACCGAGCGGCTGATCGAACGGCTCGACGTGGTCGAGGAGCCCCGCAAGGAGTGGGAGCTGCGGATGGAGATCGCCGCCGCGCCCCGCGCCGGCGCCGTCGTGGCCACGCTGCGAAACGCAGTGGTACGCCGGGGCGGCTTCACCCTCGGGCCGGTGGACCTCCAGATCGACTGGGCGGACCGGGTCGCGGTGACCGGCGCGAACGGGTCCGGAAAGTCGACGCTGCTGGCCGCCCTGCTGGGCCGGCTACCGCTGGACGAGGGCACCGCCACGCTCGGGCCGGGCGTGGTGGTCGGCGAGGTGGACCAGGCTCGGGGATTGTTCCTCGGTGACGCTCCGCTGATCGACGCGTTCCAGGCGGCCGTACCGCAGATGTCCCCGGCGGACGCGCGGACCCTGCTGGCCAAGTTCGGGCTGCGGGCGGCGCACGTGCCCCGGCCGGCGGCGACCCTCTCCCCCGGCGAGCGGACCCGCGCGGCGCTGGCCCTGCTCCAGGGGCGCGGGGTCAACCTGCTGGTGCTGGACGAGCCCACCAACCACCTGGACCTGCCCGCCATCGAACAGCTCGAATCGGCACTGGCCAGCTATCCCGGCACGCTGCTGCTGGTCACCCACGACCGGCGGATGCTGGCCGCCATCGAGACGAACCGTCGGCTGCGGGTCGACGCCGGGCGGATCGCCGAGGATTGATCCGTGCCGGCGGGCCGTCGCGGGGTGAGAATGACGCCATGCTCAAGTGGGAGTACGCCCTGCTGGTCCGCCGCCGCCAGGCGGCGACCAACGACCTCGGCTGGGAGGTCGTCTTCGTCTGGTACGGCCCGGACGGCTCGATGGTCGACGTGACGCCGTACGGCGACACCGCGCTGGCTCACCTGAACCGGGCCGGCGACCAGGGCTGGGAACTGGTCGCGATGAGCGAGGACCCGTCCCTGCCCGGCAACCACGAGCTGCACCGCTACCACCTCAAGCGGCCGAAGCCCGCCGCCCCGCCACCCCGGCAGCGGATACGCGGGGGCCGCCGGACCATCTCGGGCTGACCCTCGCTGCCAACTCCGGCCCTCGCCGGGGGCGACCTGACCTTCGTGGGCTGCGGCACAGGCCGGCTCGGCCGCGTCGCGGGGCCGGTGTCCCGTCGAGCGATATACCTGTGCGGCATAAATATGACTCACAGGTATATCGCTCAAAGCAGCATCGCCCGCAGGCTGCGACACGCCCGTCGGCGGCGGGCGGACCCCGACGAACAGGGCGGACGAGCCGGGCATACCGGTCGCGAATGTGGGTAACGCGCGGCGGGAGGTGGCCCGAATGGTCGCTTTGGCACAGACTCCGCCCTCGGCCGAGCGGCTGCGGTTGATCGACGAATCCCTCGCGCAGGCGTGGGCGGACCAGGCTCGGCACGACGAGCGGCTGCGCGCTCTGGCGGTCGAGGTGCGCTTCGACCGGGGGGTCGCCCATCTCACCGGGGAGGTGGCCGAGCCCGCCGAGCTGCGGCTGGTACGCGACCTGGTGGGGCGGCTGGCCGGCGTCTACGGCGTCTGGTGCCGGGTCGGCGTCGGCGGGCGGTCACCGGTGGTGGTGGACCTCGGTTGCGGGCCGACCAAGCAGTGGTCGAGCAACCTGGGGCTGGACATCTACCCGGCGCCGGGGGTGGACGCGGTCGCGGATCTGTCCGGCTCGCTGCCGCTGGCGGACAACTCGGTGGACGTCCTCTTCGCGGTGCACATCCTGGAGCACCTGATCGACTTCCTGCCGCTGGTGGACGAGTGCCACCGGGTACTGCGTCCGGGTGGCGTCCTGCACGTGATGAGCCCCTGGTGGGGGCACGTGAACGCGGTCGCCGACCCGACTCACGTCCGGCTGATGGACGTGCAGACGTTCAAGGGGATCTGCCAGCTCCGACCGCCGGGCACGCCGCGGTGGTACCCGCTGCACGCGGGCTGCGACGGTGCCTCGATCTTCGCCGACCTGACCCCCCTGCCCCCGGAGGTCGACCCGGCACCCCCATCCCACCTGGCCCGCTTCTTCGACTAGGGGTTCCGGGTTGATTCGCGGATCTCCAGGCGGTAGGGGGCGGAAAGCTCCTTCGCCGGGGCGGCGCGGTCGCCGTCCAGGCGGTGGGCCAGGAGTTCGACGGCCAGCCGGGCGATCCGCTCCTTGTCCGGGGCGACCGTGCTCAGTGTCGGGATCGAGAACCGGCCGTCCTCGATGTCGTCGAAGCCGACCACCGCCACGTCCTCGGGCACCCGCAGGCCGGCCTCGTGCAGGGCGCGCAGAGCGCCCAGGGCGAGCGTGTCGTTGAAGCAGAAGACGGCGTCGGGGCGTACCCCCGCGGTGAGCAGGCCGCGCATCGCGGCCGCGCCGTCGGCGCGGTGCCAGGCCGGCGCGGGCGCCACGAGGGTTTCGTCGTAGGCCAGGCCGGCGGCGCGCAACGCCTCCGCGTAGCCGGCCAGACGCAGGCGGGCGCTGGCGCCCTCGTCGGTGCGCTGCGAGCCGATCGCCGCGATCCGACGGTGGCCGAGCTGGATCAGGTGGTCGGTGATCTCGCGGGCGGCGGTCACGTTGTCGATCACCACGCGGTCGGCGGGGCCGTGGTCGACCCGCTCGCCGAGCAGCACCATCGGGGTGCCGTCCAGGCCGGCCAGGTCCTCCCCGGTGAGCGCCAGCGGGCTGAAGATCAGCCCGTCGATCAGGTGGTCGGTGATGCCGGAGGCGACCACCCGCTCCTGCTCGCGCCGGCCGCCGGTCTGGTCGATGAGCACCGTCCAGCCGTAGTCGGCGGCGGCGGTGACCACGTAGCGGGCGAGTTCCGCGAAGTACGGGATGTCCAGTTCCGGCACCGCCAGGGCGATCACCCCGGTACGACCCTTGCGCAGGTGGCGGGCGGAGAGGTTGGGCCGGTAGTTCAGTTCGGCGATGGCCTCCTCGACCCGGGCCCGGGTGTCCGGACGTACGTGCACGTAGCCGTTCACCACGTTGGAGACGGTCTTCACCGAGACGCCCGCCCGTTCGGCCACGTCCTTGAGCCTGTGTCGCACGCCGCAACCTCCCCGATGTAAACCCAGCGCACCATACCTCGTCATCAGCCCTTTACAACGTTGCCTACAACGTTGCAGAACCGGCCGGGTGGGCGGTGACTGCGGTCGCGTCCGACGGCCACGCCGCAGACCCGCCCCTGACCGGGTGACCACGCGAAAGGGCCCCCGCGGGAGCGGAAGCCCTTGCGGCGTTCGTGTTTCAGGCGCTCGGTTCGCGCGGCGCCGGGGCGACGGCGGGTTCGTGCCGGGCCAGCCGGTTGCGGCGGTAGCCGTAGCCGAAGTAGATGACCCCGCCGAGCAGCATCCAGGCCAGGAACCGCAGCCAGGTCTCCACCGACAGGTTGAGCATCAGGTAGAAACAGGCCAGCGCCGAGACGACCGGCAGCACCGGGGAGAACGGCACCCGGAACGGCCGCTCCAGGTCCGGGCGCTTGCGGCGCAGGATCGGCACCGCGATCGAGACCAGCACGAACGCGCAGAGCGCGCCGATGCTGACCAGGTCAGCCAGTGCGGAGAGCGGCAGGAAGCCGGCCAGCAGCGCGACCGCCACCGTCATGATCGCCGAGATCCGGTACGGGGTGCCCCAGCGCGGGTGCACGGCCGCGATCGAGGGCGGGATCAGGCCGTCCCGGGCGATGGCGAAGCCGATCCGGCCCATCGCCACCAGGTCGACCAGGATGACGCTGGTCAGGCCGGCAACCGCGGCGATGGAGACGAGCGTCGCCGCCCAGCCGGCCCCCACCGACTCGAACGCCGAGGCGATCGGGGCGCCCCGGTCGATCTCCGTGTACGGCACCATGCCGACGACCACCAGCGAGACGCCGATGTAGAGCACGGTGGAGATCAGCAGCGTGCCGAGCAGGCCCAGGGTGAGGTCCCGCTTGGGCTTGCGCGTCTCCTCGCCCAGGTTGGCGACGGCCTCGAAGCCGGTGTACGCGAAGAAGACCACCGCGGCGGCGCTGAGCACCCCGACGAAGCCGAAGACCGACGGCTCCAACCCGAACAGCGCCTGCGTCACCGGCTGCTTGATGCCGTCGTCGCCACTGCCGGCGGGCTCGGCCGGCGGGATGAACGGGCTGAGGTTGGCGGCCTTGACGAAGAACAGGCCAGCGACCACCACGAAGACGCAGATCGACACCTTGACCAGCACCAACAGGTTGGTGATCCGGGCGGACTCCCGGATGCCGACGATCGCCACGATGCCGAGGATCAGCACGATGGCGATCGCGCCGATGTTGACCGTGCTGCCCTCCTCACCGAACCATCGGGTCGGCAGGTCGAGCAGCTCGGCGAGGTAGCCCGACCAGCCGCGGGCCACCACCGCCGCACCGAGCGCGAACTCCAGCAGCAGGTCCCACCCGATGATCCAGGCGACGATCTCGCCCATCGTGGCGTACGCGTAGGTGTAGGCGCTGCCGGCGGTCGGCACGCTGGAGGCCAGCTCGGCGTAGCAGAGGGCGGCGAGCAGGGCGACCACGCCGGCGATGGCGAAGGAGATCACCACGCCCGGACCGGCGCTGTCGCGGGCCTCGATCCCGGTGAGCGTGAAGATGCCCGTGCCGATCACGATGCCGATGCCGAAGCCGGTGAGGTCGATCGCGCCGAGCCGCCGCTTGAGCCCCAGTCTGCCGTCGGTGCCGTCGGCGTCGCCCTGGGCTATGACGTCCTTGATCGGTTTGGTTCGCAGCACGGACATGCGCTCACCCCTCCCCACCGTGCGGCCACCACCGCAGCGGCCGGCGGTGGGGGTTGCTACCCAGCGGCAGGTTCCGCCAATCGCGCTGGCCGATGACGAGGCGTTCAAGGCCGGTCACGGGGAGCAATCGGACGATCAACCCGGTAGCCGACGATCGCACCGATCTGGCGCGAGACCCTTGCGGCGATGACCCGGAGTATGAAAATTTCCTTCTAGACGCAGATAAGCAGCGGCGAATCTTGCCGACCCCTGCCACACCTGCGCACCCGGGAGCCCCAACGAAGGGACACACCGCATGAAGGCACCTCGACTCGGAGCGGCCGGGCTGGTCGCAGCCCTGCTCGGCGCGCTGGTCGCCGCCACCCCCGCCAACCCCGCGAGCGCCGCGACCGATGCCGCCACCACCAGCTGCGTCACCGACCCGGCCACGCCGAAACGACAGTTCCGGGCGATGTGGATCTCGTCCGTGGTCAACATCGACTGGCCCAGCACGGCGTCCCAGACCAGCCCGGACCGGGTCGCCGCCCAGCAGGCCGAGTACCGCGAACTGCTCGACCTCGCCGAACGGCTGCACCACAACGCCGTCGTGGTGCAGGTCCGACCGACCGCCGACGCGCTCTGGCCCTCGCCGTACGAGCCGTGGTCGGAGTACCTGACCGGCGTACGGGGCCAGGACCCGGGCTGGGACCCACTGGCCTTCCTGGTCGACGAGTCGCACAAGCGCAACCTGGAGTTCCACGCCTGGTTCAACCCGTACCGCGTCTCCATGCCGGCCCCCGGCGGCGCCGGCGCCGACCTCAGCCAGCTCGCACCCGGCCACCCGGCCCGGCAGCACCCGGACTGGACCTTCGCCTACCCGCCGGCCGGCGTGGCCGGCAGCCGGCTCTACTACAACCCCGGCATCCCCGAGGTCCGCGAGTTCGTTCAGACCGCGATGATGGACGCGGTCAAGCGGTACGACATCGACGGCGTGCACTTCGACGACTACTTCTACCCCTACCCCAGCGGCACCTACCAGGTGCCCGACGACGACACCTTCGCGGCGCACAACCGGGGCTTCACCGACCGGGCGGACTGGCGGCGGGACAACATCAACCTGCTGATCCAGGAGATGAACGGCAAGATCAAATCGGCGAAGCCGTGGGTGAAGTTCGGTGTCAGCCCGTTCGGCATCTGGCGCAACGCCAGCGCCGACCCGCTCGGCTCGGACACCACCGGCAGCCAGTCGTACGACATCATCTCCGCCGACACCCGCAAGTGGGTCAAGCAGGAGTGGATCGACTACGTGGTGCCGCAGCTCTACTGGTACATCGGCCAGTACCCGGCGGCCGACTACGCGCGGCTGGTCCCGTGGTGGGCCGAGACCGTGCGCGGCACCCGTGTCCAGCTCTACATCGGGCAGGCCGACTACAAGAGCGGCGATGCGGCGTACGGGCCGTACTGGCAGAACCCGCGTGAGCTGTCCGACCACCTGACACTCAACCGGTCGTACCCCGAGGTGCAGGGCAACGTGCACTTCTCGGCCGTCCAGGTGCGGGCCAACCGGCTCGGCGCCACCGACATCTACGCGGCCGAGCACTACTCCCGCCCGGCCCTCGTGCCGGCCATGCCGCACCTGCCGGCGAAGCCGCTGCTCCTGCCGGTGGTCACCAGGGTCGCCCGGGAGGCCGACGGGGTGCGGCTGACCTGGCGTCAGCCCGCCGACGGCGTGGGCCCGCTGGGCACGGCCACGTCGTACGCGATCTACCGCTTCGACGGCACCACGCTGCCTGGGCGGTGCGCCACGGCGGACGCCAGGCACCTCGTCGACACCGTCCGGGCCACCCCCGGCGGCACCCAGTCCTGGGTGGACACATCGGCCGAGCCCGGCCGGCGCTACACCTACCGGGTGACCGCGCTGGACCGTACCGCCAACGAGAGCCCGGCCAGCCCGCCGGCGTTCCTGCTGCACTAACCCGTTCCGCGGAATGCCCCGGGTGCCTCGCGCACCCGGGGCATTCGTCTGTTTGAACGTATGTCACCAATAGTTGGCGGCGCGCATACCGCCCAGTTGATCACCTGATCGACACTCATCGACATCCGGTAACCCGCCGGTAACTTCTGTCCCACCGCTCACCCGCGGAGGTAAACCGTGCCCCGACGTCTCGCCACCCTGTTCGCCTCGGGCGCGCTCGCGCTGCTCGCCACCCTCGCCGCCGCCTCCCCCGCCGCCGCCGTCACCCCCGCGGAGCGACTGTCCGTGCTGTCGAGCTGGACCCAGACCAGCGCGTCCAGCTACAACTCCTGGAACAGCGCCCGCGTCAACCGGGCCCCCTGGGCCGGGTACAACTTCGACTGGTCCACCGACTACTGCTCGTCCAGCCCGGACAACCCGCTCGGGTTCACCTTCAACCTGGGCTGCTACCGACACGACTTCGGCTACCGCAACTACAAGGCGGTCGGCCAGTTCTCCGCCAACAAGTCCCGCCTGGACAGCGCCTTCTACGAGGACCTGAAGCGGGTCTGCGCCACGTACAACACGGTCGTTCGCCCGGCCTGCTACAGCCTGGCCTGGACGTACTACCAGGCGGTGCACATCTTCGGCTCGGTGGCGGCCGTCCAGCAGGCCGACATCGACCGAGCCGCCCGAATGAAGGCCCAAGCCGAAGCCAAGGCCGCAACCCGGTAACCCCACCCCACCCCCCACCCCACCCGTCGCGGTGATCATGAAGTTGTTGCCCGTCCGCCCGGCGTGTCGTGGCAATAACTTCATGATCAACGACGAGGGGTCAGGCGCGTTCCGTTCGGGTTGCGGGGTGGTGGCGGTTGGGGTCGGCGGGGTGGGCGGGGGGCGGCGCGGGTGGGGACAGGTCGGTGCTGAAGCGGGTCGAATCCGCTGCCAGGTCCGGGTGTTCCACGTCGAGCGCCAGCGCCACGGCCTCGTCCAGGCCCATCTCGGCTCCCTCCCCGTACGCGTCGTCGAACGCCGCGTCACCCGCCATCGCCCGCAGCTCCGCCTGCTGATCGGCCCAGTAGCCGCCGTAGATGCCCGGTGTCGCTCGCATGCTCGCCCGGGTGGCCTGGGCCGCCCCGAACAGCCGGGCGGCCGTCAACCGGTCTCCACCGAGAGCGCAGCGCACCGCGATCGCGTTCAGCGTGTCGCAGGCCCGGCCGTGGTAGCCGTGCCCCATCCGTGAGCGCAGCGCCACCAGCAGGTGCTCGTGCGCGGCGATCACGTCGCCCCGGGCCAGCGCGACCATCCCGAGCAGCATGTCCACCGAACGCCGGCCCCGCTCGACCGGCCGGGCGGCCTCCACCGGACGCGCCGCTCCCAGCAACTCCGCCGCCTCCTCCAGCGCGCCGCGCCGCCACAGCAGCTCGGCCAGGCTGAACACCGCGAACAGCGCCTCGCCGACCACGTCCTGCCCGTGGGCCCAGTCGATGACCTCCCGACAGACCCGCTCGGCCTCGAAGAACTGGCCCATGTCCACCAACGGCGCGGCCCGACCGGCGAGCACCCGGGCCAGCAGCCCGGCGTCGCCGGCCTGTCGGGCGGCCGCCTCCGCCCGCTGCGAGTAGCGCAACTCCTCCGCGAACTCGCCGTCGGCGCCGGCGTGCAACGAGTGCATGTGGTACGCCGCCGCCAGCTCGGCGTCCGGGATGCGCTCGCCGGTCTCGGCGATCCGTCCGTACAGCCGGAACAGCCAGAGTCGACCCTCCCGGGCCAGCCCGCGCTCGCGCCACCACTGGTCCAGCTCACCGGCCAGGCGGAGACCGGCACGGGCGCTACCGCCGGTGGCGCACCAGCGCAGCGCGGCCCGCAGCTCGTCGGCCAGCGGGTCGAGGGTGTAGAGCGACAACGTCACCGGCCGGCCGTCCGGCCCCAGGTGGGCCCGCTCCAGCGCGTGCGCCGACCAGGCCACGTGCCGGTTACGGGCAGCCTGCTCCTCACCCGCCTCGGCCAGCCGCCGTGCCGCGTACGCCCGGATCGGGTCGAGCATCCGGTACGAACTGCCGGCGGCGCGCGGCTCGGCCAACACCATCGACTTGTCCACCAGCACCGACAGTGGATCCAGCGGATCGTCGCCCAGCAGCCACTCCACCGTCGGCAGATCCACCGGCCCCGCGAAGACCGCCAGCCAGCGCAACAGCCGCGCGGCCCGGTGCCCCAACGTGCGGTACGACCAGGTGACGGTCGCCTGCATGGTCAGATGCCGTTCGGTGGCCGAGCGCTGCACGGCCCTGCTCGCCGGGGTGGGCGGCGGTGTCCCGATCGCCGCGGCCACCAGGTCCACGGTGTCCTGCTGGTTGCCGGACCAGCCCCGCTCCACCGGCGGTGGATCCGGATCCTCCCGGCCGGCGTCCAGCGTGCCGAGGACGTCGTCCAACCGCTCGGCCAGCTGACCCACGGAGAGCACCCGCAGCCGGGCGGCCGCCAACTCGATGGCGAGTGGCAGCCCGTCCAGCCGCTGCACCACCCGGCGCAGGTCGGCCGACTCGGACGGGTCGGGCCGCCGACCGCCACGGGCCGCCGCCGTACGGTCCAGCAGCAGCGCGACCGCGTCGCTCTCCGCGCCGCCCGGGTGGGGATCGACCGAGAGCGGCGGGATCCGCCAGACCACCTCGCCGGGCAGGCTGAACGACTCCCGGCTGGTCGCCAGCACCCGCACGCCGCCCCCGCCGGAGAGCAGCCGTGAGATGACCTCGCCGCAGGCCGCCGGTTGCGTGTCGCAGGTGTCCAGTACGACCAGCATCCGGCGGGCCGCCGCGTACTCGACGAGGGTGTCCAGCATCGGGCGGCCCGGCTCGGGCCGCAGCCCGAGCACCGCGGCGATGGCGAACGCCACCAGTCCCGGGTCGGTCACTGCGGCGATGTCGACGAACCAGACCCCGTCCGGGTACGCCTCGACGACGCCACCGGCCAGCTCCACGGCGAGCCGGGTCTTGCCCGCGCCGCCCGCGCCCAGCACGGTGACCAGTCGGTGCCGCTCCACCAACCGGCCCAGCTCGGCCCGCTCGACCTCCCGCCCGACGAACGAGGTCACCTGGGTCGGCAGGTTGTGCGCCACCGCGTCGGCGGTGCGGGGGCGGGGGAACTGCCGTTCCAGGCCGGGCGCGACCAGTTGGAACAACCGCTCCCGGTCGTCGAAGCCACGCAGCCGGTGCAGGCCCAGGTCCAGCAGGGTGGCGCCGGGGGGCAGCGGATCGGCCCGGCGGGCCGTGGACGCCGAACAGAGCACCTGTCCGCCGTGCGCGGCCGCGGCCACCCGGGCGGCCCGATGCACCTCGGGGCTCGCGTAGTCCCCGTCGCGGGGCTCGGCGTAACCGGTGTGCAAGCCCATCCGCACCCGGGGCGCGGCCTCCTCGGTGGGCCAGTCGTGGCTCGCCAACGCCCGCTGGGCGGTCAGGCAGGCGGTCAGCGCCGCCGCCGCGTCGTCGAAGGCCAGGAAGAACGAGTCGCCCTCGGTCAGCAGCTCCGCGCCACCGGTGGCGGCCAGGGTGCGACGCAGCAACCGGCGGTGCTCGGCGAGCACCGGGCGGTAGTCCGCGCCGAGCAGTTGGGCCAGCCGGGTCGAGCCCTCGATGTCGGTGAACACGAAGGTCACCCAACCGCTCGGGAGCTGGATCCGTGGCGACATGCGTGGAACCTCCGCCCGTGACGTCGGGTTCATGCTGCCTGACTCCGAGCGGTCACGCATCGTGAGAACGGCCGGGCACGTGCCGCCTCAAGGTGCCACTCGAACCCGCTCCCGGCAAGGCCGGCCCACCGGCCGGCCACCGGAACGCCCGGCTCAGCAGCCGCAGGCACCACCGCAGCAGCCACCGCCACCAGCGGGAGGTTGCGCGCCACCAGCGCCCCGACCGGTGACCGACACCGCCGAAAGCAGCTTGACCGTGTCGACATGACCCTGCGGGCAGGTGGCCGGGGCGCCGGCCTCCGCCATCGGACGGTTGACTTCGAAAGTGTCGCCGCAGGCGCGGCAGCGGAACTCGTACCGGGGCATGGCGATCAGGGTACGTGGGCCTGACGGTCACCGGGGACATGAGTGATACTCGACGGGTGGTGGACGGCGAGGACGAGACGCGTGTGCAACCGCTTCGGCCGGCCGCGCCGCTGGACGGGCCGCTGGCCGAGTCGGGCGCCGCACCGGATCCGGTGCCCGCGGCCGTGCCCCGCCCCCGCCGGCCCTGGCTCGGCGGCCGCAGGACCGACCCGAAGGCCGAGACCCCGGCGACGTCCGTGACCACCGACGCACCCCTTGCCCCGAGCGTCGATGCCGCGACCGGCGACCAGTTGGGGGCCACCGACACCGCGAAGGCTGAGGACGCGAAGGCCGACAGCGCGACAGCGGCGGACGCCACCGCCACCGACCTGACGGCGACCAAGGTGGACGGTGCCGCCGTGGTGCCGACGCCCGAGCGCGGCCGCCGTCGGCGGGTGCCGTTCGCGCACGCCGTACGGGTGCCACCGCCCCGTCAGGCCGCGGTGACCGCCGCCCGGGCGACCCGCGCCTGGGCCCGCCGGCCCAGCGGCCGACTCACGATCCCGGGGGTCTTCCTGCTGCTTCTGGTGGCCGCGACCGCCGCGGCGGGGGCGTTGCTCGTCCCGGCGACCATTCGGGGATCCCGGCCGGTGGCCGACGTCACGGCCGCGCCGACCGTGGCCGTGCCGCCGGCGGTGCCCATCGACCCGCTGCCCACCCGTCCGCTGCCCACCGGCACTCTGCCCACCGGGCCGATGCCGACCGCGCCGCTGCCCACCGGAGCGTTCCCCAGCGGCGGCATGCCGACCGGGCCGGCCGTCGGTCCGACTGCCGGCGGCCGTCCCTCGGATTCCCTGGCCGCCTGGGCGCAGCAGGTCGCCGCCAAGGTCAAGATTCCCGCGACCGCCGTGCAGGCGTACGGGTACGCCGAGGTGGTGCTCGCCCAGACCAACCGCAGCTGTGCGCTGAGCTGGACGACGTTGGCCGCGATCGGCCAGGTCGAGTCCGGGCACGGCTCGGCCAACGGCGCGCGGTTGGGGGCGGACGGCAAGGCGCTGCCCCACATCATCGGGCTGCCACTGGACGGAAACGGCGGCCGGATGCGGATCATCGACACCGACCGCGGTGCCCTCGACAACGACAGCACCTACGACCGGGCGATCGGGCCGATGCAGTTCATCCCGACGACCTGGCAGGAGATCGGCGCGGACGCCGACCTGGATGGCGTCAAGGACCCGCACGACCTGGATGACGCCGCTCTGGCTGCCGGCAACTACCTGTGCAAGGGCGGCCGCAACCTGAGCATCCCCGGCGACTGGTGGAACGCGATCTTGTCGTACAACGACGTGCGCCGGTACGCCCAGGCCGTCTACGACACCGCTGACCGGTACGGACGGGCCAGCCGCACGTGATGTGATCGTCCGCGTACATTGGAGAACTGGACACTTCCCCCGAGCAGCCGTTAGCGGCAAGCTAGACGGGTGATGGTGCGCGAGTGGGACCCCAGGACCGCGTCGTCCGCCGAGATCGCGTCGCTGCTGACAACGCTGAACGCGGTGCTGGCGGCCGATCTGCCGCAGGACCCGCCGTGGCGGGAGACCTCTCTGCGGGAGTATCTCGGCGAGGTGATGCCCGGTGAGCGGCGGATCTCCTGGCTTGCTCAGGCCGAGCCGACCGCTTCCGGCGAGACGGGCGCTGTCCTCGGGCAGGTCCACGTGCTGCTCCTCGGCGACATCGGGGTGCTCGAGGTGCTGGTGCACCCCTTAGTCCGACGCAACGGCCTCGGCCGTGAGCTGGTGCTGCGCGCCGCCCGCCGCGTCTACCAGGAGGGTTTCCAGTCGATCGGGGTCGAGGTGGTCGGCGACACGCCGGCGGTGGGCTTCTACGAGTCGCTCGGCTTCACCCGGGAGTACGTGGAGACGCGCAGCGTGCTCGACCTGACCTCGGTGGACTGGGCCGAGCTGACCGAGATGGCCACCGGGATCGGCGCGGGCTACCACCTGGAGTTCTACCCCGGTGGGCCACCGGACGACCTGATCGAGTCGTACGCGCGGGCCAAGGCCGAGGTGCGCGACGTCGACGACGGCGAGTTGCGTCCCAGCTCGTATGACCCGGAGCGGCTGCGGGACAGCCTGGACACCCTGCACCGGCGGGGTATGAAGCCGTACATCGTCCTGGCCCGGCACGAGCAGAGTGGCGAGGTGGCCGGCCTGACCGAGGTCGTGGTGCCGGCGCAGCACCCGACCCGCGCCGACCAGTACGACACGATCGTCGCGCAGGACCACCGGGGTTACGGCATCGACCGGGCGATCAAGGCGCGGATGCTGCTGGAGCTGCGTTCCGCCGAGTCGGAGCTGGCCGAGGTGCAGACCTGGAACGCCCAGGCCAACGAGGCGATGCTCAAGGTCAACGCGGAGCTGGGCTACCGGCCCGACCGGGACTGGTGCGAATACAGCGTCGACGTCGCCGAGCTGGTGCACCGCATCGACCCGCCGCGTTGAGGAATTCACGAAACTGTCCGGTGGGGGATGGACGATGGACGGTTACGCACCTTAACGTGCGTTGACTCCCATCCACCCATCGTGGAGGCCCTATGCGCCCGCGCCGCACGACAGCCGCGCTCGCGATCGCCACCGCCGCAGTGACCGTCACGGCCCTCGGCGTCACACCCACCGCCGCCATCGCCGCGCCCACCGACCTGTTCATCTCGGAGTACGTCGAAGGCTCGTCGAACAACAAGGCGATCGAGCTGTTCAACGGCACCGGCGCCGCCGTCGACCTCACCGCGGGCGGCTACCAGCTCCAGCTCTACTTCAACGGCTCCACCACCCCGACCAGCATCGCGCTGGCCGGGACCGTGGCCGCCGGGGACGCGTTCGTGTTCGCCAGCGCCTCGGCCGGGGCGGCCATCCTCGCCCAGGCCGACCAGACCACCGGGGCGAGCCTGTTCAACGGCGACGACGCGATCGTGCTGCGCCGGGGCGCCACGGTGCTCGACTCGATCGGCCAGGTGGGTGTCGACCCGGGCACCGAGTGGGGCACGGGCGCGACCAGCACGGCGGACAACACGCTGCGCCGCCTGCCCACGGTGACGGCGGGCGACACCGACCCGTCGGACGCGTTCGACCCCGCCGCGCAGTGGACCGGTCTTCCGATCGACACCTTCGACGGGCTCGGCTCGCACACCGTGGACGGCGGTGGCCCGGTCGACGCGCCGGCCACGCTGACCTGTGGTGGGCCGTTGGTCACCGCCGCCGGGACGGCTGCGAGCCGCGAGGTGACCGCCGTCGACCCCGACGACACGATCGTCGACCTGGCGGTGACCGCGATCAGCCCGAGCCCGACCTCCGGCTCGATCACCCGTACCGCGTTCACCCCGGCCGACGGGGTGGGCGGCACCGCCCGCGCCACGATCAGCGCGAGCGCCGACCTCACCGCCGGGGCGTACACCGTCACCGTGACCACGACCGACGCGGGCGGTGGCACCGCCACCTGCGCGCTGGCCGTGCAGGTCACCCGGGAGCTGACCGTCGGTGAGGTGCAGGGTCCGACCACCGACACCGAGTCCGGCCCCGCCGACCGGTCACCGCTCGCACCGGCGAGCGGCAACGGCACCAGCAGCACGATGTACGACGTCCGTGGCGTGATCACCCAGTTGACGCTTGCCCGTACGGCGGCCGGTGCGGAGCAGAACGGGTTCTTCCTGCAGAGCCGCAGCGGTGACACCGACGGTGACCCGACCAGCTCCGACGGCATCTTCGTGTTCATCGGCACGTTCACCTCGCTGATCGGCGGCTACGTGCCGACGGTCGGCGACGAGGTGGTGCTCCGGGCCCGGGTGTCGGAGTACTACAACCTCACCCAGCTCTCCGGCGCGTCGCTGGTCCGCCGGATCGCCACCGGCCTGGACGTGGACACGACGGTCACGGTGACCGACGCGGTGCCGCCGGTCGAGCTGACCGAGGCGCAGCGCTGGTGGGAGCGGCACGAGGGCGCCCGGCTGCGCGTCCGCGCCGGCAGCGGTGCGGTGAGCGGTCGCAACGTCTTCTCGTCCACGGCGGACGCGGAGCTGTGGGTCGTCGACCGGGACGACCCGCTGCTCGACCGCGCCGACCCGTACGCCCGGCGGGTCTTTAGGGACTCCCACCCGCTGGACAACGACCCGAGCCAGCGCTTCGACGACGGCAACGGTCAGCGCGTGCTGCTGGGCAGCATGGGCGTGAAGGGCACCGCCGGGGACAGCACCGCGCTGCTCCCGCCGGCGCACACCTTCGACACGTTGCGGGCGGACGCGGTGGGTGGCGTCTACTACTCGTTCGAGAAGTACGGCGTGCAGGTCGAGCGGGCCGGGTTCGACGCCGGCGCCGACCCGTCGAAGAACAACCCGCCGAAGCCGGCCGACCGTTCCCAGGAGGTCGCGGTCGCCACGTACAACGTGGAGAACCTGTACGACTACCGCGACGACCCGTTCGACGGCTGCGACTTCGCCGGCAACTCCGGCTGCCCGGGCGTCAACCCGCCGTTCGACTACGTGCCGAGCAGCGAGGCGGACTACCGGGAGCACCTGACGTCGCTCGCCGACCAGATCGTCAAGGATCTGCACGCGCCCGATCTGATCCTGGTGCAGGAGGCCGAGGACCAGGACATCTGTACGGTCTCCGGTGGGGCGCTGACCTGCGGCGACACCAACAACGCCGACGGCGCTCCGGACAGCATCCAGGAGTTGGCGCTCGCGGTGGCGGCGGCCGGCGGGCCGGCGTACGCCGCGACCTATGACCGGACCGGCGCGGACGCCCGCGGGATCACCGCCGCGTTCCTGTACCGCACCGACCGGCTGTCGTTGGCGGCCGCGACGGCGAACGATCCGCTGCTCGGCTCGGCGCCGACCGTCCAGTACCGGGCCCCGGGACTGCCGGGCAACGCCGACGTGCAGAACCCGAAGGCCCTCAACGCGGTGCTGCCGGCCGATGTGGACACGTCGACCGGGAAGGACGGGAACAACGTCTTCACCCGGGCACCCCAGCTGGGCAAGTTCACGGTCGCCGCGGCGCCCGGCGCGGCCGAGCGGTTCACCCTGTACGCGCTGAGCAACCACTACTCCTCCGGCCCGGACGGCCGGATCGGGCAGCGGCGGGAGCAGGCGGCGTACGGCGCGGCGATCGTCACCGCGATCGAGGCGGCCGATCAGAGCGCCCGGGTGGTCTACGGCGGGGACCTGAACGTCTTCCCCCGTCCGGACGATCCCATCGCCACCGGCGCGCAGCCGACGTCGTCGGACCAGCTCGCCCCGCTCTACGAGGCCGGCCTGCACAACCTGTGGGACACCCTCGTCGCGCAGGTGCCCGCATCGGCCTACTCGTACAGCTTCGAGGGGCAGGCGCAGACGCTCGACCACCTGTTTGTCAACGACGCGCTCTACGGTGACCTGGTGCAGGTGCGGGCGGCGCACGTCAACGCCGACTGGCCGGCGGAGTTCACGGGTGACGGGTCGCGGGGCTCCAGCGACCACGACCCGCAGGTGGCCCGTTTCCGGTCCCGGGCGTCGTTGACCGTCACCGACACGTCGGTGGTCGAGGGCGACCAGGGCACCCGTCAGCTCACCTTCACCGCCACCGTGTCCCGGCCGCTGTCCCAGCCGGTGCTGCTCTGCGCCGCCACCGTCGGTGTCACGGCGCAGATCGGCTCGGACTTCGACCCGTACGTCGGTTGCCGCACCCTGGCCGCCGGGCAGACGTCTGTCGCCTTCCCGGTGACCGTGCGCGGTGACCGCAAGCGGGAGTCGGACGAGAAGTTGACCCTGCTGGTGGCGGGCGTGCCCGGGTTGCGGCTGGCCGATCCGCTGGCGGTGGGCACCATCACCAACGACGACTGACAGTCTTTCGCCGTGTCGGCGGCCCGTCGTCCAGGTCTCCTCGGGCGGCGGGCCGCTCGCGTCTGCCGATGTCTCCCTCAGTAGTACTCCTGGACTATCGGCGGGGGTGGTGCGTTGCGGTGCTGTGCCACCCGCACCTCCCACTGGCTGCGGTGGCGTCGCGCTTCGCGATCCGTCGAGCTGCGGTGGTAGGTCTCTGGTGGCCGGGTCAGCCCGTAGATGTCGCCCCACCACTCCCCCGGCTTGGGGTCGAGGATGGTGTCGAGGTGCGAGGGATAGCGGCGACCCGCGCCGTCATGAACGTCCTCACGGTCGGCCATCGGTTGGACGATCCGGCCTTCCTGGTCCACGACGACCAGGTAGAGCCCGGCCGCGCCGAGCAGACGCTCCAGCACCGCCAGGCTCGGCGACAGGGTGCCCGCTTCGACCCGACCCACTGTCGAGGGCGTGACCTTGGCGAAGCGGGCCATCTGATGTTGGCTCAGCCGGACGATTCGCCGCGCCCGGCGCACCAGACCGGCGATGGGATAACGGCCGACGGTGGGGCCGGGAGGCAGAGGAGGAACGAGCGCGGAGGCCATCCGCCCACCATGCCCGCGACACCACCCAGGCTCAATCCCGGTGGATAAGCCTGTGGATAACTCGGCCAGCCGGCGGCTTGCGCGCTGCGGGGCCGGGCCGAGCCGGCTCTCTAGTGTGCGTCCTTTGCTCTGCTTCAACTGACGCAACAGTCAGACCCGAAAAGTGTTGCGCCGGTTGAAGCAGAGCAAAGGACGTGCACTAGGGGCCCTGGACCCCGTACCTGAAGGGCGCGCAACAGGGTGCGGGGACGCGCAATGCTACGAGGGTCAGCGAGGTGCAACGAGGGCCAACGAGGGCCAACAGGGCGCAGAGCCCAAGGGCCTAGCGGAAAAGCGGGCCGTGCGGGACCGGGCTGCTCAGTAGCGCTGGCGGAGCAGGCCGGCGGCTTCGACCGCCCAGTAGGTGAGGATGATCTGCGCGCCGGCCCGCTTGATCGAGGTGAGCGTCTCCAACATCACCCGCTCGCGGTCGATCCAACCGTTCGCGGCAGCCGCCTCGACCATCGCGTACTCCCCGGAGACCTGGTAGGCGGCGACCGGGACGTCCACCGCGGCCCGCACCGCCGACACCACGTCGAGGTAGGGCAGCGCCGGCTTGACCATCACCAGGTCGGCGCCCTCGGCGACGTCGAGCGCCACCTCGCGCAGCGACTCGCGCAGGTTGGCCGGATCCTGCTGGTAGGCACGCCGGTCGCCCTCCAGCGCCGACTCCACCGCCTCCCGGAACGGGCCGAAGAACGCCGAGGCGTACTTCACCGCGTACGCCAGCACCGCCACATCCTGGTGGCCGGCGGCGTCGAGCGCCCGGCGGACCACGCCGACCTGGCCGTCCATCATCCCGGACGGCCCGACCATGTGGACCCCGGCGGCGGCCTGGGCCACCGCCATCTCGGCGTACGCGGCAAGGGTGGCGTCGTTGTCCACCTCACCGTCTGCGGTGAGCACGCCGCAGTGCCCGTGCGAGGTGAACTCGTCCAGGCACAGGTCGCTCATCACGACAGTGCTGTCGCCCACCTCGGACACCACGTCGCGGATGGCGACGTTCAGGATGCCGTTCGGGTCGAGGCCGCCGGACCCGGTCGGGTCACGCCGCTCGGGCACCCCGAAGAGCATGATCCCGCCGACGCCGGCCTGGACCGCCTCGGTGGCCGCCTTGCGCAGGGAGTCCCGGGAGTGCTGGAGCACCCCCGGGAGCGACCCGATGGCCCGGGGCTCGGTGAGCCCTTCCTTGACGAACATCGGCACGACCAGCTCGGCCGGGTCGACCCGGGTCTCGGACACCAGCCGGCGGATCGCCGGGGTGCGGCGCAGGCGGCGGGGCCGGATCTCGGGGTACGACATGAAAGGGCCCTCCTGAGGACGACTACCGGAAGCGGAGGGCGGTCGGCCCCTGCACCTTCGAGCCACGGCGCTGCTTGGCCGGCATGGCGGCCAGCTTCTCGCGCAGCTCGACGGCGTAGGCGGCGAGCGCCTCCACCAGGTCGGGCACCGAGGCGTGCGGTGGCTGGACGTCGACCCGAAGGCCGAACTCCGTCGCGGTCTCCGCCGTCTTGGGCCCAATCACGGCAACAACCGTCCGCGCATGCGGCTTCCCGGCGATGCCGACCAGGTTCCGCACAGTGGAAGAAGACGTGAAGAGGACCGCGTCGAACCCGCCCGACTTGATCGCGTCGCGGATCTCGGCGGGCGGCGGCGCGGCCCGCACCGTCCGGTACGCGGTCACGTCGTCGACCTCCCAGCCGCGCTCGGTGAGCCCGGCGGCGAGCGTCTCGGTGGCGATGTCGGCGCGCGGCAGCAGCACCCGGCCGACCGGGTCGAGGATCTCGTCGTGCGGCGAGAACTCGGCCAGCAGCCCCTCGGAGGACTGCTCCCCAGCGGGGATCAGTTCCGGCTGGATGCCGAACGCGCGGACCGCGTCAGCGGTCGGCTCGCCGATGCAGGCGATCTTGACGCCGCCGAAGTGCCGGGCGTCCAGACCGTGCTCGGCGAACTTCTCCCAGACCGCGCGGACCGCGTTCACCGAGGTGAAGATCACCCAGGCGTACCGGCCGTCGACCAGACCCTTGACGGCCCGCTCCATCTGCGCCGGGGTGCGCGGCGGCTCGACCGCGATGGTCGGCACCTCGCACGGAATCGCCCCGTACGCCCGCAGTCGGGCGCTCATCGCGCCGGCCTGCTCCTTGGTGCGCGGCACCAGCACCTTCCAGCCGTACAGCGGGCGGTTCTCCCACCAGCTCAGCTTGTCGCGCTGGCCCACGCCCGCGCCGATGGTGAGCACCACCCGGCCGGTGAAGCCGAGCGCGGCGGCCACGAAGCTGTCCACGGTCGACGTGGTCGTGTACTGGGTCTCGCCGGTGCCGTCGCCGGTCACCCCGACGTCGGTGGTGCCGTCGACCCCGGCGGCCAGCAGGCCGTCCCGGACGGCGGCGAGGTCACCGGCGTCCACCGCGAGCGCGAGCGAGCCCCGCCCGACGGCCGCAGCCAGCGCCTCGAAGTCCAGCGTGCTGACGTCCTCGACGTCGGCGGCGGTACGCACACCCGGCAACGGAACACCTGCGTAGGTGGCGACGCCCTCGGCCTGGCCGACACCCGGCACCACCTCGAAGTGGGCGGCGGTGCGGGCCACCGCCTGCACCTCCTTGACCACCGAGTCGTGGCCGAACGGGTCACCGGCCACCAGGTGCACCGCGTTCAGCCCGGACCGGGCCGCGGAGATCAACACCTTCGCCACGTCCCCCGGTGCGCCTTCGGCAGGCGTGAACTGGGCGTCGTCCCTGGCCTCGGCGCGTACGACGGCGAGCAGCGACTCGGGGACTCCCCGGTCGTAGATCACCTGGTCCGCGTCGACCAGGGCGTCGTGCGCCCGACGGGTCAGCAGGCCCGGGTCACCGGGGCCAGCCCCGACGAACGCGATACGGCCGACGGGCTTACGGGTGCGGGTCATTCTGTGCTCCCAAATTGCTGGGTCCCCGGGCCGGTGTGTCCTTCGTGGCCGAGGATCGAGTCGGCGCCGAGTTCGAGGAGTTCGGCGGCGAGTGCCTTACCGATCTCCGCCGCGTCGGCGGGCGTTCCGGTGCGGGACAGCCGGAGGTCACGAATGCCGTCCGGGCTGATCACCGCCCCGCGCAGGTAGATCTCATCGCCGGCGTCACCTTCGGCGAGTTCCGCATAGGCGGCGACGGGTGCGCTGCACCCGGCCTCCAGTGTTGCCAGCAACGCGCGCTCCGCGGTGACCGCGGCGTGCGACGGTGCGTGGTCGAGCGTCCCGAGCAGCTCGACCAGCTCCTGGTCGTCGACCCGGCACTCCACGGCCAGCGCGCCCTGGGCGGGCGCGGGCAGCATGAGCATCGGGTCGAGCGTCTCGGTGATCACGTCGGTCCGGCCGATCCGGGCCAGCCCGGCCCGGGCCAGCACGATCGCGTCGAGGTCGGCCTCGGGGCCGAGCACCCGCGCCAGGCGGGTGTCGATGTTGCCGCGGATCGGAGTGACCTCCAGTTGCAGCCCGAGGGCGTGCAACTGGGCGATGCGGCGCAGCGCGCCGGTACCAACGGTGGCCCCGGGCGGCAGCTCGGCGAGCGTCCGCCCGCCCTGGGCGATCAGCGCGTCGCGCGGGTCCTGTCGGGCCGGCACGGCCGCGATGTGCAGCCCGGCGGCGCCGGCCGTGGGCAGATCCTTGTAGGAGTGCACGGCGAAGTCGATCGTCCGGGCGGTCAGCGCGTCACGCAGCGCGGAGACGAACACCCCGACGCCGAGCCGGTGCACCGGAGCACTGGAGCGGTCGCCGGCGGTGACCACCTCGACGAGCTCGACCGGGCGGCCGGTGGCGGCGGTCAACGTCTCGGCGACCTGGCCGGACTGGGCCATCGCCAGGGCGCTGCCCCGGGTGCCGAGGCGCAGGGGGGCGGTCATCGCGCACCTCCGGTGGGCGGGATCTGCTCGGTGACGTCGACGCCGGTCACCGAGGCGTTGGTAGGGGTCAGCACGTCGGGGACGGTGTCCACCGGCGAGGTCTGCGGCACCTGGAGGTCGAACAGCTCGCGCAGCAGAGCCGCGTACTGGTCGCCACCGGGCTCGGCCGCGAGCTGGCGGACCTTGACGGTGGGCTGGTGCAGCAGCCGCTGCACCACGCGGTGCACCGTACGGGCCACCTCGGCCCGCAGGTCGTCGCCGAGGTCGGGACGGCGCTGGGCCAGACGACGCAGCTCAGCGGTGACGACGTCGTCGGCGCGACCGCGCAGCGCCGCCACGGTGGGTGCCACGTCGGCGCCGCGCAGCCAGGTGAGGAAGCCCTCCACCTCGCCGAGCACGATCCGCTCGACGGCGGCGGCGTCCGCCGCCGCCGGACCGTCGGCGAGCTGCGCCGCCATCCGGCCGATGTCGATCACCTCGACGCCGGGCAGGTCGGCGACGCCCTCCTCGACGTCGCGGGGGACGGCCAGGTCGAGCAGGACCAGCGGACCCCGCGAGGGGCCCCGCTCGGCGAGTGCGGCGCCGACCACCGCCCGGGTGAGGACCGGTTCAGTGGACGCGGTGGCGGCCACTACGATGTCCACTGTGGAGAGCGTGGCGGCCAGCTCGGTCATCGGCGCGGCGTCCGCCCCGTACGACTCGGCGAGCCGGACGGCCCGGTCGGCGCCCCGGTTGGTGACCGTGAGCGGCCCGGCGCCCTGCCGGGACAGCGTGGCCACCCCGAGCGACCCCATCGCGCCGGCCCCGATCACCAGGGCCGGGTGGCCGGCGAGGTTGCCGTCGAGGTGCCCGGCGGCCAGCTCCAACGCGGCGGTGACGACGCTCTGGCCGGCCCGGTCGATGCCGGTCTCGGCGTGGGCCCGCTTGCCGACGCGCAGTGCCTGCTGCATCAGCTCGTGCAGCAGGCGGCCGGCCGAGTCGGTGCCGGTGGCCCAGTGGTACGCGTCACGCAGCTGGCCGAGGATCTGCGCCTCGCCCACGACCATCGAGTCCAGCCCGGTGGCGACCCGGAAGACGTGGTCCACGGCGGCGGTGTCGTAGTGCACGTAGAGATGGCTGGCGAGCGCCGCCGGCGAGCTGTCGGCCTGCTCGGCCAGGACGGCGCAGATGTCGCCGAGCCCGCCGTGGAATCCGGACACGGCGGCGTAGACCTCCACCCGGTTGCAGGTGGAGACGAGCACCGCCTCGCCCACGTACGGCTGGGCGACCAGGCGGTCCAGGGTGCGGGTGAGGTCGGCGGGGGGCACGGCCAGCTGCTCCAGCGTGGCGACCGGGGCGGTCCGGTAGGACGCGCCGACGACGAGCAGTTTCACGTGCCGATCGCCTCCTGGGTGTCGGTGGCCGCGAACCCGCCGGGCAGGGCCGTGAGAGCGGACCCGCCGGTGGCGGGCAGCGCGGTCAGCGACGCCTTGCGGTGCTCGTGGAAGGACAAAATCTGCAGCTCGATGGCGAGGTCGACCTTGCGCACGTCGACCCCCTCCGGAACAGAGAGTACGCACGGCGCGAAGTTGAGGATGCTCGTCACGCCGACCGCGACCAGCTGATCGGCGACCCGCTGGGCCGCAGCGGCCGGCGTGGCGATCACGCCGATCGCGATGGATTCCTCCGTGGCGACCGCCGGCAGCTCGTCGACATGCCGGACAACCAGGCCGTTGATCTCTTCGCCGACCCGGGAGGGATCGGCGTCCAGCAGTGCGGCGATCCGGAAGCCCCGGCCGGCGAAGCCGTCGTAGCCGGCCAGAGCGTGACCGAGATTACCCACGCCGACCAGGGCGACAGCGCGACGCTGAGTGAGCCCGAGCACGTACTCGATCTGCTCGATCAGCAACGCGACGTCGTAGCCGACGCCACGGGTGCCGTACGAGCCGAGGTGGGAGAGGTCCTTGCGGAGCTTGGCGGAGTTGACCCCGGCGGCGGCCGAGAGACCCTCGCTGGAGATCGTCTCGTGCCCGGCATCGGCGAGGTTGTGCAGCGCGCGCAGGTATTCCGGGAGCCGAGCGACGGTCGCCTCGGGAAGGTCCGGGAGCGCCGGTACGGCACCGGCGGGGCCGGGCGCACCTGGGTGACGGTGCTGACTCATGAGACTCCGTGCGGTGCGATCCTCGGCCAACTCCGCTGGTCGGCCGCTTATGGACTCCCGCTGGCGACCGAGGTTGCCGGCTGTGCTAGCAGGGCGCGTCGGAACTACAGAGTAGGCGCTTGTGAAGACGTGCACAAATCGCGATCTTGTCGCTCCGGGACGCGACCCCACCAGCCCCTCCGTTCCACAAGATCGATTGAGCGGCCCTGCGCGCCCACCACCTGGGCGATTATTACTCAATCCCGACTTCTCTGACCAATCCCGCGTCGGCCGGTCCGGCGACGGTAGGGCCTGGTCACGATGCGGGGTAGGGACAGCACTACGAGGGAGAGGCGGGGCGTCGGGATGGGGGCACCGAGCCCGCATGCCTAGCCTTTGGGCTATGACCGCCGTTGCCGCCAGCGACCATCCGACGCTGGCACCGAGCATCCCCCGCCAGCTCTTCGCCGACTCCGGGTACGTGCTGCTCGGCCTCCCCCTCGCGGTGGCCAGCTTCGTCGTCCTCCTCGCGGGCCTCGTGGCCGGTGTCGGCCTGATGGTCACCGTGATCGGCCTGCCGATCCTCAGCGGCACCCTGTACGCGGCCCGGGGGCTGGCCGACATCGAGCGGCTGCGGCTGCCCGCCGTGCTGGGACAACCCCGGATCCGACCGCACTACCGGATGCCGGAGGCGGGCGCGAACGCCTGGCGGCGGATCTTCCTGCCGATGCGCGACGCCCAGTCCTGGCTCGATCTGGCACACGGCATCCTGCGGGTGATCGTGGCGCTGGTCACCTTCGTGCTGGCGGTGGCCTGGTGGATCGCCGCGGCCGCCGGCTCCCTCTACTGGGTGTACGACTGGGCGCTGCCGCACGGCGTGGACGACAGCGACCTGGCCCAACTGCTCGGCCTGGGCGACTCGACCACGGCCCGGATCGGGGTGACCACCGCGACCGGAGTGTTCTTCCTGATCACGCTGCCGATCGTGGTCCGGGGCTGCGCCCTGCTCCAGGCCAGCTTCGCCAAGGCCCTGCTGACCGGGGTGGCCGAGATGCGGGACCGGATCACCGTGCTGGAGGAGCAGAAGCGGGCCGCCGTGTCCGCCGAGGCGTCCGCGCTGCGCCGGCTCGAACGCGACATCCACGACGGCCCCCAGCAGCGCCTCGTCCGGCTCGCGATGGACCTCAGCCGGGCCCGGATGCAGCTCGCCTCCGACCCGGAGGCCGCCGGCCGGACCATCGACGAGGCGGTGACCCAGACCCGGGAGACGCTGGCCGAGCTGCGGGCGCTGTCCCGGGGCATCGCCCCGCCGATCCTGGTCGACCGGGGTCTGCCCAGCGCCCTGGCCGCGCTCGCCGGCCGCGGGCTCATCCCGATCGAGCTTCAGGTGGATCGGCAGCTCGGCACGCCGGGCGGACGGCTCGATCCGGCGGTGGAGAACACCGCGTACTTCGTGGTGGCCGAGGCGTTGACCAACATCGCCAAGCACAGTCGGGCCACCGAGGCCGTGGTCGCCGTGGCCCGCCAGGGCACCCAGCTCCAGGTGCGGGTGGGCGACGACGGGCAGGGCGGCGCCCACCTCGCCAAGGGCCACGGGCTGGCCGGCATCGCCGACCGGGTCCGGGCGGCAGGCGGGGAGCTGACCGTGGTGAGCCCGAGCGGCGGGCCCACCGAGATCCGTACGGAGCTTCCGCTGTGAGCCGACGAGGGCCGGGCCGGACGTGGTAGACACCACAGCCATGCGCATCGTGATCGCGGACGACGCCGTCCTGCTCCGGGAGGGGCTGGTGCGGCTGCTGACCGAGAGCGGACACCAGGTGGTGGCCGCCGTCGGGGACGGCGACGCGCTGGTCGAGGCGGTGGTGGAGCACCGGCCGGACGTGTCGATCGTCGACGTCCGGATGCCGCCGTCGCACACCGACGAGGGTCTGCGGGCAGCGGTGGAGGCACGCCGGCTGGTGCCGCGTACGCCGATCCTGGTGCTCTCCCAGTACGTCGAGGTCTCGTACGCCGATGATCTGCTGGCCACCACCGGCGGCGCCGGCGGTGGCATCGGCTACCTGCTCAAGGACCGGGTGGCCGCGATCGACGAGTTCCTGGACGCGCTGCGCAGGGTGGCGGCCGGCGGCACGGTGCTCGACCCGGAGGTGGTCGGCCAGCTCTTCGCCCGACGCCGCCGCGACGACCCGCTGAGTGAGCTGACCCCCCGCGAACGCGAGGTGCTCGCCCTGATGGCCGAGGGCCGGTCGAACACGGCCATCGCCCGCGCCCTGGTGGTCAGCGACGGCGCGGTGGAGAAGCACGTGCGCAACATCTTCACCAAGCTCACGCTCCCGCCGGACACGGAGCAGCACCGGCGGGTGCTGGCCGTCCTCACCTACCTGCGGAACTGACCTCCCGGGCGGCCAGGGCCACCGCGTCGGTGAGGGTGTCGGCGACCGGGTGGCCGGAGGCGCGCAGCCGGGCCGGGTCGGTGAAGCCGCCGGTGTAGAGCACCGCCCGGCCGCCCACCGCGAGGGCCGCGTCCGCGTCGTCGATGGAGTCGCCGATCAGCACCACCGCGCTGCCGTCCACGCCCAGCTCGACCAGGTGCCGCTGAAGCGACTCGGCCTTGCGGTCGCCGCCGACCGTGGCCCGCAGGCCGTCGACGCGGCTGAAGTGGCCGGTCAGCCCGTAGGTGTGCACGGTGGGCACCAGCTCCTCGTGGAACCACATGGACAGCAGACTCTGGCTGCCCTCCCAGGCGGCCATCGCGGACTGCGCGTCGGCCGCCAGCTCGCAGGTCGTCAGGCCGCTGCGGTACGCGTCGTGGAAGATCCGGTCGAGGCGGCCGAACGCGTCGTCGTCGACAGCCTGGCCGAGCACCTCGGCGTAGTAGTCGGCGATCGGCCGGCGGAACCGCGTCCGGTGCTCGTCGAGGGTGACCGTCGGTCCGCCCACGCTGGCGAACGCGGCGTTGGTGGCGGCCACCACCAGGCTGAGGTCGTTGAGCAGGGTGCCGTTCCAGTCCCAGACCAGGTGGGAGCGCGCAGGGGTCATCAGAGCACCATATGCACCACTCAGAGCTGCGGGGTGGTCAGGTCCCGCAGCAGCCGGTCCTCCTCGACCCGCCAGTAGCCGTGCTCCTTGCCGTCGAGCAGCACCACCGGCAGTCGGTCGCCGTACTCCCGTTCCAGCTCCTCGTCGCCGGTGACGTCCCACTCGACCCACTTGTCGCCGGTCACCGCGACCACCCGGTCGAGCGCCGCCTTGGCGTCGTCGCACAGGTGGCAGCCGGGTCGGGTGATCAGGGCGAGTCGGGCGTCACTGGCCATCGGTTACCTCCGTGCGGTCGGTCGGCGTCGCCGACCGGAGCTGGGTCTTGCGTACCTTGCCGATCGCCGAGTGTGGCAGGGCGTCGACGAACTCGACAGCGGTCGGGCACTTGAACCGGGCCAGGTTGCGCGCGCAGTGGGCGAGCAGCTCCTCGCTGGTGACCGGTCGGCCCTGCACCGGCACCACGTACGCCCGCACAGTCTCGCCGGTCCGCGGGTGCGGCACACCCAGTACCGCCGACTCGACCACCCCGGGGTGCCCGGCGAGCACCAGCTCGACCTCGTGGGGATACACGTTGAACCCGTTGACCAGGATCAACTCCCCGAGCCGGTCGACCAGGAAGAGGTCACCGTCCTCGTCGGCGTACGCGATGTCGCCGGTGCCCCACCACCCGTCGTCGTCCGGGCCGTCGCGCCCGTCGGGCCAGTAGCCGCCGAAGAGGTTGGGCCCGCGAACGATGATCTGCCCCGGGTCGGTGCCCGGGGCGACGTCGGAGATGTCCAGCTCGTCCGGGTCGTCGTCGGGGACCGCCTGGCCGTCGCGCCACAGGTCCTCCCCGGTCGGGCCGACCAGGCGCAGTTGCACGCCGGGCAGCGGCCGGCCGATCGAGCCGGCCTTGACCACCGGACCGACCAGGGTGGAGGTGAGCACCGGCGCGGTCTCGGTGAGGCCGTACCCGACGTGCACCTGATGGCCGGTGGCCTCGGTGAAACGCGCCGCGACAGTGGGTTCCAGTGGCGCCGCGCCGCACACCGCCACGCGCACCGACGCGGTCGCCGCGCGGACCGCGTCGGCGCCGGCCCAGGCCAGGAACATCGACGGTACGCCGACCAGCACGCTGACCCGGTGCCGGGCGATCTCGGCGAGCCCCGCCGTGGGCCCCGGCTCGTCGAGCAGCACGCCGGTGGCGCCGTGGTGGACGACGGCGCCGAGCACCGAGTTGAGCCCGTACGCGTGGAACAGCGGCAACCCGAGGAGAACAGTGTCCGTCGGCCCGACGACCGGCGGCTCGATCTCCGCGACCTGTTCGTGGTTGGCCAGCAGCGCACGGTGGGAGAGCATCGCGCCCTTCGGACGACCTTCGGTGCCGGACGTGTAGAGCAGTACGGCCAGGTCGTCGCCGCCTCGGCGCGGACGGGGGCGTGGATCGGGCGCCTCGGCGGTCGGCGGCGTGTCGTGCACGGCGGTGAGCGCGGGCAGGTCGGCGGCCACCTCGGCGACCAGGCGGCGGACCCGCTCGGTGCCGATGAGCAGCGACGCGCCCGAGTCGGCAAGTACGTGCCGCAGCTCCGGGGCGGTGAAGCCGGGGTTGACCGGGACCGCGACCAGACCGGCTCGCAGCGCGCCGAGCCAGCCGATCACGAAGTCGGGGGTGTTGTGCAGCCCGATCGCGACCCGCGGCGGCGTGCCACCCGGGTCGGTGGGCGGCACGGCGGCGGCTAGGCCGTACGCGGCGGCGGTCACGGCGAAGTCCAGTTCGGACCAGGTGACGCGCCCCTCGCGCCAGTACAGCGCGGGCCGGTCACCGTGGTCGAGAGCCGCCCGATGGACCCGGTCGGCGAGGTTCGGCGCGGGGTCTGCCGAGAAGTCCTGCACGGTGGTCGAGTCTGGCACAGCGGCGGTCGACAGGCCACGCCCGACGGTCGGGCCGCCAGGACCGCCCGACGTCCCGTCAACGGGACACTCACGGTGCCGTCGAGGCTCCGATCGGGTCCGGCCGATGGGACGGTGGCGGGTCGGACCGATGCTTCGACCCGGCCCACGCGGCGACCGGCCGGGGCGGCGCGGCCGATCGGCCAAACCGCCCCCGACCTGGGGATCCACCCAGGACCATCGGCCCGGGCCAAAGTCAAACGCACACGACGGACAACCGGTCCGCCATCGGTGCGACACAGCGGGAAATACTTCCGCCCTGTGTAACGGACTTGCCACGCGCGGGTGACGTTGGCCCTATTATCACTCGGGTCGGCTCACCCCATTTGCCGTGAGTCGACACCCCTCAGCCCGAGGAGGCCCCCGTGCCTGTGAGCGCATTGGACCAGCACCTCAAGGGGAACTGCCGCCCGTCGGCACACCCCGGAACCGTCCTGCCCGACCGGTTGCCCGGTCGGTCCGCACCGACGACCCGTAAACCGGCCCGGCCGGCGACCAGCGGGACGGGGGCGGCGCGGTGACCACCTTCGGATACGCGGAACGCCCCGTCGGCCTGACTGGCCAGACGCCCCGCTCCCCCGTCAACGAACGACAGGCGGCCCGCGCGCCGCTGGGCGACCCGCACGCCGCGATGCGCGGCGACAACGCCGCCCAGCGGACCCGCAACCGCCCGCACACCAACGAGCCACCACCGAGACCGGCGGCCCCCGGTGGCAACGCGATGCCGACCGGTGGCCGGGTCGCCGCGCCGGCCCGACCGACCATGCCCTCCCAGGGCCGTCGGGTCGGCGACGCGTCGACGGCGGCCACCGATCCGACGGCGGGCGAGACAGCGGTGATTCCGGCGGTCCCGGCCGACACCCCGACCACCCCGACCGGCTTCCCGAGCCGCCCGGACCCGTCCGACCCGGCCACCGAGGTCTGGACTTTGATCGAGCGGGCGCAGGCTGGCGAGTCCGAGGCGTTCGGCCTCATCTACGACCGGTACGTCGACACCGTCTTCCGGTTCGTCTACTTCCGGGTCGGCAACCGCCAGCTCGCCGAGGACCTCACCTCGGACACGTTCCTGCGCGCTCTCAAGCGGATCGGCAGCTTCACCTGGCAGGGCCGCGATCTCGGCGCCTGGCTGGTGACGATCGCCCGCAACCTGGTCGCGGACCACTTCAAGTCCGGCCGGTACCGGCTGGAGGTCACCACCGGCGACGTGCTCGACGCCGACCGCGAGGACCGGGGCCCGGAGGGCAGCCCGGAAGCCGCGGTGGTCGAACACATCACCAACGTCGCCCTGCTCACCGCCGTCAAGCAGCTCAACCCGGAGCAGCAGGAGTGCATCGTGCTCCGGTTCCTCCAGGGCTTCTCGGTCGCCGAGACCGCCCGCGCGATGGGCAAGAACGAGGGTGCCATCAAGGCCCTGCAGTACCGGGCCGTTCGCGCGCTGGCACGGCTCCTGCCCGACGGCTTCCAGCCGTGATTCTCGACGGCGGGGCCCGACGGGCGTCGATCAATGTCTCGGCAGCTCAGGCCCGGTCACACTCGGTGATGGCGATCACTTTCTGTGATTTCGGCCCCGCCAGGCCCGTAACCCGTGCCCGGTCCGCCGCGTTTCTCCGGGTGCGACCGGTGGTTGTCCCGGCAGGCCCGGGGCACCGAGGTCCGACCGGCACGCCGGACGGCACCTCACCTTCGTGGTGTCACTCCGCCGCCCGGTCGCTGGCAACGATGGCGGCCGACCGGCCGTGACCAGCGAGAGGAGGTGCCTGCGGTGGACGACATCCTCTTCTCTCGCCGGCGCGCCGAGCGCTTCGCGCAGCTTCTCGACGAGGCCAACGGCGGCCGGCGGCATCACGTGCGGTCCCGGGTGGACAGCCAACTGGCCCCGCTCGTCGCAGTGGGCCAGCGACTCAGTGTCGATCCCCCCACCGCCGAGGTGAGCCCCGACTTCCGCACCGGCCTGCGAGCGATGCTGCTCGCCACCGCCGAGCGCGAGGGGATGGGCGCCCCACCGGCGACCGCCGAGCCGGCTGCCCCGCGGGCGGCGGCAACGAGCCGCGGCTCCCTGCTGCCCGCGGTCACCGCCCGGCGGGCCCGCGCCCGGGGCGCGATCCTGGTCGGCATCGCCGCCGGCGCCATCGCCGTCTCCGGGATCTCCGCCGCCAGCGAGAACGCCGTTCCCGGCGACGCGCTGTACGGCATGAAGCGCTCCACCGAGCGGGCCCAGCTCGCCCTGGCCAGCTCGGACGTCAGTCGCGGCCAGCTGTTCCTGGACTTCGCCCGGACCAGACTCGGCGAGGCCGCCGAGCTGCGCGGCGACCGCATCGGCTACAGCGCCGTCCTCGACGACATGGACGCCGACACCCGGCAGGGCATTCGCCTGCTCACCGCCGCCGCCGTGCAGCGGGCCGAGCCGGCCAGCCTGGACACCGTCAACGCGTTCGTCGCCAGCCAGCGTCGGGCGGTGACCAACCTGCTCGACGGCGCCAGCCGGGCCGACCGTGAACGGACCCGGAGGTCGCTGGCGCTGCTGGACAGCATCCGTGAGCGCTCGGACTCGGTACGCGCGGCGATCGCCTGCGGCCTGCCGGCACCGACCGGCAGCGACGCGCTCGGGCCCACCCCGACCACCTGCCCCGGCGAGCGCTGACCCGCCGGGGCCAGCACCGCCATACCGCACGTCTGACCGGCCGGGCCACAGTTCCCTGTGGTCCGGCCGGTCGCTCGTGCGCTCCGGCTACCCTCGCTGGAGGTATCCGTCGTACCTGGTCAGGAGGGAGTCGCGTGGCGCGCAGCCGTAAGGTGACGGTCAGCACCGACGCCGACGGTCACACCGCCGGATGGGCGGAGACCGCGCTGGCCCCGGTGACCCCACCCGCACCGGACCCGGCCGCCGCGGCGTTCTTCGACGTCGACAACACGATGATGCAGGGCGCGTCGATCTACTGGTTCGCCCGCGGGCTCGCCGCCCGGAACTACTTCACGACCGCCGACCTGGCCCGCTTCGCCTGGCAGCAGCTCCGGTTCCGGCTGCTCGCCCGCGAGCACGCCGGAGACATGTCCCAGGCGAAGGACGCCGCGCTCGCCTTCGTCGAGGGGTGGCGGGTGGACGACGTGGAACGCCTCTCGGAGGAGATCTTCGACGAGCTGATGGCACCCCGGATCTGGGCCGGCACCCGGCAGCTCGCCCAACGCCACCTGGACGCCGGTCAGCGCGTGTGGCTGGTCAGCGCCGCTCCGGTGGAGATCGGCCGGGTGATCGCCACCCGCCTTGGCCTGACGGGCGCGATCGGCACGGTGGCTGAGGTGCGGGCCGGGGCGTACACCGGGCGGTTGGTGGGCGATCTCATGCACGGGCCGGCGAAGGCCGAGGCGGTCACCCAGCTCGCCGCCGTGGAAGGGCTGGACCTGAGCCGCTGCGCTGCCTACAGCGACTCGGCCAACGACCTGCCGCTGCTCTGCTCGGTGGGCCGCGCGGTGGCGGTCAACCCGGACGGCACCCTGCTGCGGGCGGCCCGGCAGCACGGCTGGGAGGTGCGGGACTTCCGCACCGGCCGTCGGGCCGTCAAGATCGCCGTACCGTCGACGGCGGCAGCCGGCCTGGTCGCGGGCGCGGTCACCGCCGGCCTGGCGTTGCAGCGCCGCCGTCGCGCCGGCTGACTCAGGGGCCGAAGGGGTCGGGTCGCCGTTCCAGCAGCGTGTGCAGGGTCTGCTGGATGGTCTCCCGCACCTGGTCGGCGAGGTTGAAGACCACCAGCGGATCGTCCGCCGAGTCGGTCAGGTGCGCGGTGGGGATCGGCGGGCAGAACTCGATCAGCCATTTGCTGGGCAACGGCACCATGCCCAGCGGCCCGAGCCAGGGAAAGGTCGGCGTGACCGGAAAATACGGCAGCTTGAGCAGCCGAGCCAGGGGCTTGATGTCGGCGAGCATCGGGTAGATCTCCTCGCCGCCGACGATGGCGACCGGAACGATCGGCGTGCCGGTGCGCAGCGCCGCCGAGACGAAGCCGCCCCGACCGAACCGTTGCAGCTTGTACCGGTCGGCGTAGAGCTTGCCGACGCCCTTGAACCCCTCGGGGAACACGCCCACGAGGTCACCACCGCCCAGCAGCCGCTCGGCGTCCGGGTTGCAGGCCACCGTGCCGCCGGTCTTGCGGGCGATCTCCGACACCACCGGCATGCGGAAGACCAGGTCGGCGCCGAGCAGGCGCAGGTAGCGGTGGGCGGGGTGCTTGTCGTGCAACGCCGCCGAGAGGATCAGCGCGTCCAGGGCCACGGTGCCCGAGTGGTTGCCGACCACCAGGGCGGGCCCGTCGACGGGGACGTGCTCGACCCCGCTGACCTCGGTACGGAACCAGTCCCGGTAGAGCAGCCGCAGCAGCGGGTGGAAGATCGCGTCGGTCAGCTCCGGGTCGAAGCCGAACTCGTCGACCTCGTAGTCACCGGACAGCCGCCGCCGCAGGAACGCCAGGCCGTTCGCGACCCTGCGGTCCCAGTGGTCCCCCGGCCGGTCCGGCACCGCGGGACCGGTGGTCTCGACAGCCGGCCCGCCGGCGGTCGCGGGGCCGCTCTCGGCCGGAGGCTCGTCGGTGGCAGCGGTGTCGACCTCGTCGGCCGGCGTCGAGGCCGGCGCGAGCTGGGAAGTCGGCCGGTGCCCGTTGCGCCGCGCCGGCTCCGCGTCCGGCACGGTCGGCCCCGACGGTACGTCGAAACGCCCGACACCCGCCGGCTCGCGCCCCTCCCCCGGCCCGGTCACGGTTTCCGCTCCCGCACCGCGGCGCGGACCTGGCGGATGCCGTCCAGGACACGTTGCTCGGCGGCGGCCAACTGGCCCCGACTGAGCACCACCCCGCCGTGGTGGGCGCGGATGAAGTCGTCGAACGCCTCGGCGGTGGAGCGGGGCGTGAAGCCGTACTCCTGCTCCAGGCGGGTCGTGTCGACGACCCGGCCGTGCACGAAGAGGTCGACCTGGTCCAGGCCGTAGCGGCCGAAGCCCATGCTGCGGGCCAGCGCGGCGGCACCGGAGAGGCCCGGCTCCAGCACCGGCACGGCCACCCGACCGGCCCGCCGGATCGCCTGGGTCAGCGACAGCACACCCGGGCCGGCGACGTTGTAGGTGCCCGGATGATCCTCCACGATCGACCGGTGCAGCACCTCCAACGCGTCGTCGAAGTGCAGGAACTGCAGACGAGGGTCGCGGCCGAACACGGTGGGCACGAACGGCTGCGAGAAGTAGCGGGTCAACGTGGTGTCGGCGGTGGAGCCGATGAACGGGGCGAACCGGAGCACCGTCGCGGTGACGTCTGCCCGCCGGCGTCGGAAGCCACGCACGTACCCCTCGACGTCGAGGATGTCGCGGCCGAAACCGCCGCGCGGCACCTCGCGCGGCTCGGTCTCCTCGGTGAACACCGCCGGGTCCCGGAACGACACCCCGTACGCGGCGGTGGAGGACCGGACCACGAGCTTGCGCAGCCGGGGCGCCCGCTGGCAGGCGGCGAGCAGGTGCATGGTGCCGATGACGTTCTGGTCCTTCATGCCCGACCGGCCGCCGTGCTGCGGGTCGGGAGCGCTGACCAACGCGAGGTGCACCACCGCGTCGACGTCCAGGTCGGCGAGCAGCCCACCGAGCGAACCGGAGTCGACGCGGATCCGCTCGACCCGGTCCAGCAGGTCGCTGAACTCGGCGCCCGGCTCCGGCACGTCCACACCGATGACCCGCTCGATGCGCGGATCGGCGGCCAGCCGGGCCGCCACATGGGCGCCCAGGTAGCGGCTTACCCCGGTGACGACGACGACCCCCGGAGCACCTGAGGTGCTATCGGGGGTCATCTGACGCACCTACCCCGGCAGGAGGGATCGAGCCGGGACGACCACGGCCTGATCACCTGAGCCTCCGGAGGTCGACAGTTAGGCAAGTGACGCCGAACGCCGGGCTAAGAGCCCGGCGACGATCACTTGCCGAGACGGCGACGCTGGACGCGGGTCTTGCGCAGCAGCTTGCGGTGCTTCTTCTTAGCCATGCGCTTACGGCGCTTCTTGACCACCGAGCCCATACGACAGCCTTTCGATACAACGTGCGGGGCGGACCGGATGACACCACGCGGGTGGCGACGGCGACCGCTTGCGGACAACGGACCGGACCAGTCTGGGCGGCGGGGCGCACCGGTGGGGTCTCGGTCGGGCTCCAGGGTAGCCGCAGAGCGTCAGCAGAACCAACGCGCCCCCGTCGATGCGGCTTTCCGGGCGCGAAGGCGCGGCTCGCACGCGCACTCGTCGCGCTCACCGGTGCCGTCTACCTCGCACTCGATCGGCGGGCCGGTGGCTCAGGCGGTTTCCTGAAATGCGCCTCGGAGATATTCGTGCACGGCGTGCTCGGGCACCCGGAACGACCGGCCGACCCGGACCGCGGTGAGCTCACCGCTGTGCACCAGGCGATAGACCGTCATCTTCGACACCCGCATGACCGCCGCCACCTCTGCGACGGTCAGGAACTTGACCTCCGACAGCCGTCCGTCGGACTGTGACCCGGCCATGGCTCACCAACCCATCCCATGCCCGGCGCGTGCCAACCCGACGGATGCTCCGGGCCGGGCGGCGACGCGCGTGTTACCAGTACGGTAGCGGGGCGGCTGTGACCGGCGCGATCCCTTCGTACAACTGATCATGTTTCGATCGCCGGTTCACCCGATCCGCGCTCCCGGAATCTCCCCGCCTGCGTCCGTCGTCCGGTTGCTCACTCGGCCCGCAGCGCCACCACCGGGTCGAGCCGGCCGGCGCGCTGCGCGGGGACCACTCCGAAGACGATGCCGACGGCCGCCGAAACACCGAACGCGAGCGCCAACGACCACCAGGTGATCGCCGCCGGAATCGGGGACAGCGCGTCCACCAGCAGGGCGGTACCCACGCCCAGCGCCATCCCGGTCAGCCCGCCGATCGTGGTGAGCAGCACCGCCTCCAGCAGGAACTGCACGCCGATGTCGCGGGGGCGGGCGCCGACGGCCTTGCGCAGCCCGATCTCCCGGGTTCGCTCCCGGACGCTGACCAGCATGATGTTGGAGACGCCGACGCCGCCGACGAGCAGCGAGATGCCGGCGATGGCGGCGAGCACCCCGGTGAGTACGCCGAGGATGTCGCCGAGCACGCCGAGGATCTGCTGCTGGGTGACCGCGCTGAACTCGGTGTCCGGATGCCTGCGGTTCAGCTCGGCGACGATGCGTTCACCCAGCTCGTCGATCCGTTCCCGGTCCGGCGCCTTCACCGCGATGCCGTCCACCCGCTGGGTGCCCCAGAGCCGCTGCGCGGCGGTCACCGGTACGTGCACCTCGTCGTCCCGGTCGACGCCGAGGCTCTGCCCGAGCGGCGCGAAGACGCCGATCACGCGGAACCGCACCCCGGCGAGCGTCACCTGCTGGCCAAGCGGATCCCGGTCGGGAAACAGCGCGCGGGCCACGGAGTCACCGAGCACCGCGACCCGTCGACTGGTGTCCACGTCCGTGCCGGTGAGGTAGCGGCCCCGGGCCAGCGACCGGGTGAACACCGTCGGGGTGTTCTGCAACACGCCCTGCACGGTCGTGAAGTCGGAGTGGGCACCCGCGCGTGCGGTGGCACCGGAGGCGACGGTGACCGCCACCCGCTGCGGGTCGCCGACGATCCGAGAGACCGCGTCCACGTCCTTGAGCGTCAACGGCGAGACCACCGGCGCGGTACCCACCTCGATCTTGCCGGGAACGACGAGCAGGAGGTTGGAGCCGAGCCCTTCGACCTGCTGCTCGACCTTCTGCTTGGTGCCCGTACCGATGGCCACCAGCAGCACCACCGAGGCCACCCCGATGATGACGCCGAGCATGGTGAGCGCGCTGCGCAGCCGGTTGGCCCGGAGCGCGTCCAGCGCAACCCGCCACGCCTCGGCGACTCTCACGACTCGCTCCGACTGTCGACTGCCGGCCGGGGTGCCGCCTCGACGTCGGCCGGTGGAGGCACGGCGTCGGCCGGTGCCGCCTCGACGTCGGCCGGTGGGGGCACGGCGTCGGCCGGTGGGCGCGGAAGGCGCCCGGTGGCTCCGGCGGCGCCACCGGAGCCACCGGACGGGTGCCCCGGGCCGCTTCCGGACACGGACCGGGGCTCCGCGCTGGGAGCGGGGATCAGTGTCGCAGGTCGACCGTGATCAACGGCCAGCGGTCGATCATGAGGTGGGTCGGCGCTGTCGGCGACCACCACTCCGTCGCGCATCGTGATGCGGCGAGCGGCCCGGGCGGCCACCTCCTGGTCGTGGGTGACCATCACCAGCGCCACCCCGGACTCGGCGTTCAGTTGCTCCAGCAGCTCCAGCACCGCCGCGCCGGTGACGCTGTCCAGGTTGCCGGTCGGCTCATCGGCCAGCAGCACCGTCGGCTCGGTGACCAGCGCGCGGGCGATGGCGACGCGCTGCTGCTCGCCACCGGACATCTGGTTGGGCCGGTGGTCCAACCGGTGCCCGAGACCGACCCGGCCCAGCATCGCCGCCGCGCGCTCCCGGCGCTGCCGGGCCGACACGCCCCGGTAGACCAGGGGAAGAGCCACGTTCTCCACCGCCGACGTACGCGGCAGCAGGTGGAACGCCTGGAAGACGAAGCCGATCGTCTCGTTGCGCAGGGTGGCCATCTCCGGTGGGGACAGGGCGTTTACGTCCCGCCCGCCGATCACCAACCGACCCCCGGTCGGCCGGTCGAGACCGCCCAGCAGGTGCATGAGCGTGGACTTGCCCGAGCCGGACGGCCCCACCAGCGCCACGTAGTCGCCGGGCTGCACGATCAGCGACACCCCGCGCAGCGCCTCGACCGACACCCCGTCCAACTCATACGTCCGCGACACGTCCACCGCCTCGATGGCCGGCGGGGTGTCGCTCACCGCACCTCCTGACCGTCGCGCACCTGGTCGGTGCCGCGTACCACGATGCGATCGCCGGCCTGCACGCCGTTGAGGATCTGCACCAGGTCGGACCCCTGGACACCCACCGTCACCGGTGCCCGGTCCGCCTTGCCGTCGCGGACCACCCAGACGGCGTCCCGGCCGTCGGCGGAGAACACCGCCGAGGCGGGGACGGTCACCGCGTCGGCGGCCTCGCGTACCCGCAGGTGCACGATCGCGTTCATGCCGGGGCGGGGCGTCGGGGCGGGCTCGTCCTCGGCCAGCTTCCCGGGGCCCAGCGCGAGGCGTACCCGATAGGTGACGCCGCCCTGCGCGGAGCTGGTGGGGAGCACGTCGACCGAGCGGACCGTGGCGTCGTAGCTGGCACCGGTGACGGCGTCCAGCTCGACCGTGGCGGTCACGCCGGGCTTGACCAGCAGCACGTCTGTTTCGTCCACGTCGGCGAGCAGCCCGAGCTGCCCGGTGTCCACGATGGTCAGCACCGGCGTGCCGGCGGTGACCTGACCGCCGACCGCGACGGCGTCGTCGACCCCGGCCGGCGGGCCGGTCTGCGCGGGAGCCAGCGCGGACGGGTCGATCCCGGCCCCACCGGCCTGCTCCAACAGCCCGGCCAGACCGCCGTTGGCGCCACCGGCGGCCCGAGCGCCGCCGGGCTGCACCACTCCGGCGATCGGGGCGCGCAGGGTCAGCGCGTCGACTGTCGCCTTGGCCAGGTCGTACGCCTGCCGGGCCTGGAGCCGTTGCGCCGCGGAGAGCGAGCTGACGGCGGAGTTCAGCCCGCTGATCCCCCGCTGCACGGCGCGGACGGCCTGGTCGGCGCTGCGCGCGGCGGCCGCGTACTGCTCCTGAGCGGAGGTCACCTGGGCCAGCAGCGCGTCCCGCAGTTGTTGGTCGGCGATCTTGTCGGCGGCCTTGCGGGCTTCGTCGAAAGCCTTGTCGGCGGCCTTGTCGGTGGCGCGCCGGCTGCCGGTCAGGTTGCCGGTGGAGACACCTCGTCCGGCGCGCTTGGCGGCGGCCAGCGCCTCCTTGGCCTGGCGCAGCCGGGCCTGGGCCGACGGGGACGCGACGACGGCGAGCACCTGGCCGCGCTTCACCTGCTGTCCAGGTTGGACGCGCAGGCTGGCGAGGGTGCCGTCGGCGGGCGCGGTCAGGGTGGCGGCGGCCCGCGCGGTCACCGTCGCAGGGGCGTCGATCACCTCGGTGACGGGGTTGCGGACGGCCGAGGCGAGCGCAACGGGCGGCTGGTCGTCACCGCAGGACGCGGCGGTGGTGGCGGTGAGGACGGCGACGGCGGTCAGGGCGATGAGCAGGCGGGGCCGCGTGGCGCTGGCGGGCCGCGGCGGGTAGGGGCGGCGCACCCATCGATCGTACGGGCGTTGACAACACGGCGAGCCTTCTGCCGTGGGCCATGATGGCGACTGGCTTGCCCCGGAATCGGTATCAACGAACCCACGAAGATTTCTTTGAACTGAGCCGGGCCATCGAACCCTTGTTCGCGGCCCCGCCCGCCGGGGCCCTGCAACAGTGACTCAATGAACAAATGCGCCCATCAGGTTACAACAGAGTGACCCCAATGCGGCGAGCAGCCGACGGCTTTCCCGTTGACAAAAACGGGGTGGCCTTGATTGTCAAGGCCACCCCGCAATTCGGTCTCACCTACATTCGAAACTCTATGAAGTAGTCAAGCCTGTCTGAGTCGACTTCAATCGAATGTTCCCTCATTAGACGATCGAGGCCTTCGCCTTCAACTGGGAATGAGTCTCCCCGCAAGTTCGGATAGTCGCCAACAAGCGCCTTCACCACGTTTTCATCAACCGAACATGGGAGTCGAAGCTCCGATTCAAGGGCATCGCCAAACTTCTCATACCCGAGCAGCACCCAGCTCAACGTCCACAAGTCCGTCCTGGAACGGGACCCTTAGGCCGACCCTTGCTGTCTGTCATCATCTCGCCAGTGTTCGGGTCGAAGGCTCCGAGGTGCTTGCCCTTCTTGTTGTACTTCTCGACCTCACCATGCTGCGAATCCCACTCGTAGATGAACTTCTTATCTTCCCAGCGCGCGCGCATTCCTCCACCACCCTGGACCGCCGTTCGTGGCTTGACGCGCTGCGCATCGGGAAATCCAGGTAGCTGTTTCGGTGCCGGGGTGTATCCACCGTCATTGTGGACCAACACTGGGGTGTTGCCGGCGACCACATAGTACGTGTGGATGCCGCCGACGGTCAGGTTGTAGGCAAGGTCGGCGTGAACGGTGCTCGGACGTATGCCCACGACGGATCGGGTACGACCGTCCGTCGACAACACCAGATCGCCTGCATCGAGCCCGTCAGCCCGCTGCCACTCCCGGTCGGTCTGGTTCCAGAATGGATGATCCTCGGTCGTTGTGATTGCCGCGCCGACGAGTTGGAGCTCGATGAGGTCGTCCTGGTGGACCCACACGTGGGTGATGACTCGGGGGCCCTGCTCGCCAGTCTCCGGATCCGAGGCCATGACCTCGTCGCCGACCTTCACCTCGCTGAATGGCTTGGTGGTGCCGTCGGCCATCAGGACCTCGGTGTCGCCGCTGAAGCTCTTGCAGCCACAGTTGCAACCGCCCTTACCGGAGGGACGCCCGCCGGGTGCCGCCACACGTCCCGCACTGCCCAAGGCGCCGAGCGCGCCGCCTTGCATCATCTCGTCCGGCGGCAGGTTCGCCGCCATGAAGTCGAAGTGCCCGCTCCAGAGCTGTTCGATCCACTCGTTGCAGCCGCCCGGTCGCCCCATCTCATGACAGATGTTCATGGCGAGTTCGCGCTCGTCGTTCCTCAGCAGCTCGTCGTTGGAGATCCCTGACGCGCTGAACTTCGCCGCACGCTGCTCATTCCAGAGTCGGGTGAACTCCTCCAGCGGCACCGTTTCGGGCACCACGATCACGTGCCCGAGGACTCGGGGGTGGGTCCGCTTCCCGTTCCTGGTGGTCGTCTTGCCGTTCTTCTTGCCCCAGTCCTTGTTCGCCTCGGTGCCACAGCCGCCCGGGCAGCCGCCGGCACCGCGGCCATCGCCGTCCTTGAGCGGTCGCGAATCGTAGCCGTAGCAGTCGTACTCCATGCAGTCGGCCGGGATCAGGCCGTCCGGGTCGCTCATCGTGACCGGGGAGTTGTTGGCGTACGAGTAGCCGTTCCACTGCTGCGGGTCGGTCAGGTCCTGCAACGGGTCGACCGATACGAACCGGCCGATGGTCGGGTCGTAGTTGCGGGCGCCGACCTGGGTCAGGCCGGTGCTGGGGTTGAGTGGCTGGTTGAGGAAGCCACGGTTGTCCGGTGCCGTCACGGTGGCGCCGCGGGGCGCGCCGTACGGGGTGTACTGCCGCCAGGTGGGCACCTGCGCCGTGTTGTTCAGGTACAGGCTGGGCGTGCCCTGGTGGTCCGGGACGGTGAATCCGTACGCGGTGCCACTGCCCGTGCGGTAGGCCACGGCACCGGGCAGCTCGTAATAGCGGGTGCCGCTCAACGCCTGGGTGCTGGTGTTGAGGGTGATCTGCTGACCGGGCAGGTAGAGGGTGGTGACCCCCGGGTCCTTCTGGATCAGCAGGTTACCGTCGGCGTCGTTAAGGAACGAGCTGTTCCCGTCCGTGCCGCCGGTAACCGACGCCAGCTCGCCGCTGTCGTCCCAGTTCAGGGTCTGGGTGCCCTGCCCGGCCTTGCGGCTGGTCATGTTGCCCGCGTCGTCATAGGTGTACGAGGTGCTGCCGGTGAGTCCACCGGTGGTGGTCGTACCCGTCAACGTGTGCGGCTGACCCTTGCCGTTGCCGTCGTAGGCGTAGGCGGTGGTGGTGTCGGTCCCACCGGTCGTGGAGTACTGGACCTGGCTCTTCCGGTTGCCGAGCGAGTCGACGTCCCACTCGGTCCAGTAGGCGCTGGTGGTGCCGATGCCGCTGCCGACCATGGCGCGGTTACCGACGGTCGGAGTGACCGCGCAGGCGTCCTTCGCCGTCCAGGCCTTGGTGAGTCGCCGCAGCGCGTCGTACCGGTAGCACTGCGTCTCGGCCACGGTGGCCGGCTCGTAGCGGGTGTCGACCGTCTTGGTGATGTTGCCGTACGGGTCGTACTCGTAGTCCTGCTTGTCGACGTTCGTCGTGGTGGTCGTCGTCTTGGTGACCAACTGTTGGTTCAGTCGCCCGTTGTGATCGTCGTAGATGTTGACGATCGAGGCCAGGCTCGTCGGGGAACCGACGACGTTGCGGGTGATCCGGCCCCAGGCGTCGTAGTCGGCGGACGCGCTGTAGCCGGCGAGTCCGCCGACGCTGGTCGGCAGGTCCAGCACTCCGCTGTAGCTACGGATAACGGTCTCGGCAGGCAGGTTGCCGCGCGCCGGATAGGTGTCGGCGAGCGGGATCCCGATCGTTGCCGAGTAGGTGTGCCCGAACGCGTACGTGTTGCCGAGCGCCCCCTCGACGGCGGGAATGGTGATCGTCTCACCCTTCGAGTTGCCGAAGGCGTCGAAGTTGACCCATTGGGTGCTGTACGCGGCACCGTTGCGGAAGGCGGTCGCCGTGGTCAGCTTGCCGACCGGGTTCGTCATCGCCAGGGCGGTGTTGTCGTTGTCGTACACCCAGGCGCCCAACTGGTTGCTGGCCGACTGCGCCGTGACCGCGGCGGCGAAGCTGCCGGTACGACGATTGATTTTGTCGAAGGTGTACGACACGGTCTTGCCCCGGGCGTCCGTCGACTCGACGACGTTGCCGGCGCCGTCGTAGCGGGTGGTGCTGGTCCCGGCGTCCGGGTCGTCCTTGCTGACCACCTGTCCCAGCAGGTTGAACCCGCTGGTCCAGACGTTGCCCGCGGTGTCGGTCATTGTGGACTGGTTGTCGTGACTGTCGTAGCCGTAGCTGGTGGCCACCGTGGTGCCGCCGGTCAGGCGGTAGACGCCGGTGAACGGGTTGCTCGGCGAGACCAACGTCGGGGCCGCGGTGTACTGAAGCTGCTTCTCCAACCGGCCCATCGGGTCGCTGACCGTCGCGGTGACGGTGCCGCCGGTCGGCGGGATGACAGTCGTGCGGTCGCCGTTGTACACCGTCCTGGTCGACGACTTGACCACCCCGTCGCGGGCGTTCTCGGCCAGGATGACCCGGCCGAGCCCGTCGTAGGTGTTGAAGGTCTGGTTCAGGGCCTTCTTGAGCAGGCTGTCGGTGTAGACCGGAGTGGTGTTCGGCGTGGTGGCGGCATCCCACCAGCCGTTGTAGGTCGCGCGCACCCATCCCCGACTGTCGTAGAACGAGTCGGTGACCATCCGGCCACCCGTGTTCGTGACCGACTGGGTCTGCCGCACCCGGTACTGGGCGTCGTAGATGGTGGTCGAGGTGCGGTACCCGTTGTTCTTGTTAAGCGTCTCGGTCGTCGTGGCGGTCGGCCCGGTCTTGGACACCGTGTAGCTGTGCTTCACGTTCGCCGGGTCGCTGGTGGGCCGCGACGCCAGCCAGGCCGCCGTCAAACGGCCCAGCGCGTCGTACTGGGTGCGGGTGACCACGCCGTTGGCGTCCGTGGTGCTGGTGGGAAGGTTGCGCAGGGTGGTCATGGTCGTGGAGGTGGCATGGCCCTCCGCGTTCTCCAGCTTCATGCCGGTGGTCAGGCCGGCGGCATTATCGGTGTAACTGGTGATGGCCTTGTTGCCGTTGCCGTCCCAGCTGCCGATGACTCGCCCGTACGCGTCGAACTCGGCCCGGTCCGTGGTCTGGTAGGCGTAGCCGCCGGAGACCCAGTCGGACGCCTTGCGGACCATTGTCACGTTGCCCCTGGTCGGGGCGGCCTGCGGGAACGTGGTCGCGAAGGTCGTGTCGTCGTAGAAGGTGCGGACGTGTGACACCACCTGCGCGGGCCGGTTGACCGTGGCCGGGGCGCTCAGCGTGTTGGTGCTGCCCGGCACCGAGGCCGGCGAGCCGGCGGTGAAGCCACCGCAGGCCACCGACACGGTCTCCACCTGGCTGATCAGGCCGACCAGGTTGAGACCGGCGTTCGCCGGGGCGTAGCTGGTGCTGGTGCAGCGGTCGTACTTCGGGTCCACCGGAACGGTGTGGTCGTACGAGTGCTGCACCAGCCCGAACGTCGGGGAACTCGTCGACGCGTCGTACGACATGTCGGTCTGGCTGTACCGCCAGGTGGTCGTGGCGCCGGTGGTAACCGCCTGACGCCGCCAGGTCTGCACCGGCGCGGCGAACGTCGCGGTCAGAGCCGGCAGCCCGGTGCGGGTGCGGGTCGCGGTCGCGCCCGACACCCAGTACGACGTGACGGTCGAACTGTCGACCGGGCCGCCGTCGCCCAGGTAGGTGGTGGCCTCCAGCGGGCGGCCGGCGAGCTGGTCGACATCCTCGTGCGCGCCACCGGCGCTGTCGGTGACGTTGACGACGGTGGTGTTGTTGTTCCTGCTCATGCCGCGGTAGTAGGTCGTGTCCGCCAGCGTGCGCGGGTCGTTGACCCCGTCACCGTTGCGGACCCGGACCTTGCCGTAGCCACGGAACTGTCCGTAGGTGCGGTACTTGGCCTTGACGACCTCGTTGTCGTCGTAGTGCCATGCGGCGTTGCCGACGTACTCGTAGCTCGTGGAGGTGGCCGGCGCGCCGCCGGTGGGATCGGTGGCGGTGACCCGCGTGACCGCGTACTTGTGGAACCAGTCCAGAATCTGGTTCGGCACCCCCTCCGGAGTCCAGTAGACGGGATAGCAGGACTTGCCGTTGGACGCGGGGCTGACCGTCACCGGCGCGGTGCAGGGCTGCGGCAGCTCGTAGCTGGGCGAGATGACCGAGCCGGTCTCGGTGGTGATCGTCGCGATGCGCTGCCGGTAGAACGAGGGATAGCCACCGGTGACGTCGACGCGGTTGGGCAGCTTGATACCGGTGAACGACACCGACGGCAGGGCGATGGGGTTGGTAGAGCCGCCCGAGGTGATGTCGTGCCCGGTACGAGTGATCGAGGTCAGCCACAGCGTCGGCGCGGTGCCGTCCCCGGTCGCCGGCATGGTCTGGGTCAGGGCGTAGGAGTCGACCTTCTTGTACGCCGTGGTGGCGGTGTCGTACTGCTGGGTCTCGATAGAGGTCAGCCGCACGGTGGAGAAGAAGGACGGGCTCCAGGCCTTGCAGTCCGTACCGGAGTTGCAGACGAGGTCGAACGGCACGTCCGGCCAGTTGGCCTTGGTCGAGTCGTTCAGCGGCTTGCAGGTGCCGGACAGGCAGCGGTCGTCGCTGTTGAAGACCACCCGGTTGGGGATCACGCCGTACGCGCCGTTGTCGCGGAAGCCGTAGTCGATCCGGGCGAGGTTGCTGTCCCGGATGTACGCCACGTCGGTGGCGCCCTCGTTGCGGCCGTAGTAGTTGGTGTCCTGGTTGTAGTAGTACGCCATGGCGTTGCCGTGGACGTCCTTGACGTAGTCGAGGTTCCACCGGTACGCCATCGTGCAGACCGACGAGCTGAAGCCGGCCGCGTTGTAGCAGGGGTCGCCGGAGTGCGCCGAGTAGACGGGGACGTGGTCGACCGACTTGGTCTCGGGCTTGTTGGTCGTCCACCCCGGCAGGCGGTTACGACCGAACTCGTAGACCGCGCCGTCCCGCTCGGTCACCCGCCAGTAGTCGGTGTCCTTGGTGCCGCTGCCGTTACCCGAGTTCATCACCCGGGTGACCACGGCACCGGTGTCGTTCTGCACCTTCCAGATGCTCTTGCCGGAATCCCAGATCAGCGAACTCGACGATCCGTTCAGGGCGATGGTGAGCACCGGGCCTGCGTAGCAACGGTCGTTCGTCTTGACCGGGGAAGGACTACCGCCCGGGTCGTCGGAGCAGGAGACGAAGGTCTGCTCGACGTACGACTTCGGCGTGGTCCAGCCGTCGCCCGCCCAGGACGCCTGCGCGTTGGTCGCCGAGGTCTGACCGTCGACCCCGGCGGAGTCGTAGGAGAGGGCGAGCTGCGGCACGAGCTTCGACCGGGTAGGCGGCACGGCAAGGGGATACGAGTAGCTGAAGGAGCCGGTGCTACCGCCTGCGGTCCAGGAGCCGGACGGCTTCAGGTCGGTCGCGGCGTAGGTGCCACCCTTGCCGCCCTCATCGCCGACACCGGCGACGGTGGCGAGCACCATCGCCGAACCGGCCGACCGGCTGTCGGCGGCGGCGGTCGTCAGCGGGACCTCCGCCGACACCGAGTTGGCCGCCGCGTCGTTGGTGGAGGCCAGCGGGATGGGCGTCCGGCAGGCGGCGAGCGCCGGCGTGGTGAGCGCGCACGCCGGCAGCTGCACGAGCCGCAGGCGGGAACCGTAGTTGCCGCCGTACGCCTCCGCGAACTCGGCGTAGTCGACGCCGACCCGTACCGCGCCGGTGGCGCGTCCGGTCGACGACGGCGTCACCGAGAGCAGGACGCCGTCCACGCCGGCCGCCTCGGTAGCCGCGCGGTCCACGATCCCCACCCGCATCTGCTGCGGACCGGCGTAGCGACCGCCCTTGGCGACCGGTGCCACCCAGATCGGGGTACCCGCGGCGCGTGCCTTTGCCGGCGCGGCGGCGCGGGCCGCGGAGGTCGTCGCGGTCAGCTCGACCGTCGCCGACGCGGCCTTCGGCCACGCCGTGCGCGACGGCCGGTAGGTCGACTTCGCCTGGTCGGGTGGTGTCACGAAGCTCGTGGGCAGAGGCTTGACGCCGGTCACCGATCGCCCGGGCGACATGGGCGGCAGCTTGGACACCCCGCCGTCTTCCGGTTTCGCCGCCGCCGGCGCCCCGGCCAACAGGCTCGCCACCAGGGACGCCGCCGTGGCCAGTGCCACCAGACGTCTGGGACGTGTGTGCAGTCGTAATCCCCCGTGCCCGACCATTCGACCCTCACCCCTGCGCGTTGTCAGAAAAGCCACGCAGGGTGTTCGGTCGCACACCCCCGTGGCGCGATCAATGTTTCACGTTGAACCGACCCGAAGGTCACGAGACCGTAACGATGACCTTTGATGGCAGCCGGCAAATCGATCGCAATGAGTTCGAAAAGGACAACCCCTTGTGACGACTGGCGTTCCACGAAGGCCGGAAGTGCTGCTTCACTGTTGCCGCCCAACGGACGTGCACCGCGTCCGCCGGCCAGACTCACGGGGGAGTAAGCGCATCATGCTCAAAATCGGTCCTCCACCGAGGACACAGACCGCCAGACGCAGGCTCACGACAGGCGTCGCTGCCAGCGTCGTCCTGGCCACCACGGCCGCCATCCTGCCCGCCGCACCGGCAGCCGCCGCGCCCGACAAACCCGCGCCCGCACCCGCGCCTGCCAGCGGATCACTCAGCGTCGATCGAGCGCTGGTCGAGGCGAGGCGGACCGGCAAGCCGGTCGAGGCCACCAGCGCCGGCACGTCGACCGCCACCTTCACCGCCCGCCCGGACGGGACGATGGAGCTGACCCAGTCCGCCGTACCCACCCGGACCAGGGTGAACGGTGCCTGGAAGGACCTCGACCCGACGCTGGTCCGCAACGCTGACGGCAGCATCAGCGCGGCCGTCACCACCAATGCGATCCGCGTCTCTGCCGGCGGCACCGGCCCACTCGCGGAGATGACTAGCGGCGACCGCGCACTGTCGGTCACCGCCCCGCTGACCCTGCCGGCACCGACCCTGTCCGGGCCTACCGCCACCTACGCCGAGGTGCTGCCCGGGGTCGACCTGACCGTCCGGGTCAGCGGTGAGGGCTCCTTCTCGCACGTCTTCGTGGTCAAGAACCGACAGGCGGCCACGGACCCCCGGCTCGCCGCACTCGACCTCGCCACCGTGACGAAGGGCGTCACCCTAACGGCCGACCCGGTCGGCAACATCACCGGCCGTGACCGGGGTGGCCGCACGGTGCTCACCGCTTCCGCCCCGGCCATGTGGGACTCCGCCCCGGACGCGGACGCCAGGGCTGGCACGAACGAGCGGGGTGCCGCGTCCACCCCCGGCGGACCCGGCCGTGGTGCGCGGACGGCCCCGATCGGTGTGCGGCTCGCCGCCGGGAAGCTGCGGCTCACCCCCGACCGGGCGTTGCTGACCAACCCCGCCGCGGTCTATCCGCTCTACATCGACCCCACGTTCAGCTGGACGCCCGTCGGCCCCAAGATGAGCGGCTGGGCCTCGATCTCCTACCAGCACCAGTCGACGAACTACTGGAAGAACACCCCGGACCCCATCGGCCGGATGCAGGTCGGCAACTCGGGCAGCCAGCGGTCGAACACCCTGATCAACTTCCCGGTGCCCTACAGCACCCTGGCCGGGGCCGAGATCGCGGACGCCGTCTTCAAGATTACGAACACCCGCTCGTGGAGCTGCACCGACAAGACGGTCAACATCTACGGTCCCAGCACCACGCTGACCTCTGGCAACGCCACCTGGAACTACTGGGAGGGCGTGAGCAAGGGCAGCGCCATCGCCAGCAAGAGCTTCGCGTACGGCTACAGCGGCTGCGACGCCGCCGGCGTCTCCTTCGACATCACCGACCAGATCGAGGCCGACGTCAGCGCCAAGAGGTCGACGCGCACCCTGTGGATGGTCGCCGCCAACGAGGCCAGCGACGCCCAGAGCTGGAAGGAATTCCTCGAGACCAGCCCCACCCTGACCATCCGGTACAACCACGCGCCCGCCGCGCCGACCGGTCTCAGCACCTCCCCGACCACCGCGTGCACCGCAGCCAGCCCCACGGTGGTCGGTGACACGGCGGTGTCGCTGTACGCGCCGGTCTCGGATGTCGACAAGGGCACCCTCGGGGTCACCTTCAAGGTGTGGAAGGACGGCGATCCCGCTCAGACGGCCATCGCCAGCACCAACCCGAGCCTGCTCACGTACTCCTCCGGCACCACCGCGGTGTTCATCGTGCCCCGAGCCACGCTGGCGGCCGTCGCGGGTGCGAGCAAGTTCGCGACCTTCGCCTGGAAAGTGCAGACGACCGACTTCCGCACCGCCAGCAACTGGTCGACCACCTGCCGGTTCGCCTTCGACGCCACCCGGGCCGGGCCGCCCAACATCCCGGAACTGACCCAGTCGGCGACGATCGGGCAGCCGATCACCATCCCGGTCAAGGCACCGTCCAGCGGAACCGCCCCCACCAGCTACGTCTACCAGCTCAATGCGGCACCCCCGCAGGCCGTCACCCCCGACGCGAGCGGCAACGCCAACATCCAGGTCACGCCCACCCGCTTCACCAACACGATCTCCGTGACCAGCGTGACCGCGGCGGGCCGGAACTTCGGCGAGACCGCGACGCTGCCGTTCAACGCCAACCCGCCGACCACCATCGCACCGGACGGCGACCTGACCGGTGACGGCCGGGCCGACCTGCTCACCGTCGGCTCGGTCAACAACCTCACGGCCGGCCTGTGGCTGGCGAAGAACAGTGGTTCAGTCGGGCTCAACCCGAGCATCAGCAACATGGGCGCGCGAGGTAACGGCGTCACCGGCAACAACTCGCCCGCCGACTTCAACGGAGGCCAGGTCATCACCGGTCGATTCACCGGCGGCGGCCTCCAGGACGTGCTGGTCTACTACCCCACGGGGACCAACGCCGGCGGCGGGGGCATCTTCGCCGGCAACGGCGACGGCTCCGTGCTGATGCCGGAGCGCGGCGGCGTTCAGACCAGCCTGATGCGCGAGTATCTCCTCGACGAGTACGGCCGGTCGCCGATCCAGCTGGCCAACGCCGGTGAGGCTCGGGGCACCGGCTCGGGCTTCCCGGACCTGATCGGTACCAGCGGGGACGCCACCAACGGCTACCAGCTCACCTACTACCCCAGCTTCCCGGGGACCAGCCTGTTCTTCGGAGCGACCTCGACCGGTGCGGCAACCCCGACCGGCGGCGCGGACTGGAACAACTGGACCATCACCACCGCGCAGACCGGAACCGGAACGGCGATGTTCCTCCGGAACCGGACCACCGGCGCCCTCTACCTGTGGTCCGACCTGGCCTTCAACGAGGACACCGGCCAGCTCACCTACACCGCGCGTACCCTCGCGGCCGGCGGCTGGAACACCGGTGTCGCGCTCAGCCTGCGCGCCGGGGACATCAACCGTGACGGCACCCCCGACCTGTGGACCGTCGGCGCCGGCGCGGCCACCACGGCCTGGCTGGTCACCAACGTCCAGGCTGGCAGCGCCACCATCACCGCCCAGCCCAAGCAGACGCTGATCACCTCCGATCACACCTGGCAGTTCGACGACAAGTTCGACGGCGCGGGAGACGGGGTGTTCAGCACGGCCACCGACATCTCCAGCGGCAAGTCGCTCGGCGTCGAGGTGACCGACCCTTCGCCCACCAAGCCCGGCGTGAGCGCGAAGTGGCGTCAGGGTGAGCTGTTCCCGCAGGTCGTCGTGCTGAACACCGACCCCACCGCGACCCAGGTCGATTACACCAACAAGACGGCACTGACCAGTCCCGAGCGGCTGATCGACACGAGCAAGTCGTTCACCCTCTCGGTCTGGGCCAAGCCAACGGCGGCCGGTGGCGTCATCGCCAGCGAGGACGGCGCGAACGCGTCGCGCTTCCTGCTCTGGAACAACGCGAGCGACAACACCTGGCGGTTCGGCCTGGGCAACGCGGACAGCGGTTGGTCGTACACCCAGGTGGTGACGCCGGCCGGGACGGCGTTGGGTGTGTGGACGCACCTGGTGGCCAGCTACAACGCCGACACGAGGATCATCTCGCTCTATGTCAACGGGGTCCTGAAGGGCAACGCCCAGTACACCGCGACGCCCACCTGGCCGAGCACCGGCAAGTTCGTGGTCGGCCGCTACAAGTACCAGGGCGTGGCGACCGCGCACTACGCCGGGATGCTCAGCAACCTCCAGGTGTGGAAGCGGGCGCTCACCCCGACCCAGATCGGGGCGAGCAACAGCACCAAGAACGGCTCCCTCACGCCGGTCGGGACGACCACCTGGACCCCACCCGGTACCGGCCAGCTGGAAACCGAGATCTACGCCAGCGATGTGGACGGCAACCTGTGGAAGTACCGGAAGCTGACCCCGCCGAGCTCCGAACAGTTGTCGAAGCCGCGCCTGGTCTCGACCGGGTGGAACCAGTTCACCGCCTTCGGCATCGCCGACTGGGACCACGACGGGTACCAGGACATCGTGGCCAGGGACAACGTCAGTTGCGAGCTCAAGGTCTTCCTGGGCACGGCCGACGACCTGAGTCCCACACCCACCTTCCTCGGGATCCAGTGGTGCAACTACCGCCCGTTCGGCGTGGGCGACTACAACCGGGACGGCTACCAGGACGTCTTCACCGCTGGATCGACAAACGACCTGTGGGTCTACCCGGGTGACCTCAAGGGCGGCAGTGGCACGCGGGTGGACATCGGCAACGGCTGGAGCACCGACTTCACCGGGTTCGGCATCGCCAACGTCGTCGGGGACGCCACGCCGGACGTCTACGGTCGGCAGGCGAGCACGGGTCTGCTGAAGCTCTACGACATGGGACCAGACACGATCACCCAGGTCGGTATCGGCTGGGGAGGCTACACCTCCTTCGGTCTGACCGACTTCAACCGGGACGGCAAGCCGGACGTGATCGCCCGGGAGAACCCGACCGGGATCCTGTGGATGTATCCGGGAATTGCGGGTGGCATGCTCGGCGCTCGTAGCCAGATCTCCTCCGCCTGGTGATCTGAGCAGCACGGCGGCGGGCGGCTCCTCCGGGGCCCGCCCGCCGCCGTCCGGGCGCCCAGCCGCCCGCCAGCTCCCCGGGAACAGGTCAGCCGGGCGTGCTGCGCCACCTCCTGGTGACCGGGTCCCAGGCCACCTTGACGCCGCGCCGCCCGCTCGACTCCCTGATGGTCTGCTCCAGCGCGGCAAGCGCCCGCAACGCCTCATCGGTCTCGTCGGTTCGCAGGTGCAACGCCAGCCCGTGCGCGGGGTCGTCGACGATGAGCAGAGCACTCTCCGCCGGCCGTTCGCCGCGGCTGTTCAGCGCCACGAGCCTGGCCAACAGCGCGCGAACGGCACCGTACGTGTCCTCCGCGGCCTTCGTCACCAACCTCGCCGACAGGGCCTGACCGGGCGGCGGCAGCTTCAGGCGCTGGTGGAGCGGACGTACGCCACGCACTCGTCGTGCAACGTGGACCACTGCTCGCCAAACGCCTGCTCGGCGGCGGCATCCATGGTCTTCCGCTCGTGCACCACGGCCTTGAAGAAGGCCAGCAGCCGCTCCGGCCCGAACCGGTCGACGAGGTGGCGGACGGCGAGGTAGCCGACGCCGTAGCTGCCGCCGACCCGCTCGGCGGGCGCGTCGTCGGCGGGCGTGACGCCCTCCAGCCGGCCGTCCCAACCGCCCCGGACCAGCTTGCGCACCTCCGCGAGCCCTTCGTACCGGTCGACCGGCTGACCGCCCGAGCCGGCGAACTCGGCCAGCCCCTCGACGAGCCACCAGGTCGTCTTGCCCGGGTAGCCGCGCTCGGGCAGCGAGGCGGCGTGGGTCAGCTCGTGCCGAAGCAGGTCGTCGGTGCCGCTGCTGGTCAGACCGTCGGCGTTGAGCACCACCTCGTGGTGGCCGCCGCCCACGGTCACCGCGTAGCCGCCGGTCCACTGTGGGCGCCCGCCGCCGTACCACAGCTGCCACTCCTTGCGACCGGCGTAGAAGATCCGGTAGCGGTCCGGCGGCGAGCCGGTCACGGCGTAGGTGTCGGCGACCGCGGCGGCCGCCTCCGCCTGGGTCAGCAGGCCGGGCAGCTTGCCGCGCAGCGCCGGCGTGGTGGCGACGATGGTCCGGGCGCCGACCGCCACGGCCAGCTCGCTGATCTCCCACGGTCGGGTGCCGGTCTCGGCGGACTTGGACTCCTCCAGGGCGACCAGTCGGGGCTGGTCGCCGTTCTCCCGCCAGCGGGTACCGATCAGCACCGGGCTCGGTCGGCAGCCGGGCGTCACGAAGCAGTACTGGAAGCGCACCAGGAGTCGCCACTCGCCGGCCCTGCCGACGACCGGTACGGGCAGGCCGCTCGGCTCGGCCCGCCACACCGTCACCTTCAGGGCGCGCAGCGCGGCGAAACGACGGCGCAGGTCGGGTTGCGCGGCGGGGTCGGCGACGGCGAGGAAGCCGGCCCGGTCGCCGCCGAGAAGCGCCGTGGACTGCCGCTGGAGCTGCGCGGTCATCCGGTCGGACAGAGCGCGGGGGACGGCGGTGGCCGGGTCGTCGGTCGCGGCGGCGCCGGCCCGACTGAGCGTGGCCCGGCCGCCGGCCTCGCGTACCGCACCGACGACCAACGCCGCCGGAAGGCCACAGCCCAGCAGCAGGACCATCACGACGAGTACGGTCCACAGCGGCCAGAGCCGCCGCGGTGCTGGCTGCTGCACCCCGTCAGTCACCCGCCGAAGGGTACGACCAAAGGCTGGATCGGGCGAGGCCGACCCGGGCCGATCGGGCCGGGTCAGGCTCCGCGAGCCGGCCAGGAGCGGAATGCCACGTCCAGGCCGGCGACCAACTGGTGGTACGAGCGGTCGACCTCGCGCGGCAGGCCGAAGCCACCGGCGGCCTCCAGGGCGACGAAACCGTGCAGGGCGCTGCGCAGCGCCCGGGTCGCGTCCACCGCGTCGTCGCCGGTGAGTCCGTAGCCACGCAGCACCGCGAAGATCGCGCCGACCGCGCGTTCGCCCGCCTCGACGTGTTCCGGGTCGGACGGGTCGGGCACCCGCTGGGTGGCGGGGTAGCGCCCGGGGTGCCGGTGGGCGTAGGCGCGGTAGGCGTCCGCCATCGCCCGCAGCGCGTCCCCACCCGAGCGGCCGGCAGCCGCGGAGGTCAGCTCGGTGGCCAGCTCGGCGGTGGCCAGCACGGCGAGCTTCTGGCCGAGCGCGTCCGCCCCTCGGATGTGCTTGTAGAGGCTGGGCAGCGCGACTCCGAGCCGGCTGGCGAGCGCGGCGAGGGTGAGCTGCTGGTAGCCGACCTCGTCGGCCAGCCGGGCGGCCTCCCGCACCACGGTCTGCTGGTTGAGCCCGGCCCTAGGCACCGGCACACACCGCCAGGAAATCCACCAGCTCGTCGGCGGTGGCCCGCGGCCGGTCGGCGTGCGGGTAGTGCCCGGCCTCCTCGATCATCCGGGCCTCGGCGACGCGGAAGAGCCGGCGGGCCGCCCGCGCCTCGGCGCCCGGGTCGGGGAAGTCCGGATCCTTGGCGCCCATCAGCACCAGCACCGGTTGGCGCACCTGCGGCGCGCGGGCGGTCCAGTGCGGCTCGACCGGCGCGATCACACCGCGGGTCGCGGCCATCCGGCCGGGCTCGCGCAGGTTGGCCACCATCGACCGGCGGTACGCCGCGTCGTCGGCCGGCCGGTGCACGGGAAAAAGCGTGTTGTGGAACATCCCGAACAGTCGTGGACTGCGCAGCACGGCCCCCATCGCCAGCCGCAGCAGCGGGTTGAGTTTCGGCTGACCGACGAACGTGCCGATCTGCACGATGCCGGAGACCAGCTCGGGCGCGTCGGTCGCGGCGAAGACCACCGCCGCGGCGGCGGACGAGCTGCCGACCAGCACGGCCGGCCCGGCGTCGAGGTCACGGACGACTGCCAGCAGGTCGGCGCCGACCTCCGCCGGGGCGTACGTGGGCCAGCCGACGCTGGACTCCCCGTGCCCGCGTACGTCGACCGAGGCGACCCGGTGACCGGCGGCCACGAGCAGCGGCACCAGGTGTCGGAAGCTCGCCCTGTTCTCGCCCATGCCGTGCGCGAGGATGACCAGTGGTCCGTCGCCGTGCACCTCGTATGCGATGTGTCCGCCGTCCCGCCGCACTTGGCTAAGTGTCATAGCTTGAAGCTAAGGCAATTAGCCAGGCGCGTCAAGCGGCGGCTACTTCTTGGAGATCAGGGCGCGGCCGAAGAAGACCAGGTTCGCCGGGCGCTCGGCGAGCCGACGCATCAGATAGCCGTACCAATCGTCGCCGTACGGGACGTAGGTGCGCACCGTGTAGCCCTCGCCGGCCAGCCGGGCCTGCTCCTCGGGTCGGATGCCGTAGAGCATCTGGAACTCGAAGCGCTCCGGCCCCCGGTCGAACCAGCGCGCCCGGTCCTCGCCGATCGCGATCATCCGCGGGTCGTGGGTCGCCAGCATCGGGTAACCGTCGCCGGACATCAGGATGTTCAGGCAGCGGACGTAGGACTTGTCCACCTCGCGGGCCGACTGGTACGCCACCGACTCCGGCTCCCGGTACGCGCCCTTGCACAGACGAACCCGCGACCCGGCGGAGGACAACTCCCGGCAGTCCGACTCGGTCCGCCGCAGGTACGCCTGGAGCACCGCGCCGGTCGACGGGAAGTCCTTGCGCAGCTTGGCCAGCACCTCCAACGTCGAGTCGGTGGTGGTGTGGTCCTCCATGTCCAGGGTGACCGTGGTGCCCGCCGCGTCGGCGGCCGCGCAGACCGCCCGCACGTTGTCGTACGCCAACTGCTCGTCGAACATCTGGCCGAGCGCGGAGAGCTTCACGCTCACCTCGGCGGCCGGGGTGAGCCCGGCCCCGGAGAGCATCTTCAGCAGCTTCAGATACTCGTCCCGGGTGGCCGTGGCCTGCTCGGGGGTGACGGTGTCCTCGCCCAGATGGTCCAGGGTGACGGCCAGACCGTCGTCGACGAGCCCGCGGGTCACGCGCAACGCGTCGTCGGTGGCGGCGCCGGCGACGAACCGGCGAACGACGTCCCGGGTGTACGGGGCGGTCGCGACGAGCCGCTCGACCTGGGATGACCGGGAGGCGGCGAGGATGACGGAACGGAGCATGAGCCGAGCGTATCGCCCCTGCCAGGCCCCCCGCCGAGCGGCGGCGGTGCCGTCCCCCCGAACGTTAGGAAGGGCCCCTTGTACAACAAAATCCGATAACAAGGGGCCCTTCCTTAGCCGGGGCTGCGGTGCTGGCGTCGATCGACTACAACGATGCCGTGGACCAACGCCCCCGCCGCCGGCTCCGGTCGGCCTCCGTGCAGCTCGGCGCGCTCACCGCTCTCGCGCTCGCCCTCTCCGGCTGCAACATGACCTCGGACGACGACGATGACGACTGTGCCCTCGGGCCGGTCGGCGGCGGCGACACGGTCGCGCTGGCGATGCGGGCCTGGACGCCCGTCGCGGGGCGGACCGTCGGGGAGCCCACGACGGCCGCCCTGCCCGAGCGCGGCGGGTTCGGCACCCACCTCGCCTCCTGCGGCGGCTGACGTGCGCCGCGAGTCCGTTTCGCCACGCCCCGACTGGGACGCCACCATCCGCGCGCAGGGGCTGGTCTACGTCGACACCGAGCTGCCCGACGGCGGGATCATGTCGTACTGGGACGAGACGGCCGCGTACGCCTTCGACCTCGACGAGGTGCTGCGGCTGGAGGAGGCCACGGAGGAACTGCACCGGATGTCGGTGGCCGCCGCCGAGCACGTGGTGGCGCAGCGCCGGTACGCCGAGTTCGGCATCCCCGCCTGGGCGGCCGACGCGGTGGCCCGGTCGCTGCGCGAGGCGCCGCCCACCCTCTACGGGCGCTTCGACCTGGCGTACGACGGCACCTGGCCGCCGAAGATGCTGGAGTACAACGCGGACACGCCGACGGCGCTGGTCGAGGCGAGCATCATCCAGTGGTACTGGCTGGAGCAGACCCGCCCCGAGCTGGACCAGTGGAACAGCCTGCACGAGCGACTGGTCGGCGCCTGGGCCAAGATCGGCGCCGGGCTGCACGACCCCCGGGTGCACGTGCTCTGGTCGAACGAGGAGGAGTCGGGCGAGGACCACATGACGGCCGGCTACCTCGCCGAGACCGCCCGACAGGCCGGCCTGAGCGTCGAGCTGCAACCCATCCAGGAGATCGGCTGGGACGGCCGACGCTTCGTCGACGCCGCCGACCGCCCGGTGACCACCTGCTTCAAGCTCTACCCCTGGGAGTGGATGCTCGCCGAGCCGTACGGGCCGCCCGCCCTGGCACCGGGCACCCCGACCACCTGGATCGAACCGGCGTGGAAGTTGCTGCTGTCCAACAAGGCGCTGCTCGCGATCCTCTGGGAGCTGTACCCCGACCACGAGTACCTGCTCCCGGCGTATCTCGACTCGCCGCGCGGAATGCCCGAGTACGTGGCCAAGCCCCTGCTCGGCCGGGAAGGCGGCTCGGTACGCATCGTGACCGCCGAGCAGGAGTTCACCAACCCGGGGATCTACGGTGCCGAGGGCTGGTGCTACCAGGAGTTCCGGGCGCTGCCGCAGTTCGCCGGCAACCGGGTGGTGCTGGGCAGCTGGATCGTCGACGGCGAGTCGGCCGGGGTGGGGGTCCGGGAGAGCGCGAGTCTGATCACCGACGGTTACGCGCGGTTCCTGCCGCACTACATCGACGCGCCGCGCACCCCGTGAGTCGTCTACCGTTGGGGGCGTGAACTTCGACGCGTACGCCCGGACCGGCGTTGACCTGGTCAACGCCCGCCTGGACGACCTCGACGACCTGCGGGCCCTCTTCCCCGACGACAACGCCTGGATGCGCGACGAGGTCGCGGACCGGGACGTCACGATCTTCCGGCGGGCGCAGAAGCGACTCCGCGACGTCTTCGAGTACGGCACCTCGGGGCGCGACGCCCAGGCGGTGACCGAGCTGAACGCGCTGCTCGAGGCGTTCCCGGTCCAGCCGCGCATCTCCGGGCACGACTCCAGCGACTGGCACATGCACGTGACCAGCCGGGGCGCGTCGGTCAGCGCCGAATACCTGGCCGGCGCGGTCTGGGGGCTGTCGGTCTGGCTCTGCGAGTACGGCAGCGCCCGCTTCGGGGTCTGCGCCGACGAGCGGTGCGGCAACGTCTACCTGGACACGTCGTCCAACTGCTGCCGGCGGTTCTGCTCGGAGCGCTGCGCCACCCGCTCGCACGTGGCGGCACACCGGGCCCGCAAGCGGGCCGCCATCGGGGAGCAGTTGCCGGTTGCCCCGCAGCCGACCTCGACCACCGAGTCGCTGACCCCGGTCAGCTGACGCCGGGCCCCGGCGGGGTCAGACGTCGACCGGTGACTGGGCGGGCAGGTGCTGGCGGGCGAACTCCAGCGCGGCGCGCAGGTCCGCCTCGCGCACCGCGCGGCTCTTCGCGCCCCGCGTGGCGACCTCCACCGCGACCGACCCGGTGAAGCCGCGCCCGGCCAGCGAGGAGAGCAGCTCACCGCAGGGCTGGGTGCCGCGCCCGGGCACCAGGTGCTCGTCGCGGCCCTCGCCGGTGCCGTCGCCGAGGTGCACGTGGGCCAGGCCCGCGCCCATCCGGTCGGCCATCTCAAGGGGGTCGCTGTGCGAGGCCGCGCAGTGCGACAGATCCAGGGTGTACGACGGGTAGCCGGTGTCGGTGGGATCCCAGCCGGGGACGTACGGGACGAACTGCCGGCCCGCCATCCGCACCGGGTACATGTTCTCCACCGCGAAGCGCAGGCCGTTGAACCGGTCCGCGACCGTGGCCAACCCCTCGGCGAAGTTGCGCGCGTAGTCCCGCTGCCAGGAGAACGGCGGGTGCACCACGACCGTCGGCGCTCCCAGCGTCTCGGCCAGCTCGGCGGCCCGGCGCAGCCGCTGCCACGGGTCGGGGCTCCACACCCGCTGGGTGACCAGCAGGCAGGGCGCGTGCACCGACAGCACCGGCACGCCGTAGTGCGCCGACAGGCCGCGCAGCGCGCCCGCGTCCTGGCTGACCACGTCGGTCCAGACCATCACCTCGACGCCGTCGTAGCCGAGCGCCGCGGACAGTTGGAACGCCGCCGCGGTCGGCTCGGGGAAGACCGACGAGCTGGACAGGAGCACCGGAACGCGGGAAGTCACATCAGCCAGCGTAGCCCGGCTGTCGTGGGGCCATCAGGACGAGCGCTGGCAAACCACTCGTAACCCGGCACCCTGGTCAGATCGGCTCGAGTTGATCGAGTCGGCGGAGGATGACCCCCTCCCGCAGGGCCCACGGGCAGATGTCCAGCGCGTTCAGGTCGAGCCTGCGCATCACCGCCTCGGCGACCACCGCACCCGCCAGCAACTGGTGGGCCCGGCCGGCGCCGACCCCCTCCAGCTCCATCAACTGGGTGGGCGGAATGTGCCGGATGAAGCCGATGACCTGCCGCAGACCGGCACGGGTCAGGCTGCGCCGCGCCCAGAGCCCGGCCCCGGACGGCGCCGCGCCGGCCAGTCGCGCCAGGGTGCGGAACGTCTTCGAGGTGGCCACCGCCCGACCCCAGCCCACCTCGGTCAGCTGGTCGACGACCTTGTCCAGCCGGCCGTCCACATACTCCCGCAGCTTGTCGACGGTTTCGGCGGACGGCGGTGTCGCGCTGTCCGGGTCGATCCGCAGCCGATCCCGGGTCAGGCGGCCGGCGCCGAGCGGCAGCGAGATCGCGACGTCCGGGTCCTCGTCGATCCCGGCGGCGATCTCCAGGGAGCCGCCACCGATGTCGAGCACCAGCAGACGCCCCGCCGACCAGCCGAACCAGCGCCGCACCGCCAGGAAGGTCATCCGCGCCTCGTCCGCGCCGGAGAGCACCTCCAGGCGTACGCCGGTCTCGTCGCGGACCCGGGCGAGCACGTCGGCCGCGTTGGTGGCGTCGCGGACGGCGGACGTGGCGAACGCGATCAGGTCGTCCGTCTCCAAGCCGGTGGCCGCCGCCTTGGCCATGCCGACCGCCTTGACCAGGCTGCCCGAGCCGGCCTCGGTCAACGCGCCGTCCGGGCCGATCTGCTCGGCGAGACGCAGGACGACCTTCTCCGAGTGCGCCGGCCAGGGGTGCGCGCCGTGGTGCGCGTCGACCACCAGCAGATGCACCGTGTTGGATCCGACGTCGAGGACACCCAGTCGCATGGTGAAGACCCTAGGGGCAACACGTTCGTGCGGCTCGTCGGCCCACGGGCGTCACCGCGCGTACGCTGGTCCGGGTGACGATGGAGCTCCGCGTGCTGGTGGACGATCCGGGCGACCCGCGCAGCCGCGAGGTGTCGCTGGACTTTCCCCGGGAGTGGATCGAGTTCGCCGACCCGGCCGACGAGACCCACCTGATCCGGGCCGACCTGACCTGGCTGCTCTCCCGCTGGACCTGCATCTTCGGTCGGGGTTGCCACGGCATCATCGCCGGCCGGTCCGCCGACGGCTGCTGCTCGCACGGGGCGTTCTTCACCGACTCGGACGACGAGAAGCGGGTCCGCAACGCCGTCAAACGGCTCACCCCGGCGACCTGGCAGCACTACCGGCGCGGCTTCAAGAACTGGACCGACGAGGACACGATCGACGGCAAGAACCCGGCACGCCGCACCGCCACCCAGGGCGCCGACGGGCCGTGCGTCTTCCTCAACGACGCCGACTTCGCGGGCGGGGGAGGTTGCGCGCTGCACGCCCAGGCGCTGCGCGACGGGGTGCACCCGCTGGAATACAAGCCGGACGTCTGCTGGCAGCTCCCGATCCGGCGGGACCAGGACTGGGTCAAGCGACCCGACAACTCCAAGGTGCTGGTCTCCACGCTGGCCGAGTTCGACCGGCGCGGCTGGGGCGCCGGCGGGCACGATCTGGACTGGTGGTGCACCTCCTCGACGGACGCCCACGTGGGCGCCGAGCCGATGTACCTGTCGTACGGGCCGGAGCTGACCGCGCTGATCGGCGCCGCCGCGTACGAGCGGCTGGCCGAACTGTGCGCGGCCCGGGTTAAGCAGGGCCTGGTCGCCCCACACCCCGCCGACAATCTCTAGCCGATCTTGGTAGCAGGCTTGCTACCATCTGCGCATGGCGATGACCCTCCGGCTGGATGACGAACGCGAACGGCGACTCCGTCTCGTCGCGGACGAGGAGGCCCGATCCATGCACGCCGTCATCGTCACCGCGATCGACGACTACCTGGCGCGACGAAACGCCAAGGAGTTCCGTGACCTCGCCGACGAGATCATTGAACGGCACGCCACGCTGCTCGCTCGTCTGGCCGAGTGATGACAGAGGCCCGATACCCCACGCTCGCCGACGTGGCGGGCATTGCCCGCAAGCTCGGCGTCGGAATCAGGGACGCCGGACTGGTGGAGTCGGCGGTGGCTCGACCGCAGACGAGCGTCTTCGGCGAGGACGCCTATCCCGACCTGTGGACCAAGGCGGCGGCACTACTGCATTCATTGGCCAACAACCACCCGTTCATGGACGGCAACAAGCGGATCAGCTGGATCGTGACGGTCGCCTTCCTGCTCCAGAACCGCGCCTTCACCATCGCCCAACTCGACGAGACCGACCAGGACATCGCGTACGACGTGGTCATCAGCGTGGCGGAGAGCCGCCTGACCGAGGTGGCCGATATCGCGGCGGCACTACGCAAGCTGTTCTGAGCTGAGCCCGTCAGCGCAACGCCGCATCGACGAGCGTGCGGGCGCTGCGCCGGGCCGCGTCGGCGATCACCGGGTCGCCGTCCAGCACGCCGCTGGCGAGCCCGCCGTCGAGCAGCAGGGTGAGCTGCCGGGCGAGCAGCTCCGGGTCGGCCGCGCCGGCCTGCCGGGCCAGCTCTGTCACCCAGGCCCGGACGACGGTCTTGTGCTCGACCGTCCGGGCGTGCACCGGGCCGCCGGCCGGTGACTCGGCGGCCGTGTTGATGAACGCGCAACCGTGGTAGCCATCCCGCCGGCAGGCGCCGGCGAGCGCGTCGAACATCCCGACCAACTGGTCGCGCGGCTCGTCGCCGGCATCCCGGGCGGCGGCGCGCAGCGCACCGAACCACGCCTGGTCGACCCGATCGAGGTACGCCAGCACCAGGTCGTCCTTACGCGGGAAGTGCTTGTAGAGCGTTGCCTTGGCCACGCCCGACTCGGCGATGACCGTGTCCACCCCCACGCCGCGCGGGCCGTGGGCGTAGAAGAGCCGGAACGCGGTCTCCAGGATCCGATCCCGGGCCGAGCCGGCCGGCGTGCGGTGGGCAGGCATCGGCTCTCCCTCGACGTGCTGGTGGCGGGCCCGATTCTACAGACAGCTCCGTCTGCGGCCGCGCGTCGTCCCCGTCGCGACCGCTGACGGTGTCCTCGACTCCTGTCGAGCTGCCCCAGATACGGGGCTGAGTCGCTAAGGCCGAGTCGCCAAGGCCGAGTCGCTGGGGCTGAGCCGCCAAGGCCGAGTCGCCAAGGCCGAGTCGCTGGGGCTGAGCCGCCGGGCCGCACCCTGCCCGCCCCGGCCGCCCCATTTCTGGGGCAGCTCGACACGTTACGAGGGACAGGTGCCCTACCGCCTTTCCGCGGGGCAGCAATAGACAGACCTGTCTGTTAGCCTACCGAGAATTGGCGCGAGGCCACCGCGCCCGAGTGGAGGATCGATCGACATGCGCATCGCAGTTCTCGGCACCGGCTCGGTCGGCAGGACCATCAGCGCCCGCGCGGCGGAGCTGGGCCACCAGGTCACCATCGGCACCCGGAACGTCGCGACCACCCTGGCCGGCGATTACGCCGCCTGGACCGCGGAGCACCCCGAGGTGGGTCTGGCAACCCAAGCGGATGCGGCCGCGGACGCCGAGCTGGTGGTCAACGCCACCAGTGGCAGCGGCTCCCTGCCGGCGCTCACCGCGGCCGGCGCGGCGAATCTGGCCGGCAAGGTCCTGCTCGACATCGCCAACCCGCTCGACTTCAGCGCAGGCTTCCCACCCACCCTGACGGTGCAGGACACCGACTCCCTCGCCGAGCAGATCCAGCGGGAGTTCCCGCAGGCCAGGGTGGTCAAGTCGCTCAACACGCTGACCGCCGAGCTGATGGTGCGCCCGCGCCAGCTCGCCGACGGCGCGCACACGGTGTTCGTCTCCGGCGACGACGCGGAGGCCAAGCGGATCGTCACCGGGCTGCTCGTCAGCTTCGGCCACACCGACGTGATCGACCTCGGCGACCTCTCCACCGCCCGGGGCACCGAGATGCTGATGCCACTCTGGTTGCGGCTCTACGGCCGGCTCGACACCGCCAACTTCAACGTCAAGGTCGTCCGCTGAACGGACCCCGACAGCCCGAAGGGGGTCCACGCCGAGCGTGGACCCCCTTCGGGTCGGCCGATCACGGCTCGAACTTGTACCCCAGACCCCGCACCGTGACGATGAAGCGCGGCGCCGACGGCTCCGGCTCGATCTTGGAGCGCAGCCGCTTGACGTGCACGTCCAGCGTCTTGGTGTCGCCCACGTAGTCGGCGCCCCAGACCCGGTCGATGAGCTGACCGCGGGTCAGCACCCGGCCCGCGTTGCGCAGCAGCAACTCCAGCAGCTCGAACTCCTTGAGCGGCAGCTGCACGGCCCCGCCCTCGACGGTCACCACGTGCCGCTCGATGTCCATCCGGACCGGGCCGGCGGCCAGCGTCGGGGCACCCGCCTCGGCCACCTCCGGGCTCTGCCGGCGCAGCACCGCGCGGATCCGCGCGACCAGCTCCCGGGGAGAGTACGGCTTGGTGACGTAGTCGTCGGCGCCGATCTCCAGGCCGACCACCTTGTCGATCTCGCTGTCCCGCGCGGTGACCATGATGATCGGCACGGCCGAGCGCTGCCGGAGCTGCCGGCACACCTCGGTCCCCGACATCTCGGGCAACATCAGGTCGAGCAGCACGATGTCGGCGCCGGTTCGGTCGAACTCGGTGAGGGCATCGGTGCCGGTCGCGGCGACCGACACCTCGAAGCCCTCCTTACGGAGCATGTACGACAGGGCGTCGGAGAACGACTCCTCGTCCTCGACCACCAGAACGCGGCTCAACGGGGATTTCCTTTCCATTGCTGTCAGACCTGCCGTAGCTCGGCCGGACCGGCCTCGATCCCAACCGGCGGCAGTGTCGCCAGCAGGTCGTCCGGTGGGCTGGCGGGCAACCGTAGGGTGAACGTCGATCCACCCCCAAGAGTGCTCGACACCTCCACCCGACCGCCATGGTTGCTCGCGATGTGTTTCACGATGGCGAGGCCGAGCCCGGTGCCACCGGTGGAGCGCGAGCGTGCCTGGTCGGCCCGGTAGAACCGCTCGAAGATCCGGTCCACGTCCGTCGGGGCGATGCCGATGCCCTGGTCAGCGACCGCGACCTCGACATGTTCGCCGTCACCGCGGAGAGTCACCCGCACCGTGGTGTCCTCGCCCGAGTAGTTGATGGCGTTCTCCACCAGGTTCGCCACCGCCGTGGCGAGCTGACTGTCACTGCCGTACGCGGTGAGACCGCGCTCACCGTCGATCGCCACCTGGACCCCCCGGGCGGCAGCCGTGGTGCGGGTGCGGTCGACCACCTCGGCGATCACCCAGTCGAGCGCGACGGGCTCCGGTGGCGGCTGCGGCTCGGCGCCCTGGAGCCGGGTCAGCTCCAGCAACTCCTGCACCAGCCGGCCCAGCCGGGTCGACTCGTGCTGGATCCGTTCGGCGAACCGGCGGGCGGCGACCAGGTCCTCGGAGAGGTCGGGCCCCGCGGCGTCGGCCGGCTCGGTGGCGTCCAGCAGCGCCTCGGCGAGCAGTTGGAGCGCGCCGATCGGCGTCTTGAGCTCGTGGCTCACATTCGCCACGAAGTCACGTCGGACCCGGGTCAGCCGGTGCGACTCGGTCACGTCGACCGCCTCCACGGCGATGAAGCCGTTCCCGAGGCCCATGGCCCGCAGGTGCACGCCCAGCGGGTTCTCCCCCGCGCTGTCGCGACCCCGCGGCAGGTCCAGCTCGATCTCGCGCCGCACGCCGGTGCGCCGCACCTGGCCCGCGAGCGTACGGATCAACGGGTGCGCGGCGATCGAGCCCGGGGTGCTGCCGGTACGCAGCAGACCCATCGCACGGGCGGCCGGGTTGATCAACACGGGGACGTCGTCGTTGTCCAGTACCACGACACCGGCCCGGAGCGAATCGATCGTCCGGCGGCCGAGCCCGGCCTGCTGCTCGTCGGCTATCGCGGGCCTCCCCCTGCTCCAGCGGGAGCTCGCGCTGCCCGTCGACGTGGAGCGGCCGCGCGCCGGCAGGAACCGAGGCAGCAGAAGGCCGACGACCAGTCCGGCCGCCAACGCCACGGCCACCACGACCGCCACCGCCCACTCCACCCGGCGATCGTAGGGTCATTGTTAACCTGGCTACCACGCAGAACGGGACGAACCACCCGCACTTCCGGAAGTGTTCACCCCCACGTCTGACGTCGTTCACCGTGGTTCATTCAGGATCCGTTCACCGCGCCCTACCGTTGGCGTCGCACCTGCTCAACCCCTACGCCGGCACCCGCCGGCGGCGACCGACCACAGGACGTGATGATGCGCGACGAGTTCCGGGCCGACCTCCAGATCGTCAGCCAACTGCTGGTGGACATGGCGGAGGGCGTCCGCGCTGCCATGCGCCAGGCCACCCGGGCCCTGCTCACCGCCGACCGGCAGGCCGCCGAGACGGTCATCGAGCGGGACGCCGAGATCGACGACCTCTACCGGCACGTCGAGGAGCGGGTGTGTGACCTGCTCGCCCGGCAGGCGCCGGTCGCCTCCGACCTGCGTGCCATGATCACCGCGCTGCACGTGGCGGCCGACCTGGAGCGAATGGGCGACCTGGCCGAACACGTGGCGAAGACGGCGCTGCGGCGGCACCCCTCGCCCGCCGTACCGGCCGAGCTGCGGCCGGTCTTCACCGAGATGGCCGACATCGCCGACCGGATGGCGGCGAAGATCGGTTCGGTGCTGGCCAAGCCCGACGTCGACCTGGCCGGCGAGTTGGACCGGGACGACGACGCCATGGACGAGCTGCACAAGAGCCTGTTCTCGGTGCTGCTCGGCGACGACTGGCCGTACGGGGTGGAGACCGCCATCGACGCCACCCTGCTGGGCCGCTTCTACGAGCGCTTCGCCGACCACGCGGTCAACGCCGGCGAGCACGTGATCTACCTGATCACCGGAGAAAGCACCCCCACAGCCAGCTGAGGTGCAAGGAAGGGCCCCTTGTTATCGCTTTTTGCATAACAAGGGGCCCTTCCTTGCACTTCTCAGCGGCCCTGGTTGGCGACCGCGGCGGCGGCTTCCTTCGCTGCCGTCGGGTCGAGGTAGGTGCCGCCGAGGGTGAGCGGGCGCAGCTGCGGGTCGAGGTCGTAGCGCAGCGGGATGCCGGTGGGGATGTTCAGCTTGGCGATCGCCTCGTCGCTGATCTGGTCGAGGTGCTTGACCAGGGCGCGCAGCGAGTTGCCGTGCGCGGCCACCAGCACCGTCCGGCCGGCCAGGATGTCCGGCACGATCGAGTCGTACCAGTAGGGCAGCATCCGCTCGACGACGTCCTTGAGGCACTCGGTACGCGGCATCAGCTCGGTCGGCAGCAGCGCGTAGCGCGGGTCGCCCACCTGCGACCACTCGTCGTCGTCCGCGATCGGCGGCGGCGGCGTGTCGTACGACCGGCGCCAGAGCATGAACTGCTCCTCGCCGTACTCGTCAAGGGTCTGCTTCTTGTTCTTGCCCTGCAGGGCGCCGTAGTGCCGCTCGTTGAGCCGCCACGACCGGCGCACCGCGATCCAGTGCCGGTCGGCGGCGTTCAACGCCAACTCGGCGGTGCGGATCGCCCGGCGCATCACGCTGGTGTGGACGACGTCCGGCAGCAGGCTGTGCTCGCGCAGCAGCTCGCCGCCGCGGCGTGCCTCGCCCTCGCCCTTCTCGGTCAGGTCGACGTCCACCCAGCCGGTGAAGAGGTTCTTGGCGTTCCAGTCACTCTCGCCGTGCCGCAGCAGGACCAGCGTCCCGACGGTGGGCCCCTCGCTCGCAGTCATGCCGATCATCCTGCCTCAACCCGGTATCGGACACGCGGGCACCCGTCGCGACGACCACCACGTGATAAAGCGGATGACCTGCGAATCCGACCGCCACTAGGGTTGTAAGGCGCTGTAGTCACATCGGTCATTACTTGCAAGCGGGGGCACCACGTGCGGACGATGCGGAGCTGGTTCCGGGACACCACCGGCGGCCTGCCGACCACCTTCTGGTACCTGTGGTCAGGCACTCTGATCAACCGGCTCGGCTCGTTCGTCCTGGTCTTCCTCGCCATCTACCTGACTCAGGAACGCGGCTTCTCCCCCTCCCAGGCCGGCCTGGTGCTCGGCTTGTGGGGTGTCGGCGGTGCGGTCGGCACCACCGCTGGCGGCACCCTGGCCGACCGGTGGGGCCGCCGACCGACGCTGCTCATCGCGCATGTCGGCGCGGCGGCCATGATGCTCGCCCTCGGCCTGGCCCGTGACCTCTGGGCAGTGGCGCTGGGTGCGCTGCTGCTCGGCATGTTCGCCGAGGCGGCCCGGCCGGCGTTCGGGGCCATGATGATCGACGTGGTGCCGGCCAAGGACCGGCTGCGCGCCTTCTCGCTCAACTACTGGGCCATCAACCTGGGCTTCGCCTGCGCCGCCATCCTCGCCGGCCTCGCCGCGCAGGCCGACTACCTGCTGCTGTTCGTGGTCGACGCGGGCACGATGCTGATCACCGCGCTGATCATCTTCGTCCGGGTGCCGGAGACGCGCCACGGCGGATTCACCGTCGCGGCGACCACGGCCCCGCGCGGCGCGCTGCGCACCATCCTCAGCGACCGGGTCTACCTCGGCTTCGTGGCCCTGAACCTGTTCGCCGCGTTGGTCTTCCTCCAGCACATCTCGATGCTGCCGATCGCCATGGGCGACTCCGGCCTGAGCCCGGCCACCTACGGCTCGGTGATCGCGCTCAACGGCTTGCTCATCGTCGTCGGCCAGCTTTTCGTGCCCCGGCTGATCCGGGGTCGGAACCGCTCGCAGGTGCTCGCCCTCGCCGCCGTGGTGATGGGCGTCGGGTTCGGGCTGACCGCGTTCGCCGGCAGCGCCTGGTTCTACGGGCTGACGGTGCTGATCTGGACGGTCGGCGAGATGCTGAACTCGCCGTCCAACTCCACGCTGATCGCCGAGCTCTCCCCGGCCGAGCTGCGCGGTCGCTACCAGGGCGTGTTCGGGCTCTCCTGGCAGATCGCCGGGGCGAGCGCGCCGATTCTCGGCGGCCTGGTGCGGGAGCACGTCGGCAACGCGGCGCTCTGGTTCGGCTGCGCCGTGATCGGCGTGCTGACGGCGGTGGCCCACCTCGCGTCCGGTCCCGCCCGGGAGCGGCGTGCCGTCGCGCTGCGCCACGCCGCCGACGCGTCCGCACCGGTCGGCACCCGCGCTGCGTCGCAGCCCGCCGAGGCGGCAGCCTGAGGCCGGTGTGTGACCGCTGAGACGAACGGCTCATGATCAGGAAACCGACTGGCGCAACCCGGCCCGACTTCCTACCGTCCAGGAGAAACGGTTAAGAAACCGAACTGTCGGGAGGCCGGATGCACGCCCTGCGGCGCTGGTGGCACGACACCGCGGGCGGCCTACCCGCCACCTTCTGGTACCTCTGGGCGGGATTGCTGATCAACCGCGCCGGCGCGTTCGCCATGCTCTTCCTGTCGCTCTACCTCACCGACGCCCGGGGAGCCAGCGCATCGGTGGCCGGCACCGTGGTCGGGGCGTACGGGGCCGGCGGGGCGGCCGGCGCGCTGCTCGGCGGGGTACTGGCCGACCGGTGGGGTCGCCGGACCACCCTGCTCGCCGCGCACCTGGCCACCGCCACCCTGATGGTGGCACTGGCCTTCAGTCGGCCCCTGCTGCTGATCGCGGCGCTCTCCGCGCTGGTCGGCGTGGTGCACTCGATGCCCAGCCCCGCCTTCGTGGCGGCAATCGTCGACGTGGTGCCCGCGCAGCGCCGCTCACGCGCGTTCAACCTCCAGTTCTGGGCGTTCAACCTGGGCATGGCCGTCGCGTCGTTGCTCGCCGGGATGCTCGCCGAGGCGAGCTTCACCGCGCTGTTCCTGGTCGACGCCGGCGCCACACTGACCGCCGCCGCCGTCATCGGCTGGAAGGTGCCGGAGACCCTGCGACGGGCCAGCCCGGCCGCGCCCCTCCCGCCCGCCGACCAGCAGGGGGTCGGCCGCTCCCGTCGACAGGGGCTGCACACCGCGCTCACCGATCGGAACTTCCTGATCTTCGTCGGGCTCACCTTCGTACTGGCCGTTCTCACCCTGCAGACCTCGACGATCATGCCGCTGGCGATGCGCGCCGACGGTCTGGGACCGTCCGCGTACGGGGCGGTGGTGGCGCTCGGGGGCGCGCTGATCGTGCTGGGGCAACTGTTCGTGCCCCGGCTGATCGACCGGCACCGTAAGGACGTCGTGCTGGCCATCTCCACGGCCCTGCTGGCGGTCGGCTTCGGTGTGCTCGCCGTCGCCGACGGCCTGGGTGTCTACCTCGGCGCGGCGGTGGTCTGGACGGTCGGCTCGATGCTCGCCGCGCCGCCCAACGCGCAGATCAACGCGGATCTGGCACCACCACAGCTGCGCGCGCGGTACCAGTCGGTCTTCTACCTGACGTTTCCGGCCGCGGCGTTCGTCGCACCCACCCTGGGCGGGGTGAGCCTGGAGCACCTCGGCGACCGGCACTGGCTGATCGTGGGCGGGCTGGGCCTGCTGGCCGCGCTCGGGCACCTGCTGGCCGGGCCGCCCCGGGACCGGCACGTCGACGCGTTGCGCCGGGCCGCCGACCGGGAGCCGGCACCGCGCGTGGACCGCGTCCAGACGGGCTGACCGTACGACGGCAAAGCGCCCACCATGACCCGAAGGTCACGGTGGGCGCTCGCCGGTGGGGCCGGCGGCGGCGGGCAACACTCACCCCCGTAAGCGTCGCCCGCTCGCGCCGCCGGTCCAAACAGGTGGGCACCGTCCCCCAACGGTTGATCCACCCGTCCCCTCGCACCTCGCCTGGTGCGCGGATCTGATCGATCCGCCGCTCCCCCGAACGTTTCCAAGCGCGGCGCGGTGCAATAAAGCTAGTTCGGCCGGATTCTGGGTTCAACCCAGATGGGCTGTCTCGCCGGTCACAACTGACGAGTATCCCCAGCTCGGGCCTTGATCTGTGGCAACAGCCGGGTACCCGTCGGGCATTCCCGTAAACACCTCAGCCGTCCTCACGATCGGGTGACTCCGTCCGGAAGAAGTTGCTCTGCCGGCCGTCACGCATCTGCTCCTGATAGATGAGGTTGAGCCGGCGCAGATCAAACGTGTTAAACCACTCATCCCAGGTGATCTCACGAATCCGGCTACTTTCCCGGTAGCCGGGGATGTTGAAGGTCAAGACTCCGGCCCGGCCGTCCCGCTCGGTGCCCGCGATGGTCGCCGGCTTCGCGCCGCGCTCCCTCGCCCAACGTTGGATCACCTCGTGATTCGCGGTGATCAGGCTCCGTCCCGGCCGCTCCGGCCGGTCCGCCGTCGACGAGATCACCTGCGAGCTGCGGACCGACCGTCCGCTGGCCCGCCCGGTCCGGATCCCACCGGCCGCCGCCGTGCCACCAGCCGCCGGCCGACTCGCCGTGGCCCGCTTGGCCGGCGTCGCCCGCTTCGCCGTGGCCCGCTTGGCGGGAGCTGCTCGCGTCGCTGGCGCGGCCTTCGCCGTGGCCCGCTTGGCGGCCGGTCGCGACGGCGCCTTCTTCGCGGGCGCCTTTCGCGCTGGCGCGGTACGCGCGGTCGTCGACGCCCGGCGAGCGGGGGTCGACTTGGCCGCTGTCGTCTTCTTCGCCGCGGCCGTCTTCTTCGCCACGGCCCGCTTCGCGGGAGTGCTCTTGTTCGCGGGCGCCGCCTTCGCGCGACTCGGCGCCGCCCTCGACGCCGACTTCTTCGTCGCGGCGGCCCGCCCGGCCGACGCCCTGGTGCCGGCGGCCCGACCAGCCGGTCCGGTGCTGCGCCGTCCCGCCCCACCGGCGTCGGAGCCCATCGAACGCACCAACTGTTTTACCAGGTCAGGCTTGCGCAACGCGGAGATCCCAGAGACCCCGCGTTTGCGCAACTGCCCGCGGATGTCGTCCACCCGCATCCGGGAGATCTCCGACTCGGAGACCCCTGGAGTAGCCGGACTCTGGTTGCCGGCCTGCCGTTTGGTCCTGGTCGCAGTCCCGCCGCGACCTGAGCTGTTCCGCTGAGCCATGAAAACGCTCCGCTCCTCGACACTCCGTCCTCGGCGCGCGGGGGTCCCTCTGCCGCACCGCGCGGTGCGGCATACCCGTCAGGAGCAGTCCGAACCTCCAGCAACGAACCGGCTCGAACCGAAGCAGTCGGAGCACGCCGCAAGCCGGCACGGGGGCCTCGGGGCGCAGCGCTCGTCGGCCTGCACCCCGCAGGGTGGAACGACGCGGGGTGGGAGGGGCGGCCGTCAGGCGAGGTCGGTGTCGGGACCCGTGCCGGACGGCTCGAAGAGGTGGGCGAAGGCGGCCAGGTTCGCGGTCGACTCGCCGCGCTTGACCCGCCACTCGTACTCGCGCCGGATCGAGCTGCCGAAGCCGATCTCCAGCATCGTGTCGAAGGACTCGTCGGAGTAGGTCAGCACCGAACCGAGCAGCCGGTCCAGCTCGTCGGCGTCCACACCGGCCGGGTTGACCCGCCCGGTCAGGTACACGTCGCCGACCGCGTCGGTGGAGAAGGAGACCCCGTACATCCGGGCGTTGCGCTGCAGCAGCCAGGCCCACAGCTCCTCGCGCCGCTCGTCGGGCTGGCGCATGACGAACGCTTCGATCCGCAGCGCGTGCTCACCGACGATCAGGTTGCAGATCGTCTTGAGCTTGTGGGTGCCCGGCAGGGTGACCGCGTACGAGCCGGGGCCGGTCGACTCCCAGGCCAGGTCACGTTCGGCACAGACCGACTCGATCAGAATCGCAAGATCGCTCTTCGGGCTCACCGGACCCACTCTACGACCGCCCCGGCTCACGCGCCGGATGACGACGAGCCGGCGGGCACCCACCGGCGCACGGTCACCACCGGTGGGGCGGCCGGCCCCCGGTCACCAGGAGCAGGAGAGGGCGGGGTCTGCGGCCAGGTCGGCGGCGAGGCGGGCCCGGCGGGCGGCGATCGCCTCGCCGTAGACGTCGAGCAGGCCCGAGACCGTGCGGTCCCAGGAGAAGTGCCGGGCGTGCCGCGCGGCGCCGCGGGACAGCCTGGCCCGCAGGGCACGGTCCGGCAGCAGGCGGCCCAGGGCGCGGGCCCAGTCCACCGGGTCGTGCCCGTCGATGAGCACCCCACTGGCGTGGTCGCGGACGGCCGTGACCAACCCACCGACGGCGGCGGCCAGCACCGGCGTACCGCAGGCCTGCGCCTCCAGGGCGACGAGCCCGAAGGATTCGTTGTGCGACGGCACCGCGACCAGATCGGCGGCCCGATACAGGGCGGGCAGGTCGTCGCCGGTACGCGGCGGCAGGAAACGGACCCGGTCGGCGACCCCGAGCGTCGCGGCCAGCTCGATCAGGGCGGTCGGCCGGTCCAGCCCACTGCCGCTGGGCCCGCCGCAGATCACCACGGTCACCTCGTCGGCCAGGACCGGATCACGCTGGCGCAGGGCGGCGATCGCGCGAATGAGCACGTCCGGCGCCTTGAGTGGTTGGATCCGACCGACGAAGGCCACCACGTACCCGTCGACCGGCAGCCCCAGCCGACGGCGGGCGGCACGGGCGGCCACGAACCGGTCGCCCGGCGCGGGCCGGAACCGGGCCAGGTCGACACCCGGCTGCACGACGGAGACCTGGTCGGGCGCGGCGTCGTACCGCTCGACGAGGTCGCGGGCCTCCACCCGGGTATTGGCGACCAGCCGGTCGGCCTCGGCGACGACCTGCTCCTCGCCGATCACCCGAGCCTTCGGTTCCGGCCGGTCGTCGGCGGCGAGTTGGGCGTTTTTGACCTTCGCCAGGGTGTGCGCGGTGTGCACCAGTGGCACTCCCCAGCGCTCCTTGGCCAGCCAGCCGACCTGCCCCGACAGCCAGTAGTGGGAGTGGATCAGGTCGTAGTGCCCGGGTGGGCGGGACGCCTCGGCGCGCAGCACCCCGGCGGTGAAGGCACAGAGCTGGCCGGGCAGCTCCTCCTTGGTCAGCCCTTCCAGCGGACCGGAGGTGATGTGCCGGACCTGCACGCCGGGGGCCATCTCGACCACCGGGGGGAGGTCACCCGAGGTGGCCCGGGTGAAGATCTCCACCTCGACGTCGGCCTCGGCGAGCCGCCGGGCGACCTCCAGGATGTAGACGTTCATCCCGCCGGCGTCGCCCGTGCCAGGCTGGTGCAGCGGGGAGGTGTGCACCGACAGGGTGGCGATGCGGCGGGGCCGGGGCCACGGTTGGGCACCTCGCTGACGACCGACACCGGTGTGCAGTTCCGCCACGTCCGCTCCTTCAGTCACGGTTAATGCCGTCTCGCACGACCGGCGCTTCTCGGTCAACCTGTACGCCGGATGTCATCTTCCCCATCGGGCTACAGAAATGCGTCGGCGCGGCCAGCCGGGGTGACGGACCTCATCAACCGTCGGCCCGCGCGACGAAGCCCCGCGCCCGATCGCAAGGCTTCGGACGACCGGGGCGACAATGACGGAATGACCTCTATCGCCATCGTCACCGGAGCGTCCAGCGGGATTGGAGCGGCCACCGCCCGCCGGCTCGCCGCCGAGGGTTTCCACGTGCTCGCCGCCGCCCGCCGCGCCGAACGGCTCGCCGACCTGGTCGCCGAGATCAGCGCCGCCGGCGGGCAGGCCACCGCGGTGACCTGCGACGTCACCTCGGACGAGTCGGTGGCCGGGTTGGCCGAGGCCGCCGCCCAGGCGCCCGGGCCGGTCACCCTCCTGGTGAACAACGCCGGCGGAGCGCGCGGGCTGGACCCGGTGGAGTCCGGCTCGGTCGCCGACTGGCAGTGGATGTACGACGTGAACGTGCTCGGCACCCTGCGGGTCACCCAGGCGCTGCTGCCGGCGCTGGAGGCGTCCGGTTCCGGCACCATCGTGGTGGTCTCCTCCACCGCCGGCCTGGCCGTGTACGAGGGCGGCGGCGGCTACACCGCGGCGAAGCACGCGCAGACCGCCATCGCCGGCACGCTCCGCCTGGAGCTGTGCGGCCGGCCGCTGCGGGTCGTCGAGATCGACCCCGGAATGGTGAAGACCGAGGAGTTCGGGCTGGTCCGCTTCGAGGGCGACGCCGAGCGGGCGGCCGCCGTCTACGCCGGGGTGCCCGGGCCGCTGGTCGCCGAGGATGTCGCCGACTGCATCGCCTGGTGCGCCACCCGCCCCGAGCACGTCAACATCGACCGGCTGGTGGTCCGGCCACGGGCCCAGGCGGCGCAGCACAAGGTGCACCGGGTCTCCTGAGTCGGGGACCGGACCCATGAGCGGGGCTCCACGACGCCGGCCGCTCGGCGTGGTCACCCGGGGCACGACCAACCCGAACCGGCTGCGCCGGGTGGACAACTGGATCGTCTCGACCTGCGCCGACCGGCTGCGGGCGGCGGTCGATCCGCTGGTGGTGGACCTCGGGTACGGCGCCACGCCGGTGACCGCCGTGGAGCTGCGGGCCCGGCTGGCCGCCGGGGTCCGTCGGGACGTACGCCTGGTCGGGCTGGAGATCGACCCGGCGCGGGTGTCCGCCGCGACGCCGGCCGCCGACCCGCCCGGCCTGACCTTCGCCCGGGGTGGCTTCGAGTTGGCCGGGCTCCGGCCGGTGCTGGTCCGCGCGTTCAACGTCCTGCGCCAGTACGACGAGAGCGAGGTGCCCGACGCCTGGCGCACGATGACCGCCGCGCTCGCTCCCGGTGGGGCGCTCGTCGAGGGCACGTGCGACGAACTGGGGCGGCTGGCGAGCTGGCTGCTGATCGACGCGGACGGCCCGCGGACGCTGACCCTGGCCGCGAAGCTCACCACGCTGGGCAGTCCCGCCGAGTTGGCCGAGCGGCTGCCCAAGGCGCTGATCCACCGCAACGTCCCGGGTGAGGCGGTGCACGACCTGATCCGGTCCCTGGACGACGCCTGGCAGGCCGCCGCCCCGTACGCCACGTTCGGCCCCCGCCAGCGCTGGCTGAGGGCCGTGGGCAGGCTGCGCGACGACGGCTGGCCCGTACGCGACGGCCCGCACCGCTGGCGGCACGGCGAGCTGACCCTCCCCTGGCCCCTCCCCTGACCTCCCGCCCCTGGCCCCACGCCCCTGGCCCCGCGATCTTGGACTTTCGGTCGACACTTCACCCGTTTACGCCCGTTATGCCGCGACAGAAACTGCAAGATCGCGGAGGCGGTGTGGCGGGGGCCCGGGGGTTAGAGGGCGCAGTTGATCAGGACTGGCTCGGGGTGCAGGGTTACGCCGAGGCGGGCGTGCACCGTGTCGCGAATGGTGCTCGCCAGGGTGAGCAGATCGCTGGTGCTGGCGGTGCCGCTGCGGTTGGTCAGGGCCAGGGTGTGCTTGCTGGAGATGGCCACCCCACCCTCGCCGGGGTGGCCCTTGGTGAAGCCGGCCTTGTCGATCAGCCAGGCCGCGCTCACCTTGACCAGGCCGTCCGCCCCGGGCCAGGCGGGTGGCTCGCCCAGGCCGGCGGAGCGCTCCAGGAGCTGCTCGTACGTCGCCCGGTCGAGCACTGGATTGGTGAAGAAGGAGCCGACCGAGCGGGTGTCGGGATCGGCGGCGTCGAGCACCATGCCCTTGCCGGCGCGCAGCCGCAGCACCGTCGCCCGCGCGTCGGCCAGCAGCACCCGCTCGCCCACCTCGACCCCGAGCGCCCGGGCCAACTCGGCGTAGCGCACCGGGCCGGACAGGGGCGAGCGGGTGAGCCGGAAGTCGACCGAGAGCACCACCCAGCGGTCCTGGTACTTGAAGATGCTGCCCCGGTAGGCGAACCCGCACTCTGCCGCGGGGACGATCCGACGGGTGCCGTCGAGCCGGTCGTACACCTCGACGCCGGTGATCGTCTCGGCGACCTCCTGGCCGTACGCGCCGACGTTCTGGATCGGGGTGGCGCCGGTGGAGCCGGGGATGCCGGAGAGGCATTCGAGGCCGGCCCAGCCGTTGCCGATCGTCGCGGCGACCAGGTCGTCCCACGGCTCGCCGGCCTCGACGCGTACGGTGACCGACTCGGCGTCCTCGGTGAGGACCCGCAGGCCACGGGAGCGCACCAGCACGACCGTGCCGGGGAAGCCGGCGTCGCCGATCACCACGTTGCTGCCGCCGGCCAGGACGAGGATCGGCTCGTCGCTGGCCTGGACCGCCCGGATGATCTCGTCGGCGCTGGTCACGGCCACGATCCGCCCGGCCGGCCCGCCCATCCGTAGCGTGGTGTAGCCGGCGAGTGGACCCGGGATGGCACGATCGGCTTCGGTTGTCGGCTGGGCGTAGGCGTCTGACACGTCTTTCACCTTAGGCTGATGGGCAGCCGTGGCACCTAGTGGTGGTCCGGCACCCCCGGGAGGATGGCGATGAGCAGATTGCAGGGCAGCAAGGACTTCTGGATTGGGGCGTTGCGGTCAGAGGGCCCGGCGTTCGCCGCAGCGGTCGCCGAGGCGCCGCCGGAGACACCCGTGCTGTCCTGTCCGGGCTGGACAGTCAATGATCTCACCCTGCACCTCGCGGGCATCTACCACTGGGTTTATTCCTTCGCCGGGTCCGGGCAGACGGAGGTGCCGGCCCGCCGGGACACGTCCGTGGCGCCCCCCTCCGGGCTGAGCGCGCTCCAGCTCTGGCAGCAGGGGTACGACCAGCTGATGACCCTCTTCGACGGCCTCGACCCGGAGGCGCCGGCGTGGAACTGGGCGCCGCAGCCGAAGAGGGCCGGCTTCTGGCCGCGCCGGATGGCGCACGAGACGGCGGTGCACCGCTGGGACGCCCAGCTCGCCATCGCCGCCGGTGAACCGGTCGAGGCCAAGCTCGCCGCCGACGGGGTGAGCGAGGTGCTGGACACCTGGTTGCCGGCCGGCCGGCGGCAGATGAAGGGCGACTGGCACGGGGTGGTGCAGCTCGCCGCGACGGACGCGGATCAGCAGTGGTATCTGCGGTTGCGCGGCGAGGGGGTGGCGCTGCTCGACACGGCGACCATCTTCGACCACGACGATCACCACGCCCGCGCGCAGGTCAGCGGCACCGCGAGCGATCTGCTGCTGGCGCTCTGGGGGCGGGTGAGCTTCGAGACCCTCGACGTCGCGGGTGACCGTGCGCTGCTCGACGGCCTGCGTACCGGCTGATCTGACACCGGGCGCGGCCCGGCCGACGTGACGAGGGCGTCATCCCGACGGGGGTGACGCCCTCGTCGTGCGTCCGGTGCCGCCCGCGCGGATTTTGGGAGAGCGCTCTCTTGACACTGCCCGGGGAACCCACCACCCTGACGTGAGAGCGCTCTCTTGGCCTTCTGCCACCACCTGACCACCTTGAGAGAGGTCCATATCCGATGGCTGTCTTTCCGCGCCGCCGCCTCGCCGCGGTGGCCCTCGCCGCCACGACCGCCCTGCTCGTCACCGCCGGCTGCGGCGGCGGTGACGACGCCGAGGCGGACGGGCCGATCACGCTGACCGTCGACGTCTTCGGCCAGTTCGGCTACGACCAGCTCTACCAGGAGTACATGGCCGCGCACCCCGACGTGAAGATCGTCGAACGGGGCACCGGCAGCAACCTCGACGAGTACTCACCGAAGCTGACCCAGTGGCTCGCCGCCGGCCGGGGCGCCGGAGACATCGTGGCCATCGAGGAGGGCCTGCTCGTCGAGTACAAGGCCAACCCCGGCAACTTCGTCAACCTGCTGGACCACGGCGCCGCCGACCTCAAGGGCAACTTCCTCGAATGGAAGTGGAACGCCGGCCTGACCGCCGACGGCAAGCAGCTCATCGGCCTCGGCACCGACGTCGGCGGCATCGCCATCTGCTACCGCAAGGACCTCTTCGAAAAGGCCGGTCTGCCCACCGAACGGGACGCGGTCTCAAAGCTCTGGCCGACCTGGCAGGACTACATCGCCACCGGCGAGAAGTTCGTCGCGGCCAAGACCGGGGCGTCCTTCCTCGACGCGGCGACCAACACGTTCAACACGATCCTGTTGCAGACCGCCGGCAACACCACCGGCTACAGCTACTACGACACCAGCGGCAACGTCGTCGTCGACAGCAACCCGGCCGTACGACAGGCCTGGGACACCACCATGGACATCATCGACTCGGGCCTCTCCGGCAAGTACGGCTCGTGGTCCGAGGAGTGGGTGTCCGCCTTCAAGCAGGCGAAGTTCGCCACCATCGCCTGCCCCGCCTGGATGACCGGGGTCATCGAGGGCAACGCCGGCCCCGCCGCCAAGGGCAAGTGGGACATCGCCCGGGTGCCCGGCAACGGCGGCAACTGGGGCGGGTCACACCTCGCCGTGCCCAAGCAGAGCAAGCACCAGGCCGAGGCCATCGAGCTGGCCAAGTTCCTGACCAGCGCCAAGGGCCAGATCGGCGCGTTCAAGGCCAAGGGTCCGCTGCCCTCCTCGCCGCAGGCGCTCGACGACCCGGCAATCGCGGGCTCGACCAACGCGTACTTCTCCGGGGCGCCCGTCGGAGCGATCTTCGGCACCGGCGCGAAGAGCCTGAAGCCGGTCTACATGGGCCCCAAGAACCAGGCCGTCCGCACCGAGGTGGAGAACGCCGTACGGACCGTGGAACTGGGCCAGCGCAGCCCCACGCAGGGCTGGACGGACGCGGTGACCAACGCGAAGAAGGCCGCCGCCAAGTAGCCCGAGCCAGCGTGCGGGCGGGCTCCTGGGGAACCGGGGTCCCGCCCGCACGACGGAAAGGAGTCCCCGGGCATGACCGTCCAGCTCGACGCCCGCCCGCCGGTCGCACCGGCTAGCGGGCAACCCCGCCGATCGTCGGGTCGGCTCAGCCGGCTCGACACCCGCTTCTCGCCGTACCTCTTCATCGCCCCGTTCTTCCTGCTCTTCGCGGTGTTCGGGGTCTACCCGCTGGCGTACACCTTCTGGGTGTCGCTGCACGACTGGGACCTGCTCGGCACCGACCACCCGTTCGTCGGCGCGGAGAACTACACCCAACTGCTCGCCGACGTCGACTTCTGGCACGCGCTGGTCAACACGCTGGGCATCTTCGTGATCTCCACCGTGCCGCAACTGCTCGCCGCGCTGTGGTTGGCCAACCTGCTGAATCGGGGGCTGCGGGCGCGTACGGGCTGGCGGATGGCGGTGCTCGTGCCCAACGTCACCTCCACCGCCGCCGTGGCGATCGTCTTCGGGGTGCTCTTCGGCCGCGAGTTCGGCATGGTCAACTGGCTGCTCGACCTGGTCGGACTGGACGCGATCGAGTGGAAGTCCAACCGGATCGCCTCCTGGGTGGCCATCTCCGCCATGGTCGACTGGCGGTGGACCGGCTACAACGCGCTGATCCTCCTGGCCGCGATGCAGGCCATCCCCCGCGACCTGTACGAGGCGGCGGCGATCGACGGCGCCAACCGGGCCCGGCAGTTCTGGTCGGTCACCGTGCCGCTGCTCAAACCGACGATCATCTTCTGCACCATCATCGCCACCATCGGCGGTCTGCAACTCTTCACCGAGCCCCGGATGTTCCACTCCGGCACCAACCCGATCCGGGGCGGACCGCTGCGCGAGTCGCAGACCCTGACCATGTACATGTTCGAGAACGCCTTCGCGCCGCACTACAACTTCGGTTACGGCTCGGCGGTGGCGTGGCTGCTCTTCGCGCTCATCGCCCTCGTCGCGGCGGTCAACGTGCTGGTCCTGCGCCGCCTCGGCGGCGGGGCCGGCCCTCGCAAGGGAGCCACCCGATGAGCCGGCTCTGGCGGGCGAGCCCGCTCACCTACCTGGCCCTGGTGTTCGCCGCCGTCCTGTCGATCTTCCCGATCTGGTGGATGTTCGTCGTCGCCAGCCGCACCAGCGACGCGATGGGGCAACTGCCGCCCCCGATCACACCGGGCAACAATCTGGGCGCCAACATCGCCCGACTGTTCGACAACACCGACGCGTACTTCCTCACCGGCCTGATCAACTCGGTGATCGTGGCGACCACGGTGACCGTCTCGGTGGTGTTCTTCTCCAGCCTGGCCGGGTTCGCCTTCGCGAAGCTGCGCTTCCGGGGCCGCAACGCGCTGCTGCTGGTGATCATCGCGACCATGATGGTGCCGACGCAGCTCGGCGTGATCCCGCTCTATCTCCTCATGACCAAGTTGCAGTGGAACGACCGGCTGCCCGCGGTGATCGTCCCGGTGCTGGTCACCGGATTCGGCGTGTTCATGATGCGCCAGTACGCCGGCCAGGCCATCAGCGACGAGCTCATCGAGGCCGCCCGGATGGACGGCTGCGGCACCGCGCGGATCTGGTGGCACGTGGTGCTGCCGGCGCTGCGCCCGGCCGCCGCCGTACTCGGCCTGCTCACGTTCATGACCACCTGGAACGACTTCCTGTGGCCGTACGCTGTGCTGAACGACCCGGCGAACCCGACCGTTCAGCTCTCCCTGCGAGCGCTGTCCGACGGGTATTACCAGGACATGTCGCAGGTGTTCACCGGGACAGCCATCGCGACGCTGCCCCTGTTGCTGGTCTTCGTGCTGTTCGGCCGCCAGATCATCGGCGGGATCATGGAAGGTGCGGTCAAGGCGTGAATGAACTCCAGTTTCCCGAGCATTTCCTCTGGGGTGCGGCCACCGCCGCGTACCAGATCGAGGGCGCGGCCCGCGACGACGGTCGCGGCCCGTCCATCTGGGACACCTTCTGCCGTACGCCAGGCAAGGTGTACCAGGGCCACACCGGTGACGTCGCCTGCGACCACTACCACCGGTACGCCGACGACGTGGCGCTGATGGCCGAGCTGGGCCTGCGGGCGTACCGGTTCTCGGTCGCCTGGCCCCGGATCCAGCCCGACGGCAGCGGCCCGGTCAACCCGCGCGGGCTGGACTTCTACGACCGGCTCACCGACACACTGCTCGAGCGGGGCATCGACCCGATCGTCACCCTCTACCACTGGGACCTGCCGCAGAGCCTGGGCGACCGGGGCGGCTGGACCAACCGGGAGACCGCCGAGCACTTCGCCACGTACGCCACCGCCGTGTATGCCCGCCTCGGCGACCGGATCGACACCTGGACCACGCTCAACGAGCCGTGGTGCTCGGCCTACCTCGGTTACGGCAACGGGGTGCACGCGCCGGGCGAGCGGGACGCCGCGGCGGCCTTCACCGCCGTACACCATCTGCTGCTCGGGCACGGCCTGGCGGCGCGGGCGCTGCGGGCGGCCGGCGCGCGCAGCGTCGGCATCACCGTCAACCCGGCCGATGTACGCCCGGCGGACCCGCAGAGCGCGGCCGATGCCGCCGCCGTCCGCCTGGTCGACGGCCTGCACAACCGGATCTTCCTGGACCCGCTGCTGGCCGGCGGCTATCCCGACGACGTACGCGAGCACGTGGCCCGCATCGTCGAGCCGACGTTCATCCGCGACGGCGACGAGAAGCTGATCGCCGCCCCGATCGACCTGCTCGGCATCAACTACTACGCGCCCACCTACGTCGCCGGCCGTCCGGACGGCGACGGCGACGGCGCCTACCCGGGCACCGAGGGCGCGGTGCACTTCCTGCCGCCGGCCGGGCCGCTCACCGACATGGGCTGGATGATCGAGCCGTCCGGGCTGACCCGGTTGTTGGAGCGGATCGCCACCGACTATCCCGGTGTGCCGCTGCTGATCACCGAGAACGGCGCGGCGTTCGGAGACAAGGCGGGCACCGACTCGCCCGCCGGGCCGGGACAGGTGATCGACAACGACCGGATCGCCTACCTCGACGGGCACCTGCGGGCGGCGCACGAGGCGATCTCCCGGGGCGTGGATCTGCGCGGGTATCTCGTATGGTCATTCCTGGACAACTTCGAGTGGGCGGAGGGTTACCGCAAGCGGTTCGGGATCGTGCACGTCGACTACCTGACCCAGCGGCGCACACCGAAGGCCAGCGCCCGGTGGTACCAGGAGGTGATCTCCCGGAACGGGCTGTGACGAGCGGGGGAAAGTCGCGATGACCACGGCGCAGCGACCGACGCTCGAGGCGGTGGCGGCACGGGCCGGGGTGTCCCGGGCCACCGTCTCCCGGGTCGTCAACGGCTCCACCACCGTCGCCGAACCCATCCGGGAGGCCGTCAACCGGGCGGTCGCCGAGCTGGGGTACGTGCCCAACCTGGCCGCCCGCAGCCTGGTCACCCAGCGGACCGACTCGATCGCCCTGGTCATGCCGGAGGCGGCCACCCGGGTCTTCTCCGACGACCAGGTCTTCCCCGGCATCATCCGGGGCGTCAGTCAGGAGTTGGAGGCCGCCGACAAGCAACTGGTGCTGATGCTGGCCGGCTCGCCGGCCGGGCACCAGCGGGTCGAGCGGTACACCACCGGTCGCCACGTCGACGGGGTGCTCTTCGCCTCCCTGCACGGCGCCGATCCGCTGCCCGGCACGCTGGCCCGGCTCGGCATCCCCGTGGTGGTCAGCGGCCGGCCGCTCGGCGACGTACCCGTGCCGTACGTCGACGTCGACCACGTGGCCGGAGTGACCGCAGCCGTACGACACCTGATCGACGGTGGTCGCCGGCGGATCGCCACCATCGCCGGCCCGCAGGACATGGTCGCCGGCATCGAACGGCTGATCGGCTACCGGGAGACGGTCGCCGCCGCCGGGCTGCCCGAGCTGATCGCCGTCGGCGACTTCACCCGGGAGTCCGGTGCGGCGGCGATGGACCGCCTGCTCACCGACCATCCCGACCTGGACGGGGTCTTCGCGGCCTCCGACCTGATGGCACACGCCGCCCTGCGCACGCTGCGTGCTGCCGGCCGACGGGTGCCGGAGGATGTCGCGGTGATCGGCTTCGACGACATCGAGACCGCCGCCTACACCGAACCGCCGCTGACCACCGTCCGGCAACCGATCGTGGAACTCGGCCGGCGGATGACCCAGCAACTGCTCCGCCTCGCCGCCGGAGAGACGATCGAACCGGTCGTCATGCTCCCCACCGAGCTGATCCGGCGCGACTCGGCGTAGTCGGGGGCCCTCCTCGTCGAGGAGGGCCCCCGTTACGGGTCAGCGGATCGGGTGCGCCGCGCTAGCCGATCAGCTCTCCTCGTCCCGGCGACGGCGTACGGCGATCAGCCCGGCGCCGAGCGCGACCGCGGCGGCACCGAGGATGGCCATCGGGATCAGGGTGCTGCCCGCCGACGTGCCGGTGATCGGCAGGTGGCTCTTCGTCGGGGTGACGGTGGGCGGCGCGCTGGTCGGCGGCGGGGTGGTCGGCGCGCTTGTCGGCGGCGGGGTGGTCGGCGCGCTTGTCGGCGGCGGGGTGGTCGGCGCGCTTGTCGGCGGCGGGGTGGTCGGCGCGCTTGTCGGCGGCGGGGTGGTCGGCGCGCTTGTCGGCGGCGGGGTGGTCGGCGCGCTTGTCGGCGGCCATGGCACCAGTTGCGACGAGTCTGACGAGTACTGCTCTCACGTTTCCCCATGATCCTCGCGGTTATTTATTCCTTTTTCTGCCGATATCGGATGCAAGTCTGCTTTGCACCGCTTAGGGGCTTTGTTCCTTGCTTTTGCAGCTGCCAGGGGCTCGCGTGCGGCGTTAATCCGTCGCCCGGGGACCCGATCGTCGTTAGCCTCGCCGGCATGCCGGATCCTGTCGCGCTGTTGCACGTACCCGCTCTCTCCGACGTCGCCGAGTACGCGTACGCGGCCACCGTCGAACCGCCCGCCCGGCTCGTGTTCACGGCCGGCGCGTGCCCACTCGACGCCGAGGGTCGTACCGTCGCGCCGGGTGACCATGCCGCGCAGGCCCGCCAGGTGCTGGCGAACCTGGAGACCGCGCTCGGCGCGGCCGGCGCGCGGCTGACCGACGTCGTCAAGACCACCGTGTACGTGGCATCGTCGCGCCAGGCGGATCTGGTGACCGTCTGGGAGGTGGTCCGGGACTTCTTCGGCGACCACGATCCGCCCAGCACCCTGCTGGGTGTGGCCGTGCTCGGCTACGCCGACCAGCTCGTCGAGGTCGAGGCCGTCGCCGCCGTACGAACAGGTGCCTGACATGCGGATCCGTGTGGCGCAGCCCGACGACGCCCCAGCCGTGGTGGCGCTACGGGCGATGGTTTACCCGTACCTGGTGCGCGGGGTCAAATCGACCCGGAAGATGATCGCCGAGCCGGTACCGGACAGGGACTGGGCCGCCTTCGTGGCCGAGGTCGATGCCCAGGTCGTCGGTTGGGTGACGGCGCAGCGCAACGGTTCGACCTCGACGGCTGACTTTGGTGACATCGGCCTGCTGCACGTGCACCCGGAGCATCGGCGGCGCGGGATCGGCACCGCGCTGCTGACGACCGCGACAGGTCACCTCGCCCCGCTGGGTGTCCGCCGACTCCGCGCCTTCGCGCAGCCGGAAGCACTGCCGTTCGCCCGTCGGCACGGCTTCGAACCCAGCCGGGAGCTGCGGTACTCGGCGCTCGACCTGAGTCCGGCCCCCGCGCTGCCCGCGCCGCCGCCGGGCGTACGGCTGCGCCCGATCGCCGATCTGGACCCGCACCTGCTGTACGTGGCGGACGTGGCCTCGGCGGCAGACGAACCGAGCGACGTGCCGGTCGACGCGGTCAGCTACGAGACCTGGCAGTACGACGTGTGGGACAACCTCGGCCTGGACAAGGCGGCCAGCATCGCCGCCGAGATCGATGGCGAGGTGGCCGCGTTCAGCCTGGTGAAGCGGGACGGAGACCGGATGTGGTCGGACTACACCGGCACCGTCCCGGCGCACCGGGGTCCAGGGCTGGCCCGGCTGGCCAAGTCGGCGGCGCTACGCCGGGCTGCCGCCGACGGCGTGCGCGTCGCGTACACCTCGAACGACGAGGAGAACGCGCCAATGCTCGCGATCAACGCCCGGCTGGGCTACCGGCCGGTGGCATCCCAGTGGTCCTGCCTGGCCGAGCTGACCTGATCAGCAGTCACCCCCGAGGCGAGGTGGACCTCTACCAGGAACCCGTTCCTCAATAGCGATCGGCCCGGCGCGAGCGGCGGGCCAGGGCTCGTGGCGGCCAATGAAGCGTTGCGGCCCGGGCAGGGCCCTTCTGGATGCGGCGGTGATTCAGCGCATCAGGGTGACCTGGCGGCTGGACGCCACTGGCGGTCCACGGCGACGCACGCCGGCCCGTCACCGAACACGACGAGGCGGTGCGGACTGGCCGCACCGCCTCGTGTATGCCTGGTGCTGTCAGCGCAGTGAGGATGCCTCCGGCAGACCGTCGTCGGACCATCGCGCGGTGATCACCGCGGTGAAGCTCGCCAGGTTGCCCGCCACCCAGGTCTCCTGGGCCAGTGCCTGGCCGGTCGCGGGGTCGACGATCAGGCGGGTCTGCACCTTGCCGAAGTCGCCCTGGCGGGTCACCGCCACGGCCGCGCCGGGCCGGCCCAGCCGGTCGGTCACCCGGCCCAGCGACGTCACCCCCGGCATCGCCGCGAGCATCCGGTACGCCGCCGCGCGCACCTGTGGGGACACCGGCAGGTTGAGGACGATGGCGGCGCCGGAGTAGAACAGGAACTCGTCGCGTTGCTCGACGCCGCCGGTGTCGGCGTACCAGGTGAGCAGCTTCTCCTTGAGCTTCGCGGGGTTGGTCGGCAGTGCGGCCAGTTCGCGCGCGGACCTGGGCGACCCGGCGAGCAGGAAGTTGTTGTCCGCGGTGTGGCCCTGCATCGGCCGGGAGGTCCACAAACCGTCGGCGGACCGGACGTAGCTGGCCGAGGGCAGGCCCGGCACGGCGGCCAGCCACAACTCGTCCTGCAAGCGCCGGGCGCCTTCGCCGTGCTCGGTCCGCACCACCCGGTAGCGGCCTGCAGTGACAGGCGCGGACTCGCTGCGTTCGGCAGCGACCAGCAGCAGGCCGCCGGCACCGGTGGGCACGTCGACCGGGGCGGGCGACGACATCACCGGCTGCACCACGGGCGTCCCGGGCCCAGACGTGTTATTCAGCAGGATGGCGCCCGTCGCGGCGAGCGCCACGGCAGGCAGCGCGCCCGCCAGCACGAGCCGGCGCACCGGCCGCCGCGCGACACGGGTGGCGGATTCCCGCCGGGGATGCGCCATGATCAGGGCAGGATCGGCGGGCCGGCCGGACGGGTCGAGGCTGCGCGGGCGAGCGTCGGCCAGTGCCGACAGGGTGTCACGGTGACTCATCGGGCGTACTCCTGTTCTGGGCTACGGACGGGGCGGTGACGGTCGACCGTTGCGGCGTCGGACATGGCCTGCTCCAGGCGTTTGCGCGCCCGGTGCAGGCGCACGAAGAATGTCGCGGTCGAGCAGCCGAGGACGCGGGCGGCGTCCTTGGCGGACAGGCCCTGCCAGGCCGTCAGCGTCAGCGCCTCCCGGTCGTCCTCACTCAGACACGCGAGCGCGGCCAGCATCGCCGCACGCTCGGCAACGCTGTCGGCGAAGTCGGCGTCCGCTTCCACGACCCACGCGCGCAGCTGGGCGGCGAGGCTCGCTTGGCGGATGTCATCGCGGAAGCGTTCGCGGATCACGTTGCGGGCCACGCCCAGCAGCCATGGAAGCGGTCGGGCAGGTACGGCGTCCAGCCTGCGCCAGGCCACCAGGAAGGTGTCCCCGACCACGTCGTCGGCGAGTTTGTGTCCCGCCCGGCTCACCGCGTACGCGTACAACTGGCGGTGGTGCGCGTGGTAGAGGGCGGTGAACCGCTCGTTTGGTTCGGCATGCGCCACTGGCTCCTTCTCCTTCGCCATGAAGGTGTTCTCGTCGCCAGGTAGTGCGCCCGAGGAGCCGATTCTTACGACACCTGGGGATCAATTGTGGTGGGTGTTAGGTTGGTCATCGGGCTGCGGCGCGGTCGCTGGCCAGGCCCGCAACGGCTCGGATGGCCTCTGGTAGGACGTCGCGGCGGCCGGTGAAGCGTTGCAGGGTGCGCCACCACTTGATCGCGGCGATGGCATGTTCGGCGGGGATAGCCGCCGCCGGGCGTCGCTTCCACCAGCGGTACCGCCTATCCATACGGTTTCAGCGGCTGCCGGACGCCTGTACCGTCCGTATGCGGCCATCGGGGACGTCTACAAAGGTCCCCTTGCGATGACGCGAAACGACGCCCTCGGACAAGCCCTCAGATCGGCGGGGCCGACTGTTGCTGACCTCGCCGAGAAATGCGGTGTGGATCCAAAGACGGTTGAGCGGTGGATCAGCAGGGGTCGCGTTCCTCACCCTCGCTTCAGGATGCGGGCCGCCGGGGTGTTGGGTCAGGATGTAGAAGTGCTCGGGCCCGAAGTCGTCCGCCGCGCTATCAAGGTCGATTCAGATCGTGAGCTAGTTGGCGTGTACGCGCGCCGATCCGACCACTTCGAGTCCCTGTGGGATGACGCACGGGCGGCGTAGCCCCACCCGCTGGGCGGTGATGTCCCCCTCGACCAGGGCGATCTCCATGTCAGCTCTCGTCGATCGGCTGGCCGAGTGACCGGCGGGCCAGCAGGGTGGCACCGGCGACCGCGGCCGGCATGACCAGCACCGCGCCGAACGGAATGAGGAAGCAGAGGAAGACCGCCACCCCGAAGCCGAGCGCGGTGGGTCGGTCGGCCTTCAGGATCGTGCGGCGCTGCGGCAACCGCGTTCCGCGCCGGTAGAACGGGGCCCCGACCAACTCCACGGCGAGGAACCAGCCGCCCACCGCCGCCCCGATCACCGGGACCACGGTCTGACCGAGCACCGGGATGAAGCCGGCGGCGAAGAGCGGAATGCCGACCAGGGCCGCGAGGGCCACCAGACGTACCGAATCGGCGAGGCTGCGACGCAGCGACGACCAGAAGGGCACCTCCACCGCGCCCGGGGTGCCGCCGTACCGCTCCTCCACCCGCTCGGAGATCTTCTCGTAGAAAGGGTCGCCGATGACCAGGGTGACGGCGGTGAAGCTGACCACCGCGAGCAGGCCGCCGAGGCCCAGGAAGGCCAGCCCGGCGATCACCCGGACCAGGCTGCGGGGGGTGCTCGACCAGTCGTCGGCGAACGGGGTGACCAGCGCGGCGAGATCGTCCACGAAGTACACGAGGGTGGCGAGCGCGGCCACGAAGAGCACACCGGAGATCAGCGCCGGCACGATGCCGAGCAGCATCAACCCCGGGCTGCGGACGTAGAGACCCAGCCCCCGCAGGAGCAGCCCCGCCCCGGCGAGGAAGCGTCCGGCGGCCCCGGTCACCGGGCTGGCGATTCTGCTGGCGTCCACGACCGAGCAGCCTAACGATCAGTGCGGACCGCCGCCGGGCGACTCGTTGACGCGGCGCGTTAACAGGGGGCCCCTGCTCTACACGAGGCGATAACAAGGTGCCCTTCCTTGCACATCAACCGGTTGGTGGATCGTCGGGGTCAGCCGCTGCCACGCAAGATCACCAACGGCTGGTCGATTCGCCACCGGGCCGTTGCCGCCACGCTGGAGAGGCACAGGTACGACGGCGGAAGGCGGCACCATGCCGGTCATTGAGGTGACCAACCTGCACAAGAGGTACGGCGATGTCGTCGCCGTTGCCGACGTGTCGTTCACGGTCGAGGCCGGGGAGATCTTCGGCGTACTCGGTCCGAACGGCGCAGGAAAGACCACCACGGTGGAGTGCGTCGCCGGGCTTCGCGTCCCGGACAGGGGCGGGGTGTCGGTCCTCGGGCTCGACCCCCGCCGGGACGCGGCCCAGCTCCGCCAGCGGGTTGGCGTGCAGCTCCAGGAGAGCCAACTGCCGGACCAGTTGCGGGTCGCCGAGGCGCTGGAGCTGTACGCCTCGTTCTACCGCGACCCGGCCGACCCGGCGCAACTGATCGACACGCTGGGTCTGGCCGAGAAGCGGAACACCGCGTACAAGAAGCTCTCCGGCGGCCAGAAGCAGCGGCTGTCGATCGCGCTGGCGCTGGTCGGCAACCCGCAGATCGCAATCCTGGACGAGCTGACCACCGGGCTGGACCCGCAGTCCCGGCGGGACACCTGGGCCCTCATCGAGCAGATCCGCGACAGTGGCGTGACGATCGTGCTGGTCACCCACTTCATGGAGGAGGCCGAGCGGCTCTGTGACCGGATCGCCGTGATCGATCGGGGCCGGGTCGTCGCACTGGACAGCCCGGCGGGTCTGGTGTCGGCGGTGGTCCCGGAGCAGCGCGTCCGGTTCCGCCCGTCCAGCCCGGTCGACGACCGGCTCTTCACTGACCTGCCCGAGGTGAGCGCGGTGCACCGCACCGGCGCTCAACTGGTGGTCACCGGCACCGGTGACGTGCTGCACGCGGTCACCTCGGTGCTCGCCCGCAACCAGATCATCGCCGCCGACCTGCGGCTGGAGCAGTCCACCCTCGACGACGCGTTCGTCGAGCTGACCGGGCACCGGCCCGCCGCCTGAGGGAGAACCGACATGCACGCCTTCGGGCAGATCCTCAAGATCGAGACACGGCTCTTCCTGCGGGACTTCGGCTCGCCGCTGACGACCGTCGCGTTGCCGCTCGCGCTGCTGCTGGTGTTCGGGCTGATCCCGGCGATGCGCGAGCCGGATCCGCAGTTCGGCGACCTGTCCTTCATCGAGTACTTCGCCCCGTCGCTGCTGGTGATCACGCTCGCCATGTCAGCGGTGAACATCCTGCCCACGGTGCTGGCCACCTACCGGGAGCGTGGGGTGCTACGTCGGCTGGCCACCACTCCGGCCAGCCCGGCCGCGCTGTTGGCCGCCCAACTGGTCATCTCGCTCGCCACCATCCTGGTCAGCGCCGTGCTGCTCATCGTGGTCGGTCGACTGGCCTTCGACGTGCCGCTGCCGCAACGCCCGCTCGGCTTCGCGCTGGCCCTCGTCCTCGGCACGGCGGCGCTGCTCGCGCTGGGTCTGCTGGTGGCGGCGGTGGCCCGCACGGCCAAGGCAGCGCAGGCCATGGCGGTGCCGGTGTTCATGCTGACCATGTTCTTCGGCGGCGTCTACCTTCCCCGGTTCCTCCTGCCGGACTTCCTGGTCCGGATCGGCGACTACACGCCGCCCGGGGTGCAGGCGCTGCTCGATGCCTGGACCGGGACGTCGCCCCACCCGTTGCACCTCGGGATAATGGTGGCGGTCGCCCTGCTCGCGGGTGTGGTGGCGGCGAAACTGTTCCGCTGGGAATGATCGGGGGTCCGATGGTCAGCACTGTCGAGCAGGTCGACCGGCTGGCCGCGTGGGAGGCCCGCGAAGCGGGCCTGCACCGGTTGGTGCCGTACCTCGGGCTGGCCGTCGGGATGCTGCTCACCACCGCCGCGCCCGCGCCGGAGGGCCTCTCGTTCGTCCCCCACCTGTTCGTCGCCGCTGCGACGGCGGCCTGGGTAGCCTGGTTCGTCACCCTGCACCCCGGGTGGGCGACCCGGCGCGTGCTGATGGCGGTCTACTACGTCGGTCTCCTCACGTTCAGCGCCATCTTGGTGCTGGACAGTCCGTGGTACGGCTTCCTCGCGTGGAGCGGCTTCCTGCACGCCTTCGCGCTGCCCGGCAACTGGCGGTTCGCCGGGGTTGCCGTGTCGGCCGTCCTGGTGGCCACCGCGCAGAGCGGAGGCCTGCCGTCCGCGCTGTCGCACTGGCTGCTCTGGGGCGTGCTGGTGTTGTTCAATTTGGGCCTGGCCAGCGCCGTGACCTGGTTCAGCACCGTCAACGACCGGCAACACGCCTACCGCAAGCAGCTGGTCGAGGAGCTGGCCGAGGCGAATCGCCGACTGGCCGAGACGATGCGGGAGAACGAAGGGCTGCATGCCCAACTGCTCACCCAGGCCCGGGAGGCCGGGGTGACCGACGAGCGGCAGCGGATGGCTCGGGAGATCCACGACACCCTGGCGCAGGGTCTCACCGGCATCATCACCCAGTTGGAGGCGGCCGGGGTGGCCCGGGACCGACGCGCCGACTGGCAGCGGCACGTGTCGGGGGCCGTCACCCTGGCCCGGGAGAGCCTCACCGAGGCGCGTCGCTCGGTGCGGGCCGTCCGCCCCGAGGCGCTGGAGGGAACGCGGCTGCCTGAGGCGCTGGCGGAGCTGACCGAGCGCTGGTCGACGATCAACGAGATCCGCGCCGAGGTCAACGTCACCGGCGACGCCCGCCCGCTGCACCCCGAGGTCGAGGTGACCCTGCTGCGGACCGGCCAGGAGGCGCTGGCCAACGTGGGCCGGCACGCCAGGGCGACCCGGGTCGGGCTCACCCTGTCGTACATGGGGGACGTCGTCACCCTGGACGTCCGGGACGACGGGGTGGGCTTCGCGGTCGACGACCTGACCGACCTGGGCCGACCCGACGGCGGGTACGGGCTGACCGTCATGCGGCAGCGGGTCGCCCGGGTCGGCGGCGAGCTGGCCGTCGAGAGCGAGCCGGGCCTCGGCACCGCCGTCTCGGCCTCCGTGCCCGCGCTCGCCGGGAGCGCCGGATGAGCGGGCCGGTGCGGGTGCTGATCGTCGACGACCATCCGGTGGTGCGGGACGGGCTGCGGGGGATGTTCACCGGCGACCCGGGGTTCGACGTGGTGGGCGAGGCCGCCGACGGGGCCGAGGCGTTGGCCCTGGTCGCAACGCTGCGCCCGGACGTGGTGTTGATGGACCTGCGGATGCCCGGGATGGACGGGGTGACCGCCACCGGCCGGTTGGCCCGCTCCGGCAGCGCCGCCCGGGTGCTGGTGCTCACCACGTACGACACGGACGCGGACGTGCTCCCGGCCATCGAGGCCGGAGCGACCGGCTACCTGCTCAAGGACGCGCCCCGCGACGACCTGGTCCGAGCGGTACGGTCCGCCGCCCGGGGCGAGTCGGTGCTCGCGCCGAGCGTCGCCGGCCGGCTGATGGGGCGGCTGCGCGCGCCGGCCGAGGAGCCGCTCAGCCACCGCGAACTGGAGGTGCTCACCCTGGTGGCCCGGGGCGCCTCGAACCGGGAGGCGGCGGCCCGGCTGTTCATCAGCGAGGCAACCGTCAAGACGCACCTGCTGCACGTGTACGCCAAGCTCGGGGTCAACGACCGGGCCGCGGCGGTGGCCACCGCGTACGATCGGGGGCTGCTGACCCCCGGCGGGCGGTGAGCGGGGCCGGGCAGGATGGGCGGGTGCGCGCGTCCCGATTGATCTCGCTGTTGTTGCTGTTGCAGACGCGCGGGTCGATGACCGCGGGCGAGCTGGCGCGGGAGTTGGAGGTCTCCGAGCGGACCGTCTACCGGGACGTGTTGGCGCTCTCCGCCGCCGGTGTGCCGGTCTACGCCGACCGGGGTCGCGCGGGCGGGTACCGGCTGCTCGGCGGCTACCGCACTCGGCTGACCGGGCTGACCCGGGACGAGGCGGAGGCGCTGTTCCTCGCTGGGCTACCCGGGCCGGCCGGCGACATGGGGCTCACCGACGCGGTCGCCGCCGCCGAACTGAAGGTGCTCGCCGCGCTGCCGCCGGCCCTGCGCGACGCCCCGGCCCGCGCTGGGCAGCGGTTCCACCTGGACGTGCCGGGCTGGTTCCGGGAGACCGCGCCGCCACCCCGACTCGCCGACCTGGCCCGGGCGGTCTGGGCGGACCGGGTGGTGGAGCTGCGCTACCGACGCGGCGAACGGGAGGTGACCCGCCGGGTCCAGCCGTACGGGCTGGTCCTCAAGAGTGGGGTCTGGTATCTCGTTGGCCGGGTCGGCGACGACGCCCGCACCTACCGGGTGGACCGGGTCACCGGCGTCGAGGTGGGCGAGGAGCACTTCGACCGCGACGAGGGTTTCGACCTGGCCGGGCACTGGCGCGAGCAGGCCGGTGCGTTCCTGCGGACCATGCTGCGGGCCGAGGTCACCGTCCGGCTCAGCCCGGCCGGCCTGCGCCAGCTCCGACACCTGGTCGATGCCCCTTTCGTGTACGACGAGGTGGTCGCCGCCGCCACCCGGCCCGACGGGCAGGGCTGGGTGACGGCCCGACTGCCGGTCGAATCCGTCAGGGTGGCGTACCACCAACTGCTCGGGCTGGGCCCCGAGGTGGAGGTCCTCGATCCGCCCGAGCTGCGGGAGCTTTTCGCCGAGGCGGCCGACCGGTTCCGCGCGCTCTACCGGTAGCCGGTGACGTCGGCCGGTTTACCGGTGTCGACCACCTCGGCGATGTACCGGAACGCTTCCGGTTGGCTGCCGTCGACGTCCGTGAACCCGTACTCCTTGGCGAGCGTGCCGGCGTCGACGGACCTGCCGTTCCAGCGGGCCTTCTCCTCGTCGGCGGCGAGCGCGACGACCGCGCGTCCCACGAAGACCGGCGTCTCGGAGATGAGGAAATGCGGGTCGGTGGCTGCCCCGTCGCGCCAGTTCTCCTCGGTCACGCCGAAGTGTTCCAGCATGGCCTCGGAGCGGATCCAGCCGGGGGTGAGCGCGACGGCTGTGCCGCCGTGGGGCTTCAGCTCGTGCGCCTGGCTGAAGCCGAGCCGGTTGACCGAGGTCTTTGCCAGGTCGTAGAAGACCGAGAGGCGATAGTTGTTGTCGTTGTACGCCTTCGTGCCGTCGCTGACCTCCACCACGAGGCCGCCGGGCCTGCGGATCAGCAACGGCAGCGCGAAGTGGCTGGTGATGATGTGCGTGTCGATGGCCAGCCGCAGGGTGCGGAAGCCGGCGTCGAGCGGCTGCTCCCAGACCGGCTTCTCCCAGGTGACCAGCGGGTCGCCGCCCCAGATGTCGTTGACCAGCACGTCGAGGCGGCCCTGTTCGGCGTCGATCCGGGCGACCAGGTCGCGCACCTGCTCGGGCACCAGGTGGTCGACTCGGACCCCGATGCCGACGCCACCGGCGGCGGTGACCAGCTCGGCGGTCTCCTCGATGGTCTCCGGCCGGTCCATCTCGGACCGGCCGGCGCGGCTGCTGCGGCCGGTGGCGTACACGGTGGCACCGGCGGCGCCGAGCTGGACGGCGATCTGCCGGCCGGCACCCCGGGTCGCACCGGCGACGAGCGCGACCTTTCCTGCGAGCGGTTGTGTCATGTCTGTGAGGCTGTCAGCAATACTTGACAGCCACCGTCCGATTTTCCGGACCGGCTGGAGCGGGCGCATGGGAAGAACCGGACATCTGGCTCTCCCTAAGGGGCACCTCCGCGATATCGGGGGCGGATCGGTGTGATCACCGATGTGCGCACGGCGCGGCGCCGATCATGATGAGCTGCGTGACAAACGAGCCGGCGATGCCCGCCGCCCAGCAGGAAGACGCGGTGAGCGTCACTCGCCACCGACTGATGTGGCCGAGTGTCGCCGCCGGGATCTGGGCGCTGTGGTACGCCGCCTACCGCGGCTACTACGCCGCGGGCGGCACCGCGTTCCTGCCCGGCACGATCCGTCCGGGCGCGGAAGGCCGGTTCCAGCTCATCAACCTGCTGGGTGCCGTCATCATCGCCGCGGCCGCCGTCGTTCCCATCGCCACGCTGCCGCTGTGGTCGCGGCGGTGGCCGCGCCGGATGCTGCTGGCTGTGTACTGGATCGCGGCTGTGGGCTGCTGCATGCACGCGCTCGTCGACATCGCCCAACGGGTGCTCAGCCTCACCGGTGCCGTGCACATCGACTATCCACCGTTGTGGAGCACGATCGACCGCCGCAGCGCGGACCTGCAGGCAATCTTCTTCAACGAGCCATGGTTCCTGGTCCAGGGGCTGGCCTTCGGCACGCTCTGCTGGATCGGGCTGGGCCCCGGCCGGGCACGCCAATGGTGGGCCGCCACCGCGGTCGCGGCGGTGGTGGCGCTGTTCCTGCTCGGGATGCTGACGGTGGCGGGAATCCTCGACAAGGTGATCGTCTTCTGACGGCCAGAGGCGGCCTGCCAGCCGCTCGACCTCTTCGTCCCGGTCCGGCCGTGGCCAACTCGTCGACGATGCCTAGTCCGCCAGGCGGACGCGGACCCGGCGATTGGCCCGGCCCTTACTCTCCACCTTGACCACCTGCACCTTGCCGATCTGGGCGGTGGACGCGACGTGGGTGCCGCCGTCGGCCTGGACGTCCAGACCGACGATGTCGACGATCCGGACCTCCTGCTCGTCCGGCGGGATGAGGTTGGACTGGGTACGGATGATGTCCGGCAGGGCCAGCGCCTCGGTCCGCGGCAGCACCCGGGTGGCGACCGAGCGGTCGGCGGCCACCTCGGCGTTGACCAGCTCCTCGATGCGGCTCTTGAAGTCCGGCGGAACCTCGGGGAGGTTGAAGTCCATCCGGGCCTCGCCCGGTTCCATGTTGCCGCCGGTGACCAGCGCTCCGAAGTCGCGGAACACCACGCCGCAGAGCACGTGCAGCCCCGAGTGGGTACGCATCAAGCGGGTGCGGCGCTCGTCCTCCACCGCGCCGACGACCTCGGTGCCGACCGGCGGCAGCGGGTCACCCTCGGCGGGGATCAGGTAGGGATCGTCGCCCTTGCGGGTGCCGACGATCCGGGTCTGCACGCCCTGCCAGAGCAGCACGCCGTGATCCGGCGGTTGGCCGCCGCCGCCCGGGTAGAACGCCGAGCGGTCGAGCACGATGCCCTGCTCCAGGTCGGCGTGCAGGACCGTGCAGGTCCACTCGCGCAGGGTCGGGTCGGCGAGATCCAGCCGGTGCGTCCGGCCATGCTGTGTGACACCCATGACAGGGCACGTTACTCGTTGAGGAAGCCGGAGATGCGCCCGCGCAGATCGGCGCGTTCCGACCAGAGAACGCCCGGCCGGTCGTACACGTGCAGGGTGGCCTGGGGCAACGCGGCGGCGAGCTGCTCGGCGACCTCGACCGGGTGCAGGTCGTCGCCCGCGCAGCCGATCACCAGGGCCGGCGCGGTGACCGCCGCCAGGGCGGTGGCGTCGCTCAGCGGCACCTGCCCCGCCAGGGTGGCCAGGCCGTCGGCCAGACCGTCGCGGAGCAGCTGGTCGAGCCGCTGCCGCAGGTACGCCCAGCCGGCCGGCGTGTTGCGGACCGCCGCCGGCAGTTCCAGCGAGACGACGTCGGCGACGGCCGAGGCGTCACCGCTCTCGACGGCCTCCAGCAGGGCGCTGACGCGTCCCCAGGCGACCGGACCACGGGGTTGGTCGAGCACCGCCGGCAGGAAGAACACCAGTTTCTCGAAGCGCTCCGGGCTCTCGACCAGCAGGCGGCAGAGCGCGCCCGCGCCGAGGCTCGCCCCGAACGCCCGGCTGGCGCCGCCGAGATCAGCGATGGCCCGCAGGTCGCGGGCCAGATCGAGGTAGGTCCACGGGCCGGCCGGCGCCTCGGAGCGGCCGTGCCCCCGGAACTGGAAGAACAGCCGACGACCCGCCACCCCGCTGCCGAACGGTCGCGTGGTGGCGATCCCGTTGCCCAGCCCGTGCGCGAACACGGTGACCGGGTCACCGACGCCGGTGACCAGGCGCTCCAGCTGCACGCCGTGCGGGGTGGCGACCAGCTCCGTCTCCGGCTCCGGCAGAGCGGGCCGGCCGGTACGCGGCCCGCCCGGGCCCGGCCCCCAGGTGCGGGGGCCGCTGTCCGGCGGAGGGGGCCAGCGGAAACCTCTCACCAGAACCCTTTGCCGTCACTGAGGTCGCGGAGACCGACCCGCACGTCGAGCAGGTAGATGAGCGCGGCGGCGATGCCGATCAGTCCGAAGAGACTGATCGGACCGCGGCTGAGCAGGATCAGCACGAGGCAGACCGCCAGGATGGCGATCCAGCCGCCCTTGGGCAGCGTCCCGATGGCGGAGAATGCGTCGGAGCGCTGCGTGATGGCATGCACCAACGCGACACCCTGGATGATCAACGCGAAGACGAGCAGGATCAGCTCGATCACGTAACGGACTTCGAACGCGAAGATCGGCGCGGCGGTGGCCATGCCGGCAAGTTTATGTCGGCGACCCCGACTACGTCCGTCAAGGACGCCGTCGGGATCGCCGACAGGACGAACTACTCGGCCGCCGGGCGGGTCCGCTTGGTGGCCCGGGGCAGCTTGGCCGACGGGGTCTCGGCCGGCTTCGCGGCCTTCGCCCGGGCGGCCTTCTTGACGGCGGCCGGCTTGGCCTCGGCGATCTCGGCCACCTCGGCCGGGCTCGGCACCTCGGCCGGGCTCGGCACCTCGGCCGGGACCGGCGCAGCCGTCGAAGCCGTCGAAGCCGTCGTGGCGGTCGGGGCGGTCGGGGCGGTCGCCTCGGACACAGCCGGCGCGGCCTGGGTGGCCTCGATGTCGGCGTTGACCGTCTCGGCGGCCTCCAGCACGCCGGCGCCGACGACCCGCTCGCCACGGGCCACCAGCGCGCCGTACGCGGCGAACGCCCGCTCCTGCGCGGCCTGGGCGCCGGCGATCACGACGGCGGCGTTGCGGGTCGCGGCGCTGCGCAACTTCTCGATGTCGGTGACCTCGCGGAGCTTGGCCAGGTCGGCGACCTCGCGGAGCTTGGCCAGGTCGGCCGACTCGCGCAGCTTGGTCAGGTCCAGCTCGGCCTGCGCGCGGTCGCGCAGGGTGCCGGCGGTCTCGTTGGCGGTGCGCAGCGTCTCGGTGGCCTTCTGGCGCAGCTCGAAGCCGGTCAGGACGGCCCGGCCGCCGAGGTCGGCGACGACCCGGGTGCCGTGGACACCGACGACCGCGGGCAGCTTGCGCAACTGCTCGATAGCCAGCTCGGCGGCGCCGGCGGCGGCGTAGATCGGGGCGGGGATGCGGTTGGTCTTCGGCTCGGTCATGACGTCTCCTCCTCGGCCGCCTCGGCGGCCTTCCGGACCGCCGGTCCGGCGGCCTTCTTCTCGGCGGTGCTGGTGCTGCTCTTCTCGGGGGTGCTGGTGCTGCTGCCCGGGGCGGGGGCGGCGCCCGCCTCGGTGACGGCCACCGACTCGAGCACTGCCTCGGTCGGGGTGCCGCCCGCGGTGGTGGGGCCGGTAGCGGCCAGGTTGGCCACGTCGGCCGGCTCGTCGGCGACGTCGGTCGGGGTGGTCGCCGCGGCGGCCTGGGCCTCGGCGAGCCGGGCGTTCTCCCGACGGAACGTCTCGTAGATCTGGCTGAGCGACTGCTTCTGGGCCATCGTGAGGTCGGGGTCCACCGCGATGGCGGCGAGCACGCCGTGGCCCTCCTTGTCGTCGAGCAGCCCGGCCCGTAGGTACATCGCCGGGGTCGAGACCCGCAGCGCGCTGGCCAGTTGCTGGAGCACCTCGGCGCTGGGCTTGCGCAGCCCGCGCTCGATCTGGCTGAGGTACGGGTTGCTGACCCCCGCCTGCTCGGCGAGCTGACGCAGCGAGATCTTGGCGTTGCGTCGCAGATCGCGGATGAACCCGCCGACGTCGGGAAGGTCCTTGGGTGTGGCCATGGGCCCGACGCTAATGCCGCGTGCTAGCTCCTGCAAGCGAAATGCTTGCCAAAGTTAGCAAGGTCTCAGCATCACGTTTGCGCGTCGCTCGCCGGATCCGTACGGTCCGTTGGTGCACAAGATCACAGTCAACGGAGCACTTCTCGCGTACGACGAGGCCGGCACCGGTTCGCCCGTCGTGCTGCTGCACGCCGGCATCGCCGACCGGCGGATGTGGCGGGCTGTCGTGCCCGCGCTCGCCGCCCGGCACCGGGTTATCGTCCCGGACCTGCGCGGGTACGGAGACTCGGAGCTGCCCCCGACGCCGTTCGCGCACCACGACGACGTGGCCGGCCTGCTGGACGCCCTCGACCTGCCCCGGGCGGCGCTGGTCGGCTGCTCCTTCGGTGGGTCGGTCGCCGTCGACACCGCGCTCGCGCATCCGGACCGGGTGAGCGCGCTCGCCCTCTTCGGCACGGCGGTCTCCGGCAACGAGTGGTCCGAGGAGGCCAACGACCTCTGGGACGACCTGGTCGGCGAGGTCGACCCGGACGACTTCGTCGCCGGGGCGGCCGGCGAGGTGCGGTTCTGGGTGGTCGGGCCCGGCCGACAGCCGGCCGACATCGACCCCGAACTGCTGGCGTTCGCGCAGGAGATGGACCAGCGCGCCCTGGCCGCCGAGTTGGCGCTCGGTGCGGTCGAGGTGGGCGAGCTGACGCCTCCGGCCATCGGCCGCCTCAGCGAGCTGCGGGTGCCCGTCCTGGTCACCGCCGGCGCCGCCGACGTGCCGGACATCAGCCGCCTCGCCGACCGGATCGCCGCCGAGGTCCCCGGCGCGGTACGGCTGCCGGATGTGCCGGACGCCGCACACCTGTTGCCGCTGGAGCGTCCGGAACCGGTCAACGCCGCCCTGCTCGACTTCCTGAGCTGAACGCGCGGCGCTGCCCGGCCCGGACCGTGCCTCGGTCAGCGACGCCAGGGGGCCGCCGACAGCCCCGCACCCCCGCCGCCGGCAGACCCGCCGCCCACGACGGGGCTGATGCCGCAACGAGCGCTATACCTCAGAGTCATATTTATGCCTGTGAGGTATAGCGCTCGATCAGGCGTTGGCCGCCGTGCCGGGCAGCCGGACCGCCGACCGGTGGACCGGTGGACCGGTGGACCGGCGGACCGGCGGACCGGCGGACCGGTGGGGTCACCAGAGTGGGCGGACCGCGCCGACCGGAACGCCACCGCCGAAGAGCGGCACCTCGGCGTACTCGGTCAGCACCGGAGCGTCCACGCCGAGCCGGCGCAGCGCGGAGACCAGCACCGGCATCCGGGCCCGGTCGGCCCCATCGTCGATCTTCAGAGCCACCGCGCCGACGCCCGGCAGCCCCACCGCGAGCACGCCCTCGGCGCCGACCTTGGCCAGCAGACCCGGGACACCGCGCATCAGCCGGGTGTCGTCGGCCTGGGTGCCACCGACGATCTCCGGGTACGCCCGCATCGCGTCGGCCACCCTGCGCGGCACCGAGCCCGGCTCGGCGTCGACCAGCCGGAGGAACGCCCCGGCCAGGCCGGTCAGCGACACCGCCAGCACCGGGGCGCCACAGCCGTCGACCCCCACCGCCGCCGCCTGCTCGCCGGTGAACTCCTCGATGGCGGCCCGCAACCCCTGCTGCAACGGGTGCTCCGGCCGCCAGTAACCGTCCCGCGGCCACCCGGCGGCCTCGCAGGTCAACAGCATTCCGCTGTGCTTGCCGGAGCAGTTCATCTGCACCCGGCTCGGCCCGCCTCCGGCCCGCAGCACCGCTTCCCGGGCCGCCGCACCCAACGGCAGGTCGGGCGGGCAGTGCAGCGCCGAAGCGTCCAACCCGGCCCGGTCGAGGAGCGCGCCGACCCGGGCCAGGTGGAAGTCCTCCCCCGCATGGCTGGCCGAGACCAACGCCAGGTCGGCCGGATCGGTCAGCGTCAGGCCGGCACGGAGCATCCCGATCGTCTGCATCGGCTTGCTGGCCGAGCGCGGAAAGATCGGCGCGGTCACGTCCCCGGCGGTCGCCAGCGGCACCCCGGTGGCGTCCAGCACCACCACCGAGCCGCGGTGCGTGCCCTCCACGAACCCGGACCGGACCACCTCGGCGAGCGGCACGCCGCCCTCGTACGTCTTTCCCACGTGCTGGACGGTACCCAGGGGGCTGGATCGTCCGTCGGCGGGGTGACCAGGTGGTCCACCGCCCGGGTGACAGGGGCGTGGAAGGTCTCCGGCCTTACAGCCCGAGCAGCGCGCGGGCCTCGGTGGTGGTCAGCGGCGGTCGCTGGGCGAGTTGTGCGAAGCCGACCGCGCGGGCGACCAACTGCATGTTGGACTCGACCGGCCGACCCTTGGCGTACGTCACCGTGTCCTCCATACCGACCCGCAGGTGCCCGCCGGTCGACAGCGAGGCCAGCAGCACCGGGATCGTGCTGCGGCCAACGCCGGTGGCCGAGAACGTGGTGCCCGCCGGCAGGTCCCGCAGCATCCGATGCGCCGCCACAAGCGTCTCGGCATTGCCCGGCATGCCGCCCGGCACCCCCATCACGAAGTCGACGTGCACGTGCCCACCGGCCGGCAGGCCGTACTTGCCGAGCAGCCGCTGCAACGCGGACAGGTGGCCGAGGTCGAAGATCTCGTACTCCGGCACGATGCCGCGCTCCTGCATCCGGGTGTGCAGGTCGACGATGAACTCCCAGCGGTTGAGGAAGACGTCGTCGCCGAAGTTGACCGTGCCCATGGTGCAGGAGGCCATGTCCGGGCCCGCGTCGAGCACGGCGAGCCGGGACGCTTCCGGGTCGGTCACCGCGCCGCCGGAGGAGAGCTGCACGATCAGGTCGGTGCTCTCCCGCAGCGCCGCCACCGTCTCGGCCAGCCGGGCCGGGTCAAGGGTCGGCCGGGCCTCGTCGTCGCGGATGTGGACGTGGATCACGGCGGCGCCGAGCGCCTCGCACTCCTTGGCGGTGAGCAGCAGCTCGTCCAGGGTCACCGGCAGCGCCGGCACCTCCGCCTTGGCCGACTCCGCGCCGGTCGGGGCCACCGTGATCAACGTCCCTGTCGTCATGCCGGCGATCCTAGACGCCACGGTCAGGACGGGTCGATCGCCGCCGCCGTCTCGCCGATCATCAGCGTGGCGTCGTCCGGGACGTTCCGCTTCAGCACCGCGAGAGCGACCTGCCCCAGTTCGTGGTGCAGCACGGCGGTGCCCACGAAGCCCACCGCCCGGCCGTCGAGGGTCACCGGCGTACCGGCGGTCGGCGGCTGGTCGGTGGTCACCCCGTCCAGGTGCAGCAGCACCAGGCGGCGCGGGGGCCGGCCCATGTTGTGTACGCGGGCCACCGTCTCCTGGCCCCGGTAGCAGCCCTTGTCCAGGTGCACCGCCGGGCCGATGAGGTCCACCTCGGCCGGGATGGTCCGGTGGTCGGTGTCCACCCCGACCCGGGGCTGCCGGGCGGCGACCCGGATCGCCTCGTACGCCCAGAGGCCGGCGACCGGCACGCCCGCCCCGCGCAGCTCGGCGACCACCTGCTCCATCGCCGAGCGGGGAACCAGCAGGTCCACCCCGAGGACGCCACGTCGCGCCCAGCCGCCCATCGGCAGCGGTCGGACGTCGTACCGGATGCCCGCTCGGGGTGGCACGGCCCCGGCGGCGAACTTCGGACCCGGCACCGGCACCAGGTCCGGCGCGGCCAGCCCGGTCACGCCGAGCGTGCCCACGGCCTCCGACGCCGCCGGCCCGACCAGCGACAGCAGTGCCCGCTCGGCGGTGGCGTCGCGGGGGTCGACCTTGCTGAAGAACCGCATCTTCTCCAGGTACGCGAGCAGACCCTCGGTCGCCCCCGGCTCGGTGTCCAGCCAGGTGGTCTCGCCGTCCTCGGCGACCAGGGCGTGCTGCTCGACGTGCCCGTGCGGGGAGAGCACCAGCAGCTCGGTGCCCTCGCCGGCGGCCAGCGTGCTCAGGTGCTGCGAGGTGATCGTGTGCAGCCAGCCGGCCCGCTCCTCGCCGGGCACCGCGATGACCCCCCGGTGCGACCGGTCGACCAGGCCGACCTCGGTGTCCAGGACGCGCTGCTCGCGCAGCGGGTCGCCGTAGTGCGCGGCCACCCCCCGCACCCCGGCCGCGACGTGCGCCGGGTCCGGCTGGTCGCGGCTGGCCTCGTCGATGCTCTCGACGGCCACCGCGCCCGCGATGTCGATCATGTGTGATCCCCGTTCTCGCAGCGGCCGCAGACGCCGAAGAGTGACACGTGCCCGATGTCCACCCGGAAACCCCGCTGCGCGGCCAACTGCTCGGCGAGCGGGCGGAGCAGCTCCGGATCGATCTCGTCGATCGCGCCGCACTCCCGGCAGACCAGGTGGACGTGTTGGTGCTCACCCGCCGCGTGGTAGGTCGGCGAACCGTGCGAGAGGTGGGTGTGGGTCACCAGGCCGAGCCGTTCCAGCAGCTCCAGCGTGCGGTAGATGGTGGTGATGTTGACGCCGGCGGCGACCTCCCGGACGGCGGTGTGCACCTGCTCCGGTGTGGCGTGGCCCAGATCGAGCACCGCCTGGAGGACGAGCTGCCGCTGGGCCGTCAGCCGCAGCCCACGGGCCCGGAGCATTTCCGCGAGGGAGGATTCGGACACCGTCCGATCATAGTTCGGCGATCGCGCCGATCTCCTGCGCGCGCCCGGCCGCCGCTACGCTCGGCGGTCATGGTGACGTCGTCCGTCGGCAGTGTTCCGGCCAGGCCGAGCGCGCGGATCGCCGTGCTGGGGCGCGGCCTGATCCCGGCGGACGAGCCTCTGCTCCGCGGCGACGACCTGGGCGTCCTGCACGGCGACGGGCTCTTCGAGTCGATGCACCTGCGCCAGGGGCGGCCGTGGCTGCGCGACGAGCACCTGGACCGGCTGGTCACGGCGGCGGCGGCCGTCGACCTGGATCTGCCCCCCACCGACGCACTGACCGATCTGCTCGACTCGGTGCTGACGGGCTGGCCGGCGCAGGTGGAGGGCGCTCTGCGGCTGGTCTGCACCCGGGGCTCGGAGGCCGGCGGCCGGCCGACCGTCTACGCCACGCTGACCGAGGTGCCGGCGTCGTCGCTGGCGGCCCGACGGAACGGGATCACCGTGGCCATCCTGCCGCTGGGGGTGCCCGCCGACGCGCGTACCGGCCTGGGCTGGCTGCCGGCGGGGATCAAATCCACGTCGTACGCGGTCAACAGCGCCGCCCGCCGCTGGGCGCGCGCCAACGGGGTGGACGACGTGCTCTGGGTCTCGTCCGACGGGTACGCCCTGGAGGGGCCGATCGCCAACGTGGTGTGGATCACCGGCGACACGATCTGCACGGTGCCCGCCGCCACCACCGGCATCCTGCCCGGCACGACCGTCGCCTGGCTGCTCGCCCATGCACACGAGCTGGGCCTGAGCGCCGCCGAACGGATGGTGACGCCAGCGGAGCTGCACGCCGCCGACGGCGTCTGGTTCAGCTCCTCGGTACGCGGACTCGCCGAGGTCCGGATGCTGGACGGGGTACGCCGGGACCGCTGCCCGCGTACCCCCGCCCTGCACGAACTGCTGGGTTTCCCCGTCGACTGAAGCGTCAGCCGCCCACCCGGACGAGCCGGGCGGAGAGGTGCGGGCTGAGTGGGTGACCCATCGCCGCCATCTCCTGGGCGTAGAGCAGCGCGCCCTCGACGATGCCGAAGAGGCGGTGCCCGCCGGTGACCTCCTTGGCGGTCGCCGTCCGGACCACCGCGTCGGTGGCGAACTCGACCTGGGTGCCAGTGCGCTTGCCGAGGTGCAGCTCCATCACCCCGGTGGGGGCCGTGAGCAGGGCCTCCAGCTCGTCGGTTGCCCGACCGTCCACCAGCACCGGTCGCCACCAGCCGACCTCACGCCCGGCCGGGCGCACGGGCCTGCTCTGCTCGTCGAGGATCCAGGCGCGCGACTCGTAGTGCAGGAACGGCCGGCCGTCGTGGCTGATCCGGATCTCCTGCGCGTAGTCGAAGTCCTCGATGGTGGGAAAGCCGCCCTTGCCCCGGCCGCGCCACAGCCCGATGTACGGCAGCAGGCCGTCCAGCGCCGGGTGCAGCTTCGGGCCGACCCGCAGGTCGTGACTCTCCTCGAACGGGTACTCCTCGACCGGCGGCGCGTTCAGCCACGGCGGCTGCAGCGGGTTCTCGTCGCTCACGGTGCCACCTTCGTTCGCGACTGCGGGGCTCGCAGACCCGGCTCACTCCTCGCGCTCACCAACGTCCCCTCGAAATCTTCACTGCCAGGTAGACCAGGCCGCCAGCGAGCCCGCCCAGGCCGGCGACCAGCAGGCTGACGAACCCGATCTCGGTAACCATCGTGACCATCCTATGCTGGGCCCCATGGCCCGCTCTCTCGTCGTCAAGGTCACCGCTGGGACGGACGCCCCGGAGCGGTGCGCGCAGGCGTTCACGGTCGCCGCCACGGCGGTCGCGGCCGGCGTGGACGTGTCGCTCTGGCTGACCGGGGAGTCGACGTGGTTCGCGCTGCCCGGCCGCGCCCAGGAGTTCGAGCTGCCGCACTCCGCGCCGCTGGCCGAGCTGCTGCACGTCATCCTGACCAGTGGTCGGGTGACCGCCTGCACCCAGTGCGCGGCCCGGCGGGAGATCGGCCCGGACGACGTACTGCCCGGTGTCCGGATCGCGGGCGCCGCGGTCTTCGTCGAGGAGGCGTTGGCCGACGGCGCGCAGGCGCTGGTCTACTGACCACCGGCACACCTCGGGGCGACAATATGGGCGGACTCCCGATACCGACCCGACATCTCGGACAGCTGCCTACGATTCGACTGTGACCGAGGCGACGGAGAGGTTCTTCGAATCGCTGCCGACGCGTGCCCCCACGACCCTGGGCGGCCTGGCCACGGGGACCCTGCAGATCGACCTCGGCACCGACCACCAGACCGAACACTGGCTGGTCCGGATGCGGCCGGGAACGGTACGGGCCAGCCGCGAGCGGGGCCCGGCCGACGCCATCTGGTACAGCAGCTCGGCCCTGTTCGACAGGCTGATCACCGGCGAGGCCCAGGGGCTCGCCGCGGTACTGCGCAACGAGAGCACCTTCAGCGGTGACGTGGTGCTCTTCCTGACCTTCCGCCGCTTCTTCCCGAACCCGCCGGGCACCCGCGACCCGCGCCAGGTGGCCCGACAGGCAGCCGGACGCGGGTCGTGAAGGATCTCGTCAGCATCCTGGACGGCAACACCTTCCTGGTCTCTGACCACCGCGGAGACATCGAACCGTCCTTCGACTTCCCGACCGGGCTGTTCTCCTTCGACACGCGCTTCCTGTCGAGCTGGGTGCTCACCCTCGACGGCGAGCGGTTGCACGCCCTCTCCCTGGACGACAGCGAGTCGTACCGGACCACGTTCTTCCTCGCGCCCGGCGAACCCACCCACTACCTGGACGCCAAGGCGTCGGTGATCCGCAGCCGGGAGATCGGGAGTGGCTTCGACGAGGAGCTGACCGTCCTCAACCACTCCGGCGAGGAGGCCGAGTTCACCATCCGGGTCGAGATGAGCAGCGACTTCGCCGACCTGTTCGAGATCAAGCACGCCCAGGAGAAGGTGGGCCGGACAACGGTCGGGGTGACCGACGACGAGCTGCGGTTGACGTACCGGCGGGAGGCCTTCCACCGGGAGACCGTGGTCCGCTCCACGGTGCCGCCGGCGCAGGTCGACGTCGCCGGGATGACGTTCCGCGTCCGGATCGACAGCAACAGCGAGTGGACGACCCGGCTGCACGTCTCCACCGTCGTCTACGGGGCGCGGGGCGAGGACATCCGGGCCACCCTGCCGTACGCGGGCGGCCGTGGCGTGGACGCCATCCGCGCCGAGCAGCAGGAGCTGATCGACCGGGCGCCCGCGCTCGGCTGTGACTGCGAGCCGCTGGCCGGGGCGTACCGGCGCAGCCTCAACGACCTGGCCGCGCTGCGCTACGAGTCGATCGCCCTGGGCACCCGGCTGATCGCCGCCGGGCTGCCGTGGTTCATGACCCTCTTCGGTCGGGACAGCATCATCACCTCGCTGCAGGTGCTGCCGTTCCTGCCGGAGCTGATCCCGGCGACCATCCTCATGCTGGCCGGTCTCCAGGGGCACCGGGTGGACGACTTCCGGGACGAGGAGCCCGGCAAGATCCTGCACGAGCTGCGGTACGGCGAGACCGCCGGCTTCGAGGAGCAGCCGCACTCGCCGTACTACGGGTCGGCCGACTCGACGCCGCTGTTCGTCATCCTGATCGACGAGTACGAGCGTTGGACCGGCGACACCGCGCTGGTCAAGCGGCTGGAGTCGCACGTCCGGGCGGCCCTGGAGTGGATCGACACGTACGGCGACCTGCTCGGCACCGGCTACCTCTGGTACCGCACCCGCAACCCGGAGACCGGGCTGCAGAACCAGTGCTGGAAGGACTCCTGGGACGCCATCAGTTACGCCGACGGTCGGATGCCGGGCTTCCCCCGGGCCACCTGCGAGTTGCAGGGCTACGCGTACGACGCGAAGATCCGGGCCGCCCGGCTGGCCCGCAAGATCTGGAACGACCCGGCGTACGCCGACCGGCTGGAGCGGGAGGCGGCGGCGCTCAAGCAGCGGTTCAACCACGACTTCTGGATCGCCGACCGGGAGTACTACGCGCTCGCCCTGGACGCCGACGGCCGGCAGGTGGACGCGCTCACGTCGAACATCGGGCACCTGCTGTGGAGCGGGATCGTGGACGAGTCCCGAGCCGGCAAGGTGGTCGGCCACCTGCTGGGGCCTCGGCTCTTCTCCGGCTGGGGGGTGCGGACCCTGGCCGAGGGCGAGGGTCGATACAACCCGATCGGCTACCACGTGGGCACCGTGTGGCCGTTCGACAACTCGATCATCGCCTGGGGCCTGGCCCGGTACGGCTACCGCGAGGAGGCCGGGCTGATCTGCGACGCGATGCTCGCGGCGTCCCGCTACTTCGACGGGCGGCTGCCGGAGGCGTTCGCCGGCTACTCCCGCAGCCGCACCGGCTACCCGGTGGAGTATCCGACCGCGTGCAGCCCGCAGGCCTGGTCGAGCGGCACTCCGCTGCTGTTGCTGCGGGTCATGCTGGGGCTGGAACCGCAGGGCGAACACCTGATCATCGATCCGGCTGTGCCACCGGGCATGGGCCGGGTGGAGCTGCTGGACATTCCCGGCCGCTGGGGCCGCGTGGACGCGTTGGGGCGCAGCCGAGGCCCGCAGGATCAGCAGACGGGCGGCTGACCCGGGCCCGACGTCCGGCTCAGGCGGGGCAGCCGACGGTGGCGGCGACCCGTGCGGTGTCCGGGCCGAGTTCGGCCAGCACGGTGACGTCGCCGGCGCGGTACGCGTACACCGGGGGGTTGTCCAGCAGTGGGGCGCCGCCGGCCAGCGGGGCGAGCGCGCCGGCAGTGGCCGGGCCGGGCCCGGCGGCGGACCGTGCGGTACGGGCCACGGCGCCGTCCGGGCACGGCGCGGTGACCAGCTCCGGCGCGGCGTCGGCCGGACGGTCGAGCGCGGTCAGGGCAGCCGTCAGGGCCGTGGCCTCCGGGCCGGGCCCGGTGGCCGGCTTCGGGTCGTAGCCGGCGCCCAGCGGCCGGCAGCCGGTGTCGACGGTCAACCGGAGCCGGCCGTCCCCGGTCGGCCGTCCCTCGACGGCGACGAAGTCCCCGGCGTCGGCGTGCAGTTCCGGGCCGTCCAGGCCGGGGCCGACTCCGGCCCGCCAGGTGGACGGCAACCGGTCGGCGATGCCGGTCAGCACGGTGCGCTCGGTGCCGGCGGGCGCGAGCACGCCGACCTCGCGGCGCAGCGCGGCACCGTCGGAGAACGGCGTGACGCGGCAGCCGGCGTTGATCCGCACCGGGCCCAGCTCCAGCAGCCCGGCCGTGCCGGCGGCCCGGGCCAGCTCACCGACCGCCCGGTCGACCACCGGGGCGGCCTCGTCGAGGGAGCGCTGCTCGCGCACCGTCGGCGGGTCGTCGCGGACCGACATCCAGGCGAGCCCGGCCAGCAGCACGGCCCACAGCACGGTCGCGACCAGCAGCCAGCGCCGCCCACGCCGGGTGGGTGCCGGCGCGGGGGGATCGCTCGACAGGGCCCACCCCGTCTGGACAGCACCGCTCACCCGGCCATGGTGTCACGGGCGGTCCGCCGCACCGGAGGCAGCGGTCGGCGGTCCGGGTGACGGCCGAGGGTCAGGCCGGCCGGGGCGGCGGGTCGAGCCGGTAGCCGACCCCGCGCACGGTGTGCACCGGGTGGGTACGACGACCGGCGACCTGTTGGCCGCCGGCCACCCGCGGTGACGACGACCGGGGCCGGCCACCCAGTGGGTGACCGGCCCTGGTCGATCAGAGCAGTGGGTCAGGCGACGGTGACGGTGACCTCGTTGATGCCCCGGCCGGCGGTGACGGCGGCGTCGCCGTTGCCGTGCCGGGACAGCGCCCGCAGCGTCCAGGAACCGGGCGCGGCGAAGAACCGGAACTGGCCGGCCGCCGAGGTGACCACCTCGGCGGTGAACTCACCGGTCGAGTCGAGCAGCCGGACGTACGCGCCCGGCACGGCCTCGTCCGCCGCCGAGCGGACGATGCCGGTGATGACGGTTTCCTTCTCCAGGTCCAGGCTGGCCGGCAGCGGCGCGGCCTGGTCGGGTGCGGCGCAACCCGCAGCGGTGGGAGCAGTCATGGCGGATCAGGCCTCCCCGGGCTCATCGCCGAGCGCGACCGGCACGCCGACGAGCGAGCCGTACTCGGTCCAGGAGCCGTCGTAGTTCTTCACGTTGCGGTGGCCGAGCAGCTCCTGCAGCACGAACCAGCTGTGCGACGAGCGCTCGCCGATCCGGCAGTACGCGATCGTCTCCTTGCCGTCGTCCAGCCCGGCGTCGGCGTAGATCTTGCGCAGCTCGTCGTCGGACTTGAACGTGCCGTCCTCGTTGGCCGCCTTGGACCACGGGACGCTGATCGCGGTCGGGATGTGACCGGCCCGCTGCGCCTGCTCCTGCGGCAGGTGCGCGGGGGCGAGCAGCCGGCCGGCGAACTCGTCGGGGCTGCGCACGTCGACCAGGTTCTTGGTGCCGATCGCGGCGATGACCTCGTCGCGGAAGGCCCGGATGGAGGCGTCCGGCTCCTGCGCGACGTACTGGGTCGCCGGGCGGGCCGCCGTCTCGGTGACCAGCGGACGGGCGTCCAGCTCCCACTTCTTGCGACCGCCGTCAAGCAGCTTCACGTCGCGGTGGCCGTAGAGCTTGAAGTACCAGTAGGCGTACGCCGCGAACCAGTTGTTGTTGCCGCCGTACAGGATGACGGTGTCGTCGTTGCTGATGCCCCGCTCGGAGAGCAGCGCCTCGAACTGGGTCTTGTTGACGAAGTCCCGGCGGACCAGGTCCTGGAGGTCGGTCTTCCAGTCGATCTTGATGGCGCCGGCGATGTGGCCGGTCTCGTAGGCCGACGTGTCCTCGTCGACCTCGACGAAGACGACGCCCGGGGCGTCGAGGTTCTTCTCGGCCCACTCGGCCGATACGAGTGCGGTGTCGCGACTCATCGATTCACTCCCTGGTGAGGATGGATGGTGAGCCAACGCGCGAATGTCGATGGGTTGAACTGTCGCACCGCGCGCGGGACCCAGCGGAAGGACGGGATCACGGGTTCGTGCGACGGCGCCGCTGCCGGGCGTTCGGTGGGATCACCGGAAAGGGTCGAGGACCCTGCGTGCCGGTGGCCGCCGTCAGGCGGCCGAAAACAGCCCCGCCGTCAGATGACAGGGCGACACAGGCAGGTGGCCACGCGGCACAGGTCGACCGCGCGCCGTTTGGTGAGGTGGGTCCCCATGAGCACGGAGCCTACCAGGCAGTGACCAGGCTGCCACTGGACCGACCACCATCCGGGATCGTCCGGGCTGCGGGGCCGATGAAGTGTCCCAGCGGCCCGGACGATTGACGCGCCGCTCAGCCGACGGAGTTGATCGGTACGTTCTTCGCGTCGGCGGTGACCGCCAGCCCTTCGGGCAACGGCCGGACCTCCCGCACCGCGAGCTGGAACGGCAGGTCGGGCAGCGGCACGTCGATGGAGATGCCCTCGGCGTACCTGTTCAGGATCGTGCGGGCCAGCGGCAGGTTCGGCAGGCCCGCGGCGTCCAGTTTGCTGAAGCGCAGGGCTACCTTGCCGTTCTCGGCGACGGTGACGTCGGCGGTGCCAGCGACGGTGAACTTCTGGCCGAGGATGTCGACCGGGGCGGTGACGGCGAGCTTGCCACCCTGCTCGCCGAGCGTGAGCCCGGGTCGGTTCAGCAGCGCGGCGAGGCTCTCGTAGCTGATCGTGCCGGTGCCGTCGACCGTGTCGGCGACGACGTCACCCTGCCCGGTCCGCAGCGTGTCGAGCGAGGCCCGCACGTTGCGTGCGTCCACGTCCAGCACCGGCAGCCGTACGGCGTCACCCTCGACCGACGCCTGCACGTCCCGCAGAGTGATGGAGATCCGCTCGTACCGCCCCTTCAGCACCTGGGTGAGGAACGGCGTCCCACCGACCTCGACGTCGGGCTTGGCCGACTGCGCCCCCTGCTTGCTGACCTCCTGGCTGACCCGCTCGGCGATGAGCCGCTCGGCCACGCCGACCGCCACGCGGTCGGCGACCACCAGCAGACCCCCCACCACCAGGAGCAGGACGACCAGGCCGATGAGCAGCTTGCGACCGCGCCGTCGGGGCCGAGCTTCGCCAGTCGGATACTCCTGGGCCACGCCGCCTCCTGTCTCCGCCCGCCGCGAAGCGGCGGGACGTCCGAACCGTTGCCGCAGCGCGGCGCACCCGTAGGTACCCGACCGACACCGGCCTCAACCGTGGGCTCAGAGGAACAGCATGCACATGGCGTACGCGGCAGGTGCGGCCAGGGCGAATCCGCCGAGCGGACCCTGCATGTGCCGGGCGACCCACATGGTGGGCGGTTCGCCAGCCATCAGGCGACCCGCCTCCGCGTACCCCACGGCGAGATCGGAGAGGACGGCGGTGACGGCCGCGACCAGGCCGATCATCGCGGCCCGGGTCGGCGTGAAGGGGGCCACCAGATAGCTGCCGAGGAGCGCGCTGCCCAGCGTGCCCACCATCGCGCCGGCGACGACGCCGGCCGCGCCCCGAGGCACCTGCGGGGCCAGCCGGGGCCACGGCAGCACCGCGTCGGTGAGCCGGGCGACGGTCAGCGCGACCCCGCTCGCGGTCAGGCAGACCGTGATCGCCTGGGTGCCGGCCGGGATGCGGCTGAGCACGATCAGGGTGCCGAAGGCCACGACCCCGACCACGATGAGCAGGGTGGCGCCGAGTGAGTCGGTGACCCGGACCCGGTCGACGCGGCGGACCAGCTGGCCGAGCACGGCGGCGAGGAAGCCGCCGACGGCCAGGTAGCCCAGCGGCGCCAGACCGGCGACGTCGCTCTGGACGGCGGCGATGTCAGCGGCCGCGGCGACCGCGGCGCTGATCCCGCCGACCAGCAGCAGCGCGGGTGGGCGCATGGCCATCGTCCAGGCGAGCACGAACAGCAGTTGGACGCCGAAGACGATGAAGGCGAACGGCAGGCGGTGACCCGGCCCGGACGTCTGCGCGCCGAGCACCAGACCCACCCCGAGCAGCGCGGCGAAGCCGGCGATGGTCAGGGCCAGCGGGCGGTGCACCTCGACCGGAGCAACGGGCTCCTCCTCCGGCTCGTCGACCTCGTCCTCGGAACGACGGGCCGGTTCCCCGGCACGGCGGGCCCGGCGCGGTCCACCCCGTTCACGGCGTTCGCCGGCGGCGACGGGCGGCCCGGTGCGCGGCGCGGGCGGATGGCCGCGGGTCGGAGCGGCCGGACCCGGGCGGGGACCGTCGGACCACGATTCGCGGCCGGCGTCGGGCGAGGTGGAGGGAAACACGCCCCGATCGTGCCAGATCGGCTGCCCGGCGCGGCGGTCACGGGTTTCCGCAACGTTAAAACCTGCGCCACGATCAGGGCAAGCTAGACAAACGGGAAATGACCTCAAGGCGCGACCGAGGCAATCGGTTACGCTCAACGCGTTACCCGCCCGTCAGCGACGCCGGGACCACGCTATTTCTCAGCGCACTCTGCCACGAGTGTGTCTGGTCGCGTGCGGCGTTGCGCCGCCGGGACGGAGGTGATCGTGGAGATCCTGCTGCTGGTGACCGCACGCGCGGGGGAACCGTCGGCTGTGCTGCCGGCGCTCGACCTGCTGCCACACTCGGTTCGCACCGCGCCGCGCGACGTCCGCACCCTGGTTGCCGGGCCCAGCCCCGACGCGGTGCTGGTGGACGCCCGGTCGGAGCTGAGCGAGGCCCGGGCGACCTGTCGGATGCTGCACGCCACCGGGCTCGGGGTGCCGCTGGTCGCGGTGGTGACCGAGGCCGGCCTGATCGCGCTGAACGCGGACTGGGGCGTCGACGACGTCATCCTCGCGTCGGCCGGTCCCGCCGAGGTCGAGGCCCGACTGCGGCTCGCGGTCGGCCGCCTGAGCAACGCGACCGCCGGCGCCGGCGGCTCGATCCGGGCCGGCGAGCTGACCATCGACCCCGACACGTACGCCGCCAAGCTGAAGGGTCGCCCGCTCGACCTCACCTACAAGGAGTTCGAGCTGCTGAAGTTCCTCGCCCAGCACCCGGGCCGCGTGTTCACCCGCGACCAGCTGTTGCGCGAGGTCTGGGGCTACGACTACTTCGGCGGCACCCGGACGGTGGACGTGCACGTCCGGCGGCTGCGCGCCAAGCTCGGCTCGGAGTACGAGTCGATGATCGGCACGGTCCGCCAGGTGGGTTACAAGTTCGTCGTCCCGCCGTCGCGTTCCCTGCCCGAGGCGGAGCACGCGCCGCTGCCTGTCTAGCCCCACCTCGGGGCGATTTCCTATATGCCCCTTTTGCGCGGCTCGCCAGTCATATTCTGACTGCCGGGTTTGTCGGAAAAGGGGGCGACGGTGCGGGCAGGTAGCACGGGGGCGAGGGGCCGGCGCGTCCGGCCAGCCGGGCGGAAGCCGTGACGCGGGTCAGCTCGACCGCGCGGGCGGCAGTGATCGTGACGGCGGTGGTGGCCGCGCTGCTCGGCTCGGCGTACGTGCTGGGCCGCAGTCTCGTCCCCGACCAGACCCAGCGACACGCCACCGGTGTCACCACCGACGGCGACGGGGCGCACTACGCCGACCAGCCTCCCGAAAAGACCTCGACCGGCACCCCGACCGGCACCTCGACCGGCACCTCGACCGGCACCCCGACCGGCACCCCGACCGGCATCCCGACCGCGGGCCAGAGCGCCGGCCCGACCGAGGCCGGCCAGGACGGCTCGGGGCAGAAGGCCAGCGGCGACAAGCTGTTCGGCGCCCACACCGACACCGGCAACGCCCGACTCGCGCTGACCTTCGACGACGGGCCGGACCCGCGCTACACCCCGCAGGTCCTCGCGATCCTGCGCGAGTACGACGTCAAGGCCACGTTCTGCGTGGTGGGCGAGAACGCCCAGGATCATCCCGACCTCATCCAGGCGATCGTTGCCGACGGCCACACCCTGTGCAACCACTCCTGGCACCACGACATCTCCCTCGGCAACAAGCCCGCCGACCAGATCCGCGCCGACCTGGTACGCACCAACGAGGCGATCCGAGCGGCGGTCCCGGACGCCCCGATCGTCTGGTACCGCCAACCCGGCGGAGCCTGGACGTACCCGGTGGTGTCGGTGTCCCAGCAGCTCGGCATGACCCCGCTGCACTGGTCGGTGGACCCGTCGGACTGGCAGGTGCCCGGCGCCAGCAAGATCGCCGCGACCGTGCTCGCGCAGGCGGAACCCGGTGCCGTGGTCCTCATGCACGATGCCGGCGGCGACCGGCAGGGCACTGTCGACGCGCTGCGCCGGATCCTGCCCGGACTCAGCTCGCGCTACGAGTTGGAGGCACTGCCCACCGACCCGACGTGAGCCACTTCCCCTTACTCGGGCGAGAGTCCGGGACGCACGAGACGCAGCGGCTACGGTGACCCAATGAGCAGCGCGGAGCCGACCAGCGACCAGGTGACCCGGACCGACCGACTGGCCCCGACGGAGATCGCCGGTGTGCTGGCCCTGGCGCGTACGGCGGGCGACACCGACGGCGCAAACCCGCTCGACGAGCACGTCCTGCTCCGCCTGCGCGATCCGGAGGCGCCGGCCGTGCACCTGCTGGCCCGCGCGGACGACGGCACCCTCACCGGCTACGCCCACCTGGACACCACCGACCCGGTGGGCGGGATCGGGGTGGAGCTGGTGGTGCACCCCGCGTACCGGCGGCGGGGCACCGGTCGGGCGCTGGCCCGGGGCGTGCTCGCCTCGGCCACCGGGCCGCTGCGGGCCTGGGCGCACGGCGACCACCCGTCGGCGGCGGCGCTCGCCGTGGACCTCGGGTTCAGCCGGGCGCGCGTGCTCTGGCAGCTACGCCGGCCGTTGGCCGCCCCGCTGGGCGAGCCGCGCCTGCCCGACGGGGTGGCGCTGCGTGCGTTCCGCCCGGGGGCCGACGACGCGGCCTGGCTGGCCCTGAACGCGCGGGCCTTCGCCGAGCATCCCGAGCAGGGGCGGTGGACCTCGGACGACCTGCGGGTCCGCCTCGCCGAGCCGTGGTTCGACCCGGCCGGCTTCCTGCTCGCCGAGGAGACCTCGACGGGCCGGCTGCTCGGCTTCCACTGGACGAAGGTGCACGAGCGGCCCGGGTCGGCCCGCATCGGCGAGGTGTACGTGCTCGGCGTGGAGCCGACCGCGCACGGTGGCGGGCTCGGTCGGGCGTTGACCACCGCGGGGCTCGCGTACCTGCGGGACAAGCGCGGTCTGGACCGGGTGATGCTCTTCGTGGACGACTCGAACACCGGGGCAATCGCGCTCTACGAGCGGTTGGGCTTCGCCCGCTGGTCCGCGCACATCAACTACCACCTGGGCTGACCGTCGGCCGTCGCCCCGAGCGAGTCACCGGCGGGTAACGGCCGCGCATCGGCGGGATAACGCTGAACCGGAAATATGCCCATACTTCCGACAGGTGTGCGCCGGTTCACTTAACGGACAACTCACCCTCAGCAAGCGGTCACCTCGAAGGCCGCACGTGTTCACCTTGCGTTCACTTGCGACCGGCGAACCGGCTACCTGGCACTTCTAACTTTCGTGTCAGCCGGTCACTGCCGGTCCTCGGGCCCCGGCATCGGGGCACCAAGTCAGACGCGAAGGGAAACCCCTCAGGTGAAGCTCCAGCGGTACGGCACTATTGCCTGCCTCGCTCTTGCCGCGACGCTCGGCCTCAGTGCATGCGGCTCGGACAACAACGAGCCCACGTCCGGCGCCAGCGCCTCGGGCTCCGCCGCCGCGGTCGACTGCGGTACCGGCACGGTCAACGCTCAGGGCTCCTCGGCTCAGAAGAACGCCATGGACGAGTGGATCAAGGCGTACCAGCAGAAGTGCCAGGGCACCACGATCAACTACGAGCCGTCCGGCTCCGGCGCCGGCATCACGGCGTTCATCAACGGCACCGCCGACTTCGCCGGCTCCGACTCCGCGCTCAAGCCGGAGGAGCAGCCGAAGGCCGACGCCAAGTGCACCGGTGGCGCCGCCATCAACCTGCCGATGGTCATCGGCCCGGTGGCGATCGCCTACAACCTCAACGGCGTGGACAACCTCCAGGTCAAGCCGGCCACCCTGGCGAAGATCTTCGCCGGCAAGGTGACCAAGTGGGACGACCCGGCTATCAAGGCTGACAACCCGGACGCCAAGCTGCCGTCGACCGCCATCCAGGCCGTGCACCGCTCCGACGAGTCGGGCACCACCGACAACTTCACCAAGTTCCTCTCCAAGACCGCCGAGGCGGACTGGACCCTGGGCAACGCGAAGGCCTGGAAGGCCCCGGGTGGCGTGGGCGCCGCCAAGTCGGACGGCGTTGCCAGCAAGATCAAGAGCACCGACGGCACCATCGGCTACGTCGAGTGGTCGTACGCCGAGAACGCCAGCTTGAAGATGGCCAAGGTCGGCAACGGCGCGGGCGAGTTCGCCGCGCTGACTGCCGAGTCGGCCGGTAAGACCATCGCCGGGGCCAAGATCGAGGGCCAGGGCGACGACCTCAAGATGTCGATCGACTACAACACCAAGGAGGCCGGGGCGTACCCGATCGTCCTGGCGACGTACGAGATCGTCTGCAGCAAGGGCCTCGCGGCCGACAAGCTGAAGCTGGTCAAGGGCCTGCTGGGCCACGCCGCCAGCGCCGAGGGCCAGGCCTCTCTCACCGAGCTGGGCTACGCCCCGCTGCCGGAGACGGTCCGCACCAAGGTCGAGACCGCGGTCAAGAACCTCTCCTGACCCGACCCCACACCTCCGCAACCGAATCGAGCGAGCAGATGGGTGAAACCCCTCACCGCTCGGCCGACGCCGGCACCGGCGGGACGCGCGTGACCCAGAGTCACGAGCGGCCCGCCGGTGCCTCGGCGCGCGTGGCCGAGGCACCAGTCAGCACCCGTTCCCCTGACGGTCCCGGGCTGGGCGGCGGTGGCGCGCTGCCCCGGGCCCGCGCTTTCGGCGCCGAGCGGGCCTTCCACGGCCTCACCCTGGCCGCCGGCACGACGGTTCTGGTCATCATCGTCGCCATCGCGGTCTTCCTGATCGCCAAGGCGATTCCGGCCCTGCGTGCCAACACCGCCAGCTTCTGGACCTTCGAGGGCTGGTTCCCGAACGACAACCCGCCCACGTTCGGCATCGGCGCGCTCGCCTTCGGTACGGTGCTCACGGCGGCGCTGGCACTGCTCATGGCAGTACCGGTGGCGATGGGCATCGCGCTCTACCTGTCCCACTACGCGCCCCGGCGGCTCGGCAACGCACTCGGCTTCCTGATCGACCTGCTGGCCGCCGTACCCAGTGTGGTGTTCGGCCTCTGGGGGCGCGACTACCTCATCGGCCCGGTCACCGACCTGTCCGGCTGGCTGAACAAGTACTTCGGCTGGATCCCGATCTTCGGCGGCGACGGCCCGTACGGCAACTCCATCCTGCTCGGTTCGCTCGTGCTGGCGATCATGGTGCTGCCGATCATCACCTCGCTCACCCGCGAGGTGTTCCTCCAGACGCCCACCGCGAACGAGGAAGCCGCTCTGGCGCTCGGCGCCACCCGGTGGGAAATGCTGCGCACCGCGGTCCTGCCGTACGGGCGGCCCGGCATCATCGCCGCGGTGATGCTCGGACTCGGTCGGGCACTCGGCGAGACCATCGCGCTGGCGCTGACCCTCGGGGCCACCTACAGCATCTCGTTCAACGTGCTGGAGTCCGGCGGCAACACCATCGCCGCCAATATCGCCAACCGCTTCGCCGAGGCGAACGACACCGGTCGCGGCGCCCTGATCGCATCCGGTCTGGTGCTCTTCGCGATCACGCTGGTCGTCAACATCATCGCGCGGGCGATCATCTACCGCCGCCGGGAGTTCACGGAGTCCGCCGCATGAGCACCACGGTCACCTCACACCGCACCCGGCCGCCGGCCCAGCCGGAAACGCTGCGGGCCCGGCGGCTGCCCGCGTACGCCGCCCCGGCCATCGCCGTGGCCGCGCTGGCACTCGCCGCCGCGATCGTCTACGGCGCGAGCATCGGCGGCCCCGTCCTCGTCATCGTGCTGGGCGCGGTGCTCTACCTGGCCGGCCTCTTCGCGGCGGCCAACGCCGTCGAGGGGCGACGAGCGGCCCGCAACCGCACCTGGAGCGCGCTGATCCACTCCGCGTTCGTGCTGGCCGTGGTGCCGCTCGTCTCGGTGGTCTGGACGCTGCTCAGCAAGGGTGCCCAGCGGCTGGACGCCGACTTCTTCCTCACCTCCATGAACAACATCGGCGCCCGGGACCCGAACGGCGGCGCCTACCACGCCATCATCGGCACTCTGGAGCAGGTCGGCATCGCCGTCCTGATCACCGTGCCGCTCGGCCTGCTCTGCGCCATCTACATCGTCGAGTACGGCCGGGGCAAGTTCGCCTTCGCGATCCGGTTCTTCGTCGACGTGATGACCGGTATCCCGTCGATCGTCAGCGGCCTGTTCGTGCTGGCGTTCTGGGTGCTGATCGTGTCGCCGTGGTTCAACGACGGCCGGCCGAGCTTCTCCGGCTTCGCCGCCGCGCTGGCCCTCGCCGTGCTGATGCTGCCGACCATCGTCCGCTCCACCGAGGAGATGTTGCGCCTCGTCCCGGCGCCGCTGCGGGAGGGCGCGTACGCGCTCGGCGTGCCCAAGTGGAAGACCATCCTGCGGGTGGTGCTCCCCACCGCGCTCCCGGGCATCGTCACCGGCGTCATGCTCTCCATCGCTCGCGCGGCGGGCGAGACCGCTCCGGTGTTGCTGATCGCCGGCGGTGGCGCCGCGATCAACTTCAACCCGTTCGAGAACAACCAGTCGTCGCTCTCGCTCTACGTCTACCAGCAAGCCGGTAGCGCGTCGAAGTACGCGCCGGAGCGGGCGTGGACCGCTGCACTCACCCTGGTCGCCCTCGTGCTCATCCTGACGATCGCGGCGAAACTGCTGGCCCGTCGCAACAGGCTCAGCCGATGAACCCCGGAGGTACCACCATGGCCAAGCGCGTCTCCGCCTCGAACGTCACCGCCTACTACGGCGGGTTCAAGGCGATCGAGAACATCAACCTGACGGTCGAGCCGAAGACGGTCACCGCTCTCATCGGGCCGTCCGGCTGCGGCAAGTCGACCTTCCTGCGGTCGATCAACCGGATGCACGAGGTGCTGCCGGGTGCCCGGGTCGAGGGCAGCCTGACCATCGACGACCAGGACATCTACCACCGGGACGTGGACGTCACCGCGGTTCGGCGCACCATCGGCATGGTCTTCCAGCGGCCGAACCCGTTCCCCACCATGAGCATCTTCGAGAACGTGGTGGCCGGGCTGAAGCTCAACGGCGTCCGGCGCAAGTCGATCCTGGACGAGGCGGCCGAGAAGGCGCTGCGCTCGGCGAACCTGTGGGACGAGGTCAAGGACCGGCTGGGCAAGCCCGGCGCGGGCCTCTCCGGCGGTCAGCAGCAGCGGCTCTGCATCGCCCGGACGATCGCGGTCGAGCCGCAGGTCGTGTTGATGGACGAGCCCTGCTCGGCCCTGGACCCGATCTCCACGCTGGCCATCGAGGACCTGATGTTCCAGCTCAAGGACAAGTTCACGATCATCATCGTGACGCACAACATGCAGCAGGCCGCCCGTGTGTCGGACCGGACCGCCTTCTTCTCCATCGAGAAGACCGGCGACCCGGGCCGTCTCATCGAGTACGACAACACCCAGAAGATCTTCAGCAACCCGAGCGTCAAGAAGACCGAGGACTACATCACCGGCCGCTTCGGCTGAGCCTCCCTCTTCCCTTGCGCGACGCAGGCGGTCCGTCTCCGGACGGGCCGCTTCGTCATTCCCGCGGCCGATGACCGCCGATCCGTGAGCTGCCTACGATCACCGGGTGCGTTCGCCCGGCAGGCTCCTGCGCGGATGCCGGCCCGACCTGCGAGTCGCCGTCGGCCTGTTCGTCGTGCTCGCTGCGCTGATCCTGGTCACGCCGAACGGTCCACACCACGTGCTCGGGTACGCTGCCGCCCTCGCGTTGGCGGCGGTGCAGGCCAGCACCATCGCGGCGCTGCGCCGCCACCCGGAGGCCGCGATGGCGGTGGCCGTCCTCGCCGGGATCGGCATCGAGGCGCTCACTCCGGCCATCGGCTGGCTCGGTCAGGTCGCCGCGGTGCTGGCCGGGTACGCGCGGCGGAGGCCACCGTCGCGGTCGCTGTGGGTGCTCGGCCTGCTGCTGGCCGGCACGCCCTGGAAGCTGGCGTACGGCGACTGGCGCAACGTGCTGCTCGCGAGCGCCGGCCCGGCGCTCGGCTGGGCCCTCGGTGAGCTGGGCCGGACCCGCGCGCTGCGCCGGCAGGACTCCGAGCGGCGCATCGTCACCCAGGAACGCGAACGGATCGCCCGCGAACTGCACGACGTGCTGGTCCACACGGTGTCGGTGATCGTCGTGCAGGCCGGCGCCGCGCAGGACGTCTTCGACCGTCGACCCGACCTGGCCCGCGCGGCGCTCACCTCGATCGACCTGGCGGCCCGTTCCACCCTGTCCGAACTGCGGGTGCTGTTGCAGACGATGAACGCCGACGCCGAGCCCGACCCGGCCACCCCGCAGCCCGGTCTGGCGCAACTGGACACGTTGGCCGCGTCGCTGGGGGCCACCGGCCTCACCGTCGAGCTGGACCGGGAACCGGCCAGGTCACCGTTGCCGGCGGCGGTGGACCTCTCGTCGTACCGGATCGTGCAGGAGTCGCTGACCAACACGCTGCGGCACAGCCAGGCCACCCTGGCCCGGGTGACGGTGCGGTGCTCGCCCGGGTCGGTGCGGCTGGAGATCCGCGACGACGGCCCGGCCCGTCCGAGCGGCCGGGTCGACCGTTCCGCGCACCGGGGGATCGTGGGGATGCAGGAACGGGCCCGGCTGCTGGGCGGGACGCTGGACGCCGGGCCGGTGCCGGGGGGCGGCTTTCGGGTACGGGCGGACCTGCCGCTCACCTCGTCATGACGGCGGCGGCCATCCGGGTGTTGATCGCCGACGACCAGGCTCTGGTGCGGGCCGGGTTCGCGATGATCATCGAGAGCCGCGAGGACCTCGAGGTGGTCGGCGAGGCGGGCGACGGCCTGGAGGCCGTCGAGCTGGCCGGGCGCCTGCGACCGGACGTGATCCTGATGGACGTACGGATGCCCCGGCTGGACGGCATCGAGGCGACCCGCCGGCTGGTCGCCGCCGGCCAGGCGGCGAGGATCATCATGCTGACCACGTTCGACCTGGACGAGCCGGTGTTCTCGGCGCTGCGGGCCGGTGCCAGCGGCTTCCTGCTCAAGGACATCCGCCCCGACGAACTGGCCACGGCGGTACGGGTGGTGGCGCGCGGTGAGGCGCTGCTCGCGCCGACCGTCACCCGGCGGCTGCTCGACCGGTTCGCCAGCGAGCTGCCCGGCGGCACTCCCCCACCGGCGCTCGACGCGCTCAGCGCCCGCGAGATCGAGGTGCTCACGCTGGTGGCGCGGGCGCTCTCCAACGACGAGATCGCGGAGCGCCTGGTCCTCAGCCGGGCCACCGTGAAGACCCACCTGTCGGCGATTCTGCTCAAGCTCGGTCTGCGCGACCGGGTGCAGGCGGCCGTGCTCGCCTACGAGTGCGGCCTGGTCCGGCCGGGCACCGCTCCGCCCCGGGGATGACCGCGAGTCCCGTCCCGGGACCGATCCGGCCGGCCCGCCGAACTGCCTAATCTCCCTCCAAAGAGGAGGGAAGCATGATCCGAACTGTTCTGGCACTGCTGACCGCCGTACCCCTGATCGTCACGCCGGGATCCGCCACCGACCCGCCCGCCGACCGGTGCGCGGGGTTGGCCGGGGCGCGGATCCCGCAGGTGTCGGTGATGTCGGCAAAGCGCGACACCAACGCCGAAGGCCAGGAATTCTGCATGGTGCAGGGGGTGATCCGGCCGCAGACACGGTTCACCGTCAAGCTCCCCGTCTCCGGATGGACGGGGCAGTACGTGCAGCAGGGCTGTAGCGGGCTGTGCGGCACGGTGCCCGACCTGACCCTGCCGCTCTTCGGGTTTCAGTGCGCGGCCGCGCGAGACGGCAGGCTGGTGCTGGCCTCCGACGACACGGGGCACACCGGCGACCCGCAGGCCAGCGAGCCGGCGACCTGGGGCGCCGACCCTCGGGCGCGACTGGAGTTCGGGCTGCTGTCCGAGCACCGGCTGCGGCGGGTGGCGGACGCGGTGATGGTCGCGTACTACGGGCACGGGCCGACGTACCGGTACTTCGACGGCTGCTCGACCGGCGGCCGGCAGGGGCTGATGCTGGCGCAGCGGTTCCCGTCCGACTTCGATGGCATCCTGGCCGGCGCACCGGTACACAACCTGGCGCCGCTGGCGCTGCTCAACGCCTGGGTGGTGCTGCGCAACACTGACGCGTCGGGCCGGCAGATCCTCGGCCCGGAGAAGATTCCCGCGCTGCACGAGGCGGTTGTTCGACAGTGCGGCTCGGTCATCGAGGACCCCCGGCGGTGCGGGTTCCAGCCGTCGTCGCTGCGCTGCCCGCGCGGCACGGACCGGCCCGACTGCCTCACGCCCGCCCAGGTGGCGGCCGTTGTGGCGTTCTACCGGGGGCCGAACGGCCTCTACCCCGGCGGCCTGCCGTACGGATCGGAGCTGGGCTGGATCGACGGGTTCGTGGTGCGCTCCGGCGTCCCGGTGGACGGCAACACCGCAAGGATCGCGCTCAACTACCTGAAGTACCTCGCGTACCCGCAGAACCCACCGGCCGACTTCCAGCTGAACGACGTGCGGTTCACCCGGGCCACGTTCGACCGGCTGAACGTGCTGGGGGACGCCATCTACAACGCCACCGACGCGGACCTGTCCGCGTTCCGTGACCAGGGCGGCAAGCTGATCCTCTACCACGGCTGGGCGGACCCGTCCGTCCCTCCGTTCTCGACGGTCGACTACTACGCGGCGGTGCAGCGTCGCGGCGGCAGCGAGGCGTTCACGCGGCTGTACCTGGTGCCGGCCGGCTACCACTGCCTGTTCGGGCCGGAGCCGACCGAGCACCCGTCGGAGGTCGGCATCCCGGAGTTCCTCCAGCCGCTGATGGACTGGGTCGAGCGCGACGTCGCTCCGGGCGACATCGACGTCCTCACCTACGCGCCCAACGAGGAGCCGGACCAGCAGTTCGTCCGCTTCCTCACGGTGGCGCCGTTCGACGCGCTGGCACCGGCGCACGCCGCCCCGGGCAGCCTCAACGCCAACTACCGCTACGTCGGGCACTACTGACGGGCCGCCGGGCCGCCGTACCCCAGGGATACGGCGGACCGCCGGCTGGGTCAGCCGAGCACGAAGCGGGGCTCGCCGTCGGCCGGGAGGTCCAGGCGCGGAGTGATGGGGGTGGCGGCGTCCCGGTCGGCCGCCACCCGCGCCACCCCGGCCAGGTCGCCGGCCGCCGCCACCTCGGCCAGCGTGACCAGGGTCGGCGGCAGCATGGTCAGCTCGCCCGCCTCGGCGCGGGCCAGCGCGTCCGCCGGGCGGATCCAGAGGGTGTGGTCGGCCTCGCCGGAGACGTCGCGGGTCCGCTGCCCCGCCGGCAGCAGAGCGACGAAGAAGTACGTGTCGAAGCGGCGCGGCTCGAACTCGGGGGTGACCCAGCGGCTCCACGGCAGCAGCAGATCCGACCGCAGCGTGAGCTGACGGTCGGCGAGCAGCGCCGCGAAGCCCAGCCGACGCCCCTCCAGGTCCTGCCGGGCCGTCTCCCAGTCGTCGTCGCTGACGTCACCCACCACCGTCGCCGGATCGGGCCCGGCGAGCAGCACGCCGGCCTCCTCGAAGACCTCCCGGGCGGCGGCGCAGACCACCGCCTGGGCGTCGTCCGGGGCCACCCCGAGCCGATGGGCCCACTCGGTCGGCGCCGGGCCGGCCCAGTCGAGGTGCGCCGCCGAGTCGGAGCGGTCCACCCCGCCGCCGGGGAAGGCGTACATCCCGCCGAAGGTCATCGCGGCGACGCGGCGGATGACGTACACCTCGAAGTCGGTGTCGGTCGGCCGCAGAAGCAAAACGGTGGCGGCGACGCGCGGTGTCGCCGGGGTGCCGCCCTCGGCCCGGAACCGGCGGGCGTGCTCGACCAGGGCGGCGGGCGCGGCGAAGCCGTCACTGTCGATCGTCATGCCGCGAGCCTAGTTCCCCGACCCGCCGCCACCGGCTGGCGTGCGCCGGTGGGCTCCGCTCGACCGCCGACCACCCGACCACCCACGCGCCTCCTTTGCTCTGCTTCAACCCGCGCAACAGAAACATCCGTTCACCGTTGCGCGGGTTGAAGCAGAGCAAAGGGAGTGGGTAAGGGGTGGCCGGCCAGCGCGGTGCGGCACGGTACGGCGACCCGGAACACACCGAGGTCCCGACGGATGAGCTGGGCGGCGTCCGGGCAGCCGACGGTTCACCCGGCTCGGCTAGCGTTCCGGCATGACTCGTTGGGGCATCCTGGCCACCGGCCACATCGCCAGCCGTTTCGCCGAAGACCTCCGGCTGGTGCCGGACGCCGAACTGGTCGCGGTCGGCTCCCGCTCCGCCGACAGCGCGCAGCGGTTCGCCGACACGTACGGCGCGAAGCGCGCGTACGGCTCCTGGGTGGAGCTGGCCGCCGATCCGGAGGTCGACGTGATCTACGTGGCGACTCCGCACGCCGCGCACCACGAGGCGGCGCTGACCTGCCTGACCGCCGGCCGGGCGGTGCTGCTGGAGAAGCCGTTCACCCTCGAACTGGCCACCAGCACCGAGCTGGTGGAGACCGCACGCGCCGCAGGGGTCTTCCTGATGGAGGCCATGTGGATGAGGACGAACCCGCTCATCCTTCGCGCGGTCCAGCTGATCGCCGAGGGCGCCATCGGCACGGTACGCAATGTCCGGGCCGACTTCGGGGTGGCCGGGCCGTTCCCGCCGGAGCACCGGATGCGCAACCCGGCGCTGGGTGGGGGCGCGCTGCTCGACCTGGGGATCTACCCGATCAGCCTCGCGCACCTGCTGCTGGGCGTGCCGCAGCACATCCGCTCCTGGGCGCACCTGGGCCCGGAGGGGACCGACGAGAACACCGGCATCGTGTTCGGCTACGACAGCGGGGCGGTGGCCACGCTGAGCTGCGGCATGGTCGGGGCGAGCTCGTTGGCCGCCTCGATCACCGGCAGCACGGGCCGCATCGACCTGCCGGAGCCGTTCTTCCGGCCGGCTTCGCTGACCCTGCACCGGGACGGCTTCGAACCCGAGACGATCTCCGCCGAGGAGGTCGGCAACGGCTACCAGTACGAGGCGATCGAGGTGCAGCGGTGCCTGGCCGCCGGGCTGACCGAGAGTCCGCTGGTGCCGCACACCACGACGCTTGAGGTGATGACCCTGCTGGACACGGTCCGCGAGCAGATCGGCGTCCGCTACGAGTGACACGAACGGCCCCGGTCGTGTGACCGGGGCCGTTCGTGTGCCTGGTCCGGTCAGCCGAAGAGCGGCCGGATCACCAGGTAGGTGACGCAGGCGATCAGCGCCGCCGCCGGGAACGTGATGATCCAGGCGATCACGATGTTGCCGGCGACGTTCCAGCGGACCGCGGAGAGGCGCTTGGTCGCGCCCACACCCATGATCGCCGAGGTGATCGTGTGGGTGGTGGAAATCGGCGCCTTCAGCACCAGGGCGTTGAAGTAGAGCACCGCGCTGGCCACCGTCTCGGCGGCGAAGCCCTCCGGCGGCCCGAGGTCGATGATCTTGCGGCCGAGGGTGCGGATGATCCGCCAACCACCGGCGTACGTGCCGAGCGCCAGCATGGTGGCCGACGTCCAGAACACCCAGCCCGGGATGTGCGTCTTGCTCTCCTGGAAACCGCCGGTGTAGAGCGCCAGCACCACGATGCCCATCGTCTTGGCGGCGTCCTGCATGCCGTGGCCGACCGACATGGCGGCCGCGGAGGCGGTCTGCGCCCAACGGAAGCCCCGGTTGAGCTTGCCCGGCTGACCCTTACGGAACAGCCAGAGGATGGCCAGCATCAGCAGGTAGCCGAGGGTGAGGCCGACGATCGGCGACAGCACCATCGGCAGGATGACCTTCACACCGATGTTGCCCCACTGCACGAGGCCGCCGGCGGACAACAGGGTCGCGCCGACCAGGCCGCCGAAGAGCGCGTGCGAGGACGACGACGGCAGGCCGAAGTACCAGGTGATCAGGTTCCAGGCGATGGCGCCGAGCACCCCGGCGAAGACCACCCCGAGGCTGCTCACCCCGGTGGGGAGAGTGACCAGGCCGTCGCCGACGGTCTTGGCGACCCCGGCGCCGAAGTGGGCGCCGACGAAGTTGCCGACCGCGGCGAGGCCGAGGGCGATCCGGGGTGTCAGCGCCCGGGTGGAGACGCTTGTCGCGATCGCGTTGGCAGCGTCGTGGAAGCCGTTGGTGTAGTCGAACGCCAGGGCCACCGCGATCACCGCCAGGACGGCGATGAGTTCGGGAGTCACCGGCTCAGGACTCCTTGACCGCGATGGTCTCGACCGTGTTGGCCACGTGCTCGAAGGCGTCGCAGGCGGCCTCCAGCTCGTCGGCGACCTCCTTCATCTTCAGCACCGTCAACGCGTCGTACTCACCCGAGAAGAGGCGGACGAGCAGCTGCCGGTTGATCCGGTCGCCCTCGTTCTCCAGCCGGTTGCACTCGATCCAGTAGTCCTCGAGATTCTTCATCGACTGCAGCCGGGGCATCGCGTCGGCCGTCAGCTTGGCCTGCTGGTCGAGCACGTTGACCATCTCGTGCAGCTCCCGCGGCAGCGCCGGCAACTCGGTCAGCCCGTACAGGTACAGCAGGTCGCCGACCGCCTCCAGGTGGTCCATCACGTCGTCGAGCAGCGAGCCGAGCCGGTAGATGTCCTCCCGGTCGAACGGCGTGATGAAGGTCGAGTTGATCTTCTTGTAGAGATCGTGCGTGATCTGGTCGCTGTCGTGCTCGACCTCGGTCAGCCGCTCGCTGACCGACTGCACGTCGACACCCGGCAGGGCCAGCTCGTTCAACAGCGTGGTGCCCCGGACCAGGTTCTGCGCGGCCCTGGTGAAGAGCTCGTAGAAGGCGCCCTCGGTGGGGCGGAAGGAAAACTTCACAGCACAGACCTCGTCGCGTCGGTGGAAGGGTGGCGGCGTCCGTCGGCGTCCGCTCGGTGAATGCTAGAAAACGCCAGAACCGCAACTTCGCCGGCCCACCCCTGGCCAGGCCACATTCACCGCTCGTTCACCTACTGTTCATCTCGGGCGTCCCAACCGTCCCCGCACCCCCAGCGGCCAACCGCTCGCGCTCACGTGCCACGTCGAAATCGGCAGGCGGATACCCCAGATCGAGCGTGTCGAACGTCTCCCGCAGCAGGTGGGCGACCGCCCAGTCCCGATACCACTTGCGGTCCGCCGGCACCACGAACCACGGCGCGGCGTCCGTGCCGCACCGGCTCAGCGCCTCGGCGTACGCGGCCTGGTAGTCCTCCCACTGCGCGCGGGAGTCGACGTCCGACGGGTTGTACTTCCAGTGCTTGTGCGGATCGGTGAGCCGTTCCAGCAGCCGCTCGCCCTGCTCGGCGTACGAGATGTGCAGCATCACCTTCACGACGGTCACCCCGTCGTCGACCAGTTCCCGCTCGAAGGAGTTGATCTGGTCGTAGCGGGCCCGCCAGATCGCCTCCGGCACCAACGACCCGACCCGGGCGATCAACACGTCCTCGTAGTGTGAGCGGTTGAACATCCCCACGTACCCGGGCGGCGGCAGCGCGCGGCGGATCCGCCACAGGAAGTCGTGCCGCAGCTCCTGCGGGGTCGGCGGACCGAACGAGCGGATGTGCAGACCCAGGGGGTTCATCGCGCCGGCCACCCGCTTGATCGTGCCGTCCTTGCCACCGCAGTCCATCGCCTGGAGCACCAGCAGCACCCGGTGCGCCGAGCCGGCCTTGGCCATCGCGAACAGCATCTCCTGCTGCCGGCCCAGCTCCTCGCCGACCAGCTCCACCTGCGCACGGGCCCAGGTCTTGCGGTGCTCGCCGATCACCTCCGTCGGCGGCAGGCCGGGCGTGGACCGGGGATCGATGGCGGCGAGATCCACCGGGGCGGTCACCCGCAACAGGTCCCGCACCGACCCGCCGTCCGGCGCCACGACCCGCCCGCTCTGCCCTTGCCGGGGTTCGCTCATCCTCGGATCATCGCCCACCCGCCGGCCATCCGCGCGTCGAGGCCCGCCGACGCCGGCCGTCGACGCCGCCGAATGCGTCGAGGCCGCTCGATGCGCGACCGGCCCGCCGTCACGTCCGGGGCCGCCGGCGCGTCCGGTTGGTTGGAGGATGTACGCCAGGCACGTGGCGCTCGGGGAAGGGTGGTGGGTCGTGCAGGACCTGGCGACGGAGTTCGAGGCCGAGCGGGGCCGGCTGCTCGCGGTGGCCCATCGGATGCTGGGCAGCCGCAGCGAGGCCGAGGACGCGGTGCAGGAGACCTGGCTGCGCTACGCCGGGGCGCTCGCCGACCCGGCCGCCCGCGCCGAGATCCGCGATCTCTCCGCGTGGTTGACCACCACCTGCGCCCGGCTCTGCCTGGACGTGCTGCGCTCGGCGCGGGTCCGCCGCGAGGCGTACCCCGGGCAGTGGCTCCCGGAACCGGTCGTGAGCCCGCTGGACGGCGGGCCGCCCACCGGCGGGTACGCCCCCGACCCCGCCGAACGCGCCGTCCGCACCGACCAGGTCGGCACGGCGCTGCGGGTGCTGCTGGAACGGCTCGCGCCCGAGCAGCGGCTCGCGCTCGTGCTGCACGACGTGTTCGCGGTGCCGTTCGCCCGGGTGGCGGACGCCCTCGGCACCAGCGAGGTGGCCGCCCGGCAGCTCGCCTCCCGGGCCCGCAGGGCCGTCGCCGCGCCGGACGCGCCCCGGCACACCGCCGACCCGGCCGAGCAGCGGCGCGTCCTCGCGGCGTTCGTGGCCGCCACCGAGTCCGGCGAGCTGGATCCGCTGCTGCGGGTGCTCGCGCCGGACGTGGTCCTGATCGGCGACTCGGGCGGGCACTTCCCGACGGCCCGCCGGCCGGTGGTCGGCGCGGACACGGTGGGCCGCTTCACGCTCGGCCTGTTCGGCCAGACCGGGCGGTACGCGCGACGGCTGCGGGCCCGCCCGGTGCTGGTCGACGGCGTCCTCGGCCTGCAGGTGGAGACGGCGCACAGCGACGGGCGGCCGATCCGGCTGGTCACCGCGTTCTCGGTCGACGGCGGCCGGATCACCGGCATCTTCAACCAGCTCAACCCGGAGAAACTGGCCGGCCTGCCGCCGCTGGGCGACGACGACCGGTGGCCGCCGCGCTGGTGAGCCCGCGCCGGCTCAGACCACCAGCGCCAGCCACTTGCGGTACGACGTGGCGAACGGTTCGGTGCCGTCGCCGAGGGCGCCGTACAGCCATTGGGCCGCCGCCTCGGCCTCGACCACCACGTCCTGCGGGTAGCCGAAACGGGCCCGGTGCTCGGCGAACTCGTCCTCGTCGAGCAGTTCCACCAGGCCGGTGGCCCGTCGCCGGACCACGTCCAGGTCGAGGTCGATCAGGTGGACGGTGTCGTTGGACTCCCAGCGGGCCGGGGTGGCGATGTCGCAGTAGACCTCGCTGGTCCGTGGCGGCGGGTTGAACATCCCCGTCCACCAGGCGTGGTGCGGCACCAGCAGGACGAAGGGGATCTTCTCCACCGACGGCCGGCCGTGGTAGACCGACTCGGTGCCGAAGGGGACGCCGAGCCAGATGCCGAGGTCGTCCTCGGCGAGGCGACGGGCCGGGTAGTCACGGTGCGCGCTGCCGTCGTACTTGCGGTAGATCACTCGGACCACGTCGCTCGGCATGATTCGCACCCTAACCGATACTGCCCACGCGTCGTAGCACGGCCGTAACCGGACGGGGTGGACCAGCGGGGTCGATGGGTGCTCCGCGCCACGCGGGCGGATGGGCGCGGTCGGTGTCGGCGGCGGCGGGTACCGTCGCACGGTGACTCCGCCCCGCACCGCCACCGGTTCCGCCACCCCGTCGGTCCGCGGCGGGAGCCGCCGGCGTGGTGCCCGCCCCAGCGGCACGGAGCTGCTCGCGGCGGCGGTCGGCGCGGTCCCCGGCGGCACGGCGCGGCCCGGCCAGCAGCAGATGACGACCGCCATCGAGGAGTGCGTGACCAGCGGCGAGCACCTGCTCGTGCAGGCGGGCACCGGCACCGGCAAGTCGCTGGCCTACCTCGCGCCGGCCCTCACCGTGGACGGCCCGGTGGTGGTCTCCACGGCCACCCTGGCGTTGCAGTCCCAGCTCGTCGACCACGACCTGCCCCGGCTGGCCGACGCCGTCGAGCCGCTGCTCGGCCGCCGGCCCACGTTCGCGGTGCTCAAGGGCCGGCACCACTACCTCTGCCTGGCCCGGCTGGACAACTCCACCGAGGACGAGCCGGAGGACACCCTCTTCGACGCCCCGGCCGCCCGCCCCGGCGGCGGCACGAAGTGGCTCGGCGAGGCGGGCCGGCTGGGCAAGCAGATCGAGCGGCTGCGCGACTGGGCCGAGAAGACCGGCACCGGCGACCGCGACGAGCTGGATCCGGGCGTCGACGACCAGGCGTGGCGGCTGGTCTCCATGCCGTCGCGGGAGTGCGTCGGCGCGAGCCGCTGCCCGTTCGGCGCGGAGTGCTTCGCCGAGGCGTCCCGGGCCCGCGCCCGCGAGGCCGACATCGTGGTGACCAACCACAGCCTCCTGGCGGTCGACATGCTGGCCGACCGGCACATCGTCCCGCCGCACAAGCTGCTCATCGTCGACGAGGCACACGAGCTGGCCGACCGGGTCTCCTCGGCCGCCCAGGCCGAGCTGGTGCCGGAGCTGATCGACCGGACCACCCGGCGGGCCCGTACGCTGCTGCGGCCGGAGACCGCCGACGCGCTCACCGCCGCCGGTGACGCGCTCGCCGTCGGGCTGGCCGAGGCCCCGGCCGGTCGACTCACCGCCGGCCTCCCGACGCCGCTGCTCCAGGCGTGCACGCTGCTCGACGCGGCCACCCGCACCGCCCTGGACGCGATCGGCGACATCAAGTCAGATGATCCCGACCCGGTCCGCAAGCAGCAGGCCAAGGCCGCCCTGGACGACCTCTCCACCACCGCCCAGCGGCTCCTCGAAGAGGCCGACCACGACGTGGCGTGGGTGGAGAAGAACGACAGCGGCAGCCGACGGGCCCTGGTGGTCGCACCCCTGTCGGTGGCCGGCACCCTCGGCACCCACCTGTACGACGAACGCACCGTCGTGGCCACCTCGGCCACCCTGGCGCTCGGCGGCCGGTTCGACACGGTGGCCCGCGCCCTCGGCCTGGACGCGCCGCCACCCGCACCGCCGTCCCCGGCCGCTGCCGCGCAGGCCGTCCGCACCGCCCCGGGCCGCCCGGTCGCCGAGGCGCCCGGCCGTCGGCTCGCGGGCGACACCAACCCGGGGTCCGTCGTGCCAGCGACGGAGGGGCCGGGCTGGCGTTCGCTGGACGTGGGCTCGCCGTTCGACTACGCCCGGCAGGGCATCCTGTACGTCGCCGCGCACCTGCCCCGGCCCAGCGTCTCCGGGCTGCCTGACGCGGCCGGGGAGGAGCTGCTCGGGCTCGTCGAGGCGCTCGGTGGTCGTACTCTCGGGCTCTTCTCCTCCCGGCGGGCCGCGCAGCAGGCGGCGGAGCTGCTGCGCGCGCGGACCGACCTGCCGGTGTTGTTGCAGGGCGAGGAGGCGCTGCCGCTGCTGGTCCGCCGTTTCCGCGAGGAGCGGTCCAGCTGCCTGTTCGGGGTCATGTCGCTCTGGCAGGGGGTGGACGTGCCGGGCGACGCCTGCCAGCTCGTGGTCATCGACCGGCTGCCCTTCCCGCGGCCGGACGAACCCCTCGCGGCGGCCCGCGCCGCAGCCGTGGACGCGGGCGGCGGCTCCGGTTTCGCCGCGGTCAGCGTGCCGATCGCGGCGGTCCGGCTGGCGCAGGGCGTGGGCCGGCTGATCCGGGCGACCGGCGACAAGGGAGTGGTCGCGGTGCTCGACTCGCGCCTGGAGACGGCGCGCGGCTACGGGCCGTTCCTGCGCCGCTCGCTGCCCCCGTTCTGGTACACGACCCGCCCCGAGGTAGCCCGCGGCGCCCTGAAACGCCTAGCCACCACCTGACCCCCGCCCCCGCCCCGCACCCCCGCGCCGCACCCCGCGCCGATCTTGCAGTTTCTGTCGTCGATATGGAGTGGTACGCCCTTTATGCCACGACAAAAAGTGCAAGATCGCGGAGCGAATGGGGTGGGGTCAGGGGGCTTGTGAGGCCACTACCACGGCGTCGGGTGGGGTGTCCGGGACTGTGCGGGCGGCCAGTCGGCGTACGGCGGTGTTCAGCACCGCGATCAGCGGCACGGAGACCAGCGCGCCGGTGATGCCCGCGAGCACCACGCCGGCCGCGATCCCGATGATCACCGCGAGCGGGTGGATGGCCACCGCCCGGCCCATGATGAGGGGCTGGAGCACGTGCCCCTCCACCTGCTGCACACCGATCACCGCGCCCAGGATGATCAGCGCGGTGACCGGCCCGCTGTCGACCAGCGCCACCAGCACCGCCACCCCACCGGAGAGCGCCGCACCGACGATCGGGATGAACGCGCCGAGGAACACCAGCGCCGCCAGCGGGAAGGCGAACGGAACGTCGAAGATGACCAGGAAGATGCCGATGCCGACCGCGTCGATGAAGGCGACCAGCACGGTCGCGCGGACGTACGCGACGAGGGTCTGCCAGGCGGCGCGGCCGGCGTCGTCGACCTTCCACCGGGCGGCCACCGGCAACAGCCGGACGAGGAAACGCCAGATCTTGTTGCCGTCCCGCAGGAAGAAGAACGTCGCGAACAGCACCAGCAGCGTGCCGGTCAGCACCTCCGCCAGCGTCGCCGCGGTGCTCAGCGCGCCGCTGGTGAACTTCGAGGTGTTGTCGTTGATCCAGCCCTGCGCCTCCTCGATGTAGCGGTCGAGCTGGGTGTCGGACAGGTGCAACGGGCCGGTCTTCAGCCAGTTCTGGATCTGCCGGACGCCCTGCGAGGACTTCTCGCTCAACTCCGGTACGCCCTGGATGAACTCGTTCACCACCAGGGTCAGCGTGCCGATGACGCCCGCCAGACCGCCGACCAGCACCACGGCCGTCGCCAGCGAACGGGGCAACCGCGCGCGCAGCAGCCAACCCACGGCCGGCGCGAGCAACGCCGAGAGCAGCAACGCGATGGCCAGCGGGATGATCACGATCCGGACCGTGCCGATGATCCGGAGCAGCGCCCACGCCACCGCGCCGATCACGATCAGCCGCCAGCACCAGGCAGCGGCGATCCGCAGCCCGTGCGGCACGTCGGCGTCGTCCCGGCTGGAGGTCGAGCTGTGCAGGTCCACCTGAGGCTCCGCGCCGACGACCGTGGCCGTCGGCGGGGCGGCGGGCCCGGGAACGGCCGGCGAGGCCACCCCGGCCGTCTCCGGCGCGTCGCTCGGCGTCTCCTGAGCCGCGCCAACCGACTCCTGTCCTGACCGGTAGGCGCGGCGCAGCCGCCCGCGTACCCGCTCGAAGCGGCTCAAGCGCACCTCCTGGCAGAAGAATCGTCCGCCCACGGCGACAGGTCGGACAGCATACGTGCGTTTCCCACACCGTAGGGCAGTTCCGCCACGCAGTGCCCGGACGGCCAGGGGCGTAACCACCGGCGGCCGGTCACCCGGGACACGGTAGCGTCTGCCCCGTGACCGCCGACCAGGATTTCGACTCCGGCCTGCCGATCCGCCTGCTGCACGACCGCGTGCTGGTACGCATGGACGGCAGCGAGGGCGAGCGCCGTTCCACCGCGGGCATCGTCATCCCGGCGACCGCCGCGGTCGGCAAGCGCCTCGCGTGGGCCACCGCGGTCGGCGTGGGGCCGAACGTCCGCGCCATCGTCTCCGGCGACCGGGTGCTCTACGACCCGGACGACCGCTCCGAGGTCGAGCTGCACGGCCGCGGGTACGTGCTGCTACGAGAGCGCGACGTGCACGCCGTGGCCGCCGAGCGGGTCGACAACGACTCCACCGGTCTCTATCTCTGACGCACCTCCCCTGGCCGGCGGGCGTCACCGCGCCGTTTGCCAGCCCGTGGCGCGGGAAGCCAGTCGGCGACCGTGGGCCCTGGGGAGGGACGATGCCGGTATTCGTGAAGAAACTGCTGGCCTGGGGCAGCGTCGCGTTCCTGATCTATTTCATGGCGTTCCGGCCGGACGGCGCCGCGCAGATGTTCAAGGCGGTCGGAGCCGCGATGATGGCGATGGCGCAGGGGCTCGGTGACTTCCTCACCACCCTGATGACCTGACCCCCGCCAGCGCCCGTCAGGGGTGACCGGGCGGCCACGGCGCCGGGGGGCGCGGACCGTGCCAGCCGGCCGGTGCGTAGCCCATCGGGGGCGGCGGCGGGGCGAGCACCACCGGGACCGGCACGACCGGCTCGTCGGGCGCGTCCACCGACCGCTGCGTGCCGTCCGGGAAGCGCAGGTGGTAGCGACTGCCGTCCCAGACACCCACCGGGGCCTGTGGGTCGCGACCCACGAAGTACGACCGGTACGCCGTGATCGCCTCCAGCAGTTGCCGCTCCTCGGCAACCGTCCGCTCCCGGTCAGCGGGCTTACGGTCCAGACCACGAAGCGTTCCGTCGCGCAGCAGGGCCAGCCGGGTCGCGGCGAGCTGGTATCCGCGCATCGCCCGCACCCCGGCGTCCCCGGCGACGCGGCGGGCCCAGCTACGGGCGGCGTGCCGACGGCCCAGGCTGCTCAGGGCGGCCACCTCGGGCGGGCTCAACCAGCCGGCGCGCACGTAGTCGGGCAGAGTCCGCTCGGTGAGCCGCCCCTCCCAGGCGCGCAGCCACAGGGCCAGGCCGACCGTGCCGAAGAACACCGGCACCATCAGGCCCAGGAAGCCGTACAGCATGATCACCGCCTCGCCGGTGGCCTGGGTCAACGTCGGCAGCAGGTTCCACGTGCCGTGCAGCATCATCGCCAGCAGCAGGCCGGCGATCGGGGCGAGCACGCGGACCCGCCGGTCGGCCGTGCGCGAGGCGACTCCGAGCCCGACACCGGTCATCGAGGTGAAGAGGGGATGGGCGAACCCGAACAGGAGGATCCGCACGATGAAGATGGCGATCACCTGCTGGGCGCCGGTCGCCGGGCCGTACCGGTCGGCGCCGGCCGCGTAGCCGTACCCACCCAGGTAGAGGATGTTCTCCACCATCGCGAAGCCGACTGCGGAGAGCCCGCAGTAGACCAGGCCGTCGGTGATGCCGGACCACTCCCGACGCCGGAACACCAGCAGCAGGATCGGACCGAGCGCCTTGGTCAGCTCCTCGATGAACGGCGCCACCAGCACGCCGGTCAGCGCCGCCGGCAGCCCCCAGGCGGCGAACCGCCCGGCGGCGAACTCGTTCACGGTGAGCGAGGCGGCGGTGGAGACGAACGCGCCCCAGGCGAAGCAGAAGATCAGGTATTTCAGGGGTTCCGGTTCGTACCGGTCGAGCCAGAGGAAGCAGGCGACCAGCACCGGCACCGGCAGGATCGCGGCGACCACCCCGATGAGCAGCGCGTCGAGGCCCAGCGACTGACCGAGGCGGATGACCATGAAGACCGCGCACGCGGCGATGAACAGCACCACCCCGGCCAGCACCAGGAACCGCCGCCAGCCCAGTCGGCGCAGCGGCATCCGGGGCGCCGCGCCGGCGGGCGGTACCGCGGGCGGGAGCGGCGACGACGGCAGGGGTGCACCGGGCGGGGTGTCGGCCATGCGGTCAGCGTAGCCATCCGCCGCCGGCTGGTCCGGTCGCATCCACAGCCGCTACGCTGCCGGCAGGTCACGAGCGCCAGCGTCAAGCCCCGGCTTGCTGGCCGGCAACCCTCGTCGAGTTCGCGGTGGGGTGCCCCGGGTGATGACCAGGCCCAGCCCGATCGGCGTGCTGGGCAAGCGCGGACCCCGTCCCGACAGCACACCCGGGGTCCCTGACCCCGGAGGTTCCGGCGTGTCCGTCACCCTCGTACCCTCGCTGCCCGCCCTGCCCACCGTCGCGCCCAAGCCGTCGGCGCCGCTCGACGTGCTCGGCGTACCCGGCGAGATCAACCTCGACTACGCGGCCACCGCGCCGTGCGCGCGGGCCGCGGCCGACGCGGTGACCGAACTGCTTCCCTGGTACGCCAGCGTGCACCGCGGCGCGGGAGCGCTGTCGCGGCGCTGCACCCTGGCCTACGAACGGGCCCGGCAGACGGTCGGCGACTTCTTCGGCGCCCGCGCCGACGACCACGTGATCTTCACTCGGAACACCACCGACGCCCTCAACCTGCTGGCCCGGGCGCTGCCCGCCGGCACGACCGTCGTCACCTTCGCGGGCGAGCACCACGCCAACCTGCTGCCCTGGCCACGCGGCTCGGTGCGCCTGCCAGTGCCCGCCGACCCGGCCGGGGCGGTCCGCGCTCTCGCCGCCGCCCTGCGTTGCGCGTCAGCATCGGCCTGGGCAGCACCGCCGCCCAGGTCGACCGGCTGCTCGCCGCGCTCACCGAGCTGGCCTGAGTCGAGCTGGCCTGAGTCGAGCTGGGCTGAGTCCCGCGCTGGGCTGAGTCCCGCGCTGGGCTGAGTCCGGCCCCGGACGCCCGCCGCCGGCGCTCAGCCGATGGGCGGGGCCGTGGGTGGCTTCGGCGCCTCCCCCGGCTCGGCCGGTTCGCCGACCGGCCGTTCCTGCTCCCCGAAGGCCGTCCGGATCCACCGGTTCGCCTCTTCCTGCTCGACCCCGGAGGCCACCAGCAGGTCACTCGCCGTGGTTCGGATCTGGGCGACCACGACACTCCCGGAGAAGCCGACTCCCGCCCCGTACGCCCGGCCGGCCTCGCTGACGGCCCGCAGCGAGCGCTCCCGTGCCTTCTGCGGCTCCTCGCCCGCCGCGAACTCGTGCTTGAGCAGCCGGACCGACTCGGCGAGGTGGCCGATGGCGTCCGGCATCGGATCCGGCACCGGCTCGTCGTCCTCGATCAGGGTGACGGACCGGCGGATCAGCGTGCCGCTGTTGCGCATCGCGCGGTCGATCGGGTCGGCCGCCTCCGCGTAGTGGGTCAGCTCGCCGCGGCGGTGCCAGCGGGCCGGCGACAGGGTGGCCGTCTCCTTCGCGCCCTCGATCGCCTCGGCCAGGGTGGCCAGCTCGTTCTTGTTGTTGCGCAGCCGCTCCAGGGCCCGCTGGATGCCGGCCCGATCCCGGTCGCGCAGCCCGTCGGCGGCGGCGTCGAGCTGGGCGGCGAGCAGGTCCAGCGCCGGTCGGGCGGCCCGGTTGATCACCCGGAGCGGGTTCAGCGGCAGCAGGACCGCCGTCACCAGCAACGCGATGCCGCCGCCGACAAACGCGTCGACGAAGCGCGGGATCTCCAGGTTCTCAGTGGATGGGCTCAACGTCACGATCAGCACCGCTGTGGCCGCCGCCTGGATGACGATGGCCACGCTCGCCCCGGCGAAGATGGTGAGCAGGATCGCCACCGTCACCACCAGGCCGAGCTGCCACGCGCCGGTGCCGAGGAAGTAGATCAGGAGGTCGCCGACGAACACCCCGACGCTCACCCCGGCGATCAGCTCGACGGTCCGGCGGAACCGCTGCCCGACCGACGCGGCAAGCGTGCCGACCGCGGAGATCGGCGCGAAGACCGGTTGCGGGTTGCCGAGCACCTTGTGCGAGATGAGGTACGCCAACCCGGCTGCCAACCCGGCCTGGACGGCCAGCCCACCCGCCATCCGCACCCGGTGCAGACGGTCATGCAGGGTGGCCCGGCCCCGCTGCCGCAGTTGCTGAGTGGCCTCGGCGATGCGCGCCCCGTCGACGTCCACCAGGCCCTCGCGCAGCGGGGTACGCCGCACCACCGGAGGTTTTTTGTCCCGGGCCACCGCCATGGGCGCGACTACCCGTGGCGGACCCCCTGAATCCTCCCTGCCGCGTACCGCGCCCCGATACGGCAGACTCGGGCGGTGGCCGATCTGCTGGACCGGTGGCGGGCGGCGGTCCGTGACGCCGGAGCGAGACCCGACGAGCGCTCCACCCAGGCCGGAAAGGAGTTGCTCGCCCGGTGGCGGGAGCCGCACCGGCACTACCACACGGTGACGCACCTGAGCGTCGTCCTCGATGTGGTGGACCGGCACGCCGCGCTGGCCGACCGGCCCGACCTGGTCCGGTTGGCCGCCTGGTGCCACGACGCGGTCTACGACCCGCGGGCCCCGGGCGACACCAACGAGCGGGACAGCGCCGCGCTGGCCGGGAACCTGCTCACCGGGCTCGGGGTGCCGGCGCCCGCGGTGGCCGAGGTGTGCCGGCTGGTCCTGCTCACCGCCGGGCACGCCGTGGGCCCCCGCGACCGCAACGGCGCCCTGCTCTGTGACGCGGACCTCGCCGTGCTGGCCGGGCCGCCGGCGGCCTACGACCGCTACGCGGCGGCGATCCGGCGGGAGTACGCGCACGTGCCCGAGTCGGCCTTCCGAACCGGACGGGCCACCGTGCTCACCGGGCTGCTGGCACTGCCCGCGCTGTTCCGGCTACCGCCGCTCGCCGACCGGTGGGAGCAACCAGCCCGCGGCAACCTGCGCCGTGAGCTGGCGGCACTCAGCGGGCCGCCGACGGACCCGGTTTGACCAGGTGCTTCGGGCGACGCAATCCCGCGTCGCGCAGCAACCGGACGAGTTCCCGGCTCGGCACCACCCGGGCCCCGAGCCACACCGCCGCCGTGAACCGGTCGGCCGGGATGTCGTAGTGGTCCCGGTCGAAGCCGCGCCGGGGTGCGCCCAGCGCCTCGGCGAAGGCGTGCAACTCGGCGTAGGAGACGTCGCTGATCAGGTGCGACCAGAGTCGACCGCGCCACGGCCAGGCCGGTCGGTCCAGGTAGAGCATGGTGCCCAAGCTAGCCCGCGTTGATGATCGGTGGTCGGCGACCTAGCCTCGGCGGCATGGCCCCCACCGGACTCCTCGACGACCTGCGCGCCGCCCTGGGCGAGAACGCCGTGCTCACCGACCCGGACCTGCTGCGCGTGCACCAGCGCGACGAGGCTGACCTCTGCGCGGCCGGCGTCCCCCTCGTGGTGACCCGCCCGCGCGGCACCGAGCAGGTGGTGGCGGTGATCCGGGCGGCGGCACGGCACGGCGTACCGGTGGTGCCGCAGGGCGCACGGACCGGGCTGGCCGGCGCGGCGAACGCGGTGGACGGCGCGGTGGTGATCAGCACCGTCGCGATGGACGAGATCCGGGAGATCGACCCGGTGAGCCGTATCGCGGTGGTCCAGCCCGGCGTGGTCAACGCCGCGCTCGCCGCGGCGGTCGCCGAGCAGGGACTCTGGTACCCGCCGGACCCCGGTTCCTGGGAGTCGTCCACGATCGGCGGCAACGTGGCCACCAACGCCGGCGGCATGTGCTGCGTGAAGTACGGCGTGACCACCGAGTACGTGCTCGGCCTGGAGGTGGTGCTCGCCTCGGGCGAGGTGCTGCGCACCGGGCGGCGTACCGCCAAGGGGGTGGCCGGTTACGACCTGACGCGGCTCTTCGTCGGCTCGGAGGGCACCCTCGGGGTGATCACCGAGGTGACCGTGGCGCTGCGGCCGGCCCCGGCCGACTCGCTGACCCTGGTCGCGGTCTTCGGCTCCACTGCGGCGGCCGGCACGGCGGTGGCCCAGATCGCCGCGCGGGGCCTCACGCCCAGCCTGCTGGAACTGCTGGATCAGACCCACCTGCGGGCGATCGAGGCGTACCAGCCGATGGGGTTGCGGACCGACGCGCAGGCCCTCTTGCTGGCTGCCGCCGACACCGGCAGCCGGGCGGGCGACGACCTGGCGGCCCTGGCCGAGGTGTGCGAGGCGGCCGGCGCCGAGGAGGTCTACGCGGCCACCGACGCGCTGGAGGCGGCGGCGCTGCTGCAGGCTCGCCGCCTCGCCCACCCGGCGATGGAGAAGTTCGCCGCCGACACCCACCCGGATGGCAGCGGTGGCCTGGTGATCGACGACGTGGCGGTGCCGCGGGGCGCGCTCGCCGCGCTGCTGGACGGGGTGGCCCGGATCGCGGCGGACTGCGACGTGCCGATCGGTGTGGTGGGGCACGCCGGGGACGGCAACATGCACCCGAACATCGTCGTCGACCGCGCCGACCCGGCGAGCGTTGAGCGGGGCCGGCGGGCGTTCGACGAGATCATGCGGCTCGGCCTGGCCCTGGGCGGCACCTGCACCGGCGAGCACGGTGTGGGGCTGCTCAAGCGGGACTGGCTGGCGGCCGAGATCGGCCCGGTCGGCGTCCGGGTGCATCAGGCCATCAAGGCGGCGCTGGACCCGGCCGGCCTGCTCAACCCGGGCAAGGTGCTCTGAGGGGGCTACGTCAGCCCTTGACCTCGGCGGGCGTCGCCTGGGTGAGCAGCAACAGAATCTCCCCCGCCACCGTCGGGCGTTCCTCACCCGGGCAGTCCTGCGAGGTGATCAGCCCGGACGAGGTGAGCAGGCTGGACGTCAGCGCGTCGATGCAGGTGGTCCGGTACCGCCGGACCTGGTCGGTCTCCTCGGCGAGCCGGGGGTCGGCGAGCAGCACCTGGAGGCGTTCGGTCTGCTCCGCAGCCAGCCTGCCCCGGGAGGTGACCCCGTCGCCGGCACAGTCGAGGCACTGCCACGAGCCGTCCCGCTCGACGCTCAACGTGCGCAGCGGGGCGTCGGCGCCGAGCCGTTGGATCAGACTGACCTGGCCCGCGGCGACCGTCGTCGGGATGTCGGGTGCCGGCACACCGGCGGCCGAGCCGGCCGGCGGTTGGGCGACCGGCGCGTCGGCGTCGTCGCGGCCGAACAGCGAACACCCGGCCAGGGCGACGGCGAGCGCCACGGCAAGCAGGGGGGTGAGGAGACGGGGGCGCGCGCGGTACAGCACGCGCGGAAACCTACCCCACCGTAGGTAGCGTTCGAAACCACCATCCGGGCCGGTATCGATAGTTACCACTCGGTAACGTCACTTTTCGGTCATCGTGGCGTCGGGCGCAGCTCGGCCTGGTCGTCGTCACCCCGGTCCGCCGCGTAACCCCGTACGTCCGGTGCGCCGAGTCGGGCCGCGTCCGCCCCGGCGTCGTCCGGCATCAGTTGGGACTGCCGCTCCGCCTCCACCCGCGCGCGGTAGTTTTCGACCTCGCGGGCGCTCCTCGCCGCGTCCCACCCGAGCACCGCACCCATCAGCTCGGCGGTGTGCTCGGCCGACTCCAGGCCACGGTGGCTGGTCTCGAAGGAGATCCTGGTCCGTCGGGTCAGCACGTCCTCCAGGTGCAGCGCACCCTCGGCCCGCGCCGCGTAGGCGACCTCCGCCGCCAGGTACTCCGGAGCACCGGCCAGCGGGGACGCCAGCAACGGATCGGCGTCGATCAGCGCCAGCAGGTCGAGCGTGAGGGTGCCGTACCGCTCCAGCAGGTGCTCCACCACGCCCACCGGCACGCCGTGCCGGCGGGCCAGGTCGGCCCGGTCGCGCCACATCGCCGGGTAGCCGTCCGCGCCGAGCAGCGGCAGGTCGGCGGTACGCGACGCGCGGGCGCCACCCAACCGGCGTACGGCCCGGTCGACAACGTCGGACGCCATCACCCGGTACGTCGTGTACTTGCCGCCGGCCACCAGCAGCAGCCCGAGCATCGGCTCGAACACGGCGTGCTCGCGGGAGAGCTTCGACGTGGAGTCGGCCTCACCAGCCAGCAACGGCCGCAGCCCGGCGTAGACGCCCTCGATGTCGGCAGTGGTCAACGGCCGGTCCAGCACGGTGTTGACCTGCTCCAACAGATAGTCGATGTCGCTGGCCGAGGCCGCCGGGTGGGATCTGTCCAGTCGCCAGTCGGTGTCCGTCGTGCCAATGATCCAGTGCCCGCCCCACGGGATGACGAAGAGCACCGACCGTGCCGTACGCAGGATCAGCCCCGTCTCGCCGGTGATCGCCGAGCGGGGCACCACCAGGTGCACCCCCTTCGAGGCGCGCACCCGGACGCCGGGCCGCAGGCCCACGTCGTTGAGCATCCGGGACATGTCGTCGCTCCACACACCGGTGGCGGCGATGACCGTGCGGGCCTGCACCTCGAACTCGGCGTCCGGAGACCCGGCGGGCGCCTCCAGGTCGCGGACCCGTACGCCGGTGACCTCCCGCGCCTGGCGGATCAGCCCGACGGCACGGGCGCTGCTCACCACGGTGGCGCCGAGGCTGGCCGCGGTGCGGGCCAGGGTGACGACCAGCCGGGCGTCGTCGACCTGCCCGTCGTAGTAGCGGATCGCCCCGGCCAGCGCGTCGGCCCGCAGGCTCGGGAAGATCCGCCGGGCCCCCTCGCGGGTCAGGTGCCGGTGCAGCGGCATGCCCCGGCCCCCGCCGAAGAGACCGGCGAAGGCGTCGTACGTCGCCACGCCCGCGCCGTAGTACGAGCGGCGGAAGATCCGGGCGGGCAGGTCCCGCAGGCCCCGGCCGGCCGGCAGCGGCACCAGGAACGGCACCGGGCGGACCAGGTGCGGCGCGAGCCGGGTCGCCAGCAGGCCCCGCTCGGTCAACGCCTCGTGGACCAGGTGGAACTCCAACTGCTCCAGGTAGCGCAGCCCACCGTGGATGAGCTTGCTGGATCGGCTCGACGTGCCCGAGGCGAAATCGCGGGCCTCGACGAGGGCCACCTTCAGGCCCCGGGACGCCGCGTCCAGGGCGGCGCCCGCACCGGTCACCCCGCCTCCGATGACCAGCACGTCGAAGCGCTCGGCGCGGAGTCGGCGCAGGTCGGCCGTACGGCGAACCGGCGAGAGCTGCCCGGCGACGGATCGGGAGATGTTGGGGTCACGCACCCATCCACCGTAACCGCCGTGCCAGCCGGTCGGCATTCGCCGCCCGCCCCGCCTCCGTTTCGCGTCGACCCGCCGGAGATCTTGGACAGTTTCCGTCAGCGGCTGACGGAAACTGTCCAAGATCTGCGCGGTTCTTCGATTCGAGACTGCTCGGGGTGGTCGTAGGGTTTCCGGATGCATGGTCAACCTGCGCATCCCGGGCTCGGCGACCGCAGCTCCCCGTGGCCGGTGGTCGCGGCCGTGTTCGTCGGCTGCTGGATCGTGGCGGTCACGGTGGCCACCCAGACCGGTGGCTGGCTCACCGATCAGGTGCTGCTCAGCTTCGGACGAGACCGGGTGGGCTGGCTCTGGCCGGTGCTCGGCCTGACCGTCGTCGTGTTGGTGGGCACGCCCGCCCTGCTGCTGGCCGTACTGCCCCGGTCGACCACGGTCCGGGCCACCGGGCGGGTGTGGCTGGTCGGGGCGCTCGCGCTCGGGGTGCTCACCCTGCTGCGGGTCGTGCCACCGGCGCACCACGAGGCATACCTCGCCGCGCTGGCCGCCGCGGCATCGCTCAGCGCGCTCACCGTGGCCTGGTCGGCGCGACGATCGCCCGGCTCGGACGTCGGCACCGCTTCCGACGCCACCGCGTCGTGGGCCGGCGCTGCGACGCCGAACGGCGACGCCACCCCAGCTCAGGCCGCCGAAGGCCCGGAGTCGAGCGCCGATGCCGCATCGTCGGCCGTCGGAGGCCCGGAGCCGGTCCGGGGACAGCGTGGATCGCGCCGGCCCGGGCCGGTGCCGCTGCTCGCGGTCGCCGCCGGGCTGGCGCTGCTGCTGCCCTGGGCCTGGCTGGGCGCGCTCGGCGGACTGCTGGAGACCGTCCTCGCGGGCCTGGCGGCCGCCTCGCTGGGCATGCTGGCGGCGGTGCTGTTGGACGCCACCTTCTGGTCCCGGTTCGCGGTCGGCCGGCCGCCCCGGCCGGCCCGCCTGGTGCTGGTCGGTGGCCTGGCGGCCGGGGTGGCGCTGCTGCTGCTCGCGGCCGGGACGGGCCAGTCCGGCGCGCAGTTGCCCGCCCTGCTGACGCTGCCGCCGACGGGCTTCGCGCTGGCCGCGCTGTACGCCGCCGCCTGGAGACCGACCGCCGACCCGGCCGCGACCTGGCGGCCCACCGCCGACCCGGCCGCGACCTGGCAGTCCACCGCCGTCCCGGCCGACGTCGCACGCGCCGGCCGGACGGCGACCGGCTGGCTGGTGGGCCTGGCCGCGCTCGGCCCGCTGGCCTTCACCGACCCGGAAGAGATCACCCTGCTGCTGATCGGCACCCGGGACGTCCCGTTCTGGGTGGCGGCCGCCGCCGGGGCCGGCCTCGCCGTCGCGGTCCTGGTCGCCATCGGGTACGCGGTGCTGCTGGCCCGCCCGACGGCACGCACCCCGAGTCGCCGGGTCGCCGCGCTGGCCGCGGCGGTCCTGCTGGTGACCGTGGGTGTCGTCGACGTCGGACCCGGCCAACCCGGCCTGTACGGGGAGCGGCTGCTGGTGGTGCTGCGCGAGCAGGCCGACCTGGGCGGCATCCCGGCCGGCGCTCCCGGGCAGGCCGGACGGGACGCCCGGGCGGCGGAGGTCTACCGGCGGCTGGTGACGACCGCCGACCGCAGTCAGACCGACCTGCGCCGCACGGCGGGGCGGCTACGACTCGATCCGGTGCCGTACTACCTGGTCAACGCGGTCGAGGTGGATGGCGGCCCGGCCGTACGGGCCTGGCTCGCGCGGCGACCCGAGGTGGCTCGGGTGCTCCTCAGCCAGCGCCTGCGGCCTCTGCCGGCCCCGGCAGGGCAGAGCCGGGGCACCGCGCCGGCGCCGACCGGCCCGGAGTGGAACATCCTTCAGCTCGGCGCGGACCGCGTCTGGTCCCAGCTGGGGGTGACCGGCAAGGGGATCGTGGTCGGCAGCTCCGATTCCGGCGTGGACGGCGGCCATCCGGCGCTGCGGGCCGGGTTCCGGGGCGGGGACGACTCCTGGTACGACCCGTGGGACGGCACCCGGACGCCGAACGACCAGGGCGGGCACGGCACCCACACGACGGGCAGCGCGGTCGGGCGGGACGGCATCGGGGTGGCGCCGGACGCACAGTGGGTGGGCTGCGTCAATCTGGACCGCAATCTGGGCAGCCCGGGGCACTACCTGGACTGCCTCCAGTTCATGCTGGCGCCCTTTCCGGCCGGCGGTGATCCGTTCACCGACGGCCGGCCGGAGCGCGCCCCGCAGGTGCTGACCAACTCGTGGGGCTGCCCGGCGATCGAGGGCTGCGACCGGGAGGCACTGCTTCCGGCCACCACGGCGCTGGACGCCGCCGGGATCTTCGTGGTCGCCGCGGCCGGCAACACCGGTCCGTGGTGCGCGTCGATCGACGACCCGCCCGCTCCGTACGCGAACGTGCTGACCGTCGGCGCGGTGGACGCGCAGCGGCGGGTGGCCGAGTTCTCCTCACGCGGGCCGGTGCCGGGTGGCACCGGCAAACCGGACGTGCTGGCGCCCGGGGTGGGCGTGGTGTCGGCCATGCCCGGCGGCGGGTACGCGGCGCTGGACGGCACGTCGATGGCGACCCCGCAGGTGGCGGGAGTGGTCGCGCTCATGTGGTCGGCGAACCCGGCGCTGATCGGGGACCTGACCAGGACCCGGCAGATCCTGCGGGACACCGCGACGCCGGCCGAGCCGACGTACCGTTCCGACAACCCCACCGACGCCTGCGGCGGCCCGGCGAACGTCACGGGCGCCGGCCAGGTCGACGCGTACGCAGCCGTTCGCGCCGCCCGGGGGTGAACGAGGGCGGGGCTGGTCACCGCCACCAGGTGATCTAGGGTCGGCGACCATGGACGCCGAGATCACCGTCGCTGAACTGAGCCCCGACCTCGCGCCCACCGTGGCGCGGTTCTGCGCGCAGGCGCTCGACCTGCCCGAGGACGCCGCCGAGGCGGCCGCCATCGTGGACGTGCTATGGACCCGGGCCGCTGCCGACTGCGCGGTGGTCGGGCTGGGCGCGTACCGGGGGAACGACCTGGTCGGGGTGCTGCTCTGCTCGGTGTCACAGACCGAGGTGGGCATCGGGCACGTGGACCTGGTCGCGGTGCTCCCCGACCAGCGCCGCCGGGGGGTGGGCCGCGCGCTGCTGTCGCGCGCCGAGCAGACACTCGGCCAGCGCGGCGTCACCGAGGTGCTGCTGGCCGGGAATCCGCCGTACTACGCCTGGCCGGGCATCGACGTGCGGTACACGCCGGCGGTGTGCGCCGCCCTGGCGCTCGGCTACCACCAGGACCGGACCGCCTGGAACATGACCGCGGACCTGTCGTACGACGAGTCACCGGCCCTGCGGTCCACCCAGGCCGCGGAGCAACGGCTGGCTGGGCAGGGCGTCACGGTACGCCGGGCGGAGCCCGCGGACCTGCCGGCGCTGGCCGCGTTCGCCCGGTCCACCTTCGGTGGCGCCTGGGACGGCGAGCTGGCCGGGTCGGTGGGCCGCGCCGGGGCCGGCTGCCACCTGGCGGAGCGGACCGGCGAGGTGCTGGGCTTCGCCGCCTACGGGTCGTCCCGGCCGAGCTGGTTCGGGCCGATGGGCACCGCGCCCTCCGCCGAGGGTTCGGGCATCGGTGGGGTGCTGCTGCGACGCTGCCTGCGTGACCAGCGCGCGGCGGGGGTGGACCGGGCGCAGATCGGCTGGGTGGGGCCGGTGCCGTTCTACTCGGGCAGCGCGGGTGCCCGGATCGAGCGGGTCTTCTTCCTGTACCGGCGGACCCTACCGGTGACGTGAGAGGGCAAATGGGACATGAATCCATTCGCCCGCATGGGCCATCGACGCCCCCTACCGTTTCGGTAGAGGAGGCAGCCATGACCACGGATGACGACCAGACCGAGGACGGCCCGCCGATCACCTGGAAACCGGTCGGCGAACTGCCCGGCCAACTCCCGTTCGACCGGCTCGACTACGGCGACGCCGAGCAACTGGCCGAGATGACCACCGACGGCGAACCGCTGGCCGAGGAACCGCAGGAGATGGTGGACGCGCCGATCCAGCTGCTCCCGCCGTACGACCGGGCCCAGAAGCGCCGCAACCAGCGCACGCTGCCCACCTGACGACGAACGGGGCGGACCGCGTCAGCGGCCCGCCCCGTCCGGTGTGTCGGAACTGGACTCAGAAGTCCATGTCCCCGCCACCCGGGCCAGCCGGGGCAGCCGGGGTCTTCTCCGGCTTGTCCGCGACGACGGCCTCGGTGGTGAGGAACAGCGCGGCGATCGACGACGCGTTCTGCAGCGCCGAACGGGTCACCTTGGCCGGGTCGATGATGCCCGCGGCCAGCAGGTCGACGTACTCGCCGTTGGCGGCGTTGAGGCCGTGACCCGCTTCGAGGTTACGGACCTTCTCCACCACGACGCCGCCCTCAAGGCCGGCGTTGACGGCGATCTGCCGCAGCGGGGCGTCCAGCGCCACCTTGACGATGTTGGCACCGGTCGCCTCGTCGCCGACCAGGTCCAGCTTGTCGAAGGCGGTCTTGCCGGCCTGCACCAGCGCGACGCCACCACCCGGGACGATGCCCTCCTCGACGGCCGCCTTCGCGTTGCGAACGGCGTCCTCGATGCGGTGCTTGCGCTCCTTGAGCTCGACCTCGGTGGCCGCGCCGACCTTGATCACCGCAACGCCGCCGGCCAGCTTGGCCAGCCGCTCCTGCAGCTTCTCGCGGTCGTAGTCGGAGTCGCTCTTGTCGATCTCGGCCCGGATCTGGTTGACCCGCCCCTGGATCTGCTCGGCGTCACCGGCACCGTCGACGATGGTGGTCTCGTCCTTGGTCACCACGACCTTGCGGGCACGGCCCAGCATGTCGACGCCGACGGCGTCCAGCTTGAGGCCGACCTCCTCGCTGATGACCTGGCCACCGGTGAGGATGGCGATGTCGGCGAGCATGGCCTTGCGGCGGTCACCGAAGCCCGGCGCCTTGACGGCGACCGACTTGAAGGTGCCCCGGACCTTGTTGACGACCAGGGTGGCCAGGGCCTCGCCCTCGATGTCCTCGGCGATGATCAGCAGCGGCTTGCCCGACTGCATGACCTTCTCCAGGATCGGGAGCAGGTCCTTGACCGACGAGATCTTGCTGTTGACGATCAGGAGGTAGGGGTCGTCGAAGACGGCCTCCATGCGCTCCGGGTCGGTCATGAAGTAGGCCGAGATGTAGCCCTTGTCGAAGCGCATACCCTCGGTGAGCTCCAGCTCCAGCCCGAAGGTGTTGCTCTCCTCGACGGTGATGACGCCTTCCTTGCCGACCTTGTCCATCGCCTCGGCGATGATCTCGCCGACGCTGGTGTCACCAGCGGAGATGGAGGCGGTGGAGGCGATCTGCTCCTTGGTCTCGACGTCCTTGGCGAGCTTGGAAAGCTCCTCCGAGACGCTCGCGACCGCGGCCTCGATGCCCCGCTTCAGGGCCATCGGGTTGGCGCCGGCGGCCACGTTGCGCAGGCCCTCGCGAACCAGGGCCTGGGCCAGGACGGTCGCCGTCGTCGTGCCGTCACCGGCGACGTCGTCGGTCTTCTTGGCGACCTCCTTGACCAGCTCGGCGCCGATCTTCTCGTACGGGTCCTCGAGCTCGATCTCCTTGGCGATGCTCACACCATCGTTGGTGATGGTGGGGGCACCCCACTTCTTCTCGAGCACGACGTTGCGGCCCTTGGGGCCGAGGGTCACCTTTACGGCGTCGGCGAGCTGGTTCATGCCCCGCTCGAGGCCGCGGCGCGCCTCTTCGTCGAACGCGATCATCTTGGCCATACGGCGTTGTCCTCCTGGACACTCACGGGCCACCCGAGATGTGTCCCCCGGATGGGCCGCCTGGTGTACGCACCTTGGGACGTCGCCACCTGGCGACGACGACGTCCTTCGGCCGGGCCGGATAGCCCGCGACGACCGGCCATGTGCCGCCCCGGCGTCTCCACGCCCGGGCAACCTGGCCCCACCGTCCCGACCATTGGCACTCACGGTATGCGAGTGCCAATGACTTGTTTAGCACTCTCACCTGCCGAGTGCAAGCACGATGGACCCGTTCAGCCGAGTTCCGCAGCCAGTGCGGCCCCGTTCACCGGCGCCTCATGGGCCCGTTGCTCGGCGTACGTGATCAGCAGACCGATCAACTGGGCGAGGTGGGCCGGCAGCGCCAGCACGGCCGTGACACCGATCACCGCCACCACTCCGACCGCGGTGCCCGGGGACGCGAACGGGTCCGCACCGATCCCGGTGGTGCCCACCGACTCCAGGACGCCCGGAACCACGGTGCCGACGATCACAGCCCCGCCCACCAGGGCGACCCGGCCGAGCAGCAGCCCGAGCCGGGCGTGGAACATCCCGAACGACCGGCCGATCGGGTTCTGCCGCTCGAACAGGTAGACCGGACCGGCCAGGCTCAACGCGAACGCCAGATAGATGCCCGGCAGGACGCAGAAGCAGACGCCGACACCGATGAGCACGCTGACCAGCAACGTCCAACCCCACAGGCCGAGCGCGCGGCGCAGGCCGTACCGCAACGCCGCATCGAGGCTGGCGGGCCGGCCGGTCGCCTGCTGGGTGATCACCCAACTGCCGGCGGCCCACCCCACCGCCTGCACCAGACCGATCAGCAGGCTGCCGCCGACCAGCACGGCGACGAGGGTTGCCAGGGTGGCGGCGAAGTTGTCCGGCAGCCCGGCCGCCGGATCCATCTCGGCCTGCGCCTCCCAGCCGGGCGACGGGTCCATACCCAGCGAGATGACCGAGAGCACCGCGGCCGGCAGGACCTGCGTGAGCAGCATGATCGGCACCAACTGCCGCCAGCCCCGGCGCAGCGCGCCCCCGCACCGCTCGAACCAGGCCCCGACGCCGGCGCCGGGCGGAGTGACCAGGGCGTCGTTCGGATCGAACCCGTGACCCGGCGGGTACCAGCCGACCGGCGCCCCCGGATACCACGGCTGCCCACCGTAGGGGCCCACCCCGGGCGGGTAGCCGCCGGTCGGCGGATAGGCCCAGCCCTGCGGCGGGGCACCGGCCGGACCCCAACCCGGCGGCGGCCCGGCCGGCGGACCCCAGCCGCCCGTCGCGGGGTCCCAACCGGGCGGCGGCCCGGCCGGTGACGCGCCCGGGGCCGCGCCGGAGATGGGTGAGGTGGGGTCGGACGGGCCCGGCTCACCCGGCCCGGAGGGCGTGGTGGGTGGGGGCGACTGGTCGGTCATGAACCCTCCTCAGCATCGGCTGGAACGGCTCACGATCTTCCCGGGTGGGCGTCCGCACCGCCAGCCCGACCCGTCAGCCGATCGGGGGCGATCCGCGTGCGAGGAGGTCGGGAATTCGCTCAGGCGATGACGCGTACGTGTTCCGCCTGCGGGCCCTTCTGCCCCTGGGCGATCTCGAACTCCACCCGCTGGCCGTCGTCCAGCGCCTTGTAGCCGTCCATCTCGATCGCGGAGAAGTGAACGAACACGTCCTGACCGCCGTCGACGGCGATGAAGCCGTAGCCCTTTTCGGCGTTGAACCACTTCACGGAACCCTGTGCCACGGTGCACTTCCCTCACTCTTGCGCAGCGTTGCCTGCCCCGGGCGCGCGGCACGGCCGGACGCCCTCGGACCACCGCCTCAGCAATCGACGACGGCCGCTGAAAGGGTGACCGAAATCGCACGCTACACGAGGAGTGACGGCCGCGCACGACCCCAAATCGGGCGTATTCCCGGCCGACCCGACCGGGTCCCGGGCCGAACCGGAACGGGCCCCGGACCGACCGGTCCCGGGGGGCCACCGGCTCGCCGTCCGGCGGGGCGGGGCACGCCCCGAAGCAGCTCCCGCCCCTGTGGTAGGCATGCAGACATGACCACCGATATCGGTTCAGCCGCCGTTCGGCAGGCCGAGATCCACCGGGTCCGGCCGGAGGACGCCGCGCGGATGCGGGCACTGCGCCTGGAGATGCTCGCCGACGCGCCCTTGGCCTTCCTGGAGACCCTGGCCGACGCGGCGGCCCGACCGCACCGCGAGTTCGCCGCGCGGGTGGCGTACACGTCGACCGGCCCCCACAACGCGCAGTTCGTCGCGGACCCGGGTGGCCGTCTGGTCGGGCACGCTGGCGGCACGGTCGCTCCGAACGAGCCGGGCCTGACCGTCATCTACGCCGTGTACATCACGCCGGCCTGGCGGGGCAGCGGGCTGCTCGGCGAGCTGATCGACGGGGTGGCCGCCTGGTCGCGGGCCTGCGGCCGGCCGGAGCTGCTGCTGGAGGTCGTGGTGGGCAACGACCGCGCCTACCGGGCCTACCAGCGGCTGGGCTTCACCGACACCGGCGTGCGGGTCCCCCACCCCACGATCCCCGCGCTGAACGAACTACAAATGCGCCGCCCCGCGTAAACAAGAGAACCCTTCCCAGGGCAAGACCACGGAGATGTCCCTAAAGCCGGACGCTTAAACGACAGCCGTACCCACGTGAGGGTTTCCGGGGCAGCCCGCCCCGCGCAGGGATCAAGCCTGACCGCCCGGAGCGGGGCGGGCTGCCCCGGAAACCCCAACCGCAACCAAAGATCAGACGTGCCGCCGCGACTGCACGATCCGGAACCGGTTGGCCACGTACGCCCCGTCGGTCAGCGCCGAGTTGGCCGCCGCGTTCGCCCCACTGCCGTGGAAGTCGGAGAACGCCGCCGACTGGTTGACGAAGACCCCGCCGGTGAGGTTGCAGGACAGGTGCACCCCGACCTCGACCGCCACCGCCTCGGTGGCGTCCAGCACCGCCTCGTCGGTGGAGTAGACCCCGGCGGTCAGCGCGCCCTTCTCCCCGACCGTCCGACGCAGCAGTTCCAGGCTGTGGGCGGTGGAGTCGGTGGCGATGGCGAACGAGATCGGCCCGAACCACTCCCGGCCGTACGTCTCGGCGTCGTCCGCGCGCAGCTTCACGATCGTCGGAGTACGCACCACCGCGTCGGCGTACGCCGGGTGGGCCACGGCCCGTGACTCCAGCACCGGCTCACCCACCTTGGTGACCTCGGCCAGCCGCTCCAGCACCCCGTCGTTGACGATGGCGCCGGTCAGCTCGACGCCCCGGGCCGGGTCGGCGGTCAGCTTGCCAACCGCCGCGGCGATACCGCCGGCCACCTCGTCGAAGCTCTTGTGGCCCTGGTCGGTCTCGATGCCACCGGCGGGGATGAGGATGTTCTGCGAGGTGGTGCACATCTGCCCGCTGTAGAGGGTCAGCGTGAAGCCGAGGTTGCGGCACATGCCGGCGAAGTCGTCGGTGGAGTCGATGACCACCGTGTTCAGCCCGGCCTTCTCGGTGTAGACCGACGCCTGCCGGGCGTACGTCTCCAGCCAGTCGCCGTACTCCGTGGAGCCGGTGAAGTCGACGATCTTGACGGACCGGTGCAGGGCCAGGTCGCTGGCGAGCTTCTCACCGGGTGCCTCGGCCGCCAGCAGGATCAGGTTCGGGTCGAAGCCGGCCTCGGCGAGCACCTCCCGGGCGTACTTCACCGTGACGGCCAGGGGCAGCACCGCGCGCGGGTGCGGCTTCACGATCACCGGGTTGCCGGTGACCAGCGAGGCGAACAGCCCAGGGTACGAGTTCCAGGTCGGGAAGGTGTTGCAGCCGATCACCAGCGCCACCCCACGCGGGACCACGTGGAAGGTCTTGGTCATCCGCAGCGGGTCACCCTTACCGGCGGCCTTCTCCCAGCCGGCCGTGCCGGGGTGCCGGGTCATCTCGGCGTACGCGTACGCCAGCGCCTCCAGGGCCCGGTCCAGCGCGTGCGCGCCGCCGGCCTGGAAGGCCATCACGAACGCCTGCCCGCTGGTGAACTGCACCGCGTTCGCCAGCTCGAAGATGTGCTTGTGCAGCCGGTCCAGGATCTCCAGGCAGACGCCCACGCGGGCCTGCGCGCCGGCGTCGCGCCAGGCCGGCAGCGCGGCGGAGGCGGCGGCGATCAGCTCGTCGGTGCCGGCGTGCGGGTAACGCACCGCCAGCTCGACACCGAACGGGCTCGTCTCGGTGGCGATCCGCTCGCCGGTGCCCGGCTGGTCGAGCGGAAAATCACCACCGAGGTACGCCTCATAGGCGGCCTTGCCGTCGGCGGCGGCGGTCTCGCCGTACACGCGAGGGCTGGGGGACTCGGGATAGGCGGACCAGTAGCCCCGCTCCGTGATCGCGGTCAGCGCACGGTTGAGGGTGTCGGCGTGCCTGTCGTACAGGGGATGCGGGGTCTCCGTCATGCCAGCCATCATGCCTGAGTCCGGTCCGCGAGCAGTAGCGCCGATACCCGTCAGAGGGTGAGCTGCCAGTTGTTCCAGGCGTCCACCGGGCGGAAGCCGAGCTGCTCGTTGATCGCCACCATGTAGCTGTTGCTGGCGGCGTTCCAGGTGTCGATGACGCGTACCGCCGGCTCGTGGGTGAGCAGGTGGTGCAGGTTCTCCGCCTTGGCGATCAGGCCCAGGCGATGCCCACGGTGGGCCGGGTCGACGATGGTGATCTGCTGGAAGGCGTGCCAGTCGGCGGAGGCGCCCACGTCGAGCAGTGTCCAGGCGACCAGTCGACCGGACGCTTCGTGCCGCATCCCGAGGTGGTAGCGCCGCCGGCCCCGGGCGTCCAACGCGCGCTCGTTGCCCCGGATGCGCTCGGCGTCCACCTGCTCCGGTTCCCACTGCACGTCGCCCATGGGCGCATCCATCAACAGCCGGCTGTCCAGGTAGGCGACGTCCGCCACGTACTCCTGCGGCGTGGTGCCCTGCCAGCAAACCGACCGGTAGCCCTCGGCCCGCGGCTTGGCCTCGGCGAGCGCCGCCCGCAGGGCGACCCGGTCGATGTCGGCGATCTCCAGCCGGCGACGCACCTCGGCCAGGGCGGACTGCGCGCCGGTCGAGGCGGCGAACGCGTCGCCCGCGCCGGAACGGGCCGCACCGCCCGGCAGCGCGCGGACGGTCATCGCGACCACCCGCTTGCGGCCGTGCTCCCGCAGCAGGCGCACCCCGTACTCGTGCAGCGCCCGGCCGACGCCGCGCCGCCGCAGCTCGGGAAGCACCGTCAGCTCGGCGGTGGCGTTGTCGGTGTTGTCGAGCTGCGGCAGGTCGAGCTGGAGGTAACCGGCCGGCACCCCGTCCAGCCGGGCCAGTGCCCAGAGCGATCGGGTGCCGGGTGTCGGCGTGTGGAACAGCGCGTCGAAGCGACGCCGGCAGAAGGGCGGGAAGTCCGGAAGGTCGACCTCGTTGGCCGCCATGCCGACCCGGTACGCCTCGTCGACCGCGGCCCGGTCGGCGCCGTCGAACGACGTGATCGTGATGCTCATGCCGTGGAGCCTGACAGTCGCAAAAGCGATGGGGCCAGCGAATTATTCGCTGGCCCCATCGGACGTGGTCGGGAGGGACACTCGCACAACGCCTCCGGCGTTGGGTCGCAAGAACTTAAAAAGTCTCCGGCGAAATGCCCTCCCGCACGGAGCATTTTGCGCCGTCCGGTTCCTGCCGTCAAGTCCAGACCGGCGGGTTTTCCATACTCACAGCGAAAGCCCAGTTACGGGCAGGTCTCCCCCGGCGGCCCGAGGGTCAGCCGAGGAGGCCGGCGTCGCGGGCGGCGCGGAGGCTGGGCTTGATGTGGTGGGTCGGGCCGACCTGACTCGCCACCGCGTCGATGGTCTTCAGGCCCTCGCCGGTGTTGAACACGACCGTCTCCGCCGTGGGGTCGAGCCGCCCGGACTCGACCAGCTTGCGCAGCACCGCCGCGGTCACCCCGCCCGCCGTCTCGGCGAAGACACCGGTGGTACGGGCCAGGTCGCGGATGCCGGCGCGGATCTCGTCGTCGTCGGCGTACTCCATCCAACCGCCGGTGCGCCGGACCGCCTCCAGGGCGTAGAGGCCAGCGGCCGGGTCGCCGATGTTGAGCGACTTGGCGATGCCGGTGGGCTTGACCGGGGTGATCGTGTCCGTGTCGGCGTGCAGCGCGGCGGCGATCGGGTTGCAGCCGGCCGACTGGGCGCCGAAGACCTTCCAACCGCCGGCCGGCGCCTCGACCAGGCCGATCTCGACCAGCTCGGAGAACGCCTTGTCAATCTTGGTGAGCAGCTCACCGCTGGCCATCGGGATGACCACCTGGGCCGGGATACGCCAGCCGAGCTGCTCGGCCACCTCGTAACCGAGGGTCTTGGAGCCCTCCGCGTAGTACGGCCGGACGTTCACGTTGACGAACGCCGTGTCCTCGAATTCGTCGGTCTCCACCAGTTCACCGCAGAGCCGGTTGACGTCGTCGTACGAGCCGTCGATGGCGACCAGCTCGCCACCGTAGACGGCGGTGGTGATGACCTTGCCCTGCTCCAGGTCGCTGGGGATGAAGACCACCGAGGGCACACCGGCGCGGGCGGCGTGCGCGGCCACCGAGTTGGCCAGGTTGCCGGTGGACGCGCAGGCGAACCGGGTGAAGCCGAGTGCCTTCGCGGCGGTCAGCGCCACCGAGACGACCCGGTCCTTGAACGAGTGGGTCGGGTTGGCGCTGTCGTCCTTGACCCACAGCGGCGCCGTGATGCCCAGCTCGGCGGCGAGGTGCGGGGCCGCCACCAGCGGGGTCAGCCCCGGGTCGAGGGTGACCCGGGTGGCCGGGTCCTGGCCGGCGGGCAGCAGCGCGGCGTACCGCCAGATGTTCTTCGGGCCCGCCTCGATCTGCTCCCGGGTGACCGTGGCCAGGGCCGCGGTGTCGTAGTCCACTTCGAGGGGGCCGAAACACTCGTAGCAGGCGTGCTGGGCGGCGAGCGGGTAACGGGCCGAACAGGCGCGGCAGACCAGGGCGCGGGCGGGGCTGGCGGAGGTGTCGATGCCGGAGGCGGCGAGCGTCGACGTCATGTCGAGAGTCCTCTCATCTTTCCCCGCACCGCACGGTGCGGCGGGGACGGAATTGGCACCTGCCCCGCGGGTCGCTCAGCGGTGAGCGCGCGGGGTGGTTGCCGGGGCGTCGTCGGGCCGTATCCCTCAGCCCCTCTGGATGAGGTATGCAGTTGTGCCGTCGAGTCTAGGCAGCGTTGCCTGTCGCCTCCACCGGGTATCCCAGGGAGTGGGTCAGCGGGCGGCCACCGCCACCGCCGACGACCGGGCGCGTCGCCGGAGCCGCCGTGTCGAGGCTCCGGCGACGCGCGGGTACGGGTGCGGTCAGGCGGAAACCGGGCTGGGGTCGGTCACCGGGGCCGATGGAGCATCGGCGCGACGCCGGGCGAACAGCGCGTCGAGCGCCCAGGGGCCCGAGCCGAGTGCCGCGACCAGCAGGAACGACCAGCAGAAGAGCGCCGACAGCTCACCGCCGTTGCGCAGCGGAAGCAGGCCTTCGGGCTGATGGACCACGAAATAGGCGTACGCCATCGAGCCGGAGGCGAGGAGCGCGGCGGGCCGGGTGAAGAGCCCGGCCAGCACCAGCGCGCCGCAGATCAGTTGGATCAGCGCGGCCCACCAGCCCGGCCAGGAGCCGAACGGTATGGCCGCGCCGGTCATCGGATTGCCGCCGAACAACCCGAAGACCGAGGACAGGCCGTGCAGCATGAACAGCAGGCCGGTCACGATGCGGAACAGGGACAGGGTCGGCCCGCCGAGCCGAGAGACGTTCATGGAGACCTCCATCGAAGGGAACAGATCTCTTCAATGGTGGGCCAAGAATGTATCGAGGTTAATAACTTCCTTGCTGGTGGGAAAATCCCCGGTCGGAATATATCGCTGCAATGGGAGCGCTCCCGCCCAGAACGTGCCGCCGGCCGAGGTGGCCGTACAGCCTGTCGAGCTGCTCGTAGCGCCGGTCGGGGTGCCGGTAGTGCCTGTCGAGCTGCCCCAGGTGTGGGGCGTGGGGCGTAAGACCATCGGCGAAGAGGAACGCATCGTCGGTGGCACGTCTCATGACCGTGGCTGGCGCGCAGGGTGATCATCCACTCCATATCGCCGACCTGGGGGTTTCCACGTCGCGGGATGCCGCCAGGTCGGCGGAGTGGAGTGGATCACCGGTCTCCCGTGACGCGGTAGGCCGGCGGGTCGACACGAGAACCGGCCCAGGCGAGCGCGGGGCCGGCCGGCGGCGGGACGCCCGCGTGGGCGAGGATCGGCGGATGATCTCCCTCGGCACGGCAGCACGGCGACGGGCCAGCGCGGCGGTCGCGGCAGCCTTTCTGCTCGCCGCCTGCACACCCGGCGACCATCGGGGCCAGGGCGGTGACCCACCGGCCACGCCCGGCACGACCTCGTCGGCGAGCGGCGACCCGGCCGCCGAGTGCCCGGCCTCCGGCGTTCGGATCCGGTCCACCGGAGGGGACGCGGCGATGGGCCTGCGCGCCCTCGGCCTGGAGCTGGTCAGCTGCGGCGACCGCCCCTACCAGCTCAACGGGTACCCGGTGGTGTGGGTCCTGAACGAGCAGCGCAAGCCGATCATCCTGCGGGTGGTGAACGGCGCGAAGGAGATCACCTCGGGCTTCGACCAGCCGCCGCAGCCGGTCACGCTGCACAAGGGCGAGCGGGCCGTCGCCACCGTCCTCTGGCGCAACCTGGTCACCGATTCGACAGTGGTGGCCACCGCCGGGGCGTACCTGACGGTTGCGCCCGCCGCCGGTCAGCCGGCCGAGGAGGTCGACCCGCACGGCCCGGTCGATGTGGGCAACACCGGCCGGATCGGCGTGAGCGCCTGGCGGCAGGCTACGACGTGATGTCCTTGCGGGTGAACCGCCAGAACGCCAACCCCCAGAACAGCGTCGCGTAGCTGATCGCGGAGATGCAGCCGCGTACCACGTCGTCGGTCTGCACCGGTGTGGACAGCAGCCCCAGCCAGGCGGTGCTGAAGTGGGTGGGCAGGAAGTCGCGCAGACCCCCCAGGGCGGTGATCTGGTCCAGGATGCTGGACAGGATCCAGAGCAGGACCGCTCCGCCGACCGCGCCGAGCGCGGCGTCCGTCGTCACCGACAGCAGGAACGCCAGGCCGGCCACCACCAGGAGTACGACCGCCAGGTAGCCGAGCACGGCCAGCAGCCGGAGCAGCCCCTCGGTCGGCTCCAGCTCGGCGGCGACCGTGCTGCGCAGCGGCGACCAGCCGTAGCGCAGTGTGCCGGCGACCAGGGCGGTGCCGGCCAGCAGCAGCAGGGCCAGCCCCGAGTAGGCGAGCGCGACCACCAGCTTCACCGTCAACAGCCGGGCCCGGGGCACCGGGATGGCCAGCAGGTAGCGCAGGCTGCCCCAGCTTGCCTCGCTGGCAACCGTGTCGCCGCAGAACAGCGCGACGACCACGACCAGCAGGAACGACGCCGACACGAAGATCGAGAAGAGGGTGAAGTTGAGCCCGCCGGAGGTGGCCAGGTCGACCAGGCTGGCGAACTCGTTGTTGCCGTTGTCGTCGTCGCCGGAGTTGAACTGGAAGGCGACCAGGATGATCAGCGGCAGCAGCACCATGAACCCGAGCGCCAGCTGGGTCCGCCGCCGGGACGCCTGCCGGCGGAACTCCGCCGCGAAGGGCATGGTGGCCGAAGGGCGGTAGCCCTGGGCCGCACCGGCCGGGTCGGTGACGCCCACCGGCGCCTCGACGGAAGATCCAGCCATCACCGGTCACCGCTTCCCCGAGAGTTCTCGCCCACCAGGGCGAGGAACGCGTCCTCCAGGCGTCGGCGGGGCACCACCCGGTTCACCCCGATGCCGGCGCGCACCAGCTCCGCCACCACCTCGCTGCGGGCCGTGCCGTTGGTGTCGACCACCAACTGCCCGTCGCTCTCGGGCAGCACCCGTACGCCGTGCAGCCGGTCCAGCACCGCCCGCGCCGCCACCGGATCGGTGACGTCGAACAGCACGCTCGGCGACTCGCCCACGATCTCCTGCACCGGCCCGGACGCCACGATCCGGCCCTTGTTCACCACCACGGCGTGCGTGCAGGTCTGCTCCACCTCGGCCAGCAGGTGGCTGGAGACCAGCACCGCCCGACCGTCGGTGGCGTACCGCTGCAGGACCCGGCGCATCTCGGCGATCTGCGGCGGGTCGAGCCCGTCGGTCGGCTCGTCCAGCACCAGCAGTTCGGGGAGGCCGAGCATCGCCTGGGCGATGGCGAGCCGCTGGCGCATGCCGTGGCTGTAATTCTTGATCTTGCGGTGCACCGAGTCGCCCAGCCCGGCGATCTCCAGCGCCGCGTCGAACCGCGCGTCCTCCCACGGCCGCCCGGTGGCCTTCCAGTACGCCCTCAGGTTGTCCAGACCCGACAGGTGCGGCAGGAAGCCCGGCCCCTCCACCAGCGCGCCGATCCGGGACAGCACCGGCGAGCCGGGCACCAGCCGCCGGCCGAAGACGTAGATCTCCCCCGCCGTCGGCTGGGTCAGCCCCATCAGCACCCGCAGGGTGGTGGTCTTGCCGGCCCCGTTCGGCCCGAGCAGGCCCACCACCTGCCCCGGGTGCACCTCGAAGTCCACGTTCGACACCGCGACGAAGCCGTCCGCGTACTCCTTGCGCAGCGCGCGCACGGCCAGCGGGGTGTCCGCGTACTCCGGATTCACCGAGCGGTCCTGGCGGCGGTGCCGGCGGCGGACCACGGCCACGACCACGACGAGCCCGATCACGATGGCGGCGAGCAGGCCGGCGAGCACCCAGCGCCAGATCGTCGCCGCGGTGGGGATCGGCTCACCGTCGACGGTGGGCAGGCTGACCGCGCCGTCCGCCGCCACCGTGTAGACGGTGGGCTCGGCCGGCGTGGTGTACGCCTGGTCGGAGCTGGCCACCACCAGTCGCAGCCGGTGTCCGGCCTCGATCCGGCGGACGATCCCCGGCAGCGTCACGGTGACCGGGCGGGCGTCCTGCACCCGCTGCGGCAGGCCGGTGAGCCGGACCGGGGCGACCAGCCCGTTCGGCAGAGTCGCCGCGCCGTCCTTGTCGACGTCGTAGAGCTTGACGAAGAGCACCGCCTCCCCGGTCGGCGAGGCGGCCCGCACGGTGACGGTGGGTGCGCCCGCCACGTCCACCGCCCCGGTCAACGGCGCCGACTCGAAGCGCGCGTGCTGGCCGGGCACGTCGCCGGCCACCCCGTCCAGCAGCGAGGTGAGGCCACCGGCGAAAGGAATCGAGGAGATGGCGGCCGGGTTGCCGTTCGGCGGGTTCGCGATCGGCTGCGCCGGACCGGCGACCGGCACCTCCCGGCGGGCGTTACCGGTCAGGCCCGGATAGTCGGCGCGGCGGAAACCGGTGGCGACCAGGCCCCGATCGAGCGCGTCGAAGCCGGCGATCCGCGACCAGGTGAAGTCGTCGCCGGGCGCGTCCCCCTCGCCCTTGACGTAGTGGTCGAGCCACTGGACGGTCAGGAACTTCACCCGGTCTTCGTCCGAGCGGGGTCCACTGCCACCGTCGTGACCGCCGGTGAACCAGGCGACCCGGACCGGGGTGCCGGCGGCGGCGATGCCCTTGGCGTTCGCGTCCGCCTCACCGAGCGGGAAGAGGGTGTCCGCCTCACCCTGCACCAGCAGGGTGGGGGCCTTGATCCGGTCCAGCACGCCCGCCGGGCTGGAGCGGCGCAGCAGGTCCACGGCGGCCGGGTCGGCGCGGCCGGCGGTGGCGATCCGCAGATACGCGGCGCACACGTCGGCGGCGAATCGTCCGCAGGACGGGTCGGCGGCGCCGGCCGGGGCGCCACCGGGAGCGGTGCCCGGGCCCTCGCCCGGCCCCGGGCTGGGCGGGCCGGCCGACGCCGGCGCCCCCTGCGGCTGGGCGGCTGTCGTACCGGAGAGCCCGGCCGGGCCGGAGCCCACGTTGCCGCCCCCACCGAAGAAGAGACCCGCCCAGCCCTTCTTGAACACGCCCTCGGTCGGTGCCGCACCGGTGCTCTCCGGCAGGAACGCCCGGGACAGGTCGTTCCAGGTGATCATGGGGACGATCGCGTCGACCCGACGGTCCTGGGCGGCCAGCAGCAGCGCCAACCCACCGCCGTACGAGCCGCCGACCACGCCGACCTTCGGATCGCCGGGGGCGTCGGTGCGCACCTCGGGCCGGGCGGCCAGCCAGTCCAGCAGCCGCTGGGCGTCGCGCACCTCGTAGTCCGGGTTGTCCAGGTGGATCTCGCCGCCGCTGCGGCCGAAGCCCCGCGCCGTCCAGGTCAGCACCGCGTAGCCGCGCCCGGCGAACTCCTCCGCGTCCGAGCGCACCGACTCCTTCGTACCGCCGAACCCGTGCGCCAGCAGCACCGCCGGCACCTTCCGGCCGGACGAGGCGTCGTCCGGCAGGTAGAGGGTCGTGTCCAGGTTCACCGGCTGGTCGCCGGAGGGCCCGGAGCGGACGGTGAGCATCGCGCTCTCGGTGCGTACGCCCGATCCCTGTGGCCACACCGCCCAGGTCACGGCGGCCGCCAGCAGCACGACGACCGACGCGGCGGCGATCGCGCGGCGGCGGGTGGGCAGGGCACGCCGGAACCACGCGGCCGGCGAGGGCGGTCTCATGCGGCACACGGTACGGGCCGCAGGCTGAGCGTTGGCTGAGATCCGCCGTACGTCCGTCCGGTTGCTCCGATCGGTGATCCAAATCGGTGCGACCGCGCATGCTCCGGCGCGGCCGGGTGAGTTGAGTTCGGATCCTGTGAATTCCGATCTTCCGCGGATATCCCCCTCGATCCCTTCATGTCACACGCATCGACGGGACACAGTGTGCCCGGAACCCTGACGATCGGTGACATCGCTCGAACTGACGCAAACCTGACTCACCGGCAACCGGTTGGCCCCCACCGGGTTCGGTTAGTTTTCCGGTCCGGTGGACGGGACTTGTCGGCGAGCCCGACGCCGCGCTGTTCCCCCGCCCGACGCCGGAGGAGACACACCATGACAGTCCCCGCGCCGCGGGCCCGTCGACGGACGTCCATGCTGGGCCGGTCGTTGCCGCTGCTGCTCATCGTCGCGCTGCTGGCGCCGGTGGGGCTGCTGTTCGCATCCACCTGGCGGCAGACCGGCGACGATCGGAGCCTCGCCGACTCCGAACGACTCGGCGTGCAGTACCTGCGCGCCCTGGCCCCGGTCACCGAGGCGCTGGTGGAAGCCCAGTCCGCGGCCGTCGCCGGACGCCCCGTCCCCGGCGAGCCGCTGAGCCGCGCGGTCGAGCAGGCCGCCACGGTGGACGCCCGCATCGGTGGGCAACTACGCAGCCAGGAACGGTGGGCCGGGCTACGGGCCAAGGTGGAGGCGTTGCGCGACCGCAGCCCCGCCGACCCGCAGGCCGCCTACCTCGCGTACAGCGAGGTCACCGACCTGCTGCTCGCCCTGCACCGTAAGGTCCGGGAAAGCTCGGGACTGGGTCGTGACCCGGACGCCGACTCGTTCTTCCTGCAGGACAGCGCCTTCGAGGAGCTGCCCGAGGCGGTGGTGGCCGCCGGCCGGCTCGCCGACCTGGGCGCTCTCGCCGCCCGACGGCCGGCCGCCGAACGGACCCGCGGCCTCATGGAGCTGACCGGCATGCGGGTGTCCGCCCTGTCGCCGGCGGGAGCCGTGGTCGACAACCTGCGCTCCGCCGTGGACAGCTCGGAGAGCACCGACCTGGGCGCCAACGTGCTGACCCCGTTGGACGCCTATCAGCGGTCGGTGGAGGCGCTGGCCCTCTACTCGACCCCGAGCGCCGCCGGCACCATCGACCAGGGCCAACTGAGCGCCGCCGCACTCAACTCCCGCAACGCCGCGCGCCAGCTCCAGCCGGTCATCCTCGGCGAGCTGGACGCCCTGCTCACCGAGCGGATCGACGGGCTGGCCCGGGACCGCTGGCTGGCCGCCGGGGCGGGCGTGGCAGCCTTCCTGCTGTTGGCCTGGCTCGCTCAGATGCTGATCGCCGCCGGTCGACGCGCACGTCGGCGGGCCGCCACGTCGGACGCCGGCACCCCGGCCGCCCCGCCGCCCGGCGACCCCTGGCAACCACCAGCCCCGACCGGCCAACCGGCCGAGCCCCGACCGCTGCAACCGGTCGGCGCGGCCCACGAGCCGATCCTCGCGCAGTGGGGGCCGTTCGATGCTTCTCGGTAGGCTTCGGATCCGCGGAAAGCTCGCGCTGCTCGTGGTGATCCCCCTGCTCAGCATGGTCGGCCTCGCGGTGCCCGTGGTGCTGGACCGGGTGGCCGCCGCGCAACGCGCCGCCGACATCACCGAGCGGGTACGGCTCGCCAGCCGGGTCGGCAGCCTCGTCCAGGACCTGCAACAGGAACGCATCCTGTCGGTCGGCTTCCTCCTGCGCCGGGTCGACCGCTCCGAGGTGATCCGCAAGGCCGCCGACGTGGACGATCGGGTGGCCGACCTGCGTGCCGACGGCGGCGACGCGCTGACCGAGCAGGTCGACCACGCGCTCAACGGGGTGTCCAGGCTCGTCGACCTACGCAGGGCGGTGCTGGCTCGATCCGCGAACCCCGGCCAGGTCATGGACGCGTTCGGCCCCGTCAACAGAGAGTTGATCGAGTCGCTGCGGCTGGTCTTCAGCGTGGACACCGAGACGTTGCCCGGCCGCCAGGTGCTCGCCCTGGACGGGCTGCTCCGGGCCGACGAGGGCATCGGCACCTGCGCCACCCTGAGCATCCTGGTCAAGGCGATCGGCACTCCGGACACCACCGCCGGCTACGTGGCGTGCATCGCCGCACTTGAGGTCGACAACGCGCGCTTCCGCAGCCTGATCACGCCCGAGCAGCTCAAGGTGGCCCAGCTCAACGACGCCGCGGTGGCCGCGCGTACCAGCCCCGACTTCCTCATCACCAGCGCCCGGGACCCGGCCGGCGCGGTCCGCGACGTGCCGATGGAAGCGCTCTTCCCGGCCGTCCGCACGATGATCCGGCTCGGCCAGTTCGTCGAGAAGAAGCTCGTCGCCGACGTTCTCGCCGAGGTGAAGGCCGACCAGCGGCGGGCGCTGACCGCCGCGTACCTGGTGGGTGCCGCAGCGGCGCTGATCCTGGCGCTGGTGGTGCTGCTCAGCGCGGCGGTCGCGCGCACGGTGGCCCGACCGCTGAGCCAGCTCACCCGCTCCGCCGACCGGGTCGCCCGGGTCGCCGAGGCGGAGCTGGTCCGGGTCACCGACGACGAGACGGAGCACGTCCAGTCCGTCCGGTTGGAGCCGGTGGTCATCCGGTCCAACGACGAGATCGGTGACCTGGCCAGGGCCTTCGACCGGGTGCAGAACACCGCTGCCCAGCTGGTCGAGCGGCAGGTCGCCGGCCGGCGCAACGTGGCGCAGATGTTCGGCCACGTCGGTCGGCGTACGCAGAATCTGGTGAGCCGCCAGCTCGCGCTGATCGACCGGCTGGAGCAGCAGGAGGCCGACGCGGGCCGCCTGGAGCACCTGTACCGGCTCGACCACATCTCCAGCCGGCTGCGACGCAACGCCGGCAGCCTGGTGGTGCTCTCCGGCTCGGCGGGCGCCGACGCGCACACCGCGCCGGTGCCGCTGGCCGACGTGGTCCGGCTGGCGCTCGGCGAGATCGAGGACTACACCCGCGTCGAGGTGCAGGTGCCGCCGGGCATCGCCGCCGCTCCGGCGGTCGTCGGTGACCTCGTCCTGGCGCTGGCCGAGCTGATGGAGAACGCGACAGTCTTCTCCCCGCCGCACACCCGGGTGCTGGTGGCCGGCGAGACGTCCGGGCGGGGCGCCCGGATCACGGTGGTGGACAATGGCATCGGCATGAGCGAGCAGCGACTGGCCGAGGAGAACGCCCGGCTCACCCGGCGCGAACGTCTCGACCTGGCGCCGACCGAGGTGCTCGGCCTCTTCGTGGTGGGCCGGCTGGCCCGCCGCCACGGCTGGGAGGTGAGCCTCGCCGCCACCGCGGGCGGCGGGGTGACCGCGCAGGTGGAGATCCCGCAGACGTCGCTGGTGCTGCGCCGCGCCGACCGGGCCGGGGCGACGGTCGCCCGGGCGGCCGTACCGGACCGGGGCCGACGGCCGGCTCTCGACTCCGCCCGCGAAACCCGCTCCCGCGCCGCCGTCGCGGCGCCGGCCGGATTCGACACGGACCTGCTCAGCCGGGCCACTCGCAGCCTGGAGTCGGGCCAGTCCTGGGACGCGTTCGGCGCTCGGGAACCCCTCGACACCGGCGTTCCCGCCGCTACGGCACAGGGTCCAGCCGCCGCCACGAACAGCCCGGCGACGGCGGCGGGTGCGACCGCCGGCCTCCGGGTCCGGCAGCGGGTGCCCGGTGCCAGCCTCCCGGCCACCGCCGCGCCGGCCCGGCCCGTCGACGCCACCGGCGCCGACCCGGACGCGGCTCGCGCACTGGTCGAGGCGTTCCAGTCCGGCGTACGCCGGGCCGAGCTGAGCGTCCCGCCGGCCGCCGGCCGCCCCGTCGGGCAGTGGTCGATGCGGACGGCCACCGAGTCGGCCACCAGCGCCGGCCCCACACTGGAGGATCCGGGCGAAACCGTCGACCTGCCCGCCACCCCGGGCGGCCTCGGCCCCACGGTGGCGGACACCGCCGGACCCGCCCGGGGCCGTCCCCGACTGAGCCGCCGCGTGCCCGGCGCTAACCTCACGGTCTCCCCACCCTGCCAGCCGCCCAGCCAGCACCTCGGGGACCCGGCCGAGGTACGCGACCGCATCACCGAGTTCGAGGCGGGCGTCGCCCGTGCTCTGCGCGAAGTCAGCCCAGACCGTCGGAACGAAGAAGGATCATCACGGTGACCAGCCCCTTCCTGCACGACAACGTCGAACACCAGAGCCAGCCCGGCGCCGTCGGGGACCTCAGTCCCGAGGCGCGCACGTTCAACTGGCTGCTGGACTCCTTCACCTCCAGCACGGCCGGGGTGCTGGAGGCGATCGCGGTCTCCTCGGACGGGCTGCTGATGGCCATGTCGGCGATCAAGGACCGCTCCAACGCGGAGCGGCTGGCCGCCGTGGTCTCCGGCATGACCAGCCTCGCCGGCGGCGCGGCCAGCTGGTACGCGCTCGGCGGCCTGAACCGGGTGATCGTCGACATGGCCGACGGCTACCTGCTGATCAGCGCGATCAGCAGTGGTTCCGTACTCGGCGTCGTCGCCGACCGGTCGGCGAACCTGGGCACCGTCGCGTACGAGATGACGCTCTTCGCCGGTCGGGCCGGTGGTGCGCTGACCCCGCGACTGATCGTCGAGCTGAAGAACGCCGCCCAACAGTGACCCCCGACGTTGCCGGCGAGGATCCGGACCCGGAGCCCGGGACCCGGATCCGCCCCTACCTGCGCACGCCGCACCCGGGTGGGGGTGGCGCTCCGGCGGCGCCGGAGTCGCAGGGAAGCGGTGGCGGCCCGACAGGTCCGCGGCCGTTCGTGCTCACCTCCGGGCGGGTGACCGGCGCGGATCCGGCGATCGGGCTGGAGACGCAGGTGACCCTGCGGCCGGACGGCGGCCGGTGGACCGACCCACCGGTCGGCCTGCTGGCACCGGAGCTCCAGGCGATCATCGCGCTCTGCGCCGAGCCGATCTCGGTGGCCGAACTCTCCGCCCGGACCCGGCTGCAGTTCGGCGTGACCCGGGTCCTGGTCGGTGACCTGCGGGCCGCCGGGCACCTGGACGTGCACGTCACCGACGCCAACGACGCCTTCGACCCCGACCTCATCCTGCGAGTGATTGATGGACTTCGTGCAATCTCCTGAATGGCCGGGCGTCCCGATCGGAGGGCTCGCCGGCAACAGCGCCACCACCCGCTACAGCACGGCCCCGGGGACTCCAGGAGCGCTCGGGCGTGCCGCGCCGCCGCCGACCGGGCCGCCACCGCCGTACCGGCCACCGGCCGGCGCCGGGCCGACCAACCGACCACCCGCGGCACCACCCGTACCGGTCAAGATTCTCGTCGCCGGCGGGTTCGGCGTGGGCAAGACCACCACGGTCGGGGCGATCTCCGAGATCGCGCCGCTGACCACCGAGGCCGAGATGACCACCGCCGGTATCGGCGTGGACGACCCGGGCGTACGGTCGACCAAGACCACCACGACGGTGGCGATGGATTTTGGTTGCGTGACCATCGACCGCAGCCTGAAGCTCTACCTGTTCGGCACTCCCGGGCAGGCGCGGTTCGGTTTCATGTGGGACGACCTGGCCCGGGGTGCGCTCGGCGCGCTGGTGGTGGTCGACAGCTCCCGGCTGGACGACTGTTTCCCGGCGATCGACTTCTTCGAGCGGGCCGGGTTGCCGTTCGTGGTCGGGGTCAACGCGTTCGACGGGCGACTGGCCCTGGAGCTGGGCGAGATCCGGTGGGCGCTCGCCATCGGCGATCATATTCCCCTGGTGCAGTTCGACGCCCGGGACCGGCTCTCGGTGCGGGACGCTCTGCTGGTCGTCCTGGACCGGGCGTTGGACCGGGCCACCCGGGACAGAAAGGCCTGAGCCGACCGGCTCCGGCCGTGGCGGGAAGGGGTGAGCTGTGAGGGGCGACCTGGACGAGACGCTGGCCCGGCTGGCCCGGCGCGAGGAGGCGCTGCGCCGGCGGGTCACCGATCGGGACGAGACCGCACCACCGCCGGGCCCGACCGCTGGGCAGGGCGCCGCCACGGGTGGACGCAACGCCGGGCCGGCCCGGCACGATGGCCGGCACGCGGAACGGGAGAGCCCCGGCGACGTCGTCGGGTGGGGTCCGGTCGAGGAGGTGGCCGAGGCCGTCCGCCAGGTCGTCGGCGCCCACCCGGGCCTGGCGGTGACCGTCCGCGTCGAGCACGACGGTCGGACGTACCCGCTGCGGGTCTCCTGGAACGGCCCGGACGTCACCGTCGGCCCGGAGCCGCCCGCGGCCCCGGTGCAACCCCCGCCGTCCTGGCCGCTGTCCGGTCGCACGGTGCCGGCGTGGGCACCCGGCCCGGACGGGTTGACCCCGGACCCGGCGGCCCGTCTGGCGGAGCTGATCCGGCGGGATCCGTCGCTGCTGGATGAGCTGGATCCGCGGCGCTGACCGCCCCGACGTGCTGACGGCGGCTACGGTCGGGCGGTGGCCCAACCCGACCTGACCCTGACGGCGAGCCTGCGGCCCGCGGCGCTGGACGCCCGACGGGGCATCGTGCGACTGCACCCGGAGGCGCTGACCGCGCTGGGGCTGCGCCCCGGCGACCCGGTGCGACTGACGGGCCGCCGGGAGACCGCCGGGATCGTCGCTGCGGCCGGGGCGGGCGCGAGCAGCGCCCTGCTGTACGCCGACGACCTCACGCTGGGCAACCTGGGCCTGCGGGACGGCGCTTCGGTGCGGGTGTCGCCGCTGCCGCTGACCCCCGCGGGCCGGGTCACGTTGACCGGGCCGGTGGGGGTGCTGGCGGCGGTCAGCCCGGAGATGCTCCGGCTCGCCCTGCTCGGCAAGGTGGTCACGACGGGCGACGACGTGTCGCTGCTGCCGCAGGACGTGCTGCCGGACGCTTCGACGCGTGGCCTCGTCGAAGCGGCCCGGCGCAGCCTCGCCACCACCGTCGGCTTCGCCTGGACCAGCACCCTGCTCACCGTGGTCGCCGTCGAGGAGTCCGCCGGGTCGCTGGTCACCATGGACACGGTGGTCGCCTGGGAGCATGGCCCGGCCACCCACGGCGAGCCCGTTGCGGCCCCTGCGTCCGGCGCGGCCCCGACGGTGGACGTGGCCGGCGACGCGCCGGACGTGGACGAGCTGCCCGGCCTGCGGGCCCAGGCCGAGGAGCTGACCGAGCTGTTCGATCTCGGCTTCCACCACCGGGAGGTGCTGGGCCGGCTGGGCACCACCATCTCGCTGGGTGTGCTGCTCTCCGGGCCGGCCGGCTCTGGGAAGTCGGCGCTGGTCCGGGCCGTCGCGGCCCGGGTGGGCGCCCGCGTCCACCCGCTGTGGGCGCCCGAGGTGGCCGCGCTGACCAACCAGGCGGCCGCCGACCGGCTGCGCGCCGCGGCGACGACGGTTCGTGCCGGCGGACCGGCAGTGCTGCTGGTCACCGATGTGGAGGCGTTGGCACCGGCGGAGGAGCCCGGCCCGCTGGCCACGGTGTTCCGGCAGGTGCTCGCGGAGACCGTCCACGCCGGTGTCGCCGTGGTCTGCACCACCGGACGGCCCGAGGCGGTCGACCCGGCGCTGCGCGCACCGGACCTGTTGTCGCTGCGGATCAGCGTACCGCTGCCCGACCCGGCCCTGCGCCGTGAGCAGCTCACCGTGCTGACCCGGCAGGTGCCGCTCGCCGACGACGTCCGGCTGGACGAGGTGGCCGGTCGTACCCCCGGGTTCGTCGCGGCGGATCTGGCCGCGCTGGTCCGGGAGGCCGGGGTACGCGCCGCGCTGCGGCAGAAGTCCGCGCGGACGCCGACGGTGGCGATGGCCGACTTCACCGCCGCCCTGGAGGTGGTCCGGCCGACGACGATGGCGGCGTCCACCCTGGAGCTGGCGTCGGTGACCCTGGACGACGTCGGCGGCCTGGATGACGTCAAGCAGACGCTTACCGAGTCGGTGCTGTGGCCGCTGACCTATCCGGACACGTTCGCCCGCCTCGGCGTGCAGCCACCGCGCGGCGTGCTGCTCTACGGCCCACCCGGCTGCGGCAAGACCTACCTGGTGACCGCGCTCGCCGGGTCGGGGCGGGCGAACGTGCTCTCGGTGAAGGGCGCGGAACTGCTCTCCAAGTGGGTGGGCGAGAGCGAACGCGCGGTGCGCGAGCTGTTCCGCCGCGCCCGGGAGGCCGCCCCGACGCTGATCTTCCTGGACGAGGTGGACGCGTTGGCGCCGGTACGCGGGCAGGCCACCGACGGGGGCACCACGGATCGGGTGGTCGCCGCGCTGCTCACCGAGCTGGACGGCGTGGAGACGCTGCGCAACGTGGTGGTGGTCGGCGCCACGAACCGGCCGGACCTGGTCGACCCGGCGCTGCTGCGACCCGGCCGGTTGGGGCGACTGGTCTACGTGCCGCCCCCGGACGGGCCGGCCCGCGCGGAGATCCTGCGCGCCGCAGCCCGGCACGTGCCGCTGGCGCCCGACGTCGACCTGGCCGCCCTCGGCGCGGAGCTGACCGGCTTCTCGGCGGCGGACTGCGCGGCGGTGGTCCGGGAGGCGGCGCTCGCGGCGATGCGGGAATCCCTGGCCGCCGCCACGGTCACCGCCGCGCACGTGGCGGTCGCCCGGGAACGGGTCCGGCCGTCGCTCGACCCGGCCCAGGTCGCCTGGCTCGCCGCGTACGCCGCCGGCAGGAAATGAGCGCCGCGCCCAACCTTTTGTCGTACCCGGCGCGTTACCAGAGCGGCACATTCCTCAGTGGAGAGATCCACTCGATGACAGGCGGTGTTCCTCTTGCGCAGGTTGCTCACTCTTCTCGTCGTCCCTCTGGTGGCCGCGGCCACCCTCACCACGGTCGGCTCGGCCGCGACCGCGCACCCGACGCCGTCGTTCCCGTCCCGGATCGCCCTGCCGGACGGGTTCAGCCCGGAGGGTCTGACGATCGGTCGGGGCACGACCGTCTACGTCGGATCCGTCGGGAACGGCGCGGTCTGGCGGGGCGACCTCCGCACCGGACGTGGCTCGGTCCTCATCCCGGGTGCGCCGGGCCGGGAGAAGGCCGGTCTCAAGCTCGACCCGCAGGGCCGGCTGTGGACCGCCGACTTCTCCTCCGGTGGAGCCAGCGTCCACGACGGCGAGACCGGCGCCCAACTGGCCCACTACCAGTTCACCGACGAGCCGGGCAGCATCGTCAACGACCTCGTGATCACCGGACGCGCCGTCTACTTCACCGACTCGGCCCGTCCGGTGCTGTACGTCGTACCGCTGCTGCCGGGTGGTCGGCTGCCCGCCGCCGGCGCCGCGCGGGTCCTGCCGCTGCGCGGCCCGGCCGCGACGCCCGACGCGTTCAACAACGGGATCGTGGCGCTGCCCGACGGTGACCTGCTGGTCGCGCAGATGCTGACCGGCCGGCTGGTACGCGTCGACCCGCGCACCGGCGCGAGCCGTGTCTTCGACCTCGGCGGCTACTCGGTGGACCGGGCCGACGGGCTGGTGCTGTGCGGTCACACCCTCTACGTGATCCGCAACCTGACCAACGTCATCGCGGTCGTCGGGCTGAACGCCGGCTACACCGCCGGGGTGGTGCGCAGGGAGATCACCAGTCCGGCCCTGCGGTCGCCGGCCACCGGCGACCTGCTCGGCTCGGCGCTGTACGTGGTGAACGGCCGGTTCGACGTCGAGCCCGGCCCGGACGTCGACTACGACGTCGTCCGGCTCCCGGCCTGATCGAACGGTCGGCGGTGGCCCTGCCGGGTCACCGCCGACCGTCCGGCACGGATCAGTCCGTGGGGAGGAGCGGACCGAGCGGGCCGAGGTCCAGGTTCAGGTCCTCCGGGGCCAGGCCGAAGTGCTCGCGCAGCCCCGCCATCTGCTCCTCCAGCGCCATCAGGGTGACTCCGATGCGCTCGACCTGCTCCTCGGTGAGGTCACCGAGGTCGACCCGGCGCAGCGCCTGCCGCTCCATGAGCTGGCGCAGCAGCTCGACGACGGTGAGCACCAGGCTGGCCAGTCCCCGCTCGACCGAGTCACGATCCACCGCGATCCGGCGGTCCAGCGGCGTGACCCGGGGTGGCTGCCACGACTGCGCGTCGAGCGCGGCGATCAACTCGCCCGCGTCGTCCCGGCCGGTCATCCGACGTCCTCCGGTGGTGCCAGCGCGCCGACCGACGCGACCAGCGCCCGCAGCGAGATCCGGACCAGGTCGACGTCGGCGATGGACAACGTGATGTCGCCGCTGATCACCACGCCGGTGGCGAGCACCCGGTCGAGGAGGTCGACCAGGGCGACCGGCCGGTAGGCCAACGAATCGTCCGCGCTGCTCGGCGCGAGAGCGGTGGTCACCGCGACCCCCGGCCGGCGTCGGCGGGCTCCGGCCGTTCCGCCACGAAGGAGTACGCCGGCCACGGCCCGGTCAGCTCCAGCCGCAGGCCCGGATGACGGGAGCCCAACGCGCCGACCAGGTCGGTGAAGCGGGGCAGCGCCGCGGTGTCGACGAGGTACGCCCCGTTGAGCGCCATCGGTGCGGGCACGCCGGAGAGCCGCCGGTCCTGTGGGGCGTGCCGGCGGCCCGCCACGGCCACCTCGCACAGGGCGACGTGCACGGCGCCCGCCCGGCCGGCGGCCACCGCCGCGGCGAGAGTCAGCGCGGTACGCAGTTTGCGACGACGGCCCAGCAGGTAGTCAGCGCTGCGGAGAGTTATTCGGAAAGACGGCGCCGAACGACACAGACAGGACGTTCACATGGCTCTGGGCAGGGAGGACGCCAACAAAGACGAAAGGGTGGAGCAGTTTCAGAGAGCGGGAGGCGTCGAATCGAGGCAGATTTCGGCGTGCACCTTTGCGCCGTCCTCACGCAGTTTCGCACCGCATTTTTCGAGAACTGCGACCGCGCCGACATTGTCCGACGTCGTCTCGGCGACCACGGCTCGCATACCGGCGCGGGCGGCGAGGTTGAGCAGTTCCCGCAGGGCTGCCGCGCCGATTCCCTGACCGCGCGCCGAGAGGCCGAGCCACATTCCGGTCTCCACCGTGCCCGGCTCGTCACAACGCGTCATTCGGATCATGCCCACCACCTCGCCGCCGACGAGGATCGCGTACATCTGGGAGCCGGTCGGGCCGTCCAGACCGGCGAAACTCGCCCGGTGGAACTCACGGAACGCCTCCCGGCGGGCGAGCGACCAGCCAGCGGGAGCCTCGACCGGAGGCATCACCTCACCGGGCTCGGCCTCGGCAGCCGCTACGGAGAGCAATGGCTCCAAGTTCTGCTCATCCACCGGCTCAAGCCGGACCGCACCCGCCACGTGCCGCAGTCTGCCGGCCTCATCGGCCGAAGTCCACCCCATTGGACATCCACTGGCGGTCCGGCTACCGGTACCGGCCGGTCGGGCGGTTCGGGTGTTTCTCCTCACGCTCCGTCGTCATCTGCCCTATGGCGCGACCGATCCGAAGTCGCAGAAAACCACCGAAGCGTCGTCGGTGGGCTTGTGCCGGCGCAGCCGGTCGGGATGATCGCGCTCGGCGTCCCGGACCCGGCCCAGCAGCGCGGCCGGCCCCTCGACGCTCAGCAGGTCCAGCAGCCCCGCCCAGTCGGTCAGCCCGAACTGCTCGACCGCGCTGGACGCGCCGTCGCTGAGCAGCGCGGCCCGGCGCAGGGCCGCCGGACCGCGCCGGGACGCTGTCCCGGTCACCGCGTGGAAGGCCGCGTCCGGGTCGGCGGCAGCCACCCAGTAGCCGTGGGTGCGGTTCATCCGTTCCCGTTGGACACCCACCGCGTGCCGGAACCGCGCGACCGGGTCCGCCGCGCCGGCCGGCACGGTCGCGACCGTCTGCCGCAGCTCGGCCATCGCCGTGTCCAGCCGGTCGTCGGTCACCACGCTGACCTGCCCTCCGACGTCCAACACCAACGGGCTGTCGCAGAGGACCAGGTAGTCCACCTGGTCGCCGCAGTCACGCAGCAGGCAGACGGTGCTGGACGGGGTGCCCGGATGATCGAGGTCGCACTGCCCACCGTGATCGGCGCGCACGGCGAGGATGGCCGCGGCCAGGTTGCTCGTCAGGCGGGCCGCCGGACGGGCCGCCTCGGCCACACCGAGCCGGGCGGCCAGGTGTCGGACGTACCACTGGGGTCCGTGGACGCAGCCGGTGTCGAAGCCGTCCGGCACGGTCGCGCCGTCCAGGACGCCGACCAGCGGGCCGAACTGAAAGACCAGGTCCTCGTTGACCGACCGGCCCGGGGCCGGCGCGGACGCGGAGCGTACCCGCATCACCGGCGCGGCCGCCTCGGCATGGCGCCCTTCATAGCCTGCTCCCTCCATTGGCCCGTGGCCCCCGTGACGACGACCGGGACGAGAACCCGCGTACCCCTCCGCCCCGGCTACATTCCTGCCGTATCCGGTATCGCGGCAACCCGGTTCGTCGGCGGCGACCCGGCGGTAGCGTGACAACGTCTGGCCTTCGAGTTGCGCTTCCGCAGGTGGAAACGCGAGTCGGGTCGTCCGTCGCGACAGGGGGATCGCATGTTGAAGCGGTTGCACGAATCGGGACTCAAGGCGGAACACATGTACATGGCCGGCTTCGCCAGCATCGGCCTGTCGTTCACCAGCTGGTTCCTGTCCAGGCACCTGGAGCGGGCCGGTGTGGCACGCGCGGACCGGTGGGGCATCTTCATCGGCGAGTGGGCGCCGACGTTCTTCGCCATCGGCAACGGCCTGCAGGCGTACGAGAAGAAGTAGGGCCGGCGGGGGTCAGCGACGGCGGTTGCGGGCCCGCGACGAGCGCAGCCGGCGGAGCCGGCCGATCAGCACGGGGTCGGCGGCGAGCGCCGCCGGATTGTCCAGCAGCCCGTTGAGCAGTTGGTAGTACCGGGTCGAGGAGACGCCGAAGGTGTCCCGGACGGCCTGCTCCTTGGCGCCGGCGTGCCGCCACCACTGCTGCTCGAAGGCGAGGATTGCCCGTTCGCGCGTGGTCAGGCCCGCCGGGGGCGCGGCCGGTGCGGCGGCCGTCTCGTCGGCTGACGCTTCGTTGCCGGCCGGCGTGGCGTCGTCGGTGCTCTCGACGGGCGGCGCCGGCCGGGGGGTCGGGACGCTCGGCGGGCCACCGCCGGCCAACTCGCCCGGACGAGCGTCGGTGGACGGCTCGGGAGCGGTCGGCGCGGCGTCGGCGGGCATGACGTTCAGCCTAGCCAGGGCCGACCAAGGTCGCAGCAGCCGGCACGGCCGGCCGCACGTCGGAAAACCCGACGGTGGGGCCGGCCGCGCCGCGCCGTTGACTCCAAGGCGTCGATCAGGTGATGTCGCGTCGACGCATCGTCCAGAGCGCCGCGCCGAGGATCACCACCAGCCCGATCGAGAACAGTACGGAGGACTGCTGCCAGGTGATGTCCAGGGTGTCCGGCTTGCACTCCCCGGAGTAGGTGGCGTTGCAGGCGTCCCAGTCCTGCAGTGTCACCTTCTTGGTCATCCACGCCAGCGCGTAGGTGGGCAGCAGCCACGCCTCGGCGAACTTCACGCTGGCCATCGACAGGAGGATGCCCAGGCCGAACTGGCCGACCACCATGAGCGCCACGACACCACCGAGGGCCATCGCGGTGTGCCGGCCCAGCGAGGCCAGCGCGAAGCCGACGGTGGTGAGCACCAGCACCAGCGCCACGCCGCGCACCCCGGTCAGGGCGAACGACTGCCAGGCGCCCGAGGTCATCTTCTCGGTGGTGCCCCGGAAGGTGGCGACCACCCAGAACCCGGCGAACCACAGCACCGCGGCGGGCAGCGTCACCGCCAGGATGCCGGTGAGCAGCGCGGCCAGCTTGGTGAGCAGTACGGTGAGCCGCTTCGGCCGCCAGAGCAGCAGGTTCATCATGCCGCCGGTGCTCCACTCGGCGCCGACGAAGGACGCGCCGATGACGAACCCGACCAGGGCGAGGATCGCCGCGAACGGGACCAGTGTCTCGTCGAACGTCTTGCGGAAGTTGAACGTCGAGGGCAGGAACCACTCCGCCTCGATCTGGTCCCGTGACGGCGCCGTGATCACCGAGCAGTCGTCGGGGTAGCGGCCGTCGTTCGGCGTGCCGGCCGTCTTGGCCTGCTCGCAGTTGACCCGCTCCTGCTCGCTCCAGCGGACCTGCTCCTGGTACTGCTGGTCGGCCTGACGCTCGGCCTTGGCGAGCTGGCCGGCGTCGATCTTCTGGTTGGTGAAGAAGACACCGACCACGACCGTGGCCAGCACCAGCAGGCCGAGCAGCGTCATGTAGCGGGTGAAGCGCCGCTTGGCCAGCCGGCGCAGCTCCGTCCGAAAGAGGCTCACGCGCCCCACCCTCCCGCGGTGGCGCCGGGCTGACCCGTCCCACCAACCTTCATGGACTCGTCGACCTGGCGGTGCTGGCCGGGAACCGGCGCGGTGGCGGTCAGTTCGAGGAAGACGCTCTCCAGGTCGACCGCGATCGGGGCCAGCTCGCTGACGTACAGGTTGTGCTCGGCGAGCAGCCGGGTCACCGTGGCCGGCTTGTCGACGCCGGTCAACATCAGGTGGTCCGGGTGCCCGGTGACCCGGACCCCGGCCCGGGTGAGGGCCTCGGTGGCCGTCGGCAGGTCGCTGACCGCCTCCAGGCGGACCCGGACCGCACCGGACGAGTGCTGGGCGAGCACCTCGTCGACCGGGCCGAAGGCGACCCGTCGACCGAGCGAGATGATGGTGACCGAGTCGCAGATCAGCTGGATCTCGCCGAGGATGTGGCTGGACAGCAGCACGGTCATCCCGGATTCGGCGAGCGTCCGCATCAGCGTGCGCATCTCCCGGATGCCGCCCGGGTCGAGGCCGTTGGCCGGCTCGTCGAGGATGAGCAGCGTCGGGTTCTTCAGCAGGGCGGACGCGACGGCGAGCCGCTGCTTCATGCCCAGCGAGTACGTCTTGACGCGCTCGCCGGCGCGGTCGCGCAGCCCGACCAGCTCCAGCACCTCGTCGACCCGCGTGGCGGGCACCTCGCCGGCCCCGGCCAGCAGGGACAGCGTGTCCCGTGCCGAGAAGTGCGGGAAGAACTGCGGGCTTTCCACGATCGCGCCGACGTTGCCGGCGACGGTGGGCAGCGCGGCGGGAACCTCGTGCCCGAGCAGCGTCATCCGGCCACCGTCGGGCCGGATCAGGCCGAGCAGCGTACGCAGCGTGGTCGTCTTGCCGGACCCGTTGGGGCCCAGGAAGCCATGCACCTGCCCCGCGTCGACCCGCATGTCGAAGCCGTCGAGCGCGTTGCGGGTGCCGCGTCGACGACTCTTGTACGTCTTACGTAGACCTTCGATCTCCAGGACAGCTGGCAAGCTGCACCTCCCCCGATAGTGGGCGTGACAGCCGACACCATACGCGGTATGCAGAGCCGCGCAATACCCGGTATGCATCGACGCGCCGATCGGTGCGATTCATCGACGGAAAGTCACCGCTCAGGCGCAGACGACCTGCACGCCGGCCGCCCGGAAGGCGTCCACCACCTCCGGGGCCGCCCCGGAGTCGGTCACCAGCGTCTCGACCCGCTCGACCGGGCAGATGCGGGCGAAGGCGTGACCGCCCAACTTGGACGAGTCCGCGATGATCACGACCCGCTTGGCGCGGGCCACCATCAGGTTGTTCATGGCCGCCTCACCCTCGTGGTGGGCGGCGGCGCCGAGCTGCGGATCGATCGCGTCCACGCCGAGCAACGCGACATCCAGGGTGACCTCACGCAGTAGCGCACCGCCCAGCGGGCCGACCAGCTCGAACGACTTCGGGCGCACCACCCCGCCGGCCACCACCACCTTCATCCGGGACCGCACGAGCAGCTCGTTGGCGATGTTCAGCGCGTTGGTCACCACCGTGAGCTGGGCACCCTCGGCGCTGGTGTTCAGGTCCGGTCGTACGGCGAGAGCCCGGGCCACCTCCGTGCTGGTGGTGCCACCGTTCAGGCCGACCACGGTGCCGGGCGTGACGAGCGCCGCGGCGGCGGCGCCGATCCGCTGCTTCTCGGCCGAGTGCTTGGCCGTCTTGTAGCGCAGCGGCAGGTCGTACGAGACACCGTTGGCGACCGCGCCGCCCCGGGTCCTGGTGATCATCTGCTGCTGGGCGAGCTGATCGAAGTCGCGCCGGATGGTGGCCTGGGAGACGTCCAGCCGCTCGGCGGCCGCCTCGACGCTGACCCGGCCGTTGTCGGTCAGCATCTCCAGCAGGGCGTTCCATCTGGCGTACCGGTCCACCTCGGGGGCCCTCCCAGTAACTGCACGCTCGGTGATTGATTGCGTGCACAATAGTGCGCGAAACTACCCTGGCGCAAAAAGCCGTTCTGCGCGATCGGCCGGTCGGTTGCCACGGCCACCCCGCTTCGCGCAGAATAACGCGCGAAATACGGGTGTAACGAGCCGTATTGCGCAGACAGGTCGGCCCGGCGAGGAGTTTCCCATGGCGTACGTGGACGCGGAGATCGCGAGCCAGCCCGACTGCTGGCGGGAGGCCGCCGAGCTGTCCGGCGCTGTACGCGGCGACCTTCCCCGCCCCGGCGAGCGCGTCGCCGTCGTCGGTTGCGGCACGTCGTGGTTCATGGCCATGGCGTACGCGGCCCGCCGCGAGCAGGCCGGCCAGGGCGAGACCGACGCGTTTCAGGCGTCCGAGTTCCCGGTCGGCCGCCACTACGACCGGTTGATCGCGATCACCCGCTCGGGCACCACCACCGAGGTGCTGGAGCTGCTCGCCGCGCTGCGCGGACGTACGCCCACCACAGTCATCGTCGGCGACCCGGCCGCGCCGGCGGTCGACCTGGCCACCGCCGCGGTGACCATGCCGTTCGCCGACGAGCGGTCGGTGGTGCAGACCCGTTTCGCGACGACCGCGCTGGCCCTGCTCCGGGCGCACCTCGGCGACCCGGTGACCGCGCTCGCCGCCGACGCCGAGGTGGCGGTGCGCTCCCCGCTGCCGATCGACCCGGCCACCATCGGGCAGGCCACCTTCCTCGGTCGGGGATGGACGGTCGGCCTCGCCCAGGAGGCCGCGCTGAAGTGCCGCGAGGCGGCCACCTTCTGGGCCGAGGCGTACCCGGCGATGGACTACCGGCACGGCCCCATCTCGATCGCCGCACCGGGCCGGCTCGTCTGGGCGTTCGGCGAGCTGCCCGACGGGCTGCCCGAGGACGTGGCCGCCACCGGCGCGGCCTTCGTGCACAGCCGTACGCACGGCTGGCGGACGGTGCTCGGCAGTTGGTCCGCCGGTCGTACCCCGGTGGACCCGATGGCCGACCTGATCCTGGCCCAGCGTTTCGCGGTCGCGCTGGCGACCAGCCGGGGCCTCGACCCGGACGCGCCCCGGCACCTCAGCCGGTCCGTGGTGCTGGCGTGAGCGCGAGGAGTGAGCCGGGGTTGCGAGCCCCGCAGTCGCGAACCGAGCCTGCACCGTGAGTGGTGCCGTGAGCGACGGCCGGGTGGTCGTGGCGCTGGACGTCGGCGGCACCGGCATGAAGTGCGCCCTGGTCCGACCGGACGGCGTCGCCGTACGCACCGAGCGACACCCCACCGACGCCGCGCGCGGCCCGGCCGCCGTGGTCGACACCATCCTCGACGTGGCCGACGGGCTGATCGGCAAGGCCCGAGCCGACGGTCTCACCCCGGTCGCGATCGGCATCGCCGTCCCCGGCGTGGTGGACGAGGCACGCGGGGTCGCGGTCTGGTCGGCGAACGTGGGCTTCCGGGACGTACCGCTGCGGGACCTGGCGGTGACGCGGCTCGGGCTGCCCACCGCGCTCGGCCATGACGTGCGCGTCGGTGGTCTCGCCGAGGCCCGGCTCGGCGCCGGGCGCGACGCCGACCACGTGCTCTTCGTGGCGATCGGCACCGGCATCGCCGCCGCGCACGTCGTCGACGGCGCGGCCGCCGTCGGCGCGCACGGCGCCGCCGGGGAGATCGGCCACATCATGGTCCGTCCCGACGGCCCGCGCTGCGGCTGCGGGCGACCCGGTTGCCTGGAGGCGGTCGCCTCGGCGGCCGCGATCGGCCGCCGCTACGCCGAGCTGGCCGGCGACGGCGCGGAGCAGACACCCGGTGCCGCCGTGACGGCCGCCATGGTGGCCGAACGGGCGGCCGCCGGTGAGCCCCTCGCCGCCCGGGTCTGGCAGGAAGCGGTCGAGGCCCTCGCCGACGGCCTCGCCACCGGGCAGGCGCTGTTCGACGTGTCGACGATCGTGCTCGGCGGCGGCCTGGCCCAGGCAGGCGACGGACTGCTCGGCCCGCTGCGGGTGGCGCTGCACGAGCGGATGACCTTCCACCGGGAGCCGCGGCTGGTCGCGGCGGCCCTCGGCGACGAGGCGGGCTGCCTCGGCGCCGCCCTGCTCGCGCTGGACGCCGCGGGCGTCCGGGACACGGACGCCGCCCGCGTCCTTGACCATCAGGAGGAGCGATGACCGTACGGGTGAACGGCCGAGTGGTGACCCCGACCGGTGTCATCCGGCAGGGCTGCGTCGAGTGGGACGGCGACCGGATCACGGCCGTGGCCGAGTATCCGTCGGTCCGCGACGGGCACTGGATCCTGCCGGGCTTCGTCGACATGCACACCCACGGCGGTGGCGGGCACACCTTCACCACCGGGGACGCCGACCAGGCGCGCGCTGCGGCCGGCTTCCACCTGGCGCACGGCACCACCACGCTGCTGGCCAGCCTGGTCAGCGCGCCGTTTCCGGTGATGCGCTCGGCCACCGAGGCGTTCGCGCCGCTGGTCGACGAGGGCGTGCTGGCAGGCGTCCACTTCGAGGGCCCCTACCTCTCCGCGGCCCGTTGCGGCGCGCAGAACCCGGAGTATCTGCGCGACCCGTCCACGGACGAGCTGACCGAGCTGATCGAGTTGGGTCGGGGCGCGATCCGCATGGTCACCCTCGCCCCGGAACGCGATGGCGCGCTGGAGGCGATCAAGCTGCTCACCACCCACCGCGTGGTCGCGGCCGTGGGCCACACCGACGCCACCTACGAGCAGACCCGCGCCGCCATCGCGGCCGGCGCGAGCGTGGGTACGCACCTGTTCAACGGCATGCGGCCCGTGCACCATCGCGAGCCGGGCCCGGTGGTGGCGCTGCTCGACGCGCCGACCGTGATCTGCGAACTGGTCGCCGACGGGGTGCACCTGCACGACGGCATGCTGACCTTTACCACCGCGACCGCCGGCCCGGACCGCGCCGCGCTGATCACCGACGCGATGGCCGCGGCCGGGATGGCCGACGGTGAGTACGAGTTGGGCGGTCAGGCCGTCACGGTGGCCGACGGGGTGGCCCGGCTCGCCCGCGACGGCGCGATCGCCGGCAGCACGCTGACCATGGACGCGGCGCTGCGGCACGCGGTGCACGCCGGGATCCCGATGGCCGACGCCGCTCGGATGGTGGCCACCACCCCGGCCCGCGCCATCGGCCTGGGCGACCGGGTCGGCGCCCTCCAGGTCGGCCTCCGCGCCGACCTCGTCGTGCTCGACGACGACCTCAACGTGGTGCGGGTGCTGCGCGGCGGCTCCTGGGTGGAGTGAAGCGCCCAGGCTGACGGTCCCGTCGCACTCGCTGCGCGCTCCTGACCAGCAACGCCGCTCGCACTGCTGCGCGCTCTGGACGACCGCGCCCTGCTACTGCGCGTCCTGTCGAGCTGCCCCGTAGGTGGGGCTAGGCAACCTCGGAGGGTGACTGCCCCATGTCTGGGGCAGCTCGACAGGACGCGTTCCAACCCCGGCGGAGAGCTGGCCGTCCGGACGTGTCGGACCCAAGGATCCGGTCGCGACGACAGCAACAGCACCGGACGACGACGGGCCGCGACGAACGGCGGCAAGCACAGCGGCCTCGGCGAAGCGGAGGCCGGGTCAGTCCAGGGCGGGGACGTCGACGCCGAGCACGGCCTGTTCGTCGGGGCGGTGCACCAGCACGTCGGCCAGGTACGACTGCACGGCGGGCGCCATCCCGACGTCCCGGCCGGCCCGCTCGGAGAGCAGCCACTTGTGCTCGATGATCTGGGCGAACAGCTCCTGCGGCTCCAGCTTGCGGCGCAGGTGCGCGGGCACGGCCCGAACCACCGGCTCGAAGACCTCGGTGAGCCAGCGGTGCGCCGCCTGCTGCTCGTCGGTCAGGTCGCTCTCCGCCCGGTACGCGTCCAGGTCGTTGAGCAGCTTGCGGGCCTGGTTCTCCTCGGCGTCGAGGCCGGTCAGCCGCAGCAGTCGCCGGGTGTGGTAGCCGGCGTCGACCACCTTCGGTCGCACCAGGTAGCGCCCGTCGTCGATGGTCGACATGGCGACCTCGGCCACGTCGAAACCCAGCTCGTTGAGCCGGCGAATGCGACCCTCGATGTCGTGCCGGGCCTCCCGCTCGACCGCTTGCTCGTAGGTGATCTCGTGCCAGAGCCGCTCGTAGCGCTGCACGACCTCCTCGCAGACCACCTCCGGGTCGATGGACTCATGCAGCAGGCCGGCGGCCTGGAGGTCCAACGCCTCACCGAAGATGTTCACCCGGGCGATCTCCAGGTCCTCGCCGCGCTGCCCGTTGGAGAGCGAGGTGTGCAGGGCACCCGTCTCCGCGTCGACCAGGTAGGCGGCGAAGGCGCCCGCGTCGCGGCGGAACAGCGTGTTGGACAGCGAGCAGTCGCCCCAGAAGAAGCCGGTCAGGTGCATCCGCACGATCAGGGCGGCGAGCGCGTCGAGCAGCCGGCTCATCGTCTCCGGGCGCAGGGTGTGCGAGAAGAGCGCCCGGTACGGCAGCGAGAACTGCAGGTGCCGGGTGATCAGCACCGATTCGAGGGGCTCGCCGTCCTCGGTCTGCCGGTCGGCGACCACCGCCACCGCCTCGACCGACGGGAAGTCGATGCGCTCCAGCGCCCGGAGCAGGTCGTACTCCCGCTCGGCGATCCGCTCGCGGGTCTCCTTGAAGGCGTAGACGTAGTCACCCAGGCGGACGAAGCGGACGATGTGTCGGGAGATGCCCTGGGGCAGGGCCACCAGGTGCTGGGCAGGCCACTCCTCCAGCGGTGTCGACCAGGGCAGGTCGAGCAACGCCGGGTCGACGAGGGCAGACGTGATCCGCACGGGCACAAGCATGACGGGTCGCCCCCCGCATCCGCCTCACATCGTGGCTCGGCCCACAGCGCCGAACACCCCGGCCTCGCGTCGGCCCGGTAGCGTGGTCGCGTGCTCAAACCCACGGCGGTACGACGTGACCTGCGGCTACGGCCCGTCCGCCCGGCCGGTTGGTGGTTCGACGCCCTGCTGCTGATCGGGCTGGTCGGGCTGACCGTCGCCCTCGTCGCCCACCAGCTCTTCGGGCTGGACCGGGCCGTCGCCGACTGGGCCGAGGCGCACCGGCCGACGGTCGCGTACTGGGTGGCCCGGGTGTTCAACCTGCTCGGCCAGGGCACCCCACTGACTCTCATCGCCGCCGGATTGGGCGTGCTGCTGGCCGTCCGACTCCGGTCGGTGCGGCCGATCCTGCCGCCGGTGGTGGGCTTCGTGCTGACCTACCTGACGATCGGCCCGCTCAAGGTCTGGACCGCCCGGGCGGCACCGAGCGCCAGCATCAAGGAGCCGTTCCTGCCGCCCGAGCAGACCCTGCCGCTGTTCCACGACGACCTGCCGGTGCGGTTCGCCCAGTCCTACCCGTCCGGGCACGTCGCCAACGCGATCGTCTGGTACGGCGTCATCGCCCTGCTGCTCGCCCCCCTCGCGCGCAGCTTCGGCCGGCAACTGCCGCCCCGGCTGGTCACCGTGATCCGGGTGGTGCCACCGTTGGTGGTCCTCACCACGACCACCTACCTGGGCTGGCACTGGCTGACCGACTCGGTGGCCGGGCTGCTGCTCGGGCTACTCCTGGACCGGCTGCTGCACCGGGTGCCCTGGGACGATCTGCCGCTCCCCGGGCGGTTACGCGGCTGGGACCGGCCGTTCACCTCGTACCCCTAGGGTCGGTTCGTGGATCAACTGGCGCGGCGGCTCGGCGTACCCGATGCGGTGGTCATCGGGTTGGGCTCGATGCTCGGCGCGGGCGTCTTCGTGGTGTTCGGCCCGGCCGCAGCGGCGGCCGGCGGCGCCGGCCTGCTGCCCGCCCTGGTGCTCGCCGGCCTCGTCGCCTTCTGCAACGCGACCAGCTCGGCCCGGCTGGCGACCCGTTACCCCGAGTCCGGCGGCACCTACGTCTACGGCCGGGAACGCCTCAGCCCGCTGGCCGGCTTCGTGGCGGGCTGGGGGTTCGTGGTCGGCAAGACGGCGAGCTGCGCGGCGATGGCGTTGACCATCGGGGTGTACCTGTGGCCGGGGCAGGCGCGGTTGGTCGCGGTCGGCGCGGTGCTCGCGGTGACGGGGGTGAACCTGCGGGGCATCGGCAAGACGGCCACCGCCACGAAGGCCCTCGTCGGCCTGGTGCTCGTGGTGCTGACCCTGGTCGCGGTCGTCGGCGTGCTGGGCGGTCCGGTGCACCTGGATCGACTCGGCGACCCCGGTGGCTCCGCCCGGGGTGTGCTCACCGCCGCCGGGCTGCTGTTCTTCGCGTTCGCCGGGTACGCGCGGATCGCCACGCTCGGCGAGGAGGTCCGCGACCCGCAGCGGACCATCCCCCGCGCGGTGCCGCTGGCACTCGGCGCGGTGCTCGCGATCTACCTGGTGCTGGCCGTGGTCACGCTGGGCGTGCTCGGCGCCGACCGGCTGGCCGGTTCGGCAGCGCCCCTGGTCGACGTGGTGACCGCCGCCGGCCTGCCCGGCCTGGCCTGGGTGGTCCGCGCCGGGGCCACGATCGCCGTCGTCGGGGTGCTGCTGTCCCTCGTCGCCGGAGTCGGCCGGACCACCCTCGCGATGGCCCGCCGACGCGACCTGCCCGGCGCGCTGGCCGCCGTGCACCAGGTGCACCAGGTGCCGCACCGCGCCGAGCTGGCCGTCGCCGCCGTGGTGATGGTGGTGCTGCTCGGTGACGTCCGCAGCGCGATCGGCTTCTCCAGCTGCACGGTGCTCGTCTACTACGCGATCACCAACGCGGCGGCGCTCACGCTGGGGCGGGATCGAGAGCGGAAACTACCGGTGCAGGTGCTCGCCGGCCTGGGGCTGGTCGGTTGCCTGCTGCTCGCGGTCAACCTGCCGCTCAGCAGCGTCCTCACCGGGTTCGGCGTGCTCGCCGCGGGCGTCGCCTTCTTCGCGCTGCGGACGCGTCGCTAAGGCGCAGCGGCGGCCGGGGCAGCGTGACTCATGAGTAGACGTCCTTACGATGACCAACGTCGTGGTCGCGCTTGGCTCGCTCGGCCAGCAGCGCCTCGACCTCCCGAGGATCAACCCCGAGCGACTCCAGTGCCGCCGACAGCGGCACGAACTGGCCCTCGGCGCGTGACCGTGCGATCACCTCCGAGTCCCGGCGATCCCGGAACGCCTCGATCTCTTCCCACTCGTCGATGCCGACAAGTACGGCGACGGGCCGTTCGTATTTGGTGATGATCACCGGCTCACCGGTGCGCTCGACGCCATCCAGCACCCGACCCGCGCCATCGCGGAACTCTCGCAGGGTAATCCTCTCCATACGGGAAATGTACCACGCGGTACCGCTGCACCCCATCCTGGAGAGGCTGGGCTCAAATCCCTTCCAGGGTCCCTTCGTGCCCGCTGGCCCGCTCGGATTCGGCCGCCGGACCACCATTGGCTGTCGCGGAAGCGCCTTCGGCCGGAGAGGCGGGAGGATCCGCGCCGGGGGCGGACGTGACGATGCCGGGGTCGATTGGGCTCGGGATCGAAGGAGGCGCCATCGTTGGTGTGTGCACTCCGCCGTGGGCCGGCCCAGCCCGCCGGGGAACCGGAACCGGGCCGGCGGGCGGGGCGCACTGGGTGGTCAGCCAGTCCAGGCCACGCCGGCGGGCGACCACGGTGAGCCGGTCACCGGCGAAGATCACCTGTCGCGGGTCGAGGTCCCTCCACCAGATCGTCTTCGCGCCGCCGGCCGAGGTCCGGGCGATCAGCCGGACCTGCCCGTCCCGGTTGACCAGGTCCAGGGGTCGACCGTCCAGCTCGGAGCCGGCGGCGACCGGCACCTCCGCGACCGGCAGCGCGTGCCGGTCGACTGGAATCGTGGTGATCACGGCGCGTTCGGTGAGCGCGCCGATGAAGGCCGGTGCGGCCAGGTAGGAGACCGATCGGGACACCCCGAGAGCGAAGGTCTCCTCCACCCGTTCGGCGAAGTCACCGTCGAAGAGCCGTAGCACCACCCGCAGGTCGTCGCGGAGGTCGCGCGCGGCCAGCGCCGCCTCCAGGTTGGCGACGTCGTCCGTGGACGCCACCACCAACGCCTGGCAGTCGGCCACCGACGCGGCGACAAGCGTCTCCGGGAGCGCGGCGTCACCGACGATCAGCGGCACCTCCAGTTGACGGGCCAGAGCGGCGCCACGCGGCTCCGGAACCTTGTCGATGGCCACCACCTCGACGTCGTACTCACGCAGTTGCGCCATCACGCGCGTGCCGACGTTGCCCAGGCCGATCACCACCACGTGCCCGGCCCGGGCCGGCTGCTGCCGCCCGGTGTGCAGGGCGAGGCGGGCGTTGACGATGCCGTCCACCACGACGGCGGTGATCAGCGGGATCAGCGCCAGCCCGGCCAGGTTGAGCACCACCTGCATGACCTGCGCGTCGGGTGCCTTGGTGGTGTCCGGGTCGGCGCCGCTGAGCGTGGTGACCAGGGTCAGGTAGAGCGCTTCCAACGGGGACACGTTCTCGGCGCGGGAGATCAGTGCCCCCAGCACCGCGATCAGCGCGAGCACCAGCATCACCGCGATGCCGATCTTGCGGGTGGCGAAGCCGCGTACCGCCCGCAGCAGCACCGCCACCGGACGACGCCGCCGCCGGGCCCGGACCAGCCGCCGGGCGGCCACCTCGGTGCCCGGGGGCTGACCGGTCGCCTCCGCCAACACCAGGTCCGCGCCGGCCTGCTCGGCCGGCAGCAGCTTGACCCCCTGCTCCTCGCTGAGGTGGGCCAGCGCGCACACCACGTCCTGCGGCCGGACGTCGGCCCGCCGGGCCACCCGCAGCGTCTTGTCCCGATGTTGGAAGGAGTTGGGGTCGACCTCGCCGAGCGCGGCGGCCACGAACGCCGGCGCGGCCATCTCGGCGTCGGAGAGCACCTCGACCGGCGCCTTGAGCAGCTTGCGTACGCCGTCGGCGAGGGTGCCGTTGAACATCCGCAGCACCTGGTGGACCCGCTGGTCGACGGCCTGGGCGCAGAGCGCGGCGTGCAGGTTGCCCACGTCGTCCTGGTGCAGCAGGGCCAGCCCGGCCGACCCGGCCAGGCCGGCGGTCTCGAAAGTTGCCACGTCCAGCCGGTCCGAGCGCACCACCCGGACCCCGCGCAGCGCGGCCACGTCCGGCCCGTCACTGGGGTAGCGCTCCGGCACCACGACGGTCACCCGGGCCCCGCCGACGGGCAGCTCGGATTCGAGGATCGCGCGGGCGACGTAGTAGGCGAGCGAGTCCCGGCCACAGATGACGTAGTGCGGGCGCGGATCCCCGGCGGACCGTAGCCGCCAGTTCCACTCGACCGCCCGTCGCGCCCGGTCCCGCCACGGCTCCGCCATGCCCGGATCGTAGTCAGGACGACCACGCTGGGCGACCCCGTCCGGATCATCCCAGCTCAGGAATGCCGGCCCGGGCGGCGGGTAGAGCAGCGACATGCAGACCTTCCTCCCGTATCCGGACTTCCTGGCCAGCGCCCGCGCGCTGGACCAGAAGCGGCTAGGCAAGCAGCGGGTGGAGGCCATCCAGGTGCTACGCGGCCTGACCCGACCCGGGTACGGGTGGCGCAACCATCCGGCGGTGAAGATGTGGGCCGGGTACGAGGAGGCGCTCACCCGCTACGGGCTGGACATGTGTGCCGTCTGGACCGAGCCGGGACGGGCCGACACCTGCGCGACCACGCTGACCGTCGACCTCGCGGCCGCCTGCGGGGCCGGCGTCGTACGCACGCAGGACGAGCTGGCCCGCGCCGGTGACCTGCCGCCCTGGCTCGGCCGCGACGACCTGCACCTGAGCCACCGCTCGTCGCTGCTGCGCAAGGAGCCGACGCACTACCGCCCGATCTTCGGCGCCGACATCCCCGACGATCTGGAGTACGTCTGGCCCGCGTCCGATCGCGAGCGCCGCTGCCTGCCGTAGGAGAGACTGGGCCGGAAGAGGGAGGTGCGCGTGGCGCTGTCACGTGTGGTGGGTCGGCTCATCGGCGTACGTCAGCACCAGGTGGACCCCGGCGGAGGTGGCGCCGACCGCGTCCCGCGACCGGTCGCGGCGGTCGTGGTCGGCGGTGGAATCGCCGGCATGTCGGCGGCGGTCGTGCTCGCCGAGCGGGGTGTCGCGGTGACGCTGCTGGAGGCGGCACCCACGCTGGGCGGGCGGCTCGGCGCGTGGCCCGAGGCGCTCGGCGACGGCGAGCAGCAGAACGAGCACGGATTCCACGCGTTCTTCCGGCAGTACTACAACTGGCGTTCCATCCTTCGTCGAATCGAGCCCGGCCTGGGCTTTCTCAAGCCGATTCCGGGCTATCCGATCCTCAGTGCACAGTGGCCGACCGAGGAGTTCGGCAGGCTGCCGCCCGCGCCGCCGGCGAATCTGCTGGCGCTGCTGGTGCGCAGTCCCAGTCTGCGCCTGGCCGATCTGCGGTCGATGGACCGGGACGCGGCGTTGCCGCTGCTCACCTACGACCCGGTCCGCACCTACGCGGAGTTGGACGACACCACCGCCGACGAGCTGCTGGCCTCGCTGCGACTGCCGGATCGGGCGCGGGCGATGCTGTTCGAGGTCTTCTCGCACTCGTTCTTCAACCACGAGGCGGAGATGTCGGCGGCCGAGATGGTCGCCCAGTTCCACTTCTACCTGCTCGGAAATCCGGAGGGGCTGGCCTTCGACTGCCCCGACGAGGACTATGCGACGGCGATCTGGCAGCCGTTGGCGAGGCACGTGGAGAAGCACGGCGGTCGGGTGCTCACCGCGTCCGGTGCCACGGGGGTGCACCGCGACGGCGAGGGTTGGCGGGTGGCGACCACCGACGGCGGCAGCCACCCGGCGGCCCACGTGGTGCTCGCGGTGGATCCGCCGGCCCTGGCCGCGCTGGTGGCGGCCTCCCCCGACCTGGTCGGGCGGGCACCGGAGCTGGCGGCACGGATGCCCCGCTTCGGCACGCCCGGCCCGCCGTACGCGGTGGCGCGGTACTGGTGCGACGGGGACGTGGCGGCCGACCGGGCCGTGTTCAGCGGGGTGTCGCGCCAGCCCACACTGGACTCGGTGACGCTCTACCACCGGCTGGAGAACGAGTCGCGTCGCTGGGCGCGGCAGACCGGCGGTTCGGTCGTCGAGCTGCACGCGTACGCCTGTGAGCCGGGCGTGCCGGCCGAGGAGTTGGCCGAGCGGATGCGCCGCGAGCTGGTGGCGCTCTGGCCGGAGGCGGCTGACCTGCGGGTCCGGGAGCTGCGCGCCCGGGTGGAGGCGCAGGCGCCGGCGTTCACGCCGGGCAGCCACGCCTGGCGTCCGGGGGTGCGCACCGAGGCGCCCGGCGTCTATCTGGCCGGTGACGGTATCGCCACGGACTTCCCGACCGCCCTGATGGAGCGCTCCGCGGCCACCGGGATCATCGCGGCGAACCACATCCTGCGCGCGGAGGGCGCCGCGGCCGAGCCGGTGCGCTCGATCCGGCCCCGGGGCCTGCTGGCCGGGCGGGACACCCCAAACCGACAAAAAGCAACATAAGCGACGCCACGCTGCCGTACGCTCGAATGATCAACTGTCGATCGGCCGGGCGGGAGGGCAGCAGCGATGTCACCACTGCACCGCGCCGGCCCGGCGGACGTCCGGCCGGCCGACGAGACCGTCCGGGACGACGCGTACCCGATGCTCCGCGACGAGCGCGCCTGCGTCGTCACCGCGCTGCGGCTGGGCTGGTGGATGGCGGACGCGTACCACCACGGGCAGCACGCCGAACCCGGTCCGACCGTCCCGGCCCACCCACCGGCCAAGCTCTCCAACCTGACCGAGATGTCGCTCCCGCGCCGGATGCGGATGTACCTCGACGGCGTGGACGTCGCGCTGGCCCAGATCTCGGCGCTCACCCGGCACACCGGGCCGCTGCCGGACACGTCCGCCGCCCGGGCCCGGCTGCCCGACCTGGACCGGCTGCCCGAGGTGGAACAGTCCGACACCGTCGACACCGAACCGCTGCTGCTCGCCCTCGACGACCTCAACGTGGACGTGCTGCGCTGGGCGATGGCCACCAACCTCCGGGTCGGGCTCGCCTACCGGCTGGGCCGGTCCCTGGCCGACACGGTCCGGCCCGGCGACGCCGCCCAACTGCTGCGACGCTTCGACGGCCGGCAGATCCAGCTCAGCCGGTGGCTGGACGAGCTGGCCAGCGTGCTGCCGCCGTACTCGGCCGCGGTGGTACGCCGCTCGCTGGCCGCCTGGGCGGTCGCGGTGGAACGGGCCGGCCGGGGCGATCCGGCCGAACCCGAGCCGGCCGAGCTGAGCCGCGAGCTGCGCAACCAGGGTGACCTCTGGCGCGGCGTGCTCACCGGCGGCCTGCACCCGCGCGACCTGCTCGACGAGGAGGACTACGCGGTGGTCGCCCGGAACCTGATCATCCGGGACCGCCGACTGGTGGCCCAGGCCGCCCGGGGCATCTTCTGGCCGGTGCTGGTGCCCCTGCTGGTGGTGCTCTTCGCGGTGGTCGGGGTGAGCGCCGCCGCCGCGGCCGGTTCGCCGACCACGCGGGCCACCGTCGCTCTGCTCGGCCTGGGCGCCGGGCTGGCCGCCATCTGGCGTTCCGTCTCCGGCCCCGCGCTGGCCGTCGCGGGCGAGGTCAACCGGCCACTCCTGGACAGCGAACTCACCGCGCGGATGGCCCTGCGGCTGGACCGGCCACTGGCCAACGCCCGCCGCGCCGCGGGGGTCGCTTCCCCGACCCGGCGCGCTCCACGGACCCGGCGCGCTCCGCGGACCCGGCGTCAGCGTCGTCCCGGGGAGCCGGGCAGCCCATCGAAATACGTTGCCCCACTCTCCCGTGCCGACCTACCGTGATCGCGCAAGTCAACCACCGCCGCGGGAGCCGATCATGACGATGTCGCACGTCACCACCGTGCCGTCGTCGACGCTGCCCGGCGACGGTTGGCGAGCGGAAGGCCCCCGGGCGGGCCGGCCCGGCTGACGCGTACCCGTACGCGCCGAGCCGCCCCGTCCGAACGCTGGACCGGGCGGCTCTTCGCTGTCCGCCACCTGCTGGAAAGGAGTCCCCGGTGGACGCCGTCCTCGTCATCAACGCCGACCTCGGCCCGTTGCACCGGGTCACCGTTCAGCACGCCGTCCGGATGCTCTGCCGCCGGGTGGCCGAGATTCACGAGGCGGAGCCGGACCAGGTGATCGGCGTCTTCCCGCTGCCCCGAGTGGTGCGGCTGGTCCGCTACGTGGTCACCCGGTGGCGGTTCAACTCCGGGCCGGCCTGGTCCCGGGCCGGAGTGCTGCGCCGCGACGAGCGCTGCTGCGCGTACTGCGGTGGGCCGGCATCGACAATCGACCACATCCTGCCGCGCTCGCGGGGCGGCCGGAACACCTGGCGAAACACCACCGCCGCCTGCTACGGCTGCAACCAGCGCAAGGGCGACCGCACCCCGGCGGAAGCGGGCATGCCGCTGCGCCGGGAGCCGGTGAGCCCCGGCTGGGCGTCGCTGGCGGGGCGGTGACCGACCGGCCGGCGGGATCGGGGGGCCGCGTCGGGGTACGCCCCGGCGCGGCACCCGCCGGCCCCGGTCAGAGACCGCGTTCCTTGACCTTCGGCTTCGGGCGGCCGCTCGCGCAGTGCGCGCGGATCTCGCTACTGTGCTCGGCCGAGGTCAGCTCGACCTGGACCTGCTTCGCCGGGCCCGGGTCGTAGGGCGCCGCCCGGAAGCCCGTCGCAGGCGTCACCGTGACCAGTTCGGCCAATCCCCCGACACAGCGGACGGTGACCGTCCCGCCCTGGGCGCGCACCGTGAGCCCCGGGGATTCGGCAGGCGTGGACGCGCCCGTGGGCGCGACGGTCGGCGGTGGCTCAACCGGAGCCGCCGTGCGGCCCGGGCCCGCTCCGGGACCAGGGCGGGAAGCGGCCGACGTAGCACCGGCCGACGGGTCGGCGGGCGGGCGCACAGAGGACGGTTCGGGCTGCGCCACGGTCTCCGGCAGGCCCACCGTGGTGGTGCCACCCGTCCCGATCCCGGTTCGCGGGGTGGTTTCGTCGTGCCGCCGCGTGCCGTAGTCGCCGAGCGACCCGGCCACCGCCACCGCCACCGCCGCGATCACCGCGCCGCCGACCACCAGCGCCACCCGTTGGCGACGCCAGGACCGTCGCCGGGGGGCGTGGGAAGCAGCCCGGTTCACGCCGTCGGCCGCGCGGGCCGATGCGCCGTCACCCACCTCCGGGGCCTCACCCGCTGCGGCCTTACGCTCCGGGGCCTCATCCGCCCCGGCCTCACCAGCCCCGCCCTCACCAGCCCTGGACGAGCGGGCAGCGGGCGAGCCGGCGGCGACCGCCCTGTCCGCGGCGGTCGGCCCGGCAGCGGCGGTCGGCCCGGCAGCAGGGGTCTCGCCGGCCAGCCCGGAGACGACGGTGCGCAGGATGCGAGCCACCTCGGCCGCCGGGGGCCGGTCGTCGGGGTCGCGGGCCAGACACCAGTGGTAGAGCCGGTGGACCTCGGCGGGCATCCGGTCGATCTCGGGTAGCGGGTCCGGGTCGACGTGCACGTGGGCGCGGAGCATCCCGGTCTGCGTCTCGGCCGCCCACGGCAGCCGACCGGTGAGCGTCCGGTGCAGGAGCAGGCCGAGCGCGTACACGTCGGAGGCCGGCAGGACCTCGCCGGCCGCCAGTCGCTCCGGGGCGAGGTACGCGGGCGTACCGAGCAGCCGGCCGTCGAAGTCGATCTCGGAGTCGCCGGCGGCCGCCGCGATACCGAAGTCGAGCACCTTCGCGCCGGTGGGGGTGAGCATCACGTTGCCCGGCTTCACGTCCCGGTGCACCAACCCCTGGGCGTGCGCTGCCGAGATGGCCGACGCCACCTCGGCACAGACCCGCAGCGCGGCGCGTGGTGGCAACGGCCCGGCGGCCAGCCGTCTTTCGAGGGTGTCGCCGTTGAGCAGTTCCAGCACCACGAACGGCACCTGGACATTTTCGAGACGCGACTCGCCGAAGTCGTAGACGTTGGTGACGTGCGGGTGCGACAACCGGGCCGCAGCCTTGGCCTCGGCCCGGATCCGCTGCCGGGCGTTGGGGTCCGAGGCGACGAGCACCTTCACCGCCACGTCCCGTTCGAGCACCTCGTCGTACGCGCGGTACACCGCCGACATGCCGCCGCTGCCGAGACGCTCCAGGAGCCGGTAGCGGCCCGCAAGCAACTGATCACGCTGCACGACGGACAGCCTGCCGTACGACTCACGTTCGGCACCACCCGGGATCGAGGTTTCGCAATGGGTGGAACCCCGGTGACTGCGCCGAGGACCGGCCCTAGTGGTCGAACCACTCACGGCGACCTGGCCGGCGGGGCGTACCGATGGCGAATTGGCGGGCGAAGCCCATGAACCGGTTGTACAGCTCGACGGGGTCGGGCGGGTCCGGCAGGAGGTGGGCCAGATCGACGCTCGCCTCGAACAGGCACGAGGCCATGTCGAGCGTGAGGAGTCTCGGCTCGTCGGCGTACTCGGCGGTCAACTCGGCCCGGGCCTGCTCGCACGGCCAGTTCCGGGCGCACGCCGCGCATCCCCACAGAGGCCGGATCGGGGCGTGCCGTTGGCCGCTCACCGCTGCACCCCCCGGTACCGGACCGGCGACCACCGGCTCAGCCGATGCAGGGTCGACGGCTGACCGTTGATGACCGAGTTGACCATCCCGAAGATCACGCCGGGCGCCCGCTGGGCCCGGTCGAGGTCCCCGGCGATGCGTGCGATGGCGGCGAGACGACCCCGGGCGTCGAACAGTTCCCGCCGGACGGCCCACAACGACCCCTCCAGCCGGCACACACGCTCACGCAGCCGCTCCAACTCCTGCACCTGATCCTGATCCACGCCAACCTCCCAAGGGCCCAGGCAGCGCCTGCCTCGCCTCAACCTCCCCGTCAACATAGACCCGTCCACGTAGGCGGGACAACTAATACGCGTTCTAATTTACGGGTCTGCGCGCTCGTACCGTCGAAGGCGTGACCGAGCAGACAGGGCCAGGCGAACTCGTCGCAGCCGGCGAGATCTTGACGATGCTCGGCGTGAGCAGGTCGAGGTTCCGGGAGATCCAGCGGCATCCCGCGTTCCCGCGTCCGTATGCCGTGCTGACTGTCGGTTCGATCTGGCTCAAGGCTGATGTGGAGCGCTACATCGCCGAGCATCGACGCCCTCGCCTCGCAGACGGCGACGACGAGGCGTAGGCGACCAGCTTCAGCGCTCGGTCGGCGCTCGCCAGGCGAAGCGGGGCTTACGACGCTCGGCCATGGCCGCCACGCCCTCCCGGGCCTCGCCGCTGTCCGCGACCTTCCGGTGCCACCAGGCGATCCGGGCTGGCCCCGCGCGGTCGTCGACGATCTCCTTGGCGGCGGCCACGCTCAGCGGCGATCGCTGGGCGATCGTGGCGGTGAGGTCGTCCACCCGCTCGGCGAGGCGGTCGCCCGGCAGCACCTCGTCGACGAGGCCGATCCGCAGGGCGCGGTCGGCGTCGATCAGCTCGGCGGTGAACAGCAGGTGCTTCGCCGCCGACGGGCCGACCAGCCGGGCCAGCCGCCGCGTCGTCGGTGCCGGGTAGACCAGCCCGAGCCGGGCCGGCGGTACGCCGAAGCGGGCGTCATCCGAGGCGATCCGCAGGTCACAGGCGACCGCGAGTTGAGCGCCGCCCCCGACGCAGGCGCCCCGGATCGCCGCGATCGTCGGCTTGGCGAAGCCGGCCAGCCGCTCCTCGGCGGCCACCGCGATGCTGGCGTCGCCGGCGTCCAGCAGCTCGGCCAGGTCACCGAGGTCGGCGCCGGCGCAGAAGGCGTCGCCCGCGCCGGTGAGCACCAGGGCCCGTACGTCGGGGTCGGGCTCCAGCCGGTCGAGCAGTTCGGGGAGCTGCCGCCACATGGCGGCCGTCATCGCGTTGCGACGGGCCGGGTTGTGGATCACCACGGTCGCCACCGGCCCGGTCACCGCGACGGTCAGTTCCGCGTCCGACACGTTCACCCCGAATTCCATGCTGAAGCGAATCTTGGACAGTTTCCGTCAGGAGCTGACGGCAACTGTCCAAGATTGCCAGAAACACGACGGCGCGGACCCGGCGGCCACCGTGGGGGATGGCCGCCGGGCCCGCGTGCCGGTCAGATCAGGAGACGGTGAGAGCGGTGTCGTCGACCACGAAGGACGTCTGCAACGAGGAGTCCTCGACGCCGGTGAACTTCAGGCTGACGGTCTGGCCGGCGTACGCGGCCAGGGAGAAGGACTTCTGGCTGTAGCCGGTGGCCTTGTTCAGGTTGGAGTAGGTCGCCAGCGTGGCCAGCACCGTCCCGCCCGAGTTGAGCACCTGCACGCGCAGCGTGTCGTACGCGGTGGTGGTGGTGCTCTCGGCCGAGTCGATGTGCAGCCAGAAACTGACCGTGTACGACGAGCAGCCCGCCGGGAGGGCCACCGACTGGGCGAGCGTGTCGGTGTGGCTGGCGCCGTACCCGTTCAGCCACGCCTTGTACGACCCGCCGTGGGCCGCCTGGCTGCTGGAGTTGGTGATGACGCCGGAGCTGGTCGTCCAGCCGGTCGCGCCGGACTCGAAGCCCGGGTTGGCCAGCTTCTGCCCTGGCGCGGTGCAGCCGCCCCCGGTGCCGTTCACGGTCAGCGTGTAGGTGGCGCTGCGGGTGACCGACCCCGCGCCGTTCACGGTGACCGAGTAGGTGCCGGGCGGGGTGCTCGCCGAGGTGCTGATGGTGAGAGTGGACGAGCCGCCCGAGGTCACCGAGGCGGGGCTGAACGCGGCGCTCGCCCCGCTGGGCAGGCCGGACGCGGAGAACGTCACGGTCTGCGCCGTACCGCTGGTGGTGGCGGTCGACACGGTGGTGGAGGCCGCGCTGCCCGGGTTCACCGAGCCGGCGGTCGGCGACAGCGACACCGAGAAGTCGTTGCCGGTTGAGCAGTTCGAGTCGCTGCCGGCCACGTTCACCGCGGTCCAGGCGGCCTGCACGGCCTTGTACTCGGTGGAGCAGCTGCCGTACAGGTCGGTCGCGGCCCGCAGGCTGTAGGCGCGGGCCGTGTTCGCCGGGTTGCTGGTGTTGACGTACGACGTGTTGGAGGTGAAGTAGACGTCCAGGGCCCGGTACCAGATCTTCTCCGCCTTGGCGCGGCCGATGCCGGTCACCGCCGGGGCGGAGCCGCAGACCGGCGAGGTGCCGTACGACGTGGCGCCGGTGCCCTCGGCGAGGTTGAAGAAGAAGTGGTTGCCGACGCCGGAGGAGTAGTGCACGTCCTTGTTCTTCGTGCTGGTGGACCAGCAGGAGTCGGACGAGCCGTCCAGCGACGGGTTGTACATGTAGCGCAGCGGTGTGCCGTTGCCGTTGATGTTGATCTTCTCGCCGACCTGGTAGTCGCCCGGGTCGCTCGGCGCGGCGGCGTAGAACTCCATCATGTTGCCGAAGATGTCACTGGTGGACTCGTTGAGGCCACCGGCCTCACCGGAGTAGACCAGGCCAGCCAGCGCCTCGGTGACGCCGTGGCTCATCTCGTGCCCGGCCACGTCCAGCGAGACCAGCGGTCGGGAGTTGCTGGAGCCGTCACCGTAGGTCATCTGGGCGCCGTCCCAGAACGCGTTGACGTAGTTGTTGCCGTAGTGCACGCGGCTGGGCACACCGGTGCCGTTGCCGAAGATGCCGTTGCGGCCGTGCACGTTCTTGAAGTAGTCGAAAGTCTTCGCGGCGCCGAAGTGGGCGTCCACGGCGGCCGACTGCCGGTTGGAGTTGGCGCCGGTGCCCCACGCGTTGTCGGCGTCGGTGAAGGTGGTGCAGGTGGAGGTGCCGTTGTTCATGTCGCAGGTGCGGCCGTTGCCGTGCGACGGGTCGATCATCTGATACGTGCTGCCGGAGAGCGTCGTGTCGATGCTGACCGCGCCGGTGTAGATGCCCTGGCCGCTGCCGGTAACCGACTCGATCTCGTCGAACGATCCGACGGTCGTGCCGGAGGTGGCGTCGGTGATCACGTGCAGTCGCGACGGCGTCTGCCCGTCCGGCTGCCAGCCGCTGACCACCGTCTCCCAGGCCAGCCGGCCCTTGCCGGAGCTGGCGTCGACGAACAGTTCCGGAGCGCCCACGGTCTCGGCCTTGCCGCTGAACCCGGCGCGGGCCGCCTTCTTCGCCGCGTCGGCGGTGACCCGGGCCGTGGTGGGGAGGGTCAGTGGCGCGGCGAGGGCGACCGAACTGCCGGCGTAGGTGCCGTTCGGCGCGGTGTGGATGACGAAGTCACCGCCGTACACCCGAAGCCCCTGGTAGGTGCGGGTGTAGCGGGTGTGCGCCGCACCGGAGGCGTCCACCCTGGTGCTGCGCACCTGGTAGGACTCGGCGCTCGAGCCCTGGACGGCGCCGGGGTTCGTCCGCAGGACGGTCGCCGCTCGGGCCGCGGCGGAGGCGTCCGACGCGGGAGCGGTGGGTGGGGCGGCGTGCGCCGCGGTGGCGACGCAGGTCAGCAGGCCGCTGGTGAGCAGCGCTGCGCTGACGGCCGCGAGGGGTCGTTTCACGTGCCCTCCTGAAAGGAGAAAGGGTGTGACGGGGGTAGTCACGCATGTAGATATAGCCATATGTTGAGGAAAAGAGAAGGCCTGGACCGCTCCCAGACATTGAGACTGGCCGAACGGATGAGGGCCTTGACAAGGGAACCAACGTCGGCAATGACACGTCCGACGGACATGAGACCCGCCTCGACGACCGGCGTCACGATCGCGCTCCTGGCCGCCCTCCTGGCTGGCTGCACCGGCACCGACCGGGCCGGCAGCGCCGCGGATCGACCATCGGCCACCGGCACCCCGCCGCCAGCGACCGCGACACCGACCGCGCCAACCGGCACCGCGCAGACCGGGCCCGTGCTGCCTGGACCGGGCGCCACCGATGCGGCGGCCGGGCGGGTGACGCTGTTCCGCTCGGGCGGTTTCGCCGGACGCGGCGACAACGTGACCATCGAACCGGACGGCCGGTGGACGGTGGTGGACCGGGCCGGCAGCCGTCGTACCGGAAAACTCGACGCCGCGGACCTCGGCCGGCTACGCGGCCTGGCGGCCGACCCCCGGCTGACCACCGAGGCCCGCCGCACGGCCACCGCGACGAGCTGCGCGGACGCGTTCAGCTACCGCCTGACCGTCGGCGCCGTCGAGACCGGATACGTCGACTGCCCCGCCGATCCCGCGCCGCCGCCGGCCACCCGTGCGCTCGTCGAGCTGCTGCTGCGGGTCACCGGCTGACCGACCGGCGGCTCAGACCAGGTAGTCCGGGGGCAGGCCGGTGCCGCGCAGCTCCGTCGGCAGGTGCGCCACGTCGTTGACGGTGATCAGGTTCGGCGGCCCGGCCGGGCCGTACCGGATGACGGTCAACCCCGCGTTGTGGTGGTTCAACCCCAGCCACCGCCGCTCCGGTGCGTCGAGGGCATGCCGGACCAGCCAGGCGATCAGGAAGGCGTGCGTCACCACCAGCTCACGAACCGGCCCACCCTCGCCCGCTCCCTCATCGACGGCCACCGGACCGGTGAAGCGCCGCACCGCCGCCGCCGTCACCCGCGGCCCGTCGGCCCGCGCGGCCGTCGAGAATCCGGCCAGGAAATCGGCGTACGCCGACGGCAGGCCGGCCGGGTCCGTGTCGTGGGGGAGGTGGTCACCGGCCAACTCCGTGGCGTACACCGGAACACCGGGCAGTGCCGCGGCGACCACCTCGGCGGTCTGCGCGGCCCTGCGCAGCGGCCCGTGGTGTACGGCGACGAACGGCCGGCCCCGCAGGCGCTCACCGAGCAGCGTGGCCTGCCGCCGGCCACGCTCGGACAGGCCGGAATCCGGCTCGGTCGAGGCCGTGTCGGCGTGCCCGGTGAGGTCCTGTTCGCCGTGCCGGGCCAGGTACAGCAACCGCGTTCGCATGCCGTACACCCAAACACACCCGAGGGCGCGGGACTGGCCCGCGCCCTCCGGTTTTTGATCTTTACGCTACGCCCGGGGGAACATCTGGCCGATGCGGATCTTGTTGCCGAACGGGTCCCGGATGCCGAAGTCGATCCCGTACGGGCGCTCGGTCGGCTCGTCGGTGATCTCGACGCCCTTCGCCACGAGATCCTCGTGGGTCTTGTGGGCGTCGTCGGTGGTCAGGAAGAGGTACCCACCCAGGGCGCCCTTGGTGAGCAGCTCCCGCACCTGCTCGGCCGTGGCCGGGTCCAGCGCCGGCGGGCCCGGCTTCTCCAGCAGGATCTCGCGCTCCGGGTCACCGGGCAGGTTCACCGTCAACCAGCGCATGAAGCCGAGATCCTGATCGGTGTTGACCTCCATACCGAGCTTGTTGACATAAAAGTCCAGCGCCTCGTCCTGGTCGAGGACGTAGATCTGGGAGCGGCTGATCGCGTTCATCGTCATGCCCATGACGCTAGAGGTAGACCGTGACCTGCGGCTTATCCAAAACTGCTGGGTCGGGTCCACGCTTTGGCGAAGCAGGACGGCACGTTGCCCGCCGCCGCGCGGCGACGCCGGAAATCCGTGGGGGACTCCCCCACGATCTGCCGGAACGTCCGACTGAACGTGCCCAGGCTGCCGAAGCCGACGGCGTAGCAGATGTCCGTGACGTCCCGGTCCGTCTCCACCAGCAGCGTCATCGCCCGCTCCACCCGGCGGCGTTGCAGGTAGCGGTGTGGCGTCTCGCCGAACGTGGCCCGGAACGTCCGGATGAAATGCGCCTCGGAGACGTGCGCGATCCGGGCCAACGCGGGAATGTCCAGCGGCTCGGCGTACGCCCGGTCCATCGCGTCGCGCGCCCGCAGCATCGCCCGATTGGACTCCTCCACGGCCCGGCTCACCGCAGGCCGCCCGGCGGAAGGACCGACGTCTGCGCCACGTCCTGGTCACGCAGCTTGGCGTAGACGACCTCGGACGTGAACCCGCCGATGAACCCGATGGCCAGGACGAAGAAGACCAACTGCCGCGCCGCGTCACCGTCGAGCAGGCCCGGGTTCGTGGCGATCTGCGCCGCGACGAACAGCAGGAAGGCGATGACACCGGCGGCCGAGCCCAACGCCGCCGCCCGCAGCCAGTTGCCACTGCCGTCGTACGCGTTGCGCACGATCGCACCCCACACCGAGGCGAACAGCGGGGCGGCCACGAGAACCGCGACGTTCTGCCACCCGCCGGTCGGAGCGGCGTACGCCAGCGGGATCGTGGCGAGGGCGAGCAGCAGGAGGACCAGCGCGGTGACCAGGCCCGCCACCGTACGCCGCCCGGCAGCCCGCTCGGCCTCGCGGGAGGCGCGTTCCTGCTCGGCGCGGCGCTGCACCTGGGCGCAGAGCGCGGTGACGATCGGCTCGGCGGCACCCGGCTGCCACGGCCGGGCGAGCACTGCCACCTCCTCCTCGGTGGCGACGCCGCGCTCGCCGCTGAGGCGCTGCCAGACCTTCTCGGCACCCCCGCCGAACGCGGCGACCGCCGCCACCGGGATGCGCCGGGACAGACCGATGAGCCCGGCGATGAACGTGGAGCGTTCGCCGCCCACCAGCAGCAACGCGTCGGCAGTCAGCAGCGACCGGTAGAAGCTGACCTCCCAGTCGTCGGTCGACTCGGGCACGACTGTGAACAGCTCCGGATGCCGCTCGGCCTCCGCGAAGCCCACGTCCTGCTGGTAGCGACCACGGACCAGGATCGACCCGGGCGTCGCCCGGCCGGAGCTGATGTAGCCGCGCACGACGTCCCGTTCCAGGTATTCGGGATCGCCGGAGTACACGACGATGCGACAGCCCTGGTTGGCGAGTGCCGCACCCAGTTCGGCCGCCGCCGCAGGCGCACGCTCCGGGTCGCGTACGGCGGGCGAGTAGGAGCGGCCTGCCTGGGCGCTACCGGCGATCGCGACGAGCGGGCTCATGCGACTCCTCGACGGTCGGTGATACCCGAACTATAGGAGCGGCAGACCATCGGTGCCCCTGCCGACGGCACTGCCGGCGATCGTGACGAGCATCTGGCACGATCAACCCGCGTGGACCTGAGCGACCTGCAACTGAACCTGAGGCAACTGCTCAACCAGTGGGACCCGATAGGCGTCGCAGAGACCGCTCCGGACGAGTACGACTGCATGCTCGGCCCGTTGCTGGCGAGGTTGAGAGGCGGCGCGGGCCGGTCCGAGATCAGCGAGTTCCTCTGGCACGAGCTTGAGAAGCATTTCGGGCTTGATCCCACCCGTCACGAGGTCGGCTCCGCCGCGGATCGACTCGTCGTCTGGTGGGCCACCGCCAGACCGGCTCCCTAGCGACAGCCCCTTGCGGTGTCTCAGTCAACCGACGCGCGAAGCCGACTTATGGCCCTGAGCACCTCGTCCCGATTGCCGGCAGCCTTGAGCCAGTTCGGCAGCCGCGCCACCAGCGTCATGCCACCCGGCTGCGGGCCCCGCTCGCGCAGTCGCGCACCGACGTATTCCTGCAAGAGGTCGAGGTGAGTACGGTTGAGCGCCCAGAGCGTCTTCCCGCCGCAGCACTGGACCGTCAGCCACAACGGCAAGCCGAAAAACGGATCTACCGGACCGCCCCAACACGACTCCCGAGATCCCCGTGGCGACCAGGACGCCGAGTACGCGCACCTCGTGCACGAGAGCCGACGGGGCCACGAGGGCACCCGCTTATCGGCCGTTGGCCGTGCAGCGTTGATCGCCCGATGCCCGCAACGCGGACAGACGACGTAAATGTCCTCGGCCGCCATCTCGTACAGGCTGACCAAGGGATCGCGGAAGCGATCCTGCCCCGCACCCTGCCGCTCGTCCACGACACAAACCATGCCGCACGTTGTCCAGCCGGGCGTGACACCCACGTCCCGGGCAGCTCCACGTTCAGGACGCCAAGACCGAAGACTCGGAGGCGGTGTTGCCGCTGCCCGAGGTCACCTGGCTCACTCTTCTCGAACACCAGGAACGGCAGCCGGCAGAGCGAGCCGCCCTCGCCGAGGTGTGGGAGGACCACGACCTCGTGTTTCCCTCGGAACGGGGCACTCCGATGGAGCCGACCAACCTCAGCCGCTCTTTCGCCCGACTCCGGGAAACCGCCGGTCTGCCTGGTGTCCGCCTACACGACCTGCGGCACACCGTGGTCTCGCTACTGATGGAGCTGGGCGTACCGCCGCACGTCGTTCAGGCCATCGCTCGGCACGCCGACGTGAAGATCACGCTCAAGGTCTACGCTCACGCCAACCTCGACGCGATGCGTCTGGCTCTCGGCAAGCTCGACGGGAAGCTCTCGTGAGTGCCGTTGCTGTCAGCGTTGCTGTCAACCGGTTGACTCCCGGCAGAGCCGGGCGGGAAAAGCCTGATGGAATTGGAGCCCCCGGCCGGGATCGAACCGGCGACATCTCGCTTACAAGGCGAGTGCTCTGGCCAGCTGAGCTACAGGGGCGCGTGCGTCGTGGTCAGCATAGCGAGTGACGTCCGGATATCCCGCTCGCGAGGGCTCCCGAGCACGGGAAACGTCAGCAACCCGACGCCCACTGGTATGACGACTTGTCGATTGATGTGCGACCGTGCCCGACTGACCGGAATGCGTAGGTGATGGGTCCCGTTAGACCCACCCCGCCTTGGCAGCGCGGAGAAACACGTTTACGGTGCAGTGACACGGACGACAACCTGGCCGCCCCCGCGACCGGGCCCGCCGTCCGCTGACCGGCACGGGTACGTGCCGGTCGCTCCTTCACTCGGATCGTCCGGCACGTTCCTGCCGGTGAGAGGAAGCGCACCACCATGGCTACGGTCACCTATTCCAAGGCATCCCGGATCTACCCGGGCACCGAGCGTCCCGCCGTCAACGAGCTGAACCTCGAGATCGGCGACGGCGAGTTCCTCGTTCTCGTCGGCCCCTCCGGTTGTGGCAAGTCCACCAGCCTGCGCATGCTCGCCGGCCTGGAGGACGTCGACGCCGGCTCGATCTACATCGACCAGCGCGACGTCACCCACCTGCCCCCGAAGGCCCGCGACATCGCGATGGTCTTCCAGAACTACGCCCTCTACCCGCACATGACGGTGTACGAGAACATGGCGTTCGCCCTCAAGCTGCGCAAGACCTCCAAGTCGGAGATCGACCGGCGGGTCAAGGAGGCGGCCGGGCTGCTCCAGCTGGAGGAGTACCTGAGCCGCAAGCCGAAGGCGCTCTCCGGCGGTCAGCGTCAGCGTGTCGCGATGGGCCGGGCGATCGTCCGCGAGCCGCAGGTCTTCCTCATGGACGAGCCGCTGTCGAACCTCGACGCCAAGCTGCGCGTGCAGACCCGTACCCAGATCGCGTCGCTCCAGGCCAAGCTGGGCGTCACCACGGTCTACGTCACGCACGACCAGGTCGAGGCCATGACCATGGGCCACCGGGTCGCCGTGCTGCTCGACGGTGTCCTCCAGCAGGTGGACACCCCGCGGGCGCTGTACGACACCCCGGCCAACGTGTTCGTCGCCGGCTTCATGGGCTCTCCCGCCATGAACATCAAGACCGTTCCGCTGAACGAGCAGGGCGCCGAGTTCGCCGAGCTGCAGATCCCGCTGACCCGCGAGCAGGTCGCCGCGGCCCGCGCCGAGGGTGGCGACGGCAAGGTGACCGTGGGCTTCCGCCCGGAGGACTGCGACCTGGTCAGCCCGACCGAGGGCGGCATGCCGGTCGTCGTCGAGCTGGTCGAGGACCTCGGCTCGGACGCCAACGTCTACGGGCACGCCGCGCTGGGCGGCAACTCGGAGCGCTTCGTCGTCCGCACCGACCGGCGCACCATGCCGAACATGGGCGACACCGTGTTCGTCAAGCCGCGCACCGGCCGCAGCCACGTCTTCCACGCCGCCACCGGCAGCCGGATCTGACGTAACGCCGTACCGGAAAGGGGCGGTCCGCTTCGGCGGGCCGCCCCTTTCGTCGTACCCGGGGAGGGTTTCTCACCCCCAGGTGCCAGCACCAATGTGGCTCCGCGGGGCGACTCGGCAGGGCGGGCCGCGCCCGTAGCGTCGCGGCACACCGATCCCGAGGAGACGCCGTGTCCGCCACCGCCACAGTGCACCCGACCATCCGCTCCCGGCCGTACCGGACCGCCCGCCTGGCCGGCCGCAGCCTCGCCTACTGCGCGACGCTGGTGCCGGTCGCCCTGCTCGCGCTGGTGACCGCCCCGCTGGGTGGGGTCGCCGCCGCCGCGCGGTGGCGGAACCTGCGTACCGGGCTGCTCGGAGCGCCACCGACGCCCGCAACCGGCCGACGGCCCGGCCCGTTCGCGGTGCTCGGCCACGGGCTGCTCAGTCTGCTGCTCGGCGTCGTGGCCCTCGTGCCGCTCGGCGTCGAGCTGCTGATGGTGCTGCGCGGCGTGCTGTACGGAATCGTCGACCGCGGTCCGTACGACCACTCCTGGGGTGGCCCGACCCGGGCCGGCGCGTGGCTGGCGCACTTCCTCGTCGGCCTGCCGATGGCCGCCGCCGCCCTGGTCGCGTTGATCGGCATCGCCGCCGTGCACCAGCGGCTGACCCGACGTCTCGACGGGGAGCGCGCCCCGGCGTGGCTGATTCCGGTCACGCTGCTGATCGCGGTGGCCGGGGCGCTGCTCTTCGTCGCCTGGACCCACCAGATCTGACGACGAGGCCCCCTCCCGCACACCTGCGGGAAGGGGCCTCGTCGACAGTCGTTACAACTCGACCGAGCGGCGGCGGGCGACCTCGGCGAGGGTGACCGCGGCGGCCACACTGGCGTTGAGCGACTCCACCTCGGAGATCATCGGGATGCTCACGGTCAGGTCGCAGGTCTCGCCGACCAGCCGCGACAACCCGCGCCCCTCGGAGCCGACCACCACCACCAGCGGCCCGACAGCGGCCTCCAGGTCGTACAGGTCGGTGTCGCCGTCGGCGTCCAGGCCGACCACCATGAAGCCGGCGTCCCGGCACGCCTTCAGCGACCGGGTCAGGTTGGTGACCTGGGCCACCGGCACCCGCGCGGCGGCGCCGGCGCTGGTCCGCCAGGCGGTCGCGGTGATCCCGGCAGCCCGCCGCTCGGGTACGAAGACACCCTGCGCGCCGAACGCGGCGGCCGAACGGATCACCGCGCCCAGGTTGCGCGGGTCGGTGACCCCGTCCAGCGCCACCAGGAGCGGCGCCTGCTGCTCCAGGGCCGCGGCGACCATGTCCTCGAAGGGTTGGTACGCGAACGGCGGCACCTGCAACCCGACGCCCTGGTGCAGCACGCCGCCGGTCATCCGGTCCAGCTCGGCGCGGCTGATCTCCAGGTTGGCGATGCCCCGGTCGGCGGCCGTCCGGATGATCTCGTTGATCCGGTCGTCCATGTCGATGCCCTGGGCGACGTAGAGCGCCGTCGCCGGCACCTGGGCGCGCAGCGCCTCCAGCACCGGGTTGCGCCCGACCAGCAGCTCCGGGGTGTCCTTGGACGGGTTGGACTTGCGCCCCGGCGCGACCCGGGGGCCGGTCCGGCCGGCGGTCGGCCGACCACCCCGACCCGCGGCGCCACCCCGACTCGTCGGTACGCCCCGGCCACCGCCCTTGCCCCAGGTGGTGTCCTTGCTGCCCGGCTGGCCGATCTTCGGGGCACGCCCCTCCTCGGCCGCCGCCCGGCGCTCCTTGTCCTGCTTCCAGGCGGTGCGCTGCGGCAGCTTCTCGGTGCCCGAGTAACCCTTGTGCCAGGGTCGCTCGTCGGCGGGCAGGGTGCGCCCGCGTCCGGCGAGGGAGTCCTTGTTCTTGCCGCCGGAGCCCTTGGGGGCACCCGCCTTCGGCGTCAGTCGCCGGCCACGGCGCTGCGAGTTGCCGGCCATCAGTCCTGCTCTCCAATAGTCCAACGGGGGCCCTGGGGGGTGTCCTCGACCACCACGCCGGCCAGCTTGAGCTGGTCACGTACGGCGTCGGCGGCGGCCCAGTCCTTGCGGCCCCGGGCCTGCGCGCGCTGCTCCAGGGCCAGCGCGATCAGGGAGTCCACCACGGCGCGCAGATCGTTCGAGCTGCCGCCACCGGTCCAGGCCTCGTCGAAGGGGTCGATGCCGAGGATATCCAGCATGGCCCGCACCGCGGCCAGGGTGGTGCGGACGGTCACATCGTCGCCGGTGCTCAGCGCGGTGTTGCCGTCGCGCAGGTGCTGTTGCAGCACGGCCAGCGCGGCGGAGGTGTTGAGGTCGTCGTCCATCGCCGCGACGAAGCCGGCCGGCAGCTCACCGAGCTGCCCGGTGCCCACCCGCTCGGCGGCCCGCTGCACGAAACCCTCGATCCGCCGGTACGCGGTGGCCGCGTCGCGCAGCGAGTCCTCCGAGTAGTCGATCACCGAGCGGTAGTGGGCGGCGGCGTAGTAGTAGCGCAGCTCCACCGGCCGCACGCCGAGCGAAGCCACGTACGTCAGGTCGAGCGCGTTGCCTGCGGACTTGCCCATCTTGGCCCCGCCGATGCTGAGCAGCCCGTGGTGCACCCAGTAGCGGGCGAACGGCAGACCGGCCGCCTGGGACTGGGCGATCTCGTTCTCGTGGTGCGGGAACGTCAGGTCCAGACCGCCGCCGTGGATGTCGAACTCCGGGCCGAGGTAGCGCCAGCACATCGCCGAGCACTCGATGTGCCAACCCGGGCGGCCCAGCCCCCACGGCGACGGCCAGTACGCGTCCGCCGGCTCGTCCGGCTTGGCGCCCTTCCAGAGGGCGAAGTCGCGCGGGTCCCGCTTGCCCCGGTCGGGGGCGTCCCCCGCCGACTGCATCGCGTCCGGCGACTGACCCGACAGCGACCCGTACGCCGGCCAGGACGCCACGTCGAAGTAGACGTCGCCGGAGCCGTCGGTCGCCGGGTAGGCGTGCCCGTCCGCGATCAACTTCGTGATCAGCTCGTGCATCTCCGGGATGTGCCCGGTGGCGCGCGGCTCGTAGGTGGGCGCCAGCACGTTCAACGCCCGGTACGACTCGGCGAGGATCAACTCGTTGGCGTACGCGATCGACCAGAACGGCTGACCCCGCTCCCCCGCCTTGACGAGGATCTTGTCGTCGATGTCGGTCAGGTTGCGGATGAACGTGACCTCGTAGCCGGCGGCCAGCAACCAGCGGCGCAGCACGTCATAGTTGACGCCGGAGCGGAGATGGCCGATGTGCGGCGGCGCCTGGAGGGTGAGACCACACAGGTAGACCCCCACCTTGCCGGCTTCCCGCGGGACGAAGTCCCGCACCGATCGGGTGGCGGTGTCATACAGGCGTAGCGTCACCGTACAAGGGTAGCCGTCCGCACCTGTCCGGGCCCGCCGGTGCCGGGTCGTACGCTGCGTGCTGTGGATGAGACGGCGGGGTCCGGTCGGGCCGGGGAGACGTCCCAGACTCTCGACCGGGGTCTGCGACTGCTGCACCTGGTCGCCGACGCGCCGGCCGGGTTGACCGTCACCGAGGTGGCGACGCGACTCGGCATCGGCCGGGCGGCCGTCTACCGGCTCGTCGGCCCGCTGACCGGGCACGGCATGCTGCGCCGCGACGGCGACGGCCGGCTCCGCCTCGGCGCCGGGGTGCTGCACCTGGCCCGACGCGCCCAGCCGCTGCTCGCCGAGGGGGCGCTGCCCGCGCTACGCCGGCTCGCCGAGCAGGCCGGCGCCACGGCACACCTGACCGTGGTGGAGGGCGGCGAGGGCGTCGCCCTGGCCGTGGTCGAGCCGAGCTGGACGTCGTTCCACGTCGCGTACCGGACCGGCGCGCGGCATCCCCTGGACCGAGGTGCCGCGGGTCGGGCGATCCTGGCCGGTCGGGGCGGCGCCGCCGAGCCGGTGAGCAGCAGCGGAGAGCTGCAGTCCGGGGCGTACGGGGTGGCCGCGCCGGTGCTCGGCGTGCCGGGTCTGGAGGCCAGCGTCGGGGTGGTCGCGCTCGCCCCGCTGGACGTCGACCTGGTCGGCCCCCAGGTGCTCGCCGCCGCCACAGCCGTCACCGCCGCCCTCCGCTGACCCCCGCCGGTCGCCCACCTGGGCCGCCTGGGGCTTGATCAACTCGGATTCATGGAAAGCGCGGCATCCCAGCACCAGCGACAGCCCGATTTCCATGAACGCGAGTCGATCATCGCTGGGTGTCATACCACGATCGGTGCGTGGGCTCGCGGTTGTCCACAGGGGCCGACGGAGGCTCGGAGTGGGTTGTCCACAGGGGTTTCGGCGGGTGGTTCGCGGTCCGCACGCTGTACGACATGCCACCTCGTCCGTACCGACCCGATGCCCTCACCTGGCAGGTCTTCCGTGGCTCCGACGCTGTCCGGGCCGGCCTTCTCAGCGAGCACCAGTTGCGCAGCGCCGCCTGGGTACGACTGCGCCATGACATCTACGCCGACGCACGACTGGACCGGGACCACGCCCTGGCCTGTCGCGCCGCTCTCCTTCGGCTACCGCCCGGGGTGGTCGTCGGTGGCCCGTCGGCCGCCTTCCTGCACGGCATCGAACACGCCGCCGCATTCACCGACGACGTGCACGTCCTCGTGCCCCGATCGCTACGGGTCGGCGCGCAACGCGGCCTCCGCGTGCACGTCCACCCCGCGCCCCTTGACCCGGAGACGCGCGATCGCCTGGTGACCTCCCCGGCCACGAGCAGTTCGCCGAAGGCGGGACACCCAACCGGAACGAATCACCGACCGGGACCTGAGCACCCGGCCGACGCAGGCTCTCCACGAACAGCCCACCCAACCGGCGCTTCCCGCCCACCCGGGTCAGAACGCCCGCCCGGCCCAGGCCCTGCGCCGCGAACAGGCGTGCCCCGCCCACCCGGACCAGAACGCCCGCCCGGCCCAGGCCCCGCGCCACGAACAGGCGCGACCCGCCCCTTGGACGCACGGCGGCCCCGGGGGCGCGCGGTGGTGGCAGGACCAGGCAACCCGGTGGGGGTCAGGTGGGGTGACCACCGGACGGCCGCCGAGCCTTCCCGGTTCCCGCGCGGCTCGATCCCCCGCTCCGACCCCGGACAGGCCGCCTGGGAAACGGCAGTCTGGCTCGACCCGATCCGTGCGGTCAGCATCATCGACGCGTTGCTCGGGCAGGGGCTGACCGACCGTGCCGCGCTGATCGAGGCGGCTGCTCGTAACGCGAACCGGGCCGGGAGTCGCCGGGCAAGCTGGCTCTTCGACCTGGCTGACGGCGGGGCCCAGTCCCCGCCGGAATCGCAGCTGCGGGTGCGGTTGACACTGGGCGGGCTGCCACGCCCCGTTGTTCAACATCCGATACGCCTGCCCAACGGCGTGGTCCTTCATCCCGACCTGGCGTGGCCGGAGTACCGGGTAGCGGTCGAGTACGACGGGCAGTGGCACGCCGACGCCGATCAGCTGCACCGCGATCGCCGACGACTCAACCTGCTCGTCGGCGCGGGTTGGGTGGTGCTGCATGTGACCAGTCGACGAATGCATACCGAGTTCCCGGCGGTGCTCCGCGAGGTGCGCGCCGCGTTGAATGCCCGCGGCTGGCGGCGGTGACCACCCGGGGCTCACGTGATCCACTCGGGTTCCTGGAAGTCGGGCTGTCCCCGGGCCCGCGATACCCCGACATTCAGGAACCCGAGTGGATCAAGCGCGGGGAGGGCGACGCGGAGGCCCGGACGCCGGCGAGGCCCGGTCGACCAGCGTCGACCGGGCCTCACGGTGGTGTCTTACGGGCGGGCGTTCGGCTTGAGCGGGGTCGTCACCGCCGCGTACGCGTCGATGATCCCGTACCCGTAGAAGCCGTTGAAGTTGCGCCCACCGGCGCAGTACGCGTCGAAGCTCTCGTCACGGCCCTCGTTGCGGTACTGCTGCAGGCGCGGCTCCGGGCAGGCGTGCTCGGCGGCCGTGCGGTAGAGGTGCTGCTCGACCTGGTCCGGGGACATGCCGAAGCCGCCCCGGCCCTGCGGCTTGCCGTACCGGCTGATGATCAGCGCGGCCACACCGGCGGCGTGCGGGGACGCCATCGAGGTGCCCTGGAGGTAGGTGTAGTAGCCGCACTCACCGTTGGGCTTGCACTGCTTGAAGACGGACTCCTCGAACCCGGCGACGATGTTGCCGTCGGCGTCGACCGAGCCCTCCTCCTGGAGCACGTGCTTCGGGTAGGACGACAGGATCATGTTGGCGTCGGTGCGGAAGGTGTCCGTGCCGAAGCCGTCACGGAACCAGCCGCCCGGCGCGGCGACCGAGATCTGCTCGGTGCCGTAGTTGGAGTAGTCGGCCTTCTTGCCGGACGGGCCGACCGACGACACACCGATGACGTGCGGGCCCTCGGTGGGCAGATCCCAGCAGCTGTTGTTGTCGATCGGGCGCGGGTACGGGTCGGCGCCGTAGTCCGGGCTGGACGTGTCGGTGCGCGGAGCGCCCAGGTCCTCGTGGTTGTTGCCGAGCGCGCCGACCAGGGTGACGCCCTTGTTGTGGGCGAAGACCAGCGCCCGCTTCATGGCCTTGATGATGGCCCGCTGCTCGGCCTGCGCCTCGGGCGAGTCGGCCGGGTTGGCGGTGCAGTTGTAGAGCCACGGGTCGACGTAGAACGACATGTTGACCACGTCGAGCCCGTTACGACCGGCGTAGACCAGGGCGTTGACGACCGGGTTGAGGAAGAAGTAGCCGGAGTCCTGGCCGCCCTTGAGCTCCACCAGCGACACGTTCGGGGCGACCCCGGAGAGACCGAAGCCGTTGGCGGCGGCGCCGATGGTGCCGGCCACGTGGGTGCCGTGCCCGCCGTCGTCGGTGCCGACCGGGTCGAGGCAGCTCGGCACCTCACAGGGGCCGTCCACGTCGGTCAGGTCGGGTGCGAAGTTGCGCGACAGCGCCCAGTTGAAGTTGGGCGCGATGTCCGGGTTGCTGGCGTCGACGCCGGTGTCCAGCACGCCGACGGTGACCCGACGGTCACCGGGCTCGACCTTGCGGGCCTTGTCGGCCCGGATCATCTCCAGACCCCAGAGCTTGTCGTCGAGCGGGTCCATCTTGGCCCCGCGCCGGGCGGCAGCGCCGGCGGCGGCCTTGGTAGCGGCCATCAGGTGCTCCTGCTCGACCCGGTCCAGCTTCGGCTTGCGGCCGATGGCCTTCTGCTCGGCGGCGCCGACCAGGGTCGGCGCGGCGGCCGCCCGGGCCGCGAAGTCGGCCCGGTCACTGGTGACCTGGAACATGCCGACCTCGTCGGACGAGGACACCACCGTGCCACCGGCGGCCCGGATGGCGGCGACCGCCGTCTCGGCGGCGACCCCGTCCTCGGCGACGACCGTGAAGGTGCGGGACGTGCTCGGCGCGGCGCTGGCCGGTACACCCAGGCTCGCTGCCGTAAGTGCCAGTACCGCCGCGGTCGCGACGGCACCGGCGGTGAAGCGCTTGCTCACCACATCGGATCCTCTCGTTGAGGGACGTGGCAGCCATCACACAACACCCGCCCGATTTACGCCAGGTGAACGTCCGTTATGGCGGTGAATCTGTCCTTCATCCGCCCAGCTCGATACCCACGTCCACCCGGTCGGCCGATCCCGTCGCCAGTTCCGACAGGACCATCGGCAGGTCGGCCAGGGTGGCCACCTCCGCGTCGGGGGTGAGCCCGGCCGGGCGGGGCAGCCCGTACCGGTTCAGCCACACCGACCGCAGGCCGGCCCGTCGGGGTGCCACCACGTCGTGCTCCCACGAGTCACCGACGTACACGATCTGCTCGGCGGGGACCCCGGCGGTCGCGACCACCGCCGCGTAGAACTCCGGGGCGGGTTTCTTGGGCAGGCCGTTCTCGTGCGCGTACATCTCGAAGGCGAACTCCCCGGCGAGCCCGCAGCGCTCGGCGCGGCTGTTGCCGTTGGTGGCGAAGCCCAGCGTGTACCGGGTGCGCAGCGCGGCCAGGGTCGGCGGGACGTCCGGGAAGGGTCGGGTGAGGGCGAAACGGCGGGCGAAGAAGAGAGCGGCGATCTCGTCGAGGTGGTCGTCGAGCCCGGCGCGGGCCAGCGACCGGGCCAGCGCGGCGCGGCGGATCTCCAGCACCGGGGCGGCGCTCAGCTCGCCGAAGACCGCGCCCCAGTCGGACTCCAGCTCGGCGAGCGTCACGTCGGCGGCGTCCGGCGTACGGCGGCGCATCTCGTCGAGGACGGTCACCAGCCCGGCGGTCACCGCCGGCCGCAGGTCCAGCAGGGTCTCGTCGGCGTCGAACACCACTGCGGTCAGCACGGGTACCACTCTCTCACCGGGTGGTTGCCGCCAGCGCGGGCTCACCGGGGGCGGGCGCGGGCGTACCGCGCAGTTCGTCCAGGCGTACCAGAGCGACCCCGGCGACGATCAGCGCGCCGCCGAAGAGCTGCCAGGCGGTCGGCAGTTCGTCGAGGAACAGCCAGGCGATCAGCACCGCGAACAGCACCTCGGTCAGCCCGACGAACGACGACAGCCGGGGGCCGAGGATCCGGGTGCCGGCGATGCCGGCGAGGTACGCGATCACGGCGGCGACCAGGGTGAGCCCGACGATGGGCAGCAGCCAGGTGGTGCGGTGCCCGGCGAACGTGACCTCGCCGAACGTGGCGCGCAGCGGCAGCAGACCGGTCAGCCCGACGAGGAGCAGCACGGCCGCGCCGACGGCCATCCCGCCGCTGGCCATGGCGACCGAGGGCAGTCGGGGGTCGACCCGGCCGGCGAGCACGAAGTAGCCGGCCAGGCCAAACGCGGCACCCAGCCCCCACAGCACGCCGATCGGGTGGAAGCCGGCGGTGCCGGTGATGTCCAGGACGAAGGCCAGCCCGCACAGGGCGGCGGCCGAACCGGCCACGGTGAGCCGCCGCGGGCGCTGGCCGTGCCGCACCCACATCCAGCCGACGACCAGAATGATGCCCAGGTACTCCAGCAGCAGCGCGATGCCGACCGGCAGGTAGCGCACCGCGTTGAAGAAGCACACCTGCGCCAGGGCCACCCCGAGCAGCCCGAACATCACGATCGCCGCGCTGTTGCTGCGCAGCACGTGCCACCTGCCACGCAGGGACAGCAGGGCGGGGATCGCCAGCACCAGGGCGGCCACGCCGACCCGGGCGATCACGGCGGCCTCGGCCGACCAGCCGGCTTCGATGAGCGACCGCGCGAAGGTGCCCGAGGTGGCGAACGTGACCGCGGAGAGCAGCGCCAGCGCGGCGCCGGCGGCGGGTCGTGACTGCATCTCGCGCTCCTCGGGGACGACACGGTGTCATGAGCAAACTATCCTTGTGCTCATGACGCTAGGCGGCCACCGTGACAGGAGTCAAGTTGCTATTCGCTCATGACACCGAATGTTCGTTGATCGCCGCCACCGCGTTGGTCAACACCGCGGGCCGCGACGGCGAGCTGCTGCCCGACGTCGCCGCGCTGGACGCGTTCTTCACCCGGCACGCCTACAGCGGGCGGCACGAGCACACCGACGCCGAGCTGCGCGCCGTGCGGCAGTTGCGCCCCCGGCTGCGCCGGATCTGGCACGCCGAGCCGCCCGAGGTCGTCGCCATGGTCAACGCCCTGCTGCTGGAACACCGGGCGTTGCCGCAGCTCATCGAGCACGACGACGAGCCGTACCACCTGCATGCCGTGCCCCGCGACGCGCCGCTGGCCACCCGGATGGCGGTGGAGGCGGCGATGGCCATCGCCGACCTGGTCCGCATGGGCGAGCTGAGCCGGCTGCGGATCTGCGCGTACCCGGACTGCGACAACGTCGTCGTCGACCTGTCCCGCAACCGATCGCGGCGGTTCTGCGAGGCCGGCTGCGGCAACCGGGCCGCGGTGACCGCCTACCGGGCCCGCAGGGCCGCCGGCAGGTCCTGAGCGACGTCGGCCCGCAGCTCGTACTCCACCTCGCCGTGCTCGGTCCCCGGGATCGGGTCGTCGAACTGGAGGTGGAAGGTGCGCACGTAGCGCAACCCCGCCTTCACCATCACCCGCCGGGACCGCTCGTTGACCGCCATCGTCTGCGCCCACACCCGCCGCACCCCGACGACGTCGAGGGCGTACCGGACCAGCGCCCGCGACCCCTCGGTGGCCAGGCCGCGCCCCCACGTCGCCCGACGCAGCCGGTAGCCCAGCTCGGCCTCCGCGCCGTCCGCCGACGGGTCGAGCGCGAACCAGCCCAGGAAGTCACCGGCCTCCCGATCGAGGGCCGCCCACCGACCGAGGCCGGGATGACTGTCGTACTGCGCGAGCAGCTTCGGCAGGTGCTCGTCCCGGACGGTGGCACGCGGGGTGGCGACGCCGCCGGTGAGAAAACGCATCACCTCGGGATCGCTGTCCAACTCGACCAACGCGTCCACATCGGCCACGGTCAACCGCCGAAACCACAGCCGCTCGGTCCCCGCAGGAACCAGGTCATCGCCATCCATGACCGGATCATCGCGCCCGCCCGATGACCCCGTCGACCCGTTTACCCCAGGCCGCCCCGCGACCGCCGTCGCGCGCCAGGCGGTCGCGTCAGCGCGGCGGCGCGACCACGAAGAGCCGCCAGGAGTACGCGTCAACCACGAGCACGGGCCCGCCCGGGTCCTTGCTGTCGCGCACCCCGACCACGCCCCCAAGGTTCGTAGCCACCTCGACGCACTGGTCGTTGGAACCACTCCGGACGCTCTTGCGCCACACAGCTCGGGTCAACTCCACGACTCCGCCACTTCCCTCAGCACCTCGACCGACTCCTGCGGTGGCAACGCCTGCCCGAGAGTAGCCTCCCAAGTCCGCTGTAGACGCAGCAGATCCGCTGGTCCGTCCAGCTCCTGGCCGCCGATCTGGCCACCGAGGTAGGCAAGGTCGCTGTGGTCGGCCACGGTGGCGAGGATGAACGGTCCGTTCAGACCTGGGTACTCCTCGGCCGAGCGAGGCACCACATGTAGCTGGACTCGCGGATGCTCGGTTGCCAACCGCGCCAGGTGCAGAGCCTGCTCGCACATCACTTTCCGCCCGCCGACGCGTCGCCGAAGCACGGACTCGTCGAGCACAGCGACGACGTGCGGCGGTCGGTCCGAGTAGAGCACCTGCTGACTGTCCATCCGATCCGTCAGTCGCCGCTCCACCTCATCGGTGTCGAGCAGTCTGTCCGATTCGAAGACAGCGCGGGCATAGCCTTCGGTTTGCAGCAGGCCAGGGACGTGCAGCGGGTCGAACCATCGCAGTGCCCGCGCCTCCGCGAGGATGGCACGCCAACCGCGCAGCCAGACCTGCGCTTTGTCCAGGCTGACCAGTTCGGAGGCCATGCGGCCGAAGAGGCCGCCGGTGTCCAGGGCACGGTCGACGAGTTCCAGGTACTTGGCGGTGGGCGGCTGCTGACCCAGCTCGACGGCGCTGACCATGGACGGCGAGTAGTTGACCGCCTTGGCCAACTCGTCCTGACTCCAGCCCCGGCGAACACGCGCCCGGCGCAGCTCGGTGACCAGGAACGCCGCCGCCGTCATCTGCCCATCGGCCATGACCTGCCGCCTCTCCACCCCGTCGACGATCAACTCCAGCCGGCCGCCAGCGGCGTCACCACCGGAAACAGGACGGCTGTGACGACCCGGCCAAACCCTTCCGACCGTAGTCGCCCGATCACCAGACTGTGAAGTGCGGCACCGCTCCCCGTCCCCCGGGCCCGGCGGCGCCGCACGGGACCGCCCGATCCCCCGTGCCGGGCGGTCCCACCCCACAGAGCGAGCCGTCCGACCGCGCCGCCACCAGGGCGCGCGGGGTGATGCCACAAACGAGTCAGCTCGAAAGGACTGCCACACCATGTGCCGGACCGCCCGGGACGACCGCGCGACCACGCCCCGACGGCCGCACCTGCCGCTGCGTCCACTGTGGCTGTGCCGGGTGTGTGCCGGGCCCTGGCCGTGCCCGGTCGCCCGGCTCGGGCTCCGCCGCGAGTACGCCCACGACCGGATCGCGTTGAGCATCTACCTGTGCACAGTCCTGCACGACGCGGCGGCCGACCTGTACCGGCTCAACCCGCACGACGGGCCGGACCCAGCGGCGCTCTACGTCCGCTTCCTCGGCTGGGCGGCACTGCCCGAACCCTGACGCTCGTCGACGGCGGCCCTGCCGTCGAAGGGAGCGTCTAGCGCATGGCGAGCCGTTCCAGCAGGGCGGCGCTGCGCGCCAGCAACGCCCGCTCCTCATCCGTGAGTTCGGCCTCGATGGCCTGGGCGAGCCAACCGGCTCTGCGGCTGCGCTCCGCTTCCAGGGCGGCCCGGCCCGCGTCCGACAGCTCGACAAGCGACTTGCGGCCGTCCGTGGGGTGCGCCCGCCGCGTGATCAGCTTCTGCTCCATGAGCAGCCCCACCGCCCGCGCCATCGACTGGGGGCGTACGCGCTGGTCGGCGGCGAGGTCGCTGGTGGTCATGGCGCCATCGCGATCGAGTGCGCCGAGCACGGCGATCTGACCCAGCGGAATGCGGTCCTCGTGCTTGACGCGCCGGGTGAGCTTGCCCATCGCGGTGCGCAGTTCGGCGGCGATGGCGGCGGCTTCCGAGGTGGGCACAGGGCACTTTACCCCGCTCGTCAGCGCTCCTGGGCAGCTGACCTGCGCAGCAATGCTGTTCAGCGGGACTGTTCAGCATAACTGAGCAGCATTGCTGTAGGGTTTGTCGTTGTCGGGCCCAGCGCCAGCGTTGTCGCAGCTGGGGTCACGGCAGGCGACAACGAAAAGGACCTCCCATGTCCGCACCGGCAGCCGGAACCGTCACCACCACCATCGAGACCGTCACCGCCCGCCGCATCATCGACAGCCGGGGAAACCCCACAGTCGAGGTCGACGTCACCGTGGCGGACGGGTCCCTCGGCCGGGCCGCCGTCCCCTCCGGCGCCTCCACCGGGGCCCGGGAGGCCGTGGAGCTGCGCGACGGAGACCCGACGCGCTGGCACGGCAAGGGCGTCGACCGCGCGGTGGCCAACGTCAACGGGGAGATCGCGGCGGCCGTGCGCGGCAGGGACGCGGCAGACCAGGCGAGTCTGGACGCCGCACTGATCGCCCTCGACGGCACCGCCACGAAGTCCCGGCTCGGCGCCAACGCGATCCTCGGCGTCTCCCTCGCCGTCGCCAAGGCCGCCGCGGCGGCCCACCGCCAGCCCCTCTACCGCTACCTGGGCGGCGCCGACGCCCACCTCCTGCCGCTGCCGATGATGAACATCGTCAACGGCGGCGCCCACGCCGACAACCCGCTCGATTTCCAGGAGTTCATGATCGTGCCCGTGGGCGCGGACACCTTCGCCGAAGCCGTCCGCATGGGCAGCGAGGTCTTCCACACCCTGCGCCGCGATCTGCTGGCCGCCGGGCACTCCACGGGCGTGGGCGACGAGGGTGGCTTCGCGCCCGAGCTGCGTACCGCCGAGGAGGCGCTCGACTTCGTGCTGACCGCCGTCGAGGGCGCCGGCTACCGCCCCGGCACGGACATCGGCCTCGTCATGGACCCGGCGTCATCCGAGTTCTTCCGCGACGGCGTGTACGACTACACGGGCGAGGGAGTACGCCGCACCCCCGCCGAGCACGCCGACTACCTCGCCAGGCTCATCGACGCCTACCCGGTCGTCTCCATCGAGGACCCGATGGCGGAGAACGACCTGGACGGCTGGCGCGAGCTGACCGCCCGTGTCGGTGACCGCTGCCAGCTCACCGGTGACGACGTGTTCTGCACCAACGAGACGCTGCTCCGCGAGGGCATCCGCACCGGCGTCGGAAACTCGGTCCTGGTCAAGGTCAATCAGATCGGCACCCTGACCGAGGCGCTGGCCACGGTGGCCACGGCCCAGCGGGCGGGCTGGACAGTCGTCATGTCGCACCGCTCCGGCGAGACGGAGGACACCACGATCGCGGATCTGGCCGTGGCCACCGGCTGCGGTCAGCTCAAGACCGGCTCGCTCTCCCGCTCCGACCGGACGGCGAAGTACAACCAGCTGATCCGGATCGAGGAGGAGCTGGGCGACTCGGCGCGCTTCGCGGGCCGCTCCGCACTGCGCCAGGCGTGAGCGGCGCGCGGCGCGGGTCAGGGGTGGGTCATCCGGAGCAGGTCGAGCACCTCGTCGAGCTGGGTCTCGGTGAGCTTGCCCGAGTCGACGTGACCTCGGGAGATCACGACCTCCCGGATGGACGCCTGCTTGGCCAGCGCCTCCTTGGCGATCGAGGCGGCCTCGTCGTACCCGAGGTAGCGGTTCAGCGGGGTGACGATCGACGGCGACCCCTCCGCGTACGCCAGGCAGACCTCGGCGTCCGCGACCAGGCCGGCCACCAGGCGGTCGGCGAACAGCCGACTCGCCGCAGCCAGCAACCGGATCGACTCCAGCAGGTTGCGGCCCATCACCGGCAGCATCACGTTCAACTCGAAGTCGCCCTGCGAGCCGGCGAACCCGACAGTCGCGTCGTTGCCGATCACCTGGGCGCAGACCTGCCGCATCGCCTCGGCCACCACCGGGTTGACCTTGCCCGGCATGATCGACGAGCCGGGCTGGAGGTCGGGGATGCGCAGCTCCCGCAGGCCGGCCCGGGGGCCGGAGCCCATCCAGCGAATATCGTTCGCGACCTTGTAGAGACCCACCGCGATGGTCCGCAACTGCCCCGAGGTCTCCACCAGCGCGTCGCGGGCGCCCTGAGCCTCGAAGTGGTTGCGCGCCTCGGACAGCGGCAGCCCGGTCGACTCGCGCAGCTTGCCGATCACGGCGGCGGCGAAGCCGAGCGGCGTGTTGATCCCGGTGCCCACGGCGGTGCCGCCCAGCGGCAGCTCGGCCAGCCGGGGCAGCGAGCCCTCCAACCGCTCGATGCCGTAGCGGACCTGGGCGGCGTACCCGCCGAACTCCTGCCCGAGGGTGACCGGGGTGGCGTCCATCAGGTGGGTACGCCCCGCCTTCACCACCGTCTCGAACTCGGACGCCTTGCCCTCCAGCGCCTCGGCGAGGTGGGTCAGCGACGGCAGCAGATCCTCCGCGATGAACTGGGTGGCCGCGAGGTGGATCGAGGACGGGAACACGTCGTTGCTGGACTGGGAGGCGTTGACGTGGTCGTTCGGGTGCACGGCCGAGCCCAGTTCACGGCTCGCCAGGGTGGCGATCACCTCGTTGGCGTTCATGTTGGACGACGTTCCGGAGCCGGTCTGGAACACGTCGACAGGGAACTGGTCGTCGTACCCGCCGTCGGCGACGTGCGCGGCGGCGGCGGCGATCGCGGCGGCCACGTTGGCGTCGATCACGCCCAACTCGCCGTTGACCTCAGCCGCGGCACCCTTGATCTGGGCCAAGGCCTTGATCTGGGCCGGTTCGATGCCCCGCCCGGAGATCGGGAAGTTCTGCACCGCGCGCTGGGTCTGCGCCCGCCACAGCGCCTCGGCGGGCACCTCCACCTCGCCCATCGAGTCGCGTTCGATCCGGTAGCCGGTCGTCTCTGGAGTCGTCACGCGTACCATCCTGCCGCGCCCGTGGCCGACCCGCAGATGATCCGTCAGCCCAGCTCGGCGAGCAGCCGTTCCACCTCGTGCCGGTCCGGCGACTCGACCTGGCGGAACAGGGACAGCGCCCGGGTCAGATGCGCGCGTGCCGCCGACGGGTCGGTCGTACGCAGGCAGCGGCCGATGCCCTCCAGCGCCCGGCCCTGCTCGTATCGGGCACCAATCTGGGTCGCGTCGGCGAGCACCCGCCGGTACAGGTCGAGCGCGCTGGTCACGTCCCCCTGCTCCAGGATCGCCCGGGCCAGCAGGCTGCGCGAGCCACACTGGGCGATGCGGTCCCCCGCCTCGGTCATCGCGACCAGCGCCGCGCGGTGCAGGTCGGCGGCCCGCTCCGGGCGGCCGGCCTCGCACTCCATCATCCCGATCTCGTTCAGCACCTCACCCTCACCGAACCGGGCGCCCACCTGCCGCTTGATATGCAGCGCGGCCCGCAGCAACCGGCCGGCCGGTCCCACGTCACCCATCCGATGTCGGAGCATCCCGAGGTGCCCGAGGGCGTTGCCGACCCGGCGCGGGTCGCCGACCTCGCGGGCGATCCCCAGGTGCCGTCGGGCGGTGCGCAGCGCCTCGTCGTTGCGGCCCCACAGCAGCAGGGTCATCGACAGGTTGTTGAGTTCGTTCGCCAGCGCCCCCTTGTCGCCCATCCGCGTCGCCAGTGCCCGGGCGGCGTCGTAGCACTCCCGGGCACGGCGGAACTCGAAGTTCGCGGCGTACGAGGTGCCCAGGTTACCGAGGGTGTTGCGGTATTCGCGGCGCAGACCGAGCTGGCGGAAGATTTCGAGCGACCGCTCCATCAGCCGGGTCGACTCCGAAAAATCACCCAGCCGGTAGTGGGCCGAGGCGAGATAGTTGAGCATCGTCGCCACCGCCCTGTCGTCGCCCAACTCCTCGGCGGCGCGCAGGCCGGCGGAGTGCGTCTCGATCAGCTCGTCCAGGCGGCCGCCCTCGAACTGGGCGTGCCAGCAGGCCCTCGCCAGCTGCCAGCAGTGCCGGAGGAACCGTTCCGTCTCCGCCAACCGGACCAGGGCGGTCCACAGGGGCAGGTTCTCGTCGAGCCAGGCGCTGCCCTGCTCGGCGGCGATCGAGACCAGGTCGGCGCGGATCGGCTCCGCCACCACGATCAGCGAGTGGGCCGTGGAGAGTTCTCTCTTGCGGGCGATCGTCGTGGCGACGTGCAGGTGGTGATCGAGCAGGCGCTCGATGCCGTCCCGCCGCTCGACCGCCCGCTCCGGCTCGGCCACCAGGGTCCGCGCGTACTCCCGGACGAGGTCGTGCAGCCGGTACCGGCCCGGCTCCGCCTCCTCCACCAGGTGCGCGTCGACAAGCTCGTCGAGGAGGTGCTGGGCATCGGGCAGGGGCAGCTCGGCGAGGACGGCAGCGACCGAGTCGTCGAACCGTACCCCCGGGTGCAGGCCGAGCAGCCGGAACGCGCGCTGCGCCGCAAGCGACACCTGGGCGTACGACAGGGCGAAGGCCCGACCGACGGACCGGTCGCCCGCTTCGAACTCGGCCAACGGGTCTGGGCGGCTCGTCAGCCTCTCGGCCAGGTCGGCGATGCGCCAGCGGGGCCGATGCGCCAGCCGGGCACCGGCCAGCCGAATGGCGAGTGGCAGGTGCCCGCAGCGGCGGACGACCTCGGTGGCCGCCCCCGGCTCGGCCGCCACCCGGTCGACACCGACCACGTGTCCCAGCAGCTCGACGGCCTCGTCGGTGTCGAGCACGGGAAGCGACGACGGTCGCCCCTCGTCGACACCGACCAGCCGGCGACGGCTGGTGATCAGGATCAGGCAGTGCGAGCCGTTGGGCAGCAGCGGAGTCACCTGGTCGGCGGTGGCCGCGTTGTCCAGCACGAGCAGGGCTCGTCGGCCAGCCAGCTCCGTGCGCCAGAGCGCCAACCTGTCGTCCTGGTTGGTCGGCACCCGCTCGACGGGCACACCGAGCTGCCGCAGCAGCGTGGCCACCGCCGCGGACGGTGTCAATGGGGTGCGCTCACTGTGCCCGTGCAGGTCGATGTAGAGCTGGGCGTCCGGGTAGTCGTCCGCGAGGGCTGTCGCGAGGTGCACCGCGAGCGTGGTCTTACCGCTGCCGGCCATCCCGTCGATGAGCTGGATTCGCGCGCCGGCCTCCACATCCTTCGCCAGACGTGCCAGCGTCTGCTGCCGGCCGGTGAAGTCACCGATCGCCCGGGGCAGCGAGCGGACCGGCGCGATCGGTCGGATCTCCCGACCGGCCAGCGCGAGGTCGCCAGCGAGCACGCGCTGGTGCAGCGCCTGCAACTCGGCGCCCGGCTCGATGCCGAGGTCCTCGGCGTATGAGCGCCGGCCCTCCCGGTAGACCGCGAGCGCGTCCGCCTGTCGGCCGCCCGAGGACAGCGCCACCATCAGTTGGCCCCGCAGACGCTCCCGCAGCGGGTGCTGGTCGACGCTCTCGGCAAGCTCGTCGATCAGCTCCGCGGCGTGCCCGAGGCGCAGCTCGACGTCGACGCACTCCTCCAGGGCGGTGAGGCGCTGCTCATCGAGCGCCTGCGCGCGGCGACGGACACTGCGGCTGGGGACACCGCCGAGCGCCGGCCCGCGCCAGAGGGCCAGGGCCGAGCGGTACCGCTCACCCGCGTCGGCCAGCCGGCCGGCCGCGGAGGCGGCCCGGGCCTCCTCGACGCCACGGGCGAAGACCTCGGCGTCCAGATCGCTCGGGGCGGTGCGGACGCCGTACCCGACCGGATCGGTGATGATGGTTTCCGGGGCGAGCCCCAGCTCGGTGAACCGGCGACGCAACCGGGAGACGCAGGTCTGCAACTGGGCCCGGGCGGTCGCCGGTGGGCGCTCCTCCCACACCGCATCGACCAGCTCCTCGATCGGCACCAGCCGGCCGGCACGGAGCAGCAGCATGGCGAGCACGACCCGGTCCCGACCAGCGGTGACGGTGGACTCGCCACCGCCGACGCGCAGAGGCCCCAGGATCCCGAACCGCATCTGCTCCCCCGCGTCGATGGCGCAACTGCCAGCAGCGTAGCCCGATGATCACAGATCGCCTCAGTCTGGTGATAGCGATCTGAGAGCGGATCGAGTGCGGTGCGCCGCAGACTCGATCCGGGTTGTCGGTGACGACATCCGACGGGGGCGGTGCGCCCCTCCCACCCCAGGGGCGGGGCGCACCGATGTCGGCAGAGCACGGACGACAGAAGGGGTGCCGGGCGAATTCGCCCGGCACCCCTTCGCGTACGCGTCGGTCAGCGGCGGCCGACGGTGAGCACCGGCTTGGTGACCTCGGCGAAGAAGTCGTTGCCCTTGTCGTCGACCACGATGAAGGCCGGGAAGTCCTCCACCTCGATCTTCCAGACCGCCTCCATGCCCAGCTCCGGGTATTCGAGCACCTCGACGTGCTTGATGCAGTCCTGGGCGAGGCGGGCCGCGGGCCCGCCGATCGAGCCGAGGTAGAAGCCGCCGTGCTGCTGGCAGGAGCGGGTCACCTGACCGGACCGGTTGCCCTTGGCCAGCATCACCTGCGAACCGCCGGCGGCCTGGAACTTCTCCACGTACGCGTCCATCCGCCCGGCCGTTGTCGGGCCGAACGAGCCGGACGCGTACCCCTCGGGGGTCTTCGCCGGGCCGGCGTAGTAGACCGCGTGGTCGCGCAGGTACTGCGGCATCGGCTCACCGGCGTCCAACCGCTCGGCGATCTTGGCGTGGGCGATGTCCCGTGCCACCACGAGCGGGCCGGACAACGACAGTCGGGTCTTCACCGGGTACTTGGACAGCTCGGCGCGGATCTCGTCCATCGGCCGGTTCAGGTCGACGCGGACGACCATCTCGGCGTCGAGCGAGTCGTCGGTGACGTCGGGCAGGAACCGCGCCGGGTCGGTCTCCAGTCGCTCCAGCCAGACGCCGGACGGGGTGATCTTGGCGACGGCCTGCCGGTCGGCCGAGCAGGAGACGGCGATCGCCACCGGGCACGAGGCGCCGTGCCGGGGCAGCCGGACCACCCGCACGTCGTGGCAGAAGTACCGGCCGCCGAACTGCGCGCCGATGCCGAAGTTGCGGGTCAGCTCCAGCACCTGCGCCTCCAGCTCCAGATCCCGGAAGCCGTGGGCGCTCATCGAGCCCTGCGTCGGAAGGGCGTCCAGGTACTTCGCGGAGGCGTACTTCGCGGTCTTCAGGGCGTACTCGGCGGAGGTGCCGCCGATGACGATGGCCAGGTGGTACGGCGGGCAGGCGGCCGTGCCGATCAGCCGCAGCTTCTCCTCCAGGAACTGCATCATCCGCGTCGGATTGAGCAGCGCCTTGGTCTCCTGATACAGGTACGACTTGTTGGCCGAGCCGCCGCCCTTGGCCATGAACAGGAACTTGTACGCGTCGGGGTGCCCGTCCGGGTCCTCGGCGTACAACTCCACCTGGGCGGGCAGGTTGCTGCCGGTGTTCCGCTCGTCCCACATGGTCAGCGGGGCGAGCTGGGAGTAGCGCAGGTTGAGCCTCGTGTACGCCTGGTAGACGCCCCGGGAGATCGCCTCGGCGTCGGTGCCGTCGGTCAGCACGTGCCGGCCACGCTTGCCCATCACGATCGCGGTGCCGGTGTCCTGGCACATCGGCAGCACCCCGCCAGCGGCGATGTTCGCGTTGCGCAGCAGGTCCAACGCGACGAACCGGTCGTTCGGCGAAGCGGCCGGGTCATCGATGATCGCCCGGAGCTGGGCCAGGTGCGCCGGGCGCAGGAAGTGCGCGATGTCGTGCATCGCCTCGGCGGTCAGCGCGGTGAGCGCGGCCGGCTCCACGGTGAGGAAACGACGGCCCCCCGGGCCGTGTACGACGTCCACGCCCTCGTCGGTGACCAGGCGATAGTCCGTCTGGTCGGGACCGGTCGGCAGCAGAGGGGCGTACGAGAATGCGGCGGCACTGCTCATGAGCGGCAAGCCTAGGGCAGACCGGTCGATCATTCCCACCCGCCGGGCTGGGTCTGGGACGCCGCTCTCATCCCCCGGGCTCCACCGCGCTCCGCGCACCGGTGTCCCGCCCGCTCAGCCGTCCTTGCCGCCGTCGGGATCGGGACACAGTTCACGCTTGGGCCCGCAGTCGCCGTCGTTGCCCCGTCCGGGGCCGGTGCCGCCGGGGCCGGGGTTGCCACCGTCGCCGGGAGGCGGGACGGGGGTGCCTCCGGTGGCGCCGAAGCGGACGTACCCGATCTCCCGCCCCTCACCGATGATCATTCCCTGCGACCCGACGGCGAGGGCGTTCGCGGAGGTCCGCAGGACGGCCAGTTCCCGGCCGCTGCGCGGGTCGAGGGCGACCAACCTCGACGGTTTCTCGTCGGCGAGCACCGCCGCGTACGGGGTGAGCGCCGCGCCGGCCTTGGCACTGGCCGGACGGGTCCATCGCACCCGGTCGGCGCCGAGGTCACGGGACACCACCGAACGCTTGTCCGCAGAGCGGAACACCGCGTAGCGGTCGTCGACCGCCACGAGCTTGGTGCTCGCCTCACCGACCCAGAGCAGCCGCCCGTCGTACCCGTCGATGACCGCCTCGCGGCCGTCCGGACCCACGCCGATCAGCACGTTGCGCGCTCCCTGCGGGTCCTCACGCTGGACGCAGCCGGCGGTGTCGGCGGTACGCAGGTTGACCCCGGCCCGCTGCCACGCCTCCTGCCCCGTCGCCGGGTCCCGCGCCGAGATGGTGAAGTAGCAGGTGCCGTCCTGGGAGCGGGCGGCGATCCGCAGCATCCGGCCGCCCACCACGGAGAGCCGCTCGTCCCGGCCCGGCTCGACGTTCTGCAGCACCCGGCCGGTGGCGGTGTCCACGACGTGCACCCGACCGTCGACCGGGAAGCCGAGCAGCGGAGGCACCGGCTCCGGCCCGGCCACCCCGTCGTCGATGCGGGAGGCGCTGAGCCGGCGAGTGCCGCGCAGGCCCGGGTTGTCGGCGAGCAGCCCGCTGTGCACGCCGGGCAGGAAGGCCGTCCAGAGTGGGGCGGCGCCCCGGGGGTCCCACGCGCTCAGGGTGCAGTCGGTGGCATCCGTGCAGCGGGCGTCCAGCAGCAGGTTGCGGTACGTCCACACGGCCACGGCGTCGTCGTCGCGTCGCCGGGTCGCCCCGGTGGTCGGGTCGAGCAGCTCGTACCCCTTGACCAGGAGCTTGCCCACGGCGACGACCGAGTCGCGGTCGCCGCCCGCGACCGCCGACCAGTCCGCCTTGCGTTCCCAGAGTTGGGCGCCGGTGGCCAGGCTGCGGGCCTCCACCCGGGTGCGCTGCTCGACCACGACGGCGTCGCCGGCGATGGTCACGCTGCGCGGGGTGCCGCCGACCCGCTGCTGCCAGACCACGTCCGGCTCGGAGATGGGTTCGCTGCGGTCCACCCACTCCCACAGGCCGGGGAACGGGTTCCACACGCCGGTGGCGGCGAGGGCGACGACCACGGCGAGGCCGAGCAGCAGCCCACCGCGCACGCTCCCCTTCGCCACCCGCACACCGTAGCCACGATCACGGATCTTCCGTACGCCCCGCGCCGCCGTGTCGCCGCGCTTTCTGACGGCCGGGGTGTTAACGGGGGGCCCTTCCTCTACCGCAAGCGTTAGGAAGGGGCCCTTCCTTCGGCCCGGACCGCGCTGCGCACCAACGGCAGCGTGCGGTAGGGGATCTGCTCCGCCAGCGCGATGATCGTCGAGGCGCGGGTGATGCCGGCGGACGAGACGATCTGGTCGATGACCCGTTGCAGGTCGGTGTTGGAGCGGGCCACGATCCGGCAGAGCAGGTCGCTGGAGCCGGTGATGGTGTGCGCCTCCAGCACTTCGGGGATCGCCGCGAGGTGAGCGGTGACCGGGTCGTGGCCCTGCCGTTGACTGATCTCCAGCGTGACGAAGCTGGTCACCCCGAACCCGATCGCGGCCGGCGAGATCTCCGGGCCGAAGCCACCGATGACACCCCGGTCGACCAGCTTGTCCAGCCGGGCCTGCGCGGTGCCCCGGGCCACGCCGAGCCGCCGGGAACACTCCAGCACCCCGATCCGCGGCTCCTCGGCGAGCAGTTCGACCAACCGCACGTCGAGCACGTCGAGCTGCACAGCTTGTTCACCCTTCACGGGTTCAGACCATACCGAATGCACAACCTGACCAGCATTTACACCGACAGTTGCCCACTCGATGCCCGCACCGCGATCCTTCGGTCAAGAACCGGCCCACGAGGCCGGCCGGTACGCGAGGGAGGCCACCATGACCCAGGCGATCGACCGACCCCAGTCGACCGAGGACGTCGACGTCGACCGGCTCGTCGGCGCTGTCGACCACGACATCAGCCACGACCCGTTCCCCGTCCGTGGGCTCGACCACGTGCACTTCCTGGTCGGCAACGCCAAGCAGGCCGCGCACTACTACTCCACCGCCTTCGGCATGACCTGCGTGGCGTACCGCGGCCCGGAGCAGGGCTACCGGGACCACGCCCAGTACGTGCTGACCAGCGGCTCGGCCCGATTCGTGCTGACCGGCGCGGTCCGCCCGGACGCCGACGGCGCCGAGCACGTGGCGAAGCACAGCGACGGGATCAGCGACATCGCGCTGGAGGTGCCGGACGTCGACGCCGCGTACGCGCACGCCGTCGCCCAGGGCGCCACCGGCGTCGTCGAGCCCCACGAGGTGAGCGACGAGAACGGCACCGTCCGGATGGCCGCCATCGCCGCGTACGGCGACACCCGGCACACCCTGGTCGACCGCTCCCGCTACCGCGGCCCGTTCCTGCCCGGCTTCGTGGCCCGCGGCCCGATCGTCGACCGGCAGCCGATGATCGACGCCGGCATTCAGCCGAAGCGGTTCTTCCAGGCCGTCGACCACGTGGTCGGCAACGTGGAGCTGGGCCGGATGGACGAGTGGGTCGAGTTCTACAAGCGGGTGATGGGCTTCTCCAACATGGCGGAGTTCATCGGCGACGACATCGCCACCGACTACTCGGCGCTGATGAGCAAGGTCGTGGCCAACGGCACCCGCAAGGTGAAGTTCCCGCTCAACGAGCCGGCCATCGCCCGCAAGAAGTCGCAGATCGACGAGTACCTGGAGTTCTACCAGGGCCCCGGCGCCCAGCACATCGCCGTCGCCACCAACGACATCGTGGCCAGCGTCGACGCGATGCGCGCCGCCGGCGTGGAGTTCCTGGACACCCCGGACTCGTACTACGAGGACCCGGAGCTGCGCGCCCGGATCGGCAGCGTGCGGGTGCCGATCGAGGAGCTCAAGGCCCGCAAGATCCTGGTCGACCGGGACGAGGACGGCTACCTGCTCCAGATTTTCACGAAGCCGGTGCAGGACCGCCCGACCGTCTTCTTCGAGCTGATCGAGCGGCACGGCTCGCTGGGCTTCGGCAAGGGCAACTTCAAAGCCCTCTTCCAGGCGATCGAGCGGGAGCAGGAAGCCCGCGGCAACCTGTAACACTTGCGAGCGTGACGCAGCCTCCGTCGTACCCGACGCCGCCGGTCGGTGGGCCTCCGCCCGCCGCCGGCGGCGTCGCGCCGCCGCCCGGACAGATCCCCCAGGGGTACGCCGTGCCGCCGCACCACGCCCCACCCGGATACGCGGTTCCACCGCAGTACGCGCCGCTCGGCTATGGCCCACCGCCGTGGTATCCCGGCCCACCCCGGCCGGTGGCCCCGCCGCCGACGCTGAGCCCGGGTGGGCAGCCGCTCGCCAGCTTCAGCGACCGGCTGCTGGCGGGCCTGATCGACTGCGCGGTCTTCATGGTGGTCGGCCTGGTGTTCACCGTGCCCGCGATGATCTATTTCTTCGTCGTCATCGCGCCGGGTCTCTTCGAGGTCGCGTCGGACGGCACCATGGCCGAGCCGGACTTCTACCACGACTTCCTGCTGCCGCTGCTGTGGCTGGACCTCGCGATCATCGCCGCTTCGCTGGTGCTCTCGTACGTGTACTACGTCGAGATGATGTTCCGGACCGGCCAGACCTTCGGCAAGAAGACCATGAAGTTGCGGGTCGTGCCGCTCGATCCGACCCGCACCCTCGACCGCTGGACCGCCGCCAAGCGGTACCTGGTGCAGCAACTCGCCGGCCTGGTGCCCGGGGGCAGCTACCTCGACGGGTTCTGGCAGCTCTGGGACAAGCCCTGGCAGCAGTGCCTCCACGACAAGGCAGCCGAAACGATCGTCGTTAAGGTGGCCCAGTGAGCGAGCGCAGCGAGCGAACCAGCAGGCACAGTAGCGTGGCGTCGCACGCGGACGCGCAGCGAAGCGGAGCGTCGGCGTGAGCGTGCAACCCGGCTGGTATGTCGACCCCGCCGACACCGAGACCCGGCGGTACTGGGACGGCGAGGGTTGGCTCGGCGCGCCCATTCCTGTCGACGCCACCCCGCCGGACGGGCCGCCGCCGGCCGAGCCGCCGCCCGCGCCGGTCGCCCCGGCCGCTCCCGCCACTGACCAGCCGGTGAGCACCGCGCCGGGCTGGCCCCCGCACTCCGGGCCGGCCTCGCAACCGGGGCACGGTCCGCAGGCCGCCCCGGGTTGGGGCCCGCAGGCCGGCCCGCCCGGCTGGACGCCGCAGGGCGTGCCGCCGGGCTGGGCCCCGCCCGGCGGTCCGCCCGGCTGGCTCGGCCGTCCGCCCGAGCCTCGGCCGCACGGGCTCAGGTTGGCCGGTTACGGCCGCCGGCTCGTCGCCCGGCTGATCGACTTCGGTGTCGTGTTCGCGCTGAATGTGCTGGTCAACGGCTGGTTCGTCTGGCGGTGGCTGGACGAGTTGCTGCCATACTGGCGGGAGGCGTTCCGGCGCGGCCTGGAGGGCAACACCTCCACCGAGGGGATGCCACCGATCAGCGAGCAGACCGGGCTCCTCCAGGTGGTGATCGTGGTGATCGCCACCGCGCTGTGGCTGGCGTACGAGGTGCCCGCCATGGCGGCCAACGGGCAGACCATCGGCAAGCGGGTGATGCGGATCAAGGCGGTCCCGATCGCCGCCGACCAGCCGTTGGGCTTCGGTAGGGCGCTGACCCGGTGGACGACACTGGGCCTGCCCACCCTGCTCTGGTATTGCGCCGGGCTCGGCCTGCTGCTGCAACTGGTCGACTCCCTGTCCCCGCTCTTCGATCACCCGCTGCGCCGGGCGCTGCACGACAAGCGCGCGCAGACGGTGGTCGTCGAGGTCCCCGACACCGCCGCTTCCCCCGCCCCAGACGACCACCCCCAGCCCTCGGGAGACACGCCATGACCGACTCCGGACGTCACGAGCCCGCGCTGCGACTGACCCGCGCCGACCTGGACGCGCTGCCCAGCTACGTGCCGGGGCGCAGCCCTGCGGACCTCGCGCGCGAGCTGGGTCTGCCGGAGGCCATCAAGCTGGCCAGCAACGAGGTGCCGTACGGGCCGCTGCCGGGTGTGGTCGAGGCGGTCACCGAGGCGGTCACGGCCTCGCACCGTTACCCGGACATGGGCGTGGTCGCGCTGCGTGACGCGTTGGCGCAGCGCTACGGCGTGGACGCGGACCGGATCGCCACCGGTTGCGGGTCGGTGGCGCTCGCCGAGCACCTCGTCCGGGCCACCTGCCTGCCCGGTGACGAGGTCCTGTACTCGTGGCGGTCGTTCGAGGCGTACCCGATCATCGTGGCGACCAGCGGCGCGACAAGCGTGCGGGTGCCCAACGACGCCGGGCACGGGCACGACCTGGCGGCCATGGCCGCGGCGGTGACCGACCGGACCCGGGTGATTTTCGTCTGCAACCCGAACAATCCCACGGGTACGGCGGTACGCCGAGCCGAGCTGGACCGGTTCCTCGACGCGGTGCCGGACGACGTGCTGGTGGTCATCGACGAGGCGTACCGGGAGTTCGTCACCGACCCGGAGGTGCCGGACGGTCTCGACTTCCTGGACCGGCCCAACGTGGCGGTGTTGCGCACGCTGTCGAAGGCGTGGGGGCTCGCCGGGCTGCGCATGGGCTGGTTGGTCGCCCAGCCGGTGGTGGCCGCCGCCATTCGCAAGGTGGCGACCCCGTTCTCCAGCAGCACGGCCGCCCAGGCGGGCGCGCTCGCGGCGCTGACCCAGGCCGGCGAGATGGAGCGCCGCTGCGCGCTGGTCGTCGCCGAGCGGGACCGAGTCACCGAGGCGCTGCGCAAGTTCGTGCCCGACGTGCCGACCAGCCAGGCCAACTTCGTCTGGCTGCCACTGGGCGACCGGGCCGTGGCGTTCGGCAAGGCGTGCGAGGCGCGCGGGGTGATCGTCCGGCCGTTCGCCGGGGACGGCGTGCGGGTCACCATCGGCACTCCGGCCGAGAACGACGCGTTCCTGGCCGCCGCGGAGGCGGCGCTGACCTGAGCGGACGCAGTGTGACCAACCAGTGACATAAGATTCGTTTGTCCAGTTTTGCGTGTTATTTGCCCTATCTTCCGAAGTAGCCGGCGCGGCGCAGACCCGCGCCGGCCCACTTCGAGAAAACGGGGTAACGAACAGTGCGTACTGCCAAGATCTGTCTCGCCGGAGCGGCCGCCGCCGCGATGGTCGGCTTCCTCGCCGCACCAGCCGCCGCGGCGCCCACCGACACCACGACGGTCACCTTCGAGGTGCTCGTCGGCACCCTCGACATCGACGCGCCGGCCACCGCCGACCTGGGCACCGGCGCACCCGGTGGCACCATCACCGGTCAGCTCGGCACGGTGACCGTCACCGATTCCCGAGGCGCCGCCGACGCTTCCTGGGTCGCCTCGGTGACGTCGACGGTGTTCCAGACCGGCGGTGGTTCTCCGCCCGAGACGGTACTGCCGTCCGAGATCGACTACTGGTCCGGTCCAGCGACCGCGACCACCGGCACCGGCACCTTCACACCGGGCCAGGTCACCGCCGGCGACGCGGCGCCGCTGGACAGCGTCACCCCGCTCACCGCGTTCACCCACTCCGGCGGCACCGGTGGCAACACCGCCTCCTGGAACCCCACCCTGGTCGTCAACGTCCCGCTGGACAGCATCGCGGGCATCTACACCGGCACGGTGACACATTCGGTGGCGTGACCGCCGGGGGCGGTCGGCCATCGCGGTCGCGCTCGCCCTGTTCTGCCTCGCCGGTCCGGGTCTGTCGACCCGGGCCGGTGCGGCCGAGCCGGACGCGGGGTCGGACGAGGGCAGCATCGGAATCCGGTTGCTGGAAGCCCCGACCGACCGCCGCGACGACCCGCGGGCGCTGCGTTACATCGTCGACCACCTACCGCCGGGCACCACCATCAAGCGGCAACTGCTGATCGTCAACCGGACCGGCGAGCCGCGCCACGTCGACGTGTACCCGGCGGCGGCGGTCCTGGACGGTTCGGCGTTCACGTTCGGTGAGGGCCACGCGGCCAACGAGCTGACGTCCTGGATCACGCTCGACCGCAGCGCCGTGGAGCTGGACCCGTGGGGCGAGGCTCGTGTGCGGGCCACCATCACCGTGCCGCCGGCCGCCTCTCGGGGCGAGCGATACGGGGTGCTCTGGGCGTCCACCACCTCGGCACCCCGGGCGAACGGCGAGGTCAAGCAGATCCACCGGGTCGGCGTCCGGATGTATCTCGACATCGGTCCCGGCGGCGAACCGGCCTCCGACTTCGCGATCGGCGACCTGCGGCCGGCCCGTAGCCCCGAGGGCGTGCCGTCGCTGACCGTCCAGGTCACCAACACCGGCGGCCGTGCCATCGACCTGACCGGCGCGATAACCCTGAGCGACGGACCGGCCGGCAGCCGAGCCGGCCCGTTCCCGGTCGGGCAGGGCGTCACCCTGCCCGCGGGTGGCGCCGGGCAGGTCGTCGCCCGGCTTCCCGCCGAGTTGCCGAACGGCCCCTGGAAAGCCGAGGTGCACCTGGAGAGCGGGCTGGTGAAGCGGAACCTGACCGCACAGATCCGGTTCCCCGACCCGGGCCAGGCCGGCCGCAAGGGCAGCGTCGTCTCCCGCATGCTGTCCCCCTGGACGCTGGGGGCGGCCGTCGCGGCGCTGCTGCTGGCCACCGGTCTCGCGGTGCTCCTGCGCCGGTCCCGTCGCTCCCGCCGCTCCCCTGCCGCTACACCCCACGAGCGGATCCCGGCCGGACGCTGACACCGCCGGGGTGCGTCAGCTGGGTCGGCGGCGGCGTGCGGCCAGCCAACCGACGGCCAGCAGGGTCAGGCCCAGCGCGACGAGGAGCAGAACCGACCCACCCGAGCCGGTGACCGGCAACTCTCCACCGTGGCTGGGCGTCGGGGTGTGCGGGTGCCGGGTCGGCGTGGGTGTGGGCGGGGTGACGGTCGGCGAGGCCGGCACCACCTCGAAGGTGACACCCGTGTCGTCCGACGGTGCGACCCGCACGGCGGCGAACGCCCTCGCCGACGTCTCGTCCGACCCGAGCGCCGGCGGCACCGTGATCACGAGGCTCGCGGTCGCGGCGAGCACGCCGCCGACCCACCACCTGGCTGCCCTGCTGCCCATGCGCCGACCCCTCTCACCAGAAACCTGAACCGTGAGAAAAGTACCTTTTCTGGTCAGATATGGGTGAAAGTTTCATGACCCGGTGCCCCGATCAGGTGGCGGCCAGGATCACCGCCTCGGAGGTCAGGTAGTAGCGCTGGTCGTCGCCGTTCGGGTCGACCGGCTCGCGCAGCCGTTCCACCGCGACGTAGCCGTCCTCGGCCCAGACCGCCCCGGGCGCCCAGCCCGTGCCATCCGAGCCCACGTTGAGCGTGTAACGGGAGAGCAGCGCCCCGGTCACCGGGTCGAGGGTCACCAGCTCGTTGGCCTCGGTCAGCAGATGCGCCCGGCCGGGCTGCACCGCGAGCACCCGCGCCGGTCCCAGGCCGGCGAAACGCCACAGCTCGGCGCCCGTTCGCGCCGACCGGCCCACCGCCACCCCGTCGACGACGGCGACGGCCTGGTCACCCGCCAGGGTGACCCCGGCCGGGTCCAGCGCGGGCGCGGCCAGCGGCCCGCCACCGCCCAGCAGCCAGCCGCGGCCGCCGGCGTCACCGGGGCCGGCCGTCCGCAGGCCCAGGCAGCCCGACCGGCCGGTACGACAACCGAGCGGGGTGACCACCAGCCGATCCGGGCCGCCCGGCGGTCGCCAACGCTCACCCACCACACCCGTCGCGGCATCCCGGAACTCGATCGTGGCCGGCCCGGCACAGGCGTCCAGGCCGATCAACTGCCCGGTCGCCGTGGTGCCGAGGTCGCTGCGGCAGGCGCCGGGCAGATCGGCTCGCCACAGTTCCCGACCGCCGGCCACCTCCACCCCGCGGGCCTGCCTGTCACCGGTGACCGTCAGCACCGTCCGGCCGTCCGTGAGGTCGGTGAGAAGGAGCCCGCGCGCGTCCCAGACCGTGGCGGCCCCGGTCCGCCGGATCACCCCCGGCCTTTCGGCGGGCACCGGGCCGTCGGCCCGCCACCGCACCCGCCCGGTGGACGCGTCGAGCGCGACGAGCCGACCGTCGGACCAGCGACTGATCACGGTGCTGCCGCTCGCCACCACCCCGGTCAGCTCCGCCGGCCAGCGCCGGTACGACCAGTAGGGCGTTGTCCGGTGCCGCCCGTCGACCGGTCGGTCGGCGTAGACCTGGCGGTGTGCGGCGTACACCCGCAGCCTGCCGTCCACGATCAACGGGGCGACCGGCAGCCGACCGACCACACCGGCGGCCGGTCGGGGCGCGGCCGGATGTGCGCCGCGCGCCGGCGTGCTCACCTCGGCCGGCGCGAGCACCCGGTGGACGATGACCGCAGCGGCTGCCACGGCGAGCAGCACCACCGCCGCCAGCACGAGCCGTCGTCGGCCCCTCGGGAACCCCATGCCGCACCTCCGCCCGGCACCCTACCCAGGGCAACCGACCGGACCCCGGCCAGGTTGTACGCACGCGGTGCGCGGGTGAGCGGGTCAGGCCGCCTCGACCGAGCCGAGGGTGCCGGCCGCGACGGTCAGGTCGGCGAGATCACGCCGGAGTGCCACCTCGACCGCCCGGGCGGCGAGGCCACCGAGCAGCAGCGCCACCACCCGGCCGTACGGATCGGTGGGCACGGCCTCCTGAGTGACGGTGACCGCCGTGCGGGCGCGGCGGCGACGCCGGACCGGCCGCAGGCTCCAGGTGATCCGGTAGTCGGCCCCGGCACCGGAGGAACAGAGCACCAGACGCTGCGGCGCGAGCGCCTCCACCACCAGGAACTCCTCGGTGAGTGTGCCGCCGCCCGGCTGGGCGCGCGCCTCACGCCAGGCGGTGCCCGGCCCGAACGGGCCCGGGGTCAGCACCTCGACCGGGCCGGCCGCGGTCAGCCGGGTGGCCCGGCCTGGCAGGTCGGTCAGCAGACGCCAGACATCGACAGCGTGCGCCTCGATGAACCCGGTAACCGCCACCGTCGACATGCCACCCTCCCGTGTCGTCGACGGTACGCGCGGTGCGGGCCGGATGAGGGCCCCCAGACGGAATTTTCACCGCCCGGAGGCCCCGTTGTCCGTTCCGGCGGTCGCCTGGCACCGATCGTCCACCGGTGCCCGGCGTGCCGGTCAGCGGTCGAAGCGACCACCCCTGATCGCGCCGATGAACGCTGTCCACCCCGGCGGGCTGACGGCCAGCGTGGGGCCGGCCTGGTCCTTGGAGTCGCGGAGAGCGACCAGACCGAGGACGTCGACCAGGTTGTCCGCCACCTCCACGCAGAGCCCCTGGTCGTTGGAACGGCTGCTGGTGCGCCAGAGCGCTCCGGTGAGATCGTGCATAGTCGTTACCTCCGTGTGCGTCGGGATGCCCCCCACCACCCGCGACCGGGCGAGATCCGGCCGTACGGGTGGCGGGGCGACGTGGTCCGGATGACCAACGGGGTAACCAGGCTTGGTGATCGCACAGACGGTGCGAGCACGAGTCTCATCGATGAGACGGACAGGCGCTCAGGCGCGAGCGGAGGCGGGCGCGCTCCCGACAGGCCGGCTCAGCGGCCCTGCGGACGGACCGGCTCAGCGGGCCGGGCGGACCGTTCCGGTGACCTCACCGAGGGCGATGGTGGTGCCGTCCGGGCCGGGCGCGGTGGCGGTGATGGTGACGGTGTCGCCGTCGGCCAGGAAGGTACGGCTCTCGGTGCCGACCTTCGCGGGCTCGGCACCGCCCCACGTCAGCTCCAGGAAGGAGCCGACCTGGGAACGGTCCGGGCCGGAGACGGTGCCCGAGGCGTACAGGTCGCCGGTCCGCAGGGACGCGCCGTTGACGGTGAGGTGCGCCAACTGCTGGGCCGGGGTCCAGTACATGCTGGCGAACGGCGGTTCGCTGACCCGTTCGCCGTTCCACTCGACCGCCAGCCGCAGGTCGAGCCCCAGGTGCGGCACGTCGCGCAGGTAGTCGACGACCGGCGGGTCCTGCTCCGGAGCCGGCACGAAGGCCTCTGCCAGCGCGTCCAACGGCGTCACCCAGGCCGAGACCGAGGTGGCGAAGGACTTGCCGAGGAACGGGCCGAGCGGCTGGTACTCCCACGCCTGGATGTCGCGGGCCGACCAGTCGTTGACCAGCACCACTCCGAAGACGTGGTCGGCGAAGTCGTCGACGGACACCCGGGCGCCCAGCGGGCTGGGCACACCGACCACGAAGCCGACCTCGGCCTCGATGTCGAGGCGTACCGACGGGCCGGTGACCGGACCCTCGGCGGACGCCCGCTGGCCGGTGGGCCGGGTCACCGGCGTGCCGGAGACGACGACGGTGCCGGCCCGCCCGTGGTAGCCGATCGGCAGGTACTTCCAGTTGGGCAGCAGCGGCGGCTGACCGGGGCGGAAGATCTGCCCGACGTTCGAGGCGTGGTGCTCCGAGGAGTAGAAGTCGACGTAGTCGGCCACCTCGAACGGAAGCAGCAGCTCCACGTCGGCCAGGGGCACCAGCAGCGGTTCCACCGCCGGCCGGTGCGTCGGGTCGGTCAGCAGCTCGCCGATCCGCTGGCGCACCGCCGTCCACTGCGGACGTCCCAGCGCCATGAAGTCGTTGAGGGTGGGCCGGCACAGCGCGCCAGCAGCCAGCACCAGCTCGGCGGTCTCGGCACCGGCCAGGTCGAACACCCACGACCCGATCCGTACGCCGATCCGTGGCCGGCCTCCACCGGAGGAGAACACCCCGTACGGCAGGTTCGTCACCCCGTACGGCGAACCGTCAACGCCGGTCACCCAGGTCATGCGTCGTGCCCCCCGTTCACCAGCCCCAGCCGGATCAGATCGGTAAGTGGTTCCAGGATGCTGCACGAGCCGAAACCCACCCAGAGTGGGCGCGGCGCGTCCAGCCGTTCGTTGGCGCGTTCGAGCAGCGGGCGCGGGTCGAGCGCGGTCAGCAGCTCGGCGACCACCCGCACGCTCGCCCCGTCGGCTGCGGCGAGCGTCGCGGCCAGCACGTTGGCGTACCCGTGGTGGGTGAAACCGGTCTCCGGGTCGAGGTGACGCACGGCCTGGTGCAGCCCGGCGGTGAGCTTGAACGGCAGGGCCCGGTCCCGGCAGGCGCAGATCACGGCGGCCAGCTCGGCCGGCGTGGGGAACAGTTCGGCGGCCAGCCCTCCGGTGCGGAACTTGGCGGCGATCGGCACGCCGTCGGCGCGGGCGGCGGCGACCGCGTCGAGGGCGCCCATCAGCCCGAAGGTCAGCGGCAGCTCGGCGTAGACAGCGTCGACGTCCGGCAGTTCCTCGGTCAGCCGCAGCAGCTCGGCGATGCCGGGCAGCGGGTTCTCGCCCCGCTTGGCGACGGCCACCTCGACCTGGCGTGCGGTGACGCCGTCGGGTGCCAGGAACGAGAGCGCGAAGGGCAGACGACCGATGCCGGTGTCACCGATCAGCCCGATCACCAGGCCCTCAGCCGGGTCGACGAGACCGTTCAGCTCACCGGCCGCGACGGTCGACGCGGGGATGAGCAGCGGGCCCACCAGGTCGGCGTACCAGGCGGCGCGGTGCCGGCGGTGGGCGGTCAGGGCGTCGGGCAGCGCGGCGCTGCCCGGAGGGAAGACGGCGGCGTCGTCCACCAGGCCGTCGAGGAGCGCGGGCACCTGCGTTGACACGGAACAAGAATGTACGGGACGCTACAAGGAACGGACAACAGCGTCCGATTATCGGACGCCTTCGGCCGGTGAACGGGATATATCGGGAGGCGACATGCCGTACTACCGCAGCGTCGGCGAGGTGCCGCGCAAGCGCCACACCCAGTTCCGCCAGCCCGATGGCAGCCTCTACGCCGAGGAGCTGATGGGTCAGGAGGGCTTCTCCTCCGACTCGTCCCTGCTCTACCACCGGCACGCCCCCACGGCGATCCTGGCCGCCGACGAGTTCACCCCGCCGACGTACACCCGGGCGCCGAACCTGCCGCTCAAGCCGCGCCACCTGCGCACCCACAAGCTCGACGCGGGCGGCGCCGACCCGATCCTCGGCCGGCAGTACCTGCTCGCCAACGACGACGTCCGCATCGGGTACGTCCTCGCCGACCGGCCCTCCCCGCTGTTCCGCGACGCCACCGGTGACCACTGCCTCTACGTCGAGGCGGGCAGCCTGCGGGTCGAGTCGCCGTTCGGCGCGCTGGACGCGGTCGCCGGCGACTACGTCGTCATCCCCACCTCGACCATCCACCGGCTGGTGCCCACCGGCGACCAGCCCGTTCGGCTGCTCACCGTCGAGGCGGCCGGGCACATCGGCCCGCCCAAGCGCTACCTCTCCGTCCGCGGCCAGTTCCTGGAGCACTCGCCGTACTGCGAGCGCGACGTCCGCGGCCCGGACGCCCCGCTGCTCGTCGACGGCGAGGAGGTCGAGGTGCTGGTCCGCCACCGTCGTGGCTGGACCCGCTACGTGTACGCCAACCATCCGTTCGACGTCGTCGGCTGGGACGGACACCTCTACCCGTGGGCGTTCTCCATCCACGACTTCGAGCCGATCACCGGCCGCATCCACCAGCCCCCGCCCGTGCACCAGACCTTCCAGGGCCCCAACTTCGTCATCTGCTCGTTCGTGCCCCGCAAGGTCGACTACCACCCGCAGTCGATCCCGGTGCCGTACAACCACCACAACGTCGACTCCGACGAGATGCTCTTCTACACCGGCGGGAACTACGAGGCCCGACGCGGCTCCGGCATCGAGCAGGGCTCCATCTCACTGCACCCGTCCGGCTTCACCCACGGCCCCCAGCCGGGCGCCGCCGAACGCTCCATCGGCGCGGACCACTTCGACGAGTTGGCCGTCATGGTGGACACCTTCCGGCCCCTCGAGCTGTGCGACGCGGCGCGCGCCTGCGAGGACGAGGGGTACGCCTGGACGTGGGCGCGTTCTGTTTAGTCGCTGTTGTGGGTTTTCGCCGGAGCCCGCCCGCTCTGGGCGGTCAGGCTTGATCCCGACGCGGGCGGGCTCCGGCGAAAACCTGACGTGGGCGAGCTGAACGACGCTGGTGATCTTTTCGGGGTTACGCCCTGCGTCGGGTTGCGCCGTGCGGCGGATTGCGCCCTGCGTTGAGGTGCCTGGGTCAGCGGAAGGTTGTTCTGGTGAAGATGGCGAACTCGGCTATCGCGGTGACGACGATCGCCAGCACCAGCGGCCACGGCGAGCCGACCACCGCGTACACGAGCAGCAGCACCGGCGCGGCGGCCACCGCGTAGATCGCCAGGGCCATCGTGCGGTCCGCGTGCAGCATGGCGGGCAGGACAGTCCGGGTGAGCCCCGGCAGCCGCGCCGCGAGCTGCCAGACCACGACGCCGCCGGTGAGGGCGGCGAGCACCGCCAGGACACGGGAGAACCCGTCGCTCGTCGACGCCGCGAACGCCACCACCACCGCGGCGACCAGTGACCAGCCCGCGCCGTAGAGCACCAGGCGGTGCAGGCCGTACGCGAGGGTCCGCGGGGAGTCGACCCGGCTCGGGCCGATCGTCACCGCTTCTGCCACGTGCGCCAACGCCTCGGACCAGCGGCGCTGCTCCAGGTGCAGGACACCGACGTCGTGCCCGACCTCGGTGAGCCGCGGATCGAGTCGTAGCGCCTCCCGGTAGGCCCGCTCGGCCAGGTCGAACAGCTCCAGCCGGGCCGCGACCAGGCTGAGCACCAGGTGCGCCTGCGCCTCCTGCGGGGCCAGCTCAACCCCCCGCCAGGCCGCGTTCAGCGCCGGCTGCCCGTTGCGCGAGTCGGCCAGGATCGCCGCCGCGCTGCGCTGGGCGTACGCGTCGGTCGGCCCGAGCGCCAGCAGCCGGTCGGCGGTGACCGCCGCGTCGGCGTAGCGCCCCAGGTCGACCAGTGCCATGGCCCGGACGACGAGCGCCGGCAGGGCCTCCGGTGCGGCGGCCACGGCCGCGTCGGCGACGGCGAGCGCGTCGACCGGCCGGTCGGCGACGAGATGCACCCGGGCCAGCATGGTGAGAGCCTGCGAATCTGCGGGCTTGAGCGCGAGCCCTTCGGTCAGCTCGCCGGCCGCCTCGTCGTGGCGTCCCAGCTCGGCGAGGAGCTGGGCGCGTTCGAGATAGCCGTCGCCGGCGAACTGGTCGGGGGCGGGTTCGGTGGACATCGCGGCGAGCCTAGGCGGCCGACGCGTCGTACACCAGGGCCACCGCGATGCCCGCCAGACCTTCCTCACGGCCGGCGAAACCGAGCCCGTCGGTGGTCGCGGCGGAGACGGTGACCGGGGCGCCGACGGCGTCGGAGAGCACCTGCTGGGCCTCGTCCCGACGGCGGCCGATCTTGGGACGGTCGCCGACGATCTGGACCGAGACGTTGCCGATCTCCAGGCCGGCGGCCCGCACCCGGCGGGCCGTCTCGGCCAGCAGCGCCACGCCGGACGCCCCGGCCCACTCCGGCTGGTCCACCCCGAAGGCGGCGCCGAGATCACCGAGGCCGGCGGCGGAGAGCAGCGCGTTGCAGGCGGCGTGGGCGGCGACATCGGCGTCCGAGTGCCCGGCGAGACCGTCCTGGTCGGGCCAGAGCAGGCCGGCCACCCAGCAGGGCCGGCCCGGCTCGAACGCGTGCACATCGGTGCCGATGGCCACCCGAGGAACGATCATGAACAGAGGTTACGCGTCAGCCGTCGGCGGCGAGCAGATGCTCCGCCAACGCCAGGTCGAACGGACGGGTGATTTTCAGGGCATACTCCGAGCCGGGCACGCAGCTCACCGCGATGCCCTGCTTCTCGACCAGGCCGGCGTCGTCGGTGAGCGGGTCGCCGGCCGCGGCGTGCGCGGCGGTCAGGACGGACCGGCGGAAGCCCTGCGGGGTCTGCACCGCCCGGAGGGCGGCCCGGTCGACGGTGCCCAGCACGACCTCGTCGGCGCCGACCTCCTTGATGGTGTCGACGACCGGCAGGACGGGAATCACCGCGGCCCGGCCACCCCGGACCGCGGCGGCGACCGATTCGACCAACTCGGGCGGGGTCAACGCACGGGCGGCATCGTGCACCAGGATGATCGTCGGGCCGGCCGGCACCGCTGCCAGCGCGGCGGCGACCGAAGCCTGCCGTTCGGCGCCACCCGGCACCACGATCACCGGCGCCACCGGTGCCAGCAGCTCACGGACGCCCACCACCTCCGCGGCGGGCGCGGCCACCACGATCGTGTGCACCGATGCCGCGGCGGCGAGCCGGCGCACGGCGTGCACCAGCAGCGGCTCGCCAGCGAGCAGGCGCAGCGCCTTGGGTCGGCCGGGACCGAGCCGTACGCCGGCACCCGCCGCAGGCACAAGGACCGCGACGTCACCGCGCGGATTGAGCTGCGCGGTCACGTCGCGGTCCTCGGTGGTTTCTTCGCTACGAAGTGGGTACGACGATGCTGTGCGGACTAGGCCTCGGTGAGGACCTTGTCGAGCAGCGTCTCCGCCTCGTCCTTGGTGCTCTTCTCAGCCAGCGCGACCTCGCCGACGAGAATGTCGCGGGCCTTGGCCAGCATCCGCTTCTCGCCTGCGGAGAGGCCCCGCTCCCGCTCCCGGCGCCACAGGTCACGCACGACCTCGGCGACCTTCAGCGGATTGCCGGAGGCCAGCTTTTCCAGGTTGGCCTTGTAACGCCGCGACCAGTTGGTCGGCTCCTCGGTGTGCGGAGCCCGGAGAACGTCGAAGACCTTACCGAGGCCCTCTTCGCCGACCACCTCACGGACGCCCACGATCTCGGCGTTCTCGGCCGGCACCCGGACCGTCAGGTCACCCTGCGCGACCCTCAGGACGAGATATTGCTTGGGCTCGCCCTTGATGACCCGAGTCTCGATTGCCTCGATGAGTGCGGCCCCGTGGTGGGGGTAAACAACGGTCTCGCCGACACTGAAAACCATAGGTTCGAAACCCCTTTCGCTGTGTCTAGGGTAACACGCTCAGGCAACGATGTCTCACCGATGTCCTGACCGTTGGCGCAGCTCAGGGGCCCTGTGAGAGGTCTTTCTTCAGCTTGACAGGCGGTCAAACCGATGGTTCGAACACGCTCCGTAACGCACGGATGACTTCCCGATACGGGTGAACAGAACGTCGAGATCAAGGGCTATGCGCTCCTCCCATGGTATCCCGCCCGGCGGAAACGCGCCCAGATGTAGCGGGAGGTGCCCCCGGTGCGGGACGCTGGAGTCCGAGTCACACGCCGCTCTCGAGACGCTTCCTGGGGGTCCGATGGGCAAGCCGGACGCAGAGGGCCACGGGCCACCCGACGGCCTGCCCGACCTGCCACCCGAGTGGGGCCGCGTCGTCGTCCCCGACGACGCCTCGGCCCTGGCGAGCGAGGCCGCCGAGGTGCGCCGCCAGCTGCGCCGGGCGGTCGGCCGGCACACCGGGCACCGCGCCCTCACCCTGCCGCTGCTGGTCCTGCTGGTGGCGATGCTCACCACCCTGGCCGGCCTGGTCGCCGTGACCTGGCCGCGCGTCGGCCGGGGCACCGACCGACCCACCCCGACGCCCTCCACGCCACCCGTGGCGCTCACCGGTCAGGCCCTGCCCGCGCTGGACCTGGTCGATGCCGGGCAGGTGCCGGTGCCGCTGCGCGGCCTGCTGCCCGCCATGATCATCCTCGTGGACGACTGCGGCTGCCCGGACGTCGTCACCGAGGCCGTTGCGGCGGCGCCCGCCGGCGTCACCGTCGTCACCGTGACCGAAGGACGAGCTGTCGCGACCGCACCGCCGGTCAACGGCGTCCGGGCGCTGGCCGATCCCGCTGGTGGACTGCGCTCGTTCCTCGGGCCCGGCCCCGGCGCCGCGAACGCGCTGCTGGTCGACCGCACCGGCGTGGTGACCCGGGTGCTGCCGGACCCGGGGGCGGTCGACGCGTACCAGGACGACCTGAGCGCCCTGGCCCGCTGAGCGGTCGTCCTACGACGGGGGCAGCGCGACGAGCTGCGCCTCGACGTCGATGGGCTCGTCACCGACTGCCGACAGGGACACCCGGAACGGCCCGCCGGTGGGCAGCACCTCAGCGGAGGCCAGCGTGCCGTCGCAGTCGATGCGCGGCGGGCCGGCGATCTCGGCCCCGGTGCTCGTCACCGCCAGCGTGCCCGGCCGGGTGCACCGGTACTGCAGCAGATAGCGGGAACCGTCGCCGGACGCCTGACGCGTGAGAGCCTGGCCCGGGGCGAGCTCCCGCTGCTCCCGCCAGACCGTGGCTCGGAACGAGGGCAGGTCGCTCCCGGGAGCGAGCACGCCCTGATCGTCGCCGAGGTCGACGACAGCGCCCGTCTCCGGATCGACAAGCGAGGACCCGCCCTCCACCCGGACGGCCTCGCCCGTGTCGGGATCCACCCGCACCGTCACCCGTCCCTCGGGCACGCCACGGGCCAGGACACGCTCCAACTCGGTGCTGACGCTCGGCTCGGCGCTCGGTACGCCCACCGGCCCGGCCATCGGCGTGGGCGCGGCGGCACGCCACCACCAGCCGCCGACCGCCAGCGCGGCCAGGGTCACCCCGGCCAGCACCACCGACCGCAGCCGGTCGTCCGCCGCATCCACCTGGTGAGCGTACCGCTCGAATCGCGGGGCGCTCAGTCCTGTCGATCGAGCAGGGCAGCGTACAGGGTGAGGCCCGGACCGAACGCCAGCATGACGACCCGTCGGGGCGCCGAAGCCGAACGACCTAACCGGTCCAGGATCAGCAGGACCGTCGGCGACGAGCAGTTGCCATGCTCGTCGAGCGTCGCCCGGGACGCGCCCAGCGCCTCCGGCGGCAGGGCCAGCTCCCGCTCCACCACGTTGAGAATGCGGGGCCCACCCGGATGCACCGCCCAGCCGTCCACGTCGGAGCTGACGCCGCCGTGCCGCGCCAACAGGCCGTCCACCAGCCCACGAACGTGCCGGGAGAGGACCTGGGGCACCTTCGGCGACAGCCCCATCCGGAACCCCGCGTCGGTGACGTCCCAGGTCATGTGGTCGGCGGTCGAGGTGTCGGTGACCGACGTGACCTCGCGCAACGCGTACCCCCGACCGCCGGGCACCAGCACGGCGGCGACCGCCGCGTCCGAGAAGAGCGCGTGCGACACGATCTGCTGGGTGTCCACCCGGGCGGTGGACGGCTGGATGTGCAGGCTGGTCAACTCCGCGCAGAGCAGCAGCGCCGGCCGGCCCCGGGCGGTCACGAAGTCACTCGCCGCGCCCAACCCCGGAAGCGCCGCGTAGCAGCCCATGTGACCCACGAACATCCGCTGCGTGTCCGGCGCCATGCCCAGGTCGCGGGCGAGCAGGATGTCCAGCCCCGGGGTGGCGTACCCGGTGCAGGAGCAGACGATGAACAGCCCGATGTCGCTGGCGTCCAGACCGGCCGCCGTCAGCGCACGCCCCACCGCCTCCTTGCCGAGCGGCAGCGCCTCCACCTGGTACCGACGCATCCGGCGCTCGGTCGGCCAGTCCGAGACGTCCTCGAGCAGCGGGTTGACCGCGGCCTGCCGTCGGGTCACGCCCGAGTTCGCGAAGATCCGCTGGGCCAACGACCGGGTGGTGCCGGTGAAGTGCCGGGAGAAGAAGCCCTCCCACAACTCGTCCTGGGAAGCGGACGGCGGCTGCGCTGTCCCGAGCCCCGCGATCACTGGTACGGACACGATCCCCACCTCTCGTCTGACGCTGTCCTCCCCCTGGCCGTCCCACCGGCCACCTCGGCCGGCACCTCCCCCGTACGTGTAACGCCGCGCGGGCTCACCAACGCGGTGCCGATCCGTCGCGGTCCGGGTCCCCGCCCAGAGCGGCGATGCCCAGCCAGTCGGCGCAGACGTCCGAGGTGGCCGGGTGCAGTGAGCCGCACCGGGCGTCCCGGTAGAGCCGCTCCAACGGGTGACCGCGCCGGGTCGCCGACGTCCCCGCCGCCTCCAGCATCGACGCCGCCACCTCGGCTGCCGTGGTGCCGGCCAGCAGCTTCGCCCGCCACACCCAGCGGTTGGTCTCCGCGTCCCCCGGGCTGTCGTCCACCCGGCGGGCCGCCTCGGCCACCACCAGTTGGGCCGCCGCGGTCGCCGCGTCCGCCCGGCCCAGCCGCGCCCGCACCGCCGGCAGGCCGGCCAGGTTGCGGGCGTTGAGATGCTCGGCCGCCGCGTCGATCGCCGCCCGGGCCACCCCCACGTAGACGGCCGCGTAACTCGCCACCAGCCAGTGCGGCATCAGCTGGGCGACCACCAGCGCCAGCCCCTCCACCCCGCCGAGCAGCCGGTCGGTCGGCACGGTGACGTCCAGGTGCAGGTCGTGCGACGACGTGGCGCGCATGCCGAGGGCGTCCCAGGTCGGCTCGACGCTCAGACCGTCACCGGCCGGCACCAGGAACTGCGACACCATTGACTGGTCGGCGGAGCTGCGCGCGGCCACCAGGTAACCGTCGGCGTGCCCCGCACCGGAGCAGAACGTCTTGCTGCCCTTGAGGTGCCACCCCTCGTCGGTCGGCTCGTAGACCGTGCTCAACTGGGAGAGTCGCGCACCGGCGCCGCGCTCGCTCATCGCGACGGCATACCAGGAGCCCTGTGCGGCGGCGGTGAGCAGTCGGTCGCGGGCGGCCAGCGCCTCGTCCGGCACACCCAGAGCCTCGGCCAACTCCTCGGTGACCGCGCCCAGCGCGCCCGTCACCGAGGCGTGCATGTTGAACACCAGCGCGGTCGCGCCGTTGCCCCGGGCAAGTTCGGTGGCCACCGCGGCGTACTCGGCGAAGCTGGCGCCCAGGCCACCCAGCGCGCGGGGCACCATCAGCCCGAACAGGCCGGCCTCCCGCAGGTCACGGAAGTCGTCGACCGGAAAGGAGCCGTCCCGGTCGTGCGCCGCCGCCCGCGCGGCGAACCGCGGCGCCAACCGGCGGGCCGCCTCAAGCGCGTACACCGTCATATCGCTCCCTTCACGGCGTCCCATACCCCGCCACGAGCCGACTATCCTCTGCGGACCCCCTGGCCCTGGTACAGCACAGCGGTCGACCGGGTCGGCACGATGCGCGGGGCACTGCCCGTCGACGTCGCGCCCGGCGTCCGCGCCGCGCGCGCCCGGCGCACCAGCCAGGCGACCAGACCGCCGACCTGCGGACGGATGCCGCGCAGGCGCAGCTCGACACCGTGCCGGGCACACTCGGCCACCAGAGCGCGAGCGTCCACGAACAACCGTGGATCGTGGATGCCACGCGGCACCGTCGGCAGCCGCTCGGCGATCCGTACCGCGACCAGCCGGGCCAGCGCCGTGTCGTTGAGCGTGTCCAGCACCAGCAGGCCGCCCGGGCGCAGCAGCCGGCACGCCTCCGCCACCGCGCGCGGCCAGTCCGGTACATGTTCCAGCAGCTCACCGGCGGAGACCACGTCGGCGCACCCGTCGGGCAGCGGCACCGCGGTGACATCACCCTGGACCACCCGCACCCCGTGCCCGGCGGCCTGGACCAGCGCCGAGCGGGTCAGGTCGACACCGACGTGCCGGTATCCCTTACCGGCGAGGTGCGGCGCGAGCAGCCCGGCGCCGCAACCCAGATCGACCAGGACCGCGTCCGGGCGGGTCGCCGGCGGCACGAGCGCCGCGCGGGCCTCGGCCAGCCAGTGCAGCATCGCGAACGCGCCATCGGGCCGCCACCACTCGCCGGCCAGGTCGTCGTACTGGCGCGGGTCGTTGCGCGGCAGCACCCGGGGACCGGTGGACGCCGCGGCCGCAGCCACGTCTCGCATGGCACCGAGCGTGGCACGACTGCTCGGTAACGACCAGACTTCCCTTATGTCGTCGAGGGTGTTAGGGCTGGTCAGAGCGAGCCATCCGGAACCGGCCGCCGCAGTGACCACGGTGTCCGGTCTGCTCGCCTGGGGAGTGGGGCACCGGCCGTCGGGAATCGTCTCGGTGGTGCTCGCCGTACTCGCCAGCCAGCTCGCCGTCGGCTGGACCAACGACGCGTTGGACGCCGAGCGGGACGCCACTGTGGGGCGTACCGACAAGCCGGTCGCCGCCGGCGCGGTGGGCCGGCGCGTCACGGCCTGGGCCGCGGCGGCGGCCGCGCTGGCCTGCCCGCTGCTGGCGTTGACCACGAGCCCTCCGGCGGCGCTCTGGCTGACGGTCGCCCTCGTCTCCGCGCTGCTCTACGACTGGCCGCTCAAGGCCACCGTCTTCTCGGTGGTGCCGTACGCCGTGTCCTTCGGCGCGCTGCCCGGCTTCGTGGTGCTGGCGCTGCCCGGCGAGCCGACCCCGCCGGTCTGGCTGCTGGCGGCGGCGGCCTGCCTGGGGGCCGGCGCGCACTTCGCCAACGTGCTGCCCGACCTGGCCGACGACGCCCGGACGGGGGTACGCGGCCTGCCGCACCGCCTCGGCGCGGCGGGCAGCCGGGCTGCCGCGGCGGGCCTGCTCCTCGCCGCGACAGCGATCCTGGTCCTGGGGCCGCCCGGGCCGCCGTCGGCCCTCGGGCTGGCGGCGGTCGGCACGGCCGCCGTCGTGCCGCCACTGAGCTGGTACGCCGGACGCTCGGCGGCCCGGGCGGGCCGGCGGCCGGTCGCCGCCTTCCGGGCGGTCATGCTGGTGGCCCTCATCGACGTCGTTCTGCTGGTGGCGAGTGGTCGGGTGGTGTGAGGGGCACCCCGGAAGGTGGCATTGCCGGGTCCCCGTGCGGGCCTCGATCAGCTCCAACTACCCTGGAGCGCGGTCTGCGCGGGTATGGCCACCATGCCCGGCGTGCGGCCGGGTGGGGATCGTAACGAGGAGGACCGACGTGACGCGCTCGATCAGGGGATCCCGGCGGGCGGCCCTGCTGCTGTCCGGGATGGCGGCGGCTACCAGCCTGCTCGCGTCCGGATGCGGCGCCGGCCAGGTCGCCGAGACGGCTTTGAAGGAGCCGTCGGTCCAGGGCGTCAGCCTCACGACCCCCAACGGCGCCTACTCGGTGCGTGGTCTGCTGGTCACCTACCCGGGCACCGAGGGTTACCGGGCCGGCCAGGACGCCCCGCTCAATGCCGTGATCTACAACGATTCGAAGAGCACCGTGACGGTCACCGTCACCACCCAGAGCGCGCGCGAGGTGTTGGTCTCGGGTGGCTCGGCGAGTCCGACGCCGTCGGCCTCCGAGTCGGCGTCCGCCACTCCGTCGACCTCCGCGTCCGGCTCGGCCAGCCCGTCGGCGACCCCGTCCGAGACCGGTTCGTCGTCGGCGACGCCGTCCGCCCCGGAGTCGGCGCGGGCGTCTGGTTCGGCGAGCGCGGCCGCGCCGGGCCAGCCCGCCCGGATCGAGCTGGCTCCGCTGAGCTACCTCCAGCTCGACTCGGAGGCCACCACGCAGCTGCGGCTGGTCGGCCTGACCGAGGCGCTGCGCTCCGGCCAGAACGTCGTCGTGACCTTCGACTTCGGCAACGGCAACACGGTCACCGGCCATGCGCCGATCGCCGTCCCGCTCACCCCGGCCGCGCCCGCCTCGCCGATCATCGAGCGTGAGGGCGGCTACGAGGGCGACGAGGGCGGCACCAGCCACGGCTGACCCCGACCCCGACATCGACGAACACCCCGGCGTGGGAACCACCACGCCGGGGTGTTTTCGTCGTACGAGAGGGCTAGCGTCCCTGTTGTGACCACCTCCCGAACGACCTCTGGCCGTGGCGGCACGGCCGGTGCCGCCCGCGGCCGGTCCGCCACCCGCGAACCGCGTCCGGCGTACGAGTGCGACGCCTGCGGGCACCAGCCGCCCAAGTGGGTGGGTCGCTGCCCGGAGTGCGGCGAGTGGGGCTCGGTGGTCGAGTCCACGGTGACCGGCCCGACCGTCTCCGGTCGGGTGGTGAGCTCACGGCTGCCGGCCGAGCCGGCTCGGCCGATCGCCACCATCAGCGCCGCTCCGGCCCGCGCCCGGCCCACCGGCGTGAGTGAGCTCGACCGGGTGCTCGGCGGTGGGCTGGTGCCCGGGGCGGTGGTGCTGCTCGCCGGCGAGCCCGGCGTGGGCAAGTCGACCCTGCTGCTCGACGTGGCGCAGCAGTGGGCGGTGGGCGCCGGCAGCCCTTCCCTGGTGGTCAGCGGGGAAGAGTCGGTCAGCCAGGTCCGGCTGCGTGCCGAGCGGATGGGCACCCTGCACGACCAGCTCTATCTGGCGGCCGAGAGCGACCTGGCCTCGGTGCTCGGGCACCTCGACGCGGTCAAGCCCGGCCTGCTGGTGCTCGACTCGGTGCAGACCATCTCGACCACCGGCACCGAGGGCGTGCCCGGTGGCGTCACGCAGGTGCGCGCGGTCACGGCCGCGCTGGTCTCGGTCGCCAAGGAACGGGGCATCGCCACCGTGCTGGTCGGCCACGTCACCAAGGACGGCCAGGTGGCCGGGCCCCGGGTGCTGGAGCACCTGGTCGACGTGGTGCTGCACTTCGAGGGCGACAAGCACTCCTCGCTGCGGCTGGTGCGCGGCGTCAAGAACCGGTTCGGCGCGGCAGACGAGGTCGGCTGCTTCGAGATGCACGAGGGCGGCATCAGCAGCCTGGCCGATCCGTCCGGGCTGTTCCTCACCCGCTACTCGGAACCCGTGCCCGGCACCTGCGTGACCGTGGCCATGGAGGGGCGGCGGGCCCTCGTCACCGAGGTGCAGGCCCTGATCGGCGCGACGGTTGCCGGCTCACCCCGTCGTACGGTCTCCGGCCTCGACTCCGCGCGCCTGGCCATGGTGCTCGCGGTCCTGCAACGGCGTACCGAGCGGTTGACCCTGCACGACCGCGAGGTCTTCGCGGCCACCGTGGGTGGCATCCGGGTGGTGGAGCCGGCGGCCGACCTGGCCGTCGCGCTGGCGGTCGCCTCCGGCGGGCTCAACCTGGCCATCGCGCCGCACCTCGTGGCGATCGGCGAGGTGGGGTTGACCGGCGAGGTGCGCCGGGTCGGAGCGGTGCCGCGCCGGCTGGCCGAGGCGGCCCGCCTGGGGTTCAAGGTGGCGCTGGTCCCGCCGGGCTGTGGCCCGGCCAGCACGGGCGCCGGGCCCGACGGGATGCGGGTGACCGAGGTCACTGATGTCCGCTCTGCGCTCCACCATGCGGCCCGCGCGTCCGCCGAGTGACCCAGCGTGTCGACGCGAACGGCGATACCGGACAGCATCGGCGCAAGTGGAAACGGTTCGAAGGGCCGCATCGTGACACATCACAGTAACCACGACAGCACCCACCGCACGGCAGTCCGTAGACTGTGCCCGTGCCGATCGACCGCGATACCACCAAGCCTGCCGGAGCGCCGCCCCAGGCCCGCACCGGCGCCGTGGGCTCGCCAGCCCGCCCGATCAGCGTGAGCGTGACCGCCGCTGCCGGGAGCGCCGGCGATCCGCTGCGGGCGAACCTCGCCCTGATGGCACCCGGCACCGCGCTGCGGGACGGGTTGGAGCGCATCCTGCGGGGGCGCACCGGCGCGCTCATCGTGCTCGGCTACGACAAGGTCGTCGAGGGTCTCTGCACCGGCGGCTTCCCGCTGGACGTCGAGTTCTCCGCGACCCGGGTGCGGGAGCTGTGCAAGATGGACGGGGCCGTGGTGCTCTCCAGCGACGGCACCCGCATCGTCCGGGCGGCCGTGCACCTGATGCCCGACCCGTCCATCCCGACGGAGGAGTCGGGCACCCGGCACCGCACCGCCGAGCGGGTCGCCCGGCAGACCGGCTACCCGGTGATCTCGGTCAGCCAGTCGATGCGGATCATCAGCCTCTACGTCAACGGCCAGCGGCACGTGCTGGACGACTCGGCGGCGATCCTGTCCCGGGCCAACCAGGCGCTGGCCACCCTCGAGCGGTACAAGCTGCGCCTGGACGAGGTTTCCGGCACGCTCTCCGCGCTCGAGATCGAGGATCTGGTCACCGTGCGGGACGCGGTGGCCGTGGTGCAGCGGCTGGAAATGGTCCGCCGGATCGCCGACGAGATCGCCGGTTACGTCGTCGAGCTGGGCACCGACGGGCGACTGCTCGCCCTCCAGCTCGACGAGCTGATGGCCGGCGTCGACGCCGACCGCACGCTGGTCATCCGGGACTACCTCCCGGTCGGCCGCAAGTCCCGCACGCTGGACGAGGCGCTGGTCGAGCTGGACCTGCTCGGCGCCACCGAGCTGATCGACCTGGTGTCGGTCGCCAAGGCCATCGGCTACCCGGCCGCATCGGACGCGCTGGACGCCGCCGTCAGCCCGCGTGGCTTCCGACTGCTGGCCAAGGTGCCGCGTCTGCCGGTGGCCGTGGTCGACCGCCTGGTGCTGCACTTCGGCAGCCTTCAGCGGCTGCTGGGCGCGACCGTGGAAGACCTGCAGGCCGTCGAGGGCGTGGGCGACGCCCGTGCCCGGGGCGTCCGGGAGGGCCTGTCCCGGCTCGCCGAGGCGTCCATCCTGGAGCGGTACGTCTGATCCGGCTCAGCCGGTGATGGTGATCTTCACGGGTGCGCTGTACTTGGTGCCGACCCGCGCGAACACCTGGTACGTCCCGGCCGGCGGGAAGGGGCCGGCGGCCAGCCCAGCGCCATCGCAGCGGGTGGTGTCCCGCCCGTTCCAGCCCACCCGGTAGGAGCGCTCGAACCCGGGCGTGAAGGACTGCACATCCGAGCCCTGGACCTTGCCGCAGGTGTCCGAGGACCACACCTTCTCGGCACCGGCCTTGATGAAGATCTCCTGAAGGTCGGCGCCGACGTTGCGGCTGCACGTCCGATCCGAGGTGTTCTTGATCTTCAGTTGCAGGTCGACCACCGCGCCGCGCTGGACCGAGGTGGGCCGCGCCACCGAGGTCACGCTGATCTCCGCGTCGGTGCAGGTGCCGTCGTCGACCGACCCGGCGGCCGAGCCCGGCGGCGGGTCGTTGCTGGTGGTCTCGGAGCTCGGGTCCGTGGCGTTCGGATCGGCCGACCCGTCCGGGGCATTCGACCCGGCGGGCGCGGACGCCGACGGCGCCCCGGTCTGCGGGCTCAACAGCGGACCGCCCGGCCCGGGACTCGCCGTGGACGTCGGAGTCGACGTCGAGCCCGCCCCCGCATTCGGTCTACCGCCGGAGCGGCTCGACCCGGTGCAGGAGTAGAGCAGGACAATCAGGAAGAGAAGCCCCGCTCCGAGTACGACGGCGCGACGCCGCCAGTACACGGCGGGTGGCAGGGGGCCGACCGTCAGACGCATGATGCCCCCCACCGTAGCCGCGCGACGCCCACCAGCCCGTCACGACGCGCCGGAGCGTCACCGGGCCACCGTGACCAATCTCCACAGAGGACGGACGCGCCGACGTTTCGCCCCCCGCTCAGAGGTAGACCTTGCGCTGGTAGACGGCGTGCGCCCCGGCCACCCGATCCAGGAAGAGCAGCCCCGCGCAGTGGTCGATCTCGTGCTGCAACGCCCGCGCCTCGAAGCCGTCCGTCACCAACCGGACCGCCGCGCCGGTGCCCGGCAGGTCACCCTCCACCACCAGCCGACTGGCCCGCTTCACATCCCCGGTCAGGTCCGGCACCGACATGCACCCCTCCCGACCCGGCTTCCAGCGGGTCGCCTCGACCACCCTGGCGTTGCAGAGCACGAAGGTGCCGTGCACGGTGACCGCCTTCGGATGCCCGGTCACGTCGACGGCGAAGACCCGGGCAGCCACACCGACCTGCGGCGCCGCCAACCCCACGCAGCCCGGCGACACCCGCATCGTGGCGACCAGGTCGGCGGCCAGCCGGACCGTCTCCTCCGCCGTCGGATCGACATCGTCCCCGGCCCGGCTCAACACCGGATGCGGGGCCGAGAGGACGGCCCGCACCTCGCCCGCCACGGCCAGCGACTCCGGCGTCCAGTCCCCCAGACCGGCGTACGCCTCGACGTCCCGGCCGGCGTCCGGCCCGCTCCGCCCGTCGCTCACAGCAGATCCGGGTCTGCCGGCCGAAGGGTGACCTCGACCCCCAACTCGGCGGCCGTCCGGTGCAGCCGTCCCGTCACCGCCTCGGCCACCCCCGCCGGCAACTCGACCTCGGCCAACACCACGTAGAGCGAACCCGCCAACCGGGTGCTCAGGTCGGTCACGTTCCCGCCGGCGTCCACCAGCACCCGGGTCATCGCAGCGACGATGCCCATCCGATCCGACCCGTGCACCGCCAGCACGTACGGCTCGCCGGCCGGGGCCACCTCACCGTCGGGCGTGACCGCGCGGACGGTCGCCAACAGCTGCCCCTCGGCGGCCAGCGGCGCCAGCGCCGCCTCCACCCCGGCGGCGTCCGGCCCGGTGCAGATGAGGGTCATCGCGAAATGCCCCCGCAGTCGGGTCATCGTGCTGTCGGTGAGGTTCGCGCCCAGTTGGGCCAGCACCTCGGCGACGTCAGCCACGATGCCCGGCCGGTCCCGACCGATGACGGTGATCGCGAGCTCGCTCATCCGCGCATTCTGCCCGATCCGCCCATCGCCACCGCGACACCCCGCCCGAGCCGCCCACCCAGCGGGACCGGACCGCGTGACATCATCGACGGCGCCATGACTCAACCCGATTTCGCCACCCTGGTCAGCCGGTGGTTCCAGCAGCACGCCCGTGACCTGCCGTGGCGGGAACCCGGGGTCAGCCCGTGGGCCATCCTGGTCAGCGAGGTCATGCTCCAGCAGACCCCGGTCGTCCGCGTGGTGCCGGCCTGGCACGCCTGGCTGGCCCGCTGGCCCGACCCGGTCACGCTGGCGGCCGACACCCCGGCCGAGGCGATCCGCATGTGGGGGCGCCTCGGCTATCCCCGCCGGGCCGTCCGATTGCGGGAGTGCGCGGTCGCGATCGTGGACCGGCACGGCGGTCAGGTGCCGGACCGGCTGGAGCAGTTGCTGGCGCTGCCCGGCGTGGGCACCTACACGGCGCGTGCGGTGGCCGCCTTCGCGTACGGGCAGCGGCATCCGGTGGTCGACACCAACGTACGGCGGGTGGTCTGTCGCGCCGTGGCCGGTGAACCGGACGCCGGACCGGTCACCCGACCCGCCGACCTGGTCGCCACCGAGGAGCTGTTGCCGGCGGAGCCCGCCGCCGCGGCGCTGGCCAGCGCCGCGTTCATGGAGCTGGGAGCGGTGCTTTGCACGGCCCGGTCACCACGCTGCACGGCCTGCCCGGTCGAGTCGGTCTGCGCCTGGCGGGCCTCCGGGCAGGAGCTGGCAACCGGCCCGACCCGCCGCCCCCAGCGGTACGCGGGCACCGACCGGCAGGTACGCGGACTGCTGCTCGGGGTGCTCCGGGAGACCACCGGGCCGGTCCCGCACCAGCGCCTCGACCAGGTCTGGACCGACGACGTGCAGCGCGCCCGGGCGTTGGCCGGCCTCGTACAGGATGGGCTGGTGGAACCGGTCGGCACCGACTCGTTCCGGCTCGCCGGCGACGGCCCGTCCCTGCCCACCACCACCCTGACCCCCTGACCTCGCCCGACCCGCCCGGCCTCCCAGCCCGCCGGCCGCCGCCCATAGCCGGCCTGCGCCGACGCCAAGATCGCGCTCGATCCTCGATGTAGTGGTGTCGGGTACGCCGGATACCACTACAACCAGGATGTTGCGCGATCTTGTCGGCGCGAAGCCGCCGGTGACGCCGCAGCAGTGCTGGCGGCGCGTGCTGCGGCGCGTGCTGGCGGCGCGTGCTGGCGGCGCGTGCTGGCGGCGCGTGCGGCCGACCCGGGGCCACGGGAGTGTCGTGCGGTGGGACGAAAAAGGCGGGGCCCCGGTGGCTTGCGCCACCGGGGCCCCGCCCCTTGCTGCTGATCGTGCTACTCGTCGGCACCCGCCGCGGCGGTGCCGGCGGCGGTGCCACCGAGGTCGGCGGGGACGGCGTCCGGAACCTCGACCGGCTTGTCCGCGCCGTGGAAGACGAGCTTGGACTTGTCGATGTCGTTCGGGTCGCCCTCGCAGTCGACCACGACGATCTGACCCGGGGTCAGCTCGTTGAACAAGATCCGCTCGGAGAGGTTGTCCTCGATGTCGCGCTGGATCGTGCGACGAAGCGGACGTGCACCGAGCACCGGGTCGAAGCCCTTCGCCGCCAGGTACTTCTTGGCGTTGTCGGTCAGCTCCAGGCCCATGTCCTTGTTGTGCAGCTGGCCCTCGATCCGCCGGATCATGATGTCCACGATCGAGAGGATCTCGGTCTGGCGCAGCTGGTGGAAGACGATGGTGTCGTCGATCCGGTTGAGGAACTCAGGCCGGAAGTGCTGCTTGAGCTCGTCGTTGACCTTCTGCTTCATCCGGTCGTAGTTGGACTCGGAGTCCTCCGACTGCTGGAAGCCGAGCGACACCGCCTTGGCGACGTCCCGGGTGCCCAGGTTGGTGGTCAGGATGATGACCGTGTTCTTGAAGTCCACGATCCGACCCTGACCGTCGGTGAGCCGACCGTCTTCGAGGATCTGCAGGAGCGTGTTGAACACGTCCGGGTGGGCCTTCTCGATCTCGTCGAAGAGGACCACCGAGAACGGCCGACGCCGCACCTTCTCGGTCAGCTGCCCGCCCTCGTCGTAGCCGACGTAGCCGGGAGGGGCACCAACGAGCCGGGAGACCGTGTAACGGTCGTGGAACTCGGACATGTCCAGCTGGATGAGGGCATCCTCGCTGCCGAACAGGAACTCGGCGAGCGCCTTGGACAGCTCGGTCTTACCGACACCGGACGGGCCGGCGAAGATGAACGAGCCCGACGGGCGCTTCGGGTCCTTCAGGCCGGCCCGGGTACGCCGGATCGCCTTCGAGACCGCCTTGACCGCGTCCTCCTGGCCGATGACGCGCTTGTGCAGCTCGTCCTCCATGCGCAGCAGGCGCGAGGTCTCCTCCTCGGTCAGCTTGTAGACCGGGATGCCGGTCCAGTTGCCGAGCACCTCGGCGATCTGCTCGTCGTCAACCTCGCTGACGACGTCCAGGTCACCTGCCTTCCACTCCTTCTCCCGCTGAGCCTTCTGGCCGAGGAGCTGCTTCTCCTTGTCGCGCAGCTGGGCGGCGCGCTCGAAGTCCTGCGCGTCGATCGCGGACTCCTTGTCGCGACGCACCTGGGCGATGCGCTCGTCGAAGTCACGCAGGTCTGGCGGCGCGGTCATCCGACGGATCCGCATCCGGGCGCCGGCCTCGTCGATCAGGTCGATCGCCTTGTCCGGCAGGAAGCGGTCGGAGATGTACCTATCGGCCAGAGTTGCGGCAGCCACCAGGGCTGCGTCCGTGATCGAGACGCGGTGGTGGGCCTCGTAGCGGTCCCGCAGGCCCTTGAGGATCTCGATGGTGTGGGCCAGCGACGGCTCACCCACCTGGATCGGCTGGAACCGGCGCTCGAGAGCGGCGTCCTTCTCCAGGTGCTTGCGGTATTCGTCAAGGGTGGTGGCGCCGATGGTCTGCAGCTCACCACGGGCCAGCATCGGCTTGAGGATGCTCGCGGCGTCGATCGCGCCCTCGGCGGCACCCGCACCCACCAGGGTGTGGATCTCGTCGATGAACAGGATGATGTCGCCGCGGGTGCGGATCTCCTTGAGCACCTTCTTGAGGCGCTCCTCGAAGTCACCGCGGTAGCGGGAACCAGCCACCAGCGCACCGAGGTCGAGGGTGTAGAGCTGCTTGTCCTTGAGAGTCTCGGGCACCTCGCCCTTGATGATCTTCTGGGACAGCCCCTCCACCACGGCGGTCTTACCGACGCCGGGCTCACCGATCAGGACCGGGTTGTTCTTGGTACGGCGGGAGAGCACCTGCATGACCCGCTCGATTTCCTTCTCGCGCCCGATGACCGGGTCGAGCTTGCCCTCGCGGGCGGCCTGGGTCAGGTTGCGGCCGAACTGGTCCAGCACGAGGCTGGTCGACGGCGCGGCCTCACCCGGCGCGGCACCCGCCGCGGCAGGCTCCTTGCCCTGGTAGCCCGAGAGCAGCTGGATCACCTGCTGGCGGACCCGGTTGAGGTCGGCGCCGAGCTTGACCAGCACCTGGGCGGCGACGCCCTCGCCCTCGCGGATCAGACCGAGCAGGATGTGCTCCGTGCCGATGTAGTTGTGGCCGAGCTGCAGCGCCTCGCGCAGCGACAGCTCCAGCACCTTCTTGGCCCGCGGCGTGAACGGGATGTGCCCGCTCGGCGCCTGCTGGCCCTGGCCGATGATCTCCTCGACCTGCTGGCGGACGCCCTCCAGGGAGATGCCGAGGCTCTCCAGGGCCTTTGCCGCGACGCCTTCACCTTCGTGGATCAGGCCCAGCAGGATGTGTTCCGTACCGATGTAGTTGTGGTTGAGCATCCGGGCCTCTTCTTGGGCCAGGACGACAACCCGTCGCGCTCGGTCGGTGAACCGCTCGAACATGCCCTCGTGCTCCTCACATGCCGTGCGCCTTGATGGTCAAGATCTTGGCGGGGCCGGTGCACGAACGTCCGGGACGGGCGTCCGTGCCTCCTTACTCTATCGTCGCTGACCGACTCAGCTGAGGTCGTGTCTCTCCGGTCTGGGTCAGTTCCACGTCGTTTTGCACAACCGTCCGCGCTCAGGAGGTGTTCCGGTACCCCTGGCGCTACGCGCAGAGCGAAATCCGATCGACCCCACGGAAGGCTCCGCAGGGCCCGGGAGGGCCTTGGACGGCCTCCAGGGGCCCTCGGCGGGCGGATCGCGCAAGGGCGAGCGCTGAGCCGAGGCCCGGTGGGCGACCCTTTCGGGAAGTTGTCCACAGGTTGTGGATAGTTACTCCACTGCCTGTGGACAACGCCGGTCGGGCCGGGAAACATTCCGACCGGCCCGTCCGGGCGCGGATACGGCGACGCCGGCCCGGAGGATGCTCCGGCCCGGCGTCGGTGTCGCCCTTGCGGTGGCGACTGCCACCGGTCAGCTGAACGGATCAGCGCTTGGCGTGGTACTCGTCGACGATCTCCTGCGGGATACGGCCCCGGTCCGAGATGTCCTTGCCTTCCCTCTTGGCCCACTGCCGGATCGCCTTGTTCTGCTCCCGGTCGGCGGTGGCGCCACCGCGACCGCGGGCGGCCCGCCCACCGATCACCACGCCACCACGACCCACCTTGGTGCCGGCACCGACGTACGGCGCGAATACGTCGCGCAATTTCGCGGCGTTGGCACCGGACAGGTCGATCTCGTACTGAACGCCGTCGAGCGCGAACTTGACGGTCTCGTCAGCGTCCCCACCGTCCAGGTCATCGACCAGCTTGTGAATGATCTGCTTGGCCACGTCCCACATTCCTTTCGAGCAGGGCGCTCCTGCTAACGAGAGCACAATAACCCCCGTGCTGCTCGCCTCGTCAATAGGATGCCGCTACGACTCGCTGGCAGTCGGCGGACGACTACTCCGGGCGGACCAACGGGAAGAGGATCGTTTCCCGAATTCCGAGGCCGGTCAGGGCCATCAACAGCCGGTCGATTCCCATTCCCATGCCCCCGGCCGGGGGCATTCCGTACTCCATGGCCCGGAGAAAGTCCTCGTCGAGACGCATCGCCTCGTCGTCGCCGCGGGCGGCCAGCTGCGCCTGGGCCACCAGCCGTTCCCGCTGCACCACCGGGTCGACCAGCTCGGAGTACGCGGTGCCCAGCTCGAAGCCGAGAACGTAGAGGTCCCACTTCTCCGCCAGCCCCGGCTCGCTGCGGTGCGCCCGGGTCAGCGGGCTGGTCTCCTCCGGGTAGTCGCGTACGAAGGTGGGCGCCTGCAGGCCCGGGACGACCAGTTCCTCGAACAGTTCCTCGGCGAGCTTGCCCGGGCCCCACTTCGGGTCCACGGCCAATCCCACCTTGTCCGCGTACTCCACCAGCCGGGAACGGTCGGTGCGGACCGTGACCTCCTCGCCGAGTGCCTCGGAAAGGGCCCCGAACAGGGTCACCGATCGCCACTCGCCGCCCAGGTCGAACTCCCGCCCGTCGGCATGGGTCACCACCGTCGACCCGCTGACCGCGATCGCCGCCTGTTGCACGAGATTGCGGGTCAACTCGGCCATCGTGTCGTAGTCGCCGTACGCCTGGTACGTCTCCAGCATCGCGAACTCCGGTGAGTGCGAGGAGTCGACGCCCTCATTACGGAAGTTGCGGTTGATCTCGAAGACGCGGTCCACACCACCAACGACCGCGCGCTTCAGAAACAGTTCCGGAGCGATTCGCAGATACAGATCGGTGCTCAACGCATTGCTGTGGGTCACGAAGGGTCGGGCCGCCGCGCCACCGTGCAGGAGTTGCAGCATCGGCGTTTCCACCTCGATGAAGCCTTGGCCGTGCAGTGAATCGCGCAGGCTGCGCACCGCCGCCGCCCGGGTGCGGACCATCTGCCGGGCCTGCGGCCGGACGATCAGATCGACGTAGCGCTGCCGGACCCGGGCCTCCTCGGAGAGCGGCTTGTGGGCCACCGGCAGCGGCCGCAGGGCCTTGGCCGTCATCTCCCACCGCTGCGCGAGCACGGACAGCTCACCCCGGCGGCTGGTGATCACCTCACCGGTCACGCCGACGTGGTCGCCCAGGTCGACCAGGCGCTTCCACGCCTCCAGCCGCTCCGGACCGACCCGGTCCAGCGAGAGCATGGCCTGCAACTCGGTGCCGTCGCCGTCGCGCAGGGTGGCGAAGCAGAGCTTGCCGGTGTTGCGTACGAAGATCACCCGGCCGGTGACCGAGACCTGGTCGCCGGTGGCGGTGTCGGTGGGCAGCTCCGCGTACTTCGCGCGGATCTCGGCGAGCGTGCTGGTCCGGGGGAAGCCGATCGGGTACGGCTCGACGCCCTCGGCGAGCATCCGGTCCCGCTTCTCCCGGCGGACCTTCATCTGCTCGGGAAGGTCGTCGGCGGGGTCCACTGGCACGGCGTTCTGCTCGGTCACGGCACGCTTCCTCGTCACGAAGACTACGGGGGGTCAGGCCCGAGCGTACTCAAGCCCTCAGGTGGTCGTTACCGGATAACCTGCCCGCCATGGCGGATCACACTCAGGCCCTCTCGTTCGGCGTCGCGGCGGCCGACTACGACCGGTTCCGGCCCCGCTATCCGGTGGCGGCCGTGCGGTGGGCGCTCGACGGGCTGGGCGATTCCGCCCAGGTCGTCGACCTGGGCGCCGGCACCGGCATCCTCACCCGGGGAGTGCTCGCCCTCGGCCACCGGGTGACCTCGGTGGAGCCGGACCCCAAGATGCGCGCCCAACTGGACGCCGCCACCCCCGGCGTCACCGCGCTGGCCGGCGGCGCCGAGTCGGTGCCGCTGCCGGACCGGGTCGCCGACGCCGTCGTGGTGGGGCAGGCGTACCACTGGTTCGACCGGGAGTTGGCGCACGCCGAGATCGCACGGGTGCTGCGGCCGGGCGGGACGTTCGCCCCGATCTGGAACATGCGGGACGAACGGGTCGCATGGGTGGCCGAGCTGGGTCGGATCGCCCACCTCGGTGACAACGCCGGCGACGTCGTCGGACGGTACGAGGACTTCGGCTCCGCGTTCACACCTGTCGAGCTGGGCGAGTTCACGCACCACACGACGCTCACACCCGACGAGGTGATCGCGATGCTGCACACCCGTTCGTACTGGCTCACCGCCCCACCCGAGCGGCGGGCGCGCATCGACCGGGAACTGCGCGACCTGTTCGCGGGCCATCCCGAGCTGGCCGGGCGGAAAACCGTCGACCTGCCGTACCGGACGATCGTGCTGCGGGCCCGGCGGCACTGAACGCCCGCACGGAGGTCGGGGTTCACAGGTTGCGGTCGTAGACCATCCGCAGGCCGATCAGCGTGATCATCGGCTCGTGGTGGGTGATGGTGCTGCACTCGTTGATCACCAGGGAGGCGAGGCCGCCGGTGGCGATCACCGCCTTCACCTCGCCCAACTCCTCGGTCATCCGCTCGACGATCCGGTCCACCTGCCCGGCGAACCCGAAGTAGAGACCGGCCTGGAGGCACTCCACGGTGTTCTTGCCGATCACCGAGCGGGGCTTGGTCGCCTCGACCTTGCGTAGCTGGGCGGCCCGGGCGGCCAGCGCGTCGAAGGAGATCTCGATCCCCGGGGCGAACGCCCCACCCAGGAACTCGCCCCGGCCGCTGATCACGTCGAAGTTGGTGGTCGTGCCGAAGTCCACCACGATCGACGGCCCGCCGTAGAGGGTGAACGCGGCCAGCGTGTTCACCACCCGGTCGGCGCCCACCTCCTTCGGATTGTCGATCGCCAACTGCACCCCGGTCCGCACGCCCGGCTCGACGATCAGGCTCGGCAGGTCGGCGTAGTAGCGGCCGAGCATGGTCCGCAGCGACCGCAGCGCGGCCGGCACCGTGGAGCAGGCGGCCACGCCGGTGATCTCGACGTTGTCCCCGGCGAGCAGGCCCCGGAACATCAGGCCCAGCTCGTCCGCCGTCGAGCGGGCATCGGTCTTGATCCGCCAGGAGTGCACCAGCTTGTCGCCGTCGAAGGTCGCCAGCACGGTGTTGGTGTTTCCGATGTCGATGCAGAGCAGCACTGTCGCAGCCTAGACAACTACTCGGTGCGCAGGTCCAGCGCGATGTCCAGGATCGGCGACGAATGGGTCAACGCGCCCACCGAGAGGAAGTCGACGCCGGTGGCCGCGTACCGGGCGGCCACCTCCAGGGTCAGCCCGCCGGTCGCCTCCAGCTCCGCCCGGTCGCCCACCGCGGCCACCGCCTCGGCCAGCACCTCCGGCGCCATGTTGTCGCAGAGCAGGAAGTCGGACCCCGCCTCCACCGCCTCCACCGCCTCGGCGACCGTGGTCACCTCGACCTGCACCGGGACCTCCGGGAACGCCTCCCGGACCCGCCGGTACGCCGCCGTGATGCCCCCGGCCGCCAGCTTGTGGTTGTCCTTGATCATGGCCACGTCGTAGAGGCCCATCCGCTTGTTGGTGCCACCGCCGGCCCGCACCGCGTACTTCTCCAGCGCCCGCAGGCCCGGCGTCGTCTTGCGGGTGTCCAGCACCATCGCCTTCGTGCCGGCCAGGGCGTCCGCCCAGGCACGCGTGTGGGTGGCCACCCCGGACATCCGGCAGAGCAGGTTGAGCGCCGTCCGCTCGGCCGTCAGCAGCAGCCGGGTCGGGCCGGTCACCGTCGCCAGCACGTCGCCGCGGGCCACCCGCTCACCGTCGCGGACCAGCTCCGACACCTCGACGGTACGACCGAAGCCGGTCACCTCGCCCACCAGCTCGAACACGGCGGCGGCCACGGCCAGCCCGGCAACCACGCCGTCGGCGCGGGCCACCAGATCGGCGGTGTCAGTCTGCTCCGCTCCGATGGTGGCCACGCTGGTGACGTCGAGGAAATCCGGTCCCAGATCCTCGACCAGCGCGCCCTCGATCACCCGCCGCACCTGATCCGGGTCCAGCCCGGCCGCCTGCAACGCCGCCTCTGTCGACCCCGTCAATGCCACCTTCGTTCGCGACTGCGGGGCTCGCAGAACCGGCTCACTCCTCGCGCTCACTGTGCACTCCCCTCCCACTGCTCCGTCACCCGGCCCTGCGCCCCGACCGACCCGACCAGGTGGCCCAGCCACCGTTCGTCGGCCGTCGGGAAGTCCTCCCGCCAGTGGCAGCCCCGGGTCTCACCGCGGGCGTACGCGGCCGCGACCAACGTCGACGCCACCGTGAGCAGGTTGGTCGCCTCCCAGTCAGCGGTCCGCGGTCGGCCCCGGGCCGCGCCCAGCTCGGTCAGCGTCCCCGCCGTCTCCGCCAGCGTCGCCGCGGACCGGAGCACCCCGGCCCCCCGGGTCATCGCCCGCTGGAGCGTCGGCGTCACCCCGGCCGGCACGACCCAGCCCGCACCACCGCGCCACGCGCCGACGTCCGCCGGCTGGGCCTGCTCGGGCAGACCGGCCGCAATGTCGTCGGCGATCCGTCGGGAGAACACCAGCCCCTCCAGCAGCGAGTTGCTGGCCAGCCGGTTCGCGCCGTGCACGCCAGTGCAGGCGACCTCGCCACAGGCGTACAGGCCGGGGATCGACGTGCGGCCGCGCAGGTCGGTGCGGACGCCGCCGGAGGCGTAGTGCGCGGCCGGGGCGACCGGGATCAGATCGGTCGCCGGATCCACGCCGATCGCCAGGCAGGACGCCACGATGGTCGGGAACCGCCCGGTTAGGAAGTCGCCGCCGAGATGGCGGGCGTCGAGGAAGACCTGGTCCGCGCCGGTGGCCAGCAGCACCCGGTGGATGCCCTTGGCCACCACGTCCCGGGGGGCCAACTCGGCCAGCTCGTGCTGGCCCACCATGAACCGCTTGCCGTCGGAGTCCACCAGGTACGCGCCCTCGCCGCGCAGCGCCTCGGAGACCAGCGGCTGCTGGGCGTGCCCGGCGCCGGGCACCCCCGCGCCGGGCGGGGTGATCAGGGCGGTCGGGTGGAACTGGACGAACTCCACGTCGGTCACCGCCGCGCCGGCCCGCATCGCCAGCGCCACCCCGTCGCCGGTGGAGACCGCCGGGTTGGTGGTGGCCGCGAAGATCTGGCCCATCCCGCCGGTGGCCAGCACCACCGCCCGGGCCAGCAGCGCGCCGACGCCGTCCTCGCTGCCCTCACCGAGCACGTGCAGGGTGATCCCGCAGGCCGGACCGAGCCCGTCTGGGCCGTCGCCGGGCGCCCGCAGCAGGTCCAGCACCAGGGCGTGCTCGACCAGCCGGATCCACGGGTCGCGCTGCACAGCGGCGTGCAGGGCCCGCTGCACCTCGGCGCCGGTGGCGTCCCCGCCCGCGTGCACGATCCGGTCCGCGCGGTGCCCACCCTCCCGGGTCAGCATCAGCGAGCCGTCGGGGTGGCGATCGAACTCGGCGCCGATCCGCATCAGCTCGCGCAGCCGGGTCGGCCCCTCCTCGACGAGCACCCGGACCGCCGCGGGGTCGCAGAGCCCCACCCCGGCGATCTCGGTGTCCCGGGCGTGCGCTGCGGGGGTGTCCGTCGGGTCGAGCACGGCGGCGATGCCGCCCTGCGCCCACCGGGTCGAGCCGTCGTCAATGTTGACCTTGGTGACGACTGTGACGTGCAGGCCCGCCTCCCGCAGGTGCAACGCGGCGGTCAGCCCCGCGACCCCGGACCCCACCACGATCACGTCGGTGGTCTCCACCCAACCGGGCTCGGGCGCGGCCAGCAGTCTGGGCAGGGCCGGCAGATCGACCGTCGGTACGTCCATCCCACCAGTCAACCCGAAGGGTCCTCGCCGGGGGAGGCCGGGGCTCAACGAGTGGTTTGGGCTACCCCGTCCGGCCAGGAGCGTGCCGCGCCGGTCACTTCGTCCGCACCGGCAGGCCGGCCGGGCCCGCGCCCTTCAACGACGCGGTCACCGTACGGTCGCTCAGCCACAGGTAACAGCGGACCCCCCGGTCACCGACCCGCCAACGCCCCGCACCCGGCGGGCGCACCACCACCCCGCTGCGGAACCGCAGGTCGGAGTCGTCCGGTACGCCGACATAGCGGCCAAGGACGTTGCGGCAGCCGGTGTAGAGCGGTGCCCAGTCGGCATCCTTGGCCGGGTACGGCCGGTCCGGCGCACGCCACACCCCGACGAACTCGGCGTCGTGCCGACCGCCGCACTCCACCGGGACCAGCGTCTGCACGCCCCGGCCCGCCCCGGCGCGGGTCTGCTGGCAGCCCAACCGCAGCCCGGAGGCCCCCTTCAACGCGTCCCGCAGGCTGCCCGACCGGACCACCACCGTGGCCGCCGCCTCGACCGTCGTCAGCTCGGTCAAATCGCACCGGTACCAGCGGGAACCGGCTGCCCAGCCCGGCCCGGAGGGCAGCGCCACCGACAGCCGCAGTCGCCCGGCCCGCCAGTCGTCGCCCACGTAGGCCGAGGCCCGGGTGTCGCACTCCGTGAACGCCCCGCGCAGCTCCACCGACCCGTTGGCCGGGGCGGCGGCCCGCTCCGGCGGGAACGCCCCGACGTGCACGGTCTCCACCCGGTGCGGGCCGGCGCAGTCCATCGGTTGATAGGCGGCCAGCGTGACCACCTCGACGAAGTCGGCGGCCTGACACACGCCGACGGTCGGCGTGAACGCCGTGGCCGATGGCAGCGCCGCCCAGTCGTCGGTCAGGTCACCGTCCAGACCACCGGACCCGGCGCAGCCGACCAACAACACTGCCGTGACGGCAGTGGCGAACAGGGTCGTCATGGCACGGCGCATCGCGGCCTCCCCCAGCCACCTACCGGCTTCCGCCAGCGTGCCCAGGGTAACCGCAAATGACCTTCCGGTGACAGACCGGAATCGGCTCGCGCGAGATCAGACTCCGGACACGGCGAACGGGCTCGGCACCGGGTCGCCGGCCGTGCCCGGGGCCGCCGCCGCCGGGTTGGCCCCCAGCTCGACGATCCGGTTGTCGGTGTCGACGTGCACCACCCGCGGTCGGTACGACCGGGCCTCGGCGTCGTCCATCTGCCCGTACGAGATCAGGATGACCAGGTCACCGGGGTGCACGAGGTGCGCGGCGGCCCCGTTGATGCCGATCACGCCGCTGCCCCGCTCACCCGGGATGACGTACGTCTCCAGCCGGGCGCCGTTGGTGATGTCCACGATCGCGACCTGCTCCCCGGGGAGCAGGTCGGCGGCGTCGAGCAGGTCCTCGTCCACCGTCACCGAACCGATGTAGTGCAGGTCGGCCTGGGTCACGGTGGCCCGGTGGATCTTCGACTTGAGCATGGTCCGCAGCATCGGGCTCGCCTTTCGCGAAAAGAGTGATGGTGGGGTGCGGCCGGGTCAGGGACGAGGGGCGAGGTGGATCGCCGCGTTGTCGATCAGCCGGGTGGCGCCGACCCAGGCGGCGATCACCAGCCGGGCCGGCCCGCTCACCGGCCCCGGCTCCAGTTCGGGGTCGGTGAGCACCAGGTAGTCGAGCTGAGCGCCGGGCGTACCGGCGCCGAACGCGGCGTGCGCGGCGGACAGCACCTCCCCCGCGTCCAGTCCATCGGCGGCGGCCCGGGACCCGGCCCGCAGCGCGGCGGACAGGCTCAGCGCCGCCGCCCGCTCGGGCTCGCTCAGGTAGCGGTTGCGGCTGGACAGCGCCAACCCGTCCGACTCCCGGACGGTCGGTACGCCGATCACCTCGACCGGGACGTCCAGGTCCCGCGCCATCCGCCGCACCAGGGTGAGCTGCTGATAGTCCTTCTCACCGAAGAAGGCCAGGTCAGGACGCGTGAGTTGGAGCAGCTTCAGGACCACGGTGAGCACCCCGTGGAAGAAGCCGGGGCGGCTCGCGCCCTCCAGCTCCCCGCCCAGCGGACCCGGGTCGAGGCGCACCCGGGGCTGGCCGTCCGGATACATGTCGGCCACCGACGGCGCGAAGACGAGGTCGGCGCCGGCCCGCCGGCACACCTCCAGGTCGGCGTCGAGGGTGCGCGGATAGCGATCGAAGTCCTCGTTCGGCCCGAACTGCAGCGGATTCACGAAGATCGTCACCAGCACGTGGTCGGCCTGCTCCCGGGCCGCGCGCAGCAGCGTCTCGTGCCCGGAGTGCAGGGCGCCCATGGTCATCACCACGCCGACGGTGCCCTGCACCGCGGCCCGGGCCTCGGCCAACTCGGCGCGCGTGTGGACAAGCTGCGTCATGCCGCGACCTCCCGGCTCGTCCCGGCAAGCACACCGAGCAGCGGCTGGGCGTCCACCGGTCGCAGACGGCCCGCGGCGATCGCCCGGTCGGCGGTACGCCGGGCCAGCGCCAGGTACGCGGGGACCGACTCCGGCGCGGTGGCGGCCAGCCGGGCCAGGTGTCGCTCGACCGTGCCCGCGTCGCCCCGGGACACCGGCCCGGTCAGCGCGTCGTCGCCGAGGCGCAACGCGTTCTCCAGGGCGGCCCGCAGCAGAGGGGCGAGCACCTTCTCCGGACGAGCCACGCCGGCGTCCCGCAGCCGGTCGGTCGCCTCGTTCACCAGGGTCACCAGGTGGTTCGCGCCGTGCGCGAGCGCCGCGTGGTACAGCGGGCGGTCCGCCTCGGCCACCCACTCGGGGACGCCACCGAGGTCGGTGACCAGCCGGGCGGCCAGCGGGCGCAGGTCCGCCGAGGCCGTCACCCCGTACGAGATGCCGGCCAGCCGGGGCAGGTCGTCCGGCGTACCGGTGAAGGTCATGGCGGGGTGCAGGGCCAGCGGCCGGGCGCCGACCGCGGCGGCCGGCGCCAGCACGGCGAGACCGTGCGCGCCCGAGGTGTGCGCGACCACCTGGCCCGGGTGCAGGGCACCCCGGTCGACGAGGTCGGCGACCACTCCGGCCAGCGCGTCGTCCGGCACCGCGATCAGCAGCAGGTCGGCGGCGGCGCGCGCGACGGCGGGGACCGGACGGCGGTGCACCTCGGGCAGCAGCAGGGCGAGCCGTGCGCGGCTGGTCCCGGAGTTACCCGCCACAGCCACCACCCGGTGCCCGGCGGCGGCGAGCGCGGCCCCCAGGACGGCACCGACCCGACCGGCGCCGACGACGCCGACCGTGAGCAGACGGGACGTTGGGGCGCCGGTGACGGCGGAATCCCGCGGTGCGGCAGGCCCAAGCTGGGCGGCCGGACGCGGGCGCAGCGGTGCGCTCATGACGACGATCCAGTCCTCGAGAAGGGGTACCGGTCGATCGCAAGTATGCGCCCGCGCCACAGAGCCGAGACAGGATGTGTGAAAACGTTCACCGCCGAAGCAAGGGTCTTCGCGCTGACCGGTCGGGCTCAGTGACCGCGGCCACCAGCGAGCCCGTCTTCCGCCGCTCACGCTCTTGCGGCTCCGGGCTGCTCTCGATGATGGCCTGTCGCGCCCGGACCAGTTCGAGGCGGTCGGCGAAGATCTCCTCCGCCACCCGGCGGAAGGCGGCGACGACCACCTCGAACGGGTCGTCGTCCGGGTGGCCGTAGGGTCGACACGGTGACGCCTCCTGAACCCGGAGTGAGCTGATGTCGATCCCGTGGCGGGACGCGATGAGCCACGCCCTCTACGGGCCGGACGGCTTCTTCGTGGCCGGCGCTGGACCGGCCGACCACTTCCGGACCAGCGTGCACGCCTCCCCAGCGTTCGCCGCCGCGCTGCTGCGCCTTGTCTCGCAGGTCGACGCAGCTCTCGGCCACCCTGCGCGGCTCGACGTGGTCGACGTGGGCGCGGGGCGAGGTGAGCTGCTGCGGTCTCTCGCCGGGCTCGCGGTGGGGGTTTCCGCCCGTTCCTTGCGGCACGAGCCGTCGTCGGTCACTGTCCGTCCGTCGCTCGCGGAACGGATCCGCTTCACAGCAGTCGAGTACGCGGCCCGCCCCGCAGATCTGCCTGACGAGATCAACTGGGTGGCCGAGATTCCCAACGGGATCACGGGGGTGCTGCTGGCTACCGAGTGGTTGGACAACGTGCCGTTGGACGTGGCAGTGCACACCGCCGATGGCTGGCGATATGTACTGGTCGACCCCGAGAGCGGCGTCGAGACAGTTGGTGAACTGGTCAACGCTGCTGATCTTGATTGGCTGAGGAAATGGTGGCCCGCGCCTTCGACCTCCCCAGGTGCGGACAGCGACCCAGATCTGGCGTTGACCTGGACCGACGCGACCAGCCGGGGCGAGTCGGGTTTCCGGGCAGCCCGGCCGGCGGAGGGATCAAGCTTGACCGCCCGGAGCCGGCCGGGCTGCCCGGAAACCCCAAACAGTGACTACCTACGAGCCGAGATCGGCCGAAGCAGAGATGAGGCTTGGGCCGACGCGGTGCTACAGATCAGCCGAGGGTTGGCGGTGGCGGTCGACTACGGGCATCTGCGGGAGGGTCGGCCGGTCGACGGGACGTTGACCGGGTATCGGGGTGGGCGGCAGGTGCCTCCGGTGCCGGACGGGTCGAGTGATGTGACCGCGCACGTGGCCATGGACTCGGTCGCCTCCGCCGGTGCGGCGGTCGCCCGGTGTGCGTACTCCCTGATCTCGCAGGCCGAGGCGCTGCGGGCGCTCGGGGCCGACGGTGGGCGACCGCCGCTGAGCCTGGCCGGCACCGACCCGCCCGGCTACGTGCGGGCGCTGGCCGCTGCGTCGGCGGTGGCCGAGCTGACCGACCCGGCCGGGCTCGGCGGACACTGGTGGCTGCACCAACCGGTCGGCATCGGGCTACCGCCGGCCGTGGCACGATGACGGGCATGACCACCGACGCCGGGGCCCTCCGTGAACTGACCGTCGGCACCGGGGCCGGTCTCGTCGCCGGCACCGGCGATCAGCAGCTCGGCACCGACATGGTGCTCAACATCGGCCCGCAGCACCCCTCGACACACGGCGTGCTGCGCCTGAAGCTGGTGCTCGACGGCGAGCGGGTCATCGCCTGTGAACCGATCGTCGGCTACATGCACCGAGGCGCGGAGAAGCTCTTCGAGGTGCGCGACTACCGGCAGATCATCGTGCTGGCCAACCGGCACGACTGGCTCTCGGCGTTCTCGAACGAGCTGGGTGTGGTGCTCGCGGTGGAACGCCTGATGGGCATGGAGGTGCCGGAGCGGGCCACCTGGCTGCGGATGGCCCTCGCCGAGCTGAACCGGGTGCTCAACCACCTGATGTTCCTCGGTTCCTACCCGCTGGAGATCGGGGCCATCACGCCGGTCTTCTACGCCTTCCGGGAACGGGAAACCATCCAGGCGGTGATGGAGGAGGTCTCCGGCGGCCGGATCCACTACATGTTCAACCGGGTGGGCGGGCTGAAGGAGGAGGTGCCGTACGGCTGGACCGGGCGGGCCCGCGCGGCGATCGGCGAGGTCCGTCGACGGCTGCCCGACCTCGACCACCTGATCCGGCGTAACGAGATCTTCCTCGCCCGTACGGTGGGCGTGGGCGTGCTGTCCGCCGCCGACGCCGCCGCGTTCGGCGCGTCCGGGCCGGTGGCCCGCGCCTCCGGGCTCGACCTGGACCTGCGCCGCGACGACCCCTATCTGGCGTACGACGAGCTGGACGTGCCGGTGGTCACCAAGACCGCCGGGGACTGCCATGCCCGCTTCGAGGTGCTGCTCGACCAGGTGTACGTCTCGCTGGATCTCGCCGAGCAGTGCCTGGACCGGGTGGACCGGCTGACCGGGCCGATCAACACCCGCCTACCGAAGGTGCTCAAGGCGCCCGAGGGGCACACGTACGCCTGGACGGAGAACCCGCTCGGCATCAACGGCTACTACCTGGTGTCGCGGGGCGAGAAGACCCCCTGGCGGTTGAAGCTGCGCACCGCCTCGTACGCGAACGTGCAGGCGCTGGCCACCCTGCTCCCGGGCTGCCTCGTGCCGGACCTGATCGCCATCCTCGGCTCGATGTTCTTCGTGGTCGGCGACATCGACAAGTGACCGGGGCTGGTCGGGGCGTCAACGCCAGCGGTCGGTGGCCGGGGCGCCGCCGGCACGCGGAACGTCGTCCTGCGGCGGGTAGCCGTACCGTTCCTCGACCCGGCGGCGGCCGACCCGCTCGGGGGCGGGCTCCGGCTCGTGACCGCGCTGGCGCGGCGGGCGCCACTCGTCCGGCACGGGCACGCCCCCGACCGGCAGCGCCGGCCGGCCGCCCGGCTCGGACCGGTGGTACGACTCGCGCTCGTCCTGCCGGCGCGGGTCCTCGTGCCGGCGCGCGTCGTCCTGCCGGCGCGGGTCCTCGTGGCGGACGGACGCCCAGCGGTCCGCCAGCCGGTACTCGGTCCCCGTGGCGTCGGCGTGCACCTCGGCCCGGCGTTCCCCGACGTGCAGCTCCCGGCCGTTCTCGTCGTCCCGGACGGCCGCCCATCGGTCGCCGGCCCGCAGCTGCGACCAGTACTCGCCGGTGTCGTCCGCGCGCAGGGCGGGCCCGGGCTGCGGCGCACCGGCGTGGTCGGGCTCGGCCTGCTCCGACCAGCCACGGTCGTCGCGCGGCGAACGGCCGCCCCAGGCGGGCTCGTCGGCCTGGGCGTACCCGTCGCGCTGCCCGGTCCACTCCGGCTCGTCGCGGCGAGCCGTCCAGCCCGGCTTCTCGTCGCCGCGGTCGGGCCCGCTCCGGTCGGAGCCCGAGCCGTCCCGTGCGCCCCGCCAACCGGACTCACCCCGGGCAGCGGGCTGCTGACCCCAGGACCGGTCGTCGACGGGCCGAGCACGGTCGTCGACTGGGCCGGCGCGGTCGTCGACTGGGCGAGCCCGGTCGTCGGCGTACGTGGACCGGGGGTTCTCCGGCTCGCGCCACGAGCGGTCGGCCGGCCGGGCGCGTCCCTCCGTGCCGCCGCCCCGGGTCCATTCCTGGGCCGGCGGGGTCCACTGGCCGGCGTACCCGCCGCCGTAGCGCCCGGCCGGCTCGGCCGGTCCGCCGTCGACGACGGTGTGCCGGGTGGTGACGTGCACGGTCTCGGTGTGCCGGACCACGCCGACGGGCCGGTGCGCCGGCTCCGGGCGGTCGTGCTCACGCGGGCGGTCGTGCTCACGCGGGCGGTCGTGCTCACGGGGGCGGTCGTGCTCACGGGGGCGGGGAGCGGCGGCGTACCCGGGCGCAGGCCGTTCGGCGCCGTAGACACCGCCGGCGGGTGGCTCGGGGGGCACGTCGGCGGCGGCGCGGTGGCGGTACGCCGGTTCCTCGTCGGCGCGCTCGTCGCGACCCCAACCGGCGACCTCGTCCGGGGCCGGCGCCCGAACCCGACCAGCCACCTCGTCCGGCCCGGGGCCCCGAACCCAGCCGGCGGCCTCATCCGGAGCGGGCACCCGAACCCGGGCGACCGGGGCATCGCCGGGGACCGGTACCCGGCTGCGGGCCGGCGGAGTCTCGTCCACCGGATCGGCAGCCGGCACCCGCACCCGGCCGGCGCCTGCCAACTCGGCCGGCGGGGTGGCGCCGGCGAGGGCCGCTCCGGTGGCATCGAGGCGACGGCGGACCGCCGCGATCCCCTCCTGGGCTCGCTGCGCCTGGTCGAGCGCCTGGTTGCCGCGCTGCGCGGCGGCCACGATCTCGGCGCGCAGCTCCCGACGCAGCTCCTCGATCTCGTCCAGCAGCTCATCGGCCCGGGCATCGTCACCGTCGGGGCGCAACGCGATGGAGAGACCGATCAGGACCACCGCCACGATGGCGAGCACCGCCGCGAAGCGCAGCGGGCCGTTACCGTCGGCGACCAGAAGGATCAGCGCCGCCACCGGGGCCAGGGCCACGCCGCCCCAGAAGAGCACGGTCAGCAGCAGCGGTTGACGCCGGGCGTCGGGGGTGACCGGGGCTGGCATGGCTGTGCAGCCTACCGACGATCCCCAGCGGAGGGAACGGGTCCCCGGACGCGCGGACGCCCCCGCCCCGAGATGGGGAGGGGGCGTCCACGGCACACCCGAAGGAACCTCAGCTGGTGGCGAAGGCACTGTTCGAGGAGAAGACGAGACCGACGCTGATCTTGCCCTCACGCAGCCCGTTCTTGGTCAGCGGCCCGCCCTGGTCCAGCGAGGAGAACGAGCCCACCGAGAGCCCGTACGTCTTCTCCAGGCCCGGCTTGCAGAACGTACGCTGCTGGCACTCCGGCGGACCGCCCAGCACCGTCGCGCTGCCGGAGCACTTCGCGGCCAACTCGGAGAGGGTCCGCACGCCGTACTTGTCGGCGAACTCCTGGGTGACCGCGAACGCGTTCTGGTCCTGCGCGGCGGCCGGGGTGCCGAAGGTGATGCCCACCTTGTCGCCCTCGGCCTTGAGCTTGGTCACCGTCGTGTTGATGTCGGGCGAGGACACCGGCTGGACGTTCTTGCCGTTGGCCTTGGTGTTGAGGAACTCGGCCATGGTCGACGCGTACTCCGGGACGACCTGGATCTCGCCCTTCTCCAGCGCCGGCTCGTACAGCTCCCGGTTGCCGATCTGCTGCACCTTGACCTGGTAACCGGCGGCGGTGAGCACGATCCGGTACAGCTCGCCCAGGGTCTGACTCTCGCTGAAGTTGCCAGCGCCCACCACGATCTCGCCACCCGGGCCCTTGGCGATGCCCGCGGTGATGTTGTTGGCGCTGGCGAACTCCTCGGCGGCCACCTTGGGAGTCTTGCGGTCGGCGTCGACGGCCTTGTTGAGCTGGATCAGCTTCGGGGTGTCGAGCGCCGCCGAAACCTTGTCCAGCGCGGCGATCAGCTGCGGGTTGGCCACCTTGCTGTTGACCGCCGGAATGACGTTGTCGGAGTTCTGGAGCTTCTTGTCGTCCGTCAGAGCGATGAGCTGCTGACCGGCGACCGGGGCGCACCCGGCGCCGGAGGCGCTCGTCTGGGGGGCGTCGGTGCCGGACGAGCCGGCATCACCACACCCGGTGAGCAGTGCTGCCCCGGCGACGGCGCCGATGGCGCCCATCGCCAGACGTGTACGTGCGCGCATGTGTGCCGCCCGCCTTCCGTGTCCCGGCGCGACCCGTCCCGGGCCGGCCGCGTGTCCGACGGGCGATCCTGACTGTGGCCGCCCGCAACTTCCACCCAACATGCTCCGCGAGCGACCGACAACCCGGGATGGGCTTCGTCACCGCATCGTCACCGACCGGCCCGCCGCTGGTCGCCGCTTCGATGTCCGCTCACCCGGACGGATCGCGAAGGGGCGTCAGGCGCGGCCGGTGGCGTCGGCGGGCCGGGCGCGGCCGGCGCGCTGCCGTCCGCGTCGCAGCGGACGGGGGGTGACCAGGCGTTCGACGATCCCGAGGAGCAGTTCGGCCAGCAGTGCCAGCCCGGCCACCAGCACACCGCCGGCCACGATCTGCCCGCCACCGGCGGCGATGCTCAGACCGAATCCGGTACGGATGATCTCACCGAGACCGCCACCGTTGACGAACGAGGCCAGCGCGGTCGTGGCGATGACCTGCACGGCGGCGGTCCGGAAGCCGGCCGCCAGGTACGGCACCGCGATCGGCAGCTCCACCCGACGCAGCAACTGCCCGCCGGACAGGCCCATCCCGCGGGCCGCGTCGCGCGCCTCCGGGTCGGCCTGACGTACGCCGGTGTAGGCGTTCGCCAGCAGCGGTGGGACGGCGAAGACGGCGAGCGCCACCACCACCGGCGTACGCCCGAAGCCGAGGAAGGTCAGCGGCAGGATGGTCAGCAGCGCCAGGGTGGGAATGGCCAGGGTGGCGTTGGACACCAGCACCACCAGGCCACCGCCGCGGCCGGTGTGCCCGAGCCACAGCCCGACCGGCCAGGCCACCAGACAGCCCAGCACCACGGCCAGAGCGGAGATCGTCAGGTGCTCGCCGAGCCGGTCCAGGATGCCGCCCGGGTTGCTCCAGTTCAGGGGGTCGTTGAGCCAGAGCACAGCCTGCTGCACGGGGTTGGCCGCGGCGCTCACCGGACGCCCCGGGCGGACCAGGGGGTGACCAGCCGGCCGACGAGGACCAACAGCAGGTCCAGCAGCACCGCGAGCGCCACGCAGAGCACCGTACCGGTCATGATCTCGGCCTTGTAGAGGTTGTTCTGGAAGCCCGCGAAGATCAGTTGGCCGAGGCCACCGTGCCCCACCAACACGCCGACGGTGACCAGCGCGACCGTCGACACGGTGGCCAGCCGCAATCCGGTCAGGATGCCGGGGATCGCGAGCGGCAGGTCGATCCGGAAGAGCCGCCGCCAGCGGCCGTAGCCCATGCCCTCGGCGGCCTCGCCGACCTCCGGCGGCACCTGGTTGAGCCCCGCCACCACGTTGCGGACGATCAGCAGCAGCGCGTACAGGACCAACCCGACCAGCACGGTGGTGGCGCCGGTGCCCAGGTACGGCGCGATGAACGCGAACAGCGCCAATGACGGGATGGTGTAGATCACGCCGGTGACGCCGAGGATCGGGCCGGCCAGCGGGCGGACCCAGTACGCGAGCACGGACAACGGCAGGGCGATCAGCACCGCGATCAGCACCGCGCGCCCGGTGAGGGAGGCGTGTTCGCGCACGGCGGCGAGGATCGTGTCAGAGTTGTCCCGCACGTACTGCCAGGAGAACCAGGGGTTACCCGGGTCGGCCCGGTAGCTCAGGCGGAAGGACATACGTGGACGTTACCCCGGAGGCCGCCAGCGTGGCCGAATCCCCTCGCGCGGCGTCGATCTCCCTGCAGGGCATCCAGAAGCGCTACCCGAACGGCACCGAGGCCGTGCGGGACCTGAGCCTGGACGTCAAGGCCGGGGAGCTGGTGGTGCTGATCGGCCCGTCCGGCTGCGGCAAGTCGACAGTGCTGCGCATGGTCAACCGGCTGATCGAGCCGACGGCCGGGCGGATCATGCTCGGCGACGAGGACGTCACCGACGTCGACCCGGTGCGGCTACGCCGCCGGATCGGCTACGTGATCCAGAACGTCGGTCTCTTTCCACACCAGACGGTTCGCGCGAACGTGGCAACCGTCCCGGGTCTGCTCCGCTGGTCCCGGGATCGGACCCGGGCCCGCGTCGACGAACTGCTCGACCTGGTCGGTCTGGATCCGGGCCAGTTCGGCCGCCGCTATCCGCACGAGCTGTCGGGTGGGCAGCGGCAGCGGGTCGGCGTAGCCCGCGCGCTCGCCGCCGACCCGGTGGTGCTGCTGATGGACGAGCCGTTCTCGGCCGTCGACCCGATCGTCCGGGCCCGCCTGCAGGAGGAGTTCCTCCGCCTCCAGGCCGAGGTCCGCAAGACGATCGTGCTGGTCACCCACGACCTCGACGAGGCCGTCCGGCTCGGTGACCGGATCGCCGTGCTCTCTGAGGGCGGGCATCTTGAGCAGTACGACACGCCGGCCGCCCTGCTTGGCGCACCGGCCACCCCGTTCGTCCGCGAATTCGTCGGAGCCGACCGGGGCATCCGCCGACTGGCGGTCACCCCGCTCGACCGGAAGTCCCTGGAGCCGGTGCCCTCGGGCGCCGCCGCGGATCTGCCCACCGTGGCGCTGGACGGCACGGCGTACGACGCGCTGGCGGTGCTGCTCACGTCGGGACGGGATCGGCTCGTCGTGACCGACGACGGCCGTGCGGTGGGCGCGCTCAGCCGCCAACGTCTGCTCGACCTGGGCCGCTCGCCGAGCTGACCCGGGCCGGTGACCCGGCCGGCGTCGGCGACACCCGTCCGGCTGGGTGTCGCTCGGGTCAGGCGCGACCACCGAGGCTCGCGGTGCCGATGATCCAGCCGGTGAGGAAGCCGTAGCCGGCGCCGCTGCTGGCGTCGCGCAGTGCTGCCAGCAGCGACGGGTCCGGGCCGAGCAGCGCCGCCAGCACGGCGGCGAGCCCGCCGGCCAGCACGTACGCGGCCCAGCCGGAGAAGAACTGGCTGACCGGGCCGGGCACCCGGGCCACCTGGGCGGCGGGCAGCAGATAGAGCAGCGCCACCGCGAGAACCACCAGCGCGACGGCCCGCAGGTCGGCGGCGAACAGTCCGCCGGCCTGCCCGTCCGCGTCCAGCCGCCAGGCCGGCCAGGCGAGCAGGCGCAGGTAGAAGCCACCGGCCGAGTCCGGGTCGGTCAGCGTGGCGGCGGCCCAGCCGGTGTACGCCGGGCTGCCACAGATGCCGACCAGCAGCAGCACGGCGAGCGCGCCGGTGCCGGCGGCCGTCCCGTAGCCGCTGACCGGGCCCGTACGGACGAATGCCATGATCCGCCCAGGTCCCGTGCCGGCCGGCCGGGCGGACCTGGGCTGCCCCGAACGGCTCAGTGCTTCAGCAGGTAGTCGATGAAGGCGGCCCGCAGCAGCGGCGCCGACTCCTCGTAGCCGTGCCCGGTCAACTCCCGCCACAGGGCGTTCGCCTCGTCGATGGTCGGACCGATCGAGTTCGGGGCGCCGTCCAGCACCGTTGCCTCGTCCGCGTTCGGCAGGTGCCGCAGCACCGACCAGTAGAACCCCACGTCGCGACGCTCCCGGGCCCGGGCGAACGCCCGCTCCCGCAGTTCCTCCGTGGACAGCGCGTCGAGTTCCTCGAACGAGGTTCCGCCGGGGGTGGCGGCAGGTGTGTCGGTCATGCGGCGAGCCTAACGGTCCAGATCAGCGCCGGCTCGGCGGACGGGACACGGCTCACCTGTCGTCGGCGTCCCAGCGGCGCGGGCCGGTCTCCCAGCGGGGGTCACGCCACGGGTCGGCCGGTTCCGGCGCGGGCGGTGTCGGCAGCGTCGGAGGCCAGTTGTCGGCCGACTGTGGCCGGGGCACGTTCCATCCCGCGCTGATCGTGCCGTCGCCGACCGGCTCGATCTTCTCCACGCTGCCCGGCCGGGGCCGCCCGAACGTCTCGACCAGCCGGGTCACCAGCAGCCCGACGCCGAGCGCCACGCCACCGAGCGCCCAGTGACTCACCGTCCAGTCGCGCTCCGGCGCGTACGCCTGGAAGACGGTGACCAGGCCGACGGCCAGCACCGTGCCGAACACCCCGCCGCGGCGGCCGTACGCGCTGGTGCCGCCGAGCAGGGACACGCCGATGGCCAGGACGGACCAGTCCAGTCCGGAGGTGGGCGTGACCGCCCCGGGGCCGTTGGCGGCGAGCAGGACACCGGCGAGCGTGGCCAGCACCGTGGAGCCGACCAGCGCGACGGCGGCGACCACGGCGGCCAGCGCGCCCCGGCGACGGGCCGGGTCGGCCACCGGCCGGTATCGGCCCACCAGCCGGCGGATCGACCTGATCGTGCCGAACAGACCGCCGAGGACCGCGACGGCGGCGAACCCGGCGAAGAGGTAGCCGGCCGTACGCCTCGGGTCGTAGTCCCCCTGCACCAGAATCGACGTCGAACGACGTTCGATGTACACCACGACTCCGGCCGCCGCGGCCAGGCTCGCCGCCCAGGCGGGCACCTGTAACACGACCACGGCCAGCGCCAACACGAGACCACCCGCCGCGGCGACCACGACAGCCGACCCCACGGACGCCGTCAGACCCCGGTCGCCCTGTTCCGCGTAGTGCAGCGCTGCGGCGACCGCGACCGGCCCGACGGCCAGGTTGGGGGCGGCGGTGCGCAGGCTCAGCCCGGCGGCGAGAGCGAGCAGCCCGAGGCCGACCGCGCCGACCAGCAACGCACGCAGGCCGGCGCCGCGCAGCGCGTCCGGGTCGGCTCGCCAGAGCAGCCAGCCCAGGGCGGCGAGACCGACCAGCAGCAGGAGTTCCCAGACCACGTGCACGCCGACGCGGTCCCGACCCGGCTCGCCGTGGGTGGGATCGTCGAAGACGTTCTCCAGGACGGCGGCAGGAACCCCGGACGCGGGTTCGACCGATCGGCCCCGGCCCGTGTCTTCGTACCCCATGGCACCGCCTCCCCAGTGGCCGGCCGTCCCGGTCCGGCCCACGGACGGATCGGGGGCGGCCGTTGCTCTCCGATCGGAGGCACCGTACCCGCGCCCAGAGCCAGGCGTAACCCCCTGCTCAGCGCTGGCCGGGACGGCTCTGGCGCTGGTCGGGCTCGTGCTCGTCGTCCGGGCGTTCCGGGACCCGACAGGATCGTTCCAGCCAGAGCGCGGCCCCGACCAGCGCCAGCGACGCCAGCAGCCCGGCCCCGGCGGCCGGCCGGTCGTCGATGGCGGCCCGGGTGGTCTCGACGAAGAGCCACCCGCTGAGACCGGCGTAGAAACCGGCGAAGATGGCCCCGGCCAGCGCCGACGCCTTGGCGAGCACCACGAACCGGGCGACCATCAACGGGTTCACCGGATCCCGGCCGGACTTGCGCTCGATGCGACCACGGGTGTTGACAGCCGCGTACGCCTCCAGCACCGCGAGCGCGGCCAGCGTCACCACCGGCAGCCACGGCAGACGGGGGATGCCGCTGTAGTAGAGGGTGCTGATCAGCAGCCAGGCCACCGCCGCCGCACCCAGGGCGGCCACGACCAGGGTCGAGATCCGGGTGGGGCCCATCCGCGACCGGTCCGGGCCCGGCCCGCCCGGTGGTGGGGACTTCGCCTGCGTCATGCCGGCCGGCTCCACTGGGTCATGCCGTCGACTCTAACGCGAGTTCGGGCCGGGGACGCAGTTCCAGCGCGTCGTCGGCGACCGGGCCGGCGGTGAGCAGGTCGGTCAACCAGCCGTGGCCGGGCAGTCGCCCGTACGGCTGGATGTCGATCCACGGTCGCAGCACGAACGCGCGCAGGTGCGCCCGAGGGTGCGGCAGGGTCAGCTCCTCGTCGTCGCTGAGCACCGGCTCGTCGTCGTCGCCCCAGACCGCGATCACGTCCACGTCGAGGGTGCGCGGCCCGAACCGCCGCTGCGGGTCACGGACCCGGCCGGCGGCGCGCTCCGCGGCCCGCGCCCGCTCCAGCCAGTCGCGGGGCGTGGCGGCGGCGTCCTGGGCCAGCAGCACCGCGTTGAGGTACGCGGGCTGGTCGGCGTCCCCCCACGGTGGAGTCTCGTACACGCCGGAGATCACCAGGACGGTGTCGCCGAACGTGGTGACGGCCGTCCGGAGGTGCTCCAGGCGGTCGCCGAGGTTGCTGCCGAGCGACAGCACGGCCCGGGTCATCGGGTACGCGTCCGGGTCATCGTGACGGCCACGTCGGTGAACGTGTGCGGCACCGGCGCCTCCGGCTTGTGCACGGTGACCGTGGCGGTGCGGACCCGTTCGTCGGCCAGGCAGACGGCGAGCAGTCGGTCGGCGAGGGTCTCGATCAGGTTGGCCGGCTCGCCGGTCACCACCGCCACCAGACGTTCGGCCAGCTCGCCGTAGTGAACCGTGGCGGTGACGTCGTCGCTCGCCGCCGCCGGGGCGAGGTCCAGCTCCAGGACGGCGTCGACCACGAAGTCCTGCCCCTGGGCCCGCTCGAAGTCGTACACCCCGTGCCGGCCGCGGGCGCGCAGTCCGGTCAACTGGATCCGGTCGCTCATCGGTCTCCCTCTCGCCGGCCGGCGGCTGCGCGTACGGTCCGCTCAGCCGGGCCGGCTGGCACCAGGCGCGGGCTGCCGGTGGCGGCCCAGACGGCGAGCGCGTCCACGGTGGCCCGCACGTCGTGCACGCGTACGCCCCAGGCGCCCGCCGCGACCGCGAGCACACTGGTGGCCACGGTGGCGGCCTCCCGCTCGGCGGCGGGTCGCGGTGTGCCGTCGGCGTCGGCGAGCAGTCGACCGAGGTAGGACTTGCGGCTGGCGCCGAAGAGCAGCGGGTACCCGAGGTCCAGCAGCTCCGGCAGGCGAGCGCTGAGTTCCCAGTTGTGGGCGGCCGTCTTGGCGAAGCCGAGGCCGGGGTCGACGACGATGCGGTCCGCCGTGACCCCGGCGGCCAGCGCCTCGTCGATCCGCTGGGCCAGCTCGTCCCGCACATCGGTCACCACGTCGGTGTAGCTCGCCAGGTCGCGCATCTGCCGGGAATGGCCACGCCAGTGCATCAGGACCCAGGGGCAGCCGGCGTCGCGGACGACGCGGGCCATGTCGGGGTCGGCCAACCCGCCGGAGACGTCGTTGACCACGGCCGCGCCGGCATCCAATGCGGCCTCGGCCACGCGCGCCCGGCTGGTGTCGATGCTGACCGGCACACCGGCGGCGGTCAGCTCGCGGATGACCGGCAGCACCCGCTCGGCCTCGGTCACCGCGTCGATCCGCTCGGCGCCGGGACGGGTCGACTCACCGCCGACGTCGATCAGGTGCGCCCCGGCAGCGCGCAGACGGACGCCGTGTCCGACGGCCGCGTCGAGGTCGGCGTACCGTCCGCCGTCGGAGAAGGAGTCCGGCGTGACGTTGAGGACGCCCATCACCACCGGGCCCGGAGCCCGTACCAGATCGGTCACGACTAGACGGTACCGGTCGCGGCGGCGGCACCCGGCGGCCCGGGTCGACCACCCCTGACGTGCTCATTGGAACAGGTGTACGATCGGTCATCCGGGCAGCATCAGGCAGTCCCTTCGCGGCTTGTCGCAATCCGGGGCGGCCCGTACGCTTTGGAATTGGCCAGCATCGAGATGGCGAAGCTTGGAGGGAGGGCCGAAGCGGGGGAAAACCGCCCAAACCTCGCCACCCTCCGTGGTGAGTAACGAACGCAGGGTCAAGAACGCTGCGCCCTGTGGAGCACATTTCCCGCCAGGCTCGTCCATTGCACCGCTGCGGCACCGCCGGCCGCGCTATGGGGAGGTTCCAGTGATCGCCTTCGAGCTCATGGAGACGGCGTCTTCCAGCGTCGCCCACGCGCTCTCCACTCTGGCATCGGCTCCACTCGCGGAGCCGGCACCGAAGGGGATCGACACCAACAGTGTCGTCACCTTCTTCGCCAGCAAGATCGCGCCGATCCTGCTCGCCGTCCTGGGCGTCATCTTCATCGGTCGCGCCAGCCGGGGCGAGATCTCCAAGGTGCTGACCAGTTCCGCGATCGCCATCGTCGGGCTCGCCTTCATCGCCGGCGCGGCAACACTCTTCTTCGTCGGCGGTTACCTGATCGACCTGATCTTCGAATAGGCGCGTTCACCAGATGCGGCTACGCACCGACGACGACATCTACCGGGCCCGCCTGGTCTACCTCGGGCCGCCCGGCTACACCCTTCCGGTCCACCTGCCCTACGCCCAGTACGGGCTCTTCATGCTGCTCGTCCCCCTCTACATGTTCATCCACTGGCTGTTCACGTTGACGGTCGAACTCTTCCCAGCGTGGGAGATCGCGCTCGCCATCGTGACCACGTCGTTCATCTTCCGGCACGTCGACCCCGACCGGCCGGCGCGGGTGGTCATCCGCACCGCGCTGACCGACTGGCGACGTACCCGGGAGCCGGCGATCGAGCAGCGCGACCCGCGTCTGGTCGGCAGCCGGATCAGGATCCGGGAGGAGCTGGCATGACCGGGCGTACGCCGAGCGGTCTGTTGCACGACGCGGGTGAGGCGGTCGCATGAGTCGCTCTTCCACGCCGGGCTCCCCGGCCGGCCGCCCGGCCGCGCCGACCAGTCACCGTGCGCAGTCATTTGATTACCCCGAGGCCGAGGACGAGGTGGCGCTCGACCCCGCGCTGGTGACCTCGCCCGGCCACGGCGCGGTCGGTGTGTTCCAGGCACCTCGGCCGGTCACCCGCCGGACGCCGCCCGCCGAGCCCAGCGCGGTCTCGGCCGGCGAGAACGCCGACATCGACTCGCCGTTCCTGGACCTGTTCGGTGGCGCGCGACCTGGTGGTCCACGGGCCGTGACGGCAGGCCCCGCGACCCGAAGCCAGCCGACGATCCCGCAGCAGCCGCCCGCGGTCGCCCCGACCCCGGCCCGACCGGCTCCCGAGTTGGAGCCACCCTGGACGCCCGACGACCGGTCCACCAACGACCGACAGGCCGTCGAGCCACGACGGGCGGACGCCTACCCGGCCAGCGAATCCCGGGTGCCGCATCAGGCGGGCGGCCGACGCTCGATGCTGCCCTCGGACGACCCCGAGCCGACCGCCGCAGGCGCGTCCGCGTCGACGGCCACCGGCTCGGCACCCCGGACGCCCAGCACCGCGCCCGTCGTCCAACCAACGGCATCGGTGCAGCGTCCGGCCGCCCCGACGGACCGGCCGACCGTGCCGGCGGAACGGCCGGCCACCGCCGGCCCGAGTGACCGGCCCGCGCTGGAGCGGGCGCCACGCCGCCCCGCATCGGAGCGATCCAGGGGGGCCGGGAAGGAAGTCGCCCCGCCCCGCCAGCGGACCGCGAGCAACCAGGACCGGCCGATCAAGCCAACCCGGGTCCGCGCCCCGAAGATCAAATTCGGAGACCGGGATCCCTCGGTCGAGCTGGCCATCACCGAGATCGCCGGCCACCTGACCTTCACCCCCAACACGGTCACCGCCTGGTACTGGCTGCCCGAGGTTCGCTGGGCCTTCCGCCCGGACGCCGAGCGTGAGGCGCTGCTGTCGGCGATCTCCGAGCAGTACGCCGGCCTGGCCGGTTTCCGGCTGCACCTGCGCCGGACCACCCGACCGTTCCCCGCCGACGAGTGGGCGCGCACCATCGACGGGCACACCCCGGCACCGCTGCCCGACGTCGCCGGCACCACCGGCTGGGCAGACCACCTGGTCGCTGCCCAGCGGCACCTGATGGCCGTCAACCACGCCGAGGGGCAGACCTACCTGGGCGTCACCTTCGCCCGCCGCTCCCTCGGCGACTCCATGACCGAACGCCTGCTCCGCACCTTCGGCCGGGGCACCGCCGAGGGCGAGCGCCGCAAGCTGGGCCGCACCGTGGAACAGTTCGACGAGGTGCTCGGCGCGTTCGGCATGCGGGGCCGACGAGTCACCGCCCAGGAGCTGGAGTGGCTGCTCTACCGCTCGGTGGCGCTGTGCATGGCACCCCCGGGCCGGCTCTCCCCGGTGACCGACGGGCACTGGGAGCGCGGTGACCTGCTCGCCCTGACCGAGCAGGTCGAGCGCTACCGCACCCCGTACGGCTCGACAGTGAAACTGGTCAACCGGATGACCGGCGAGGAACGGCACGTGGCCGTGCTCGCCGTCGGCCGGATGGAGCCGCTGGAGATCCCGGAGCGGCACGAGCCCTGGCTACACTTCCACGAGCGACTGCCCTGGCCGATGGAGATCTCCACCCGGGTCGACATCCTCGGTTCCGGCGACTCGTTCCGCAATCTCGAACACCGGCTGCGAATGATCCGCTCCCAGCAGCTCGACTACGCCGAGCACGGCATCGACGCGCCACCGGAGTTGGAACGCCTCGCCAAGCGGGCGCTGGTGATCGGCGACGAGATGACCACCGGGCTGCCCGTCGACTCGGCCCGCGCCCACGGCTGGCACCGGATCGCGGTCGGCGGCCGGACCAGGGAGGAGTGCCTGGAGCGGGCCCGCCGGCTCATCCAGCTCTACTCCCGGGAGCTGCGCATCTCCCTGCAGCACCCGAAGAACCAGGACTGGCTGGCTCGCGAGTTCATCCCCGGCGAGCCCATCGCCAACACCGGTTACGTCCGCCGGATGCCGGTCCCGCTGCTCGCCGCCGCGCTCCCCCAGGCCGCGTCCACCGTCGGTGACCGCAGGGGCGACCTCATCGGGCGTACCGCCGGCACCTGCCGCCGCCCGGTCTTCCTCGACCTGCACTTCCCCATGGAGGTACGCGAACGCTCCGGGCTCGCGGTCTTCGTGGCCGAGCCGGGCGGTGGCAAGTCGACCCTGCTCGGCGCGCTGGGCTACCTCGCCGCCCGACGAGGGGTCCAGGTGACCCTGCTCGACCCGTCCGGGCCGCTGGCCCGGCTCTGCGCCATGCCCGAGCTGCGGCCGTACTCCCGGGTGTTGAACCTGACTGGTTCGGAGCACGGCACCCTGGCGCCCTACTCACTCATCCCGACGCCCCTGCGCAGTGAGTTCGCCACCGGCGCCGCCGGCGACCGCGAGTTCGAGATCGCGGTCTCCAACGCCCGGGCCGAGCGACGAATGCTCGTCCAGGACATCTGCATGATGCTCGTGCCGCCGCAGGTGGCCCGCGAGGCGTCGACCGCCACCCTGTTCCGGCACGCCGTCCGGCAGGTCCCCGCCGAAGAGACGTCCACCCTGGACGACGTCGTGAGCTGCCTCGGGCGGCTCGACGACGACGCCGGCAAGGAGCTGGCGAACCTGCTCCTGGACACCGCCGAAATGCCGCTGGCCATGCTCTTCTTCGGTCGGCCGCCGGAGGGTCTGCTCGGCGCCGACGCGGCGCTCACCGTGATCACGATGGCCGGGCTCCGGCTGCCCGACCTCAAGATCGAACGAGAGTACTGGTCGGCCGAGGAGTCCCTCGCCCTCCCCATGCTGCACACCGCGCACCGGCTCGCCGTCCGCCGCTGCTACGGCGGGTCGATGTCGTCCCGCAAGCTCGTCGGCCTCGACGAGGCGCACTTCATGGAGGGCTGGCGGTCGGGCCGGTCGTTCCTGGTCCGGCTCGCCCGGGACTCCCGCAAGTGGAACCTCGCCGCGCTGGTCGCCTCGCAGAACCCCCGCGACATCCTCGGCCTCGACGTACAGAACCTAGTCTCCACCGTTTTCGTCGGCCGCATCGCCGAGGACGCCGAGATCGCCTCCGAAGCGCTGCGACTGCTGCGGGTGCCGGTCAACGACGGATACGAGGCCACCCTGGCCTCGCTCTCCGCCGCCGACACCAACTCGGCCAACCGCCTCGGATTCCGCGAGTTCGTGATGCGCGACGTCGACGGCCGGGTGCAGAAGGTCCGCGTCGACGTCTCGTACGTCGACGGCCTGCTGGACCACCTCGACACGACGCCCGCCGCGATCGCCGCGGCGGCCGGAGTCCTGCCGAGCATCTCCCTGCCGGATCTGGAGGCGTGACATGGCTGGGCCCCGGGCACGGATCGCGTCGTTCCTGCTCGCGCTCGGCGTACTGGCCGGGGCCACCCTCAGCTGGCCGCTGCTCGGCGCGGAGGCGGCCGCAGCCGCGCCACCGGTCGCCCAGGCCCGAGCCGACCTCTGCACGACAGCCGAATGGCAAGCGGACTTCCGGGCCTGCGTAGGGAAGCTCCAGGCGGTCAGCGAGGACGAGGTCAAGTGCCGTAACGCGCCGACCCCGGGCACGCCGGACTCCGGCCTCGCCGGCTGGTTCGCCGCCGCGCCCCCGGCTGAGGCGGCGAACGGAGTAGCCGGTCGGTACAGCCTCTACGGATACGCGGGTTACAGCTACAACACCTACGACATCGACGGCGGCTGCGCGTCGAGCGTGCTGCATCCGGATTACAAGTTCACCACAACGATCGCAAACGGCGAGTTCATGGCCGCCACGGCGATCATCGGCGCCTCGAACGCGCTCAGAGAACGCGCTTGGGATCCCGGCTCGATGTGGGGCTGGGCCGACCCGTTGGTCGAGAAGGCGACCAAGGCCGTCTACGAGAAGGTGTTCAGCGTCTTCGGGATCGTCACGCTGTGCGTGGTGGGGCTCTATCTGCTCTGGCGATCCCGGCAGTCGGACATGAGCAACGCCATGACCACCGCGGGCTGGGCTCTGTTGGTGATGGTCGCGGTCACCGCGCTCGCCGCCTGGCCGGTGAAATCGGCGAACATCGCCGACGGCGCGCTTGTCACCAGCCTCGGTGTGGTGCACGACGCGGTGGGCCCGCAAGCGAAGGAACCCGCACCCGGCCGATGCATCGACCCAGATCGCTGCAAAGACCTTAGAACCCCGGCCGTCCGCGCGAGCGACACCGCTACCGAGACCATGCTCTATCGGAACTGGGTCCGGGGGGTCCTCGGATCGGCGGACAGTGAGACGGCCCGCAAGTACGGTCCGGCGCTGTACGACGCCAAGGCGTTGTCGTGGGACGAGGTCGAGAAGCTGCGCGCCAACCCGGCCACCCGGGAGGCGACGATCAAGGCCAAGCAGCAGCAGTGGGCGCGGGTGGCCGAGCAGATCCAGACCGAGGACCCGGAGGCGTACGAGTACCTCCAGGGTGTCCGGGACATGGACCGGGTCGGGGCCGGGTTCATCGCGGTGCTGGCCTCGGTCCTGTTCGCCATGTTCGACCTGACCGCGTCGCTGCTGGTCCTGCTGGGCTTCCTGATCTTCCGATGGGCGGTGATCGCGGCACCTATCCTGGGCACGGTCGGGTTGCTCCGACCGGCCAGTGCCGGCCTGCGGCGGCTCGCGAACGCCGTGGTCGCCGCGATCTTCAACATCGCCATCTTCGGCACCGGGGCCGCGATCTACCTGTTCGCGGTCGATTTGATCATGAGTACGCCCACGCTGCCCGGCTGGCTCCAGGTGGTGCTGGTGTGGTTGTGCGGAGTGGTCGGCTGGCTGCTGCTGCGGCCGTACCGGCGGATCACCCAGCTCGGCGGTAAGGACAGCAGCGAGGCGGTCAGCTCGGCGGGGTCCTGGCACCGCCGGTTCTTCCGGGACATGCGGACGGCGGCGCGGCTCGACGTGGCCGAGCCCGGGGGCACGATGGAACCGGTGGGCGGACGTCGCCGATCGCCGGACGCCGAGCAGACCCGACTGCGCCCGGAGGCACGTCGGGAAGACCCGGCCCCGACGCCGACGCCAACCCCGGTCGCGGGCCGACGCGCCAGCGATGGTCGACCGGACGGTCAGGAACGCGCCGATGAGGCGCCGACGAAGGAGACCGGCAACCGAGGTCGTCCGGTGCCGCCGCAGCCCCGTCGACGGCAGCCGGCGACCTGGACCGAACCGGACGTGCCGTCGGAGAACCCCTCGTTCGTGGTCTACCGGCCCGGCTCCACCGAACGTGCGCCGGACCGCACCGGACCGCGGGTGCGCTCAGAGGCTCGGTGACGGCGATGCGACGGGCCCTGGAATTCCTCTTCACCCGGGCGCTGCGGTCTCGACTGGGAGTGGCGGTGGTGATCGCGGTACTGGTCTTCGGGGTGATCGGGGCGGCCCGCCTCGCGTCCGGTCCGATGGACCCGACGGACGGCTTGAGCAGCCGACCGAGCCGGCCGATCACCACCGTAGACCCGACGGCCGGTGACGACGGGGTGACCTCCACCGAGGCTCCGCCGTCGCCGGTCACTCCGCCCGGCGCCCGCACGCCGGAGCAGACCGCCGGCCGGTTCGCCTCGGCCTGGCTGGGCCGACCCGGAATGACTACCGAACAGTGGCAGGCCGGCCTGCGGCCGTTGTCGACCCCGGCGCTGACCGAGAAGCTGGCCGGCGCCGAGCCCGGCGGAGTGCCGGCCGAGGAGGTGACCGGCCCACCATCGGTGCGATCGCGCACCGAGACGTTCGTCGAGGTGCTGCTACCGCTCGACACCGGGCGGCTCCGGTTGGAGCTGGTGGTGGCGGACGAGGGTTGGCTGGTCGACGTGGTGGACTGGGAGCGACAGTGACCGCCGGCCGAGCAGGCCGTGCTCTTCGCCGCCCGATCCGGGTCGGCGTGATCGCCTCGGTGCTCACCGGGGTGCTGCTCCTGCTCTGCTGCACCGGAGGCACCGCGGCGTTCTTTCTCAGCGGTCTCGGCGGCGACGCGGAGAACGGAGACGCCCTGGCCGGCTGGGGCTGCGGACCCGTGCGTCCGGTGGACATCGCCGGCGAACTGCCTCGGTTCGCCGAGTATGGCGACGCGCAGATCCGCAACGCGGCAATCGTCATCAAGGTCGGTCAGGACATGGGGGTGCCCTCGCGTGGCTGGGTGATCGCCCTGGCCACCGCGATGCAGGAGTCCGCGCTGCGTAATCTGGCGAACACCGGGGTGCCCGCCTCTCTCGCCCTGCCGCACGAAGGCGTCGGCGCGGATCACGACTCGTTGGGTCTGTTTCAGCAGCGGCCGGGATGGGGCTCGGTCGCCGAGCGGATGACGCCCGCCTACACGGCCCGGAAGTTCTACGAGAAGCTCGTGAAGGTCCGCAGCTGGCAGCGCCGACCGCTGACCGTCGTGGCCCAGCAGGTCCAGATCAGCACCTATCCGGACGCGTACGCCAAGCACGAGGAGCTGGCCAGCAAGATCGTGGACGCGCTGGCCGGCGGCGCGGCCCGCACCGTCGAGATCAACGGAAAGGCGGTGTGCGACGCAGCCGAGCGCGGCCAGATCGCCGCCTCCGGCTGGACCGCGCCGATCTCCGGTGACGTCGGCTCCGGCTTCCGGACCGCCGAGCGACCCAGCCACAACGGTGTCGACATCGGAGCGGGCAAGGGCACCGAGATCCGTGCCGCAGCCGCCGGCCGGGTGCTGGTCGCCCGCTGCGACCCGGACAATCACGGACGGCGGAGCTGCGACGTGGACGGGTACCCCGGCAAGGGCGGCTGTGGCTGGTTCGTCGACATCCTGCACGCCGGCGGCTACATCACCCGGTACTGCCACATGGTGGTCCACCCCCGGGTCGCACCCGATCAGATCGTGCCGGCCGGCGAGGTGATCGGGCAGGTGGGCAGCAGCGGTAACTCGTCCGGTCCACACCTGCACTTCGAGGTGCACTTGCGCAACGACCGGTCCAGCCGGGGCGCGATCGACCCGATTCCGTTCATGCGCGAGCGGGGTGCCCCGCTGCGCGCCGCGGAGTGAGGCTGTCGCGGGCATGACCGGACCGATGCCGGACCCGTTCGCCGACCAGCCCGACTGGGCACCCCGGCCACCCCGACCACTGGCCATCGTGCCCGCCACCGGACGGGTGGAATTACGCGGGCAGCGGGTGCTGGTCGGTCTGCCCGGGCTGGGCTGGCGAGGGGACCTGCGCGCGGACGACCGCGTCGTGCAGGGTGCCCGGACCTACGTGCCGGTCATCCCCGAGCACGAGTGGTACCGGGCCGAGGCCGACCAGGTCGAGGTGTTCGCGCCGCTGGTGCCGGTGGAGCGGGTCTGGGTGGAGACGGTCGGTGAACGGCCCGGATCGGACAGCAACCGGGACACCGGGATCCGGCTGGTCTCGCTGGACGGCCCGTCCCATCGGTCCCCCACGCCCGTGTTCGAGGCGGACGCGGTCACCGGACGCCGGGTGGTGCACGTCGAGGGTGGGCTGGAACACCGGGACATGCGGGCCGTCACCGAGACCTACTCCGGGGCCGAGGGCGACATCTGCGTGCGGATCACACCCGAAGTGGAGTGGTACCGCTGGGCCTGGCGGGGCCAGTCACCCACCACTCTAGAGGTTCCGGTCCATTTGTTGTGGATCGAATGACAGTCAGCTCACTTTTGCTCCGCTGCAGACCCGCCAGCCTTCCTGCTTTCGGACGTCGAACTGCCAAGTGTCCGTCAAGCTTTGCTGGGTCCCATCTACCGTGGCGCTGCGGCGAACTGTCGTCACGACAGTGGCAATGTTGCCCTGATCGTTGACTTCAAGGCTGCCCCAACTGACCAGGATGCTGACGTCTAGCTGCCGCTCACGCGTAAGCAGGTCGGCTCGTAGCGCGCGAAGTGGCTCCAGTTGTGTCCCGCCCTCGCACGTGTACTGATCAGCTCGTGCGTCGTTGCGGTCCACGAGAAATGCCCGCAGGTAGTTGTCGACGGCCACGTCGGGGGCGCTTCGGTCGGGGGCCGCCGCGCGGTTGTACAACACGTACCCCGTCGCTATCGCACCGAGGCAGAGCAGGGCGAGCACCCCACCGACCACGGTGAGCACGGTTCGCAGTCGGCGGCGGCGCGGCTGTGGTGCCGGCGCTGGCGGGGCCGGCGGCAGCTGCTCGGACGGAGTCCGTTGGGCCGGTACGCGGGAGACCTGGGAACCGGCGGGGGGCTGCACTGATTCCACCTCCTGAAGTTAACGGCTGGACGGCCCGGAGCCAATGCCTCAGATCCAGCGGATCGTGACGGACCCCTCCCCACCGGTGAGATCCGCGACAACACCGGCGCACCGCCGCGGTACCTCCCAAAGGAGCGGCTCGGGCTGGGATACCGTCACTGCTCGGGGAGGGGTTGCCGACCTCGGGTGAGGGGGTGGACACGGTGGCCGGTCCGAAGGCACGCACGAACCGAGCGGCGGCGCTGCACCGCCGGGCCGCAGCTGTCGTGACCGCCGCCGCCGGCATCCTCGACGAGACTCGGCCGGCCCCCGCGGATCAGCGCCGCCAGTACGAGTTGGCCGACCGACTGCGGGTGGTTGCCGCGCGGCTGGCCCCGGGCTGGTCGGGCGCCAATCTGGACTCGCTCACCGTGGATTCTCCGGCGGGTGACGGCCCGCCGTCCTTTGTGCGGGTGGGTACGGCGGCGCCGTTGGATGACGCCCGGTTCCCCGCGCTCGTGCCGTTGATCGGGGCCGGGCACCTGAGTGTGGACGCCGATGCGCGGGAACCCCGGGTGGCGGGGCTGCTGCGGGCCGTGCTGCTGCGGTTGCTGGGCGGGGCACCCGCCGGTGCGCTGCTGGTGCGCGCGGTGGACGCCACGGGTGCGGTGCTCACGCCGTTCGGCGCGCTGGCTGATGCCGGGCTGCTGCCGCCGCCGGCGGTGGACGTGGCGGGTCTGCGGGCGGTGTTGACGGAGGCGGAGCAGTGGGTGACCCCGGGTGCGAGCGGGCGTCGTCGCCACGACCGCACCCTGCTGCTGGTGGTCGCCGCGTTGCCGGAGCTGACCGGCCCGACCGACCTGGTCCGGATCGAGGCGCTGGCCGAGCAGGGGCCCGCGGCCGGTCTGCACCTGGTGGTGGCCGGTTGGCCGCCACCGGGCCCGTACGCGTCCCGGGCGCCGTTGGCGCAGGCGACCTCGCTGGTGCTGCGCAACGCGTACGCGCTGCTCGGCGACCCGCCGGGGGCGTCGTTCGCGAGCCCGGGGGCCGAGCCACCGGTCGGGTTGAACTCACCGGTCTTCGTGGAGACGGACCCGCCGGCTGATCTCGTCGACGCGGTCTGTCGACGGCTCGCCGCCCAGGTGGAGGCGGGTTCCCGGCTGGCGTTGGCCGATCTCCTGCCGGCGACGGGTGAGCAACTCTGGGAGGCGGACTCCTCGAACAGCCTCACCACGATGGTGGGTGACGCCGGGGGCCGGCCGGTGCCGCTGGGTTTCACCGAGTTGACCCCGCACTGGCTGGTCAGCGGCCGTTCCGGGGCGGGACGTGCGGCGTTCCTGACCACCGCGATGCTGGGGCTCGCCGCTCGGTACGGCCCGGACGACCTGGCGCTCTACCTGGCGGATCTGGGCGACGGTGAGTCGTTCGTGGAGTTTCTGCAGACCGAGCGGGACCGCTCCTGGATCCCGCACGTGCGGGCCGCGGCGATGGCCGCCGACCGGGAGTACGTCCGGGACCTGCTCGGCCAGTTGACGGCCGAGGTGCAGCGCCGTGCGGAGGCTGCCGGGCGGGCCGGTGGGCAGCGCTTCGCGGAGCTGCGCCAGCACCGCTCGCTGCCCCGCATCGTCTGTGTGGTGGACAATGTGCCGCTGCTCTTCGCCGAGCGGGATCGGCTGGCCGCCGAGCTGACCGCGCAGGTGGATGTGTTGGCGCGCACCGGTCGGGCGTACGGCGTGCACCTGGTGCTGGCCGGCGCGGGCGAGCTGGGGTTGAGTGGCCGCGCGGACGCCGGGCACCGGGATTCGGTCCTCGGACAGTTCCCGGTGCGGGTGGCGTTGCCGGGTGGCGGCCCGGTGCTGGAGCCGACCAACGATTCGGCCGCGGGACTGCCGGTGGGCAGCGCGGTGGTGAACACCGCCGGAGGGCTGGGTGGCCCTCGGGGCGCGATCCGTGGCCACGAACGGTTGATCCGGCACCCGGATCCGCTGGACCATCCGGAGGTCGTGGAGCAACTGCGGCACGAGCTGTGGGCGGCCCGGCCGGCCGGGTCGGCGCCACCGGTGGTGTTCGCCGGTTACGCTCGCCCGCTGCTGAGCAACGATCCACGTCACCGGGCGGCTCTGGCGGGCCAGGCGCACGGGCCGGCCGCTCTGCTCGGCCGGGCGGTGGACGTGGCCCGTACGACGGTTGCCGTTCCGATGGGGCCGGCGGCCGGGCGCAACCTCGCCGTGCTGGGCTCGGGGCCGGCGGCGGGCGGCCTGTTGGCGACGGCGGCCCGGAGCACCGCAGCTCATCATCCGCCGGGCACCGCCCGGTTCCTGGTGGCCGCGCCGGACCAGGGGGCACGCCCACTGGCGGAGGAGTTGACGGCGGAGCTGGCCGCCCGCCATCCGGCGTGCCTGGTGGACGTGCCGGCGCTGCTCGCGGACACCGACGGGGAGCTGCCGACGTACCTGGTGGTCTTCGGGTTGGATCGGCCCGGGCCGCGGGAGTTGCCCGCGGATCGGCTGCGCGCGCTGCTGCGGGACGGGCCACCGGCGGGCCGCCACCTGCTGGGCTGGTGGCGGGCGGTGCTGCCGTTCGCCGCGCTGCTGGAGCCGGACGGCGAGGTCGACAAGCTCGCCGCCGTCGTGGTGCTGGACGTGCCGGCGGCGCAGCTCGCCGCCGTCTTCGGCCGGCCGGTGGAGTGGCGGGCGCACCCGGAGCGGGCGGTGCTGTGGGACGGTCCGGACGAGCGGGGCACGGTCCTGGTGCCGTTCGCCGACAGGGTGGGGTGAGCGGACGGTGCACGCGGGAGGTGTCGGTGTGGGGTCGAACGCTACGGTGACCGGGCCGGGGCGGCAGCGGACCGCCGGGCCGGACGGCGATGGCACGCCGGCGGCCGCGGAACCCGTCAGCGGCTGGGCCGAGTATCTGGCGGCGGCGCGGCAACTGGATGCGGTCCGACGCGGCGCGGCTGCCGCCGCCGGTGAGCAGGCCCGCTCGGCGGAGGCCGCCCGGGAGGAACTGACTGTCGTGCGTGCCGGGCTGGCGGGTCAGCAGGAGCGGCTGCGGGAGCGAGGCGTACCGGCGATCTCGCTGGTGCCGTCGCCGCCGGAGCTGACCGAGGCGGCCCGGTCGATGGCCGGCGGTCCGGCCGCCGTGCTGGCGGCGCTGCGGGCCGCGCGGGGTCAGGCCGAGGCGGCGGACGCGGCGTTGGCCGCGCGTCGCGGCCTCCGACCGGCCTCCTGGCCCGCGCGGGCGCGCAACCTCCTGGTGTACGGGCCGTTGGCGCTGCTGGTGCCGCTGATCCAGGTCATCGTGTACGCGATGACGGGTGCCGGCCCGGCCAGCGTGACGGCCCTGATCGCTGGGCTCCCGATGCCGGCGGTCGCCTTCGTCGTCGGCTGGGTGGGTGTCGGTCGGGTGTTCCACGCCAGCCCCGGCGAGCGGCTGGACCGGACGGTGCGCCTCGGTGCGCTGGTCTGCCTGGTGCCGGCGGCGCTGGTCACTGCCGGCCTGCTGCTGGCCCTGCTGGCCGGCTGACCCGGCGTCGCGCGGACCGCACCGCAGACGCGACGGCCGACCACCCCAGGACGGACGGCCGGCCGTTGTCGCGTTCGCCAGGTCAGCGGGGGATGATCAGCGCCATCGCCTCGGCCCGCGACTTGGAGTCGGACTGCAGGACGCCGCGGACCGCCGAGGTGATGGTCTTGGCACCGGACTTCTGGATGCCCCGCATCGCCATGCACATGTGCTCGCATTCGAGCACGACGACGACGCCGCGCGGGGCGAGCTTGCTCATCAGCAGGTCGGCGACCTGCGAGGTGAGCCGCTCCTGCACCTGGGGTCGGCGGGCGAAGACCTCCACGAGGCGGGCCAGCTTGGACAGGCCGGTGATCCGCCCGTCCGGGCCGGGAATGTAGCCGATGTGCGCGCTGCCCCGGAACGGCAGCAGGTGGTGCTCGCAGAGGCTCATCACGTCGATGTCCCGGACGATCACCAGCTCTTCGTGGTTGGCCTCGAAGGTGGTGCTGAGCACCTGGGCCGGGTCGACGCGCAGGCCGGCGAAGAGCTCGGCGTACGCGCGGGCCACCCGGGCCGGGGTCTGCTGGAGCCCGTCGCGGTCCGGGTCCTCGCCGACGGCGATCAGGATCTCCCGGACGGCCTTCTCGATCCGGCCGAGGTCGACTGCGTCCTCGACCGGGCGGCCGGTCAACCGGCCGCTGATCAGCCGGGCGGCAACGTAGTCCAGCCCGTCGTCGCCGTCGGGCTCGGTCGCGGAAACGGCCAGCTCCCGGTGCGGGGAGCTGGCCGTCGGGTCGTCGCTCAGTGCGTACCGTCCGAGTTGTTGGACGGCGTGCCACCACCAACGGACGCCTGCGCGCCGTCGGCCTGGGCCTGCGCCTTGAGCTTGTCCTTCTCCGCAGGGGTGAGCACAGGCGGCTCGGTGGACGGCTGGCGCTTGCCGAAGCCGTTGTACGGAGCCAGCGGCGGGCGCTTGACGACCCGCGCGCAGATCCGCGCCATGTCGGCCGTGGAGAGGGTCTCCTTCTCCATCAGCTCGAGCACGATGCTGTCCAGGACGTCCCGGTATTCCACCAGGATCTCCCAGGCCTCGTCGTGCGCCAGCTCGACCAGTGCCCGCATCTCGCCGTCGATCTCGGCGGCCACCGAGTCCGAGTAGTCCCGCTCGTGGCCCATGTTGCGGCCGAGGAACGGCTCGTCCCCGCTGGTGCCGTACTTGATCGCGCCGAGCTTCGAGCTCATGCCGTACTGGGTGATCATCGCGCGGGCCAGCTGGGTGGCCTTCTCGATGTCGTTGCCGGCGCCGGTGGTCGGCTCGTGGAAGACCAGCTCCTCAGCGGCCCGGCCGCCCAGCGCGTACGCCAGGGTGTCGATCATTTCGGCGCGGGTCTGGGTGTACTTGTCTTCGGTCGGCAGCACCAGGGTGTGGCCCAGCGAGCGGCCACGGGACAGGATCGTCACCTTGTGCACCGGCGCGGCGTGCGGCAGCGCCCAGGCGACCAGCGCGTGCCCACCCTCGTGGTACGCGGTGATCTTCTTTTCCTGGTCGCTCATCACCCGGGTCCGTCGCTGCGGACCGGCGATCACCCGGTCGATCGACTCCTCGAGGGAGTCGTTGGTGATCGCCCGCTGGTCCTTGCGGGCGGTGAGCAGGGCCGACTCGTTGATCACGTTGGCCAGGTCGGCGCCGCTGAAGCCCGGGGTACGCCGCGCCACCGAGTCGAGGTCGACGTCGGGGGTGAACGGCTTGCCCTTGGCGTGCACCCGCAGGATGGCCTTGCGGCCCTCCATGTCGGGGGCGTCCACCGGGATCTGCCGGTCGAACCGGCCCGGGCGCAGCAGCGCCGGGTCGAGGATGTCCGGCCGGTTGGTGGCCGCGATCAGGATGACTCCGCCCTTGGTGTCGAAGCCGTCCATCTCGACGAGCAGTTGGTTGAGCGTCTGCTCGCGCTCGTCGTGGCCGCCGCCCATGCCGGCGCCGCGGTGGCGGCCGACGGCGTCGATCTCGTCGACGAAGACGATCGCCGGGGCGTTCGCCTTGGCCTGCTCGAAGAGGTCGCGGACCCGGCTCGCGCCGACACCGACGAACATCTCCACGAAGTCGGAGCCGGAGATCGAGTAGAAGGGCACCCCGGCCTCGCCGGCGACCGCGCGGGCCAGCAGGGTCTTGCCGGTGCCGGGCGGGCCGAACAGCAGCACGCCCTTCGGGATCTTGGCGCCGAGGGCCTGGTACTTCGCCGGGTTCTGCAGGAAGTCCTTGATCTCGTGCAGTTCCTCGACGGCCTCCTCGGCGCCCGCGACGTCCGCGAAGGTCGTCTTCGGCGTGTCCTTGGTGATCATCTTCGCCTTGGACTTGCCGAAGTTGAGCACCCGGGAGCCGCCGCCCTGCATCTGCGACATGAAGAACAGCAGCAGGAGCACGAGCAGCGCGATCGGCAGCAGGTTGACCAGCAGGCTCACCCAGATGCTGTCCGACGAGACCTTGGTGTCGGCCGGGCCGGTGACCCGGTTGGCCGCCTTGGCGTCCTCCACCTCGTTCCAGACCTGATCGCCAACCTGGTACGGGAATTGGGCCTCGATCTTGTCGGTCTCGGTCTTACCGAACTTGGTCTTCTGGGCAAGATCGAGCTGGAGCGTCTGCTCCTTGTCCTGGAAGACGACCTTGTTGATCTTAGCGGTGTGCAGCTGATCGAGCGCAACGGAAGTGTCCACGCGGTGGTAGCTGGGACCAGCGGTGAACAGCTGACTGAGCACAACGGCGCCGAGGATGACCAGGATGATCCAGACCACCGGTCGGCGGAAGAAACGCGTACGTTCCATACTGTTGTCGAGCGCCGAGGCGCCCGCATCCTCCTGATCGACGTCCTGACCGTCTGATGGTGTCGCCGCCCTGGGCGGCGTCGGAGCCGCCGTGCGGGCCGGCCTCGACCCCGAGGCGCGAAAACTGCCGCGCCGCGGTCATTCGACCGTACACCGTGTACGCGAGGAGTGAGCTTGCGAGCCCCGCAGTGGTGTATCAATCGAAGGCCCGTGTACGCGAGGAGCAGGCCTGCGAGCCCCGCCCCCGGTTCTCCGTCGCCATCGACGACGGGCTCCGTGAGCGGCCTCGCCAGCCCCGCACCAGACGTACGGCGGGTCCGGGCAAGAACCGGCGTGGCGGGGAATCCGACCCGGCCACCCGCACGCCCGGTCACGCGGACGAGGGGCCGGGCGCGAAGTTGCCTCCGCGCCACCGGGCTCCACGGTAACCGGAACAACTGGGAGCCCGCTGAACGTCGGCTTGACGAATACCGATGCGAGTTGCCCTCACTCGGCCCCGGGCGCGACCCGGCCGGGCCGGACGGCCGGCGTCAGGACCGGGCGTAGACCTCGGGCTTGAGCACCCCGACGTAGGGCAGCTCCCGGTACCGCTCGCCGAAGTCGAGGCCGTACCCGACCACGAACTCGGTGGGGATGTCGAAGCCGACGTACTTCACGGGCACCGGCACCTTGACCGCATCCGGCTTGCGGAAGAGCGCGACCACCTCGACGCTCGCCGCCGAACGCGATTCCAGGTAGCGCAGCAGCCAGGAGAGCGTCAGACCGGAGTCGACGATGTCCTCCACGACCACGACGTGCCGGCCGGCGATGTCCCGGTCGAGGTCCTTGAGGATGCGGACCACCCCGGAGGAGGTGGTGCCCTGGCCGTAGGAGGAGATGGCCATGAAGTCGAGTTCGGCCGGCGGGCCGTTGCGGCCCAACGCCCGGGCGAAGTCCGCCATGAACATCACCGCGCCCTTGAGCACGCAGACCAGCAGCAGTCCGTCGCCCACGTGGGCGTAGTCGGCGGAGACCTGCTTGGCCAGCTCCGCTGTCTTCTCGCGGATCTGCGCCTCGGAGATGATCACGTGGTCGATGTCGGCGTCGTACCAGGAGCCGTCAGCCATGACTCCTAGCCTGCCGTACGTCCGATGGCCTCCGTCGGCGGGGCCGCACCTTTCGGCGCGGTCCCGCCGGGGATCTTCGGTGCAAAGGACACCAAAAGCATCAGCTGGTGCGAGACCGCCAGCGACGGCCGTCCTCGCTGGGCTTCCAGTCGGCCGAGTCGCGGCTGTCCGCGGTGAGGCCGGCCGCCGAGGCGGCGACGAGCAGGACGAGGAACAGGAGGAAGAGCAGGAACTCCATGGCGGCGCTCACTTTCGCATGGTTGCTGTCGGTTTCGCCGCCGGTGCGCACCGGACTGAGACCAGTCTCCGCCGACTCCCGTCGGCCGGACAGTGGCAGAGATGCCATTGGGCATCGATTTACTGCCATCTCTCGGGTTACCCTCGTCACATGCTCCGATCCGTCGCCGTCCTCGCCCTCGACCAGGTCGCTCCCTTCGAGCTCGGCGTACTGGCCGAGGTGTTCGGCACCGACCGGACGGCCGACGGCTTCCCGGGGTACCGCTTCGACGTGTGCAGCCCCGACGGCGCTGCCGTACGGACGTCCTCCGGCTTCCACCTCACCCCGAACGCCGACCTCGGCCCGCTGGAGGAGGCCGACCTGGTGGCCGTCCCCGCGCACAGCGCGGGCACCGTCATCCCCGACCCGGTGCTCGACGCGCTGCGCCGCGCCGACGCGCGCGGCGCGCACCTGCTCAGCGTCTGCTCCGGCGCCTTCCTGCTCGGCGCGGCGGGCCTGCTGGACGACCGGGAGTGCACCACCCACTGGCGCTACGTCGACGAGCTGCAACGCCGGCATCCCCGCGCCCGGGTGCGCTGCAACTCGCTGTACGTCCAGGACGGTCGGCTGCTCACCAGCGCCGGCACGGCGGCCGGCATCGACGCCTGCCTGCACCTGATCCGCCAGGTGCACGGCTCGGCCACCGCGACCCGTCTGGCCCGGCGGATGGTGGTCCCGCCACACCGCGACGGCGGCCAGTCGCAGTACGTCGAGGCACCCATCCCCCGGGCTCCCGAGGCGCCGACGCTGGAGCCGGTGCTGGAGTGGCTGATGGGGCACCTGGACCGGGCGATCACGGTGGAGGAGCTGGCCGCCCGCGCCGGCATGGCCCCGCGCACGTTCGCCCGCCGGTTCCGCGCCGAGACCGGCACCACCCCGCACGACTGGCTCACCAACCAGCGGGTGCTGCTCGCCCGACGGCTGCTGGAGGAGACCCCGTTGAGCGTGGAGGCCGTCGCCGACCAGGCCGGCTTCAGCGACGCTGCGGCGCTGCGCCACCACTTCAGCCGCCGGGTCGGCACCACACCGCACAGCTACCGGACCACCTTCCGGGACCGGGCGGACACCGCCGGGGCGCTCAGCCCGAGCTGAGGGTCGTCAGCCGGTCGCCACGACGGAGTACGCGGACACCCCCGGGCAGGTCGGTGGGACCCTGACCGTGCCAGTCGGTGACCAGGGCGTCCAGCGCGGCGACGTGCCGGTGCGACAGCGCCCCGGGCACCGCGCCCAGCTCCCGCGCCCAGGCGTGCAGCACCCGGGTGCGTACGGCGGCGGCCAGACCGGCCAGCTCCGGCACCGCGAGCCCACCGGCGGGGTGCCGGGCCGCCGCCAGCGCCGCCGCCGCCGTCTCGTCGAGGGCGGCGTTGTCCGCCGCCACCAGCCGGGCGGTACGCGCCAGGTTGTCCACCACGCCCGGCCCGAGCGCCCGCACCAACGCCGGCAGCACGTCGGCGCGCACCCGGGAGCGGGCGTACGACGGGTCGGTGTTGTGCGGGTCCTGCCACGGGCTGAGCCCGAGCGCGGCGCAGGCGGCGCGGGTCTGCTCCCGACCGATCTCCAGCAGCGGGCGCAGCAGCGGCACCCCGGCCAGGTCACGTCGGGCGGGCATCCCGGCCAGCCCCCGTGGACCGGCGCCCCGGGCGAGCGCGAGCAGCACGGTCTCCGCCTGGTCGTCGCGGGTGTGCCCGGTGAGCACCGCGACCGCCTCGTGCCGCCGAGCCGCCTCGGTCAACGCCTCGTAGCGGGCCTCCCGAGCCGCCGCCTCGGGGCCACCCATCCGGCCGGCCACCTCGACCCGGGCCACCGTCACGGGCGCGAACCCGGCCTCTCGGGCCCAGCCGGCCACCGCCTCCGCGCGCTGCGCCGAGCCGGCCTGCAGGCCGTGGTCGACGGTCACCAGGCCGGTGGGCCGACCCAGCCGGGGCGCCACGAACACGGCCGCCGCCGCCAGGGCCAGCGAATCGGCCCCACCGGAACAGGCGACCAGCACCGGGCCGCCGGACGGCAGGTGAGTCAGCGCGCGACGGACCGCCACCCGGATCGCGGCCACCGGCGGCGCGAGCGCGCCCATCGACGGACGGTCAGCCAGCGGTCGGTACGGTGCCGGTTGGCCCGTGCACGCGCGCCACCCAGGCGTCCGGGTCGCCCAGCTCGGACAACCGGGGCAGGGTGAGCGGCGAGTTGAAGATCGAGTTGAAGCCCGGCATGCCGACCCGCTCGACCACGCCGTGCACGAACTTGCGACCCTCGGCGTACTGACGCATCTTGACGTCCACCCCGAGCAGCCGACGGATCGCCTTCTCCAACGGGTTACCCGCCTCGCGACGCCGGTTGAACGACGCCCGGATGCGCTCCACGCTCGGGATCACCCGCGGACCGACGCCGTCCATCACGAACTCGGCGTGCCCCTCCAGCAGGGTCATCAGGGCGGTGAGCCGGTCGAGGACGGCCCGCTGCGCCGGGGTCTGCACGATGTCCAGCACACTCGTCCGGCTCTCCGGGTCGCGGACCGCCTCGGACAGCGTCGCCACCCCGCGCCGCAGCCGCTCGACGAGGTGCTCGCCGCCGCTCGACGAGGCGTCGACGAACGCCTGCACCTCGCTGAGGAAGTAGGCCCGCATCCACGGCACGGCGGTGAACTGCGTCCGGTGGGTGACCTCGTGCAGGCAAACCCACAGCCGGAAGTCCCGGGGGTCGGCGCCGAGCTTGCGCTCCACCTCGACGATGTTCGGCGCCACCAGCAGCAGTTGGCCCGGGTCGGCGGAGAAGACCTCGTACTGGCCGAGCACCCGGCCGGAGAGGTAGGCCAGCACGGTGCCGGCCTGCACCCCGGTCAGCCGGGACCCGATCGCCTCGGTGAGCGCGCCGGGCGGCTTGTCGCCGGACAGCCGACTCACCAGCGGGGTGATCACCTCACGCAGCCCGGCGATGTTGGCGGCCGCCCAGTCCCGGCGGTCGACGACCCGCACCGGCGGGTGTGCCACCTGCGCCCGCAGCCCCGTGTAGTCGGCCACGTGCCCGGCCGCCTCGTCGGTCAGCCGACGCAGGTCGCCGACCACGTCGGTGGCCTCGGAGTACGACACCCGGGGGCCCGACTTGCTCAACGCCCCCGCGGTTGCGGCGGCCAGATCCCAGTCCACGAACTGCGCCATGAACCCACCGTACCCGCGTCGCGACAGCCCGGCCCGGGCTCGCGTCGGCGATCGACACCATCGCCGGCCCGGCACCGCCGGAAACCCCGCTTCGACGAAGGTCAGCGGCAACCGCAACCGGCCAGCGCGGCGGCGATGCGGTCCAGCGCCGGCTGGGCGGTGTCCGTCCCACCGGGCACCCTGTCGGTGAGCACCGCGAACGTGAGCAGCCGACCGTCTGCCGTGGTGACCAGGCCCGCGATGGCGTGCACCCCGCTCAGGGTGCCGGTCTTGGCGCGGACGACGCCCGCCCCGGCGGCGGTGCCGGGAGCGCCCCGGTACCGGGCGCCCAGCGTGCCGGACCAGCCGCCCACGGGCAGACCGCCGAAGACGCCGGCCAGCTCCGGGTGGTCCGGGCTCGCGGCCAGCCGGATCAGGTCGGTGAGCAGCGACGGGCTGATCCGGTTACGGCGGGACAACCCGCTGCCGTCGGAGAGGGTGATCTCCTCGGCGGGCAGGCCCAGCGCCGCCACCTCGGCGTCCATCGCGGCGGCGGCGCCATCGAACGACGCCGTCTGGCTGCGGGCCAGCGCCACCTGGCGGGCCAGCGCCTCGGCCACCAGGTTGTCACTCTCGCTGATCATGATGTCGACCAGCCGGATCAACGGCGGCGACTGCACCGCGCCCAACTCCGTACCGGGAGGCGGGGCGCCACCGGCGGCGGTGGCCAGGGCCGGGGCCGTGCCCCGCTTGACGGTGCTGGCGGGTACGCCGAGCAGCCGGGCGAACGACCGGCCGGCGGCGAGGTCCGGCTCGGCGACCCGCTCGGCGCCGCCGGCCTCGGCACCCGGGTCCTTGCGCGCCCCGTTGGTCATCAGCGCGGTCACCGCAGCGCCGTACCCGTCGGTCGGGATGTCCTCGTCCCAGCCGGGGCCGTACACCGGGCCGGAGTAGATCGTGCCGTCGACGGTGACGCTGGTCGGGGCCGTGCCGCCGAGCGCGGTGCGCACCTGCGCGGCCAGGTCGTCCAGGCGTGCCGCCCCGGGGTAGTAGCTCTTCTTGTCCACCGCGAGCGTGGGGTCGCCGCCACCGACGATCACCACCTCGCCGGGCTTGGCGCCGGCCACCGCCCGGGTGGGGATCCGGTACCCAGCCCCGCGAGCGGCCAACACGGTCACCGCGGTCGCCAGCTTCGTCACCGAGGCGGGCATCGTCCCGTCGTCCGCCCCCTTGGCGAACAGCGTCTGACCGGTGATCACGTCGGCCACCGAGACGTTCACCCGGTCGCCCAGGGCGGGGACACCGACCAACGGGTCCAGCGCGGCCCGTACGCCGTCGGGCGCGGGCAGCGGGGCGTTCGGGTCGGGCCCGTCCAGCACGTCCGCCGGAGCGGGTTCCGCAGCGGGGCCGGCGGCGGTCGGCGCCGACGCCGCATCCTCGCCCAACCAGCCGGCGACCGGGCCGGGCCGGGTCACCACGACGCCGGCACCGGTCAGCACCAGCAGCAACACCACTGCCAGCACGGCCACCAGCCGCCCCCGGCGGCGCGGCGAGGTCGGCGGCGCGGAGGGCGCTACCGGCGGCTCGGCGTCGGCCGGTGCCGGCAGCGCGGAGATCGGCGAGCCCAGCGGTGGTACGCCGGTCGGAATGCGGACAGTCGGGCCGTCACCGGACGGTGTGCCACCCCAGGCAGGACTGGCCGGGTGTGCGCCGCTCGGCGGGGCGGTCGTGGGATGGTCTCCACCACCCAGGACCGGAAAGCGACCGCTGTTCGGCCCGGCGGAAGTCGCCTCCGACGGGTGCCACGGCAGCGGCGGAGGCCGCTCAGGCACCGACTCCTCGGGCACCCGCGGAAGGTGGGCGTCGGGCACCGGAACCCGCCCGGTGGCACCGCCGGAGCCGGACCGTCCGGTACCACGCGCGGTGCCCCCGTCCGGGCGGTAGTGTGAATCTTCCCTCCCCACGACCCCCTCCTCCCCCAGCGAAAATCGGCTTGGGTGACACTACTTCGGTCCGAAGACTATGCGGTGGCCGGAGTCGGCGGGTGGGCATTCACCTGTCCGGAGGGCCGCCAGTGGTTCCGTTAGCCAGCGTGGGCAGACGAGGGAGCGTGCAGATGGATTTCGACGTGACGGTTGAGATCCCCAAAGGTCACCGGAACAAGTACGAGGTGGACCACAAGACCGGCCGGATCCGGCTGGACCGCACCCTGTTCACGTCCACGCAGTACCCGGCGGACTACGGGTTCATCGAGGAGACGCTGGGCGAGGACGGCGACCCGCTGGACGCGCTGGTGCTGGTCCCCGAACCGACCTTCCCGGGCTGCCTCATCCGCTGCCGGACCATCGGCATGTTCCGGATGACCGACGAGAAGGGCGGCGACGACAAGGTCCTCTGCGTGCCCTACGAGGACCCCCGCCAGGAGCACCTGCGCGACATCCACCACCTGGGCGAGTTCGACCGCCTGGAGATCCAGCACTTCTTCGAGGTCTACAAGGACCTGGAGCCCGGCAAGTCGGTCGAGGGCGCGACCTGGGTCGGCCGCACCGAGGCCGAGGCCGAGATCCAGGCCTCCTACCAGCGGGCCCGCGACGCCGAGGCGCGCGGCGAGTTCACCCACTGACGAACGTTGTACGACCGGGCCCGGGAGCCGCTCAACCGAGCAGCCCCCGGGCCCGGTCGTACAGGTCGAGCACCGCGCAGGCGACCGGCACCACGGCGACCACCAGGGCCGTGTCGGTGAGGTCCGCGACCCTTCCGAGGTACGGCGAGACCGCTCGCCGGGCGTACCCGGTGCCGGCGGCCACGGTCACCAGGCCCAGCGCCGCGCCACCGAGGACCAGGGCCAACCGGCCGGTGTCGTCGGCCCGGTCGAGAAGCACCGCACCCAGCACCGCGTAGCCGGCGAGGCCGGCGAGCACCGTCGGCACCCGGTGCCGCAGCGCCACGAACAGCCGCGACCGCAGCAGCAGGACGGCCGAGACCACCGCCACCAGCGCCGGGCCGGCGGTCCCACCGGCCACCCCGAGGACGACCGTCGCGCCCACCGCCAGCACGGCGTGCCCGAGCAGCATTCCGGTCAGCACCTCCTCGGTGCGGGTGACGGCCGCGTGCACCCGACCCCGGTCCGGCAGGTCCCGGGGACGCTCCGGCTCGGCACCCGACGCGGCGGCCGGCAGGGTGATCGGCGGCAACGGCAGCTTGCCCAACCGGATGGCGAGCAGCGGGATCGCCCCCAGGGCGAAGACCAGCGCGCTGAGCAGCACCGCCGCCGTGCCGGCGGGGGTCAGCAGCAGCGCGCCGAGCGCCGCGCCGGCACCCAGCAGACCGACCGTCACGCCGGCCACGAAGACCCGCAGCCGACTGGCCACCCCGAGCAGACCGACCAGCGCCACCAGCAGCAACGCCACCGAGCCGGTCAGCAGTTCGGGTGCGCCGACCCAGCGCACCGGCCCGAGCGGGCCGACCGGATCGCCGGAACCGATCGCCAGGGCGCCGGCCACGAAGGCGTACGGCAGGGCGTAGCCGCCGAGCGTCGCCCCGGCGGCGCCGTCGCCGTTGGCGCGAGAGGCGACCGCGCCGGCCACGGTGAGCAGCAGCGCCACCACCGCCGCCGCGAACCAGCCGCTGGGCAGCGTCGGACCGCCGGCGAGCAGCGCGAACAGCCCGACGGCGAGCGGCACGGCGGCACCGGCCAGAGCGGCGACCCGGGTGGCGTCCGGTGACCAGGCCCCACCTCGGCGGCGGGCGCCGTCGGCGATCGCCTCCACCACGTCGTCGTACTCCAACTCGGGCCAGTGGGCGCGGGCCGGCACCAGGTGCAGCACCTCACCGTCGCGGACCCCCTGCGGCAGCAGCGCCTGCGCTGTCGCCAGCAGCGCCCCGTCGGTACGACGCAGCACCCAACCGCCGTGCCGCTCGCCGTCGTCGGCCAGGCCCTCGCCGGCGTGTCGAAGCACGTCGGGCAGCAACTCGGCCAGGGGCACCTGCTCCGGCAGTGCGACGTCGACCCGCCGTTGCGGCGCGCTGATGGTGACGCGGGCCAGCCCGGTTGTCATCGAGTGATCTCCATATCGAGGGGGATCGGAGGCTGCGCGGACGACAGGACTTTACCTACGATGAGCCAGGCTCGGGTTACCCAGCGCTGTCAGGAGGCCGAGTGTCCACCGTCGTCATCAAGCGCCCGCCGCGTCGGCCGGCGCCGGAGATCCCCGTCGGTGAGCTGCCCGTCGAGGCGCCGCCGGAGATCCCCGCGGTGGCCGGCGGCCGGTGGCAGCAGATGCTGATGGTGTTGCCCATGCTCGGCGGCACGGTGGCGATGGCGATGATGTTCGGCCGGGGCGGCGGCGCCTACTCGTACGTGGTGGGCGGGATGTTCGGGCTCTCGTCGCTGGCGATGCTGGTCACCTCGTGGGGCAGCGCCTCGGGCACCCCGAAGAAGTCGGAGATGATGGCGGCCCGCCGGGAGTACCTGCGCCACCTGGCCACGCTGCGCCGCCGGGTCCGGCAGACCGCCGGGCAGCAGCGGGCCGGGCTCTACTACCGACACCCCGACCCGGGTCGGCTGTGGTCGACGGTGGACAGCGGCCGGGTCTGGGAACGCCGCCCCGCCGACCCGGACTTCGCGGTGGTACGCGTCGCCGTCGGGCCGCAGACCCTGGCCACCCCGCTCGTCGGACCGGTCACCCGACCGCTCGAGGAGCTGGAGCCGATGACCGCCGGCGCGCTGCGCCGCTTCCTGGACGCGTACTCCGTGGTGCCGGAGCTGCCGGTGGCCCTGTCGCTGCGCAGCTTCGCCCGGGTGCACGTGCGGACCGCCGCCGGTGGCCCGGCCAGCGGTGAGCGGCCCATCGGCGACCTGGCCGCCCAGGCCCTGGGCCGGGCGGTGCTGACCCAGTTGGCCGTGTTCCATGCCCCCGACGAGCTGTTGATCGCGGTCTGCGCCGGCCCGGAACGCCGGGCCGACTGGGAGTGGGTGAAGTGGCTCCCGCACGCGCACCATCCCTCTCGCACGGACGCGCTCGGGCCGGTGCGGCTGGTGACCTCGTCGGGCGCGGAGCTGGAACGGCTGCTCGGCGACGTGCTGGCCAGCCGGTCCCGGTTCAGCCCTGCCGGACCGGCCACCGACGGCCCGCACGTGGTGGTGGTCCTCGACGGCGGTGACCTGACCGGCGCCACCGACCTGACCGGCGACGGCGGCATCGACGCGGTCACCGTGCTGGACCTGGACACTCCGCCGCCCCGCCTGCTCGACAGGTACGCGCTGCTGTTGGAGCTGCGCGGTCGGCGACTGCACTCGTGGTCGGTGGAGGGGCACGCGGAGGTGGGCACCGCCGACCACCTCGACCTCGCCGACGCCGAGGCGGTCGCCCGGCGGTTGGCGCCGCTGCGGCTGGCCGGCACGGCCCGCGGGCCGGACGCCCCGCTCCAGGTCGAGCTGGGCCTGCCGGAGCTGCTCGGTCTCGGCGATCCGGAGAGCTTCACCGCCGAGCAGGGTTGGGCGCCGCGCTCGGCCCGGGACCGGCTGCGGGTGCCGATCGGGGTGGGTGTCGACGGCGGCGCCATCGAGCTGGACCTCAAGGAGTCCGCCCAGGACGGGATGGGCCCGCACGGCCTGCTCATCGGGGCCACCGGGTCCGGCAAGTCCGAGCTGCTCCGCACGCTGGTGCTGGGGTTGGCGGCGACGCACAGCAGCGAGCAGCTCAACTTCGTCCTGGTCGACTTCAAGGGCGGTGCCACCTTCGCGCCGTTCGACCGGCTGCCGCACACCGCCGCGGTGATCACCAACCTGGCCGACGCGCTGCCCCTGGTCGACCGGATGGTCGACGCGATCAACGGGGAGCTGGTCCGCCGGCAGGAGCTGCTGCGCCGCGCCGGCAACTTCGCCAGTGTGCGCGACTACGAGCGGGCCCGTGCGGCCGGCAGTCCGCTCGCCCCGCTCCCGTCGCTGCTGCTGATCTGCGACGAGTTCTCCGAACTGCTCTCCGCCAAGCCGGACTTCATCGACCTGTTCGTGCAGATCGGCCGACTGGGCCGGTCGCTGGGCGTGCACCTGCTGCTCGCCAGCCAACGCCTGGAGGAGGGCCGGCTGCGCGGGCTCGACACGCACCTGTCGTACCGGATCGGGTTGCGCACCTTCTCCGCGCTGGAGTCCCGGACGGTGCTCGGCGTGCCGGACGCGCACGAGCTGCCCCGCTCGCCGGGCCACGGCTACCTGCGGGCCGGCACCGATCCGCTGGCCCGTTTCAAGGCCGCGTACGTCTCCGGAACGGTGCGCCGCCGCGCCGCGACGGCGGGGGCCTCGGCCGGCGGCGGCGCCCGCCTGCTCACGTTCACCACCCACGCCGTGCCGCTGCCCGAGCCGGCCACCCCGGCCCTGACCATGGTTGCCGAGGACGAGGGCGACCGGGAGACCCTGCTCGACCTGCTTGTCGACCGGCTCGTCGGGCAGGGCCCGCCCGCCCACCAGGTGTGGCTTCCGCCGCTCGGTGAGCCACCGGCCCTGGACGAGCTGGTGGGCCCCGTCGAGGTGGACCGGGCGCGCGGGCTCACCGTGGGCAACCCCGAGCTGCACGGCGCGCTGGGTGTGCCGGTGGCAGTGGTGGACCGGCCGTTGGAGCAGCGCCGGGACCTGCTCTGGCTGACCCTGGACGGTGCGGCCGGGCACGTCGCGGTGGTCGGTGCGCCGCAGAGCGGCAAGTCCACCGCGCTGCGCACGCTGATCTGCGCGTTGGCGCTCACCCACACCCCGGCCGAGGCGCAGGTCTACTGTCTCGACTTCGGCGGCGGTGGCCTCGCGGCGCTGCGCGACCTGCCGCACGTGGGCGGGGTGGCCGGCCGCGCCGATCCGACCGCCGTGCGGCGCACGGTCGGCGAGATGACGACCCTGCTGGCCGAGCGGGAGCGCCGGTTCGCTGAGCTGGGCGTGGAGTCGATGGCCGCGTACCGGCAGCGTCGCGCAGCGGCGGGAACGACCAGCCAGCCGGGCACCGACCCGTTCGGCGACGTCTTTTTGGTGATCGACGGCTGGAGCACCGTCCGCGGCGAGTACGACGACCTGGAACCGCTGGTCACCGACCTGGCTACCCGGGGCCTGTCGTACGGGGTGCACGTGGTCGCCACGGCGCTGCGCTGGCTGGATTTCCGCCCGGCGATCCGGGATCTGTTCGGCTCCCGGTTGGAGCTGCGCCTCGGCGACCCGGCCGACTCCCTGGTGGCCCGGCGGGCGGCGGCGAACGTGCCGGAGCGTCCCGGCCGGGGGGTGACGGCGGAGAGCCTGCACTTCCTCACCGCGCTCCCGCAGCTCGCCGCCCCGGACGCGGGCACCACCGACCTCGTCAAGCGGATCGCCGACAGCTGGGCCGGGCCGGTGGCCCCCCGCGTCCGGCTCCTCCCACCGGTGCTGCCGTACGCCGACCTGGATCTCGCCGCGACGACCGGGCTGCGGCTGCCGATCGGGATCGCCGAGGCGGACCTGCGGCCGGTGCTGCTCGACTTCGCCGTCGAGCCGCATTTCGTGGTCTTCGGGGACGCGGAGTGCGGCAAGTCGACGTTCCTGCGGGCGCTGGCCACCTCGATCACCACCCGGTTCACGCCGGAGGAGGCCCGGGTGATCCTGGTCGACTACCGGCGCAGCCTGCTCGGCGCCATCGAGACGCCGCACCTCATCGGGTACGGCACGGCCGCCGCGCACACCGCCGACCTGGTCGAGTCGGCCGCCGGGTACCTGGAGCGTCGGGCTCCCGGGCCGGAGGTCACTCCGGCGCAGTTGCGGGACCGCTCCTGGTGGTCGGGACCGGAACTGTTCGTGCTGGTCGACGACTACGACCTGGTCGCGGCGGGACCGGCGAACCCGTTGCGGGCCCTGGAGGAGCATCTGCCGCACGCCCGCGACGTCGGGCTGCACCTGGTGCTGGCCCGCCGCGCCGGAGGCGCGGGACGTTCCCAGTACGAGCCGATCGTGCAGCGGCTGCGGGAGCTCTCCACCGCGGGGCTGGTGATGGCGGGCAGCCCCGAGGAGGGTGCACTGGTCGGCCCGGTGCGGCCCGGACCGCTGCCGGCGGGCCGTGGTCGGCTGGTCACCCGACGGGAGGGCGTACGCCTCGTGCAGCTCGCACATCTGCCGCCACCATGACCTGTCTCCGTAGTTCCTCCCGTGACGGGTGGGGAAACCGGTAATCTCCGATCGTCGTGGTTCCGTCGGGATGAATGGCTGAAGATGTGACAGGGGTTCGGCACAGCGGTCCGGCAGTGGCCCGACGGGCCGGCCGGGCGCTGCTCGGTGTGGCGGCGATGCTCGCCGTCGCGGTCCCGACCGCCGCACCTGTCGCCGCGCCCAGCAGCGGCGGGCAACTCGCCGGCGCGCCGGCGGCGCTCGCCCCCGGTGACAGCGTGACCCGCACCGACCAGGTCCGTGACGAGCAGTGGCAGCTCGACGAGTTGCGGGCCGACACGGCGTGGCGCAGCTCGACCGGCCGGGGCGTGACCGTGGCGGTGATCGATTCCGGCGTGGACGGCAACCACCCCGACCTGGCCGGCCAGGTGCTGCCCGGCCTCGACCTGGTCGGGCCCGCTGGCGGCGCCGGCCCGGATCCGGTCGGTCACGGCACCACGGTCGCGGGCCTGATCGCCGGGCGTAACGACGACAAGCGGGGCGTGGTCGGCCTGGCGCCGGATTCGCGGATCCTCCCGGTCCGTGTGCTGGACGAACGCAACAAGTACGACGACGCCCTGATCGTCGCGAAGGGCGTCCGCTGGGCGGTCGACAACGGCGCCCGGGTGATCAACCTGTCGCTGGGCGGCAGCGGGGACAGCCCGGCCCTGGCCGCGGCTCTGGACTACGCGTTCGCCCGGGACGTGGTGGTGGTCGCCTGCACCGGCAACCTGGCGACGTCGACCGACTCCAAGGTCTGGTACCCGGCTCGTGAGCCGGGCGTGATCGCGGTCGCCGGGCTGGAGCGCAGCAGCGACAACCTGTGGTCCGGGTCGATCACCGGCCGGGCGACAGTGCTCACCGCCCCCGCTACCAATCTGGTCGGCGCCCGCCCGGCAAACGGGTACTGGCGGGTGCAGGGCACCAGCTTCGCCGCGCCATTGGTGGCCGCCACCGCCGCGCTGGTCCGGTCCCGCTTTCCGGACATGCCCGCCGGCGAGGTGGTCAACCGGCTGCTGGCCACCGCCCGTGACCTCGGCCCGACCGGCCGGGACGACCGCTTCGGGTACGGGGTGGTCGACCCGGTGGCGGCGCTGACCGCGGACGTTCCCCCGGTCACCGCCAATCCGCTGGACGATCAGACCTCGCCGGGCGTGGTCGGCTTCGGTCCGGCCCCCGGTTCGGACGACAACGGCCCGGTCAGCGGCGCCGGCAGCGACCCGCTCGGTTTCACCGCTGGACGACAGCAGACCGGGTGGACGGCCCGGCCGGCAGGCGCGCCGGCCGAATCCGCGCCGGAGCAACTGTGGACCGGGCTCGCGCTCGTCGCCGCCCTGGTGACCGGTGCGGCGCTGATGGTGCGCCGGTTCCGCCAGCGCAGTCGCTGAGCGCGGCAGACGGCAGGCCTGAAGGCCCGGCGAGTGGGGTAGAAGCGTCCGCATGAGCAGGCCCGCCGTACGTACCCTCGACACCAACCGGCGCCCGTCCTGGCGGCGCCGTCGCCTCGACCCGGACCACTCGTTGGGTCTGCGGCTGACCCTGGCGTCGACGGCGGCGTTCCTGGTGCTGGTGCCGTTCGCCCTGCTCGCGCTGCTGGTGCTCGGTGCGTGGGCGCCGCTGCACCGGCTGGACACGACGATCACCGACGCGCTGCACGACCTCGCGGTGCACCACCCGGCCTGGGTCGCGCTGATGGACGTCTGGAGTGCGGTGTTCGCGCCCATGCCGCTGCGGGTCGTGGCCCTGCTCGTGGTGATCTGGCTGCTGCGCCGCCGGGCCCGCCGGCTGGCCCTCTGGGTGACCACGACGATGGTGGTCGGCGGGTTGATGGGTCCACTGCTCAAGTTGCTCGTCGGCCGGGACCGACCGGAACTGCTCGACCCGGTGGCGCGGGCCGCCGGCTACTCGTTCCCGTCCGGGCACGCGCTGAACGCCACCCTGGCCGCCGGGGTGCTGCTGCTGGTGTTCCTGCCGTACGTCCGGCGCTGGGCCTCGCGGGTCGCGCTCTGGGTCGCCGCACTGCTGCTCACCGTGGTGACCGGGCTGAGCAGGATCGCGCTCGGTGTGCACTTCACCAGCGATGTGCTCGGCGGTTGGCTGCTCGGCGTGGCGGTGGTCACGGCGACCACCGCCGCGTTCACCAGTTGGCGGGCGCACACCGGCCTCCGACCGGTCCGGCCGGTGCGCGACGGCGTCGCGCCCGAGGTCGAGCGGCAGCCGGACAAGACCTGAGGCGTGACGACGACGCCGATCGGGTACTGGCCGGCTCATGTCCGACACCCTGGTCCAGATCGTCCGGCGGGTGCTGCTGCCGGTATCTCTCCTGTTCGGTTTCATGGTGCTGCTCGGAGTGCTGATCACTCGCGTGTTCGCCCGGACCTGGCCGTTCACCGTCGAGGACGCGGTGAATCGGCAGTTCGCCGGTGACCGCACCGGCGGCTGGAACGACGTCTCGCTGGTGTTCAGCACGCTGGCGAGCACCCAGATGATCGTCGTGGTCACCGTGCTGGTGGCGCTGGCGCTGCGGCTCTGGCTGAAGCGCTGGCGGGAGCCCCTGTTCCTGTGCGCGGCGGTGACCGCCCAGGCGCTGGTGTTCCTGCTGACCACGATGGTGATCGACCGGCAGCGGCCGGCGGTGGAGCACATGGACGCCTCGCCGCCCACGTCGAGCTTCCCGTCCGGGCACACCTCGGCGGCGGTGGCGCTCTACGTCGGTATCGCGGTGCTGATGGCCCTGCGGGCGCCCAGCACCGGAGCGAAGGTCGCCTGGTGGACGCTGCTGCTGATGGTGCCGGTGGGTGTGGCGCTGACCCGGATGTACCGGGGGATGCACCACCCGAGCGACGTGCTGGCGTCCTTCCTCAACGGCGGCACCTGCGTCGCGATCATGGTCCGGGCGGTGCTGGACCGGGGACTGCGCTGGGGGCGGACCAAGCTGCCGCTCGTCGCACCGGCCCGGACGTGATCCGGCGCGACGCTCAGGTGCAATCGCCGGTGGCGACGGCCCGGTTGCGCTCGGCGCCGGCCAGCGCCACCGGGCGGGCCTCGGCGGCGGTCACCGCGAACCCGGTGTTGGGGTCGTCCGCCGCCGCCGCGAAGATCACGCCGAGCACCAGGCCGTTGGCGGAGAGCAGCGGCCCACCGGAGTTGCCGCTGCGCACCAGAGCACGGATGGTGTAGATCTCTCGGGTGACGTCGCCGGAGGAGTAGATGTCCGGCCCCTTGATCCGGTCGACGTCCCGAACCCGGGCCGACTGCGCGTTGTACGGGCCGTCCAGCGGGAAGCCGAGCACGATGGCGTCCGAGCCGCTGCCCGCGTTGCCGGCGGCGAACCGCAGCGACGGGCCGGGCAGCCCCGGCACGAGCAGCACCGCCAGGTCGCGGTTCGGGTCGTAGACCACCACCTGACCGTCGTACCGCTCCCCGCCCAGCTCCACCGCCACCGATCGGGTGCCGGCGACCACGTGGGCGTTGGTCATGACCCGGTCGTCGGCGTACACGAAGCCGGAGCCCTCGATGCGGCGCGAACAACTGGGCGCGGAGCCGAGCACCTTGACCACCGAACGTTGACCGTTGACCACCACCTGGGAGCCGGCCAGCGCCGGGTCGGGCGGGTCGACCTGCCGGGCCCGGGTGGGCGTGAGACCACCGAAGACGTCCGGGAAACCGTCGGTGTCGACGGTGTCCTCCAGGGCGGTGGAGAGCCGGTGCGCCTCCTCCGGCAGGACCCCGTTCACCACGCTGATCAGCGCGCTGTTGCGCACCGCGGCGGCGAGCCAGGGCACCGACGACGACCCGAGCGGCACAGCGACCAGCCAGGCCAGCAGGAGCACCGCGAACAGTGAGACGAACGCCCCGCCGATGTCGTCGATCCGCCGACCCACGTCGCTGGTGATCGTCTTGCGCAGGTGCGAGCCGAGCCAGCCGGCGAGCGCCTGCCCGATCACTGCCAACCCGAAGATCGCCACCAGTGAGATCAGCACCCGGGTGCCGGCGTCGACGAACTGCCGGGCGAACAGCGGCCCGAGTTGCAGGCCGAGCAGCAGCCCCAGAAAGAAACCGGACAGCGACGTGATGCCGATGACGAAACCCTGGCGGTATCCGCTGATCGCGAACACGAGCATGAGCAGCAGCAGAACGAGATCCACGACGGACACGGGTCCAGCGTACGGGCAGCGCGCCCACCGGATGACCACCGCTTGCGGAAGGTGACCGCGTGATCAGCGCAGGGCGGTCTCGTCGACCTCTTCGGTGCCGGCCGACGGCGCGGGAGTGGCCCCCGTGGGCGGCAGCTCGACCAGCCGGCCGGGCGACCACGGGCGGGCCCAGCCGCCCATGTCCAGCAGGGCCGCCAGCACTCCGGCGGTGAAGCCCCAGACGAGCATGCCGCGCGCCGAGAACGCCGGCCCCACCCAGCCGCTGGGGTGGCGGACCCGCAGCCGGTTCGCCGGGTCGACCAGCTCGCGGACCGGCAGTCGCGCCACGTGCGCCACCTCGGCGGGCTCGGCCGGGTGCACCGGGTGCGGGTCGTGCCACCAGGCCAACACGGGGGTGACCACGAAGTCGCTGACCGGGATCCACAACTTCGGCAGCTCGGCCAGCACGGTGACGCTGGCCGGGTCGAGGCCGACCTCCTCGTTCGCCTCGCGCAGCGCGGTGGCCCGGACGTCGGCGTCCTCCGGGTCGGCCGCCCCGCCGGGGAAGGCCGGCTGACCGGCGTGGTTGCGCAGGGTGGCGGCCCGTTGCAGGACCAGCACGTCGGGGCCGAGGCCGGGCTGCTCACCGAGGAGCACCAGCACGGCGCTCTCCCGGCCGCCCTCGGCGGGGGTGGTCAGCCGGGTGAAGTCCTCGGCGCGGGCGGTGCCCAGCCGGGTCAGCAACGGCTCGATCCAGCTCGGCGGTCGACGGGTCACGCCGACACCACCAGCCCGAGATGTTGGCGGACCAGCTTGGCGAGCTGGGCGTCGTCGAGCGCCCCACTGACGTCGATGTGTCGGACCCGACCGTCGGCGTCGACAAAGATGGTCATGGGGAAGAACATCCGCTCCAGCTCGCGTTGCAGGGCTTCGCCCTGGTCGACCAGGACCGGGAAGCGGATGCCGAAATCCTCACCGATGGACCGGGCCGCGCTGCGGGTGTCCCGGCTGTTGACCCCGAGCACCTGGAGCTGGCCGGCGGCCCGCTCGCTGAGGCGTTGGAAGGCGGGCAGCTCCTTCTGGCACGGCGGGCACCAGGAGGCCCACACGTTGATCACCGCCGGCCCGGCCACGTCCCGCAGCGCGATGGGGGCGCCGCCGGTGAAGCAGGGCAGGGTCAGCTCCGGCAACGCCTGTCCGCCGCCAGGTGCCGCGCCGGACGTGGCCGGGGTCGCGACGCCGCTGTCGGGAGCCGTGGTGCCCGAGCCGGGCGCGGCCGGGGTCGCGGCGCCGGGTGGCGTGGCCGTGGGTGCCGTGCTCAGCGCGGCGCAGTCCCGGAATGGCGACGGGCGCTCGGCGGCGGCCGGCCGGGGTGCGGGGTCGTCGGCCGGGCCGCCGGTGCAGCCGGCGACGGCCAGCAGCAGCGGCAGGACGAGCAGGGCGAGCCGCCGGTTCACGGCACCTCCGCCGCGACCGCCTGGGCGGGAACCAGCTCCGGATCGACGCCGGCGGCCACCGCCAGATCGCGCGCCCGGGGGCCCTTGAGCAGCTTGGCGGCGGCGGCCGGTTCGGTCGGGCCGGTGCCGTACGTGGGGCACAGCTTCGCGAGCGTGCACGCCCCGCAGGCGGGCTTGCGGGCGTGGCAGACCCGTCGCCCGTGGAAGATGATCCGGTGCGACAGCATGGTCCAGTCGCGCTTCGGGTAGAGCGCGCCGATCGCGTGCTCGATCTTGACCGGGTCGGTTTCGGTGGTCAGCCGCCACCGGTGCACCAGCCGCTGGAAGTGCGTGTCGACCGTGATGCCGGGGACGTCGAAGGCGTTGCCGAGAATGACGTTGGCGGTCTTGCGGCCGATCCCGGGAAGCGTCACCAGGTCGACGAGCCGGCCGGGGACCTGACCGTCGTACCGGTCGACGAGGGCCTGCCCGAGCTTGAGCAGCGAATCGGTCTTGTTGCGGTAGAAGCCGGTGGGCCGGATCAGCTCCTCCATCTCGCCCCGGTCGGCCCCGGCGTACGCGGCGGCGGTCGGATAGCGGGCGAAGAGCTTCGGGGTGACCTCGTTGACCTTCTTGTCGGTGCACTGCGCCGAGAGGATGGTGGCGACGGCCAACTCCAGAGCGTTGGAGTGATCGAGCTCACAGTGCGCGTCGGGGTGCGTCTCGGTCAGCACCCGGCCGATCTTGCGGGCACGACGTGTGCGCCCGAGGTCGGTCTCGCTGGCGCCGGGAGGGCTACTGGTCACGACGGTCAGCCTACGTCGCGCCCCGGACGTTCCTTCTCGGGTCAACCCGCCGTCGGCGCGGTGATCCTGCCCTGCCCGTCGAACCGGGCCCCGCCCTTTGGGAAGTCGGTGCGGCTCAGCTCGGTGACCAGGCCCAGGCCGCGGTCGCCCGGGTCCATCGTCGGCTTGCCGGCGGAGTTCATGTACGTCGAGGTGAACGTGCCGCCGGCCCAACTCCCGTCCGGCTTGAGCGACACCTTCAGCACACCGCCCCAGCCCAGCCGCCCGGTGTTGCTCAGCGAGTTGCCGCCACCGGCGAAGTTGCCCAGGCTGTACGCGATCAGGCGGCCCTGGTAGAACTCCATCCCCCGCAGCACGTGCGGGCCGTGCCCGACGATCAGGTCGGCCCCGGCGTCGATCATGGCGTGCGAGAACTTCACCGGATCGCCCCGGTTCTCACCCAGGAACATCTCGGTGCCCGGCTTCACCCGGGTCTTGTCCGCTCCCTCGCCGCCCATGTGCACCTGCACCACGACCAGGTCGGCCATGGTGGCCGCCTTGGCGACCACCGTCTTCGCCGTGGCGATGTCGACCAGGCTGTTGGACCAGACGTACGACGAGAAACCCACCACGGCCACCTTGACGCCCTTGACGTCGACCACCGTGATCTGGTCCGGGGCGCCGGTGTGCTCCAGGTCGTACTTCTCCAGCGCCTTCTGCGTGTTCTCGTAGCCCTTCGGCCCATAGTCGTAGCCGTGGTTGTTGGCCTGGTTGAGCACCTTGAAGCCGGCGTCGCGCAGGTGCGCGGCGTACTCCGGTGGGGCCCGGAACTGGAAGCAGCGGGTGGAGTTGGCCCCGCACTTGCCGGTGCCGGTGTCCACCGTCAGCGGCTCCTCCAGGTTGCCCATCACCAGGTCGGCCTTGAGCGCCTGCGTGACCGAGTCGAAGAAGCCCTTGCCGCCGGCGGCGGGCAGCCGGCTCGGCGCGTTGCCCATGATGATGTCGCCGGTGGCGGAGAGCGAGATAGCACCGCCCCCACCCGACGCCGACGCACCGCCGCTGGCCTTCGGGCCCGCCGTGCTCACCGGCGCTCCGGTGCCACCACCACCGGCGCCGGGCTGCCACACCGGGGCCTCCCCGCTGTCGGCACAGCCGGCGACGAGCAGGGCGGCCAGCAGCGCCGCGAGGCCGAGGGCGACGCGGCGGAACGGGCGGGGCGCGAGGGGGGCGGAAGCGTACATCGTCCGCGACCATACCGGTCCCGCAACGCGCCGACGAGGGCCGATCGGTTGGAAGTTCAGCCGGTTACCCGGTCCGACCAGGGCACGACCGGCCGGTCTGCGCCCGCGCGCACGGCGGCGTGTACGGCTCGGGCCAGCGGGGCGCCCCAGGTGGAACGCGGCCCGCCGTACGCGGCCTGGGGCCCGTCCATCGGACAGAGCACGGTGACCGAGTCGGTGGGGGTGCCCGTCCCAAGCAACCCCAACTCGACGATCGCCTGGGTCTTCGCCTCGGTGGCGGTGGCGACGGCGTTGACCAGCGCCGAGTCGGCGAGCCGGGCCGGCACGTACACCACGATGTTGACCGTGCCCACCCGCTGGGCGAGCGCGGCCGGTTCCGGCGCGGCGGCGGGCACCGGGGTGCCGAGCCCGACCGTCGCCCAGGCCCGCACCCCGGTGTCGGTCCGGGCGACCACCTCGGTCACGTCGACGCCGGTCAGCAGACCCACCCCGGGCCCGTCGAGGGCCAGGTCCGCGGCGAGCGCGGTCAGGTGGGCGGCGGGGTCGTCCCGGTCGTACGACATGGGCACGGTCGCGTTCAGCACCCAGTGCCGGACACCGATCCCACCGCCGAGCGGGCCGCTGCTGACCGCTCGCAGGGGCCCGTCGGCCCGCCAGACGAGCAGCGGAATGTGCCGCCCGTCCTCGGCGCGGCTGGTCAGAGTCGGATCGCTCAGCACGTCGGGCAGGCTACGCTCACCGTCCAAGATTCCAGGGGCGACCTCTGATTCGTGCTCACATGCGCCTAGACTTGGCGGCGCGCGAGGGGATCAGCGGACGGCGGCCCCGGCCGACGGACGGCACGCGTAACCGGAGGTGCGCGATGGATGAGGTACTGGCCCGCAGCGGGATCTTCCAGGGTGTCGACCCGGAAGCTGCCGAGGCGCTCGCCAAGGAGATGGAGACGATCGAAGTCCGCAAGGGCGAGATCGTCTTCAATGAGGGCGAGCCCGGCGACAGCCTCTACATCCTGCTGTCCGGGAAGATCAAGGTCGGCCGCCGGGCGGCGGACGGCCGGCAGAACCTGATCGCGGTGATGGGGCCGTCGGACATGGTTGGTGAGCTGTCGCTCTTCGACCCGGGTCCGCGTACGGCGACCGCCACCGCGGTGACCGACACCCGGCTGGTGCGGCTGCGCAAGCAGGCGCTGCGGCCGTGGCTCAACAACCGCCCGGAGATCGCCGAGCAGCTGCTCCGGGTGCTTGCCCGGCGGCTGCGTCGGACCAACGACTCGCTCGCCGACCTGATCTTCACGGACGTGCCGGGCCGGGTCGCGAAGAACCTGCTCCAGATGGCCGGCCGGTTCGGCACGCGCGATGGCGGCGTGCTGCGCGTGACGCACGACCTCACCCAGGAGGAGATCGCCCAGCTCGTCGGCGCTTCCCGGGAGACGGTCAACAAGGCGCTCGCCGACTTCGCCTCGCGCGGCTGGCTGCGGCTGGACGGCAAGAGCATCATCATCCTGGACCCGGAGCGCCTGGCCCGCCGCGCCCGCGTCTGAGCGGTACGTCCCGTCCCCGCCTGCCGTCACCGACGGGAGGCGGGGACGTTTTCGTCTGCCGCGCGCAGAATCGCTGGTGTGCGCACGCCAGCTCGGTGAGGGTGGGGCAATGCCGAACCGCGTCGCCGTCCTCTCCGACATCCATGGCGTACTGCCCGCGCTGGAGGCCGTCCTGGCCGAGCCGGACGTCGCCGCCGCCGACCTCATCGTGCTGACCGGTGACATCGCGTCCGGCCCGCAGCCGGTCGAGGTGCTGGACGTGCTCGCCGACCTGGGTGACCAGGTCTGCTGGGTGGGCGGCAACTGCGAACGTGAGCTGGTCGACGCACGGGCCGGCCGGCCCGCCGCTCTCGAGGTGTCCAACTGGGCGGCCGGGCAGCTCCGCGACGATCAGGTGGCCCGGCTCGCCGCGCTGCCGACGACCGTGACGTTGGAGATCGACGGCCTCGGCCCGACACTGTTCTGCCACGCGACGCCCCGCGACGACGAGGAGATGGTGCTCGTCGACTCTCGGATGGCGCGCTGGGCGGAGGTGTTCGCGGGCCTGCCCGCCGAGGTCGGGACGGTGGTCTGCGGCCACACCCACATGCCGTTCACCCGGCTGGTCGACCGGCGCCTGGTGGTCAACCCGGGCAGCATCGGCATGCCGTACGGGGGTGCGGGCGCGTGGTGGGCGCTGCTCGGTCCGGGCGTCCAGCTGCGCCGCACCGCCTTCGACGTGGACGCGGCCTGCGCCCGGGTGGCGACGGAGTCGACCTTCCCCGACGCCGCCGCCTGGGCCGATGAGTACCTGCGCTCCCAGCACAGCGACGCCGACGCCCTCGCCGTCTTCGGCCCCCGCGACGGCCGCTGACCCACACCGACCCGACGCCGCACATCCCCTCGACACCGCACGTAGCCGCGGATCCGAGCGACCCCGGACGTAGCCGCGGATCCGGGCGAATCAGCTGAGGTCGGTGGACCTCCCCCCGCTGCCTGTAGAGCTGCCCTGGATCTGGGGCAGACCAGGTGTCGCTGCCGCCCCACCCGTGGGGCAGCTCGACAGGGCTCGGGCAGGGGCAGATGGCGCATCGCCGCTGCCCCACTCATGGGGCAGCTCGACAGGGGCCGGGCAGGGCAGTCGCGGTCAGCTCGACCGGGGCACGGTCGCCGGCCAGCCATAAAAAGTCAGTCTTGACTGTTTGTTTCGGAGGCCGCAGGCTGTTGCCGTGTCCGCCGCATCCACGTCCGCCGCATCCACGTCCGCCGCCGCGACGCGTGTTCCCCAGCAGGAGCGCAGTCGCGCGACCCAGGCCCGCCTGCTGGAGGCGACCGTCGACTGCCTGATCGATCATGGCTGGTCCGGCACCACGACCACCGTCGTGGCGGCGCGGGCCGGTGTCTCGCGGGGTGCGCAGCTGCACCACTACCCGACGAAGGCCGCGCTGGTCACGGCCGCCGTCGCCCATCTGGCCGAACGCCGGGCCAACGAGCTGCGCACCGAGGCTGAGGCGTTGCCGGCCGGCCCGCAGCGGCTGGACCGGGTGATCGACCTGCTCGGGGTGGCCTTCACCGGGCCCCTCTTCGTCGCCGCGCTCGAACTGTGGGTGGCCGCCCGCACCGACCCGGAGCTCCGCGACGCCCTGGTCCCGCTGGAGGCGACGGTCGGCCGGGAGATGCACCGGCTCACCGTCGCCCTGCTCGGGGTCGACGAGCGTCGTCCCGGCGTCCGCGAAGCCGTGCAGGCCACCCTCGACCTGCTGCGCGGGCTCGGGGTGGCCAACCTGCTCAGTGACGACTCGGCCCGCCGTGCCGCCCTGCTCGTCACCTGGAAACGCCAGCTAGCCACCCTCCTCACGCCCTGACCCCGGCCACACCGGCCCAGCAACGACCGGAGGCATCATGGTCGACCTCAGTGACCTGCTCGCGGATCTGGCCGCCGAGTCCGCCGACCTGGACGCGTTGGTGGCGCCGCTGCCGGCGGCCGACTGGGCCCGCCCGACCCCGGCGGCGGGCTGGAGCATCGGGCACCAGATCGCCCACCTCGCCTGGACCGACCACGTGGCGCTGCTGGCCGCCACCGACGCCGAAGCCTTCTACGAGACGGTGACGGCCGCGCCGGACCCGAACCGGATGGTCGACGCGGGCGCCGAGGCGTTTCTCGCCCCGCCCGTCGACCTGCTCGCCCGCTGGCGGGCCGGACGGGCGGCGCTCAGCGACGCGCTCGCCGCGGTCCCGGCCAGCGAGAAGCTGCCCTGGTACGGCACCCGGATGTCGGCCGCCTCGATGGCGACCGCCCGGATCATGGAGACCTGGGCGCACGGTGCGGACGTGGCCGACGCCCTCGGTGTCGTCCGCCCCGCCACCGACCGCCTCCGGCACGTGGCGCACCTCGGTGTGCGTACTCTCGGGCACGGTTTCGCCGTCCACGGCCGACCGGCACCGGCGGCGCCGGTCCGGGTCGAGTTGACCGGACCCGGCGGGGAGACGTGGACCTGGGGCCCGGCGGACGCCGCCGACCGCCTGAGTGGCCCCCTCCTGGACTTCTGCCTGCTCGTCACCCGCCGCCGCCACCGGGCGGACCTCGCCCTGCTGGCCAGGGGTCCCGTCGCCGACGAGTGGCTCGACGTGGCGCAGGCGTTCGCCGGGCCGCCGGGCACCGGGCGCGAACCGTCCAGCCGAGGCGGAGTCCCGGCGTGATCCGCATCGGCAACGCCTCCGGCTTCTACGGTGACCGGTTCACCGCCTGGCGGGAAATGCTCGACGGCGGCGAGCTGGACGTGCTGACCGGTGACTACCTGGCCGAGCTGACCATGCTGATCCTCGGTCGGGACCGGCTGCGCGACCCCGACCTCGGCTACGCGAAGACGTTCCTGCGCCAGCTGGAGACGTGCCTGGGCACGGCCCTCGACCGGGGGGTGCGGATCGTGACCAACGCCGGCGGGCTGAATCCGGCCGGTCTGGCCGCCGCCATCGAGGCGCTCGCCGCCCGTCTGGGCCTGTCGGCCCAGGTGGGGCACGTCGAGGGCGACGCGCTCCAGCGGCCCGACGCGCTCACCGCGAACGCGTATCTGGGCGCGTTCGGGATCGCCGCCTGCCTCGACGCCGGTGCGGACGTGGTGGTCACCGGCCGAGTCACCGACGCGTCGTTGGTGGTCGGACCGGCCATCGCCCGGTACGGGTGGGGTCGCGACGACCTCGACGAGCTGGCCGGGGCGACCGTCGCCGGGCACCTCCTGGAGTGCGGCGCGCAGGTCACCGGCGGCAACTTCAGCTTCTTCACCGAACTGCCCGACGGCGGGCACCGCCCCGGCTTCCCGATCGCCGAGGTGCACTCCGACGGCTCGTCCGTGGTCACCAAGCATCCAGGCACCGGCGGCGCGGTCACCGTGGAGACCGTCACCGCCCAGCTGCTCTACGAGGTCGGCGGGCCGGCGTACCTGGGGCCGGACGTGGTCACCCGGCTGGACTCCGTGACGCTGCGTCCCGACGGGCCGGACCGGGTCCGGATCTCCGGCGTCCGGGGCACCCCGCCGCCGGCGACGCTCAAGGTGGGCGTCAACAACCTCGGCGGCTTCCGGAACTCGATGACGTTCGTCCTCTGTGGGCTGGACATCGAGGCGAAGGCGGCCCTGGTGCGGGGGCAGATCGAGGAGGTGGTGGGCACGGACGGGTTGGAGTTCACGCTGGCCCGCACCGACCACCCGGACGCCGCCGACACCGAGGTGGCCAGCGCCCTGCTGCACGTACACCTGCGCGACGGCGACCGGGCGCGCGCCGGGCGGGCCTTCTCGGCCGCCGCGGTGGAGCTGGCGCTGGCCTCCTACCCGGGCTGCACGCTGACCACCCTCCCGGGCGACGCGACACCGTACGGCGTCTTCACCGCCGACACCGTGCCGCAGGACGAGGTCGCGCACGTCGCGGTCCGGCCCGGCGGTGAGCGGGTGCCGATCGCCCCACCGGTCCGCACCGCCGCCATAGTGCAGGACGAGACCGCACCGGGCGGCGGTGCGGCGGTCGACGGCCCGACCCGGCGCGGTGTGCTCGGCGAACTGGTCGGCGCGCGCTCGGGTGACAAGGGCGGTGACGCCAACCTCGGTGTCTGGGCCCGAACCGATGCCGGGTACGCGTGGCTGCGCGCCTGGTTGACCGTCGAGCGGCTGGCCGAGCTGCTGCCGGAGACGGCGCCGCTGTCGGTGCGGCGCTACGAGCTGCCGAACCTGCGGGCTGTCAACTTCGTGATCGAGGGCCTGCTGGGGGCCGGGGTGGCCGCGTCCACCCGGTTCGACCCGCAGGCCAAGGCGCTCGGTGAGCTGCTGCGCGCCAGGATCGTCGACCTGCCCGCCGAGGTGCCGACGGGGGTGGCGCGATGAGCATCGTGGACACTCCCGAACGGCGGCAGCTGCGCGAGTTGACCCGGGCCTTCGTGACCCGGGAGGTGCTGCCGCACCTGGACGACTGGGAGCGGGCCGGCGAGGTCCCCCGTGCCCTGCACGCGACCGCTGCGAAGCTCGGCCTGCTCGGCATCGGCTTTCCCGAGTCGGTGGGCGGCAGCGGCGGTGACCTGCTCGACTCGATCATCGTGACGGAGGAGCTGATCCGCTCGGGTGGCTCGTCCGGCCTGGTCGCGGCCCTGTTCACGCACGGCATCGCGTTGCCGCACGTGGTCGCCGCGGCCGGCGCCCGCACCGGCGGGTCGCTGGGCGGCCGGCTCGGCGGCACCCGGTCGCCCGCCGACGACGGCCTCCTCGAGCGGTACGTCCGGCCCACCCTGGCCGGCACGATGATCGGCGCGTTGGCGATCACCGAGCCGGACGGCGGCTCCGACGTGGCAGGCATCCGCACGACCGCCCGCCGCGACGGCGACCACTACGTGGTGAACGGGTCGAAGACGTACATCACCAGCGGGCACCGGGCCGACTTCGTGACCACCGCGGTGTGCACAGATTTCCCCGGCAGCGGTGAACTGACCCTGCTCGTCATCGACAAGGGGTCGCCCGGGTTCACGGTGGGGCGCCGACTGGAGAAGCTGGGCTGGCACTGCTCGGACACGGCGGAGCTGTCGTTCGTCGACGTGCGGGTGCCGGTGGCCAACCGGATCGGCGCCGAGAACACCGGCTTCCTGGCGATCATGCAGCACTTCGCCGCCGAGCGACTGTCGCTGGCGACCCAGGCGTACGCGACGGCGCAGCGCTGTGTCGAGCTGGCGGTGCGCTGGTGCCGGGACCGGGAGACCTTCGGACGTCCGCTGGCCAGCCGGCAGCTGGTCCGGCACCGGCTGGCCGAGATGCACACCCGCGCCGAGGCGGCCCGGTCGTACGTGCACGAGGTGGCCGTCCGGGTGGCTGCGGGCGAGCCGGTGGTGACCGAGGTGGCGATGGCCAAGAACGTCGCGGTGGCCGCCTGCGACCAGGTCGTCGACCAGGCGCTGCAACTGCACGGTGGCTTCGGCTATCTGCGTGACGCCGAGGTGGAGCGGCACTACCGCGATGCCCGGATCCTCGGCATCGGCGGCGGCACCACCGAGATCATGAACGAGATCATCGCGAAGGGCATCGGCCTGTGACGATTCTGGACAGCGCGGTTGACCTGGCCGCACCGGGGTACGTGGCGAACCGGGCGGCGTTACTGGAACGGCTGGCCGAGCTGGACGCGGCGCTGGACCAGGCCCGGGCGGGCGGCGGCGAGAAGTACGTGTCCCGGCACCACAAGCGCGGCAAGATGCTTCCCCGGGAGCGGATCGAGCTGCTGGTGGACGCCGACAGCCCGTTTCTGGAGCTGTCGCCGGTCGCCGCGTACGGCACGGACTTCCCGGTCGGGGCCAGCGTGGTCACCGGCATCGGCGTGGTCGAGGGCGTGGAGTGCCTGATCGTCGCCAACGACCCGACGGTACGCGGCGGCGCGGTCAACCCGTGGTCGCTCGCGAAGACCCGGCGGGCCGGCGAGATCGCCCTGGCCAACCGGCTGCCGATGGTCAATTTAGTCGAGTCGGCCGGGGCGGACCTGCCCACCCAGGCGGAGATCTTCATCCCGGGTGGCCGGGTGTTCCGGGACCTGACGCGGCTCTCGGCGGCGGGCATCCCCACGGTCAGCGTGGTCTTCGGCAACGCCACGGCCGGTGGCGCGTACGTGCCGGGGATGTCCGACCACGTGATCATGATTCGGGACCGGTCGCAGGTCTACCTGGCCGGGCCGCCGCTGGTGAAGATGGCGACCGGCGAGGTCACCGACGACGAGTCGCTGGGTGGCGCGGCGATGCACGCCGGCACGTCCGGGCTCGCCGATTACCTGGCCGAGGACGAGCGCGACGGCATCCGGTTGGCCCGGCAGTGCGTCCGCCGGCTCAACTGGCGCAAGCAGGGGCCGTCGCCACGTACGGCCGTGCCGCAGCCGCCGAAGTACGACCCGGAGGAGCTGCTGGGCATCGTCAGCGCCGATCTGAAGGTGCCGTTCGACCCGCGCGAGGTGCTGGCCCGGATCCTGGACGGCAGCGATTTCGACGAGTTCAAGCCGGCGTACGGGGACGCGCTGGTCACCGGCTGGGGGGAGCTGCACGGCTACCCGGTGGGGGTGTTGGCGAACGCCCGGGGGGTGCTGTTCAGCGCGGAGGCGCAGAAGGCGGCCCAGTTCATCCAGCTCGCGAACACCTCGGACACCCCGCTGATCTTCCTGCAGAACACCACCGGCTACATGGTCGGCACCGAGTACGAGCAGCGCGGCATCATCAAGCACGGCGCGTTGATGATCAACGCGGTGTCGAACTCGACGGTGCCGCACCTGACGGTGAACCTGGGCGCCTCGTACGGGGCCGGCAACTACGGCATGTGCGGGCGGGCGTACGAGCCGAGGTTCCTGTTCACCTGGCCGAACGCGAAGTCGGCGGTGATGGGCCCGGCGCAGCTCGCCGGGGTGCTCTCCATCGTGGCCCGGCAGGCCGCCGCCGCCCGGGGCCGGGACTACGACGAGGAGTCCGACGCGGCGATGCGGATGATGGTCGAGCAGCAGATCGAGTCGCAGTCCGGCGCGCTCTTCCTCTCCGGCCGGCTCTACGACGACGGGGTGATCGACCCCCGGGACACCCGCACGGTTCTCGGGCTCTGCCTCTCGGCGATCCACAACGTACCGGTGAGGGGCGCCGACGGCTTCGGCGTCTTCCGGATGTGACCCGTGAGCGCGCGGAACGCAGCGAAGCGGAGTCCCGCAGTCGCGAACGAGAGGCAGGCTCGGCGCCAATGATTCAGAAACTCCTCGTGGCCAACCGGGGCGAGATCGCCCGCCGGGTCTTCGCCACCTGCCGCGCGATGGGCGTGCAGACCGTCGCCGTGCACTCCGACGCGGACGCCGACGCGCCGTTCGTCGCCGAGGCCGATCTGGCCGTACGCCTGCCGGGGAGTTCGCCGGCCGAGACGTACCTGCGGGTGGATCTGATCCTGGACGCGGCCCGGCGCAGCGGCGCGGACGCCGTCCACCCCGGCTACGGCTTCCTCGCCGAGAACGCCGAGTTCGCGGCGGCGGTGACCGACGCGGGGCTGACCTGGGTCGGGCCGCCGGCCAAGGTGATCGCCGCGATGGGTGACAAGCTGGCGGCGAAGGCGCTGCTCGCCGAGGCGGGCGTGCCGATGCTGCCGAGCTGGACCGACGCCGACGAGGTCACCGCCTTCCCGGTGCTGGTGAAGGCATCCGCGGGCGGCGGCGGCCGGGGCATGCGGATCGTGCGGGACGCGGACGAGCTGGCCGAGGCCGTCGCCAGCGCCAGCCGGGAGGCGGCTGCCGCGTTCGGCGACGGCACGGTCTTCATCGAGCGGTACGTCGAGCGTGGTCGGCACGTCGAGGTGCAGATCTTCGGCGACTCGCACGGCACGGTGGCCGCCCTCGGGGTGCGCGAGTGCTCGATCCAGCGCCGACACCAGAAGATCATCGAGGAGGCCCCCGGGGTGCTTCCGGGAGAGCTGCGGCCGGCGCTGCACGAGGCGGCGGTGTCCGCCGGACGTGCCGTCGACTACGTGGGCGCCGGCACTGTGGAGTTCCTGCTGGCCCCGACCGGTGAGTTCTTCTTCCTTGAGATGAACACCCGGTTGCAGGTGGAGCACCCGGTCACTGAGCTGACCGTCCCCGTCGGGCTCGACCTGGTCCGGTGGCAACTGCTGGTCGCCGAGGGCGTGCCGCTGCCGGAGCACCTGCACGAGCCGGGCGTACGCGGCTACGCGATCGAGGTGCGGTTGTGCGCCGAGGACCCGGCGCAGGGCTGGCGACCCGCGACGGGTGTGCTGCGCCGGTTCGCGGTGCCGGGGGTGGAGCGGGAGTTCGGTGGCCTCCAGCGCGCCGGCCTGCGGCTGGACTCCGGCGTCTGGACGGGCTCCGAGGTGAGCGTGCACTACGACTCCATGCTCGCCAAGCTGGTCGCCTGGGCGCCGTCCCGGGCCGAGGCGGCCCGGGCACTGGCCGGCGCGCTGACCCGGGCCGAGCTGCACGGGGTGGCCACCAACCGCGATCTGCTGGTCCGGGTGCTGCGCAGCCCGGAGTTCGCGGCCGCGGAGATCGACACCGGTTTCCTGGACCGGCACCCCGAGGTCTTCGGGCCGCTGCTGCCCGCCGATCAGCTTCCGCTGATCACCCTGGCGGCCGCACTGGCGGGTGCGGCCCAGCGTCGAGCGACCGCGCCGGTGCTGAGCGGGCTGCCCTCCGGCTGGCGCAACGTGCCCGCCGTCCCGCAGGTCAGCCGCTTCACGGGGCCGGACGGCGAGATCGAGGTCCACTACCGTCTGGACCGCACCGGCCAACTCGCCGACTGGTCCGCAGCGCCGCCCGGGGACGCAGCGGTGTTGGAGGCGACGCCGCCGACAGTAGCGCTGGTGGAGGTCACCCCGGACCGGGTGGTGCTCGACGTCGACGGGGTTCGGCGCGCGTACCGCGTACACCGGGTGAGGTCGGAGGTCTTCGTGGACGGCCCGGACGGGGCGGCGAGCCTCGTCGAGCTGCCGCGCCTCCCGCTGCCCACGGCGGCGGTGGCGGCCGGGTCGCTGCTCGCGCCGCTGCCCGGCGCGGTGACCCGGGTGCACGTCCAGGTCGGCCAGCGGGTCACGGCCGGCGATCCACTGCTCACGCTGGAAGCGATGAAGCTGGAACATCCCGTGCTGGCCCCGACCGACGGCGTGGTCACCGAACTACCGGTGCCGGCCGGCGGTCAGGTGCGCACCGGCGCCGTCCTGGCCGTCATCGACGGCTCCCCCGCAAGCGGCGACCCGGAGTCGTCGAATCCCGAGGAGGACCCCCGATGACCTTCGACCTCACCCCCGAGCAGGACCAGCTCCGCGACGCCGTGCGGGCCTTGGGCCGCCGGTACGGCCACGGCTACTTCGTCGAGAAGGCGAAGGCCGGTGAGCACACCACCGAGTTGTGGGCCGAGGCCGGACGGCTCGGCTATCTGGGGGTGAACATCCCCACCGAGTACGGCGGCGGGGGCGGCGGCATCACCGAGCTGGCCATCGTCTGCGAGGAGCTGGCGGCGGCGGGGTGCCCGCTGCTGCTGCTGGTGGTCTCCCCCGCCATCGCGGCGACCGTGCTCGCCCGGCACGGCACCGAGGAGCAGCGCAAACGGCACCTGCCCGGCCTCGCGGACGGCTCGGCGAAGATCGTCTTCGCGATCACCGAGCCGGAGGCCGGTTCCAACTTCCACCGGCTCGGCACGGTGGCCCGCCGCGACGGCGACGACTGGCTGCTCAACGGCCGCAAGTGCTACATCTCCGGGGTCGACGAGGCCGGGCACGTCCTGGTGGTGGCCCGGACCGAGGATTCCTCCACCGGCAGGTTGAAGCCGGCGCTGTTCCTGGTGCCGACCGACGCGGCCGGGCTGACCCGGTCCAAGCTGGACATGGAGATCGTCTCTCCGGAGAACCAGTTCCTGCTCTACCTCGACGACGTGCGGGTGCCCGCCGACGCGCTGGTCGGCGAATCCCTGGACGCCGGGCTGCCCGCGCTCTTCGCCGGGCTCAACCCGGAGCGGATCACGGTCGCCGCGATGGGAGCCGGCACCGGCCGGTACGCCATCGAGCGGGCCAGCGAGTACACCGCCACCCGCAAGGTGTGGGGTGGCCGGAGCATCGGCTCGCACCAGGGGGTGGCGCATCCGCTCGCCCACGCGGCGGTGCAGGTGGAGCTGGCCCGCCTGATGATCCAGAAGGCGGCCACCCGGTACGACGCAGGCCGTGACCTGGAGGCCGGGGTGGCCGGCAACATGGCCAAGTACGCGGCCGGGGAGGCCGCCGCGCTCGCCGTGGACACCGCCGTGCAGGCCCTCGGCGGGGCGGGCATGACCACCGAGTACGGGGTGGCCACCCTGCTCGGGGCGGTCCGGGCCGGGCGGATCGCCCCGGTCAGCCGCGAGATGATCCTGAACTTCGTCGCCCAGCACGTCCTCGGCCAGGACAAGTCCTACTGACCTCAGCCGGGGGTGCGGCAGGCGGCGTCGATGCGGTGCACCGGGCGGACCCGGCGGCCCATGCCCTCCAGCAGCGAATCCTCGATGTGGAAGTCGTGGACCCGCAGCCGGTGCCGGGGCAGCTCCTCCTCGCTCGGGCAGAGCACCTGCGCGCGGACGAGGCCGACCGGCACGTACCGGACTCCACCCCGTTCCTGCAGGATCACCATGCTGACGTCGTCGGTGGTCACCACGTGCCCCCGTACGTCCTCGGTCGGGCCGTTCTCGGCGCCCACAGTGGTGACGGTGAGCGGGAGCACCGGTGTGCTGATCACCGGCAGCGCGGCCCAGACCAGCATGGCCAGCACCGCCACCTCGGTCAGCGACGCCAGCGGTCGGATCACCACGCCGGGCAGCGGCCCGGCGATGAACAGCGCCAACACCGGCGGCACCACGAGAAGTGCCAGCACCAGCAGCTCACCCTGCCCGGCAGCGTCGCGCAGGGTGGGCAGCAGGAACCAGCCGTACCCGGCGAGCAGCGCGGCGATCACCAACAGACGGGGTACGACCCACTCGTGCAGCCGGTCCGGACGGAGCTGGAACGCCGCCGCGAACGCCGGCAACAGCAGCGGCAGGTAGAGCAGCGGCCAGGTGAGCAGGGCGAGCAGGAAGCTCGCCAGCACGACCCAGACCGGGGTGACGTCCGCCCAGCGGGCGAAGAGCGGGCGGCGACGGGTGCCCGGGGGCAGTCGTTCCACGCTCACGGTCAGCACCGCGCCGAGCGCGAAGACGGCGACCAGCCCGGTGGAGAGCAGCCGGGCCGCGGTGGTCAGGAAGCCCGCGAGCAGGTTGACCGGCCCGACGTTGGCGACCAGCAGCAGCGTGGTCTGTAGCTCCCCGCCCGCCTCCACGCCGAGCCGGAGCACCGAGAAGATCGCCGGTACGCCCACGACCGCCGTCCAGAACGACTGGCTGGCCCGCGCCCGCCGCTCCGCCGGGTCCCACCGCACCGGCACCTGCTCGACGGCGGCGACCGGCCCGGCGGGTTCGGCCCGCGGCACCCCGGTCGGCCACCCGCCGGCGTCCACCTCGACGTGGTCGGTCGGCACGGAGGGCCGGGGCGGCGGCACCGCGCCGCCGGCGCTCGCGTCACCGGTGGCGGTCGGCACCGTGCTCACCGCCGGGGCGCCTTGTCGTCGAAGTCGACCAACTTCGGCACTTCCAGTGGCTGCGGTTGAGTCTTCTCGACGCGCAGCCACGGGCCCAGGGTCCGGTTGTACGCCGTCAGCCACGGGCTGGCCTGCCCGTTGCGGCCCTGCTGGTAACTCTTCTGGAGGAAGAAGGCGACCAGGTCACGCAGCGCCGGATCGCCGATCGGCACGCCGATGCCCAACAGCTCGCTCGTGCCGAAGGGCAGGTCGACGATCTCGAACTCCTTGGGGTACGTGGCCAGGAAGCCCGCGAGGATCGTCTCGTCCGAGCTGACCGCGTCGTACCGGCCGGCGCGGATGCCGGTCACGCAGTCCCAGACGTCCTTCACCACCAGCGCCTTGACCTGGCGCTTCTCCAGCTCGCCCTCGGTGGTGGAGCCGCCGGTGGTGCAGACCTTGTAGGCCGGGTCGCGCAGGTCCTCGAGGGTGCGGATCTTGTCCTTCAGCCGGACCGGCACCAGCACCTCCTGGGTGGTGACGAAGTACGGCCCGGCGAAGCTGACCAGCTTCTTGCGCTCCTCGGTCATCGAGAAGCTGGACACCACCAGGTCGACGGTGCCGCCCTGCAGGTACGGGATCCGGTCCTCGGTGGCCGCCGACACGAACTCCAACTGCTGCTCGCCCTCGTAGCCGAGGGAGGCGGCGATGTACCGACCGATCTCGACATCGAAGCCGACGTGCTGGCCGTTGCGGAGTTCGCCCATCAACGGCTCGTCGGTGGCGACGCCGATGCGCAGCTTCGACTGCCCGTAGATGTGCGACTCGCGCAACTTCTCCTGCACCGATGACAGGTCCGGCTCCTTCCGGCTGTCGCAGCCGGCGGCGGCGGAGAGGGTGAGGGTCAGGGCGACCGCCAGCGTCGACGCGACCGAACGGAGCCGGGACTGGGAACTGCTTACGCTCATGGGCGACCTCGCTGACGGAACAGCCTGCGGAACACCGAGAGTAGCGAGCCGAGTCCACTGCGTGTGCACGCCGACCGGTCAGATCGGCTGGTCCGTTCGATCAACGCCGATCGGCGCGGCGGATCGCCTCTCCGGTTGACAGCAGGCCCGGCCGCGACATGCTGGAGGGGTGAATCGACTGTCCAGGATCGATGCGCGGATGGTGGCGGCGGTCGCGGCGCCGGGCGCCGTCGCGCTGCTGGCCCTGCTGGTCGTTCTGCGCCGGCAGGACCTTCTCGGTGTGGTTCTCGCACTGCTCTGCGTGCTGCTGGCCATGGTCACCGCGGTCGCCGTGTCCGCCGCCCGCCAGCGCGCCGAACCCGAGCCGGCGGACCAGCCACACGCCACCGCGCCGCCGGAGTTGATGCCGTACGGGATCGACGCGGACACGCTCGACGCCCTCGACAGCAGGGACGCGTTGCGTGCGGTGCGTGACCGGGGACGGGCGCGCGGCGGGTTCAGCGACCGGTGAGAGTGGGCGCGGTGAGCGCGTCGACGCCCCGCCCCGCCAGGCACCGGTAGACCCGGTCGACGTTGCCGTCCACCGGCGGCAACACCTCCAGGTGCCAGCCGACCGGCTCGGCGATCTTCGTGGTCAGTCGGAACGTCGTGGCGCTGCACACCTGCCGTACCGGCTCGGCGGCGATCACCTCGTCGTAGGCCGCGCCGACGAGCGGCACCGGCAGGATGCCCTCGGCGTACGTCTCCCAGGTATGCCGGCCGTCGCACGGGACCCGGGCCGCCTCGGCGCGGGCGCCGCGGATGCGCACCGGGCCGAAGCACTCCAGCTCGGGCAGGCAACGGGCACCGCTGGGCAGCGCGGTCGGCGCCCCGGCGGCGGACGCGCAGCCGGGCAGCGGCCCGGTCGCCGGTGCCGCGACCTGGGTCACCGAGGGGGACGGGTCGGGCGGCGAGCCACCGCTCGCCAGCCAGGCCCCGGTGGTGGCCGAGGCGGCGAGCGCCAGCACTCCGACGCCACCGAGGAACCAGCGCCGTCGCCACCGCCGGCCACCGGGAACGCTGGGGCGGGAGTCCTCGACCGGGGGGCGGGGCGCTGGGTGGCCGGTGCCGTACAGGCCGGACCGGCTCGGGCCGCCACTGACCAGAGAACCACCGACCGGGGCACCGCTGATCGGGGAGCCGCTGGTCGGGACGCCGCTCACCGGGGCGGACGGCGAGCCGAACGGCAGGTTGGCGAGCAGGTCGTGCAGTTCGAGGGCGGAGGGCCGCTCGGCCGGGTCGTTGGCCATGCCGAAGCGCAGCACGTCGATCAGCTCGTCCGGTACGCCGGGCAGGGCGGGCAGCGGCTGGTTGAACATCTCCAGCACGGTGACCAGGCTGGGGTTGCGCTCGGACTGCCAGCGGGGCGGCCGGCCGTGCATCACCGCGTAGAGGGTGGCGCAGAGCGCGTACACGTCGACGGCCGGCGACGGCGGGCTGTGGCTGAACATCTCCGGCGGCGCGTACGCCGGGGTGAGCACCTCCAGGGTGACCGAGGCATCACGCGCCTCGGCCAGCACGGCCAGCCCGAAGTCGGCCAGCACCGCCGAGTTGAAGTGCGAGTAGAGGATGTTCGCGGGCTTCACGTCCCGGTGCAGCACCCCGGCCCCGTGCGAGTGCGCCAACGCATCCGCGATCTTGATGCCGAGATCGCGGGCCTCCACCGGGCCGAGCGGCGAGCTGCGCATCCGCTCGGCGTACGACCCGTCACAGAGTTCCATGATCAGGTAAGGGTGCTGGTCGACGGTGACGCCCACGTCGAAGAGGTCCACCACGTGCGGGTGTGACGACATCCGCCCGGCGGCCCGCGCCTCGCGCAGGAAACGGGCCTGGTCGCGCTCGCTGTCCAGCGTGCGGTTCTCGACTTTGACGGCGACCTCTCGGCCGACCGAGATCTGGGTGGCCTGGTAGACCGTGGCATAGCCGCCTCGGGCAAAGACCCGCAAATCAGTCAGACCGGGCACGATCGGCACCGGCATTCCGCCGGTCGGGGTGTCGGTCACCGCTCGAAAATACCCAACCCCGCCGGCGGCTCAGCGCGCCGCGTCCGCCGAAGCGGCACCAGCAGCGCCGGGTGCCCCTCCGACGCCTCGCGGCGCGTCGACATCGGCCGACGTGGAGGCGGCGGGCGCAGCGGGAGCGGAGGCGGGAGACGCGGGAGCGGGAACGGAGGCGGGAGATACGGCAGCGGTGTCGGCAGCGGCCGGCGTGCCCCGGCGGGCGTCCACCCGCAATCCGATCGCCGTGGCCACCGCGCCCAACCCCTCCCAGGCGGCCACGCCGAAGAACCGGTCGGGGGCGATGTCGGCCAACACGGCGATGCTGAACACGGTGAAGGTCACCAGCCGGAAGACCGCTGTGAACCGGTAGAACGCCCGCCACTCGGTGACCGTCGCGAGCAGGTAGTAGACGCCCATGTTGAACGACGCCATCGAGGACGCCAGCAGGAACGTGCCGGTGTAATCGCCAGCACCACGAGTCGCCGGCACCTCGAACCCGAGCAGACGCAGCTGCGCCTCCGGCCAGAGCAACCCGACCGCGCCCATCACCAGCGCCAGTACGCCGAAGACCGCGATGGTCCAGCCCGCGACGGAACGCGGCAGCTTCATGATGGCCTCCCCAGGCACGGCGACGGTCGCCACTGTGGACCACCGCACGGTGGTGACACGCTAGCCCCTCACCCCGACCACCACATCCCCAGAACCGCCAAAACCACCCCACCCCACCCACCCCCCACCGCGTTGATCATGAAGTTGTTGCCACCGCTACCGGCGTGTCGGCGCAATAACTTCATGATCAACGGACGGAGGGGTGGGAAGGGGTGGGTGGGGTTAGGGGAGGGTTAGGCTGGTTTGTAGGGCTTTGGCGGCTGCTCGTTCGCTGCGTTGTTCGGTGGTGTACGCGAGGCGAACCGCCTCGTCGGCGCAGGACCGGGCCTCCGCCGAGTGGCCGCAGGCCGCCAGTGCCTCGGCGAGCACGCTCGCGGCGATCACCTGACTGCGCACGTCCTCGGCGGGCGCGGTGACCGCCCGTCGGGCCCAATCCAGCGCCTGCTCCCGCTGACCGTGCGCGAGCAGCGCCGACGCGTACCGGGCCATGGTCTGGCGGCGGGAAAAGAGCAACGAGGGCGCGTTGGCGGCGGCCGTCGCCACCGGGGCGAGCAGCCCGACCGCGGTCGCCGGGTCACCGGCGGCCAGCCGCGCGGTGGCCAGCAGCACCCGGGGCGCGACCTGCGCCGGCGCCTGCGGGTTGTGCGGTTCGACGGCCGTCAGCACCGCTCGGGCGGCCTGCTCGGCGGTCTCGTGGTCGCCCATGTCCAGCGCCACGAAGCCGCGCAGCGTGCCCGCCATTCCGGTGAGCAGCGGGTGTGAGGTCTGGTCGGCGTACACCAGGGCGTCGGTGAGCAGGTCGGCCGCGTGCTCCGGCTCGCCCAGCCCACGGGCCACGACAGCCCGGACGACCAGCGCGAACCCGCGCCCCCAGTCGTCGGAGGCGGCGGCGAACTCGCGGTACGCCCGGCGGGCCTCCCGGTCGGCCTCGGCCAGCTCGCCCAACTCGGCGGTGGCGAACGCCGCGACCGCGCGCAGCGTGCCCACCGCCCACGCCTCGCCGACCCGCTCGCCGAAGGGCAGGAAGACCTGCGCCATTCGGCACGCCTCCCGCAGCCGACCGGCGAGCAGCCGGGCGAACGCGGTGGTGCCCCGCAGCCATGCCCGCCCGTACGGGTCCTTCAGCTCGGCGAAGAGCCGGGCGGCCCGGCCGAGGACGGCATCGGTGCCGGCGAAGTCACCCCGGGTCGTGGTCACCCAGGCCAGGTTCTGCAGCGACCAGGCCTGCCCACGCCGATCCTGCGCGCCGAGGCTGACCTGGTAGGCGGCGGCCAACCGGCTGCTCGCCTGGCTGAGCCGGCCGGCCACGAAGTCGCCCATGCCGAGCCGACGCATGGCGGACGCGCGCAGCGTGGGCAGCCCGCCGGCCGTGGCCACCTGCAACGCCTCCTGCCAGGCAGCCTCCGCCCGACCCTGGTCGCCGAGGGTCTGCTGGGCCTGCCCGGCGAGCAGCAGGGCGCTGACACGGGTGGCTTCGTCCCCGGCGTTCGCGGCGATCTTCTCGGCGAAGGCGAGCGCGTCGGCGACCCGGCCGATCTGCAGCAGCGCACGGGCGTGCACCACCCGGTCGATCGCCGGGATCCCGTCGCGGGCCAGTTCGCTGGCGCGTTCGGCGTACTCGACGGCGAGCGCGGGTTCCCCGGCGGACAGCGACCGGCGGGCGGCCCGGCCGAGCGCGGCGATCCCGAGCGGGACCACGGCGCGGGCCGGCGCGTCCGGTCGCAGTTTCACCGCGTCGGCGAGCGTGGCGGCCCGCTGGACGTGCATGGCGACGAAGTCGTCGCGTGTCTCCTCGGTGAACCCGCCCGCCGCGCCGGCCGTGGCCCCGTCGACGGGCGCCGCCCAGCGGGCCAGCGCGGCGTGCCGCTCGGCCAGTTCCGCCTTGCTCACCCCGGCGTACGCGGCCTCGCGCATGAGCGGGGTGGCGAACGCGTAGCCGGCACGGGTGCGGTGCAGCATGCGGCGTTGCAGCAGCTCCTCGACGGCCCGGTCGAACTCCACGGCGACCACCGCCGAGGGCCTCCCGTCGCGGCCGGCTCGCTGCTCGCGCAGCGCCTCCAGCGCGCCGGTCGGCACGGTGTCACCGACCACCGCTGCGTCCCGCAGGACGGAACGGGCGTCCGGTGGCAGCGCGTCGATGCGGGCGGCGAGGACGGCCGCGAGGTCCCGGGAGAGCAGCCGGCTGCCCAGGGAACCGGGCACGAGGCGCCAGCCGGCCGGCGTGCTCGGGTCACGATCGCCGGACGTGGGCCGCTCCGCGGTCAGCGCGCCGCGTTCGATCAGCAGGGTGACCAGCTCCGCCAGGTAGAACGGATTGCCCTGGGCGGTGGCGAGCAGCCGGTCCGCGTCGGCCGGTGGCAACTTCCCTCCGCCGAGGTAGCTGGTGAGCAGCCGGGCGGCGTCGGCGCCCCGCAGCGGCGGCAGGGAGTGCACCTCGGCGTCCGCGACGCGGGTCAGCGCGCCAGCGGTACGGACCAGCTCGGGGCGGCCGAGCAGCAGCACGAGCACCGGACCGGTGAGTCGGGAGAGGGCCAGCCCGAGAGCGCGGATGGTCTCGGGGGTGGCGTCGTGCAGGTCGTCCACCACGATCACCAGGGGCGCCTCCGAGGCGAGCCCGCTGAGCAGGTCGGCGACGGCGTTCGGCACCGCCTCGGCATCCGCGGGCGCGGCGGTGGAGCTGCCCCACTCGCCGTTGTCGGCGCCGCCGTGCGCGGGCAGTTCGGCGTAACCGAGCAGGGCGAGCAGTTGGTCGGGGGCGATCGGGGGCGTCTCGCCGCCGGAGCGGGCGAGCCGCTGACCGAGCCGGCGCAGCCGCTCCTCCACGGCCGGCCGGGTCAGCGCGGTTGCCGCGTCACTGGGCAGACCGACCGCGGCACGGACCAGGTCGGCCAACGGCGCGAGCCGGCGCCGCTCACCGAAGGCGGCGCAGCGCACCGAGAGCACCCGGGCGCCGGTGTGCGCGGCGTACCGGCCGGCGCCCACGTCGTACCCGGCGGCGAGGCGCTCGACCTCGGCGGCGAACCGGGACTTGCCGATGCCCGCCTCGGCGGTCATCAGCAGCACCCGTGGGTCACCCTGGTCGATGACCTCGGCGAGTCGGCCGGCGACCCGGCCGATCTCGGTCTCCCGGCCCACGTAGGGCGCCTCGTCGCCGAGACCCGACCGGGTGCCCGGCGCGTCCAGCAGGCCCAGCAGCTCGTACGCCTCGACCGGCTCGCGCTTGCCCTTGAGCCGCAGCGGGCGCAGCGCCCGCCAGGAGGCGACGTGCCGGGTCGCGGCGGCGGTCCGTCCGCCGGCGTAGACCGCGCCGACCGCGGCGGCGTCGGCCAGCCGGGCGGCGGTGTTCACCGTGTCGCCGATGACCGTGTATTCGATGGCCGCCTGGATGCCGGCGATGACGTCGCCCGTGTTCAGGCCGACCCGCAGGCCGAGCGGTGCGCCGCCGCCGCGCTCGTCGTCGAGCACCCGGCGGACGGCCCGCTGCATCGACAGGGCGGCCCGGACGGCCCGTTCGGCGTCGTCCTCGTGTGCCACCGGCGCCCCGAAGACCGCCATGATCCCGTCGCCGGTCAGCTTGTCGACGTGCCCGCCGAACGTCTTCACCGCCCCCGCGAGGGAGGCGAGCACCCGGTCGGTGACGGCGCCGACCCGCTCCGGGTCGAGGTCCTCCGACCAGGAGGTGAATTCGGAGAGGTCACCGAAGAGCACGGTGACGACCCGACGCTCGGCCGCCGGCAACGTGGCGGCGGCCGGCAGCGCGGCACCGCAGTTGTGGCAGAACCGTGCGCCGGGGACAGCGACAGTTCCGCACACCGGGCAGGTCACATGTGCTCCAACCCACTGACCCCCGGCGCGGATTCCCCGGTGTCGACGCCCAGATACTCCAGCTGGGCACGGACCGACCATTCCGCCGCCCACCAGAGCGAGCGGTCCACGTCGGCGTAGACCGCCGCGACCACGTCCGCGGGTGTCCGCGCGCCGGCGGCGACCGCCGCCCGGACCTGGTCGAGCCGGGCCCGGCGGTGGGCAAGATAGAAGGTGGCGGCGGCGGCGCAGTCGGCCAGCGCCGGGCCGTGCCCGGGCAGCGCCGGAATTCCGGTGTACGCGGACAGCAGCTCCAGGCTGCTCAGGTAGTCGCCGAGGTGCCCGTCGGGGTGGGCCACCACGGTGGTGCCGCGGCCGAGGATGGTGTCACCGGTGAGCACCGCGCGTTCGTCGGCGCGCTCGACCAGGAAGCAGACCGAGTCGGCGGTGTGCCCCGGGGTGTCCAGCAGTCGGATGCCCAGGCCGAAGCCGCCCAGGTGCGCATCGGTCAGGGGCGTACCGCCGATGGTGTGCGCCGGGTCGACGGCGAGGACGTGCACCCCGCCGAGCAGTTCGCTGAGCCGGGCGGCGCCCTCGGTGTGGTCGGCATGGCCGTGGGTGATCAGGATCAGCCCGATCGGGCCGTGTGCGGCGATCGCCGCCAGGTGCCCCTCGTCGGCCGGCCCGGGGTCGACGACCACCGCCGGGTCGCCCGGTGCCGCGCGCAGCAGCCAGGTGTTGGTGCCGTCGAGGGTCATCGGGCCGGGGTTCGGTGCGCGCAGCAGTGTCACCCAGCGCGGCAGCCTGTCGGCCAGCGCCGCAGTCGCCCCCGTCACGTGCCCGCTCATGGCTGCGATCGTACGACCCTGCCCGCCACGGCCCGCGATCATGCACGTTCAGCCCCTGATTCGTCCCTGTTCAGGGCTTTCCTCCGGGCCGGCGGCGCACGATCGCGGGACGGTGGCGGTGCGGTCAGGCGACCTCGACGATCAGTTCGATCTCCACCGGGGCGTCCAGGGGCAGCTCGGCCACCCCGACGGCGCTGCGGGCGTGGCGACCGGCCTCGCCGAAGACGGTGCCGAACAGGTCGGAGGCGCCGTTGATCACGGCGGGCTGACCGATGAAGCCGGGGGCCGACGCCACGAACCCGGTCAGCTTGACCACCTTGACCACGTTCTCCAGGCCGACCAGCGAGTCGACAGCGGCCAGCGCGTTGAGCGCACACCGCTGGGCCAGGTCCTTCGCCTGCTCGGCGGAGATGCCGGCGCCAACCTTGCCGGTCGCCAGCAGCTTGCCCTCGGCGATCGGCAGCTGGCCGGAGACGTACACGTGCTGACCCGACTGCACCGCCGGCACGTAGCTGGCCACCGGCGGCACCACGTCGGGCAGTTCGAGGCCCAGCTCGGCGAGCTTCGCGTGAGGCCCGTTGCTCATCGCGTCACCCCTTGATTCGCGACTGCCGGGCTCCGCTGCGCCGCACTTTCCGCGCTCACGCCTTGGGCCGCTTCAGGTACGCCACCAGCTGGTCGGGGTTGGGGCCGGGGACCACGGCGACGAGTTCCCACCCGTCCTCACCCCAGTTGTCGAGGATCTGCTTGGTCGCGTGGACCAGCAGAGGGACCGTGGAGTATTCCCACTTCTGCATCGCTGGAGGGCTCCCTCGTGGTGCGGACTTCGTCGGGCACAGCCTACGGTCCGCTGGCCGGACGAGGCGCGGGACGCTGCTCCGGCGTGGCCGGCAGCTCTCCACAGGGGCCCTCGTGCTCGTACCCCTGGGGGCAGCGCGACCGGTCGGGCAGCAGCAGGTCGCAGAAGACCCGGTGGCGGTTGTTCTGGTCGTCGGCGTTGGACACGGTGGTCTCGCCGGCGTCCAGCTCTGGTAGGAAGCCCAGCGAGTCCGCGACTCGACCGGCCAGCACGGTCGCCGAGGCCAGGTCGGGCACCCGGATCGGCAGGTGGATGACGAACCCGGGCTCGTCGTCGTCCCGCAGCCGCTCGACAGGCCGGCTCGACATCCGGACCACTTCCGGGGGCTCCGGAACCCGACGGTACGACCGCTCGTTGATGGGCAGGCCGCCGAACGTCCCGCCGGCCACCTCGCCCACGGACCCGGGCCGGTGTTGCCGTTCGTTCGTCGGGAACTGGGTGCGAGGGATATTGTCCGCGTCGCGCATGAACTGCCTCCGGTCGTACCTCTCGGACCACGCTTCCGGCCCGGACCATTCATCCGTTCCGGCCCCCCGCACCGGGACGAAGGTAGGTCTCCGATGGCAGTCCCGCCAACAGGACGCGCACGATCAGTCACCTAGAGTCACATATGTGACAGATGTCGGGCAGGAATCCCGACTGCGAGTGATCTCACGGTCTGCACGATGCACGCCAGGGCCAACACCGCGCGATAGGGGCGACACCGAACCGACGGCTGGCCGCTACCCTTCCGGTCGGACGGTCGCACAGCGCCCGGCCGCCCGCTCGATCTCGCTCGGCGCCAGGGGTGGCGGCCGGGCGCCGCACCCCCGGGGGAACGAGATGACCCAACCGCCCAGCGGCGATCAGGCCGGCCCGCGCGCTCTTCCGTCGGCGACCCCGGATCCCGCCGGTCAGCCCGAGACGCCGGCCATCCCCGGACAGCCCGACCCGACGGCCTCCGGCCAGTCCGATCCGACGCCCTCCAACCAGCCGATCCCCGGGAAACCCGACCCGATGGGGGCATCCGAAGCGGCGACCGTCCAGGAGCGACCCGGCTCGCCGACCGTCACTCAACCCGGCCCGGCCGCCCAGCCCGCACTTCCCGCCCCGGCCGCCCCGTCCGGCTCGGCCGCCCCGCCCGGCTCGGCAGTCCCGTCCGGCTCGGCCGCCCAGCCAGGCCAGCCCGCTCTGTCCGGGCAGCCCGCTCTGCCCGCGCAGCCGGGCGTGCCGACCCAGTCCGGCCCGCCCGCTGGCCTCCCGCAGACCGATGATCCGGCTGGCACGCCGCAATCTCCGGGCGCCCCGGGTGCGATCCCGCCACCCCCGCCCGGCTACCCGCCGTACCAGGGCACCGTCGCGCCGAAGAAGAAGCGCGGCCTGCTGATCGCGGCCATCGCGCTGGTCGTGATCATGGTGCTCTGCGTGGGCGGCGGCGTCGTGGCGTTCCTGACCCTGCGCAACGCCGAATCCGGCGAGGGCGCGAAGGAGCCGGCGGTCGCCGTCGACGAGTTCCTCACCGCTGTTTACAAGGACCGGGACGCGACCAAGGCCGCCAAGCACGTCTGCGCCGCCTCCCGGGACGACAAGAAGATCGCGGCCAAGGTGGCCGAGGTGCAGAAGTACGCGTCCGAGTACCAGAACCCCCGGTTCAAGTGGACCACCCCGAAGGTCGACAACCAGACCGGCGACCGGGCCACCGTCTCCACCCGCATCACCATGACCACCGCCGACGAGAAGGTGGCCGACCAGGACCTGCGCTTCACTGTGGTGCAGAAGACGGGTTGGTGGGTCTGCGAGGTCGCCTGACCGCCGGGCCTGGATAGGCTCGACGGGTGCGTGCAGCTGAGCGGCCGTCCGACCCGGCCGGTACCGGATGGTCGGCCCGCCTCCACGTGGTGACCGGCAAGGGCGGCACCGGCAAGACCAGCGTGGCGGCGGCGCTGGCCCTGGCGCTGGCCGCCGGTGGCCGGCGCACCCTGCTGGTGGAGGTGGAGGGCCGCCAGGGCATCGCCCAGCTCTTCGGCATCGACCCACTGCCGTACGAGGAGCGGCACCTCGCCGACGCGTCGGACGGCGGTGAGGTGCGCGCGCTCGCGGTGGACGCCGAGGAGGCGTTGCTCGAGTACCTGGACATGTTCTACAAGCTGGGCGCGGCGGGCCGGGCCCTGCGCAAGCTCGGCGCCATCGACTTCGCCACGACCATCGCCCCGGGTCTGCGTGACGTGCTGCTCACCGGCAAGGTGAAGGAGGCCACCACCCGCACCTCGGGGCAGCGGCGCGCGTACGACGCGGTCGTGCTGGACGCGCCGCCCACCGGTCGGATCGGCCGCTTCCTCAACGTCACGGCGGAGACGGCGCGGCTCGCCAAGGTCGGCCCGATCAAGACCCAGAGCGAGGGAGTGTCCGCGCTGTTGCGCTCCCCGATGACCGCCGTCCACGTGGTCACGCTGCTGGAGGAGATGCCGGTGCAGGAGACGGTGGACGCCATCGCCGACCTGACCGCGCTCGGTTTCGGCATCGGGAAGGTGATCGTCAACAGCGCTCGACCTCCGCTTCCGGCCGGCCCCGCGGTCACCGCCGCGGAACTCCGGCGCGGTCTGGTCGCCGCCGGGCTGCCGGCCGATCAGGACATCGTGGCCGGGTTGCACGACGAGGCGCGAGACCAGCTCATCCGGCGCGAACTGGAGGATTCGCTCCGCGCCGACCTGGTGGAGTTGGGGCTGCCGATGATCGAGCTGCCGTTGCTGCCCGACGGGGTGGACCGGGCGGGCCTCACGGCACTGGCCCGCGCCCTCGTCAGCGCCGATTGACTCACACCTGAGCTCAGCACGGGCGCATGGACCGACGCGGCCCGATACGCTCGATTGGTGCCTTCCGAAGACGCGGCGCCGCAGCTGGACGTCGACCAGATCCTCGCCGACCCGGGCGTGCGGATCGTCGTGTGCTGCGGTGCCGGCGGGGTGGGTAAGACGACCACGGCCGCGGCGCTGGCGCTGCGGGCCGCCGAACACCATGGCCGGCGCACGGTGGTGCTCACCATCGACCCGGCCCGCCGGCTGGCCCAGTCACTGGGCCTGACCGAGCTGGACAACACGCCCCGCCAGGTCAAGGGCATCGACGTCGAGGCCAGCGGCGGTGAGCTGCACGCCATGATGCTGGACATGAAGCGCACCTTCGACGACGTGGTGCTCCAGCACACCGACCCGGCGAAGGCCGCGGAGATCTTCGCGAACCCGTTCTACCAGGCGATGAGCTCGACGTTCGCCGGCACGCAGGAATACATGGCGATGGAGAAGCTCGGCCAGCTGCACGCCCGGGGCGAGTGGGACCTGATCGTGGTGGACACTCCGCCGTCCCGCTCCGCGCTGGACTTCCTGGACGCGCCGGCCCGGCTGTCCCGCTTTCTCGACGGCCGGATGCTGCGCCTGCTGCTGGCACCGGCGCGCAGCGGCGGACGGAGCATGTTCAACCTGGTCACGGCCTCGTTCGGGATGTTCTCGAAGGTGGTGCAGAAGGTGCTCGGCGCGCAGTTGCTCACCGACCTGTCCGGCTTCGTGGCCGCGCTCGACTCGATGTTCGGGGGTTTCCGGCAGCGGGCCGAGCAGACGTACCGCATCCTGCAGGCGCGGGAGACGGCCTTCGTGCTGGTCGCGGCGCCGGAGCCGGACGCGGTCCGGGAGGCCGCCTACTTCGCGGGCCGGCTGCGGGAGGAGAAGATGCCGCTGGCCGGCCTGGTCCTCAACCGCGTGCACCAACCGGTGGTCCCAGAGCTGGACGCCGAGCAGAGTCGGGCCGCCGCGGAGCGGCTGGCCGAGCTGGGTGGGCACGAGGCCACCGCGGACGTGCTGCGGGCGCACGCCGCACTGGCCCGTCAGGCGGTACGCGAGCAGCAGGTCGCCGCGCGGTTCACCGAGGCGTTCCCGGCGGTGCCGGCGGTGTCGGTGACGGCGCAGCCCGCCGACGTGCACGACGTCGACGGGCTGCGGACGATCGGCGCGGCGATCAGCCGGTCGTGACCGGCGTCAGGTGGCCGCGCTGACGAGGATCTTGTCCTTGCCAGCCTTGTCCTTGCTGTTCTTCTTCATCGCTGCCTCGAACATCTTGCGCCAGCTCGTCACCTGGGGGTGACGACGCAGCAACGCCCGGCGTTCGCGTTCGGTCATACCGCCCCACACACCGAACTCGATCCGGTTGTCCAGCGCGTCGGCCAGGCACTCGTACCGAACTGGGCAGCTCCGGCAGATCCGCTTCGCCACGTTCTGTTCGGCGCCCTGTACGAACAACGCGTCCGGGTCCCCGTTCTGACACGCCGCCAGCGACGGCCAGTCAGTGATCATGCCCATGTGTACACGTCCCCCCTTGCAGTACCTACCGACCTCGTTGCACGGCAGCCGGCAATTTCCCCCCGGTCGTCCGGCCGCCTTCCCCAAGGCGGTGCGGACGACATGTGGCGCTGTCGCCGCCATCATCATGCTCTGTAGTCGACTGATTACGCAACGTTGTCGGCGAAATCCATCATTCCGGACACTCCCGGCTTCCCGGGCTCTCGACCGCCGGTTACCCCGCCGAGGTCGGCGAAAACGCTGCGGAGCCTCCGCCGAACGGTGGAGACTCGCGCCAGGTCACACGCAACCTCGTACGGGGGGTCATGAGTTTAGCACAACGAGGGCAGCGCACGCAGGAAATGGGGAAAGAACGCCCCAGCGCCCCTCGTTCCCTACTCGCGTACCATGCCGAGGTGACCTGGATGCGGAAACGTGACCACAATGTGCTGACCAACGCCGCATCGCTGCTCATATGTGGCCTGTTGGCTGGCGTGGTGGTCGCTGCGGCGGCCTTCCCCGCGGTGGCGATGTCCGGCTTGGCCGCCAAGGCCGGCGCAGAGACATTCGGCAACCTGCCGACAGAGCTGAGTCTGCCCCGCGCGCCACAGATCAGCTACCTGCTTGCGTCCGACGGTAAGACGCCGCTGGCGACGATGTACGACGAGAACCGCCGCGACGTGAAGCTCGCCGACATCTCGCCGTACATGGTCAAGGCCATCATCGCGGCCGAGGACCACGACTTCTACAAGCACAACGGCGTCGACCTCAACGGTGTCGCCCGCGCGTTCGTGAACAACCAGAACCAGGCCGCCGGCCGCCAGGGCGCGTCGACGCTCACCATGCAGTACGTCCGGCTGGCCATCGCCTACTCGGCCACCCACCCGGCCGACGTGGTCGCCGCGACCGAGGACACCAGCGCCCGCAAGCTCCTCGAGATGCGGCGGGCCCTCCAGGTCGAGAAGGAGTTCTCCAAAGACGACATCCTGACCCGCTACCTCAACCTCGCCTCGTTCGGCAACGGCGCGTACGGCGTGTACGCCGCCAGCCAGGTCTACTTCGGCAAGCCGCCGAGCAAGTTGAAGATCGAGGAAGCGGCGCTGCTGGCCGGCATGGTGAAGGCCCCGACGACGAACGACCCGACCACCAGGAGCGGGTACCCGCTGGCCCTGGACCGGCGTAACTACGTCATCCAGAACATGGTCGGCACCAAGGCCATCACCCAGCAGGAGGCCGACGCCGCCAAGGCGACCAAGCTGGTGGTGCAGGACAAACGCACCCCGAACGGCTGCGTCGCGACCAACGTCAACAGCTGGGGCTTCTTCTGCGACTACTTCTACCGCTGGTGGATGCAGCAGGAGACGTTCGGCTCGACCCGGTACGACCGGGAGCGCCGGCTGAAGAGCGGCGGCTACACCGTCGTGACCTCGATCGACATCCAGGCACAGAGGGGCGCGGACAAGGCGGTCCGCAAGGCCAAGAAGGAAACCAGCAAGGAAGCCGCAATGGTCGCCGTGGTAGAGCCGGGCACCGGCCGGGTGCGGGCGCTCGCGGTCAACCGGCAGTTCAAGCTGGACGATCCGAAGAACCCGAAGAACAAGATCTCCAGCGACCCGGCGAAGAGCAAGCGGGGCATCAAGGGCAACTACCCGGCGACGGTCAACCCGCTGCTCACCGGCGGCGACGGCATCGCCGGCTACCAGGCCGGCTCGACGTTCAAGATCTTCACCATCGTCGCGGCACTGGAGAAGGGCATCCCGCTCAGTTACCAGTTCAACGCGCCGCAGCAGTTCAAGTCGGAATACATCATCGACAGCAGCAGCTCGGCGGCGTGCCCCGGCACCCACTTCTACTGCCCGACCAACTCCGGCAAGAAGGCCGGCGGCGTGCAGAACATGTGGAGCGCCTTCGCCCAGTCGATCAACACCTACTTCGTGCCGCTGCAGCAGCAGGTCGGCGCGGAGAACGTGGTCGACGTCGCCAAGCGGGCCGGCATCCAGTTCCGGGCCAGCAACGACGCCAAGTTCGCCGCCACCAAGGACTCGGCCCACCAGTGGGGCGCCTTCACCCTGGGCGTCTCCTCCACCACCCCGCTGGACCTGGCCAACGCGTACGCGACGCTCGCGGCGGACGGCAAGTACTGCGAGCCGATCCCGGTGCAGGAGATCCGCGACCCCGAGGGCAACAAGCTGGACATCGCCAACCCGCGCTGCGAGAAGCGGTTCAGCACCGACGTGGCCCGCGCCGCCGTGGACGCCGCCCGCTGCCCGGTCGGCGACAACTCCAAGACCAGCAATTGCGGCGGCAGCCGTACGGCCGGCAACGTGCGAAGCGACGTCGACGCGCCGGTGGCCGGCAAGTCCGGCACCACCGACTCGGAGAAGACCGCCGCCCTGGTCGCGATGACCAAGCAGTACGCGGTGGCCGGCATCATGGCCGACCCGGACTGGCCGCAGACCAACGTCAAGATGAAGCACAAGGAGAAGGACGGCATCAACCCGCCGGTCTGGGAGACGCTGCGGGACGCCATGAAGGGCAAGCCGCGGATCAACTTCGAGCCCCCGGGCCAGAAGATCTCCGAGGGTGACCAGCGCAGCATCCCCGACGTGAAGTGCCAACCGGTGGAAACCGCGAAGTCCCGGATCAAGGGCGCGGGATTCGAGGCGATCGTCTCCGACGCGAAGGTCGCCTCGACCTGCCCGGCGGGCACGGCCGCCGGCACCAGCCCGGACGGGCGCACCATCAAGAACGGCATCGTCACCATCCAGATCAGCGCCGGTGGCGGCACTCCGCCCGGCACCAACAAGCCGGCAACGCTCGGTGGCACCCCCGGTCGACCCGGCAACGGCCGCCCGAACGGCTGAGCCGACGAGCAGGACACACGAACGGGCGGGCACCCACTGCGGGTGCCCGCCCGTTTTCGTCGATCCGGACCAGCGGGTCAGAGACCGAGCTGTCGGCGTACCTCGGCGGCCACCCGACCGCCCTCGGCCTGGCCGGCCACCGCGGACTGGGCCGCCTTCATGGCCGGGCCCATCTGGGCCTTGCCGGTGAAGCCGCCCGCGGCCAGCGCCCCCGCGACCAGCTCGGTCAGCTCGGCATCGGAGAGCTGCTTGGGCAGGTAGCGGTCCAGCACCTCACCCTCGGCGGTCTCCTTCGCGGCCTGCTCGACGCGGCCCGCGTCGGCGAAGGCGGTCGCCGCCTCCCGACGCTTCTTGGCCTCCTTGGTCAACACCGCGAGCACCTCGTCGTCGGTGAGCTCACGCTTGGCCTTGCCGGCGACCTCGGCGGTGCCGACGGCGGCCAGGGCCATCCGCAGCGTGGAGGTGGTCAGCTCGTCGCGCGCCTTGAGCGCGGAACGCATGTCGGCGGTGAGGCGGTCCTTCAGCGTGCTCATGGACGGTCAAACTACCCTGAACGCCATGCGAAAGCGCACACTATTCCGCCTTGCCGCCGGAACCGCCGCGGTCGGCGCGACCACACTCGCGTACGCGTCGCTCGTCGAGCGCAACATGTTCACCCTCCGGCGGTACGACGTGCCGATGCTGCCGGCCGACGCGGAGCCGCTGCGCGTGCTGCACCTGTCGGACCTGCACATGATGCCCGACCAGGCGCGCAAGCAGCGCTGGGTGGCGTCGCTGGCCGCCCTCGACCCGGACCTGGTCGTGGTGACCGGCGACAACATGGCCCACCCGGGGGCGGTGCCGGGCGTGCTGCGGGCGCTGCAACCGCTGCTGGACTACCCGGGCGCGTTCGTGTTCGGCTCGAACGACTACACCGGGCCGGTGCTGAAGAACCCGTTCAGCTACTTCCTGCCCGACCGGGAGTACACCGAGGGCGTCGACCTGCCCTACGAGGAGCTGCGCCAGGTGTTCACCGGTGCCGGCTGGGCGGACCTCAACAACGCCCGGACCACCCTCAAGGCCGGCGGCCGGCAGCTCGATCTGGTCGGCGTGGACGACCCCCACATCGACCGGGACGACTACCCGGCGGTGGCCGGCGAGGTCTCCTCCTCGGCTGACCTGTCCATCGCGCTGACACACTCCCCCGAGCCACGGGTGCTCGACCAGATGGCAGCCGACCGCTTCGGGCTCCTGCTGGCCGGGCACACCCACGGCGGACAGGTCTGCGTCCCGGGGTACGGGGCGCTGGTGACCAACTGCGGCCTGCCCCGCTCGATGGCACGTGGGCTGCACCGGTGGCCGGGGTCGGACTCCTGGCTGCACGTCTCCGCCGGCCTCGGCACCCACCCGACCGCACCGATCCGCTTCGCCTGCCCCCCGGAAGCGACGATCCTCACCCTGATCCCCCGCTGACCCGTCGTGCCGCGCCTCCCGGCCGCACCTCACCGCCGCCCCTCACCGCCCGCCCTGCCGTCGCCCCAAGATTCGCGCAGTATCGGGGATGTTGCTGCCTCGCCGTGCCGGGAGGCAGCAACATCGGGGAAGTTGTGCGGATCTTGGCGACTCCGGGCGCGATTCGGCCGGGTCGGGCGGCGGGGTACCGAGTTTGACCATCGGAGCGGGTGGGCTACTATTTGTCGGCACGCCTCGGGGTGTGGCGCAGCTTGGTAGCGCGCTTCGTTCGGGACGAAGAGGTCGTCGGTTCGAATCCGGCCACCCCGACCAGAGGTAAGAGGGCACATCCGATCCATGGATGTGCCCTCTGGTGTTTGCTGGCGAGGATCCCGGCCCACGGCAACAGGCGGGCCGGGACTGCCCGCGCGGTCAGTCCTGCCGTTCGGTGCGCTCGATCTCGGTGAACGCGGCAGCCAGATAGTCGTCCAACGGCACGCCCGTCACCACCAACAGGTCGGCCACGAGCAGCGGGGCGTGCCGGGCCAGGGCGGACGCGTCCGGCGGCGACTCGTCGCCCTCGGGGTCGTACACACCGAGCGCTCCGGCGAGCAGGACGAGCACCACGTGCGGATCGACATCGCGACGCCACCGCGTCGCGTTCTGCACGCAGCGTGTCAGCACCTGACGGATGTCGTCGCCGGCCAGCCCCTCCGGGTGACCCTCCTCAAGCAGGAGCCGAACCACCGTTCCGAGCACCAGACCGGACCGGTCGTCGGCCGCGAGATCGGCGACCGCCTCGTCGTACGCCTGATTGTCGCGGGCCTGGGCGGCGGCGACGGCCGCTGTGGCGGTCACCGCGATGGCGCGGGCGGTAGCGGGCAGGTGTCGCCAGGTGCCGGTCATCGGGCCAGCATCGCAGACCCGGCGGACACCGACGATCGCCGTGGGGTTGGTCACGCGGCGGCCCCGGGAACAGCGTCGCCGCTGCAAAACGGTTCGCGGGGCGTCACACCCACCGAACAGAATGCCGGTCATGTTGCGTCGCGCCCTACCCCGCCGCCCGGAAGCTCGCCGGCTCCTCGTCGGCACCCTGCTGTCGGCGATCGGGCGCGGCCTCACCCTGCCGTTCCTGTTCATCTACCTGACCGACGTGCGGGGGCTCACCGACACCCGCGCCGGTCTGGTGATCGGCTGGTACGGCGTCGTCACTCTGGCGTTGTCGCCGCTGGGCGGGACGCTGATCGACCGGTTCGGCGCGCGCCGGGTGGTGGTGCCCTGCCTCGTGATCGAGGCGATCGGCACCGGTTCGCTGGCGCTGGTCCACTCGACCGGCTCGGCCCTGCTCGTGATGACGGTGATCGCCGTCGGCAGCTCGGCGATCTGGTCCGGGCAGAACACGATCCTCGCCTCACTGACCGACGACGGTGAGCGGCAACGCGTCTTCGGGCTGAACTTCGCGCTGCTCAACCTCGGTATCGGAATCGGCGGCATGACCTCCGGCGCGATCATCGACACCGAGCGGCCGGTCACCTTCCAGGCGGTCTACCTGCTGGACGCGGTGAGCTACCTGATGCCGGCCCTGATCCTGCTGACCCTGCCCGGTGTCGGGCACCGGCTCGGCGCGGTCCGGCACGCCGATCAGCCGTCGTCGGGCGGCTACCTGACCGTGCTCCGGGACCGCCCGTTCCGCCGGCTGGTGATCTTCGGTCTGGTCCTCACCACCTGCGGGTACGCCCAGATCGAGGTTGGCTTCGCCGCGTACGCCGTGCGGGTCGCCGAGGTGAGCCCGCGGGTGGTGGCCTGGGCGCTCGCGGCGAACACCGTGACGATCGTGCTCGCCCAACTCCTGGTGATCCGTCGGATCGAGGGTCGCAGCCGCACCGTCGCGCTGGCCCTGGTCGGTGCGGTGTTCGCCACCGCCTGGTTGGTCCTCGGCGCCGCTGGTCTGGTCAGCACCGGGGGCGCTGTGCTCGCCGCGCTGTGCGTGGTGGCCTGCTCGGCGATCTTCGGTTTCGGCGAGACGATGCTGTCGCCGGTGATGCCGGCGCTCACCAACGCGCTGGCCACCGACGAGCTACGCGGACGGTACAACGCGATGAGTTCGATGATCTTCGGGGTCAGCGGGGTGATCGGCCCGGTCACCGCCGGTCCGCTCATCGGTGCCGCGGACGGCAGGGTCTGGGTGGCGACGGTGGTCGGTGGCTGCCTGGTGGCCTCAGTGGTCGCGCTCTCTCTGCGCCGGCTACTCACCCCCGCCCAGGACGGCCGGGTGACACCAACCCCCACCTCCCCCGAGCGGACCCCCGCCCCCGCCTGACCCGCACTCCGCACGGGCACGCGCACCCGCACCCGCACGGGCACCCGCCACCCGCCACCCGCGTCCCGCACCAAGATCCGCGCCCCGCACCGGGCAGCCGGCAGCCGGCAGCCGGCAGCAAGACGCGCACAACTTGGCTGATGTTGCTGTCTCCGACCCGCGGGAGCAACATCAGGGATGCTGCGCGGATCTTGCTCGCGGATCTCGCCACCGCCGCCGCAAGATCGCGCTCGATCCTGGATCGAGTGGCATCCGCGCGGCAGGAGGCCACTACTTCCATGTTCGAGCGCGATCATGCGGCCGACCCAGCCGGGCGAGCAGACGAACGGGCGGGGCAGGGCACCAGGCAGGGACGGGTCGGGCCCCGGAGCGGATGCTCCGGGGCCCGATCGTCGCGGGGTACGGCCGTCAGGCGGCGGGGACCTCGGCGGTGGTGCGGATCCGGTCGAGCGTCGGGGCGGAGACCGGCGACTTCGCGGTCAGGTACGCCACGAACGCGTCCAGGTCGATCAGACCGGTGACCAGGTTCGTCCCGCCGGTTAGGGCGCTGAAGCCGTCGCCGCCACCGGCCAGGAAGTTGTTCACCGTCACCCGGTAGGTGGCGGCGGTGTCGACGGCGGTGCCGCCGATGGTGAGGCTGCCCCGTACCACGCGGGTGCCGGCGCACGGGTCGGCGACGGTGCCGGTGGTGCCGGCCGGGTCGACCACGTAGCCGACGGTCGACGACGGGTACAGCGTCCGGCCGGTGACGAACTGCTGTTCCAGTACGCAGTAGAGCTGCGCACCGGTCAGGTCGAGCGTCACCAGGTTGTTGGCGAACGGCTGTACCGTGAACGCCTCCTCGTAGGTGACCGGGCCGGCGTTGAGGTCGGCCCGGACCCCGCCCGGGTTCATGAAGGCGGCGACCGCATTCTGCTCGTCATCGGTGGCGGCGAGCTGCGCGTCGGCGATCAGGTTGCCCAGTGGCGACTCGCCCAGGGTCGTACCAAAGAGGGTTTCCTGGGTCTTGGTGATCGCGGTGGTGGTCTCGCCGACCTGGCGGTCGGCGACCGGGCCGAGCACGGTCTTGTACCGGTCGATCAGCGCGGTCTGCTTCGGGTCCTTGGCGACGTCCCGGGTGACGACGACGTTGTTCGCGGCAGCGGAGATCACGTCACCGGACCGGCGATCGATCTTCAGGTCGATGTCGGTGACCAGGCGGCCGAACGAGCTGGCGCTGGTGACCAGCTTGCCGTTGATGTTGCAGTTGTACGCCTGGTGGGTGTGGCCGCTGACGACCACGTCGATCGACGGGTCCATCCGGTTGGCGATGTCCACGATGGGCCCGGTCAGGCCGACGCAGTCGTTGATGCCACCGGTCGCCGCCTGGGCGCCACCCTCGTGCAGCAGCACGACGATCGTCTCCACGCCCTTGCGGCGTAGCTCGCGGGCGTACCGGTTGGCGGTCTCCGCCTCGTCGGCGAAGGTGAGGCCCGCGACGCCCTGCTGGCTGACGATCTGCGGGGTGCCCTCCAGGGTCATCCCGATGAAGCCGACCTTGACGCCCTGCACCTTGTGGATGGCGTACGGCGCCATGAGCGGCTTGCCGGTGGCGGTCTTGAAGGCGTTGGCGGACAGGTACTTGAAGCCGGCGCCCCGGTACGGGGTGCCGTCGGCGCAGCCGTCCACCGGGTGGCAGCCGCCGTTCTGGATGCGCAGCAGCTCGGCGGCGCCCTCGTCGAACTCGTGGTTGCCGACGCTGGCGTAGTCCAGCCCGGCCATGCTCAGTGCCTCGATGGTCGGTTCGTCGTGGAACGCGGCGGAGAGCAGGGGGGACGCGCCGATCAGGTCACCGGCCGCGACGGTGATGGTGTTCTTCTTCTTGGCGGCGGCGCGCAGCTCGGCCAGGTGGGTCGCGAGGTATTCGACGCCTCCGGCGGTCTGCCCGGCGATGGTGCCGCTGGAGCCGCTCGGGGGTTCGAGGTTGCCGTGGAAGTCGTTGAGCGCCAGCAGGGTGACGTCGACCGGCTTCGGTCGCGCGTCGGCCTGCTCGGGGGTGGTGGCGACCGCGCCGAGCGCTGCCACCGCGAGCGCGGTCAGGCCGACAGCGGCCCGACGCATCCCGGGTATGGACATGGAACTCCTCGTGAGAATCGGCGCGTGCGGTGCCCGGCCTGTGGGTCGAGCGGCCGCTGTCGACGCCGTCGGAAGGATCGATCACGCTTGGCGGCGGTTGGATCGTCGCCCGCCCGGCAGCCTCTCATCCGGACGCTCACCCGTCGAGCCGAGCAGCACAGCAGAGCTGCGAATACACCGATTGGTCCACCATCGGTCACCGACCAGATCTCCTCCATCGACGTCCGCGGCGGACGCCGCAGGTCGACCGGCGGCGTCCGCTTGCTCAGCAGGAGGTGTAACTGCCCTTGCTGCCCCAGGAGCAGGAGTCGATCTGCTTCCCGGCCGAGTCGCGCAGGTACGCGCTGTCGCCGGTGTTGTTCCAGATGTACGCACCGGATCCCCAGTAGCGGTGGGTCGAGGTGTTCCGGCCCTTTCCAGTGTGGATGTAGACACTCGCTCCGGCGGCGAGGCGGACGTCGCCACTGAAGGTGTAGACATGGCGCGCCTTGTCCCGCAGCGTCCAGGACTTCAGGTTGATGGTGCTCGACCGCCGAGTCGTCACCGCGTCGGGCGGCCAGCCGGCGGCGACTCCGGGGCGCTGTGCCAGGTAGTCGGCGATCCGCTCGGCGGGCCAGTCGTGTGACTCGCGCAGCCCTCGGGCGATCATGCGCAGGTAGGCCGGTGCCGGTGGCCGGCACCGCACGGCCGACGCCGGCTCGGGGGCGGTGAAGGTGAGCATCGGAACGCCGGCGCGCAGCCCGGGGCAGATCAGGGTCTCGTAGCGGCCCGGGCCGAGCGTCGCCCGCCCCTCGGCGACGGCGGTGTCGACCGCCGCGCCCGTCGCCGGGACGAGGTCGGCGGTGTCGCCCGTCGGCCGGTACATCTCCTGGGCGGCGATGTCGGTGAACTGCTCGATGGTGACCAGGTAGGCCCGCGCGGCGGCCTCGCCCGGCAGCTGCGGGTCGTAGAACGCCATCCCGCCGGTCCACGCGCCGGACTCGCCGGCGAAGTAGATCCCGCCCGGCAGCCACACCGGCGCCGACCGGCTCGGTGGGCGGGGGTCGCGGCAACCCGGGTACGTCCGCCGGCCGCCGGGCGGGCAGCCGCCGACGACGTACCAGGCCAGCCGGGCGGCGTGCATGTTCGAGCCGTACGCGACGTACCAGACGGTGCCGGGCATGGGCGGTGCGATCAGAAGCCGCAGGTCTGGCCGGCCGAGTGGCTGACCTGCACGATGTGGGTCACGCAGCCGCCGGGCTCGATGCGGTGCAGCAGGAAGGCGGTCGGCTCGGCGACCCAGCCGATCACCTCGTCCGTGGCCATCGTGAGGGTGCTCTGCTTCCAGGTGCTGGGCGCCACGGTGAGCACCGTGCCCGCGTACCCCGTGGTGACCGGGCGGTGCAGGTGCCCGGCGGCGACCCGCACGACGTGCCGGTGCCGGCCGATCACCTCGGCCAGCGCGGGCCCGTCGGCGAGCCCGATGGTGTCCGCCGCCGGGATGCCGACCGCGACCGGCGGGTGGTGCAGGAAGATCGTGGCGGGCACGTCGGGCCGACCGGAGAGCACGCCGTCGAGCCAGCCGAGCTGCTCCTCGCCCAGGTTGCCGCCGCCGCTGCCGGGGGTGAGCGAGTCGAGCACGACGACCGTCGCCGCCTCGTGGTCGACGTGGTAGTAGGCGGAGAATCCGCCGCCGAGCCAGGGTGTGCCGCCGAACGCGTCGAGCAGCGACTCCCGGTCGTCGTGGTTGCCGGCGGCCAGGTACACCGGCAGCGGGAATCGGCCGATCAGGTCGCGCAGCGCGGCGTACTCGTCGGGTCGGCCGTGGTTGACCAGGTCGCCGGTGATGACCACGCAGTCGGGTCGCGGGCGTAGGGCCAGCACCCGGCCGAGCGCCCGGTGCAGCCCGGCGGCGGGCTCGGCGGCGAGCAGGCCGGTGGTCACGTGCGGATCACTGAGCTGGGCGATGAGCATGAGTGCTCGCCTCCTCGGCGACGGGAGTTCCACGCTATCGCCCGCCGCTTCTTCCCACAGGCTGCGTCCACAGCCTGTGGATAGCACATGTGTACGAAGCTCGGGCGGTCCCCGTCCGCGTGGGTACGCTTGATCGCGCAGAACCCCTCCCCTACCTGGAACGACGTGCGAGTGGATCATCAGCGAGTCATCCGTGACGTCACCGTCGGCCTGTCGATGGCGTCGACCGCGCCGGAGGCCTGTCGGCGGACGGTCGCCGCGCTGTCGCGCCACACCCCGGCCACGATCTCGGTGCTGCTCGAGGCCCACGACCGGCTGCGCTGCGTGGCGGCGACCGGCGCCTGGCAGGTCTTCGCGACCGTCCCGGCGCGCACCGGGATCGTCGGCCGGGTGCACGCCACCGACGTCGCGGCGGTGGTCCCGGACGTCACCGCCGACCCCGACTACCTTCCGGTACGCCCGGACGTGACCGCCGAGCTGTGCGTGCCGGTGCGCGACCCGGCGGGCCGGGTGATCGGCGTACTGGACCTGCAGTGGAGTGGGCCGGTCGACCTGGAGCCGTGGCAGGAGACCGCGCAGCGGCTGGCGGCCCGACTCGGCGCGCGCATCGCCGCGCTGGGCGGCCCTCCGTCAGAGAGCCGGAGCGAGAAGCTGCTCCGGCACGCCGCCGCCCTCTCCGCCGCCCCGACCGAGGAGGCCGTGATCAGCGCGGCGGCCTCGGCCGCCCGGGAGGTGTCCACCCTCCCCACCGCGGTGCTGCTGATCGGCGGCCCGGAGGGTGCCCAGCTCGGGCCGCCGCCGCTGGCCGGGTGCGAGTTGGAGACCCGCATCCGGGCGGAGTTGGCCGAGGCGGGGCCGGAAGCCCTCGGCCGGATGATCGACCGGGCGCACCGGTACGGCGCCGGCTACACGCTGGGCGAGGCGGGGCACCCGCCGACCGAGGACTACCGGCCGCTGACCCGGGCCGGGGTCCACACGCTGATCGCCGTTCCGGTGGGTCCGCCGGACGCGGGTGGGGCTCTGCTCGTCGCCGACGAACGGGCGCTGCGGCCGGACCCAACCACGGTCAGCCTGATGGAGTTGCTCGCCGGGCAGGTGTGGACCAGCCTGGACCGGCTGCGTACGCTCGTCCGGCTGCGGGAGCAGGCCAGCTCGGACCCGCTGACGGGGCTGCGGCACACCGGCCCGTTCGGGCAGCGGATCGCGGCGGCGACCCCGGGGCGTACGGCTCTGCTGGCGATCGACGTGGACGGCTTCAAGACGGTCAACGACACGTACGGCCATCAGGCCGGCGACCAGGTGCTGGTCGGCTTGGCGCGGGCGCTGGAGGGGGCGTTGCGCCACGGCGATGAGCTGTACCGGATCGGCGGCGACGAGTTCGTGGCGGTGATCGAGGTGAGCCGTCCGGAGGAGGCGGTCCGGATCGCCGAGCGGTTGACCGAGGCGGCTCGCCGGACCGGTCGCACGATCAGCGTGGGCGTCGCGCTGCCCCGCCCCGGCGAATCCCCCGACCACACCCTACGAAGAGCCGACCAGGCCCTCTACGCGGTAAAGCGCCAGGGCCGAGACGGAGTCCACCTGGCCGCGGCGTGAACCTTCCGGCCGATACGCAGCCCGGGGTCAGGCGGTGCGGAGTTCCTTGGCCAGGAGTTCGGCGATCTGGGCGGTGTTGAGGGCCGCGCCTTTGCGGAGGTTGTCGCCGGTGATGAAGAAGTCGAGGGCGCGGGGGTCGTCCAGGGCGCGGCGGATACGGCCGACCCAGCTCGGGTCGGTGCCGACCGCGTCGATCGGCATCGGGAACTCACCGGCGACGGGGTCGTCGACCAGGATCACGCCGGGGGCGTTGCGCAGCGCCTCGCGGGCGCCCTCGGCGTCGACCTCGGTGGCGAAGACCGCGTGCACGGCCACCGAGTGGCCGGTCACCACCGGCACGCGTACGCAGGTGGCGCTGACCTTGAGGTCGGGCAGGCCGAGGATCTTCCGCGACTCGTTGCGGATTTTCATCTCCTCCGACGACCAGCCGCCGTCGGCCGGCGAGCCCGCCCAGGGCACCACGTTGAGCGCCAGCGGCGCCGGGAACGGGCCGACATCGTCGCCGACCGCCTGGCGGACGTCGCCGGTACGCGAGCCGAGCGCCCGATCCCCGGCGACCTTGGTGAGCTGGTCGTGCAGGATGTCCACGCCGGCCTTACCGGCACCGGAGACCGCCTGGTAGGAGGCGAGCACGAGTTCTCGCAGGCCGTACTCGCGGTGCAGGGGCGCGATCGCGACGATCATCGCGAGGGTGGTGCAGTTGGCGTTCGCGATGATGCCCCGGGGCCGGTTGCGGACCTGCTCGGGATTGATCTCCGGAACGACCAGTGGGACGTCCCGGTCCATCCGGAAGGCGCCGGAGTTGTCCACCGCGATCGCGCCACGGGCGACGGCGATGGGCGCCCACTCGGCGGAGACCTCGTCGGGCACGTCGAACATCGCCACGTCGACCCCGTCGAACGCCTCCGGGGTCAGCGCCTGGACGACGATGTCCTCGCCCCGGCAGCGCACCCGCCTGCCGACCGAACGCTCGGAGGCGAGGAGCCGGATCTCACCCCAGACGTTGCGACGCCCGCTGAGCAGCTCACACATCACGGTGCCGACGGCACCGGTAGCTCCGACCACGGCGAGGGTGGGCAGCGCCGTCATCGGCGCTACCTACCCGTCCCGGCGTAGACCACGGCTTCGGTGTCGCCGCTCAGCTCGAACTGGTCGTGGATGGCGCGGACCGCGGCGTCGAGGTCGGTGTCCCGGCAGACGACGGAGACGCGGATCTCGGAGGTGGAGATCATCTCGATGTTGACCCCGGCGGCGCCGAGCGCGGCGAAGAAACCGGCGGCCACACCGGGGTGTGAGCGCATGCCGGCGCCGATCAGGGAGACCTTGCCGACGTGGTCGTCGTAGAGCAGGCCCTTGAACTTGACCGGCTCCTGGATCTTACTGAGGGCGGCCATCGCGGTCGGGCCGTCGGCCTTGGGCAGCGTGAACGAGATGTCGGTACGGCCGGTGCCCTCGGTGGAGACGTTCTGCACGATCATGTCGAGGTTGATCTCGGCGCCGGCGACGGTGTCGAAGATCCGCGCGGCGGCACCGGGCTCGTCGGGCACGCCGACAATCGTGATCTTGGCCTCGCTGCGGTCGTGCGCGACCCCGGTGATCAGTGCCTGCTCCACGGAAAGGTCCTCCATCGATCCGGTGACCATCGTGCCGGTGTTGGTCGAGTATGACGAACGGACGTGGATCGGCAACCCCGCCCGACGGGCGTACTCCACGCTACGAAGGTGCAGCACCTTCGCGCCGCACGCGGCCAGCTCCAACATCTCCTCGTAGGTGATGTCCTTGATGTGCCGGGCGTTGGGCACGATCCGCGGGTCGGCGGTGAAGATGCCGTCCACGTCGGTGTAGATCTCGCAGACGTCGGCGTGCAGCGCGGCGGCGAGCGCCACGGCAGTGGTGTCCGAACCGCCCCGGCCGAGCGTGGTGACGTCCTTGGTGTCCTGCGAGACGCCCTGGAAGCCGGCCACGATCACCACAGCGCCCTCGTCGAGCGCGCCCTTGAGCCGCCCCGGGGTGACGTCGATGATCCGGGCGCGGCCGTGCACCGAGGTGGTGATCACGCCGGCCTGCGAGCCGGTGAACGAGCGGGCCTCGTACCCCAGGTTGTGGATGGCCATGGCCAGCAGGGCCATGGAGATCCGCTCCCCGGCGGTGAGCAGCATGTCCAGCTCGCGGCCCGGCGGCAGCGGGCTGACCTGGTTGGCCAGGTCGAGCAGCTCGTCGGTGCTGTCACCCATCGCGGAGACCACCACCACCACGTCGTCGCCGGCCTTGCGGGCGGCGACGATGCGCTCGGCCACCCGCTTGATCCGCTCGGCGTTGGCGACGGAGGACCCGCCGTACTTCTGCACAACGAGTGCCACGACGGTGCACTCCCTCCCAGCGACCCTGAGCGTGCCGACGCCGCCGGAACCGGGGCCGGCGGCGCGTGTCAGACCCCATGAGGGTATCCGGCCGGTTACGGCGGCGGGTCGGGTGATCCCACCATCCGGCCCGCGCGGCCGTCCGGGCAACGCGGGTGGCCAGGTCCGCGAGTTCCGGCGGTACGCCGAAAGTCCGCGCCCGACACGCCGGGGCGGACGGCTGCCCGCCGCTGCCCGTGTCTGGCCCGCACCCACCAGAATGGGCCGGTGCCCGTCCTTCACCGCTCGGCCGGCCGCGTGCTCGGGCCGCTCGTGTTCGCCCTGCCGGCAGTCCTGCTCTCCTGCACCAGCGAGCGGCCTCCGCCGCCTCCGCCGCCGGCCGATCCCGGGCCGGTCGAGGTGGACGGCACCCGGGACGAGTTGGCCGCCCTGGTCGCCGCCGCACAGGATCGCCACCTGGTGGCGCGGTACGTGTTCAGCCGGACCGGCCAACCGGACCGCAGCATCGTGTTCACCAGCGCGAACGACGGCAGTTGGCGGGTCGACGTGCCGGGCGGGGCGCTGGGTGGCACCGCTGACGTCTCGCTGGCCGCCACCGGCGACGGGCTGTTCCAGTGCGCGCTGCCCTCGACCGGTCACCCGGAGCCGGCCCGCTGCGTACGCCTCGGCGAACGCGACGACGCCATCCCGCGCCGGCTGGACCCCCGCGTCCAGCATCCACTCACCGACTGGCTGGACGTGCTGACCGACCGGCGCGCGCCGCTCGCGGTGGCCGTGGCCGCCACGCCCAAGGGGCTGACCGGGACCTGCTACTCGGTCGACTCCACCTCCGCCTCGCTGAACGCGCCGTTGGACGTCGGCATCTACTGCTACGACACCGACGGCACGCCGACCGGCGTCCGAACCGAGGCCGGCACGTTGCGGTTGGCGGCCCCGCCCGGCCCGGCGCCCGCCACCGTGCAGCTCGCCGGGCCGGTGGTGGCGGACGCGGAGCCCCTCGACACCGCGGCCCCTCCGACGCCCGATCCGACATTCAGCAAGAGCGCGGGAACGCCCTGATCTTCATACCGTTACGGGTGCTTTTGCCCACATCCTGCGAGCCCACGTTGAGCGGCGAATCACCCATACAGCACGATTCTCGGCATGGCTGACCTGACCCCGCTGCTCGCCTTCCGCTGGAGCCCTCGGGCCTTCGACCCGAGCGCCACCCTGACCTCGGACGAGGCGGCCTCGCTGCTGGAGGCCGCGCGGTGGGCGCCGTCGGCGGACAACGGGCAGCCCTGGCGGTTCGCCCTCGGCCACCGGGACGACCAGAACTGGAAACGGATCCTGATCAACCTTCCCGCCGACGACCAGGGCTGGGCCCGGCACGCCGCCACTCTCGTGGTCGGCGCGCACACAGGTGGCGACGCCGAGCGGGCCGCGTACGACCTCGGTCAGGCGATGGCCCACCTGACCCTGCAGGCCACCGCGCTCGGCCTGCACGTCCGCCAGCTCGTCCGCTTCGACCGGGCCGGCCTCGCCACCGAACTCGACCTGCCCGGCGGCGTCCGACCGCTGGTGGTGGCCGCCGTCGGCCGGCTCGGAGACCCCTTCGCCCTCCCGGCCGAGCTACGCGCCCGGGAGACCGGCCTGCGGCACCGCCGGCCGGTCGCCGACCTGCTGCTCGCCTGATCACCTGGCCGGGGTAGGCACCCCGCTGGCCCGCAGCAGAACCCCCGCGGCGTCGGTGTTGCGGTAGCGGACGTGCCGACCCTGCCGAGACCGGCTGACCAGGCCGGCGGCATGCAACGCGGCCAGGTGCTGCGAGACGTTTCCGGCGGACATCCCGGTGCGGCGGGCCAGGTCGGTGGTGGTGGTAGCCGTGTCGAGCAGGTGCAGCAGCGCGGCGCGGCCGGGGCCGATCACCCGTGCCAGCGGGTCGCCGGCCGGTGGCGCGGTCGCCTCCCAGAGCGTCCCGACGGCACGAACCGGGTACGCGCCGGCCGGAAGCGAGTCCTCCAACAGGTTCCACAGCACATTCCGCTGGGTGAACACCGTCGGGTTCAGCGCCAGCCCACGACCGCGCAGGTCGAAGTCCCGCTCGAACGTGTCGTCGCTGATCACCCGGTCGCCGTGCCAGTGCAGGCTCGGGTGGAGTTGCTCAAAGAACCGGCCGGCGCCGTTCTCGGCGAGCTGGGCGGCCCGGTACGCCACGTCGGCGTCGAGCAGCACCCGCATCCGCGGCCAGTCCGGGGCGATCGCCTCGTCGTACCAGACCCGCACCGCATCGACGAGCTGCGGCAGCAGCCCGCGGGGGTCGGTGAGCAGCGCCTGCCCGAACGGATTGAGCGGCCGGCTCGGGGTGGTCGCCAGCAGATCCTGGACCACCACGCTCGGCGGCGTCGCGGCGATCTGCTCAAGCTGCTCGGCCATCTCCACGTTCGGCCGGGCCGCCGGGGTGAGGAAGTCGGGCAGCCAGCGACCCCGCCCGACCAGGTGCGTCAGCGGTCGGACCCGGGCGGCCACCTCAGGGCGGCCCAGGGTCACCCGGGCCCGGTCGATCCAGGGCAGGTGCACCGCGTAGCGGACCGGGCTGGCCAGGGCCCACATGCTCATGACCGTCTCGTTGACCGGCGACACGGCGAGCCGCACACCCGCGACGTCGGCCAGGCTGAACCGCAACTCGGACACACGCACCCCCCGGGAGCAGGATTCGGTCCAGCCTAAAAGGCTCGACCGCTGTCGTGGGAGCCCGGTTCACTTCCCAGCCATGGGAGCCAGAGACTCCATCCGCACCGCCGTGGCAAACGTCGTACCGCCGGCCGGGCTGACCCGCGCGCTGGCCGTGCAGGCCATGGTCTACGCCGTCGGCAGCGGCCTGTTCCACGCCGGCAGCGCCGTCTTCTTCACCCGGGCGCTCGGGCTCAGCGCCGCCCAGGTCGGGTTGGGCCTGTCCATCGCGGCGGGGGTGTCGCTGCTGGGCACGGTGCCGCTGGGCGGGCTCACCGACCGGTTCGGGCCGCAGCGGGTCTGGGTGGTCGGGCTGGTGCTGGACGCGGCGCTCTTCGCGTCGTACCCGTTCGTGGGCGGCTTCGCGAGCTTCCTCGCCGTGGTGGTGGCGCTGGCGGCGGTGTACGCGTCGACAGGCGTGGCCCGCCAGGTCTACTCGATCAACGCGCTCCCCCCGGCCGAACGGGTCACGGCCATGGCGTACCAGCGTTCGTCGTTGAACGTCGGGTTCGGGCTGGGCGCGGTGATCAGCGGCCTGGTGCTGGCCGTGGACACGATCGAGGCGTACCGCGCAATGGTCTGGTTCATCGCGACGGTGATCCTGGTGACGGCCCTGTTCGTACGGCGACTGCCCCGGCTGCCGCAGGTGGCCCGGCCGGTAGAGCCGATGGGTCGGCTCGCCGTGCTGCGGGACCGGCCGTTCATGGCGGTGTCCCTGCTCTCCGGGCTGCTCACCGCGCACGGGGTGCTCTACCTGACGGTCATGCCGCTCTGGATCCTCACTCACACCGACGCCCCGAAGACGGTGATCGCCGCTCTGGTGCTGCTCAACACGGTCCTGATCGTGCTGCTCCAGGTACGCGTCAGCCGGGGCGCCGACACCGCGGCGGGCGCGGCGCGGGCCTCCCGTCGTGGGGGCCTGCTGATCGCCGTGTCCTGTCTGGTCCTGCCGGTCTCCGGGGTCACCCGGGGCCCGCTCACCGTCGTGGTGCTGGTGGCCGCCGCGACGCTGCTGATCCTGGCCGAGCTGATCCAGTCGGCGGGCGCCTGGGGGCTCATCGCCACCCTCCCGCCGGATGGCCAGCGCGGCGCGTACGTGGGGGCGTTCCGGCTCGGCGAGCAGGTGCAGTACCTGATCGCCCCGGCGGGGTTGACCGCGCTCGGGGTGACCACCGGCGGCTGGGGTTGGTTACCGACGGCAGCGATCTTCGTGCTGGTCGGAGTGGCGATCGTGCCCGCGGTGACCTGGGCCGGACGGACGCCGAGGCTGGGTTCCCAGGCCCCGGAGCCGACGATGACATCGGTCCCATAGTCCGGACCGACCTTCCCACCCTCCGTTTCATCACGTAGGGTGACCTGGTCATGTGGCGGGCGTTTCTTCTCCTTAGCAGCCGCGACGAGGCCTGACCGGCCGGCACCTCGTCGCGGAGTCGCATCGCGCCGTCCAGCACATCCGAACTTCTTCTCGGCACCGCCGCGCACTGTCGCCCGGCAGCTCGCCGACACCTTCCGATCTGCTGACGCCACATGTTCCAGGGAGCACTCTGAGATGGCTCAACCTGTCACCGACGCCGAACCCGATCCGATCGCTCGGCAACGCCCGAGCCGGATGCCGTACCACCGCTACCAGCCCTACCGGGAACAGTTCCGGATCGACCTGCCGGATCGCACCTGGCCCACCCGCACCGTCGAGGCCGCCCCGCGCTGGTGCGCGGTGGATCTCCGGGACGGCAACCAGGCGCTGATCGACCCGATGTCGCCCGAGCGCAAGCGGCGGATGTTCCAGCTGCTGGTCCAGATGGGCTACAAGGAGATCGAGGTCGGCTTCCCGTCGGCCAGCCAGACCGACTTCGACTTCGTCCGGCAGCTCATCGAGCAGGACATGATCCCGGACGACGTCACCATCCAGGTGCTCACCCAGTGCCGGGAGCACCTGATCGACCGGACGTTCGAGTCGCTGCGCGGCGCCAAGCGCGCGATCGTGCACTTCTACAACTCGACCTCCACCCTCCAGCGCCGGGTGGTCTTCGGCCTGGACAAGGACGGCATCGCCGACATCGCCACCACCGGGGCGCGGCTGTGCCAGAAGTACGCCGAGATCCACACCCCGGACACGGAGATCTTCTACGAGTACTCACCGGAGTCCTACACGGGCACCGAGCTGGAGTACGCGCTCCAGGTCTGCTCCCGGGTGATCGACGTGATCGACCCGACGCCCGACCGGCCGCTGATCATCAACCTGCCGGCCACCGTCGAGATGGCCACGCCCAACGTGTACGCGGACTCGATCGAGTGGATGCACCGGCACCTGCCGCGCCGCGACAGCGTGGTGCTGAGCCTGCACCCGCACAACGACCGGGGCACCGGGGTGGCCGCCGCCGAGCTGGGCCTGCTGGCCGGCGCGGACCGCATCGAGGGCTGCCTGTTCGGCAACGGCGAGCGCACCGGCAATGTCGACCTGGTGACGCTGGGGCTCAACCTCTTCTCCCAGGGCATCGACCCGATGATCGACTTCTCGAACATCGACGAGATCCGGCGGGCCGTCGAGTACTGCAACCAGCTCCCGGTGCACGAGCGCCACCCGTACGCGGGCGACCTCGTCTACACCGCCTTCTCCGGCTCCCACCAGGACGCCATCAAGAAGGGCTTCGACGCGCTCGCCGCCGACGCGAAGGCGGCCGGCGTGCCGATGGACGAGCACACCTGGGCCGTGCCATACCTGCCGATCGACCCGAAGGACCTGGGCCGCACCTACGAGGCCGTCATCCGGGTCAACTCGCAGTCCGGCAAGGGCGGCGTCGCGTACATCATGAAGAGCGAGCACCAACTGGACCTGCCCCGCCGCCTCCAGATCGAGTTCTCCGGGGTCGTGCAGCAGGTCACCGACCACGACGGCGGCGAGGTCGACCCGCGCGCCATGTGGGAGATCTTCGCGACGCACTACCTGCTCGACCACCAGCCCGACCCGGCGATCCGGTTCGGCGGCTACACGATCGGCACCACCGACGGCAAGGTCGAGATCGAGGCACAGGTCGGCGTGGGCGGCGAGCAGCGGTCCCTCGCCGCGGTCGGCAACGGCCCGATCGACGCGTACGTCAACGCGCTCGGTTCGGTCGGGGTGGGCGTCCGGGTGCTCGACTACCACGAGCACGCGCTGTCCTCCGGTGGAGACGCGCAGGCCGCCGCCTATGTGGAGTGCGAGGTGGACGGTCGGACGGTCTGGGGTGTCGGCACCGACGCCAACATCGTCACCGCGTCGATCAAGGCGGTCACCAGCGCCGTCAACCGCGCCCGCGCCTGATCGCACCCTCCGGACCCCGAACTGTAAGGAAGGGCCCCTTATTAACGCCTGGCGTTAATAAGGGGCCCTTCCTTACTTCGGGGGTGTGGAGGCGGGCAGCGAGTGGCAGGGCTGCGACGGTGGAGCCGCGCGGGGCGGTCGGTGGACCAGGACGAGGGCCAGCACCGCGCCGGCCAGCAGCAGGCCGGCGCACCAGACCATCGCGCCCCGGAACGCGTGCGTCAGCTCGGTCTTCTGCTCGTACCCGCCGCCGGAGAGGCCGACCAGCAGCGGCAGCGCGGCCACCGCGAGCAGACCGCCGGCGCGGGACGCGGCGTTGTTGAAGCCGCTGGCCACTCCGGAGAAACGGTCCTCGACCGCCGCGAGCACCGACGCGGTCAGCGGCGCCACCACCAGGGTCAGCCCGAGGCCGAAGAGCAGCACCCCGGGCAGCACGTCGGTCCAGTACGACGCGCCGGGGCTGACGCCACGCAGCAGCAGCAGACCGGCGGCGGCGATCACCGGTCCGACGGCCAGCGGCAGCCGGGGGCCGATCCGCGCCGACAGCGCGCCCGCCCGGGCCGACCCGATGAGCAGCAGCACCGTCATCGGCAGCAGCGCGATCCCGGTGCGAAGGGCCGACCACTCGACGACGTTCTGCAGGTAGACGGCGAAGAAGAAGGTGAACCCGCCCAGCGCCGCGTAGACCACCACGGTGAAGATGTTCAGGACGGAGAAGAGCCGGCTGGTGAACAGCCCGGTGGGCAGCATCGCCGTGTCGCCGCGCCGCCGTTCCAGCAGCACGAAGGTCACCGCGGCCACCACCCCGACCAGCGCGGCGATCAGCACCGACGCCGAGGTGAAGCCCCGCGCGGGCGCGTCGATCAGGGCGTACGTGACGCCGGCGAGCGCGAACGCGCCGAGCAGCGCCCCGGCCACGTCGAACCGGCGTCGCGTCCGGCCCGGCCCCTGCGTCCGGGAGGCGTTCTCGTCCCGGCTCTCCGGCACCCAGCGGGCGGTGGCCAGCACCACCAGCACGGCGATCGGCAGGTTCAGGAAGAAGATCCACCGCCACGACAGCGCGTCGATCAGCCAGCCACCGAGGAACGGGCCCAGCGCGGTGGACACACCGGACAGCCCGGCCCAGGCGCCGATCGCCTTACCCCGGTCGTCCGGGTGGAAGCTGGCCTGGAGCACCGACAGGGAGCCGGGGGTGAGCAGCGCCCCGCCAGCGCCCTGGAGGAACCGGGCCCCGATCAGAGCGCCGGTGCCCTGGGACAGCCCGCACAGCACCGAGGCCAGAGTGAACCACACCACCCCGATCAGGAAGACCCGCCGCCGGCCGAAGCGGTCCCCGAGCGCCCCGCCGAGCAGCACGAACGCCGCCAGCATCAGCAGGTACCCGTTCACGGTCCACTGGAGATCGGCCACATTGGCCCCGAGATCCTGACCGAGTTTCGGCAGCGCGACGTTGACGACGGTGCTGTCGAGGAAGACCATGCCGGAGGCGAGCACCGCGGCGAGCAGCGTCCCCCGGCCGGCGGCGGTGCCCATCCGCAGAGCGGGCGACGGTACGGCTGTGGTCATCTCACCAATCTGCCTTGCAGGATGTGGGAGACGCCACGAAACGCCGAAACCATGCCCGGGTACTGTGCGCAATCGCCGGGAGCCCGCAAGCTGGAGAGGTGTCGTCTGTGCGTACCAGATCAGGACAGCGCGCGGCGGTGACCGCGCTCGTCGCGGCGCTGGCGCTCGGCGTAGCCGGTTGCGTCCCTCCGGACGAGGCCGATACGCCGCCACCACCGACGGACGGCGGCAACGCCGTGCAGCAGTTGGGCCAGCTGACCGTCGCCGAGGCCGGCTCGATGAAGGGCTACAGCCGGAACCGCTTCCCGCACTGGCGGAACACCGGCAAGAACTGCGACGTGCGGGACAGCATCCTGCAACGCGACGGCAAGGACGTGAAGCTGTCCGGTTGCAATGTCGTCGGCGGTCGCTGGGAGAGCGTGTACGACGGTCGCAGCGCCACCGATCCCTCCAACGTGGACATCGACCACATGGTGCCGTTGGCCAACGCGTGGCGCTCGGGCGCCGACGAGTGGGACGACGCGAAGCGCGGCGACTTCGCCAACGACACCACCCGGCCGCAGCTCCTCGCGGTTTCCGCGTCCTCCAATCGGGCAAAGGGTGACCAGGACCCGTCCCAGTGGAAACCGGCGAACCGGTCGTACTGGTGCCAGTACGCCAAAGACTGGGTGACGGTCAAGCACCACTGGCGGCTGACGGTGACCAGTGCCGAGAAGGCCGCCCTGACCGACATGCTGGAGGGTTGCTGATGAGCGAGGGAGCCGCGACAGACGGCGAGGCGAAGGGTGACACAGGCCCGGCCGCGGCGGGCATGACCGCGGATGGCAGCGCCGAAGCCCCGGCCGCCGTGCCGGGGGCCGGCATGGTCGCGGACTCCGACGGCGCCGGTGGCGCGCAGAGCCGCACGGCCGACATCATGCCCGGACCGGGCGGGGTGATGACCGACGAGGTCGGGGTGGTCACCGGCGAGCTGACCCTGCGCACCGAGTACGCCGACGGCAAGGTCACGCTGCGGGTGCAGTACAAGGACGCGGACGAGTGGTACGCGGTGACCGGCGGCTCGGTGCCGCTCGCCGACCCGGCGGGGCTGGACGCGGTGCACGCCGTGGCGGTGGCCCTGCTGCACCGCCCGGAGGGCTGACGCCACGCCCGGGCACCGTCGACCCGTGGCACCGGGGGCCGTCCTGTGACAGGACGACCCCCGGTGTCGTCACGGCGTCCGGATCAACTCACTGTGTCGTCACGGCGTCGGGATCAACTCACCCGGCGGGTCGAGCGGGCCGGTGCCCTCGGCCGGGCGGACCAGCTCCACCTCGACCTCGTGCGGCCGGATCCGGCCGGCGGCGATGTCCTCGGCGAAGTGGCAGGCCACCCGGTGGCCGCCGACCACGTCGCGCAGTTCCGGTCGATCGCTGGCGCAGCGGGTCGGCTGCGCCCACGGGCACCGGGTGTGGAACCGGCAGCCCGACGGCGGGTTGGTGGGCGAGGGCAGGTCGCCGGCGAGCAGGATGCGCTCCCGACGGTCCTCGACGACCGGGTCGGGCACCGGCACCGCGGACATCAGCGCCCGGGTGTACGGGTGCATCGGCTCGCGGTAGAGGTCGTCGCTGGACGCCTCCTCCACCAGACCACCCAGGTACATGACGCCCACCGTGTCGGCGATGTGCCGGACCACCGCCAGGTCGTGCGCGATGATCAGGTACGTCAGACCCCGCTCGTTCTGCAGATCCTCGAGCAGGTTGAGCACCTGCGCCTGGATCGACACGTCCAGTGCGGAGACCGGCTCGTCGGCGACGATCAGGTCCGGGTTGAGCACCAGGGCCCGGGCGATGCCGATCCGCTGGCGCTGGCCACCGGAGAACTCGTGCGGGTACTTGCTGAGTGCCGACGCGGGCAGGCCCACCGCCTCCAGCGTCTCGCGCAACCGCCGGTTCGTCTCGGCCTTGTCGCCGGCCAGCCCGTGCGCCTTCAGTCCCTCCACGAGCAGCGACTCCACCGACTGTCGAGGGTCGAGGCTGGAGAGCGGATCCTGGAAGATCATCTGCATGCGGCGACGGGCGTGCCGCATCGCCTCGCCCTTGAGGGCCCGGACGTCGGTGCCGTCGAAGACGATCTCGCCGTCGGTGGGCTCGACGAGCCGCAGCAGGCCACGGCCCAGCGTCGACTTGCCGCAGCCCGACTCGCCGACCAGGCCGTACGTCTCGCCCTTGCGGATGCTCAGCGACACGCCGTCGACGGCGTAGACGTAGCCGACGGTCCGGTCGAAGAGCAGACCGCTCTTGATCGGAAAGTGGACCTTGACGTCGCGCAGCTCGATCAGCGGGGTGGTCTCTTCGGTCATCGGGCCGCCACCTCCTCGGAGACGGGGTTGTTGCAGCGCAGGTCGCCGCCGGTGGCGGTGGGTTCGAGCGGCGGAGGCCCCTCCAGGCAGGCGTCCACGACGTTGTCGCAACGCGGGGCGAACGCGCACCCCTCGGTCCACGGGATGTTGTCGGAGACCGACCCGCGGATGGCGTGCAGCCGCTCACCGCGCGGTGAGTCCAGCCGCGGCACCGAGTTGAGCAACCCGTGGGTGTACGGGTGCCGGGCGTGCGCGAACAGCTCGTGCCGCCGGGCCCGCTCCACGACCTTGCCGCCGTAGAGCACGTTGACGGTGTCACAGAGCCCGGCCACCACGCCCAGGTCGTGCGTGATCATCACGAGCGCGGTGCCGGTGTCGTCGACCAACTGCTTGAGCAGGGTGAGGATCTGCGCCTGGATGGTCACGTCGAGAGCGGTGGTCGGCTCGTCGGCGATCAGCAGTCGAGGCTTGCAGGCCAGGGCGATGGCGATCAGCGCGCGCTGGCGCATTCCGCCGGAGATCTGGTGCGGGTACTCGCTGAGTCTCCGTTGCGGGTCGGGGATCCCGACGGCGTCGAGCAGGTCCCGTGCCTCCCGCAGCGCCTGCTTGCGGTCCCGGCCCTGGTGGCGTTCCAGCACCTCGGCCACCTGCAGACCGATCGGGATGACCGGGTTCAGTGACGACAGCGGGTCCTGGAAGATCATGCTGATCTCCCGGCCGCGCCGGTCCCGCATGTCGTCGGGGCGCAGCTTCAGCAGGTCGGTGCCCTCGAAGAGCACCTCGCCGCTGACCTTGTTGCCCCGCTTGGGCAGCAGGCCCATGATGGCCAGGCTGGTCACGCTCTTGCCGCAGCCGGACTCGCCGACCAGGCCGACGGTCTGCCCCGGCTCCACGGTGAAGCTGACCTTGTCGACGGCGGTGAAGGGCCGCTCGCCCCGCCGCTGGAACACGACGCTCAGGTCACGGACGTCGAGCAGGCTCATCGGGTCACTTCCTCTCGCCGGCTCACGCCGGCCGTGCTGATCGCGCGCACCGTGGTCACCGCCGGTTCTTCGGGTCGATCGCCTCGCGCATCGCCTCACCGAGCAGGGTGAAGCCGAGCGCGACCACGATGATCGCGAGCGCCGGGTAGTACGCCAACTCCGGGCGGACCTCGAAGTAGCGCTGACCGTCCACACCGAGCATCAGGCCCCACTCGGCCCGGTTGATGTCCGGGTCACCGAGGCCCAGGAAGGAGAGCGCCGCGGCGTCCAGGATGGCCACCGCGAAGGTCAGGGTGGCCTGCACGATCACCGCGGTCAGCGAGTTGGGCAGCATGTGCCGGAGCACGATGTTGCGCTCCTTGACGCCGAGCGCGCGGGCCGCGAGCACGTGGTCGCTCTCCCGCTGGGCCAGCATCGAGCCGCGCAGCAGCCGGGCGAAGATCGGCACGCTCACGATGGCCACCGCGAAGATGACCGTCCACTGGCTCGACCGGCTGGCCATCGCGACCAGGGTGATCGCGAGCAGCAGGCTCGGCAGGGCCAGCATCACGTCGGTGAGGCGCATCAGCACCACGTCGACCCAGCCGCCGAAGGCACCGGCGATCGCGCCGATCAGCACCCCGAGCGCGAGACCGATGAGGGTGGCGAGTACGCCCACGAAGAGCGTCTGCCGGGCGCCGTAGATCATGCGGGACAGGAAGTCCCGACCGAGCGGATCGGAGCCGAACGGGAACTCGCTGCTGGCCCCCGGGATGGTGTCGACGGTGAGGCCCTTGGTCAGCTCGTCGAAGCGCTGCACCGGAGAGTGCGGTGCGATCAGCGGAGCGAAGATCGCCACCAGGACGAACAGTCCCACGATGGTGGCGCCGACGATGGCCACCGGGTTGCGCCGCAGCCGGCGTACGGCGTCCCGGACGAGGCTGATCCCGCCCCGGTCGGACGCGCTCGCGCGGGCCAACTCGTCCAGCCGCGCCTTCTTGCGGTCGCCGAGCACGCCGATGCTGCGCTCGCTCATGCCGGGGCGGGGCTTGTCGTCCCCGCTGCGGGGCGTCGGCGCTCCGGCCTGGGTGATGGGGTCACTCATCGCACACGCACCCTCGGGTCGATGAAGGCGTAGGAGAGATCGACCAGCAGGTTGACCACTACGAAGACCAGCGCGGCCAGCAGGATGATCGCCTGGAGCACCGGGTAGTCCCGGCCGCCGCTGATCGAGTCGGTGATCAGCGTGCCGATACCGCCCCAGTTGTAGACCTTCTCGGTGAGCACCGCGCCGGAGAGGAGCGCGCCGGTCTGCAGACCGATGGTGGTGACCACCGGCAGCAGCGCGTTGCGCAGGATGTGCCGGCCGCGGATGGTGCGGTGCCGCAGGCCCTTCGCCTCGGCGGTGCGTACGTAGTCCTCGTTGAGGACGTCCAGCACGCTGGCCCGGGTGATGCGCACGATCACCGCCAGCGGGATGGTGGCGAGGGTGATCGCCGGCAGGATCAGGTGCCACAACGCGTCGGCGCTGGCGTCGAACTCGCGGGTGAGCAGGCCGTCGAGCACGAAGAATCCGGTGACGTTCGTGTTGTCCAGACCGGTGGTGAGCCGCCCGGACGGCGGGAACCAGTGGATGTTCTGCGTGAAGACATCCTTGAGCAGGTAGCCCAGGAAGAAGATCGGGATCGAGATGCCGAGCAGGGTGCCGGCGATGGTCAGGTTGTCCGGCCAGCGTCCCCGCCAGCGCGCCGCGAGATATCCCAGCGGAATGCCGAGACCAACGGCGATGATCATCGCGGCGAGGGCCAGCTCGATGGTGGCCGGGAAGGCCCGGCTGATGACCTCGGTGACCGGGTCGCCGGTCCGGATCGAGTTGCCGAAGTCGCCGGTGACCACCCGCTGCATGAACTTGCCGTACTGCACCAGGATCGGCTGGTCGTAGCCGAGCGCCTTGGTCAGCAGGGCGCGGCGCTCGGGCGTGGCCCGTTCGCCGAGCAGCGCCTCGACCGGGCCACCGGGCAGGTTCCGCAGCCAGATGAAGATCAGCGCCGACAGCGCTATGAGGGTCACCACCAACTGCAGCAGGCGGCGGACTATGACTCGCAACATCTCTTCACACCAGACTCTCGATGATCGCGGAATCGGCCCGGGCCGGGAGAAAGCCCCGGACCGGGCCGATTCACGCCTACGGCGTCAGCCGACGGACGTCACTTGCTGATGCTGACCGTGTTGAATCGCTCGTCGGTCAGCGGGCTGGCCGCCAGGCCCTTGACATCCTTGGTGACGACGATCGCCGGCGGCGCGTGCCAGACCGGAACGGCCGGCAGCCACTTGGCGGCGATGTCCCGGTTGACCTGCTCCCAGGCCGCCTTCTTGCCGGCCTCGTCCACGGTGCCGTCAGCCTTGGTGATGGCGTCGAACATCTCGTTCATCGACTGGTCGCCGAACTCGGCCTTGCCCCGGCCGAAGAACGTGCCGACGAAGTTGCCCGGGTCGTTGTAGTCACCGGTCCAGCCGAGGATGTGCAGGTCGTGCTTGCCGAACTGCTGCACGTCGTCCTTGAAGCCACCGTTCCACGGGCGAGGCACACCGTTGACCTTGATGCCCACGGCCTGCAGGTCGTTGGCGAGGACGGTGAAGATCTCCTGCGGGTTCGGCATGTACGGCCGGGTGACGTCCGGCGGGTAGTAGAAGTTCAGCGTCAGACCCTCGGCGCCGGCCTCCTTGAGCAGCTGCTTGGCCTTGTCCGGGTTGTACTCGTACTTCTGCACGTCCGGGGCGTAGCCGAGCACGGTGTCCGGCATGAACTCGTCGGCGACCTTGGCGCCGATCGGGCCCTTGGTCTGCACCAGCTGCTGGCGGTTGAGGGCGTAGGCGAGCGCCTGGCGCACCCGCAGGTCCTTGAGCTTCGGGTTCTTCTGGTTGATCCCCAGGTAGAGGATGTTGAACGCCGGGCGGTTGATGACCTGGAAGCCCTCAGCCTCGAGCGCCTTGCCGTCGGCCGGGGCCGGGAAGTCGATGCCCTGGACGGTGCCGGCGCGGAGCTCCTGCTTACGGGTGCTCTCGTCCTTGATGACCTTGATGATCATCTTGTCCACCTTGGCCTTCTCGCCAAAGTAGTCCGGGTTGCGGTTCAGGGTGATCTCGTTCTTGGCCTTGTCCCAGCCGCCGAAGGTGAACGGACCGGTGCCGACCGGGTGCTCGTTGGCGAACGCGCTGTACGAGAACGAGTCGCCGTTCTGCGTGACCGTGTTGGCGTCGTACTTCTTGAGCGCCTCGGGGCTCGCGATCGACAGCGAGGTCAGCGCGAAGGCACCGGGGAACGCGCCCTTGTACTTGTTCAGGGTCAGGACGGCGGTTCCGTCGTCCTTGGCCTCGCACTTGTTGTAGATCGACTCGCCGGCGCCCTCGGCCTCGTTCTTGGCGAACCCGCCGAAGGTGTCCATGTAGTAGATCATTTGGGACTGGGCGGCAGCGCCCTTCATGTTGTACCAGCGGTCGAAGTTGAAGCAGACCGCGGCGGCGTTGAACGGGGTGCCGTCGTGGAACTTCACACCCTGACGGAGCTTGAACGTCCAGACCTTGCCCTCGGGGTCGTGCTCCCAGCTCTCGGCCAGGCCGCCCTGAAGGTCGGCGGTGCCCGGCTTGTGGCTCACCAGGGTGTCGAACATCTGCCGGACCGGCCGGAACGACTCACCGTCATCGTTGAAGATCGGATCGAAGTTCTTCGGGTCACCGGCACCCGCGAAGATGAAGGTGCCGCCAGTCTTGGCCTCGCCACTGTCGCCGTCGCGCTCGCTCTTCGCGCAGCCGGCCGCGCCGACCGCCAGAGCGGCAACGGCCGCGATGGCCACGGCCGTTTTAAGCCTTCTCGCCTGCATCTCTCACCTCTGTCATGCGCATGACCACGCCGAGCTGTGGCTCGGTCCGTGTGCGGGAGGCTATGACATGTAACACCGGAAGCGGAACGGCCGTCCGGCAATCGCTACCAAGCCGACACCTTGCGCGGACGTCTGACAGTCGACGCCACGGCGAATACATAGAGCGACACATAATTCCGACGCCACGACACCAGCCGTCGACGCCGGTTGTCGACGTCCTCGGGGCGCGTCAGGAGGGCGACGGCCAGGCCACGGGCGGTGGGCAGTCGGCCAACCGCTCGACGGCCGAACCCGCCGTGGCCGCGCCCAGGTCGTGGAAGGTCACGCGGTGGCAGACAGTCACGTTGCCCGCTCCGAACAACGTGCCGACAGGGGCGGAACCGTACACGACCACCACCAGGTCGGGCGCCCGGCGAACCTCCCGAACCTCGACCCGGGCACCCTCCGCGACCGCCGCCAACCGTTCGTCGGTCGGCGCCGGGTCCCCGGCGGCGACGACCGCGGCGCCGTACGCTTGGGCGTCACGGGTCACGGCGGCTTCGGCCCCGGCCTCCTTGGCGCGGGTGTCCGCGGCCAGTCGCCGGCTCCCCGCCTCGATCGCCACGAGGACGCCCGCGATCACCAGGGCCAGCACGACCACCAGCACCGCCGGGGCCCAGGACCGTTGTTCCGGCCGCCGCGTCGCCACACGCCACCTCCCCCGGGTACGCCGGTGGGTCCGCGCTCGTCGCGCGGACCCACTCAGTTGTAGCCCACCGCCGACAATCTGTGGGGGGTCAGACGGCTCGGCGGCCCTCGAAGGCCCGGCCCAGGGTGATCTCGTCGGCGTACTCCAGGTCACCGCCGACGGGCAGCCCACTGGCCAGCCGGGTCACCGCGATCCCCATCGGCTTCACCATCAGCGCCAGATAGGTGGCGGTCGCCTCACCCTCGGTGTTGGGGTCGGTGGCCAGGATCAACTCCCGGACCGCCCCGCCGCTCAACCGGGTCATCAGCTCCCGGATGCGCAGGTTGTCCGGACCGATCCCCTCCAGCGGATTGATCGCGCCGCCGAGCACGTGGTAGCGACCGCGGAACTCACCGGTCCGCTCGATGGCCACCACGTCCTTGGGCTCCTCCACCACGCACAGCACCTCGTCGGTGCGGCGCGGATCGCGGCAGATCCGGCACTGCTCGGACTCGGCCACGTTGTAACAGGTCGTGCAGAAGCGCACCAGTTCCTTGACCTTGCGCAGCGCGCCGGCCAGCCGGTTGACGTCGGCCGGGTCGGCCGACAGGACGTGGAACGCGATCCGCTGGGCGCTCTTCGGGCCCACGCCCGGCAGTCGTCCCAGCTCGTCGATCAGATCCTGGATGGCGCCTTCGTACATCTGCCGGCTCAGAAACCGGGCAGGCCGAGGCCGCCCATGCCGCCGGCGACCGGACCCATCTTGCGCTCGGTCAACTCGCGCGCGGCCTCGGCGGCGTTGTGCACGGCCGCGATCACCAGGTCCTCCAGCGTCTCCACGTCGTCCGGGTCGACGGCCTTCGGGTCGATCTTGATGGCCTTCAGGTCACCTGAGCCGGAGACGGTCGCGGTGACCAGCCCTCCGCCGGCCGTGCCGGTCAGCTCGGCCTCGGCCAGCTCGGCCTGGGCGGCGGCGATCTGCTGCTGCATCTTCTGCGCCTGCTTCAGCATCTGCTGCATGTTCGGCTGTCCACCTGGGCGCACGGATGGCTCCTTCTCGCACTCGTCTGCTCGGCCGCCGACCAGCCTAACCGCTGGGACCGACCTCGCCCCGCCCGGTGCGTCCGCCCACGCCGGGCCGTGCCGGCTCCTCCACGGGGAGCGGGGATGACCCGGTTCACGACCGGCCGTACTGCTCGCGCACCAGCGACGCGACGACGGGCACGTGTCCGACGAGCCGCCCGGCCGAACGACCCGCGAGGTAGGGCTGGCACCACCCCGAACCGGCCATCTGCGGGTAGTGCGTCGGCACCCACCGCGCTGGTCTGCTCGACAGCATGAACCTCAACCCCACGGTCCGGGTCGGCGCACTGTGCTGGGTGATCGCCGCACCGGTCTTCCTCGTCGCCAGCCTGGTCGCCGGCCTGCGCTGGCGCGAGCCGGCCTACAGCTGGGCCAGCCACAACATCAGCGACCTCGGCAACGTCCACTGCGGCATCTGGGACACCACCCGGCCCCGGTACGTCTGCTCTCCCTGGCACCCGTTGATGAACGCCGCGATACTGGCCACCGCCGTGCTGCTCGCCGCCGGGCTCCTGCTGACCTGGCGGTCACTCGGTCGCGGCGCGGTGGTGCGCTCCGCGCAGACGCTGCTGCTGCTGGCGGCCGGCGGGTACGCCCTGGTGGGCTGCTACCCGGCGGACGTCGACGAGAACCTGCACGTCCTCGGCGCATTCCTGATCATGGGCGTGGGCAACGTCGGGCTGCTCCTCGCCGGCTTCGCGCCGCACACCACGGTGCTCGGCCGGTGGCGAGCGCTCACCCTTGCCGCCGGGTCGACCGCGCTGGCGGGGACCGTGCTGTTCTTCGCCCAGCAGGGCCTCGGGATCGGCGTGGGCGGCATGGAACGCGTAGCGGTGCTGCCCTTTCCCGTGTGGGCCTGCTGCCTGGGTGCCCTGCTCGCCGAAACCCCGCCCGGCCCCGTCACCAAGGAGGCTGCGGTGTCGGCCGAGAGCCACACCACTTCATGATCGACGGGGCAGGGCGTCAGCGGGCGTCCACCTCGTCGATCTTCTCGGCGCCGAAGGTCTCCCGGAGCAGCCGTACCGCCTGCTCCTCGCTGGACTCCCGGGCCGTCTTCTCGTCGATGACCTCGTCCAACGGTTCGTCGCCCGGGTCGAACCCCTCATAGGTCGGTACCGCCGCCGGCACCCCGCCACCCGGGCGCCTACCGCGCTGCGGGCCGTCGAAGTCCGGGTCGTAAGGCGGTTCGCCGGCCCATTCGGCGTCCGCGACGGGCCGGGTCGCCGATGCGGTACGCGCGCCGCGCCCCGCCGCCGCCGCTCGGGCGGCGGCGATGGCGCTGCTCACCGGTGCGCCACCGGCTGTCGCCGGCTGCCGGACCGCAGGCGTCGGGTTGGCCGCCCGTGCGTCCGGCTTACCGGTCACCGCGCCGGAGCCGCCGGGGCCGCCGCCGTTCGCCGCCGGGCCGGCACCGTTCGCCGCGCCGTTCGATCTGGTGTGGGCCGCGTCGGCACCGTTCACGCTTGTCGACGCGGGTGCGGAGGCAGAGTCGCGGTCGTCCACGGCGGTACCGCCCGGTCGGGCGGCCTCCGGCCAGTCGTCGTCATCCGTCACCTGGGCGGCGGGAGCACTGCCACCGGGGCGCGCAGCCTCCGGCCAGTCGTCCTCGTCGTCAGGTGTCGCAGCCGCCGGGGCGTTCGTCGAGCCCGCCGCGGCGGCTGTGTTCGTCGAGGCCGGAGACGCGTTGGGCGATGTGTTCGTGGGGGCAGGTCGGACATCCGCCGGAGCAGGCGGCGCGGCAACCGCGGTCGGCGCAGTCGGGGTCGACCTGGACGGCTGCGGGGCAGCGGTTGGCGCGGTTGAGGTCGGCGCGGTCGGCTGCGGGGCAGCGGTTGGCGCGGTTGAGGTCGGCGCGGAGGGCTGCGGGGCAGCGGTTGGCGCGGTTGAGGTCGGCGCGGTCGGCTGCGCGGCCGGGGTCGGGCGGGGCGGCGCGGCCGGCTGGGAGCGTGGCGGGCCGGACAGTGACACGCCACCCCGCTCGCCGGCCACCTCGCAGCGGATCTGCCAGCGTCCGCCCAACTCCTCGTAGAGCGCGTCGGTGAGCACCGCCGCATGATCGGCCATCATCTTGGCCAGCACGGTGGACTTCACCGTCAGCACCAGCATGTCGCCGTCGAGTTCCCGCACAACCGCGTCGCGCATGAGGGCGGCGATCCGCTTGTTGGTCCGGTTGACCTTGCCGACCACGTCGGGCCAGGCCCGGCGGACGGCTACCGCGTCCAGTGCGGCGGCCGGCGCACCGGGGCGAGGCGGCACGGGTGTCGCCGGGTCGGGCAGTACGGCCGACGGCGGCAGCACGCGACGTGGGGCCGGCGAGCCGGTGCCCGGTCCGGCGGGCGAGACGGGTGCGGCGGCCGGGTCAGCGGAGGTCGACGCGGCGACGGCCGACGCACCGGGTGAGGCCGGAATCGGTGAGTCGGCCCCCGAGGGCGCGTGCGAAGCCGGTACGCCGGGAACGCGAGCGCCCGAGCCCGCGGCACCCGAACCCACCACGCCCGAGCCAGCAGCGTCTGCGGCCCGCGCGCCCGGGGTCGGGGACGCGGTCGGGTCGACGTCCCACGGCGGTGCTGAGGTCGGGGCGTTCGCGGGTGCCGGGGTGGCGGCAGCCGGGACCGGAGGGGCGTGCTGTGGGCGTACCCCCTGCTGGGCTGCCGACGCGGAGCCGGCGGCGTCGGTGCCGCCCAGGGTGAGCCGGCGTTCCATCCGTTCGAGACGCTGGAGGAGGCCGCCGGCGGAGTCGTCCACGCCGGGCAGCAACATCCGGGCGCAGATCAGCTCCAGCAGCAGACGGGGCGCGGTGGTGCCGCGCATCTCCACCAGGCCGTCGTGCACGATGTCGGCGCAGCGGGAGAGCGTGGCCGGGCCGAGCTGGGACGCCTGGGCGGCCATCCGCTCGATCTGGTCGGCGGGGCCGTCGATGAGGCCCTTTGCGGCGGCGTCCGGCACCTGCTGGAGCACGATCAGGTCGCGCAGCCGTTCCAGCAGGTCGGAGGCGAACCGGCGCGGGTCGTGCCCGGCCTCGGCGACCCGGTCGACGGTGGCGTACGCGGCGGCGCCGTCACCGGCGGCCAGCGCGTCGCACATCTCGTCGATCAGCGCGGCGTCGGTGACCCCGAGCAGCGCGGCGGCGCGGGCGTAGCTGACGCCCTCCGGGCCGGCGCCGGCGATGAGCTGGTCGAGCACGGAGAGGCTGTCCCGCATGCTGCCGCCACCGGCGCGAACCACCAGCGGGAAGACCGCCGGCTCGACGGCGACGCCCTCGGCCTGGGTGAGTTGCTCCAGGTACGGGCGGACCACCTTCGGCGGGATCAGCCGGAACGGGTAGTGGTGGGTCCGCGACCGGATCGTGCCGAGGACCTTCTCCGGCTCGGTGGTGGCGAAGATGAACTTGACGTACTCCGGGGGCTCCTCGACGAGCTTGAGCAGGGCGTTGAAGCCCTGGGTCGAGACCATGTGCGCCTCGTCGATCACGTAGATCTTGAAGCGGCTGCTGGCGGGCGCGAAGAACGCGCGCTCGCGCAGCTCGCGGGCGTCGTCGACACCGCCGTGGCTGGCCGCGTCGATCTCGATCACGTCGATCGACCCGGTGCCGTCGATGGCCAGCGAGCGGCACGACTCACACTTGCCGCACGGCTCGGGGGTGGGGCCCTGCTCGCAGTTGAGCGAGCGGGCCATGATCCGGGCGCTGGTGGTCTTGCCGCAGCCACGGGGGCCGGAGAAGAGGTAGGCGTGGTTGAGCCGGCCGCTGCGCAGCGCCTGCGACAACGGCTCGGTGACGTGCTCCTGCCCGATGACCTCGGCGAAGGTACGTGGCCGGTACTTGCGGTAGAGCGCCAGCGTCACTCGTCCCGCCTCCTCTCGACCGAGCCATTCTGCGCCGGTCGGGCGCGGGTGACCACCCACCCCGCCGGGCAGCTTGGGTTACCCCGGGTTGCCGCGCTTGATCGACTCCATCTCGGCGACGTGGCGGTATCCACGGCCCAGAACAGCCCCACATCGGCGACCTGGAGTGGATCAAGGCCCCGGAGACAAAAAGGCCTCCCGTGCACCCGGCAGAGCTCGCTTATCCTTGCTGCCTTCCGGCCCTGGGGAGGTTCACGAGATACCGCCGCACGGGAGGTGCCGCCAACCCTACCCGACGGCCCGTCGATCTTCAGGGGGTGGTGGGGTGGCCCGACCGACGGGGGCCTGTATCCTGGCTCGCGGAGGATTCGCCTAGAGGCCTAGGGCGCACGCTTGGAAAGCGTGTTGGGTTTACACCCTCACGAGTTCGAATCTCGTATCCTCCGCTCGCCTGAGCAGCAGCAACGCCCAGCAGACCGATAACCGGTCGGCTGGGCGTTTTTGCTGTGGTGTCATCGACGCCATGGCCGAGACCGCGTGGGAGTGGGACGAGACGTTGTACGCCGGCAGCGCGCACCACTACAGCGTGGGCCGGCTGCCCTATCCGCCCGAACTCGCCGACGCCATCCGTACGGCGCTCGACCTGGACGGCACCGGCCGCCTCCTGGACGTCGGTTGTGGCCCCGGGTCGTTGACGCTGCTGCTGGCGCCGCTGTTCGAGGCGGCGGTGGGGGTCGACCCCGACCGGGGCATGCTCGCCGAGGCGCAGCGCACAGCCGCCGAGTCGCAGACCACCATCGTCGAGTGGCGGCACCTGCGCGCCGAAGCTCTGCCGGCCGACCTGGGTACGTTCCGGGTGGCCACGTTCGCCCAGTCGTTCCACTGGATGGACCGACCGTTGGTGGCCCGGCGGGTCCGCGACATGCTCACGCCCGACGGGGCCTGGGTTCACGTCAGCGCCAACACCCATCAGGGCGTGACCGGGGATGACCTGCTGTCCCGTCCCCGACCTCCCTGGCCGCAGATCGACGAGCTGGTCGCGCGCTACCTGGGGCCGGTCCGCCGGGCCGGCCAGGGAGCACTGCCCTCCGGCACCCCCGGAGGCGAGGGGGAGATCATGCTCGCGGCGGGCTTCGCGGGCCCCACCCGCATCACCGTCGAGCAGGGGATGGTCGTGGAACGCTCGGTGGACGAGATTGCCTCGGCGGTCTTCTCGCTGTCCAGTTCGGCACCGCACCTGTTCGCCGACCGGCTCGCCGCCTTCGAGGCGGACCTGCGCGAGCTGTTGACGGCGGCGGCGCGGGACGGGCGGTTCGCCGAGCGGCGCCGGGACGTAGGCGTCGCCATCTGGCGACCCTGACGAGCGGGTGACCGGCGCCCGCGCTCGTCGCCGCGAACGCCATCCCGGCCGGGCTCACCCCCGGGCGCGGGTCCAGGAAAGGAAGCGTTCGGTGAGCCGGGCCGGTTCCATGTCCCGGAGTTGTTCACCGGCCTCGGCCTGGAGCGTCGCGAGGTAGACGGTCAGCGCCAGCCGGTCGTTCCGGTACTCGCCGAGCAGCCGCAGCTTCGCCGCCGAGCAGGGCCAGGCGATGCCGCACGCCGCGCAGCGCCAGGTGGGTCGGGTCGGTAGGTGGTCCCGGTGGCGGCGGGGCATGGTCGAGCCTCCTTGGCGGTGGAAGAGGGTCGCCCCGCCCTCCCCGCCGGGGCGACCCTCTGACTGACGCCGACCGCCGGGCTCTCGCGCCTCCACCGGCCACGCCGTCTTCTGTGGACCACTCTCGGGCGCGTAATCGGACAAGTACACCCCGTAACTATATGGTTCTCAGATATTCGAGACATCCGATGGAGGAGCCATGAACGACGCGCTGCGGGTGGCGCTCAACGACACCGGGCACACCACCGAATCCCTCGCCGAGACCGTCGGCGTCGACCCGAAGACCGTGGCGCGTTGGCTGACCGAGGGCCGCATCCCGCATCCTCGGCATCGGTTCGCGGCAGCGGAAGCCCTCCACAAGGACGTGTCGGACATCTGGCCGGACACTTCAAGACGTCGTGACCCCATCTGGTTTCGTCCGTGGCAGGAGATCGAGCGCGAGGCGGTGTCGCTGCGCTGGTTCGAATCGACGGTCCTGCCGGGGCTGCTTCAGACCGAGGCGTACGCCCGCGCGGTCCTCGGCGGCGCGGGCCTGATCCCGCCGAGCGAGATCGAGCGGCACCTCAGCGTGCGGCTCAACCGGCAGGGCGTGCTGAAGCGGGACGACCCGCCCCAGTTCACGGCCGTCATCGACGAGGCGATCCTCCGCCGGCCGGTGGGCGGCCGGGCGACCATGCGCGAGCAGCTGCTGGCCGTGGTCGCCGCCTGCGCGGAGCCACACATCCGGGTGCACGTGGTGCCCAGCGCGGTCGGCGCGTACGCCGGCCTCAACGGGCCGTTCGTGATCGCGCACAGCCACGACCATCGGGTCGCCGGCTACCTCGACAACCAGCTCCAGGGACAAGTGGCTAGCGACCCGGACGACATCGCGGCCATGATGGCGGCATGGGAGAACGTGCGCGGCGAGGCGCTGTCGCACCGGCAGTCGGTCGATCTGATGACGGAAGTGGCGGAGACATGGAGCTGAACGGCGCCCGGTGGCGCAAGAGCAGCCGCAGCAGCGGCAACGGCGGCGCGTGTGTCGAGGTCGCCGACAACCTGCCCGGCGTGATTGGCGTGCGGGATTCCAAGGACCCGAGCGGCCCGGCGCTCGCCTTCGTGCCGACGGCCTGGCGTGCGTTCGTCACCCAGGTCGCCCGCCGCGACTGACGCCCACGGAGGGCTCACCGCCGCAGATCTTGGACAGTTTCCGTTCGCGCGGAACGGAAACTGTCCAAGATCTGCGGCTGTCAACGGAACGTCGATGGCGGGGCGACCCACCGAAGGGCTCGCCGGACGGGAGACGGTGATGAGGGTGGTCTTCGTGCACGGCGCCTGCGTCCGCGACGGCAAGTGGTGGTGGTCGCGGGTCGCCGCCGCGCTGCGCGCCGATGGTCTGGACAGCGTCGCGGTCCGGCTGCCGAGCTGCGGCGAGGTGGCGGGCGCCGAGCGCGACTTCGCGGCGGACGTCGCCCAGACCCGACGGGTGCTGCGCGAGGTCGGCCCGGCGGTGCTGGTGGGGCACTCCTACGGCGGGGTGGTCGCGACCGAGGCCGCCGACGCCGGCGAGGTCACTCATCTGGTGTACGTCAGCTCGTTCCTGCCGGACGTCGGGCAGGCCCTGGCTCACCTGGCCCCGGCGGAGCCGGCCCCCTACCTGGACTTCTCCCCGGACGGCACGTTCGGCGTACGACGTGAGTCGGTGCGCGAGCTGTTCCTTCAGGACTGCGACGAGCAGGCCGTCGAGGGGGCGGTTGCCCGCCTGACCCGGCAGGAGGCGTCGGTGCTCACCGCTGCGGTCGGGCACGCGGGTTGGCGTCATCTGCCGTCGACGGCTGTCGTCTGCGCCCAGGATCGCGCCACGCCGCCCACTCTGCAACGCCTCCAGGCCGCCCGCGCGACCCGGACCGTCGAGCTACCCGCCGGCCATCACCCGATGCTCTCCCATCCACACCTGCTCGCCGACACCGTGCGGGCCGTCGCGGTGCCGCCGGAACGGGTCTGAGCGCTTCGAACCGCCGGCAACACCGGTACCGTTCCAGGGACCGGCGGCACCCGGAGAACCGTCGTACACATGTTCTATCCACAGGCTGTGGACGGCGGAGGGTTCGATGGGTTACCAGCTCAGCGCGGTGGTCGCGGACGTGGACCTGCTCCGCGAGCAGACCGCCGAGCTGGATCACGCGGTCCTCGGTGAGCTGCGGCAGGATTTCGCGCTGCTGCCGATCACCCCGCAGTTGGTGGTGGAGTTGACCGGTTCGCTGCCGGATTACGCGACCGACGACCGCAGCACCGCGCACCCGTTCGAGCTGGTGCTGTCGCCGGCGCTGGCCGACCTGCTGGCCCGCTGGTCGCGGTCGGGCCCGGTGGCGTACGTGGAGGCCGAGTTCGGCGGTGGCATCGGTCACCAGTCGGCGGCGGTGTGGCTGGACGGCGCCCTGTCCTGGGGTCCGCGCTTCGACGACGTCCTCGATGCGCCGCGCGAGGAGTGGCCGATCAACGCGGCGCTGGTTCAGCTCGGCGTCGAGCGGGGCACGTGGATCGACCCGTTCGCCGAGGTGGGGTTGCACCTGGAGCGCAACACCGACGGCTGGCTGGCGCACGGGCGACGGCGACTCAGCGCCGACTACTGGGACGAGCTGGTCGAACAGTGGGAAAACCAGTAATCCGGCGACGGGCAGCAACCTGAGCGGCCCCGTCCCGTTGGGGACTGGGGGATTCCATGAAATTGCGACAATTCGTGTTTATTGCGATGCTGCTGGCTGCTGCCTCGATCGCGGGCAGCGGCACGCCGCCGCCCGACCCGATGCCGCCGAACCGGCCCGCTGGCAACGTCGAGATCATCGACCTGAACGGCCTGCGCAACGTCGAGTTCGGCGACACCGAGGCCGAGCTGACCCGCCGGGGCGTCCTGCGTACCGACCAGGACGCCTGCGGACCGGTGCTCACCGGCCACGACACGGTCAGCCCGGTCTTCATCGAGGACAGGCTGGTGCTGCTGTGGGTCGGTGATCCGATGCGCACACCGGAGGGCATCACCGCCGGCTCACCGATCGACGAGGTCTGGGCCCGCTACCCGTCCGTCACGCGACTGCCCGCTCCACAGGGGACGCACCGGCTCAACGGGCTCCTCGCCCGCAGCGGCGACCGCGCGTACCTGTTCCTGCACGACGGGCGCACGGTCCGAAAAACCATCGCCGGGTACGCCGACTGGGCCCGCCGCCTCTTCGACGAGGGCGCCGCTCCCTGCTGACCCGCCCGCGCCCGCCACGGCTGGGGGCATCGATCACGGTCGAGCGGCCATCCGCTCGTTCGGCCGGACCTGGGCCGCCGAGCTGATCGGCCGGAAGATCCGGGTCGACGCCCTGGTGCCCGGCGCGATCGAAACCCCGGGACTCGCGGGCCTCGCGCCCAGCCCCGCGGAGGCTCCTCCGACGCGAAAACGTCCGGTCGATCCTCGCGGATCGACCGGACGTTTCTGCATTTCAGAGCGGTGGCGGAGGGATTTGAACCCTCGGAGGGCGTTAACCCTCACACGCTTTCGAGGCGTGCTCCTTAGGCCGCTCGGACACGCCACCGCCGACGAGGGTACAGGACCACCGGTTCGGACGCCGAACCGGTATCGCCCGGGCCGGCCTGGCAGGATCTTTGCCATGAGTACGCACATCGGCGCGAAGCCGGGCGAGATCGCCGAGCGGGTCCTGATGCCGGGTGACCCCCTGCGGGCCAAGTGGATCGCGGAGACCTACCTCGAGGGCGCGACCTGCTACTCGACGGTTCGGGGCATGCTGGGCTTCACCGGCCGCTGGAACGGCGTCGAGGTCTCGGTCCAGGGCTCCGGCATGGGCATGCCGTCGGCCTCCATCTACGCCCACGAACTGATCAACGAGTACGGCGTCAAGACGCTGATCCGAGTCGGTTCCTGCGGCGCCCTCAGCACCGACCTGCAACTGCGCGACGTGGTCGCGGCGATCGGGTCGTCCACCGACTCGAACATGAACCGGATGCGCTTCGACGGGCTGATCGACTACGCCCCGGTGGCTGACTTCGGGCTGCTGCGTACCTCGGTCGAGGTGGCCGAGCGGCGCGGCATCAGCATGCACGTCGGACCGATCCTGGCGGCGGACGCCTTCTACACCGACCGGCCGGATCTCTACGACACGCTCGCCGATTACGGCGTGCTGGCGGTGGAGATGGAGTCGGCGGCGCTCTACACGATCGCCGCCCGCTTCAAGGCCCGCGCGCTGACCGTGCTGACCGTCAGCGACCACATCAAGACCGGCGAGAAGACCACGTCGGAGGAGCGGGAGCAGACCTTCAGCCAGATGGTCGAGATCGCGCTCGACACGATCATCGCCTGATCCGTCCCGGCGGGGCGGTGTCACTGCCGAGAGCGGTATGACTCAGAGGAATAAATATTCCTGTGAGTCATACCGCTCTTCGGCATCACGCGAGGGTCGGGCCGCCACGCCGACCCGACCGCGCGCCACACCAGTCCAAACCCCGCCACGCCAGCCCAAACCGCGCCACCGCGGTCAGGCGGCGGCCAGCGCCTCGGTCGGCGCGAGGCGGGCGGCGCGCACCGCCGGGTAGAGGCCGGCGAAGCCGCCGATGACCAGGGTCGCGGCCACCCCGCCGAGCATCGCCCACGCCGGCACCACGGTCGGCCAGCCCTGCGACAGCGCGTAGCCCGAGGTAACCAGGATGCCCAGCAGCACCCCGCCGATCCCGCCGAGCGCGGAGAGCAGCAGCGATTCGGCGAGGAACTGCGTGCGTACCTGACCGCGGGTCGCCCCGAGTGACCGGCGTAGGCCGATCTCGGCCCGTCGCTCCAGCACGGAGATCACCATGGTGTTCGCCACGCCGACGCCTCCGACCAGCAGGGCGACAGCCCCGAGGCCCAGCAGCAGCCCGGTGAACGCGGCGTCGGTCGCCTCGGCGGCGGCCAGCGCGTCGGAGGGGCGGGACACCTCCACCTCGTTTGGCGCCTCGGGGTTGGCGGTCGCGCCGAGCACCGACCGCACCGCCTCGACCTGCGACTCCTGTGCCCGGGTGTAAACGGTGGTGGGGTGCCCGTCGAACCCCAGGTAGCCGGTCGCCGCGGACCAGCCGACCAGCGCCGAGGTGTCCAGCTCCGGGGCGAGCGGTGCGGCCGCGAGCACGCCGACCACGGTGAACCACCGGCCGCCCAGCCACACCTGCACCTGCGGATCAGCCGCGGTGATGCCGAGCCGCTGCGCGGCGGTGGCGCCGAGGACGACCGCCGGATAGCGGGCGGTGGCCTCGTTCAGCCAGGTGCCGCTGGTCAGCTCGGCTCCGACGGTGCCGAGCAGGTCCAGTCGTGCCGCCCGGGTGGCGATGCCTCCGGTCTCCGCCTCCGGGATCCGGTCGGAGCGGTAGACCTTGGCGTCAGATATCTGCCCGGTGGCGGACACCTGCGTGACCGGGCCGATCCGGCCGATCATGGCGATCGACTCCTCGGGTAGCTGCGCGTCCGCGCCGAACAGGGTGTTGCCCGGCTCGACGGTGAGCAGGTTGGTGCCGAGGGCGTCGAGCGCGCGGTCCAGCTCGGCCCGGGACGACGAGGAGATGCCGACGACCGCGATCATCGCGGCGATGCCGATCGCGATGCCCAGCGCGGAGAGGAACGCCCGCAGCGGGCGGGTCCGCAGGCCGACCCCGCCCACCCGCAGGACGTCCGCCGGACCCATCCGGGCCGGGACGAGCCGCGCCGGCGTGGTCGTCGTCATCGGACGCCTCCGCCCGCCGCGAGGGCCGCCGCGAGGGCCGAATCGTGCCGTACCGCGCCGTCCCGCATCCGTACCTGCCGGGGCAGGCTCTCCGCGATCTCCCGGTCGTGCGTGATGACCACCACCGTGGTGCCGGCCCGGTGCAGCTCGTGCAGCAGGTCCAGCACCCCGGCGCCGGAGGTGGAGTCCAGGTTGCCGGTCGGCTCGTCGGCCAGCAGCACCGCCGGCTCGCCGACCACCGCCCGGGCCACCGCCACCCGCTGCCGTTCGCCGCCGGACAGCTCGTGCGGCCGGTGCCCGAGCCGGTGGCCCAGGCCGACCCGGACCAACGCGGCCTCCGCGCGCTCGCGCCGCCTCCGCAGGGGTACGCCGGCGTAGAGCAGACCGTCGGCCACGTTGTCCACGACCGGGACGCCGGGGGCCAGGTGGAACTGCTGGAACACGAAGCCGATCCGGGTGGCCCGCAGGGCCGACAGCTCGCGGTCGGTCAGCTTCGCCGCGTCGTACCCGTCCAGGAGCACGCTGCCCGACGACGGCCGGTCCAGGGTGCCGATCAGGTGCAGCATCGTCGACTTGCCCGACCCGGACGGGCCGACGATGGCCACCAGCTCGCCGTGGCCGATCCGCAACGAGACGTCGTCCAATGCCACCACACCGCCGGCGTAGCGCTTGCTGACCCGGTCGAGGACGATCACGTCACCGCTCATTTCGGCATCACCACCGTCATGCCCTCGGTGATCTGAGAGCCGCTGATCTCGACACGACCGTCGGCGAACAGCCCGGTGGTCACCGCGATGATCCGGCTGGCGTCACCGTCGACGACCTCGACGCCGTACCCGCCCTCGGCGAGCGCGAGCAGCGCCGCCACCGGGACGGTGAGCACGTCACGCCGCTCCGAGGCGGTGAACGTCACGTCGGCGCTGGCCTGGTCGAATCCGGCGAGAGCCTTCGGATCGGTGACGGCGACCGTCACCTCGATCTTCGTCTCGGCCTCGCCGGACTGTCCGTTGGCGCCGGTGGCCCCGGCCTGGATGACCGTCTCTACCGTGCTGATCGTGCCGCCGACCGACCGGCCGTCCGGCAGCTTCACCGTCACCTTCGCCTTCGGCTTGGCCAGCCGCTGGTCGTCCACGTCCAGGTCGACGGTGACCACCCGGCTGGTGCCGGTGTAGGTCAACACCGCCTGACCGGGCTGCGCGACGGCGCCGACGTCGGCCTGGTGGCTCTCCACCCGGACCTCGCCGTCGGCGTACACGACGCGCCCGGGCTCGACCCGGCCGGTCTCGGGCAGGCCGAGGTCCTCCTGCCAGTCACGGACCGCGTCGGCGGTGTCGCCGGTGTACTCGTCGTCGACCGTGAACCCGGTGTAGCCCAGCGCCTTGAGGTTCCGCTCGAACTGGGTGACGTCCGGACCCTCCACCCCGGGCCTGAGCGTCCGGTACGCGGGCAACCCGCCGTACAGGAGCACCACCTTTTCGTTGTCGACGAGGTAGAGCGCCTTGCCCCGCCGCACCGTCGACCCGGTCGCCGGCAGCCCGGTGATCGTGCCGCTGAGTCGGGTGGTGGCGGTGCGGGTCGTGCCGTACCCCAGCTCACCGTCGGCGGTCTGCGTGTCGGCGAGGGTCTGTCGGGTGATCGTGGCGGTGGCCGCCGGCGCGCTGGCCTCGGCGGCGTCCCCGGCCGAGCCGCCACCGAAGCCGATCGCGGCGACCGCGCCCACGGCGGCGACCAGCAGGACGACGCCCCCGGCGACGGCGGCACGCAGCCGGGAACGTCGGATGGTGCGGATCACCTGCCGCCTCCGAACTGCGGCGCGTACTGCCGGCACTTCTCCAACGCGGCCTTCATCGTCGGATCACCGATGTCGAACGCCTTGCCGGCCTTCCCGATCTGCATCCGGCCGTCGGCGTCCGGGTCCGGGAAGTCCGGTACGCCGTTCTCCCGCATGCACTTGGCCAGGGTGCGCATCTGCTCGGCCTGCTCCGGGTTGAGCTGCGGACCCTGCCCACCGTTGGGCAGTTTGTCGCGACACTTCTCCATGGCCGCCTGGACCTTCTGCTGGTCGACGCCCGCACCGAAGCGGAACCCCGGGCGACCGCCCGGCTCCGGGTCAGGCATGTCCACCCCGTTCTCGCGCATGCACCGGGCGAAGTCGAGCTGCCGCTCCGAGTCGCTGACCGGGGTGGCGCTCGCCGAGGCGCCGGTCTTCGCGTCGCCGGCGGTCGCGACCCCGCCACCGTCGTCGCTTCCCACGCCGCACCCGGCCAGCACCAGGGCGAGCAGGACGGGTACCACGAGCACCTGTCGTCGCATGGTGTTCACCTCCGCTGGTGTCCGGCGTGGCTCGCCGGACGTCGGACCCAGTGCACGACAGAGCGCGTATCGCGGGCGTAACCGTGCGCGGTTATGCCGCCGTTACCGCGCCCCGGGGACCATGGACACGTGAGAGTGCTGGTGGTCGAGGACGAGAGCGTGCTGGCGGACGCCATCGCCGAGTGGCTGCGTCGGGAGTCGTTCGCGGTCGACGTGGCGTACGACGGCGACGCGGCGTTGGAGCGGCTCGGTGTCAACGAGTACGCCGTCGTGGTCCTGGACCGGGACCTGCCGGTGGTGCACGGCGACGACGTGTGCCGGGCGATCGTGGATGCGGGCGGCGAGACCCGGGTGTTGATGCTGACCGCCGCGGCGGCGGTACGGGAGCGGGTGGCGGGGCTCGCGCTCGGGGCGGACGACTACCTGACGAAGCCGTTCGCCCTGGTCGAGCTGTCGGCACGGGTGCACGCGCTGACGCGCCGGGCCCGCCCGGCCGCGCCTCCGACGCTGCGCCGCGCCGGCATCCAGCTCGACCCGGCCCGTCACGAGGTACGCCGCGACGACCGGCACGTGGCCCTGTCCCGCAAGGAGTTCGCCGTACTGGTCGAGCTGCTGCGCGCCGACGGCGCGGTGGTCTCCGCCGAGGACCTGCTGGAACGTGCCTGGGACGAGCACATCGACCCGTTCACCAACGTGGTCCGGGTCACCGTGATGAAGCTGCGTCGCAAGCTCGGCGACCCACCGGTGATCGAGACGGTGACGGGATCGGGGTACCGCATCCGATGAAACGCCTCACGATCCGTGCCCGGCTCACCCTCATCTACGGCGGGCTGTTCCTGCTGGCCGGCATGGTCCTGCTCGCCGTCACGTACGTGCTGGTGGACCAGCGGATGCCGCAGCCGTTCGGGGTGAGCCTGCGCGACCTGCCGAAGGTCGGGGTGACCACTCCCAGTTCGGGTAACGGGCAGAACATCGAGATGCTGCGGACCCTGGTCGAACAGGCGCAGGACGAGGCGAAACGCAGCGCGATGGAGTCGCTGCTCACCCAGGGTGGCATCGCATTGGTCGTGGTCTCGGCGGTGGCGATCGCGTTCGGTTGGCTGCTGGCGGGTCGGGCGTTGCAGCCGCTGCACCAGGTCACCGACACCGCGCGGCGGATCGCCGGCGCGGACACCGCCGGTCGGGGCCTGCACGAGCGGATCGCGCTCGTCGGCCCCCGCGACGAGGTACGCGAACTCGCCGACACGTTCGACGAGATGCTGGAACGGTTGGACCGCTCGTTCGACGGGCAGCGCCGGTTCGTGGCGAACGCCTCGCACGAGCTGCGTACGCCGTTGGCGCTCAACCGCGCCCTGGTGGAACTGGCCATCACCCGTCCGGACGCGTCGGCCGAGACCCGCCGGCTGGGCGAGTCACTGCTGGCGGTCAACGAGCGGCATGAGCGGCTGATCGACGGCCTGCTGACCCTGGCCGACTCGGAGAACGAGCTGACCGACCGTACGCCGGTCGACCTGGCCGAGGTCTGCGCGCACGTGACCGACCAGGCTGGCAAGCAGGCGCCCGACCTGCCCGTGCACCTGTCACTCGCGCCGACCCCGGTCACCGGCGACCCGGTGCTGTTGGAACGGCTCACGTTCAACCTGGTGGAGAACGCGCTGCGGCACAACCTGGCCACCAACGGCTGGGTCGAGGTGCGCACCGGGCTCGTCGGAGGCCGGCCCACCCTCACGGTGACGAACACCGGCCCGGTGATCGCCGGCTACGACGTGGAGACCATGTTCCAGCCGTTCCGCCGGCTGTCCCGGGAGCGGGTCGCGGGCGCTCGGGGCTTCGGTCTGGGGTTGTCGATCGTCCGTGCCGTGACGCGTGCCCACGGCGGCGGCGTCGACGCGCAGCCCCGCGCAGGCGGTGGCCTGACCGTCACCGTGACCCTGCCCCCACCCTGACCCACCCGACACCCCCGCGCGCAGCCTTTGTCGACACGCAGTTGGGCGGCCGGGGGCATTGACTGCGGTGAGCCGTATGACTCAGCGGCATAAATATTCCGCTGAGTCATACGGCTCGTTGTCGCACGGTCTCTCCCGGCCGCGCGACCTCCAGCCGGCGGCCGGGAGAGGCCGTGCGACCTCAGCGGAAGAAGGCGCGCAGGACGGCGGCGGTCTCGGTCTCCAACACGCCGCCGTAGACCTCGGGGCGGTGGTTCAGCCGGCGGTCGCGCAGGACGTCCCAGAGAGAGCCGACGGCGCCGGTCTTGGGCTCCCAGGCGCCGAAGACGACGGTGGAGATCCGGGCCAGCACCAGCGCGCCCGCGCACATGGTGCACGGTTCCAGGGTGACCACCAGGGTGCAGCCGTCCAGTCGCCACCGGCCGGTGCGCTCCGCCGCACGCCGCAGGGCCAACACCTCGGCGTGGGCGGTGGGGTCGCCGGTCAACTCCCGCTCGTTGCGCCCGATCGCCAGCTCGGTGCCGTCCGGGCCGTAGAGCACCGCGCCCACCGGCACGTCGTCCACGTCGGCCGGGCCCGCGCCATCGACGTTCACGTCGGCCGGGCCTGCGTCGTCGGCCGTCGGGCCGGTGACGGCGACCTCCAGGGCCCGGCGCATCCACAGCTCGTGTCGCTGCCGCCGGCCAAGGTCGCCCGGGTCGGCCAGCTCCTCGTGCGCGCCCGGGCCGGCTCGACCCACCGCGCCGGGCGTCGGCTGCCCCGGCCGGATCGCCTCCAACAGCGGATCGGTGGCGTCGGCCGGCTCAGCGCCGCCCGCGGGAACGATCCCACCGTGTGCTGCCGGCCCGGCGGGGTCAGACCTCACGCAGCTCCTCGACCTCGTCGGCGCAGCCGAGCACCTCGCAGATCTCGGCGGTGACGTCCGCCGGCAGCATCCCCTCGGTGCCGCAGAGCGTCAGCAGCTTCTGCGCGGAGATGCCCAGGTTGGCCAGCAGGTCGGCGTCGCCCACCGGATCGGCCTCCGGATCGACGGCGGGCTGCTCGCTCTCGTCGTCGCCGCCGGCGGCCGGGCGGGGCTCGTCGTCGCCGTCGAGCCCGGTCACGGACGTCTTCAGGTCACCGACCAGCAGCTGACCCAGCCGGGACTCCTCGGCGAACGCCGAGTCCGAGCCGAACACCCGCAGATCCTCGCCCTCGTCGAGACGCAGGATCACCAGGTACGCGTCGTCGGCCTCGACGAACAGCAGCGACACGTCGGCTTCCTGGTCGACGTCGCGCAGCCGGTCGGCGACCTCATCGATGTCGGTGGCGCCCCGCAGGCTGACCTCGGCGGCGGTCCAGCCACTGTCGTCACGCACCACGGCCGCAGCGAAGTACGACACGGTTCCCCCAAAAGCCCTCGGCACAGCGCCGACTCGTCAAGGGTGCACGTTAGCCGGTCGGGTCGGCAGGCGACCGGTCAACGCCCCGAGACGCCGGCCAAACCTGACAAAGTCGGATCAGCCGGCTACCCGACGGCGGGTGGCGATGAGCTGGCGCAGACGCTCGGTGCGCTGTCGCTGCGGCCGGCTGCGCTGGCGTACCGCCCGAGCGCCCGCCAACTCGGCGAGCAACTGGAGGCGGCGGCGGTTGCGATCCGGGTCCTGCCGCGGGGTGGTCCAGGCCATAGTGCCGAGGGTGCCGAGTATCGACAGCCACGTCAAGACGGCGTTCGCTACGCAGCCAACCGGGCACGCGGCGCAGTCGTCCGCCCCCGGATCCGGCCGGTCGGAACACGCTCACCACATCGGCCAGTCACCGGTGGTCGCCCAGCGGACCGCCACCACGGCGGCAGCGATGCTCCAACCACCGGCGGTGACGATGGCCACCCCGGTGGCCACGCCGCGATCGCCGTAGCGGACCAGCACCAGAGCCGTCAGCCAGGCCAGCAGGCCGGCCACCATGGTCCACCACGCGTACCTGGCGACGTCGGTGCCCAGCAGCCCGAACAGCAGCAGCCAGGCAGCCGCCGCGCCACCGCCGGCGGCGACACCGCCGCCGGTCACCGGGTGCGGTTCGCGGTAGGTGGGTCTGGTCGGCGGCCCGGCCGGAAAGAGCCCCGACGGGGTACGCGACGCCGGGCGGGCGGGACCGGGATCCGGGACGGGGTCGGGTCGGGCGATGGTCATCGGCTGCCCTCCCCTCACGCGCGTCGCTCGTGCCCACGGTACCGGTCTGTCAGGATGACCGAATGCCCCCGCCGACGATCGGTCGCCGCGTGCGTCCGGCGTACCCGATCCTGTTGCTGCTCGCCCCGGTGCTGGTCGCCGGCTGTGCGACCACCCGGCCGGGGGTGCCGCCAGATGGCGCCGCGCCGTCGGCGTCGGCGGTCTGGGCGACCGGTGAGCAGCCGGCGGCGCCGACGGCCACGCCCACGACCCGCCCGGCCAGTCCGACGCCGTCGTCGGCCAGACCGTCGCCGACCGCACCCCGCACCGGGCTCCGGCATGTCTTTCCGGTACGCGCCGACAACGTGGATTACCACACGACGCACGGGGCGTACCCGGCGACGGACCTGTTCGCCGACTGCGGTGAGCCGTTCGTGGCGGTGACCGACGGCAAGGTCCTGGAGGTGAGTCGGGTCGACCGGTACTCCAAGAGCGGGCCGCAGGGCCCGGACAACGGCGGCCTGTCGGTGTCGCTGCTCGGCGACGACGGGGTGCGCTACTACGGCTCGCACCTGAGCGTGGTCGGCGCCGGCGTCGAGGCGGGGCTTCGGGTCCGTGCCGGGCAGCAGCTCGGCAAGGTGGGCCGCACCGGCAACGCGAACAACGTCTGTCACGTGCACTTCGGCATCTCGCCGCCGTGCACGGGCAAGGACGGGTGGTGGATCCGGCGCGGTGTGCTCTGGCCGGCGCGCTACCTGGACTCGTGGCGGCGCGGCGGCAACCGGGAGCCGGCCGCCGAGGTGACCGCGTGGCAGCGCGAACACGGCTGCCCGAAGGCTCCCTGACGCGGCTCGTACGCACTAGGTTCGGTGGGATGAGCGCCCGGGACCCCATTGCCGACCTGCGCCGGATCGCGTTCCTGTTGGAGCGTGCGAACGAGGCCACCTACCGGGTACGGGCGTTCCGGTCGGCGGCAAAGGCGCTGGCCGGCCTCCCGGCGGCCGAGATCGCCGAGCGGGCCGGCAACGGCACGCTCACCGAGTTGGCGGGCGTGGGGGACGTGACGGCCCGCTGCGTGGCGGAGTCCCTGGCCGGCGAGGAACCGGTCTATCTGCGCCGGCTGGTGGCGACCGAGGGCAGCGACCTGGATGCCGAGGCCACGGCGCTGCGCGCCGCCCTGCGCGGCGACTGCCACACCCACTCGGACTGGTCCGACGGCGGTTCCCCGATCGAGGAGATGGCACTGGCCGCGGTGGAGCTGGGCCACGAGTACCTGGTGCTGACCGACCACTCGCCCCGTCTCACGGTGGCACGAGGGCTGACCGCCGAGCGGCTGCGCCGGCAGCTCGACCACGTGGCACAGGTCAACGCGGCGCTGCCGGAGGGCTTCCGGATCCTGACGGGGATCGAGGTGGACATCCTCGCCGACGGCTCGCTCGATCAGGACGACGAGCTGCTGGCCCGGCTGGACGTGGTGGTCGGCTCGGTGCACAGCGGCCTCAAGGACGAGCGGGCGAAGATGACCCGGCGGATGCTGGCGGCGGTCGCCAACCCGCACCTGGACATTCTCGGTCACATCACCGGGCGGATGGTGTCGTCCCGGCCGGCGGGGGTGACCGGCCCGGGCGACCGGGGGCACCGGGCGCGGACCAGGAACGAGAGCGACTTCGACGCGGACGCGGTCTTCGCCGCCTGCGCGGAGCACGACACCGCCGTTGAGATCAACTCTCGGCCAGAGCGGCAGGACCCGCCGAAGCGACTGATCCGCCGGGCCCTGGAGGCGGGCTGCCGCTTCGCGATCAACACGGACGCGCACGCGCCCGGTCAGCTCGACTGGCAGCGGTTCGGCTGCGAGCGGGCGGCCCGCTGCGGCGTCCCGGCCGACCGGGTGGTCAACACCTGGTCGGCCGAGCAACTGGTGGAGTGGACACGCGACCGGGCCTGACCAGCGGCCCGGTCGGGGTCACCTGCGGGCGGGTTCGGCGGCGGGCGCGGCGGGCACGCCGACGCCGACCACCGGGCGCGGCTTGCGACGGCCGAACAGGCCCTGCGCGACCGCGACCCCCAGCAGCACGATGAGCGCGCCGACCGGCTGGTGCCAGTTGAGCCGCTCGTCGAGCACCACGGCGCCGATCAGCACCGCGAAGATCGGAATCAGGTACGTGACGGTGGAGGCGGTGCTCGCGCCGGCCACCCGGATGTTGCGCATGTTGATGACGAAGGCGAGCCCGGTGCCGAGCGCCCCGAGGGTCAGCACACTGGCCACCACCTTCGGCGACAGCTCGGTGGGCAGCGGCGGCGCACCCGCGACGAACGGGGTGACGACGGCGAGCTGGACGGCGGCGAGCAGCAACTGCGCCGTGGACAGCGACAGGCCGGAGTGCGCGCTGCCCGCGATGAACCGCTTCTGGTACGGGATGGCGACGCCGTAGCAGGCGGCCGCGCCGAAGCACATCAACTGGCCGACGAAGTGCGCCCCGCCGATGCCCTCCCAGACCCCGAGCACCACGAGCACGCCGAGGAAGCCCAGCCCGAGGCCGATCGCGCGGCGCACGGTCAACCGCTCGGTGCGGAACACCAGCACCGCGAGCGGCAGCACGATCAACGGCGTCGTCGCGTTCCAGATGCCGGCCAGCATCGACTCGACCCGCTGCTCACCGTAACCGAAGAGAGTGAACGGCACGGCCACGCCGAACGCGGCGACGACGAACAGGTGCGCCCACACCCGGGGCTCGCGCGGCAGCCGGTCGCGCAGCACCGCGAGGACGACCACCAGGGTCAGCGCGCCGGCGACGACGCGGTAGAGGGTCAGCTGGACGGGGTGCAGCTCGGCCACGCCGACCTTGATGAACAGGAAGCTGGAGCCCCAGATGGCGGCGAGGGCGAAGAAGCCCGGCAGCCAGGCACGCAACGGCGCCTTGTCAGGAGCGATGTCGGTGGTCACCCCTGACACTCTGCCGGACGGGTACGACAAAGTCCCGCGACTTTCCACCCTCTGGATCTGCTGCCTGAACACGCCAAACGTCGTCGACATCCGGGCTGGGTGGTCACGTAGTGTCGCACTGTGGGACGAATTGATGAACTCGCCAACCGCTACGTGGCCGAGTGGGCGCCGTTGAGCCCCACCGGCGCGACCTACGTCGGCATCGCCGGCCATGACGACCAGCTCGACGACCTCTCGCCCGAGGGTTACCGGGCCAAGGCCGACCTCACCCGCCGCACACTCGCCGAGCTTGAGGTGACCGAGCCGGACACCGAGGCGGAACGCACCGCCAAGGAGGCCATGCAGGAACGGCTCGGCCTCGACCTGGCCCGTTACGAGTCCGGCGAGACGACGAGCGAGATCAGCGTGATCGAGAGCGGGCTGCACGAGGTCCGCATGGTGTTCGACCTGATGCCGACCGCGACGGCCGACGACCAGGCCAACATCGCCGCCCGGCTCAACGGCCTGGCCGGCGCGCTGGAGGGTTACAAGACCACGCTGCGCGAGGCGCTCGCCGACGGGCGCGTCAGCTCGAAGGTGCAGCTCGCCGAGGTGGCCAAGCAGTGCGACACCTGGACCGACCCGACCGGGGACAACTTCTTCCACGGCCTCGTCGAACGGCTGGGCGCGGACGGCACGCTCGGCGCCCAGCTGCGCCGGGGCGCGGCGGCGGCCACCGCGGCGACCGCCGAGTTCGGCCAGTTCCTGCGTGCCGAGTTGGCCCCGCACGGGCGGGACAAGCAGGCCGCCGGCCGGGAGCGCTACGAACTCGCCTCGCAGTACTTCCTCGGCGCGAAGGTCGACCTGGACGAGACGTACGCCTGGGGCTTCGCGGAGCTGGCCCGCCTGGAGGCGGAGATGCGGGTCGTGGCCGGGCGCATCGCCGGCTCGGGCGCGACGGTCGACGAGGCCGTGGCCACGCTGGACGCCGATCCGGCGCGGACCATCCAGGGCAAGGAGGCGTTCCGCGACTGGATGCAGACGCTCGCCGACAAGGCGATCGACGAGCTGCACGGCACCCACTTCGACATCCCGGAACAGGTCCGTCGGATCGAGTGCTGCCTCGCACCCACCAGTGACGGGGCCATCTACTACACCGGCCCGAGCGAGGACTTCTCCCGGCCGGGCCGGATGTGGTGGGCGGTGCCGCAGGGCATCACCGACTTCTCCACCTGGCGGGAGGTGACGACGGTCTACCACGAGGGCGTGCCCGGTCACCACCTTCAGGTGGCGCAGACCGCCGTCCGGGCCGACCTGCTCAACCGCTGGCAGCGGCTGCTCTGCTGGGTCTCCGGGCACGGCGAGGGCTGGGCGCTCTACTCGGAACGGCTGATGGACGAGCTGGGTTACCTGGAGGATCCGGGCGACAAGCTGGGCATGCTCGACGGTCAGGCGATGCGCGCCGCCCGCGTGATCGTCGACATCGGCATGCACCTGGAGTTGGAGATCCCGAAGGACAACCCGTTCGGCTTCCACCCGGGCGAGCGGTGGACACCCGAGCTCGGCTGGGAGTTCATGCGGGCACACTGCCGGGTGCCGGACGAGAACCTGCGCTTCGAGCTGAACCGCTACCTGGGCTGGCCGGGGCAGGCGCCGTCGTACAAGGTGGGTGAGCGGATCTGGTTGCAGGCCCGCGAGGACGCCAAGGCGCGCAAGGGCGCCGACTTCGACCTGCGGGAGTTCCACCGGCAGGCGTTGGACCTCGGCGCGCTGGGCCTCGACCCGCTGCGCAAGGCGCTGGCCCGGCTCTGAGCCGGTCGACGACGACGGGTGCCGGCGGGCGACGGCCGGCACCCGTCGCGGCCGTACCCGGTCCGGTCGACCGCCCACCACTCAGGCGAGGGTGAGGGCCAGCGCTGGCCTCGCCGTCAGGGTGTTGCTGGTGACGAACGCCAGGTCGATGACCGGGTCGGTGAACGTGATCGGGATGGGCGAGGTGACCGGGAGACCGTTCGGCAGCGGCAGGTCCGGCGTCAGTGTGATCTTGATGCCGAGCAGCCGGCCGACGAACCGGGTGGCGTAGAAGGCCACGTCACCGCTCACGGTCAGCCGGTCGGTCGCGTACCGCTGGTTGCGCCCCTGTGGGCCGTCGGCGCGCAGCAGGAAGTCGTCGGTCACCGCCTCCCGCATGCTGAACTTCAGCACCTTGAGGGTGCCGTTCTCGGTCTGCAGGTCGGTGATCCCCTCGAACCGCAGACCCGTCATCCGCACCGAACTCCCGGTGAGCTTGGACGGCGTCTGCGCCACCCTGGGCAGGTTCGGGTCGGCGGCGATGCGGGGCAGTGGCTTGCCCGGCTCCACGGTGCCGGGTCTGGCCGTATCCGGCGTCGTCGCGCCCGGGCGGCCCGGTAGGCCGGGCGCGGGGCAGGCCGTGGCCCCGGGACGGGTCGCCGGTGTGGCGCTCGGCTTCGCCGAGGGCGCGGCGGTCGGGCTGGTCGTCGGCGTCGCGGCGTCGCGGCGGTGGCCGCCGGTGAGCAGGTCACCGATCCCGTCCAGGATGTCGGTGACGACGTTGCCGTCCCGGTGCGGGCTCACGCTCGGTGCCGGTGTCGCGGTCGGCGCGCTCGGAGTGGGCGATGGAGTCGCCGGCCGGGACGGGGTGGGGCAGGCGTTCGCGACGGGAAGGGTCGGGGCGGCCTGCACCGGTCGCGGCTGGGCGGCCAGGCCGGCGGTGGCGAGGCCGAGCACCACCAGGACGACACCGAAGGTACGCGGATCGACGGCACGGCCGGACGCGCCCGCGTCGGGGTCCGGGTCGACGGCCGGGCCGACGACGGCCGGGTCGACGACGGCCGGGTCGACGACGGCCGGGTCGCTGGCGGACTGTGCGGCGGCGGCCGGGCCGACGACGGCCGGGGCAGGGGTGGCGGACGCCGGTCGGGTCGGCGTCCAGGCGAAGGCGAGCGCGCTGCCGACGATGCCGAGCAGCAGGCCGACGAAGAACCCGCCCAGGTTCAGCCCGATCAGCGCGTAGACCGCGGTGACCGCCGCGACGATCGAGTAGAACAGCCGCTGCGCCGGGGTGAACCAGAGCAGCACGCCGCAGGTCACCAGGATGACCGGGATCAGCAGGGAGAGCAGCCCGGTGGCTCCGCTGTGAAAGCTCAGGCCGTTGAGGGTCATCCGGGTGGAGGCGAACATCTCCACCCCGGCCAGGATGGTGAGGAGGCCGCCCCAGAACGGCCGGCTCCGTCGCCAGCGGCGGAACCTCCGCCACGCCTGGGCCGCGCTGCTCGGCCGGAGCTGGGACGGGTTGGCGGTTGTCACGTACTCCTCCTGGCGGAGCGGGGACGGGGATGGGGCGGGCCCGCGGCGGTCGGTCACCGCGGGCCGCGCTCAGCTCAGAAGCACTCCTTGCCCTTGGCGTCGTCGCCCACGTTGACCTTGAGCCGCAGGCCGACCAGGTTGAAGGTCGCCGCGGTCGTGTACCGGGACACCTGCTTCAGGTTGGTGATGGTGACGTGGTCGGCGTTCTGGCCGAACGAACCCTTCTGCGCCGTCGGGTTCAGGTCGGTGGCATCCCGACCAATCTTGATGTTGGTGAACGTCGCGTTGCCGTCGAGCGAGTCCATCGCGATCAGCAGGTCCTCGGCGTGGGCGGGCTGCTTGCCCTCGCCGGCGTTGATGGTGAGCACCACCGGCAGGCCGGGCAGGTCGGCGCGGACGGACTGGCAGAGGTTGTAGAGGTCGGCGCTGCTGATCTCGGAGAGCGCGATCGGGTGCACCGTGCCGCTCTTGCCGTCCTTGCCCTTCTCCTTGACGATGCCGCCGTACTGCTTGAAGCCGTCGCCCTCCAGGCGGTCGGCACCGATCTTGAACGTCTGCCCGGAGACCGTGATGTCGGACGCGATCGCGCCGGTCGACATGCCGAAGAGGATGGCGCCGGCAGCCGCCGTGGCGGGCACCATCATGGCGGCGAAGCGCCGCCACCGGGTACGACCGTGATTGTCTAACCGATCCTGCACGGGTTCCTCCTCGGGTGGATGTGCGCGGCGGCCGTTCGCGGCGGCCCACGCCGGGCCCGTCATCTATTACCGGCGGGTAACGATCGAGCCTGATCGTGCACCCGTTGCGGCGCGGCTCACAACCCCCTGATTACCGGGCGGTAACACGGTGGCGACCGAGAGGCAGGGCAGTATCACGAAGTGTTTAGATCATCTCGGGCGCATAAGCGCTTATAAGGTCATCAGATGCCGCATAAGGCGTCGCCGCCATGACAGAGAGCGACCGAAGCATCGACGGATTACAATCAGGTAACGGATGTAAAGTTCGCAGGTCAGGGCGAGCCGTTCGGACCGGCGTCCCCGCCCGAACATCCGCGCGGGCGCGAAGGCAGGTCGATCCCGACGCCCCCCGGGATGCCCTAGGGTTTCGGCGTGAATCTGAACGACGTACGACGCGACTGGACCAAGCTGGGCGCCGAGGATCCGCTCTGGGCCGTGCTCGTTCAGCCCGGCAAGCGGGGCGGCCGGTGGGACGTGGACGAGTTCCTGGCCACGGGTCGCGCCGACGTCGAGGAGACGGCCACCTGGCTCGGCCAGCTCGGGCTGCCCACCCGCTGGGAACGGGTACTGGACTTCGGCTGCGGCGCCGGGCGGCTGTCGCAGGGGCTCGCCCCGCACGCCGACGAGGTCGTCGGCGTCGACATCGCGCCGTCCATGCTGGAGACCGCCCGACAACTGGACCGGAGCGCCGGGAACATCCGCTTCGTCCTCAACGACGCACCGGACCTGGGCCAGTTCCCCGACGGCCACTTCGACCTCGTCTACAGCGCCCTGGTCCTGCAACACCTGCCGCGGCCCGCCATCGACCGCTACCTCGCCGAGTTCCTGCGCGTCCTGCGACCCGGCGGAATCGCCGTCGTGGGGCTGCCCACCGAGCCAGCGCGTACGGCCAAGGCCCTCATCTGGCAGGTTGTGCCGTTTCGGCTGATCAGCTGGGCGCAGCGCCGGCTGCTCGGCTATCCGGCGCCGATGAGCATGACCGCCGTGCCGGACGCCGACATGGTGCGGCTGGTGGCCGCGCACGGTGGGCACATCGTCGGCCAGCGCCCCGACCTGCCGTACACCGAAGACTGGGTGTGCACCCGTTACGCCGTGCGACGCGACCAGCGGGCCTGAACCGCGAGGGCCGGCCGACCCGGAGGTCGGCCGGCCCTTCTCAGGTCGGCGTGCGGTGGTGCGGTGGTGTGGTTGTTACGGCTCGCTGCGCTCCACGGCGTGCCGGCCGCCGCTCGGCGCCGCGGTCTCCTCGACCGGCTCCGAGGACGCCTGCGACGGCAGGTCGGTCGTCGGTCGGTCGTCGGCGGCCACCGGCGACGCGTCGGACCTGCGGCGAGTAGCGCGAATGATGATGAACAGACCGAGCAGGACCAGGGCGAGGCCGAGGAGTCCGAGGACGATCGGCACCACAGTGGTCAGCAGGTTGATCTGGTCACGCGCGTCCTTGGCAGCCTTGGCCTGCTGCTTCTGGGTGTCCTCGGTGAAGGCGAGGGTCGCGTCGATCATCTTGACCTTGTCCACGCCGGCCGGGTCACGCAGGGTCTGCGCCTGCTTCTCCTGGCCCTTGACAATGACGCCACTCTCCGGCTCCACCCACAGGGTGCGGGTGTTGGTGTAGAAGAGACCGGCGCTCACCGTGGGCTCGGTCGAGCCGACGAGCCGGCCCGGAACATCGATCTGCTTGATCTGGATCGGCTCGACCGTCATCTCGAACTTGTAGACGGTCAGGCCCTGCAACTTCTCGGTGCTCACGTACTTGGCGGGGTACGCCTTGCGCGCGGTGTTGTCGAAGTACTGGTAGGTCTTCTTCTCGGTGCCGAACGGGAAGGTGTAGGTCAGCCCCTCGTGCTTGAAGGGCGCGCCGTTGATGTCCTCGGCGCAGCAGGCCACCGCCTCGGCGGTCCGCCGGTCGATGGCGACCCGGTCCGTGTTGACCGTGATCTCGGCCTTGCTGGCGTCGTCGATCACCCGGACGCCGACGTTGAAGACCGCGCGGTCTTCGTTGCCGGCCCCGACATCGCCCCGCACCGCACGGTGGGCTGTGAGGTTGACCCCGCTGCGCTCCGACAGGGTGGGGAAGTCGAAGACGGTCGCGTTCTCGGCCTTCGACACCGTCACCGAACTCTGATCAAGGGGCACCTTGACGAGAGCGGGCGCGACGGTCAACGGCGTCGCCACCGCCCCGGCGATCAGGAACGCGCCCGCCGCCACCAAGATGGCACCCGACGTAGGTCGCATGTAACTCCTCCCCTTGTAAAGACTCGACTGGCGGCTGACAGTACATGACGGGACCGATTTCGGATATGGTCCGACGCGGCCTTCGGAAGACGTACCGACTCCGGTGGCACGTGGCCGTCCGGCCACCCCGCCGAATGGGATGTTGAGGAACTGTGAGCCGACCCGTCAGACCCGGCGCGAGCAACGGACAGGTGGGCGAGTCCGCGTCCAATACCGTCCGTTCGGATGGTTGGTTGCCGGCATTGGAAGGACTCCGCGCGGTAGCGGTGCTGTGCGTCGTCATCCACCACGTCTCTTTTCTCAGCGGGTTGACCCACTCGTTCGCCCGGCTCGGAGGTGTGCTGGCCAGACTGGATGTCGGGGTGGCGATCTTCTTCGCGCTGTCCGGCTTCCTCCTCTACCGGCCATTCGCGCACGCCGCCATTCATGGGCAGTCGCACCCGCCAGTTCGGCGATACCTCTGGCATCGCGCGTTGCGCATTTTGCCCGGCTACTGGGCAATGGCGGTTGTCGCACTGCTGTGGCTCAACATCGATTACCTCAAGTCGGTCTGGGACTGGGCAATCCCCCTCCTGCTGGCACAGATTTATCAGCCATTGCGGCTGCCGGTCGGCATGGAACAGACCTGGAGCCTGGCTACGGAGGCGACTTTCTACCTGGCGCTGCCGGTGATAGCGGTGCTCGGTCGCCGAATGGGCGGTCGAACCCCGCTTCAACGAGCCCGCCGCCAACTGGCACTCGGCGTCGTACTCGTCCTCGCCGGCCTCACCTGGAATGCGTACGCGCACGGCCCCGACTCGCCACTGCCGGGGCTCGCGGTGCTCTGGCTACCCGCCTTCCTCGACTGGTTCGGCGTCGGCATCATGCTGGCCGTGCTCGCCTCCTGGCCCCCGAGCACGACCTCGTCGGTGCTCCTCACCGGACTGACCGGGGGCGGGCCCGGGCGAGGCGACGAGGACCTGTGGTCCGCCACGCCTCGTGGGTTGCGCGTCTTCACGTTCGCCCCGGGCACGTCGTGGCTCATCGCCGGCGTGCTGCTGTGGATCGCCAGTACGCCGATCGCCGGCCCACGCGGGGTCGAGCCCAGCACGCCGATCGAGTCGATCATCGAGCACCTGGTGTTCCTGCTCGTCGCCTTTTGCCTGATCGCCCCCCTCGTCGGCCCGGGTTCGGGCGGGGTGCCGCGGGCGTTCCTCGACCAGCCGGTGATCAGGTTCCTCGGTCGGATCTCCTACGGCATCTTCCTCTGGCACCTCCTCGCCCTCGAGGTCTGCTTCCGCCTGCTCGGGTTCACCCGGATGCACAGCTCGTTCTGGGTGCTCCTCGGGCTCACCCTGACCCTCACCATCCCCGCCGCGGCGGCCACCTACTACCTCATCGAGCGGCCGACGCAGCGACTGCGCAGATTCCTTGCGCGGCGGCGCAACCGACGCCGGCCCGGGACCATTGCGGCCGACACCCTGCTCCAGACGCCGGTGCCGGCGTTGCAGGCGGCGGGCCCAGCCGAGCGTCCGGCCCTCCCGGCGCGACTCGTAGCGTCCGCGGACCCGACGGAAGCGCAGCACCAGGGCGGCGATCGCGACGAGGAGCAGGCCGGTCGGAACCGTGACCAGTAGGTCGGCCAACCGCTCCGACCCGATCCGGGGCAGCCACCACCGTTCGGTCCCGTACGCCACCAGACCCACCGCTGCCGGCACCCAGATCCAGCCGGGGCTGGGCATCCGGCGTCGGTGCAGCACCACGACCACGGCCGCGCAGCCGAACCCGACCAGGCCCCCCAGCAGCGCCGGCACCCCCAGTGCCAGCACCGGCGCGGTCGGCATCGTCGCCGGGACGATCGGGTACGACGGTCGGTGGCGACGCGCGGGGAGCAGGGCTGCGACGACCAACAGCAGCAGCAGTCCCGCGCCGACGCGCAGGACGAGGGCGTACTGCTCCCCGGGTGTGAAGTTCAGCTCCACGCGGCCGGCCGCCCCGGCCGGCACGAACCACGCCTGCTTCCACCCGTCCAGCCGGGTCGGTACGAGCCGGACACCGTCGAGGGTCGCCCGCCAGCCCGGGTTGGCATTCTCCGGTACGACCAGGTAACTGCCGCCGCCCGCCCCGACCTCCACCGACCGGCGCTGGTCGTTCCAAGCGAGCACGGTCAGGGCCCGGCGGGGCGGCTCGGCGGCGGCGGGGCGCTGCGGCGGTTCACCGGTCAGGATCACGCTGTCGACGACGAACCGGTCCAGCGGGGCGGAGACCTCGTTCGGGCCGGCGCGCAGCCCGACGCGGTCCTCGTCCGCCCTCGCCGTGGTCTTCGCCCCGGGCTTCGGGGCGGGGGCGCAGGCGCGGTAGCGCAGCGGTCGCAGATCCCGCAGATCCCGCAACGTGCCCGTGGCCGTCGTCGGCACCGTCGCGCCGTTGATCACGATCGTCGGTCCCGCACCGCAGGGCAACGTCACCGTCTGGGAGAGGTCACGCGGCTGGTTGGCCTCGGGCCCGCCCTCCACGTCCACCCCGCTGAGGCCGACGGGCAGCGGCTGCGGCTCGAACAGCGCCGTCGACCGGCTGACCCGCGGCACCGTCGAGGTCACGGCCACGACGAGGCTGCGGGTCCGCAGGGCGGGGAAGCGGGCGACGCCGTCCAGGTCGACCGTCACCTCCCGGATGCCGTTGTCGCCGGTGATCCGGACCGTTCTGGGTGGCGCCGCGACGAGGCTCGGCGCGAACCGCAGCCGCACCCAGCTCACGTTCCGCGCCTTGGCCCAGCGCAGCCGCACCGTGGGCTGCGGGTCGGCCGGGTCCGCCCACCAGGCCGTGCCGTCGTTGCCGTCCGACAGCGCCCTCGACGAGGCGACCGGGTCGGCGAACCACGAACTCGACGTGCTGAACGTTTCGCCGCCCACCGCCTCGTCGTACACGGCGAGTGCGGTGGCGGGCGTGGCGCGGGCCAGGCCGGTGAGGCGGGGGGCGGAGGCGGCCGGCAGGTCGAAGCGGCGGGGCGCCAGTCCGGTCTCCTCGCCCTGACGGATCAGGTCGGGAGCGCACAGGTAGTGGTCGTCGACGACGACGCAGGCCGGCCGGTCCACGGCCTTGCGGGCGAGGGCGACGATCTCCGGGGTTGCGGTGGCGTCGGGCAGCGCCGGCAGCCGCAGGTACCGCTGGGGACTCACCCCGGGCACGCGCAGCTCCCGGATGCCCGCGCGGCGTCCCGCAACGTCGAAACCCGCGACGCCGTCGATGGTCACCCGAACCCAGGTGGTACGCCCCGACGGCAGCGCCAACCGCAGCGGCGTCCGCCCGGCGTCGACCACCGAGTGCACGTACGTCCCGCCCGCGGTGCTGACCTCGACAGTGGTGACCGGGGCGCCCACGACCTCGTCGTCGACCACCTGCACCTCCACCGACCCGGCTTGGATCTTCTCGGCGAAGCGGACCTCCACCCACTGGCCCACGGGTTTGCGCGCGCCGTCGGAGAGCCAGAAGGTGCCGCTGTCGCCGTCCACGGCCGCGAACGGCGTGGCGGAGGGGTCGCGCAGCCCGGCCGGGCCGGTGATGTCCGCCGCGCTGGTGGACGCCCGGACGTCGGCGATCCCGGCGTAGCCCGACGAGGTGACCGCCGACCGCCATGCCGGGTCGAGGATGTCGTGGGCCGTACGGGTCGAATCCGGTCGCTCCTCGGCGGTCAACGTCCGCGAGGTGTTGCCCCGGACCAGCCCGAAGTCGACCTCCCGGTTGCGCAGGCTGTCGGCCAGGACAGTGCCTCCGGCCTCGGCCTCCGGTGCGTCCCCGTCGAGGATCACCGGCCGGTCGCCGAGCACACCGGCGTCGCTGAGGTCCAGCAGCGTCTCCGGTGCGCCGACCAGGTTGAGCGGCTGCGCCGCGTCGGCCAGCGTGGCCTTGGGGGTCGGCCGGTCCACCTGGTAGATCTCCACCGCCCGGTACGGCTCGTGCAGCCCGTAGTCCCACGCCCCACCGAGGTCCGGCCGCACGCCGCTGCTCGGGCCGAACGCGGCGACCCGGAACAGTCCGGGGGCGCTGTCCAGCGTCCGGTGTACGAGGACCGGCCAGGCGAAGCCTCCGACCGGCTGGCGAAGGTCGTTGCGGACGAGCAGGTACCGCACACCGAGCCGACCGAGCACGTCCGCCAACCCGGGGGCGGCGGTACCGGCGGCGAGCCGCTCGTCGATCGCGGAGAGCAGACGGGCGTTGCCCGCCGATCCGGCCGGCACCAGTGACCGCACCGCCCACGGCGAGTCCAGCAGGGGCTGGACCGGCTCGTCCAGTGAGCGCCCCCAGTCGTACTCGGCGAAGTTGCTGCCGGGCACGAGCAACGTCGTGCCGGGCCCGGCGTGCCGGTCGAGCCAGCCGGTCGCCTGCCGCCAGTGCTCGGGCAGCCCCCAGAAACCGCCGCCGGCCGGGAGCCCCGCGCTTCCCGCGCCGCTGGTGACCGCGAGGAGCGCGACGGCGGTGACGCCCAGCGCCACCCGCCGGGGCGCCATGTTGGTGGGTCGCGTGAACCGGCGGATGACCGCGATCCGGCCGACGGTGTCCAGCATGTGCGCGGTGGCCAGGGCCAGCGGCAGGCGGAGCACGACGTCGAACTTGTGCAGGTTGCGCAGCGCGGCGAGCGGGCCGTCGAGGGCCTCTCGGACCGTCGCGGCGAAGGCCGCGCCGCCGTCCGACAGGTTTCCGGCGGTCAGCGTCAACAGCCCGACCAGTGCGCCGACGAGCAGGAACCGCCGCTCCGGCAGGTCCCGACGGGCCAGTCCGGCCAACCCGACGCAGGCGATCAGGCCGGTGAGCACGACCATCCAGGACGTCGTGACCAGCGCCCACCCGGAGCGCCACCAGGGCACGCCGTCGACGGCCAGGTAACCCACCCAGTGGGTCGCGCCGCGTACGGCCGAGGGGAGCGACGTCACGCTCGTCGTGACCGCCGCGCTCTCGGTGTACGGCAGGAACGGGAACCCGTAGCGCTGCAGGAGCAGCAACGGCACCAGCCACCAGAAGGTGGCCGCCACCATCGCCACGGACCACGCGGCCAGCAGGCGGATCCGTCGCCAGCCGGGCGCACGCGTCACCACGAAGAGGAACGCCGGCAGCACGGCGCACGCGGCGGCCGCCCCGTTCGCCCCGCCCATGCAGGCCACGGCCAGCCCGCTGAGCGCCGCCGCCCGCCGCAGCGAGCCACCCGCCGCCCCCTTGACCAGCGGCAGCAGCACCCATGGCGCGACGCAGTACGGCAGCAGCTCCAGCGAGACCGTGCCGACCAGGGACAGCGCGCGGGGCGAGAGCGCGAACACCGCGCCGGCCACCAGGCGTGACGCCGGGCCACCCAGGTCCAGGGCACGCGCCAGGCGCACCACACCGGTGAGCGCCACGCAGAGCAGGGTGGCCATCCAGAGCCGCTGGACGAGCCAGGCCGGCAGGCCCACCGCCTCGCCGAGGAGGAAGAACGGCCCCATCGGGAAGAAGTAGCCCACTGCCTGGTTCTGGAGCGTGCCGAACTGCCAGTCCGCCGTCCAGAGGTGCGCCGCCCGGGCGAGGAAGCCGTCCGGGTCCAGGGCCATGTCCAGCTTCGTGTCCGGCACGATGAGCCCGGGCTCCTGGGTGACGCACAGACCGATCAGCGCGAGGCAGACCAGCAGCTCACGCAGGCGCCACACCGCCAGGGACACCGTCGCGGACGGTATACCGGCGGTGCGGCGAGCGGTCGACCAGGCGGTCAGCACTGCCGTACCGGAACTCCGGTGAGCAGTTCGTCACCGCTGGCGTCCCGCTCGCTGATGTGCTCGGGCGCGACGCCCGCCTCGACGAGCACCTGCCGGACCGCCGCCGGAGCGGCGGCCGGCACCAGGATCCACAGGCCGTGCTCGTCGGTCGCCACGTGTCGGGTGTACGGAAGGAGGGGGGACACCCGGGCCAGGAGGCTCTCCGGCTGGTCCGTCCGGACCGACAGGGACGCGTTGCGCGCCGCCCACGGCACCCGGCGCGGCGCGAGCAGGTCGCCGAGGACCGCGCGGACCCGCCGCCCGGTGTCCGCCCAGCGGAACGCCCCGCTCCACTGTCGACACTCGGCGGCCATCCGCTCGGCCTCGCCCGGCGCCGCGAGGGAGTCCAACGCCCGGTCGAGGCCGACGGCGAGGCTGCCCGCCGGGTCGTCGCCCTCACCGACCAGCCATCCGGTCCGGCCCGGCCGTACGGCGTCGCGCAGCCCGTCGACGTCGAAGGCGACGGTGGGCAGCCCGGCGGCGGCGGCCTCCACGACCACCAGACCCCAGCCCTCGCCCCACGAGGCCGAGACGTGCAACCACGCGCTGGCCAGCAGCGCGTCCCGCTCGGTGGAGGGCAGGTGACCGTGCACCGTGACGACGTCGCTGAGCCCACGCTCGACGACCTGCCGACGGACCGTCGCCACGTCCGGCCCGCCACCGACGACGTCCAGGCGCAGGTCGGGCCGCTGCACCCGGAGCTGGTCGACGGCGTCGAGCACCAGATCCACCCGCTTGTGCCGGGTCACCCGACCGACGCAGACGACCCGGGGTCGCGCGTCGCGAACGCCACTGCCGACGACCGGCGGTGTCGCCGCGTCCGCACCGTTGGGTACGACCACCACCGGGCCGGCCCAGCGGAGCCGGTCCCGTACGGCCAGGGCCGTCGACGGTGAGACGGCGAGCGTCACCCCCCGGCGGTAGACCCGTCGGGCGACCGGCCCCTCCAACCACGCCCCGAAGCGACCGACGAGCGGGCCGAAGTAGAGCCGGAACTGGCGGTCGTGCACGTGGTGGATCACGCAGACGACCGGTACGTCCGCCGGCAGGACCGCCGGGCTGAAGAACGGTATGCCGTTCTGGCAGTCCACGACGGCGTCGAACTGACGGCGGCGTCGCGCGAGCCAGCCCAGCACCCGGGGGTAGATGCTCCACCGCCCACCGACCCGGACGATCCGGATGCCGTCGCGGGTCTCGTCACCGGGCTGGCCGTCCGGACGCGCGGTGACGAAGGTGACCTCCGCGCCGGCGGTCACCAGGTCGCGGGCGACCTGCCAGGCGTAGACCTCGGCGCCACCGGCGTCCGGATGCCACGGGTCCTTCCAGTTGAGCACCGCGATCCGTCGACCCGCGACCACCGCGTCGGTGGTGGGAGCCGCAGCCGCCGGAGAGTGTCCGACACTCACGGCCGCAATCCAACGGTGGCAGCGCCCCCGGTCACGTCCGTGCCGACCGGCAGGGCGACGACCGGCAGCGGCATCGCGGGTGCGACCTCCACCCGGCGCAGCCGCCAACTGATCTTCGCGACGTCCACGAAGCTCTGCCAGCCGTGGCGGGCCGGGGAGAAGCGCGAGCCGGGCACGTCCACCCAGTTGACGGGGATCTCCACCAACCGGGCGCCCGTCCGTTCGGCACGGCCCAGCACCTCCACGTCGAACGCGAAGCCGCCGCACCGAAGGGGTGCGAACGACCGCCGCGCGACGTCGTTGCGGAAGAACTTGAACCCGCACTGCGTCTCGCCCACGCCGCGCACCACCTGCCGCACGGCACCACGGAACGCCACCGCGCCCCAGCGCCGGAGCAGGCTGTGCCGCTCCTGCACCACCGACTCGGGGTGCGCCCGCGAACCGACCACCGCGTCGGCACCCTCGACCAGGAGGCTGAGCACCTGACCGAGGGTGTCCGGCGCGGTGGCCAGGTCCGCGTCACAGAAGCCGACGTAGCGCGCGTCGCTCGCCAGCACACCGGTGCGTACCGCGAAGCCCTTGCCCGGTTCCGCGCACCAGAGCAGCCGGACGGGGACCGGGCCGGACGGGGCGCCCGTCACCACCTCGGCGGTTCCGTCGGTGCTGGCGTTGTCGACCACGGTGACCCGGCAGGGCACACCGAGGTCGGCCAGCGCCGCCCGGAGCAGGATCAGGGTGTCGGGCAGCCGCAGTGCCTCGTTGTACGCGGGCACCACGACGTCGAGTACGACCGCATCTGACGACACGTCAGGAGGAAGGACCTCCATGAAAGGCCGTCAGCGCTCGCCGTACACGATGATGGGCTGCTCGACGTTCGCCGGCTTGGTGTTGGTGTTGGCAATGGTGGACGTCCCGATGGAGACGGCCGCAATGCCCAGCACGGCACCCACCGCCGCGGCGACGACCGCGATCAGGAGGGGATTGAAGGTTGCCTTCATTGACGGTCCCTTCGACAAAAGTGACCGCACAGTAACATGCGTCGTCGTCGTGCGGCGGCGTGCGAAAGGGTGATCAACAGGGTGGCCCCGAGTACCGAATACCCCAGTGCCGGACCAACACCGACACTCCCCGTCGAGTCGGAAGAACCGACACCAGGTAGGCGAAGCAGGATCAGCGTCCCGTCCCGTCGGACCACCTCGGCACCGGCGAAGCGCCCCTCGACCTCGGCCGCGCCGGGCTGATCGGTCTGGATGAGCACGTACCGCACGCCGAGCCGACGCAGGCCCGGGGCCGGATCACCGGGCACCGCCAGCGCCTGCGCCACCCGGTCGGCGTCCCGGCTCTCCCCACGGATCCGGTCGCGGCCGACCAGCACGTCCTGGTCCCCGATCACCGGTCGGCGGAACGCCCGCGCCGCCGGGTCGAGCACCGGGACGTTGCCCGCCCACGGGTAGGCGCGGAACGACGCCCACGGCAGTGAGACCAGGCTGCCGCCGGCCGGATCCCGGTTCACCACCTCGCGGACGGCCGACCACTCGGCGGGGTACCGGACCGTGTCGAGCTGGCCGCCCAGCCCCCAGGCCAGGCCGGGCAGCAACAGCACCGGAGCGATCATCACCAGCGGGGCCAGCGGCCGGGCACCAACCGCCACGAGCGACTCCACCAGCATGCCGAGGCCGACCGCCTGCACCAGCGCCAGCGGGGCGAGCAGTCGGGCGCCGTCCCGGACGGCGCCGGCCAGCGGAACGTGCTCGACCAGCGCGACCATCCACTGTGCGCCCACCGGCCAGGCCGGCACCACGGCGATCACGGTGCCCAGGACGGCGCCGACGAGCAGACCCCACCACGCGGCCGACGGCCACCGGCGACGGGCCAGCGCGTACCCCCAGACCGCGGCCGCGGCCAGCACCAGCGCGACCAGGGCGACCGGCCACCGGTCCCTCCCGACCGCGACGGCATGGCGGCTCCAGACCCCACCGAGGGTGGCGACGCTGCCGAACACACCGAGTGGTGTGTCCGCGCGGACGGCGAAAGCGTCGACGCCCCGCTCGTCGAGATCGACGACACCGCCCCGGTTCGTCAACGCCACCAGCCACGGCGCGGTGAGGCCGGCGAGCGTCGCCGCCCCCGCGACCAACGCCCGCCACCGCCGCGCCAGGGCCAACGCCGGGGCGCAGGAGACCACCGCCGCCAGCACCAACGCCGGGCCGCCCAGCACCACCGCCAGACCACCCGCGACGGACCAGCGCCGACCCGGGCCGATGCCGCCACCCGGCGGCCGCAGCACCCCGAGCACCCAGGCGTACGCCCACGGCAGGGCCGCGTACCCGGCGATCACCGCCCACTGACCGAGATGCAGCCGCCCGTACACCCAGGGATTCCAGACGTACGCGAGCCCGGCCGCGACCCGCGCCACCGGATGGCTGACGGGCGCCAGCCGGGCCGCGCCCACCGCGGCCAGGGCCAGGCAACCGGCCAGCAGCGCCTTCTCCGCCACGTCGGCGGGCAGCAGCTGGGCCAGACCGACCGCGAGCAGTTCGCTGGGCACCGCCCGGGGCAACTCCGTGCCGCTGCCCCAGACCATCGCGCCGAACGGCGGGTCCGGCACGAACACCAGGTCGTACCGCAGGACGTAACCCCGGCCCAGCACGGGCGCGAGGATCGCGAGGACCACCCCGACGCCGAGCGCCACCTCCGGCCACCAACGACGGAGCACGACCGCGGCCCGCGGCAGCGCCGGACGGAACTTCGGTGATCCTCGGCGCACACGGACCCCCACAGACCTGGACGGGAAGCGGACCCGACGTCGCTCCCGGGGCTCCGGACAGCACTCTAGGCACAGGCAGGCGCGGGCGGTAGCTTGCCTCACGACGTCGACGAGCGACTCCGTGACGACGACGCGAAGCTCGGGGCGCGCACCGGTCCCCGGCGGAACCGACATGAGGCGCGATGACAGAGACGACGGCCGGCCCCGGCGCGGGCCGCCTTTCAGCGGCGGGCGCGGCGGTGGCCGGTGCCGCGATGGTGACGAACGGGCTGGCCTACCTGCTCCCGATGCTCGGTGCTCGGCACCTGGCGGCCGAGGGCCTGAGCGTCCTGGCCACGGTCGCGGCCCTCGTCGCGATCGCCGGCGTCGCGGGCGTCGGCCTGCAGATGGCGGTCGCGGTGCACCGGGCCCGGCATCCCGGCGCACCGACCAACCGGGTCACCCTCGTCACCACCGCCGTCTCCGCGGGCGCCGTCGTCGTGGCCGCGCCGCTGATGATGACCGCCCTGCGGCTGTCGCTGACGGTCGTGGCGCTGGTCGCCGGCACCACCGTCGCGGTCGTCCTGGCCGCCCGGTGGCTCGGCGAGTTGCAGGGGGAGCAGCGCTTCCTCCGCCTCGCGTGGGCGATGGGCGTGGTCGCCGCCGGGCGGTACGGCGGCATGATCGTCGCGCTGGTCCTCGGCGCCGATGTCGTCGACACCCTGGTGGCCGGCATGGTGACGGCATACCTCGTGCTGCCCGCGCTGGTCTGGATCGCCCGACCGGCCCGCCGCGCCACCCCGGACGGGGCCGCCACCGGTGCCGCCCTACGGATCCGGCAGGTGACCAGCGCCGGCACGGCCGCGCTGGCGATGCTCGCCGTGTCGTACGCGGACCTGATCTTCGCCCGCCAGCTGCTGTCACCGGCCGACTCCGGCGCGTACGCCGTCGGCACGGTGCTCACCAAGGGCGCTCTCTGGGCGCCGCAGGTGATCGTGGTGCTCGCCCTTCCCCGCCTGGCCGTCGGGGACAACCGGGTCCGCACCGCCGTGCTCGCGATCGTCGCGGCCTGCGGCGCCGTGCTCGTCGCCGCCTCGGCCCTGGCCGGGGGCCTCGCGTTCCGGCTGGTGGGCGGCGAGAACTACGCCTCCCTGGGCGAGTACGCCCCGTTCTTCGCCGCCACCGGGGCGCTCTACGCGCTGGTCTTCGCGGTCGTCAACGCGAAGATCGCGGCGGGTGCGCGGTGGCCGTCCGCGCCACTGTGGGTCGCGGCGGTCGTCCTGGCCGTCCTGACCATGGCCGTCGCGCCACGGACGTTCCAGGGGATCATGTGGTGCGCTCTCGGGACCGCCGCGGCGACCGCGCTGGTGATGATCCTCAGCCTGCCGTCAGCCACCGGCCCAGCAGGTGGTGATCGATCGAGTCCACCCGACCGAGCCGACGACCTGCCGCGATCCGCTCCCGCAGCTCCGCCCGCGTGAACCAGCGCGCCTCCAGCAACTCCACGCCGTCCACGCGTACCTCGTCGGACGTCGCGGTGGCCCGGAAGCCCACCATCAGCCCGGCGGGGAACGGCCACGCCTGCGACCCCTGGTAGGTCACGTCCGTGACGGTGATCCCAGCCTCCTCGGCCATCTCCCGGCGGACCGCGTCCTCCAGGCTCTCGCCGACCTCGACGAAGCCCGCCAGCGTCGAGTAGGAGCCCTGAGCGGCGCCCGCGTGCCGGGCCAGCAGGCAGCGCTCCGGCGAGCCGGGCGCCTCGACCAGCACGATGATCGCCGGTTCGATCCGGGGGAACAGCAGCCGACCACACTCCGCGCCGGAACAGGTCCGCACATGCCCGCCACCGCCGGCGACGGCCGCCGCGCCGCAGGTGCCGCAGTACCGCTGCTGCCGGTGCCAGTGCAGCAACCCCCGGGCGTACGCCTGGACCGCCGCGCCGGCCGGGTCGAGCCGCCCGACCAGGGCCCGTACGTCGACCGCCCGCGTCGCGCCCGCCATCTCGACGGCGGCGGGCTCGCTGAGCCCGGAGAGGTCCACGGCGAACACCGCGATGTCCTTGTCGAGCCCCAGAAAGACGGTCTCGGCGGCGGCCGACCGGACGAGCGACGCGCGCTCGGCCGTCAACCGGACCGGCCCGACCCCGTCGACCAGGCAGCGGTCCCGCCACAGCGGCAGCACCACAGTCGTCCGGTCGATCAGCATCGCGTCCAGTCGAGCCGCGTCGGTCCGCAGCGCGCCCGCCCGGTCCAGCCAACCGCCGCCGTACGCCAACACCCGCTCCGCAGCGTCCACCCCGCCACCGTGCCACGGCGACGACCCGACGTCGGCACCGACCCCGGCTCGCTCCGGCCCACGCGACACGCCGAACGACACGCGGTGACGACGCAGAGCGGGCGCAGCCGACGCGGACGGCCGAGCATTGGTTACCGTGGTGTCCTCCGGGAGGGGGGACCTCCCGTGGCACCTGGCGATCGAGGTTGCAGTGACGCTGTACGGCGACAAACGTCCACCCGACGACGACCGACCCACCGTGCTGGTCACCGCGGTCACCTGGCCGGACGACGGGCCGGAGGCGGTCACGCCGCCCGCGGCCACCGGCGAGCCGGACAACGGTGGACGCCGTCCGCGCCGGATGCGGATGCTGCTCGCGGCCGGCGTCACCGGCGGTGTCCTCGCCGCCGTGGCGGGCGCCGGCGCCTGGGCGTACGCCGGGGACGTGCCCCGGGGCACCAGCGTGCTCGGCGCCGAGTTGGGCGGCCGCAGCCGCAGCGCCGCCGACCGGGAGTTGCGGGCTGAGCTGGACCGGCGGGCGGCGGCCCTCGCCGCGCCACTGCGGGTCACGGTCGGAGAGCACACCGCCGAGATCAACCCGGCCGATGTGGGGCTGGGCGTCGACGTGGCCGCCAGCGTGGCCGCAGCGGCCGAGGCTGACGCGCACCCGGTCAGTCGGCTGGTCGGCTCGCGAACCGTCGACCCGGTGGTCACCATCGACACCGACCGGCTGGACGCGGCCCTGCGCAAGGTGCTCGGCGACCAGGTCCGCCCGATGACGATGCCGGCCATCACCTACCAGGGCACCACCCCGAAGGTCGTACGCCCCAGGCCGGGCCTGGCGTTCGACCCGCAGCGCTCCGCCGACGCCGTCCGCACCGGGTGGCTGGCCGGCACCCCGGTCACCGTGCCGCTCGTGGAGAGTCAGCCGGCGACCACCGCCGAGGAGCTGGACCGGCTGGTCGCCGAGCTGGCCAGGCCGGCGGTCGCCGCGCCGGTCACCCTGCGCACCGACAAGGGCTCTGTGCGGGTGCCACCGGCGGCCATCGCGAAGAGCCTCCGGTTCACCGCCGACAAGGCCGGCAAGCTCACTCCGGCGGTCGACGTCAAGCGGCTGCGCGCCGCCCTCGGCGACGACCTGCTCGCGATCGAGGTGCCGCCGAAGGACGCGTCGATGACCATTTCTGGCGGCCGGCCCACGGTCACCGACGGTCGCGCCGGCCAGCAGCTCGACACCGCGGCCCTGGGTCGTGACCTGTTGGCCGTGCTGCCGAAGTCGGACGGACGCGAGGTGACCGGCGAGCTGAAGGCGACACCGCCGGAGCTGACCGCGGAGAAGCTGGCCGGTCTGGGCATCAAGGAGCGGGTGTCCACCTTCACCACGCGGTTCACCGGTGGCATGGCGTCGTCGCGCAGCCAGAACATCGCCACCATCGCCAAGGAGGTGGACGGCACGGTCGTGCTGCCGGGCAAGACGTTCTCCCTGAACGGGCACACCGGCGAACGCGGCTACGCGCAGGGCTACCGGGACGCGCCGGTCATCCTGGACGGCAAGCTGGTGCCGGGCGTCGGCGGCGGCACCTCGCAGTTCACCACCACCCTGTTCAACGCCACCTACTACGCGGGCCTGGAGGACGTCGAGCACAAGCCGCACTCGTACTGGTTCGACAGGTACCCGGCCGTCATCGAGTCGACCATCTTCTGGCCCAACCTGGACTTCAAGTTCCGCAACAACACCGAGTACGGCCTGCTCATCGACACCTCGTACACGTCGAGTTCGGTGACCGTCTCAATCTGGAGCACGAAGATCTACGACAGCGTCAAGACCGAGTACGGGCCTCGGCGCAACATCACCACGCCGAAGGTCATCCACCTGGAACCCGGCCCGTCGTGCATTCCGAGCAACGGCATCAACGGTTTCGCCCAGGACGCCTTCCGGGTCATCAAGAAGGGCGGCGTGGTCGTCAAGCGGGAGAAGTTCACCTGGCGCTACGACGCGGAGCCCCGCTACGTCTGCGGCCCCAAGCCCTCCTGAGCCTCCACGGCCCTCCTGAGCCTCCACGGCCGTCCTGAGCCTCCACGGCCGTCCTGAGCCTCCACGGCCGTCCTCACGCCGTGGTCAGAATGTGGCGATCGGGTTGACCGGGCTGCCGGACGTGCCGGCGAAGCGGACCGGCGCGACGGCGAGCTGGAAGTCCCACTGGCTCAGCTCGGCGGCGGTCGACGTGCACGCCTCCAGGTCGCAGTTGTCGAGCAGCCACAGACCCATCGCGACGAGGGTCACGCGGTCTGCTCCTTAGCATCGGCTGACGGCAGCGGAACCATTCGCTCTTCCTGTACTCGGATCTCGGCCCGGTACCGGGTCGCGGCCGGGTGCCACATCTCCTCGAAGGGCCCCATGACCTCCCCACCGACACCGCGGCGACGGCCACGGACGCCCAGCCACGCCAGCGCACCCAGCACCGCGGCCACGCAGCAGGCGAACACTAGGAGGATCAGGATGTCATCCACAGGGCCGAGCCTAGGTCAGGCACCGGTCGCCGGCAGCGGGTGCCAGGCCGGGAAACGCAGAAAAGGCCACCCCGTTGGGGGTGGCCTTTTCTGGAAGATTGTCCGGCGGTGTCCTACTCTCCCACACCCTCGCGAGTGCAGTACCATCGGCGCTGGAGGGCTTAGCTTCCGGGTTCGGAATGTAACCGGGCGTTTCCCCTCCGCCATGACCGCCGTAACTCTATGAACATATCAAACAACCCCGGCACACACGTCACGGGTGTTCGCTTGTTCAGAGTTGCACAGTGGACGCGTAGCAGCTTAGTAGTCAAGTCCTCGGCCTATTAGTACCGGTCAACTGAACCCGTTACCGGGCTTACATTTCCGGCCTATCAACCCAGTCGTCTAGCTGGGGGCCTTACCCCACAAAGTGGGTGGGATACCTCATCTTGAAGCAGGCTTCCCGCTTAGATGCTTTCAGCGGTTATCCCTTCCGAACGTAGCTAACCAGCCGTGCCCCTGGCGGGACAACTGGCACACCAGAGGTTCGTCCGTCCCGGTCCTCTCGTACTAGGGACAGCCCTTCTCAAGTATCCTACGCGCACGGCGGATAGGGACCGAACTGTCTCACGACGTTCTAAACCCAGCTCGCGTACCGCTTTAATGGGCGAACAGCCCAACCCTTGGGACCTGCTACAGCCCCAGGATGCGACGAGCCGACATCGAGGTGCCAAACCATCCCGTCGATATGGACTCTTGGGGAAGATCAGCCTGTTATCCCCGGGGTACCTTTTATCCGTTGAGCGACACCGCTTCCACTCGCAAGTGCCGGATCACTAGTCCCGACTTTCGTCCCTGCTCGACCTGTCAGTCTCACAGTCAAGCTCCCTTGTGTACTTGCACTCAACACCTGATTGCCAACCAGGCTGAGGGAACCTTTGGGCGCCTCCGTTACCCTTTAGGAGGCAACCGCCCCAGTTAAACTACCCACCAGACACTGTCCCTGAACCGGATAACGGTCCGAAGTTAGATACCCAAATCAACCAGAGTGGTATTTCAAGATTGCCTCCACCCATACTGGCGTATGGACTTCACCGGCTCCCACCTATCCTACACAAGCTAATTCGAGTACCAATGTCAAGCTATAGTAAAGGTCCCGGGGTCTTTCCGTCCTGCCGCGCGTAACGAGCATCTTTACTCGTACTGCAATTTCGCCGGGCCTGTGGTTGAGACAGTGGGGAAGTCGTTACGCCATTCGTGCAGGTCGGAACTTACCCGACAAGGAATTTCGCTACCTTAGGATGGTTATAGTTACCACCGCCGTTTACTGGCGCTTAAGTTCTCCGCTTCGCCCCGAAGAGCTAACAGGTCCCCTTAACGTTCCAGCACCGGGCAGGCGTCAGTCCATATACATCGAATTACTTCTTCGCATGGACCTGTGTTTTTAGTAAACAGTCGCTTCCCCCTGCTCTCTGCGGCCATACAACGCTCCACCCGCGCGGGGCTTCACGTCTCCGGCCCCCCTTCTCCCTAAGTTACGGGGGCAATTTGCCGAGTTCCTTAACCACAGTTCGCCCGATCGCCTCGGTATTCTCTACCTGACCACCTGTGTCGGTTTGGGGTACGGGCCGCTAAGAACTCGCTAGAGGCTTTTCTCGGCAGCATAGGATCACTGACTTCACCTGAATCGGCTCGGCATCACGTCTCAGCCTCAATGTGTCGCGGATTTGCCTACGACACGGCCTACACGCTTACCCCGGCACAACCACCGGCCGGGCTCAGCTACCTTCCTGCGTCACCCCATCGCTTGACTACTACCCATCAGGTTCCCACGCTCCCCACCATCCGTCCGAAGACATCAGGCAGTTCGGGTGGTTAGCACAACGAGGTTCATCAGGGACGCTCTTTCGCGGGTACGGGAATATCAACCCGTTGTCCATCGACTACGCCTCTCGGCCTCGCCTTAGGTCCCGACTCACCCAGGGCGGATTAGCCTGGCCCTGGAACCCTTGGTCATCCGGCGGAAGGGTTTCTCACCCTTCTTTCGCTACTCATGCCTGCATTCTCACTCGTGCCGCGTCCACAACTGGGTCACCCCGCTGCTTCACTCGCGGCACGACGCTCCCCTACCCATCCACACACCTGCACGCACCATCAAGGGCACGCGAGGTTAAAATGTGAATGCCACAGCTTCGGCGGTGTGCTTGAGCCCCGCTACATTGTCGGCGCGGAACCACTTGACCAGTGAGCTATTACGCACTCTTTAAAGGGTGGCTGCTTCTAAGCCAACCTCCTGGTTGTCTATGCGACCCCACATCCTTTTCCACTTAGCACACGCTTAGGGGCCTTAGCTGGTGATCTGGGCTGTTTCCCTCTCGACTACGAAGCTTATCCCCCGCAGTCTCACTGCCGCGCTCTCACTTACCGGCATTCGGAGTTTGGCTGATTTCGGTAAGCTTGTGGGCCCCCTAGACCATCCAGTGCTCTACCTCCGGCAAGAAACACGCGACGCTGCACCTAAATGCATTTCGGGGAGAACCAGCTATCACGGAGTTTGATTGGCCTTTCACCCCTAACCACAGGTCATCCCCCAACTTTTCAACGTTGGTGGGTTCGGCCCTCCACGCGGTCTTACCCGCGCTTCAGCCTGCCCATGGCTAGATCACTCCGCTTCGGGTCTAGGACACGCGACTGAATCGCCCTATTCAGACTCGCTTTCGCTACGGCTCCCCCACACGGGTTAACCTCGCCACATGCCACTAACTCGCAGGCTCATTCTTCAAAAGGCACGCCGTCACCCCGCAAGGCTCCGACGGATTGTAGGCGAACGGTTTCAGGTACTATTTCACTCCCCTCCCGGGGTACTTTTCACCATTCCCTCACGGTACTCGTCCGCTATCGGTCACCAGGAAGTATTTAGGCTTACCAGGTGGTCCTGGCAGATTCACGGCAGATTTCAGGGGTCCGCCGCTACTCGGGAACACCCACAGAAGGTCAGCAACTTTCACCTACCGGACTCTCACCGTCTACGGTCAGCCATTCCAGACTGTTCGACTAGCCACTGACTTTGTAACTCCTCGAACAAGTGTCAGCTTGTTCAGCAGGGTCCCACAACCCCGACCACGCAACCCCTGACAGGTATCACACGCAACCGGTTTAGCCTCAATCCGCTTTCGCTCGCCACTACTCACGGAATCACTATTTGTTTTCTCTTCCTACGGGTACTGAGATGTTTCACTTCCCCGCGTTCCCTCCACACACCCTATGTGTTCAGGTGTGGGTGACACCACATGACTGGTGCCAGGTTTCCCCATTCGGACACCCTGGGATCACAGCTTGGTTGACAGCTCCCCCAGGCCTATCGCGGCCTCCCACGTCCTTCATCGGCTCCTGGTGCCAAGGCATTCACCGTTCGCCCTTGACAACTTGACCACAAAGATGCTCGCGTCCACTGTGCAATTCTCAACAAACGACCAACCCACAACCCCAACGCCCCACACCAAACCCAGACCCGTGGTCCAGCGGTATGTGAGGCCAGGCCATGCCTGGCAGACTCCCAGCCCCCACAAGGGAGGCTGGCCAAGTCTCTGAAACAACAACCACTCGGGTTGTTCCTTCAGGACCCAACAGGGTGCTCACATTCTTCCTCAGCCGCACCAGGGACTTCGTTCCCACCACCACGAGGGCAGCTGTACTAGAAGGAACCCGGCCGTTGCCGAGGGAAAACTTGCCAGTGTCTCCGCCATTCGAGCACCCCACCACCACATTCGGGCAGCGCGGGCTCCTTACCGACTTTCGTCGGAAGGTGCTCCTTAGAAAGGAGGTGATCCAGCCGCACCTTCCGGTACGGCTACCTTGTTACGACTTCGTCCCAATCGCCAGCCCCACCTTCGACGGCTCCCTCCACAAGGGTTGGGCCACCGGCTTCGGGTGTTGCCGACTTTCGTGACGTGACGGGCGGTGTGTACAAGGCCCGGGAACGTATTCACCGCAGCGTTGCTGATCTGCGATTACTAGCGACTCCGACTTCACGGGGTCGAGTTGCAGACCCCGATCCGAACTGAGACCGGCTTTTTGGGATTCGCTCCACCTCACGGTATCGCAGCCCATTGTACCGGCCATTGTAGCATGCGTGAAGCCCTGGACATAAGGGGCATGATGACTTGACGTCATCCCCACCTTCCTCCGAGTTGACCCCGGCAGTCTTCGATGAGTCCCCGCCATAACGCGCTGGCAACATCGAACGAGGGTTGCGCTCGTTGCGGGACTTAACCCAACATCTCACGACACGAGCTGACGACAGCCATGCACCACCTGTGACCGCCCCCGAAGGACCCCCCATCTCTGGAGGTTTTGCGGCCATGTCAAACCCAGGTAAGGTTCTTCGCGTTGCATCGAATTAATCCGCATGCTCCGCCGCTTGTGCGGGCCCCCGTCAATTCCTTTGAGTTTTAGCCTTGCGGCCGTACTCCCCAGGCGGGGCGCTTAATGCGTTAGCTGCGGCACAGGGAACCGGAGAGGCCCCCCACACCTAGCGCCCAACGTTTACAGCGTGGACTACCAGGGTATCTAATCCTGTTCGCTCCCCACGCTTTCGCTCCTCAGCGTCAGTTTCGGCCCAGAGACCCGCCTTCGCCACCGGTGTTCCTCCTGATATCTGCGCATTTCACCGCTACACCAGGAATTCCAGTCTCCCCTACCGAACTCTAGCCTGCCCGTATCGACCGCAGGCTTGGGGTTGAGCCCCAAGTTTTCACGGTCGACGCGACAAGCCGCCTACGAGCTCTTTACGCCCAATAAATCCGGACAACGCTCGCGCCCTACGTCTTACCGCGGCTGCTGGCACGTAGTTGGCCGGCGCTTCTTCTGCAGGTACCGTCACTCTCGCTTCGTCCCTGCTGAAAGAGGTTTACAACCCGAAGGCCGTCATCCCTCACGCGGCGTCGCTGCATCAGGCTTCCGCCCATTGTGCAATATTCCCCACTGCTGCCTCCCGTAGGAGTCTGGGCCGTGTCTCAGTCCCAGTGTGGCCGGTCGCCCTCTCAGGCCGGCTACCCGTCGTCGCCTTGGTAGGCCATCACCCCACCAACAAGCTGATAGGCCGCGAGCCCATCCCAAGCCGAAAAACTTTCCACCCCCAGCCATGCGGCCGGAAGTAATATTCGGTATTAGCCCCGGTTTCCCGGGGTTATCCCAAAGCTTGGGGCAGGTTGCTCACGTGTTACTCACCCGTTCGCCGCTCGAGTACCCCGAAGGGCCTTTCCGCTCGACTTGCATGTGTTAAGCACGCCGCCAGCGTTCGTCCTGAGCCAGGATCAAACTCTCCAACAAAAAATGAGTTGAACAGCTATCCCGACAACAAACAAATGTTGCCAAAGGAATCCCAACCAGCCAAACCCGAAGGCCCGACCAGTCCGGGGTATAAATCATAATTGGCACTGGCTTTACAAGCACCCTGTTGAGTTCTCAAAGAACAACCACACACCGACCAGAGACCCAACCAGTGGGCCACCATCCCGGGGCTTTTCGTTCCGCGCCCCCGGCGCTCTCGCGCCGGGCACTTTTACTACGTTACCTCACCGTCTTCGCCGTGTCAAACCGTGTGTCCCGGTCTGTCGTGCTTCATACGGGTTGGTCCCGGCGCACTCACGCAGCAGCGAACCGCTGCGTCAGGTCGTCGGATTTGGCAGGCCGGCCGCTGCGGTCTCCCGCAATCTCGCCCGGTGCCCTGCCGGTCGTGAACCTTACCCGGTCGGTTCCGCTGCACCAAATCCGCCTCGCGGCTGATCCGGTGAGCCCCGCCCGAACCGTGTCCGCAGCGGCGAACCCCTGCCTGACCCGGCTGCCTGCCCGATCCGGTGCTCCAGGTTTTTAGCCCTGTTTGCCCCGTTCCGCGCTGGCAGAGAGAAAGTTACGCGTCCGTGGGTTTGATCGTCAAATCGGCGGGTAGCGTCCCGCGTCACACTGATCCCCGCCGGCTCGGATCAACCACCCGGCGCCTCGCCGAGCAGCGGCGGAGGTCAGGACGCCCGGCGTCGGCGGGCGGCGAACCAGGCACGGATACCGAGCACACCGACGGTGGTCCCGATGGCCAGGGACGCGCCGATCAACAGAGCGTGCACCCACAGGAAGCTGGTGGCGGCGCCGTCGGCCACCGTGCCGGAGGCCCAGGATCGCGGGTCCTGCCAGATGGCGACGGCGAACCTCGGCCAGATCACCCAGGTCCAGATCCCGACCCCGACCAGGAAGAGAGCCCACCCTCGCGACAGCACCATGGCAGCCGAGTATGCCAGCGCAGCCGATCCGCGAGCTGGCCGAGGACGCGACGGGCGCGACACCCGGACCGCACCGCCGACCGGGGGTTGGCACTCCAGGCGATCCGTTTCCGGCAACGCCGGGGTGGGCACTGCGAAGCAGGACAGCGAAGGACCGTCCCCCGGAGGTGCCCGTGCGACCCTCGATCTTCAATCCCTGGGCCTGGCGTGATCCCTCCGCCCTGGCCGGCGGATACACGCAGACCACCCCCTCGGCCGCTGGTCCGGGCGGCCCGAACGGCGCGCACGAGGGCCCGGACGCCCCCGGCCCCGGCACTCCCGTGGACCTGGTCGGCTATCACGTGCAGGCGAGCGACGGGCGCATCGGCACCATCGACGAGGCGAGCGACGACGCGGACGCCGGATACCTGGTGGTGGACACCGGCCCGTGGATCCTCGGCCAGAAGGTGCTGCTGCCGGCCGGCACGGTGGAACGGGTCGACCACCTGGACCGTGTCGTACACGTCGACCGGACCCGGCAGGAGATCAAGGACGCGCCGCCGTACGACCCGGAGTCGACCAACCCGGAGTACCGGGACCGCGTCGGCCGGTACTACACGGACCGTCACCTGCCACCCCGGGAGCGGCACCCCGGGTAATGTGAGGCCGTGGTCCGGACGGGCAGTTGCGTGTCGGAGGCGGTCGATGTGGTCGACGGCCTGCCGCGCGGTGTCGTGCCCACGGTCCCGACCAGCTCCGGCGACGGCCGTGAGCACTTCCTGGACGTACTCCGTGCCGGTGGTCTGCGGTACCGCGCCGGCGCGCGATGGCGGACGGCTCGCTGAGCCCTGTTTCCGCTGACCGAGGGGCCTTTCCGCCCCGCTCGGCGCGCGCCCACCCGTGATCCACTCACCCGCACGAGAGGCACCTCGCCATGTCCATCGCACGCATGCTCACCGGCGACCGGCCCACCGGCCGCCTGCACCTTGGCCACTACGTCGGCAGCATCGCCAACCGGGTGCGGCTGCACCAGCGCTACGAGAGCTTCTTCATCATCGCTGACCTGCACATGCTGACCACCCGCAACCGCCGGGAGGACATCGACCAGGTCTCCGGCAACGCCCGCGAGATGGTGACCGACATCCTCGCCGCCGGCGTCGACCCGGCGCGGGCCACGTTCTACCTCCAGTCGGCCATTCCGGAGGTCGGCGACCTCAACACCCTCTTGCAGAACCTGGTGACCGTGCCGCGGCTGGAACGGGTGCCCTCGTTGAAGGACATGGCCCGCGACGCGGGCAAGGAGGAGATGCCGTACGGGCTGCTCGGTTATCCGGTGCTCCAGGCCGCGGACATCCTGTGCGTGAAGGGGGAGGTGGTGCCGGTCGGCCGGGACAACGCCGCGCACGTCGAGGTGACCCGGGAGATCGCCCGCCGCTTCAACCACCTGTACGGGCCGGTGTTCCCGGTGCCCGAGCTGATCCCGGCGGACACGCCCAGCCTGGTGGGCACCGACGGCACGGCCAAGATGAGCAAGAGTCGGGGCAACACGATCGCTCTGTCCGACGACGCGGCCACGGTGCGCCGCAAGGTGCGCGGGATGTACACCGACCCGAACCGGGTGCGGGCCGACGTGCCGGGGACGGTGGAGGGCAACCCGGTCTTCGCGTACCACGAGGTGTTCAACCCGGACCGTGCCGAGGTGGCCGACCTGGCCGACCGTTACCGGGCCGGGCAGGTGGGTGACGTGGAGGTCAAGGAGCGGCTGGTCGTCGCGCTGGAGACGTTCCTGGCGCCGATCCGGGAGCGCCGGGCCGCGATCGAGGCCGACCGGGGGCTTGTCGACCGGCTGATCGTCGAGGGCACCGAGCGGACCCGGCAGGAGGTACGCCAGACCCTGACGGAGGTACGCCGGGCGATGGGGCTGACCGGGGCGTACCAGCAGATGCGACGGCGGGCCGAGCGGACCCGACGCCGGACGGACGCCCCGGCCTGACGCGGCGCTCGGGTCTCCTCGTTGCGACGGGGAGACCCGACGTCGAGGAGGCCATCCGGCTGGCCCGGAGCCTGCGCCGGCTGGTCGACACCGAGCCGGAGCGAGCGCACCTGCTGCGTCGGGCTGGCATCCGTCCGCGCGGACTGAACGGGTTCCCGCTGTACCCTTCCCCGATGACTCTGCCTCTGCCGCCCGGTGAGTTCGCCGCGTACCTGTTCGACTGCGACGGCACGATCGTCGACTCGATGCCGCTGCACTACGTGGCGTGGCAGCGGGCGCTCGACGAGTGGGGCTGCGAGTTCCCGGAGGACCTCTTCTACGCCTGGGGTGGCCGGCCGACCGCCGACATCATCGTCGCGCTGAACGAGCGGCACGGTCTGGCGATGCCGGTGGCGACCGTGGTCGAGAACCGCGAGCGCATCTACCAGGAGTTGCTGCCGCAGGTCGCCGCCGTGCCCGAGGTGGTGGCGCACATCCACGACGCGCACCGTCGGGTGCCGTTCGCCGTCGTCTCCGGCAGCACCCGCGCCACGGTCACCGCCTCCCTCGACGCGCTCGGTCTGCTGGACCGCTTCGACGTGCTGGTGTGCGCCGAGGACTACACGCGGGCCAAGCCCGACCCGGAGGCGTTCCTGCTCGCGGCACGGCAACTCGGCGTACCCCCGGGCTCCTGCCTGGTCTTCGAGGACACCGACCTGGGCATCCAGGCCGCGACGGCGGCCGGCATGGCTTCGGTACGCGTGCCGCAACAGCGCGTCGGCTGACGCCTCAGGCGATCGTCAGCAGCAGCTTGCCCAGGTAGGAGGTCTCCACCCGCTTGTGCGCCTCCCGCACCTTGCCCAGCGGGAACGTCTCGGCGACGTGCACCACGAACGGCCCGGCCTCGATGAGGTCGTTGAGGCGCTGCAACTGTCCGCGGTTGGCCACACCGTCGTACGCCCGGACCGACACACCGGACCGTTCGCGCGGCTCCGGCCGCACCCCGTGGGCGTACGCGACGACCCCGCCGTCGGACAGCGTCTCGGTGAGCTGGTCCAGCGTCTTCCCGCCGGCCATCGCCAGGATGCCGTCCACTCCTTGCGGAGCCGCGTCCCGGATCGTCGCGAGCACCTCGGCGGGGTCGGCGTGGCCGTCGAGTGACACGTCGGCGCCGAGGCGGGTCACTAGCGCGACCCCGTCGCTGCCGGAGGCCACCGCGATCACCTTGAGGCCCTGTCGCTTCGCCAACTGCACGGCCAGGTGGCCCTGCCCACCGCTCGCACCGAAGATCAACAACCAGGCGCCCGCCGGCAGGCTGAGGGTGTCCAGCCCGGCCAGCGCGGTCAGCGCGTCGGTGGGCATCGCACCGGCGTGCTCGGCCGGCACACCGTCGGGCAGCTTCGCGGCGTACTCGGCCTTGACGGCCGCGTACTCGGCGTAGAAGCCGCCCTTCGGTCGGGTGGTGGCGTAGGCGTAGACCAGGTCACCCACCGCGAGATCGGTCACCTGGCTGCCGGCTGCGATGACGCTTCCGGCGCCGTCCGAGCCGGGCACGATCGGAAACTCGGTGCCCTCGGGCACCAGCATGCCCTGCCGCTCGTACACGTCCCACACGCCCACGCCGGCGCTGAGGACCTTGATCAGCACCTCGTCGGCGGCGGCCTCGGGCACCGGAAGTTTCCGCAGGGTGATCACCTCCGGCCCGCCGAACTCGTCCAGCGCCGCAGCCTGCATCCGCTCTGGCACGTCCACGTCAACCATGTGGGCTTCCTCTCCGGGCCGGCGTCACCGTCGCAGCATGCCGGCTCGGTGGCGGGCCCGGCCCGGTGCCGGGTGCCGTTCACCCACAAGGGCGACCGGCCGCGGTCGGTGTGCCCACGAGGGTGTAACCCTGACCGGGATCGTGGTCTTGCTCTGACGCGCGGCCTGCCCCCGTCGGATGAACCGACCCTCGCCCGCGAGCGGCTCTTCCGCCAGGCCGACCGGCCGCGCCGGTTGCGGCTCGTCGACTGCACGCCGACCAGCACCGGTGTCCGTGTCCTCATGCTGGAATACGAATTGGAGTGATCGGCCGGGGCAAATGTTGGCCATCAATTGATGAATGGCTATGTTATCGATAACATGGCGATCGTTGCGGGAGCCTCGCCGCTCGCGCGGACCCTCGGGCAGGGTCCGCACAATCCACGTTCCCGGCCGCGTCGTCCAGGCGACCACGGCCCACGCGCACGGGCATCGCGCATTCGCCGTCCCGCATCCGGTCGTCAGGCGCCAGGACCCCGTCCGGGCATCTCCGTGGTGGCCGTTCAGCGTGAACATCGCCGGCGGCACCCGTTACGACACCAACGTCGAGCAGGACCTGGTTGACGGCTTCGACCGGGTGCGCAACACCTTCGCCGCGCGGGGCGTACCGGTGATCGTCGGCGAGTGGGGTTTGCTCAGCTACGACTACACCCGACCCGGCATCATCGAGCGCGGTGAGCTGCTGAAGTTCTTCGAGGCCGTCGGCTACCAGGCCCGGATCAGGAAGTTCACCACCATGCTCTGGGACGCCGGGTCGTTCCTGAACCGCAACACCCTGCAGTGGCGGGACCCGGGCCTGCTGGCACTGATGAAGACGAGCGTGACCACCCGGTCGGCCACGGCCTCCTCGGACCCGCCGACCCAGGCCGCCGCCACCGGGACGACCGCCTCCTTCACCATCCCCACCCAGTTCCGGGGTGACCAGCTCGCCACGATGGAGGCCAGGTACGCCGACGGCTCTGCCGCCGGGCCGGCGAACTGGACCACCTACAAGGAGTTCTGGAGCAACTTCCAGCCCGACTACGCGGCGAACACGATCCTGTTGAAGCCCGAGTTCTTCGCCGAGGTCAACGACGGACCGGTCACTCTCACCTTCCATTTCTGGAGCGGAACGCAGATCACCTATCGGCTGACCAAGTCCGGTGGCACCGTCACCGGCGCCGTTGGCTGACGCCGCCTCGGTCGCCGTTCGCACGACGTCCGGCGTCGGCACGGCCGTCCCGGTGCAGCGCGCGCCGGGACGGCCATGTCAGCCTGCTCGGAGGGCTCGCGATGACGGCCAGACGCCTCCAAGGCATCGAGGTTGATGGTTTGGGAGCGCTCCCGTAACATACGCGACGCGGCTGTTAACGCTCACCTAACAATGATTCCCACGAATGTGGAGGCCGCCATCCCGTCAGGAGGGTGCTTGATGACCATATTTAGACCGACCAATGTCGGCCTCGTCTCGGCAGGTGTCGCGTTGCTGGCGTCGGCCACGGTCGCCGTGGCGTTGCCGGCCGGCGCCGCCGCAGCGGGCTGCTCGGTGAACTATGCCGTGTCGTCGCAGTGGCAGGGCGGGTTCGGCGCCAACGTGACGATCACGAACCTCGGTGATCCGTTGAGCAGTTGGACGTTGACGTGGTCGTACAGCGCCGGGCAGACGGTGACGCAGTCGTGGAACACGGAGTTGACGCAGAGCGGCGCGGCGGTGACCGCACGCAACGTGAGCTACAACGGGTCGGTCGCGACCAACGGCACGGTGTCGTTCGGCTTCAACGGGTCGTGGACGAGCAGCAACCCGGACCCGACGAGCTTCGCCCTCAACGGCGTGACCTGCAACGGCGGCACGACGCCGACGACGCCACCGCCGACCACCCCACCGCCCACCACGCCCCCGCCCACGACCCCGCCACCGACCACCCCACCGCCGACGACCCCGCCACCCACGACCCCGCCGCCGACCACGTGTGATCTGCCGTCGTCGTACCGGTGGTCGTCGACCGGGGCGTTGGCGCAGCCGAAGTCGGGGTGGGTGTCACTCAAGGACTTCACCGTCGCCCCGTACAACGGGCGGCAACTGGTCTACGCGACCACCCATGACACCGGCACCCGGTGGGGCTCGATGAACTTCGGATTGTTCACCAACTGGTCGGACATGGCCTCGGCCAGCCAGAACACGATGAACAACGCCACCGTGGCACCCACCCTGTTCTACTTCGCCCCCAAGAACATCTGGGTCCTGGCCTACCAGTGGGGCGGCACCGCGTTCTCCTACCGCACCTCCACCGACCCCACCAACCCCAACGGCTGGTCCGCCGCGCAGACCCTGTTCACCGGCAGCATCTCCGGCTCCGGCACCGGCCCCATCGACCAGACCCTCATCGCCGACAGCACCACCATGTACCTGTTCTTCGCCGGCGACAACGGCAAGATCTACCGCGCCAGCATGCCCATCGGGAACTTCCCCGGCAGCTTCGGCAGCACCTACACCACCATCATGAGCGACTCCACCAACAACCTGTTCGAAGCCGTCCAGGTCTACAAACTCCAAGGCCAGAACCGCTACCTCATGCTCGTCGAAGCCATCGGCTCCCAGGGCCGCTACTTCCGCTCCTTCACCGCCACCAGCCTCGGCGGCACCTGGACCCCCCAGGCCGCCACCGAGAGCAACCCCTTCGCCGGCAAGGCCAACAGCGGCGCCACCTGGACCAACGACATCAGCCACGGCGAGCTGATCCGCACCAACGCCGACCAGACCTTCACCGTCGACCCCTGCAACCTGCAACTGCTCTACCAGGGCCGATCCCCCAACTCCGGCGGCGACTACGGCCTCCTGCCCTACCGCCCGGGCCTGCTCACCCTGCGACGCTGACGCCACCACCTGACCACCCCGGGGCGGGTTCGGCACCACGGCCGAACCCGCCCCGGGTCACGTGCCGGGCCGTTCGTCCCGGCCGCCTCGACGGGTTGGGGCAGGCCCCGGCGTGCCGGCGCTACCGCTGGTCGCCGTCCAGGTAGCGCAGCACCGCGGTGACCCGGCGGTCGGCACGGTCGTCCGGCGGGAGCTGGAGCTTCGCGAAGATGCTGCGGATGTGCTTGTGCACCGCTCCGTCGGTGACGAACAGCCGCTCGGCGATCGCCGTGTTGCCGAGCCCTTCGGCCATCAGCCCCAGCACCTCACGTTCGCGGGGCGACAACTCGGCCAGCGCCGTGTCCGGCCGGCGGTTGCGGGCGAGCAACTGCGCCACCACCTCCGGGTCGATCACGCTTCCGCCGTCCGCGACGCGACGCAGCGCGGCGAGGAACTCCTCGACCCGGCCCACCCGTTCCTTCAACAGATAGCCGAGCCCTGCGGCGCCGACCGAGAACAGTTCGGTGGCGAACGCCTGCTCCACGTACGCCGACAGGACCAGCACCGCGAGGCCGGGCCGGCGCCGCCGGGCCTCCACGGCGGCCACGATGCCCTCGTCGGTGTGGGTCGGCGGCATCCGTACGTCCACGATCGCCACGTCCGGCGCGTGCTCGTCGACCGCGACCAGGAACTCTCCCGGGGTGCCCGCCGTGGCGACCACGTCCAGCTCCTCGGCCCGCAACAGCAGCGCCAAACCCTCCCGCAACAGCGGGTCGTCCTCGGCGATCACGATCCGCATGGCAGCTCCACGTGCATCCTCGTCGGCCCTCCCGATGGGCTGGTCAGCGTCATTCGCCCGTCGTACGCCTCGACCCGCCGGCGGATGCCGGTGAGCCCGGAGCCGCGTGCCTCGTCGGCGTCGCCGCGTCCGTCGTCCTCGACGGTGACCAGCAGCCGACCGTGCTCGCGGCGCACGGCGACGTCCACCTGGCTCGCCCCGCTGTGCCGGACCACGTTCGTCAGCGCCTCGGCCACCACGAAGTACGCGGTGGCCTCGACCGACGCCGCGCAGCGGACGGCCACGTCCACCGCGAGCCGGCACGGAACCGCGCAACTGCCGGCCAGGCCCGCCAGCGCCCCGGCGAGGCCCCGATCGTCCAGCACGGGCGGCAGGATGCCGCGCACCACCGTACGCAGTTCGCCGAGCGCCTGCTCCGCCGCGTCCTGCGCCTGCCCGAGGATCTCGTCGGCCCGGTCCGGGTCACGCCGTACCGCCCGACGCGCGGCGCCCAGCAGCACGTTGACCGCGACCAGCCGATTCTGCGTGCCGTCGTGCAGCGACCTCTCGATGCGGCGCAGCTCCAGGGCGTGGGCGTCCAGCGCCGCGGCCCGGGTGGCGGTCAGCGCGGCGACCCGGAGCGACAGGTCGACCCCCGGCGGCGGGGGCAGCAGCCACCGGCCGGGCCAGGACTGGAAGCGGGCCAGCGCCGGACCGAACCCGACCGCGGCGACCAGCCAGCCCACCCCGAGCAACCCGACCACGAGCGCCTCGGACAGTCCGTCGATGCGCCACCAGCCGATCCCCGGTGCACCGACCTCGGGCGGGACCAGTCGGTACCACAGCGGAAACGTGATGTCCTGAAGGGCGTAGAGCGGCAGGGCGAGGCCGACCAGTCCAGACAACAGGCCGATGGTCGAGTGGAGCGTGACCCAGCCCAGCTCCCGGCGGACGAACGGGTCGCGCACCGCCTCCCGCAGTTCCTCGGGCACCGGTCCGGGGGCCGGGATCGTCGTCCCCCGACGGGACAGCCGAGCGCGCTCCCGGTCGGCCACCGAGCGCACCGTCCGCAACGCGCCGGGCACCAGCCGCAGACCCACCCCGACCAGGCAGGTCAGTGCCACGACCACCGCCCAGAACAGCGCGCCCATCGCCAGCAGCGCGGTGCCCAGCCCGCCGACGAGGTGTTCGAGGGCGTCGACCGAGGCGCGCACCCGGCCCCGCACGTACGCCATCGCCGCCCACCTCCCCGGGCCAACATAGGCCACCGCGAGCACGGCCGGCAGCGTCCGCGGCGGAAAGTACAGCCTGCTGTACCGCCGGTCGTCGAGCTGGCGGGATCGTCTCCGCCGGGGTCGCCCGCCTAGCGTCGATGGTGTCGTCGAACGTCACCGAGGGAGACAGTCATGACCGACCCGTACCGCGTCATCGAGACCCCCGAAGCCGTGCCGGAACGGCCCGGCGGCCTGCTACGTCCGCTGCTGTGGCTGGTGCTCTTCATCAGCGCGGCGATCAACGCCGTGCTCTCGACCGTCGTGGACAGCCCGTGGATCGGCTCGGTGTTCGGCCTGGTCGCGGTGCTCTGCGGGGCGGCGCTCATCGTCCACCACCGCCGCAACAGGTGATCCGGCAGCGCGCGTCCCGTGGCGGGAACCCCGCGACGGGACGGCGCGGTCACCGCTTCGCCGTCCAGAACACGTAGAGGGCGCCGTACGGCACGGACGCGGTCGCGCCGTCGGCGCAGGCGCCGGTGGGCGCGACGCCGCCCGAGGTCAGCAGACGGCTGACGTACGTGTAGGTCTGCGTTCCGCGCGTGACGAGGTACGCGCCGACCGGGCGGGATCCGGCCGGAGGCCTGATCGCCGAGGCGATGCGGGGGACGTCGATCCGGCGGGCGTCGGCGCCCAGAGTGGCGCCCTCGGCCACCTCGGCGGCCGACGCCGGGCTGGCCACCAGACCGAGCGCCGCGACCGCACAAACCGTTCCGACGACCGCAAGCGTCCGGACCCGGGAGCGGGACATGCTGATCATGCGATTCCTCCGTTCGGGCGGGCGCTTCCACGCCCCATGGATCCGCACGGAGAGAACGCGCGCGCCGATCAATTTCCTGGCGAATGTGAACGCTGATTCACCCAGGCGCGGAGCGCGGCGCTGTCGGACAACACGGGACTTCGGCGCGCGACAGGGGCCCCCGAGCAGGCACGGGTTTCGCGACCGGACCGGCGAGGGTAGTGACCGCACCGCCCGTCAGCCCAGCCCCTGAGGAGACTGCAGTGTCGGTCCAGGCGTTTCTCTATGTCGTAGCGGTCATCCTGCTCGTGCTCGCCGCCCTGCCCTTCCCCACCCGGGGCTTCTCGCTCGCTCTGCTCGGGGCGGCGTTCGCCCTGCTGGCGTACGCCTGGCCGGTGATCACTGACTGAGCGAGGCCGATTACCCGACCTGAAGATCGACGATTCACCAGGCCCGGTCGTCGGCGCCCCGGCTGTGCGGCGACTCAGCGCACAGCCGGGGCGCCGCACGACACACCCGAGCTGCCGGCCACCTCGGTCAAGAGCAGGGACCGTTCCTGCGGGCGTCGGGACTGTCAGCGCTCGATGGCGCTGACAGTCATCCGCTGGCTGCCGAGCACCGAGAGCAGCCGCAACGCTTCCGCTGAGGGTGAGCCCGGCACCGCGGTGTGAATGATGAGCCACTGGTCGCGGTCGGCGATGTCGAGGACGTCGCAGTTCACTGTCACCGGCCCGACCAGTGGGTGCTGGAAGGTCTTGATCAGGGTGCGTTCGTCGTCCACGTCGTGCGACTCCCACAGGTCGCGGAACCGCTGGCTGCCTGCGAGCAGGTCGCGGACCAACGCCGCCACCTCTGGGTCGTCGGGATAGCGGGCGGATGTGGCGCGTAGTCGCCGGGCCGAACTGCTGATGAACTCCTCGATGTCGGACACCCCGTACAGCACCCGGCCGTCCGGGTGCGGGCCGAGGAAGGCGCGGCGAACCAGGTTGCGGTCGCGCCGGGGCAGCGCCGAGAAGTCCTCCATCAACGCCGCCGCGAGATCGTTCCAGGCGATCACCTCGTAACTGGCCGACGTCACGTGGGCGGCCGCCTGGGGTAGCCGCTCGATCAGGTCGAGGATGCTCTGCCGCACCTCGCGCGGCGGTCCGGCGGGCGGCGCCGGCGGCCTGCCGGCCAGGTGGTGCAGGTGGTCGCGCTCGGCGTCGGAGAGGCGCAGCGCGCGGGCCAGGCCGGCCAGCACCTCGGGCGAGGGGTGCGGGGCGCGGGCCTGTTCGAGACGGGTGTAGTACTCGATGGAGATGAACGCCAGCCGGGACACCTCCTCGCGTCGCAGCCCGGGCGTGCGGCGCCTGGTGCCGGCCGGCAGGCCCACCTCGGCGGGGGTGATCCGCTCGCGCCGGCTGCGCAGGAAGAGCGCCAACTCCTGTCGATTCACCCCTCAAGTGTGCGCCGGCGGGCGGGCTCAGCCAGGTATCGACGATGCCTGGCTACGATCCGGACGCCGGACGCAGGCTGGCCGCATGACACCACTGCTCAACGACAAGGTCGCCTTCGTCAGCGGGGCGGGACGGGGCATCGGTGCCGCGGCGGCCCGGCTCTTCGCCCGCGAGGGGGCGCGAGTGCTGCTGGCGGCCCGGACGGAATCCCAGCTCAGGGCCGTCACCGACGAGATCCGGGCGGCGGGCGGCACTGCTGACCACGTGCTGTGCGACCTGGCCGACCCGGGCAGCGTTCGCGCGGCTGTTGAGCGGGCCGTCGCCCTCTACGGGCGGCTCGACGTGGCCTTCAACAACGGCGCGACAATCACCCCTCCGGGGCCCGTCGACCGGGTGAGCCTTGCTGACTTCGACAGGCTCTACCAGGTGAACATGCGGGGCGTGTGGCTGGCCATGGTGGCCCAGGTGGCGGCGATCCGGGCCACCGCCGGCCAGGGTGCGATCGTCAACAACTCCAGCGTGGGCAGCCTCACGGGCAACCCGGCGCTGCCCGCGTACGGGGCGATGAAGCGTGCGGTGAACAGCCTTACCGAGTCGGCGGCGATCACCTTCGCGCCAGAGGAAATCCGGGTCAACGCGATCGCTCCGGGCAACACCCGTACCGAGATGATCGACAGTTGGCAGGAGAACTCGCCCGGCCTGGTGGAGCGCCTGATCGCGGCCACGCCGCTGGGCCGCCAGGCCGAGCCCGAGGAGATCGCCGAGTCGGCCGCGTGGCTCCTCAGCGACCGTTCGTCGTTCGTGACGGGCGTCGTGCTGCGCGTCGACGGCGGCGCGCGAGCCTAGGAACCTCGGTCACGGGGGACAGCCGGGCCATTGATCGGAGCCCGCGCGGCCGGCCCGGTAGCGGCCCGGTGTCGTTCCGATGATCGCGCTGAACGCCGCGATGAAGCTGCTGGGGTTGGCCCATCCGCAGGCGTAGGCGGTCTGGGTGGTGCCCGGCCGTCGGCCAGCAGCACGAGCGCGTGGTAGACGCGTAGCTGCGTCCGCCACTCGTAGAAGGTCATGCCGAGTTCGCCGTGGAACAGTCGGCTGAGGGTACGCGGGCTCGCTCCGATCGTCCTTCCGAGTTCGGCGAGCCGCGTTCGGTGTGCACGGCCAGGATGCCGCTGGCCGCGTACACCAGATGCCCCCGGGCGTGGGTCTGCGCGGTGATCGTTCCGCCGGAGGGCCACACACCTCGTACCGGGTTTCCAGGCCGCCGGCGCCTTCGACGCGCTCCACGTGTCGCACTGCCGAATACCACTGCGGCATGGTGGTGAAGTCGGCGACGAAATCGAACACCCGCCCTACTGGGGCCGTGATGTCCAGGTCGAGGTGAAAGGTCATTGTGTCCCCTGGGTGCGTGCCGCACCCCGACGAGGCGGTCAGTCCGTCCGCTTCCTCTCGGCGGCGAGGCGGTTCGCGAGGGCGAGTCCGGCGGGTGATTGTCGGGTGAAGCTGTGCAGGAAACCGATGAACGCGTCGATGTCCGTTCCCGCACTTGCCTGGTCGAGCAGGTCGTACAGCTGATTTTCGATCTCCGCGACGCGGTGGGCCTTGTCCCGGCCCGGCCCGGTCAGCGTGAGCCGGACCTGCCGTCGGTCGTGTTCGCTTGTGGTTCTCTGCACGAGACCCGCGGCGACGAGGCGGTCGACGATGCGACTCGGGCTGGTGCCTGTGTCGCAGACGAGCAGGTCGCCGAGTTCCCGCAGGGCGAGCGGTCCGTGGTCGCCGATGATGCGCAGTGCCTCCGACTGTGCGGGCGTGACACCGATCTCGGACAGCAGCACCGTGAGCTGGCGGTTGCCCTCTCGTTGTGCGGCGAGGATGAGGTAGCGAAGCTGTTCGGCTGTTCTCACACCCGCATCGTGCCGTGTTCTCGCAGCGCCGTGGCCAGGAGCCCGGCGGCCGCGGGGTCGTGCGCGGCGAGGATCTGCATGCTCGGGTGGCGGGCAGCCAACGCGTTGACCCGTCGGGTGGTTTCGTGCAGACCTGCGGCGTCGCCGACTCCGGGTATGCGGTCGGCCGCGAGCCGCCGCACGTCGTAGGTGACGTCGCCGACGAGCAGCATCGGCGGCAGCCCCGCACCGCGCAGCAGCAGCGACATCGAGCCGGGCGTGTGCCCGGGGGTGGGCAGCAGCAACAGCGAGCCGTCACCCATGACGTCGTACGCCTGCGTGAACGGCGCGATGGCGGGGTCGTCGACGCGCTGCGGGGTGACAGCCGTGAAGGTGACGCCGGGGACGTGGATGTGTTCGCGCAACAGACCCGCGAACGCCGCGAACCTCTTGTCGACCTCCGCCAGCTCGGACGCGGCGACCAGGACCCGCGCCGTCCTCGGCAACTCCCGCAGGCCGCCGATGTGGTCCTGGTGCAGGTGGGAGAGGACGGCCACCCGTACGTCGGCGATGTCGTAGCCCGCACTGCGGAGCCGGTAGGTAAGGGTCGCACCGGCAGGAACGTCGAACGTGGCGAGGCGGCGGTAGATGTGTCCGGCCGCGCCGCCGGGGAAGTAACAGGGGTCGGTGACCGAGCGCCGGTCCTGGCCGGTGTCGAACAGCACCAACCCGCTGGCGTGCTCGATGACGTACACGTTGATCGGGAGGGGCTCGGTCCAGCGGCGAGATGTGTTGAGCCACCACATCAGCGGGGTGCCGTTCGTCTCGCGGTGCTCGGGGCGGATCTGGACGGTGCCGGTGCTGACAACAGTGACCTGCTTGATCGGTGCCACCGCAAACTCCTTAGATGTCACGACATGCATGTCGTGACATGAATTAGATGTCCAGGTCGCTTCTGCTGTCAAGCCCTGAGCGTCGAGCAGTCGTACGGCACGACCCTGGATCCCGGCACCGTCGACGTCGCGGCGTTCGCCACCGCGGTACGCGCCGATGGCGCCTCTGCGACTGTCCGACCTCGACTGTGCTCCGGCGATGACAGATGTCCATGGGTGTGCAGGCCGAGAGGTGCGTCGCCGGTAGGGTGGGACGCGGCACACCTGGGGGAGGAAACGTGATCAAGCGCTGGGGATCTGCCGGGCTGGCACTCGCGCTCGCCCTGCTGGCGGCCGGGTGTGGCGACGATCCGTCGCTGACCGGCACGTGGATCATGTCGGAGAACCAGTCCCGCACGATGACGGTGCGCGACGACGGCTCCGTGTCGGCGAACATCGACGTCCCCTGCACCGGCACCACGAAAGGCCAGGGCGACCGGGAGTACCGGCTCGAGCTGGACTGCGGCATCACCAAGATATCGGCCGACGGCGTCCTGAGCAGCGACGGCAGCACCCTCACCGTCAAGGACCCGAGCACCGGTCAGGACGCGGTCTGGAACCGCAAGTAATCCACCGGGATAGTCGCGCCTCGGACGGCCCGTGACAGGCACCGGTCGCCTGCGCACGGGGCTGCGCCGCCTCGATACCGCGCGATACGGTGCCAGGCGTGCCGCCCGGCGGTCCTGACGTCGCCGGCACGCGATGTCACATCACACGGTTGCGGCGGAGGCGGACACGTGGCGGTTGCGGAGGTCGCTGGCGGCGTTGTGCAGCTCCTGACGGCGATCATGGAGTACCGGCGGTTCCTGGCCGAGCAGCAGCATCAGCAACTAATGCAGCAGCGTGCGGTGACCGAGCGGCAGCTCGAGTTCGCCCAGGCCGTCGGCGACCGGCAATTCGACGTACGCAGTGAGCTGGCCGAGCAGGCTGCCCACCTCGACCCGCACCGCACCCGGGAAGTGCACGACCAACTGCACGAGCAGTACCGCCAGGACGCGGCGACCTGGAGCCGCGCGGCGGACCCGCAGTGGTGGCAGAAGGCCACGAACGCCGACATCGCCGAGGTGTGGCGTGCCTCCACCGCCTGGCAGGCTGTCGACCCGGCTGCCGACATGGCGCGTCGGGCCGCCGGTGAACGACTCGCCGAGTCCGGCGTACGGGTGCCTGCCCCGGGCGGGCGTACCCACACGGGCGACGCGTTGTCCCGGGCCGTGCGTGGCGCCACGGAACGGCAGGGGCATGCCGCTGGGCCCCGCGCGGCGACGTCGGCGAAAGAGCGCAGCGCGACCGACGGCCGTGGGCCCGCGGACCGTTCGTCGCAGCAGCGGGAGGCCGAAGGCCGCCGCGCCGGTGCCGACGCCGACGCGACCTGGCATCGGGCCGCGGCCGCCGACGACCGCCAGCTCGCCGGTGCGTGGCACGACGTCCGGCTGGACGCCGAACAGGGGCTCGCGCCCGGTACCGACGTGCCCGCCTACGCCGAGGCGCGCGCCGATCACGCCGACGCGCGGGAGCAGGACTTCACCGCCGAGGCGACCCACCACGAACAGATGGCCGACGCGGCCGGGCAGACGGCGGCTGTCGCCGGCCAGGCAGCTGCGCCGAGCCAGGCCCCATCGACCGGAGCACCCGCGCCGGGCACTGCGGAGGGTAGGGGCGCGCAGGCCGCGGCCAAGGCCTACCCCCGACCGACACGCAGTGCGGTGGGCCGCGGCGCGGACCGTTCGGCCGCCGCACGGAGCGTGGCGGGCCGGGGGCGGGTGCAGCCGCAACGCGTGCCCACCCGGGCGCCGCAATCAGCCATCCGCTGAGCCGCTCCGGCGCGGCCGTCGGCACGAGGAGCGTCGCCGCGTCAGCTCGACCGTTCGCGTCGGCCGGCGCGACCCGCTGGACAGCACCCCGGGCACCCTTCTCGCGGGGCACAGGTGGTGGGCGGGTGGAGTGGGCCGCACGGGCGGTCAGCCGCCCAGCGGCGCCCCGACGCCTGCCATGAACGCGACGGGGTCCACCGAGTTGCCGAAGCTCAGGCTCTGACCAGGGGCGACGCCCCGGTGCACCTCATAGTGCAGGTGCGGCCCGGAGGAGTTCCCGGAACTGCCGCTGAGGCCGAGGACGTCACCAGCTGCGACCTTCTGCCCGACCCGCACGAAGGGCTGTTGGATCATGTGGCAGTAGCGGGTGGCGATGTTGCCGGCGTGGCGGACGTCGACGTACCAGCCACATCCGCCGAGGCCGGGGTATCCGTCGGTATCGCAGCCGTGCCAGGCCGGGGCGTTGCACTTGCTTGTCGACACCACACCGGCGGCAGCGGCCCGGATGGGCGTCTCCTTCGCGGCGCCGAGGTCGACGCCTGCATGCCTGTGGTCGCCCCGGTCCTGGCCCCACGGTGCGACCACGCCAGCCCGTACCGGCTGCACCCAGCCGCCCGGACCGACCGGGACGGGTTCGAAGGCGCCGGGCCCGCACGGCGCACCGGGTGCTCCCCCGCCCAGTTCGTCGATGCTGCCGACCTTCAGGATGGTGGCGGCCAGGACGTTGGCGTCGTTCTCCCACTGCTGGTAGGCCTCGGGAGTGCCGGAGCGCTGCACGGCCTGGGCCGCGTCGGTCAGCCGCATGCCCTGCCAGCCCTCGACCTTCAGCAGCGACGTGTAGAACTTGCCGGCGGCGTACCGGGGGTCGGTCAGTTGTGCCACGGTTCCCCAGCCCTGGCTGGGACGCTGCTGGAAGAGACCCACGGAGTCGCGGTCCCCGTAGTTGAGGTTGCGCAGCGTGGACTCCTGCATGGCGGTGGCCAGGGCGATCACCAGGCCACGGGCCGGCACCTTCATCTCCTGGCCGACCGCGACGATGATCGCGGCGTTGGCGACCTGGCTCTCATTCCAGGTGGTGGTGCCCTTGGCGCCTCCGGAGGGCACCGAAACGGGGATCGGCCCGCACGGCGAGGCGCTGGCCGCGCCGCCCATCAGGAACAGCGGCAACCCGATGACGCAGCCAGCCAGCAGCAGGATTACCGCGACGACCGCGCCGATGAGACCCTTCGTCTTCTGGTCGGTCACTGCCCGGCCCGTTTGAAGTCGTTGCCGGTGACCAGCCAGCGGCCCTTGATATCGGCGACACTCACCAGCAGCGTCCCGCGATCCGTGGGGATCGCGAACTGCCCGCCGCCGTCGCGGACGGGGTAGGTCGCCCTGGGCGGGCCGGTGATGCGCGACGCGGGCAGGTTGGCCGGATCGACGGTGCGCAACTGCTCGGCGAACCGCGGGACACACAACTGCCTGACGCCTTCGAGCCAGCCTGCCGCGTCGATCCCTGGCCGGGCCCACGCGGCGGCGAAGGCGGCAGCGGCGGGCGCCGCCTTGGCGACCGGCGCTGTGGGGCCCTCGTCGTCCTCGTCGTCACGGCCGAGGGCCTCCGGCGGTGTGGCGCTGGCGACCGTTCCGGCGACGGCCGGTGCGGGTCCACCATTTCGCGGCACCTCGCCGCCGGCCGGCCCGGATCGGAAACAGCCGGACAGCGTCACGAGCAGCGTCGGTATGGCGACAGTGAAAACCGCCACCCGTACGGCGAGTCCATAATGCACGGATCCGCCTTCTTCCTTATTCATAGCCGCATTACCCCCGTGCTGCCCGCTTGCTTCGTATCCACCGTGAACCGTCTGATCAGGAGTCAGCTCTGCACGTCACGATGTGGATTCACCATATCGATAGCCGTGCAGCCGGGTGCTACTGTCTGCCGCGAAGGTACGTCAGGTACGGGGGAAATCACATGCACGGTCGAGCGCAGGGCGATTCTTGACGTGCCCTCGGTCAATGCGCAGATTCGTACGCGGTACGACACACTGCCAGGTCTCTCGGCCGTACCGGTGCCACCGCAGGCTGTTGCCAACGGGTGGCCTCCGGTGTGGTGGGTCGGCTGCCACGGCGGCAGCGGTGCCACCACGCTCGCGACGTTGACCCAGATCGGCTACGACTACGGGCCCGTGTGGCCGCAGTTGCCGCCGAACTCTCCGATGATCAACGTCGTGCTGGTCTGTCGAGCCAGCGCCGCCGGAACGTTGGCGGCGGCCGGTGCGGTGGAGCAGTGGCGTCGGCGAGCCATCCCGGTGCACGCCCAGGTGCGGGGAGTCGTCGCGGTCGCCGCGTCGCCGCGCCGACCACCCAAGATCGTCAACGAGCGTCTGCAACTGCTGGCTGGCTGGGCACCCAATGTCTGGCGCGTCGGCTGGCAGGAGGTTCTGCTGGCCGCCGACAAGCCCGTCGATCTGGGCGTCCCCCCACCCGACGTCGCCGCGCTACGCGATTCCATCGTGGAAGCTGTCTCGATCTAGGAGAGGGACTCATGTCGTTGTTGCTGCAACTGCACGACGCGGTCACCAGCGTGCAGGACGCTGCGACCGGTATCATCGCCGCACCGAACCCGGGCAACGTCGCACCCCCCGGCTCGGACAAGATCCTGACGATCCTTGGTTGGGTGAAGTGGCTCGTCACGGCCGTCGCCGTCGGCGGTGCCATGTTCATCGGCGCCAAGATGGCGATCGCCCACCGCCGTGGCGACGACACCAACACCTCTGCGCTGGGCTGGTGGCTGGCCGGTTGTGTGCTGCTCGGCGTGGGGCCTCAGTTGGTCGACGCGCTGACCTGAGCACGGCGATCACCGGGGGGGAAGAAGCGCCATGCGTTCGAAGAACTACCAGGCTGACTACGCAGAGGAACCGTCGCCGTGGACGCGGCCGGGCTTCGTGCTGGCCGCGGCGCTGCTGCTGGTGATCGTCGCACTCGGAGTCGTCGTCGCCGTTCGGTCCGGCGACGACGCCAAGCCCAGCTCGGTGGCACCCACGGTGTCCGCGGAGAGCGTGACGCCGCAGCCGGAAGCCACGGGCAAGCTGCCCACGGCGGTCCCGGTGACCGCGCCAACGGGCGTCACCTGGCAGGTCGTCCGTGGCACCGCGTTGCCGTTCAGCGACCGCGCCGGGCCCCGGGAGCGCAGCGACAAACAGGCCAAGGGCTTCGCACGCACGCCGGAGGGCGCGCTGATCGCCGCCGCGCAGCTGGTCAGCCGGGTGGGGGCCGCCGCCGGCCGGGCCTCGTGGGAACCGACCCTGACCCAGCAGTTCCTGCCCAGCACCGACCGGGACACACTTCAGGCAGCGCTCGCCGCAGAGCCGGAGCAACCGGCGCAACCGGGCGATCTCGCGCCGCTGGCGGGCTACCTGTACCTGACCTACACGCCGGACACCGCGGTGATCGGGCTGGCCTACCGGTCGGTCAACGGCACCACCGCACGGTGGTTCATCGTCACGACCACGCTTCAGTGGCGCGCCGGTGACTGGAAGATGGTGGCGCCGCCCGGCGGCGCCTGGACCTCGTTGAGCCGCACCGTTACCGACCTGAACGGCGTCGTGGAATGGGGGGCCCGCTGATGTGCAATCCGATCACGCAAGCTGACTGCAGCCTCGCGGACGCGGCCGGGGACCTTGTCGGCGGCGTCACCACCTCGTTCGCGGACTCCATGCTCGAGGGCCTCGCCAAGGCCATGGGCGAAACCGCGGCCTGGGCCTTGAAGACCCTGATAGCCGGCTGGATCGCGGTGCCGTCCCCGGTCCTCACCGGGGGAGCCGTCGATCGGCTGCGCGAGTACACCTACTGGCTCACCGGTGCCGTAGCGGTGTTCTCACTGCTCATCGCGGCCGGGCGAATCCTGTTTGAGCGCAACGCCAAGGCCGCCACCGATGCCGGGCGGGGCCTGCTGCAGCTGACGCTTATCAGCGCTGCGGGCGTACCGACGGTCGCGCTCCTCAGCGAGTTCGGCGACGGTTACTCCAAGTGGATAGTGGACGCCTCGACCGGCGGCGATCTCGGCGAACGCCTGGTGATGTTCGCGCCCGCTGCCGGCGTGGCCGCCTTCAACGGCCTCACGTCCATCGCGCTGATCGCCATCGCGTTCATGCTTCTGCTCATCTCGTTCGCGCAGATCCTGCTGAGCATCGGCATCGCCGCGATCAAGGTGTTGCTGTGCGGGCTGATGCCCCTGGCTGCGGCTGCGGCGATGACCGGCACCGGGCGCGCCATGCTGGCGCGCTACATGAGCTGGCTGATGGCGGCGCTGCTCTACAAGCCCGCCGCGGCGACCGTGTACGCGGCCGCGTTCTGGATGATCGGTGACGGCAAGGACCTCACCACAGTGCTGACCGGCATCGTGCTGATGTGCATGGGCATCGTGGCGATGCCGGCCCTGCTCAAGCTGCTGGCCCCGGCGACCAGCCAGATCGCCATGGGCGGTGGCGGCGGAGGGGGCCTGGCGGCCTCCGGCGCCATCGCCAACGGCGCCATGCTGCTCAACTCCACCCGCGGTGGTGGCGGTGGCGGTGGCAGCGGTGGTGGTGGCGGACAGAGTGCTCCGGTACGCCCCTCCGGGTCCGGGCCCGGTCCCACTGCCGCTCCGGCACCGTCCGGCGGCGGGATGTCCGGCGGCGGGCCGGCGATGGCCGGAGGTGGCGGCGGTGCCGCAGCCGGCGGGGGTGCTGCGGCTGGCGGGGGCGCGGCGGCCGGCGGCGGCGCGGCAGCGGCCGGCGGACTGGCCGCGGCGGCCGGCCCGATCGCCGCCGGGGTCGTGGTCGGACAGGCTGCGGCGAAGGCCGGCCCGGACGCGATCAGGAAGATCGGTGGTGCTGCTGCGGGCGCGTCAGGACCGACAGGAGCTGAGCAGTGACGACGACTGCCGCGCCACCGAACCCGTCGCAGCAGCGCGCCTACGGCAACTGGCGTCGCGGTGTGTCGGCCGGGCTGTTCGGCCTGGGCACCATCGGCACGCTGATCATGTTCGGTCTGGCCCTGCTGACCGTGCTGATGCTCGCCGTGTCGCTCGTGGCCGCCCTGCTGACCGCGCTGTGCGGTGCGGCCGTCCTGGTCCCGCTGGCCATCCGCGTCAACGGGCGTAGCGGCCTGCAGGTCATGGCGGCACGGTTCGCGTGGTGGCGAGGGCGTTCACGACGACAGCACCTGTACCTGTCCGGCGTGGCCTCGAAGGTGACGCAGACACACCAGCTGCCCGGCATTCTGGCCCGTTCGCAGATCTACGAGGTCGAGACGGGCCGCTCCGGGCGCATCGGCGTGGTGGTCATCCCACAGTCGCGGCACTACACGGTCACGCTGCGCTGTTATCCGGAGGGCATGGACCTGGTCGACCAGAGCGCCATCGACGCGCGCGTGGCACACCTGGCCGCCTGGTTGTCCAACCTCAGCCGTGAACCGGGCCTTGTGCAGGCCGCGGTCACCGTGGAGAGCACCCCGGACCCGGGGACGCGGCTGGCCACGGAGGTCAACGACACGATGTCGCCGCAGGCACCGGAACTGGCCCGCCAGGTCCTCCAGGAAGTGGTAAGCAGCTACCCGGCCGGCTCGGCGACAGTGGAAACCCGGGTCTCGCTCACCTACACACTGCCTCCGAACCGGCGGCAGCTCTCGCACGAGGACATGTGCCGGGAGGTGGCCGCCCGGCTGCCGAACCTGCACTCCGGGCTCTCGGCCGCCGGCGGCGGCGGCGTACGCCCGATGATGACGCGGTCGCTGGTCCGGGCCGTGCGCGCCGCGTACGACCCCGGCACGAGCATCGAGCTGTCGCGTACCCCCGATCTGGACCTCACCTGGGAGAACGCCGGCCCGGTCTCGGCGCGGGAGAGCTGGGACTACTACCGCCACGACTCCGGGGTCTCGAGGACCTGGGGCATGGTCGAGGCCCCCCGCGGTGTCACCTTCGCCAACACGTTCGCCAGGCTGACCGACCCCGACCCGCAACTGATGCGCAAGCGGGTGTCACTGATCTACCGGCCGTACTCGCCTGCCGAGTCGGCCAAGCTCGTCGAAGCCGACAAGCGCGACGCCCGGTTCAACGCCACGAAGAAGTCCCAGGCCACCGCCCGGGACCTGGCCGACCTCAGCGCGGCCGAGCAGGCCGCTCAGGAGGAGGCTTCCGGTGCCGGCGTCGTGCGCTTCACGGTGCTGGTCACCGCCACCGTCTCCTCGGTCGAACAGCTCGACGAGGCGACCCGGATCATCGACTCGCGGGCCGCCGAGGCGCGGCTCATGCTCCGCCCGATGTACGGGGCCCAGGCGGCGACCTTCGCCGCCACCCTGCCGACCGGAGTGGTGCTGCCCGTGCACGCCACCGTGCCGTTCTAGGAGGCAGACCCGATGCCCCGATCCGTCATCCCGAACCGACGTCCCACCCGATTCGGTTACGCCGGCCCCGGCGGCGGCCGGGTGTCGTGGGTCGAGTCGCCCACCGAGTACCGCGGCACCACTGTGCAGGTGTGCGGCTTGTGGCCGTTCGGCACCGGCTCGTCCACCCCGACGATCGGCGCTCCGCTCGGCCGGCACCGCTACACCAACGCGACTGTGTGCTTCGACCCGATCTCCTGGTACGAGCGTGCCAAGCTGATCAACAACCCGTCGGTGTGGATCCAGGCAGAACCGGCCATGGGCAAGTCCACAAGCGTGCGGCGGATGCTGCTGAGCCTGGTCGGTCAGGGGGTGACCCCGCTGATCCTGGGCGACCTCAAGCCCGACTACGCCGAACTGGTCGCCGCGCTCGGCGGGCGGGTGCTGCGCGTGGGTCCCGGACTGCACCGGATCAACCCGCTCGACATCGGCCCGTGGCAGCAGGTGCTCGCACACGTGCGCGACCCCAAGGAGATCGAGCAGCTGCGTGCGGAGATCGTCGACCGCCGGCTCAACGCCGCCCTGGTGCTGGCGACCCTGACCCGGGGTTCTCCGCTCGCGTCGGACGAGATCACCGTGCTGGCGGCCGCGCTGCGCTTCCTGACCGAGCGGGAGAGCGTCGCCCAACCTCTGCTCTCGGACGTGCTGCGGGTCATCGAAGAGGCACCCATGCAGGTGCGGTGGGTGACCCTGTGGCACGACGAGAACGACCTTGACCGCTACCGCCTCGAGACGGAGAACCTGCGGCGTACGCTGCGGGCGCTGATCCACGGTCCGCTCGGCTCGACGGTAGAGGGCCACACCACCGCCTCGATCGAACTCGACACCACAGCGCTGTGCGTGGACATCTCCGGCATCAGCGAGACCAACCAGACTCTGACTGCCGCAACACTGGTCACCACCTGGGCCGCCGGCTTCGGTCAGGTCGAGGCCGCGCACCGGATGGCCGACCTGGGACTGGCCCCGCCGCGGCGCTTCTTCCTGGTCCTGGACGAGATGTGGCGCGCGTTGCGGGTCGGGCACGGCATGGTCGACCGCATCGACGCGCTGACCCGCCTGAACCGTTCCAAGGGCACCGGCACCGCGTTCATCACCCACTCGCTGGGCGACCTGCAGGCCCTGCCGAACGAGGAGGACCGCGCCAAGGCCCGCGGCTTCGCCGACAGGTGCGCGGTGCTCATGATCGGCGCCTGCTCCGAGCAGGAGCTCGACGCCGTCGCCCGGGTACGGCCCCTGGCCCAGGCCGAACGCAACGAGGTGCTGTCGTGGTCGGCGCCGCCGTCGTGGACTACCGGGCCGGACGACGAAGAGGTCCTGATCGGCCGCGGGAACTTCCTCATCAAGGTCGGGACCAGGCCCGGCATCCCGGTGCACCTGGAACCCACCGAGATAGAGAAACAACTGGGCAACACCGACTTCCGTTGGAAGCGCACATGAGCCGAACAGTGGGACCCGGCGGAAGCAGCGACTCCTCGGGCCTGATCGCCGGTGGCGTGGCCGTGCTTGCGCTGGCGGCGGCCGGGGCGGTGTGGCTTCCGTTGCGGCTGACCGACCCGCCCGGCTATCACGGCGAAGGTCTGTTCAGCGCCGCCGCGGCGCTGATCTCGGGCAGGATCACGTGGACCGTCGCGTGCACCCTCGTGGCTGTCGGAGAGGTGCTGGTGGTGGCGGCGCTGGTCGCCGGTGTGCTGCTGCTGACCAAGGGGCGCCGTCTCCGGGGCAGCCGGGTCGACGAGGCCGCGCGACACATGGCCCGCCGCGGCGACCTGAAGCACCTGAGCCCCGACGGGGTCACCGCATCCGCGAAGCGGCTGCGGGCCAGCCTGGCCGACGCCGGATCCGTCGCCCCCGACGAGGCCGGCGTCCTCATCGGACGGACTGTGGCCGGCGGTATGGAGCTGCGTCAGTCCTGGGAGGACATGGCAGTCGACATCTGGGGGCCGCGTACCGGTAAGACCACAGCCCGCGCGATCCCGGCCACCGTGTCCAACCCCGGGCCGACACTTGTCACAAGCGTCAAGGGCGACATCATCGACGCCACCCGGGAACTGCGCGCCACCCGCGGCGAGATCTGGGTGTTCGACCCGCAGCAGGTCTGGGGCCAGCCGCAGCAGCTGTGGTGGAACCCGCTGGGCGAGATCGCCACAATCACCGACGCGCGTCGGCTGGCCGAGCACTTCGCCTCAGCCGAACGTGAACCGGGCATGCAGCGCGACGCGTTCTTCGACCCCAGCGCCGAGGAGCTGGTGGCCAATCTGCTGCTGGCGGCCGCTGTCGGCGGCCGGTCCATCCTCGAGGTGTACCGGTGGGCGGTGAACCCGCGCGACGAGTCGCCTGCCGACATCCTCGCCGGTGCGGGCTTCCAGCTGCCGGCCGACTCGATCATCGGCGTGGTGAACATGCCGGACCAGACCCGCGGCGGCGTCTACGCCGGCGCGCAGAAGATGCTCATGTGCCTGACGGAGCCGAGCGTCACCGCCTGGGTCAGCCCGCCGACCGTGTCGACGATCCGGCAGTTCCGCCCCGACAAGTTCGTGGCCACGTGCGACACCGTCTACCTGCTCAGCCAGGGCGGTCCGGGATCACCTGCGCCACTGATCGCCGCGCTTACCGACGCGGTGCTTCGGGCGGGGGAGCTGCGCGCCCGCGCCTCGCCGGGCCGGCGCCTCGACCCGCCGCTGATGTCGGTGCTCGACGAGGCCGCCAACATCTGCCGCATCCGCCAACTGCCGGCGCTGTACTCCTACTACGGCTCGCACGGCCTGCCGATCATCACTGTGCTCCAGTCGTACGCCCAGGGCGTCGACGTGTGGGGCCGCGAAGGCATGCGCAAACTGTGGTCGGCGGCGAACGTGCGTACCTACGGCGGTGGCGTCGCGGACCCCGAGTTCCTCGAGGAGTTGTCCCGCCTCATCGGTGAGCACGACGTCATGACCCGATCCACGTCGACAAACGGCTCCGGCTTTGGCCAGCAGTCCGTGTCGCGGCAGACCCGCCGCCAACGGGTGCTCGACGTCGCGGAGCTGCACGCGCTGCCCCGGGGCCGGATGGTCGTGTACAGCTCCGGTGCGCCGCCGGTCCTGGCCCGCACCGCCCCCTGGCAGGCCGGCCCGTACGCCGACGCCATCAAGGCCTCCATCGCCCGGTGGGACCCGGACAGCCGGAACGACTGGACTCTCAAGGCCGACAACCCGCTGACGCAGTCGTTCGACAACCCCGTGCAGGAGCCGCGATGACCACGCCCACCGGCCAGAGCGGTTCGGAAAGGGCCGTGGCCGAACTGTCCGCTCTGCTGGAGCAGTTGTCCGGTGCCCTGCCGCGCGCCGACACGCAGGCAGCCGCGGGCGCCACCGCACAGCCGCAGCAGGCCGCCGACGAGGTGCCGGAGCCGGCGTTCCGCAACCTCGACGACTTCATGCGGCTGTATCTGGCCGAGGTCGTCGAGCGTCGCGTGCTGAGCGGACCCAAGAGCGGCATCTACTGGTGCGACAGATGGTGGGCGCACCCCGAGGCGATCTCGCGCTTCTACGCGATGTGGCGCGAGTGGGAGAGGGCCCGCATCGACGACACCATGAGCACCTGGTGGCTGCACCACCTCGATCCGCACCTGAGCACCATGACCGCCGAGTACGGGCCGTTCGCCAAGTGCGAACCCGGCCGGCACACCGAGCCCAGGACCCTGCCGGCCGTCGCCGCTCCGCGTGAGGTCCTCGATCAGCTGCCCGAGGGCTGAGCGCCGGGAGGGCCGCACGGCCCGTACGGGCTAGCCGAGTGCCGGGTGGAACGCCAGCGCGGCGCTGTCCGACGGGTTCGCGGCGAGGCCTCCGTGGGTGGTGACGGCCACCGGAGCCACCCCGGGCGACACCTCCTTGTCCGTGCCTGTGCGCGCGTCGAGGACGACTGCGGCGTTGTTCACCGTGCCGTAGACCGCGCCGTGCCACGCAACTGTCATCCGCGGGGCGCGACGACCCGTCGCGGGCAGTTGCCACAGGTCGTCTCCGGTGGTGGAGTCCAGGGCGAACAGCGGCTGTGAGTTGCCGATCGCGCACACCGTGACCGCGGCCTCGTCGTAGGAGCAGCGCAGCCCCGCCCCGTAGTCGCCCTTCGTGCGGTTGACAAGGGTGCCGTCCTTCTTGATGAGCGTGTAGAAGCGCTCGCCGTCGTTCTGCTGACCCACAGCGACGATGAAGGACGGACCGCCTGCGGCGAGTTCGGCGTTGGCGACCGAGAGCGCCGACCAGCGCTTGGCGCCGTCGAGCATCGCGAGTCCGTTGATCGACCGGCGGTATCCGCTGTCCGGTGCGGTGAGGCCGACGACGGTGTCCCCCAGCAGTGTCGAGGCGTCGAAGTCGTTGTCACGCCAGAGGGTGCTGCCGGTGCTGACGTCGACGGCCACCGTCACCTGCTTGCCGATGCCGAGCACCACGACGGAGCCACGACCGCCGACCAGGCGGACGTAGTCACGGGCGACAAGGCTGAAGTCGCCCTCGGCCGGCTTGGCGTCCACAGTCACGGTCTTCGTCAACCGGCCGTCGGTGGCGTCGATCACGAGCAGCTCGACGGCCTGCCGGGCCACGACGGTGCCGGAGGCGGGGATCTCCACCGCATACGGCACGATCACCGCGGGTCGTCCGGAGAGGTCGATCAGCACCGGCCGGTGCCCGGCGGCAGCCGGGTTGCTGGTGATCGGCGACTGCTTCGGCGTGAGCACCGACAGACGGTTTCCGCTGGCAACGTCCACCACTGTGGTCTGGGCATCGCCGGGCACGAACGCGGTGGTGCCGTGCAGGAGGACGTCGCCGGGGCGGCCCTCACCCAGCGCGGTGCCGGTGGGCGAGAACCGGGTCGGCGGGTCGTACGCCGGCATCGGCGGGGTGGCGACGGGGGCCGAGGCTGCCGGCGGTGCCGGCGGGTCGTCGTCGCTACACCCGGCGGTTGTCGCCACGAGCGCAACAATCACCGCCGCAGTCTGGAGCCGCGCTCTCACCACTGGATCCCCGTTCCCCGCGATCGTCCTCCCGCGCGGAAGCATAGCAACGAGCATCGATCAGACGGGAGTTCGCCGAGGTCCGCCGTAGTTTCGCCCCGCGCCGCGACGGCCGGATCGACGGTTACGCCGCTCGATACGCCGTTGCTGCGGTTTTCTGGTCTGTCGCGATTGGACGGCCCGATCTATGCTCGGCTCTGCACGCACCGTGAGCGGATTCGGCATCTGGCCACCGCACGGGCGTGCCGATGCAGTCGTGCGTTCGGGGGAGGGCACTGCATGAGCCTGCTGTGCGTGGACGACGGGGCCGCAAGAGCCGCCACTGGTGCTGCCGCGGCCCGCCAGCCTCGTCCTGCCCGTTGCGCGGATGAGCGTCCCCTGAGCTACGAGGCCATGGCCTTCCCCGCCGGCGTAAGGATGTGGACATGGAGGTAACAAAGATGACGAAGGTGTCGGATTCCTGGGGATGCATGCTCAGCACGCACCGTTACCTCTGGAACGAGCGGGACGAATCGGTACGGCAGAACCTCACCTTCGCTGAACAGGCCGCCCTGTCCCGCACGACGCTGGCGGGCGAGGGCGACGGCGAGCCACCGCGGTCCGTCGAGATCGCCAGCACCGAGGCGCTCGTGGCCGCGTCCCTGCTCCGGGAGTTGTCGGCCCGGCTCCGCCACGGCGTCAGCACCGACGCGGTGAGCGCGGACGCCGTGGAACTGGCCGACGTGGCCGACGAACTCGTCGGCCGGCTCTACTCGGCGACGGGAATGCGTGGCTGATCGTCGCCACGACCGCGCGTAGGCAACGAGCACATTCGCGTACGCCTCGACGACATGGACCCGGCGCGACCGCGCCGCACGGTTTCGGTGCCCTGACCGCCGACCAGGTATCCGCAGAAACCAGAAGAGGGCAGCAGAGATGACAGTGCCAGTGCCGCCGGCCCGGGCGGAGGCGCAGACCCGGCCGTTGAACGTGCTCACGCTGTGCGACAAGTGGATCGGCGGCGGCCCGATCGCCGTCAACCGGGAGATCTCCATAGCGCTCGCGGAGCTCGGGCACCGGGTGACCACCCGCGTGAGTGTTCCCTCGCCGTCGCATCCCCTTGTCGACATCCAGGTCCTCGACCCGGTCCCGGGGGTGTCCGACACGCGGGCGCAGTTGCTCCGGGCGGACCGGCTCCCGGCGGACGTCGACGTCATCATGGGCCACGGCCGGTTTTCCGGTGGGGCCGCCTCCTACCTGCGCGACAACTTCTACCCGCACGCGAAGGTGGTGCACTTCGTCCACGTGACGGCGGACGAGATGGACCGCGGCCGCGGCGAACCGTTGGAGTCGAACCAGCACACCGAGACCGAACGCGCCCTGGTGTCCCGGGCCGACCTGGTGGTCGGGGTGGGCCCGCTGCTGACCGACGAGGGCCGCCGCCTGGCCCGGATGTGTGAGAAGCCGCCCCCGGTGGTGCAGATGACCCCCGGGGTGATCCTGGAGACGCCACCCCGGTACGACCCCGAGCAGACCCGGCTGAACCTGCTGGTCTTCACGCGTACCGACGACCGCCTCAAGGGGGCCGACATCGCCGCGGCTGCGGTGGGCGAACTGCACAAGCGCGGCATGGACGTACGGCTGACGATGCTGGGGGCGCACAAGTCCGACGTCGCGGAGCAGGAACGCGTGCTGTCCGACATCGCCGGCTTCCCGGTCCGGGTCCGGGGTTACACCTCCGACCCGAGCGTCATGGCCGCCGAACTCCGTGGGGCGGACATGGTGATCCACGCGGCACGGCACGAGGACTTCGGCCTGGCCCCACTGGAGGCCGCCGGGCACGGTGTGCCTGTCCTGGTCGGGAACCACACCGGAGTCGGGATGTTCCTCGGCGACCCGAAGGAGGTGCCGGCGGCTCTGGGCGCACCGTCGGTGGTGAACACGCGGGGAAGCTCGGAGGCGACCCTGCCCACCGTGTGGGCCGACCACGCCGAGGCCGTCCTGAAGGATCTGCCGGAGGCCCGGCGTCGGGCCACCGACCTGCGGGAGCACCTCGGGCAGAACCACACCTGGCGACACGCCGCCGAGGGGGTGGTCGAGAACATCCGGACCCTGGCGCCACCCACGCGCAGCACCACCGCCGCCGCGACTGCCGCGTTGCAGGTCGCTCATCAGCAGGCTCGTCCGCCGGCCGTGGCGCCCCGCCGGCCGCAGGGATGGCAGGAGGCCTTCCGGCCGGGACGCGGCCGGTGAGCGAGACGGGACCCGCTGGCGACGCGGTGAGGCCGTGGTTGTTGCTCGACATCGACGGGGTCCTCAACCCCACCGGGGACCATGCCGACCGTGGCTTCACACCCCACGACCTGGACGGCCACCAGGTGCAGCTCAGCCCCGAACACGGGCTGATGCTGAACGCCCTCGTCAGTGAGGGACTTGTCGATCTGCGCTGGGCGACGACCTGGAACGATGCCGCGAACGCCTACGTCGCGCCCGTCGTCGGCCTGGCTGACCCGCTGCCCGTCCTGGTCATCGACCGGGCTCTGGCCGGCCCGGTGCCGTTCGGCGTGAACTGGAAGGCCGCGAGCGTGCTGGCCGAGGCGGACGGCATGCCGTTCGCCTGGCTGGACGACTTCTTCACGGACCCCGACCGGCGGTGGGCCGAGGCGCGTGTCCTCGACACGGGCGTACCCACGCTGCTCGTGCCGATCGACCCGGCGGTCGGGTTGCTCCCCGACCACCTCGATCAGGTGCGCTCATGGGCCCGAAGCGCCTGCGGTCCCGGAGTCCTCACCGGCGCGGACCTTCTGGAGCGTACGCCGCACCTGGCAGCCGACCCGGTGTCGCGGGAACGGGCGGAATGGTTCGCGCGCACCTGCAACGCCCTGCCCGGCGAGGCGGCCGGCCTCGACCGGAGGGACCTCACCGTCTCGCTGTGGGACCGCTGCGCGACAGCGGTCACGGCCGAGCACAGCGGTGAGCCGCACGGGGTACGCCCCACCGACGAGTTCGTTCGCCAGTCCTTTCGCCGGTTCCTTCGCGGCGACGGCGCGGCAGCGATGGTCTGGGCCGACCGGGCGGCCCTGCGGGCCACCCACCCCGAGCGCGGTGCCGTGGCGCACGCCCAGGACTCGTACCGTCTCGTTCTCGAGGACCCGGCCGACCGCGACGCCGGCCGGCGGATCCAACTGCTTGTCGATTCCGCGGTGGCCGACCTCGGCATCAGCCCGGACATCCAGCGCACCCACCGCTCGGTCCTGATCGGATCGCCCGGCCCGCTCGTGCAGGTCTCGGTCCGCGCCAACCGCCGCGACACGTCAAGTGACCTGACTGTCTCCTTCGGTCACGGCGGCCGTGCCGAACGGGTCCCGTACGATCAACTGCTGCGCGACGGTCCGGACGCCCTGCTCAAGAGGGTCACGGGAGTGGCCAGGTCCGTGGCGGAGATGCAGGAGCGGCGGCCCGCTGCCGTCGCCTACCTGCCGAGGCCCGTCGCGAGCCGGCACCAACAGCAGCCGCACCAGCCGACGCCGGCGGTTCGTCCACCTACGTCACCACAGCCATCAAGGGGCAGGCGATGACATCGGAAAGTCCGAGGCACGAGGGCAGGGCCATCGATGAGGCCCGGCAGGACTACGAGGTTCTGAGCGCGGTCGGCGAGCTGTTCCCCGGCACCGCCCTGGCGGAGAGCAGCCGGCAGCTCGGGCAGGGCGGTGACTGGCCGGAGAACCTGCGCGAATCTCCGCTCGTCATCGACGCCGCCTCCGCCTGGGGGCCGGGCACAGTCCTCGCGGTGGCGGCCGCCGCGCGCGGCGTCCCGCAGCTCGCCCTGGTGATGGTGGGCGACGAGCCGGCCCGGTCGGCGGCACGCCGCCTCCTGGACAGCGCGGGCCGCGCCGAGGTCACTGTCGTGAACCGGCCCCCCGACGTGTCGTCAGTCGTTCGTTCCGCCTGTGGCGACAGCGGGCAGCCGATCCGCTGGGTCAGCTTCGGAGAGCCTCTCCGCCTCGCGCAGTTGATCCAGCACGATCCGGACCTCGCCAGCCGGATGCGCGTCACGCAGTCGGCGGGCAGCGAAAGATCGGCAAGCGCCGAGGCCGCTCGTAGCGTGCTGGACGCGGTGCGGGACGGGCGGCTCGCCGCACTGGAGCTGGTGCTCACCGGGCCGGGAGACGCCGGGCCGTCCATCGACAGCAGTCGTCGCCAGGCCATGGCGCTGGCCGAGACGCTTGACGACACTGTCGACAGGTCGGAGGTAGCCGCGGTGCTCAGCGACTCCGTCGCCCTGAGCGCCGCCGTGATGTTGCCCTTCGTCGACGTCGAACAGGCGGGCACCGAGGTCGACGGCGGGGGCCTCTTCCAGCGCGGCGACGACGGGGTCCGCCTGTGGTGGGGGGCCGTCGAGGAGTACGAGCCGCTGGTCCGCTGGCTCACCCGGGTCGTCGAGCCGTCAACGGCGTCGCGGCCCGACCGAGGGGAGTGACAGGTGGCGGCCACCGAGGAGTTCTCGGGACTCGACGCGATCTACGAGGCGTACGGGCTGGAGTCCGCGAGCGATCGTTCGGCGGTCGCGGAGGCGTACGCCGTCTTCCGTGAACACCACGGACCCTATGTCACCTCCATCGCCGCAGAGATGCTCGATGACCTGCGGGCTTCGGTAGACGCCGACCCGAACACGCGGGTCGTCTTCGTTGGACGGGACGGCTTCAGCCTCGGCGTGGCCGTCCGTGCGCTGGACCGCGAGTTCTTCGACGCGCACTGCCACAACGTGGTGCTCTCCCGGGCACTCGCCGAGGCCGCGGTTCAGGACAAGGAGAAGAACAGCGGGGCCGAGTACCCACAGCTCCAGCCGTACCGGGAGATCTCCAAGTCGGTCGACGACCGGGATGTCGACGGCGCCTACCAGCGACTCACCCGATACCTGCGGGGCAACGGAATTCCGGTGGGCAAGGAAGGCAGCCGCGTCACCTTCGTCGACAGTTGTCTCAAGGGGACGATCCAGGAACTGTGCGCCGCGGTCTATCCCAAGACCGAGTTCACCGGTCGATACATGTTCTACTACGGCATCGACGGTGATCCGCATCCCGGGAGCAAGAAGGGCTACGCGCTGCACCGCGAGGGCAGCCTCGGCGGGGGCCTGCAAACGCTCCCGGACGATCCCGCCCTCACCTTCGGCAGCATTCCGGCGATCCGCGTCATCGAGAACGCGCTGCAGGGCCCACTGAGCAGTCCGAAGCGAATCACTGAGGATGCGCCCGACCAGACCCGTCTGGTTGACACCCCGGACCGCACGTGGGGCTGCAATCCCGTGCTGATCGCCGAGCCCTACCGCATTCCCGCCGTACGCGAAGCCAGCAAGGTCGCGGCGTTGCTCGCCGTCCACGACAGTGCGGTGGACGTCAGCAACGGTGCTCCGCTCGACACGGCGGCGGTACGCGAGCAGTTCACCACGCAGGTGCGTTCCTGGATCAACCGCAGTGACGATGTGGAACCGGGACTGAACCGGATACTGGACAGCTTCGTCCACCGCGACGACCACCGCCTCGTCCGCCGCCTGGACGATCTCATGCATGAGGCACGTCTTCCCGAGGACACCCGGACCCAGTTCTGGACGAAGTTCGACGAGGTCACGTCGATGGACGACAAGAAGAACTTCATCGAGCAGTTCCGGAACGTGACACAGCGGGGTCCTGACGTCGTCGCGCCGCGCGGGGAGATCGACGCCCCACACCGCCGCGCCGAGACCGGCCAGCCGTGGCTGCGGGGCATCGCACCGACGGCGGGCGGCACGGTGTCTCAGGCGCCTGCCCAGCGGGGGCGGCCGCCCGGCAGCAGCGCTGGGCAGCGGACCTCCGGCGGTACGCCGCACACCGGGCACCCCCGGCGACCCGACGGTCCGAGTCGCTGACCCGCCCCGGCAGGAAGGATCCCCGCACATGCCTACCGATTCCGGCCTCGCCGCCGCGTACCCCCTGTTGTTCGCCCCGCAGCGGTGGGAATGGGGCGGCCTCGACGCCCAGTTCGCCATCGGCGCACCGGCGGACGCGCTGGTCACCAACGTGCACGTCGTGGGGTTCAGCGGCGACCAGGTCATCCTGTGCCGCGACGACCGCGACGTCTGGTTCCTCCCCGGAGGCACGCGCGAGCCCGGTGAGAGCGTCGAGGAGTGCGTCGGGCGGGAGCTGCTGGAGGAGGCGGGCGCGGTTCTCACCAGCCCGCTGGCGGTGGTGGGCGCGCATCACTGCGTCACCGACCGCCCGCTGCCGTACCGGCCGCACCAGCCGCATCCGGAGAAGGCCTGGCTGTGGTGCGCCGCGGACGCCGCGATCGTCCAGGCACCGACGATGCCGGAGGACGCCGAACAGATCGTCGAGGTCCGCGCGGTACCGATCGCCGAGGCCGCCGTGCTGCTGCTCACCGACCAGCCCTGGCTTCCCGACCTGCTCATGCTTGCCCTGGAGACTCGCAGGCACCGCGAGCGCGACCGGTGATGTCGCCTCCCGATAGCACCGTGGACGCCGTCAGTGCTGTCGTCGGCCGGGGAGCGGCCGGTGGTACGCCGGACGGCGTAGTGGCCGGTTACACCGACCCGTGGGCGGGCAGGTCGAGGAGTTCACGGGCGCCTTGACGCAGGAGGGCCGCGGCCACGGAGGTCCCGAGGGTGACGGGATCCGCCGCCCACTCGTGCGCGTCGAGCACGGTCTTGCCGTCGAGGCTGAGTACCCTCGCCCGCAGACCGAGGCGCCCGTCGGGTTCAGTGCGCGCGAGCGCCGCGATCGGTGAGTGGCAGTTGCCCTGGAGGATGTGCAACAAGGTCCGCTCCGCCACGGTTTCCCGCGCGGTTCGCGGGTCGCCGAGGCTCGCCACGAGGTCAAGGGTGCTGGTGTCGTCGTCGCGGCACTGCAGGACCAGGGTTCCGGAGCCGATGGCCGGAACCATCGTGTCGACGTCGATCGGGTGGGTGATCCGGTCGGCCCGCCCGATCCGTTCCAGCCCGGAGACCGCGAGCAGCAGCGCGTCGTACGTGTCGCCGGGGATGATGGTGACGCTGCGGGCGAAGCGGGTGAGGAAGGTGGCTTCCTCCATCGCGGAGTCGCCTCCGCCGATGACGGCGATGTCCTGGTCGCGGAAGAAGAATCCGTCGCAGGTGGCGCAGGAGGAGACGCCGTGGCCGAGCAGCTCGGTCTCGCCGGGCACGCCGAGGGGCCGCCACGCGGACCCGGTGGCGAGGATGACCGCCCAGGCCTGGTAGCTCTGCTGGCCGACCCACACGGTCTTGACGTCGCCGGTGAGGTCGACGCGGGTGACGTCGTCGGTGAGGAACTGGGCGCCGAAGCGATCGGCCTGCTTGCGCAGGTTGTCCATCAGCTCCGGGCCGGTGATGCCGTCGGGGAAGCCGGGAAAGTTCTCCACCTCGGTGGTGGTCATCAGGGAGCCACCAGACTGGGCGCCTTCGATGACCAGGGGTGCGAGGTTGGCGCGGGCGGCGTAGATGGCGGCGGTGTAGCCGGCGGGCCCGGAGCCGATGATGATCAGCGGGTGCGGGTCGGACACGAGGGGCTCCTGCTCAAAGGGGTGGACCGCCCGCCGGTGGCTGGGCCGGCGAGCGGCGAGGCTGGCGTCAGGCGCTCTGGCGCAGCTCGGTGAGGAGCTTCTCCACCCGGGCGCGGATGTCGTCGCGGATCGGACGCACGGACTCGACGCCCTTGCCGGCGGGGTCCTCGAGCTTCCAGTCCTCGTAGCGCTTGCCGGGGAAGACCGGGCAGGCGTCCCCACAGCCCATCGTCACGATGACGTCGGACGACTCCGCCGTCGCGTACTCCAGCAGTTTCGGGGTTTGGTCGGTGATGTCGATGCCGACTTCCCGCATGGCCTGCACGGCGGCGGGGTTGACGGTGTCGGCGGGGGCGGAGCCGGCGGAGCGGACCTCGACGGTGTCACCGGCGAGGTGGCGCAGCCAACCGGCGGCCATCTGGGACCGGCCGGCGTTGTGCACGCAGACGAACAGGACGCTGGGCTTGTCGGACATCAGGAGCCTTTCTGGCAGTGCGGTTCGGTGCGCGGGGCTGCGGGCCATGAGCGCTGGTCGGCGGCGGGGTTGCGATCGTCGGTGGGCATGACCACCTGGTCGGCGGCCTGCCCGGCGTCGGGGTAGAGCGCGGCCAGCAGGCCGATGCCGACGGCGAGGCCGACGATCTGGGCGATGACGAAGCCGGGCACCGAGGCCGGGGCGATGCCGGCGAACGTGTCGGTGAATGCCCGTCCGATCGTCACGGCCGGGTTGGCGAACGACGTGGACGAGGTGAACCAGTACGCGGCTCCGATGTAGGCGCCCACGGCGGCCGGGGCCACGGGGGCGCGGCCGGAGCGTGCCAGGGCGAAGACGAGCAGGATCAGGCCGGTGGTGGCGACGACCTCGCCGAGCCACAGGTTGCCGGCGGCGCGGTCCTTGCCCGACCAGGTCACGGCGGCCAGGTCGAACATCAGGTTCGCCAGCACCGAGCCGGCGATTGCCCCGGCGACCTGGGCGGCGACGTAGCCGCCGAGGTCGCGGACGGTGAGGCCGGTGCCGGCGCGGCGGCCGAGGAACCAGTCGGCCGCGGAGACCACCGGGTTGAAGTGCGCGCCGGAGACCGGGCCGAAGATCAGGATCAGCGCGCCGAGGGCGAACGCGGTGGCGATCGAGTTCTGCAGCAACTGCAGGCCGACGTCGTCCGGGGAGAGGGTGGTGGCCATGATGCCGGAGCCCACCACGGCGGTGACCAGCAGCGCGGTGCCGGTGAACTCAGCCAGCAGGCGTCGCCACAGTGCGATCGTCATCAGTTTGTTCTCTCCAGTGTGGTTGAGGTCGCGGGCCGCGGGTCGGTCGGCGGGTGCTCTAGCGGGCGGCGGGGACGTTCAGGTCGTCGAGGAGCTGGCGGACGCGGCGTTCGATCTCGTCGCGGATCGGCCGCACGTCGGTGAGGTCAAGGCCGGCGGGGTCGTCGAGGTCCCAGTTCTCGTAGCGGGTGCTGGGGAAGACCGGGCAGGCGTCGCCGCAGCCCATGGTGACCACCACGTCCGCGGCGCGCACGACCTCGTCGGTCCAGGGCTTGGGGAACTCCTCGGAGATGTCGATGTCACGCTCGGCCATCGCCGCGATCGCCGCTGAGTTGACCTCGATGCCGGGTTCGCTTCCGCCGGACCACGCCATGGCGTGCTCGCCGGCGAGAGAGGTGAAGAAGCCCAGCGCCATCTGCGACCGGCCGGCGTTGTGGGTGCAGAGGAACAGCACGACGGGCCGCCCGTCGCGGTGATGGCCTTCGACGCGGGCGAGGGCACGCAGGCGCTGCCGGGCGAAACGCTCGGCGAGCAGCGGCAGGAAGTTGGGGATGCTGCCGGCGGTGGCGAACTGGTCGTAGCTGGAGTGCAGGAACGCCTCGATGGTCTCGGCGCCGTAGATGCCGGTGAATTCGGCGGCGAGCCGGGTGGCGGCGGTCCGTAGGGCGACCTGCTGGTCGACAGAGATGTCCGGCATCGGGTGGGGGCTGGTGTCAGTCACGGTGCTCTCCCGAGCTCATGGCGGGGGTGATGACGGGGGCGACGCGCTCGATGCGGGCGGCGAGGTCGGCGAACGCCGTCTCGAACGCGTCGTCGGTGTCGAGGCGGACGGGGTCGGGCACCGACCAGTGCAGCCGGGGCCGGACCGGGCCGGCGAGTTCCTCGTGGGCGTTGTCGCAGACCGCGATGACCAGATCGTCGTCGCGCACGATGTCGGCGACGTGGGAGGTGCCGACCGGGTTGAGCGTCAGCCCGTGCCGCTGGGCCACCGCGACCGCGCGGGGGTGAACCCGTTCGGCGGGCTTCGTCCCCGCCGACGCCGACGGGGTGTGCGCGCGATCGGACCACAGGGCGGCGGCGAGCTGCGAGCGGGCGGAGTTGCGGGTGCAGACGAACACCACCCGGCCGACGCCGGCCAGCGGCGCCGGTGTCAGCGCGGCCAGGGCCTCGGGGCGCAGTCGCAAATAGGTGCGGCGGCGGTCACCCTCGGACCGATCTCGGGCGACCAGGCCCGCCTCGGTGAGGACCTTGACGTGGTGAGCGATGAGGTTCGTCGGCATGTCCAGGTCGTGGGCGATCTCGCCGGGGGACGCGTCGCCGAGGGTGAGCGCGTCCACGATCGCCAGGCGCGCCGGGTCGCCGAGCGCGGCGTGGATCCGGGCGCGCCCCGACAGGGAGGCAAGCTCAATAGTCATTGACTCAATGCTCATTGAGCTTTCTGTCATTGTCAAGCGAAGGTGGGGCGACTGTCGTCGGAAGGCGGACGCGCGGGTCCCGCGGCGTGTGGCAGGGCCTGTGCAGGAGTGGAGACTTGCCGCTGCTGAGCGCCGGACGGTGCGGTCAGCAGCAGGTTGTCAGGTACGACTGCAATTCGGCGAGCGCGGCGAGCGCGCCGTCGCGGTCGGCCCGGTAATACACGGTCTTGCCCTCGCGGCGGGAGGTCACCACCCGTCCGCGGCGCAGCAGGGTCAGCTGCTGCGAGGCGGTGGCCTGGCTGATGCTGACGTGTTCGGCGACCTGCCCGACCGACAGCTCGGCGCCTTGCGCGAACAGCATCATGATCCGCTGTCGGGTGGGGCTGCCCAGGGCTTTGAGGAACTCCTGGGTGTCGGGTCCCAGCCCGGCCACCGCTGCGGTACGCGCGTCGGTGGGGGGCGTCGGCTGGTCCATGGTTCCACCTTCCCGCACCATCATCATATTGTCATTCAACGAAATGACAATATGATGGGCTGGTGACGAAGACTTCCGAACCTGTGATCATCGTCGGCGGCGGCCAGTCCGGCCTCGCCGCCGCCCGCGCCACTCTGACCGCGGGCCTGCGCCCGGTCGTCTTGGAGGCGGACGCCGAGGCGGTCGGCTCGTGGCCGGGCTACTACGACAGCCTCACCCTGTTCTCCCCGGCCCGCTACAGCGCGCTACCCGGGTTGGCCTTCGACGACGCCGATCCCGAGCGGTATCCGACCGGCGACGAGGTGGTCGGCTACCTGCGCCGCTACGCCGCCGGTGTCGATGCCGACATCCGCACCGGCGTCCGGGTCACCGCCGTGCATCGCCGGCCCGGCGGCGGCTATCTGGTACGCACTGACACCGGAGGGGAGCTCACCGCCGCCGGCGTGGTCGCCGCGAGCGGGTCCTTTGGCAACCCGCACCTGCCGGCGCTGCCGGCCCAGGACACCTACGGCGGCGAGGTGCGCCACGTCGCGCACTATCGACGGCCGGAGCCGTACGCGGGCAAGCGGGTCGTGGTGGTCGGCGCCGGGAATTCCGCCGTGCAGGTCGCCCACGAACTGGCGGCGCACGCGCGGGTCACCCTGGCCACCCGCGCCCCGATCCAGTTCGCGCCCCAGCGCGTCGGCGGCCGGGACCTGCACCACTGGCTGCGCGTCACCGGCGCGGATCGGCTCCCCCGGTCGGTTCTGCTGCGCGTGATCCGCCATGCCGCCGTCCTCGACACCGGCGTCTACCGCGACGCCCTCGCCGCCGGCCTGCTCACCCGGCGGGACATGTTCAGCGCCTTCACTCCCGACGGTGTCGTCTGGGCCGACGGCACGTCAGAGCCGGTTGAGGCGGTCATCTTCGCCACCGGCTACCGCCCACACCTGGACTACCTCGCCCCACTGGGCGCCCTCGCGCCGGACGGGACTCCGCACCAGGCGGGCGGGGTCTCCACCACCCACCGGGCCCTGGTCTATCTGGGGCTGGAGTTCCAGCGATCGTTCGCCTCGAACACCCTGCGCGGTGTCGGCCGTGACGCCGCGCACGTCGTCGCCGCGCTGGCCGCGACCGCGGGTCGGTTCCGGCTCAGGCGACGGGCGTCGGCTGCACGCTGAGCAGCGCGGCGAGCTGGCGCAGGATGGCCGGGTGGGCGCGGTAGTAGACCCAGGTGCCACGCCGCTCGGCGTCGACCAGGCCCGCTTCGCGCAGCGTCTTGAGGTGGTGCGAGATCGTCGGCCCGCTCAGGTCGAACGCCGGGGTCAGGTCGCAGACGCACGCCTCCCCGCTGTCGGCGGAGGCGATCATCGACAGCAGCTGCAGTCGCACCGGGTCGCCGAGTGCCTTGAACGCCGGCGCCAGCACCGCCGCGGTCTCGGCCGGCAGCCGCCGCTGCGTCAGTGGCGGACAACAGGGCGTCTCGGCAGTCAGGTCGATCAGGGCGAGCGGAGCAGCTTGCTTCGACATTCCTCTAGATTGACACTTCCCTAATCAGTGTGCAACTCTCTGATTCGACGAACGTCAAGACAGACGTTCGGAGGAAGGAGAACGCCATGCTCCGCTTCGCCCGTCGATCCGCGCCGCCGGCCGCCGGTGTCCGGTTTTGCGACTCGTGCGCGCGGGTCACCACCAGCGAGCAGCGCGCCCAGCGCCGCTACGACGCCACCCGCATCGTCGCCTACACCGCGTACGGCCCACGGTGACGGAACCCGCCGGGTAGGCTTCATCGTTAATCGGCGATTCACGATAGAGGGAGTGGCGGTGGATGACCTGATCGACCGGGCGACCGCGGAGACCTACGCCTCCTGGTTCCGGGCACTGGCGGATGCGACGCGGGTGCAGATCGTGGAGTACCTGGCCCGCCAGGCGCGCCCGATGAGCGTGGGCGAGATCGTCGCCGCCGCCGGCCTGGCGCAGTCCACCGTCTCGCAGCACCTGAAGATCCTCACCGAGGTGCGGTTCGTCCTCGTCGAGCCGGTCGGCACCGCCCGGCACTACCGGATCAACGACGCCTGCGTCGGCTGCTTCCCGTCGGCCGCCGACGTGGTCATGGGCCGCCCCGCCCCGACGCCGATCGGAGCCTGCTGATGGCCGAGATCACCGTCCGCCCGATGAGCGTCGACGACGCCGACCGGGTCCTCGCGATCTACCAGGCCGGTCTCGATGGGGGCGACGCCAGCTTCGAGACCACTGCACCGACCTGGGCCGCGTTCGACGCCGCCCGACTGCCGCAGCACCGCTTCGTGGCCGTCGACGGCCACGGCGCCGTCCTCGGGTGGGTCGCGGTCTCACCAACATCGACCCGCCCGGTCTACGCCGGGGTGGTCGAGCACTCCATCTACGTCGACCCCGCCGCGCGCGGACAGGGCGTGGCCCGACTGCTGCTGGACACGCTGATCACCTCCACCGAGGCGGCCGGCATCTGGACCATCCAGTCCGGCGTGTTCGGCGAGAACACCGCCAGCCTCACCCTTCACCAACGGGCCGGGTTCCGCGTGATCGGCGTCCGCGAACGGGTCGGATGCCACCACGGCCGGTGGCGCGACGTGATCCTGCTGGAACGCCGCAGCCGCAGCATCTGAACCCTTCCCCGCTCTGCCACTACCGCACCACCACACCCTCTTGATTCGACAATTCTCAACACAGAGGAGTCACCTGATGAGCGCCCTGAACGAGTTGCCCGTCGTGGTCATCGGCGCCGGCCCGGTCGGCCTTGCCGCCGCCGCGCACCTACACGCGCGTGACCTACCGTTCCTCGTCCTGGAGGCCGGCGACACCCCCGCCGCCGCCGTACGGCAGTGGGGACACGTGCGCGTCTTCTCCCCCTGGCGCTACAACATCGATCCCGCCGCCCGTCGGCTCCTCGACGACGCCGGCTGGGTCGCCCCGGACCTGGAGGCCCTGCCCACCGGCGCCGAGTTGGCCGACGACTACCTCCAGCCCCTCGCTCAGCTGCCGCAGCTCAAGCCGCACCTGCGCTACGGTGCCCGCGTCGAGGCGATCAGCCGCCTCGGCCTGGACCGGCTGCGCACCGCCGGCCGCGAGTCCACGCCGTTCCTGATCCGCCTCGCCGACGGCCAGGAGGTGCTCGCCCGCGCGGTCATCGACGCCTCCGGCACCTGGGGCACCCCGAACGTCCTCGGCGCCTCCGGCCTGCCCGCCCACGGTGAGACCACCGTCGCTGCGTTCCTGGAGCATGCGCTGCCCGACGTTCTCGGCGCGGCCCGGGACCGGTTCGCCGGCCGGCACACCCTCGTCGTCGGGGCCGGCCACTCCGCCGCCAACACGCTGCTGTCCCTGGCCGAGTTGGCCGAGTCCACGCCGGGCACCGAGGTGACCTGGGCGATCCGCACCAGCTCACCGGCGCGCACCTACGGCGGCGGGGACGCCGACGCTCTCCCGGCACGCGGTGCGCTCGGCTCCCGGCTGCGCGCGCACGTCGACGCCGGCCGGATCCGGCTGCTCACCGGTTTCTCCGTGCACGCCCTCACCCCCACCGACGGCCGGGTGAGTGTGGTGGTGCGCCACGCCGACGGCAGCGAAGAGCAGACCACCGTGGACCGGATCATCGCGGCCACCGGCTTCCGCCCCGACCACTCGATCGCCGCCGAGCTGCGCCTCGACCTGGACCCGGTGATGGGCGCCACCCGCGCCCTGGCCCCGCTGATCGACCCCAACGAGCACTCCTGCGGCACCGTGCCCCCGCACGGCGTGGACGAGCTCACCCACCCCGAGGTCGGCTACTACGCCGTCGGGATGAAGTCCTACGGGCGGGCGCCGACGTTCCTGATGGCCACCGGGTACGAGCAGGTCCGCTCCGTCGTCGCCGCCCTCGCCGGCGACTGGGCAGCCGCCCGCGACGTGCAACTCGACCTCCCCGAGACCGGGGTGTGCAACAGCAACCCGGACGAGTCCGCCACCGCCGACAGCTGCTGCGGGCCGGCACCGGCCGCCCAGAGCTCCGGACGGGGCCTGGCCACCGGCATCTCCGGCGGGCTGCTCGCCGCACCCTTGAGCCTGCTCACCCTCGACGCCGCACCCGCCGACGCGCAGACCGGCGGCTGCTGCGCCAGCTGATGCCCACCACCATCACGGTGCCCGCCGACCCTGTTGTTGGCGGGCACCACGGGTGGCGCATCGTCGCCGCCCTCGCCGTCACCTCCACCATCGGCTACGGCACCCTCTACTACGCCTACGCCGTCCTGCTCACCCCGATGGCCGCCACCCTCCGCACCTCCACCACCGCCGTCACCGGCGCGCTCACCGCGAGTGTCCTTGCCGGCGCCCTCGCGGCGATCCCCGTCGGCCGGTGGCTCGACCACCACGGCGGACGCGCCCTGATGACCACCGGCTCGATCACCGCCACCGCCCTGCTGATCGCCTGGTCCCAGGTCCACACCATCGAACAGCTCTACGCCGTCATGATCGGCATCGGCGCAACCGGCGCGATGGTCCTCTACGAACCCGCCTTCGCCGTCATCGTCGCCTGGTTCACCCCTGAGCGGCGCGCCACCGCCCTGCTGGTCGTCACGATCGTGGCCGGGTTCGCCAGCACCATCTTCATGCCCCTGACCGGGCTCCTGGCCGCCCACCTCGGCTGGCGCGGCGCGCTACTCGTCCTCGCCGCCATCCACGGCGCGGTCACCGTGCCCCTGCACGCCCTCACCATCCGCCGGCCCCGACTGACAACGACGGCAACCGCCGGCACCGAGCGGTCCGGGCACGCCCAACGACGCGCCGCCGCCCAGACCGCGATGCGCGACACCCGGTTCTGGATCCTCGCCGCGACCCTGATCGCGCACGGCGCGGCCACCAGCACCATGACCGTGCACCTCATCGGCTACCTCACCAGCCGCGGCCACCCCGCCACCGTCGCCGCCACCCTGACCGGGCTGCTCGGCGTCCTGTCCGTCACCGGACGACTCGTCCTCACCGCCGCCCGCCGACACCTGCGCGTCACCACCATCGTCACCGCGGTCTTCGCCACCCAGGCCGCCGCGGTGCTCGCCATGCCCCTGCTCGCCGGCACCCGCACCGGCGCGATCATCACCATCATCGGCTTCGGACTCGGCTTCGGCATCACCAGCCTCGCCACCCCCGCCCTGCTCACCGACCGGTACGGCACCACCGCCTACGCCACCATCGCCGGCCGACTCGCCGCACCCGTCACCATCGCCAAAGCCGCAGCACCCCTCGCCGCCGCCGGCCTCCTGCACACCACCGCCGGATACACACCCCTGCTCGCCGCCGTCACCGCCTGCTGCGCCCTGGCCGCCACCGGCATGCTCACCCGCGCCACCACCACGGCGCCAACCCCCAGTGTCTGAGCTGGTCGGCAGAACGAGGCACGACCACGGGCAGGCGAATCGGTGGCGCTCAAGGACTGGCTACGGCGCCACGACGGACTTCGTCGAGCAATTGGGCTTGCATCCGGTACCCAGGTACAGGCTTACCGTCATGGGTATGAGCAGCGATGACCAGACGTGGGTGCCCGAGGCGTGCACCCTGCCGAGCGTGCAACGGCCGCTGCGGCTGGCCGAATTCGACGACCTGTTCACCACCGCCCTGCGAGAGCAGCAGCGGCTGTCCCCCACCCACCTGCGGTGGCGCCTCGACCCGAGTGCCGAGGCCACCGCCCGGGACCTCACCGACCGGGAAAGCTCTTGCTGCTCGTTCTTCACCTTCACCATCATTGGCGACACCGACACGCTACGCCTCGACGTACAGGTGCCAGCCGCGCACGTCGACGTCCTCGACGCCCTCGCCCAAGGGGCCGCCGCCAGGATGACGGCGTGAACGGGCTGCGCAGCAGCCAGGTCGCCGCCGCAGCCGGGGTAAACCCGCAGACGCTGCGCTACTACGAGCGCCGCGGCCTGCTCGCCGAACCAGACCGCACCCTGGGCGGGCACCGCCTCTACCCCGCCGAAGCGGTCACCGTGCTGAGAGTGATCAAGGCGGCACAGGGGCTCGGGTTCACCCTCGACGAGGTCGCCGACCTGCTCGACGCCGGCCGACACCACCACGGCCCCGACGCCGGTCTGCGGGTCCGCGCCCACACCAAGCTCGCCGAGGTCGAGGCGAAAATCGCCGACCTGCAGGTCATCGCCGACACCCTGCGGGCCGCGGTGGACGCCGGCTGCGACGACCTCGTCGAATGCGCCGGACAGCCGTGCTGCCCCATCCCGTTCGCCACCATCGCCGTCAGAGGAGTCCCCGATGCCGAAGACCGTTAACCAGAATGCTGCCCGAACCCGCCGCGGGCTGCCCTTCGGCCTGACCGGCCTGACCGGCCTGGCCGGGCTGGCCTGCGCGGCGTGCTGCGCCATCCCGCTGCTGCTCGCCGCCGGGATCCTGTCCGGCGCCGGCTGGGCCGACGCCGGCGCGTGGATGCCCGGCATCGCGATCACCCTCGCCGCCGTAGCCGCGGGCGCCTGGTGGTGGGCGATGCGCCGCTCCCACCGTGGCGGCTGCGTGGGCGCGAGCGGCTGCGGCTGCTCGACCGGGTCGCCGGCATGATCGCGGGCCACCGCCAGGCCGCTACGGTGCACCGATGACCGTCGTCCGCTCCATCCTGCTGTTCATCGTCGCCGCCCTGTTCGAGATCGGCGGGGCGTGGCTGGTCTGGCAGGGCTGGCGGGAGCACCGCGGGCTGTGGTGGATCGCCGCGGGCGTCATCGCCCTCGGCGCGTACGGATTCGTCGCCACCTTCCAACCCGACGCGAACTTCGGGCGGATCCTCGCCGCCTACGGTGGCGTGTTCGTCGCAGGATCTCTCGCTTGGGGCGTGATCGTCGACAAGTTCCGGCCCGACCGGTGGGACGTCATCGGCGCCGGCATCTGCCTGGTCGGCGTCGCTCTGATCATGTACGCGCCGCGATCCGCGGACGGCTCCTGATCATCAGCTCGTCGCAATCCAACGCCGCGATGGTCGCGGGCGTCAGCGCGGCACCACCTTGCAGGACTCGTATGGTCAGTGAATTCCCAGCCCTGCCAACCGAGGCTCTGCCACTAACCGGTACGGCACCAACGCCTACGCCATCCGGCGCGCCCTGCGCAAAATCGAAGGTGACCATCACCCCAGGTGCATGGCACACCAGAACCGACAAAGGTCAAGGCGGGCGCTCAGAGCGTCCAATCTACAAACGGTGTGGCTGCCGGCACAATGACACAAAGAAGCGGCTCGAAAACAACTGCACGCGCCTGTCGGAACGCGGTCACGGCACTTGGTACTTCGCCTGCTCCGCGACCGACGCGTTTGGCAGGCCGGCACGTGCCCGCCGAGGCGGCTTCCGGTCCAAAGCAGCCGCCACCCAGGCGCGGAACGAGTGGCTGACCCAGACCGGCGAGGAACGCACCGCGCAGGGATGGACCCTCGAACGGTGGCTGCGGTACTGGCTGTCCACCCGCACGAAGATCAAGGACACCACCAGGGCCCAGTACGCACGGGACGTCGAACAGTTCCTCGTCCCGCACATGGGCAGGATCACCCTGGCTGACCTCAACATTCGCCGAATCCGCGGCGGCTTCGACGACATCGCACAGACCACCAACGGACGTGGCCAGCCACAGTCGCCCTCATGCCTGCAGCATCTGCGGACCACTCTTCGCGCGGCGCTCAACCTCGCCGTCCGGGAGGGTCTCCTCGATGCCAACCCGATCCGGCACCTCGAAGTCCCGTCCTACCGCAAGCCACACGCCCAGGTGTGGACACCGGCACGCGTCGCGGAATGGCGAGCAACCGGTCAACGGCGAGCGGTCGCCGTCTGGACCGCGCCTCATCTCGCCGCGTTCCTCGACGCGGTCACCACCGACCGGCTCTTCGCCCTGTGGTGGCTCATCGCCCTGCGCGGCCTACGTCGCGGCGAGGCATGCGGCCTGCGTTGGTCCGACATCGACCTCGACCACGGCGTGCTGTTCATCTTCCGCAGCCGCACCGTCGTCGGCTACCAGGTCATCGAAGGAGAACCCAAAACGACTGCCAGCACGCGCGCCGTCGCTCTCGACAAACACACCGTGGCCGTGCTCCGCGAGCACCAACGCCGCCAGCGTCAGCAACAGGTCGCCCGCGAGGCGGCAGGCAGAGCCTGTTACGACAGCGGCTACGTGTTCATCCGCCCCGACGCACCCCGGATACGCCACACGGCACTTCAGTCGACTCGTCAAGCGAGCCGACATCCCGCCGATCCGTCTCCACGACCTCCGGCACGGTGCCGCGTCTCTCGCCCACGAAGCCGGTGCCGACCTCAAAACCGGGCAAGATCAGCTCGGCCACGCAAGTATCGTCACCACCGCTGACACCTACACCAGCGTCCTGCCATATGCCCAGCGTAGGAGCGCCGAAGCCACTGCGCGACTGGTTCTTGCCGCCGCCCGCCGCACCCGCGAAAAGATCAGGAAGACGGGCCAGCGCAGCCGCCCCGCACCCCGCCCAAAAAACAAGCGCACTACCCGCCAAGCACCAGTGACCTCACCACGAAAGAGCAGGTCAACGCACATGCGACCCAAGCATGATTACGGAAAGTGACGGCGCCCACATGACACCCACGCGACACCCACTGTCCAACCGCGACGATCAACAAAAGACGTCTGACCGCGTTTCCGCAGGTCAGACGTCTGATGATCTCGTGCGCCCGAAGGGACTCGAACCCCTAACCTTCTGATCCGTAGCCAGAAGGGGATGGTGACCCTGACCTGCACTTATGTCAGTTTGCCCGGATTCACTATGTTGCATTGTCGACGGAACGTGACGCTAGACCGCAGTTCCGTCCCCCAAGGTGCCCCCCGGGGGGGCACGGTTCCTGCGGTCCAGGTCCGGCGCCCGCACCTTGATCTGCTGGCGGGGTATCAGCCGCTCGGCGTGTTTGACTCGCCAGGTCCTCGATCACCACCGAGGGGTCGACGCCGCGGCGGTCGGCTTCCTTGGCCACCCACATGCCGTCGACGGGATGCCCGTTGCCCGACCACCACTCGCTCTGCCGTCAGACGGACACCTGCCGCACGCCTGCGCTGCGGTCTCGTCACCTGCCCGCCGAGGTCTTCATCATGCGGTGGAGCATCCCGCCCGGTACGGATCCGACCGAGCCGAGCCAGTCGCCTGGGCGGATCCTCACCAAAGGCTACCTCTGGTCGCTCTTCGTTACCGTCGACCAGCGTCAGCGGCGGACGTCCCCCCTGAAGGTACGAGACACCCCGCCCGCCGAGGATCAGCTAAGCCCCTCGATTTCGGCTACGACTGGCACGGTGAGTTGTACGGCGATCGGTGAGTACAGGTCGACGTCCTGCGTGGCTGTGCGAAGCGAGACGATGAGGCTGTAGCGCAGGGGTAGGTTTGCTCGGTCGGTCCGTTTGTTGTTCTTCCACCAGCCCCCAACCGGGTGTACGGCGATGAGGCTGCAGTCGGCGAGAGCCGCGCCATCTCCTTCCCAGATGTCTTGGTGGAGTGAGCCAAGGTTGCGCTGGTTACCCCCGACAAGCCAGCGTTCCGATCCGCTGGGTGGGCGGGCGCCTGCTTCCTCGTCCTGCGCTTCGCGATTGATGCGCGCGACGAAGGCGTCGACGGGCTCGAGGGGTGCATTCAACTCGAACCTTAAGCCGTGTGAGGCATAGGCGTAGCGCCGGCGCCAGCCTCGTCGGGATGCAGTCGGTTCAATGAAGTAGGACAAGGTGACGCGGAGTTGGACGGTTGCCTCGGCGAGTTCGCGAAGCGTCTCAGCCGGCCACGGCAGCCGGTGCAGCCGAAAGCGTCGGGCAGCGTGGTCTCGGCCGTCGAACGGAACGAATTCGTCCTGGGTCACGAGGGTGACAGCGTTGGTGTTGGAGGCGAGGACCGAATTTTCGGTTGGTACGCCCCAACCGTAGCGGCGCAGCATCGTCTGCCGGACAGCCTTCGTTGTTGCACCCTGCACATCGGTTTTCATGGCCGGCGTCCACTCGGCCGCATGGACCAGCAGGCCTCGAATAGTCTCCGGCCAGTAGGACGGATATGCCGCCATGGCCTTCGCCGCGAGTCGGGCCGCTTGCGCCGTAGCGGCACTCGTGGCGTTCGCCGAGGCGAGGGCAAGGTCGTCCCGGGCCGAGGTTGTGCGGACACACACAACCGGATGTCCGTCGTGAAAGTCGACGCCGTCACTGAGGACGTTGCCACCTTCCATACAGATGTCCGGTTTGATCGGCCAAGCTCGGCTAGCGAAGGACACCGACGTGCGGCTATGCGGGGAGAGTTCACCTTCGCCGGCGAGCGCCGTCCAGTTGTCGAAGGTTGGGTCCGTCGGAGGCGCGGTCAGCTGGGTGTATGCGCCCACGGTGAGCGCGTTCCAAGCATGCGCCGGGTCCTCAATCTCCGAGATGTCGCATAGTTCTCGGTGGTCAAGCCCCCGCGGCCGGTCACGCACGTTGCCAGCCGAGATCAGGAACAAGCGGGCGGCGCTGAAATCGGGCTGACCGAGGAGCGCAATCCCCGTGTCAGACTGACCGATGTCGGTGCCGATGCTCAGCGCATCGATCGCCGCCGACCACAGCGAAGGCTCGCCAGCTCGCGCCTCAGGTGGTGCAGTAATCGGCATGCAGAAGGTACGTTGCCGGCCCGGTGCTGACGCCTCCGCAGCCGCTGCCGCCTGCGCCGTGATCAATCCATAAGCCGCTGGATTGTTCGTGGCCGGCTCGTCGGGCAATATCTTGACCGACTCAAGCCGATGCGTCAGCGTAACCAGCCCGTTCCCCCACAGCAGATGGTCGAGAGGACCGTAGAGAGCGAGCCCAGCCATCAAGGTGCCATGACCTCGCCGGTCCTCGCCGCTGTCGCCGACCACCGAATGCACGTCGCTGGGGTCGATCGACTCTGACAGCAGTACGTGGGAACGGCGCGCACCGCTGTCGAGATGACACACGACGGGCACCCCGGCCGGGGCGAACTTGGTCCGTTCCACCAGGTCTGTTGTCAGCTCGTCCTGGTCATCCCGGGAGTAGTCCTCGACCGTGTCGACGAATTCAGGGCGCCGGATTTCGGCGACGGGGACAGCGGTGAACGGCAAAGCGTGCAGGTCGTCCCAGCGGGCCTGTAGCCAGACCACCGTGCGGTCAACAAGGTCCATGCGCCGCTGAGACATCCGGAAACGGTTCGCAGCTGCGTACGCGCGGAGGAGTTCCACTCCGGTGTCAGTCCGGGTCAGCCAGATCTCCCACCAGGCCAGCCCTGTCGGCGGGTCATCGGCGGACTGCCAGAGGTCGAGGAGCACAGCCCGCCGGATCGAGGCGATGTTCGCGACAAGCGCACGCTTCTGCGGCTCCCCGGTGCGTGTGTTCCGCTCAAGAAAATCCTCGAAGATCTTCAGGAAGGTCCCGCGGTACGCATCACTGACCCAGACCACGGCGCTTTCGGGCCGATCTCCGGTGGCCGGGTTGACAGCCAACAACAGCCACTGCGGACGCTTCACGCGATGGGACGACATTCGCTCGAGCGAGTCCAGCTTCAATGGGAAAGCCGGATCCGCTGCATCGAGCACCAGGATGATGCCGAGCGCCTTGAGCTCCTCCAGCGTGAGGTCTTCGGCTACCGCGGCGCGTTCAACGTCTGCTTGATGCAGGGAGCGTTCGAGATCTCCGCGTAGCTTGGTCCCATGGGCTCGGCGTTCGACATCCCGGATTCGCGGGTTGCCCCGGCCACTGCGGTTGAAGCTACGGTCCTCGGCGCGACCAGTGACGGTCAGATGCGCCAACGACCGGGCCGGGCTACTCACTGCCCGCCGCTCGGCGTTCCCGCAATGCCTCGGTTAGGTCAGCGACCGTGACCTGCTCTTCGCCGCGCAGGATGGCCTGCTTGGCGGCAGTTTCGGCGGCCTTGACCAACTCGGCATGACTCAGCCCGGATGCCTGGGCTTGGATCGCCGCCCATCGAATGCCCCGCCCCATCGACCCAAGCCGGGTCTTCATGACCTCCGATGCCTGCGCGCCGTCCGGCAGCTCGTATCTGATCGCAACGTCGAAGCGACGGAACAGCGCATGGTCAAGGATCGACCGATGGTTCGTGGCAGCCACGACAATGCTTTCGGCGTTGGCCTGCTCAAGGAAGATCAAAAACGAGTTCAGAATTCGGCGGGCTTCTCCGACGTCATTGCCGCTTCGATGGCCGCCAAGGGCGTCAAACTCATCGAACAGGTAGACCGCCCGCTGGGACGCCGCAGCGTCGAATACTGCGCGCAGCTTGCTCGCTGTCTCGCCAAGGTACTTGCTGAGCAGGCTATCCAGGCGGATCGTCAGCAGTGGCAGAGCTAGCTCGTGAGCGATCACCGCTGCAGTCATCGTCTTGCCCGTGCCCGGGGGGCCCTCCAGTAGGAGTCGATGGGCCGGTGCGAACCCGTGCTCCGAAAGAGCCTGCCGTTGACGTTGCTCATGAAGCACGCGAGCGATAGCGTCCTTCAACTGCGGCGGACCGACCAGGTCGCGGAGAGACACGTTCGGGAATGCCGCTGTAACCAGATCGGCCAGGTCCCCGCGCGGGCGGGCGATAGCTGTGACCTTGCTTGCGACCGGCTGGCTCCGAGCACCTTCGATTACCCGCTTGAGCTCGTTAGCCAGCGTTCCGTGGCCCTGGCGGGCCGCCTTTGCCGCGACCTGGAGGGCGACAGCGTAGAAGGCGGCATCATCACCGGCGGCGTGATTGCGCACGAGCGCCTTGATGTGCTCGCCTGACGCCGTCACAGACCCGCCCCCTTCCACCAACCTCAACTTACCCAAGTGGCTCGATCATCTGTAGCGGTAAAGTTGGACCGGTCAAAATTTACCACTACGATCTGACGTGTGCCAGCAGGGCGCGCTCGCCGCGAAGACAGCCGGTTCCGGGATCAAGCCGAGATACTCGCCACCCGGCTGCGAACGCTGCGCACAGAACGAGGGCTGACCCAGGAGCAGCTCGCAGGACGCGCCCAGGTCGCTGTCTCAACCCTGAGAAAGATCGAGTCGGGGAGGGTGATCGAGCCCGGCTATTTCACAATGCTGTCCCTCGCCAACGCTCTAGGCATAGAGCTTCGTGAACTTTCCTGGCCGCACGACTCGCCCTCAATCGGTCAACTCCACGCATAGGGACCCTGCCGTGCCCGGATCGAGAAGAGGGGGCAGAGTGAGGACGAGCATGAGCACCCGACCGCGACGCACCGGGTTCTGACGCAGGGATTGGCCCGTTCGCCCACCTCAGGTTCGTCGCGCGGGGGCGGTTCGCGGCCGTAGCAATTCAGCCTCGCAGGTGGACGAGCGAATGCGGACAACCAACACAGCAGAGGAAGCCTTTGATGACACTCCGCAAGGATCAGGTGAGTTCTGGCGGATCGCGTGACCCCCTGGGGGGCACGAAAAACGCCCCTCCAGTCGATCACTATCGATCGCCGGAGGAGCGTTTTTGCAGGTCATACCCTGTGCGCCCGAAGGGACTCGAACCCCTAACCTTCTGATCCGTAGTCAGATGCTCTATCCATTGAGCTACGGGCGCTCGTGCTCAGCCAGTCTACACACCCGGCTTTCGCGCGGAGACTCCGGGATTCGAACCCGGGAGGGGCTTTAAGACCCCAACCGCATTAGCAGTGCGGCGCCATAGACCAGACTAGGCGAAGTCTCCCTGGTGACCCGCGGACCACCGCGCCCGAGGATACAGGTCGCCACCCACCGGGAGCAAAACGACTTCCGGGGTACGGCCCGGTCCCCGTGTTTCACCCCTGTGCGGAGGCGTGATCGCGACTACGCTCCATCGATATGCAGGAGCAGCCGCCGAGCGAGCCGACCAGCCGAGAACCTGCTGACCGGGCGCGCCGGCGCCCTCCGCGGGCGACCTTCACTCCGCCGGCAGCCGCCGAGCAGCCGGTGGAGCCGGTCGCCGCCGAGCAGCCGGTGCAGAAGGCCGAGCCGGCGGCAGGCGCGGTCGCTCCGTCGGGTAGGCAGCGCCCTCGACGGCCGAGGCCCGCCCCGACCGTGCTGTTTCAGCCGCCGGACCCGGAGCGCCCCCTGCCCCGGCAGCCGCTCCGCTCGTCTCCCGCACCGAGCGCCCCGCCCGCCACCGACCAGGCCAGCCCGTCCGGCGACACCCCGGCAGCGGGCGTGGACCAGCCGGGCACCAAGCAGGCGACCCCGACGAAGAAGGCAGCCCGCGCCAGGAAGGCTGCCCCAGCCAAGAAAGCCACCCCGGCCAGGAAAGCCGTCCCGGTCGACGAGGTCACCCCGGCCAGGAAGGTCACCCGAGCCAAGAAGGCCGCCCCGGCGCTCAAGCGCAACGCCACGCCCGCGCAAGCCACCTCGGCCCCGCAGCCCTCGACCGCCATGGTTGAAGCAGAGAACGACCCGGTGCAGACTTCGGGGCGTACCCCGGAATCGGATGTGCGGGCGCTGATCGCCCGCCTGCGCGACCACCCAGGCTTCGCGCCGGAGCTGCTGGCGCTGGAGGCGGTCCGGGCGCTCGGTCCGGGCGCGGCCGAGTGGGCGCAGCGGCTGCGGGCGCGGTATCCGGACGCTCCGGCGGACGGCCTGGCGCGGCTGGCGACGCGGCGGTACGTGCGGGCGGCGGGCGCGGGAGGGGCGGCGGCCGCGCTGGCCGGGCTCTTCGCGCCGCTCGCCGAGCTGGCCTCGGTGCTGTGGACGCAGGCCAATCTGGTGTTGCGACTGGCGGCGGTGTACGGCAAGGATCCGGCGCACCCCGACCGGGCCGCCGAGCTGCTGGTGCTCACCCTGGTGCATTCGGACGCGACGAGCGCGCAGGAGGCCCTGCTCGCGGCGCAGACAACTGGCGATCCGGTCGAGGGAGCCTGGCCGAGGGCGGCGGAGGCGGCGTGGCGGCTGGCAGCGCCGCTCACCGCCCAGGCGGGCGGATGGGTGGCGTTGCGGTTGGCGTCCCGCCTGTTGCCGGGTGCGGCGGTGGTCGCCGCCACGTTGGGCGACGCGGCGGCTGCCGATCGATTGGCCGCGCGAGCGGTGGCCGCCTATCGGCCGAGCCGGCGCTGAGCGGTCAGAGCCAGGTGAACCAGTCGCGGGGCAGCAGCGCGTAGCCGACGAAGGCGACCACGTCGAGCAGGGTGTGCGCGATGATCAGCGGCAGGACCCGGCGGGTTCGCAGGTAGAAGAGGCTGAACACGACGCCCATGATCGCGTTGCCGACGAACGCGCCGAAGCCCTGGTAGAGGTGGTAGCTCCCGCGCAGCAACGCACTGGCCGCGATGACCGCGGCGAGCCGCCACTGGAGCTGGCGCAGCCGGGTGACCAGATAGCCGACCACGATCACCTCCTCCAGGACGGCGTTCTGCATTGCGGAGAGGATCAGCACCGGAACCGCCCACCAGACCTGCGGCAGGGCCGCCGGCACCAGCGTGGCGTTGATGCCGAGCTGTGCCGCCGCCCAGAACAGCGCCAGGCCCGGCAGACCGATCAGCGCGGCCAGGCCGGCACCCCGGGCCAGGTCCTGGCCGGGCCGCCGCGCGTCCAGGCCGAGGGTCCGCGCCGGGTCGCCGGGGTCGCGGCTGAGCAGGTGTACGGCGAGCAGCACGGGCAGCAACGCGAAGACGATGCCGAGGAGCTGGTACGTCAGGTCCAGCCAGGGTCGGGCCGACGCCGAGGTGTTCAGTGCGGCGGTCTGCTTGGAGAGGGGCCCCTCGGCGGTCAGCTTCGCGATGATCGAGACCACCGCGTAGACCGCGGACTGGCCGAGGGAGAGGCCGAGGACCAGCAGCGTCTCGGTCCCGAGTACTCGGCGGGACACCGGGCGGGTCAGCTCAACGGTCACCGCACCACTCTGCCCGACGGACGGCACCGCGGGCACGGCCGATCGGCCGGCGTGAACCGATCGCACATTCTGTGCGACCGGTGAGCACGCTCCGTGGAGATTCTATGAGCGCCCGATCCGCTGCCGTCTGGAGAAGGAGCACCGGTGGACAACGTCGCACGGTTGCTGAAGGAGAGCTGGACCCTCGTCGAGGAGGACCGGGAGCGGCTGAGCGGGCACTTCTACGCCCGGCTGTTCCTGCTCGACCCCGCCCTGCGGCAGCTCTTCCCGGTGCAGATGAACGGCCAGGGTGACCGCCTGCTGGAAGCGATCATCACGGCGACCCACACCGTGGACGACCCGGAGAGCTTCGACGAGTTCCTGCGTGCGCTGGGCCGGGACCACCGCAAGTACCACGTCGACGACAAGCACTACGCGACGATGGGCGTCGCGCTGCTGGACGCGCTGCGCAGCACGGCGGGCGACGGCTGGAACCTGGAGTACGACCAGGCGTGGCGGGACGCGTACGCGGCGATCGCGGCGAAAATGGTGGCCGGGGCGGCCGGCGACGACAACCCGCCGTTCTGGCACGCCGAGGTGCTGACCCACGAGCGGCACGGCTCGGACATCGCCGTGCTGACCTGCCGGGCCCTGCAACATCCGCTGTCCTGGCGGGCGGGCCAGTACGTCAGCCTGGAGTTGCCCCGCTTCCACCCGAGGGTGTGGCGGAACTACTCGGTGGCGAACGCCCCGAACGACGACAACGTGCTGGAGTTCCACGTGCGGAGCCCCGGGGCGGGGTGGGTGTCCGGGGCGCTGGTGCGCCGCGTACAGCCGGGGCACCTGCTGCGCCTGGCGGCGCCGATGGGGTCGATGACCCTCGACCGCTCCTCCGAGCGGGACATCCTCTGCGTGGCCGGTGGCGTCGGACTGGCGCCGATCAAGGCGCTGGTGGAGGAGCTGGCCAGCTACAACCGGACCCGCTGGGTGCACGTGTTCTACGGCGCCCGGCACGCGACGGACCTGTATGGGCTGGCCTGCCTGCAGGAGTTGGTGGCCGCGCACCCGTGGTTGTCGGTCACGCTGGCGTGCAGCGACGATCCCGACTTCGACGGCGAGTTGGGCGACATCCCGGACGTGGTGGCCCGGTACGGCCCGTGGACGACGCACGACTGCTACGTCTCCGGGTCGGCGCAGATGGTTCGGTCGACGCTGCGGGTGCTGGCCGCCGACGAGGTGCCGCCGCCGAACATCCGCTACGACACATTCGGCGATCTCTAGACGTTCCTCCCCCCACACCGGGGCGCGTGCCCCTGCCCCCTGGGGCACGCGCCCCGGTCCCCGCCTTGCTCAGTAGCGCCAGGGTTGCCCCGTCTCCCGGTATTCCTCCACCGGCACCAGCGGCACGCCGGGCGCCATCCGGTCGACGTAGAGCCGCCCTTCCAGGTGGTCGATCTCGTGCGCGACGAGCCGGGCCATGCCGAACTCGAACGAGGTGATGATCCGGCTGCCGTCCCACTGGGCGTGTTCCACGTCGAGTCGCAGCGGTCGGGGCACCAGACCGCGGTGGTCGAAGAAGGAGAGGCACCCCTCGTACTGCTCGTCGGTCTCCGGGTCGGCGTCCACCACCCGGGGGTTGAGCAGGACGACCGGTTCCGCCGACCGGTCGGGGGGTCGGACCACGGCGGCGGCACGGCCGATGCCGAGCTGCGGTGCGGCGATGCCCACTCCCTTGCTGAACGGGTGCAGCTCGTCGAGCCGGGACAGCGCCATGGTGAGTCGGTCCACGACGTCCCGGGCCACCTGTTCCTCGCCGGGCAGGTCGAACTGCCGGACCTGCTGGCGGAGGAGGTCGGCCCCGCGCTGGACGATGCCGATCCCGCGCATCCGCTCGCTGGGGCGGACCCGGGTGCCGCCGGGGTCGACGTCCGGGTCGGTGTCCGGCCGAGCCCGGAAGCGCCACTGCATCCGGTAGCGGGCGTTGAGCGGCGGGGCGTCGGTCTGCCAGTCGTAGATCGCCCGGTCGCCCTCGTCGCGACGCTGCGGCGCCGTCCGCAGCGGGCCCTCCTCCGCGGAGAGCGAGGTCTCCGCGCCCCAGACCTGCGGGTCGAGGGCCGCCGGCAGGTCCAGGCGTACGGCGAGGTGCCGGGTGGGCAGCCGGACGGCCCGCTGGAACCAGGTGCCCCATTTCTCGTGCCCGACGCTGTACGCGTACTCGATGATGGCCCGGTCGCCGGGGTAGAGCGGGAAGCGCCGTTCACCGTTCTCGAAGAGCAGCCAGATCTCCTTGAACGCGTCCCGGTCGTGTTTCGCCCGCCAGTGCATCGGCTCCGGGTCGCCGGCGCCGTCGTCGCGACGGGCCTGTAGTTGCAGCTCGGCGAAGGTGAGCGGGTGTTCCCGGTGGTGCCGGTTGGAGCGACCGGGGTCGTTCGGGTAGCGGTCCACCGCGACGCGGACGAGGTAGCGGGTGACCGGCTCGGTGCCGGCGTTGTAGAGCTCGCGGCGGATGACGCACCGGTAGGCGTCGTCGGCGTGGGTGAGGGTGGCCAGTTCCCGCTCCACGACGAGGCCGGTGCCGGGGGGCAGCCACTGGCCGGGCATTGGGGGTTCGCGGTGCGGTTGGCCGGAGCGGGCGTGCCGGATGTCGTCGTACTCCCGGAAGCGCTGCCAGATCGCGCCGCTGGCCTCCAGGACGGCCTCGGCCCGGCGGGCGAAGTCCTCGGTCGGGCGGTGTCGGCGCCCCTCGACGTGGCTGACGTAGGACGGGTCGAACCCCATCAGGATGGCCAGCTGCTTCTTGGACAGGCCTCGCCCGGCGCGCTGGCGGGCGAGCTCGGCCGCGAAGGAGTCGGCAGCCCGTTCGAGGGGTGACGTCGTCATCGGCTTCCTCGTGGCCGGGAGTATTAGTTTCACGTTCTGTGGCGGAACGCACACGCATCTGCCACCTTGTCGACACAACGCTTGACAATCCACCGACGGTGATCGATCCTGCGGCGGCGTTTTCGGAGGCCGGGTGCGGGTAGTACGCCGGGGCGCGGAGCGCTGCTCCCGCCGGGAGCCGGAGTGACCCGGACCTCCCGATCCGACCGAGGCAAGGCTTCCCTTAGACCGCCAGGCGTGGTTAGGCTAGCCTTAGCTCAGGACGGCGCTGGTCGTCCGCCGGGGCATGCTCCCCGGTCACGCGGACGGGGGATGACACGGTGACAGCGGTGATGCCGAGGCGGGACGTGACCGCCACGCCGCTCGCCCCCGTCACCGCGGCGCTGCGGGCCATGTTCGGCACCGACGACCTTCCCGGTCTTGCCCGGGGCCTGCTGGTCGACGACGAGTTCGGTTGGACGCCCGCCACCACCCTGATCGACGGCACCCGCCTGCCGGAGCTGCTGCACGCGGCCAGCGTCCGCTGGGGCGGCACCGCGCACGCCTGCGCCGCGCTGGCCTGGAAGTCGTACAGCTACTGGACGGCACTGCCGGTCGTGCTCGGCTGGGCCTCGGCCCGCCGGGTGCCGCTGCTCGACCCGTCCGACGTGCTGATCCACTTCGAGGACCACCGGCCCCTGCTCACGCTGGGCCTGCGCCACGGCACCACCGTGGCCGTGCTGCCGAACGACCCGCTGGCGCTCTCCGGCCTGCCAGAGGTGCGGGTCGTCGCCGGCGAGGCCGAGTTGCTGGCCGAGCTGCGTGCCTCCCTGCTCGACGCCCACCTGGCACCGCTGATCGCGGCGATCCAGGCGGAGGTGCGGGTGGGCACCCGGACCCTGCTCGGCTCGGTCGCCTCCGGCATCGCGCACGGCATCCTCCGGGCCGCGGACGCGCTGCCGGGCTCGACGGTGCAGAGCATCGACACCCTGCTCGGCGCGCTCGATTTGGCTGACCTGGTCGAGCTGGTGCCCGGCCCGACCGGTGAGCCGAGCGTGCAGCGACGCACCTGCTGCCTGGCCTTCACGCTGCCCAGCCCGAAGGTCTGCCAGGGCTGCTGCGTCCGGCAGGGCTGATCCCGCGCGGCCGGCCCCGTTCAGTCAGTCAGCGGCCGGACGTCCCACACCCAGACGCCGCCGGTGAAGACCGGTTGGATCCCCGTCAGCTCGGTCATTCCGCGACGCAGTTCCATCTCGTGCTCGTGCGGCCCGAGGATCACCACGCCGGCCCGCCAGTAGCGCAGGTCGTCGACCGCCTCGACCCGGCTCTGCGGGGTGATCGGCGGCACCGCGCCGGTCCGTCGGACGGTGGCGAAGAAACTGCTGGTGGGCCGGGGCGGCGCGGTGAACAGCGCGACCTTCGGCGGTTCCGCGCTCGGGCGGGTGTCCGGTCCGAGGAAGTAGCCCCGGGCCAGCGGCATGTCCAGTCGGGTCGCGGCCGCCCAGCGCAGCGGCTCCGCGTAGTTCGTGTCCGGCAGCGGCAGGGTCACCACACTGCGCCCACCAGCCACGTACGGCCGCCACGCCCCGTTGGTCACGAATGTGGGGACCGGGTCCAACTGGACCACGGGCAGCGGGGTGGGCAGGATCGGCAGCAGGGCCATCGTCAGCACGGTCGCGGTGGCGAAGCGGATCTGTGGCCGGGCGGCCGGGTGCGTACGGGCCAGTTCGCGGGCGCGTTCGGCGCCGTAGGCGAGCAGCACCCCGACGATCGGGGTGATCGCCAGCGCCCACCGGGTCGGCACCACCGAGTGCAGGATCGGCAGATTCTCCAGCGCTGCCCAGGGCCCCGGCACGCCGGTGCCGTGGCCGGCGAAGCGGATCTCCCGCCCGAGCGAGAGCACCGTGAAGAACAGCCCGAGCCCGGCCAACGCGAGCACCACCACCGACCGCCGCAGCCACCAGATGAGGGCGACCACCAGCACGAGCAGCGACCAGCCGAAGAAGCTGTTCTCCTCGGTCGGGTTCTTGGCCAGCCCGGCGGCGGTGCGCGGGTTACCGGCCAGCGATTCCCGGGAGTACGCGGCGAACGAGGCCAGGTCGCTGGAGTAGCCGCGGATCAGGCTGGACAGCCCGGAGTAGGCGCCGGGTCCGAAGAACTGCACATACAGCGGGTACGCCAGCAGCAGACCCGCGACCACGGCGGCGACGGCCAGGCCGGCGAGGAAGGACCGGGTCCGTGACCGCAGGGCGGGGCGGCTGAGGGCCAACGCGCCGACGATCACGCCGAGCCCGATCGCGGTCATCAGCAGGATCTCCAGGTTGAGAAACGCCTGCCAGACGATCACCAGAGCGAGCAGCAGCCCGTTGCGCAGCCAGCGGCCGGGGTCGGCGAGCCGCAGCGTACGCCAGATGATCAATGGGACGACGAACTGCGACACGATGTTCGGGTGCCCGTTGGCGTGCGACACCATGGCCGGCGCGAACGCGCAGAAGCCCGCGCCCAGCCAGGCCGGCCCCCGGGCCTTGACCAGGACGCGGGAGAGCAGGAAGTACCAGGCGGTGGCGGTGGCGACCATTCCGAGGGTGAGAAAGAGCAGGAATGCCGCACGTGGCCCGAACAGCAGGGTGATCGGCGTCATTGGCAATGAAATGGATAATACGGACGTATTTGCCATGAGGTTGACACCGTCCGGCACGTTCATCTGATCGGAATGGAACGGGTATGCGAAATGCGTGACCACTCGCGCACCGTGCGCCATCATCCATTCGAACTGCGACTGGTCGGAGCGGTTGTCCCGCACTCCACTGCCCGGGTCCCACCAGAGACGCCCGGTGACCCAGAAGCCAAGCACCACGAAGCTCAGCACGGCGGCCAGATCGGTCCACTTCCCGTTACGGCGCAACCGATCGCCGCCGCCGGCCCCCTCCACCGACGACGGGGTGGCCGGGCCGGCGCCGGGCGCGTCCGGTTCGGGAGTAGTCATGACAATTCATAGGGTAGTCAGCGTATGGCGGTGCCGTGACATGTTTCGGGGTACTGCCGTACTATGTGCCGGGTTCGCCGACCGCCGATCACGTGCCCACCCCCCCGACCGCAATTCGGCCAACCGCTCCCCCGATTCTTCTGCCATCCAAGCGGATGATTCACTCTGTCGGTCCAGGCACGGGTCGAGTTCATATCGTGAGGAATCGACGCATGGCAGAAATCACTGGGGATCAGCGCGTCCAGTCCGAGGTGCTGGAGGGCCTGGCAACGGCCGTCAACCACCGTCGCTGGTTCGTCGAGCTGGCGGTGCCCTACCTCGGTGACGACCCGATCGAGATCGGCAGCGGTCTCGGTGACTACGCGTTGGAATGGTCGCAGCGGCTGCCCCGGTTCACCGCCACGGAGGCCGACCCCGACCGGCTGGTGCAGCTCAAGGAGCGCCTCGCCGACCAGCCCGGCATCGACGTCCGGCAGATGCTGCTCCCGCACAGCGACCGGGGGGACTACAGCGCCGCGGTCTCGTACAACGTCCTGGAGCACATCGAGGACCACGTGGGCGCGCTGCGCAGCATGCGCGACCTGGTCCGCCCCGGCGGCGCGGTGATCATCATCGTGCCGGCGTTCCAGTTCGCCATGAGCCCGGCGGACATCGCCACCGGCCACGTCCGCCGGTACACCAAGAAGACCCTCGGCACGGCGATGACCGAGGCCGGCCTGACGGTGGAGAAGATCCACTACGCCAACGCGCTCGGGTTGATCGGCTACTTCATGGCCACCAAGGTCTTCCGGCTGATGCCGAAGGAGGGGCCAATGGTCAAGGTGTACGACACCCTCGTCCTGCCCGCCACGAAGGCCGCCGAGCAGGTCGTCCGACCCCCGTTCGGCCAGTCCGTCTTCGCCGTAGCCCGCGTCCCGTCCTAACCCACCCCCGCCCACCCCCACCCCGCGCGATCTCACCCACGCCGCGATCTTGCACTTGCGGTCGCCCTTGCGTCCCTTATGTCAGGGATGTCGGGGCAGTAAGTGCAAGATCGCGGGGGTCGGGGGTTAGTCCTTGATTTGGTACGTCGGGCGGATCACCGCTCGAGCCAGGGTGTGGAACGTGAGGTTGAAGCCCACGTAGGCGGGGCTGGCGTCGGGGGTCAGGTCCAGGCGGTCCACGTCGACGGCGTGCACCGCGAAGACGTACCGGTGCGGGCGGTCACCGGACGGCGGCGCCGCCCCGCCGTAGCCCTGCTCGCCGTAGTCGTTGCGGACCGAGAACGCCCCGCCGAGGTCGGTGCCCGCCGCGCCGCCCGCGCCGCTGGGCAGCTGCGTGACGCCGACCGGCACGTTCACCAGCACCCAGTGCCAGAAGCCGCTGCCGGTCGGGGCGTCGGGGTCGTAACAGGTCACGGTGAAGCTCTTGGTCTCGGCGGGGAAGTCCGACCAGGTCAGCTGCGGGGAGACGTTCTCACCACCGGTGCTGCCATGCGCGTGCCGGGCGTCCATCGGCTCGCCGTTCTGCACGTCGTCACTCGTCAGGGTGAACGAGGGCAGCGTCGGCAGCAGCTCGTACGGGTCCGGGGCGATCGGTCGTTCCAGGGTCATCGGGACGGCGTCCTTCCGGGTCTGGGCAGATACCTGCCCTTCATACCCCGTTTCGGGCCAACGAACGACCGACTGCGTCGGTTGTCCGGCAGCATCGGCCGGACGCTATGGTTGGCTGCCTGCAACTTTCCACGGGGGGAATACTTGCTAGGGATCTGGCGCGATTTTCTGGTCGCCGTCGTCACCGCGCTGCGCAAGCCGGACGAGCAGGCCCTCGCCGAGGAGCGCCGCCGCGCGATCGAGCGGCTGGCCGACGAGACGATCCGCGAGGCCCGACGGGACGAGCCCGAGGGTACGTAGCCGCGAAGCGAGTTGTGTTTTTAGCGTTTGTGGCGCATGCTCCACTCATGGTGACGACGGGTGAGGACCTTCTGACCACCGGCCAGGTTGCCAAGCTGCTTGGATCTTCGCGCCAGCAGGTCGTCAACCTGTGCGAGCGTGGAGAACTGCCGTTCGTGAAGGTCGGCGCACATCGGAGGATCAGGCGAGACCAGGTTGAGGCGCTGCTGCGCCCGAAGCCGGAACTGACTCGTGATCAGCTCAAGTCGCTGTGGCTGCACCAGGCGGTAGCGGGCAGTTTGGTCACCGACCCGGACGCGGTACTGGGCAAGGCCAGAGAGAATCTCGACCGACTCCTGCGGCAGCACCGAGAAACCATGACCGAGGTGTGGCTGAAGCGCTGGCAAGACAAGATCAACGAGGGTGTGAATGCCGTCCTCAAGGCGCTGACCTCGGATGATCCGGAAGCTGTTGAGCTACGACAGAACTCGCCCTTCGCTGGGGTCCTGTCACAGCCACAGCGCAAGAAGGTTCTTGAGTCCTTCACCCGCAGTGGCTGGGAGCGAGCCGCGTGAGGCGCGAGCAACTGGAGCACGTCCTGCGATCGGCGTGCCAGATCGTTGGAGACCCGGATGTCCTTGTCATCGGCAGCCAGTCGGTGCTGGGGGCGATCCCGGAGAGCAGACTTCCGCTGGAAGCCACCGCCTCGATGGAGGTCGACGTGGCATTCTTCGACGACCCGGACGACCACAAGGCGGACCAGGTCGACGGCGCTATCGGCGAATTCTCGCTGTTCCACGAGACGAACGGGTACTACGCCCAGGGCGTGAGCGTGTCGACCGCGAGGCTGCCCGACGGGTGGCGGGATCGGCTGGTTCTGGTGGAGTCCCAGAGCACCCAGCCGGGGCGCGGGTACACGCTCGAACCGCACGACTGCGTCGTGTCAAAGCTGGTAGCTGGCCGGGAGAAGGACCACGCCTTCGCCGACGCCCTGATCCGGGCCGGGATCGTCGACCCGGCAGTGGTCGCGGAGCGGATCGAGATGGTCGACGTCCATCCCTTGGTGCTGAAACGACTGAGGGACTGGATCGCCACCTACCTGCCGGCAACCTGACGGCTACGCGGCACTCTGCTGCTCGTCGGCGGAGGGTGTGGGATTCGAACCCACGAAGACATCGCTGCCTTACCGGTTTTCAAGACCAGCGCCATCGGCCACTAGGCGAACCCTCCCGGACCGCCACCCGCGGATGTACGGCCGTGGACAGTCTGCCACGCCGCCCGCCGGCCGGCTCGGCGTCCCTCCCGGAAGCGCCGGTCAGGCGGGTGCCGCTGCGTCCACTGTGGCGCGGACCGGAGTCACTCATGGGCATCGGGGCGTGCATCGCCAGCGTGCAGCGTCGTGATCGACTCGCGTTCCAGGGCCAAGCACCGACGACCGGCGCGCGCACCGGGGTGCGCCTGCGTCCTGCGGGGGCATCGGGTAAGACTGAGGCCATGCGAGCCATCACCGTTCCGCAGCCCGGTGGACCCGACGCGCTGGTCTGGGCCGAGGTCCCCGACCCGGAGCCCGGCCCGGGCGAGGTGATCGTCGCGGTGCGGGCCAGCGGAGTGAACCGTGCCGACCTGCTGCAACGGCAGGGGCACTATCCGCCGCCGCCGGGTGCGCCCGCGTACCTCGGGTTGGAGTGCTCCGGGGTGATCGACGCGATCGGCCCGGAGGTGACCGGGTGGGCCGTCGGCCAGGAGGTCTGTGCGCTGCTGGCCGGCGGCGGGTACGCCGAGCGCGTCGCCGTGCCCGCCGGGCAGCTGCTGCCGGTGCCGGCCGGCGTGGACCTGGTCGACGCCGCGGCGCTGCCGGAGGTGGCCTGCACGGTCTGGTCGAACGTGGTGGGGGTGGGCCGGCTCGGCTCGGATGACACGCTGCTGGTGCACGGCGGGGGCAGCGGGATCGGCACGTTCGCGATCCAGTTCGGGGCGGCCCTGGGCGCCACGGTCCTGGCGACCGCCCGCACGGCCAAGCACCCCCGCCTGCGCGAGCTGGGCGCGGCGGAGACGATCGACTATCGGGAGCAGGACTTCGTCGAGGAGGTCCGCAAGGCCACCGACGGCCACGGCGCGGACGTCATCCTCGACATCATGGGCGCGTCCTACCTGGGCCGGAACGTGGCCGCGTTGGCGACCGGCGGCCGGCTCGTGGTGATCGGGATGCAGGGTGGTCGCAAGGCCGAGCTGGATCTCGGTGCGCTGCTGGCCAAGCGGGCCAGCGTCGCGGCGACAGCGCTGCGCTCCCGGCCGCTGGCCGAGAAGGCGGAGATCGTCCGGGGCGTACGCGATGAGGTGTGGCCGTTGGTCGAGGCCGGCGCGGTCCGCCCGGTGGTAGACCGGCGGCTGCCGATGGCCGAAGCTGCCGAGGCGCACCGGCTGGTCGAGTCGAACGACCACGTCGGGAAGGTGCTACTCACCATCGGATGAGGCGCGGGGCAGCATGAGGCGGGCGCCGGGGCCCTCGCCGGCCAGCGTGTCTCCCGGGTTGTAGAGCGTGCAGCGTTGCAGGGACAGGCAGCCGCAGCCGATGCAGCCGTCCAGGTCGTCGCGGAGTTTGGTCAGCAGCCGGATCTTCTCGTCCAGCCGGCCGCGCCAGCTCGCGGAGAGCCGCTCCCAGTCCTGCGGGCTGGGCGTACGGCGGTCGGGCAGCGATTCCAACGCCTCGCGGATCTCGTCCAGCGAGACGCCGACCTGCTGAGAGATGCGGATGAAGGCGACCCGCCGCAGTTCGGTGCGGGCGTAGCGACGCTGGTTTCCGCCGGTGCGATTGGCGCGGATCAGACCGAGCCGCTCGTAGTAGCGCAGCGCGGACGGCGCGACGCCGGAGCGGACGGACAGCTCGCCGATCGTCAATGAGTCGTGCATCACCCGGTCCTTGAATTGAAGTGCACTTCAACTCAGAGGCTAGTGGCATGGCAACCACAGTCACCACCGACAGCGGCGCCCGGCTCCCCGGGCTGATCCGGCGCCTGACCGGCGACGAGAAACACGCGCCGAGCGCCCACTCCACCATCGACGTGATCCAGGTCCTCTACGACCGGGTGCTCCGGGTCAGCCCCGACACCGTCGACGACCCGGAGCGGGACCGCTTCCTGCTCTCCAAGGGGCACGGGCCGGCGGCCTACTACGCGGTGCTCGCCGCGCACGGCTTCGTCCCGGAGACCTGGCTCGACGACCTGGGCGGGCCGGACAGCCGGCTCGGTCACCACCCGGACCGGACGCTGGTGCCCGGGGTCGAGATCGGGGCCGGCTCGCTCGGCCACGGGCTCGGACTGGGCGTCGGCACCGCCCTCGGGCTGCGGGCCCAGGGCCTGCTCACCCCCCGGGTGTACGTGCTGCTCGGCGACGCCGAGCTGGACGAGGGCTCCAACCACGAGGCCATCGCGTACGCGGGGGCGACCGGCCTGGACAGCCTCACCGCGATCGTGGTGGACAACTCATCGGCCACTCACGGCTGGGCCGGGGGAATCGCCAGCCGCTTCACCGTCAACGGCTGGACCGCCGACACCGTCGACGGCCGGGACCACAACGCCCTGTACGCGGCGCTGACCGGGCAGCGACGAGGACGACCGCACCTGGTGGTCGCCCGCATCGAGAGCGAGGGATGACCACCATGCGAACCGCCTTCATCGACACCACCACCGCCCTGCTCGACGAGGACCCCCGTGCCGCTCTCGTGCTGGCCGACATCTCGGTCAGCCAGTTCGCCCCGGCGGGTCGCCGGCACCCGGACCGGGTGCTCAACGTCGGCATCCGCGAGCAACTGATGATCGGCGTGGCCGGCGGCCTGGCTCTGACCGGGCTGCGCCCGATCGTGCACTCGTACGCGACGTTTTTGGTCGACCGGGCGTACGAGCAGATCAAGTTGGATCTGGACCACCAGGGCGTGAGCGCGGTGCTGGTCAGCATCGGTGCCTCGTACGACGCCGCGGAGGAGGGCCGCACCCACCAGTCACCCGGTGACGTGGCGCTGTTCGACTCGCTCGGCGGCGGTTGGACCGTGCGGGTGCCCGGTCACCCGGACGAGGTGGCGCCGCTGCTCCGGGACGCCGCGGCGGGCGACGATCCGGTCTACGTGCGGCTCACCGAGCAGCGCAACGCCGAGGCGTATCCGGACACCGACCGACTACGGGTGCTACGGCGGGGCGGGCTGGACGCGCCTGTCGTGGTGGCCGTCGGGCCGATGCTCGGTGCCACGCTCGACGCGACCGAGGGAATGGACGTGACAGTCGCGTACACCCACACTCCCCGGCCCTTCGACACGGCCGGGCTGCGCGCGCTCGCCGGGACCGACGTGGTGCTCGTCGAGCCGTATCTGGCGGGAACGTCGAGCGCGGTCGTCGGCCGCGCCCTGGCGGACGTGCCGCACCGGCTGCTCACCCTCGGAGTGGGCCGGGCCGATCTGCGGCGGTACGGCGACGCCGCCGACCACGCCCGCTGGCACGGCCTGGATGCCGCAGGTCTACGGCGGACGATCAGCGCGTTCCTGGGATCAGCGCGCGGATGACGCGGCGGGACGGCGGCGGGCGCGTTCGCGACCGAGGATCCAGATCGCCTCGACGCCGTCCTTCCAGGTGATCTTCTTGCCCTCTTCGCGGCCGCGCGCCCGGTAGCTGATCGGCACCTCGTACGGGCGGATCCGGCGGCGCAGCAGCTTGCCGGTCACCTCGGCCTCCATGCCGAAGCCGCGCGAGCGCACCTCCAGCGACCGGTAGAGCGCCACCGGCATCAGCTTGAAGCAGGTCTCCAGGTCGCCGATGTACGAGTTGAAGAGGACGTTCGCCGCCATCGTGACGCCCTTGTTGCCCATCACGTACCAGAAGCTGTAGGCGCTGTGGCTGCCAAAGGTGCGATTGCCGTAGACCACAGTGGCCCGCCCGTCGAGCACCGGGGCGAGCAGCTTGGGGATGTCCTGCGGGTCGTACTCCAGGTCGGCGTCGAGAATGACCATGTATTCGCCCTCGGCGCTGTCGACCGCCGTCTTGATGGCCGCGCCCTTGCCCGCGTTGCGCTGGTGGGTGATGACCCGCAGGCGGGCATCGTCGGCACGACCGAGGACCTCGCCGGTGCCGTCCCGGCTGCCGTCGTCGACGATGACGAGCTCGATCTCGCAGGGGTAGTCAACCGCCAACGCCTGCTTGAGGGCATCCGCGATGCGTTCTTCCTCGTTGTAGACCGGCATGAGGATCGAGAGCTTCACGGGAATCTCCACGGTGGCGACGACACGTCGGGCATAGCCTAGCCTGGCTGGTCAGCCCGACGGTGGCCGCCACCGTCGGACAGCCGGCGTGGCGAATTCAGCCGGATGGTGTTTACTTCCCGCCATGTCGGCTGCCGGCTCCCTGCTCGCGGTGCTCCCCGCCGCCTCGGTGCTCCTGCTCACGGTCGCGACGAAGCCCCGCGGGGTCGACGCGGTGACGTCGTCACGACTCGCCGCGGTGCGCGCGGCCCTGGTCGCCGGGGCGTACGCGGTGCTCGTCGTCGAGGTGCTCGGCGTGCTGCACGCGCTGACCCGGCCGGCGTTCATCGCCGCCTGGCTGCTCTTCCTGCTCGCCACCGCGACGGCGGTGGGCCTGCGCTGGCACCGGGACACTCCGCCCGCCGAGGTGCCCGCCGCGGCGGCCCGACGGGTGCCGGTCGGCGCGGTGGTGACCGTCGGCGCCGGCCTGGAGACGTCCGTCCCGCTCACCGACCGCGACCCGGCGGGCGGGCGCGACGCCACGCCGGTCCAGACCGGTGAGGTACGTGCCGGCCTGCGCAGGGCAGCCGAGATCTGGCGTACGGCGAGTCGGGGCGAGCGGCTGCTCGCCGGCGGCATCGGCGGACTGGTGCTGCTGGAGTTGCTGGTCGCGCTGCTGGCCGAGCCGAACAACTTCGACTCGCAGACCTACCACCTGCCCAAGGTCGAGCACTGGGTGGCCCAGGGTGATCTGGACTTCTGGCCCACCGCCATCCACCGGCAGGTGACCATCCCACCCGGCGCGGAGTACCTGCTCCTGCACCTGCGCCTGCTCACCGGCTCCGACGCGCTGCACAACCTGGTGCAGTGGGCCGCCGGGGTGCTCTGTCTGCTGGTGGTCGCGCGGATCACCGCGCAGCTCGGCGGCGGCCGGCGGGCTCAGTTGATCACCACATTCGTGCTGGCCAGCACCCCGATGGTGGTGCTACAGGCGACCAGCACGCAGACCGACCTGGTCTGCGCGGCGTGGGTGGCGTGCGCGGCGACCCTCGTCCTGGACGGGCTGCGTCGGCGGACCGGTTGGGGGACGCTGGTCGGCCTGGGCGCGGCCACCGGGTTGACGGCGGTGACCAAGACCAGCGGCCTGATCGCGGTGGGCCCGCTGCTGGTGCTGTGGGGCCTGGCCCAGCTCCGGCTGGCCCTGGCCGACCGGGAACCGGCCGCCGGTCGGGTTCGGCCGGTCGGTCCGGTGGTCCGCGTCGTCGGTGGCTCGGCGCTGATCCTGGTGGTGGCGGCGCTGGTGGTCGGCCCGTTCCTGACCCGGGTGACCGCCGAGTTCGGGCATCCGCTGGGCCCTCCGCGGCTGCGGGAGTCGATCCCGATGGAACGGCACGATCCGGCGTCGGTCCTGGTCAACGCGCTACGGATCGGGCACACGGCGTTCGACACGCCGCTGGCGCCGCTGCGCAGCGCCAGCGCGGACGCGATCATCGGTGGTGCGGAGGCGATCGGTGTCGACCCCCAGGACCGGGCGATCACCTTCGGTCGGGAGGTGTTCCCGGTGCCCGCCTGGTACCCGGACGAGGACCGGGTGGCGTTCCCGATCGCCGGGGCAGTCGCGTTGCTCGGCGCGCTGGTCGCGCTCGTCCGCCCGCGCCGGCTCGACCCCGGGCAGGTGGGGCCGCTGCGCTCGTACGCCGTGGTGGTGCTGACCACCGTGCTGCTGCACACCGCGATGCTCAAGTGGCAGCCGTGGGGCAACCGGCTGCTGCTCTACGCCCTGGTCCTCGCCGTGCCGCTCGCCGGCCTGTGGTTGGACGCGCTCCTGCGCCGCCATGCGAGCCCGGAGCCCGGGGTGACGGCCCGGCGGCGGTCGGTGGCCACGGTGGTGACCGTCGCCGTGTTGGCCACCTCGGCGCTGGCCGGGGTGCTGGCGCTGTCGTACGGCTTCCCGCGCCGGCTCGTCGGCTCCGGCTCCGTCTTCACCACCTCGGACTGGGACACCCGGTTCCTGCGCCGGCCGCAGTGGGCCGACGAGTTCCGCTGGGCCGCGACCGCGGTCCGCGACAGCGGCGCGCGGCGGATCGGGCTGGTGGAGCAGAACGACAACTGGGAGTACCCGTGGTGGCTGCTGCTGCGCCATCCGGACGGCGGCTCGCCGGAGCTGGTGTCGTTGCAGTCGGTTCTGCCGGAACGGCCGCCGGCCGACCCCGCCTCAGTGGACGCGATCGTCTGCACCGGCAGTCAGCCGGCCTGCGCCAAGCTGGTCCCGGCCGGCTGGCGGTTGGAGTTCCGCGGCTACGTGGGCTACGCCCTGCCGCCCGGCCGCTGATCAACAGCCGCGCAGGGACGGGCCCCCGGGCTTACACCCGGGGGCCCGTCGCTCACTTGTCGCGCGGGATGAGGATGAGCCGGGCGACGCCCTTGTCACCGTCCTTGACGCCGGCGACGCCGAGCTTCGCGCCGACCTTGACCTCGCTCGGCTGCACCGTCGCGCGCCGCTCGACGACCCGCAGGTCATCGCCGAAGGTCCAGGTCATCGTGAAACCGTCGGTGGACTTGACGGTCATCGAGTCGCCGTCGATGGCGGTCACCTCGCCGCGCTGGACGGCGACCGTCTGCGTACCGTTGTCCTTGGTCTGCACCACCGCCTCGCCGTGCAGGGTGTTCTTGCGCAACTGCACGCGGGCCTGGTGGCGCTTGCGCCACTCCTCGCCGCGCTTCTGCCGGTCCTTGTCGCGGGCCGTCGGGGAGGCGCCCGGCGTCGGGGTGGCCGGGGCGGCGACGGTCTGCACGTCCAGGTCGGTGGCGTCGAAGCCCATCGCGGTCAGCGCCTGGCCCTCCACACCCATCGCGGCGGCGACCTCGACCGCGGCTTCCCGCGCGGGCTGGCTGGCCACCTCGGCCGCGCCGCAGCCGCTGACGCCGAGCGCGACCGCCGCGAGCAGTGCCGTGGTGCCGATGACGAATCCCCAACGTGGCATGACTCTCCCTCTCGTCCGTGGAGCCCTCAGCCTTCCCCGCGTCCACGAGCGGACCGTCAGGCCGATGTTCGGGTCAGGTAAGGATCACCGGGCAGCCGGACCGTGAAGGCGGCCCCGCCCTCGGGCGCGTGACCCGCGACGATCTCCCCGCCCAGCCGGCGGACCAGCCCGGCGGCGAGTGCCAGCCCCAGCCCGCTGCCCACCTTGCGCACCCCCCGGTAGCGCTCGTGCAACGCTCCCCGCTCGAACGCCACCGCCAGGTCGTCGTCGGTGAAGCCGGGTCCGCCGTCGCGGACCTCCAGCACACCGCCGTCCGCCGGGTCCGCACCGACCGGCCGGACCGCGAGCACCACCGGCGCCCCCGGGGGTACGACCCGCAGCGCGTTCTCCAGCAACCCGTCCAGCACCTGCCGGATCCGACCCGGATCGGTGTACGCGGACACCGGCTGACCGGGCGTCTCCACGCGGAACGACACACCCACCGCGGCGCACCGACCCGACCAGGTCGGCTCGGCGTCGACGGCCAGCCGGGTCAGGTCGACCGGCACCGGTTCCAGCGGAAAGTCGGCGGCCTCCAGCCGGGCCAGCGCCAGCAGATCGCCGATCAGCCGGTCCAGGTGCTGGGCCTCGGCCAGCATGGTCCGACCGGTGCCGGCGGTGCCGTCCGCGTCGATGACGCCGTCGGCCAGCGCCTCGGCGTACCCCCGGATCGCGGTCAGCGGGGTCCGCAGCTCGTGCGAGACGGAGAGCAGGAACTCGCGCTGCCGGCCCTCGCTGGTGGTCAGGGCCGCGGCCAGGCCGTTCAGCGCCTCGGCCAGGTCGGCGACCTCGTCCGGCGGTTCGACCGGCACCCGGACGGCGCGGTCCCCGGCCCGCAGTCGGGCGGCGGCGGTGGCCGCGACGCGGATCGGTCGGGCCAGGCGGCGGGCCAGCAGGAGGCCGGCGACCACGCCGGCGGCCAGCCCGGCCAGCAGCGGCAACCAGAGGCTGAGCAGCACCTGCGCCCACAACCCGTTCGACGAGGCGCGGGACAGCACCACCCCGTTGCCGCCGGGCAGCGCCCGGCCCTCCACCAGGGCGCGGTGGCCGTTGACCGGGCGGCGGGCCGACACGTTGCGGCCCTGCCCGATCCGCTGCACCACGCGGGCCGGCAGGCCCGACCGGTCGACGGCCCCGCGCCGGATCAGGTACGCGTCGATGCCCTGGTCGCGAAGTTGCTGGATGAGCCGCTCCTCGTCGGCGGTGCGCCCCCGGTCCAGCCGGGTGCGCAGCACCTCGGCGGCGAGTCGGGCCTGCGCGGCGAGCGCCTGCTGGTCGCGTCGCTCCGCGCCGCGGATCGCCAGTGGCACCGCGACGATGGCGGTGACGAGCACCGACACCAGTGCCACCGCGCAGGTGACCAGCACCGCGCGGGCGGTCAGCGTCCGGCCGAGCCGGCTGCGCCGGGGTGCGGCCGGCGGGCGGGCGCCGACCACCGGCAGTGCCATGGTCGGCGACTCGGCGCGCACGGGCTGCTCAGGCATCGACCGCGTACCCCACGCCCCGGTGGGTGCGGATGACGCTGGCCGGGCCGAGCTTCGCCCGCACCTGGGCGACGTGCACGTCCACCGTGCGGGTTCCGGCGTGCGCGGCGTAGCCCCAGACACCGGCCAGCAGCTCCTCCCGGGTGAAGACCCGGCCGGGCCGGGCCATGAGGTGCGCCAGCAGGTCGAACTCGGTGGAGGTGAGCTGCACCGGTACGCCGGCGGCGGTGACCGTCCGCCGGGCCGGGTCGAGGGTCACCGGGCCGACGATGCGCGGTCGTTCCGCGCCCTCGGGGCCCCCTGCGGTGCGGCGCAGCACCGCCCGTACCCGGGCGACCAACTCGCGCGGGCTGAACGGCTTCGTGACGTAGTCGTCGGCGCCCAGCTCCAGGCCGACGATCCGGTCCACCTCGTCGTCGCGGGCGGTGAGGAAGATGACGGGCGTCCAGTCACCGGCCTCGCGCAGCCGGCGGCAGATCTCGGTGCCGGGGAGGCCGGGCAGGGCGATGTCGAGGACGCAGGCGACCGGACGCAGCCGGCGGGCGGCGCTCAGGCCGGCCTCGCCGTCGCGTTCCAGGTGTACGCCGAACCCGTCCCGGGTGAGGTAGAGCCGGACCAGGTCGGCGATGGCCGGCTCGTCCTCGACCACGAGGACGAGCCCGCGGTGCGGCGGTTCGACGGTCACCGGCCCATGATTGCCGACCCGGTCGGCTCGGCGCGATCGGTGCGTGTTCGGGTTCGGTAAAGGCGACGTGAAGGGCGGCCGGCCGGTCGGGCGTCAGCGCGCGACGGCGGGGCGGAACGCGCTGGGTCGGACGGCGGCCGGCGTGTCGCCGATGGTGGCGACGATCCGCTCGCGGGGTGCCCGCAGGCGGGTCCGGAAGGCGTGGTTGAGCAGCGCGTCGAGCTGCCACACCTGCTTCGGGTGACTGGTGCGGACGAGGAACCGCTCGCGGATCCCGTCGATCGCGGTGGCGGCCAGCTCGACCGACCCCAGCCGGGGGTCCGGGCTCCAGGTGACGTTGCTCAGCTCGCGCAGCTCGGTGTTGAGGTGCAGGCGCAGCCGGTGCAGGAGCCGGGTCTGCTGGGTCACCACCAGTCGGCGGTGGGTGAGCAGCAACAGGTAGTCGCCGGTGACCGGGCGGTCGGGGCGGCTGCAACGGGTGACCAGGATGGTGGCGTCACCGGAGCCGACGCAGCGTCGGAAGACCGGCATGTGCCGGCTCACGGTCTGCACGGCAAGGCCGGCCTCGGTGGCGGCCGGGAGGAACGTTCGGGAGAAGACGTCCATGACCTGCCCAACGACCTCCCCGGCGCGGTGACGTGGGTCACGTCCAAATTTTGGAAGTTCCACGCCGCGCGTCGCACCGCCTGTCCGACTTCCGACTTGGACGGATGCCGGTCAGTGGTCGGGCTGAAGCGGGGTGGCGGCGAACAGCTCGGCGAGCCATCCGGGCACCGCCTCGGCGTACTCCGCGCGGGCCGGGTCGGCCGTGTCCAGAGCCCGCCGCCAGGAGAGCGACCGGCTCACCGCGCCCAGGTTCATGGCCAGGTCGGCGGCCTCGACAAGGGTGCGGCGATCGTAGCGGTCGGTCCACGCCTCCAGGTAACCGTCGCGCAGCCGGGCCAGGCCGGCGTCGTCCGCCGACAACGCGGTGGCGTACCGGATGGAGCGCAGGGTCACCAGCAGCGTGCCGAACGGGTGCGCCACCGAGGCGTCACCCCAGTCGAAGTAGCGGTACCCGGCCGGGCCGGCGAAGACGTTTCCGTCGTGCAGGTCGTCGTGCTGCACGGTGGCCGGGATGCCGATGTCCGCGAGCCGGCGACACCGCTGCGCGTACGCCGGAAGCTCCGCCCGCAGCCGCTCGTACGTCGCGACGGCGAGCCCGCCCTCCGCGCCGACGCGCAGCGACTCGTGATCGTCGAGCAGTTCGGCGAGCAGTTCGGGCAGCACCTCCGGGCGGTGGTCCGGGACGCCGAGGGCGACCAGCTCGGCGGCGTGCGGCGCGGTGGCGAGTTGGAGTGCCGCGTACCCGGGCAGCGCCCGCTCCCAGTGCGCCAGGTCGGGGTCGCGGCCCAGCACGTCACGCAGCGACTCGCCGCCGTCGGGAAGCAGCGACCAGCCCCGCTCCCGGTCCACCCCGATCGGGGCCAGCACCCGCTCGGGCGTCAGCCCGGCCAGCGTCGCGATGAGGACCGCCTCGTGGGCCGTGCCCCGGTTGTTGGCCTTGAACCAGACCGGCCCGTCGTCGGTCGGCACCCGCCAGACCAGCGACCACGGCCGGACCCGCGGCTCCATCGGCCCGGTGACCCGGCGACCGGCGTTGCCGAGTTGCTCGTCGACCCAGGATCGGGCCTGCGCCTGCCACTCGTCGCTGGACCAGTCGGGAGCGCGCTCGTCGGCGATCGTCGTCACGATGGGCACCCTAGGCTGCGTGCCCGACGCGGGGCGAGACCATTTCCCGCCGATGCTCCTCGGCCGGCGGCGAACTGCGGGCTCAGACCAGCGCGATGCTCCTCGGCCGGCGGCCGAGCTGCGGGGGTCAGACCAGCTCGACGATCGTGGCGTTGGCCATGCCGCCGCCCTCGCACATGGTCTGCAGGCCGTAGCGGAGCCCGTTGTCCCGCATGTGCTGCAGCATCGTGGTCATGATCCGGGCGCCGGAGCCGCCGAGCGGGTGCCCGAGGGCGATCGCGCCACCGCGCGGGTTGAGCCGCTCCGGGTCGGCCTCGGTCTCCGCCAGCCAGGCCAGCGGCACCGGGGCGAACGCCTCGTTCACCTCGTACACCCCGATCTCCTCGATGCCCAGCCCCGCGCGGCGCAGCGCCTTCGCGGTGGCCGGGATCGGCGCGGTGAGCATGGTGACCGGGTCGTCGGCCGCGACCACGGCGGTGTGGATGCGGGCCAGCGGGCGCAGACCGTGCCGGCTGGCCCACTCGGACGTGGTCACCGCGAGCGCGGCGGCGCCGTCGGAGATCTGGGACGCTGATCCGGCGGTGACCACGCCGTCGGCGCGGAACGGGGTGGCCAGTTCGCCGAGCTTGTCCAGCGAGGTGTCCCGGCGGATGCCCTCGTCGGCGGTGAACTTGCCACCGTCGGCGAGTGGCACCGGAGTCAGCTCCGGGGCGAACGCCCCGGCGTCCTGCGCGGCGGCGGCCTTCTCGTGGCTGGCGAGCGCGAACTCGTCGAGCTGCGTACGCGAGAGGCGCCACCGGCGGGCGATCAGCTCGGCCCCGACGCCCTGGTTGAAGGGCAGCGGCGCGTCGTCGGCGAAGCCCTCGACACCCCGGTAGCGGGCGCGGAGCTGGTCGCTGAACGGCATGCCGCCCGCCACACTGGAGCCCATCGGCACCCGGGTCATCGACTCCACCCCGCCGGCGACCACCAGGTCGGCCTGGCCGGAGAGGACGGTCGCGGCGGCGAAGTGCAGGGCCTGCTGGCTGGAGCCGCACTGCCGGTCCAGCGTGGTGCCGGGCACCGTCTCGGGCCAGCCGGCGGCGAGCACCGCGTTGCGGGCGATGTTCCAGGACTGCTCGCCGACCTGGGACACGCAGCCCCAGAAGACGTCGTCGACCTGCGCCGGGTCCAGGCCGGTGCGCTCGGCGAGGGCGCGCAGCACGTGCGCCGACAGGTCGACCGGGTGGACACCGGCGAGGCTGCCCTTGCGCCGCCCGACCGGGGTACGCACCGCGCCGACGATGACCGCGTCACTCATGTTTACTCCCCGGTAACTTGGGCTGCCCCGATCCTACGTCGTCCGTGGAACCTTCGTCCGCCCGCGGGCCGAGGTGCCACGACTCCCGGCATCCGCCGACCGCTGGCATGCTGGGCGGGTGGACGAGATCTCCCCGGTGCGGCAGTGGCGGGTGCCGACGAACCTGCCGGTGGCCAAGCTGGCCGGCGCGGTCCTGCTTGTCGCCCTCGGTCTGCTCTTCGCCGACGGCGACCCGATCCGGCTGGTCGTGGCCGGTGTGGCCGCCGCCGCGCTGGCCGCCTGGGCGGTACGGGACCTGGTCGCGCCGGTCCGCTTGACGGCCGATCCGGCGGGGCTCACCGTCATCCACGGCTTCGCCGGCCGGCGGCTGCTGCCCTGGGCGACGGTCGAGGCGATCACCGTGGACCGCCGGCAGCGGTGGGGGCTGACCGGCGAGGTCCTGGAGATCGACGCGGGCGAGTCGCTGCACCTGTTCGGCAGGTACGACCTGGGGGCCACCCCCCAGGAGGTGGCCGCCGAGCTGCGCGCCGCCCGCCGGCACCCCTGAACCGTCAGCTCAGCAGTTGCGCGGTGCGGAACAGGATCAGGCCGAGCAGGATCAGCAGGATGATCGCGCCGCCCACGGCCTGCACCAGCGTGCGTCGACCCCGTGGCGCGTACGCGAGCACCACCGCCATCGCCCCGCCGACCACCAGGCCGCCGAGGTGCCCGGGGATGGAGATGCCCGGCACGGTCAACGTGAACACCAGGTTGATCACCAAAATCGGGATCACCTGGGAGATGTCCCGGCCGAGCTTGCGCTCGATGATGATCAGCGCGGCGAAGAGGCCGAACACGGCCGTGGACGCGCCGGCCGTCGCCGAGTTCTGGGCGCTGAACAGGTAGGCGGCCACGTTGCCGCCGAGGCCCGCGACCAGATACAGCGCGCCGAAGCGCAGCGGCCCGAGGTTGGCCTCCAGCGACCGGCCGAGCACCCACAGCGCCCACATGTTGAGCAGCAGGTGGATCACGCCGTAGTGCAGGAACATCGCGGTGATCAGCCGATACCACTGACCCTCGGCGATGCCGCCGAGCGTGCCGTCGGGGAAGACCGCCAGCCCGAGCACCGAACCCCAGTTGGTAAGCGGGGTCCCGCCGCCCATCAGCCCGCCGAAGCCGGAGCCGCCGACGGCCGCGTCCCCGCCCCGGTCGGAGGCGATGGACAGCAGCATGACCAGCACGTTCAGGGCGATGATGCCCTTGGTGACGTAGCCGTGCCGGCCGGCCGTACCGCCACCGAAGGCGGTACGCGCCGGCCGGACACTACGACGTCCCTCGTTGACGCACTCCGGGCACTGGTGCCCGACGGACGCCTCCCGCATGCAATCCGGACAGATCGGCCGGTCGCAGCGGGTGCACCGGACGTAGGTCTCCCGACCAGGGTGCCGGTAGCAGACCGGGGTGGTCGGCGGGGACTCGCTCACCGGGCCGATCCTCCGTCCGCCACCGCGCGGTTCACCGACGCTGGCCGGCGCGGTGCTCCGGAGCGCTCAATCATGCGAGCAAAGGTACCTCGCGGGTTCGTCAGGCGGCAGACCGCTCGATCTCGACCCGCTCGATGACGACGTCCTGCAGCGGACGGTCGCTCGGGCCGGTCGGGGTGTTCGCGATCGAGTCGACGACCTTCACCGACTCCTCGTCGGCGACCTGGCCGAAGATGGTGTGCCGGTTGTTGAGGTGCGGGGTCGGGGACACCGTGATGAAGAACTGCGAACCGTTGGTGCCCGGTCCGGCGTTCGCCATCGCCAGCAGGTACGGCCGGTCGAAGCGCAGCTCCGGGTGGAACTCGTCGGCGAACTTGTAGCCCGGCCCGCCCCGACCGGTGCCGGTCGGGTCGCCCATCTGGACCATGAAACCGCTGATCACGCGGTGCGAGATGGTGCCGTCGTAGTACGGCCCACTGCCCGGCTGACCGGTACGCGGGTCGGTGTATTCCCGGTTGCCCTCGGCCAGGTCGATGAAGTTGCGGACCGTCTTCGGAGCGTGGTTTCCGAAGAGCTCCAGCCGGATCGGGCCAGCGTTGGTGTGCAAGGTGGCGTAGACAGCCTCGGCCACGGGTACTCCTCACTCGTTGGTCAGTTCCATGCGGATCCTCCCATGTGCCCGATCTGGCATCGCGGAGGCATCCGAAGGTGGAGGATGACGAAGGAACAACTCCCAGGAGGTAGGACCGTGTTTGGAATCGGGCGGCGTCAGTCCCAGGGTCAGCTCGCCAAGGCAGAGCTGAACCAGAGCATCAGCCACCTGATGCAGGCAGCCAACCACGCCGCCAAGGGCGCCAGCGCGACCGTCGGTCCGCGGGTCCAGGTGGCCCGGGGCTACGTCGGGCCAGCTGCGGTGAAGGTGCGCGACCGCGCGTCGACCGGCTGGGGAACCACACTCACCACGCTGGCACCGCTGGCGGCGGCCGCCCGGGACGGCGCCGCACAGGCAGGGCCGATGACCAGGAAGGCCAAGTCGAAGACCATGCGGATCACCGGTAAGAAGAAGCAGCCGCGCCGTCGCGGCTCGATGATGACCGGCCTGCTGGCCGCGGGCGCCATCGCCGGCCTGGCCGGTGCGGTCGCCCTGCGTCGCCGCCGGGAGCAGCAGGAGTGGGCGGAGTACGACCCGACCCGCACCCTGGAGCCGATGCGCGACGAGGTCGACTCGATCGAGGTGCGCACGCCGGCAGCGCCGACCGCGGCCAAGGGGACCGACGGGTCCGCCATGGCGGGGGTGACCGGCGCCGGCAGCTCGGCGGTGGCCGGCGGCGACAGCGCCAGCACCACCGACACGGCCAAGCCGGGCAGTGTCCGCCCGACCGGCAAGGTCCCGTCGGTCGCCGAGGGAGCCACGGACGTCTCCGGGCGCCCGACCGACGACCTCAACAAGGCGCTGGGCAAGGACACCGCCCGCACCAACGGCCGCCGCTGACCCCCGGCACAGCAGCGCAGCGAGCGCCGGCGACGCGGGTTCTTCCCGCTCGCCGGCGCTTTCGCGGTTTCTTGCCGGCTCTTTCGCGGTTCAGAGCCTTTCGCGCCGGCCCTCGCTGCCGCAGGTCAGAGCCAGCCGTTGCGGCGGAACCAGCGGTAGAGGGCCAGGGAGACACCGAGCATCAGGGCCAGGGCCACCGGATAGCCGTACGTCATCTTCAGCTCGGGCATGTTGTGGAAGTTCATGCCCTCGACGCCGGCGATGGAGGTCCACACCGCGGCGATGGCCGCCCACGCGGCGATCTTGCGCATGTCGTTGTTCTGGTCGACGGTGACCTGGGCCAGCCGCGCCTGGAGGATCGAGTTCAGCAGGTCGTCGTACGAGTTCACCTGCTCGACGGTGCGGCTCAGGTGGTCCTGCACGTCCCGGAAGTACCGCCGGATCTCCTTGGGCACATCGCGGTTGACCTGGGAGGTCACGTTCATCAGCGGTCGCTGCAACGGGATCACCGCCCGCTTGAACTCCACCAGCTCCCGCTTCATCTGGTAGATCCGCTGGATCCGGCCGTGGCTGTTGCGGTCGAAGACCTCGGCCTCCAGCACGTCCAGGTCGTCCTCGAGCTGCTCGGCCACCTCCAGATAGAGGTCGACCACCCGGTCGGTCACGCCGTACGCCACCGCCCACGGGCCCTGGAGCAGCAACTCCTGCTTGGTCTCCAAATCGGCGCGGACCGGCGAGAGCCGGCAGGCGTCACCGTGTCGGACACTGATCAGGAAGTTCGGGCCGATGAAGAGCATCACCTGACCGGTCTCGACGACCTCGGAGGTCTCGGTCAGCTCGGTGTGCTCGCAGTACCGGGCGGTGCGCAGCACCAGGAAGCTGACGTCGTTGAACCGCTCCAGCTTGGGTCGCTGCTCGGCCTTCACCGCGTCCTCGACGGCCAGCTCGTGCAGGCCGTACGTCTCCGCGATGGCGGTCATCTCGGCCAACTCCGGCTGGTGCAGCCCGATCCAGACGAAGCCGTGCTCCTCCCGGCGTGCCGCCTCCAGCGCGTCCGCGTACGTCCAGTCGCCGGGCTGCCGCTTGCCGTCGATGTAGAGCGCGCAGTCGACCACTCCGCTGCGGCCGGTGCCGGTGGGGGCCGGAGTGGGCGGCGATCCGTCGGCGTTGAGCATCCTGGTCACCGCCCGGACCGGGGACGGCCAGGCCCGGGGTCGCAGCACCCGGGACGTGTTCGGCGGGACCGTCCGGCCCTGCTCTGCCCGATCCGTCATCGCGACACCTCCCCGCGCTCGCCTGCGGCTTGCAGGCTACGCCGATGGTCGCCACCGGCAGGTGTGACGGCGGTCGCGGGTGCGGCGCCGGGCGGGCCGGGCCGCATCGGGGGGTGAAGGACGACACGGCCCACCCGGCGCCCGTGGGGGCGGGGGTTGTGCTGCACGCGTGGCCCGAGGTGGCGGCGGGGTGCCCCCCGCTGCAGCTGACGGGTGACGCTCGCAGCATTGTGAGCCGCCGGCCGCCCGCTGGGGAGTCCCGGGACGGCCGGCATCGTCGTTCTGTCGGAAACCCGACAGAAATCAGCTCCGGATGGCGTCGACAGCGGACGCGAGCCGGCGGACACCTTCGTCGATCTTGTCGGCCGTCACGGCCGAGAAGGCCAGCCGCAGGGCGTGCCGCCCACCGTCGAGAACGAAGTCACTGCCCTTGACCACTGCGACACCGTGCTCGGCCGCCGCCGGGGCGAGCTTGTCGACCAGCACGTCCTCGGGGAACTCCACCCACAGGAAGTAGCCGCCGTCGGGCTCCACGAACCGGGCCTGCGGCAGGTGCCGGCGCAGCGACTCGGCCAGCACCCGGGCGCGTTCGCCCAGCGCCGACCGAACGGTCTCGATCGAGCGGTCGATGTCGCCGGAGACGCAGAACTGGTGCACGATCGCCTGCGACACCATGCCAGGCGAGATGTAGAGGCTCGTCGCGTTCTTGGCGATGTCGGCGATCAGATCCGCCGGACCGACCAGATAGCCGACCCGCACGCCCGGGCAGACGGTCTTGGTGAAGCTCGACGCGTGCACGACCACGTTGCGGGTGTCCAGCGAGAGCATCGACGGCAGCGCCTCGCCGCGGAAGCGGATGTCCGCGTACGGGTCGTCCTCGAAGATCGTGAACTCGTACTCGGCCGCCAGGTCGAGCAGTTCGCGGCGCTTCTCCAGCGACAGGGTCATGCCGGCGGGGTTCTGGTAGTTCGGGATGACGTGGGCGAGCCGGGGGCGGACCCCGGACTCCAGCAGCTTGCGCAGCTCGGCGGTGTCCAGACCGTCCGGCTGGACCGAGATGCCGTGCAACTCGCTGCCCATCCGCTGGAGGTTGAGCAGCGTGCGGTCGTACGTCGGACGCTCCACCACCACCGCGTCGCCGGGACGGACCAGGTGGTCGAAGAGGAAGGCGTCGGCCTGGAGCGAGCCGTTGGTGACCAGCACCTGGTTGGCTTCCACCCCGTGCTTCTCGGCGATCCACTTTCGCAGCGGAAGGTAACCGACGGAGGTGCCGTACGCCGTGACCCCCGCGGGATCGGCGTCGAAGGCGCGTACGGCGGCGGCCTTGAGCCCCTCGACATCGACGATGTCCAACGAGGGCGCCCCACGGGCAAAGGAGATCAGCTGCTCGGCGGTCATGGATATTGAGCGTACGGGCGGCGGCGGGCGACGCGCGGACGGCACGGCGATGTCCGCATCCTGAGCCACCGGGACGGGTGACCCGGGTCGGCCGGTCGACGTCAGATCAGACCGGAAGTGCGAGCGAGTCGTGCTGCGTCGCCCGGGAAAGGCCCTCAAACTGCACGCCGAGCGCGTCGAGGAGCTGGCTCCAGTCGAAGTAGGAGCGCCACGCGACGATCCGGCCCCGGCGGGCCCGGACCACGTCGGCAACCTCCCAGCTCACCGACCGGCCGGTCGGAGCGACGGTGCCGTACGGCGAATGCAGGGTGCCGGTGTGGGTGCCGTGCAGGCGCAGCTCCACGGCCGCGCCGCCGGACGTGCGCACCGCGCCCAGCGGGTCGACCCGCAGGTCCGCGAAAGCGCCCGTCCAGGTACGCAGCAGCGCGGGCAGCTCGATCGGCCGGACCGTGACACCCGGCATGGCGTAGAACGCCTCCGGGGCGTACAGGTCCGGCAGTCGGGCCACGTCCCGCCGCAGAAGCATCGCGTACTGCTGCTCGACCAGGCGCTCCGCGTCACGCATCGGGCCCTCCCCCACGGGCCACGGCATCTCCGCGCCCGCGAGGGATCCTTACCCGTCGATCCGGCCTGGCACACCTCGCGCGGGTCAGGTCGTGGCGGCCACCTGACTCTCCGCCCAGACCCGCATGATGTCCCGCACCGAGATCACCCCGGCCACCTCCCGGCCGTCGAGCACCACCAGGTGCCGGAAGCCGCCGCGGGCCATCGCGGCGGCGGCCTCGGCGACCGTCCACTCCGGCCCCGCGTAGACCACGTCCCAGGTCAGGTGGGCGCCGGTGCGTTCGGTGTCGCAGTCGAGGCCCGCGCCGATGGCCTTCAACACGTCGCGTTCGGTCATGATCCCGATTCCCTCGGACTCGGGGTCGATCACGACCGCCGACCCGACACCGCGGGCCGACATCATTCGGGCCGCCTGACGCAGCGTGTGCTCCGGACCGACGACGAGGACCTGGCTGGACATCGCTTCCCGTACCTGCATCACACATCACCCCTTTGGGACGGTGGCATTCGGTACGCACATGGTCGTCCGTGGATGTTTCCGGGACAAGACCGGACATCGTCGCGATGCGGCGTCGCTCGCTACTGTCGACGCGTGTCCACCGAGCCCCTGCGCTGCGCCGGCGCGCTGATCGTCGACCACGACGGCCGAATCTTCTTCCAGCGCCGCTCACCCCACCGACGCCTGCTTCCCAACTGCTGGGACGGCAACGACGGTCTGATCCGGCGGATCGCGGAGGAGGGCTTCGCCGCCCTGCGGTCGATCGATCGGTGAACACTGTCGAGCTGGCGCCGCACCGGGTCGCCGGGCTGCTCGCCCCGGCCGTGGACCGGACCTTCCGCGCCGGCATGCTGGCCGGCCGCGACGGCGGGGGCGCAGAGCTGAGCCAGCGGTACGGCGGGCCGACGGCGAACGGCTTCCTGGTGGACCTGCGCACCCGGCTCGCCGCGCCGGGCGGCACCGTCGACGGGCCGGGTTTCGCGGCGATCACCCGCTACGCCGACCCGGTCACGGTCCGCCGGGCGGTGGACAAGCAGGTGGCGTACGGCATGCTCCACCGCCGCCCGGACGGGTCCCTCTGCGCCACCGAGCGGGGCACCGCCTTCCTCACCGAGCTGTACCAGGTGCACGCCGAGGTCACCGAGGAGCTGTGGGCCGGGCACGACGAACGGGTCACCCGGCTCGTGGCGGCGCTCGGCCGGCTGCTGACGTACGCCCTGGTGCTGGCCGACACCGACGGCGACCGGAACGGGTCGGCGTTCGCGGCGCTGGCGCCCCCGCACGAGCCGGACGGCACCCCGCCCGGCGTGCTGCTGCTCAACCGGCTCGGCACGCTGCGCCACCACCGGGCCGACGCGCACGCCGCCGCCTGGACGGCCGCCGGACACACCGCGTCCAGCGTCGCCGCCCTACCCGCCGGCCCCGAGCGGCTCGCCATCGAGCTGGAGACCGACCGCCGGGCGGCCGGTCCGTACACCGCGCTCGACGCAAAGGAGCGGCTGACCATGCTCGCCGACCTGGCCGCGCTGCCCGGCTGACCCGGTTGGCCGGAGCGGCACGGCCGGCCGGCGCTATCCTCCAGCGGTGACGGGAGCAGGACGAGGGAGGATGTCGCGATGATCGGAATGGTGCTCGCGGCCGGAGCGGGACGACGGCTGCGCCCGTACACCGACACCCTGCCCAAGGCGTTGGTGCCGGTGGACGGCGAGACGACGATCCTGGACATCGCGCTGGGCAACCTGGCCGAGGTCGGGCTCACCGACGTCGTGATCGTGGTCGGCTACGCGGCGGACGCGGTCCGCGAGCGGCAGGCCGACCTGGAGAAGAAGTACGGGGTCACGCTCACCCTGGTGCACAACGACAAGGCCGAAGAGTGGAACAACGCGTACTCCCTCTGGCTGGCCCGGGAGTACTTCGCCCGCGGGGTGCTGCTGGTCAACGGGGACACCGTGCACCCGGTGAGCATCGAAAAGACGCTGCTGGCCGAGCGCGGCCCGGGCATCCTGCTCGCCGTGGACACCCTCAAGCCGCTGGCCGAGGAGGAGATGAAGACCACCTTCGACGCCGCCGGCCAGCTCACCCGGATCACCAAGATCATGGACCCGGGCGAGGCGTACGGGGAGTACATCGGCGCGACGCTGATCGAGCCGCAGGTCGCCGACGCCCTCGCCGACGCGCTGGAGGCGACCTGGCGACGGGACCCGAACCTCTACTACGAGGACGGCTACCAGGAGTTCGCCGACCGGGGCGGGGAGGTGCGGGCGGCGCCGATCGGCGACGTCCCGTGGGTCGAGGTCGACAACCACGCCGACCTGGCCCGCGCGCGGGAGATCGCGTGCCGCTACTAGCTCGGAGCGTCCTCACCCCGCTGCACATCGACGTGCGACGCGGGGCGGTCGCCGACCTGGGCGCGATCCTGGCCGACGGGCGGATCTCCTCCGGGGGTGACGTCGCGGTGGTGGTCGGCCCGGGTCAGGGCGCGCAGATCGCGGAGCTGATCCGACCGTCCCTGCGCTCGGCGGACGTGTTCACCGTCTCCGGCGGGACGCTGGACGCCGCCGACGACCTGGGCGGCAAACTCCGCTCCCGCTCGTACGACGCGGTCGTCGGCATCGGCGGCGGCAAGACCATCGACGTGGCCAAGTACGCGGCGACCCGCCGAGGGCTGCCGATGGTGTCGGTGGCGACCAGCCTCGCCAACGACGGGATCGCCTCCCCGGTGGCCAGCCTGATCACCGACGGGATCAAGGGCTCCTACGGCGTGCACATCCCGATCGGGGTCATCGTCGACCTGGACTTCGTGGAGAGCGGTCCGGACCGGCACAACCGGGCCGGCATCGGCGACGTGATCAGCAACATCAGCGCACTCGCCGACTGGGAGCTGTCCCGACAGGTACGCGGCGAGCGGGTCGACGGGCTGGCCGCCTCGCTCTCGCGAGCGGGCGCCGAGGCGGTGCTCAACCACCCCGGCGACATGAGCGACGACGCCTTCGTGATCGTCCTCGCCGAGGCGTTGATCTCCAGCGGCCTGGCGATGGCGGTCGACGGCACCAGCCGTCCGTGCAGCGGCGGCTGCCACGAGATCATGCACGCCGTCGACTCGCTCTTCCCCGGCACCGCCTCGCATGGCGAGCTGGCCGGGCTGGGCGCGCTGTTCTGCACCTGGCTGCGCGGCGACCTGCGCCGCTTCGGGGAGATGTCGGCCTGCCTCGCCCGGCACGGCCTGCCCCGACTCCCCGCCGAGGTGACGCTCACCGACGACCAGTTCATCGAGGCGGTGCAGTTCGCCCCGCGTACCCGACCGGACCGGTACACGATCCTCGAGCACCTGGCCCTGTCGCCTACCGAGACGCGGGAGCGGCTGGCAGACTACGCCGGTGCAATCCGCGACCAGCTTGACTGAGCCCCGTCCCACAGTCGCCGACTTCCACCGGGTGAACCGGGGCGGCGGCCTGTTCAGCGAGTCGATCAGCCAGTGGCTGGGGGCCGTCTTCGCGCTGGTCGCGCAACGCCTCGGGCTCCGCCCGACCGCGCTGACCATCACCAACCTGGTCCTCGGCCTGGCCACCTCGGTCAGCGTGGTGGCGCTCGCCGGGCCGGTCGCTGACGGGGACGTACCGGCCTGGGTGGTCGGCCTGCTCGCCCTGATCGGCTGGCAGGTCGCGTACTCCCTGGACTGCGCCGACGGGCAGCTCGCCCGGGTGACCGGCCAGGGCAGCGCGGCCGGCGCCCGGGTCGACGTGCTCTGCGACGTGGCCGCGCAGATCGCCCTGGTGGCCGCCCTGGCCGCCACCGCCGTGGCGCAGGAGCCGTCCACGCCGACCTGGCTGGTGGCGACCTTCGCCGGCACCTGGATGGTCAACCTGGTGACCTCGGTGATGCAGTCCGGCCCGAACGCGGCCAGCATGGTCACCTCGACCTCGTTCCCGGTGCGCCTGGTGAAGCTGGTCCGCGACTACGGCGCGGTGATCTTCGTGGCCGCCCTGGTGCTGATGATCGCCCCCGCGCTGCTCTTCTGGGTGATCGTGGCGTTCACCATCGTCAACGGCGGCTTCCTCCTCGCCAGCATCGCCTTCTCCGCCCGCGCCTCCTGGTAAGGAAGGGCCCCCTACTATCGCCTTTTGCATAGGAAGGGCTCCTTATTAACCACCGCTGGGCGGCGCCTCCGTCGCCGACACCGCTGCCATCACGATGAGGACGCCGGTGTCGGCTTCGAACAACTCCGCCGACAAAGCTCCCTGCCTAACACTTGAGCGCTGCATGAACTCTCGGCAGATCCAGGTGCCTGGGCTTCGGCTGCCGCGTCCCGCCTTGATCGACTCCGTTGGGGCAAAGTGGGGGTATCGACCGTGCGGGAGGCAGGGGCCGCCGGCATGCGAGGTCGAGTGGGAGCCGTAGGCCGGGGGTCAATGAGGGCGGGCCACGCCGGCGTAGATGTCCAGGTGGCGCTTGATGACGACATCGGGGTGGAAAGTCTGCTCGTACCGCAGCCGGGCCGGTGCGGCGAGCGCGGCGGCACCGGCCCGCGCGACCGGGAGCGCTGCGGCCAACGCGGCCGGGTCCGGCGTGACCACCCAGCCGGCGGTGCCGGTGACCAGGCCGGCCGGCACCCCAGACGGACCGGCCGGCGGCGCGGAATGGCCTGCGACGGCCGAGGCGACGGCGGCCGGGCCGGTGCCGGCGGGCTCGTGCGGGGCGTCCGCTCCGACGAGGTACGGGATGCCGCCCAACGCGGTGCCGAGCACCGGCCGGCCGCTGGCCAGCGCCTCGATGATCACGGTCGGCAGGACGTCGTGCCACATCGAGGCCGCGATCACCACGGCGCTCGCCTCGACGGCGGCGCGTACTCCGGCGCGGTCGAGCTGACCGAGGTAGACCACGTCGGGTCGCTCGGCAGCGGCAGCCTCCACCAGCGGGCGCAGCTCGCCGTCGCCGGCGATCCGCAGCGTCCCCAGGGTGCCCACCGGATGGCGACGCCAGGCGTCCAGCAGCAGGTCGACACCCTTCTCGGGCGAGAGCCGGGCCATGTAGAGGAAGCCGTCACCCAGCGGGGCCGGCCGGCCCGGATCGGGTACGGCATTCGGCTTCACCACGATCCGATCGTCCGGAATGCCGTAATCGCGGAGGTGGTCGGCGATTGCCGTGGTGAGGGCGATGAACCGGTCCACCGAGCGCCAGGTACCCCGGTGTACGGCCAGGGTGGTCGCCATCAGCGCGCTCTGCGCCGTCGAGTCGCGGTAGCACCGGTGCTTGATCGCCGGCACGCCCAGCGCCCGACCCTTGCAGTCCTGGCAGATCACCCCGTCGCGGAAGTAGATCCCCGACGAGCAGACCTGCCGGTAGTTGTGCACCGTCTGCACCACCGGCACGCCGTGCCGGTGCGCGGTCCGCACCACCCAGGGCGAGATCAGGGGGTACGGGTTGTGCAGGTGCAGGACGTCCGGGCGGTGCTCGGTGAGCAGCCGGCTGAGGTCCTGCTGGGCACGCGGCGCCCAGATCGGCGAGATCGGCAGCAGCGCCTTCGCCGCCTTCGACATCGACGGGATCTCGTCCGAGCTGCGGATGAAGGGCAGCACCTCGACGCCGGCAGCGGTGAGCTGAGCGATCTCCGAGTCGACCATCGTGTTCTCGCCGGAGGGCTGAGCTTCCCGGTACCGGTTGTGCGCCACCACGATTCTCAAAGAGCTCGCCTTTCGTTCGCGACTGCGGGACTCGCAAGCTCATTCCTCGCGCTCACCGGAAAGAAGGCTACCGTTGGTTGGTGCCCGAACTACCGGAGGTTGAGGCGCTCGCGGGTTATCTGCGGCAGCGCGCGGTGGGGCGGCGTGTCGACCGGCTGGAAATCGCCGCGATCAGCGCCCTGAAGACGTACGACCCGGCACCCGCCGCGGTCGCTGGTCGGGCGGTGGTCGACGCTCGCCGGCACGGCAAGTTCCTCGACGTGGTCGTCGAGGGTGATCTGCACCTCGTGGTCCACCTGGCCCGGGCGGGCTGGCTGCACTACCGGGAGGCGTTTGGATCGACGACGCCGCTGCGACCCGGCAAGGGGCCGATCGCGGTGCGCGTCCGCCTCGACGACGGGTCCGGCTTCGACCTCACCGAGGCGGGCACCCAGAAGAAGCTGGCCGCGTACCTGGTCACCGACCCGGCCACCGTGCCCGGGGTGGCCAAGCTGGGCCCGGACGCGCTCGCCGCCGACCTGCCCACCTTCGCGGAGCGGCTGCGCAGTCGGCGTGGGCAGGTCAAGGGGGTGTTGACCGACCAGTCGGTGCTGTCCGGGGTGGGCAACGCGTACTCGGACGAGATCCTGCACGCCGCGAAGCTGTCCCCGTTCGCGATCACCGACCGGCTCACGGACGCCCAGCTCGCCACCCTGCACGCGGCGACCCGCCAGGTGCTCGGTGACGCGGTCGAGCGGTCCCTCGGCCAGCGTGCCGCCGAGCTGAAGGGTGAAAAGCGGTCCGGGTTGAAGGTGCACGCCCGCACCGGGCTGCCCTGCCCGGTCTGCGGAGACACCGTGCGGGAGGTGTCCTTCGCCGATTCGAGCCTCCAGTACTGCGCGACGTGCCAGACGGGCGGAAAGCCGCTCGCTGACCGACGGTTGTCCCGCCTTGTACGGTGAGTAATCCCACTCGGCGACTACGGAGCGGAATCGGCCAGACTGAGCCGAAGCTCCCGTCCACCGTTCTCGCCACACGCGCATCCATCGGTATAGTGGCCCGGTCCCCGGCTTCTGAAATGGTGCGGAGCCGGCCAGATCCCGCCGGCACCATCGGTCGCCAATCTCCTTCGGGGCGACGACCGGTCGGAGCCCGCGTGGGAGACTGGGACGGTGGGCGACCCGGGCCCTCACGCCGAGTGAGCGGCCCGTGTCATGCGGGAGGACATGGGTGAGGTGACGGCAAGCCTCCAGCGCCCGGTATCCAACGAAGGCCGGAGCAGACTCGTGCGGCACGTCGACAGCTTCGAGATCCAGCCGCCGACGCCGCCGTCACACAACGGCGTCCCCCGGTCGGCATGGGCCAGGGCGCGACGCCGTGTCTCCCGCTGGCACCGCCCCTACACCGCCATCCTGCTGCTGCTCGACTTCGGCGCGGCGGCGTTCGCCAGCTGGATCGCGATCCAGCTCTTCGACCAGGCCGCCTCCGGCTTCTCCGGCACCAACCAGAATCCGACCTGGTTCCACACCGTCTCGTACCTGCTGCTGCCGCTGGGCTGGGTGGTCATCCTCTGGAGCAACCGGGCGTACGACCGGCGCTACCTGGGGCTCGGGCCGGACGAGTTCAAGCGGGTCATCCGGGCCGCCGTCACGGTCGCGGCCAGCGTCTCCTTCCTCGCGTTCGCCACCAAGACCGCGCTGTCCCGGTGGACGGTCGGCACGGCCCTGCTCGGGGCGCTCCTGCTGATCCTGTGGGGCCGCCTCGTGGCTCGCTGGGCGCTGCACTACATCCGTCGGCGGGCCGGTCAGGCCGCGCACCGGATGGTGCTGGTCGGCACCCTGCCGGAGTGCCTGGAGGTCTACGCGGCGGTCACCCGCAGCCCGAACGCCGGGCTGGTCCCGGTCGCCATCCACATCACCGACGGGTATGCGGCGGCGCGCGGGATGCCGACGCCGGTGCCGGTGCACGCCGGGCGCGACGTGCTGGCCCTGGTCCGGGAGGTCGGCGGGGACACCATCGCCGTCTGTGGGTCGGCCAGCGCCGAGCCGGGCGAACTGCGCCGGCTGGCCTGGCAGTTGGAGGGCTCCGGCGTCGACCTGGTAGTCGCACCGCAGTTGACCGACATCGCCGGCCCTCGGGTGCACATCCGGCCGATCGAGGGTCTGCCGCTGCTGCACGTCGAGGAGCCGACCCTCTCCGGGCCGGCGCTGCTCGCCAAGAACCTGATGGACCGGGTCGCCGCCGGCTTGGGTCTGCTGCTGCTGATCCCCCTCTTCGTCGCCATCGCCGTGGCGATCCGCATCTCCGACCCCGGGCCGGTGTTCTTCCGCCAGCCTCGGGTGGGGCACGAGGGGCGCACCTTCCGGGTGTGGAAGTTCCGGACCATGTACGTGGACGCCGAGGACCGGCTGGCCAGCCTGACCGACCAGAACGAGACCGACGGCATGTTGTTCAAGATGAAGCAGGATCCCCGGGTCTTCCCGGTGGGCCGCTTCCTGCGGGCCTCGTCGCTGGACGAGCTGCCGCAGTTGATCAACGTGCTCTGGGGTGAGATGTCGCTGGTCGGGCCCCGCCCGCTGCCGGCCGACGACGGCGACTTCCTGGGCGACGTGCGGCGTCGACTGCTGGTCCGCCCCGGCATGACCGGTCTCTGGCAGGTCTCCGGCCGCTCCGACCTGTCCTGGGACGAGGCCGTCCGGCTGGACCTCTACTACGTCGACAACTGGTCGCTGGCGTACGACCTGAGCATCCTCTGGCGCACGGTCGGCGTGGTGCTCGCCCGCAAGGGCGCGTACTAGCGCCCAGGGCCGCGAGCCGTCAGGATCGCTGCGTGGGTGGCAACCTCTCCGCCGTCGTCGGCGTCGTATCGCTGGTCACCGCGCTGACCGCGGCCCTGCTGGCGGTGCTGCGGCTGCGCGCCCGGCGCGGCATCGCCACCGCCACGCAACGGGCCACCTACGAGGTGCTGCACACCGCCGGTCTGGCCGCCGAGCCGCTGCGGGCGGGGTTGAGCGCGGCGGGCGCGACGAAGGCCGTACGCCATCTGCGGGCCCTGGTGGGCGCGGTCGGGCTGGCGCTCACGGACGCCGACGAGGTGCTCGCCCTCGACGGGCGCGGGACGCACCACGGTGAGCAACTGCTGGCGGCGGCCCAGCGGTCGGTGGCCACCGGGCGCTCGACGGTGCTCGGGGAGTCCGACCTGCGGTGCGATCGGGTCGACTGCCCGATCCGCGGTGCGGTTGTCGCGCCCCTGCACGGGGCGGACGCCCGGGTGGTCGGCGCGCTGGTGGCGATCGCCGACAGCGCGCCGGCGCCGGGACTGGTCCAGGCCACCTTGGAGACGGCGCACTGGGCGGGCAACCAGCTCGCCCTGGCCGAGCTGGACTCGTCGCGGGAGCGGCTGGCGAGGGCGGAGGTCCGGGCGTTGCGGGCGCAGATCAGCCCGCACTTCATCTACAACGCGTTGACCGCGATCGGCTCGTTCGTCCGCACCGACCCGGAGCGGGCACGGGAGTTGATCCTGGAGTTCGCGGAGTTCACCAGGTACTCGTTCCGGGCGCACGGGGAGTTCACCACGCTGGCCGAGGAGCTGCGGTCGATCGACAGGTACCTGACGATCGAGCGGGCCCGGTTCGGCGACCGGTTGCAGGTGCGGTTGCAGATCGCCCCGGAGGTGCTGCCGGTGACGCTCCCGTTCCTCTGCCTTCAGCCGCTGGTGGAGAACGCCGTCCGGCACGGGTTGTCCCGCAAGCCGGGCGCGGGCATGGTGAGCATCGAGGCCCGGGACGCGGGCGCCGAATGCCACATCACGGTGGAGGACGACGGGGTGGGAATGGACCCGACCACGCTGACCGCCGGCATCGCCGAGCTGGCCCGCAGCACCGGTGACCCGGGGGACGACCCGGGCCAGCACGTCGGCCTCTCGAACGTCGACGAGCGGCTGCGGTCGGTCTTCGGGGACCGCTTCGGTCTGGTCGTCGAGACCGGGCTGGGCTCGGGCACCCGGGTGAGCATGCGGGTGCCGAAGTTCCACCCCGGCGTACGGGCCGGTTCGTGAGCGAGCGCAGCGAGCGAATGCGGGCGACCCGGTGAACGCCTCCGGTTTCCTCCGAGTGCTGGCGGTGGACGACGAGCCGCCCGCGCTCGACGAGTTGGCGTACCACCTGCGGGCCGACCCCCGGGTGGCCCGCCTGCACACCGCCGGGGACGCCACCGAGGCGCTGCGGCTGCTGCGCGACGGTGATGTGGACGTGGTCTTCCTGGACATCCGGATGCCCGGCCTGGACGGCATGGAGCTGGCCCGGGTGCTGCGCCGGTTCGCCCGACCGCCGGCGATCGTGTTCGTCACCGCGTACGACGACGGGGCGGTGGACGCGTTCGACCTGGGCGCCACGGACTACGTGCGCAAACCGGTACGCGCCGAACGGCTGGCCGAGTCGCTGCGGCGGGTGATCGGCTCACGGGTGGTGCCGTCGCATCCGGCGGCGCTGGCCCGGGCCGAGGAGGACCCGACCATCCCGATCGAGTTGGCCGGCACCACCCGGATGCTGCCCCGCTCGGCGGTGCGCTGGGTGGAGGCGCAGGGGGACTACGCCCGGCTGCACACCGCCGAGGGGTCGCACCTGGTGCGGGTCTCACTGGCCACGCTCGCCGAGCGATGGGCGGACGCCGGTTTCGTCCGGGTGCACCGGTCATACCTGGTGCAGTTGAAGTTGATCGCGGAGCTGCGTTTGGTGAACTCCGGGTACGTGGTGGTGGTCGACTCCACCGAGCTGCCGGTGAGCAGGCGGCACACCCGGGAGTTGAAGGACAAGCTGGTCAGGGCCGCGAAGCAGGACTGGAGTCGCTGACGCGGGAATACCTCCGACCTTCCCGTACGTTGTACGATAGTCCGTACGACTATCGGGAGGCCGCCGTGCACGACGCCCCGTTCGACGCCGAGACCGAGTTCGACAGCCAACTAGACCAACTGGTCCGACTGGACTACCCGGCCCTGGCCGGGATGCCCGAGAGCGCCTTCCGCGACCTGGTCGCCCCGCTGCGGGCCCGCGCGGTCCACGGCGCCGCCGGCCTGCCCGCGCCCACCGCCGCCCGGGTGCCGTTCCTGCTGGTCATCACGCGCGACCTGATCGGGGTGGAGCCCCGGCTCGCGCTCACCACGCTGGCCGGCAAGAACAAGCCCGGCTTCCTCGATCGGCACTACGCCGAGGACGACCTGCCGCGCTTCGACCCGATCAAGGAGCTGGAGGTGCCCGCCGGGCCGGCGTACCTCCTCTTCGACGTCGACCGTGGCGAGGAGTTCCGCAACCTCGCCCCCGCCGCGGCGATGGAGGGCATGACCGCCCAGGACCGGCTGCCGCTCACCATCGACGAGGGGCTCGCCTTCATCACCCTCCATCCGGCCGCGCTGGCCAGCAACAGGTGCTTCTCGCTCGTCGGCTCCCGGTGCGGCGACAAGCGGGTGCCGGCCCTGTGGATCAGCCAGGGCGCGCCGAAGCTGGGCTGGTGCTGGTACGGCAATCCGCACACCTGGCTCGGCTCCGCCTCGGCCCACCCGGTACGCGTCGGCCTGGAGTAACCGCTGCCGTTCCACGGAGGACGGTCGCCCGGTCGGGAGTTCCACGCCCATCGCCGGTGACCTATCCCCCGTGGGCCGACCTCGTACGGCGCGCAGGGACAGTGCGGGCGGAGCATGCTCAGGCCGCCCCACCACCCTCACGTTGGGATATCGATGCAGCTATTCCCAGCCCGCCGCGCCCTGCTGGCCGGTGCCATCATGGCAGCGCTCGTGCTGCCCGGCGCCACCCCGGCCCAGGCTGCGGCGACGGGCGCGGTCAGCGGACGACTGACCACCAGCGCCGGCACCGCCGCCGAGGTTCTGGTCCAGGTCTACCCGACAAGCTGGCGCAGTTTCCCTACCGGCCAGCGGCAGCATGTCCATGGACCTGGTCGTGCCGACCAGCTGACGGGTTCGACGTAGCGGGGCCGGTGGCACCACGCCACTGGCCCCGCTGCGTACCCGAATGAACGTGTGCGCTCAGTCCGGGAGCGGAAAGCGCGTCCAGGTCCTTCCGTCGCTGGTGAACAGCACGTGGTCCGCCCCGCTCACCGTCATGTCGTCCCGGCCGTAGAGCCAGGCGAGGCCCGGAGAAGCCCCGATCCCACCGTCGTTACGGCGGTACGCCTGCACGTTCGTAAAGTGCCGTCCCTCGTCTTGGCTCGTCCACAGCCGCGAGGTGAAGGTCGGAGGTGGAGTGGACTCGGGGGTAAACGTGTCCGACTCCGCAACCAGCAGAGCACCGTCCGCACCCACGGTGATCCGCAGCATCTCCTGTGTGTCGGGCAGATCCGTGCCGACGTCCGCCCAACTCCTGCCGCCGTCCGTGGTGCGCAACAACTGGACCGGCCCTGCCACCGCCGTCGGCGGCGTTCCCGGCGGTGCCGGGGGATCGACCAGCAGGTACGCCTCCTGCTTGTCGATCCCGACCACGGCCCGGACATCCGCCCCCTTCGCCGGCTGCCAGGTCGTCCACGTGGCGCCCCGGTCCACGCTCCGAGCAACGAGCATGACGTCGAGGCCGCCCGGCCAGTAGGTCACCCAGATCGCCCCGTCCGCAGTCGGGTAGATGCTGCGCGGCCGAGAGGGCGACGGCGGTTCGCCGCTGAGTTGGTAGACCGTCCCCGTCGTCGGGTCCACGGCCAGTGGTTGCTGGATCACGCTACCGCTGTCCTGGCTGAACACGGCACGGGCCTGCGTCGGAAATGCGGTCACCGCCACCATCGCCTGCGCTGCCTCCCGCCAGCTTCGCCCGTAGTCGGTGGAGAGCCTCAACAGCACACCGTCCCGGATGAGGTACGAGCGGTCGCTGAGAACGGCAAATTCCAGGTCGGCTTCCTCCCCGCCGTAGCCGTCGGCCCGACAGGACGTGGCCTGGTAGCGGGCCGCGTCGTAATCGGTCCAGCTGACGCCGCCGTCCCGGGTGTGCGCGAAACGGATCGCGCACGTCGAGTTGTGCACCGCCACTCCGGAATCCGGACCGGTCAAGAAGACCTCGCCACCCCGTGCCCGCGCAGGTGGAGGAGGGGCCGGCCTGGTCCAGCCGTCCTGGCCGCGGCCGGCGGTCAGCGGCACCACCGCCATGGCCGCGAAGACGACCACGAGAGCCAACGTCATCCCGCCGGCTCGCCGGCGCCGACGAGATTGGGCGACCGACATCAGGTCGTCCAGGGACGGTTGGCGAACGACGTCGGTGATCGCGTCGACGTCGAAGCCGCCGAACTCATGATTGGACATCGACCCTCCCGGTGTTCGTGCTGTCAGTTGCGTCGGAGTCGGTTGCGTCGGAGTCGCTGAGCAGCGACGCGAGCGCCTGCCGACCCCGGGAGAGGCGGGACTTGACGGTGCCGGCGGAAACGCCGAGCGTCGCCGCCACCTCGTCGATCGGCAGGTCGACCAGGTAGTGCAGGGCCAGCGCGTGTCGCTGCCCCTGGGGCAGTTCGCGCAACGCGGCGAGCAGCGCCAGGTGCTCGGGTGAGCGGTCCGCGACCGCCGGGGGCGGACCGATCCGACGCAGCAGCCCGTCCAGCACCCGCCGCCGCCGGTGACGACTACGGGCGACGTTCACCGCGACCCGGCGCAACCATGCCTCCGGGTTGTCGAGGCGGGTCAGCCGACCGGGTGCCGCCAGCGCCCGGGTGAACGCCTCCTGGACCGCCTCCTGCGCCTCGCACAGGTCGCCGGTCACCGCGTAGAGCTGGACCACCAAGCGTCGGAAACAGCCGGCGTAAAGCTCGACAATCAGATCACCGTCGGACACCCTCACCACCCCTCTTCACCTGTCCCACTCCTGGGCCGAGGGAAAGGTTCCGGGCGACAGTCAGAAGATGTCGGCCAGCGGCAGGGCCAGGGGGAACGGCTCGTCGGTGCGGTAGATCTCGCCGACCGGGAGGAGCGCTTGGTCGCGGTAGCCGCCCGGGCCGTTCGCGAGGACCGTCAACGTCTGTTTCCGGGGCTCCACCAACCAGTACCGGCCGATGCCGGCGGCCGCGTACTCGTGGCGTTTGAGCACCAGGTCCCGGCCAGCGTTGCTCGGCGAGATCACCTCGACGACGAGGAGCACATCGCTCGGGTCGAGCGCGGCGCCGCCGCTGGCCAGCGCGCTCTCCCGAGCGACGAAGAGATCCGGCACGAAGTACGAGGAGCGTTTGGCGCTCACCCCGATGTCCTGACCGACGAGCAGGCCGGCGGGGGCCTGCCGGTCGAGGATCCGACGGAGGCGGTTGGCGATCGCACCGTGGAAGACGTCCGCATGGGGGGACACGAGCAGGCTCCCGTCGAAGATCTCGTAGACCTGGTCGTCCTCGGGAAGAGCCTGGAGGTCGTCCACCGTCCAGGCGTCGCCCCAGCCGGGCCGGGCAGGATTGGTCACCGTCACACCTCCTCTCTACCGGACCACCCTGACAGCTGGCTCGGTCGTCCACAACGAGGCTCGGGGTTCGCTGAGGCCAACCGCAGCGGACCCCGGGTTATCCACAGGGGTGAACCGTTCTCCACAGGTTATTCACAATGCCACCCACTGATCTCCACGGTGGCTCCCTACAGTCAGACCCCATGAAGGAACGCCGCGTCCTGGTCGTCGAGGACGAACGCACCATCGCCGAGTCGGTCGCCGCCCGACTCCGCGCCGAGGGTTTCGCCGTGGAGATCGCCGCGGACGGCCCCAGCGCGGTCGAGCGGTTCCGGACCGGGCAACCGGACCTCGTCGTCCTCGACGTGATGCTGCCCGGCTTCGACGGCCTGGAGGTGTGCCGGCGGATCCAGGCCGTCCGGCCGGTGCCGGTGCTGATGCTCACGGCCCGCGACGACGAGACCGATCTGCTGGTCGGGCTCGCGGTCGGCGCGGACGACTACCTCACCAAGCCGTTCTCGATGCGGGAACTGGCCGCCCGCGTACACGTGCTGCTGCGCCGGATGGAACGGGCCGCGACTCCCGCCCCGCCCGCAATCCGCCTCGGCGACATCGAGATCAACGAGGCCGAGCGGCGGGTTCGCCGCTCCGGCGAGGACGTGCACCTCACTCCGACCGAGTTCGACCTCCTGATTCACCTCGCCGGGCGGCCCCGCACGGTGCTGCCCCGGGAGCGGCTGCTCGCCGACGTCTGGGGCTGGGCCGAGGGCACCGGCACCCGAACCGTGGACAGCCACGTCAAGGCCTTGCGGCGCAAGCTCGGCGCCGATCTCATCCGGACCGTGCACGGCGTCGGGTACGCCCTGGAGGTGCCCGCGTGACCAACCACCGACTGGTGGACTGGCTGGATCGGGTGCTGCCCCGCCCGCTGGACCCGGTCCGCTCGATCAAGATGAAGCTCGGCGTCCTGCTGGTCGCCTCCTGGGCCGTGGCCATCGGCTACTTCTGGTACGGCATCGGTTGGCTCCCGCCGGGCACCTCGATCACCGTCATCTGCATCGCGCTCGTCACCTCGCAGGTGCTCGCCCACGGGATGACCTCGCCGCTGCGCGAGATGACGGCGGCCGCCGGGGCGATGGCCCGCGGTGACTACACCCGTCGGGTGCGCGCCACCTCCCGCGACGAGGTGGGTGAGCTGGCCCAGGCGTTCAACAAGATGGCCGAGGACCTGCACGCCGCGGATCAGCGCCGACGCGAGCTGATCGCCAACGTCTCCCACGAGCTGCGGACGCCGATCACCGCGCTGCAGGGCGTACTGGAGAACATGGTGGACGGGGTGGCCGAGCCGGAGCCTGCGGCCCTGCGCGCGGCGCTGTCCCAGACCGAACGGCTCGGGCATCTCGTCGCCGACCTGCTCGACCTGTCCCGTCTCGACGCCGGGGTGGTGCCACTGCGCCGGGTCCGCATCGACGTCGCGGACTTCCTGGACGAGGCGGTGGAACATGCCACCGCCAGCGCCGCCGGGGCGGGGCTCGACGTGGACTTCCAGCTCCGCGACCTGGCGGCGCCGCTGACGGTACGCGCGGACCCGTGGCGGCTGCACCAGGTGTTCGCGAACCTGCTGGACAACGCGGCGCGGCACAGCCCACCCGGCGGCACCGTGCGGGTGAGCGCCGAGGAACACGCCGGCCAACTCCACTTCGAGGTGAGCGACGAGGGGCAGGGCATCCCGACGGCCGAGCGTTCCCGTGTGTTCGAGCGGTTCACGCGCGGCGACCGGGCGGCCGGCGGCGGGACCGGCCTGGGCCTGGCCATCGCCCGCTGGGTCGTCGAACTGCACGGCGGCCAGATCGGGGTCCTCGACCCGGTCGGCGCCGCCGGGAACTCCCAGCCCGGTTGCCGCATCCGGGTCACCATCCCGAGCAACGGGCCACACCGAGAAGAGGCCGCATGACCAGCCCCGGCAGCATGTCCGCACCGGCGACGGGACCGACCGGTCCGGCGACCGGACCGGTCGGACCGCAGCCCACCCCGCCCGGCCAGACCGGTCAACCCACTCCACCCGGCCAGCCCGGTCAGTCCACCCCGCCCGGTCAGCCCGTCCAGGCCGGTCAGCCCCGGTCCGGTCCCGGCCCGACGCCCCCGCCGGTGGCCGGCCGGCCGCACCCCTGGCCGCCGCAGCCGTGGCCGTCCCAGTCCGTTCCACCTCGGCCACCGTCACTGCTCGCGCAGCGCTGGCCGGGACCGACCGGCACCGCCCGTCCGCTGCTCCTGGGCGTGTTGACGGCGGCGGCGGTCGTCGGCGCCTCGGCGCTGACGGTTGTCCGTCCCGGACTGGGCTGGCTGGTCGCCGCCCTCGCGGCCACCGCCGCGCTCGCCACCGCCGGTTTCGTCCGGTCCGGCACGCCGTCCCCGGCGCAGGTCACCGAACGGGCCGCGCCCACCGCTCCGGGGTCACCGCCGGCACCAGGCTCATCGCCGGCACCGTCGCTGGCCAGCTCCGGGCCGACGTCCGCCGCCACGCCATCCGCGACGGAGAAAGCAACTCTCGCGCCGGCCACGACCGCCGTGCCGCAAGCGTCGCCTCCGGCCGCCGCGCCTGCCGCTCCCTCAGGGCCCGACACCACCGTGACGCCCGCCACGGCACCACCGCCGGCCGCCACCAGCGCCGCACAGCCGCCGACGGCCACGCCGGCCCAGCCGGCCGCAACGGCTGCGCCGACCCCGACCGCTCCGCCGATCCCGACCGCTGCGGCGGCATCGTCCGCGGCCGCGACCACCGTCCGTCCCGGTGCCACGGGGGCACCGGGGCGGGCGGCGCAGGTCGCCTGGACCGCCGCGACGGTCGCGCTGGTCGCCGTCGGTACGGTCCGGGCCGCCGGCTGGCTCTTCGTGCTCTGCCTGCTCGCCGCCGCGGTCACCGCGACGCTCGCGGTGACCGGTGGCCGGACCCCGTTCGGGATGCTGCTGGCCGCGACGCTGCCGCCGGCCGCGACGGTCCGCGCGCTCCCCTGGGCGGTACGCGGGCTGCACCGCACCCGCTCGTCCGGGCCTGGGATCGGGCGGATCGTGACCAGCCTGGCGATCTCGGTCGGTCTGCTGACGCTGTTCGGCCTGCTGTTCTCCTCCGCCGACGCGGTCTTCGCCGATCTGCTGGCGGGCCTCCTGCCGGACATCTCGCCGGGCAGCGTGGTCGGCTGGTTGGTACGCCTCGGGCTGATCGGCCTGGGCCTGCTCGGCGGCGCGTACCTGGTCAACCGGCCGCCCGACCTGGACAGTCTGCGGGCGAAGCCGGGCCGGCCGGTGCACCGGCTGGAATGGGCCCTGCCGCTGGTGCTGCTCGACGCCCTGTTCGCCGCCTTCGTACTGGTGCAGTTGACCGTGTTCTTCGGCGGCGCGGGGCACGTGTTGCGCACGGCCGGCCTCACCTACGCCGAGTATGCCCGGGGCGGGTTCTGGCAACTGCTCGCCGTCACCGCGCTCACCCTGCTGGTGATCGCCGTCGCGGCCCGCCGGGCACCGAAGGCCACCCGTGGCGACCGGCTGCTCGTCCGGGTGCTGCTCGGTGTGCTCACGGCGCTCAGCCTGGTCGTCGTCGCCTCGTCGCTCTACCGCATGCAGGTCTACGCCGACGCGTACGGCGCCACCCGGCTGCGGCTCTTCGTGGCGACCGTCGAGCTGTCGCTCGGAGTGCTCTTCGTCCTGGTCGGCGTGGCCGTGGCGCGGCTGCGGGCCGACTGGCTGCCTCGACTGGTGATCGGCACCGCGGTGCTGGCGCTGCTGGGGTTGGCCCTGGTCAACCCGGACCGACTGATCGCCGACCGGAACGTCGACCGGTACCTCGAAACCGGTCGCGTCGACCTCACCTACCTCTCCGGGCTGTCGGCCGACGCCGTACCGGCCCTGGCCCGGCTGCCCGAGCCGATGCGCACGTGCGCGCTTCGGGAGATCGCCTTCGAGTTGCCCGACGACGGGTTCTGGGCGACGAACCTCGGCCGGGAACGGGCCCGGTCCGTCCTGGACGCGACCCAGGTGACCAGCAGCACGACGAACTGTGCCGTTCAGGTGCGCTGGTGAGCGCGAACGCTTGACAATCGCGCTGGGCGGGCAAGACTGCCGGGGTGGCCGAGCAACTGTCTGACGTGGGGTCGGGCGCTGCGGTACCGCCGCCCCGGCGCGCCCGGATCGTGCTGGCCGACATCACCCGGCGGGACACCCGCTCCGAGCGGACCCGCGCCGAGCTGGCCCAGCAGACCCAGGTCGGCGAGGCGCTGGTCCGCGGTCTGGTCCGGGCGCAGCTCGCGCTGGCGTTGCGGCTGTCGCTGGTGGTCGTCATCGGGCTGGGCGGGCTGCCCTGGCTGTTCGCCATCGCACCGTCGCTCGGCCGGACCACCGTGGCCGGCGTCAATCTGCCCTGGCTGCTGCTCGGGTTGGTGTCGTTCCCGTTCCTGATCGCGGTGGGCTGGGCGTACGTGCGGCTGGCCGAACGCAACGAGCAGGACTTCACCGACCTGGTGCAGCGGCCGGAGCGCTGACGTGGGCAACGACTACGTGGTTCCGGCCATCGTCGCGGTCACCCTGGTCACCGTGGGGATCGGCTTCTACGGGCTGCGGCTGGCGCGGACCACGTCCGACTTCCTGGTCGCGTCCCGGGCGATCAGCCCGACCTGGAACGCCGCCGCCATCGGCGGGGAGTACCTGTCGGCCGCGAGCTTCCTCGGCGTCGCCGGCCTGGTCCTCAAGTACGGCGTGGATGTCCTCTGGTATCCGGTCGGGTTCGCCGCCGGCTACCTGGCCCTGCTGCTGTTCGTGGCCGCGCCGCTGCGCCGCTCCGGCGCGTTCACGCTGCCCGACTTCTGCGAGCTGCGGCTGGGGTCCCGTCGCCTGCGCATCCTCGCCACCGCCTTCGTGATCTTCATCGGTTGGCTGTACCTGGTGCCGCAGTTGCAGGGCGCCGGGCTCACCCTGGCCACGGTGGCCGGCTCCCCGTACCCCGTGGGCGCCCTTCTGGTGGCCGCCGTGGTCATCGCGAACGTGGCGCTCGGCGGGATGCGGGCGATCACCTTCGTGCAGGCGTTCCAGTACTGGCTCAAGTTGACAGCTCTCGCCGTACCGGTGATCTTCCTGGCGTTGCAGTGGCAGGCCGACGGCCGCCCGGCGGTGACGCCGCCCGACGGGCCGACGTTCCGGGCCGCGACCACCGTCGTGGTCGAGCACCGCGCGACCCTCACCATGGCCGACGGCGACATCCGAGAGGTACGCCCCGGCGACGAGCTGTCCTTCGCCGCCGGTGACCCGGTGCCGGAGGTGTCCGGGGTGGCCACCGACGCGGGGGACTGGTTGCTGCCCAGCGCGGCCGGCGACGACGACCGGGGCCTGTTCGGGACGTACTCCCTGATCCTGGCCACGTTCCTCGGCACGATGGGCCTGCCGCATGTGCTGGTCCGTTTCTACACCAACCCCGACGGCGCGGCGGCGCGGCGGACGACGCTGGTGGTCCTGGCGCTGGTCGGTGCCTTCTACCTGCTGCCCACCCTGTACGGGGTGCTGGGCCGGATCTACACCCCGCACCTGCTCATCAGCGGGCAGACCGACGCGGTGGTGGTGTTGCTGCCCGGCGCGGCCCTCGGTGACGGGCTGGTCGGGCGGCTGCTCGCCGCGCTGGTCGCGGCGGGAGCGTTCGCGGCTTTCCTCTCCACCTCGTCGGGGCTGCTGACCAGCGTCGCCGGGGTGATCTCGACGGACGTGCTCGGCCGGGGCTCGGTGCGCGGCTTCCGCCTGGCGACCATCATCGCCGGGGGTGTGCCAACGGCGCTGGCCCTGCACATCTCCGGGTTGGACGTGTCCCAGGTGGTCGGGTTGGCCTTCGCGGTCGCCGCGTCGAGCTTCTGCCCGCTGCTGGTGCTCGGCATCTGGTGGCGAGGGCTGACCGACCTGGGCGCCGCCGCCGGTGTGCTGGCCGGCGGCGGGGCGGCGATCGGGGCGGTGCTGGTCACGGTGCTCGGCCCGCCGCTGTCGGGCTGGCCCGCCACGCTCACCGAGCAGCCGGCTGCCTGGACGGTGCCGCTGGCGTTCACCGTGATGGTCGCGGTGTCCATGGCGACCCGTCGACGGGCGCCGGCCGACGTCGCCGCCACCATGCTGCGCCTGCACACCCCCGAGGCGCTGCGCCTCTAGAGCACCGCACCGGGCGGTGATCCACTCCAGGTCGGCGATGTGGGGGCACCCGCTCGTCTGTATAGCCCCACTCCGGCGATGCGGCGAGGGCCATGCTCAGTCGGTCGCCCTGGGGTGACCCGTGCCAGCGTGTTTGACCCAGCAGGTACGGGTGTCATGGTCGGGCAGGTACCAGATGCGGCCACCGGCAGTGACCCCGTACTGCCACTGCGGCAGTGTCTTCCCGTGGTGGCTGGCAGTGGCGAGAGAGCCCTTCAGGGGGTGATGCCGGCTGGTCGGCGGGGAGGGGCAGGGGTCGGATTCGATGGCGTCGAAGGCGGCGCGGGTGTTGGCCGCGGCCTGGCGACACAATTCCTCCCAGCCCTTGGCCGCGTCGTTCGTGGCGAACCGCAGGACGTATCCACCGGTGCGAGGTGGTGGCGCTGCCCGGTCGCCTCGCTTGGCGCTCACTCTGCCGCCGGGCGGGGCACCGCCCCGAAGTCGCCGGAACTGGGAGCGGCCAAAACCCGGTGCAGGTCGGAGTCCACGTGGATCTCGGCGGTGTGCCGCCACTCGGCGAGCAACTGGGACACGGCGGCGGTATTTCCCACCGCTGCGGCGGCCTCCGCCGTCTCGACGAATTCGTTGGCCATCCGCTCGCGGTCTTCGGGTGGCAGGAACCGCACCCATGGCAACACGGTCGGCAGCGCCTCACGCACCAGGGTCGGATCCCGGCGCACGACGCTGGCGAGCAGCCGGGCGGTCAGGTCCACCACCTCACCCTCGGCCGCCGCCCGATCGGCGGACATCAGCACCAGATCAGCGGCGTCGCGGCGGCGCAGCCGCACCGCACGAGCGCGGGACAACCGCTCGGCCGTCTCGGCCGGCTGCCGCAGCAGCTCCGAGAACGGCACGGATTCCAAGGGCATTGACACGACATCAACACTACTTCAGAAGTTGAGAGAAGGCTACGAACTACGCCTCGGGGATGATCGCGGGTCCGTCGGCCGCCGGAGGACGGAACTGGCGGTCGGCGGATAACGTTCGCTCCATGACTGGTGAGCACCCCGCGCTCGCGCTGCGTGGCCTGGCGAAGCGGTTCGACGGCACGATCGCGGTGGCGGGCGTCGACCTGGACGTACCGGCCGGCTCCTTCTACGGCCTGCTCGGCCCGAACGGCGCCGGCAAGACCACCACGCTGTCGATGGCGGTCGGGCTGTTGCGGCCGGACGCCGGTTCGGCGTGGGTGCTCGGCCAGGACGTGTGGCGCGATCCGGTCGCGGCCAAGCGGCTACTCGGCGTGATGCCCGACGGGGTGCGCCTGTTCGACCGGCTGACCGGTGCGGAGCTGCTGGCGTACCACGGACTGTTGCGGGGGATGGACCCGGCGGTGGTCGACCAGCGGGCCGCGGAGCTGCTCGACGTGCTGGCGCTCGGCGACGCCGGCCGGACGCTGGTGGTGGACTACTCGGCGGGCATGAAGAAGAAGATCGGCCTGGCGTGCGCGCTGCTGCACGGCCCCCGGGTGCTGGTGCTGGACGAGCCGTTCGAGGCGGTCGACCCGGTGTCGGCGGCGCTGATCCGCGACATCCTCACCCGGTACGCGGCCGGCGGTGGCACGGTGATCTTCTCCAGTCATGTGATGGAGGTCGTCGAGCGGCTGTGCTCACACGTGGCGATCCTCGCCCAAGGGGCCATCAAGCGGGTCGGCACGATCGCGGACGTCCGCGGCGGCCGGTCGCTGGAGCAGGTCTTCGTCGAGGTGGTCGGCGGGCGCACCGCGACCGGTGACGAGCTGTCATGGCTCTCCCGGTGAACGTCGCCGCCGCGCCCGCCGGACCGGCGCGGACGGTCTCCGCCCGGCACTTCGTGCGCCTCAAGCTGCGGGTGATGGGCAACAACTTCCGGGGTCAGGGCTGGCGGATCGCGCTGTTCATCGGTGGCGCGCTGGTCGGGCTGTGGTTCGCGGCCAGCGGCTTCTTCCTCTTCGCCGCGCCGGGCCTGGCCAACAACGGCAGGTACGCGGTGCTGGTCGCGGCCGCCGGCGGTGGCCTCCTGGTGCTCGGTTGGCTGCTGCTGCCCCTGGTCTTCTTCGGCGTGGACGAGACACTGGACCCGGCCCGGTTCGCGCTGCTGCCGCTTCCGCGCCGCACGCTGGTGACCGGCCTGTTCGCCGCCGCGCTGGTCAGCGTGCCGGTGCTGGCGATGTCGGTCGCCGTGCTGGGGCTGGTGCTGACCGCCTGGACGTTGGGCGGCTGGTCCGCCGGTCTGGTGGCCGTGGTTGGCGTACTCGCCGGGTTGCTGCTCTGCGTGGCCGCCAGCCGGGCGGTGACCAGCGCATTCGCCAGTATGCTGCGGTCCCGCCGGGTGCGGGACCTGGCGGCCGTGCTGCTGGCGGTGGCCGCCGCGCTGCTCGGGCCGTTGCAGGTCTTCGGCCTGGCGGCGCTGCGCGAGACGGACTGGACCCGGCTGACCGGCGCCGCGACGGTGCTCGGGTGGACGCCGTTCGGGGCCCCGTGGACCGCCGGCATCGACGTGGCGCAGGGACGGGTGTGGGCCGCCCCGCTCAAGCTGCTGATCACGGTGGTGGCGATCCTCGCCCTGCTGGCCTGGTGGTCCCGCTCGCTGGAGTCGGCGATGGTGGGCACGGCGAGCGCCGGCAAGGCCCCCGCGCGGCGCGGCGTCACCGGTGGGGCGGTCGCCCAACTGTTTCCCCGGGCCGCGGGCTGGGCCCGACGGGACCGGTTCGGCGCGCTGGTCGCCCGGGAGGCCCGTTACTGGTGGCGGGACGCCCGTCGCCGGGCCAACCTGATCACGATCGCGGTGATCGGCATCTTCGTACCCGTGTTGATCAACGTCACGGGTGGGGACTTCGCGGTCGAGGACGGCGCGGGGTTCACGGCGGCTGCCGGCGACAGCTCACCGGTCGTGGTCACCATCTCGATGCTCTTCGTCGGCGTACTCGCCTCGGTCACCCTGGCCAACCAGTTCGGCTTCGACGGCAGCGCGTACGCGGCGAACGTCGTGGCCGGCGTGCCCGGTCGGGTCGAGCTGCGCGCGCGGATGACCGCATTCTCGCTGTACGTCCTGCCGATGCTGGCGGTCGTCGCGGTGGTGCTGTCGGCGCTCCTTGCTCGGCCGGGTTGGATCGGGCTGATGCTGGGCAGCCTGGCCGCCACCTACGGCGCGGGACTGGCGGTGAACAGTTTCGTCTCGGTGCTCGCGGCGTATTCGCTGCCGGAGACGAGCAACCCGTTCGCGATGAACAGTGGGGCGGGCGTGGCGAAGGGCCTGCTCACCCTGCTGTCCATGATCACCACGGCGGTCGTCGCGGTGCCGATGGTGGTGGCCGCCGCACTGCTCGGCGACGCCTGGCTCTGGCTGGCCCTCCCGGTCGGCGCGGCGTACGGGCTCGGCGCGGCGCTGCTGGGCGCGTACCTGGCCGGTGACGTGCTGGACCGCCGTCAGCCGGAACTGCTGGCCACGGTCACCCCGCGTCGTTAACCGGCGTTCCGGCCGACGCCCTGGGCGGTCAGAGCGGCCTGGACGGTCAGAGCGGCCTGGGCGACGAAGTCACGCCACGCGGCCGGAGCGAAGGTGAGCGTCGGACCGGAGCGATCCTTGCTGTCCGTCCGGGGTCGCTCATGGTCGGGTTCGTCCTCGCGGGGATTGGGGCGCGGTGGTCGTACCGGAGGAGGAAGGCCGTGGTGCCGACGACCGTGCCGGACGGGCCACCGGCGTGGGTGAGGTGGCCGGCGGTGGCCGTGTCGCGACCGGGCCGAGCCGGCGCGAACCCCGGCGACGACCGGGCGGGCGGGCGGCGGCCGGACCCGCGCGGGCCGGGACGCGGCGTGTCGCGTCCGGAAGCCGGCCAGCACAGCGAGCGATATGACTCAGAGGTATAAATATGACTCGGAGTCATACCCCTCATCAGCGCATCGCCCTCCGGCGGGACCACGCGAAGGCCGGCCGGCGGCGCCGGGGAGCGCTGGTGAGCCGGCCGCACGTGCCGATGCGGCCACTGTGGCGGTGTCGGGGCTGCGGCGCGCACTGGCCGTGCCAGCCGGCGCGGCTGGCGCTGCTCGGCGACTACCGGCACGACCGCACCGCGCTGCTGGTCTACCTGGGCACCCTGATGGTGGAGACGGGGTTGGGCGCGGGGCCGGGGCGGCACAATGTTTCACGTGAATCATGAGCCGGGTGCCGAGATCCACCACACCGACCCGTTCGCGGTGCCGACCGGGCAGCGATCGCCGGTCCGCCGACTGCGGGGCCGGCTCGCCGCGCCGGTGACCCTCTGGACGGCGCCCGGTCCGGCGGGCCTGACCGTCTCGTCCACCCTGGTCGCCGAGGGGGAGCCGGATCGGCTGCTCGGGTTGATCGACGCGGAGTCCGACCTCTGGGCCGCTGTCGAGGAGTCGGGCCGGTTCGCGGTCGCGCCGCTCGGGCCGGCGCACCGCCAGCTCGCCGACCGGTTCGCCGGCCTCTTTCCCGCCCCGGGTGGGCTGTTCGCCACCGGCACGTGGACCGACACGCCGTACGGACCGGTGCCGGCCGACGCCGGCGGCTGGGTGGGCTGCCGCCTGGACACCGCCCGGGAGTACGGCTGGGGTCTGCTGGTGGAGGCCACCATCGACGTGGTCGACCTGGCCGAGGAGGCCACGCCACTGCTGCACTACCGGGGGCGCTACCACGAGCTGCCGGGCTGACCTGGGCGGCCCGCGAACCAACCGGTCACCGGAGTGACCTGGGTCACTCGGCGCAGCCAGCCAACCGCTCGGCGCACTCGGCGACCGGTGTCGATCTCGGCCTTCCCCGTTGGGGAGCGTGCTCTCTACGGTGCGCGGAAACTACCCCCGACGCCTGTGAAGGTGGTGATCCACAGATGTCCACGGACACACCCGCGCCGACCGCTTCCGAGCCGGACAAGTATCTGGCCGTGCAACGGTCGGACGAGTTCGCCGGGCTGCGGCGCGCGCTGCGCGGCTTCGTCTTCCCGATGACCGTCGCGTTCTTCCTGTGGTACGCGCTCTACGTCATTCTCTGCGCCTACGCCCGGGACTTCATGGGCACGAGGCTGTTCGGCAGCAACATCAATGTCGCGCTGGTCTTCGGCCTGCTCCAGTTCGTCTCCACGTTCGTGATCGCCTGGCTCTACTCCCGGTACGCGGACCGGAAGATCGACCCGGTCGCCGACCGGATCCGTGCCGAGATCGGGGAGGTGACCCATGAGAACGGTCCACGCGGCTGACCTGATCCTCGCGGCCGAGGCCCCCAACCACACGGCCCGCAACCTGACGATCACGCTGTTCCTGGTCTTCGTGGCGGTGACCCTGGGCATCACCATCTGGGCCAGCCGGCAGACCAAGACCGCGACCGACTTCTACGCGGGCGGTCGTTCCTTCTCCGGTTTCCAGAACGGCATGGCGATCGGCGGCGACTACATGTCCGCCGCCTCGTTCCTCGGCATCGCCGGCCTCATCGCCCTCTACGGCTACGACGGCTTCCTCTACTCGATCGGCTTCCTGGTCGCGTGGCTGGTGGCGCTCCTGCTGGTCGCGGAACTGCTGCGCAACTCCGGCCGGTACACGATGGCCGACGTGCTGGCCTTCCGGATGCGGCAGCGCCCGGTGCGGACGGCGGCGGCGGTCTCCACCATCACGGTGTCGATCTTCTACCTGCTGGCCCAGATGGTGGGCGCCGGCGCGCTGGTGGCGCTGCTGCTCGGCATCAAGCCGGGAACGACCTTCCTCGGCATGGACGCGGCCACCGCCAAGGTCGCGACCATCATCATGGTCGGCGCCCTGATGATCATCTACGTGACCGTGGGTGGCATGAAGGGCACCACGTACGTGCAGATCGTCAAGGCGTTCCTGCTGATGACCGGCGCGCTGCTGATGACCGTGCTGGTGCTGGCCAAGTACCACTTCAACCTGTCGGAGCTGCTCGGCGCCGCCGCCGCGTCCTCCGGCAAGGGCGACCGCCTCCTGGAACCGGGCCTGCGCTACGGCGTGGAGGTCGCCGGGAACGCGACGCAGACGTTCTACAACAAGATGGACCTGCTCTCGCTCGGCATCGCCCTGGTGCTCGGCACGGCCGGTCTGCCGCACATCCTGATCCGCTTCTACACCGTGCCGACCGCCAAGGCGGCCCGCAAGAGCGTGCTCTGGGCCATCGGCATCATCGGCACCTTCTACCTGCTCACCCTGGCCCTCGGCTTCGGCGCGGCGGCAATGGTGGGTGGCGAGGCGATCACCGCGCAGGACAAGGCCGGCAACACGGCCGCACCACAGTTGGCCGAGGCGCTCGGCCTGGAGTTCTTCGGCGGCGACCTGGGCGGAGCGGCCCTGCTGGCGATCATCGCGGCGGTCGCCTTCGCCACCATCCTGGCGGTGGTCGCCGGGTTGACCCTGGCCTCCTCGTCCAGCCTGGCGCACGACTTCTACGCGAACGTCCTGAGAAAGGGTGAGACGTCGGAGCGCCAGGAGGTACGGGTCGCCCGGATCTCCGCCCTGGTGATCGGCGCGATCTCCATCCTCCTGTCGATCTACGCGCAGAACCTCAACGTGGCGTTCCTCGTGGCTCTGGCCTTCGCGGTCGCCGCCTCGGGCAACCTGCCGGCGATCCTCTACAGCCTGTTCTGGCGGCGGTTCAACACCTCCGGCGCGGTCTGGGCGATCTACGGCGGCCTGCTCTCGGCCGTGGTGCTGGTGTTCTTCTCACCGGTGGTCTCGGGCGCGGCGACGTCGATGTTCCCGGACCACGACTGGCAGTGGTTCCCGCTGTCCAACCCGGGCATCCTGTCCATCCCGTTCGGCTTCCTGTGCGGGTGGATCGGCACCCTGGTCTCGAAGGAGCACGACGAGGACAAGTACGCGGAGCTGGAGGTCCGCGCCCTCACCGGCGCCGGCGCCCACTGACCGCGACACCTTGTTAAGAAGGGCCCCCTGTACAACGTCAGGCGTTAACAGGGGGCCCTTCCTTAATTCCGGGGGTCGGTAGGCTGACCGGCATGAAGGTTGCTGAGCGCTTCGGGTCCGGTCACCGCGTTCTCGTCACCGGCGGCGCCGGTTTCGTCCCGTCGCACCTGGTCGACTCCCTGATCGCCCGGGGCTGCACGGTGGTGGCGCTGGACAACTTCGTCACCGGCTCCAAGGAGAACGTCGCCCACCTGCTCGACCGGCCAACCTTCACCCTGGTCGAGGCGGACCTCTCCGACGGCCTGCCGACGCACCACCCGGCCCTGGCCGAGCGGTTCGACGCGATCCTGCACATGGCCTCGCCGGCCAGCCCCACCGACTTCGCGCAACTGCCGGTGGAGATCCTCCGGGTCGGCTCGGTGGGCACCCTGCACCTGCTGGAGCGCGCGGTCGCCGACGGCGCCCGGTTCCTGATGGCCTCCACCTCCGAGGCGTACGGGGACCCGAAGGAGCACCCGCAGCGCGAGACCTACTGGGGCAACGTCAACCCCATCGGCGTCCGCAGCGTCTACGACGAGGCGAAGCGCTTCTCCGAGGCGGCCACGATGGCGTACCACCGCTACCGCGGGCTGGACGCGGCGATCGTCCGGATCTTCAACACGTACGGCCCGCGGATGCGCCCGGACGACGGCCGGGCCATCCCCACCTTCATCTCCCAGGCGCTGCGCGGCGAGCCGATCACCGTGCACGGCACCGGCAACCAGACCCGGTCGATCTGCTTCGTCGAGGACCTGGTGCGGGGCATCCTGCTGCTGCTCGACTCGACCGAGACCGGCCCGGTCAACTGCGGCACCGAGCACGAGATGTCCATGCGTCAACTCGCCGAGTTGATCGTGTCACTCTCCGACAGCAGCTCGCAGGTGACGTACATCACCCGCAGCTCGGACGACCCGGAGATGCGCCGCCCCGATCTGACCCTCGCCCGTGAACTGCTCGGATACGAGCCGACCGTGACGCCCGAAGACGGCCTGCGACGCACGATCGAGTATTTTCGGGCGCGGCTAGGGTAACCAGGTCAACCGCGGAGCACCGATCGCTGAGTGTCGCCTGAGGGCGGTAGTGGCTTCCGCTACGTACCCTGAGTTACATGTCAGCGACCCCTGCCGGCGTTCCTCACCCGCACCTGCACCGCAGCGCCGGGCGCGCTTCGGTGCCCGGCCCCGACCGTGGCGCCTCCGGACGCGCGCGTCCCGCCGAGGCGCGCTGGTACCCGTCGTACGACGAGCAGCAGCCCGGCCCGGGCGGCCCGACGGGGCCGACGGGACCTGGCGGGCCCGGTGGCGCCGGCGGGCCGGGACGGCGTGGCCCCCGGCCGCGCTGGGGACGGATCGGCCTGGTGGCCGGGATCGCGGTGCTGGTGTTGGCGCTGGTCGGCGGCCTGGGCACCTGGCTGTACGCGCGCAACCTCAACAACGATCTGGCCCGCACCGACCCGTTCGCGGAGATCACCGGTGGTCGGCCGGCGAAGCCCGTCGACGGCGCGTTGAACATCCTGCTGGTCGGCAGCGACTCCCGGGACCCGGACGCGCCGGTCGACACCAAGAGCCAGTGGCGGGCCGACACGGTCATCGTCATGCACATCCCGGCCGACCACCAGTCGGCGTACCTGGTCTCCATCCCGCGTGACCTGTACGTGCCGATCCCGCAGAACGCCGGAGCGGACTGCGGCTCCGGCCAGCGCGCGAAGATCAACGCGGCGTTCGCGTTCGGTGGCCTGCCGCTGGCGGTCCGCACCGTGGAGTGCTTCACCGACGTCCGGATCGACCACGTGATGGCGATCGACTTCGGCGGGTTCAAGGAGGTCACCGACGCCCTCGGCGGGGTGGACCTGAAGGTGGAGCGGACGATCACCTCGATCCACAAGCCGTACCGGACGTTCACCAAGGGCACCAACCACATGGACGGCGCGGAGGCGCTGGACTGGATCCGGCAGCGCAAGCAGTTCCCGGACGGCGACTTCGCCCGGATGCGGCACCAGCAGGAGTTCCTGCGGGCGCTGATGGACAAGGCGGCGAGCACCGGCACCCTGGCGAACCCGAAGAAGCTCAACGACTTCCTCAAGTCGGTGACCGCCGCGGTGACCGTCGACCAGGGCTTCTCGGTGACGGACATGGCGGTGCAGTTCCGCAACCTGCGCGGGCAGAACCTCACGTTCCTGACCAGCCCGAACTCGGGCAGCGACACCATCAACGGCGAGTCGGTCGTGGTGTCCGACCGGGAGAAGGCGCTGGCGATGTACCAGGCCATGTCGGCGGACACCATGGCGGACTGGGTCAAGGCCAACCCGCCGAAGAGCAACGACGGCGGCTGAGCGCGGCGGCGGCACGGGGGGTCGGTCGGACACGAGACGAACTCACCGTTTCGGTGATCGAGTAAAGCCGATCGCCCGGTTGACGGAGCCTGTCGTCCCAATTGGCTCCAGATGAACTCGCAAAGTCGAATTGATGTACGTACAGTGGTGCCGCCCCCTCCTGATCACGAGCTGGAGCACGAATGCCGGTTCAGGCCAGCCGTCGCCCTTCCTCCGCCGGATCCGCCGCGCCGAGCGGCCGGATCGCCGCGTCCATACCGGTGCAGCCCGGCCCGTCGAGCGGTGGCCCGGGCGGTCGCCCGCCGGGTGGCGGCAACGGCCGGACGGGCGGGAAAGGGCCGGCGAAGAAGCGGCCCCGCCGCAAGGATCCGCTCTGGGCCCGACTGACCGTGATCTTCGGTGCGGTGCTGATGCTCAGCAGCGGGGTGGCCATCGTCGGCACCAAGGTGCTGATCGGCCAGGCGACCGGGGACATCGCCCAACGCAACCTGCTCGGTGATGCCGGCAAGACCGACGCCGAGGGCGGCGCGAGCCTCGACGGCCCGATCGACATGCTGCTGCTCGGCGTGGACGCGCGGGAGCGTTGGGCCGCCGACGACGTCCGCTCGGACAGCATCATCATCCTGCACATCCCGGCCTCGCACGACCAGGCGTACCTGATCTCGATTCCCCGCGACACCGAGGCGCAGATCCCGCCCTTCAAGAAGAGCGGCTTCACCGGTGGCACCGACAAGATCAATGCCGCGTTCCAGGCCGGCGCCCGCAACGGCGGCGGCTGGGAGGGCGGCGCCCAGCTGATGGCACAGACCATCAAGCGGCTCACCGGCGTCAGCTTCGACGGTGCGGCGATCATCAACTTCGGTGGCTTCAAGAATGTCATCGACACCCTCGGCACCGTCAAGATCTGCGTGAGTCACGAGGTCAAGTCGAAGCACATGTCGTTCGTCGACGGCAAGCCGATGTGGAACGCCGACGCCAAGAAGACCGGCAAGCGGATGACCCCGGTGGTGCACAAGAAGGGCTGTCAGGAGATGGAGGGCTGGGCGGCCCTGGACTACGCCCGACAGCGCTACGGACTGCCCGGCGGCGACTACGACCGTCAGCAGAACCAGCAGCAACTGATCAAGGCGATGGCCCGCAAGGCCACCGACGGCGACATGCTGACCAACCCGGCCAAGCTGAACCAGCTCATCAAGGCGGCCGGCAAGGCGTTCGTCCTGGACACCGGCGGCGTGCCGATCGAGAACTTCATCTTCACCATGCGAGGGGTCACCGCGAACGAGCTGACCATGTTGAAGACCAACAACGGCAGCTTCAACGGCAACGGCAACAACCGCGAGGCGTTGAACGAGGAAACGATGCAGATGTTCGAGGCGCTCAAGCAGGACAAGCTCGCCGAGTTCGTCTTCGCCCACCCCGAGGTGATCTCCGGCCGCAAGTGACGGCCGCCACGTCGCCCGAAGCCACGTCGCCCGAGGCGGCCTCGCTTCGGGCCGTGTCGCTGGAAGTCGCGAAAGGCCGGCGACCGGCCCGCTACCGACCGTAACCTGACGTGAGCAGGTTTCACGTATCGGCTGCGGGGAGGCGATCACGTCCAGGTGGGGCCGGAACGCAGCGGGCCGGGCACGCCCGGCCGCGCCCCGCCGCGCCCGCTGGTCACGCCTCCTGCTCGGCGTCGGTGTGGCCCTCGTCCTGCTGGCCGGGCTCGCCCTGATCGGGCTCAAGACGCTGACCCACCGGTACGACCGTACGGTGACCAAGGAGCAGCTGCTCGACGCCGACGCCCGCACCGACCGGACCAACCTGGACGGGCCGCTCAACTACCTGCTCATCGGCACTGACCGACGCGCCGGCAGCACCGAACCGGACCAGCGCTCGGACACCATCCTCATCGTGCACGTGCCCGCCGGGCGGCGGGAGGCGTACCTGATCTCCATCCCGCGTGACCTGCTGGTCACCATCCCGCCCGCGAACGGCTTCGGCGGCGGTCCAGACAAAGTCAATGCGGCGTACGAGCACGGCGGCGGTGGACAGGCCGGCACCCGACTGCTCTCCGTCACCCTGAACCGGCTCACCGGCATCCGCTTCGACGGCGCCGCGCTGATCGACTTCTCCGGCTTCCGGCAAGTGATCGACCTCCTCGGCGGGGTGCAGATGTGCGTGGACACCGAGGTCCGCTCGATCCACACCAACCACGTCTTCCCCACCGGCTGCCAGCGGATGAACGGGACGCAGGCGTTGGACTACGTACGGCAGCGCTACGACCTGCCCAACGGCGACTTCGACCGGCAGCACCACCAGCAGCAGCTCCTGCGGGCGATGCTGGACAGCGCCGACCACGCCGACCTGCGCAACGACCCCGTCAAACTGGACCAGGTGCTCCGCGCGGTCGGCGGCTCGTTGACCGTCGACACCAACGGCGTACCCCTGGAGGACCTGCTCCTCGCGCTCCGCGCGCTGCCGCCCGACGGGATGCACGGCGTCCAGGTGCCCTCGTCGCCGCAGACCATCGACCAGGTCTCGTACGTGGTGCTCGACAACGGCGGCAACGGGCTCTTCGAAGCCGTCCGGGGGACCCGCGTACCGGCCTGGACGCAGGCCAATCCGCGTTGGGTGAGCCGGTTGTGACCGTACCGACGGCCGGGTCGGTGCCGATCCGGCCCGCGAGGATCTAGTGTTGCTTCCTGTGTTCGGACCCCAGGTTCCCACCGTGCCCGTGACCGAGATCGCCGACGACACCTACCTGCTCGACGTGCGGGAGGCCGACGAATGGGCGGCCGGCCACGCGCCCACCGCCCACCACCTGCCGATGATGGAGCTGCCGGCGCGGCTGGCCGAGGTGCCCACCGACCGGGACGTGGCCGTCATCTGCCGCTCCGGTGGACGTTCCGCCCAGGTCGTCGCCTACCTGGTCAACAACGGCTGGGAGCAGGTGCGAAACGCCGACGGCGGGATGCGCCAGTGGGCAGCGGTCGGCCGTCCGGTGGTCGACGTGAACGGGCAGCCCGGCCAGGTCATCTGAGGCGGCCGGGATGGGCGGGCCTCTGGTCTTCGCGCACCGCGGCGCCTCGTACGACCTTCCGGAGCACACCCTCGCCGCGTATCTGCGCGCCCTCGACGAGGGTGCCGACGGGCTGGAGTGCGACGTCCGGCTGACCCGGGACGGGCATCTGGTCTGCGTACACGACCGGCGACTGGACCGCACCAGCAACGGCCGCGGTCTGGTCAGCGCGCGCACCCTCGCCGAACTGGACGCGCTGGACTTCGGGTCCTGGCATCCGGGCAGCGCGCCGAGCGGTGACCTGCCACCGGACGAGTCGCACACCCGGCTGTTGACGCTGGCCCGACTGCTCGACGCGGTGCTCGCCGCCGGGCGGCCGGTCCGGCTGCTGGTGGAGACGAAACACCCGTCCCGCTACGGCTCGAACGTGGAGCGGCGGCTGGTCGACCTGCTGCGGCGGTACGGGCTGGCCGACCCGGCGCCGGACGACCCGGTCCAGGTCACCGTCATGTCGTTCTCCCCGCTGGCGGTACGACGGGTCCGGGAGCTGGCCCCCGCGCTGCCCACGGTGCTGTTGCTGGAGGTGCTGCCGCCCTGGCTGCGGCTGGGCCGGCTGCCGTTCGGCACCCGCATCGCCGGGCCGGGCATCGGTCTGGTCCGGGCCCGACCACGCCTGCTGCCCGCGCTGCGCGCCGCCGGCAACCAGGTGTACGTCTGGACGGTCAACGAGCCGGCCGACCTGGAGCTGGTGCTGGCCGAGGAGGTGGACGGGATCATCACCGACCGACCGGCACACGTCCTGGCCCGCCGGGACCGCTGAACGGGCCTCGACGCCGAGCTGGCCGTCCAGCGTGCCGACCGCCGGCAGCGCCTACACCTACGCCTACGCGGCAACCGGGGGTGCCGAAAGCCGGGCCGGCGGGGCAGACTCGGCACATGCCGGAGCGTATCGATTTCCCCGCTCTTCTCGCCGGCCACACCGTCGCCATCGAGTCGATCAATGCTGGAGACGCGGGCCTACCGGTCCTCACCCAGCTTCTCCGGGTGACCCAACCAGCGCTCGGCGCGACCGGAATGGCGTTCGTCGAGTTCGGCCCGACCGGTGGCCGGGTGATCGCGGCGACCGGCGCGGCGGAGTGGACGCTCGGCCGACCGCTCGCGGTGGACGACCCGGACACCGTCTGCCTGCTCTCCGGGCCACGGGTGAGCCAGGTCCGGGTGGCCGAGCTCAACGGCAAGCTCGCCGCTGAGCTGGCCGGCAGCGGGTTGCGCCGGATGGTGGTGTCCCGGGCCGAGATCGGCGGTCACACCGTCGGCAGCCTGCACGCCCTCTACCCGGGCGACGACGAGCCGGGCGCCGAGCAGCAGGGGGTGCTCGCCTACCTCGCCTCGTGCATCGCGCACATGTACGGCGACCAGAGCGGGCTGCCGGTGCACGGCGACGGGCCGGTGGTGGCGGCACTCGCCGACGGGCTGGCGGTGGTCGACCGGGACGGCCACGTCCGGCTCTGGAACCCGGCCGCCGCCCAGGTCACCGGCCGGACAGCGGAGCAGGCGTTGAGCGGCCCGCTGCCGTTCCCGATGCCGCCCTCCGGCCAGGTCCGCGACCACCGGTTGCCGGACGGGCGCTGGCTGCGCATCACCTCCGGCGACCTGCCCGGCCCGGGCGCGCTGCGGGTGGTCACCTTCCGCGACATCACCGACCAGCAGCGCCGCGATCACGACCGGGAGCTGTTCGTCGCGGTCACCAGCCACGAGCTGCGCACGCCGGTCACCGTCATCAAGGGGTACGCGGACACCCTCACCGACCACTGGGAGTCGCTGACCGAGGGCGACCGGCGACAGGCCGCCCGAGTGATCGGGCAGCGCGCCAACGAGTTGGCCCGGCTGGTCGACCGGCTGCTCTCCTCGGCGGCCGAGGCGGGGCCGGGGGACGACCCACCGACCCCGTTCGACCTCGGTGAGGCGTTGCGCGCCACCATCGTGGACCTGCCGGCGGAGCTGCGGCACCGGCTGACGCTGCGCCTCCCGGCCGACCTGCCCAAGGCGCTCGGCCACCGGCCCAGCCTGACCACCGTGCTGACCGAGCTGGCGACCAACGCCGGCAAGTACTCGCCGCCGGGCTCCCCCATCGAGATCACCGCCGGGGTGGACGGCCAGTTGGTCGCGTTCCGGGTCAAGGACCGGGGCATCGGCATCCGGCCGGAGCACGTGGAGCGGGCGTTCGACCGGTTCTGGCAGGGCGAGTCCGGCGACCGGCGCGGCTACCCGGGAGCGGGGCTCGGCCTCTATCTGGTCCGCCGGATCGTTGAACAACAGAATGGATGGGTATCCCTACGTCCGAGGACCGACGGCGGTACGGTCGCAGAGGTGCGGCTACCGCGCGGTTGACCGACGGTGACGCGACGTGGAGGCGACGGTGGCAGCGGCAGCGAGGGATCGGGCGTGGTGCGTGGTGGTTCCCCACCACCCGGCCGGGGCACGGCTGGCCCGGCACCGGCTCGCGGGTGAGCTGGCGGACGTCGTACCCCCGACGCTCTTGGCGGATCTGATCGCGGTGCTCGCGGAGCTGGTGGGCAACGCGGTGCGGCACGCCCGACCGCTGCCCGGCGGAGTGGTCCGGGTGGCCTGGCGGTTGCGACCCTCGGCGGAGGGCGCAGTGATCCAGTTGGGGGTCACCGACGGCGGCGCGAGCACCGGGCCCCGGCTCCGGACGGCCAGCACCGACGCCGCGGACGGGCGAGGGCTGCACATCGTGGCCGGTCTGGCCACCCGCTGGGGTGTCGAGCGGGACGGCATGGGCCAGCGCGTCTGGGCCGAGTTCGACCCGGCGCCGACACACCTACCGGATCTGGTGCCGGCGGGCTGAGTACGGCGCGGCCCGGTCTCGGCGAGCGCGGGTTGGCCGAGGAGACGTTGCAGGACACCTTCGTCGCGGTGTGGCGTGGTGCTGACCGCTTCGAGCACCGGTCAGCGGTGCGCACCTGGCTGTTCGGGATCTGCCGCCGTCAGGCACTCAAGCGGCTCCGTGGCCGCCAGCCCCAGACGGCGCCCGCCGAGTGGGCCGAGGGCGTGCCGAGCACCGATCCGTCGCCGGAGGCGGTCGTGATCGCGCGGGCCGACGCCGCTGCGGTCGCGGGTGCGCTGGTGACGTTGTCGGTCCAGCATCGCGAGGTGCTCGACCTCGCGTTCGGGGCACGCCTGTCGCAGACCGATATCGCCGAGGTGCTCGGTGTGCCACTCGGCACCGTCAAGAGCCGGCTCTTCCACGCCCGTGCCGTGCTGGCCAGGGCGTTGCCGGCAGAGGTCGAGAGGACAGCGGGATGATCCACCCCACCGATTCCCTGTCGGCCTATGTCGCCGGCACCCTCGCCGAGGGTGCGGCCGAACCGGTCCGTGCCCACCTGGACGTCTGTGCGACCTGCCGCGACGACGCCCTGGTGTGGAGCCGGCTCGCCGAGGGCGTCCAGAGCGCGGCGGCGCAGGTCGCGCCGCCGACACCGGCACTGTTCGACCGAATCAGGCGCAGGATCAAACCACCCATTCCACGGTACGAGGGAAGCCTCGGCGCGGCGCCGTTGCGGCGGGCGGCCGGCATCCTCGCCCACCAGTGGCGCCTGGTGACGTGGCAGGTGTGGGCGGTCTCGGCCGTCGCACTGGTCGCCGGGGCCCTACTCGCCGCGTTCGTGCCGGCCGAACAGTCCCGCGGTGTTCTCGGGTCCGTGGTCCCACTCGCCGCCGCGTTCCTCGTCGCGGCGTCCTGCGGCACCGGACCAGCCGACGAGATTCTCCGCGCCACGCTGACCTCCCGCCGGGCGGTCCTCCTCGGCCGACTCACCGTCGTGATGGCCACCGTCACGGCCGGCGGGGTGCTGACCACTCTCGGCCTCGCCGCGCTCGACCGCACCGGTAGCGGCGGCGCCGCCTCCGGTGTGCCTGAGCTGCTGTTCGCGTGGCTCGGCCCGCTGGTCCCCCTGTGCGCGCTGAGTTTCGCCCTGTCGGTGCTGTGGCGGCCGGCGGTTGGGTTCGGCTTCGCCATGGGTCTGTGGGTGCTGCGGAATGTCACCGGAATCGGCCTCGCGGACCGCTGGGTCTCCGCGGTGACCGACCACATGTGGGCACCGGGGACGGCCGTGTTCGCCGGCGCCGTCGCGGTCGTCGCCGTCACCGTCTTCGTCGCGCCCCGCCGAATCCCCGGATCGGTCTGAACCTTTCCGGCCGGCGCGGTACCCAGTGACGTGAAAGTTCAGACGCTCCGACAACGGAGACCTCCGATGAGCCGCCAGGCTCGCAGCGAGTTGTGGCGGCATGACTTCCGCTGGGCCGGGTGGGCGGCGTGGGTTGCCCCGTTGGGCGCGCTGGTGGCGACGCTGGCCATGACGGCGCTGGCCGTCGGGAGCGGCGCCGGCCGGCAGCAGGTGCGGGATCTGCTCCTCACCGGGCTCGAGGCCATCGTGCCGCTTGCCGTGGCGATGGCGGCCGTGACGGCGATCGCCGGTGACCGCAGCCGTGAGCTGCAACTGTCGCTGCCGGCGAACTACGTGGCGACGCTGGGCCGGCGGGTCGGCTCGCTGCTCGGGGCGGGGTTCGCCGTGTGCGTCGTCTTCTCCGTCGGCGTCCTCGCCGCCGGTTGTTGGTCCGGGCCCCGTTTCGTCGCCTCACCGCTGGTCTGGGCGCCACCGACGATCGCGCTGGTCGGCCTCGGCGTGTTCATCGCCGTACTGACCCGCAGCGTCGTGCTCGCCACGAGTGGTCTGGCCGCGCTGTGGCTCGCCCAGCAGATCTACGCCAGCACGATCGGGGCGCTCGAATGGGCCCGGCCGTTCCTGTTGTTCCAGACGACCCGGGTGGGAGTCACCGACGGGTGGGCCCTGGACCGGACGCTGCTCGCCGTCGTCGGCGTGGTGCTGGTGGCCGCCGCCGCGACGCTGCTGCGCCGCCCCGACCGGCTCCTGACCGAGGAGGAAGCATGATCCGCTACGAGTTCCTGATGCAGATCCGCAAACGGTCGCTGTGGATCACCACCGCGATCCTGGCCGTCATCATGCCGCTCCTACAGGGCAACCGGGGCCCGAGCTCGCTTCCGGACGATCTGCCGGCCCGAGCGGTCATGGGCACCTGGGCGTTCCTGTTCTCGATCCTGCTGCCGATCGGGTTCGGGACGGTACTGGCCGACCGACTCGTCCGCGACCGGCGGTTGGGGATCGTGGGGCTGCTCGACAGCCTCCCCGTCGGCCCGGGCGCGCGGGTGCTGCGCCGCTATGTCGGCAGCGTCGCCGCCACCGCCGTACCGGGCCTCACGATCATGATGGCCGCCGCGGTCTTCGAACTCGCGACGGGCCGCCACGACCCGGCCCTGCTGCTCTGGGCGCCGATCGCGTTCGCGCTGGTGATGCTTCCCGGCCTGGCGTTCATCGCCGCGTTCGCACTGGTGGCACCACTGGTGGTGACCGCGCCGCTGTTCCGGGTGCTGTTCGTCGGCTATTGGTTCTGGGGCAACATGCTTCCGACGAACTTCCTTCCGTCGCTGACCGGCTCGTTGATCGCACCGATCGGCGACTACCCGGCAAGTTGGCTGACCGGCGACCGGATGCTCTGGGCCGGCGCCGACGGCTGGCTCGGCTTCCTGCGGCCCGACGTGACCGGTGCGACAGCCGCGCTCAGCATCGCCCTTCTCCTCCTCGTCGCGCTCGTTCCCCTCGCGGCGAGCGGGCCACTGCTGGCCCGCCGCCGGGTCGCCGGCTGACGCCCGTACCCCCTCTGCTTGAAAGGTTTTGACGTGGATCTGAAGATCAGTGACCTGCGGCGCAGGTTCGGCAAGGTCGAGGCGTTGCGCGGGGTGGACCTGGAGATTCCCGGCGGCATGTTCGGGCTGCTTGGCGCGAACGGCGCGGGCAAGACGACGCTCATGCGCATCATCGCCGGTGTCCTGCCACCGACCAGTGGACTGGCCATCGTCGGCGGCAACGATCTGAGCACCCGCGAAGGGCGAATGGCGGTACAGCGGCGGCTGGGTTACCTGCCGCAGGACGTCGGGCTCTACCCGGACCTGACACCGGTGGAGTTCCTGGACTACGTCGGGCTCCTCAAGGGGCTCGACGACAAACCGGCGCGGACCCGCCAGATCGGTGAGCTGCTGGAGATGGTCGGGCTCTCCGATGTGGGCCGACGCAAGCTGAAAGGGTTCTCGGGTGGGATGCGCCGTCGGGTCGGGATCGCGCAGGCGCTGCTCGGTGACCCGTCGATCGTGGTCGTCGACGAGCCGACCGCGGGGCTCGACCCCGAGGAGCGGATCCGTTTCCGCACGGTGCTCGCGTCGCTGGCCGGACATCGCACCGTCATCCTGAGCACGCACGTGGTCGAGGACGTGGCGCAGACCTGCCGGGAAACGGCGGTCATGGCCGGCGGACGGGTGATGTTCACCGGGCCGGTGACCGATCTGGTCCGGCACGCCGAGGGTGCGACGTGGGAGGTCACGACATCGGGGCCGGCACCGACCGGAGGCGTGGTGGTCTCGGCGGTGGGCCGTGCCGACGGCACCCATTACCGGTTGGTGAGCCCGAGCCGCCCCGACCCGGAGGCGACACCGGTCGCGCCGACGTTGGAGGAGGGCTACGTCGCTTTCATGCAGACGGTCTCGGCCGGCGCCGAGAGAGTCGGCTCGTCCTAGCGGCCCGGGACGTGCGCGGCACCGATCAGTCGGTGTGGCCCTCGCCGCCGCTCTGACCGGTGAGGTAGACGTGCTGGTGCCCGAGGCCGGCGTCGACGTTGATCTGGTCCAGTTGGTCCGCCGCCACCGACCACGCGGCCGCGGCGGCGGTCCGGGAGCGCTTCACGATCTCGATCAGGCGAGGGCGCTGCGCCTCCGGGCCGGCCTGCGCGGCGGCGAACAGGTCGACGGTGACCGCGAAGTCGTTGATCGCGCCACGGAATGCGCCGCGGGCCACATTGGTCGCGGTCGTCCCGGACGGCCTCTCGGCGTGCTTGGCGACGAGTTGTGTGATCGTCGTCTGCCAGCCCTGGACCGTGGCGGCGTCGGCGGGCTGGCCCTTCTCCAGTGCCCCGTCGAACGCGGTCAGCAGGGTGTCGAGCGCCTTCTGCGAATCGCCGACGACGGCGGTCAGCTCCTGAATCTGCTGCTTGTCGCGCACGGCCTCCTGTGCCCGCAACTCGTCGACCGCACGGGTGGTGCTGTCGGGCCGGCCGATGAGGAAGCCGCTGAGGCCACCGGCGAGCACGGCCGCGACGACGAGCACGATGACGACGGTCAGCGGTATCCGGCGGGTCTGCTCCGCCTGGGCCTGACGCACGTACGAGGGCTTCCCGGTCTTGCGCGACACCGGCACTCCATGCGAATCCGTCGATAAGGGAGCTGACCTTATTACGGGCGGGCCCACCCCTTCAAGGGCACGCTGCTCTGCCAGGTCCGCCTGCTCCGCCGACCCGGTCCGCTCCAACCCCCGAAGAACCGACGCGGCACTGCACTAGGCTGTGACGCCGTGAGTAAGCGTCGAAAGAGCCAGCGCCCCGCCGTCGACACCGCCCCCCGCCGAGACAAGGTGCGGGACGTCTTCGTGCCGCGTCCGTTCGATGGGCTGGTCGACGAGCCCGAATGGATCGCGCTGCGCGAGTTGGTGCCCGCCGCGTCCGCGCCGCTGCGGCTGGCGCCGGCCCTCGTCGAGGAATTCGGGGACCGGTCGGTCACGCTGGCCACGGTGCTGCCGATGGCCGCGCCGGCAGTGAGCAAGCCGGACGGCCAGGTGCTCATCGGTCTGCAACGTCACCAGCAGTCCGGTGACGTCTCCCGGGACCTCGCCGAGGCGCTGCTCTGCGCGCTGCGGGCCGAGCCGGGCGGCCAGGTGTCCGTACCACCGCTGCCCGGTCCCGGGCCGCGTCTGCAGGACATCCTGGCGGACGGCCCGCTGGAGATCACCATGCACGACGGGTTCGAGTTCTGGCTCGACCCCGGCGCGGCCGACGACCCGAGCGTCCAGGCGTCGCTGGAGCGGGCGAACGCCGCCATCTACCCGACCGTGCGGATGACCGCCGCGAAGGCCGCGTACTGGTGCCAGGTCCCGGAGAAGGCACACGTGCGCTGGGTGCTGCCGGACGACGAGGACGCCGCCCTGGACGCGCTGGCCCGCCTCGGCGCGGCCGGCACGCTGACGCTCGGCGAGCAGACCAAGTTCGCCGGGATGTTCCGCGCGCACGGCCGGCTGGCGCCGGTGTGGGACCTGCCGGAGCAGGCGCCGGCGACCGACTGGGAGGACCCGGTCGCGCAGTTCAGCAAGCGGTACGCGGAGGCGCTCGCCGCCACCGAACCGCTGGACGCCGCCGGCCGCCGTGCCCGCCAGGGGCTGCTCGGCCGCCAGCTCACCCTGCGTTGACTGTTAGGAGGGGCCCCTTGTTATGCATCAGGCGTTAATAAGGGGCCCTTCCTTCAGCGGGTCGCGGACGATCGGGCAGGACATGCAGCGCGGGCCGCCTCGACCGGACCCCAGCTCCGAGCTGGCGATCGGGATGACCTCGATGCCGGCCCGCTCCAACTGCGCGTTGGTCTCGGTGTTGCGCTCATAGCCGACGCAGAGCCGGGGTGCCAGGGCAAGGGTGTTGTTGCCGTCGTCCCACTGCTCGCGTTCCGCGGTGACCGGGTCCAGGCCGGTGTCGATGACCCGGAGCTGGTCCAGGTCCATCGCGTCGGCGGCGGCCCGCAGGAAGGGCGCCGGGCCGTCCACGCGCGGGTCCTCGCCGTCCGCGCCGGCGATCACGGTGTACGCCGAGAGCGTGCTGGCGATGTTCGGATACATCAGCACCGCGTCGGCGTCGACCATCGTGCACACGGTGTCCAGGTGCATGGTGGCGCGCTCCTGCGCGATCGGCACCACCAGGATGGTGTGGGCCAGCCGGGCGGCGAAGACCTGCCGACCGAGGCGTTCGGCGCCGGCCGGTGTGGTCCGCTCGCCCACCCCGACCGCCAGGACGCCGGGTGCGAGCAGCAGGACGTCCCCGCCCTCCAGGTGCTCCAGATTGGGGCGGTAGACGAACTCGGTGCCGGCGAAGCGCGGATGGTGGCGGTAGATGGCGTCGGTCAGGGTGGTCTCCCGGCGGCGGGCCGGCATGGCCAGGCTGGTGACGCCGACCCGGTCGCCGATCCACAGCGACGAGTCCCGGGTGAACAGCAGGTTCGGCAGCGGGTCGATGACGAAGTCGTGCCGGTCCATCAGGGTGTATACCAGACCGCCCGGCCGCTCCGAGCTGATCCGCAGTTCCTCGTGGGCGAGCCCGGCGGTGAGCACGTCGGCCAACGCGACCGGATCCAGATAGGCGAGGTGGTCGGCGACCCGGGCGCGGAGCGTGTCGCCGAGGCGACGGGAGCGCAGCACCTCCTCGGTCAACTCGGCGCGGGCGTCGTCGACGGCCAGCGTCTCGGCCAGCAGGGTGGCCAGGTAGAGCACCTCGACCCCGCGCTCGCGCAGCGCGGCGGCGAACGCGTCGTGCTCCTCCTGGGCGCGGCCGACCCAGGGGATCGCGTCGAACAGGAGCGAGTCGTTGTTGCGAGGGGTGAGCCGGGCCAGTTCTGGGCCGGGCCGGTGCAGCAGCACGGTGCCGAGCCGGCCGACTTCACTGTCGACGTAGTGGGTCACCCCCGCAGCGTAGGGCAGGGTTTGGCGGCATCCGAGAAAAGAACTGTGGATGAATATGGCATTCATCCACAGTCACTCCGGCGCTCCGGCTTGCCGAACACCGGGAGTGGCGACGTAGGGTAGTGAGGACATAACTTCGAGGGACCTTTTGCCGGAGGTCGACGACGATGACTGTCTTTCCCGCACGACGAGCCGTACCGACCGCCAGGGCACTGCCGCCCATCGCGGTGCCCCACCCCCGCGTCGAGTCGCCCGGGGCTCTGGAGCCGGTCCGTCCGACACCGCTCGAATGGGCCCGCCGCCGCCGTGCCGAGCGGGGAGCCCGTCGACTGGAGGCGGCCGGAGCACGAGCTCTCGGCCAGCTCGACCATCTCGGGCCGGCCTGGCACGTCATCGAGTGGCCCCGCACCGACGTGGCGGACGTCCTGCTCGACCGCACCCAGGACGACCGCGCCGGGTTCCTCGCCATCGGGCCGAGCGGCCTGTTCGCGGTGACCATCGCCGACCACGGCCGGGCCCGGGTGCTCGTCGCCGGGGACGTCGTGCAGATCAACGGCAAGCGGCCTCCGTACGTCACCGAGGCCCGGCGGGACGCCAGGCGGGCCAGCAAGGCCCTCTCCGACGCGGTGGGGCTGACCATCCCGGTGACACCGGTGCTGACCTTCGTGGGCTCCGGCGTGATCAGCGTCTACGGCCTTCCGAAGGACTGCCTGATGGCCACCCACCGGGAGCTGGATCGGCTCCTCGTGGCCGGTGGCAGCCGGATCAGCCCGGCCACGGCCGAGAAACTGTCCCGGGTGGCACAGCACCCGAGCACCTGGCTGAACGGCACGTATCGTCCATCGGCCGACTACCGGTGGTACGACGAGGGCCGAACGGCCGCTGACAAGCCGGCCCACCGCCGGTAACGTCACCGGCGACGCCACGCGGCCCCGGTCCCCCACCTACCCCACCGGCTCCCCGCGCCGTCGCCGGCCGCACCGGTTCGAGCTGTGCGGATCGGTGACCTGGTGCGCTCGGTGATTCCGTCGGCGACCGGCTAGCGTGGACAGTCCGTCGGTGGACATAGGAGGCGCGGTGGCCCACGTCGAACTCTCGCTCTCGGAAGTGTTCGTGCCGTCGGCGCGGACCTCGACAGAGCTGGAGTCCGACAACGTCGGTCAGTGGTCGTCGACGGTCGGCCGGGCCGATGAGCCCTGCCTGCTGATCGACGCCGACACCCGGGTCGTGGCCATCTCCACCGCCGGCTGTGAGCTGCTCTGTCTGGGCGACCCGGCCGGCCTGATCGGGCGACCGCTGCTCGACGGCGGGCTGCGCCTGCTGGATTTCACCGCCAACCGGGGCGAGCTGACCGAGGCCGAGATCGACAAGATCCCGCCCCTGCTGGCGCTCTCCTCCGGCCGCCTTGCCCGTGGGCTGCTGCGGGTGCAGGCCACCTCGGCGGACAGCTCCGACGCGACGGTCGACGCGATCTCCACCCCGGTGCTCACCGACGGCGCCGTGGCCGGCTCGCTCACCTTCTTCTCCGAGGTCTGACCTGCAGCGCAATGTGTCCTTCGCCACCTGACCTGCGGCGCAATGTGTCGTTCGCCGCACGCGGCGATGGCGGGATGGGCCCACACCCACGCCGTAAGGTGCCCTCATGCTCGATATCGCTCTGCTGCCGGGGGAGTACGCCGTGTGCCGGTTGCGTGCCGGCACCGCCATGCCGGACGCACTGTCGAGTGAGCTGGGCCGCGCCGACGTGGTCACGGTGAGCTGGACCGCCGACGGGATCTCGGTGATCTGCCCGACCGACCGGGTGCCCGCGAAGGCCGTGGTGGAGACCACCTGGCGTTGCCTGCGCGTCGTCGGTCCGACGGGCGTGGACGGCACAGGCACACTGGCGGCGCTCGTCGACCCGCTCGCCGCGGCCCGGGTCAGCGTCGTCACGTTCTCCACCTTCGACACCGACTACGTGCTGGTGCCAACCGTCCGGTTGATCGAGGCCACGGCCGCCCTGGAGCGCGCCGGGCACCGCGTCCTCGGCTGAGCTTCACCCGGCCGACCGCTCGCCCTACGATGGGCTCGGCCACCCCGGCCGCGACGACGTTTCCCGATGTCCGAGGATCGGCCCGTGCCGTTCGCCCCGCCCCGCCACCCGGCTCCCCCGACCCGGGCGACAACCGCCACCACACCCGTGGCGGTTCGCGCGCTGCCCGTGGCCGGGGCCCTGCTGGCGCTCCTCACCATCGGGGCGCTGGCCGGCTGCGGCGCCCCTCCCGACCTGCGCGACCCGGCCGGGATGCCCACCGGCGCCAGCACCCCGACGGCACCCTCCCCGACCGGCGTCCCGACGGGCACGCCGTCCACCGTGCCGAGCGCCCCACCGGCCCTGACCCCGTCGGCCACCCGGGACCCGGGTCTGGTCGCGACGGCCTGCCGGAACGGTCCGACCGGGCAGCGAGTGGTGCAACTGCTGCAAGGCCGGGCGTCGGTGCTCCCGGACAACGTGCGGGTCCGGGTCCGCACCGGGCCGCTGTGCGCCGCCGACTGGCAGTACACCGTGCTGGAGGTGACCGGGCACGAGGAGCTTCAAGTCGTCACCCGGGGTCGGCCCGCCGCCCCGGAACTGGTCACCGCCGGCACCGACGTGTGCACCATCGAGGTCCGCGCCACCGGGCCGGTCGGGATCCGTACGCTCGCCTGCGATGCTGCTCCGGCGGTTCGGCCGGGTGCGTAGTCTGGTCGACATGCCCGGAACACCGCCCACGCGCTTCGTCTACCTCGGCCCGGAGGGCACCTTCGCCGAGCAGGCCCTGCGCACCGTCCCCGCCGCCGAGCGGGGCACCCGGACGCCGGCCCGCAGCGTCGGTGAGGCACTGGACAGCGTCCGGGCCTCAGATGCCGACGCGGCGCTGGTGCCGCTGGAAAACTCGATCGGCGGGGCGGTCGGCGTCACCCTGGACGAGATGGTCGAGGGCGACCCACTGGTGATCACCCGAGAGGTGATCCTGCCGGTCGAGTTCGTGCTCGCCGCGCGTGCGGGCACCGCGCTGTCGGCGGTCCGCACGGTCGCGGCGCACCCGCAGGCGTCCACCCAGTGCCGGGGCTGGCTGCGTGCCCACGTTCCCGACGCCGTGGTCGTCGACGTGCTCTCCAACGGCGCGGCCGCCGCCGGCGCCGGTTCCGGCGAGTACGACGCGGCGATCTGCGCGCCGATCGGGGCGGTTCGACACCGACTCGCCCTGCTCGCCGACAAGATCGCCGACCACCCTGACGCGGTGACCCGTTTCGTCCTGGTGTCCCGCCCCGGGCCACCCCCACCGCCGACCGGTGACGACCTCACCTCGCTGGCCGTCTACATCGCCCACGACCGGGTCGGCGCGCTGCTGTCGGTGTTGATGGAGCTGGCCGTCCGCGGCGTCAACATGACCCGGATCGAGTCCCGCCCGACCGGCGAAGCCCTGGGCCGGTACGTCTTCTTCCTCGACTGCGCGGGCCACGTGGCCGACGTACGCCTGGGCGAGGCGTTGCAGGGGCTGCGCCGGGTGTGCGCCGACGTCCGCTTCCTGGGGTCGTACCCCCGGCATCGCTGGGTCGCCGCGGCGGGCGAACGGCCCGTGCCCGCGCCGGCCGGCCTCTCCGACGCCGACTACGCCGACGCGGCGGCCTGGCTGGCCCGGCTGCGCACCGGCGAGTTGAGCTGACCGGCCGAGCAGACAGCGCGTACGGACGCTCCGGTGCGACCGGGAGCGCCCCTACCCACGTCGGTGGTCAGCTCAGCAGACCGCCGAGCAGACCGCCCTCCTGCTGCTGCTGGCCGCTGCCCATGACCGGCGGCTCCTCGGACGGCTGCACCACCACGAAGCCCTGACCGGCGAAGCTCATGGTGAACGACTCACCGGTGCGTCGACCCAGCAGCGTGCCGAGGCCGAGCTGCTCGGCCCGGTGGTAGCCGGTCTGCAGGTTGGCCGACCAGCAGACCACGGCCTGCGGGTCGACGTACGTCGGGGCGTCCACATTCAGCACCACCGGGGCGCCCTTGGTGGTGATGGCGATCCGCCCGTAGCCGCTGAACACGCAGTTGAACAGGCCGGACGAGGAGGCCATCCCGGCGCCGCCGACCATCCTGATGTCGTACTGGAGGGTGGAGTCGAAGGCGAGCACGCTGGAGCCGTTGATGGAGAGGGCGTCGCCCGGCTCCAGGTCGATGATGTGCACGTCCTTGGCCAGCTCGGCGAGGAAGACGTCACCCTGGCCGGAGACCTTCATCAGCGGAACGCCCTCGCCGGTGAGCTTCTGCTTGAGGAACTTGCCGAGCCCGCCCGAGCCCAGGGCCTGGAACTGCACGTTTCCCTGGTAGGCGACCATCGACCCGACCCGGGCCATCGCCTCGCCGTTGAGCTCGATCTTCAACATCTTGGAGTTCTGTAGCCGCATGCCGGCCTGCGCGGATTCCTTCTCCAGATTTTCCGCCGAGAACAGCTCGCTGCGCATGAAAGGTGCCTCCTGAAACGGTCGCGGTCGCTGCACCGACGGTAGGCGGCCAGGGCAACCAGGGGCCATCGGCCGAGCGGCGTGCCGCGCTCGGGCGTGGCGGTGAGCAGCGGGCGGCCGCAGGTGAGCAAGCGGGCGGCCGCGGTGAGCAGCCGGAAGTCGCCGTGTCCGGCCGGGGGTCGCGGTGAACGCCGGGGTCAGCCCCAGCCCAGCGCGTGCAGTCGCGCGTCGTCGATGCCGAAGTGGTGGGCGATCTCGTGCACCACGGTCACCGCGACCTCGTCGACGACGTCCTCGTCGCTGTCGCAGATCCGCAGGATCGGACGGCGGTAGATGAAGATCCGGTCCGGCAGCACGCCGGAGTAGTCCCAGCCCCGATCGGTGAGCGCGTGCCCCTCATAGAGGCCGAGCAGGTCGGGGTCGGTGTGCGGTGGGTCGTCCTCGACCAGGATCACCACGTTGCTCATCAGGTCGAGCAGTTCCTCGGGAACTTCGTCGAGGGCGTCAGCCACCAGCTCCTCGAAGCGCTCGCGAGTCATGTCCACCGGCACGACGTCCATTCTGCCCGACGCCGCACCGATCGGCCGGCTCACGCTCGCCACCCAGGCGGGGGCCGCTCGGCCACCCAGGCCGGGGCCGCTCGGCCACCCAGGCCGGGGCCGCTCGGCCACCCAGGCCGGGGCCGCTCGGCCACCCAGGCGGGGGCCGCTCGGCCACCCAGGCCGGGGCCGCGCGTTCACGAAAGAGAGCGGCCGCCCGGGACCGGGCGGAGGCTCCTTCCGTGAACGTGCGGCGTGCGTCGCTGGGTCAGGAAGCCAGGCGAGCGGTGAGGGTGATCTCGGCGCCCGGCGAGAGCAGCCGGGAGATCGGGCAGTTGGCCTTGGCGGCCTCGGCGAGCTTCTGGAACTCCGCCTCGTCGACCCCGGGCACCTGGCCGACGGTCTCCAGGTCGATCCGGGTCACGCTCATCCCGGCTTCGGTCTTGTCCAGGTGGACCTTGGCGGTGGTCTCGACCGAGGTGGGCGTCGAGCCGGCGTCGGCGAGGGCCTTCGAGAACGCCATCGAGAAGCAGCCGGCGTGCGCGGCGGCGATCAGCTCCTCGGGGTTGGTGCCCTCACCCTCCTCGAAGCGCGACTTGAAGGAGTAGTTGCCGGACAGGCCGCCCTTACCGGTGCGGACGGTGCCGGAACCCTCGGTGAGATTGCCCTGCCATTGTGCGGAAGCGGTACGGATAGGCATGAGGAGAACGCTAGCCGAAACGTGTCTCCCGAGCGACCGACCGACACCGACGCCTGGCGTGCGATTCCCGTCACCCTTGGCAAAGGCGCGACGCGGGCGGCTTCGGCAGCGGCACCAGCGCGACCCGCTGTGCCATGATTCGACGCAGGCCCGCGACCGGCGGAAGGATGGCCGATGTCCGAGGAGCTGCCCATCCCACGGCAGGGCGACCCGTCCGACGGGCCTGCCGTGATCGAGTGGGGTGCCGACGAGCCCACTACTGGAAGCCGACGCCTCGGCTGGTCCCTGGCGGGCATCACCCGGGATCCCCGCCTGCCCGTGCTGCTCGCCGGGCTCGGCGCGGTGGCGGGGGTGGCCTCGCTGCTCGGCGAGTGGCTGGTGATGACCCTGCCGAACGGCGACCCGACCGGTTCCACCTCGATCGACATGCCCGCCGGCGTGTCCAACGTCGGCGGCTTCGGCATCGGCTACCTGGTCGGTCTGCTCGGGCTGGTCTGCGCCGTGGCGCTGGCGCTGCAGGGCACGGCGGCCGTCCGGCCGAACGCCCGACTGGTCGGGTTCACTCTGAGCGGGGCACTGCTGGCACTGCTGGTCGCGGCGACGGCGACGCTCGACGACCCCGCTCAGCGCAACTACTTCTACGAGCCGGAGGACAACTTCCGGGTCGAGTACGGTCGCGGCCTGGTGATGGCGTTCGTGGCCTGCGTGCTGCTCGCCGCGGCCCTGCGGCTGACCCCGAACACGCCGACGGAGGACAACCGTTCCGCGTCCACGACGGGGCAGGGCTGGCGCCGTCGGCACCTCGACCCGGTCGACGGCCCGCCCGCGCCGGCCGACCTGACCGTGACCGCAGCGGCCCCGTTCGCCCGCCCCGAACACCCCCCAACCTGACCCACCCACCCCACCCACCCCAATCGCGCCGATCTTGCACTTTCTGCGGCGACAAAAGGCGCATGACGCCGCAAATCGGCGACCGGAAGTGCAAGATCGCGGGGGTGGGGGGACGGGCCTGGAGTTGGTGCCCGATTCGCCTGGAAGACATGGTTCGGACCCGTTTCCCGAGGTACGGTTGCTGCCCGCCGTCACGCCGGGCCTCGGTCTCCTTGGCCAGGGCAGGTGCGACGGCGGCGGGCGAAGGAGGAACGATGACCCGCCCGGGACTGCCCAAGCTGATCGCGACCGACCTCGACGGAACGCTGGTCCGCAGCGATGACACCGTCTCCGCGTACACCCATGGGGTTCTCGACCGGGTGCGGGCCGCCGGAATTCCGGTGGTCGGCGCGACCGGACGCGGCCCCCGACTGACCGAACTGACCCGCAACGACATCCGGGCCGCCGACTTCCTGGTGATGGCCGGCGGCGGACGGGTGGTCGACCAGAGCGACCCGACCGGCCCGGTGGTGCTGCGCGACGAGCGGCTGCCCGCCGAGGTGCTGGCCCGGCTGCTCGCGGACCTGGAGGCAGAGGTCGGCCCGCTGACCGTGATGGTCGAGGCGTCCGACGAGCACGACGCCCCCCTCTGGGGCGACTACCACGAGAGCTGGCCCTACCAGGACCGGTTCGAGGCGCGCAGCCGCGCTGAATGCCTCTCCTGCGACGTGATCAAAGCGTTCGCCCGCACGGCCGACCACCACGTCGACGAACTGCTGGCGGTGGCCCGCCGGATCGTTCCGCCGCAGGTCGCCACGCTCACCCAGGCCGGGCTCGGGTTCATCGAGATCTGCCCGCCCGGCGCCGACAAGGCGACCGGGCTGACCGTTGTGGCGCAGAGCCTGGGGGTCGACCCCGCTGACGTCCTGGTCTTCGGCGACATGCCCAACGACCTGCCGATGTTCGAGTGGGCCGGCTGGTCGCGGGTCGCGGTGGCCAACGCGCACCCGGCGCTGCGGGCCGCCGCCGACGAGGTGACCCTGCGCAACGACGACGATGGGGTGGCGGTGTACCTGGACCGGCTACTGTCCCGGTGATGCGAGACACCCCGGCGCTGGTCGCCACCGACATCGACGGCACGCTGATCCGCGACGACCGCACGCTCAGCCCGCGCACCGCCGACGTGCTCGCGCGGATCACCGCGCGAGGCACGCCGGTCGTCCTGGTCACCGGCCGTCCGGTCCGCTGGCTGAAGATGGTGTACGACCAGCTGGCCGCTCCGCTGCCGGCGGTGTGCGCCAACGGCGCCGTGGTCTACGACCCGGTACGCGACGAGGTGCTGCGCGCCGATCCCCTCGCGCCGCAGCACCTGACCGAGGTGGCCGAGCGGCTACGCGCCGAGGTGCCCGACATCAGCTTCGCGGTGGAGATCCTGGACAGCCGGGAGATGCGGCACGAGGCGCACTACCCGCTGCGGTGGGACGCCGACCACGACCGGATCCGCCCGGTCGAGACGCCGGAGGAGTTGCTCTCGCTTCCTGCCGTGAAGCTGCTCGCCCGAGCCGGGGAGCAGGACCCGGACACGTTCGTCGAGCTGATCGGCGCGGCGGTGGCGGGGCTGGCCGAGGCCACGCACTCGTCGTACTCGGGTCTGGTGGAGATCTCCGCGGCCGGGGTGACCAAGGCGGCCGGGCTCGACTGGTACTGCGACCGGCTCGGCGTGGCCGCGGCGGACGTGCTGGCCTTCGGCGACATGCCGAACGACGTGCCGATGCTGAGCTGGGCGGGGCGCGGTGTGGCGGTGGCCAACGCGCACCCCGCCGTCCTCGCGGTCGCCGACGAGGTGACCGGGGCGAACTCCGAGGACGGCGTGGCGGCGTACCTGGAGAAGATCTTCGGGGTGGACTGACCGGCCAGGTCAGAGGTACTGGCCGGTGTTGTGGCCCTCACCACCGCCCGGCTGGCCGATGCCCGGCATTCCGGGCACCACGCCGCCGGGGCCGCTGGGCAGCGCCTGCCGGCCGCCGCGCATCTGCTCCAGCTGGACCCGCGCGGCCATCTGCTGGGCGACCAGGGCCGCCTGGATGCCGTGGAACAGGCCCTCCAGCCAGCCGACGAGCTGGGCGTGCGCGATGCGCAGCTCGCTCTCGCTCGGGGCCTTGTCCTCCGTGAAGGGCAGCGAGATCCGCTCCAGCTCGTCGCGCAGCTCGGGGGCGAGACCCTCCTTGAGCTCGACGATGGAGCGCTCGTGGATCTCGCGCATGCGGTGCCGGCTGGCGTCGTCCAGCGGGGCCGCCTTGACCTCCTCCAGCAACTGCTTGATCATGCTGCCGATCCGCATCACCTTGGCCGGCTGCTCTACCAGGCGGGTCGGGTCCTCGCCCTGGCCCTCGTCGGTCTGCATGGTGCCGATCGGCCGGCCGTCCGGACCGACCACCACCACGGTGCCGGAGTGGCCGGAGTCGTCGGGGCCGGGCTGGTCGTTCTGCTCAGCGGAGCGCGCTTCGGTCATGGGGTCCATCTTTACCCAGTGGGCGCGACCCATGCCGCCCGGGACCGACTCCCAGGGCCGAACCACCCGAGCGGGGCGCGCTACCGTCGCGCCATGCCTGCCGACCCACGCGCCGTGCTGACCCGGCCCGCGCCGGAGCCGGACCTGACGGTGGCCTACGGCGACCACCCGGATCAGGTGGCCGACCTGCGCCGCCCGGCCGGTGTCGGCCCGGCCCGGCCGCTGGTCGTCGTGGTGCACGGTGGTTTCTGGCGGTCCGCGTACGACCGCCGGCACACCGGCCCGCTGGCCGCCGCGCTCGCCGCCGAGGGCTACCCGGTGGCGCAGGTGGAATACCGGCGTACGGGGCAGCCGGGCGGCGGCTGGCCGGGCACGTTGACCGACGCGCTGGCCGGGATCGCGGCTCTGCCGGAGCTGGCCACCGAGGCGCTGCCCGGTCGGGTGAGCGGGGCCGCGCCGATCCTCGTCGGCCACTCTGCCGGTGGTCACCTGGCGCTGTACGCGGCGGCCACCGCGCCGTCGACGGTGAGCGGGGTGCTGGCCCTGGCCCCGGTGGCCGACCTCGCGGCGGCGTACCGGCTGGATCTGGACTCGGGTGCCGTGGCGGCACTGCTGGGCGGCGGCCCACTCGACTTCCCGGACCGGTACGCGGCGACTGATCCACGATCATTGGTACCGACACGAACACGTACAGTAGTTGTGCACGGCTCGGCGGATCTACAGGTGCCGGTGGCGATGAGCCGCAACTTCGTCGTGGCGGCTCGTGCCGCAGGATCCGATATTTCCCTTGTCGAACTGCCCGGATGTGAGCATTTCGGGCTGATCGACCCGGAGTCTTCGGCGTGGCCGCAGGTGCTCGGTGTGTTGCGGTCCCTGCACGATGATCACTAGCCATTGACGCAGCGTCGCGGAGCAGGTAGAACGCCGGAGGGGCGGTGTTCTGCCCTGCAACGCTCCTGGAAGGAACTCGGTGTCGCAGATGAATCGCAGGCGGGCGCTCCAACTGTTGGCCGCGCTCGGAACGACCGGGTTCGCCGCCGCGTGCGGCTCCGACACCGAGGGCAAGCCGACCACCGCCAAGAGCCCGATCAAGATCGGTCTGATCGCGCCGAAGGCCGGCGGTTTCAAATCCATCGGCGACGACATCACCAACGGTTTCCAGCTCTTCCTCGACCTGCACGGCCAGCAACTGGGCGGGCACCCGGTCGAGCTGCTGACCGCCGACGAGGGTGACACCGCCAAGACCGGCAAGGCCGCCGTCGAACAACTGCTCAAGCAGAACGTGCTGGCGCTCACCGGCGTGGTCAACTCGTCGGTGATGGTCGGCATCCGCGACACCGTGGAGGAGGCCCGGGTCCCGCTCATCGGCTCGAACGCCTCGCCGAGCAGCCTGCAGAGCGTCGTCTACATCTGGCGTACGTCGTACGTGCTGGACGAGGCCGGCCGGGCGCTGGGCCGCTACCTGCGCGAGCAGCTACCAGCGAACGGCCGGATCGCGATCATCGTGCCGGAGAACGTGGGCAGCCCGGACGTGGTGCGGGGCTTCCGGCAGGAGTTCGGCACCTCCGACCCGCGCATCGCCGACCCGGTGACCAACACCAACCCGACCCCGAACCCGGGCAAGACCACCTACGTGGCGGACATCGAGAAGGCGCTGCGCAAGAAGCCGACCGCCGTCTTCTGCTTCTTCGCCGGCTCGGCCGCCGTGGAGTTCATGAAGCAACTGCGCGACCAGTTCACCGGGCCCGTCTACGCGCCCGGCTTCCTCACCGAGGGCACCGTGCTGGAGAGCATGGGCCGGGACGCGCTGGGCATCCAGACCGCGCTGAACTATTCGGCCGACCTCAACAACACGTCGAACCGGGTCTTCGCCTCCGCCTACCGCAAGAAGCACCAGACCACGCCGACGACCTACGCGATGGCGTCGTACGACGCGGCGCAGGTGCTCGACCAGGCGATCCAGCTGACCGGTGGGTCGCCCAGGCCGGAGCAGGTCAACCTGGCGCTGGGCCGGATCGGCCAGATCGACAGCCCGCGGGGCATCTGGCAGTTCAACCAGCCGCGTACCCCGCAGCAGAAGTGGTACCTGCGCGAGGTCCAGCGCGACGGTCAGGTCATGTCGAACGTGCTGATCAACGAGCTGGCCACGCTCGGCTGAACGCCCACCAGAAGCAGCAGCAGGGGCCGACCTCCGACGGGAGGCCGGCCCCTGCCGTACGCGGCAGTGTTCGGGTCAGTGCCGCAGTTCGGCGATGCAGCACTTCACGCTGCCGCCGCCCTTCTTCAGCTCGGCCAGCTCGACCGGCACCGGGTTGTAGCCGGCGGCCTTGAGCTTGCCCGCCAGCCGGGTCGCCTCGCTGTTGAGCACCACGTTCGCGCCGTCGCTGACCAGGTTCAGACCGAAGGCCATCGCGTCCTCGTCGTCGGCGATCACCGCGTCCGGGAAGAGCTGGGTGAGCACCCGCTGACTGGCCGCGGAGAACGCGCCCGGAAAGTAGACGACGTTCGCGTCGTCGAGGGCGGCGAGCGCCACGTCCAGGTGGTAGAAGCGGGGGTCGATCAGGCGCAGCGACACCACCGGGCGGCCCAGCGCCTCCTGCGCCTCGGCGTGCGCCGGGATCTCGGTGCGGAAACCGTGCCCGGCCAGGATGAGCCCGCCGTGCGCCTCCGGCACGTACGCGAAGTCACCCTCACCCTCGTTGGTCTCGCTCGGCGCGACGAACCGCCAGCCCTGCTCCTCGTAGAACGCGTGGTGCGCGGCGGCCTCGCCAGCCCGCTGCTCGTGCTTGAACCGTGCCCCGTAGACGCTGCCGTCGACCACGAAGGCGCCGTTGGCGGCGTACACCATGTCGGGCAGCCCGGGCTCCGGCGTGAGCAGGTGCACCTCGTGGCCGAGGCCGACCAGCGTCTCGCGCAGGCGGTCCCACTGTTTGACGGCCAGTTCCCGGTCCACGGGTGTGGTGACGTCCATCCACGGATTGATCGCGTACTCGACCGCGAAGTGCTCGGGCGAGCACATGAGATATGTCCGCTTTCGCGAGACTCGCTGCTGGTTCACGGTCACCAAGAGTAGGTACCGTTGAACTTTGGTAACAGCCACAACCATTGCTTCCCAGAGGCGGAACGTTGCAGATAGACGCCGTTGACCAGCGGATCATTGCGTTGCTCGTCGCTGACGCCCGCGCGTCGTACGCCGACATCGGCACCCGGGTGTCACTCTCCGCCCCGGCGGTCAAGCGCCGGGTGGACCGACTGCGCGCCACGGGGGTGATCAGGGGATTCACCGCCGTCGTGGACCCGGCGGCCGTCGGCTGGACCACCGAGGCGTTCGTCGAGCTGTTCTGCGCCGGTCGGACCACCCCGGCGCAGATCGGCGTGGCCGTCCGCCGGCACCCGGAGGTGGTCGGCGCGTACACCGTCTCCGGCGAGGCGGACGCGCTGGTGCACCTGCGGGCCGCCGACATCGCCCACCTGGAGGCGGCGCTGGAGCGGCTGCGCGCCGAGTCCTTCGTGACGTCCACCCGCAGCACCATCGTGCTGTCCCGGCTGGTCGAGTCCCCCGGCGTCGGGCCGTCCACCCGGGCTTGACCTCAAGCGCGGTTCAGGTGTTGGACTCGTGGCGGCCTGGCACGACACGAGGGGGACTCCATGCGGGCGATCTGGTTACGTGAATTCGGCGGTCCCGAGGTGCTGACGCCCGGCCCGGCGCCGGATCCGACGCCCGGCCCCGGCCAGGTGTTGATCGACGTCGCGCACGCGAACATCACCTTCGTCGAGACGCAGCAGCGCTCGGGACGTCCCGGCCCGTTCCAGGTCACTCCACCGCTGATCCCCGGCAACGGCGTCGGCGGGGTGATCACCGCCGTCGGGTCGGACGTCGACCCGGCCCGCATCGGGCAACGGGTGGTCACCGCGACCGGCGGCTCCGGCGGGTACGCCGAACGGGCCGTGGTGGACGCCTCCGCGCCCATCGACGTGCCGGCCGGGCTGGCGCTGGACGCGGCCGTGGCCATGATGGCCGACGGGCGTACCGCCACCATGCTCGTCGAGGCGGTCGGCGTCCGCCCCGGTGACCGCGTGCTGGTCGAGGCCGCGGCGGGTGGCGTGGGCAGCCTGCTCGTCCAACTCGCGGCGCGGGCCGGCGCGCGGGTGATCGGCGTGGCCGGCGGGCCGCGCAAGGTGGGCCTGCTGCCGGGGCTGGGCGCCGAGGTGGCGGTCGACTACCTGCAGACCGGCTGGGCCGATCGCGTCCGCGACGCGGTGGGCGGGGTCGACGTGGTGTTCGACGGCGTCGGCGGCTCGGTCGCCCGGACGGCGTTCGAGCTGCTGGCCCCGGGCGGCCGGATGATCAGCTTCGGGTTGGCCAGCGGCGAATGGTCCCCCGTGACACCGGACGCCGCCGCCGAACGCCGGATCACGTTGGTCCGGCCGGACGTGCCGCCCGCGCGGCTGCGGGCGTACACCATCGGGGCCCTGGCCGACGCGGCGGCCGGCCAGCTCCGGCCGCTGATCGGCCAGCGCTTCCCGCTGGAACGCGCCGCCGACGCGCACGCCGCCATCGAGGCGCGCGCGACGGTCGGCAAGACCCTGCTGGACGTTACCTAGAGGTACATGCCGGTGCGGTGCTCCGACTCGTCACGCCGGACCGGCTTGTCGCCCTCACCGAAGAACCGCTTGCCACCGAACTCGCCGTGTAGACGGTCGTCCAGCTCGTCGGCGAGGCCGGTCATCACCTGCACCGCCAGCATCAGGTGGGTGGCCTGGAAGTTGCGCCCGAAGACCGGGATGGACGCCCAGACCGTGTCGTCGGCGCAGTAGAGGCGACCGATCGGCATCCGGTTGGTCAGCTCCGACAGCTTGACGTAGAGCCGTTCGGTCGGCTCGACCTCGGTGAGCACCGGCGAGAAGACGTCCACCAGGGATGGATTGTCCCGCACCCGCACGAAGACCATCGCCGAGCCGGCCCGGATGGTGATGTCGCCGTCCGAGTCGATCTGCAACCGCTCGGCGTCGGACTTCAGCATCGTGGACACGACGGTGCGGACGCGGTCCGCCAGGTCGAGCACGTCGTCCCGCTCGACCTGCGCGGCTGCCGCCTCGGCCAACGCCTCCTGGAGGTCACCCTCGACGTCGGCGTCCGGGCCGAACTCGCTGCGCGCGGTGCCCAGCGGCTCCACCGTCAACGGCTCACCCTCGGCGTCGTGCACCAGGTAGACGAGGAAGGCCGGGTGCGGGGCGCCGTACACGTCGCGCAGCGTGCGGGACAGCAGCGGGGCGATCCGGCCGGCCTCCGCCGTCGTACCGTCCAGCCCGAACGAGCCGCCGGAGCCGGCCACCACCCCGGGCGGGGACCAGCCCAGCGCCACCATGTCCGCCACCGCGGCGCGGTCCAGCCGGTAGCCCTGCGGCAGGGCGGCGTTGCCGACGGCCCGAGCGGAGAGCCCGCCGTCGCCGGTCACGTCGACGCTGATCGAGTAGACGGCATCCCCCGTACCGGAGGCGGTGGGGTCGAGGGTCAGTTCGAGGTGCGCGCCGGCGGGCAGCTCCCGCAGCCGCAGGGCGAGCATCCGGGCGAACTCCCGCCACGCCTCCGTCACCTTGGCGCGCAGGTCGGCGGTGCTGGGCTCGTCGAGCAGGATCGACTCCGCCGGCTCGGATGTGCCGTCGGGCTCACCGTCCGGCGCCGAGGGGTGGTCAGCCGTCATGATCGCCTCCGTCCGTCCCGATCACCCTACCCACGCCGTCCGGAGGTCGAATCAGCCCGGACCGGGATCGGACACCGCCGTCCTCCCGCCGTGCAGACGCCTGGTCGCGGCGGCGGGCGGGTCAGGAGGTGGGGTCGTCGGGATCGGCACCGAGCCGGACCGGCCAGTCGGCCGCGAGGGCGCTGAGCCGGGCCGCGGCGTCCACCGGGTCGGCACCCCTGCCGACAGCCAGCCCGAGCAGGTACGCGGTGACCGGCGCCCCCGGCCGCAGCACCTGGTGGGCGACGTCGCGGGCAAGGTCCAGCACCGCCGACGCGGGCACCTCGGCCGGGTCCAGACCCACCTCGGCACAGGCTGCCGTGACCCAGTCGTCCAGCACCGTCATCGCACCCACTCCTCCGCCCGGCGTACGTCCTCGTCAGTGTCGCAGTCGAACCAGGGCGGCGGACCGTCACCGGCCCACGGCACCTCCCCGACGGCGAGGCCGGCCAACAGCGCCCGTACCGGAGCACCCGCCAGGCTGCCGCCCCGCTCGGCGGCCAGCCGGGCCAGCCCGGCCCGCAGCGCGGCGACGCGCCACACCCCGCAGAGCGACTGCCGCCGGCCGTCCGCGTCGACGAAGCACACCCCGTCGACTTGTCGCTCCCGGTCGAGCTGGGTCAGTAGCGCGCCCATCGCGGCGCGGGTGAGCAGCGGCAGGTCGGCGGCGAGCAACGCGACGAGCGGCGTGTCGGGGTCGAGCAGCACCAGCCCGGCGGCCGTCGCGGCGACCGGTCCGCCGCCGGGCGGATCCTCCCGGGTGACCCGCACGCCATCCGGAACGCCTTCACCCGGACCGACCAGCACCCGCCGCGCGGCATCGCCCACGGCAGCCAGCACGCGGTCACGCATCGACCGGCCACCGACCGGAAGCGCGGGTTTGTCCACCCCGCCCATCCGTCGGGCGGCCCCACCCGCGAGCACCACGGCGGCGTACGTCCCCACCCGGTCACGGTAGCGGGGCAGGGTGCCCGGTGGCGGCGTGCGCTGCCAGGTGCTCGGCGGCGGCATGCGCTGCCGGGTGCCGGATGACCGGCGGCCGTGCGGGTGTGCCGGGCCGGGGTGCAGGATGGCGGGATGGGACGGGCGACTGACCGACGGGGCGTACTGCGGATCGACCTGGACGTGGCGGCCGACGGACGCGTAGCCGTCCGACGGCCGGACACCCTGGCCGTGGAGGAGCCGCTGGAGATCCGGGTCGGCGCGGCGGGCCCGGGCCGGCGAAAGCCGCTCGCCGTCACCATGCGCACCCCCGGCGACGACCTGGACCTGGCGATCGGGTTCCTGCTGACCGAGGGGCTGATCCGGTCGACCGACGACGTGCTGACCGCCCAGCTCTGCGCCGGCGCGGAGACGCCGAACACGTACAACGTGGTGGACGTGGTGCTCGCCCCCGGCGTGCCGGAACCCACCACCGATCCGTCCCGGAACTTCTACACGACCAGTTCCTGCGGTGTGTGCGGCAAGGCGAGCATCGACGCGATCCGGACGCGGTCGCTGTTCGACGTCACGGCGGACCCGCTCACCGTGCCGGCGGCGCTCCTCGCCGAACTGCCCGACCGGTTGCGCGCCGCCCAGCGCGGCTTCGACCGCACCGGCGGCTTGCACGCGGCGGGCCTGTTCAGCCCGGCCGGAGAGCTGGTGATGCTCCGCGAGGACGTGGGCCGGCACAACGCGGTGGACAAGGTGATCGGCTGGGCGGTGCGAGAGCGCCGACTGCCGCTGACCGGGCACCTGCTGCTGGTGTCCGGCCGGGCCAGCTTCGAGCTGACCCAGAAGGCGTGGATGGCCGGCCTGCCGCTGCTGGCTGCGGTGTCCGCGCCGAGCACCCTCGCCGTCGAGCTGGCCGAGGAGGCGGGCATGACGCTTGTCGGCTTCCTGCGCGGCCCGACCATGAACGTCTACGCCGGCCCGCAGAGGATCACGGTCGACCAGCCGGTCTGAGCCTCGGCGGCCGGGTTGACCAGGTCCAGCCGTGGTCGCCGGGCCGACCCCCGAGGCGGCCATGGCCCCCGCGTCGAGGCGCGGGCTACCGGGCCTGGGCCCAGCCGACGAAGCGCTCGGTCAGGCCAGCCGGCGGCGTGCCACCGTGCAGCTCGGTGAGGTGCTCGGTCGCCTCGGCCTGTAGCGCCGTCAGGTGCTCGATCAACTCGTCGCGGCGACCGCGGTACCGACCGAGCAGGCGCAGTTTCGCGGCCGAGCACGGCCAGGCGATCCCGCATGTGCGGCACCGCCACGTCGGCTTGAGCAGAGGGTGTTCGGTCATCTGCCGGGCCGTACCGAGTCGCGTCGCGTCGACCGGCGGGTGGTCGGACCGGACGTCAGCAGGCCGACCCCTTCGCGGAGCACGAACAACTCCCGCTTGGCCCGTGCCTCGCCGTCCGGTCCCAGCTCGTACGCCTCGATCCAGGCCCAACCGTGGTAGGTGTGGCGGTCGGTCAGCTCGCGAATGATCCGGACCGTGATCGGGCGGACGAACTGTGGGCTCGCGGCGCGGGTCAGCCGAACGAGGTCGCCGGCCTTCAGCGGTGGCGGGTTCGCGGGCTTCGGTGGCATGGTCCCTCCTTGTTGGGAGGGGCCGCCCCGGAGTGCTCGCCCTCGGGGCGGCCCCGCTACGAACGCGACCGCCGGGTCTCGGGTGTCCCTGCCGGCCGCGCCGTCTCAACAAGCAGACTTCCAAGGGTTGCGGGCCGAATACACTGCGTAGCAATATCTCCTGTGGACGTTCGGGACGTATGGGAGGGGTTGCGGATGAATCGCGCAGTCGCCGAAGCGATGTCAGCATCGGGCCTGACGGCGGACGGCCTCGCAGCTCAGATCGGCGTGGACCCGAAGACGGCCGCCAAGTGGGCGAACCCGGGACGGATTCCCCAGACTCGTCACCGGTCGAAGGTCGCGGCGGTCCTCGGCCGCGACGAGGGCGACCTGTGGCCCGACCTGTTCAAGCGACGCGAGCCGGCGTGGTTCCGCCCGTGGACCGACATCGAGCGCGAGGCCGTCGGGCTCCGGTATTACGAGTCCGCCGTCGTGCCCGGTCTCCTGCAGACCGAGGCGTACGCGCGCGCCGTCCTGAGCAGCGGGCTCTGGGCCGACGACGACCTCGCGGCACACGTCGAGACCCGGCTGCGCCGGCAGGCCGCCGTGTTCGATCGCCCCCGTCCGCCGCTGAGCGTCTTCGTGATCGACGAGGCCGCGCTGCGCCGGGGAAGGCCCGACATCATGGCCGACCAGCTCGATCATCTGATCGCGCTCGCCGAGCGGCCGGCCGTGATGATCCACGTGCTTCCTCTGACGGCCGGTTTTCATCCCGGCCAGGCCGGGCCGTTCGTCATCGCCAGCACGCCGGACGGCGGCGACGTCGGCTACCTCGACGATCAGGCGGCCGGGCGCATCAGTAATGACGTTGCTCCCCTGTGGGCGGTCTGGGATAGCGTGAGGTCGTTAGCGCTACCGCGAGACCTGACCATCGACCTGATGAGAGCGCGCGCATGGATGACGTGACCGGCGCCCGTTGGCGCAAGAGCACCCGCAGCAGCTCGAACGGGGGCAACTGCGTGGAGGTGGCCGACAACCTGCCGGGTGTCGTGCTCGTTCGCGACACGAAGGACCGGGCCGGCGGCACACTGGCGTTCGGGCCGGTGGCCTGGGCGGGTTTCGTCGAACTGGCGAAGGAGATCGGCCCGCGCGCGCACCTTGGCCACGAACCACCAGCAGGTTAGGTCAGGTCGAGGATGCTCCAGTTGGTTGGCAGCACCTTCGCCGCGACCTTGGGCTGTGCGGTCGCGTGGTGCGCCTCATGCCTGACCGCCGCACGGGCGGCCTGGCCGAATGCGATGTCGCCGTCGACTGCACGGGCCAGCGTGCCCACGGCTCGGGCATCGCCGGGATCGAGCGGCAGCAGGCGGATCATCGGGGCAGTCATCATCAGGCCCAGTAGGGCGGCCTCAACCTCGTCGCCCGCGCCCGCGAATGCGACCGCCAGGCAGGCGGCGGGGACGGCCACCTGCCGCCCCTCATCGGCGACCTCCAGCATCAACTCCCCCACCGAGACATTGCCCTTGAGGTAGGCCGTCAACGCCGACGCGTCGAACACGGCAGCAATCTGATCGCTCATCCGGCGTCTCGCAACATCCGGCGCCCCTCCGCGAGTGCGTCCGGCGGAATGGGTGCCGCCAACCGCTCACGCCACCGCGCCCTGCCCTCCTCGGTCACCTCGATGCCGGCTCGGCGCAGCACCTCATGGAGGTGCCCGACGGCCATCTGGGCCCGCACCGCAGCGGTGATCGCGGCCGAGACGTTGGGCTGCCGATCGAGCCACTCCGCGACGTCGTCGGGGAGGCTCACCGAGCGCTTCGAGGTCATGGCCGCCAGCCTACCAACGCCGGTAGCACCAGCGGTACTACCGAAGTTCCGGGCGGCCCCGTCAGCGGCGGCCACGTCGGCTCCGCTTGCGGGGGCGCACCACGCCGGGCATCCCTACCGACGGCCAGCCATCCAGCTCGGAGGGCGGCACACCGCGCCGGAGCAGGTCGTCCAGGAGCAGGGCCAGCGAGTAGTCGGGGTGCAGGCTCAGCGTGCGCTCCAGCGCGACCGCCGCCAGCGCCCCCTGCCCCGCTCGCCAGGCTGCGAACGCCAACAACGCGCCCGGCGCGGCGGTCAGCTCCGGCTCGGCCCGGCGCAGCACGTCGGTCCAGAGGGCGATGTCCCGGTCACGGCCGTCGGTGCGCTCCCAGGCGTGGTCGCGCACCGGCAGGTGACTCAACAGCAGGCTCAACCAGGCCACCTCGTCGTCGTCGAGGCGCTCACCGCGCCGCTGCCGGCGTTGCGCCTCGCGGACCGCCGCCACCCCGGCGGAGCGCAGCGCCCGCCCGCCGAGCAGGTCGCTGGCGGGCGCCTGCTCGACCAGCTCGACCAGTCGCCGTTCCGCCCGCACGGTGGCCGCGTGCAGCGCGTCGCGGGCCGGGCCGTCCACCGGCGACACCTGCGCCACGAGGGCCGCCCGGTCGGGGAGAGCGACCTGACCGGCGAACACGGCCGACGCGGTCACCGGGTTGGCCGACGGGTCGTAGCGCCGACCCTCGGGTGGGCAACAGTCGGCCTCGGTGCACAGGTACGACCACCACCGGCCATCGGTCACCCGCAGGGCGTCGAGCACGTCCAGGCCGGCGCCGGTCAGGGCGGCGCGTACGGCGTCCACGCTCGGCGTCACCCGCTCGGGTGGTCCGTAGCCCACCACGGTGGCGGCGTCCGCGCCCTGCCGAGAGATCACCCCGGCCAGGTGTCGGGCGCGGTCGACCGGGTCCGTGGACGGTTCGGGCAGGTCGGCGCGGGCGGCGAAGATGATCTGCCGGCCGCGCAGCGCCACCGCGACCACGCTGTCGGCGGGATGAAAGCCGAGCAGGTACGGCACGGCGGCGATCAGGTCGGCGGGCGAGCGGACGGAGAGCTTCGCACGTTCGGTCGAGGTCATGCAGGAAGGCTGCGTCCGACCTGCCTGGGCTTCCAGCCCCTGTGGATGACACGCGGCTTATCCACAGTTACTGAACGTATTGATGCAGGTGGACGTGTTTCGATGTGCTCACACGACACCGCGGTGTCATGGGCAGCGGCTACCGTGCGCTGATGGACCTGGCGTACCTGCGCGCGCATCCGGCACACCTGCCGACGTTTCGGACCCATCAGCGACTCCGCGAGACGCCGGTCGCCGGGGGGAACATCTGCGCCGCCGCCCGGCTCACCCTGGACGACGGTCACTCGGTTTTCGCCAAGTCCTGGCCGGAGCGGGCCGACCGGCCGGTGCCCGAGGGCTTCTTCGCCGCCGAGGCCGCCGGGCTGCGCTGGCTGCGCGAGGCCGACGCGATCGGCGTACCCGAGGTGATCGTGGCGTTGCCCGACCTGCTGGCGCTCGACTGGGTGGAGCCCGGCGAGCCGACGCCGGAGGCGGCCGAACGCCTCGGTCGGGAGCTGGCCGCGCTGCACCGGGCCGGCGCACCGACCTTCGGTGCGGCCTGGGCCGGCTTCATCGGCGCGCTCGGGCAGGACAACACCGCCGACGACGGTCCCTGGTCGACGTGGTTCGCGCGACGCCGGCTCGCCCCCTATCTGCGGCTGTCGGTCGACGGCGGTGCGCTCAGCAGCGCCGACGCCGCGCTGGTCGAGCAGGTGATCGGCCGGGTCGGCGAGTTCGGCGGGGACGAGCCGCCGGCCCGGATCCACGGCGACCTGTGGCCGGGCAACGTGCTGTGGGGTGTCGACGAGCGGGCCTGGCTGATCGACCCGGCGGCGCACGGCGGGCACCGCGAGACCGACCTCGCCCACCTGGCGCTGTTCGGCGGCGTCGCGCACCTGGATCGGGTGCTGGCCGCCTACCGGGAGAGCTGGCCGCTGGTCGACGGTTGGCGCGAGCGGGTGCCGCTGCATCAGCTGCATCTGCTGCTCGTGCACACCGCGCTGTTCGGCGCGGGCTACCGCGATGCGGTCGTCGAAGTCGCCCGAGCCGCCCTGGGCAGCGTCGAGCGCGCTACGGTCGACCGGTGAGTGTCGCCCCACGGACCGACGGCGTCCTCGTCGACCGGTACGGCCGCGTCGCGCGGGATCTGCGCGTGTCTCTCACCGACAAGTGCAACCTGCGGTGCACGTACTGCATGCCGGCCGAGGGGCTGCCCTGGTTGGCCGGTCCGGAGCTGCTCGCCGACGAGGAGATCGTCCGGCTGGTCCGGGTCGCCGTCGAGCGGCTCGGCGTGACCGAGGTGCGGTTCACCGGCGGGGAGCCGCTGATCCGGCCCGGGCTGCTCGGCATCGTGGCCGCGGTCGCCGCGCTCGACCCCCGCCCACGGATCTCGCTCACCACGAACGGCATCGGCCTGGACCGGTTGGCGCCCGCGCTGCGTACGGCCGGCCTGGACCGGGTGAACGTCTCGCTCGACACGCTGGACCCGGCCCGATTCACCCAGCTCACGCGCCGTCCCCGCCTCGACGCGGTGCTGGCGGGGCTGGCCGGGGCGGCAGCCGCCGGGCTCGACCCCGTGAAGATCAACTCTGTGTTGATGCGCGGCGTCAACGAGGACGAGGCGCCGGCCCTGCTCCGCTTCGCGCTCGACCACGGTTACCAGCTACGGATCATCGAGCAGATGCCGCTGGACGCGCAGCACGGCTGGGACCGCCGCACGATGGTCACCGCCGAGGAGATCCTGGCCTCCCTGCGTACCCGTTTCGATCTCAGCCCCGACCCGGCCGAACGCGGCGCGGCGCCGGCAGAGACCTGGTTGGTCGACGGCGGCCCGGCCCGGGTCGGCGTGATCGCCAGCGTGACCCGGCCATTCTGCGGCGACTGCGACCGCACGCGGCTGACCGCTGACGGCCAGATCCGCGCCTGCCTGTTCGCCACCGAGGAGTCCGACCTGCGGGCGACGCTGCGCGGCGGCGCGACCGACGACGAGGTGGCGCAGCGGTGGCGCACCGCGATGTGGGGCAAGCGCGCCGGGCACGGCATCGACGACCCCACCTTCCTCCAGCCGACCCGGCCGATGTCCGCGATCGGGGGTTGACCCGTGCAGCCGAGACCGCTGACCGTCCGCTACTTCGCCGGCGCGCGCGCCGCAGCCGGCCGCGCCGAGGAGGTCACCCCCGCCGGTCGGTCACTGGACGACCTCACCACTGAGCTGGCCCAGCGGCACGGCGACCGACTCGCCGCCGTGCTGCGGGTGGCCAGTTTCCTCGTGGACGGCGTCGCCTGTCATGATCGTCGGGCACCCCTGCCGGGCGGGGCCACGATCGATGTCCTGCCCCCGTTCGCGGGCGGCTAAGGGGGCGCACACATGTTGGCGGTTCTGGGGTTCCTGGGCGTCCTGGCGCTGGTCACCGGGCTCATCCACCTCTACCTGTGGAAGCGTCTCATCCGGGACACCACCACGCCGGGTCGCTGGCGGCGGGTCGGCGGCATCGCCGCCCTGGTGCTGGCGGTGCTCGTGCCGGCCACCCTCGTCGGCACGCAGGCCGGCCTGTACTGGCTCGCCTGGCCCGGCTACCTGTGGCTCGCGGTGATGTTCTACCTGCTGGTCACGCTCGTCGTGCTGGAAGTGCCGATGCTGGTCGTCCGGTTGGTGCTGCGCCGCCGGGTGACCGCCACCGAGCCGACCACCGACGCGCCCGAGCCGGTGCTGGTCGGGGCCGCCGGGCCCGCCGATCCGCCGGCCACCGGCGCCGTGACGGCACCGGGCCACGACCCGGCCCGCCGTCTGCTGCTGGCCCGCGGAGCCGCCATCTTCGCCGGCCTCACCGCCACCGGCGTCACGGGGTACGGCGTCCGCACGGCACTCGGCCCGCCCCAACTCGACCGGGTGCAGATCCCCCTGCGCAAGCTCCCGCGCAGCATGGACGGCCTGCGCATCGCCACCGTCTCGGACATCCACCTCGGCCCCCTGCGCGGGCGGGCGCACACCGAGCGGATCGTCGCCGCGATCAACCGTCTCGACGCGGACCTGGTCGCGGTCGTCGGTGACCTGGTCGACGGCTCGGTCGCCGAGCTGGGCCCGGCCGCCGCGCCGCTGCGTGACCTACGCTCCCGGTACGGCAACTTCTTCGTCACCGGCAACCACGAGTACTACTCCGGGGTGGAGGAATGGGTCCAGGAGGTGGACCGCCTCGGCCTGCGGGTGCTCCAGAACCGTCGTCAGGAGATCCGGGCCCGGGGCGGTGTGCTCGACCTGGCCGGCGTGAACGACCTGGACGCGGACCCGGCGGGCACCGGCCTGGCCGCCGGTCCGGACTTCGCCGCCGCCCTCGGTGACCGCGATCCGAGCCGCCCGGTCGTCCTGCTCGCGCACCAGCCCCTCGCCGCGAAGGAGGCCGCCCGCTACGGCGTCGACCTGCAGCTCTCCGGGCACACCCACGGTGGGCAGGTGGTGCCGTTCAACCTGGTCGTCCGCCTGGCGCAGCCGGTGGTCAGCGGTCTCGGCGAGGTCGACGGCACGAAGGTCTACGTGACCAACGGCGCCGGTTTCTGGGGCCCGCCGGTCCGGGTGGGCGCCAAGCCGCAGATCAGCCTCGTGGAGCTGCGCTCGGCATAGCGGACGTCACGTCCGCGCGTGGCGGGAGGCGGGCCGCGCGGCGGGCGTGACAGGATGCGGCGTGCCCCCGTTCAGCGCCGTACCCCCCGGTGGCCTTTCGCCCTTCGTCGCGGACCTGCACATCCACTCGAAGTACTCGCGCGCGTGCAGCCGTGACCTGACGCTGCCGACCCTCGGGTGGTGGGCGCGGCGCAAGGGCATCGCCCTGCTCGGCACCGGCGACTTCACCCACCCCGCCTGGTACGACCACCTGACCGAGACGCTGCGCCCGGCCGAGCCGGGGCTCTACCGGCTCGCCCCGGAGGCGGAGCGCGACATCGCCCGCCGGCTGCCGCCGCGACTCGCCGGCACGACCGACGCCGACGCGGTCCGGTTCATGTTGAGCGTGGAGATCTCCACCATCTACAAGCGGGACGACCGGACCCGCAAGGTGCACCACCTCATCTACCTGCCCGACCTGGAAGCGGTGGCCCGGTTCAACACCGCGCTCGGCCGGATCGGCAACCTCGGCTCCGACGGCCGACCGATCCTCGGCCTGGACTCGCGGGACCTGCTGGAGATCACCCTGGAGGCGAGCCCGGACGGCTATCTCGTGCCGGCGCACATCTGGACGCCGTGGTTCTCCGCGCTGGGCTCGAAGTCCGGCTTCGACGCGATCGCCGACTGTTACGCCGACCTGGCCGAGCACATCTTCGCCGTGGAGACCGGCCTCTCGTCCGACCCGGCCATGAACTGGCGCGTCGGCAGCCTGGACGGCTACCAGCTCGTCTCCAACTCGGACGCGCACTCGCCGCCGGCCCTGGGCCGGGAGGCCACCGTGCTGACCGCCGAGCGGGACTACTTCGCCGTCCGGGAGGCGCTGCGCACCGGCGACGGCCTGGCCGGCACCATCGAGTTCTTCCCGGAGGAGGGCAAGTACCACGCGGACGGGCACCGGCTCTGCGGGGTCAACTGGTCCCCGGAGCGGACCCGGGCCGCGGGGGGACTCTGCCCCGAGTGCGGCAAGCCGCTCACCGTGGGCGTCCTCAGCCGCGTCGAGGAGCTGGCCGACCGACCGCAGGGGCACCGGCCGGCGCACGCCCGGGAGGTCACCCATCTGGTGCCGCTCGCCGAGATCCTTGGCGAGATCAACAAGGTGGGCGCCCGGTCGAAGAAGGTCGAGGGGCGACTCAACGAGCTGCTCGCCGCGCTCGGCCCCGAGTTGGAGATCCTGACCACGACGCCGTTGTCCGACATCGCGCAGGCCGGCGGCGAACTGCTCGCGGAGGGCATCGGGCGGCTGCGGCGTGGCGACGTACGCCGGGTGCCGGGTTACGACGGCGAGTACGGGGTGATCACCCTGTTCGACCCGGCGGAGCTGGGTACGAGCGCGGGCACGGGACAGGAGACGCTGTTCGACGTACCCGTGCCGGCGCAGCGGCGACCCGCGGAGCCGGCAGCCAAGGCCACGGCCAAGCGCCCGGCGGCGGCCAAGGCGGAGCCGAAGCGCAAGCCGGCCCCGGCGCCCGCGCCGCCGATCGCGTCGCCGCCGTCACCGCACGAACCGTTCGAGCCGATGCTCTCCGGTATGGAGGAGGTCGGCACCGGCCTGCTGGACCGGCTGGACGCCATGCAGCGGGTGGCGGCGTCCGCGCCCGGTGGGCCACTGCTCATCGTGGCCGGCCCGGGCACCGGCAAGACCCGGACGCTGACCCACCGGATCGCGTACCTGTGCGCCGAGCTGAACGTCTTTCCCGAGCACTGCCTCGCGATCACGTTCACCCGACGGGCGGCCGAGGAGCTGCGGCACCGTCTCGACGGTCTGCTCGGCCCGGTCGCCGAGGACGTCACCGTGGGCACGTTCCACGCGCTGGGGTTGACCATCCTGCGGGAGAACGCCGACGCGGCGGGCCTGCCGACCGGGTTCCGGGTCGCCGACGACACCGAGCGGGCGGCGGCGAAGTCGGAGGCCGGCGACGATGCCGCCAGCTACACGGCGCTGCTGCGCAAGCAGGACCTGGTCGACCTGGACGAGCTGGTGAGCCTCCCGGTGGAGCTGCTGCGGGCCGACCGGAAGCTGGTCGAGCGGTACCGGGGCCGCTGGCGGTGGATCTTCGTCGACGAGTACCAGGACGTCGACGCGGTGCAGTACGAGCTGCTGCGGCTGCTCAGCCCCGCCGACGGCAACCTCTGCGCGATCGGTGACCCGGACCAGGCGATCTACTCGTTCCGGGGCGCCGACGTCGGCTACTTCCTGCGCTTCTCCGCGGACTTCACCGACGCTCGACTGGTCCGGCTCAACCGCAACTACCGCTCGTCCGCGCCCATCCTGGCCGCCGCCGTGCAGGCCATCGCACCGTCCTCGCTGGTGCGGGGCCGGCGGCTGGACCCGGCCCGACTCGACCCGGAGGCCCCGCTGGTGGGGCGGTACCCGGCGGCGTCGGTGGCCGAGGAGGCCGACTTCGTGGTGCGTACGGTCGACGAGCTGGTCGGCGGCCTGTCCCACCGTTCGCTGGACTCGGGCCGGATCGACGGCCGGTCCACCTCGCTCTCGTTCTCCGACATCGCCGTGCTGTACCGCACCGACGCGCAGGCCGCCCCGATCGTGGACGCCCTGACCCGGGCCAACATCCCGGTGCAGAAGCGCTCGCACGACCGGCTGCGGGACCGGCCCGGCGTGGCGGCCATCGCCCGCGAGCTGCGGCACGCCGACGGGCTGGCCGGCTCGCTGGCCGCCCGGGTGCGCCTGGCCGGCCAGGTGGTCGCCGAGCGTTTCGCGGTGCCCACCCTGGACGGCGCCGGCAGCACGGTCCGCCCCGACGACGTCCGCTCGGCGGTGGACCTGTTGACCCCGTTGGCCCGCCGCTGCGGCGACGACCTGGAGGCGTTCCTGTCGCAGTTGGCCACCGGCGCGGAGGTGGACGCGCTCGACCCGCGTGCCGAGGCGGTCACCCTGCTCACCCTGCACGCCGCGAAGGGCCTGGAGTTCCCGGTGGTCTTCCTGGTCGGCGTCGAGGACGGGCTGCTGCCGCTGCGCTGGCCGGGCTCGACGCCCGACGAGGACGCGGTCGCCGAGGAACGCCGGCTCTTCTTCGTCGGCCTGACCCGGGCGCAGGACCGGCTGTACGTCAGCCACGCCTCCCGCCGGACCCGGCACGGCGTGGAACGTGACTGCGCACCCTCGCCGTTCCTGGCCACGATCGACCCGGGCCTGTTCGAGCGGTTCGGCGAAACCGAGCCGCGCCGCCCGAAGGACCGCCAACTCCGCCTGATCTGAGCCACCCAGCCCGCGTGCCATCGGCGTGGCGCGCGCCCAGGACCGACTCACGTCGACGAGCGGTATACCTGAGAGTCATATTTATGACGCTCAGGTATACCGCTCGTGCGGACGACCGCTACCGGCGATGTCACCGACGGTGATTGCCCGCCGCTGGGTCCGGCAGCGCTGCGGCGGCCAGCGCGTCGGCCACGCGTTCCGGCCTGGTCAGCTGAGGAGCACGGCGAGCCAGGTGCCCGTCAGCAGGGCCGGTCCGAGGGGCAGCAACGTTTCGCGGCGGATTTTTCGGGCTGTCAGAAGGCCGAGGACCAGGACACCGTGCAGCAGGTGCGGCAGGAGCAGCCCGGCCAGCACGGCGTCGCGGCCCAGCCAGCCGAGCGGCAGCCCGAGGACCGCGGCGAGTTTCACGTCGCCGAACCCCAGCCGGGAGCCGGGCGACAGGGCCAGCAGCACGTGCACCGCGCCGGAGACCGCCGCGCCGACCAGTGCGCCGACCAACCGCCCGGGAGTGCCGGCCAGCAGCGCCACCGTGGTCAGACCACCGAGGGCCAGCACTGCGGCGGCGAGGACCAACGGGTCGGGCAACCGCAGGCACGCCAGGTCGACCACGGCCAGTACCAGCCCCACCGCCGCCACCGCGAGGAGGACCGGCAACGCCGGGTCGTCACCGCGAGCGCCGATGAGCCCGGCGAACACCACGGCCGCCACCACCGGGCTGAGCCAACCGCCACGCCGAGGCTCCGACCGGGCCGGCGCAGTGCCGAAGCGCCGGGCAATCCGGGGTACGGCGACACCGACCACCGCCCCGAGCAGCGCGGCCGGCACCAGCCCAGCGGCCGACATGGGCCGGACGTTACCTCCGGCCCGCCGTCGACGCGGTCCCCGATCGTGATCCCGCGCCTTCCCGGCGAGGGCGTTCGGTGGTCACCACCAGGGCCACCCCGGCGACGATGACCGCCCCGCCGAGCAGCACCCGGGGGGTGATCGGCTCGGCCACGAGCAGCGCCCCGAGCGCCACCGCGCCGGCCACCATCTGGTACACCGTGCCGACGAACGGGTCGGCGGGCATCCGGATCCGCCCCGACAGGAACGACCCGACCGACCACGCGACGGCCCCCGCCACCACCGTCAGCGCGCCGACCAGCGGCACCGCGTCCGCGCTGCCGGCGGGCAGCACCAGCAGGACCAGACCGACGAAGCCGAGCGTGACCCCCGCGAAGTGCCAGACTCCAGGCCGGTCACCGGTGGCGGAGCGCAGCAGGACCACGAGCAGCGGCACGGTCGCCACCAGCAGCGCCGCGATCCCGGACGGCACCGCCACCCCGGGCGGCCCGGACTCGGCGAGCACCACCAGGCCGTTGCCGCCGGCGAGCAGGAGCACACCGACCAGCGCGGCGGAGCCGAGCTGGCGACGCTGCACGCGAAGCGCGCCCGGCCCTCGGCGCAACCGCAGCACCACCGCCAGCACCACGCCGGCGACGGCGAACCGCAGGGCGGCCGACAGCAGCGGCGGCATCGTCTCCACCGCGACCCGGATGGCCAGATAGGTCGAACCCCACAGCAGGTAGACCACGATCAGCGCGGTCCAGACCAGGGTTGGCGCGGTGGCGGCGCGGCGGCCGGGCAGGGCGGCGACGCTCGGTGGAGATGAGCTCATCGGTGGACCACGCTACGGTGACCTCGGAGTCGGCGTCGCGCATTGGTGGCCGGCCTCTCACCACTCGTGCAGGAGGGCGGCATGACGAACTACGGACCACCGGGTGAGGGCTTCCGAGGCCCGTGGCGTGGGCAACGGCCCGACGAGACGCCCGGCCGGCCGCCGCAGCAGCCCTATCCGTCGGGCGCCGAGCCCTACCCGCCGACGGTTCAGTCCTACCCGCCCGCCCCTGCGGAGCGCCCCGGGTCCTACGGCGACGGTCCGTACGGCGGCGAACCGGCGAGGTCCTACGGTGGCGGCCCCTCGTACGGCGGCGAGCGCGGTACACCGTACGGGGCTGAGCCGTCCGGTGCGCCCTATGGCGGCGGACGGTACGGCGGGGAGGCCGGGGCGCCGTACGGTGGCGCGTACCGGCCTGCCGAGGCGCACCCCCCGTACGGCGGGGTGCCGTACCGGCCCGACGACGGCCCGTACGGCGGTGACCCCTCACCCGGCCCGTCCCGACGCGGCAGAGGGCCGCTGATCGCGGTGGTGGCCGTCGTGGTGCTGCTGGCGCTGGCCGGTGGCGGCGCGTACTGGTTTCTCGGCCGGTCCGACGATCCGGCCACCCCGGCGGCCGCGCCGACCGGTTCCGCCGGTGTCGGGGCGCCCAGCGCGGCCGTGACCGAGCCGGCCGAGCCGGTGCCGAGCGCCGCCGCTCCGGAGTCGTCGGCCGACCCGCGGTTCGTCAAGGTCGGCCAGTGTGTGCGTAACGACGGGGCGGCCGGCGGCAAGCCCAAGCTGCTGATCAGCGGCTGCACGGCGAAGTCGTACGAGGTGCTGCGCCGGATCGACGGCGCGACCAGCGGCGAACGCGACGCCGAGGCGAAGTGCGCCAAGGTTGAGGGCTACACCAACTGGTACTTCTTCGACAGCGAGCTGGACACCCTCGATTTCGTCCTCTGCCTGAAGCAGCGCTGACCACCCACCCCTGGGGATGAGATGACGACCAACGGACCATCGGGTTCCGGGCAGCCGGACGACCCGTACCAACGCCCGCCGATCGGCCCCGACGGCCCGTCCCCGGCCGACCCGACCGTCCCCCAGTGGGGCCCGCCACCACCGCAGCCACCGCAGTGGGGTCCGCCGCCGCAGCCGGCGCAGTGGGGTCCGCCGCCGCAGCCCTCGGAATGGGGCCCACCGCCGCAGCCCTCGGAGTGGGACGCACCGCCGGGGCCGTTCCCACCCGCCGGGCCCGCCCCCGGCCAGCCGGCGGCGCCGTGGCCTCCGCAGGCGCCCGGCGGGTACGGGATGCCACCCGCCCCGCCGGCGAAGAGGAACGGTGGAAAGATCGCCCTCATCGTCGCGCTGGTGGTCCTGCTTCTGGTCTGCCCCTGCCTCGGCCTCTTCGGCTGGGCGGCGTGGAAGGTCGCCGACAGCGACAGCGACTCTGCCGCACCAGCTCCGTCGCTGAGTGCCCCCGTGGTCCCGCCGGGCCTGCCCAGCGACGCCCCGAGCCCGGTCCTGCCGTCCCCGGACGAGGAGGAGTTCGCCAAGGGGGACTGCGTGGTCAACGACGGCAGCGAGGACGACGCGGACCTGCGCAAGGTGCCGTGCGCCCCGAACACCTACCAGGTGCTGCTGCGCATCCCGGCGACCACCGACGGGGACCGGTGCAAGACGCTCGCGCCGCAGGCGACCGCGAACTACGTGCACGACAACGCGATCGACGTGTTCGATTACGTGCTCTGCCTGAAGAAGCGGTAATCCTTCCGCAAACTAGGGCTGTCTAGCGTGGACGCTAGACAGCCCTAGTTTTGTCTCGACGGCCGCAACACGCCGGTAGCCTCATCTATCCATATCTAGCTTCGCAGCTAGAGGGCCCGATAATCTGCGATGCGTGGATCCGGTCCGCAATCCGTACGCCCCCGGCGCCGGCCAGCGCCCGCCCGAACTCGCCGGGCGGGGGCGGGAGCTGGACGTCTTCGACATCGTGCTGGAGCGCGTCGCCCGCGGTCGCCCCGAACGCAGCCTCATGCTCACCGGCCTGCGCGGCGTCGGCAAGACGGTGCTGCTCAACACCCTGCGTTCGCAGGCGATCAACCGACTCTGGGGCAGCGGCAAGATCGAGGCCCGGCCAGACCAGTCACTGCGCCGGCCGGTCGCCGCCGCGTTGCACATGGCGGTCCGCGAACTCGCCCCCCGGCACCGCGCCCCGGACCGGATCGACGCCTTCCTCGGGGTGCTCAAGGCGTTCGCTCAGCGGTCCACACCGACCGGCCGCGGGGCCCCGTCGAAGCTGCGCGACCGGTGGCAGCCCGGCATCGACGTGCCCGCCGCCAGTGGCCGGGCCGACTCCGGCGACATCGAGATCGACCTGGTCGAGCTGTTCACCGACGCCGCCGCCGTGGCCAGTGACGTGGGCACCGGCGTCGCGCTCTTCATCGACGAGATGCAGGACCTCGGGCCGGAGGACGTCTCCGCGCTCTGCGCCGCCTGCCACGAACTGTCCCAGATCGGCGCCCCGCTGATCGTCGTCGGCGCCGGGCTGCCGCACCTACCGGCCGTGCTCAGCGCCGCCAAGTCGTACTCGGAACGGCTCTTCCGCTACCAGCGCATCGACCGGCTCGATCGGATCGCCGCCGACCAGGCGCTCTGCGCGCCGGCCGAGCGCGAGGAGGTGGAGTACGAGCAGAAGGCCCTCGACCTGCTCTATGAGAAGTCCGGTGGCTACCCGTACTTCGTCCAGGCGTACGGGAAGGCGACCTGGGATCATGCGCCACGGTCGCCGGTCACCTCCGCCGACGTCCGGGTCGCCGCCCCCGAGGCAGAGGCCGAGCTGGCGGTCGGCTTCTTCGGCTCCCGGTTCGAGCGGGCCACCCCGGCCGAGCGCGAGTACATGCGGGCGATGGCCACGCTGTCCCTGGTGGAGGGCGAGTCTGGCGGCGTGGCCCGCGACGACATGGACGCCGCGGTGCCCACCGCCGAGATCGCCCGCGCTCTCGGCCGGAAGCCGGCCAGCCTCTCCCCGGCCCGCGACGCGCTGATCAAAAAGGGGCTCATCTACTCGGGTGAACGGGGCACGGTGGCCTTCACCGTTCCGCACTTCGGCCGGTACCTGCGCACCCAGCCAACCTGACCGCCGCGCCCGCCGACGCCTTCAGACCCTGGACCAGGGCGCCGGAAAGACCACCTCGCCACACGGCGGCGGACCCTCCTCGCTGGTGGACGGCGGCAGCACCAGCGCCTGCCAGGGCTCCCCGAGCCCGGCCCACGGGCTGGTGAAGCCCAGCTCCGCGGCCGGCCCGAAGCCGAAGCGGCGATAGAAGGCCGGGTCACCGAGGACCACGACCAGCCGCTCGCCCAACTCGGTGGCAGCGTCCAGAGCGGCCTGCACCACCGCGCTGCCGTGCCCGGCCCGCTGCCGATGCGGCGCGACCGCCACCGGCCCGAGCGCCAGGGCCGGCGCGACGGCACCGCGATCGGGTCGCACCCGAACCCGGGTGAGCAGCGCGTATCCGACGACCTCGCCGCCGTACTCGGCGACCATGGCCAGTTCGGGCAGCCAGGCGTCGGTGCCGCGCAGGTCGTCGACCAGCCCCACCTCCGGCGGCGTCTGCACCTCCGGGCGGGCGAACGCCGAGGCCAGCACCCGACGCACCGGGCCGACGTCGGCCGGGCCTTCGGGGCGGAGCCGCAGCGTCGTCACCCGCGCGACGTTACCCGTGACGGCCCGTCCATCAGCGATGGTCGCTCGAATCGGCGTGGCGCACGTGCACACCGACCGATCCGGATCCGGCGGTTGCCGGGGTAGCAAACGCCCCGACGGGGTATGACTGATCCATGACGCCCGTACGCTCCCTCGCCCGCGCCATGTTGAGCGGCATCTTCGTGGTCAGCGGGTACCGCAACTTCCGCAACCCGCACCGGCTCGCGGAGACCGCCAAGCCGGTCACCGACCGGGTCGCGCCGCTCCTGCAGAAGGCGCACCCGAACTTCCCCACCGAGACCGAGACGTTGATCCGACTCAACGCGGCGGTGCAGGTCGGCGCCGGGCTGATGCTGGCCACCGGGCGGTTCAGCCGGCCCGCCGCGCTGGTCCTCGCCGGCACGCTGGTGCCGACGACCGTCGCCGGGCATCCGTTCTGGAAGAACGACGACCCGATCGCCAGGAACAACAACGAGATCCACACCCTGAAGAACCTCGGTCTCTTCGGCGGCCTCCTGCTCGCCGCCGCCGACACCGGTGGCAAGCCGGGTATCCGCTGGCGTACCGGTCACCGCATCGGCCACTCTCGACGTTCCATGCAGCGCGCCGTCCGCACCGCCCGCCGCGAGGCCCGGATCGCCGTCCGGTCGGCGGCCACCGCGCGTCGACTCCCCGGCTGACCTGCCTCGATCTGCCTCGATCTGCCTCGGTGCCACCCCACCCCCCGCTAAGGCCACGAATCACCTGAACCACCCGGTAGGCGTTAACGCGGTGGAAATGTCAAAAACATGTGTGGGATCGGACACGGTCGCATAACGCGGGAGGCACTGACGTGAGGCGCCGTTCTAGGCTCCGTGCAGGACCTGGACGGGTAGGACGACCTTGGTACGGGGGTGGCCACGCCATGCCGACGACTGTCGGTAGACGGGCGGACCGCCTCGCCCCAGTTCAACGCGTGACGCGGGGGATCGATCGCAGGAACGTCGTACGGGGCGCCATCGTGGCCGCCGTCGCCTATGCCGCATGGCTCGCCATCGGTGAGTTCGGGCGACCGTACAACTTCTTCGACATGAAGATCTACCACGGCGCGGTGGTGTGGTGGGCGAGCGGTCACGAGCTCTACGAGTTCATCGCGCCCGGCACCACCCTCGGTTTCACCTACCCGCCGTTCGCCGGGCTCGTCATGCTGCCGATGGCGCAGCTGCCGATCGGCGCGGCGGGAATGGTCAACGCCCTCGCCAGCATCGCCGCGCTGACGCTGGTGCTGGCCGGGCTGCTCCGCCCCATCGTGGACCGGTTGGCCTGGCCACTGTGGTTCACCGTGGCGCTGGCGGTGCCGCTCGCGCTCGCCATCGAGCCCAGCCGGGAGACGCTGGGCTACGGCCAGGTCAACCTCCTGCTGTTCGCACTGATCATGGCGGACCTGATCGGGCTGCGGTGGCGCTCGCGCCGGGGCACCCACTACGCCGCGACCGACGGCCCGCTGCTGCGCTTCCTCTACGGTGGCGCCTGGGCGGGCGCCGGCATCGGCCTGGCCACGGCGGTGAAGCTCACCCCGGCGCTGTTCATCGCCTACCTGCTGATCACCCGCCAGTGGCGGGTGGCGGCCACCGCGATCGGCACCACGATCGGCGTGACGATCGGGACCTTCGCGATCGTCGGCGACGAGTCGCGGACGTACTTCGGCAGCGTGCTCTGGCAGACCGAGCGGGTCGGCGCGGCCGACATGACGCCGAACCAGTCGCTCGCCGGCCTGCTGGCCCGGCTGTACGACTCGATCGAGACTCCCGGGCTGCTCTGGCTCGCCTTCTCGGTGCTGATCCTGGCGGTGGGGTTGTCCCGGGCGGCCAGCTCACGCGCCGACGGTGACGAGCTGACCGCGTTCACGCTGGTCGGTCTGACCGCCAACGTGATCAGCCCGATCTCCTGGACACACCACCTCGTCTGGGTGATCCCGGCGATCATCGTGCTGGCCGACGCCGCCGTACGCCGACGCGAGGCGAGCAGGGGTCTGGGGCAGCGCACCGGTCAGGGCGCGGCATTCGGTGGCCTGAGCGGGCTCAACGGTCTTCGCCCGCCGATCTGGTACCCCACGCTGACCGGGTTCCGGCACGGCGTCGCCGCCGTCGGGCTCTACCTGCTCTTCCTGATCTCCCCCATCTGGCCGTACGAGCACCAACTGCCGGAGGTGTCGCACTACCAGGACGGTCTGTTCGGGGCGCTGATGGAGAACTCGCTGGCCCTCGCGCTGATCGTGCTGGTCGCGGCGCTGCCCTGGCGGCCCGGTGCCGAGCCGGCGTTCTACGGCGAACGGCTCACCCGGGCCGTGCTGGTCAACGGCCGCCGCTGAGCGGTCAGGGACAGTTGACCCATTCCTCGGTGCCGTCGGCGAAGACCTGGCGTTTCCAGATCGGCAACCGGGCCTTGGCCTCGTCGACCAGCCGGGCGCAGGCGGCGAAGGCAGCGGCGCGGTGGGCCGTGCTCACCGCGGCGACCAGCGCCACGTCACCGATGGCCAGCGGCCCGACCCGGTGCGAGACCGCCACCGCGTAGACGTCGGGATCGGCGGCGATCTCGGCGGCCACCTCGCGCAGCACCCGCGCGGCGCTCGGGTGCCCCTCGTACTCCAGGCTCACCACCGGACGCCCGTGGTCGTGATCGCGTACCACGCCCTGGAAGGAGACGACGGCGCCGGCCCGCCGGTCGGCGACCGCCGCCTCGTGCGCGACGAGGTCGAGGGGCCGGTCGGTGACCTCGACGACGGTGATCGCCGGCGCGGTCACGATGCCCGCTCCCCGGGCAGCAGCGGCAACGGCACGATCGGGACCCGATCACCCTGCGCACCGTTGGTGCCCGGTCGGATGACGGCGAACCCGTCAGCGCCCGCGAGACCGCGCAGCATCGCCGACCCGACGTGCCGCACCGGGTACGCCGTGCCGGCCGCCCGGTCCAGACGGACCAGCGCCAGATGGGTGTGATCGCCGCGCCCGGGCACCGCCTCGGCCAGTGTGGCCTGGGGCAACACCGGCATCGAGCGACCCTGGAGCCCGGCGAGCAGCGGCGCGACCAGTGACACCAGCGCGACGATGGCGGACTGCGGATTGCCCGGCAGGCCGGCGACGAACCGGACCCGCCCGTCGTGATCGGCCAGCCGGGCCAGCAGCATCGGGAAGCCGGGCCGGACCGCCACCGTGTTGACCACATAGTCGGCGCCCAACGCCTCCAGGGTCGGATGCAGGTGGTCGACCGGGCCGTGCATCGTGCCACCGGTGGTGCAGACCAGGTCGGCGTTGGTCAGCGCCGCGCGCACCGCCGCCACGTGCGCGGGCAGCGTGTCGGCCACCGGGCCCACCACGTCCGACGGACGGACGTGGCAGCCGTAGCGGCGTAGCCACGCGGGCACCGCCGGGCCCAGCGCGTCGCGCACCCGGCCCGCACCGGGCGGACCGGCCGTCAGCAGCTCGTCACCGAAGACCAGCAGCGCGGCGCGCGGCGCCCGCCGGACCCGCATCGTGTCGTGCCCGCAGGAGGCGGCCAGGCCGATCACCGCCGGGTCGACCGGCGTGCCGACCGGCAGAAGCTCCTCATCGGCGTACGCCTCCTCGCCCGGCTGCCGCCACTCCGGCGTCGGCCGGGGAGTGCCGCTGACCAGGCCACCCGTGACGGTGGACTCCTCGATGCGCAGCACCGTGGTGACACCCTCGGGGACCATGGCCCCGGTCGCTATCTCGACGGTCGTGCCGTCCTCGGTGAGTGGCGTGGGGGTGTTGCCGGCCAGCACACGCCCGACGACGCGCCACGGCCCGGCACCGCGCACCGCCCAGCCGTCCACGCTGGAGGTGGGGAACGCGGGCAGGTCGGTGCGGGTGGTCAGCGGTTCAGCCAGGGTCAGCCCGTCGGTGTCGACCAACGGCCGGGCGACGGCGGGCAGCGCGGCGGCCAGACCCACCGCGTACACCCGGGACCGCGCCTCCTCCCACCCGGCCGGCGGGGGCGCGGCGACCCGGTCCGCGGTTGGTGCGGCTTTCGTGCTCACCGACCGAGCCTATCGGGGCGGACCGACGTCCGCCGGGCCTGGGCGCGGACGGCCGGTGATCGTCGGCGCGGACCGATCAGTGGTCGCCGCCGCGAAGCTGGTCGACGGCGTGGCCGAGGATCGGCCCGAGCACGGCCAACCCGTCCCGGGCGCCGCCGGTCGAGCCGGGCAGGTTGACCACCAGCATCCGGCCGGTCACCCCGGCCAGGCCCCGGGACAAGACCGAGGTGGGCACCCGCTCGCGACTGTGCGACCGGATCGCCTCGGCGATGCCGGGGATCTCGTAGTCCAGCAGAGCGCGGGTCACGTCCGGCGTCCGGTCGGACGGGGTGACCCCGGTGCCGCCGCTGGTCAGCACCACGTCGACGCCGTCGCTGAGGGCGGCCCGCAGGGCGGCACCGACCGGCTCGCCGTCGGGCACCACCACCGGCTCGTCGACCTGACAGCCCAACTCGCGCAGGCCGGCGACGAGCAGTGGGCCGCTGGTGTCGGCGTAGACGCCGGCCGCGGCCCGGTTGGACGCGACGATCACCCGGGCCCGGATCACGGCCGGTCCTCCGGCCGGACCCACTCGCCGGTCTTGCCGCCCTCCTTGCGCAGCACCCGGACCGCCTCCACCGAGGCCGCCGGATCAACCGCCTTGACCATGTCGATCAGAGCCAGGCCGGCGACAGCGACAGCGGTGAGCGCCTCCATCTCGACTCCCGTCCGGTCCGCCGTGCGAGCGGTGGCGGTGATCTCCACGGTGTCCGCGGTCAACCGAAGGTCGACGGTGACACCGTGCAGGGCGATCGGGTGGCAGAGCGGGATCAGCTCCGGAGTGCGCTTGGCCCCCATGATGCCGGCGAGCCGACCGACCGCCAGCGCGTCACCCTTGGGCAACCCGTCGCGGTGCAGCAGGTCGACGACCTCGGGCGTGGTGCGCAGACGGCCCGCCGCGACGGCCACCCGGCCGGTCACCGCCTTGGCGGAGACATCGACCATGCGGGCCGCGCCGGCACGGTCGACGTGGCTGAGCTGCGCGGGTTCGGTCACGGCCCTGAGCCTATCGGTGCGGTACGACGCACCGGCGCTCGGAAGGGGCGGCGGCCCGGAACTCGCCGGGTGCGACAGCGCTCACCGGGCCGCGCGCCCCTTCCCTTACCGGACCCGCCGCCGAGGTCGCTGGGGGGACCTGGCGGCGGGCGCGTGTCGACGACCCGGTTCTGCCCACGGGCAGAACCTCCCCCGTTCGCCGATACGCTCCAGAAGCTACCGGGCCCGACGATAAGAAATCGATAAGCGACGTTCGCCCAGGTCAACACGCCGTATCAACGACACCGGCAGCCAGTTGCGCGAGGCGGCGCTCGACATCGAGGCGTTCCGGTACGCCCATCCGACGGAAGATCGCCAACGCCCGCTCCCAGTACCGCCGTGCCTCCACGGGGTCGACGGCGGCAAAGTGCTCCGCGAGGCCGGCCAGCGCACGCCCCTGCTCGTGGGGGTGTGCGATCCGGGTCGCCAGTCGCAGCGCTTCTTCGTGCATCTCGACCGCCTCGCCGTCCCGCCCCTGCGCCCGCAGCGTGCGGCCGAGTTCGTTCAACGCCGCCGCCTCGACGTGCCGCTCTCCCGAACCGATCGCCAGGTTCCGGGCCATCTCATGCTGCTGCTGTGCCTCAGCCAGCCGACCGAGACCCCGGTAGGCGATCCCGAGGTCGTTGCGTACCTCCGCCTCGGCGTAGCGGTGGCCGGTGCGGTCACGCAGCGCCAACGATGCCCTGAGAATCCGGATCGCCTGGGGAAGGTCGCCCATGCGGGTGCGCACGGAGCCGATGTGGCTCAGGGCGTTGAGCACATGGAAGTCGTCGGAGTTCGTCCGGGCCCACGCCAGGTGATGGCGATGCAACCGCAACGCCTCCTCGTAGCGACCCAACGCCGTTAGGGCTATGCCGAGGTTGGTCAGCGCCACCGGCACCCCCACATTGCCGTACCCCTTGTGGTCACGCAGACCTTCCATCCCGAGCGCCACCGCCTCGGTCAGATGGCCGCTCCACCAGTAGACGGGAGCGAGGTTGGCCTGGTAACGCGCGGTGTTCAGCACGTCCTGCGAGCCCTTTGAGAGGGTGACCGCGCGGTTCAGGTGGTCGAGCGCTTCTCGGTTGTCACCGGTTCGAACGTACGCGGAGGCCAGGTAGTTGTTCATCAGCGCCATCGCATCGGTGTTCCCGGTAACCTCTGCCGCTGCCAACCCATGCCGGTGGGTCACGATGATGTCCTCGAAGTATCCGCGGATGTAACAGAATCGCCAGAGGGAGCGGGCCAGCCGCCAGGCGTGTTCGTCGAAGCCCGACTCGTGGGCTGACGACACCATCGTCACCAGGTCTGCCCGCTCCGCTTCCAGCCACTCGGCGCTTGGTTCCCCGATGGCCTCGACCAGCTCGGGCCGGTTGAACGGGAGGTGCGTGACCTGCGATCCGATGACGATGGGCTCAATCGTCTCGGCGACCCGCAGTGCCACCTCCAGCGTGAAGTCGAACAACTGAGCCAGTGCCAGCCGGCGGTCGCTCGGGGAATCGATGCGAGTACACAGCTCGACGGAGTACTGCCGCATCAGGTCGTGCAACCGGTATTGCCGGGAGTCCAGATCCTCCACCAGGTTCCGATCGACAAGGTCATCGATCGCCGCATGGGCCTCCGCCACCGTCAGCCCGGTCAGTGCGGCGACGGCCAGTGGACTGAACCTGTTACCGGGATACAGACCCAGGAACCGGAAGACCCTCCTGGTCGACTCCGAGAGGGGCTCATAGGACGCGGCGAAGGCACCGGCGACCGTGCTCCTCTCCCCGGCCAGATGCAGCGGTGCTGGCGTGGCTCCGGCCATCTGTTCGGCGAGGTCGGCAAACCGCCAACCGCGCCGATGGGCCAGCCTCGCGCCGGCCAGCCGAATCGCCAGGGGTAGGTAACCGCACAGCCGGACCACGTCGGCAGCCGCGTCCGGCTCGGCTTCCACCCGAGCCCGACCAACACTGAGCGCGAGAAGCTCCAGACCTTCTCCGCGATTCATGACCGGCAGCGTCTGCGAAGGCGTGACGTCCGGATGCGAGAGACGCCGCCGCGATGTCACCAGCACGACCGCGGTCGGCTCCGTCGGCAGCAGGGGCAGGATCTGTTCGCTGCTCGCGGCGTTGTCGAGGACGATCACGGACCTCCGGCGACCTAGCTCCCGCCGCCACAACTCCACCCTGGCGTCGAATTCGACCGGGATCCGCTCCGCCGGTACGTCAAGCTGACGAAGCAGGGTGACCAGGGCGCTCGCCGGCTCGACCCTGGTCTTCGCACCGTGGCCGCACAGGTCGATGAACAACGTCGCGTCCGGATAACGCACCGAGAGCTGGCGGGCTAGGTGCACGGCGAGCGTTGTCTTACCGCTGCCCGCCATGCCGTCGATGATGTGCACGGCGGGCACGCGCTCCTCGACCCGCCGCGTTTCCGCCAGCAGCCGCGCCAGCACGTCTTCCCGCCCGACGAAGTCGGCGACCGCCCGGGGAAGATGATCCACCGGCTTGACCTGGACCGGCTCGTCGGTTGTCCCGTCATCCGCCACGCCAGGCGCGGCCGGCGCGAAGCGTCCTGGCCGGATTCCGGGTCGCGAGGCGACGGCTGGCACGGGGCTCGAACTCGCGGTGGCGATCCTGTGCCGCAACTCTTCGATGTTGACCCCGGGCCCCACCCCCAACTCGGTGATCAACCGGGTCTGGATCTCGTCGTACGCGGCGAGCGCCTCCGCGTTGTCCCCGCGCTCGTGCAGGCCCCGCATGAGAAGGACGTACGCCGACTCACGGAGCGGGTGACGAGCGACCACCTCCCGTAACAACGGAATCGCCAGGTGGTCCAGGCCCGAGCGCAGTTGGGCGTCGACGAGGAGTTCCGTGGCCAACAGGCGTTCTTCTTCGGCGGCCACCGCTCGGCCGGTCAGGACAGGCCCGAGTGGGATGCCGGCGAGCATCGGGCCGCGCCACCGCGCCACCGCGCGACCCAGCAGATCCCGAGCCTGGTCCAGACAGCCGGCCGCCAGGGCCTCCCGACCGGCGCTCCGGTCCGACTCGAAGCGAAAGAGGTCGATCAGCTCAGGCGGCACGTCGAGCCGATAGCCGTTCCGCTGTCGCACGATGACGCCTCGGCCGGACGGGAGAGCCTCGAAGGTCCGACGCAGGTTGGCGGCATAGCTCAGCACATTCGCAACCGCTGATCGTGGTGGGCAATCAATCCACAACTCGTCGATGAGATCGTCCACCGGCACCAGTTGACCCGGCTGAAGTAGGAGCATGGCGAAGACCGCCCGCTGCTTTGGCGTCCCCAGGTGCAAAGTGCGCGTGGGCAGTTGCACCGAGAGACCGCCGAGAACTCGAATGTCCACGCGCCCCCCAACGTCAACCGCGACGCTGTATCCAGTCGATCACGCAACGAAGCTAGCTTACGGGGCCAACTCCGACCTCCGCCTACGTCGCGAACCTCGGCATCAGCTGAAATGATGCGTGCGGCACCTGCGCACAAACGACCCGGTTCGCCTTCGCCAGTAACCCGAAGTGCGGATGAGGCTGCAGTCGAGCATCGCCACACTGAATGCAGCCTGCAACTCGCGAGCCAATGTCCATGCTGTCCCGACCAGCCACGGCAGGTTTGAGCGCTCCGCTCAGGAGCGCGGACAGAAAGTGACATATCCACGCCAGCTTGGCTAATGTTGCGCATACCGACATTAATTGTTCCCTTCTGCGCGTTGGCACTCCTAGTCTCGGCCCTACGAAAGAGCGGCGCCCGCGAAGGCTCCGCGTAGCGGCAAAGGGGGGTCGAACGATGCGCAAGAGCACCGAGTGGACCTGATCCGGCTTCGCCCAACGCAGATCCTCACAGTTGAAGGGGTGTCAAATGCGTAGCACCGAGTGGACCTGACTCCTTATCACCTCGCCAGCAGCGGGGTACGCTGCCCGTCAGCGGACATCAACGGTGGGTTACGGGTGAGGCTGAGTGGGCCGGACGACGAGTCGTCGCAGGGATCTCGATCTCCGTCTGCTGACGCTCGTCGGGGTGCTGGTGGTGCTGGCAACCGCCGTCGCTGCGATCGCTGCGATCGCGACAAGCCGCAACCCGCCAAACAGCGCACGGGACCTCTCGACAATTGCGGCGCTCGTCCTGATGATCGCCTCCGGGGCAGTCGTCCGGGCAGGCTTTCGGATCAGGTCAACGACCTTCTCGTTCGCCTGGGTGGAGACTGCCATCGTTCTCGGGCTTGCGCTGGCACCGCAGCCCTGGGTAATCCTGTCCACCGGCGTCGGTATCGCCTGCGCCTCGATCCTTACCCGGCTGACCGCCATCAAGACGGCGTTCGGCATCGCAAAGCACACCCTCGTGGCCGGCGGCACGACGCTGATGGTCGTTCTCCTCGGCGAGCGCTGGCCACCCGACGGCTTATGGGACCTCTTCCTCCTCCTCGGGGCGGTCTACCTCACCGCCGCGGTCCTCGACGACCTGTTGGCCATTCCGGTCATTGCCCTGGCATCGGGCACCCGTGTCCTCCGGCAGTTTCGTAACCACTTCGACCTCCGGCTGGCCGGCTTCGCCGTCCGGTTCGTGGTGGCCGCCTTCACCCTGCTCATCCTCCGGGAGGATCCTCGACTGCTCCTGGCCGTCCCGCCCCTGGTCCTGAGCCTGCACCTGGCCTACTCCGCGCGCATCCGAGGTCGCACCGAGCAGCAGGCGTGGCAGCGGCTCGCCCGCACCACCGACGCGCTCAACGTGGTCGACCTGGACAACGTGCTCACCACCGCCGTCACCCAGGCCGCCGAGTTGTTCTCCGCCGACGAGGTCGAGATCGAGCTGCGCGACCGCGGCCGCGCCGTTCGGGGCGGCACCGGCGGCATCACCTTCGACGGACCAACCGGCACGCCCACCGAGGTGGACGGCACCGTCGTGCCTACCCCGCTGGAAGGCCACGACCGCTCCGTCGACGTCGGCATCCTGCGCCTGCGCTTCCGTGGGCCGGTGCAGCTCTCCGAGCGGGAGCAGTACACGCTGCGTACCTTCGCCTCGGCCCTCTGCACGGCGGTTCGCAACGCCCAGGCGTACGCCGAGCTGGCCCGCGTCGCCGACGAGCACGCGTACGCCGCCACCCACGACGCGCTCACCGACCTCGCGAACCGACGGCACCTGCTCGACCAGGGCACCGAGCATCTCAGCGCCCGGCACGCAGACGGGGTGACCGCACTGGTGTTGATCGACCTCAACCACTTCAAGGAGGTCAACGACACCCTCGGCCACGCCGCCGGCGATCAGGTGCTGATCCAGGTCGCCGATCGGCTGCGCGGGGTCGCCGAGGCCAGCGATCTGGTGGCACGCCTCGGCGGTGACGAGTTCGCCGTACTCCTGCGTGGGCTGCCGGCCCCCGCGGTGGCCGCGCACCGGGCCGAGACGCTGCTCGCCGCCCTGCACGAGCCGTTCGAGCTGGACGGCATGCGCATCAGCGTCGAGGCCAGCGGCGGGATCTCCGTCGCCCCGGCCAGCGGCGGCATGGCCGAGCTGCTGCGCCGCGCGGACGTCGCGATGTACCAGGCGAAACGAGCCGGGCAGCGGATCTCCACGTACGCCCCGACCCGGGACACCGCCGACCTGAGCCGCCTCACCCTCGGCGGTGACCTGCCCCGTGCCGTCGCCCACCACGAGTTCATCGTCAACTTCCAGCCGATCGTGGACCTGGGTACCGGCGAGGTGACCAGCGCGGAGGCCCTGGCCCGCTGGCACCACCCCACGCACGGGCTGATCGATCCGCTGCGCTTCCTGGAGGCGGTGGAACGTTCGGGAATACTGCCGGCCTTCGCCGAGGCGATCCTCGACCAGGCACTGATCGCCGCGGCCAACTGGCGCGACGCCGGCTTCGACGTACCGGTCGCGGTCAACGTGTCGCCGCGCAGCCTGCTCGACGCCCGCTTCCCGGGCTCGGTGCTGGCCCGGCTGCGGGCCCACGACCTTCCCCCGGACCGACTGGTGCTGGAGCTGACCGAGACGTTGACACTCAGCCAGCTCGACGTGGTCGACCGGGTGCTCAGCCGGCTACGCGACGAGGGCGTGCGGTTGGCGCTGGACGACTTCGGCACCGGCTACTCGTCGCTCTCCCTGCTCTCCCGGATCCCGGTGCACGAGCTGAAGATCGACCGCAGCTTCGTGACGACCATGGAGAGCTCGGCCGAGGCCGCAGCCGTCATCCGCTCCACCCTCGACCTGGGCCGCAGCCTCGACCTGGCAGTGGTGGCCGAGGGCGTGGAGAGCGAGCCGCAGCGACGCGCTCTCTGGGAGTTGGGCTGCGTGGCCGGCCAGGGCCACCTGTTCGCCCGGCCGATGCCCGCCGGCACCATGCTCGCCGCGTTGCAGCGCGGGTCGGGCGGCCAACCCGGCACTCTGGCGCCTCCGCTGCACGACACCGGCGCGGTGATCCGGCTGAGCCAGACCCGCCGCCAGGCCGGGCGTTCCCGGCCCGACCGCCTTCCCCACCTGCCCGCCTGAACGGGGCACGAGCACGACCTGCCGCCGCCGGTGTGATCGGGACCGGCCGGAGCCGCGCGGGCAACGAGGTGAGCAGCGAGCTCTGCCAGACTGGCGCTCGTGATCGCAGACGCCCCGACCGCCCGCCGCCACCGCTGGTGGTGGACGCTCGACACCGCCGCCGGCGGGCTCGCCCTCGACCTGGGCCTCTACGCCGTGTCGGCCGTCTTCGCGGCGATCACCGCGGTCACGTCGACCCTGCTGCCGCACCGCGCCTGGGGTGCGGTCGCCGCCGTCGGCTACCTGGTCGCGGCGCTGGCGGCGACCGTTCAACTCCTCCTGCGCCGGCGCAACCCGGCGACGCGACCGGCCGGCCTTCGGGCCCGCTGGGCGGTGACCGGTCTCGCGTGGGCGAGCACCGCGCTGCTACCCGCGCTCTGGCAGAGCGTCGAGCGGGCCACCGGACGCGCCGACCGCGCCCAGGAGGAGGTGCTGGTCGTCGAGCAGGCCGGCACCCGCCTGCTGGAGCACGGCACGCCGTACCTCGGCCGAGACGCGATCGCCGCCCTGCCGGCCGGTGAACAACTGCTCGGATACACGCCGTACCAACCGGGCATGGCGCTGTTCGGCCTGCCCCGGGCACTCGCCGACACCTGGTGGACCGACGCCCGGGTGTGGTTCGCGGTGGGCACGGCACTGGCGCTCGCCCTGGCCGTGGCCGCCCTACGCGGCACCGTTGGCGGCCCTGGCGTCAAGACACACCGGTCCGATGCCGCGCTGCTGCGCGGCGTGCAGGCCGCCACCGTCCTGCCGATCTGCGCGCTCACCCTCGCCACCGGTGGCGACGACATGCCCGTACTCGCGCTCTGCCTGCTGGCCCTCGCACTCGCCGCCGCCGGTCGGCCCGGCCGGGCCGGCCTCGCGGTCGGATTGGCGGGCGTGCTGAAGCTGTTCGCCTGGCCGATCGCCCTGGTCCTGATCGTCTGGGGTCTGACCCGGCGAGCCGGCGCCCGCGTCGCGGCCGGCGCGATCGGGTTGCCCGTCGCCGCGCTGCTCCCGGCCCTGCTGGTCGACCGCGACGCGCTGACCGAGAACGTGCTGCGCTTCCCGCTCGGGCACGGCCTGGTCACCAGCCCGGCGCAGTCTCCGTTCCCCGGTCAGCTGATCGCCGCCACGCTGCCCGGTGGCCGGCTGATCGCCGCCGCACTGCTGGTCGCGGCCGGCGTGGCCATCGCCGTCCGACTCGCGCGCCGCCCGCCGGCCACGGCCGCCGCCACCGCGCTGATCTGCGGGTACGGACTCCTCGCCGCGATCGCTCTGATGCCCTCCACCCGATTCGGGTACCTGCTGTACCCGCTGGCTCTGCTCACCTGGGCACCCGCCCTGCACAACCCGGACACCTTACCGACCACTCCGACGCCCGACCGCGTGCCCGGTCGGGCCACATCGGTCTAACCGGCGGGCGAAACGCCGCCGCACGGCGTACACCTGAAGACATGACCACGTACCGCGACCGCGCCGAGGCGGGCCAGGTGCTCGCCGAGCGGCTCACCGCCCTCATCGGCGAACCGGACACGGTCGTCCTCGGCCTCGTCCGCGGCGGCGTACCGGTGGCCCGGGTCGTCGCCGAACGGCTCGGCGCTCCCCTCGACGTGCTGGTCGTCCGCAAGCTCGGCATGCCCTGGGCCCGGGAGGTCGCCTTCGGCGCGCTCGGCCCGGGCGGGGTGCAGGTGCTCAACGACGCGATGGCCAGCCGCCTCAGCAGCGATGACATCGCCGAGGTCAGCCACCGCGAACAGGTCGAGTTGGAGCGCCGCGAGCGGCTCTATCGGGGCGACCGTCCACCGCTGGACCTCACCGGCCGCGTCGCCGTGATCATCGATGACGGTCTGGCCACCGGCGCGACCGCCCGCGCGGCCGTCGAGGTCGTCCGCCGGCTCGGCGCCCGCCGGGTGGTGGTGGCCGTACCGGTCGGCGCGCAGGAGGCGTACGAGCTTCTGGCGGCCGAGGCCGACCAGGTCGTCTGCGTGCAGCGCCCATCGGATTTCGGCGCGGTGAGCGTCTACTACGACGACTTCCACGAGGTCTCCGACGACGAGGTCACCGAGGCGCTCGCAGCAACCGCTTAGCTCGACCAGGTACCGTCGGGTGATGAATAGCCTCACCTGTCCCAAGTGTCACGGCGAGATGCGTCAATACGAGCGCAGCGGTGTCGTCATCGACCAGTGCGGGGAGTGCCGGGGCATCTTCCTCGACCGCGGCGAGTTGGAGAAGCTGTTCGAGGCAGAGGCCAACTGGAGCCGCCAGCAGGCCGGCGGTCCGCCGCCGCAGCCGATGCAGCAGCCGGGCGGCTACCCGCCGCCGCACGCCCCGGCGCAGCACCAGCCCGGCTACGGCGCGGTCCCCCCGCCGCCGCCCCCGCCGCCCGTCCACGGCTACCCGCCGGCACCTGCCTACGGTCAGCAGTACCAGGGCTACCACGGGCACTACCGGCACAAGAAGCGCAAGGGCTTCCTCGACGAGATGTTCGGCTGAGCCCGACCGCGGAGTCATCCCCGGTGACGTGCCTCTGAGCTACGGTCGTGAGTCAGGGACACGTCACCCGTGGCCCATCACCCACGCCGTCGATGGTTGGCGGCCGGGGTGCGTCATGCGAGGCTGCATCGCATGACCGGGATCCGGCCGGACGAGGCTCTCGCCCAGGCGTACGACGGCATCACGGCAGTGGTCGACGGCCTGGACGACGCGCACCTGCAACGAGCGACCCGCTGCCGGGGCTGGCTCGTCGCGGACCTGCTGCTGCACGTGCTCGGCGACGCCCAGCGGGCACTCGTGGCCCTGGCCAGCCCCGTCGATGGTCCCGCCGACGTGGACGACGTCTCCTACTGGCGCGGCTTCCCGGCCGGCGATGACCAGGCCGCCCGGCACGCCTGGTGGGTACGCCGCTCGGCATCCGCCTTCGACCGGCCGAACGGCATCGTCCGGCGGTGGCAGGAGACCGCCCCGGCGGCGGTCCGCGCCGCCGGGGCGGCGGACCCCGAGGGGTACGTCACCACGCAGGGGCACGTGCTGCGCGTACCGGATCTCCTGGCCACCCTGACCACCGAGGCCGTGGTGCACCACCTGGACCTGACGCCGGAGCTGCCGGACGCGCCGCCACCCGGCCCACTGGCGGTACGGGCCGCGGTGGCGACGATGGATGGTCTGCTGAGCGACGACGCGGTCCGCCCCGCCGGGTGGGACGACAACGAGTTCCTGCTGAAGGCCACCGGCCGGGTCCCCCTCACCGACCGGGACCGGCTGGCGTTGGGTGAGGCGGCGGGCTGGTTCCCCCTGTTGGGGTGACCCGATCCGGCACGCCTCAGCCGATGGCCATGTCGACGAAGCGGGACAGGTGCAGCTGAGCCGCCACCGTCACCGTGTCGGTCGGCCCATTCCGATGCTTAGCGACAATGAAATCCGCTTCGCCCGCCCGCGGCGACTCCTTGTCGTAGTAGTCGTCGCGGTGCAGCAGGATGACAACGTCGGCATCCTGCTCAATTGAGTTGTGCGTGGCGATGCCATTGGCAATGAAATTATGCTTTCCGAGCACGGTCGCGTCGAACACTTCGTGCTCACCGATCGACTCGATGGACACAATCGAGTCCCAGAAGATGTCGTTGGTCGCGTGCAGGTCCAGGTCGGCAGCGTCAAGGACACCGGCAATCGCCGCCAACCGAGAGCGGCTGGGCGCATGCTTCCAGAGGGTGCTGCCGCAGAACTGGGTGCCGATGGCCTTCGCGAACTCACGGTGGGACATCCCCTGCTCGACCAAGATCTCCTTGACTCTGGTCCACACCTCGCGGGGCACCGTGTCGACGTTGGTGTTGCTCTCTGTCGAACCCAACACGGCAAGCAGAGCGGCGCAGCCCTCCGAACGCTGTCCGTGGACGCCGATCTCGCGCAGGAACCTCAACTGGTCGTCCCGGCCGGAGATGTCGAGCGTGTATTGCGGGCGGTGGCCGACAACGGGTACGGCCTTGAGACGAGCCGTGATGCCGTACCTCAGGAGCAGTCTGGAGATGTCCTCGAGCATTCGCCTGCTCGTGGACGAGAAGTAGACACGGCCACCCCGACCTGAGCTATTGACGGTCACCGAGCCGTCAGTGGCCCACAGATGCCGCAGGAAAGCGGTGATCTGCTCCTTGGGAAGGTTAAAGACCGAGGGCGGAACAAACTTCTCGTGCGACCGCAGGCCGAAGAGGCCCAGGCCGTCCAGCCACTCTGCGATCGGGTTACGCCGACCTCGGGCCAACCGGAAGGGCGCAGGCAACCGCAGGGTGGTCACCCTCGCGGACGCGTACTCGTCACGAACGGCGGTGATTCCGAAATGTTTCGCCGCCTCCGTCACCGCCTGCAGATTCAGCTCGTCCCGACTCGCGTAGCGGATCGGCTGACGTCGCACGAAGGAGCCGTCGCCCAGCAGGTGCGCCAGCATCACGACTTCCGCGTCAGCCCAGGGGCGGATTGTCATCGGGGGTGGCAGGTGTCGTGGCGTCGCGATCCGGTCTCCCGGTGCCAGTTCACCGAGTGGTACCCACCCGGTGAACGCGAGGAAGGGATGGTTCGCGGTGGCGTCGATCTGCTTGCCCGACGCGAGGGTCAACCGGAACACCTCGCGGGTGCCGCTCGGAAAGACGTGAGTCATGGTGCGAGGGGTGTAGCGGAGGGTCTCGTCCAATGCCCAGACCGGGATGTCCTTCGTGCGGTTGGACAACAACTCGCCGAGAGTTATCTCCGCATTGTTGTCTGCACGAACGACTCGGGTATCTGCTGTGAGACAACCCGACTCCCGCAGGTCGGACAGCTGGGGGCGTTTGTCGGTGCGCTGCTCGGGGCCACGGTTCAGCTGACTCACCGCGATGACCGGGCACTCGACCTCCTTGGCCAGCAGCTTCAAGCCACGGGAGAGGTCCGCGACCTCCTGCTGCCGGCTCTCGGTGCGCTTCGGCGAGGTCATCAGCTGGAGATAGTCGACCACGATCATCTTGAGGTCGTGCCGCTGCTTGAGCCGGCGGGCCTTGGCCCGGATCTCCATGAGGTTCATGCTCGGCGTGTCGTCGACGAAGAGCGGCGCTTCGCTGATCTCGCCCATGCACCGGGCCAGCTTGGTCCAGTCGTCGTCGGAGAGCTGCCCGCTACGCAGAACGTGCAACGGCACCCGCGCCTCGGCCGAGAGCAGTCGCATGACGATCTCGACCTTGCTCATTTCGAGCGAGAAGATGGCGGCAGCCTGGTTGGCGCGAATGGCAGCATTTCGGGCAAAGTCCATGCTGGCAGTGCTGTTGTGGGTGGGGATCATGGACCGACCGGCCAGGTACAGGTGGTCGTCGTTGTCGACGGTCACGCACCGCACCGGCACGCTGGGAACCGGCCGGACGTCCACGATGAAGCGGCAACCCGTTCGAGCGGGTCCCTCCCCCCGCCGACGCGCCACGTGCGCATCCCGCTTTCGGGCGAGCCCGAAGACCTCGTCCGTGGTCGTGAAGTTCAAGGTGTACGCGACCGACGTCTCCGGCTTGCGTCCCTCGACTGCCTCGAGACTGATTGAGCAGCGGTAACCGAGACTGACGATCAGCTCGTACACATCTGCGGCCAGCCGCTCCGAGGTGCTGGTGAACTGAACATTTCCCGTACCGGTGACAGTCCCGTCGGTGTCGAGTAGTCCCGCAAGTAGGGCGCGGCGCTGCCCTTCGGACGCGCGCAGGTAGGCATCGGGTATGTGCTTGACGTTCAGCACGCCCGACTCTCGCAGGCTTCGTACCAGGGACGAAGGACGATTCCCGCAGGCCACGCAGCCATTTCGACGCCTGTCGCACACCGGGCAGCTCTTGGGCAGGATCGTGTAGAGGGTCGAGACAGAGCGTGACCGCCTGATCTCGAAGCCGTCCTCCTCGATGCGCCGGAGGATACCGGGGTCAACGGTGGTGATCCGGCTGTCGGCGCTGCTGCCGTCACCCAACCAGGCACCAAGGGTGTACGGCGGGATAGGAAGGAGTCGATCGGGAAGGTTGAGCGGGGCTGCATTCGTGACCGCGTGATTGAGACGACGGTCTGCGGTCTCCGTGCGAAGTGTCGCCCGAATCTGCGCGGTGGTGAAGACCCCCGGCTGCACGCTGTCAGCCAAACCAGCGGTCCACCGCTCCACGCGGTTGAGTGAACCCCCGTGAAGCGCTCGGGCGGGATACGCGCGCGCGGGGCGTGCACCCGGCCTGCCGCGCATGGTGGGGGAAGCCCCTCGCGGTATGTCACGGGTTACCCGCTGGGCGGTGTGCACGAGTTCCGCTCCGACAGAGCTGGCCAACTCGTGGATGGTGACAGTGTCCGTGCTCGTCGCGGTTGCGGCAGCGACGCGGAGTCGCTCCACGGTCTCCGGACGCCAGTAGTTGCGGCGCCTGACGTCATCCGCTCTGCGGCTCGCGCGGGTGGTGGTTTTCCACAGATGCTCGGCGTCGGCGACGAGGACCGACCCGTCGGAAAACTCGACCTCGTAGCACGGGCGATCGTGACGTACTTCGAAGGCGTGCGTGACAGTGGTGGGATGCCCGTCGGCGCCGATCAGCCGGTCGCCGACCTTGACCTCGCCCATCGTGGTCCAGCCATCCGGCGTCGGCAGCGGGGTGTCGAGCGCGAGCGCCTTACCCAGACCAGGCCTGCCCGCCACGATGATCAACTGGCCGGCGTGCAGGCCGTTGAGCAGCCGGTCCAGGTCGGTGAAGCCGGTCGGCACACCGGTCATCATTCCGCCCTGCGCACCCACCGCCTCGATCTCGTCGAGCGTCGGCTGAAGCATGTCGGCCAGGATCGCGAAGTCCTCGCTGACCCGCCGTTCGGTGACGTCGTAGACGGCCTGCTGCGCGAGGTCCACGACATCGTCGACGTCGCGGCTGCCGCCGCTGGCGGTGCCGTAGCCCAATTGCACGATCTTGGTGCCGGCCTCGACCAGCCGGCGCAGCACCGCCCGCTCGCTGACGATCCGCGCGTAGTAGGCGGCGTTCGCGGCGGTGGGCACGCTGGCGATGAGGGTGTGCAGGTAGGGTGCCCCGCCGACGCGGACGAGGTCGCCGGAGTCGGCGAGTGCCGCCGCAACCGTGATCGAGTCGGCCGGCTCACCCCGGCCGTAGATGTCCAGGATGATGTCGAAGATGGTGGCGTGCACCGGCCGGTAGAAGTCGTTGGTCTTGAGGATCTCGACGACGTCGGCGATGGCGTCCTTGGAGAGCAGCATTCCGCCGAGGACGCACTGCTCGGCGGCGACGTCCTGGGGTGGGGTTTTGTCGAACTGGCCGTCCCGCTGCACGGGCGGTTGGCCACCGCCGGGCCGTGACTCCGCCCGCCTGTCGTCGGTGACCGACACGGGTCCCCCCTCCACTGCGTCGGATCCGGTCCCAGCTCTACTGCCGGGGTACGACAGTTCCCTCCGACCAGGCCGGTCGATCGGGGGCCATCGCGCCGGCGGTCGAGGGCCAACCATACGGACCCCGAGGTCAGCGACTCAACAAGCCCGGTGGACGAGCCTCGGGACAACCTGTGGACACCGGTGGACGAGCATGTGCGCAGGGTGTGCACAGGCTGTGGACAACGGTTGGGGAATTCTCGACCACAAGCCTGTGAGCTGCTGAAACGCGGTCCCCAGCCTGTGGAGGAGAATATTTTGGTCGGTTCTGTGACACGATCTTCCCGTACTATCTCCAGCGAACGGCTACACCTGGACAGCGGATTACGCTTTCGGTTCAGAAGGGTCACACTCCGGCCGTGAGTTACCGGGACTGGGGACGCGGGGAGGGCAGCCCGCGCGAGCGCCCGCCAACCGCCTCGTGGGGTGAGCCCATGCTGCCCGCTCCGGTCGACCCGTACGACGAGGACGCGCGCTACCGCACCTCCAGTCGACGGCGCGCGCTGGACCGTGGGCAGGACGAACCGGTCGACGCCTACCTGCCGCGGTGGGCGCTGGAGTCGGGGGTTCGGCACGCCGACGGCGGTGGCCGACACGCCGCGCCCGACGAGGACGAGCCCGAGGTCGAGCGTCCGAGTTCCGGGGGCGGCTGGCGAAGCACCGAGACGGGTGCGCGACGGCGTGCCATCGAGACGGGTTGGCGTGAGCAGCCGGCGATCGGCGCGGGCCCCGATTCGGACCACACCCGGGAGTGGACACTCGACCGACCACAGGACGGGGGGTACGCCGGCCGTCGGCGTGCCGACGCGGCGGAAGAGGAGCCGGTCTCCGGCGCGTTCCCGGACCGTCGTCCCCGCCGTGCGCCGGTCGGCCGTCCGCAGGTGATCTGGTCCGGTGGGGATTTGGAGTCCGATCCGGCCGACGGGACGTCTCGTCCGGAGCCGAGCCGGCCGACGCGGCGCAGCCGACGGGCGGCGGAGGAGTCGTGGACGCGTCCGGCGGTGGATCCGTGGGAACGCGGGTCGGAGCGGGCGGCGGAGCCGGACCCGCCGTACGCGCCCGCGGTGGATCCGTGGGACGCGTCGGGTGTGCACGCGTGGCCCCCGGCCGGCCCGGATGGCACCGACCTGAGCGAGCAGTGGTCGCAGGCGGAGAGCGTCGGTGGCTGGGAGCGGTCGGACCGCACCGGCCAGTGGGAACGCTCGGCGGTCGAGGACGATCAGTGGGACCGGACGCTTCCGCCCCGTTCCGACCGGTTCACGGCGGCCGAGGGGTGGCCGAGCCGGGACAGCGGTTTCTGGTCCGGCACGCGGTTGTCCGGGGACGATCCGCGCTGGATGGACACGACGACGTCGGCACCCCGGTCGCCGGTGGTCGGTTACACGGCTCCGCGACCGCGCAGTGCTCCCGTGCCTCCTGATGACGCCCGGCGTCGGGCGGACCGGTCGCCGGTCGGCGCGGCGCCGGTCCGACGGCGGGTGGAGTCGGTGGCGACGGGCGGTTGGGCGCGTCGTCTGGAGGACGACCTGCTCGACCCGGATCCCGGTGGGTCCATCCGGCCCCTGCTCTACACCGCCGCGTGTTACCTGGTGCCGGCAGTGCTGATCTTCCTGTGGTTGCTGACGTTGGACGGGCAGGCGCCGGCGGGGTGTGTCACCGACATCAGCGGGGGTGGCTGCGACTCTGCCCGCTCACGCGCGTTGGAGTCGCTGCTGGCCGGCTCGCCGCGCTTCGGGTTGGCGCTGGTGAGCAGTCTGGTGGTGGCGGCCCTGCTGCGGCGGGTGGGCACGACGTGGCGGTCGGCCACCATCGCGCTGGCCGCCGCGGTGGTCGGCGGTGGCCTCTCCACGGTGCTGATCAGCGCGGTGACCGGTCAACCGATCGGCTGACGGCGGGCCGGTCACGCAAGGGCATGCGCGAGGGCCCGCACCGAACGCTCGGTGCGGGCCCTCGTCGTGGTGCAGCTGGTCGTCAGCCCTGAACGACGTTCAGGTTGAACGACGCGGTGACCTCGGGGTGCAGCTTGATCTTCACCGGGTAGGTGCCGGTCGACTTGATGTGACCGGGCACCTCCAGCCGGCGACGGTCGAGGACCGGGCCGCCAGCGCCCTTGACGGCGTCGACGATCTCGGCCGAGGTGACCGAGCCGAAGAGCCGACCGCCGTCGCCGGCGCGGGCCTTCAGGTTGACCTTGAGACCCTCGAGCTGGCCCTTGACCTCGTTCGCGTGGTCGAGGTCGCGGATCTCGCGGGCCGAACGGGCCCGCTTGATGACCGTGACCTGCTTTTCCGCGCCCTTGGTCCAGGCGATCGCGAAGCCCTGCGGCAGCAGGTAGTTACGGCCGAAGCCGTCCTTGACCTCGACGATGTCGCCCGGGGCACCGAGGCCGGACACTTCCTGAGTCAGGATGATCTTCATATCGGTGCCTCCTCTCAGCGGGCCGTTGCGGTGTACGGCAGGAGCGCCATCTCGCGGGCGTTCTTGACCGCGCGGGCGATCTGCCGCTGCTGCTGCGAGGTCACGCCGGTGACCCGCCGAGCGCGGATCTTGCCGCGGTCGGAGATGAACTTGCGCAGCAGCGCCGTGTCCTTGTAATCGATATAGGTGATCCCGTCCTTGTCGAGCGGGTTCACCTTCTTCTTCGGCTTGCGAAGTGCCGCAGCCTTGGCCATTGACCTTGCTCCTGGTTTGCGATCGCGGGCGCTCGGCGCCATTAGAACGGAGGCTCCTCGTCGAAGTTGCCGCCCGAACCGGCACGCGCGGGAGAGGGTGCGGCCGAAGCCCAGGGGTCGTCGAAGTTGCCTCCGCCGCCACCCTGGCCACCACCGCCGCCACCACCGAAGCCGCCGCCACCGCCACCGGAGCGGGACATCTTCTGCACCTTCGCCGTGGCGTAGCGCAGCGACGGGCCGATCTCGTCGACCTCAAGCTCGATGACGGTGCGCTTCTCGCCCTCGCGGGTCTCGTAGGACCGCTGACGCAGCCGGCCCGAGACGATCACGCGGGCGCCCCGCTGCAGCGACTCGGCGACGTGCTCCGCCGCCTGACGCCACACGGTGCAAGCCAGGAAGAGCGGCTCGCCGTCCTTCCACTCATTGGTGGTCTTGTCCATGAAACGGGGCGTCGAAGCGACCCGGAACTTGGCGACCGCCGCACCGGACGGGGTGAACCGCAACTCGGGGTCATCGGTCAGGTTGCCGATGACCGTGATGGTGGTGTCTCCTGCCATGACCATCTCCTCGCGCACTCAGCGTCTCGTCGTACAGGCTCTCAGAGCCGTACGACAGAGTCGCGGAGGCTGATCCGGGCGAACCGGGTTGAATGCCGGACTGAATGCTTAGCGCATCTCCGGCCGGATGACCTTGGTGCGCAGCACGGACTCGTTCAGCCGGAGCTGACGGTCCAGCTCGGCCACGGCAGCAGGCGTAGCCTGCAGGTCGACGACGGCGTAGATGCCCTCGGCCTTTTTGTTGATCTCGAACGCGAGGCGCCTGCGGCCCCACACGTCCGTCTTCTCAACCGAGCCACCCGCGGTCCGAATCACGTTCAGGTACGTGTCGAGCGACGGGGCGACGGTGCGTTCCTCGAGGCTGGGATCGAGGATCACCATGATCTCGTAATGACGCAAGACGTGCTCACCTCCTGTGGGCTAAGCGGCCACGGTCCTTCCGTGGCAGGAGGTCGTGCGTCGCTGCCCGCACGTGCCGGGGGAACCCGGCCGGACGCGGACAACCTGACCAGGATACCCGGTCCGGACGATCATGCCCGGGGTGGCCGGGCCAGTGCCCCGGGCATACCGACGGGGGCCCGCCGCCCGACCGTCACTGGTCGGTGGCGAGCCCCCGTCAACGAGGCCGCGGAGCGTCCCGTCCGCATTCCTTGGGTGGGACCTGGGGAGGAACGACCACACCGATGAGGTTGGACCGAAGACGCCCCGCGGAGCTTTATCGTGTTGTTATCTGACGATACAACGGCTCTCGTCCCTTGTTGGGGCAAAAGGCAGAATTTTCCGAGATTCTGCAACGGCGGAGATCTGGTACGTCGAGGGGTCGCCCCCGCGACGCCGGGCCGCGCCGCGGGGATGACCTCGCTCTCGGGCCGACGAGCGCCGACTGCCATGCGCGGCGGACCCGCCACGCGCAGCCCCGGGCCCTGCTCGCCGGGTTCCATCCCATCAACGATCGTCGACCAGCCGGGGTGACGCGACGAGCGACGACACCGCGCCGGTCATCGCCGCAGCCGTCGGGGTCGCGACGTAGGCTCGCTGCCATGCGTATCGGAGCCCACGTCGATTCGACCGACCCGCTGGCGGAGGCGGCCGCCCGGTCCGCCGACACCGTGCAGTTCTTCCTCTCCGACCCGCAGGGATGGAAGGCCCCCAAGCCGCGGGAGGACGCCGAGCGGCTGCGCGCGGCCGAGGTCGACCTCTACGTGCACGCGCCCTACGTCATCAACGTGGCGACCCTCAACAACCGCATCCGGATCCCCAGCCGCAAGCTGCTGCTGGGCCACGCCACCGCGGCGGCCGCGATCGGCGCCAAGGGCCTGATCGTCCACGGCGGGCACGTCAACGCCGGGGACGACCTGGCGGTCGGCTTCGACAACTGGCGCAAGACCTTCGCGTACGCGGCCGACTCCGGCGGCTTCGGCGTCCCGGTTCTCATCGAGAACACCGCCGGCGGCGACAACGCCTGCGCCCGCCGGCTGGACGCGCTGGCCCGACTCTGGGACGCCATCGGCGACCACGAGGTCGGCTTTTGCCTCGACACGTGCCACGCGTACGCCGGTGGCGAGGAGTTGCTCGGTCTGGTCGACCGGGTGAAGGCGATCACCGGTCGGATCGACCTGGTGCACGCCAACAACTCCAAGGGCGCGTTCAACTCCGGTCAGGACCGGCACGACAATCTGGACGGCGGGACGATCGACCCGGAGCTGGTGGTGGCCGTGATCCGGGCCGCCGGTGCGCCGGTGGTCGTCGAGACCCCGGGCGGCGTATCCGGTCAGGCTGCCGACATCGACTTTCTTCGCCAGCAGCTCGGGACGGAGCGCCCGGCCGCATGACCACCGGACAACCCGGGAACCCCCGGCCCACTCCGACCGACGACGCCCCGGGCCGACCGGCCTCGACGCGCGCCGGGGAGCGTCCCGCTCCGCCAGCTCCCGCCCCCGCCACGTCGTCCACCGACGCGACCGTCGACACCGACGCGGACAACCCGTCCCGCGCCGATGACACGCCAGCCGCCACCGCTGGGGCCAACGGCGCCACTGCCCCGAACGGCCGACCAGAGCGCGACGCCACGAAGGACGACATCGCCAAGGTCGGCGGCAAGAAGTCCGCCGCGAAGGGCGCCACGGTCAAGGACGCCGCGGTCAAGGACGCCGACGAGGCCGAGGGTACGAAGGCGGATGACGCCGACGCTCCGCGCAAGGCCGACGGTGACGCGAAGCCGGTCGAGGCCGAACGCTGGGAGGCGTTCGCCTCGGCGCCGGAGCCGCAGCCCAGTCGACTCAGCCGAGCCACCCACGCCGTCGGCCGGTTCCTGGTCCACGAGTGGACCCTGGCCGCCCTCGGCGCGCTGGCGCTGGCCGTGCTGATGACCTGGCCGACGCTGCGCTACCCGCGCTACACGCTTCCGCAGGACCACTGGGACCCGAGCCTGCAAGCCTGGCAGATGGCGTGGTCCGGGCACATCCTGCTGGCCGACCCGGCCCGACTGTGGCAGTCCAACACGTTCTTCCCGGAACTGTGGAGCTTCGCGTTCTCCGACACGCTGCTCGGCTACGCCCCGGCCGGGATGCTCGGCAGTGGTCCCGAGGACGCGGTGCTGCGCTACAACATCGTATTCGTGCTGGCGCACGCGCTCGCCACGTTCGGGGCGTACGCGCTGGCCCGGCAGCTCGGTGCCGGTCGGATCGGCGCCGCCGTGGCCGGGGTCGGCTACACCTACGCGCCGTGGCTGCTGGCCCAGGCCGGGCACCTGCATGTGCTCTCCAACGGTGGCATCCCGCTGGCGCTCGCGATGCTCGCGCGGGGGCACGGCTGGTCGCTGCGGCACGGCTACCGGCCGGAGCGGCGGCATGACGGCTGGGTGTACGCCGGCTGGCTGGTGGCGGCCTGGCAGGTCAGCCTCGGGTTCGGCATCGGCCTGCCGTTCGCGTACTTCCTGGCCGGCGTGGTGCTCGTCGTCGCGGTGCTGTTCCTCGTCCGCCGGCTGAGGTCCGGCCGGGCGCTGCCGTTCGGCCGCCGACTCCTCGTGGCCGACGTGGTCGGTGGGGTGTTCTTCGCCGGGGTGGGCCTGCTGATGGCGTTCCCGTACTTCAAGGTGACCCAACTGCACCCGTACGCCGAGCGGACGATCCGCGACATCAGCGCCTTCTCGCCACCGGCGTCCGGCTTCGTGACCGCACCGGCCCAATCACGGATCTGGGGTGGGTTGCACGAGGGCGCCCGCGCGGCGCTGCCGTGGCATCCGGAGATGACGCTGCTGCCGGGCTTCGTGCTCTACGCGTTGGCGGCCGGCGGGCTGTTCTTCTCGGTCTGGCGGCTACGGCACCGGTTGCTGTTGCTCGTCGGGGTGCTGGTGACGATGGCCTTCGCGATGGGTACCCGCTTCTTCGACGGCACATTCACGTACGTGCCGCTCTTCGAGCACGCGCCGGGCTGGAACGCTCTGCGGACCCCGGGCCGGCTGATGTTGTGGACCACGTTGCTGCTCGCGTTGCTCGCGGCGGGCGCGGTCACCGCCCTCACCGACCGGGTCCGTGAGCTGGCCGCGCAGCGGATCCCGTCCTGGCCGGGGCCGTGGCTGCGGATGGCCACCCTGCTGCCGCTGCTGCTGGTCACACTCGAGGGCCTGAACGCCACCCCGCATCCGGTGGTGCCGGCCCAGCCGGCGGCGATGCGCTCGGCCGAGGGACCGATGCTGGTGCTGCCCAGCAACCAGAGCATCGACCAGCACGTGATGCTCTGGTCGACCGACGGGTTTCCAGACGTGGTGAACGGCGGCAGCGGTTTCACGCCTCGCCAGCTCGATGATGTCCGTCGGGTGAGCCAGTCGTTCCCCGACCAGACGAGCGTCGACTACCTGCGGACGTTCGGCGTGCGCACGGTGGTGCTGCTCCGCAGCCAGGTGCCCGGCACCCCGTGGGAGATCACCATCGACGCACCGGTCGAGTCGCTCGGCATCACCCGCCAGGACGTCGGCGACGCCGTCGTCTATCGACTCTGACTCTCTCTCACGTGGTGATGGCCGGCTCCGGTTCGGGTTCGGTGGTCGTTGCTCGGCGGCGCCACCGGTCCAGCCAGGGCGCGTCTGGTGCGCCGTCGAGCACGCCGCCGTCCGGGTCGTCGGCATAGGTGGCCCGTACCGCGTCCTGCTCGGGGTGCAGGATCTCCCGGATGACCAGCACGCACAGCACCACCACGGTGGTCAGTCGCAGCGTCGACGCCAGCACGAACACCCCCTCCGGGAAGACCGGGCGGCTGGTCGCCGCGCCGAGCAGCTCACCGTAGAAGGCGACGAAGTAGCAGACCTCGGCGAGCTGCCAGGCCAGGAAGGCCCCCCACTTCGGGCGGGCCAGCACCACCAGCGGCAGCATCCAGAGCACGAACTGCTGGGACCAAACCTTGCTGAAGATCAGGAACGCGGCGACCACCAGGAAGGCGAGTTGGGCGAGCCGGGGCCGGCGCGGCGCCCGCAGCGCCAGCACGGCCACGCCGAGGCAGGCCAGCCCGAACAGGGCGTACGAGATGGTGTTGAGGGCGGGGATGTTGGCGTTCAACCATTCGAACGGCCCCTGCTGGCCGGGGTCGTTGCCGACCTTGCCGTCGAGGTAACGCCCGACGTACCAGAGTGTGCCCCAGTCGATCGGCCGGGTCGTGTTCAGCTCGAAGAACCGGCCCCAGTTGTCGGGGTAGGCCCGCGCGGGTTGCAGGTTCACCAGCACCACGGCGGCGATCGCGGTGCCGGTGGCGATGAGCGCGGCGCGGAGCCGGTTGGCCCGCAGCGCCAGGACGAGGATCGGCCCCAGCAGGAACAGCGGCCAGAGTTTCGCCGCGCCGGCCAGGCCGAGCAGCACGCCGGCCACCGCCGGCCGTTTCCGGGCCCAGGCCAGCAGACCGAACGCCGCCAACCCGATGGCGAGCAGGTCCCAGTTGACGGTGGCGGTGAGCACCAGCGCCGGGGCGAGTGCGAACAACGCGGCGTCCCAGGGTCGTCGGCGGCGCAACGCCAGGATCACCGCCACGGTGGCAATGGCGAGAGCACCGAGCACGAGCGCGTTGAGGTTGTAGAACCACTGGCCCTGGTTGATGCTCGGGTCGCCGTCGCCGATGGCGTGTACCGGCAGACCCAGCGCCCCCATGAAGTAGCCGGTCAGCACCGGGTATTCCACCGGGTGGTCCCGGTAGGGCACCTTGCCCTCGTTGAGACCCTCGGCGTAGTAGAGGGCGAGCACGTCGGTGTAGCAGAACCGGGTGTACTGGACGTTCTTCTGCCACGCGCCGTCCTGGCACGGGGATTTTTGCACCCAGTGCAGCGCGAGTGTGAGGCAGGCCAGCGCCAGGACGATCCGGACGACGGTCCAGAACCGGCGCTCGTGGCCGGCCGGCCGGTCCAGTGCCGTCGCGTGGTCGCCGAGCGGCCCGCCGATGGCGCCGGAGAGGCCGCGGACGAACCCATCGGAGCGGGAGGGGTGGTCGGTGGTTCCGGCGTCGTCGATGCCGGGCGTCGACTGGGTGCTCATGAAAAGGCATCCTGCCGTACGACGGGGGTGCGCGTCCTGTCCCGACGCGGAGATCGAGGGTACGGAAACGCCGCCGCCGGCCGGACGAGTCGTCCAGCCGGCGGCGGCGTCATGCGTGGTGCGGGTCAGTCCCGTGTGGTCGGTGGCAAGTCGGGCAGCAGCCCACCACCGTTTCCGCCGTTCCCGGGGCCGCCGGGGCCGCCAGGGCCGCCAGGGCCGCCAGGGCCGCCAGGGCCGCCAGGGCCGCCAGGGCCGCCGGGGCCGCCGGGGCCGCCGGGGCCGTTGCCGCCGTTGTTGCCGTCGGTACGTGGGCAGAACAGATTGGTCAGCGAGTCACAGGTCGTCCCCGGCCCACCGGGCTGACCCGACGGCGGCGGTGGCGCCTCCGACTCCTTGCCGTTGCCCTTGGTGATGTCGCCCTCGCCGGTGACGGTGGGCAGGGGGATCTCCTCCTGCCCCTTGAGGGCGGTGTTCATGTACTTCTCCCAGATGGGGCCAGGAAGGGTCGAACCGCCGATCGGCTTACCACCCGCGAGGCGGATCTGGGGCTTCTTCGGATCCCGGCTGCCCACCCAGACAGCCGTGGCGAGCTGTGGGGTGTAGCCGACCGTCCAGGCGTGCGCGTTGTCCTTGTTGTCGTACTCCCAGGTGCCGGTCTTGGCGGCGGCCTGGCGGCCGTCTTCCAGCGAGAGATGGTTGGGGGCGGGAATCTGCTTCAGGACAGCGGTGACCTCATCGGTGATCTTCTTGTCGATCCGCTGCTCGGGCTTGATCCGCTCGCTGCCGACGACCTTCCACTTGCCGGTGTCCTTGTCCTGCTGCTCGACCTTGATGACGAAGTGCGCCTTGATGTACTTGCCGTCGTTGGCGAAGGTCGCCATCGCGTTGGCGTGGTCGAACACGGTGATCGGGTACTTGCCGAAACCGGTGTAGTTGTCGAACGGGTTCGGCCCCTTCTTCGACAGGTCGAAGGCCTGCGGCGGGTCGACGCCCCACATGGTGGTCACGCCGGCCTTGTGGGCCATGTCGACCACCTTCTCGGCGCCGATCTCTCTGGTGACCCAGTAGAAGGGCACGTTGTACGACTGGATCGTCGACTCTTCGAGGGTGCAGTACTTGCCGCATTTGAGGTTGGTACGACCGGCGTTACCGATCGGAACCTTGGAGCCCTCGGGCTTGTACGGCGTGGGATCCCAGTGCGACTTCACCGAGATGCCCGCCTCGATCGCGGCGGCCAGCGTGTAGACCTTCATCGACGAGCCCGGTGAATGACCACCGGTCAGGTCGCCGTTCTTGTCGGTGTTCTTGCCGGCGTAGTCGAAGTCGGCGCCGCTGTCACCGCCGTAGTAGGCGAGCACACGCCCCTTCTTCGGGTCGATCGAGACCACGGCCGCCATCAGGTTCTTGGGCTGGTCGTTGAGCTCGGAGCCCTTCTTCGACTGCATCGCCGTGTTCTCGGCGGCCGTCTGGAGCTTCGGGTCGATGGTGGTGGTGATCCGGTAGCCGCCGTCGCGCAGGGCGTCGACACAGCTCGTCTTGCCCTCCGCGCCGGTGTCGGAGCAGAGGCCCATCGCGTCCATCTCCTGACGGACGTAGTTGATGACGTTGCCCCGAGGGCTGTCGACGCCGAAGCCGTTGCCGTCCTTCTTCGGCGGCAGCACCTTGGGGTACTCGGTGGGCGCCGGTGGGTGGTTGGGGGAGTCCAACCAGCCCTCCTTCTTCATCCCGCCGATCACGTAGTCCCACCGGGTCTTGGCGTCGGTCGGGTTGACCGCCGGGTCGTATCCCTGGTGGGTGTCGCTCGCCACCGGCTGCTTGATGAGCGCCGCCAGGACCGCGCCCTCGGCGGGAGTCAGCTTGATCGCCGGCTTGCCGAAGTACGTCTGCGCCGCCGCCTCGATGCCGTACGCGCCGCGTCCGAAGTAGATCACGTTCAGGTAGTGCTGCATGATCTCTGGCTTGCTGTACGCGTCGTTCAGCTTGGAGGCGAGAATCGCCTCCTTGACCTTCCGACCGTACGTGTCGTCCTTGAGGTTCTCGAACGCGTTGCGGGCGTACTGCTGGGTGATCGTCGACGCGCCCTGCTTGTCGCCGTTGGAGACGTTGTTCCACGCGGCCCGGACGATGCCCTTGTAGTCGACGCCCGAGTGCCGGTAGAAGTTCCGGTCCTCGGCGGCGGCCACCGCATGCTGCACGTACTCGGGGATCTGGTTGATGGTGACGAAGGTGCGGTTCTCGCTGCCCAGCTTTGCCAGTGTGGTCTTGCCGTCCTTGGCGTAGACGGTGGTGGACAGCGGCAACGGCAGTTCCTCGGGCATGACGACGTTCGTCGAGTAGTAGGTGAACCCGACCACGCCGGCACCGGCGAGCATGATGAAGACGGCGAACCCGGCGATCAGCAGGTTCATCCGTTTGCGCTTCTTGGCCCGTGCCGCCCCGCCGGGGTCGCCCGCTCCGCGACCGCCCCGACCCGGACCGTTCGGTCCGCCAGGACCACCGGGGCCGCCCGGTCCACCGGAGACCGGCGAGACGCTCGCCCGGGCGACCGCGGAGCGGCCACCCACCGACGCGGAACCGACGCTGGCCCGGCCCGCCGAGGCGGCGCCGACGGCGGCGGTGCCGACCCGCGCCCGGCCCGCGGGTGCGCCCGGTGCCGGGGACACCGGGACGGAGGCCCGGCCCGCGCCAGCGCGGCCCGCGGCCACTCCTGGCGCCGGCGACACGGGCACCGAGGCTCGGCCGCTGCGGCCCGGCGTGGCCGAGCCGACCGACGCGGACCCGGCCGCGGCACCGCCACGTGGCGGCACGGACGCCGAACCACCCACCGACGCGCGACCGCCGGCGGCCGGCGGTGTCACCGAGGCACGACCGGGGGGCGCCGCAGACTCCGAGGCGGACCAGCCGCCTGCACGAGAGTCACCTCCGGGCCGGCGGTACGCGTCGTCCGCGCCCGGTCCGGGGTCGCCGTTCGGGCCCGGGTACTGGGCCCGCCCGCGCGCAGAACTGGGATCGCCGTACGAGTTCATTCCTCACACCCTGCCGGTCGCGGTGGGGCGCGACTGCGCCGCCACCGGGTTGCCGTGAGTTGTTTCACCCGGGACGCCGGCACGGGTGTGCCGGCTCGCCAAGGTCATTGCCGTATCAATCGGGCCAATCGGACCAACGAGTGGTCGGCCGTCCCGGGTCATGTGCACGGCCCCGGAGCCGGTCGAACCACCTGAGATCACCGTTGCGCCTCTCGCCTCCGCCGACCCACACCCTCGGCGCCCGCCGCATCCTGTTCGCTGCCGCCAGCACCGTCACCGTCGCCCGTGAGACCGTCCCGGCCGAGCAGATACTGCTCGACGAGATGGTTCCAGTCACAGCCGAGGCACACCTCCACCACGAAGACCTGGAACTCACGTAGCGTCATCGCCAGCACGGGCAGCTCGGTCAGCGTCCGGGCCTGTCCGGCGGACTGCTTGAGTTCGTCGCCGTAAATGTAGTGGACGAGGGTCAGATTCTCGCTGCGACAGATGGGGCAGCGGTGATCGGTCGGTTCACCGTGGAACCGGGCAGCGTTCTTCAGGTACGGCGACGCGTCGCACACGTCGTACGTGCCGACCCGGCCGGCCAGGAGTTCACGCAGCACCGCTCGCTTCTGAAGCGAGTAGTCGACGACCTGGCGCTGCGTACGCATGCGGAGAAGGGTACGCGGTCCGGCTCGACGAGGCGACCACGGTCACGATCCGTGACGACAGCGCTTCGCAACGGGGGTTTGCCCTGGCTCACACGAACCGCTAACGTGCGATGTATCGGTCCGATACATCGCGGCGGTTACCGCTCCGCGTCGGAGGGTAAAGAGAGGGTGGCCCGTGCTGGAATTCGCCATCCTCGGCCTCCTGCAGGAGTCTCCGATGCACGGCTATGAGCTGCGCAAGGAGTTGACCGCCAAACTCGGCGCGATCCGGGCGGCGATCAGCTACGGCTCGCTCTACCCGACCCTGCGCAGGTTGCAGGCGGCGGGATGGATCATCGAAGCTGCCGAGACACCCGCCACCGCCGAGGAGGTTCCCGCGCTGACCAGCCGACGAGGTCGGGTGGTCTACAAAATCACCGCGGAGGGTAAGGAACGCTTCGCTCAGCTGATCGCACAGGCCGGGCCCGAGACCTACGACGACACGGGTTTCGGTGTGCACTTCGCGTTCTTCGCCCGTACCGACCAGGCGACCCGCCTGCGCATTCTGGAGGGTCGCCGCCGCAAGATCGAGGAACGTCGCGAAGGACTTCGCGACGTGCTGGGCCGGGCGGCCGAGCGCCTCGACGCTTACACCCTGGAACTGCAGCGCCACGGCCTGGACGCCTGTGAGCGTGAGGTCCGCTGGCTGGAGGAGCTCATCGCCAACGAGCGCTCCGGCCGAGCCCCGACAGTCCCGCACGGGACGGCCGGTGGCCGACGAGAAGACAACAGCCCGCCTCCACCTGGAGAGACCAGGAAAGAGCGGCCGTGACAGAAAAGAAGGAGGCAGACGCTATGGGCTCCGTCCGCGTCGCCATCGTCGGTGTGGGTAACTGCGCCTCGTCCCTGGTTCAGGGCGTCGAGTACTACCGCAATGCCGACCCGAACGACCGCGTCCCGGGTCTCATGCACGTCGCCTTCGGCGACTACCACGTCAACGCCGTGGAGTTCGTCGCGGCATTCGACGTGGACGCCAAGAAGGTGGGCATGGACCTCGCGGAGGCGATCGTCGCCAGCGAGAACAACACCATCAAGCTCTGCGACGTGCCGCCGACCGGCGTGTCCGTGCAGCGCGGCCCGACCTTCGACGGTCTGGGCCAGTACTACCGCGAGATCGTCGAGGAGTCGGACGCCACCCCGGTCGACGTGGCGCAGGCGCTGCGCGACGCGCAGGTCGACGTCGTCGTCTGCTACCTCCCGGTCGGCTCCGAGCAGGCCGCCAAGTTCTACGCCCAGGCCGCGATCGACGCCGGCTGCGCGTTCGTCAACGCCCTGCCGGTCTTCATCGCCTCCGACCCCGAGTGGGCCCAGAAGTTCACCGACGCGGGTCTGCCGATCGTCGGTGACGACATCAAGAGCCAGGTCGGCGCGACGATCGTGCACCGCGCGCTCGCGAAGCTCTTCGAGGACCGCGGTGTCGAGCTGCTGCGCACGTACCAGCTCAACTTCGGCGGCAACATGGACTTCATGAACATGCTGGAGCGCAAGCGGCTGGTCTCGAAGAAGATCTCGAAGACCCAGTCGGTGACCTCGCAGATCCCGCACGAGATGAGCAAGAGCGACGTGCACATCGGCCCGTCGGACCACGTGCCGTGGCTGGACGACCGCAAGTGGGCGTACATCCGCCTGGAGGGTCGCTCGTTCGGCGACACCCCGCTCAACGCGGAGCTCAAGCTCGAGGTGTGGGACTCGCCGAACTCGGCCGGCGTCATCATCGACGCGGTGCGCGCCGCGAAGATCGCCCTGGACCGGAAGATCGGCGGCCCGATCCTGTCGGCCTCGTCGTACTTCATGAAGTCCCCGCCGGTGCAGTACGCCGACCACGACGCCCACCAGGCCGTGGAGGAGTTCATCGCCGGCGAGGTGGCGCGCTGACCCGCTGAGCACCAGCACGGCCGAGGGCCGGGTCCGTCAGGGACCCGGCCCTCGCCGCGTTCCGCCCGCCGTCGCGCCCGAGGTCAGGACCAGGCGTGCCGCAGCGCGACGCTCGCCTCCAGCTCCAGCAGCTTGACCTTGCGCGGCAGGCCCCCGCCGAAGCCGACCAACTTGCCGCCCGCGCCGACGATCCGGTGACAGGGCACGATCACCGGGATCGGGTTGCGGTTGCAGGCCACCCCCACCGCCCGCGCCGCTCCGGGATCTCCGACCAGCCGCGCCACCTCGCCGTAGGTCAGCGTCTCGCCGTACGGGATGCGCGTCATCTCCCGCCACACCGCCCGCTCGAACTCGGAGCCGCGCGGCGGCGACACGGGCACGGTGAACGCGCTCAGCTCACCGCGGAAGTACGCCAGCAGCTCGTCGACGGTCTGCCGAGACAGCGGGTCGTCGGGCTCGACGGCCGCCCCATCGACGCGGCCGAAGTGGGCGCCACAGACGGTCGTACCGTCGGTGGCCACGGAGAACTCGCCGATCGGTGAGTCGAGCACGGTCCAGCGCATGCCGCCATTGTCCCGCGCGGCGAGGCAAAGTTTCGTCGCCGCCCGGCGTCTGAACTACGGAGGTGGACGGTGGCGGAGGTCGACGGGGAGTTCACCACGTTCGTTCAGGAGCGGGGCGCGGCTCTGCTGCGCGTCGCGTACGCGCTGGCCGGTAACCAGCACGCGGCGGAGGACCTGCTGCAGAACGCGCTGGCCAAGGCGTACGCCCGCTGGCCGCGGATCAGGGGTGACGCCGAGCCGTACGTGAAGCGCATCCTCTACCACGACCAGGTGTCCGGCTGGCGCCGACGGGCGCGGCGCGCGGAGGTGCCCGTGGCGGAGTTGCCGGAACGGGCGGCCGACGGCGACGGCGGCCGCGAGACCGACCTGCGGTTGCTGCTGCTGGAGGCGCTGCGGGCGCTGCCGCCCCGGCAGCGGGCCGTGCTGACCCTGCGCTACCTGGAGGACTTGAGCGTCGAGCAGACCGCGACGCTGCTCGGCTGCCGTGCCGGCACGGTCGCCAGCCAGAGCGCCAAGGCACTGGCACGGCTCCGGCACCTGGTACCAGGGCTGGACGAGCTGACCAGCCACCCGGAGGTGACGCGATGACCACGCAGCTGGACGAGATGCTCCGCCGGGCCGTGCGGGACCTCGCCGGGGGCGCCGCGCCCGCTCCGGGCCTTGCCGTCCGGGCGCTCGGCCGGGGTCGCCGGCTGCGCCGTCGGCGACGGATGACCGCCGGCGCGGCCGTGCTGGTCGCGGTCGTCGCGACGGCCGTGCCGTTCGTGCTGCTCCGGCCCCGGTCGGCCCCGCTCCCCGCGACGCCACCCGTGACCGCCAGCCCGTCGCCGTCGCTCCGGCCCGCCCCCGGTGCGAACTGGACCGCCGCGCCGCTGGTGCTGCCCGGCGACTGGGTGGTGACCCGTGCACAGGTCGGTGGCGGGTCGGGGAACGGGTTTCTGCTGGACCGGAGCCGGGGCCGCTACGTTCCCACCGACCGCTACGACGGGATCTACCCCGCGCCGACCGGCTCGCTGGTCGCCGTCGTCGACGAGAACCGTCCACGCGAGGTCGGCCTGGTCGACCTGGCTACCGGCAAGACCCGCTGGCACCAGGTCGGCCGCGCCCTGACCCGCCCGGCGTGGTCACCTGACGGTCGGCGCCTGCTGTTCACCACCGACCAGGTGGATCATTTCGGCTTCATCGTGGTCGAGCGGGACGGCGCACGGCGCACGTACCCGGTCTCCCGGGAGCGCTTCTTCTGCACCGACCACTGCTTCTTCGTCTGGACCCGGGACGGCCGCGAGGTGGCACTCCAGCAGACCGCCGACGGCAAGCCCCGGTCCGAATCGACCCGACACCCCCGCAGGGGCGTGCAGATGTTCTCGGCCGACGACGGACGACCGACCCGGTTCGAACCGCTACCCGGCGACCCGGCCGGGCCGTGGGCCTGGTCGCCCGATGGCAAGCTGGTGGTCGTCCAGGGCCAGCAGGAGCCGCTGCTGGTGGAGACGACCACCGGGCGCGTGGTCAACCCGCTGCCCACCGCTGACGTCACCTGGGTCGGCGACGACAGACTGCTCTACCGGCGGCCGTACGGGTCGGGCGACTTCGTGCTCGCCGACACGACGGGGCGTGAACTCGTCCGCCAGCCACTGCCCAAACAGCTGGTCGAGTTGGAGGTGGGTGTGGCACCACGCTGAGCCGTTCGACCGGTGATCATCGTTGCGCGACACCGATACCGTGCAGGTCGTGGCCACGGGGACGCTCATCTTTCTGATCATCGGTGGGGCGGGTGTCGGTGTGCTGGCACTCGCCCTGCTCGGCAGCGAGCTGCTGCACTTCGGGCACGCCGACGCGGACGGGCCGATCTCCACCGAGACGGTCGCCGGGTTCGCCGGCGCTTTCGGGTTCGGCGGGGCGATCGTCAACGAGCTGCTCGGCGCGCGTACCCCCGCGCTGATCGCGGGTGCGGCGGCCGGCGGCCTGCTCGCGGCCGTGCCCACGGCGTGGTTGGCGTCACGGCTCAGTCGGGCGGCGCGCAACATGCGCACTGACCCCACCCCCACCCGGGACGACCTGGTCGGCGCGCTCGGCCTGGTGGTCACCCCGGTGCCGGTGAACGGGTACGGCGAGGTGCGGGTACGCGTGGCCGGCCAGCCGGTCAAGCTCAACGCCCGCGCCGACCAGCCGATCCCGGTCGGGGCTCAGATCTTCGTCGTACAGGCGCTCAGCGAGACCAGCGTGCACGTCGAAACCTACTGATTCCTCCTCACAGACGGGACTACCCCTTCATGCCCCTGTTGATAGCTGTCGGCGGCGCGGTTCTCCTCGCGCTCGTCCTGGTGTTCTTCGTTCTCTCTCGGATCAAGGTGGCCGGGCCGAACGAGGCGTTCATCGTCACCGGCCGCAAGGGCCGCACCACGCAGACCGCCGACGGCGCCCGGTCGACCGACAATTCCGGGCAGAAGGTGGTGCTGGGCGCCTCGGTCTTCGTGCTCCCGGTGGTGCAGAAGCTCCAGTCGCTCGACCTGTCCAGCCGTCGGATCGACGTCGGCATCCGGGGCGCGGTCAGCAAGCAGGGCATCCGTGCCGACCTGCACGGCGTGGCGATCGTCAAGGTCGGCGGGACCGAGGACGCGATCCGGGCAGCGGCGCAGCGGTTCCTGCACCAGCAGGACGAGATCGACAACTTCACCCGGGAGGTGCTGGCCGGCGCGCTGCGCTCGATCGTCGGCCGGCTCACCGTCGAGGAGGTCATCCGGGACCGGGCGGCGTTCGCCAGCGCGGTGGCCGAGGAGGCCGAGCACTCGATGACCAACCAGGGTCTCGTGCTGGACACCTTCCAGCTCCAGGACATCCTCGCCGAGGGTTCGTACCTCCAGGATCTGGGGCGACCCGAGGCGGCCCGGGTGCTCAAGGACGCGGCGATCGCCGAGGCACGGGCCCGGCAGCAGGCCGAGCAGGAGCGGCTGCTCGCCGAGGAGGCCATCGCGGAGGCGAACCGGAACCTGGCCCTCAAGCAGGCCGGCATCCAGGCGGAGATCGACGCGGCGAAGGCCAAGTCTGCTGCGGCCGGGCCACTCGCCCAGGCCGAGCGGGACCAGGCGATCCTCTCCGAGCAGCAGAAGGTGGCGGAGCGCAACGCCGAGCTCAAGCAGCGTCAGCTGGACACCGAGGTGCGCAAGCCCGCCGACGCCGCCCGGTACAAGGTGGAGCAGGAGGCCGAGGCGGCCCGCAACGCGGCGGTGCTGAGCGCCGACGCGCAGCGACAGGCCGTCATCGCCGCCGCGCAGGCCTCCGCCGAGCAGGCACGGCTCACCGGTGAGGGCGAGCGCGCCCGACGGGCCGCGCTCGCCGAGGCGAACGCGATCGAGGGCGCCAAGGAGGGTGAGGCCGAGCAGCGGCGGCGCTCCGCGATCGCCGAGGCGGTCGAGCGGGAGGGTACGGCCGAGGCGGCGGCCATCCTGGCGAAGGGCGAGGCCGAGGCCGACGCGATGGCCCGCAAGGCCGAGGCGTTCGCGGCGTACGGCGAGGCCGCGGTGCTGGACCTGCTGGTCAAGGTGCTGCCGCAGGTGGTCGAGGCGGCGAGCGCTCCGATCGGGGCGATCGACAAGATGACCGTCATCTCCACCGACGGCGCGTCGTCGCTGACGAAGTCGGTGGCCGGCAACGTCGCCCAGGGGCTTCAGCTCGGCAGCGACCTGACCGGCATCGACCTGGCCGGCCTGCTGGCCCGGCTCGGCTCGGCGTCCACGTCCGGCAACGGCACCCCCGCAGGCAAAAGCCCGTCCGTAGACGGAACGGCCGTCGAGACGCGCTAGTCAGTCACGTCCGCGGCCCCGGGCCGCGTCGATCTTGCGCTTTCTGTCGCGACACAGGGGGCACCAGACCCCATATCGACGGCAGAAAGTGCAAGATCGGCGCGGCCGGGGGCGTGGGGGCGCCGCTTAGGGGATCAGGCCCTCGGCGCGGGCCCAGCGCAGCAGCTCGGCCTCGGCGGCGTCGCGGTCCAGCGGGCCGTGCTCCAGACGCTGCTCCTTGAGGTGCTTCCAGGCCCGCCCCACGACCGGCCCCGGCGGTACGCCGAGCAGCTCCATGATCGCGTTGCCGTCCAGGTCGGGACGCACCCGGGCCAGGTCCTCCTCGGCGGCGATCCGGGCGATCCGGTCCTCCAACGCGTCGTAGTCGGCAGCGAGCTGGGCGGCCTTACGACGGTTGCGGGTGGTGCAGTCCGAGCGGGTCAGCTTGTGCAGCCGGGGCAGCAGGTCACCGGCGTCGGCGACGTAGCGGCGCACCGCCGAGTCGGTCCACTCGCCCCGCCCGTACCCGTAGAAACGCAGGTGCAGCGCGACCAGCGCGGTCACCTTCGCGGTGATCTCCTTGGGGTAGCGCATGGCCTTCATCCGGGCCTTGGTCAGCCGCGCGCCCACCACCTCGTGGTGGTGGAAGCTGACCCGGCCGTCGGACCCGACGGCCTTGGTCGCCGGCTTGCCCACGTCGTGCATGAGGGCGGCCATCCGCAGGATGAAGTCGCAGCCCTCCTCCTCGAAGGAGACCGCGTTCTCGACGACCGTCAGCGTGTGCTCGTAGACGTCCTTGTGCTGGGCGTGCTCGTCGATCTCCAGCTTCAGGCCGGTCAGCTCCGGCAGGAACCGCTCGGCCAGACCCGTGTCGACCAGCAGCCGCAGCCCGGTGATCGGGTCGGCGCCGCAGAGCAGCTTGGTGAACTCGTCCCGCACCCGCTCAGCCGTGATCCGGTCCAGGTCGGCGGCCATCCCGGTCATCGCCGTGTGCACGTCCGGGTGCACGGCGAAGCGCAGTTGGGCGGCGAACCGGGCCGCCCGCAGCATCCGTAGGGGATCGTCGCCGAACGACTCACGCGGGGTGCTCGGCGTACGGATGACCTTGGCCGAGAGGTCGTCCAGGCCACCGTGCGGGTCGGTGAAGCGGTGCTCCGGCAGGCTGACGGCCATCGCGTTGATGGTGAAGTCACGCCGCTTCAGGTCCTCGTCGAGGCTGGTGCCGTACACCACCACCGGGTTGCGGCTGACCTGGTCGTACGACTCCGCGCGGTAGGTGGTGATCTCCAGCCGGAGGCCGTCGCGCTGAGCGCCGATGGTGCCGAACTCCCGGCCGGTCTCCCAGATCGACTCGGCCCAGCCCTTGATGATCCGCAACGTCTCGTCGGGGTGGGCGTCGGTGCAGAAATCCAGGTCGTCGCCGAGCCGGCCGAGCAGGGCGTCGCGCACCGAACCGCCCACCAGGTGCAGCTCGTGACCAGCGCGAACGAAGCGGCGGCCCAACTCGTCGGCGACCGGCGAGACCCGGAGTAGTTCGGCGACGGCGTTGCGCTGCGCGGCGGTGAGTTCGCGGCGGTCGGCGGCGTGAGGAGCGGAGGCTTCGGACATGGGATCGCCAGCTTATCGGGCCGGGGTGCGATCCGATCCGCCGGGCGCGGGTAACGGGCAGGGGTTGACTATGGTCTGTGACGTGCGGGTCGCGCCCGGCTCGACGTACCCCTGGGAGGCTGGAGATGAGCGGCGGGCTCTACCGCAGCGCGAACGCCGCGCGGGACGGCGGTGCGGGAGCCAACGTCCGCCCCTCCGACGGCGCCACGTTCATTTCGGCCGAGCCACTGAACCAGCCGGCCATGGAATCGACCGCCCCGCCGCAGGAGCAGGTGGGCGAGGCGAGCGCCGCGGCCAACAGCGCGGTGATGGCGGTCGGCAGCCTGGTCAGCCGGGGTACGGGCTTCCTGCGCACGCTCGCGTTGACCGCCGCGCTGGGCGGCGCGCTGGTCGGTGACGCGTACACGACCGCGCAGATCCTGCCCGGGATGGTGTACGAATTCCTGCTCGGCGGCATCCTCACCAGTGTCCTGATCCCGGTGCTGGTGCGCCGGCGCAAGGTCGACGGCGACGGCGGTCAGGCGTACGCCCAGCGGCTGCTGACTCTCGCGGTGCTGGCCCTGGCCGTGGCGGCGCTGGTGGCGGTGGCCTTCGCCTCGGTGCTGACCTCGCTCTACGCCAGTAAGAAGACCGGAGCCGACTTCCGGGATCTGGTCACGGCGCTGTCCTACCTGATGTTGCCGATGATCTTCTTCACCGGCCTCAGCGCGCTGATCAGCGCGGTGCTCAACACCCGGGGGCACTTCGCGGCCCCGATGTGGGCGCCGATCCTGAACAACATCGTGGTGATCGCCACGGCGGGCCTGTACATCGCGATCTTCGGCGCCACGATCGTCAAGCCGGACGAGATGACCACCGGCCGGATCCTGCTGATCGGCGGCGGCACCCTGCTCGGTGTCGCCATCCAGGCCGCCGGGCTGCTGCCGGCGCTGCGCAAGGTCGGTTTCCGTTGGAAGCTCCGGTTCGACTTCCGCACCCTCGGACTGCGTGAGCTGGGCCGCCTCGGCGGTTGGATGTTCTGCTACGTCGCGGTCAGCCAGGTCGGCCTGATCGTGCTGTTCAACCTGCTGAACCGGGCCGGTAAGGAGAACGCCGCCGGCCCACTGATCTACAACAATGTGTTCCTGCTGCTGATGATGGCGCACGGCATCATCGCCGTCTCGATCATCACGGCGCTGATGCCTCGGATGAGCGCGGCAGCAGCCGACGGTCGGTACGCCGACGTCGCCGCCGACCTGTCCCGGGGCACCCGCACCGTCTCGGCGGTGCTCGCCCCGATCGCGGTCTGCTACGCGGTGCTGGCCACCCCGCTGGCCGTGACGCTGTTCCGCTACGGCGCGTTCACCGACGAGAACGCCGCCGACACCTCACTGGTGCTGCTGCTCGCGGCGCTGGCGCTGGTGCCGTTCGCGATCAGCCAGCTCTTCACCTTCGCCTTCTACGCCCTGCCGGACACCCGCACCCCGGCGCTGATCAACATTCCGGTGGTGGCGCTGCGGATCGGGGTGCAGGTGGTGCTCTACGTCGCCTTCGCCGCGCACTTCGCGGCGGCCGGGATGATGATCGGTAACGCCGTGTCCTACCTGGCGGCGGCGTTCGCCTCCGCCTGGCTGCTGCGGCCCCGGGTCGGCCGGATCGGGATGGGCGCCATCCTGCGTACTCTCGGCCGGGTCGTCGTGGCCGCGTTGGGCTCCGCCCTGGTCGGCCTGCTGGTGGTGAGCCTGCTGCCCGGCGGCGACACGCCGAGTTGGCTGCAGGCGGTGGTTCAGCTCGTGATCGGCAGCGCGGTGATCGGTGCGACGTACCTCGGTCTCGCCATGGTGCTGCGGATCGGGGAGATCACCGAGGTGGTCGGCATGGTCCGCCGCCGCCTCGGTCGCTGACCGCAGGGATCCGGGCACCGAAAGTCGTAGCCACACGCAACGTGACCACGGATCACCAGGCTGGGGATGCACCTGTGGATAACTCCGCGATTCGCCGGTCAGCAACCGGATCGGCCTGTGGATAACCAGCCGTACGGCTGAGCGTGGTCCCCCGATCGGCGGGAACAGGCGGTTGGCGAGGGCACCACGCCAGGTCCAGCCCCAACGTCGGTCACTTGCGGTGAAGCCGTAGATTGGCTAGTACATGTGCCAGCAACGTGGCTGACAACGGTCGTAACCGGACGACTTCCCCGACTCCCGGCACCCCGCCGGGTACGGCAAGAAGATGACATGTCGGGGAGACGGGCAACCCGGGTAAGGTCGCTCTCGACGGGTACGGCAGGCGCCGACGCTGCGCGTCGACACCGGTTGGCCGGTTCCTTCGACGGCAGAGCGGGAAGCCACATGCCCAGCAGTGCGGGTCCATCGATCGACACGATCACCGAGGGAGGACGGGTGACCCAGGTCGGCGAGGGTCAGGAGGCGGACGAGAGCGCTCCGCCGGTCATGACCTTCGGTGCTCCCACGGCCGGTGAAATCCTCGCCGAGCGTTACGAGCTGGTCGAGCACATCAACAACGACAGCGCGGGTCGGCTGGTCTGGCGCGGGGTCGACGTCATCCTGCGCCGCCCCGTCGCGGTGGTGCTGCGCTATCCGGGTGGCGACTCCGCCACCGAGATGCTCCAGGCCGCTGTCGCGGCCAGCCGGGTCATCCACCCCAACCTGGTCGGCGTCTACGACGCGATCGACGAGGCCGAGCGGGCGTACGTGGTCCGTGAGTGGGTGGACGGGCAGTCGTTGCGCGACCTGGCCGCCGAGGGTCCGTTGGACCCGGCGCGGGCCACCGCGATCGGCAGCGCCGTCGCCAGCGCGCTCGCCGCGGTGCACGCCACCGGGATGGTGCACGGCAACGTCCATCCCGGCACCGTCATGATCAGCGACGAGGGTCGCGTGGTCCTGGCCGACGCGCGCACCGACGGCGACGACAGCCAGGAGAGCGACATCCGGGCGGTCGGCGGCGTTCTCTACTTCGCACTGACCGGTCACTGGCCGCACGCCGAGGCACCGCTGCGCGGCGCCACCGCCGGCCATGGTCGGGCCGCCATCGCGGACGCGGTCCGGGACGCCGGGGGCGCCCTCGCGGCACCCCGCCAGGTTCGGGCCGGAGTGCCCGCGTACCTGGACGACCTGACCATGGATCTGCTCGACGCCGAGATCGCGCCGCCGTCGTCCGACGTGCTGGCGGCCGAGTTGGCCCGGCTGGACGTGCCCGCCGAGGAGGAGCACTACCTCGACAACGGCGGGCCGCTGCGGTTCGCCGCCGACACCGAGGACGAGCCGTCACCGCTGGCCGCGGCCGGTGGTCGCAAGGTCGCCATCGGCATCGCCGGCCTGCTGGCGGTCGCCCTGGTCGGTCTGCTCATCGGGATCAGCGCGCTCGGCGGCGACGACAAGGACCCGCAGAACACCGCCGGGGCCACGCCCACCGCCAGCGCTCCGGCCGGCGAGGCCACCCCGGCAGCCGCGCAGGTGCGCAAGTTGACCGTAAAAGCCGTTCGGATCATCGACCCGGACAGCCAGGTGCGCGACGAGCTGAAGGGCGCCGAGAAGACCACCGACGGCGACGCCGACACGGCATGGGGCACCGACACGTACACGGCGGCCAAGTTCGGCAACCGTAAGTCCGGCATGGGCGTCTGGCTGGATCTCGGCGCGCCCCACAGCGTCAAGTCGGTGCAGGCGGTGCTCTCGGCCAGGGGTGCTTCCGCCCAGCTCCTCACCGGCACCATCGCCCCACCGTCGACCTCCAACGGTGACAAGCAGATGATGACGAACTACAACACCGACAAGAACATCATCGGGCGGCCGTTCGAGGAACATGACGGCACCACCATGACGTTCAACGGGTTCGACGCCGACAAGAAGTACCAGTACCTGCTCTTTTGGATCACCGAGTTGCCCCCCAGCGACCGGGGCTTCCAGGTGGACGTGCAGGAGATTACGGTCCAGGGTTCGTGATCCGGCCAGCACGACCCGGGCACCCCATTCGCTGGACGTGGTGATGGACGGGCGCGACGCGGCAACGGACCTCGAGCTGCTGCGCGCCCACGTCGCCGGCGACCGGGACGCCTTCGCGGTGCTGTTCCACCGGCACCGCGACCGGCTCTGGGCGGTGGCCCTGCGGACGCTCGGCGACCGCGAGGAGGCCGCCGACGCCCTTCAGGACGCCCTGCTGTCGGCACACCGGGCGGCCGGCCGCTTCCGGGGCGACTCCGCCGTCACCACGTGGCTGCACCGCATCGTGGTGAACGCGTGCCTGGACCGGATCCGACGCCGGCAGACGCACCCCACCGTGCCACTGCCCGACGGCAACCGGTCCGGCGACGGATCGGGCACCGGCGGTGTCGAGCCGGCGGCGCCCGCGCAGGACCATGACACGGCGCTGGCCGTCCGCGCCGCACTCGCCGCGCTGCCGCTCGAGCAGCGGGCCGCCCTGGTGCTGGTGGACCTGCAGGGCTACCCGGTGGCCGAGGTGGCCCGCATCCTCGGTGTCGCCGAGGGGACGGTGAAGAGCCGCTGTGCCCGGGGCCGGGCACGGTTGGCGGTGCTGCTCGGGCATCTGCGGCCGGCGACGCCGTCGCATCCGGCCCCGGCCGGCCGGAACGCGGACGTGCCCGGCGTCACGCCGGGGAACCCGCGCCCGGCCGAGGGCGTCGGATCAGGGTCGGTTCGGTACCGGCAGGACGCCAACCAGGAGGACGCGTGACGAACGAGGGGTTCAGGGAGGTCGACACCGACCTGCTCGCTGACTACCTCGGCGGCGCGTTGGACGGCACACCACAGCAGGCCCAGATCGCCCGACTGGTCGACGCGGACCCGGCCTGGGCCGAGGCGTACGCGCTGCTTGCTCCCGCGGTGACGCAGGTCCGCGCCGAGCTGGCCCGCTGGGCCGAGCCCTCCCCCGAGCTGCCCCCGGCCGTCGCCGAACGGATCGCCGCCGCTCTGGCCGCGGCCGACACCCCGACGGACGACGCCCCGGCCACCCTCAGCGGCGCCACCGGCTCGCCCGAGCTGGCTGCTCCCGCGACGCCGGTCGGTGTCCCGGCGCAGGGCGGCCGTCGCCCCGGCGGCCCCTCGCCGACCGAGTCGGGGCGCGGCAGAGCCACCGGCCCGGGTCGCCGACAACGCCGCTGGGCTCGAACCGTCGCTCCGGTGGCCGCCGCGGCCGTCGCCGTCGTCGCGGTCGGTCTGGGCCTCCAGCAACTGTCGACGAACACCACGGACAGCGGTGCCATGGACCGTCCGGCCGCCGCACCCGAGGGTGTGGCGGCGGCCGGGGCGGCCCGCACCTCCGGGCCCGCGCTGCACAGCGGAACCGACTACACCCCGCAGACCTTCGGCCAGACGGCGACCACACGGCCGTCGCCGCTGCTGGGGGACACCAGCGGCGGTCCCCACGTGCAGCCCGGGGTGGACGCCGAAGGGGATCGACGGCCCGCCCCCGACGGGTCGGACCAGCTGGCTCGGCTGAGCGGCGAGGCGGCGTTGACCGGCTGCCTGTCGGCCGTGGCGGCGGAGCACGGCTCGGCTCCGCTGACCGTCGAGGTGATCGACTACGCACGGTTCCAGGGCGAGCAGGCGCTGGTCATCCGGTTCACCGACGCGACCGGGACCCGTTGGGCGTGGGTGAGCGGCCCCGAGTGTGGCGTACCCGGGTCCGGCTCGGACAGCCGGTATTCGACGCGGGTAGGGTGAATCCGCCGTCATCGGTGCGATGAGCGTCCACGTGACCTGACCCACGCCGATGCCCGGCTCGGGAATCCCCGCTTCGTACGATGACGTTCTGGAAGTCAGCTGCCGGCACCCCCCAGGCGTCGGCACTCGGATCAGCATCGGTGCGCGCGCCGACGCCGAACACACACAACTCGGGAGACGGCAGTGGACGAGGTCCGCAACCTGATCATCATCGGCTCCGGTCCGGCCGGTTACACGGCGGCGGTCTATGCGGCGCGCGCGAACCTGAAGCCGCTGATCATTGAGGGCGTGCAGTCCGGTGGCGCGCTGATGACCACGACCGAGGTGGAAAACTTCCCCGGTTTCGCCGACGGCATCCTCGGCCCCGAGCTGATGGACAACATGCGCAAGCAGGCCGAGCGGTTCGGCGCCGAATTCCTCACCGACGACGTGACCCGGGTCGAGCTGGTCGACACCGGCGACTCCGGCGCCGGCGCGGTGAGCACCGTGTGGGTCGGCGAGACCGCCTACCGGGCCCGCTCCGTCATCCTTTCCACCGGTTCGGCCTGGCGTCCGCTGGGTGTGCCGGGTGAGCAGGAATACCTCGGCCACGGTGTCTCTTCGTGTGCCACCTGTGACGGCTTCTTCTTCCGCAACCAGCACATCGTCGTCGTCGGCGGTGGTGACTCGGCGATGGAGGAGGCCAGCTTCCTCACCCGATTCGCCGACTCGGTGACCATCATCCACCGGCGCGACTCGTTCCGGGCCAGCAAGATCATGGCCGACCGGGCGCTGAGCAACGACAAGATCAAGGTCGAGTGGAACAGCACCGTCGAAGAGGTCCTGGGCGCCGACGGCAAGGTCACCGGCGTACGGGTCCGCAACGTGCACACCGGCGAGATCAAGGTGCTGGACGTGACCGGTGTGTTCGTGGCCATCGGTCACGACCCGCGCAGTGAGCTCTTCCAGGGCCAGGTCGAGCTGGACGACGAGGGTTACGTGAAGGTCCAGGCCCCCAGCACCCGGACGAGCGTGCCGGGCGTCTTCGCCGCCGGTGACGTGGTCGACCACACCTACCGCCAGGCGATCACCGCTGCCGGCACCGGCTGCGCTGCCGCGCTCGACGCCGAGCGGTTCATCGCGACGCTCAGCTGAAACAGGAAACACATCCCGGAGGAGGGCAATAGTGGGAAATACCAAGGCGGTCACGGACGCGAGCTTCGTCGCTGACGTGCTGCAGGCCGACAAGCCGGTGCTGGTGGACTTCTGGGCCGAGTGGTGCGGGCCGTGCCGCAAGGTGTCGCCACTGCTCGAGGAGATCGCGGGCGAGATGGGTGACCAGGTCACCATCGTCAAGCTCAACATCGACGAGAACCCGGAGACCGCCCGCGCCTACCGGGTCATGTCGGTGCCGACCCTCACCGTCTTCAAGAACGGCCAGCCCGTGCAGTCGATCGCCGGCGCCAAGCCGAAGGGCGAGCTGATCCGGCTCATCGAGTCGGCCCTCTGATCCGCAGAGACAACTCCGAACCCCGTACCCGCTCGTCGGGTGCGGGGTTCGCCGTCTCCCGGCCGGCACGAACGGAGTTTTTCCAGGCCGAGCCACCTGACCGCCCCGGAACGCATAACCTCAAGCCGGGGCCGCCCGGCCAGCCAGATTCGTGCAGAGGGGGTCGTGCGTGCGTCCGATCCGAGCCGGAGACCGGGGACCTGCGGTCACGGAGATCCGTACCATCCTCACCGGCCTCGACCTGCTCGCCGCCGCCGGTCCGCACACCGACGAGTTCGACCTGGACACCGAACGCGCGGTCCGGGCGTTCCAGCAGTCCCGTGGGCTCAGCGTGGACGGCCGGGTCGGCTCGGAGACCTGGGGCGCGTTGGACGCCGCACGCTGGCGACTCGGCGCCCGCACCCTCTACCACGCGATCCCCGAGCCGCTCACCGGCGAGGACGTCCGGTCGCTGCAGGAACGACTGCTGGAGATGGGGTACGACGTCGGCCGCGCCGACGCCATCTACGGCATCCGGACCTCCCGTGCGGTGGCCCAGTTCCAGCGCGAGGTCGGGCTCACCCCCGATGGCTCCTGCGGGCCGCACACCATGGACGCGCTGCGCCGGATCGGTCGCAAGGTCGTCGGCGGCCGCCCCCAGTGGCTTCGCGAGTCCGACGCGATCCGCCAGTCCGGGCCGGCGCTCGTCGGCAAGACGGTGGTCATCGACCCCGGCCACGGTGGCACCGATCCGGGCATGGTGGTGCCGGACGGGCCGCTGCGCTGGACGGAGGCGGACCTCGTACACGACCTGGCGAGCCGGTTGGAGGGGCGGCTCGCCGCGTCCGGGGTGCGGGTTCAGCTCACCCGCGGTCCCGCGCCCGACAAGTGCCTGCCGGACACCGACCGGGCACTGCTGGCGAATTCGCTCGGCGCCGACGTCTTCATCTCGCTGCACCTGGACGGGCACGCCAACCCCGACGCGGAAGGGGTGGCGACGTACCACTACGGCACCGACAACGGGGTGACGTCGGCGACCGGTGAGCGGCTGGCCGGGTTGGTGCAGCGGGAGATCGTGGCGCGGACCGGGCTGCGGGACTGCCGTACGCACGCCAAGGCATGGGACCTGCTGCGGCTGACGCGGATGCCGGCGGTCCGGGTCGAGGTCGGCTACCTCACCTCCCCCGTGGACCGCGCCCGGCTCGTCGACCCCCGCTTCCGGGACCGGGTGGTGGAGGCGATCGTGGCCGCGGTGCAGCGGATGTACTACCCGATCGAACGGGACGTGCCGACCGGCTCCCTCGACGTCAGCGAGCTGCGTGCGGTGGTGACCGCCGGCACGGTGGTCGACTGACGACCGTGCGACGGCGAGCGCGTCAGCCGCTGGTGGAGCGGGTGGCCGGGGCGGGGCGGACCGGACGGAGCAGGGTCTCCGGGCTCATCGACCCGAGCAGCTTCTCCAGCGCGTACTCGACGTCGGACTTCCAGCTCAGCGCCGTGCGCAGTTCGAGGCGCAGCCGGGGGAACCGGGGATGCGGACGTACCGTCTTGAAGCCGACGGAGAGGAAGAAGTCGGCCGGTGCCACACACCCGCCCACCGGATCGTCCGCGTCACCGAACTTGGCGTCCCCGAACGCCTCGATCGCCTTGATCCCCCGCTTGGTCAGGTCCCGGGCGACGCCCTGTACCAACATGCGACCCAACCCGCCGCCGGCGAACGCGGCGACCACGTTGGCGGTCATCAAGAGGGCGGCGTCGGCGGAGACCGGCGACGTCGGGAAGGCCATCGAGCGGGGCACGTAGGCCGGCGGCGCGTACATCACGAAGCCCGCCGGCATGCCGTCGACGTACGCGAGCTTGCCGCAGGAGCCCCACTCCAGCAGGGTCTGGGAGACCCACGCCTCTTTCTCCAGGCCGGGGTCACCGGCGGCGCAGGCCCGGTCGGCCGAGACCGGATCCAGCTCCCAGTAGACGCACTGGCGGCAGGGGCGCGGAAGGTCCTCCAGCGTGTCGAGGGTCAGGCTGACCAGACGTCGCGACATATGGCGCATCCCCACAATAGGCTCGGTCGTGAGGCCGGCATGGAACGACAGTGCCGCCTTCCTGCCCCCGACGAGCGATCGTACGCCGCCGATCGACCGGACGGGAGGGGACGCGCAAATGCCCACCACACCGGGGACGTCCGCCATGTGGTCGATCCGTCCCGGTACGGCGGCAGGCTGGTCACGGCCGACTAGGATCGACAATCGGTGTCCCGTCGCCATGGTCACGAGCGTGCGGGGTACCCGGGGCGGGAGCCACCCGAGCAGCGATCGAGGTGAGGTCATGACCGGCACGACACTCGACGACTACACCGACCGGTACGCCCGGCGGGTACGCGGGATGACCGCCTCCGAGATCCGAGCACTCTTCGCGGTGGCCAGTCGACCCGAGGTCGTCTCCCTCGCCGGTGGCGCCCCGTACATCGCCGCGCTGCCGCTCGACGCGGTCGGCGAGATGCTGGGCCGGCTCGGCTCCGAGCACGGTGTGACCACCCTGCAGTACGGCATCGGGCAGGGGACCCTGGAGCTGCGCGAGCGGATCTGCGAGGTGATGTCGCTCTCCGGGATCGACGCCGCGTGCGGCGCCTCACCGGAGGACGTGGTGGTCACGGTGGGCGGGCAGCAGGCGCTCGACCTGGTGGCCCGGCTCTTCCTCGACCCCGGTGACGTGGTGCTCGCGGAGGGCCCGACGTACGTCGGCGCGCTCGGGGTGTTCCAGGCCGCCCAGGCGCAGGTGGTGCACGTGCCGATGGACGCCGATGGGTTGATCCCCGAGGCGTTGGAGACGGCCATCGCCGACCTCGCGCGTACCGGCCGGCGGGTCAAGTTCCTCTACACCATCCCCACCTATCAGAACCCGGCGGGCGTGACGCTCAGCGAGGAGCGCCGGGAACGCGTGCTCGACATCTGCGAGCGCGCCGGCCTGCTCGTGATCGAGGACGACCCGTACGGCCAGCTGGGTTTCGAGGGTGAGGCCCCGGCGCCGCTGCGGGCCCGGCGGCGCGACGGTGTCTTCTACCTCAGCACCTTCTCCAAGACGTTCGCTCCCGGCCTGCGGGTCGGTTGGATCCTGGCGCCTCACGCGGTCCGCGACAAGCTGGTCATCGCGAGCGAGGCGCAGATCCTCTGCCCCAGCGGCTACGCGCAGGCCGCCGTGGCCACCTACCTCGGCACCATGCCGTGGCGGCAACAGCTCAAGGTCTACCGCGAGGTCTACCGCGAACGCCGCGACGCACTGCTCGACGCGCTGGCCGATCTGATGCCCGAGGGCACCAGCTGGACGACCCCGGCCGGTGGCCTCTTCGTGTGGGCCACCCTGCCGGAGGGGCTCGATTCGAAGGCGATGATGCCGCGCGCCATCGCCGCCCGGGTCGCCTACGTGCCCGGCACCGGCTTCTACGCCGACGGCACGGGCACCGGCGCCATGCGACTGAACTTCAGCTTCCCGCCCCCGGAGCGGATCCGCGAAGGCGTCCGCCGACTGGCCGGCGTCATGGAGCAGGAGATCGCGACGCGCCGCGTCTTCGGCGCCGTGGGCGGTGCCGCCGGCCGGCGGGGCCGGCCCGGCTCCGACGTGCCGGGTCCCGACTTGGCATGATGCCGGCATGGGTACGACCGCTGTCGAGCGCTTCTCCGTGACCGATTCCGCCGTCGCGGCCGACCTGCGTGTGCTGGTGCTCGCCGGCGGGCTCTCCTACGAACGGGACGTGTCGCTGCGCTCCGGCCGTCGGGTGCTCGACGCTCTGCGTGCCGTCGGCGTCGAGGCCGAGCTGCGGGATGCCGACGTGGCACTGCTGCCCGCCCTGGCGGCCGACCCGCCGGACGCGGTCGTGATCGCCCTGCACGGCGCCACCGGGGAGGACGGCTCGCTGCGGGGAGTGCTGGACCTGTGCGGCGTCCCGTACGTCGGCTGCGACGCCCGCGCTTCCCGGCTCGCCTGGGACAAGCCCTCCGCGAAGGCGGTCCTGCGCGAGGCCGGCATTCCCACTCCCGACTGGGTGGCCCTGCCGCACGACCGCTTCTCCGAACTGGGAGCGGTCGCCGTGCTGGACCGGATCGCCGACCGGCTCGGTCTTCCGCTCATGGTCAAGCCGACGCAGGGCGGCTCCGGTCTGGGCGCCGCCGTGGTCCGGGACGCCGCGTCACTTCCGGCCGCGATGGTCGGTTGCTTCGCGTACGACTCGACGGCCCTGGTGGAGCGGTACGTGCCCGGCATGGACGTGGCGGTCTCCGTGATCGACCTCGGGGACGGCCCGCAGGCGCTGCCGCCGGTGGAGATCGTGCCGCGCAACGGCGTGTACGACTACGCCGCCCGCTACACCGCCGGTCGGACCACGTGGCACGCTCCGGCTCGGCTGGAGCCGGAGGTGGCCGCCTCGGTCGCCGAGGTCGCTCTCGCCGCGCACACCGCGCTCGGCCTGCGGGACCTGTCCCGGGTCGACGTGATCGTGGACGCCGCCGGCCAGCCGCACGTGCTGGAGGTCAACGTCTCGCCCGGCATGACGGAGACGTCGCTGCTGCCGCTGGCCGTCCAGGCCGCCGGCCTGGACTTCGGCCGCCTCCTGGGTTCGCTGGTGACCCGGGCCGCCGCCCGCCGCCCGGCCTGACTCTGGCCTCGATCCGTCGCACGGCCCGCCGGCCGTGCGGTCGGCGAGTTCCGTACGCGCGGACCTCTCGCCGACCCACGGCCGAACCGGCGGTCAGCGCGGCGCGCGTACGTCGGGTGGGATGCGTCCGTCATCGGTGACGACGGTGGGGGCGCTGCGCGGGGCCGGGATGACCGGGTGGTGCTCATGGCCTGCCGGCTCGGGGGCGTCTTCGGGGGCCGTCACGGAATCGGCTGCCGACCTGTTGGAGGGCGTCGACGCGGCAGCGGACGCTGCCGCCCCGGCGTCGGTCGCCAGCTCGTCGGAGGGCACGGCTCCCCGGCTGGTGTCCAGGGTCGGGATCTTCGGGCCGCCGCCAACGTCCCCGTCAGCGCCAGGGCCGGGGGTGTCGGCGTCGGGGGTGCCCTCTACTGCTGGCTCCGGAATCTCCTCGGCCGCCTCGATGACCGACACGGTCTCCTCTTGGGCCGCCGCGGCATGGGCCGCCGCCGCGGCGGACTGGGCCAGCAGGCTCGACGGCGCCTGCCACTGGATGCGAGGCGGCTCGGCCAACGGCCGGCCACCGAACTCGGCGAGCCAGGCAGCGACGAGCGCCAGATTTTCCCGCCACTGCTCCTCGGAGATCGGCGGCAGGATCGAATCCCACAGGGATAGGAAGGTCCCTCGCAACTGAAGCCGGCCGTACGGCCGAGCCAGGAACCACATGTGCAGGTGGGCGGAACCGTCGCCCCATCGATTGACGTGCACCCGCGCCACGCCGTCCAACGACCGGATGGCCCGCTCCAGACGTACCGTCATCACGCCCAGCTCGGCGGCGAGCAGGTTCGGCAGGTCACCCAGGTCGAGGTGGGTCCGCGATTCCAGGATGAGCACCATCGGCAGGCCGGTCGGCCGGTCCATGGCGCGGACCCGCCACCGCTCTCCCACCCAGATGTAGGCGTCGTCCGGCGCGTTGCAGGCGGTGCATTCCCGGAGGCCCTCGCCCTTGCGTGGCGGTTCGACCGGGACCGGGTCGTCGAGCTGCTTCACGCGGAGGTCACCCTCGAAGGGGAACGAGGGCCACTGGGTGAAGTCCGGGACTGAGGGAGGGGTGTCGTGCACGACGCTGACCCTAACCGAGTCTGGGACCGCTGTCCCTACCTGTTCGACCGGTCCCGACCCTTCCGATCAGCGCTCATCGTCAATCGCTGTTCCCGTCAGCGCTGACCGCCAGAGCGATATCCACAGGCTGCCGAGATCGCGAACACAGGCCGTCATCCACAGGCTGACACCCGCTTTCACGCGGGGTTTCACGTGAAACGAGGGGTACCTGTGGACAACGGGTGTGGATAACTTTTCGGCCCCTCAGTCGTTGCCGGCGCACCCCGTCATCGCCGTGTTGATGGACGGGTGCCGGGGTCGCCCCGCCCGGAGGGACGGGGGCCTTGGTGGCGTGCCCATGGTGTCGCGGACGGTGCCGAATGGTCGCCGTTTCACGTGAAACGGGGCCACTCTGCATCAGTCCGGCGGCGGAACCGCCCTTCGGGACAGACGAACAGGTGCCCCCTGCGCCCTCTCAGTGAGCCGCTGCCGCCCTGAGGACCGAGAGGGGTGCCTCAGGTCGACCTACTGCCCTGCAAGCGTCCTCGTCGCTCGTGTAGGTCATCCGCCCTCCGGGCTTACCCTCACGGGCTTCACGCGCCGAGGGTTTACCGGGCCTTACGACTCCCGAGGCTTCAGCACACGCTGTCACGCCGGGAAAATCCGCCTGAGCCTCTCGATACCGCGCCGCCGAGACGTCGACCTTCCCGGGCCCAAGTCTGGACACCGCGCCGCCGACGCGGCGACCATCTCGACCTAGGTCTGGGCGCCGGCACCGTCGAAGCGCCGACGATCCCGGCCTCGGTCTAGAGCATCGCGTCGTCGCGCCATCGAGGCGTCACGTCGAGGCGTCAAGGCGTCGCGTCGTCCAGGGGCCGAGGCGTCGACCATCCCGGCCTACCGAACCCTCGTCAGCCGCACCGAGATGGGACCGTTCATGCCCCGCCGCCGAAGCGGCACCTGCGGCCGAGCCGACACCGGAATCCGGGTGGGCCGGGCAGCCGAGAGCGAACAGGTCCTGACCGCTGAACACGTGGTGCCGTTTCACGTGAAACGAGGACGGATACGAAACGGCCGCGCACCCGAGGGGATGCGCGGCCGTGGTTGGAGACGGGACGATCAGTCCTCCGTCCCCTCCTCCTGCGGCACGCCGATGATGCCGACGATCCGCTCCAGGTCGTCCACCGTGGCGAACTCGATCGTTATCTTGCCCTTGCTCCGGCCGATGTCCACCTTCACCCGGGTATCGAAGCGGTCGGACAGTCGATCGGCGAGATCCGACAGCGCGGGCGCGTGCGGCTTCGGTCGCCGCTTGGTGGCCTGACCCTTCGCGGGGCCGTCGTTCAGGGTAAGGGCCACGATCTCCTCGGTCGCCCGCACCGACAGACCTTCGGCCACGATCCGCAACGCCAACTGCTCCTGGGCCTCCGAGTCGTCGAGGCTCAACAGCGCGCGGGCGTGGCCGGCGGACAGGATGCCCGCGGCAACCCGGCGCTGCACCTGCGCCGGCAGGTTCAAGAGCCGGATCGTGTTGGAGATCTGCGGCCGGCTGCGGCCGATCCGGCGGGCCAACTCCTCGTGGGTGGCGCCGAACTCCTCCAGCAACTGCTGATACGCGGCGGCTTCTTCCAACGGGTTCAGGTTGGCCCGATGGATGTTCTCCAGCAGCGCGTCGCGGAGCATCGCGTCGTCACGGGTGTCCCGGACGATCGCCGGGATGTTCTCCCGGCCCACCGCCTGGGCGGCCCGCCAACGGCGCTCGCCCATCACCAACTCGTACTTGTCGTCGTCGAGCTGGCGCACGACGATCGGCTGAAGGAACCCGACCTCCTGGATCGAGGTCTTCAGTTCCTCCAGCGCCTCCTCGTCGAAGACCTGGCGGGGCTGCTTCGGGTTCGGCACGATCGCGTCGACCGGGATCTCCGCGAACCGGGCACCGGGCACCGGACTGAGCGTGGGCTCGGGCGGGTGGACGGTGGACACGACGGGAGCCGTCGACTGGGGCCCGGCCGCCGCACCGTCGTCGACGTCAACGTGCCCGTTCTCCGGTTCGGCCGTCACGGTGCCGGCGGCACCCGGCACCGGCCCGGTCGGGATGAGCGCCCCCAGGCCCCGTCCCAGACCGCCCCGAGGACGGTTCTTCATGCCACGCCTCCCAGCGACTTGTCCCCACTACGCATTCCGACCCACCGGCTCCTTGACGCCCCGCTCGGCGATCTCCTGGGCAGCCTCGAAGTAACTCGTGGCACCCCGCGAACCGGGATCGTAGGTCATCACCGACTGGCCGTAGCTGGGTGCCTCGGAGACCCGCACGTTGCGGGGGATGACCGCTTGGAGGACCTTGTCGCCGAAGTGGTTCCGGACGTCCTGCTCGACCGCGTCCGCGAGGCGGGTACGCCGGTCGTACATGGTGAGCAGGATGGTGGACACGTCGAGCTTCGGATTGAGGTGTTGCCGCACCAGGTTGATGTTGTTGATCAGCTGGTTGAGCCCTTCCAGGGCGTAGTACTCGCACTGGATCGGGATCAGCACCTCCTGCGCGGCGACCAGGGCGTTGACCGTGAGCAGGCCGAGCGAGGGCGGGCAGTCGATGAAGACGTAGTCGAACTGGCCCGGGTAGGCGGCGATCGCGCGGTCGAGGCGCGACTCCCGCGCCACCACCGACACCAGCTCGATCTCCGCGCCGGCGAGGTCGATCGTGGCCGGTACGCACCACAGGTTGGGGATGCCCTCGACCGCCTGCGCCACCTCGGAGAGCGGCACGCTGTTGATCAGACAGTCGTACACGTCGGGGATGCCGGTGTGGTGCGGGACGTTGAGGCCGGTCGAGGCGTTGCCCTGTGGGTCGAGATCGACCACGAGCACCCGGTTGCCATGCAGGGCGAGTGCCACCGCGAGGTTGACCGTGGTCGTGGTCTTACCCACGCCGCCCTTCTGGTTGGCGACGCACATGACCCGGGTCCGGTCCGGTCGAGGCATGGTCACCTCGCCACTGGGATTCAGGATCTGCACGGCGCGCATCGCCTCCATAGCCAACGGTGGGTCATCCTCTTCGCGCGTCGGGGTTTCACGTGAAACGTACGTGGGATCGGCCGCTACCGCGGCCAGCGACTCGGTCGACGCGACCGGTACGTCCGGGACCGCCGGCGCCGCATCGCGTGCCGCCGCAGCGGTCGGCTGGTGCGGCACTGCCGACTCGAAGCGAACCGCGGCAGCCGCGTTCCGCCGGCCGAGCGGCTGTCGCACCTCGGCCGCGTTGACCGGTCGGCTGGGTCCGTCCGATGCTCGACGACCAGCCGTCGGCTCGGGAGTCTCCAACCCGGCGAGGTGAATCGCCGGGTCGTCCCGCGATGCCAGCGGATCGCCGTCCGCCGGAGGGGTGGACGCCCCGGTGACACCGGGCGACCAGCTGGGGTAGTCGGTTTCACGTGAAACCGGGTCGCTGGTTGACCCGGTCACGCGTGGATCGTCGTACCTGCCGTCGTCATGCACCTGTCATCCCTGCCCGCTTCGGATGGTCGGTCCGCGCCCCGGTCAACTTGGCCACACCCGCGCTCGCACCCCGGAGCGTACGGCCCCTCGGGAGCGGTCGGAGTCCGCGACGTCCGTCGGCCGCTCCACATTATCGACGCGCGGCCAGCCTACGGCGGACGGGCGCGGCCGGTCCACGTCGGGTTCTCATTAGCTCGTCCATCCGTACCGGTACAACGAGGCAACCCTCCGACCGGACGCCCGATGGCGCGATGGTCAGCGGCGTCGGGCTCGCCCGCCTCGGGAGCGCTTGCTCGCGGCCGGCCGGACCGGACCGACCATCCGCTCACGGACGATCTCCACCACGGTCGTGGGCGGATCGATCACCCCGACACCACAGAGGTGTACGGCGGCTTCCCCGCCACCGAGTCGCGCCACGACGTCGGCGTGCTCCTCGATCTCCGCGGCGGCGGACGATCCCTTGAGCGCCAGCAGCCGTCCGCCCCGCACGGCGAGCGGGAGGCACCAGGTCGCCAATCGGTCCAGCGGCGCGACCGCGCGGGCCGTCACCACGTCGCCGCTGATCGGCTCCCGGCCACTCGATCCGCTGGCGGCTTCGTCGGCCCGGCCGCGGAACACCCGTACCGACCTGGTCAGGCCGAGCCGCTCGACGACCTCGATCAGGAACGACGTCCGCCGAGCCAGCGGCTCGATCAGGGTGACCGTCAGGTCGGGGCGCGCGATGGCCAGCACCAGACCGGGCAGCCCGGCGCCGGAGCCCACGTCGAGCACGCGCGCCTCGGTCGGAATGCGCTCGACCACCGCGGCGCAGTTGAGGAGATGACGGTCCCAGATCCGGGGCGCCTCGCGCGGGCCGATCAAACCGCGGACCACGCCGTCGGTGGCCAGGATTTCGGCGTACGCGGCGGCCAGGTCGAGCCGGTCACCGAAGAGAGTCAGTGCGGCCGGCGCCAGCTCGGGCGGCAGCGCGACGTCCGACGGCGACGGTGGGCCGTCTGACGGGGCGGCCGGTGGCGAGCCGTCGGCTCCGAGAGCCAGGGACGGGCCGCCGTCGGTGTCGGTGCCCGGAGTGGCACGCCGGACAGCGGACGGCCCGGACGGCGTGCCGCCCGGGCCGGTCACGGCGTCGGCCGTGGTGTCGTCGTGGGTCACCCGGTCAGTCCGCCGGCCGCACGACGATGCGGCGGTTGGGCTCGACGCCCTCCGACTCGCTCTCCACGCCGGCCATGGCGTTGACGACGTCGTGGACGCACTTGCGCTCGAACGCGGACATCGCCTCCAGGCGCACCGGCTCGCCGTACTCCTTGACCTTCTCGACGGCGTTCTTGGCGACGGCGGCGAGTTCCTTACGGCGGTTCGCCCGGTAGCCACCGACGTCGAGCAGCAGGCGGCTCGGCGTACCGGTCTGCCGGAAGATGGCGAGCCGGGTCAGCTCCTGGAGCGCCTCCAGGGTGGCGCCGCGCTGGCCGACCAGGTTCTGCAGTCGGGCACCGACGACCTCGACCACCGGACGGCCGCCAGCGACCAGCTCGTCGATGTCGCCGTCGTAGTCGAGGATGTCGAGCAGCCCTTCGACGTAGTCGGCCGCGATCTCGCTCTGCCGGAACAGGTCGGACTCGCCCACGGACTTCTTCTCACGACCACCGGCGGTGGCCTCGGTCTCGTCGCCGTCGGCCTCGTCGCCGTCGGCCTCGGTGTCGTCGGCCTCGGTGTCGTCGCCGTCCACCGCGAGCGTCGCGGTCTCCTCCTCGTCCAAGGACTGCTCGGTGCGGGGGATGCTGGTCTCGGTCACGGTCTCATCTCCGTACTCGCTCGGCCGGACCGTCGGGTCCGCTGGTTTCCCGGGGCCGGCGGGAGGTCGCCGGTGCCCACGGGCACGTCTGTACGGGCAGTGTCGCCCGTTACCGCGTCGTGCGCGGTCGGTTCCGCCCGGCGCCGGCCGTACGGCGGCTGCGCGGTGCGGGGTCGGGCCGCCGCCGGTTGCCCGACGGCGGCCCTACGGGGGTCAGCCCTGCCGCTTGGCCGGGCGGCTCTTCTTTGGGTTGGCCGGCTTGGCGCCCGGCTTCGGGCCCGCCACCTTCGGGGCGGTCGCCTTGACCGGGGCCGCGGGGGTGGCCCTGCCGCGGCCGAACAGGCCGCCCGACTTGGCGGGCTGCACCGGGCCGCGAGTGGCGGCGGGGGCGGTGGTCTTCTTGGCGGTCACCGGCGGGGGGAACTTCCGCAGCACCCACTGCTGCTGACCGAGGGTGAAGAGGTTGTTCGTAACCCAGTAGATGATCACACCGATCGGGAAGATCGCGCCGGAGATCAGCAGCGAGGCCGGGATGCCGTAGAGCATCAGCCGCTGGATCATCCGCTGCTGCGGGTCTTCGGCCCAGCCGGTCTTGAGGATCATTTGACGGCTGGTCAGGTAGGTGGTGCCGATCATGATGAGGACCAGGATGCCGGCGATCACCTTGACGGTGGTGCCGTTCGCGCCGAGCCGGGACAGCTCCTCAGCGGTGGACCCGAACTTGCCCGACAGGGGCGCGGTGAAGAGCTTCGCGTGCGAGGCGCTGTTGAACTGGTCGACGGTCCAGCCGTAGATCGTCTTCTTGTCTTCCGACTTGAAGGGGTCAAGTCGACGCAGCACGTGGAAGAGGCCCAGGAAGACGGGGATCTGGAGGAACATCGGAAGGCAGCCCATCAGCGGGTTGGCCTTTTCCTTCCGGTAGAGCTCCATCATCTCTTTCTGGAGCGTCTCCCGGTCACCCTTGTGCTTCTCCTGCAGCTCCTTGACCTTGGGCTGCAATGCCTGCATCGCCCGCTGGGACTTGATCTGCTTGACGAAGACCGGGAACAGGATCACCCGGACGGAGACCACCAGGAAGACGATGGCCAGGATCCAGGCGAAGTTGGTGCCGATCACCGCGTCGACGGGCACCCCGATGGCGTCCCAGGCGGAGTGCCAGGTCAGCAGGATCCACGAAATCGCGTAGTAGATCCAGTCGAGACTCAATTCGGTGCTCCAGTCACATCGGCACGGCGGCGACCGCCCGGCTCCGGCACCGGGTCATGTCCACCAGGGTGGAAGGGGTGGCAGCGCAACAACCGCCGGACCGCCAGCGCGGCTCCCCGGAGCGCGCCGTGCCGGGACACCGCCTCCTGGGCGTACGCACTGCACGACGGGTAGAACCGACAGCGAGCCGGCAGTGCCGGACTTATCCACCGACGGTACGCGATGATGGGCGCGATCAGCACCCTGGCACCGGTTGACGTCGGGCGCGTGGCGGTCGGGTCAGTGCTCACCGGGACCGCCTTTCCCGGGGCGACCGGGCAACCGCGATGGCGGAGTCCAGGTCCGTGGCGAGCCGGGGATACGACGCGTCAGCCGCAGCGGGCAGCGCCCGGACGACAAGGGTGCTGCCGGCGGGCAGCGCGCCGAGCCGCTCCCGGACCAACGCCCGCAGTCGACGCCGAACCTTGTTACGGACCACCGCGTTGCCGACGGCCTTGGATACGACGAAGCCGGCGCGGGCCGGGGCGGAGGGCTGCTCCGCAACGGTGTCCCGCGCCGGCTCCGGCGAGGTCGTTGTGCCGGTCCCGGTGGTCGACGGCATGGTCAGGTGGACCACGATCGCGCCTCGGCCTACGCGTCGGCCACCGCGAACCGCTGCGGCGAAGTCGGTGCTACGCCGCAGTCGCTGTGCGGCGGCCAGCACGACTGCCCACGTCCCCCGGACCGGCCCGGTCGGCTCAGGCCGACAGGGTGGTGCGACCCTTGGCGCGGCGGCTCGAGAGGATGGCACGGCCGGCACGGGTGCGCATGCGCAGCCGGAAGCCGTGGGTCTTCGCGCGCCGGCGGTTGTTCGGCTGGTAGGTGCGCTTGCTCACGTCAGGCTCTCCGTTTTCGTACGCGCCCCGCGCGACGGGATCGCCGGGGTCGTGGGGTGGTCCAGGCCACCTCGACGGTGGCCACCGATCGGTGCTGCCCTGCGGAGCCGGACCTCGGCGGTGCGGGGATGCGACCGCGGACAGCAAGCACCCATCACCCTAGCAGAGGACGAGAGAGCAGCCGCTCCAGCCTACGCAGGGGTGCAATGACCGTCAAACACCCACAGCGGGGGGGAACATCGGGACGCGCCCGGGACCGAAGGGGAGGTTTTCGCTGATGCCGACAAGGCCGCTGCCGCGTCGCCGGTTGATGGGGCAGGGACAACGCTGTTACCGTGCCCGATTGCGGTGAGCGTCGGAAGCTCCGGTCGTCGCGCGCAGGCAAGACCGGACACGCTGGTGAATCGTTCGGCACGGTGAACCCGCTTCAGCGCACGTCCAGGCAGGGGGCAGGTCCCACCCGCGCCCGGCGGGCGACCACAATCGGTCGGTACACAGGCTGTGGATAACCTGTGGACGACCGCTGGTCAGCTGTCCGGGTGGGTGTTGTTCCACCCGCGCACGCGGCGGGCCCGGGACGGCCGGCTGGCAGACAGCGGCGGCCGGGAGCAGAGGCGAGGGGGTGGCACGACGGTGGCCGGTACGACCGACCTTGCCGCGGTGTGGTTGGCGGCGACCGACGAGCTCGCCGACGAGATCATCTCCGCCCAGCAGCGTGCCTACCTCCGGCTGACCCGCCTCCGGGCGATCGTCGAGGACACCGCGCTGCTCTCCGTACCGGACGCGTTCACCCGAGACGTGATCGAGTCGCGGCTCCGCCCAGCGATCACCGAGGCGCTGACCCGCCGGCTCGGCCGGCCGATCCAGGTGGCCGTGACGGTGCGGGTGGCCGAGGACGCCACCGGACGCCCGGCCGGCACCGTCTACCGCAGCACCCCCGAGCCGGGGCTGCCCGACGTCGAGGATCCGCCGTCCGCCCCGCTCGGCGACGAGTACACCGGGCGAGGTGTGGCCGACGAGGCCACCGGTGAGCAGCAGCGCCCACCCGCGGGCCCCATACCGCCGGCGCCGGCGAGCCCGCCTCCCGCGTCGGCCGTCGACGGGCACCGGTCCGGTCTGATCCCCGCCAGCCGGGACGGGCAGGAGGCACTCTTCAGCGCGGCCTTCGTCGAGCCGATGCGCTCGCCCCGACCGGCGCCCGAGCGGCGCGGGTACGACGAACAGGCGGCCCGCCTCGACCCGCCCGGCCCCGACACCCGGCCGTATGAGCCCCGCTACTCCGAGGGCGCCGCGTCCCCCCGGGACCAGCACGTGATCCGTTCACTGCCCCGTGACGGTGCGACGGACAGCGGTCCGGGCCGCAGTGGGATGGAACACCGCGCGGGCGGCCGCGACGACCGCCGGCTGCCCGGCGCCGACACCGGCGGCAACCGGCTGAACCCGAAGTACATGTTCGAGACGTTCGTCATCGGCTCGTCCAACCGGTTCGCCCACGCGGCCAGCGTGGCGGTGGCCGAGTCGCCGGCGAAGGCGTACAACCCGCTGTTCATCTACGGCAGCTCGGGGTTGGGCAAGACGCACCTGCTGCACGCCATCGGGCACTACGCCACCACGCTCGGCAACGCCCGGTCGGTGCGGTACGTCTCGACCGAGGAGTTCACCAACGACTTCATCAACTCGCTGCGGGACGACAAGACCAGCGCGTTCCAGCGGCGCTACCGCGACGTCGACATCCTGCTGATCGACGACATCCAGTTCCTGGAGAACCGCGAGCGTACGCAGGAGGAGTTCTTCCACACCTTCAACACCCTGCACAACGCCAACAAGCAGATCGTCATCACCTCGGACCGGTCACCGAAGCAGTTGGCCACGCTGGAGGACCGGCTGCGGACGCGCTTCGAGTGGGGCCTGCTCGCCGACATCCAGCCACCGGACCTGGAGACGCGGATCGCGATCCTGCAGAAGAAGGCGGCGCAGGAGCGGCTGTACGCCCCGCCGGACGTGCTGGAGTTCATCGCCTCCCGGGTGTCGAACTCGATCCGGGAGCTGGAGGGCGCGCTGATCCGGGTGACCGCGTTCGCGAGCCTGACCCGGTCGACCGTCGAGCTGTCGTTGGCCGAGGAGGTGCTGCGGGACTTCATCCCGGACGGCGCCGGCCCGGAGATCACGGCGGACCAGATCATGGTCTCCACGGCCGACTACTTCGGGGTGAGCCTGGAGGACCTGCGCGGCCAGTCCCGCTCCCGGGTCCTGGTCAACGCCCGCCAGGTGGCCATGTACCTGTGTCGGGAGCTGACCGAGTTGTCGTTGCCCCGGATCGGGCAGGCGTTCGGTGGCCGGGACCACACCACCGTCATGCACGCCGACCGCAAGATCCGGCAGCAGATGGCCGAGCGGCGTTCGCTCTACAACCAGATCGCCGAGCTGACCAACCGGATCAAGCAGAACACCTGAGGGGTACGCCGCACGACGCGGCGGACACGCCCGGCCGGATCTCCGGCTGGGCGTTCTTTTTTGGTCTCCGGCGGGCCTCGGCTCACCTCCCGGGGGCGGGTTCGGCTTGACCCTCGACATGGTGCAGACCACAGGATCGACGCCGTGACCACCTTGATACTCACTCGTTGTCCACAGCTCGTTATCCACCGTCGGTGGATAACTACGGTCCGTCCTCCGCCAGTTACCCACAGCCTGTGGAGAAACCCTGTGTACGACGCTGTGGACGGCTGGGGACAACGACGACGTTGTCCACCGATGATCGTCGGCCTGTGTACGAGCTGTTGAAGGTTCTGGGGACAACGGCAATGGTGATCTTCTCGGTCGTCCACAGGCATGGGGAGAAAGTCGGTGGATTACCGGTGGACAACCGGTGGACAACGGTGGACAACCGGCCGTCGTCGCCGGGCTGTGGACACCCGAGGCAGTTGTACCCCCGGTTCTCCACAGCCAACTCACCGGTGGATAACCTGTCTGAGCTGCGCAGACCCGAGTTCTCCACAGTTTGCACAGGTGCGATGAAGACGATGGGTTATCTCTTCTAAGAGAACAAAAACCAATCATCACCGTTGGGCTTTCTGTGGATCGGGCCGAACGCTGCCGGACCGGCCGGTCAGCATCGACACGATCCACGGGGTCGGGCGCACAGCCGATGTCCCCGCGCCCTAAGGTGCGATGGGTACCCGCACGGTCGGGCGGGACGGTAGGCAGCGGTCGGCATGAGAGAGTTGTCGCTGACGTCGACGCGGAGGCATTGATGAAGTTCCGAGTGGAGCGCGACGCGCTCGCCGAGGCCGTGGCGTGGACCGCGAAGAGCCTGCCGAACCGGCCATCCGTACCGGTGCTCGCCGGGGTGATGCTCCGCGTCACCGACGGCAACCTGCGGGTCTCCGGTTTCGACTACGAGGTTTCCAGTCAGGTGACCGTCGAGGTGCAGGGTGACGCCGACGGCGCCGCGCTGGTCTCCGGCCGCCTGCTTGCCGAGATCACCAAGGCGCTGCCGGCCAAGCCGGTCGACATCGCCGCGGTCGGCGCCCACCTTGAGCTGGTCTGCGGCAGCGCCCGGTTCACCCTGCCCACCATGCCGGTGGAGGACTACCCCGCCCTGCCCGAGATGCCGCAGAGCGCCGGCACCGTCGACGCCGCGGCGTTCGCCACCGCGGTCTCCCAGGTGGCCATCGCCGCCGGCCGGGACGAGACGCTGCCGATGATGACCGGCGTCCGCGTCGAGCTCGCCGGCAACACGCTGTCGATGCTCGCCACCGACCGGTACCGGCTGGCCTTGCGCGAGATCCAGTGGCGGCCCGACGACCCCGAGGTCAGCATCAACGCCCTGGTCCCGGCCCGCACCCTGAACGACACCGCCAAGGCGCTCGGCCCGCTGGGCGGCGAGGTCACCCTCGCCCTCGCTCAGGGCGCGGCGGGAGAGGGCATGGTCGGCCTCGCCGGCGGTACCCGTCGCACCACCAGCCGGCTGCTCGACGGCGCCAACTACCCGCCGGTTCGCTCGCTCTTCCCGGCCACCCACAACGCCGAGGCCCGGGTGTCGGTCAGCACCCTGATCGAGGTCGTCAAGCGGGTCGCCCTGGTGGCCGAGCGCACCACCCCGGTGCTGCTCAGCTTCAGCGCCGACGGGCTGGTGGTCGAGGCCGGCGGCTCCGAGGAGGCACGGGCGAGCGAGGCGATGGAGGCCACCTTCACCGGTGACGCGCTGACCATCGGCTTCAACCCGCAGTACCTCATCGACGGCCTGGCGAACCTGGGTTCGCAGACCGCCGTGCTGTCGTTCGTCGACGCCTTCAAACCCGCGGTGATCTCACCCGCCGGCGAGGATGGCGAGGCCATTCCGGGGTATCGGTACCTCATCATGCCGATCCGCGTGTCTCGCTGATCGCGCCCAGCAACACCCAGATCCACGGAGGTAGGAACAAATGCAGCTCGGCCTGGTAGGACTCGGCCGGATGGGCGGCAACATGCGCGAGCGGTTGCGGGCTGCCGGCCACGAGGTGGTCGGATTCGATCACAACCCGCAGCTGAGCGACGCGGCAAACCTCGCCGAGCTGGCACAGAAGCTGGAATCGCCGCGGGCGGTCTGGGTCATGGTGCCCGCCGGCGTCACCGACGCCACGATCGACGAACTCGCCGAGGTACTCGGCGACGGCGACATCATCATCGACGGCGGCAACTCCCGCTTCAGCGACGACGCTCCCCGGGCCGAGCGGTTGAACGAGCGCGGCATCGGCTACGTGGACGTCGGCGTCTCCGGGGGCGTCTGGGGCCGGCAGAACGGCTACGGGCTGATGGTCGGCGGCGCCCAGGAGCACGTCGACCGGCTCATGCCGATCTTCCAAGCCCTCAAGCCGGAGGGTGAGTTCGGTTTCGTGCACGCCGGCCCCGTCGGCGCCGGGCACTACTCGAAGATGGTGCACAACGGCATCGAGTACGGCCTCATGCACGCCTACGCCGAGGGCTACGAGCTGCTGACCGCCTCCGAGCTGGTGACCAACGTCCCGGGCGTGTTCAAGTCCTGGCGCGAGGGCACCGTGGTCCGCTCCTGGCTGCTCGACCTGCTCGACCACGCGCTCGACGAGGACCCGGAGCTGGCCGAGCTGAGCGGCTACACCGAGGACACCGGCGAGGGCCGGTGGACCGTCGACGAGGCGGTCCGGCTCGCCGTCCCGCTGAACGTCATCACCGCCTCCCTGTTCGCCCGGTTCGCCTCCCGGCAGGACGACTCACCCGCCATGAAGGCCGTCGCCGCGCTGCGCCAGCAGTTCGGTGGCCACGCCGTCCACAAGCGCTGAGCGGTATCCACAACCTGTGTACGTCCACCGACTGGAACTGGTCGACTTCCGCTCGTACGAGCGGGTCGCCGTCGACCTCCAGCCGGGGGCGAACGTCCTGATCGGCGCCAACGGCGTCGGCAAGACCAACCTCGTCGAGGCGCTCGGCTACGTGGCGACCCTGGATTCGCACCGGGTCGCCACGGACGCGCCGCTGGTCCGGATGGGCGCCACCTCGGCGGTGATCCGCTGCGCGGTGGTCCACGACGGCCGGGAACTCCTCGTCGAGCTGGAGATCGTGCCGGGCCGGGCCAACCGGGCGCGGCTGGGCCGCTCCCCGGCGCGGCGGGCCCGGGACGTGCTCGGCGCCCTGCGACTGGTGCTCTTCGCGCCGGAGGACCTGGAGCTGGTCCGCGGCGACCCGGCCGAGCGCCGCCGCTACCTGGACGACCTGCTGGTCAACCGGCAACCCCGCTACGCGGGCGTACGGGCCGACTACGAGCGGGTCGTCAAGCAGCGCAACGCCCTGCTGCGCACCGCGTACCTCGCCCGCAAGACCGGCGGCACCCGGGGCGGCGACCTCGGCACCCTCGCCGTCTGGGACACCCACCTGGCCCAGCACGGCGCGGAGCTGCTCGCCGGGCGGCTGGAGCTGGTCGCCGCGCTCACCCCGCACGTCGCCAAGGCGTACGACGCGGTGGCCGCCGGGCGGGGCGCGGCCGGTATCACCTACCGGCCGTCCATCGAGCTGGCCGAGCCGACCACCGACCGGGCCACGCTGGCCGAGGCGCTGACCACCGCGCTCGCCGCCTCGCGCACCGCGGAGATCGAACGGGGGACCACCCTCGTCGGCCCGCACCGCGACGAGCTGGCCCTGTCTCTCGGGCCGCTCCCCGCCAAGGGGTACGCCAGCCACGGCGAGTCCTGGTCCTTCGCGCTCGCCCTGCGGCTGGCCGGCTACGACCTGCTGCGCGCCGACGGTATCGAGCCGGTCCTGGTGCTCGACGACGTCTTCGCCGAGCTGGACACCGGGCGTCGGGAGCGGCTGGCGGAGCTGGTCGGCGGGGCGAGTCAGCTGCTGGTCACCTGCGCCGTGGACGACGACGTGCCGGCCGCGCTGCGCGGCACCCGCTATCAGGTCGGCGAGGGGACGGTACGCCGTGTCGGATGAACCGGACGCCAGGCGGTCAGGCGCCAACCGCATCGGCAGCGGCCGACCGGCCGGTGACGCCGCGAGCGCGCGTACCGCGAGGTCGGGAGCGACCGGAGGCGGCGCTGACGGCCCGGACGTGGCCGGAAGTGGCGCGGCCGGGGTCGACGGCGGCGGGCCGGCGGACGGTGCGACGGGGCCGGAGCTGGCCCGGGCGGTGCTCGACGCGGCGCTGTCGCGCCGGCAGGCGGCGGCGCGCACCCGGCGTGCCCCTGGCGGCGCGGGCGCCGACGGTGCCGGCGGCTCGGGGCGGCGGCTGCGTGGCTACTCCGGCCCCGGCCCGGACCCGCGCGACCCGCAACCCCTCAGCGCGGTGCTGAACCGGCTGGTCAAGGCGCGCGGCTGGCAGCAGCCCGCCGCCGAGGCCACCGTGTTCGGCGCCTGGGAGCGGGTGGTCGGTGCCGAGGTCGCCCAGCACAGCCGGCCGGTCAAGCTGGAGAACGGCGAACTGACCGTGGAGGCGCGCTCGACGGCCTGGGCGACCCAGCTGCGGCTGCTCGCCGGCTCGCTGCTCAAGCAGATCGCCCAGGAGGTCGGTCACAACGTGGTGCGCAAGCTGCACATCCACGGCCCGGCCGCGCCGTCCTGGCAGAAGGGGCCGCGCCGGGTGCGCGGTCGGGGGCCGCGCGACACGTACGGCTGAGCCGGCCCGCTCAGCGCCGTCGGTCGGCTTCGCGGGCCGCCCGCTTGCGGTCGCGCTGCTCCTGGGTGTAGCGCTTGCGCTCGGCCAGGTCGCGTTTCCACGCCTCGCGGGCCTCGGCCGAGCCACCCTGCACGGCGCCCGCGACCCCGTCGGCCGGGCCGGCGAGGTTCCGGAACGTCCACCGCATCAGGCGACCACCCTCGCCCGGTGTCCTGTTCGCCGTGCCGTTCTCGCTCATCCCGGTCCTTCCACGCGATCAGTTGCCACACCAATGATTGGTGCACCAACGATCGCTACGATAGTCAGCATGCAGTCAGCGAGCAACCGATGAGTGGGCAGCCGGAGGGCGTCGACCCGTTGGCGCTGGAACAACAGGTCTGCTTCGCCCTGTCGGTCGCCGCACGCAGCGTGGTGGCCGTCTACCGGCCGCTGCTGGAACCGATGGGGCTGACCCACCCCCAGTACCTGGTGATGCTGGCGCTGTGGCAGCACGCGCCGCTGTCCGGTCGCGACCTCAGCCGCCTGCTGCAGCTCGACCCGGGCACCCTGTCACCCCTGCTCAAGCGGCTCGAAGCAGCCGGCTACCTGCGCCGGGAACGCGACGCCGCCGACGAGCGCAGCCTCGCCGTCACCCTTACCGCCACCGGCGCGGCCCTGCGCGCCCAGGCCGAACGGATCCCGGCCGCGATCGTGCAACGCCTCGGGCTGCCCGTCGAGGACCTGCAGCACCTGCACGCGGTGCTCACCCAGGTGATCGCGGCGGCCAACCGGCCCGGCGCCGACCCGGCCGCCCCGCAGAGCGGGACGGCCGCTCAGGCGTCGGCGTAGACGGCGAAGCCGCGCTCGGCGCAGCGGCGGTAGAACGCGGCCAGCACGCCCAGCTCCGCACAGGTGAAGTTCCACTGCGGCGGATCACCGCGCTCGTCGCGCAGCGCGTCGAGGCGAGTCTCCAGCCAGCGCAGCTGCTGCTCGGCCAACCGGCCGTCGCCGAGCAGCGCCCGCAGCACCGTGCTCACCGAGTCGAAGGTGACCGTCTCGCCGTACTCCCGGTGGCCGGCCACGAACCGCTCGATGCCGCCGGCGATCCAGGCGCAGCCGTCCGGGTCGATCACCGGATCCTCGTCCTCGGCGGCGGCATCTGTGGCATACAACACACCTTCGAGACCGAGCAGGAGATCCACCAGCTCGGTGTAGGCGGTCGCCCGGACGGTGCCGGTCTTCGCGATCAGCTCGGCCAGCGCCGCCGTCGGCGCGGAGATCCGCGGCAGGTCGACGATCTCGCCGAAGTCGACGAACTCGGCCGGCGCCACCGGATCATAGAAGCGGCCGGTCCGCGGCCAGTGCACCGCGACGTTGTCCAGCCCCATCTTTCACCTCTTAGAGAGCACGTGTCGGGTCGATCGGGTCGATCGTCCCGGTTCCGGCCGGTAAAGATCAAGGCCGCTTCCGGGGCGCCGCAAACGTACGGCACGGACGGTCCGGCCGCGACCCCCGACCCGCCCGAGCGCGGGTCAACCCGTTCGGGGGCGGCGCGTCCGAACGGAGCCTGGCGTGTGGGGGGAGTCGCGGGTAACGGGGTTCTGCCGGCTACGGACATCTCAGCCGCCTCGTTGAGGGTGCCGAGTGGTGGTTCTGTCCTCCGCGCACAGTAGGATTGACAACGAGACGAAGACCCGGTGCGGGGCGGGGGACGGGGCCGGTGGCCCAGTTTCATTCTCCACTCCGGGTTGAGCCGATCGCGATCCGCGGGCAAACCGCGGCGACCGGCGCGTTCGACCCGCTGTCCGGAGGTCTCCGGCGCCGGTCCGCGCGCCGACGTCGCGTCCTGTCCGCCGAACCCGCGCCCGACGTGCCCTCCCGGCGCCGACGACGCGAGAAAGTGGCCGAGGGTGGCAGCGCAGGACAAGCAGGAGTACGGCGCAGAGTCGATCACCGTTCTCGAGGGGCTGGAGGCGGTCCGCAAGCGGCCCGGTATGTACATCGGGTCCACCGGCGAACGCGGTCTGCACCACCTCGTCTGGGAGGTCGTCGACAACGCGGTCGACGAGGCGCTGGCCGGATACTGCGACACCATCGACGTGGTGCTGCTCGCCGACGGCGGCGTCCGGGTCACCGACAACGGCCGAGGCTTCCCCGTCGACCTGCACCCGAAGCTGAAGAAGCCGGGTGTCGAGGTCGCGCTGACCGTGCTGCACGCGGGCGGCAAGTTCGACGGCAAGGCGTACGCGGTGTCCGGGGGTCTGCACGGCGTCGGCGTCTCCGTGGTGAACGCGCTCTCCACGCGGATGGCCGTGGAGATCCACAAGTCGGGCTTCGTCTGGCGGCAGCAGTACAACAACTCCAAGCCCAGCTCTCTCGACAAGGGCGAGACCACCGACCGCACCGGTTCGGCGGTCTCCTTCTGGCCCGACCCCGACGTCTTCGAGACGGTCGACTTCGACTTCCAGACCATCTACCGGCGCCTGCAGGAGATGGCCTTCCTCAACCGCGCGCTGCGCATCCACCTGCTCGACGAGCGGGTGGCCGAGGAGGAGGACGGCCGGCAGCGCGAGGTCACCTTCTTCTACGAGGGCGGCATCGCGGACTTCGTCCGGCACCTCAACGCCTCGAAGAGCCCGATCCACAAGACCGTGGTCGAGTTCGAGGCCGAGGAGGAGGGCATGTCGCTCGAGATCGCCATGCAGTGGAACGAGTCGTACGGCGAGTCGGTCTACACCTTCGCCAACACGATCAACACGCACGAGGGTGGCACCCACGAGGAGGGCTTCCGGTCCGCGCTGACCAGCGTGGTCAACCGGTACGGCGCCGACAAGAAGCTGCTCAAGGGCGACGAGAAGCTCTCCGGCGAGGACATCCGGGAAGGGCTCGCGGCGATCATCTCGGTCAAGCTGGCCAACCCGCAGTTCGAGGGCCAGACCAAGACCAAGCTGGGCAACACCCCGGTGAAGAGCTTCGTGCAGCGGGTCTGCAACGACCGGCTGGTCGACTGGTTTGACCGCAACCCGGCCGAGGCCAAGATGATCATCACGAAGGCCTCCCAGGCGGCCCGTGCCCGGATCGCCGCGCAGCAGGCGCGCAAGCTGGCCCGGCGCAAGTCGCTGCTGGAATCCGGCTCGATGCCGGGCAAGCTGGCCGACTGCCAGTCGACCGACCCCCGCGAGTCCGAGGTGTTCATCGTCGAGGGCGACTCGGCCGGCGGCTCGGCCAAGCAGGGCCGCGACCCGCGGACCCAGGCGATCCTGCCGATCCGCGGCAAGATCCTCAACGTGGAGAAGGCCCGGATCGACCGGGTGCTGAAGAACAACGAGGTCCAGGCGCTGATCACCGCGCTGGGCACCGGCATTCACGACGACTTCGACATGGAGAAGCTGCGGTACCACAAGGTGGTGCTGATGGCCGACGCGGACGTCGACGGCCAGCACATCCAGACGCTGCTGCTCACCCTGCTGTTCCGCTTCATGCGTCCGCTGGTCGAGATGGGGCACGTCTACCTGGCCGCCCCGCCGCTCTACAAGATCAAGTGGAACAAGAAGGGCGACGACGCGCAGTACGCCTACTCCGACCGCGAGCGGGACGGGCTCATCGCGCTGCGCCAGCAGAAGAAGCCGAACGCCAAGCCGGACGACATCCAGCGCTTCAAGGGCCTCGGCGAGATGAACTATCCCGAGCTGTGGGAAACCACGATGAACCCGGCGACGCGTACCCTGCGTCAGGTCACGCTCGACGACGCCGCAACCGCGGACGAGTTGTTCAGCGTCCTGATGGGTGAGGACGTCGAGGCGCGCCGGTCGTTCATCCAGCGCAACGCCAAGGACGTGCGGTTCCTGGATATCTGACGGGCCTCGGCGGGCCGGTCGGGCACCACCCGGCCGGCTCGCCGGTCCACAGAGTTATCCACAGCTTGGTCGGTATCCACAGCCGTTATCCACAGCACGAAAACGACTCTGAGTCTGATAAGGGTATACAGTGACCGATTCCCCCGAGTCCACACCGAACGAGCCCGAGGTTCCCGCCGAGGCACTCGCCGCCGTGGTCGCGCACGACCGGATCGAGCCGGTCGGGCTCGAGGTGGAGATGCAGCGCTCCTACCTCGACTACGCGATGAGCGTGATCGTCGGGCGCGCGCTGCCGGACGTCCGGGACGGGCTCAAGCCGGTCCACCGCAAGATCCTCTACGCCATGTTCGACTCCGGCTACCGGCCGGACCGCGGCTACGTGAAGTGCTCCCGGGTCGTCGGCGACGTGATGGGTCAGTTCCACCCGCACGGCGACTCGGCGATCTACGACGCGCTGGTCCGGATGGCGCAGCCCTGGTCGCTGCGCTACCCGCTGGTCGACGGCAACGGCAACTTCGGCTCGCCGGGTAATGATCCGGCTGCCGCCATGCGCTACTGCGTCACGGCGGATGTCCGGATTCGCACCGCCGAGGGCAGCGTGCGGATCGCGGACGTGGTCGCCGACGCCGCGCCGTCCAGCGAGACCGACATCGACCTCAAGGTCCGCGACCGCAACGGCGACCTGGTCCGCGCCAGCAAGTTCTTCCACTCCGGTGAGCACCCGACGCTGCGGCTGCGCACCCGCGAGGGGTACGAGCTGACCGGCACCCACAACCACCCGGTGCTCTGCCTGGTGGACGTCGCCGGCGTGCCGACCCTGCTGTGGAAGTTGCTCGCCGAGATCTCCCCCGGCGACCGGGTCGTTCTCCAGCGTTCGGTGCCGGACGAGATCGGCTACCCGATGCTGGAGCACGTCGAGGCCGCCGTCCTCGCCGGCGCCTTCGTCAGCGAGGGCTGGGTCTCTACGGGACGGGCCGGTTTCAACAACGTCGACCGCGAGTTCTTCGTCCGCGTCCTCGCGGCCTACGACTTGGCGGTGGGCGGCCCGCGTTACGTCAGCGAGCGGGTCATCGCGTCCGGCAGCACCCTGCACGAACTCGACGTGCAGGACCTCACCGCGCTGCGGTCGAGCCTCCTCGGTGAGCTGATGGGCGCGCGCAGCGCCGCGAAGTTCGTTCCCGAGTTCGTCTGGCAGGGGCCGGCCGCGGTCAAGCGGGCGTTCCTTCAGGCGCTGTTCGAGGGCGACGGCTCGTCGTCGCTGCTGCCGCGCAACACCATTCAGATCTCGTACTCGACCCGGAGTGAGCGGTTGGCGGGCGAGGTCCAGCAGTTGCTGCTGGAGTTCGGTGTGATCAGCCGACAGATCCGCTACGACGATGGCGAGATCAAGGTCGTGGTGACCAACCGCCGCGACGCTCGAATCTTCGCCGCGCACGTCGGTTTCCTCGGCCGCAAGCAGGCCAAGCTGGAGGCCGAGCTGGCCCAGGTGCCGGCGAGCAGCACCGCGCTCTCCAGCGACCACGTGCCGCTGGTCGCCGACTTCATCCGCGAGCACGGCGCGCAGCGCTGGACCGAGCGGGACTGGCTGCGTCGGCACAACGTGGACCGGGTCGAGCGGTGGGAGCGCGACCGCGACGAGATCGCCGCCCGGATCACCAAATCCGAGGTGCTTGACGTCGTCGAGCCTCTTGTCGACGGGCGCTTCTACTACGCCGAGGTGGCGCAGATCACTGACGCCGGCGTGCAGCCGGTCTACAGCGTCCGGGTCGACACTGACGACCACTCGTTCGTCTCCGACGGGTTCGTCAGCCACAACACCGAGTGCAAGCTCGACCCGCTCGCCATGGAGATGCTGCGGGACATCGACGAGGACACCGTCGACCTGCAGGACAACTACGACGGCCGGGCCAAGGAGCCCACGATCCTGCCGTCGCGGATCCCCAACCTGCTGGTGAACGGCTCCGAGGGCATCGCGGTCGGCATGGCCACCAAGATCCCGCCGCACAACCTGCGGGAGATCGGCGCGGCGGTGCAGTGGTGCCTGGAGCACCCCGAGGAGGACGAGGAGACCACCCTCGAAGCCCTGCTCGGCATCGTCAAGGGCCCGGACTTCCCGACCCACGGCCTGATCGTCGGCACGACCGCCATCCAGGACGCGTACCGCACGGGTCGTGGTTCGATCCGGATGCGGGCCGTGGTGGAGGTCGAGGAGGACAAGCGGGGCCGGCCCTGCCTGGTCGTCAGCGAGCTGCCCTACCAGGTCAACCCGGACAACCTGGCCGAGCGGATCGCCGAGCTGATCAAGGAGGGCAAGCTCGCCGGCATCGCCGACATCCGCGACGAGTCCTCCGGGCGTACGGGCATGCGGATCGTGCTGGTGCTCAAGCGCGACGCGGTCGCCAAGGTGGTGCTGAACAACCTCTACAAGCACACCCAGCTCCAGGAGACCTTCGGCGCCAACATGCTGGCGCTGGTCGACGGTGTGCCGCGCACGCTCAACCTGGCCCAGTTCATCCGTTACTACGTCGAGCACCAGATCGACGTGATCCGCCGGCGGACGGCGTTCCGGCTGCGCAAGGCCGAGGAGCGGGCGCACATCCTGCGCGGTCTGGCCAAGGCGCTGGACGCGCTGGACGAGGTGATCGCGCTGATCCGGCGGTCGCCGACGGTGGACGACGCCCGGCAGGGCCTGATCCGGCTGCTGGAGATCGACGAGATCCAGGCGACCGCGATCCTGGACATGCAGCTGCGCCGCCTCGCCGCCCTGGAGCGGCAGCGAATCGTCGACGACCTGACCAAGCTCGAGATCGAGATCGCCGACCTCAAGGACATCCTCGCCAAGCCGGAGCGGCAGCGTCGGATCGTCTCGGAGGAGCTGGGCGAGATCGTCGCCAAGTGGGGCGACGAGCGGCGTACGCAGATCATCCCGTTCGACGGCGAGGTCTCGATGGAGGACCTCATCGCCCGGGAGGACGTGGTCGTCACGATCACCCGAACGGGGTACGCCAAGCGGACCAAGGTCGATCTGTACCGCTCGCAGCGGCGCGGCGGCAAGGGCGTCAGTGGCGCCACGCTGCGGCAGGACGACATCGTGAGCCACTTCTTCGTGTGCTCGACGCACGACTGGATCCTGTTCTTCACGAACAAGGGTCGGGTGTACCGGGCCAAGGCGTACGAGTTGCCGGAGGCCAGTAGGGTAGCCAAGGGCCAACACGTGGCCAATCTGCTCGCCTTCCTACCCGACGAGCAGATCGCGCAGATCATCGAAATCCCGAACTACCAGGTAGCCCCCTATCTGGTACTGGCCACGAAGAACGGCCTGGTGAAGAAGACGCGGCTCGAGGAGTTCGACTCCAACCGTTCCGGCGGAATCATCGCGATCAACCTGCGCGATGAGGACGAGCTGGTCGGTGCTGCGCTGGTGGCGCCGGAGAACGACCTGCTGCTGGTCTCCAAGAAGGCGCAGGCGATCCGGTTCAACGCCTCCGACGAGGCGCTGCGGCCGATGGGCCGGGCCACCTCGGGCGTGATCGGCATGCGCTTCACGGACGACGACGTCCTGCTCGCCATGGAGGTCGTTCGGGACGGCTTGGACGTCCTGGTGGCCACGAACGGGGGATACGCGAAACGTACCCCGATCGAGGAATACCCGGTGCAGGGCCGGGGAGGTAAGGGCGTGCTGACCGCGAAGATCACCGAACGGCGCGGTGGTCTGGTCGGTGCCGTGGTGATCGACCCGGACGACGAGTTGTTCGCGATCACCAGCAACGGTGGTGTCATTCGGACTCCGGTGAAGCCTGTACGCCGTACGCGTGACCGGAACACAATGGGGGTCAAGCTGATGGACCTCCCGGACGGCGTGACTATCGTGGCGATTGCTCGCAATGCCGACGAGCCTGACGAACAGGACTAGTTGAATGACGGAGACACAGGCGAAGTCGGGGAACACGGGGACCTCGGCCAACCCGGTCGACGAGGAGGCCGCCAAAGGCGGCACACCAGCGACCGGCCGCGCGGCCGTGGGCCGGGCCACGGTTCCCGCCGACGCGCCTGCCCCGAAATTCACCCGGGCTCCCGGCATGACACCTCCGCCGGAGCAGCCCGGCGAGGACGGGGGATCGGGCGACGCCAAGGCCGAGACGGCGGCTGTCGAGGCACCGACGTCCGCCGGGGCGGCCCCCACGGCGGCCGCCCCGACCCCGGCTCGGCCGACGACCACCCAGCCGACCAACACCCGGCCCGGTCAGGCGACATCGACCGGAGCCACCGGCACCCAGCCGCGGATCACGCCGGGCATGACCCAGCCCGACTCGGGGCGTACGGCCGCTGGCGGTCGCCCGGCGAGCGGTGGCGGCCTGCCGCCGGGGATCGGCAACGCGTCGGCCGTCGGTGCCGCTCGCGTCGGTGAGGCGGTACGCGCCGCGCGTACCTCGGTCAGCTCGGCGGCGTCCCGCGGACCGCGCCGGGCCCGGCTGAACCTCAAGCGGATCGACCCCTGGTCCGTGATGAAGTTCGCGTTCGCCGTCTCGGTGGTGCTGTTCATCGTCGTGGTGGTCGCCACGTCGGTGCTCTACCTGGCGCTGGACGCGATGGGCGTGTTCCAGAGCGTCAACGACAGCCTCAGCGACCTGGTCAACGCGGGCGGTGGGCAGAGCACCAACGGGTTCCAGATCACCGCCAAGGGCGTGATCCTCAGCTCGGCGCTGATCGGCCTGGTCAACGTGGTGCTGTTCACCGCGCTGGCCACGCTGGGAGCGTTCGTCTACAACGTCTGCGCCGACCTGGTCGGCGGGATCGAGCTGACGCTCGCCGAGCGGGACTGAGTGTGACCGGGGCGCCGGGCACCGCGGAATGCGGTCGCTCCGGCGCCCCGTACTCGGGTAGGTTTTGCAGGGCGGCGACGGAACGGCTCGCAGGTTCGGACCCCGATTTGGGGCCGGCAGAGCGGATGGGTTAATCTTGCCGTCGCAACGCGGGGCTATAGCTCAGTCGGTTAGAGCGCAGAGCTGATAACTCTGAGGTCGATGGTTCGATTCCATCTAGCCCCACCGCACATCGTCCGACGCTAGTCGAGCGCGAGGGGTCACCCCATGTTCAAGAAGTTGCTGATCCTGGCCGGCGTCGTCGGCGTGGCTGCCGTCGTCTTCAACAAGGTCAAGGCCGCCAACGACGAGCGTGCCCTGTGGCACGAGGCGACCACCGCACCCGACCTGCGCTGACGTCCGGCCGGCGGCGAGCGACGCACCGCCGCAGCCGCTCACGGGGCCCTAGCTCAACTGGCAGAGCACTGCCTTTGCAAGGCAGGGGTTAGGGGTTCGAGTCCCCTGGGCTCCACCAGCACTTTCCCCGGTCGATCTCGGTCCGAGTACAGCCATCCGTACAGCCAAGCCGGTCACGCCGTGCCCTCCTGGCCGAGAATCCGGTCAATGGCCGAGGCAGCCTGACGAGCCCGCGCCGGCAGAACGTGGCCGTAGGTGTCGGCCGTCATCCGGATCGTGGAGTGCCCGAGCAGCTCCATCACCGTCCGCAGCTCCTCGCCCTGGTCGAGCATGAACGTGGCGAAGGCGTGTCGCAGGTCGTGCAGGTGCAGCCAGTCCAGCCCGGCCGCCGCGCGGAGCTGCTCGAAGCGCCGGTTGGCGTTCCGTGGCTCCATCGCGGTGCCGATGGTGCTGGCGAAGACCAGGCCCAGATCCGACCACACCTCCCCGGCCGCGAGCCGGTCCTTGGCCTGGCGCACGCGCTGTGCCTCCAACGCCCGAACGGCCAGAGCCGACAGCGGCAGCGGACGGGCTGAGCGGTGCGTCTTCGGTGGCACGAACACCAACCCGTGATCCGTTCGCTGGAGCGTCTGCCGAACAAACAGCGCCTTCCCCGGCAGGTCGACATCCGACCACCGCAGGCCCAGCAGCTCAGCCCGCCGCAGCCCGGTCGCCAGCGCCAGGACGAACAGCGATTCCAGCCGGTCCCCGGTCAGCACCGACAGCAGGGTCTTGGCTTCCTCGGGGGTCAGAGCACGCCGCTCGGTTCTGCCGAGGGCCGGTGGCTTGGCTGCCTTGGCGACGTTGCGCGGGACCAAGTCCATCCGCTCAGCGTCGGCCAGGGCGACACGCAGCACCGCATGCACCTTGATGATGCTGGCCGGTGCGAGCTTGCCCCGCAGCCCGGTAAGGAACCGCTGCACATCGCGAGGCGTCAGCCGGTCGAGCTTCACCCGGCCCAGGCCCGGCACGAGGTGCTTGCTCACGGCCAGGCGGTAGCGCACCAGCGTTGACGGCCGGGTTCCGTCGTGTGCCTTCACGTCCCGCAGCCACTCGGTCAACCAGGCTTCGAGGGTCCGAGGCTGCGCGGAGAGGTCGACGCCGAGCTGAAGTTGGCGCCGCAGCTCGTCTCGCTTCCGGACCGCCTCAGCCTCGCTCTTGGCGTAGACGTACTTCCGCTTCCGCTTCCCGTCAATCCAACCGAGGTCGACCACCGCAGCCCACACGCCCGGCCGCTGCTCGTACACCGAGCCCTCGCCAGGAGAACGCCGACGCCGGCCCGTCATGCCGCGAACTCCTCATCCGCCGCCAAGAACTCATCGAGCGCGGACAGCGGAATCAGCCGAGCACGACCCGCCTTGATCGAACGCAGCCGGCCCGATCGCATCAGGACGTACACGGTGTCTCGACAGACGCCGAGCAGGGCCGCAGCCTCGGCCGGGCGGACGCTCTTCTTCTCGCTCACGCTCCGGTCCCTTCCTGCTCTGCGGACTGATGTGAGGTGGTTGCCGAAACGTCGGGTGGGTCGGCCGCGCGTCTTGCCGTGTCGAGTTGGACGCGCCATTGGATGCGTTCGGAGATCGCCCGCAGGACCCGGTGGCCGAGCGGCGCCACGTCCGGGTCGGTGGGTTTGGCGAGTTCCCAGGCGTGGCGTTGCTCGCCGCCGGGCGGGGCGGTGTCGGCGTCGGTGGTGACACCCAGGAGCGCCTTGACCCACTCGCGCCGGTCGGCCCGGTGGTCGGTCAGGGTCTTGCCGGACCATTGCCGAGAGATGAGGACGCGGCGCCCGCCGATGCCGAGGGTTTCCCGCTTGTGGACCTTGTTTTTGCAGTTCCCGGGCCGCAGCCCGGGTCGGGCCTTCTTGGGTTGGATGCCGTAGAGCAGCCAGTTGGCGCAACGCTCCGAGCAGGGCGTGTGCCGCAGCTCTTGCCAGAGCCGTTCCAGGTGCGCCCGTTGCCGGCCGGTGGTCACGTCGTGGCAGTCGGCGGCCTGTTTGGTGAGGTACTTGGTGATGTAGCCGACGCACCGGTCGGCGTCCTTGGTCCCGGCGAGTACGCCTTTGGCGTCGACCTGGGCACCGAAGCGGGCGACGTGCACGGGTTGTGCGTCGGGGTCGGCGTCGACCAGGTCTAGGGCGTCATCCCAGGACGGCAGGAGCCTCGGGGCTCCGCCCCGAACCCCGGCCCTCCTCAGAGATGCCGCCGCGGATCACCTCGCCGGGCACCACAAGGGCTACCAGCCTCCCCGCACGGGGCCAAGGTCGTTCGGCTGGTAAGGCGCTCCACCTTGTCCCCGTGCGGGGAGGCTGGACGGTCTACGACTGCCCGACGAGGAGATCCGCTTCCCTGCCTGGTTGCTACGCTTCGCGACCTGACAGGGAGGAAGCCGTGGGCAAGTTCCTAGACCGCTTTCGCAAGGTCGACCGAAGTGAGCCTGCTCCGGGCCTCAACCCGGAAGGCTCTGCCCTCGGTATCGCGGCGGCCCGCCGGCTGAGGGAACTCGGACACATCGAGATTGAGCGCGGTCTGACGGAAGCGGAACTTGCTCGCGTGGAGCACACCTTCGGCTTTCAGTTCGCCGACGACCACCGCGCGTTCCTAGCCGCCGGGCTACCGGCCGGCCCTTCATGGCCTGACTGGCGACGAGGAGAACATGACGCCCTCCGTGACCGCCTTGCGTGGCCTATCCATGGCGTGGTGTTCGATGTCGAGCACAACGGCTACTGGCATGAGAGCTGGGGAGAGCGGCCAAGCAACCGCCGTGAGGCGGTAGCAAACGCCGAGCAGCACCTCCGGATAGTGCCGCAGATGGTGCCCGTGTTCGGCCACCGTTTTCTGCCCTCCGGCCGCGGCTCGTACGGGCACCCGGTCCTGTCGATGTATCAGACCGACATCATCTACTACGGCGACGACCTGGAGGACTACATCCATTCGGAGTTCGGCGGACCAGCACCGGACCGAGACCAGGAGCCGCAAGCCACCGTCGCCTTCTGGAGAGACTTCCTCTAACTGGTCCTGTACAGCCATCCGTACAGCCAAGCCGGCTGACGGGCAGGAGTGACCAGCGACGGCGGCCGACAACTCGAGCAGGTCAGCGGCACCGGCCGACACCTGCCTACAACAGGCTTGATCTTTGCAAGGCAGGGGTTAGGGGTTCGAGTCCCCTGGGCTCCACCACATCGCTCGGGCAGGTCACGGCCTGCCTGCTCAGGAACGAGTACTCGGATGCCGGCAATCGTCCTTCGCGCGGCGGCATTCCGGCATTGAATGGCTCGCATGGAGGGTGCTGGCGCGGCCATGGGCTCGGGGGTGAAGCTCCTCCGGAATGAGCGGAGCAAGCAGGAAGCGAGCTTCGTCGAACTCTTCTTCGACCTCGTGCTGGTCTTCGCTCTCAACCGAGTGGTGGCCACCAGCACGTCGCAACTGGCGTCTTCCTCAGGTGCGGGGCGGTGGGCCAGCTTACTGCAGGCCCTGCTGCTGATCCTGCCGCTGATCTGGATCTGGTCAATCACGGCTTACAGCACGGCGCGCTTCGAGCCCCGCCGGCTGGCGGTGCAGGTCATGGTGCTGGTGACGGCTTTCGGTGTGCTGCTCCTGGGCGTCGTCACGCCGCGGGCGTTCGACGGCAACGGGTGGGTCTTCGCCGGGGTCTATGTCGCGCTCCAGGCCGGCCGGGCGCTGGTGGTCGCTCTGACGCTGCGGTCGCACTGGCTGCAGCGCCTCTACTGGGGAATGCTGGGTTGGTTCTGCGTGTCCGCCGTTCCGTGGCTGCTCGGCGCCCACGCTCACGGTGCGGCCAGGACGCTGCTCTGGTCGCTCGCGATCGCCATCGAGTACGGATCGGCCCGGCTGGGCTGGTGGGTGCCGTGGCAGGGGACAGAGCGCATCCTGGCTTGGGAGTCCGCTGCCGGACATCTCGCCGACCGATACCAACAGTTGGTGCTGATCGCGCTCGGGGAGACGATCCTCGCGGTCGGGATCGCCTACACCGAGGCGTCCGGGAGCCCACGCCTCCTGCAGACGCTTGGGCTGGTGATCGCGTTCATCACCGCTGTGCTGCTCTGGCGTATCTACTTCTACAAGGCAGGCGAGCTGTTCGGATCGGCGGTCAAGTCGGCGGCGAGTCCGGCCAGCCTGGGCCGAGTAGCCGGCACCGCCCACCTGCTTATGATCATCGGGGTGGCTGCCACCGCCATCGGCAATGAACTGGTGCAAAAGCACCCCACCGGCCATACGTTCAAGTCCTGGCTTGCGTTGATGCTCGGCGGCCCCGCCCTGTACGTGGCGGGCCGCACGCTGCTGGAGTGGGTTGTCTTCTCCCGCGTCTCCAGGCACCGACTGCTCGGCATTGCTGCTCTGCTGTTGCTCGCCGTGCCGCTAGCCTTCGCCCCGCCGCTGGCGGTGGTCGCCGCAGTGCCCGTGGTGCTGATCGCGATCGCCGTCGCCGACGCTCGCCGGGCAGCTGGAAGGCCCGCTGAGGCACCCACGCCGCCGGGCTGACCATGGGCGGCAGACTGAGGACCGCCATGCTTCGTAAAAAGGCCGGCGGGCAAGGCTGGAGCGTCAGTAGGAAGTCAGCAGAAGCGGTAACACCCGTTGGTAAGCCCTGACAGAGAACGACGGCCGCCTTTGCAGGGCAGGGGTTAGGGGTTCGAGTCCCCTGGGCTCCACCAACATCGCCTCCGACGGCCGATCCCGAGCGTGCTCGACTCCAGCAGGAGTAAGGCTTGGCGCGCGGCACCATCCTGGACACGGTTCGGTGTTGGTCGGCGAGGACCTGGTCTACGTGGTGCCCGGGAAGGGCACGTTCGTCAAGGCTCCGTGACGAGACACCGCCGTGCGGTCGGAGCTTGGCGCGCTCAGCAGTGACTAGCTAGCAGACGGTGGGCATTTCCGGCTCGCCACCGGACCCGTCAGCGGAGCGTGGCAATACGACCGGACACGCGACCGGCCCACCGCCACCGACGTGTCGCACGGTGTTCGGCCCAGGCAACGATCTTCAGGCGAGCGTCGGAGCGGGTGCGGACGTGGCGGCGGTGGACGTACCGCAGTCAGGTGTGGGCGCTCGTAGCGGGTGGCTCCGTGAGCTTCCACCGGTCGCCGTGACCCGTGGCGATCGCGACCGCCTCGACCACCCGTCGGGCCGCCGCTGGGTCATCGGCGAAGCTGGCGGCGGCTCCGAGGTCGACCGGCGGCCCGCCAGCGAGGCTCGCGGCCACGGCGATCATTCGCCGGTCACGGTCCGGCACGTCGGCGGTCGCCGCGAATCCGACCACCGCCGACCAATCGGTGACCTGCCCCATCCGCACGATCTCGTCGTCGTCCCACAACAGATCCAGGATCCGCACGAGGTCACCGAAGCCCGGCTGGTCCGGGAGCGCGGTGAAGGTCAGCAGGTGCACGGCGGCCTGCTGGCCGAGCAAGGCGCCGGTGGCGATGTCGGTGCGCAGGGCGATCCGAATCGCGTCACCGGTGAACCCCGAAGCGAAATCCGGCGGGGGAGGCCTCCGATGCAGCGGCGGCGCCGTATCGGGGTCGGCCAGCAACTCCGCCACCCGCAGGCACTCCACACACGGCGGTAACGCGGCGATGTCGACGTATGTGTCGCTGCGATGCATCTCGTAGGCAAGGTCGATCGCCCGCTGGTCATGGCCCCAGACCGGACGCTCCGGAGCCGAACACAGCGTGAGACCCGAATTCCCGTGATCCCCAGCGTGGTCGAGAGCGAGATCCACCGACAGGTGCTGGAATGTGCCGTCCGTACACGGCCGAGGTGTCATCGGGTCCTCCTCACCACCGGATGCTTCGCCGGTCGCCCGTGACAACGAAGTCTACCTTTCTCGGCCCGGATTCTGGTTGGTCGATTACTGCTCGGCGAAAGATCCATGGGCTCGGCCATCGCTGTCATGATTCATCGAAGTTAGCCAGGGTGCAGGCAGGCATGAACCATGTGCCGTATTGCAGAGAAATTCCGCGAGGAACGGCCAACGTGCCTGTGCACGCCAGGACGACGAGGGACAATCGAGCCCGAAAACGGGGTGTCAGACGCCGTGAAGCGCTGAAGACTTCCCCGTTGGTCAGAGGCCAGACCTGCCCGATTGTGGGTGATATCTACTCGGCTTCCGGCATTAGGGGGCACCGTTCAACGCAGACGCGCCCGGCCCGACGAAGCGTCGGGCCGGGCGCGTCTGCGTGGGGCTACGCCACGAAGTGCGAACGGCGTCGACGTGCGACCACGAAGCCCGCACCGCCGAGGAGCAGGAGCGCACCACCGATGGCGGCCACGGTCGCGGTGTCGGCACCGGTCACGGGCAGTCCACCGCCCTCGCCGCCGCCAGCGGCCGGGCTCGTGGAGGTGGCCGCAGTGGGCGCGACGCTCGTCGTGGCGCTCGGCGTCGGGGTCGGGGTCGGCGTCGGCGTCGGCGTCGGCGTCGGCGTCGGGGTGGGCTGGGACGCGCAGTCGAGCGCACGCGCGTCGTACAGGCCCTCGTTCAGGTAGGCCAGGTAGGCGTCGACGGATGGGGCATCGAGTGTCTTCTGCGCGGCCTCCTTCACGTTGGGACCAGCGCCGGTCAACGTCTGGACCACCTTGACCCGCAGATTCACCGACCAGACGGTCTGCACGTCCTTCTTGAGGAATGCCCGGAGATCGTCTGAGCTGCCATCCAGCTTCTTCTGAATGACGTCAGGCAGGGTGGGCAGCGACTCGGTGTTCGCGGCGTACAGGATCTGGGCCGTCAGCACCCGGAGTTGGGTGGTAGTGGCGGTGTCCAGGTCGATGGTGAAGAGCTCGCGGATGTCCTTTATGCCTTGCGCTCGACCGTCTGGCAGGTCTCGTTCAGCCCGAGCGACCCGGTCTGCGCCACCGCCGGTGCCGCCGGAACCATAAAGGCCAGCGCTATTGCAACGCCGGCCGGGATCTTCCATCGCATGTGGATCTTCCTCCCCGTTGTAGATCAAAGCCTGGAGATGTTACCGCCGCTGGCGGATTGGCAGGACCCCGCATGGCTGGCGTTACCTGGATCGGCGGCGGGGATCCGCGATCGTGCGGATTGACGTTGACGAACCGGATTAAGCCGAAAGAGCCCGCTGGACGACAGCAGACTTCACCCGGAGCGCATCGAGTTGGCCGAGAGGGCCATGCGAGGAGAGGTGCCGCTTCCCAGTCCGCTTCGGTAATGACCTGTCGGTTCGCGCATCGCCCTTGTCATGATCCGCGAATGGATGAGCAAACAACCCCCGTCACCGTGCACATCTACTGTCGGGTCGAGGTGGTCGTCACCGACCCCGCAGCGGTCACCGGTCACGCGATCGCCGACCTGCGTGCAGCCGACATCGACTGGTCCGCAGAGGCGGACGATCTCGGGACGGCCGTCGAGGAACTACGGTCGGACCTCGCCACCTCCCTGGCGGCGCTGGTGGACATCAGCCAGCTCGGTGACGGCATACCGGGTGTGGAGTTTCGCGGTGGTCTGCGTTGGGCCGAACAGGGCCCGGCCCGGGACCCGTTCCGTGCCGAAGAGCGGTGACGGAGGGCGTCTATCCGGTGGCCTCCGCCGCTCAGCAGGGCGGGGTGAGCGGCGCGGTCTCGCCGCGCGCGATGGTGCGGACCTGCTTGACCCAGCCCCGGCGGCGGGCCTCGTCGACGAAGTGCGCCAGCGGCGAGCGGAAGACCGGGTAGTCGTCGTAGTGGATCGGCACCGTCAGCTTCGGGCGGATCAGCTCCACCAGGTCGGCGCCCTGCCGGGCGTCCATGGTGAGCAGGATGCCGGCGACCTTCGTGCCACCGAGATGAATCAGCATCGCGTCAATGTCCGGGTAGCGCTCGGGGATATCGGTGAGCAGCGGACGGTTGAGCGTGTCGCCGGAGACGTACAGCCGGAATTCGCGCCGCCCGCCGCGTTCCACGTCGATCATCGTGCCCATCACGTCGGGCAGCAGCCGGTCCAGCGCGCCGGGGCCGTGCTTGCCCGGCATCGAGGTCAGCCGCAGGGTCGTACCGTCGCGGTGCAGCTCTCGTGACGACCAGGTCGGCAGGCCCTGGGCGGCGTGGAAGCCCCAGCGGCGCAGCTTGCGTTCGGCGGCGGGCGTGGTGACGATGGGCAACTCCCGGTCCAGCTCCCGGCGGGCCACCCGGTCGAAGTGGTCACCGTGCAGATGGGACAGGACCACGGCGTCCAGGTGGGGAAGCTGGGCGATCCGTAGCGCTGGGTCCGTGCGTCGGCGCGACCACAGGCCCTTTCCGAGGTACGCCCGCTGGCCGCGGTGCAGGAAGTTCGGATCGGTCAGCAGGGTGAACCCGCCGATCCGCAGCACTGTCGTCGCGGTGCCGATGAATGTCACCTGTGGATGCTCGGCCATCATCCCCACCTCCCCCGGCTCCGGTACCCCAGCCGGTCCCGCTCAAGCGTCATCCGTCCGTGGCCGTCTCCTCGGCCCCGGGAGTGGGCTGCGCGAGGTCGGGTCGTGCCGACGGAAGGTGCTCCACCAGTCTGGTGAGCGCGCCGTTGGCGAAGGTGGCACCGAGCGCCGATCCGGCGCCGATGGTCCAGCCCACCGGGCCCAGCGGGGTGCAGCCGAAGAACTGGCTCACCCCCGGCGTCTGCACCACCACGACCAGCACTCCCAGCGACGCCGCCGTGGACGCCAGCACGGCCGGGCTGGTGCCGCCGGCCAGGATGGTCTGGCCGAGTTGGGTGCCGACGAGCGAGACGAGGGCGACCGTTCCGGCCCGCCGCTGACGGCCGGTGTAGCGGGCCAACGTCCAGCCGACCGTCGCGCCCAGCGTGGTGGACGCCGCGCGGAGCCCGATCTCCCTGCTGAGGGTCTCACCGAGCGACGCGTCGGGACCCTCCCGGAGCAGCCCGTCGGTGCGGTCCGGGGCGGGTGGGCGGACCGCGATGGCCAGCGCCGGCGCCAGGTCGGTGAGCAGATTGACCAGCAGCAGTTGCCGGCCGGTGAGGGCGGAACGGCCGGTCACCGCGGCGCTGAGCACACTGAACGCGATCTCGCCGAGGTTGCCGCCGACGAGGATGCTCAGCGCGTGGCGGACCGATGACCACATCGCGCGACCCTCGACCAGGGTGGCGATGATGGTCTCCAACCGGTCGTCGGTGACCACCAGGTCGGCGGCGGCGCGGGCCGCCGGTGTGCCGCGTTGGCCGAGGGCGATGCCGACGTCGGCCAGCCGGATCGCCGGGGCGTCGTTGGCGCCGTCGCCGGTCATCGCCACGGTCCGCCCGCACTTCTGCAACGCCTGGATGATGCGCACCTTGTGCGCCGGGGTGCAGCGGGCCACCACGTCGGTGTTGGCCAGTCGCTCGGCGAGCGCGTCGTCGTCCAACTGGTCGAGTTCGGTGGCGGTGACCACCCGCTGCTCGTCGTGTTCGCTGATGGTGGCGGCGATCGCCTCGGCGGTGGCCGGGTGGTCACCGGTGATCATGATGGTGTGCACCCCGGCCTGCCGGATCCGGCGTACCGCGGGGGCTGCGCTCTCCCGGACCCCGTCCGCGAGGGCCAGGAACCCCACGAAGGTCAGACCTCGGACGTCGGAGTCGGTGATGTGCGCAGCGTCCACCTGGCACTCCGCGACGGCGAGGATCCGGTGCCCCGCCCCGGCCTGATCGGCCAGCAGGCCTTGCAGTTCCGCGCGGCCGGCGTCGTCCAGCGGCTCCTGCCGGCCGTCGATGCGCCGCGTCGCGCAGCGTGGCAGCACCGTCTCCGGGGCGCCCTTGACGCTGAGCAGCAGGCGACCCTCGGTCTCGCCGATGCTCGCGTGGTAGCCGCGGGACGGTTCGAACGGCAGCCCGCCGGCAGCCCGCCAGCCGGCGGCGCCGGTCTGCTCCACCACGTGAGCCGTGGCGGCGCCCCGCCGAACCGCCCGGTCGGTCTGCAACGCCAAGTCCTCCGGCTTGGCCGCGGCGGGCGTGGCCCGCAGTGCCGTGGCGAGGGTCAGTCGAAGCCGCTCGTCGAGCCGGTCCACCGGGGCGTACCGGTCGCCGACGCCGTCGCCGACCCCGGCGAGCAGCAACTTGCCCTCGGTGAGGGTGCCGGTCTTGTCGAAGCAGAGCACGTCCACCCGACCCAACGCCTCGATCGTGCGTGGGTTGCGGACCAACGCGCCGTGCTCGGCCAGCCGCCGGGCGGCGGCCAACTGCGCGGCGCTGACCAGGAACGGCAGCCCCTCCGGCACCGACGCGACGGCGAGGTTCGCGGCGGTCGCCGCCGTTTCGGCCAGCGGTACGCCCCGGAGCAGCCCCGCACCGGCCACGGCGATCGCCGAACCCGCGGCCAACGGAATGGCGGCGCTGGTCAACGAGCCGAGCCGGGCCTCCACCCCGCTGGTCGGGGGCGCCTGCCGGATCAGCGCCAGGCTGCGCCCGGACTCGGTGTCGACGCCGGTCGCCACCACCACGGCGGTTCCGTGGCCGGCGGCGACGGTGGTGCCCTCGTACAGCATCGAGTGCCGGTCGGCGATGGCCGCGGCGACGACCGCCCGGTTGCTCTTGGCGACCGGCAGCGACTCGCCGGTCAGCGACGACTCGTCCGCCTCCAACCCCACCGATTCGAGCACCCGGCAGTCGGCCGGCACCGAGTCTCCCGATTCGAGGGTGATGACGTCTCCGCGGACGAGGTCCTCGGCTGCGACGATTCGCTCGGCGCCGTCCCGGCGGACCCGCGCGGTCACCGCCGAACGGGACAGCAACTCCGCCAGCGACCGTTCGGTGTTGCGTTCGTGCACCGCCCCGATCAGGGCCGACCCGCCGACGACGCTGCCCACCAGCGCGGCGTCGACAAGCGAGCCGAACGACGCGGAGAGCACCGCCCCGGCGGCCAGGACGGGAGTGAGCGGGTTGGACAGCTCGTCCAGGAACGCCCGCAGCAGCCCACCACCGGCGGGTGTGTCGCCGCCGCCCGTCCCGTGACCGTCGTGTCGGCGATGCGCCTCCGCGCTGGCCAGCCCGTCCGGCCTGGTGTCCAGCCGGTCGAGCACGGTCCGGACCGGCATCAGGTGCCAGGCGGTCGCCACCGGCGTCGGGGTGTCCGACCGGTCGGGCAACCGGCGGGCACGCCAGACCCCGTTCGCGAAGGCCAACCCGGCCGCGCCGTTGACCGCGACGAGCGACCGGTGTGGCAGCTGGGTCGGCGGGGCGGTGAACGCGCCCAGCGCCCCGAGGCCGGTGCCCGCCATGGCGAGCCGGATGTTCTGCTGTGACATCCGCCGGGCCGCCCCGGTCGCCTCGATCATCAGGGACACCACCCGCAGGTCGCTGCCGACCAGCAGGTGCGCCCCCCACGGCGGCAGCTCGTCCGGAGCGGACATCCCCAGCCCGCAGTCGGACGCGCCGAGCGCCGCCCGGTCCCCGGAGACCAGCATGACGACCGCCCCGTCGCGCTGCAACGCGCGTACGGAGTCGGCCAGCCGATCCCCGCCGGGCAGCAGCGCGTCGGCGAAGCCGTACCGCTGCTCGTCGCCGCCGGCCACGATCAGCTTCAGGCCGGCGTGGCGGGCAGCGGCCGGCAGGCCGTCGACACCCGGCGCGGGTTCGGGCTCGACCCGCAGCAGCGCCATGAGCCGACCGGAGTGGGTGAGCCCCAGCAGTTGGCCGCCGGCCGCGCGCAGCCGATCGCCGTCCGGCACGTCGCCGGGATCGCCCGCCTGGAGGTGGTCCAGCGGTGCCAGCCGCCAGCCGTCCAGCTCCTGTGAACCGGTCGGGTCGTTCGGGTCGAACAGCGCGAACGCCTGCTCCGCCACGTCGTCGACGTTCACCTCGGCCGCCGGGGCCAGGTCGGCGAGTACGCCCCGCTCCGAGCCGAGGACCGCCGCGTCCAGCACCAACGTGTCGATCCGGTCCAGCTCCCGCAGCACGCCACGGTCCATCGCGATCACCCCGCGCCGGGCGAGGATCCGGCCGAGCTGTGCCGCGTACCCCTCTCGTCCGCTGCCCGGGGCCTTGGGCAGCGCGGACAGGCCCAGCGCGGCGGCTCGCTTGCGCCCGGCGATCGGTGTCGCCGCCGCGGCGGCAGCCACGCCGGCGGTCAACATCCGGTTGATGTAGCGCTCGACCGGCCCGTCCGGTTTCGGGCGGGGACGGTCGACCGTCGGCCACGGCGCGGTGGCGCGCTCGGGGTCGCCGGTCAGCCGCGGCTCGGCCTTCTCCCACGCGGCGAGTTGGGCCCGCGCCTCGCCCCACTGCACCATCCGTTGGGCGCCGTCGAGAACGATCCCCGTCCAACGGCCGGTCAGACCCTGCACCACCGCCTCGGCCAGCGGAAAGATGACGTCGGCGCGGGGGTCGGAGCGCAGCCGCCGGCCCACGAACGCGTGCAGCTTCGGTTGCAGGTCCGCGGCGGTGAGCAGGCCGGAGACCTCGGCGGGCAGCGGTGCGAACGGCAGGAGCCGGGTGGCCGCTGAGATGGTCAGGCCCAGTGCGTCCGAGGCGAGGGCGCCCAGGGTGCGCGGGGTGCGCGGCCCCTCCTCCGGCGGATGTGGCGGCGGGATCTCCGGATCCGGTTCGTGGTCGCAGGTTCGCTCTGTCCGCTCGATCGTGGCGACGAGGTCCCGCAGTCTCGGCTCGGGGGCCTGCACGGCCACCACCACCCGGCCGGACGGGGCGTTCACCCGGGCCCAGGCCACCCCGGGCATTCGTTCCAGCGCGGCCTCCACCTGCCGGGCCAACTGGTCGCCACCGTTCTGGCAGACGCCGTGCACCTCGATGTGGTGCCGGCCGGGGCGGGACCAGACCCGCCGCCGGGTCAGCCCGACCGTCCGGGCCAGCCGGGTCGCCGCCGACCCGAGGGTCCGGGACGCCTCCCCGACCAGGTGCGGCACGCCGATGGACGGCAGGAGGCGGCCGGCGGCGCGACCCGCCGCCGTCATCGAGGCGTACGGCCGGACGGACGCCGACCCGACTCTCCGTTGTCGCTGCTGGTGCCGTCGGTCATCTCGTCCTCCCACCGCCTCACGTCCGGCGGCCTGGCTTCCCGACCTGGCGTCCGTTATGCCCCTCTGAGCACCGGAAGTTTGCGAGCCTGGCCGCGCATGGACGGGGTGGGTGGTGGAACCCGACAACCATCACCGGACACGGGGAGGCCGGAATGAGCACCTTCACGCGACACCTCAACGGTTCACGCGAGAACGTTCGGATGTACCGCCGCCGGGTCGAGCTGCCGATGCTGGGTGAGGTGGCGGTGCCACCACCGGACAAGATCGCCTACTACGCCGGGCTCGGCGTGCTCGCCGCGTTGCAGGTGATCGAATGGCCAACCGCCCTGGTGGTCACCGCCGGGCATCTCCTGGCGGACCAGCACCTGTCGGGACTGGTCCGAGGCCTCGGCAGGGCATTCCAGGACGCCTGACGAGAGCCGGGTCACCCCCGGTTGACATGAATCCGGGTTGAGGTCGCAGGCTCGGTGCATGTCGAGCCGAACCGTCACCCCCGTTCCGGCCCCCGCCGGGCTGTTCGCACCCCGGCTGCGGGCGATGACGGTGGGCAGCGTCGCGCTGGTGTCGCTGCTGGCGTTCGAGGCGTTGGCGGTCGGCACGGCCATGCCGACCGTCGCGCGCAGCCTGGACGGGCTGGCGCTGTACGGGATCGCGTTCGGTGGCCCGTTCGCCGCCGGTGTGCTGGCCATGGTGGTTTCCGGGATCTGGTGTGACGCACGGGGGCCCCGGGGGCCGATGTGGCACGGTGTCGGCTGGTTCGTGGTCGGGCTGCTGATCGCCGGAACCGCGCCGATGATGACGGCGCTGGTGGTCGGGCGGGTCGTGCAGGGGTTCGGCTCCGGGTTGCTCTCGGTGGCGCTCTACGTGATTGTCGGGCAGGCGTACCCCGAGGAGTTGCATCGGCGCATCTTCGCCGCGTTCGCTGCGGCGTGGGTCGTACCGTCGCTGGTCGGGCCGGCGCTGGCCGGCCTGATTGTCGAATACCTGGGCTGGCGGTGGGTCTTTCTCGTGGTGCCGGCGGTGGCCGTGCCGGCGGTGTTGCTGATCCATCCGGGCCTGCGGTCGCTCGACCGGACCGTGCGGACCCGGCCGCCGGCCGGCGCGATGGCCCGCATCGGCTGGGCCTGTGGGGCGGGCGTGAGCGCTGCACTGCTGCACATCGGGGGTCAGCAGCGCGGCGTGATGGCCCCGGCGGTGATCGCGCTCGCCCTGGCCGGCCTGCTGGTCTGCGCTCCGCGCCTGCTGCCGCCGGGGTTCCTGCGGGCGGCCCGCGGGCTGCCCACGGTGGTCGGTCTGCGCGGTCTGGCGTCGGCGGCGTTCGTCGGTGCCGAGGTGGTCATCCCGTTGATGCTCTCCCGGGAGCGGGGACTGTCGCCGACCGCCGCCGGGCTTGTCCTCACGGTGGGCGCGTTGGCCTGGTCGGTGGGCTCCTGGGTGCAGGGCCGTTTTCCCGTGCCGGCCTCCCGGGCCAGCTTCCCCCGCGTCGGGTTGTGCTGCATCACGGCCGGCACCGCGACGGTGGCGTTGGCCGTACGACCCGAGCTGCCGGTGGCCGTCGCCGTGCTGGGCTGGGCGTTGGCGGGGCTCGGTATGGGACTGCTGTACCCGTCGTTGTCGGTGCTCACCCTGGAGCTGTCCGCGCCCGGCGAGCAGGGGCGCAACAGCTCGTCGCTGCAACTGGGCGATTCGCTCTTCGCGGCGACCGTGCTGGCGCTCACCGGTGCCGTACTGGCCGCCGGGAGTGCCCCCGGCCCCGCCAGCTACGTGGTGACCCTGGTGGTGGCGGCCGGTCTGGCCCTGGTCGGCGCGCTGCTGGCGGGCCGGGTGGTGATGGACGGGGCTACCCGGCCGGGCGGGTGATCCGCTGAGGATCCGCCATGCCCGTACCGGGCGGGCGCGAGGATGGCAGGCGATGAACGTCCTGCCCGTCCTGCCGCTGGCCGTGGTGATGGTTGCCGGGAGTCAACTGGTCGTGGCGGTCTTCCTCGCCTCGTCCGACCGGCCCCGGGCCGCGTCGCTGGGCTTCCTCGCCGGCGCCGGCCTGGTGGTCGCCGTCGGGGTGACCGTGAGCTGGTTGTTGACCCGGTTGCTGGGCGGGTTGGCGACGGACGCCAGCGCTGCCGCCAGCAGGATCGATCGCGGTCCGGCCATCGATCTGGTGGTGCTCGCGCTGCTGGTGTGTCTGGCCCTGGTGGTCTGGCTGCGTCGCAACCGGTCCGGGCCGCCGCGCTGGCTGGGCAGCGTGGGCCACGCCGATCCGCGCTGGGCCTCGCGGATGGGCGCCCTGCTCTTCGTGGTGACACCCACCGACGACCTGATCATGGCGACGGTCGGCGCGACCGTGGCCCGACACAACCTCCCCTGGTGGCACCTGGTGCCGTTCGTGCTGCTCACCGTGCTCCTGCTCGCGGTTCCGCTGCTGGCGTTGGTGCTGCTCGGCCAGAAGGCGGCGCGGGTGCTGGCCCGGATGCGGAAGTGGGCCGAGGGGCATTCGTGGATCGTCAACGAGACCGTGATCGCGTTCTTCGCGCTCCTGACCGTGCTGGACCTGATGCGTTCGGTGTGAGGCAACCGGTCACGTGTCCGGCAGCGGTGTCGTCATCAGTCGACGGGCTGTACGAGCGAGGGCGGAACAGGAGGAGACGATGAGGGTTCTGGTCACCGGGGCGGGTGGTCAACTGGGGAGCCATGTGCTGGCGCGACTCTGCGCCGACGGGATGAGCGTCCGGGCCGGCAGCCGCCGGCCGCGTACCGGCTCGGACGTGGAGTGGGTCGTGGCCGACCTGGCCACCGGCGGCGGGCTGGCCGAGGCGGTGACCGGGGTGGACGCGGTGCTGCACCTGGCGTCCTCGCCCCGGGGGCGTACCCACCAGGTGGACGTGCTGGGCACCCGTCGGCTGGTGGTCGCCGCGAGCGCGGCCGGCGTCGGGCACCTGGTCTACATCTCGATCGTGGGGGTGGACCGGGTGCCGTTCCCGTACTACCGGCACAAGCTGGCAGCCGAGCGGGTGGTGGCGGCCGGCCCGGTGCCGTGGTCGGTGCTGCGCGCCACCCAGTTCCCCCAGTTCCTCGACGATTTGCTGGCGACCAGCGCGCGGCTGGGCCCGGTGTTCGGCGACCGGGCGGTGCTCGCCCAGCCGGTCGACCCGGGTGAGGTGGCCGCCCGGCTCGCGGCCCGGCTGGCCGCCGGCCCGCTCGGGGGCATCGAGGAGTTCGGTGGGCCACAGGTGCTTCGCTTCGACGAGGCCGTCCGCGCCTGGCGAGAGGCACGCGGGTCACGCGGACCTCTGCTTCCGGTACGGATTCCCGGCCGGCTCGGGCGCGAGCTGCGCGCCGGTGGATTGGTCACCGAGGCGCTACCTCGCGGTGTGCGTACCTGGGCCGACCACCTCGCGGACACGTACGGGGGAACCGCGCGGAGATGAGAGGGATGCCGGTTCACGTTCGTCTTACGGTGACGCCATGTTCGTTGTCGTCACCACGGTGATCCTCTACGTCTTCGGTTTCGTCTTCCTCTACGGCGTGATCCGGCTGGGTGTCCGGCACGCGCTGGAGGACCTGGAGCTGCAGCGGGCCAGAGCCCGACGCGAGGAGGAGTTGGCGGCCGCCCGCGACCGTTCCTTCCTGCGCGACAACGCGTTCCTCGCGGGCAGTTGAGCCGCGACGTGGAGGTGGTGTCGCGGGACGGCTCGGGAGTCGGCGAGCGATCCGGCCGCACGGGTGCGAGGATCGCACCCGTGATAGGAACGCTGAAGACCGAACCGGCCCGTGCCCGCCTCGACCTGCTCGCCGCGCCGGTGGCGGAGGCCATCGCTCAGTGGCCGGCCAGCGCGCCGGTGGACGTCGACGACGTGCTGGTCGCGCCGATCGACGCCGACCTCGCCGACACGGCGGCGTTCTGCGAGGCGTACGAGGTGGGGCTGGACGTGTCGGCCAACTGTGTCGTGGTGGCCGGAAAGCGCGAGGGCGTGGTCCGCTACGCGGCCTGCATCGTACTGGCCACCACCCGGGCCGACGTGAACGGCGTGGCCCGGCGGGCGCTGGACGTGCGCAAGGCGAGCTTCGCCCCGATGACGGACGCGGTCGAGTTGACCGGCATGGAGTACGGCGGCATCACCCCGATCGGGCTGCCGGCCCAGTGGCCGATCCTCGTGGATGCGCGGGTGATCGCCACCCCGCACGTGATCATCGGGTCCGGCGTACGACACAGCAAGATCGCGCTGCCGGGGCCCGCGCTGGGCGCGCTGCCCGGCGCGCAGGTGGTCGAGGGCCTGGCCAGGCCGGCCTGACCAGGCACCGACATCGATACCGTTGCACGTGAAACATCACCCCGGTCGATGTTTAGGGCGTGTGTCAAAGCCCCTGGCCCGCCTGGACTCCGCCTCGGCTCGACCGAGGACTTTGACACACGCCCTACCGTGCTGCGGCCTCTCGCTGCTCGACCTCGGCCAGCGCGGCGAGGAGCGTGGACGTCTCCTGGGCGCCGCTGACCGCGTACTTTCCGGCCAGCACGAACGTCGGGACGCTCGTGATGCCCAGGTCCCGGGCGGCGGCCAGCTCGGCGGCGAGTTCGGCGGTCCGCTCGTCGGAGTCGAGGAAGCGTCGGGCGTCGGCGGAGTCCAGGCCGATCCCGCCGGCGATCGTGGCCAGCGCCTCTCGCGAGCCGATGTCGAGGCCCTGGGTGAAGTGCGCCTGGTACAGGGCGTCCACCATCTCAGCCGCCCGGCCGTGCTCGGTGGCGTAGGCCACCAGTCGATGGGCGTCGAAGGTGTTCGCGGCGACCGCACGGTCGTAGTCCAGCCGCAGCCCGTCACCCGCCGCGGCCTGGGTCACCCGCGCGACCATCTGCCGGGCCTGCTCCGGGCCGCCGAACTTGTCGGCCAGCGCGTCCATGATCGGGCGGGGCTCGGGCACCGGCGACGGGTCGAGTTGGAACGGCCGGTACCGGACTGTCACCTCGCCGTCGTAGCGGGCGAGCGCCTCATCCAGTCGGCGCTTGCCGAGGTAGCACCACGGGCAGACGACGTCGGCGTAGATCTCGATCTCCATGATCGGTGCCAACTGCCAGCTCAGCCGAGTTGTTCCCGGACCTGCCGCTTGAGCCGGCCCAGGATCGCCGTGCCGCCACGCACCCGCAGCGGGCTGATCGCCTGGGCCAGGCCCATCCGCTGATAGAGGTCGTCCGGCACAGCCAGCACCTCCTCGGCGCTCGCGCCGGCCAGGCCCTCGGCGAGGATCCCGGCGAACGCCCGGGTGGTGGGTGCCTCCGGCGGGCAGTCGAAGAGGGTCTCGACGGTCCCGTCCGGCGTCACCCGGGCGCGCAGGAAGAACGCCGTCTGGCACTCGGGCACCTGCTCCATGCCCTCGTGCCCGGCGGCGTCGGCGGGCAGCGGCGGAATGACGTCGGCGTACTCCAGCAGCATCTCCAGCACCAGGTCGCGTGGCGCGGCAGCGAACTCGTCGACGATCTCGGCCAGTCGGGCCGGCATGTCAGCCATGGGTCGAGGCTACCGCCGGTGCCGACGGCTCACGTGGTCGGAGACTGTTCGCTGATCTCGCTCAACGCGCTGGTCGGGTCGAGCTGCATGGCCAGGTCACCGAGCGAGACGATCCCCACCAGCTTGCGGTCGCTGTCGCAGACCAGCACCCGGCGGATGCCCCGGTCCCGCATGAGCGCCGCAGCCTCACCCGCCGTGCAGTGCTGCTCGATCATGACCACCTCGCGGGTGACGATCGAGCCGATGGTGGTGGCCGCCGGCGAAATGTTCTCGGCCACCGCCCGCACCACGATGTCCCGGTCGGTGAGCATGCCGGCGAGGGTGGCGCCGTCGGTGACCACCACGTCGCCGATGTCCGCCTCCTTCATCACCCTGGCCGCCTCGTCCAGGGTGGTCTCGGCCGACAGGTACACGACCTGCTTGGTCATCACGTCGCTGACCCGGTAACCGGTCATGAGATCCTCCGAAGACGTATCACCCGATCCGACTGCACTACCCCGTGACGCGGTTGCTACACCAGGTTTGCACGCTCCCGCCGGGCCTCGTCGACGATCCGCTCCACCGCACCGTCCACCGGCAGTTCCGCGCGCCCGTCGCCGGCCCGCTCGCGCAACTCCACGTACCCGTCGGCCAGTCGGCGGCCGACCACGACGGTGCGGGGGATGCCGATCAGCTCCGCGTCGGTGAACTTCACCCCGGCCGAGACGTGCGTCCGGTCGTCGACCAGCACCCGCAGGCCGGCGGTGGCCAGGCGCCCGCCGAGGTCCAGCGCCGCGTCGAGCTGCGGGCCCTTGCCCGCCACCACCAGGTGTACGTCACACGGCGCGACCGCCGCCGGCCAGACGAGTCCCCGGTCGTCGTGGTGCTGCTCGGCGATGGCCGCGACCGCCCGGGAGATCCCGATGCCGTAGCAGCCCATGGTGGGCCGGACCGGCTTGCCGGCCGGCCCGAGCACGTCGACAGCGAACGCGTCGGTGTACCGGCGACCGAGCTGGAAGATATGCCCGATCTCGATGCCCCGCCGGATGGTCAGCTCGCCGTCGCCGCAGGCGGGGCAGGGATCTCCGGCGCGCACCTCGGCCGCCTCGATCGTGCCGTCGGGGGTGAAATCCCGCCCGCAGACCACGTCGGTGGCGTGCCGACCCGGCTCGTTCGCCCCGGTCAGCCACGCCGAGCCGGTCACCACCCGAGGATCGACCAGATAGCGGATGCCCAGCTTGGCGAGCACCTGCGGACCGAGGTACCCGCGCACCAGCTCCGGATGCTCGGCCCACTCGTCGAAGACCGCCACCTGCGCCGGCTCCAGCGCGGCGCCGAGCCGCTTCAGGTCGACCTCCCGGTCACCGGGCAGGCCGATCACCAGGAGTTCGGCCCGCTCGGCGCCCGGCTGACGCACGGTCAACACGACGTTTTTCAGGGTGTCGGCGGCGGTCCAGTCATCGCGGTCCCCGAGCCGACGGGTGTTCGCCAACTCGACCAGGCTGGCGATGGTCGGGGTCTCGGGGGTGTCGTGCGCCTGCGTCGCGGGCTGGGCGGTGGGGTCGCCGGCGGCGGGCGCCCGGGTGACGACGGCCTCGGTGTTCGCCGCGTAGTCGCAGGCGGTGCAGCCGACGAACGTGTCCTCGCCGACCGGGGTCGCTGCCAGGAACTCCTCCGACGCCGAGCCGCCCATCGCACCGGACATCGCGTGCACCACCGTGTGCTCCAGGCCCAGCCGGTCGAAGATCCGCTGGTACGCCGCCCGGTGCCGGGCGTACGCGTCCCGCAGCCCCGCCTCGTCCAGGTCGAAGGAGTAGGCGTCCTTCATCAGGAACTCTCGGCCGCGCAGCACACCGGCCCGGGGACGCGCCTCGTCGCGGAACTTCGTCTGCACCTGGAACAGCGTCACCGGGAAATCCCGGTACGAGGTGAACACGTCCTTGACCAGCAGCGCCGCCATCTCCTCGTGGGTGGGTGCCAACAGGTGCTCGGCGCCGCGTCGGTCGGCGAGGGTGAAGAGGAGGTCGCCGTACTCCGTCCACCGGCCGCTCGTCCGGTACGGCTCGGCGGGCAGCAGCGCCGGGAAGTGCACCTCTTGGTCACCGATCGCGGCCAGCTCGGTGCGTACGACCTCGGTGATCCGGTCCAGCACCAGCTTTCCCAGCGGCAGCCACGTGTAGCCGCCCGGCGCGGCGCGACGGATGTAACCGGCGCGCAGCAGCAGCCGATGGCTCGGCACTTCCGCGTCGGCCGGATCCTCGCGCAGGGTCCGCAGCAACAGGGTCGACATGCGTAGCAGCATTCGCGCAGCCTAAGACCGGCGGGCCCGGTGCGGCGATCCCAATTCGATCGTGGGTCACGTGTCGCCGGGAAGGCGGCCCTCGCAGCGGACGTCCGGGTCGGCCACCGGCCGCCGGGGCATCATCCAGTCCAGCGCGGTCTCCTCCACCGGCCAGCCCCGCACCGCCACCAGGCTGTACGGAACCGCCGCGGGCTGGGGGCAGAGGACCTGCGACTCGACCCACCCGTTTGGCAGGAACCGCACGGTGGCCGTCCGGTCCAGCACGATCGTCGACGTGTCGGTCACCGTGATGAGCGCGCCGAGCACCACCTCCCGGCCGCCGTTGGCGGCCGGAGGGCCGTCCCCATCGGCCAGGCTGGCCGTGCCGCCGTTCGTCGAAGCAGCCGGAGCGCCCGAGGTTGTGCCTTCCACGGCCGTCGAGGCCGGACCGCCCGGGGCTGTGGAGGCCGGGACGTCCGGGGCCGGCGAGGTCGACTGCTTCGGGACCACCTCGACCGCGGCGGTGGGCAGCAGTGGCACCCGGAGGAAGACCGCGCCCATCACCATCGGGAGCACGGCGGCGACCGTGAACGCCAGACCGTGGGTCAGCGTCGGGGCGATCCAGCCGGGGATCGGGCCGGTGAGCAGCACGGTGGCGGCGGGCGGCACCGCCAGCAGCGCGGCCGTGGCCATCTCGCCATCCTGGTACGCCGTCCAGATCGCCGGACCCAGCACGGTGTACGCCAGGATCGCCGCGGCCAGCGGCAGGGCCACGCTGACCAGCAGGATCCGGGTCGGCTGGTCAGGATGCAGGTAGCGGGTGCGCAGAGCGAGCAGCCAGAGGCCGAGCATCAGCAGCGACGGCAGGAAGCGGAGCTGCCAGGTGAGCGCCCCCAGCGCGACGGCCGCGCTGATCACCCAACCGGGGGTACGTGCCGTCCCGGAGGCCAGTAGTGAGCGTTCCGGGTCGAATCGGTCCGGAGCGCTGAGCCGGAGCAGTCGACCGAGGACGCCGAAGGTGAGCACGACCACAGGGAACGCCCAGACCAGGGCGATCAGCAGGGCACTGAGCAAGCCGAGCGGACTGACGTACTGGACCAGCAGCAGCATCGTGGACATGTCCTGTTGGCTGAGCTGCCACAGCCGCAGCACCAGGAGCAGGACGGGGAAGGTGGGAAGGAGGGTCAGCAGCCACTGCTGCGCCTGCCGCGCCCCCGCCATCCGGCGCGGGCGGACGGCCTTGGCGGAGCTGGTGGTGATCCGGGGTACGCCGGGGGCGGTAGCGCGATCCTCTCCCACGGCCACTGTCGCACCTCCACCTTCCTCGGATCGGGTTGCTGCTGTTCCGCGACCGGCTGCGGGAGGTTGTATCCCTGCTGCCAACGGAGGTTGGCGTTGTACGCGTTCTCCCAGGCCGAGTCGTTCTCGTCGTTGGCCGACTTGTAGAGCGCGAGGTCGACCAGGTCGAGCAGGGCCTGGTTGGGGCCGGTGTTGACGCCCCACCGCTCCTGGGGCGACGAGCCGATGTCCCAGTGCCGCAGCGGTTTGACGTTCTTGAGGGTCACCGGGAAGTGTTGACCGTCGTCGTCCGGCTGGTCGCCGGTGACGAAGCCGGCGAGGATCGCCGCGTCGGTGGTGACGGCCTGCACCTTGCCGTCGTACAGCTCCTGGATGCACTCGCTGATCCTGTTCCGACCCACCGGGGAGGCGCCGGCCTCGGCGAGGCGCTGAATGGACGTCGAGGTGGTCAGCGAGCAGACCGTCTGCCCACGCAGATCCTCCAGGCTGCTCACCTGCTTCTGGTAGCTCTTCAGCGTCACCACCGACTGCTCGGTGTTCAGGTACGGGGCCGAGAAGACGGCGCCCTCCTCCCTGCGCTTGTCGTTGATGCTGTACGAGGCGATGACCAGGTCGACGATGACGAACCCCTCGCCGTCCTGGGCCTGTCGACGGGCCCGGTCCTCGCTCTCGATCGGCACGAAACGCACCTGCGAGTGGTCGAAGCCGAGATAGCTCGCGATCATGTAGGCGATGTCGACGTCGAAGCCCTTCCAGACGTTGTTCGGGAGGCGCTGCGAGATGCCGGGCTGGTCGTCCTTCACACCGATGACGAGCTGCTGCTTGCCCTTGAGGTGGGCGTTCTCCAGCAACTCGTCCCGGGTCGGCGGGCCCGCCGCGAGGACGATCGGGACCAGGGCGGCTGCCAGGACGGCCAGCGCGACGATGAGCCCCACGAGTCGGATCTGACGGGTCCGTACGGTGCGCGGCGACATGGGTGCCGCCGGGGCTGGCCCGGCGGGGCTCGGCTCGCTTGCCTGACTCAACTAGGCCCTCCCCACTGCGCGGTCCGGTGACCGGCCCCTCATTGTGCGGCCTCAATGCGAGCCACGGCACTCCACCACCAGCCGGATTGGCGACACGACGCCCCAGCGTTGCGGGTGATCGAGGAAAGTGGTGCGCTGCGCATGACCTCCGCCACCTCGGCCGGTCGGGGCACCGGCCGGCGTGGGTCCGGTGACAGACTGGTCGCCGCAGGCAACGGGTGGCGTGAGGGGGGCGCGGGGTGCGCTGGCGCAGTTTTGTCGCGGTCGGGGACAGCTTCACCGAGGGTATGGACGACGCGTACCCGGACGGCACCTACCGGGGCTGGGCGGATCTGGTGGCGACCCGTCTCGCCGCCGAGACCGGCCCTGACTTCCGGTACGCGAACCTGGCCATCCGGGGCAGGCTCTTTCCCAGCGTGGTGGCCGAGCAGGTGCCCTCCGCGGTGGCCATGAAGCCCGACCTGATCAGCTTCGCGGCCGGCGGCAACGACGTGCTGCGGCGCACCTTCGACCCGGACACGTTGGTCTCCCGCTTCGACGAGGTCGTCCGGCAGCTGCGCTCGGGCGGCGCGGACGTGCTGCTTTTCCGATTCGCCGACGTGATGGCACGACTGCCCGGTCAACGTCTCGTCGCTCCCCGGGTGGAGCTGCTCAACCAGGCGGTCGGTGAGACCGCCGAGCGACACGGCGCCATCCTGGTCGACCTGTACGCCGACAACACGTTCCTCAACCCGATGCTCTGGAGCACCGACCGGCTGCACCTCTCCCCGGCAGGGCACCGGCGGGTCGCCGGGCAGGTGCTGAACGCGCTCGGGGTGGGCTGCGACGAGGAGTGGCTGATGGTCCCGCCGCACCCGGCGCCGTCGCCGTGGCTGGCCGCTCGCGCGGCCGACCTGCGCTGGGCCGGGCAGCACCTGGCCCCGTGGATCAGGCGGCGGCTCACCGGCCGGTCGTCCGGCGACACGGTGACCGCGAAGCGCCCGCTGCTCGGCCCGCTCGTCGACTGAACGTGCTCACCCTGCACACCGCGCCGCTGCTCCGGCGTACCCCCGACGGCGAGCCGCTGCCGGGCCAGGCCGTGCTGGTCGGCGGCGACCGGGTCGAGGCCGTGGGCCCGCTGGCCGAGCTGAGCGAGACGTACGCGGGGGTGCGGGTACGCCGATGGCCCGGCGTACTGGGTCCGGGCCTGCTTTACGACGGCCCGCTGCCGGCGGCGCCCACCCCACGCGAACGGGTGCACGCGCTGCTGCGCGAGGGCTTCACCGCGGTGCTGGCCGAGCACCTGGCCGACCCGTCGCTGCGGGCCGCCGTCGACCGGAGCGACCTGCTGGTGCTGCCGGCGCCCGTGGTGCCGAGCCTGCATCCGGGTGGACGCGCCGACCTGTCGGCGCACGACGCCGACGGCACCTGCATCGCGACTGTGGCCGCCGGCCGGATCGTGCACCGGCGCGCCTGAACGCGCCGCATCCGATTTCCCTGCCCGGCCGGTGCCGGCAACGGCGGACGAGTCGAGCGTGGCCCGGGCGGCACCGCCCGGGCCACGCCATTTCCGCCGATCGCCCCCCGATGTCGGCGGACCCCCGTTCCGACCCGCCGCCATCGAACGCCAGCCCCCGCCCGTGGCGCCTCAGGGTCGACCGCAGCCTAGAAGCCGGCGGACTCGCACGCCTTGTCGTAGGCCGGGTAGGCGTTCCCGTTGGCCCACCAGGTGCCGGAGAGCACCGTGCACCACACCTGGTTGCCGGCCCAGTTCTGGCCAACCGCCGTGTCGCTGATGTGCGGCGCTGGGTAGGCCGTCGAGGTCGAACCCTTGCTGGCGCCGTTGGCGGTGATCGTCACCTTGATCTCGGCGTCAGCCGAGGGGTCGCAGTAGATGTGACCGGTGGCGTAGACACTCGGACTCCTGCGAGCCTTTTGATCACTTCGTTGTCTCCTTGGGTCAAAAGGTCGTTCCGCGTGGGCACCTCGGTCTGCCGTCAAGCCTGAGCGGCGATCGGTGCCGCGGGAACGGCCTGAGCTGTTCGGAGCTGTTCGAAACGGTCCTGCACGTCGGCGACGGGCCGGGAGAGCGCCGCGTCACGCCCGATGGCCGGTCGTCGGGGTTCTGGCGGCGTACCTTGGGGATCATGTCTGTGCCGAACGATCCTGATCCCCGCCTCCAGTCGTACGCCGACCCGCGGCGGCTGGTCACCACCGACTGGTTGGCCGAGCACCTGGGCGACGAGGGCCTCGTCGTGGTCGAGTCCGACGAGGACGTCCTGCTCTACGAATCCGGTCACATTCCCGGTGCCGTCAAGGTCGACTGGCATCTCGACCTGAACGACCAGGTCACCCGGGACTACCTAGACGCGACGAGCTTCGCCGAGATGTGTGCCGCGAAGGGCATCGGCCGGGGCGACACCGTGGTTTTCTACGGCGACAACTTCAACTGGTGGGCCGCGTACGCCCTCTGGGTGTTCTCGCTCTTCGGCCACGCCGACGTGCGCCTGCTCGACGGCGGCCGGCAGAAGTGGATTGCCGAGGGGCGCGAGGTGACCCGCGACAAGCCGGCCCGGCCCGGGGCCGACTACCCCGTGCCGCTGCGGGACGACGCGCCGCTGCGGGCGTTCCGCGAGCAGGTGATGGCGCACATCGCCGTGGGGCGGCCGCTGGTCGACGTCCGGTCCCCGGGCGAGTACACGGGCGAGATGCTGCACATGCCCGACTACCCGCAGGAGGGCGCGCTGCGTGGCGGGCACATCCCGGGCGCGGTCAGCAAGCCGTGGAAGTCCGCCGCCAACGAGGACGGCACGTTCAAGTCCGCCGACGAGCTGAAGGCGATCTACGCCGACCAGCTCGGGCTGAGCCCCGACGATGACGTGATCGCGTACTGCCGCATCGGCGAGCGGTCCAGCCACACCTGGTTCGTGCTGCGGCACCTGCTGGGCTACCCGCAGGTGCGCAACTACGACGGCTCGTGGACGGAGTGGGGCAACCTGGTCCGGGCACCCGTGGTGAAGGGCGACCAGCCCGGCGGTATCGCCGCCTGAACGTTGCGCGGGAGCTGGCCGGCTGAGCGTTCGACGCATTCGACGGCCCTCAGCCGGCCAGCGCCAACACGCCGCGCAGGTCACGGATGACCCCGGTGATCTCGCCGGTCTCCGGGTCCCAGCGGGCGAGCGCGGCTGGTTCCAGGCGGAGCAGCACCGCGCCCTTGTTGTCCCAGCCCAGCACCGGGCAGCAGCCCTTGCCACGGCCACGACCGAGGTCCAGCACGTGGGTCACCTCGCCGGTACGGGAGTCCAGCACGGCCACCCCCTCGGCGCCGTCGATCTCGTTGCTGGTGATCCACGCGGCGCTCGCCAACCGACCGCCGTGCAGCCAACCTCGGCCGTAGAACTCGTTGACCTGGTACGGCGAGGGCAGCGCGTCGTAAGTGATCCGTTGTTCGGAGCGGATCGTGGCCTCGCGGGCGCTCCGGCTGCGCAGCGTCAGGCCACCCCGCTCGCCGGTCAGCTCGATCAGCGCCGCCTCGCGGCCGGCCTCCGGGTCGGGTGCCACCACGTTCCAGGCCGACACGTCGATGGTGCTCGCCGCCTCGGTGTCGCGCTCCACCGCGTACGTCCGGTCGTCGCCGCCGACCAGCACCCGGTCGTGCGCCCAGACCACCAGCTCCAGGTAGCCGTCGAGCGGAATCCGGCGTACGCCCGCCGTGGTGAGATCCACCATGATCAGCTCATTGGTCTGCGCGAAGGCCGCCCACCGGCCGTCCGGCGACAGGACTCCCGGCTTCACGGCGGTCGCCTCGTTGCCGCCCGCGTCCCGGGTGGGTGCCAGCGTCACCACGTCGAGACCGCGCACGATGCCGTCGTCGCCGAGGATCCGGACCGGGCCGTCCGCGCGGTTCTCCTCGTCGACGGGCTGGAACAGCGCCAGCGCCCGCTGGACCGGTCGTTCGGACAGCGACACGGTCGCCGGGCCGCTCAGCCGGCTCAGCGGATCGGGTGGGAACGTCAGCTCGGCCGGCGGACGCTGCACGGAATCGGCGTGGGTGGGCTCGACGCTCGGCGCCACCGTGTGGTTCAGGGGCGGATTGGGGGACGGCCGGCGGACGGCCACCGTGCCCCCGCCGACCAGCGCCACGGCCAGAACGGCCGCGCCGAGCACCCGTCGGGTACGACGCGTGCGCCGCGCCCGGTCCCAGCCGGCCGTCGCGGGCCTGCTGGGCAGCACGTCCTCCACGCTTACGGCGAACAGTTGGCGCAGATCCCGCTCGTTCATCGGTTCACCTCCAGGCCGGCGGTCGGGTCGCCGGAGCGGGTCGCGCCCCGGCTCGGTCGGCCGTCTGCGGTGAGATCGGGGGCGACCTCGCGGAGCCGGCGCAGCGCCATGTGGCACTGGCTCTTCACGGTGCCCACGGTCACCCCGAGCGCCTCCGCCGTGGCGACCTCGGTCAGGTCCTCGTAGTAGCGCAGCACCAGCACGGCCCGCTGCCGGGGCGGCAGCAGCCCCAGCGCGTCGTGCAGGGTCAGCCGCAGCGCGCCGTCCCGGTCGGGGGCCACCTGCTCCGGCGGTGCGGCGCTGAGCCATTCCCGGCGTCGGCGCCGCCACCACGACACCGCGTCCCGGTAGAGGATGGCCCGCACGTAGGCGGCTGGATCGCCGTCGCGGACGGAGGTCCAGCGCAGCGCCAGCTTCAGCAGGGCGTCCTGGAGAAGGTCCTCGGCCTGGTGCCGGTTGCCGCAGATCAGGAAGGCCGCGCGCAGCAGTCGGTGCTGGTTGCTCTCCACGAAGGCGAGGTAGCCGTCGCGGCCGTCGTTCGCCGTCGATCCCATCCGCACCCCTTCCGGCCGCCACGGTGCGCGTCACCCGACAGACGCATGGGGAGGGGGAAAAGGTTGGGTCAGATCTGCGGCAGCCCGGTCAGGTAGCGCTGGAGGGTCGGCGCGATCCAGGAGACCAGCTCCTCCGGCTCGGCGTCCACCATCGGTGGGAGCCGGACGACGTAGCGGGTGAAGGCGAGGCCCAGGATCTGGCTGGCCACCAGGCCGGCACGCCGTGCGGTCAGCGCCGGGTCGGTGCCGAACGCGGCCACGGCCGCGGTGAGCTGGTCGGCGAAGATGCCGCGCATGCGTTCGGCCGCGCCCGGGTTGGTGCTGGCGGCCCGCAGCAACGCCACAAGCGTCTCGTCGCCCTCCCACCGGGCGAGGAAGTGCCGCACCAGCACCTCGCCGAGCTGCTCGGGCGACACGGCGGCCAGGTCGGGCAGGCGGAGGTCGAACTCGGCCGCCGCCGCGAACAGGCCCTCCTTGCTGCCGTAGTACCGCATGACCATCGACGGGTCGATCCGGGCGTCGGCGGCGATGGCCCGGATCGTGGCGCGCTCGTATCCGTCGGCGGCGAACCGCTCGCGGGCGGCTCGCAGGATCGCCGCACGGGTGGCGTCCGAGCGGCGGGGCTGGGTGGGCGCGGTCATGCCAACGACCGTATGCCAACGGTTGTTGACACACAACGACCGTCGTCCTAGCGTTGCCAACAATCGTTTGCCAACACTCGTTGGCAACAGTCGTTCCGGAGGTGGCCATGCTGCCCACGAGTACCGACGTCCTGGTGGTGGGTGCCGGCCCCACCGGCCTCGCCACCGCACTGACGCTGGCCCGTCGCGGGATCGACGTGACAGTGCTGGACCAGCAGGCCGAACCGCCGCAGACGTCCCGCGCGGCCGTCGTGCACGCGTACACCCTGGAGGTGCTGGACCGGATCGGCGTCGCGGCGCCACTGGTGGCCCAGGGGGTGCGTGCGCCGCGTTTCACGGTCCGCGACCGGGACCGGACGCTGCTGTCGGTTCCGTTCCACCGGTTGCCGTCCCGTTTTCCCTACGCCCTGCTGGTCTCCCAGGCGGTCACCGAGGCCGTGCTCGTCGGGCAGTTGGCCGACCTCGGCGTCCGGGTGCGGCGGCCGTGCCGGCTGACCGACCTGAACCCGACCGCCGACGGGGTGCTCGCGCGGGTCGACGGTGCGGACCTGCGCGCCCGGTACGTGGTCGGCGCGGACGGCCTGCACAGCACGGTCCGGCAGGCGGCGGGCATCGGCTTCGCCGGCCCCAGCGACGAGGAGTCCTTCGTGCTCGCCGACGTGCGGGTCGACAGCGCGCTGCCCCGCGACGAGGCCGCGTTGTTCCTCGCCCGCCCCGGTCCGCTGGTCTGGGCGCCACTGCCGGACGGCGTGGTCCGGCTGGTCGCCGCCGTGCCGACGGCACCGCCCGAGCCGGACGCGGCGTACCTCCAGGCGCTGCTCGACGAGCGCGGCCCGACCCGCCGGCCCGACCGGGTGACCGAGGTGCTGTGGGGTTCCCGGTTCCGGGTGCACCACCGAATCGCCGACACCTTCCGGGCCGGGCCGGTGCTGCTGGCCGGGGATGCCGGGCACGTGCACAGCCCCGCCGGCGGGCAGGGTATGAACCTCGGCATCTGCGATGCGGTGGCCCTCGGCGCCGCCCTGGCCGAGGTGCTCGCCGGCGGCCCGGAGACGCTGCTCGACGACTACACCGCGCGGCAGCGCCCGATGGCCGAGGACGTGGTGAGCTTCGCCGCCGGGCTGACCCGGCTGGCCACCACCTCCCCGGCCCGCCGACCGGCCCGCGACGCGCTGCTCCGGCTGCTCGGTGCCGTACCCCCGGTCCGGCAGCGGATCGCGCTGCGCCTGTCCGGGCTGTCCCACCGGGAACGGAGCGCGGGTTGAGCTGTTCACCGAGACGGGTGCCGCTCTGATCGGGCCGCTGTCGCGCCGCTGGTGGGCGTGGCGGCCGTCGGTGCCGGTGCGGCCGGTCGCAGTGCCCACCAGGCCGCCAGCGTGACCAGCGCGAACGTGCCGGCCGCGGCGCCCGCCACCGGCACCGTCCCGTACGCGGCGGCGGCCAGCCCGGCGAGCGCCGCGCCGACGGGTGCGGTGAGCAGGCCGACCATCCGCTGCGCGGCACCCACCCGACCGAGCAGTCCGCCCGGCACGTGCCGCTGCCCGTACGACGCCGACAGGCTGTTCCACCCGACGGTGCCGGCGGCGAAGACGGCCAGCGCGATCCCGCCCGGCACCGGTTGCCGGGCCAGCGCGAACACGACCAGCGCGACGGTCTGTACGGCGAGCACCGCCCGCAGCGCGGGCACCGTGCCGAGCCGGGCGGCGAGCCGGCCCGCCCCGAGCGCCCCGCCCACGCCGCCGAGAATGGCGCCCGCCGCGAACAGTCCGTATCCGGCCGGCGGCACGCGCAGCACGTCCAGCGCGTAGAGCACCAGCACCGCCATGAGACCGCTGATCGCCAGGTTGCTCGCGGCCGCCAGCAGGGTGACCCGCCACAGTGTCCGGTCGCCGCGCAGCCAGCGCATCCCCTCGGCGATCTCGCTCCACACCGACCCGCGTCGGATGGCCGGCCCCGCATCCACGGCGGGCGTCGGAGTGAGGGCCAGCACGAGCAGGGCCGCCACCGCGAAGGTGACGGCGTCCAGAGCGAACGGCAGGGCGGGGCCGGTGGCGAAGAGGACACCGGCGGCCGGCGCACCGAGGAAACCGCCGGCCACCGCGCTCCCCGCCTGGAGCCGTCCGTTCGCCCGGGGCAGCGCGGCCGGCGACACGACCGTGGGCAGCAGCGCGAACGAGGCCGAGTCGAAGAGGGTGCCCAACGCGGCGAGGAGGAACGCGGCCGCCAGGAGCGTCACGACGGCCGCCCGGTCGAGGACGACCGCCACGGCCAGCGCCGCCACCACCACCGCGCGTACCCCGTCGATGCAGGCCATCGTCCGCCGGCGGTCCCAGCGGTCCGCGTACACGCCGCCGAGCAGGCCGAAGAGCAGCGGGGGAAGCTGCCCGGCCACGGTGACCGCCGCGATGATCCGAGGGTCGCGGGTCAGTGTGGCGGCCAGCAGGGCCAGAGCCGGCGTGCGCAGCGCGTCCCCGAACCGGGACGAGACGGCGGCGGACCAGAGCAACCGGAAGTCCCGGCCCAGAGCGGAGGTGGTCATGCCGCCGAACGTGCCCTCTCGACCGGGTCGAGGGTCAAGCCGCCGGGCGAAAGGGGGACGCGAGCCGTCGGTGATCATCGGTACGGTGGGCGCCGGCATCGGGACCGGGGAGAACTCAGGCGTGGACCACACTTTCCAGGTCGACCTGCGTGGCGTGGTCGACCTGCTCAGCCATCACCTCTACGGCAGCCCACGGGTCTACGTCCGTGAGCTGCTCCAGAACGCCGTGGACGCGATCACCGCCCGGCGTACGACCGAGCCGGACGCGCCGGCGCTGGTCCGCATCGAGCCACCGGAGATCACCGGCGACGGCACCCTGCGGGTGCACGACACCGGCGTCGGCCTGACCGAGGCGCAGGTGCACGAGCTGTTGGCCACCATCGGCCGCAGCTCCAAGCGCGACGAGCTGGGCTTCTCCCGGCACGAGTTCCTCGGCCAGTTCGGCATCGGCCTGCTCTCCTGCTTCCTCGTCGCCGACGAGATCCAGGTGCTCACCCGGCACGGCGACAACCCCACGGTCCGGTGGACCGGGTACGCCGACGGCCGCTACGCCGTGACCGTGGCACCGCCGGAGGCCGCCCGCGTCGAGCCGGGCACCACGGTCACGCTGGTGCCCCGCCGGGACGCCGACCAGTGGTTCGCCACCCCGACCGTCACCGACCTGGCGCGGCTCTTCGGGTCGCTGCTGCCGGTCACCGTCCGGGTCGGCGACACGGTCACCACCACCGGCGAACCCCCGTGGGCGACCGCGCCGGGGGCGCCGCTCGACCGCGCGGCGTTGATCAGGTACGCCCGGGAGACGCTCGGCGTGGAGCCCTTCGACGTGCTGCCGCTGGCCGTGCCGGAGGCCGGGCTGACCGGTGTCGCCGTCATCCTCCCGACCCCGGTGAACCCGGCGGCCCGGGCCGGGCACCGCGTCTACCTCAAGCGGATGCTGCTCACCGAGAACGCCGACAGCCTGCTGCCGGACTGGGCGTTCTTCGCGCACTGCGTGGTCGACGCGACCGAGTTGCGCCCGACGGCCAGCCGCGAGTCCCTCTACGAGGACACCCTGCTCGCCGCGACCCGGGAGGCGCTCGGCGACCAGGTACGCGGCTGGCTGGTCCGGCTGGCGCGACACGACCCGCACCGGCTGGCCGAGTTCCTCCAGGTGCACCACCTCGGCGTGAAGGCGCTGGCGCTGCACGACGACGAGATGCTCCGGCTGGTCGACCGGTGGTGGCCGATGGACACCAACGTCGGCACGCTCACGCTCGCCGAGTTCCGGGAACGTCACGGGGTGCTCCGCTACGCGGCCAGCCTCGACGAGTTCCGCCAACTCGCCGCGGTGGCCGCCGCACAGGACCTGGCGGTGGTGAACGCCGGCTACACGTACGACACCGAGCTGATCGAGCGGCTGCCGGCGGTGGACCGGTCGGTGCTTATCGAACGGCTGGAGCCGAGCGACCTCACCACCCGGTTCGAGGCCCTCGACCCGCAGGTCGAGTTGGCGCTGCGGCCGTTCCTCACCGCCGCGCAGCGGGCCGTCGAGCGGTCCGGCTGCGAGGTGGTCATCCGGGCGTACGACCCGGTCTCGCTGCCCGCGCTCTACCTGGTCAGCCGGTCGGCGGCGTTCAACGACCAGCTCGCCGCCAGCCGCGACCGTGCCGACGAGCTGTGGGGCGGAGTGCTCGACGCGCTCGCCGCCACCGCCCCACCGGACCGCCCGCAACTGGTGCTCAACCACCGCAACCCGCTGGTCCGGCGGGTCACGATGCTGGGCGACCCGGAGCTGGTCGGCCTCGCCATCGAGGCGCTGTACGGGCAGGCGCTGCTGCTCGGCCACCATCCGATCCGCGCTGCCGACGCCGCGCTGCTGAACGATTCCTTCCTCGGCCTGCTCGGCCGGGCCGTGCCGGGACGGGAGTGACCTTGAGCGACGAGGACCTGTGGCGGGTGCTGCGTGGCATCGCCGACATGCCGTACGGGGCGGGGCAGATCGCCGCGCTGGAGCAACTGCTGCGCCGGGTCGACGCCGCCGACGACCGGCACCTCGCCTTCGTCACCCGGATGCAGGCCACCACCGGGTACGTCTACGGCGGTGAGCCGGCGAAGTCGTTCGTGACCTTCTCCTGGTGTCTGTCCGAATTCGATCGCGACCCGCAGCCGTACCACCAGCGCCACCTGCACCAGTTGCTGTGGCACTTCAAGTACATGGTGTCCGGCCTGCTGAAGTTCCCCGAGGTGCCGCTGGACCGCACGTACGCGGTGCTCGACGACATGGAGCGGCGTTACCGGGCCGGCGGGCACAGCCTGCAGACCGTCCACAAGCACCGGTTCCGGGTCGCCGACCACGTGGGCGACGCCGAGGCCGCCGCGCACTGGTACCGGCTGTGGCAGACCACACCCCGCGACGAGCTGTCCGACTGCGCCGGCTGTGACCCGACGAGCCAGGTGGGCTACCTCGCCGACACCGGGCGGGACGCCGAGGCGGTGGCACTGGCCGAGCCGGTGCTCGCCGGCAGACTGACCTGCACCGAGCAGCCCCAGGCGATCCTCACGGCGCTCCTTCTGCCCTACCTGCGTACCGGTCGGGGTGAGTCGGCGCGTGACGCGCACCGGGAGGCGTACCGCAAGCTGCGCGGCAACCTCGCCGACCTGTGGGACATCGGCGACCACATCGAGTTCTGCACGCTGACCGGCAACGAGGCGCGGGCGGTCGAGCTGGTCGAGCGGCACCTGGACTGGCTGGACCGGCCGCCGTCGCCGGCCGCCGCCATGCACTTCGCGGCGACCGCCGCCGCCGCGCTGCGTCAGGCCGGTCCGGCGACGGTGTACCGCCGGGCCGCCGAGGGCCGCCCGGCCGCCGAGGTGCCCGCGCCGATGCTGGCCGACGAGTTGGCCGCTACCGCGGCCGCGCTGGCCGCCCGCTTCGACGCCCGCAACGGCACCAGCCACCAGTCGGAGTGGATCGCCCGCCGGCTCGCCGTACGGCCCAGCGGCGAGCACCTGCCGCTCTCCGCGAGCGTCCGCCGCCGTCCGGCCCGGCCGACCGGGGACGAACCGACCGCCGCGCCCGGTACGGCCACGCCCGCGTCCGCCGACCGACCCGGCCGCGAGCGGGTCGGTGCGGCCACCATCGCTCTGCCCGCCGACGTCGACGCCGACGAGCTGCTGACCCTCGCCGAGGAGAGCTGGGGCCGACACGACCGGGCCACGTTCCAGGCGGCGCTGGCCGCGTGCGACGACCGGTTCGGCTCCACCGACCTGCCGGCGCGCACGGTCGCGCACCGGTTGGCGCTGCGGGCCGCCGAGCGCGGCGACGAGGACGACATCGAGGGCGCGGTCGAGTTGAACCGGACGGCGCTGGACCTGTACCGCTCGGCGGGCGAGGAGGTTCCCGCCCGGGTGGTCGCCGGGCGGCTCGGCGTGCTGCTGACCCGGACCGACGAGCACGCCGAGGAGGGGCTCGCGCTGGTCCGGGAGGCCGCCGAGGTGCTGGACCGGCTCGGGGACGACCGGCAGCGGGCCGCGGGGCACGACCGGCTGGCGTTGGCGTTGCTGCACCAGCAACGGTGGGCGGACGCCCTCGCGGCGCTGGACCGGGCACCGGCCGACGCGGGTGGCGACCGGCACCTGGCGGCTCGGATGGCGCTGCACCGGGCGCACCTGCTGGAGCAGTCCGACCGCGTCGATGAGGCCCGCGCCGCCGCCGAGGAGGCGCGCGGCATTGGTCGTGAGCTGGGCATCGGCGAACTGCTCACGGCGGCCTGCCTGGCCTGGGCGCGGACGGTCGACGACCCAGCGGCGGCGGTGGCCGCCTGCGACGAGGCGCTGCGGGTGGCGCCGGCGGACGCGGAGCTGCCCGTCCGGGTCGCCCGCGCGCGGGCGCTGCTCTCCGCCGGCCGGGCTGCCGACGCGGTAAACGATTTCGTCGAGGCGGTGACGCTCTGCGTGGAGCGCGGCGCCGAGGGGGACGCGTTCCTGCGCTGGGAGCTGGCGAACGCGTACCGGATGGTGGGCCGACTCGCCGAGGCGGCCGAGGTCGCCGAGGAGGCCGTGCTCGGTCTGGACCGGCTGGGCGCCCAGGCGGAGGCCGACCGCTGCCGGCACCTGCTGGCCGGCGTGTACGCCGGGCTCGGCGAGATCGATCCGGCGCTGGCCCTGCTGGAGCAGTTGTCCACCAACCTGGACGGCCCGGACAACCTCCCGCACCGGGCGCAGGTGCTGGAGGAGGCCGGCGGGATCCTCTACGACGCCGACCGGGACGCGGTTGCCGCCGAGCGGTTCGCCGCCGCCGCCACGGCGTACCGGCTGGCCGACCTGCCGTTGGACGAGCTGCGTGCCCGTCGGCGAGAGGCGTACGCCTGGTTCTGGTCCGACGATCGACCGGCGGCGGTCCGTGCCGTCGAGCTGGTGGACGGGTTGGCTGCCACGTTGGCCGGGCAGTCGGAGCCGGAGCCGCCGGTGATCTACGAGCTGGCGATGGCGGCCGAGGCCGGTGCGCGGGTGTTGGTCGGGGAGGGGCGGCCGGACGAGGCGTTGGACCGGCTCGCCGGGGTGCCGGACCGGCTGCGGTCGATCGAGGCGTTCGGCGAGGCGGCCCAGGTCGAGGTCCTCGTCGGTGAGCTGCTGCTGCGCCTGGACCGGCCGGCCGAGGCGGAGCCGCTGCTGCGGCGCGTACTCGGTGGGCTCCCGGCCGGCTCGCAGCCGGTCCGCCAGACGGCCTGGCTGCTGGCCCGCGCCCTGGACCTGCTGGACCGACCCACGGAGGCCGCCGCGCTGCGCGCGGAGCACGACCTCGACCCGGACGAGTGACCTCTGCGCCGCCCGGTCGGCCCCGCCCGAACGGGTGCCGGCCGGTGGCGTGGCGCGCGCAACCGACCGGTAACCGGCGTCCCACCGCGGTCAGCTCGCGGACTACGCTTGCCCCGTGACGGTGGAGCAGCAGACACGGGGTGCGGCGGGTGCGGGCCGGCGCCGGTCCCGCAAGGACGAGATCCTGGAGATCGCGGTCGGTCTGTTCGCCGCCCGTGGCTATCACGGCGTGTCGATGGACGACATCGGTGCGGCAGCCGGGGTGACCGGCCCGGCGCTCTACCACCACTTCGCCGGCAAGGAGGCGATGCTGGCCGCCGCGCTGATCCCGGTCAGCGAGGGGCTGTTGGCCGGCGGCCGGGAACGTGCCGCCGGGCATCCGGACGACCCGCGCGGCGTGCTGGAGTCGCTGATCGACTTCCACGTCGAGTTCGCGCTGGCCAACCCCGCGGTGATCGCGCTGCACCTGCACGAGCTGGACCGCCTGCCGGAGGAGCCGCGACGACGGATCCGCCGCCTGCAGCGGATGTACGTCGAGGAGTGGGTGACGGTGCTGACCGCGCTGCACCCGGGCATGCCCGACGGTGAGGCGCGGGTGCTGGCGCACGCCGCGTTCGGCCTGATGAACTCGACTCCGTTCCTGGGCGGCGAGGTGGACCGTCGGCGTCGCGCCGAGCTGCTGCGCGGCGCGACCCTGGCCGCGCTGCTCGCCTGAGCCCCGGCTCGTCAGGAGTGGGCCCGTCGTGGTTCCCTGGCATCGTCCCAACATCCGGACGCCGGGAGGAAACATGATCGAGTCACTGCTGGTCGCCAATCGGGGCGAGATCGCCCGCCGGGTCATCCGGACCGCCAAGCGGCTCGGCATCCGCGCGATCGCGGTGTACTCGGAGGCCGACGTCGATCTGCCGTTCGTCGCCGAGGCGGACGAGGCCGTCCTGATCGGCCCGCCGAACCCGGCCCAGAGCTACCGCAACGTCGAGGCGATCCTCGCCGCCGCGAAGTCGACCGGCGCACAGGCCATCCACCCCGGCTACGGGTTCCTGTCGGAGAACGCCGAGTTCGCCCGTACCGTCGAGGCGAGCGGGCTGATCTGGGTCGGGCCCGGCGCGGACGCGATCACCGCGATGGGCGACAAGATCAACGCTCGGAACCTGATGGCGGCGGCCGGCGTCCCGGTCGCGCCCGGCACCACCGACCCGGCCGCCGACCTGGACGCGGCGGTGACGGCCGCCGCCGAGATCGGCTACCCGGTGATGGTCAAGGCCGCCGCCGGTGGCGGGGGCATGGGCATGGGCGTGGCCGTCGACGAGGCCGCGCTGCGCACCGAGTACGACAAGGTGCGCGCGTTCGCCGAGCGGATGTTCGGCGACGGTTCGGTGTTGATCGAGCGGTACTTCCCCCGGGTGCGCCACGTCGAGGTGCAGATCCTCGGCCTGGCCGACGGTCGGGTGGTGGCGCTCGGCGAGCGGGAGTGCTCGGTGCAGCGGCGCAACCAGAAGCTGGTGGAGGAGTCGCCGTCCCCGGCGGTCTCGCCGGAGCTGCGCGCACGCCTCCTGGCGGCAGCGGTACGGGCCGGCGAGGCCGTCGGCTATCGCAACGCGGGCACGGTGGAGTGCCTGCTCGACCCGGCCTCGGGCGAGTTCTTCTTCCTGGAAATGAACACGCGGCTGCAGGTGGAGCACCCGGTGACCGAGTACGTCTACGGCGTCGACCTGGTGCAGGAGCAGTTGCGGGTGGCCGCCGGCCTGACCCCGACCTTCGACCCGGACGCGCTCGCGCCGAGCGGGCACGCCATCGAGCTGCGGATCAATGCCGAGGACCCGAAGCGCTTCCTGCCCGGCCCCGGCGTGATCAGGACCTGGGTGGAGCCCACCGGCGAGGGCGTGCGGGTGGACTCGGGTTACACCGAGGGCAACACCGTCACCCCGTTCTACGACAGCCTGCTGGCCAAGCTGATCGTCACGGGCGCGACCCGCGACGAGGTGATCGAACGGGCGAAGGCCGCTGTCGCCGCCTTCCGGATCGAGGGCCCGAAGAACAACGTGCCCTTCTTCGCCGAGCTGCTCGAGAACGAGGAGTTCCGCTCCGGCGCCTACGACACCGGCATCGTCTCCCGCATGCGCTGACCCGGCCGGGCCGTCGCCGGGCCGCAGGGCTGGTGACCTGTCGGCGGGGCGACACTGGCACCCGCGTCCTTTGCTCTGCTTACCTGGACGCAACACGGCATGTCCGGATACCGGACGATCGCCGTTGCGCCCGATGAAGCAGTGCAAAGGACGCAGCACCGACCACCGCCCCCATCCGACGTCACAGCGAGGTGACCATGAGCCAGTTGCCGGATTCCGTTTCGATTCGCGAGGTTGGGCCGCGCGACGGATTGCAGAACGAGGAGCCGATTCCCGCCGATGCCAAGGTGCGGCTGCTCGACGCGCTCTCCGGCACCGGCGTACGCCGGATCGAGGCGGTGTCGTTCGTGCACCCGAAGGCGATCCCGCAGATGGCCGACGCCGACGAGGTGTGGCAGCGGGCCACGAAGGCCGACGGGGTGCGCTACTCGGCGCTGGTGCCGAACACCCGGGGCGCCCAGCGGGCCCTCGCCGCCGGGTTCACCGAGATCGAGGTGGTGGTGTCGGCCAGCGACACGCACAACCGGCGCAACGTCAACCGCTCGACCGACGAATCGTTGGACGACATCGCCGAGCTGATCGGCCTCCTGCACGCCGCGTCGGCACGGGTCGAGGTGATCGTGGCGACCAGCTTCGGATGCCCGTACGAGGGGGACATCGACCCGCTGCGGGTCGCCGGCATCGTCGACCGCGTGGTCCGCGACGGCGCGGACCGGGTGGCGTTCGGCGACACGACCGGCATGGCCACTCCGCGACGGGTCCGTGAGCTGCTGACCGCGGTACGCGACCGCAACGCGCACGTGCCGGTGCTGCTGCACTTCCACAACACCCGGGGCACGGCGCTGGCCAACCTGCTGACCGCGCTGGAGCTGGGGGTCACCGAGTTCGACGCCAGCGTCGGCGGCCTGGGCGGCTGCCCGTACGCCCCGGGGGCCAGTGGCAACCTCGCCACCGAGGAGGCCGTGCACATGCTGCACGACATGGGCGTCGACACCGGCATCGACCTGGCTGCCCTGATCGAGGTGGCCGAGCTGGCCGAGGAGCTGCTCGGCAAGAAGCTCCCGTCCGGTGTGCTGCGGGCCGGTCCGCGTACCCGGCTGACGCCGATGCCGAGCTGAGGACGCGACGAAGGGGCCGGCGAACACGCCGGCCCCTTCACCGTGCCAGGTCGGTCAGCTCACCGGGGTGAGCACGCTCGGCCAGCTGTCCCGGAAGATGTCCGCGCTGCGGTCGGCGCTGCGCTCGGTGGCGCTGAGGGTGCCGGCGAAGAGGCTGCTCACCCGGCTCGCTTCGGCGCTGCTCGGGTACGGGTTGGTGCAGCTGGTGCCGGCGCTGCCGCCGGACATCAGGATCGAGCAGTTGCCGTTGTAGTTGTCCGGCAGGCCGAGGATGTGCCCGATCTCGTGGGTCATGATCCGCAGCGGGCTGTACTGCGCCGCCTGCTGGGTGTCGATGTAGACCCGGCCGTTGCCGAGGCTGGTCCGCACGGCGTAGGAGCCGCCGCCGGTGATCTGGTAGATCCGCAGGTTGGAGCCGCAGTTCGCGGTAAGCGTCAGGTTCGTGGTGGCGTTGTTCCAGATCGAGGCGGCCTGGCTGGCGGTGCCGGCGTAGGCGCCTGCCTGGCTGGTGTTGTAGCAGATGGTCATCGCGGCGGACGCGGGCGCGGGGTTGGCGACCGTGACGCCGAGCGTGGCAACTGCCGTCGCGACAAACGCGACGGCGAGCCGACCGAGTCGTGAGGTCATCGCTGACTCCTATCCGGGAGGGGGTGCCAGGAGCCTATCCACAGAGATTAATAGATTTCAATGTTTCGTTTGAAGGAGCGGTGGTTGGTCGCGGGTCGCCGGGAGGTGCGCGAATGCGATAGCCTAACGATCGTTCAGGTCAGTACGGGCGAGGGAGTCGGCGTGACGCTCGACGGTGAGGCGCTGGAGCAGCTGCGCAAGCGGGCCCGGTCCGGCGGCGCGGACAAGTACCACGCGGCCAACGAGGCCAAGGGGAAACTCTTCGCCCGCGAACGCGTCGCGCTGCTGGTCGACGAGGGTTCGTTCGTCGAGGACGGCCTCTACGCGAACGCGCTCGCCGACGGGCTGCCCGCCGACGGCGTGGTCACCGGCACCGCCACGATCGACGGTCGGCAGGTCTGCCTGATGGCCAACGACTCCACCGTCAAGGCCGGCAGTTGGGGCGCCCGGACCGTCGAGAAGATCATCCGGATTATCGAGCGCGCGTACTCCACCAGCGTCCCGATGGTCTACCTGGTCGACTCCGCCGGCGCCCGGATCACCGACCAGGTCGACCTCTTCCCCGGCCGACGCGGCGCCGGCAAGATCTTCTGGAACCAGGTCCGCGCCTCGGGTTCGATCCCGCAGGTCTGCGCGCTGTTCGGCCCGAGCGCCGCCGGTGGGGCGTACATTCCGGCGTTCTGCGACGTGGTGGCCATGGTCGACGGCAACGCGAGCATGTACCTCGGCTCCGACCGCATGGTCGAGATGGTCACCGGGGAGAAGACCACCCTGGAGGCGATGGGCGGGGCCAAGGTGCACACCGCCGAATCGGGCGTCGGGCACTTCCTCTGCAAGACCGAGGCCGACGCGCTCGAGGTGGTGAAGACCTACCTGTCGTACCTGCCGGCGAACTGGACCCAGGCGCCGCCGGTCGCGCCGGCCGTCGCCGCGCCCGCGAAGGCCGACCTGGCCGCGCTCGTGCCGGCCAGCGAGCGGCAGGCGTTCGACATGCGGCGGTACGTCAAGGGCCTGCTCGACGAGGGTTCCTTCTTCGAGATCCAGGCGCTGTGGGCCAAGGAGCTGACCATCGGGTTCGGCCGCCTCGACGGCCAGGTCGTCGGCGTGCTCGGCAACAACTCGATGTTCAAGGGCGGCGTGCTCTTCGTCGACTCGGCCGACAAGGCGACCCGGTTCGTGCAGCTCTGCGACGCGTTCAACGTGCCGCTGCTCTTCCTCAGCGACGTCCCCGGCTTCATGGTCGGCAGCGCCGTGGAGAAGCAGGGCATCATCCGGCACGGCGCCAAGATGATCACCGCGATCTCCGAGGCGACCGTCCCGAAGATCTGCGTGGTGGTCCGCAAGGCGTACGGCGCAGGGCTCTACGCGATGGCCGGCCCCGGCTTCGAGCCGGACGCGACCATCGCGCTGCCCACCGCGAAGATCGCGGTGATGGGCGCCGAGGCCGCCGTGAACGCCGTCTACGCCAACAAGATCGCGGCGATCGGGGACGCGGACGAGCGGGCCGCCTTCGTGGCCGCCAAGCGGGCCGAGTACGAGCAGGACATCGACGTCGTCCGGCTCGCCAGCGAGCTGGTGGTGGACGCCATCGTCGAGCCGCACGACCTGCGTGGCGAGCTGGTCCGCCGCTTCGCCGCGGCGCGTACCAAGGACCGGCACTTCTCCCGACGCCGGCACGGCGTCACCCCGGTCTGACCCTCGACGCCAACTCCGTTTCGGCGTCACGAGCGTCGACGGCACCGTCCCACCAGGAGGATGAAGTGGACTTCCGGCTCACCGACGAACAAGCGGCGCTGCGGTCCAGCGTGCGGGACTTCGCCCGCGAGGTGGTCGCCCCGGTCATCGCCGAGCACTACGAGCAGCACACCTTCCCGTACGAGGTGATCCGGCAGATGGGCAAGATGGGCCTGTTCGGCCTGCCCTTCGGCGAGGAGCACGGCGGGATGGGCGGCGACTACTTCGCGCTGTGTCTGGCCCTGGAGGAGCTGGCCCGGGTCGACTCCAGCGTCGCCATCACGCTGGAGGCGGCGGTCTCGCTCGGTGCGATGCCGATCTACCGCTTCGGCACCGACGAGCAGAAGGCCACCTGGCTGCCGAAGCTGCTCAGCGGCGAGGCCCTGGCGGGCTTCGGGCTCACCGAGCCGGGCACCGGCTCCGACGCCGCCGGCACCCAGACGCGCGCCGTGCTGGACGGCGACGAGTGGGTGATTAACGGGTCGAAGGCGTTCATCACCAACTCGGGGACCGACATCACGGCCCTGGTCACCGTCACCGCCGTGACCGGCACGAACGCGGACGGCTCCAAGGAGCTGTCGACGATCATCGTGCCCACCGGCACGCCCGGATTCACGGTGGCCCCCGGTTACTCCAAGGTCGGTTGGACCGCCTCCGACACCCACGAGTTGACCTTCGACGACTGTCGGGTGCCCGCCGCCAACCTCCTCGGTGCGCGCGGCCGAGGGTTCGCCCAGTTCCTGCGGATCCTCGACGAGGGCCGGATCGCGATCGCGGCGCTGGCCGTCGGTCTCGCCCAGGGCTGCGTCGACGAGTCGATCAAGTACGCGCAGGAGCGGCAGGCGTTCGGCCGCCCGATCGGCGCCAACCAGGCCATCCAGTTCAAGATCGCCGACATGGAGCTGAAGGCGCACACCGCCCGGCTGGCCTATTACGACGCCGCCGCCCGGATGCTGGCCGGCGAGCCGTTCAAGCGACAGGCCGCCATCGCGAAGCTGCACGCGAGCACCATCGCGGTGGACAACGCCCGGGAGGCGACCCAGATCCACGGCGGGTACGGCTTCATGAACGAGTACCCGGTCGCCCGGTTCTGGCGGGACTCCAAGATCCTGGAGATCGGCGAGGGCACGAGCGAGGTGCAGCGCATGATCATCGCCCGCGACCTGGGTCTCTGAGCCACCCACACCCCACCTGCACGCGGCCCGGCCCCGCTCCGCCTTTCCCTGCCTGCTGTCTGACGTCGACCTGCCGTTCGGCGTCGACCTGCCGTTCGGCGTCGGCCTGCCGTTCGACGCCGGCTCACTGTTCGACGCCGACCAGCCGTCGTGGGCCGGCCAGCCGTTCGGCTGTCGGATTTTCGGCGAGCGGACGTCGGCAGACCGACGTTCGACTGCCGATGGTCGGAGTCGATCCGTACTCTTCGTGGCCATGACTCCGGAGCATGATCGGTCGCGGAGCCCGGCCGGTCGTACCGGCCTGCCGGAGCTGCTCCGTGCGCACCGGCGGGCGGCCGGCCTGACTCAGGCGGAGCTGGCGTCCCGTGCCGGGGTCGGCGTGCGGACGGTGCGGGACCTGGAGCGCGGCCGGTCGGTCCGGCCGCAGCGCACCACCGTCGAGTTGCTGGCCACGGCGTTGGAGCTGGCCGGCGGGACCCGGGCGGCGTTCCTGGCCACGGCCCGTGGCGCTGCCGGCGGTGAGCCGCCCCGGTTGGACGTCAGCTCGGGCACGCCCGGGGTTGGCACCGGTGTCACGTCGACAGCCGGAGCCGCCCGGGCCGGCGCTTCGGTGGCCCTCCCACCACCGGTCGCCCTGATCGGCCGCGACCGCGACGTCACCGAGCTGGCCGGAATGCTGACCGCGGAACGCGGCCCCCGACTGGTGAGCCTGGTCGGGCTGGCGGGGGTCGGCAAGACCGCGCTCGCGCTCGCCGTTGCCCACGCGGCGGCCCGCGCACATCCGGGCGGTGTGGCCGGCGTGCTGGTCGGCGAGGGTTCGGACGGACCGGACGTGCTCGCCGCCACGATGACCGTCCTCGGCGCGGCCCGGCTGCCGGAACTCGTCGCCCGGCTCGCCGGGCGGCCGGCACTGCTGGTCATGGACGCGGTCGAGCGCGCTCCCGGCCCGGTGGCCGAGACGCTGCACCGGCTGGGCGTCGTGCTGCCGTCGTTGCGGGTGCTGGTCACCGGACGGCACCCGGTCGGGCTGCCCGGCGAACGGGTCTGGCCGGTCGTCCCGCTCGAGGTGCCGCCGCCGGACGCCGAGCACTCCGGGCCGGCCACGCTCGGCTCGTGGCCGGCGGTCGCGCTGTTCACCGCGCGGCTCGCCCAGGTCCGGCGGGAGCCGCCGACTCCCGACGAGCTGCCGGCGTTGGCCGCCCTGGTCCGTCGGCTGGGCGGCCTGCCGCTGGCCATCGAGCTGATGGCCGCCCGGGGCCGGCTGCTCGACCTCACCGAACTGCTCGATCGGTACGGCGATCGCGTGCTCGATCTGACCACCCCGCCCGACCCGGCGGCCCGTACCAGTTGGGACGGGCCGGAGGCGACCACCCCCCGCCCGTATGCCACCGACGCCACCCGGGCGGCGGTGGCGGTGACCCTGCGGGAGGCGGTGGCGACCAGCTACCGGCTGCTCGCGCCGGATGAGCGCGACGCGCTGCGGCGGCTCGCCATGTTCGGCAACCGCTGGTCGGTGGAGCTGGCCGAGGAGATGCTCGTCGACGAGGCCGACCGGGATGGCACGGTCGCCATCGATCCGGTTCCGCTGCTGGACCGCCTCGTCGAGCTCGGCCTGCTGAGCGTTCGCGGCACCGGGCCGTTCCGGTTCCGCCTGCTCGACGCGGTTCGTGACTTCGCCATCGAGCAGGCCGTGGGCGGTGGTGAGCTGACCTGCGTACGACGTCGGCATGCGGAGGTGGTCGCCCGCCTCGTGGCGCGGACTGCCTCCGAGCTGGCCGGCCCCCGCATGCTCGACGCGGTGCACCGGCTCGACGAGGTGAGCAGCGACATCAGTACGGCGCTGGCTCACGCGGCCACCGACGACCCGCTGACCGCGCTCCGTCTGGCGGCCTGCCTGCCCCGCTGGTGGCGCTTCCGGGGGCGCGATGTCGCCGGGCGGCAGTGGCTGCGGCGGTTGCTGGCCGACCCGCGAACCGCGGACGCGGACCCGATCCTGCGCGGTTGGGCCAGCCTCGGGGTGGCCCGGCTCGCCGCCGAGCACGGTGCCGAGGTCGACGAGTTGCCGACGGCGCGGGCCGCGTTGGAGACGTTTCGACAGGCCGGCGACGTGACCGGCGAGCTGGAGGCGCGCAGTGTTCTCGGCGCGCTGCTGACCACCGTCGGGGGGCACGCCGAGGCCCGGGAGCAGGCCGAGGCGGTGCTCCGGCTCGCCGCCCGCAACGGGCGGACCCGGGACCTGGCGGTGGCGCAGAACAGCCTCGCCTGGCACGAGATTCGGATCGGTGACCTGGGCGCGGCACGTCGTCGGCTGGCTGCCGTGGACCGGCTCGCCGCCGAGGGTGGTGAGCAGCGGTTGCGGGTGCTGGCCTGGGCCAACCGGGCCGAGGTGTCCCGGCTGGAGGGCAAGTACGCCGACGCCGTCGACCAGGGCCGGCGCGCGGCGGCGGCACTGTTCGAGTTGGGTGACCCGGGGCATCGACGGCGGGTGCTCGGGACGGTCGGACTGGCGCTCGCGCAGGACGGGCGTGCCGTGGAGGCGACCGAGGTGCTCACGGAGCTGCGCGCGGGGGCCGCCGAGGCGACAGTTGTCGTGCCGGGCCAGCAGTGGGTGGAGCGAATCGGACTCCCGCGACCGCGTTCGGACGACACTGTGTTGTCCTGGGGCGGCCCGGAGGCGGGGATCTGTGCGCTGATCGAGGGGAACCTGGCACTGCACCGGGGCGACCGGGAACTGGCGGCGGAGTGGTTCGCCGCCGCCGTGGAGGCCGGTCACGACCGGCGGGACGTGGTGGAGGCGCTGGTGGGCCTCGCCGCGAGCACGGCGGACCCGGCGGTCCTCGATCGTCTCGACCGGGTCTGCGAGCAGGGTGGCATCCGGTTGCTGCCGCAGGAGTCCGGGCTGCTCTATGCGCTGATGGCCGCGCGGGGCGGGTCCACCGAGCGCTAGTTGGGCACCCGTCGGTGGCCGGCCCAACGGAGAGTGGCGCGAGCGAAGAGCCCCCTTGGTGCTACCCCTCGCTGTTCGCCCGCGCCGTCACCCCCCGGTGATTCCCCGGTGGACGAAAGCCTGCCACCGCTGCCGGGGCAGAAGGTGCCCTTCACGAGGTTTGTCCGGTATGCAAAGTCAGTTCTGCCGGTCTTTCTGCCGGTGCTGCCAGCACTCGCCGTACGCCATCACTGACCGCCCGGACGTCGCCCGACAGGGCTCGATCGCCGACAACGGGGCTCGCCGCCGCCGTCAACGCGGCTCTTCCCCGCCGCCGTCAACCCGGCTCGCCGCCGCCGGCCAGGCCGAGCGGGCACGGGTCGGCCTGGCCCGGGCGCCAGCGGTCAGGCCGGGTCGCAGTCGTCGGCGTCGGCCATCTCCTGATTGGTGCTGCCGGCGGTGGCACCGGGATGGACCGCGTCCCGCACTCGGCGCAGGCCGTCGAGCAGTGCCGCCAGAGCCTCGGGATCGAGCTGGCCGGTGAACCACTGCTCGATGATCCGCAGATGGCCGGGCAGCGTCTCGTCGAGCCGCTGCATGCCGGACGCGGTGACCACCGCGTACGAGCTGCGACGATCGTTCGGGCAGGCTCGGCGGGTGAGCAGCCCGTCGCGTTCCATCCGGTCCACCACGCGGGTCACCCCGCTGGTGGACAGCGACGTCTGCGCGGCGAGGTCGGTCATCCGCAGCTGGTTACCCGGCGAGCGGGCCAGTCGGGTGATCACCTCGAACTCGACCACGGAGAGGCCGTGCTCCTCTAGTTGGGCGGCGAACCGGGCCGAGAGCCCGGCGTGGACCTCGTAAAGGAGGCCAACCGCGGTGATCCGGGGGTCGTCGAACACGTTGGTCACTCGTTAATCCTACCAGTACTTGACAGGGGGAATGTTGTTGCGGTTATATTTGCTCAAGCAGTCGTTGGGCTACTAAACAATCATTTGGAGGACAGCAGCATGACCAGCAGCATCGATCCGGTTACCCGCGACTGGGACGGCCTCACCATCCCGACGGCCGGCACCTACGTGCTGGACGCGGCGCACAAGCGGGTCGGCTTCGTCGCCCGGCACATGATGGTGAGCAAGGTCCGCGGTGAGTTCAACGAGGCGACCGCCACCATCACCGTCGCCGAGGACCCGCTGCAGTCCTCGGTCGTCGCCACCATCCAGGGTGCCAGCATCGACACCAGCCAGGGCGACCGGGACGCGCACCTGCGCAGTCCCGAGTTCCTGGACGTCGAGAAGTACCCGACCCTGGAGTTCCGCAGCACCGGCGTCAAGTCCCGCCGCGGCAACGAGTTCGTGCTCACCGGTGAGCTGACCATCAAGGACGTCACCCGTCCGGTGGAGCTGGAGGTCGAGTTCGAGGGCGTGGGTCGCAGCCCGTTCGGCCAGGACATCTTCGGCTTCTCCGCGAGCACCGAAATCGACCGCGAGGAGTTCGGCCTGACCTGGAACGTCACCCTGGAGACCGGTGGCGTGCTGGTCGGCAAGAAGATCAAGATTGAGATCGAGGGCGAGGCCGTCCGCCAGGCCTGATCCCACGGATCACCGGTACGCCGGGCCCGCGCCGCACGTCGGCGCGGGCCCGGCGTCGTCCGTATCGAGCGCGTGTGAATTGTCACGACTTGTTGGCACCACGATGGGGTCCGACGCGGCAGCGACGGGGTAGAGATGGCGCCACGAGCGCATCCGCCCTGGCCACCGTCGGATCATGGTCGTCGGCCTCTGGCCCTGGCCAGGCGAGCGCTCTTAACGTGGATGGTTCACAATGCGCTTTCCGGGACGGCAGGATCCCGACCGCGCCGGCTGTCGGGAGGACACATGGGCAGGGACGTCTCGCAGGGCGCCTTCACCCCGGAGGACCGCGTCCGCTACCGGCAGAAGGTCCGACGCTGCCTGGACGTCTTCGCCCTGATGCTCGACGACTTCGGCTTCGACGCGGACCGACCGATGACCGGCCTGGAGATCGAGCTGAACCTGGTCGACTCGCGCGCCGAGCCGGCGATGCGCAACGAGGAGATCCTCGCCGACATCGCCGATCCGCTGTTCCAGACCGAGTTGGGGCAGTTCAACCTGGAGTTGAACGCCGAGCCCCGACTGATCGAGGCCACCGGTTTCGCCGACTACGAACACGACCTGCGCAACAGCCTCACCCGGGCCGACGAGCGCGCGGCCAAGTCCGACGCGAAGATCGTCCTGGTCGGCATCCTGCCCACCCTCACCGAGGGCCACCTGGTTGAGGACAATCTCTCCACCAACGAGCGCTACCGGGTGCTCAACGACCAGATCGTCGGCGCCCGGGGCGAGGCCATCGAACTCGACATCCGTGGCGTCGAGCAGTTGCGGACGCACACCGACTCGATCGCCCCCGAGGCGGCCTGCACGAGCCTCCAGTTCCACATCCAGGTCGCGCCGGACAGCTTCGCCGACTACTGGAACGCATCCCAGGCCATCGCCGGGGTGCAGGTGGCGGTCGGAGCGAACTCGCCCTTCCTGTACGGCCGCCAACTCTGGGCCGAAACCCGGATCGCCCTGTTCAAGCAGGCCACCGACACCCGCCCGGAAGAGCTCAAGGCTCAGGGCGTACGCCCCCGGGTCTGGTTCGGCGAGCGGTGGATCACCTCGATCTTCGACCTCTTCGAGGAGAACGTCCGGTACTTCCCGCCGCTGCTGCCGATCTGCGAGGACGAGGACCCGGTGGAGGTGCTGCACGCCGGCGGAGTGCCCCAACTGGGTGAGCTGCGGCTGCACAACGGCACCGTCTACCGCTGGAACCGCCCGGTGTACGACATCATGAACGACCGCCCGCACCTGCGGGTGGAGAATCGTGTGCTGCCCGCCGGTCCGACGGTGGTGGACATGCTGGCCAACGCGGCCTTCTATTTCGGGCTGGTCCGCGGCCTGGCCGAGGCGGACCGGCCGATCTGGAGTCAGCTCACGTTCAGCTCGGCCGAGGAGAACTTCCACGCGGCGGCCCGACGTGGTCTGGACGCCGTGCTGCACTGGCCCCGGTTCGGTGACGTGCCGGTCACCAAGCTGGTGCTGGAGCAGTTGCTGCCCGTCGCCGCGACCGGCCTGGACGGGTTCGGCGTCGACCCGGCACAGCGGGACCGGCTTCTCGGCATCATCGAACAGCGCTGTCGTACCGGCCGCAACGGCGCCGTCTGGCAGACCGAAACGGTCTGGGCGGCCGAGCGCCACCGGGGCATGGACCGCGATGCCGCCCTGCACCACATGGTGCAGCGCTACGCGGAACTCCAGCGCACCAACGAACCGGTCCACACCTGGCCCGTCAACTAACCCCCACCCTCCCCGCCCCCCTGGCCTCCCCCGGCCCCCTCAACCCTGTCGATCATGAAGTTATTGCCGCCCGCCTCGGCCTGTCGCAGCAATAAACTTCATGATCGACGGAGTGCAGCGGGGGTGGGGGGTGGGTTCAGGTGGTGGGGCGGCGGGGTGGGCGTGCTCGCTGGGAGGTTGGGGCCTCGGTTGGGGCTGCGGCGTCCGGGGCGGTGCGTGGGGTGGGAACGCGGGGTGGGGTGGTGGGCGCGTGGTCCGGCTGGGTCTCCGGCGTGGTCGGTGCCGCAGCGGTCCTGCCTCGTCGGGCTGCCGTACCGGTCGCGGCGTCGCTCACCGAGCGGGCGCGGCGTGCCGACCGGGTGCCGTCCGCCTCGCCGTCCCGCGTGGCCGTGGGCGTCGAACGCGAGGTCGGGTCGAGCCCCGCGCCCCGGGTGCTATCCGCCGAAGAGGTCGACGCCGGTTCGAGTGAGCCGGCCGAAGGAGCCGACGCCGGTTTGCGTCGGCCGGCCGGCCCGGTCGACGTCGGTTGTTGGTCGGCCGCCGTGGTCGACGCCCGTTCGGGCTCGTCGGCCGGAGCGGTCGGCCGTCGGTCGGCAGCACGTCGGCGGCCGGCCCGTTCCGCGAGGACGGCGGCCAGTATCGAGCCGCCGACACCGGCGATCACCGCGTACGGGGCGATGAGCTGGGTAGAGAACTGTGCGGGCCCCAGCGTGACCCAGCGCGGCACGGTGGTCAGGTAGGCGAGCGCTACGAGCAGCGGACCGGCCGCGCCGGATGCCGCCGCGCCGATCCGGTGCCCGCCCGACCGCGCGGCGCCCCGAGCGGCGAGCGCACCGATCAGGAGCGCGGGTAAGAGCGCCAGCAGCGCACCGGGCCAGTAGAGCTGGCCCCCGATCCAGTACCGCGCGTGGTCCGGGTCGAGCTGCCACGTGCCGAGCTGAGCGCCGGTGAGCCCGCGCCCGACGCGTACCCCGTCGATGACCGAGACCACCGCGAGCAGCCAGAGCCAGGCGGCCGTCGCGGTGACGTTCAACGCGGCGGCCCGGGAGCGCAACGCCCAGAGCGCGACGAACACGCCGATCAGAATGCCCAGCACCGCGTGCAGGGCGGCGACCCGCTGCGGCGTGCCGGTGTCGGCACCCGCGGCGACCCGCGCCGGTACGGCGACCAGTAGCACGGTGACCAGTCCACCGAACCCGGCGCCGAGCGCCAGCGACAGCCTGCGGAACAGGCCGCCGGGCTCGTCGGGCAGCGTGTCGGCAACCGGTGCCGATCGATCGACCGACGAGGTCGGCTGGGGCCGCGCCGCCTCGGTGCCCTCGGCCCGGGCCGGCCGTCCCTCGTCGAGCGCCGCCGGCCGCGGCAACGCCGCCTCGGTCGCCGGGGCGGGTGCCGTCGGCTCGGCGACGGCGGCCGGCTGGCCAACCGCCGGGAGCACGGCACGCTGGTGCAGTCGCTGCGCGCAGACCGCGCCGAGCACGGTCGAGCTGGCGGCGAGCCAGGTGGCCCAGGCCAGGCCATCCGCCCAGGCCGTGTCGTTGGCGCCGGCGTCGGTGGGCGTCCAGGTGATGACGCCGAGCCCGTAGCCGAAGCCGAGCTGCGCGGCGCCCGCGCCGGCAGCGACCCCGATCGCCGTCACGATCGATACTCCCCAGCCCCGTCTGGCCATGCCGGGCAGCGTAACGTCCCGTCGTCGGTGCGGCGAGTCGCAGTGACCCGCCGGTACGGACCGTCGGCACAACGTGATGGGCGGCGAACGGTACGGTCGCCGGTGATGAGGCGGTGGGCGGTATGACGGACGCGAACACGGGTCGGCAGGATTCCGCCGGTGGCCAGGCCGGCGGCGGTGGAAGCCGGGCCAGCGTGCTGCTCGGTGGCGGGCTGGTCGCGGTGCTGCTGGCGGTGGTCGGTGCGACCGGCGGCTGGCTGCTGGCCGGCGAGGATGACGAATCTCCGGCGATCCCGCAGGCGGTGGCCACCACGGCCGGTACGCCAACCGACCGGGCCACCTCGTCCCGGCCGACCACCGGCCGGACCACGCCGTCCGCCCCACGAACGACCGCCTCCACGACGAAGGGGACCGGGCTGACCGTTCCACCGGTGGTCGGCACCGACTTCGTTCAGGCGCGCGAGATGCTGCGTAAACAGCGGTTGGGCTGGCGTCTGGTCTTCGGCGGCGGCACCGGCCGCACGGTGGAGAGCGCCTCGCCGGCCGTGGGCACCGAGGTGGCCCGGGGCACCACCGTCCAGTTGCAGGTGGCCGGTCCAGCCCCCGCCGCCGAAGTGCCGGACGTGGTCGGCGACGACTGCGCCGAGGCGGCCGATGAGTTGGTCGAGGAGGGGCTCTACCCGCGTTACCGCAGTGGGCGCAGCGGGAAGGTCAGCCGGCAGGAGCCGGCCGAGGGCGGCCCGGCCCGCTGGAACGACGAGGTGAGCATCTGGTGCGGGGCGGCGGCCCCGCCGAGCCAGCCGAACGCGAAACCCACCCTCTGACCCGCACCGCTGCCCGGCGTCGACCCACCCGGCCTGGCCCGTCGGACACCACCTGACCCGACGGCGGCACGCGGTTCGCGCCACCTATACCGGCCGATGTCGACGCGGGCGGTTAGGTTGACGGTCGAGGGCCACGGCGCCCGCCCGGTTCGGGAAAGGACGTGCGATGAGCGACGACCGCCAGGAGCCGCCCGCCGGGGAGCCTGAGGACGACCGCACGCGCCCCCTGCCGCCCTCCGGCGGCAACCGGCCGCAGCCGCCGGACCGCACCGCGTCGCCGGACGAGACGATGCCGATCGATCGGGCTGCTTCGGGTGGTCGTGGTGGCTCGTCGGACGAGACGATGCCGATCGACCGGGCTGCCTCGGGGCCGTCGGGTGACCGGACGGCGCGGATGCCGGTGGAGCGGTCGACGACGCCGCCGTGGTCCGGGCGGGCCGAGGTGCGCGCGCCCCGACCGGCCGAACCGGCCGCGGACTGGTACGTCGAGGAGCAGAGTGACCGGCGTTGGTGGCTGCCGATCCTCTGGGGCGTGCTCGCTCTGCTGCTCGCCGGGCTGCTCGGGGCGGCTCTGTGGGTGGTGCTCAACGCCCGGGACGACGACTCCGACGACCCGGCGACGCCGTCTGTCCCGCCGCCCAGTGCCACCGCCGCGCCGAGCAGCAGCGCCCCGACCTCGGCGGCGCCCAGCAGCGCGACGCCGAGCAGGCCGGCGGCCACCACCGAGGAGGCGCAGATACCGGTGCCGCCGCTGACCGGCCTGGCGCAGGCCACCGCCGAAGGGTTGCTGGACCGGCTCGGCCTGAGCTACCGAGTGGTGTACCGCGCGTCCGAGCTGCCGCCGGGGACGGTGGTCAGCACCGATCCGGAGGCCGGCGCGACGGTGCGGACCGACGAGGAGGTGCTGCTGGTGATCTCACAGGCGCGGCCCTCGACCGCAGCCAGCCCGACCAGCCCGAGCCCGACGGTGACGACCACGCCGTGACCGATGTTCACCACATCCGGCGGCGGGTGCCGACGAGGCCGAGGCCGGCGAGCGAGATGGTGAGGCCGAAGATCCCGGACCAGAACAGCGAGCGGCGGACGTCCGTGGCGGTGTGCTCGGCCGGCGCGGCCTCGGTGAGTTCCTGCTGTCCGTCGGACTGACCGCCCGCGCCGGCCCCGGCGGCCGGGTCGGCCGCTCCGACGCGTCCGTCGGGGGCGTCGACGCTGATCCAGCCGGGTTCGCCGGTCGGCGGGTCGGAGTCGACCACGGTGATCTCTGGAGCCGGCACCGGAACGGCCAGCCGGGTGGACGACAACGCCGGGTCGCGGACCAGGACCACCATGGTGGTCACGGCGCCGAGGAGGGCGAGCAGTCCGAGAGCGTAGGTGATACGGGAGCGGTGGTGCCGCCGCACGGCGGGCTGATTGACCATGACCATCCCAGGCTCAGGGTCCTGGACGTGCGGTGGAACGTGCCGGGGTGGGCGTACCGATTCTATGGCGACAGCACGCCTACCCGCGGCGGTTCGCGCTGGTCAGCCGACTCTGACCGGCGTACGAGAGACGGGTCGTCGGGGCCGTACGGTGTGCGGGCGGGGCTCCGGTGCGGCCTGCACCTGTTGCAGCCCTTCCCGCTGTACGAAGATCGACCGTCGACTGACGGCATCGCCGGCGGCGTTGAGCTCGTAGCCGTCGAGCCAGAGCCAACCGTCGTAGGTCGGCCAGTCGAGCACCCGGATCACCCGGAACATGATCGGCCTGAGGAACTGGACACTCGCCGCGCGAGTCACGTGCAGAACGTCACCGGAGCGGGGAAGCACATGGGCTCCTGGGGAGGGAGAGCCGGCGTCGTGCCGGCGGGTGACTGGTCTGGGATGTCTCGGCCCGGTGACGGGATCGCGTCTCATGGACCGGTTGGTGCGTGATGGTGGTCGGGCCGTACCCGCTGGTGGCGTGCCGCCACCCGACCATCACCTGACTGCTTCCGGGAACCGCGCCCACCGCCGCAGTCAGCTGGCTTGCAGCGGTGGGGTCATCACCCCGGCGCAGGTCTCAGTGGCACCGGCCCGGCCCGCGTACCGCCCGGCCGTCCGGGGTCGGTGGGATCACCACACCCGGAGAGCGGACGGAGACGCTGAGTGATCCGTGCCATACGGACAGACTGCATCAGCGACGTGCTTCATGCAAGTTGCACGTCGACTTTTGCCGATACGTGAGTCCGCCACGCAAAGCGGAGCTTGAAGCCATCGGCGTACGGACGGCACACTGAGGGCCGGTTTCGCCCGTCGCGGCCGGCCGATGACCGGCACCACCCCTCGTCGCGAACGCTCGCCGGTCGACGGTCGCGCCCCCGGTGAGCGGCAGCCAGTGGCGCGTCGACCGGAGGTAGCCCGAGAGTGGGGTCGAGCAACCAGCGGCGAGGACCAGAAACACCGAGGCCGCGCAATGAGTGAGCGGCGAAGCCCGACGATCCGACGGCGGCGGCTCGGCGCCGAGTTGCGCCGGCAGCGGGAGTCGGCCGGCATCACCATAGAGGTTGTCGCCGAGCAGTTGGAGTGCTCGGCGTCCAAGGTCTCCCGGATCGAGACGGGGCACACCACGGCCACCCCGCGCGACGTGCGGGACATGCTGAGGATCTACGGCGTCGTGGGTGCCGAGAGCGACGAACTCGTTCAGATCGCCCGGGAGGCGCGGCAGAAGGGCTGGTGGCACCCGTACAGCACGGTGCTGGTCGGTGCGTACGTCGGGCTGGAGGCGGCGGCGAGTTCGATCCGGGCGTACGAACAGCAGGTCGTTCCGGGCCTGTTGGAGACCGAGGAGTACGCCGGGGCGATGATCCGCGCCGCCCGTCCGGACTTCACGGCCGATCAGGTACACCAGAGGGTGCGTGTCCGTCTGGGCCGTCAGTCGTTGTTGACCCAGGACGATCCGGTCGATCTGTGGGTGGTGCTCGATGAGGCGGTGGTAAGTCGGCCGGTGGGCGGGGACGAGGTGATGCGTGGCCAACTCAGGCGGTTGGTCGAGGTGGCCGAGTTGCCGAACGTGACGCTCCAGATCCTCCCCTTCGAGGTGGGTGCGCACGCCGGCATGGACGGGACCTTCACGATCCTCAGTTTCCCCGAGCCCGGTGATCCGGATGTCGTGTACGCGGAGAACGCCACGGGTGGGCTCTTCCTTGAGAAGAGCGACGAACTGCAGAAGTACAGCTTCATCTTCGATCACATCCGCGCTGCGGCCATTCGTCCAGAGGAGTCCGTCGCACACATCGCAAAACTGGCAGAGGAGCCGAAATGGCGACCAAGGGGTTCCCCGTGGACCTGACGCAGGCGACGTGGTTCAAGAGCTCGAAGAGCGGGCCGAACTGCGACAACTGTGTGGAGGTGGCGTACGTGACCGGGGCGGTCGGAGTGCGGGACTCGAAGGACAAGGCCGGCCCGGCCCTGGTCTTCGCTCCCGGCGACTGGCACGCCTTCGTCGCCGGCACCAGAGATGGTGTGTTGGGCTCGGTCTGACCGAGTGAGCAGTCGAGGTCCCCGCCCGGTCCTGACCGGGCGGGGTCTCGCCGTGTCCCGGAGCGCCGCCGACCCGGAGCCGACCGCCGGGCCCAGCGATGTTCCGCCGGGATTCCCGTCGCCACAGCGGGTCCGCCTCGTTGAACCCGTCGGTACGGCGCTGGTCGACGACCCGCCGCATCGACCCGCACCCGAGCGAGGTAGGCGAGACGGATGACGACGATCGGTTCAGAGAACCTCACCAACGGTCCGGGCAAGCCGGAACGGTTCGGCGGCAAGTACCGCGGAGCGCGTCGGGACACCGTACTGACCGAGGTGGTCTCGACCGACCAGGAGCTGACCGGGCGGGAGGCGGCGAACCCGGACACGGCCGACGCGCCGCTCTCGCTGCCCTCGCTGGACCCGAACCCGCTGGTCGAGCCGTCGTTTCCGCCGACCGGCTGGCCGCTGGAGCCGACCGGTTCGCTGGCCGACCACCCGCTGCTGCGCGGCCTGCTGCTGGAACTGCCACCGAAGGGCAGCATCCCGCCGCCGGGCTGGCTGGACCGCTGGTTCGAGGCAACCCGGGCGATCCTTGAGCTGCTATACGTGCAGGGGTCCAGCCGCTCGCGCTGACCGGGGCGCGGCGGGCTGAGCCCGCTCGGTGAGCCGGCTGTGTCGCAGCGCGTGCCGGACACCGATCGCCGCCACCGCGAGCGCGCCGACGGTGATCGCCGGCCCGGTGACTCCGGGCTCGGCGCCGAGGTCCGCGCCGGCCGCCGCGATCACCGCCGGCACCGTCGCGAGGGCGGTCACCTGCACCGGCAACCCGATGAGCGGGTGTGCCGCGGCGGCGCGCAGCCCGTGCGGGGCGGGTGTCCCCGGTGCGGTGTCGAACGCGCCGGCCCCGGCCCGCAGGCGACGGATCCGTCGTACGGAGCAGACGGCCACCACGAGCGCCGGCCCGGTGGCGAGGGTGAGCCCGGCGGCGGCCCGGTCGAGCGGCGCGGTGCCGGCGCTCAGCAGCCCGCCGATGGACACGGCCGCGACCAGCGCCACGCCCGCCAGCGCGAGCGCCAGCAACCATCCGGTACGCCGACGAAGCGCACGCGCGTCGCGCAGCCGGGGCAGTCGATCGGCCAGGACCCCGGCGGCCAGCCAGACGGCGGCGACCGGCAACAGGATGGTGAGCTGACTCTCCATGTCGGAGAGTCTTTCCCGTCTCCGAGCGCGGCGAATCCGGGTTGGACCCCCGTTGCCCCCGGAAGCCGGGCCCGTAGGGGACATCCCATCAACCTGATGGACGTTTCGACATGTTCATCTGCCCGGCCTCATCGATCTACTCTCGGCTCGATCGGCAAGTGTCGATCAGTGTGGTGCCGGTGGTCGCGCTTCGCCGCCGGTCGGAGGGAGGTAGGGAGATGGGTCGGTGACACCGCACAGCGGCTGACCGGACGGCACGGCGGAAAGGTCGCCCGCACCTACGGGACGGCGCTGCGTGGCTTCGAAGTCACCGTCAGCGCGGGCGCGGCGGCACGGATCGCCGCCGACCCGGCCGTCGCGTACGTCGAGCAGAACCACACCGTGTCGATCTCCGGAACGCAGGCCAACCCGCCCTCCTGGGGCCTGGACCGCATCGACCAGCGCAACCTGCCGCCGGACAGCTCCTACACCTACCCCAACACGGCGAGCAACGTGCACGCCTACATCATCGACACCGGCATCCGCTTCAGCCACAACGACTTGGGCGGCCAGGCGACCTCCGGCTACGACGCCGTGGACGGCGGGTCGGCCGACGACTGCAACGGGCACGGCACGCACGTCGCCGGCACCGTCGGCGGATCCTCGTACGGGGTGGCCAAGGGCGTCCAGCTGGTCGGCGTACGGGTGCTGAACTGCTCCGGCAGTGGCACCAACGCCGGTGTGATCGCCGGCGTCGACTGGGTCACCCAGATCGCGAACGTGTCCGGGGAGGCCGCCGACGGCACCTGGCGACTCCAGGTGCGCGACATCTACTCGGCCGACACCGGCTACCTCAACAGCTGGACCCTGACCGTCTGACCGGCCCTCACGAGCGAGGCCCCACCCGGCTGTCCGGGTGGGGCCTCGTGTCGTACGGGATCGGGGGTCAGACCGCGAAGGTGGCCGGCCGCTCGGTGGCCGGGGCCGGCGGGCGGGCCTTCCACAGACCGGTCTTCTGACCGGCGAGCCGGGTCAGGTAGGCGGGGTTGAGGATCACATAGCGGCGCCAGAGTCGTTTCGGCTCCAGACCGAGCCGCCAGAACCACTCCAGGCCGGCGCGCTGCATCCACGGCGGGGGCTGGCGCAGCAGCCCGGCGTGGTAGTCGAAGGCCGCGCCGACCGCCATCAGCGGCATGTCGAGCAGCGGGCGCATGGCGTACGTGAAGACCTCCTGGCGCGGGCAGCCGAGCCCGACCAGGACGAGCCGGGCGCCGCTGGACCGGATCCGGTCGGCGATCTCGGCGTCCTCACCCGGCTGGACCGCACGGAACTTCGACGGCTCCACACCGGCGATCTTCAGCGCGGGGAACATCCGCTCCAGCGCCGGGATCAGCTTGGCCAACGTCTCCTCGGTCGAGCCGTACAGGTAGACCGGCAGCCCCTCGTCGGCGAAGCGGGAGAGCACGTGCAGGGTCAGCGTCGGCCCGTAGACGCGGTCGGTGAGCCCGGCGTGGTGCAGCAGGTTGAGCGCCCAGCGCACCGGCTGTCCGTCCGGGGTGACCACGTCGAAGGAGTTGAGCCGGGCGTTGTGCGCGGGGTCCAGCACACCGGTCATCACGCCGTGCACGGCCAACGCGGTCAGCGCGAGTGGCCGCCGCTCGTGCGCCGCGGTCACCACCGCGTCGGTCGCCGTGGTGTAGTCGGTGGCGTCGACGAGGACGCCGAGCACGTTGCGCTTGGTCTTGGCCGTCATGACTGTGGCACCCACTTGTCCACGTTGGCCTCGTAGATCTCCCGCAGGATCGTCGGCACGTCGTACGTGATCTTCCACTCCGGGTACTGCTCCTCGAACCGGGCCATGCTGCTCACGTACCACTGGTGGTCGCCGGTGCGGTTCTGCTCGACGTAGTTGATCTGCGCCTCGCGGCCGGTGATCTCCTGGGCGATCGCGAACGCCTCGATGTGCGAGGTGTTCGAGTGCCGGCCGCCGCCGAGGTTGTAGACCTCGGCGGAGCGGGGCGACCGGAAGAACGCCTCGAACGCGGTCAGCACGTCGTGGGAGTGGATCGCGTCGCGGACCATCTTGCCCTTGTAGCCGAACAGGTTGTACGTCCGGCCTTCCATCACGCAGCGCATCAGGTAGGCCAGGAACCCGTGCAGCTCGGCGGCCGAGTGGGCCGGGCCGGTCAGGGTGCCGCCCCGGAAACAGGCGGTCTTCATGTCGAAGTAGCGGCCGTACTCCTGCACCATCACGTCCGCGGCGACCTTGGAGGCGCCGAAGACCGAGTGCAGCGAGTGGTCGATCGACATCTCCTCGGTGATGCCCTGGTACCAGCGGTGGTCCTCGGGCAGCTCGTACCGGGTCTCCAGCTCGGTCAGCGGCAGGCTGTTGGGCCGGTCGCCGTAGACCTTGTTGGTCGAGCAGTGGATGAACGGCGCGTCGATCGCGTGGCGGCGGGTGTTCTCCAGGATGTTGAGCGTGCCCCCGGCGTTCACGTCGAAGTCCGTGTACGGCTCCTTGGCGGCCCAGTCGTGGCTCGGCTGGGCCGCGCTGTGGATCACCACGGCGATGTCCGAGCCGTACTTCTTGAACACCTGCTCCAGACCGTCCCGGTCCCGGATGTCCACAGCGAAGTGGGTGTAGGAGTTACCCAGGTCACGGCCGAGCCGTTCCAGGCTCCACGAGGTGGAGCCGTCCTCGCCGAAGAAGTACCGACGCATGTCGTTGTCGATGCCGACGACGTCCAGACCGAGGCCGGCGAAGTGCCGGACCGCCTCGGAGCCGATCAGACCGCCCGACCCGGTCACCAACGCGACACTCACACGCCACTCCTGGTCCATCGGAGGCAGAAACCATCGGAGCATAGCGTGACGCCCGGCCCGCCCCGATATGACGGAAGGGCCCCGCGATTCGCGGAGCCCTCGTCTTTTGGTGGGGATGGGGGGAGTTGAACCCCCACGCCCTTTCGGGCACACGGACCTGAACCGTGCGCGTCTGCCATTCCGCCACATCCCCGTGGCACGACCCGGGACACTGTACTCGCCCCGGACCCGCTGTCTCCAACAGGCCCCGGGAATACTACGCTGTCCCAGACGCTCGCCACGAGCGGTTACCGTTCGTGGCGGACGAAAGATTAGCACGGCGGTCCCGGTCCTTCCGAACGGGCCAGGAGCAGCCGGCCGAGCGGCGTGTGAGCTGCGCGCGCGCCGGCCGGATACCATCATGTCCTCGGGACCCGAGGAGGAGCCGGTGAGCGTGCTGCAACGCTTCGAGAAGCGTCTGGAAGGCCTGGTCGAGGGGGCCTTCGCCAAGGTCTTCAAAGGGGTGGTCCACCCCGTGGAGATCCTCAACGCCATGCAGCGGGAGGCCGAGGCGCACAAGGCGATCCTGGCCGGTGGGCGCACGTTGGTGCCCAACCGCTACGTGATCGATCTCTCGCCGTTCGACCACAGTCGTCTGGCGCCGTACGCCGCCGCGCTGGCCCAGGAGTTGGCCCAGTCGCAGGCGGAGTTCATCGGCGAGCAGGCCTGGACGGTCTACGGCGACGTGATCGTCGAGATCGAGCGGGGCGAGGGCCTGGACACGGGGATGTTCCGGGTCACCGCCGAGGTCTACACCGGCGGCGAGGTCGCCCCCGTGTCGGCACCCGGCTACGACGCCGGCCCGCCCGCCTACCCCGCGTACGACCAGGGTGGCGGCTACGGCCCGCCGCCCGGGCACGGTGGCGGCCGCAACGTGCGGCTGGTCTCCGGTGACGGCCGCACCTACCCGCTCCAGATGGGGTCGACGGTGATCGGTCGCGGCGACCAGGCGAACCTGCGCCTGCCCGACGTCGGCATCTCCCGGCGACACGCCCGGCTGGATTTTGATGGCGGCCAGGTTGTGCTGACCGATCTGGGCTCCACCAACGGCACCATGGTCAACGGGCAGCGGGTCTCCGCCGTCGCCCTCAACCCGGGTGACATGGTCCAGCTCGGCACCACGACGCTGACCTTCCGCGTGGACGGCTGAGCCGCCTTGCCGGCACTGGTCATCACCGTTGCCCGGTTCGGGTTCCTGATCCTGCTGTGGATCTTCGTGTTCACAGTGGTCGGCGTGATCCGTCGGGATCTCTTCGCGGGGGCCCGGTCCGGTCGCCTGGTGGCGGCACCACGCGCGGTTGGCGCCTCGACGGGGCAGGCGGCCAAACCGGCGAAGGTGAAGCGGGGCAGGGCGGCCCACCAGTTGGTGGTCACGGCAGGTCAGCTGGCCGGCACCCGCATCACCCTCGGTGAAGCGCAGATCACCATCGGTCGGGCCGAGGACTCCACCCTGGTCATCACCGACGACTACGCCTCCGCGCGGCACGCGAGACTCGTGCCGCGCGAGGGTCAGTGGTTCGTCGAGGACCTCGGCTCGACTAACGGCACGTACCTAGATCGCGCTAAGGTCACCGGACCAACCCCCGTACCCCTCGGCGTGCCGATCCGGATCGGCCGCACTTCCCTCGAATTACGGCCATGACTCTGACCCTGCGCTATGCGGCCCACAGCGACCGCGGTCTGATCCGTGACGGCAATCAAGACTCCGTCTACGCCGGGCCGCGGCTACTCGCCGTTGCCGACGGCATGGGCGGCATGGCCGCCGGTGACGTCGCCAGCAACATCGTCATCGGTGCCATGGCGCCGCTCGACGAGGACGTCCCAGGGGACGCTCTCGTCGACGCGTTGCGTTCGGCCGTGGGCACCGCCAACCAACAGCTCCGCGACACGGTGGACGCCAACCCGCAGTTGGAGGGGATGGGCACCACGCTGACGGCGACCCTCTTCTCCGGCAGCAAGCTGGGGATGGTCCACATCGGCGACTCGCGGGCCTATCTGCTGCGCAACGGTGAGTTCGCCCAGATCACCAAGGACGACACGTACGTCCAGATGCTCGTCGACGAGGGCCGCATCAGCGCCGAGGAGGCGAGCAGCCACCCGCAGCGGTCGCTGCTGACCCGGGCCCTGGACGGCCGGGACATCGACCCGGAGTACTCGGTGCGCCAGGTGCTGCCCGGCGACCGATACCTGATCTGCAGCGACGGCCTCTCCGGCGTGGTGAGCGCCGAGACCATCGGCGAGACCCTGCGGGAGTACACCGACCCGCAGCAGTGCGTCGAGCGGCTGGTGCAGCTCGCGCTGCGCGGCGGCGGTCCGGACAACATCACCGTGATCATCGCCGACGCCACCGACCACGACATCGTCGAGGCCACCCCGATCGTCGGCGGCGCCGCCGCCCGGGACCGGGGCATGGCCACCTCCGCCGACGACTCCACCCCGGCCGCCCGGGCCTCCGCGCTCTCCGCGCCGCGTCCCGCCGCGCCCGAGGAGCCCAACGCGTCGGACGACGAGCCGGAGCGGCCGAAGCGCCGGCCGGTGCGGACCGCCGCGATGGCGCTGGCCCTGTTGGTGATCGTCGGTGGTGCGGCCTTCGGCGGCTGGACGTACACCCAACGCCAGTACTACGTGGGCGCCACCGAGGAGGGGCAGGTCGCCGTCTTCCGTGGCATCCAGGGGCAGATCGCCGGGATGGACCTCTCGACCGTGCACCGCACCAGCGGCACCCGGTTGGACGACCTCACCGTCGCCGCTCAGGACACGGTCAAGGTGGGCATCCGGGCCAAGAACGAGCCGGACGCCGAGCGCCAGCTCGCCGAGCTGACCAGCGACACCCCGACCAACCCCAACCTGAAGCCGATCTGCCCGCCCGACACGGGCGCGGTGACCGGCACGCCGACGCCCACCCCGCCCCCGACCCCGCCCGCGACGTCCCCGACGCCGAACGCCAGCCCCAGCCCCGGCGCGTCGGTGAACGGGGTCGTCACCGCGAGCCCGACCAACGCGGCCACCGCCGGCGGGACCGATCCGACCACCACACCCGACGCCACGCCCTCCGACTCGGCCTCGCCGGCGCTCGACCCGGCCGGCTGCCGGTCTCCCGAGTGAGCGTCGGCTGAGATCCCAAGGACTCCACCCGTGACCGTAGCGGCCACACCGGCACCCTCGCCCGCCACCACGGGCGGGGAGTCCGGCGTACGTCTGGCCCGGTCCCGACGCAACGCCGAGCTGTCCCTGCTGCTGCTGGCCATGGTGCTGGTGGCCGCGTACATGGCGACCGTCGAGGCGAACCTTCTGGACACGGTCACCCCGGACTTCTGGATGCCCGCCGCCGCGCTCGGCGCGGTCTTCCTCGGCCTGCACCTGGTCATCCGATTCCTTGCCCCGTTCGCCGACCCGGCTCTGCTGCCGGCGGTGGCCCTGCTCAACGGCCTCGGGGTGGGCTTCCTGCGCCGGATCGACCTGGGCGAGGCCGCCCCGGTCGACCGGGAGGATCTGGCCACCTTCGCCGGCATCGGCGGCCGGCAGCTCGCGTGGACGCTCGTCTCGGTGATCCTCGCCGCGGGTCTGCTCGCCATCATGCGTGACCACCGTTCGGTCTCCCGGTACGCGTACACCCTGGGGCTTGCCGGCATCGTGCTGGTGATGCTCCCGGCGGTGCTGCCCAGCAGCATCTCGGAGATCAACGGCGCCAAGCTGTGGATCCGGGTCGGCGGCTTCTCGCTCCAGCCGGGTGAGTTCGCCAAGCTGGCGCTGCTGGTCTTCTTCGCGTACTACCTGGTGCGCAAGCGTGAGGTGCTCTCGCTGGCCAGCCGGCGGTTCCTCGGTATCGACTTCCCGCGCGGGCGGGACCTCGGCCCGGTGGTCGTGGTCTGGCTGATCAGCCTCCTGGTGTTGGTCTTCGAGAAGGACCTGGGCACCTCGCTGCTCTACTTCGGCATGTTCGTGGTGACGCTCTACATCGCCACCGAACGGGTCAGTTGGCTGCTCATCGGCCTGGTCCTCTTCTTCGGCGGCGCCTACCTCGCCTACGTCCTCGGCTCGACCGTCGGTGGGCCGTTCGCCAACTTCTACCTGCGTGCCGAGATCTGGCTGGATCCGTTCGCCGATCCGCACGCCAAGGGCTACCAGCTCGTCCAGGGCCTGCTCGCCCTCGGTACGGGCGGGCTCTTCGGCGCCGGGCCGGGCGGTGGTCAACCGGACATCCTGCCCGAGGTGCAGAACGACTTCATCTTCGCCGGCATCGGTGAGGAGATCGGCCTGTTCGGCCTCTCCGCGCTGCTGGTGGTCTACCTGCTGATCGTGGAGCGGGGCCTGCGCGCCGCCCTCGCGGTCCGCGACTCGTTCGGCAAGCTGCTCGCCGGCGGTCTCGCCTTCACTCTGGGCCTGCAGGTCTTCGTGATCGTCGGCGGCATCAGCAAGCTCATTCCGCTGACCGGCCAGACCACCCCGTTCCTGTCCGCCGGTGGTTCGTCGCTGATGGCCAACTGGCTGCTCATCGCGGTCCTGTTGCGGGTCTCCGACGGGGCCCGACGGCCGGTGACCGGCGGTGCCGGCAAGGCGACCCGGCCGGCGGGCGGGCCGCCCGAGCAGTTGCATGGTGCTCCCACGGAGGTGATCAAGCCGTGAACGCACCCCTGCGCCGTGTCGGCGTCGTCGTCATGGTCCTGTTCGGTCTGCTCTTCGCCAACCTCAACTGGATTCAGGCGTACAAGGCCGACGAGTACCGCACCAGCGACTACAACGGCCGGGTCCAGGTCGCCGACTACAAGCGCAAGCGCGGCAACATCGAGGCCGGCGGCACCGCGTTGGCCACCAGCAAGGAGACCACCGGCAAGCTGAAGTTCCAGCGCATCTACCCGGGCGGCGCCAAGTACGCCCACGTGCTCGGCTACAAGCCGGTCAACCTGGCCGACACCGGCATCGAGCAGGTGGAGAACGACTTCCTGGCCGGCACCAGCGACCAGTTGATCGGCGACCGGTTCAAGGACATGTTCACCGGCGACGAGACCGGTGGCGGCAACGTGCTGCTCACGCTCTCGAAGCGGGCGCAGGACGTGGCGTACGACCAGATGCGCAACAACCAGGTGGGTGCGAAGAGGGGCGCGGCGATCGCCATCGACCCGCGTTCCGGCGCGGTGCAGGCACTGGTCTCCATGCCCAGCTTCGATCCGAACCCCCTCGTCAGCCACAACACGACCGAGGCTTCGGCGGAGATCAACAAGCTGGAGCAGAACCCGGACGGTCCGCTGAAGAACCGCGCCCTGTCCGAGACGCTGCCCCCGGGCTCCACTTTCAAGATCGTGGTCGCCGCGGCGGCACTGGAGAACGGCGTCACCAAGACGACCCCCATCCCGGCCGGCTCCAGCTACACCCCGCCCACCTCGGGCAGCCCGATCCGCAACGCCGTCCCGTCGATCTGCCCCGAACCGCAGGTCACCCTGCTGGAGGCGGTCACCGAGTCCTGCAACACCGGCTTCGCGCAGCTCGGTGTGCGGCTCGGCGCCGACAAGGTCAAGGAGAAGGCCCGCCAGTTCGGCTTCGAGCAGGAGGACCTCACCGTCGGCCAGCTCGGCGAGGGTGGTCTGCGCACGGCGGCCAGCCGGACCGGCGACATGCAGAACCCGGACGGCAGCACCGACCCGGCCGCACTGGCCCAGTCCTCGATCGGCCAGAACAACGTCCGGATGACGCCGCTGCAGGGCGCGATGATCGCCGGGTCGGTCGCCAACGGCGGCAGCCAGATGCGGCCGTACCTGGTCCGGCAGCTGCTCGCCCCGGACCGGACCACCAGCTACTACACCGCCAAGGCGCGGGAGCTGCGTCAGCCGATCAGCGGTCCGGTCGCCGGCGACCTACGCGAGATGATGGTCAGCGTGGTCCAGAAGGGCACCGGCCAGAAGGCGGCGATCAGCGGCTACACCGTCGGCGGCAAGACGGGCACCGCGCAGTCCGCCCCGGACCGGCCCGACCACGGCTGGTTCATCGGTTTCGCGCTGGACAAGAACGGCAACCCGGTCTCCGCGGTGTGTGTCGTGCTGGAGCAGGCCGGCAGCGGCGGCAGTGCCGAGGCGGCCCGGATCGGCGGCCAGATCATGCGGGCCGCCATCGCCGATCCCGGGGGCCGCTGACATGCTCAGCCCCGGCGTCCAGCTCGGCAACCGCTACCGCCTCGACGAGCGGATCGCCAGCGGCGGCATGGGCGACGTCTGGCGTGGCACCGACCAGGTGCTCGGCCGGACGGTCGCGGTGAAGAGCCTGCTCCCCGCGCTGCTCGACGACCCCGACTTCGCCGAGCGGTTCCGGGGCGAGGCCCGGACCATGGCGACCATCAACCACCCCGGCGTGGTGGACGTCTACGACTTCGGCAACGACCAGCAGATCGCCTTCCTGGTCATGGAGTACGTCGAGGGCGACGCCCTGTCGTCCACGCTGAGCCGGGTCGGTCGACTCACCCCGGCCCGGACGATGGCGCTGGTCGCGCAGGCCGCCGACGCGCTGCACGCCGCGCACGAGAAGGGCATCGTGCACCGCGACGTGAAGCCGGGCAACCTGCTGGTCCGGCCGAACGGCACGCTGGTGCTGACCGACTTCGGCATCGCCCGCTCCGACATCGTCGGCCAGCTCACCGCCGCCGGCTCGGTGCTCGGCACCGCCTCGTACATCTCCCCGGAGCAGGCCACCGGTCAGGTGGCCACCCCGGCGTCCGACGTGTACGCGCTCGGCGTGGTCGCCTACCAGTGCCTCGCCGGCCGGCGACCGTTCGAGGGCGACAACCCGCTCGACATCGCGATGCGGCACGTCCGGGAAACGCCCCGGCCGCTGCCGTCCGACATCCCGCCGCAGGTCCGGGCGGTGGTGGAACGAGCGCTGGCCAAGGATCCGGCCGCCCGCTGGCCGAGCGCCGCCGCGCTCGCCGGGGTGGCCCGACAGCTCAAGGCCGCGCTGTCTCAGCAGGCCCGGGCCGGCGGTCACTCCGCGCCCATCTCCGGGGTGCCGTCCTCACCCGCCGCTCCCGGCCGCGCCCAGGTGCCGCAGGCGCAGCAGCTCCGCCCGCCGGCCGCCCCGCACCGGCAGCCTCCCGTCGGGCAGCGCCCGACGACTGTCGCGCCGGCCCAGCAGCCCCGCCCGACCGCTGTCGCACCGGCCGTACCGCACGCCCGCCCGCCGGTCGCTGCGGCCGGCTACCCGCGCGGCGCCGCGGCGGTGCCGCCGGCACCGACCCGGCAGGAACACCCACCGGCGTACGCCCGGCAGGCCGGCCCGGCGCTGCCGGCGCCCGAGCCCCGCGGGTCGCGACCCGGGATGGTGCTCCTCGCCGTCCTGCTGGCCTTACTGGTCCTACTCTGCTCCGGCGTGATTTCCTACAACCTGCGGAAGCAGTCGCAGGCCGGTGCGGCCGGGGCAGCTCCACAGACCGTGACGTCCGGCGCGCTGCGGCTCGACGGACGCGACGATGCGACCCGGACGTCGTACCGTCGTGAGGTACGACTCCGGCCGGATGACGGCGGGACGACGACGAGCGAAGGACGACAGACGCGATGACAGCGCAGGCCCGCCTGCTCGGTGGCAGGTACCAGGTCGGCGAGCTGCTCGGCTACGGCGGCATGGCCGAGGTGCACCGCGGTCGCGACCTCCGGCTCGGTCGGGACGTCGCGATCAAGATGCTCCGCACCGACCTCGCCCGGGACGCGACGTTCCAGATGCGCTTCCGCCGGGAGGCGCAGAACGCCGCATCGCTCAACCACCCGGCGATCGTGGCGGTCTACGACACCGGCGAGGAGACCGCGCCGACCGGCGAGACGCTGCCCTTCATCGTCATGGAGTTCGTCAACGGACGGACGTTGAAGGAGGTCCTCGGGGCCGAGGGCCGCCTGCAGCCGCGCCGTGCGCTGGAGATCTGCGCCGACATGTGCGCGGCGCTGGAGTTCAGCCACCGGCACGGCATCATCCACCGGGACATCAAGCCGGGCAACGTCATGCTCACCCAGACCGGCCAGGTCAAGGTGATGGACTTCGGCATCGCCCGGGCGCTGGCCAGCGGTGCGACCACCATGACGCAGACCAGCGCGGTGATCGGCACAGCTCAGTACCTGTCGCCCGAGCAGGCGCGCGGTGAGGCCGTGGACGCCCGCTCCGACGTGTACGCGGCCGGCTGCGTCCTCTTCGAGCTGGTCTGCGGGCACCCGCCGTTCGTCGGGGACAGCCCGGTCAGCGTCGCGTACCAGCACGTGCGGGAGACTCCGCCGACGCCGAGCGACATCAACCCGGACGTCACCCCGGCGGTCGACGCGATCGTGCTCAAGGCGCTGTCGAAGAACCCGCTCAACCGCTACCAGAGCGCCGGCGAGATGCGGGCCGACCTGCTGCGCGCCGCCGCCGGCCGGCCGGTGCTGGCCACTCCGGTGCTGCGCGAGGCCGAGACGGTGGCGATGGCCCCCGCCGGCGGCGGTGGCGGCTACCCGCCCGCCGCCTCCGGCCCGCAGACCCGGCAGATTCCGGCCCGGGTCGGCGATCCGCGTCAGCGCAAGGCGTCCTCCTGGCTGATCGCCCTGTTCAGCGCGGTCGGCGTGCTGGCGGTGATCGCCCTGGTCGCCGCCCTGCTGTGGAATCAGCAGCAGGGCAAGGACCTGAAGTCGGTCCCCACCCTCGCCGGAAAGACGCGGGACGTCGCGTTCGCCGAGATCAACAAAGCCGAGCTCAATCCGGTGGTCGGCGAGCCGGTCCTGAACAGCACCTGCGCCGAGGGCACGGTGGTCGGCCAGAACCCGCAGCCGAACGCTCGCCTGAAGCGGGCCAGCACGGTCACCATCCAGCTCTGTGGCGGCAAGCCCGACGTGGCTGTCCCGCCCGGCCTTGAGGGCAGCAAGGAGGAGAGCGCCGTCGCTCGCCTCAAGGAGGTGAATCTCGGCGCCACGATCAAGCCGGTCGACAGCCCGGAGAGCGAGGGCATCGTCGTCAAGGTCAGCCCGCCGGAGGGCCAGAAGGTGCCCGAGGGCACGAAGGTGGTCCTCGAGGTGTCGAAGGGCAACGTCCGTGAGGTGCCGGACGTCGTCGGGCTGAACGTGGACGAGGCCACCCGCAACCTGCGCAACGCCGGCTTCGTGGTGAGCGTCCAGCCTGGCCCGGAGGTACCGGCGGACCAGGCTGGCAAGGTCACCGACCAGAGCCCGAACGCCAAGGAGCTGAAGGCGAGCCGCACCAAGGTGACCATCAAGGTGAGCCAGCCGAAGGAGGTCGAGGAGACGGCCAGTCCGCCGGCGACGGCGACGCCGACGCCGAGCGGCACGCCGACGACGCCGGGCAGCGGCGGTGGCTCCGGCCAGCCGATCTTCCCGCCGCCGGTCCGGCTCTCCGAGGAGTAGCCGTCCGCGCCTGGGTGCGGAGCCTCCGGCCGGGCTCCGCCGTCGATCGTCCGAGGACGGGCCGGTGGCGTCGGCATCTGCTGCGCGGGGTTGCCGTGGGCGTGGTCGTGCTCGTCCTGAGCAGCGTCCCGTGGCTGTGGACGACGTTCCGAGCGCGCGGGCACACGTACGGCGAGGCGGACGCTCCCGCTGCCGACGTCGTGATCGTCCTGGGTACCGCCGTGACTGCGGACGGGCGGCAGCCGGGCGAACGGCTGGTCGGCCGCCTGGAGACCGCCGCCGAGCTGGTGCGTACCGGGCGGGCCCGGGTGGTGCTGGTCTCCGGCGACGGGGGCGGCACCTCCGGCGACGAGCCGACGGTGATGACCGCGTATCTGACCGAGAAGCTCGGCGTGGATCCCCGGCGGCTGGTGGCGGACCCGTTCGGCCTGGACACGTACGACAGCTGCGCCCGCGCGAAAGACGTGTACGGCGTCGAGCGCGCACTGGTCGTGACGCAGTCGTATCACCTGTCCCGGGCGGTGACGCTCTGTCGACACCTCGGCCTCGACGTCGACGGGGTGGCCGCCCGCTGCGATGGTTGCGGGCGCGGTCTGCTCGCCCGCAAGGCGGCCCGCGACTACGTCGCCAGCGGCAAGGCGGCCTGGGACGCGGTGCGCGACCGGCCGCCCGCGGTCCGGTCGTCGGTGAGCCCCGCCGTGCGGGACGCCCTGCGAAGCTGACCGGCCGGTGCCGGTCTACGCGGTGGCGAAGGCAGCGAGTCGCCGGGCGTCGACCTCGGCGGCCAGCGCGGGGGCACGCTCCAGCGCCTCCGGGTGGCCGCAACCGGCCAGCCAGTTGGCGAGCATCAGGTGACCGCCCTCGGTGAGCACCGACTCCGGGTGGAACTGCACGCCCTCGATGGGCAGGGTCCGGTGCCGCATCGCCATCACCACACCGGAGCCGGTCCAGCCGGTGACCTCCAGCTCGTCGGGCAGCGTCTCGGGGAGCACGGCGAGCGAGTGGTAGCGGGTGGCGGTGAAGGGGTCGGGCAGGCCGGCGAGCACGCCGACCGAGTGGTGCCGCACCTCGGAGGTCTTGCCGTGCAACAACTCGGGGGCCCGGGTCACGGTCGCCCCGAAGGCCTCGCCGATGGCCTGGTGGCCGAGGCAGACGCCGAAGATCGGCAGCTCGCCCGCGTACTCGCGGATGACGTCCGGGCAGATGCCGGCGCGGTCGGGGCTCCCCGGCCCGGGTGAGAGCAGGATGCCTGCCGCGCCCACCCGGCCGACCTCGGCGACGTCGATCTCGTCGTTGCGGCGGACGTCGCAGTCCACGCCGAGCTGGCCCAGGTACTGCACCAGGTTGAACACAAAAGAGTCGTAGTTGTCGATCACCAGAACGCGCATGGTCACCTGCTCGGGGAGGGCGGCGCGGAGTTGTTCTGGTCGGTGTCGTACGGCAGCTCGTGCTCGTCGCCGGTGGGGGTATCCCCGGTCACCGCGTCTCCGCCGCCCGTGTCGCCGGGGACGCCCGAGTCCTGGGTGACCTGCACGTCGTCGAAGGGCAGCAGCGGCTCGGCCCACGGGAAGGCCACGTACCAGAGCAGGGCCACCGTGGCGGCCGCGAGCAGCACCGAACCGATCAGCTTGCCGGCCAGGCCGAACGGGAACTTGCGCCAGATGAAGGCGTACATCGGGTCAGCCCCCCAGCTCCGCCGGGCGGCCCGCCGACTTGGGCTGGGTCCGGTCCAACTCGGCGTGGATGATCAGGCGCTGGTAGTTGTCGAACTTCGGGTTGCAGGTGGTCAGCGTGAGCATCCGCTTGGTCGCCTTCTTGCTCGGCTCGCCGGGCACGGGTGCCACCACCTCGACCTGCGTGGGCTTGACGATCCGGGTCTGCGACACGCGATAGACGTACCAGTCGGTCTTGCCCTCGACCACGATCGGATCGCCCTCGTCCAGCTCGTCCAGTCGCCAGAACGTGGCCCGGTTACGGTGGCCGGCGACGGAGAAGTTGCCGATCTGGCCGGGCAGCGCGCTGGTCGGGTAGTGACCCGGAGCGTATCGGATGTCCTTCTGGGTGACCCCCTCGACCACCACCCAGTTCTTGTCGAGCTTGGGGATGTAGAGGCCCGCGATCGGCTTGCCGTGCACCGGCGGGGACGGCTTGGCGCTCGGGGCGGCTGACGGGGCGACCGTGGGGTCGTCGTTGGGACCCCAGACCTGGGCGAGCTCGTTGCTGAGGTCGTTCTGGTGGGCGTCGACGATGGCCGACTTGCCCCAGATCTCGTAGCCGGCGAAGAGCAGCACCACCAGGCCGAAGGTGATCAGCACCTCGCCGGTGACGCGGATGCCGGTGCGCAGCCGGGAGGCGAGCGACGGGCGGGTGAGCTCCGAGTAGACGCTCTTGTAGCCCTCGCCGGTCTGGTGCGGCCGGAGTTGGATCACCCGCTCGCCCCGACGGGGTCGGGGAGGCTCGCCGGCGCTGTCGTCCGCGCTGGCCGGCTCATCCGGCGTCGACGTACGGGGGACGGCGCCCATCAGCGCCGTGGAGTCCATGGCCGGAGGCCGGGGCGCCGGCCCGGACGGTACGGCGGGGATGAGGGCGGTGGCATTCGGGTCGGCGGGACGGCCCGGCCCGGTTGGAGAGACCGGGGCGCCCGCCGCGCTGCTCGGGCGTGCGGGACCCGCGCCAACCTTCGGGAGGAACGCGGTCGGCGCATCGCCACCGGACTGGGTCGCACCGCCGGGAGGAGTCGAGGCGCCGACCGGGCCGCTGGCGGTCGCCGGGGGGGTCGGCGCGGCGCCGGGCGCTGGGACGCGCGTGGGGTCGTTGCCCGGGTCAGCCGGCCGGACCGGCCCCTGCGAGGGGGACGCGGTCGGTCGGCCGGGAGCGGCGGCGGGGGGCTGGCCGGACCCGCCGTGCGGAGCTGGGCCGGTCGCCGCGGCGCCGGGCCAGGGCGGCGGCGCCGCCGGGCGCGGGTGGTGTGCAGCGCGCTGCGGGTCGGGCCGGCCGGCGCTGGGCGGGGCCGGGTGGTCGGCGCGCGGGCCGGAGCCGGGACGGCCCACCTGCGGCGGGGCGGAGCGGTCGGCCGGGGGCGGGCCGGCGGCGCTCGGCGGCTCGGGAGCTGCCGCCGGACGGGGCGCCCGTGACCGGCTGGGCAGCACCGGCTCGGGCCAGTTGCCGGTCCGCGCCCGGCCCGGCGTCGGCTCGGGTCGCTCCGGCGTCGGCTCGGGTCGGTCGACCTTGGGCAGGAAGGCGGTCGGGTCGTCCGCCTGATCCCGGTGTCGCCCGTCGCGGCGGTCGTCCGGGCTGCTCACCTGGGCACCGTCGCCGAGCGCAGCGCGGTCGAGTCCTCGAAGGCCTTGATGGTCACCGTGGAGACGGACTCCTTGTAGCCGAGTTGGTAGTCGTCGACTGCGTCCTTGAACAACCGGACTCCCTCAGAGCTGGCGAGGGCCTGCTGGAGGGCAGCGGGATCGCCGATTGCTACGATCTTGAACGGTGGGGAGTACACCCGACCGTGGAGCAGCAGGGTGTTACCGACGCAGCGTACCGCGCTGGTTGCGAGCACGCGGACGTTCATGATTGACATGGCCTCCGCTCCACCTGCCCAGAGCGCGTTGACCACGGCCTGTACGTCGCCCTGGTGTACGACCAGGTCGTCGTTGGTGGCGTCGGAGTGTGCCTCGTTGTCGTGCTGGGGCGCGTCGTTCAGCTCGACAGTCACGGCTGTGCCGGTGACGGCGGTGAACCCGGCCGCCTTGAGGCTGCCCTGGGCGCGGGCCTGCTGGGCCTTGATCGGGGCGTCCGAGTCGGCGAGTGTGTCGGTGCGTTGCTGGACCTCGTCGCGCAGGGTGGCAGCGCGACGTTCGCTCGCCTCGACCTGCTGCTCGCGTTCCTCGATGAGCTGGTTGAGCTGGGGCCGTCGGTCCTCCCGGAGAGCGGTGCCGCCCGCCGTGGTCGCGGTGGTGGTGAAGAGCAGCCCCGCCGCGGCGGCGATCAGGGGCACGCCGATCGACCAGCCGGGGCGCCGCTGGCGTGGCCGCCGGGGCAGCAGCCCGGCGACGGCCCGTCGGAGGACCTTCTGCCAGGAGGCGGCGCCGGATGTGTACTCCACCGAGCGTTCCTTCCGCGTGTCGGGGATCGGTTCGTGCCGGCCGGGCCGGGGATGCGAACAGTCCCGCCCTTTTCGGTCACTCCATGTACCTGCCTGACCCCATTCGTGGTCCAGGCGGCCGTTCGGGACTACGCTAGCTGTCGAACATTATTGGCCATGAACCGTCGCCTCCGCGTCCGGTTGTCAGGCCGGACGAGGTCGTCACCCCCTCTGGAGAGCGCCGTGCCCAAGTCTCAGGTCCGCAAGAAGAAGGTGTACACCCCGCCGACGGACGTCCGTCCGACGACGACGGCGGCGTCGCGCAAGCCTAGCCCGGTGTGGCTGCCGGTCACCGCGGTCGCCCTGATCGTCGCGGGCATCGGCTGGCTGGTCGTCTACTACCTCTCCGAGCAGGAGTACCCGGTCGCCTCGTGGCACTACTGGAACCTCGCGGTCGGCTTCGGCGCGATGGTCGCGTCGCTGGTGCTGCTCTCGCGCTGGCGCTGAGCCTCTCCCGCTGACGCTGACGCTGGGCCTGGCTTGGGCGCCGCCGCGCCGAAGGATCCAGGTCACCCGCCACGCCCCTGCCCGGCGAGACCGGGCGGGGCACCCTATGGTGTCCGCAGGCAGCGTGGCCTACTGCGAGATGACTCACGTTACTGCTGGGTAACCTTGCGCGTAGGCTGCACTGCATGACCGAGCGGAGCGAGGTCATCGACCGGTCCGGTCGCAGGTGTGGCAGCGGCGCGACGCTGGCTTCGTCCTGCTCCGGTCCCGGTTGCTGAACCGCTCGACAGGCAGCAGACCGGGGAGGCCAACTCGATGGGCAGCGTCCAGATCGTCACCACGATCCTCGCGGCCGGCATCACCGCCGTGGCGGTGTGGCTGGCGGTGCGCGCGGTCATGAAGATGACGGCCGTCATCCGGCTGGGGCAACCCGCTCCGGAGCGGTTCGCCGACAAGGGCGCCCGCACCAGGAAGATGCTGGTGGAGACCGCTGGTCACACCCGCATGCTCAAGTGGGGCGTGGTGGGTGCCGCGCACTGGTTCGTGATGGTCGGCTTCATCGTGCTGTCGCTGCTGGTGCTCGAGGCGTACTTCGAGGTGGTCACCCCGACCGGCGGCCTGCCGATCATCGGGAACTGGACGATCTTCGGCCTGGCCACCGAGGTCATCACCGTGCTGGGCCTGGTCGGCATCCTGGTGCTGATGGCGATCCGGCTCCGCAACCGGCCGAACCGGCCGGGCGGGCGGTCCCGGTTCACCGGATCGACCATGTGGCAGGGCTACTTCGTCGAGTGGATCGTGCTGCTGGTCCTGATCTTCGGATTGGTGATCCGCGGCTTCAAGGTCGCCACCGACCATTTCGAGTACCCGTTCTGGGCCACCCCGGTCAGCCACGCCGTCGGCGCGGTGCTGCCCGACTGGTCGGACGGGGCCAGCGTCGCCGCGCTGATCAAGATCGCCATCTCGATGACCTGGCTGATCGTCATCTCGCTGAACGTCACCATGGGCGTCGCCTGGCACCGCTTCCTGGCCTTCCCCAACATCTTCTTCAAGCGCGAGCCGGCCAAGTCGGCCGGTTCCGGCCTCGGCGCGCTGCGCCCGATGACGAGCCAGGGCAAGCCGCTCGACTTCGAGGAGGCCGACCCGGAGAAGGACCAGTTCGGCGTCGCCCACGTCGAGCAGTTCAGCTGGAAGGGCCTGCTGGACTTCAGCACCTGCACCGAGTGCGGTCGCTGTCAGTCGCAGTGCCCGGCCTGGAACACCGGCAAGCCGCTGTCGCCCAAGCTGCTCGTGCTGAGCCTGCGCGACCACGCGTACGCCAAGGCGCCCTACCTGCTGGCCGGTGGCGGCAAGGACCTGACCGGCGAGGAGAAGGCCACCCAGGCGCAGCTCGCGCACCTGGACGTGCTGGCCCTGGCCGAGGCCGACAAGCCGTTGATCGGCACCGCGGAGGAGGGCGGTGTCATCGACCCGGACGTCCTCTGGTCCTGCACCACCTGCGGGGCCTGCGTCGAGCAGTGCCCGGTGGACATCGAGCACGTCGACCACATCGTCGACATGCGCCGCTACCAGGTGCTGATCGAGTCGAGCTTCCCCTCCGAGGCCGGCGTGATGCTGCGCAACCTGGAGAACAAGGGCAACCCGTGGGGCGCCCCGCAGAACACCCGCGAGGACTGGACCAAGGGCTTGGACTTCGAGGTGCCCCGGGTCGGCGAGGTGGACGACTTCGAGTACCTGTTCTGGGTCGGCTGCGCCGGCGCGTTCGAGGACCGGGCCAAGAAGACCACCCGCGCGGTGGCGACGCTGCTCAACGAGGCCGGCGTGAAGTTCGCGATCCTCGGCGAGGGCGAGACCTGCTCCGGTGACCCGGCGCGGCGGATCGGCAACGAGTTCGTCTTCCAGATGCTCGCCCAGCAGAACGTGGAGACGCTGAACGAGGCGTTCGAGGGTCGGGAGAAGGCCAAGCGCAAGATCGTCGCGACCTGTCCGCACTGCTTCAACACCCTGGGCAACGAGTACGGTCAGCTCGGCGGCGAGTTCGAGGTGGTCCACCACACCCAGCTGCTGGCCCACCTGGTGTCCACCGGCAAGCTGACGCCGGTGCAGCCCGTCGACGGCGGCGTGACGTACCACGACCCCTGCTACCTGGGCCGGCACAACCGGATCTTCGCGGCCCCTCGCGAGGTCCTCGGGGACGCCATCGAGGGCGAGATCACCGAGATGCCGCGCAACAGCGAGCGCTCCTTCTGCTGCGGCGCCGGCGGCGCCCGGATGTGGATGGAGGAGAAGATCGGCAAGCGGATCAACGTGGACCGGGTCGAGGAGGCCATGGCCACCGGGGCGAAGACCGTCGCCGTCGGTTGTCCGTTCTGCTCGACGATGCTCAACGACGGGGTCAACGGCAAGGGTGCCGGCGAGCAGGTCGAGGTGATCGACGTGGCGAGCGTCCTGCTGCGCTCGGTCAAGCCGGAGCAGCCGCGGGGCGACAAGGAGTCCGCGCCGGTCGCCGGCTGAGGCGCATACACCTCGGATCTGAACATCGACGGCGGTGGCCCCTCCAGGGGCCGCCGCCGTCGTGCAAGAATCTCGCCGAGGTGAGGCGACATCGACGGCCTGCTCTTGACCACGCTGCTGCCGCTGGTCGGCTTCGTTGCGCTGACCGCCGGCAACGCGTTCTTCGTCGCGGCCGAGTTCGCCCTGGTCACGGTGGACCGGGCGGAGATCGACCGCCGGGCCGCCGCCGGCGACCAGGCCGCCCTGACGGTCCGCACCGCGCTGCGTGAGCTGTCCTTCCAGCTCTCCGGGGCGCAGCTCGGCATCACCATCACGGCGCTGCTCACCGGCTACCTGGCCGAGCCCGCCCTGGCCCGGATCTTCACCCCGCTGCTGCGCCCGGTCGCCGGGGACAGCACCGAGCGTTTCACCCCGTTCCTGGCGCTGGCTCTCGCCACGCTCATCTCCATGCTCTTCGGCGAGTTGGTGCCCAAGAACGCGGCGCTGGCCCGACCGATGCCCGCCGCGCTGGCCACCGCCGGGCCGATGCACACCTTCTCCCGGACGTTCGGCTGGGTGATCCGGGGCCTGAACGGCTCGGCGAACCGGCTGGTCCGGGCGCTCGGCGTGGAGCCGCAGGAGGAACTGGCCAGCGCCCGCTCACCGGAGGAGCTGGGCCTGCTGGCCGCCATCTCGGCCCGCGCGGGCGCGCTGCCGACGGACACGGCGATGCTGCTGCGCCGCACCATCCGGTTCGGCGACAAGCGGGCGGCCGAGGCGATGACGCCGCGGGTCGACGTGGTGGCGCTGCGTGCCACCGCCACCGTGGCTGAGCTGCTCGAGGAGTCCCGGCGGACCGGACGGACCCGCTTCCCGGTGTACGAGGAAACCCTGGACCTGGTCACCGGTGTGGCCGGCGTGCCGGACGCGCTGGGCGTGCCGTTGGCCGCGCGGGCGTCGACCATGGTCGGGTCGGTGGCCCGGGAGCCGGTGTACGTGCCGGAGAGCCTGGACCTGGACGGCGTGCTGGCGGCGTTGAAGGCGGCCGGGGCCGACCTGGCCATCGTGGTCGACGAGTACGGCGGCACCGACGGCGTGGTGACGATCGAGGACCTGGTCGAGGAATTGGTCGGGGAGATCGCCGACGAGTTCGACCCGGCCAGTGTGGACGACACCGGGCCGGTCGAGCTGACCGTGCCGGGCGGGGAGCGCACGGTGCTGGTCGACGGGGTGCTGCGCTCCGACGAGTTGGCCGAGCAGACGGGCTTCCGGCTGCCCGAGGGGCCGTACGAGACGTTGGCCGGCTTCCTGCTGGCGCGACTGGGGCACATCCCGCTGGCTGGCGAGACCGTCGACGCGGACGGCTGGGAGTTCACCGTGGTGGAGGTGGAGCGGCACCGGATCGAGCAGGTCCGGGTGCTGCGACCGGCAGAGCCGGACACCGATGACTGAGCTGCTGGTGACCGTGCTGTTGCTGCTCGGCAACGGGTTCTTCGTGGGGAGCGAGTTCGCGCTGATCGCGTCCCGGCGGACGGTGATCGAACCCCTGGCGATCGGTTCGAAGCGGGCCCGCTGGGCGCTGTCGGCGATGAACCAGATCCCGTTGATGATCGCCGGCGCGCAGCTCGGCATCACGGTCTGCTCGCTGGGCCTCGGGGCGATCGCCGAGCCGGCGCTGGCCCATCTGCTGGAGTCGCCGTTTCACGCCGTCGGCCTGCCCGAGCGCGCGGTGCACCCGGTGGCGTTCGTGCTGGCGCTCGGCATCGTCGTCTTCCTGCACACGGTGGTCGGCGAGATGGTGCCGAAGAACATCACGCTGGCCGGTCCGGAGGTCTCCGCGCTCTGGCTGGGTCCGGCCATGCTGGCCTTCTGCGTGGCCACCAAGCCGTTGCTGCTGGCGATGAAGTGGGCGGCCCGCCGGGTGCTGGCGTTCTGGCGGATCGAGGCGACCGAGGCCGTGAAGACGGTGTTCACGGCCGAGGAATTGGCTGGGCTGGTGTCGCAGGCGCGTACGGAGGGGCTGCTCGACGCCGAGGAGCACGCCCGCATCACCGGGGCCCTGGCCCTGCACACCCGGACGGCTGCGGACGCGTTGCAGCCGTGGTCGACGGTGGTCACGGTGGCTGAGGACGTCTCCCCGGCGTCGCTGGAGGTGCTGGCGACCAGGACCGGCCGGTCCCGGTTCCCGGTGGTGCAGCGGTCCACCCGGCGTGTACTGGGCTTCGTGCACGTCAAGGACGTGCTCGGGTACGCCGGGCAGGGTCGTCGGGCGCCGGTGCCGGCCCAGGTGTACCGACCGCTGGCGGTGGTGCCGCCGGAACGTACGCTGGCGGATCTGCTGCTGGCCATGCGCCGCGAACGGCGACACATGGTGCTGGTCAGCGACGGTCGGCGTCCGCTCGGTGTGGTCACGCTCGACGATGTATTGACCGCAATCGTTGGCTAATTGACCAACACCCTTGGTGTGCAAGAGGTTGCGCGACAGTGACGGTGGCTCGGCTCGCCTTGATTCCGGCCCAACGCTTCCCTAATGTGGGGCACCGACCGCTGTGGGTCGTCTGCCTCGGCCCTTCCCTCACGCGAGGCGCCCGGCGGTCGGTTGCAAAGGAGTCGGTGCCGGTGGCAACCATGCCCCCTCATCGTCACGCCCCGGGACTGTCCGTTCGGCCGGGCGGTCTGCGTCGGGTCGCCCACCGTCTGCTCGTGCTGGTCGCCGCTGCCGCGGTCGGCGCCGGAATGCTCGCCGTGCCGGCCCAGGCCGAGCCCACGGTCGACGAGATCGAGGCGCAGATCGACAAGAAGTGGGAGCAGCTGGAGCCCACCATCGAGCAGTACAACAAGGTGCGGGCGCAGCTGAAGGTCAACCGGAAGAAGTCGTCCGACCTGCAGAAGAAGATCGAGCCGCTGGCCCTGCAGAGCGAGTTGGCGCTCAACCGGGTCGGTGACCTCGCGTCCCGCTACTACATGTCGGGCCCGTCGCAGGAGATCGGCGCGCTGCTGGTCAGCGCCAAGCCGGACACGCTCACCGAGCAGCTCACCCTCCTCGACCGGCTGGCCGCGCAGGAGCGCAAGCAGGTCGAGGGCGTGCTGGCCGTGCGGGCCAAGTACGACAACGAGAAGCAGAAGCTCGACGCGTTGATCGTCACCCAGACCAAGCAGCAGAACGAGCTGGCGGCCAAGAAGAAGCAGATCGACGTCGAGATCAAGCAGCTTGAGGCGTCGATGCCCAAGACCACGGTCAAGACCGTCGGCTGCCCGACCATCAACGGTGTGCTCGCCGTGGCCGCCCAGAAGGCGATCAAGACCGCCTGCCAGCAGGTCGGCGATCCGTACGTCTGGGGCGCCACCGGCCCGAACTCGTTCGACTGCTCGGGGCTGACCCAGTACGCCTACAAGTCGGCCGGGATCTACCTGACCCACCACACGGGCGACCAGTGGAACGAGGGTAAGGCCGTCTCACGAGCCGACGCCCGCCCCGGTGACCTGGTCTTCTTCTTCTCCGGCCTGAGTCATGTCGGGCTGTATCTGGGCAACAACCAGATGGTGCACGCCCCCCGGGCCGGCAAACCGGTGCAGGTGTCCAGCATCAACACCATGCCGGTCGCCGGGTTCCGCAGACCCGGCTGATCCCCACAGGCACGACGACGGCCCCCGGTCACCCGACCGGGGGCCGTCGTGGTCTCTCAGCGGGGTGCGCCCACCGGGGACGGCAGCAACTGCACGTCGGCGAGGTCGACGTACATGATGCGGTGGCCGAACTGGATCTGCGCGTACCGCTTCTCGCCCCGGATCACCGTCCAGTCGCCGGGCGAGGAGCCGTCGAAGGTGCTGGCCCGGTAGTACTCGCCGGCCAGCACCGCGCCGACGGCGTAGCGCTGACCGGCGGCCAGCGTGTACTGCAGCGGTGAGATCGTCTGGTAGGGCACGCCGGCCGGGTAGGCCGCCTGCTCCGGGTACGCCCGCCCGTACACCCCGATGGTGGCCCGGCCGGCCTTCGGGGTGGCCACCACACCCACGGTCCAGGTGGCGGTCGGCGCGGACGCCGGGTTGTGGAACCAGGCGCGTTGCCCGAGGTACCAGATGGCCGTCCAGTCGCCGTGGCGCCGGGCCAGGGCGTACGTCTGGCCGGCGGAGGCCCGGGCCCCGTGGTCCGACACGTCCATCGTGTTCGGGGTGCCGTCCGGGCGGAGCCCGATGTCGTTGACCAGCGGCGCGTCCGCGGACGGCGCGGTGTGCAGCACCACCGACGAGGAGCCGCGCGGCGCGCACGGCGTTGCGGGGGTGACGCAACCGGTGAACGCCGGTCGGTTGGTCGCGTAGTCGGGGTCGATCCGGACCAGCCCGGTGGCCGGGGTGCCGGTGTCCAGTCGCGGTGCGTGCAGCAGGTCGAAGTAGTGCGTCCAGTCCCAGTACGGCCCCGGGTCCCAGTGCATCCCGCGCACGGTCGACGCGATGGTGCCGGGCACGTTGTCGTGGCCGATGATGTGCTGGCGGTCCAGCGGGATGCCGTACCGCAGCGCGAGGTGCCGGACGAGCTTCGCCGAGGTCCGGTACATCGCCTCGGTGTACCAGGTGCCCTGTGCGGCGAAGCCCTCGTGTTCCAGGCCGATCGACTTCGCGTTGACGTACCAGTTGCCGGCGTGCCAGGCGACGTCCTTGGTCTTGACGTGCTGGGCGATGTGCCCGTCCACCGAGCGCAGCGAGTAGTGCCAGCTCACGTAGGTCGGGTCCTGGACGAGTTTCAGGGTGGTCGCCCAACTCGCCTCGGTGTCGTGGATGACGATGTACTCGATCTTCTGCCGGGCGGGCCGGTCGGAGAGATCGTGGTTGCCGTAGTCGCCGTCACCGAACGCCTCGTAGGGTGCCGGGATCCACTCACAGGAGACGGTCCGCGGGCACTCCAGCCCGTCCGGGTGGGCGAGTCGTCGCAGGCCCAGCCGGTCCAACCAGGACCGCTGGGGTTGGACCGCACGGGCCGGCAACGTCACCCGCTGGCCGTCGTCGGTCACGCGGGACTCGCCGGCGCCGATGGTGGTGAAGACCTCGTCGGCGAAGGTCGCCGCGGCGTCGGCGCTGTCCGCGCCGGCGTAGCGGGCCACCGCGCCGTACCAGGTGGCGGGGTCGGTGCCGGCACCGACCGGGGCACCCACCTCCCGTTGGTACGCGGCCAGCAGCGCCGCGCCGCCCCGGATGTTGGTCGTCGCGTCGCTGCGCAGCGCCTCGGGGGTGGCGCCGGTCAGCGCGGCGGCGGCGTCGACGGTCTGCATCGCGGCGGTGGGCGGCGCGGGATCCGTGGCCGGTGCGGGTGCCAGGACGGCACGGGAGTCGTCGCCGCGCGGATCCTCGGTGCCGGCGTCGTGGTGGCCGCGCGCGGGTAGGGCGGCCACGTGGCGGGCATCGGTCAGGTGCATCGGTCCGTAGCCGCCGCTGGTGCTCGGGGTGCCGGCGTTGCTGTCCCAGCGGGACTCCAGGTAGGAGACCCCGAGCAGCACGGCGGTCGGCACGCCGTACTCGGTCGATGCGGCGGCGTACTGCTGCTGACGGTCGGCGGCAGGTGCGGCGGAGGCGGGGCCGGCGGTCAGCGGTACGGCGGCCGTGGCGATGACCACCGCGACCGCGAGCGATGCGCGCCGGCCGGCGGACAGGGTTGGACGTTCCATCGAACCCCCTAGATTTGACTGGTAACTGCGTGGTCACCTTCGCGCCGGTCGGGAGTCCGCGTCAATACCTTTCCATATATAAAACTGCGTCGAAAGAAACCTTCACACACGCTCGGTGATCCCCTCCAACCGGTACGGAGTGTCACGGCCGAACGGGTTGCGGATCGGTAACGGCCGTCTCTACTCTGGTCATTTGTCGGCCCGGTAGCAGGTCTGCCCATCCCGGGCGGTAACGGACCGACACCGCCGAGTCGCTTTCGAGCGAGCCGGGGACCCAGGTTCCCCCGGGGTGAATCCGCAGCCAGTGCGGTAGGGCGTCAACTTCCCGCCCGAACCCGTCAGCTAACCCGGTAGGCGGTCAGGAAGAAGGAGTGCGGAACCCCGGTGGCCCTCCATGCCCCGCGGCCGTCGTCCGAACGGTCGGCCTCGGCCGACCCGACGTCGACCGTGCCGCGTCCACGCTGGTCCCGCTTCACCACCGCCCTCGCCGCCCTGGTCGGCGTTGCCGTCGTCCTGACGGGCAGCGCCACGGCGGCCCACGCGGACCCGTCCGTCGCCGAGATCGAGAGCCAGATCGACGCCGACTGGAACAAGCTCGAACCGGTCATCGAACGGCACAACGCCACCCGCGCGGACCTGGCCGTCAAGCGCAAGCAGGCCGACGCGCTCGCCGCCCGCATCGCGCCCCTGGAGCGCCAGGTCGACGCCGCGATGGACAAGGTCAGCGCGCTGGCCGTGCGCGCGTACATGGGCGAGAACCTGTCGACCGTCAACACGATGCTCGGCAGCCGGTCGCCCGGCGAGATGGTCGGGCAGCTCGAGATGCTCGACCGGTTCGCCCACAACCAGCAGCAGGACGTTCGGCAGGTCGCTGATCTCCGCGACGAGCTGGCCCGGCAGAAGGCGCCGCTCGACGAGATGGTGGCCCAGCTGACCCGGACCGAGGCGCAGCTGGCGGCGAAGAAGAAGCAGATCAACGACGAGATCGACCGGCTGCAGAAGCTGCGCCTCAAGGTGTACGGCAACGGCGGCGGCGGTCCGCTGCGTCCGGCGCCCTGCCCGGCCAGCTACCCGGGCGGCGGCGCGGGCACGGCGGTCAAGTTCGCCTGCGCCCAGATCGGCAAGCCGTACGTGTGGGGCGCCGAGGGTCCGAACTCGTACGACTGTTCCGGGCTGATGCTCGCCGCGTGGGCGAAGGCCGGCGTGTCGCTGCCGCACAACGCCGCCGCGCAGAGCCGGGTGACCAAGAACGTCAGCAGGGGCGATCTGCGCCCCGGTGACCTGGTCTTCTACTACAGCGACATCCACCATGTCGGCATGTACGTCGGCAATGGCTGGGTGGTGCACGCCTCCCAGGCCGGTCAGCCCATCAAGATGAAGAAGGTCGACGACGGGCCGATCCACAGCTACGGCCGCCCCGGCTGAGATGTAAGGAGGGGCCCCTTATTAACGCCTCCGGTATAGAAGGGGCCCCTTATTAACAGCCGGTGGGTGCAATGCCCGACGACTGGCTTCAGCGGGTCGGCCAGGTACGCCAGTGCTGCCAGGCGCGGCTCGGGGTCGGGCCGCGCTGCCCCTGGTAGCGCGAGCCGTAGACCACCGAGCCGTACGGGTGCTCGGCCGGCGAGGAGAGCCGGAAGATGCAGAGCTGGCCGATCTTCATTCCCGGCCAGAGGGTGATCGGGAGGTTCGCCACGTTGGACAGCTCCAGCGTCACGTGACCGGAGAAGCCCGGGTCGATGAACCCGGCGGTGGAGTGGGTGAGCAGGCCGAGGCGGCCCAGTGAGCTCTTTCCCTCCAGCCGGCCGGCGAGCTGGTCGCCGAGCGAGATCACTTCCATCGTCGAGGCGAGCACGAACTCCCCCGGGTGCAGCACGAACGGCTCGCCGTCGGGCACCTCGACCATCGAGGTCAGGTCGTCCTGCTGCATGGCCGGGTCGATGTGGGTGTAGAGATGGTTGTTGAAGACCCGGAACAGCCGGTCGAGTCGTACGTCGATGCTGGACGGTTGAACCAGAGTGGGCTCGAAAGGCTCCAGGCCCAGCGTGCCGGCCTTGATCTCGGTGACCAGGTCGCGGTCGGAGAGCAGCATCGGACCACCATAGCCGCGTCGGCCGGACCGGCCGGATTCGGTGCCGGTGACCAGCGCGTCGAGGTCGCTGCTCGTACATTTGTTCGATAGAATGCCGGCATGGCTTCCTGGTCCGAATTCGCCGCCGACGAGCCCCGCCTCGCCGACGGGATCCGCGTTCTCCTGCAGCAGTACGGGCCGGGCTTCGGCTACCTGGCCACGGTCCGCGCCGACGGCGGGCCCCGGGTCCATCCGGTCTCCCCGGTCATCACCGACGAGGGTCTCTTCTGCTTCATCATCGACTCGCCGAAGCGCCGCGACCTCGAACGGGACGGCCGCTACGCGCTGCACTCGTTCCCTCCGGAGGAGAGCGACGACGAGGCGTACGTGGCGGGCCACGCCTGGCCGGTCACCGACCCGGTTCAGGTGGCCCGACTGGCGCAGAGCGCCCGGGCCGAGCCGCAGGTCGACTGGCGGCTGTTCGAGTTCACCGTCGACGTGGCGATGTTGACCCGTCGCGAGCAGCACGCCGCCGGCGTCCCGGGTGTCACCCCGAGCCGCCCGGCCGTGCGGGTCTGGCTGGACCCGCAAGCCCCGCCCGCACCGGCCGCGCCTGTCGCCGTACCGCAGACGCGCCCGGCCCGCCGCAGCCGTGACGTGCAGTGCACGGCCGCCTGACCACGACCCTCTTGTCCACCAAAACGCCGGTGCCGGCTCCGTCGCGACGAAGCCGGCACCAGATGTACGCGAGGAGAGCTACGCCGCGCGGTACGCGTTCCACGCGGTCAGCATGCGGCTCGCCTGTCCCGGGGTGAACTGGTACATGCACGAGTCGTAGGTGTAGTCCATGAAGTTGGTGATCGGGTCCAGGCCGGTCGCCGAGCAGGTGTCCCGTCCGGTCGGGCACTGGTACGCCGGCGACGCCTCGGCCGGGGTGTCGCTGACGCCGTCACCGGAGCCGCCGCAGCCACCCTGGAAGGTGTGGTAGAGGTTCAGCCAGTGACCGATCTCGTGGGTGCCGGTGTCGCCCTGGTTGTAGTTGGTGGCGCTGCCGCCCGGCAGGGACTCGTTCAGCACGACCACGCCGTCCATGCTGCTGAGCTTGCGCTGCGGGAAGGTCGCCCAGCCCAGCAGGTCGTCGCTCAGCTCACCGAGGTAGATGTTGAGGGTGCTCTTGCCGCCCACCCGCAGCGACGACTTCATCGACCGCTCCGCCGACGAGCCGTCGACGATCGGGTACCAGGACGGGTTCGTTACTCGGTTGATCTTGTCGAGCCGGAAGGCGAACGCGGTGGCCGCGCCGCCCGTGCCGCCCGCGTAGGCCTGGTTGAGCACGCTGATCTGCGAGGTGATCATCGAATCCGGGATGTTGCCGCCGGCCCGGGTGCTGTCCCGCTGGATCACGTGCACCACCACCGGGATGGTGACGGTGGCCAGCGTCGTGGCGCCGGCGCCGGCCCGGAAGTTGGCGCGCTCGCGCAACGACGCCGCCAGGTCGGCGTCGCGCTCGCGGACCTGCTTCGCGGTCAGCTCGTTCGGCTCGTGCTTGGCCCCGGCGCCGGGCTTCACCCGGGCGTTGGCGTGGCTGTCGGCCGGCTCCGCGCAGGCGCCGCTCGGCGCCGCGGAGAATGCCGAGGCAGCCGGAACTACGCCCACCGCCGCCGTGCTCAGCAGCAGCGCGAGGGTCGTCGACGCGACGCCGGCGACACGCCGGGTCAGCAGGTTGGGACGAGGTCCCATGGGCCCACCTCTTTCTAACGGCGCGGCAGGGGGTGTGTCACGCCGTGGCTGGAAACGTGGGGCAGACGTTACAACCCATCGACGCATTTGAGAACGGACACGTGTTGCCGCGCGGAAACTTTTTCGTGTGTGCAGGTGGCGCGGAGGCGACCTGCCGTCATCTCCCGGCCTCGGCGGGTGGCGGGACGGGTGCGCGGGGTACCTGGGTGCACCGGCGCGGTGACTCAGGTACAGTGGTGCCGCTTGCGGGTGTAGTTCAATGGCAGAACATCAGCTTCCCAAGCTGACAGTGCGGGTTCGATTCCCGTCACCCGCTCCAACGTGAGGCCCCAGCTCAGGACCGGTTCCTGGCTGGGGCCTCGTTCGTGTGGCGCGAGTGAGTCCTTTCGTAGCGACCGCCGCCAGGAGTCACGTGGCCGCACAGCGCGTGTCGCCGTCGCCGCTGAACGCTCACCTTCGGCTTGGCAGCGGCTGCGGCCTCTGTAGCCAGCGAAGCATCGGTGACATGTGGTCAATGCTCATGATCGTCGAACTCGCCGGTGGGCCACGTCGTTTCCGTGAACGCCAGCGCGCTGCCCTTCGGGCCGTCGGCCGGAGCCCGAGAGAGAGGAAAGGGCCCGGCACATTCGCCGGGCCCTTCCGATCGTTCGCGGGATGCCGCTACTTCAGGTAGGTCCCGTTGGTGGCCATCGAGCTGCCCATCGGGCCGCTGATCCAGCTGCCGAGCTCGACCGGCTGCGGCTCGCTGACCACGCCCGCCGAGCCGAAGACGACGGCGGTGTCAACCGCGCCGCTGAGCAGGTCGGCGTACTCCTTCGCCTTCGGGTGCAGCGTGTCCTGGGTGCCGACGGTCAGCATGAGGGGGCCGTTCAGGGTCGCCATCAGGGCGCCGCCGGCGAGCGCGTCCGGCCAGTTCATCCCGGTGGCCAGACCGACGGTGCCGCCCCTGCCGAAGAAGTGGACGTTGACGGCGTGGGCGGTCTCGAACCGGTCCTGGCCGGCAAAGTTGATTGTCAGGTACGGGTCGATCGCAGTGGCTGCCTGCTTGCCGACCGCGATGAGCTGGCTGCCCCCGGCCGCACGGGCGTCGAGGTAGGTCCTGGTCCCCGACGGCAGCTTGTCGTCGTTGGTCAGCACCACCACAGCGGAAGTGTCGGTGCCGGGCCGGCTGCGCGATCCGGCCGCGGCCCCGGCGGCCAGCGCGTCGGGGAAGTTCATGCCGGTCGCGACGAGGACCTGCTCCGGGGTCGGGTCGATGGCGTTGGCGATCGCGATCGAGGTGGCGAAGCGGTCGGCGCCGGCCAGTCGGACGACCGTGAAGCCGAGACCCTCGACGGCGGTGCGCACGGTGTTGGACAGTGCACCCTCGCTGCCGAGCAGGTAGACGGTGCCACCGGCCGGGAGCACCCGGCGGATCTCGTCGGCGGTCTGCGGCTGGAGCGCGGTGGGCGGGGTCAGCAGCAGCGGCCCCTTCTTGGCCGCGGCGAGCGCGGAGCCGCCGAGCGCGTCGGCGTACGTGTCGGAACGCGACAGCACGACGGCGCCGGCCCGCGGTCGGACGTCGGCCGGGTCGTCGTACTTCCCCCAGTGCGACTGGGATGCGGCCACCGCGGTGCCGAACCGGTCCTGGCCGGCGACCCGCACCGTGCGGTCCCGGAGTTGCGGCTGGTACGCCGGCACGCCGCTGAGCCCGTCGAGGGGGTAGACCTTGTCCTGCATTCCCCCGACGGCGTAGACCCTCACCACGGACGGGCTGGCGGACCCCTCCACGCGCTGGTTGGCCATCGCGAAGTCGCCGCCCGGCGCGAAGTGGGGGTTGTCGTAGCTGGCGCCGTCCGGCGTGACGCGGTTCTCGAGCCCGCTGTAGAGGTTGATGTTCCAGAGGTGGCCGTCCCGGACGAACGCCACCCAGCGCCCGTCCGGCGAGATGGTCGGGTTGCTGGCGTTGGTCGCGATCTCCTCGAAGCGCTGGGAGGTGACCACCCCGATCGCCGGGACGCCGGTCGGCTTGCCGCTGCCGTCACTCTGCTGACGTTGGGCGACGATGGTACCGGCGTTGTCGCTGTCCGGGTTCGTGTAGTTCCAGCCGTCGTCCGGGGTGATGGCGTCGGTCTCGATGCCGTTCAGGTTTAAGGTGTGCTCCAGCCGCCAGGGACGGCCCAGCGGCTTGGCCGCCCAGACCAGTTCATCGGTGCGCCTGATCCACTGCGGGTCACGGCGTTGGGTGTCGGTCTCGGGCCAGACCGCCTTGTGGACATCGTCCGGGTCGTCGTGGCGCAGGGTGAGGATCGCGCCTTCCTGGTTGACGAAGGCGGCGCGGCTGCCGTCGGGAGACCAGGAGGCGTAGTTGATCTTTTCTCCGGCGGAGCTGGTCAGGACCCGACCGTCGGCGAAGGTGATGGAACTGCTGCCGTTGCTGGCCGTAGGCGCGAAGGGGTTGGCGTTGAGGCCGGTGGAGGCGGTGGCCGGGGTCGGGGCGACGGCGAACGCCACGGCAACGGTGGCGAGAACCGGTGCCATCGTCGCGGCGAGCGGCCGTCGGAGCTGGTGTCCAGGCAAGGGGATCCCCTCGGAGGAAGTAGACGGGACGGCCGGGCCAGGCGGACGATCACGTCTGCGGCACGCCGCGGCAGGTGCACGATACGTCCTCAGGACCAGTGTCGACAGCCCGCCCTCGGCGTGCCGTCAGCTCGGCCGGAGGAGGGTCCGCGCCTGCGAAGCCGAGCCGGGAGCGGTCCACATCGTGGAGCCGATGCTGGTGACAAGCCGGCGTCGGCGGTACGTGCCGGTGGGTAACCGACGCACCGTCGATCATGGGAACCACGAAGTCGGCCGTTGGCTCTAGAGTCTCCCGTGCGTGCCGCCCTCGTCTGAAGCAACGACGCACGGAGTGAGCGCGCTTCCCAGCAAGGAGTGTCCACGTGCCTCGATCTTTGATTCGGGGGCCGGTCGCTGCGGCGTCGGCCCTCGCAATCACCACGACCGTTCTGCTGACCGGCGGTACACCTGCGACAGCCAGCTTCCCTGGCTCGGGCAGCGTGCTGACCAGCAGTAACGGCGGCACCGCCATCACGTTCCACGGGGATCCGTCCCGGACCTCCCTCAGCTCGCCGGACACCATCACGGACGCCGCCTGGTCCCCGGATGGCAGCCAGGCGGTCTACCTCGACCAGCAGGCGGGCATCAAACGTATCCGGTTCAACGATGGTGCGACCCGCTACACGGTCAACTCGCCGCCGGATGACGGGGTTCGACGCGGCAGCCCGACCTGGTGGGCCGACGGTAGCGCTGTCGCGTGGTCGGAGAAGAACTCAGCCAGCTCCCTCTGGCGGGTGGCGACGGAGCAGGTCGGAGGGCTACTGGGCAACAGTTGGCTCTCGCCCAAGGACGGGAAGCACTATCTGAATCCGGATGGCGGCCCCGGCCAGCTGGTGGCGTTCCAGCGTCAGGACGACAACGGTTCGGGTCTGCCGACCGGCCAGCCGGCCGTCATGCTGTACGACGGCGCGCCGCAGCCGGTGCCACCAACGCGGGCTTCGAGCGCTACGAGGCCGCCGTGGTGTTGCTCACCCGGGACGAGGTGATTCCACCGGTGACGAAGGCGTTCCTCGACTCGCAGCCGAAGGACCAACGAATGCTGTACGGCATCGGGAAGCAGGGCGGGGCAGCGGCCTACGCCTACGACCCGGTCGGTCCGTACGTTCGTGGCGTCTGGGGCGAGAGCCGGTACGAGACGGCACACGACGTCGCCCTGGAATTCTTCGAGGGCCAGCGGTACACGGGCTTCGCCACCGGGACCAACTGGCCGGATGCGTTGACCGGCGGCGCGCTGATGGGCGTGCTCGGTGGCCCGTTGATGCTCACCCCGGGCACCGACGCCACCCTCGCGACCCACGGGGTGTCGCTGCTCAAGGAGTTCAGCGGGTCGGTGCACACCGGCTTGGTCTTCGGCTCGTCCGCGGTGGTGAGCACGTCGCAGCAGACGCAGATCGGGACCTGGCTCGGTGGGCCGCTCGGGGCGACTTCGTTGAGCAACCCCACCAACATCGGGCGTTAGTCCGCAGAGCGGAAACGACACAGCCCCTGCTCGGACGAACCCGTCCAAGCAGGGGCTGTGTCGTGCCTGGGGTCTACCGGCTGAGGCGCTTCTGTCCGGCCACCACCGCCGCCTTGATCTCGGCAGCCGACCGGGCAGGCCCGGGCGCCGCCGTACGCGCACCAGCGGGCGGGCCGGTCCGCACGGCTGAAGTGTTGTTCTCGGACAGGTAGCCTGCCGGGCCGCTCAGCAGCGCGCCCGCCGCGCTCTGCTGCTCTGCCCAGACCACCGGCTCACTGCCGAAGATGAGCCCCGTGTGCACCGAGCCGCTGAACTCGTCGAGTACCTCCGAGGCTTCCGGGCTGAGCTGGGTGCTGGTCCCCGGGGTGAGCATCAGCGGCCCGCCCAGCGAACCCATCAGGGCCCCACCGGCGAGCGCGTCCGGCCAGTCGCTGCCGGTGGCGATACCGACGTGGTTCTCGCCGCCGAAGAAAGCCCACGCGGTCAGCGCTGCTGTCTCGTACCGACTGTCACCAACCACCGGCACCGAGCCGTACGCCTCGCTGGCCTGGGCCGCGTACAGGCCGATGCCGTACATCTCGGTGCCGGCCGGCAGCGCGTCGAGGTAGGTCTTCGTGGCCGGCGCGAGCGTGGCGTTGTTGGTCAGCACCAGGACGGCCGTCTTTCCGTTCGCACGGACGCCGCCGGTGGCGGCACCCGCGGCGAGCGCGTCCGGATAGTCCATGCCGGTCGCCGTGAGCACCACGTCGGGCCTGGTGTCGATGGCATTGGCGACGGCGATGGAGGTGCTGAACCGGTCGGCACCGGCCAGCCGGACCGTCTGGTAGCCGAGCGCCTTGATCTGGTCCTGCACGCTCTGGCTCAGCGCGCCGGTGCTGCCGAGCAGGTAGACGGTCCCCCCTGGTGGGAGGATCCGCTGGATCTCCGCCTTGGCATTGGGGTCGAGCGAGGTGGGCGGGGTGAGTAGCAGTGGGCCCTGCTTGGCCACGGCCAGCGCCGCGCCGCCGAGCCCGTCCGCGAACACGTCCGAACGGGACAGGACGACCGACCTGGCCTCCGCCTGCTGGCCACCGATCGTCCCGACGCCCCGCCAGAGCGACTGGGAGATCTTCACGGCGGTGGTGTGCCGGTCGGCGCCGGAGAGCCGGACCACCCGGTCCCGCCGCAGCGGCTGGTACGCCGGCCGGCCGGCTTTTGCGGTGATGGTCGGGGTGTCGGCGGTGCTGCCGCTCGCCGTGACCTCGGCCACCGTGTCGCCCTGACTGAAGGCGATCACCTGGCCGCTCGGGGACCAGGTCGGGTTGTCGTGGTCGACCGGGTTGCTGGTGACCTGCACCAGGTTGCCGCCGGACAGGTTGCTGACCCAGATCTGCCGGTGGGTGCCGTCCGACCGGACGAAGGCGACCCGGGTGCCGTCCGGCGAGATCGACGGGTTGCTGGCGTCAGTGGTGATCCGTTGGAAGTTGCCGAAGTTGATGATGCCGATCTCCGGCGTTCCGGTCGGAGCGCCACCGCTGTCGGCCTGGCGCTGAACGACCAGGCGGAAGCTGAGGTTGGTGTCCGGATTGAGGTAGTGCATGCCGTCGTCGGGAGTGACCCGGACTGGCTGGTACCCGAACGAGCTGACACTCTGCTCGATTCGCGACGGCTTGCCGGCCGTCTTCTCCGCCCAGATCACCCGGTCGCCGTTGCCGACCCACTGCACGTCGGTGCGTTGGGCGGTCGGGTCGGTGTCCGGGTCGAGGATGGGATAGACGTTCTCGCCGTCGTTCCACCTGACGGTGGCCACGTAACCGTCGTCGGTGACGAAGACACCCCGGCTGCCATCCGGGGACCAGGTGATCTGGTCGATCGGATAGGACGTCGTCAGGGGTACCTGGCCGTGCACTGTGGTGCTGCCGTCGGCGATGGTCAGTCGGCCGCCGGTGCTCGGCAGCGCCGCGTGCGCCGGGCTCGCGACCGTGATCCCGGCCGCGCCGACGACGAGCACTGCGGCCGCGACGGCCGGGCGACGGATGAGATGTTGAAGCAAAAGGAGACTCCCGAGTAAAGAGGCGCGATCTCTCCGGTGGGGCGGCCGGATTCTCCCGGCTGCCCCGGGGCGCTCGGATGGACCCTACTGTGATCGCCGACGATGCGATGTACCGTCCGTCCTCCTTCGGGGACGACATCACGCGTTCGCCCAGGACGGCCCGGATCGTCGCCGGCAGACCGGTCGGCCGATCGAGCCTCCTCTGTATGGTCAATTCACCCGACCGACCCGCCCTCGGGGCGACGTGGAAGCAAAGGATCTCTTAAGGTTCTCGCATCTGCGCCGCCCCGCCCCGGATCAGCCGGTGGACGGGTGGAAACCTACGGCGTTCTCTTTCAGCAGGGAGTTCCCTTGCCTTCATCTTCCCTTCGCAGGTCCGCCGCGCTTGCCTCGGCCCTCGCAGTCGGCTCCACCGCGCTCATCGCGGGCGCGCCGGCCGCCAACGCCAGTCTGCCGGGCTCCGGCGAGGTCCTGACGATCAGCAACAACAGCACGTCGATCAAGTTCATCGGTGACGCATCGCGCACCGTGCTCAACAACCCGTTCGGCGAGACGATGGGTAACGCCTCCTGGTCTCCGGACGGCAGCCGGGCCGCCTACATCGATCCGGACGGCGGCATCACGTCGATCCGCTTCGACGGCAAGGGCGACCTGTGGTACGTCGCTCCGCCAGAGGACGGGGTGACCCGCACCAGCCCCTCCTACCGGGGCGACGGCAACAGCCTCGTCTGGAGCGAGAAGGCCGGTTCGAGCGGCAAGTGGGTCGTCCGGATCGCGCCCAGCAGCTCCGGCTCCTACGGCGGTCAGCTCTCGCCGGAGGACGGCCAGCACTACCTCAACCCGGACGGCGGCCCGGGTCAGAAGGTCGTCTTCCAGCGGCAGGCCGACAACGGTTCCGGTCTGCCGACCGGCGCCTCCGCCGTGATCCTCTACGACTACAGCAGGCCCGAAGCCGAGCGGGTGACCCTGGTCGACAACAACGGGGCCAATCCGTCGATCTCCCCCCAGGGGGACCGGATCGCCTTCGTGCGCAACGGTCAGATCATCGTCTCGGACCTGACCGGCGAGGGTGAGGTGGTGGTGACCAGCAACGCCGCCTCGCACGACAATCCGACCTGGTCGCCGGACGGTAAGAAGATCGCCTTCAGCCAGGGCTCGCAGGTGGCCACCTCGGCGGCCGACGGCTCGACGGCGGCCAACCCGACGGTGGTCTCCACCACCGGTGGCGTCCCGGCCTACCAGCCGCGGCGCAAGGACCGCGCGGTCCGGCTCGCCGGATCGTCCCGGTTCGGCACCGCTGCCGCCGTGTCCCAGTCGCACTGGAAGTCGGTGAGCGACGCTAGCGACACGCGGGAGCAGGCCGGCGCGGTGGTGCTGTCCCGTTCGGACACCTTCGCGGACGCGCTCAGTGGCTCCGCGCTGGCGGCCGCCAAGCGGGCGCCGCTGCTGCTGACCCCGTCGACCAGCCTGGAGGCGACCACCAAGGCCGAGCTTCAGCGGGTGCTGGCGCCGGGTGGCGTCGTCTACCTGCTGGGCAGCGCGGGTGCCCTCTCCACCTCGGTGGAGAACGAGGTCAAGGGGCTCGGCTACACCGTGCGGCGGCTGGCGGGTGCCGACCGCTTCGGCACGTCGGTCGAGATCTCCAAGGCCATCGACCCGACGCCGGACCTGGTGCTGCTCGCCACCGGGATGAACTTCCCGGACGCGCTCGCCGCGGGTGCGGCGGCCGGCTCCTTCGGCGCTCCCGGCAGCGGAACCAGCGCCGTGGTGGTGCTCACCAACGACGCCAAGCTGCCGACCGCGACCAAGGGCTTCCTGGACTCGCTGTCGAACACCGACCGCGTCATCTTCGGCATCGGACGCGGCGCCGCCGCGGCCGCCGAGGCGTACGACCCGTCCGCGTATCCCCTCTTTGGTGCGGGGCGCTACGAGACCGCGCTCCTGACCAGCTACGTGTTCTTCGGTGGGGCGTCGCACATCGGCCTCGCCACCGGCACCAACTGGCCGGACGCTCTCGCCGGCGGTGCGCTGATGGGGCTGCTCAACGGCCCCCTGATGCTCACCCCGGGCACCAGCGGCACGCTGGGCATCGAGGCGCAGTGGCTGCTGGACGAGAACAGCGCCTCGGCGCACACCGCATTGATCTTCGGATCGACGGCGGTCGTGACGTACAGCCAGCAGACCCAGGCTGGCACGTGGATCGGCGGCCCGCTCGGCTTCGGCCGGGTCGACAACCCGACCAACGTCCGCATCGCTGCGGGTGCCCGCTCCACGGCGGGGCTGCGCACCACCGACGGTGCCGGCGTCCGTACGCCCGAGCAGGCGATCGCCGCGGCGAAGGCGCTGACGGAGCAGAAGACCCGCCGCTAGGCGGTACACATCCGCCGGTCCGCCGGCGTTGCGCAATGGAGGAGCCCGGTCGTTTCGACCGGGCTCCTCCTGTCTCTGCCGCGGTCGATGACTGACTGGACTGCCATCCGCACCACTGTCGAACGAGTCTGGACCGTATGACCCCGCTTTGCCGGACAACTCGGTCGGCGGTGAGTCGCTAAGCTGTGGCCGCAGCGTTGCCGCGCGCCCCATTCGGGCCCGCCCGCTCCGCCCTTCCGATCGACGCGAGACCTTCCCACCGTCACGTCAACCGGTCCTTCGCCCGTCTCCTCCGACGGGCGCACGGCACGAAACGGGGAGTTCCACTTTGTCATTCACGTCTCCACGCCGAACGCTCGCGATCGCCTCGGCGCTCGCGATCGGCGCCACCGGCCTGGTGGTCGCCACGCCGGCCGCTCACGCCAGCCTGCCCGGCAGCGGCCAGGTCCTGACCATCAGCAACGGCAGCAGCTCGGTCCAGGTCATCAGCGGCACGACCCGATCCACGTTGAAGAACCCCGACGGTGAGGCGATGCGGGACGTGTCCTGGTCGCCGGACGGCAGTCGGCTGATCTACCCCGCCTCCGACGGCCAGATCAAGTCCCTCCGGTACACCGGCGCGGACACGGTCCGGGAGGTCAACTTCTTCGCTCCCAGCGACATCGAGCGGGCGAGCACATCCTGGCTCGGCGACGGTAGCAGCGTGGTCTGGGCGGAGATGTGGAACACCTCCGCGTACTCGAGGTGGACCATCCGGATCGCGGAGAGCACCTGGAACGGGTCGTTCGAGTCGACCTATGTCGGCGACTCGACCAAGCACTACCGGAACCCGGATGGCGGGCCCGGTCGCACTGTCGTCTTCCAGCGGGAGGACGACGACGGCAGCGGCCACCCAACCGGCCAGCCGGCCGTGCTGCTCTACGACGGTGCCAAGCCGGAGCTCAACCGGGTCACCGTGGTGGACGAGCACGGCGCCAACCCGGCGCTGTCGCCGGACGGCCGCCGGGTCGCGTTCGTCCGGGACGGCCAGATCATCACCTCCGACCTCACTGGCGGTAACGAGGTGGTGGTCACCAGCAACGCGGCCGTCCATGACAACCCGACCTGGTCCCCGGACGGCTGGACGATCGCCTTCAGCCAGGGTTCGACGGTGGCCACCGCACCGGCCGACGGCTCCCGGGCCACCTCGCCGACAGTCGTCTCCACCGTCGGTGGGGTGCCGGCGTACCAGCCGCAGAAGAAGGACCGGATTGCCCGGCTCGCCGGCGACAGTCGCTTCACGACGGCGGCCCGAGTGTCCCAGTCACACTGGGCGACGGCCGCCGACGCGTCGGACAAGCGGCGGCGTGCCGCCAGCGTGACGCTCTCCCGTTCGGACACGTTCGCCGACGCTCTGGGTGGCTCGGCGTTGGCGGCGGCGAAGCACGGCCCACTGTTGATGACCCCGACCGCCAGCCTTCAGGCGGACACCCGCGCCGAATTGCAGCGGGTGCTGGCACCGGGCGGCGTGGTCTATGTCCTGGGCAGCCCGGGTGCCCTCTCCAGCGAGGTCGAGTCCGCCGTCCTGGCGCTCGGCTACCAGGTGCGTCGGCTCGCCGGAGCCGATCGGTTCGCCACCGCCGTGGCGATCGCCAAGGAGATGCGATCGGACGGCGGCGCGATCTTCGTCGCGACCGGAATGGACTTCCCGGACGCGCTCGCCGCCGGCGCCGCCGCCGGAGTCGAATACTCGTTCGCACCCATCCCGAGGGGCGTCGTGGTGCTGACCAACGACGCGGTGATGCCGGCGGCGACGAAGGCGTACCTCGACTCCCTGTCCAGCAAGACCATCTTCGCCGTCGGTCGGGCGGCGGCCGCGGCTGCCCAGGCCTACGACGACGAGTCGCTCTCCATTGTGGGCACCGACCGATACGACACCTCACGCCAGGTCGCGCGGATTTTCTTCTCGGGTCACGGCTATGCGGGGCTGGCTACCGGGGCCGACTGGCCGGATGCTCTCGCCGGGGGTGCCCTGATGGGTGAGCTGAACGGCCCGTTGCTGCTGACCCCGGGCACTGCTGCCGACCTCGGTGTGGCCGCCCGGGACGCCTTCGACGAGACCAGTGGCGCCGTACACACCGGTCTGGTCTTCGGCTCGAAGCCGGTGCTGGTCCCCACGCAGATGACCCAGGCCGGCACCTGGCTCGGTGGCCCGCTCGGGTCGACCGAGGTGAGCAATCCGACGGACATCGGGCGGCTCACCGGCGCGGGCGCCACGCTTCGCTCCTCCGGGCCGGCCGACGACGACATCCGACGGGCGGAAGAGCGGGTGGCGGCTGAGGCCCGCGCGCTCGGAAAGCACGCCGGCCGCTGATCAACAACGCAACGAGGGACTCGGCCGAGTGTGGCCGGGTCCCTCGTTTCGTGTAACGGGGATGGCGACGGGCCGACGGGCCGACGGGGCTTCGACCACGCCTGGACGTACGACCACCTGGGCTGGCGTGATCTCGTCGACGGTCCCTGGTTCGACTCGATGACCACGCTGACCGCCGCCGCCACGGTGACCTCCCGGATGCGGTTGGGCCCCCTGGTGGTGTCGCGGGTCAGGTAGTCGTCCAGGCCGCGGGTGCCGCCGGGCTCGGTGCGGTACACGAAGCTGGCGGTGGCGGAACGCCAGGAGAACAGCGGGGTGGGGTCCGCGTGGCCGAAGGGCCGTTCCAGGCTCTGCCCCTCCCCGGTGCCGAACCCGTCGCGTGAGACGTTGAAGCACTGCACCCGCAACAGCTGCGGCATGAAAAGCTCCTCGTGAGGCTGATGAAGTGCGGGTCACTTCGTGGTCGCCGTCGGCCCTCCGCCGCGGCCCCGGTCGTCGAGCACGAGTGGGGCGCGGCCATTTACCGCGTACCGGATGTGGGTGACCTGCGGGGTGGGGATGACCCGGGTCGGCGTCAGTTCGATCGCCTCCTTGTCGGCGAGGTCGAGGTCCGCGTCGAACAGCCGCAGGCCGGTGCCGAGCACGACCGGTACGACGTGCAGTTCCAACTCGTCGAGCAGCCCGGCCTTGAGCACCTGCCGCACCAGGCTGCCGCCTCCGGCCACGGCGACGTTCCGACCGCCGGCCGCTGCGCGTGCCTGCTCGACGGCGCTGGCCACGCCGTCGGTGACGTAGGTGAAGCTGGTGCCGCCACCGCGCAGCAGGGTCTCGCGGGGTCGGTGCGTGACGACGAAGACCGGCGCGCGGAACGGCGGCTCCTCGCCCCAGGGCACCTCACCGCCGTCGGCCATCCGCCGGCCCATGACGTACGCGCCGGCCGCATCGAACGTCTCGGCCATCACGTCGGAGTTGGCGTCCTGCTCGCCGCCGGCGAAGCCCTGCCGCTCGCGCCACGCCATCGCGTCGGTCGCCCAGCGGGTGACTCGGAAGAAGGCTGCGCTCTCGGCCGAGTCGATCCAGTCGCCGTCGCCGTCGAACAGCGGGCCGGCGTAGAAGCCGTCCACCGACACCGACAGCTGTGCGGTCACCTTCGTCATGTCGATTCGTCCCTCTCGTTGGGCGGCACCCACCGGGTGCCTGCTCGCAACGAGGTCGGAGCCGATCAGGACGCCCCTACCACGGCCAACTGTGACGTGGGACACATGGGAGGGGGGCTATGGCCTGCGGTCGACGATCGCCGCCTCGATCCGCAGACCGATGCCGGTCAGGATGAGGAAGGCGGCCAGGTGTAGCGGACGCGGCTAGGCTGGCGATCATGCGGATTGGCATCGTGATCCTCCCGGACCAGCGTTGGGCGGAGTCGCAGCGGCGCTGGCGGCAGGCCGACGAGTGGGGCTTCGACCACGCCTGGACGTACGACCACCTGGGCTGGCGGGACCTGGTCGACGGCCCGTGGTTCGACTCGATGACCACGCTGACCGCCGCCGCCACGGTGACGTCCCGGATCCGGCTGGGCACGCTCGTGGCGTCGCCGAATTTCCGGCACCCGGCCGCCTTCGCCCGGCAGATCACCACTGTGGACGACGTCTCGGGCGGCCGGCTGCTGCTCGGCCTGGGCGCGGGCGGCATCGGCTTCGACTCGGCGGTGCTGGGCGGCGAGACGCTGCCGCCGCGCCAGCGGGTCGACCGGTTCGCCGAGTTCACCGAACTGCTGGACCTGGTCCTGCGGGAGGACGGCACGACCTGGCGCGGTGACTGGTTCGCTGCGGTGGACGCCCGCAACAACCCCGGCTGTGTGCAGCGGCCCCGCGTGCCGTTCGTGGTGGCGGCGAACGGTCCACGGTCGATGCGGCTGGTGGCCCGGTTCGGTCAGGGTTGGGTGACCACCGGCACCGAGGCCGACGACGTGGAGGGCTGGTGGGGCACGGTGTCGGCGCTGTCGGCCCGGATGGACCGGACGCTGGACGAGGCCGGCCGCGACCCCGCGACGCTGGACCGCTACCTGTCGATGGACGCGGCGCCGGTGTTCTCGCTCAGCAGCGCGCAGTTCTTCGCCGACCAGGTCGGCCGGGCCGCCGAACTCGGCTTCACCGACGTGGTGACGCACTGGCCGCGGGCGAGCAGTTGGTACGCCGGCGACGAGGCCGTCCTGGCCGACGTGGCGACGCGACTGCTGCCCGAGCTGCGCGGATAGCGCCGGCTCAGGTGCCGAGGTCTCCGGTGGCCACGCCGCCCTCGCCGCCGGAGACCAGTCGCAGGCGCAGGCAGACGATCGGGGTGTCGTCGTCGACGGGGGTGCCGAGCCGCGCCCAGTAGGCCGAGTGCCCGGCCCGCCACTCCTCGATCGAGCGGTCACCCTCGCCCTCGGCGCGGGCGAACTCCCAGGGCACGTCGCCGAAGCGCACCACCTCGACCCCGGTGATCTCCACGACGCCGGCCAGCGCGTCGTCGTCGTCGACCAGCGCCAGCCGTTCGCCGACCTGCTCCAACTCCTCGCCCTCCTGGGCGTACTCGGCGAGCCGGCCGGCCGTCGCGGTCTTCACGCCGGCCAGCACCAGGGTGTTCAGGGTCGTCCGCAGGTCGCCGGGGGTGCCGAGGGCGAGCGTACGCAGATCACCGATCCGAGGCCACATCCTGCCGAGGCTAGGCCAGCGCGGCCGGCAGTGCCGCCGCAATTCGTCCGGCGCTGCTCAGATCAGCTGCCCGGCGTAGCCCGCGGCGTCGAGCAGCCGCTGGTCACCGCTGGCCGCGTGGGCGTCGAGGACCGCGTCGGCGAGTTTGACCACATGCGCGTCGCCGTGTCGGGCCGCGCGGGCAAAGACCTCCGCCGGGGTCGCGGCGGTCACCGACGGCGGGGCGATCCCGTCGGTCGGGGCGTACACCGAGGTCACGGCCGCCGTCGCGGCCCAGGCCGCGGCGAGGCTCGGCGCCCACAGCGCCCGGTCCAGTGCCGGCAGGGTACGCAGCACGGCGGTCGGTGCGGTGACCGCGTGCACCAGCATGACCGGCTCCGCGTGCCCGAAGCGCAGGTAGTCGAGGCCGGCGCGGTGCACAAGCGAGACGAGCCCGCGCTCCGCCTCGGCCGGCGTCCGCGCGGGGCGCAGCGCCGCGAGCGCCGGTTCCCATCGGGGTACGCCCACCAGCCGACCCAGCCGATCCCGGATGCCTCCGGTCTGGTCGTCGATCCGGGGCACCCCGGCCAGCGCGGCGGCCACGTCCGGTCCGGCGGCGTCCGGGTGGGCCTCGGGTGGGTTCGCCGGGACCGAGGCGAGCAGCCGGTCGGCGCCCGGCACCGGCTGCCAGCGGGCCGCCCAGTAGCCGAGGGCCTGACCCAGCTCGGTGAGCCGCTGCGGGTTCGCGTCGTGCAGGTGCAGGGCGCGTACGGCGTGCCCGACCCGGATCACCCCGTGCGTGGCGCCGGCGGCGATGCCGGGCAGCAGTCGGGGCCACCAGGTGCCGAGCACGTCCCGCCACGGCTGCTCGCGCAGGTGCCGGTCGAAGTACGCCAGCCAGTCACCGGCCCGCTTCGCGTCGCCCAGCGCCGCCCGCCAGTCGTCGATCGGGCGCAGGCCGCGGGGCAGCTCGTCGAGCCGGGTGAGGTAGTCGTCCAGCCAGCGGTGCACCCGTTGCTCGTGTCCGTGCCGGGCCAGCGCCTCGACGGTCATCGGGCCGTGGTTGGAGAGCCAGCCCTCGTATTCGGGTCCGGTGCGGTGCAGCCGGTCGTACGCCTCGTCGAGAATTCCGTCGCTCATGCGTCGATCGTCGAAGGTGAAGTGGGCTTCAGGTCAATCCGGCAGATCCGTGCCGGCGATCAGGCCGGTGATCCGCAGTGCGGTGGCAGTCTCGGGCGGGCAGTCGACGGCCACCACGGCGGTGCCGAGCACCTGCGCGCCGCGCTTGGCGCAGATGTCGTAGAGGGCGTGGAGCTGTGCGCCCGTGCGTACCCAGTCGTCCACCACCAGAACGCGGTCGCTGGGGCCGAGGTGCCGGTCCCGGACGGCCAGGTCCACCTGCCGGCCCCGGTAGTCCGGCGGGCTCTGCGCCCAGGTGAGCGGGCCGGCCGGCAACCTTCCGTCGCCGGGCTTGTGCGCGGCCACGAAGCCGACCCCGAGGGCGGTGGCGGCCAGTGGCCCGAGCAGCAGGCCGGTGACCGCCGGGGCGAGCACCACGGTCGGTCGGGCGGCCCGGTACGGCGCCACCAGGGCCGGTCCCAGTTCGGCCAGCACGGTGGGGTCGCGCCACCAGCCGGAGATGTCGCTGACCAGGTGGCTGGCGTCCGGGCCGGGGTCGATCCACTGGAACAGGGCGGCCAGGCGTTCGGTCAGCTCAGCGGGCATCCGTCCATCGTGCGGCACGGGCGGGCGGCGCGTCCGCACCTGGGCCGGTCGACCCACCCCGGCTCGGATGATCGGCTATACGTACCAGGGCAAATACCAGCATACCGCCATGATCACGTTGACTTCGGAAGTGCTTCTCTCGTTACGGTCCGACCCGGTTTGTTCAGTCGACGAAAGGACCGGGCCGGTGGCAGGCAGGCACTCCCGTACCCGCATCTTCTCCTCCCCGGCGGGCATCGCGGCCACCGCGGCGGTCGGCGTCGCCCTCGCCGTCGGTGGCACCGTCGGCGCCGTCCAACTGACCTCGGGCGCCGGGCAGTCGGGTCCGGCGACTCTCGACCTCACCCCGACCACAGCCCCCGCCAGCCTCGCCCCCAGCTCCCCGACCGCGTCACCGAGCGCCAGCGCCTCGCCGAGCGTGACGGCCAGCCCGTCCGCCAGCCCGTCCGCCAGCCGGTCGCCGCAGGCCGCCTCCCGGGCTAAGGCCCGCACCGAGTCGCCGAAGCCGCGCCCGACCGCGAAGAAGACCACGGCGGCGGCGAAGGTGCTGGAGAGCGGCTCGTGTGGCGCCTCCTTCTACTCCGACGGGCAGCTCACCGCCAACGGCGAGTCGTTCAACCCGAACGAGTTGACCGCGGCGCACAAGACGCTGCCGTTCAACACCAAGGTCCGGGTGACCAACCCGAGCAGCGGCAAGTCGGTCGTCGTGCGCATCAACGACCGTGGCCCGTTCATCGGCGGTCGCTGCCTGGACCTGTCCCGCGCCGCGTTCGCGACCATCGCCTCGACCGACGTGGGCGCGCTCACCGTCCGCTACGAGGTGCTGGGCTGAGCGCAGCCGGAAGCGCCGATCCGGCCGCGAGCCTGGGCCGGCCGGACAGAACCTCCTCAGACGACGGGCCAGGTTCATTCACCGGTTCACGTGGATCAGGCATGCTGTCCCTCGTACCCACGCGACTCCTCCAGTCGGGCCGTAGCCCGCTGAGCCCCGGATCCCGCGCCGGCCTCGGCGCGGCCCTCGCCCTGCTCGCGATCGTCTCGGGGCTGGAGTTGGCCGACGGCCGTCGGGCGCACTACGTCGCGCTGCTGGTGGCCGCCCCGCTCCTGGCCGCCGCCCTGGCGGCCTGGCGGGTGGTGCTGGGTGTCGGTGCCGCGGCGACCCTGATCGGGGTGGGCTTCGCCCTGGTCGACCCGAGGATGATGCTGGTGACCTCGGTCAATGTGATCGGCGTCGCGGTCGCGAGCGCGCTGGCCGTGGCGGTGGCCTCGATCCGCCAGCGGCAGGCGGAGCAGATCGCCGAGTTGACCAAGCTGGCCTCGGTGGCCCAGCAGGCGGTGCTGCGCCCGCTCGGGCCGCAGGTCGGCATGCTCTCGGTGGCCGGTCGCTACATCTCCTCCACCGCCACGGCCGAGATCGGCGGCGACCTGTACGAGGCGATCGACACCCCGTACGGCGTCCGCATGATCATTGGTGACGTTCGCGGCAAGGGCCTCGATGCGGTTCGACTGGCCAGCATCGTCCTCGGCTCGTACCGGCACGTGGCCTACGAGCGGGCCGACCTACGCGCCGTTGTCGCTGACCTGGACCGCGCGGTGGCCCGCAACGTCGGCGACGAGGACTTCGTGACCGCCGCGCTGGTGGAGGAGCGGGGCGGAACGCTCACGATCGTCAACTGCGGACACCCGTCGCCGCTGCTGCTGCGTCGGGGCGCGGTGATCCCGCTGGAGCCGCCGGCGCCGGCGCCGCCCCTCGGGTTCATGCCGGTGGTGCGCCCCCGCGTGGAACGCCTGGAGCCCGGCGACCGCCTGCTGCTGTTCACCGACGGTCTCGGCGAGGCCCGGCGGGACGGCGAATTCTTCCCCACCGCCGACCGGGCGTGGCGGCTGCTCGGGCACGGCACGGTCGCCGACGGGCTCGCGTCGCTGGAGACGGCCCTCGTCGAGTGGGTGCACGGGCACCTGGACGACGACATCGCCCTGGTCCTGATGGAGTACGTCGGTGCCCGCACGGGCGCGACGTCGGCGGTGCCGAGCTGGGAAGTCGGCGCCGCCGAGAGCTGACCGGGGCGTCCGGCACGCAACTGTGTAATCGCCGTCACTTACGTGATCGGCTTGTCGCTGCCTACCCGCGAGTAATACAGTCGGGGTTACTGATCGGTAACACCTGTCCGGAAGCGGGGCCAGCGAGCATGACCCACTACAAGAGCAACCTTCGGGACCTCGAGTTCAACCTGTTCGAGGTCTTCGGGGCGGACCGGACGTTCGGCCAGGAGCCGTACTCGGACCTCGACACCGACACCGCCCGGAGCTTCCTCGCCGAGGTGGACCGTCTCGCCCGCGAGGACCTGGCCGCCAGCTACACGGACAGCGACCGTAACCCGCCCGTCTTCGACCCGGCCACGCACACCGCGCCGCTGCCGGAGTCGTTCAAGAAGTCCTACCAGGCGTTCATGGACTCCGAGTTCTGGCGACTGGACCTGCCGCCCGCGCTGGGTGGCACCAACGCCCCGCGCGCCCTCTGGTGGGCCCTCGCCGAGTTGGTGCTCGGCTCGAACGCGCCGGTCTGGATGTACGCCTCCGGCCCGTCCTTCGCGCACGTGCTGCACGTCGAGGGCACCGAGCGGCAGAAGGCCTGGGCCAAGCTCTTCATCGACAAGCAGTGGGGCTCGACGATGGTGCTCACCGAGCCGGACGCCGGTTCGGACGTGGGCGCCGGCCGCACCCGCGCCATCCAGCAGCCGGACGGCACCTGGCACATCGAGGGCGTCAAGCGGTTCATCACCTCGGGCGAGCACGACCTGAGCGACAACATCGTCCACTACGTGCTGGCCCGCCCGGTGGGCGTCGAGGGCGTCGGCGGCCCGGGCACCAAGGGCCTGTCCCTCTTCGTGGTGCCCAAGTTCCACTTCGACGAGACCACCGGTGAGCTGGGCGAGCGCAACGGCGTCTACGCGACCAACGTCGAGCACAAGATGGGCCTGAAGGTCTCCAACACCTGCGAGGTGACCTTCGGCGAGCACGGCGTACCCGCCAAGGGCTGGCTGCTGGGTGACAAGCACGACGGCATCCGGCAGATGTTCATGATCATCGAGTACGCCCGGATGATGGTCGGCACCAAGGCGATCGCCACCCTCTCCACCGGCTACCTCAACGCCCTGGAGTACGCGAAGAACCGGGTGCAGGGCGCCGACCTGGTCCAGCAGGCCGACAAGACCGCGCCGCGCGTCACCATCACCCACCACCCGGACGTCCGCCGCTCGCTGCTGCTGCAGAAGTCGTACGCCGAGGGTCTGCGCGCCCTGGTTCTCTACACCGCCACCTGGCAGGACCGGGTCGCCATCGCCGAGGCGGCCGGCGACGAGAAGGCCACCAAGCTGGCCAAGCGGGTCAACGACCTGCTGCTGCCGCTGGTCAAGGGCGTCGGCTCGGAGCGGGCGTACGAGCTGCTCGGCCACGAGGCCCTGCAGACCTTCGGTGGCTCCGGCTTCCTGCAGGACTACCCCCTAGAGCAGTACGTCCGGGACGCCAAGATCGACACCCTGTACGAGGGCACCACGGCCATCCAGAGCCTGGACCTGATCTTCCGCAAGATCGTCCGGGACAACGGCAAGGCGCTGATGGCGGTCGCCGGCGAGATCCAGGAGTTCATCTCCTCCGAGGCGGGCAACGGCCAGCTCAAGGAGGAGCGGCAGGCGCTCGGCAAGGCGCTCGCCGAGATCCAGAACATCCTCGGCACGCTGACCGGCTGGCTGGGCGAGGCGCAGGGCGGCGACACCCGCGCGCTCTACAAGGTCGGCCTGAGCAGCCGACGGTTCCTGCTGGCCATCGGCGACCTGGTCGTCGGCTGGCTGCTGCAGAAGCAGGCCGACGTCGCGCTCAAGGCGCTGGCCGGCGAGGTCTCCGCCACCGACAAGGCGTTCTACACCGGCAAGGTGGCCGCCGCCCGATTCTTCGCCCGTGAGGTGCTGCCGCGCATCGGCGCCGACCGGCGGATCATCGAGGGCGCCGACCTCGACATCATGGACCTCCCGGAGGAGGCCTTCTGACCGTGCCACGGCACGCCTGAGCGGTTCCGGGTCGCACCACCCGGCGCCGACACCGACGGCCGGTGGGGCAACCGCCCCGCCGGCCGTCGCCGGCTTCACGTCCGAGACATTGGCTGAGCCCGGTCGGGTATGCCGGTGCCGTGGCGGGTAACCCGCCGTGACCACGAAAGGGAACGCCCAGAGCCACCGCACGGGGGAGTGCAGCGCACATGGGTGTAGGAAGCGGCATTTTTCTCATCGCGCTCGGCGCGATCATGACCTTCGCGATCAGGGCCAACGTCTGGTGGATAGACCTGCGCGCGGTCGGCTGGGTGTTCATCCTGGCCGGGCTGGCCGTGCTGCTGACCACCCTCTGGTTCTGGCAGGACCGGCGCAAGCGGGCCCGGACCCTCATCGTGGAGGAGAACCGGCTGTCCCATCCGACGGCGATGATGCCGCCGCCGCCGGACCCGCCGCCGCCAACCGCGCCGCCGTCCTGACCTGCGCACGCCTGAGCACGTACGCCTGAGCCACCCGTCGCGCCCGCCGGGTGGCTCAGCCGCGTGCCGGGTGCCGCTGCGCGACCGGCGCCCCGCCTCTGCCCCACTCCGCCCAGGCGGACACGCTGCGGTGCACCGCCAGCTCGGCGGTCCGTAAACCCTCCTCGTCCGAGGTCTCCGGGTCGAGAAACGCGGACAGCAGCGAGACACCCGGATTGTGGGCGATCAGCAGCACGACCCGAGCCGCCGAATCAGCGGTACGGATCAGCGACAACAGCTCCTCGGGGTGGGCGTCGTACGCGCCGGGCTCGTAGCGGACGGTCGGGCGGGGACCGGTCGGCCCACCCTCCGGCGGCGAACCGGCCATCCCCATCGCCACCTGATGCCAGGTCTGGCGGGTGCGTCGGGCCGTCGAGCAGATCACCACGTCGGGCAGCAGGTCGTGGTGGGCCAGCCACGCGCCAGCCGCCGCCGCGTCGGCCTCCCCGCGGGCGCTGAGCGCGCGCTCGGCGTCGTCCGTACCCTCGCTGCCCTGCTCGGCCTTGGCGTGCCGGAGCAACACCAGTGTCCGTGTCTCGGCGTGGCTGTCCGTCATACCACCAGCTTGCCCGATTGGCGATCTTCCTGCCGGGGTAAGTCCAGGGATGCCGCACCCCTACCAACGGCCGCGGCGGACCGTACGCCAGGTTAGAGCCGAGGAGCGAGACATGGGCATTGGTGGCAGCATCTTCCTGATCGCGCTGGGCGCGATCTTCGCGTTCGCCGTGGAGGCCGACCTGGGTTGGCTGAACCTGTCCGTGGTCGGCTGGGTGTTGATGCTCGCCGGTGTCGCCGGCCTGCTCACCACCCTCTACTTCTGGAACAACCGCCGTCGCACCGTGGTCGCCGCCCCGGTCCGGGAGGAGCGCGTGGTGGCCGACCGGGTCGTTCCCGTCCAGAACGACCAGGTCGTGCAGGAGTACCGCGAGGTGCGTCGGCCGGGTCACCCCGTCTGATCCTTCGCTCGCACACTCCGGGGTCCCGCAGCGTGGCGGGGCCCCGGCTCGCGTCTGTGGGGGTGTGCCTCAGGCGAACAGCGCGAAGTAGATCGCGATGTGGTGGCAGAGCGCCGCCAGCAGCGTGCACGCGTGGAAGAACTCGTGGTGGCCGAAGACGGTGGGCCACGGGTTGGGGCGGCGCAGCGCGTAGAAGACCGCGCCGACGCTGTAGATGGCCCCACCGACGATCAGCAGCACCAGCGCCGCGACCCCGCCGCCGTGCAGGATCTGCGGCAGCATGGCCACCGCCACCCAGCCCAGCGCCAGGTAGAGCGGCGCGGAAACCCAGCGCGGCGCGTGTGGCCAGATCACCTTGAGCGCCACACCGGCCAGTGCACCACCCCAGACCAGGGCCAGCATGAGAGTGGCCTGCCCGGTCGAGAGGAGCATGACGCAGAGCGGGGTGTACGTGCCGGCGATGAACACGAAGATCATGCAGTGGTCCATCCGGCGCATCACCTGGTAGCCGCGCTCCGACCACACGCGACGGTGGTACAGGGCGCTCGTGCCGAACAGCCCGCAGACCGTCAGGCTGTAGATGACGCAGCTCACCAGGGGTGCCCAGCCCGGTCGGGTGGCGGCGATCGAGCAGAGCACGATGCCGCCGACCACGGCGACGAAGAAGGCGTACGTGTGCAGCCAGCCGCGCATCCGGGGCTTGCCGATGTCGACCGGCTTCAGTCGAAGCGGGGCGGAGGTGGTCACGACATCAGGTTACGGCACCGTAGGTTACTTTCAAGTAGTCACGCCGGTGACACCGAGCACCGTCACCGTGAACACATGCCGGCACGGCATCGGCGAGGATGAGCGGATGCGGATCCGAACCGCCGGTGCGCACGCTCTGCTGCTCGACTGCACCGCCCCGGCCGACATTCCCGAGGCGGCCCTGGTCGAAGCGTGGCGGGCCGAGTTGTGGCGCCGCCGCGAGCAGGGTGACCTGAGCGCGGTCGAGATCGTGCCGGCGGCCCGCACCGTCCTGCTCGACGGCCTGCCCGACCCCACCGCCACCGCCGACCTGCTGTCCCAATGGGCGCCAGCGGTCACCGCCGCGGCTGCCGCCACTGAGCGCGACGGCGTCCCGGCCGGCACCGCGGGCCGCGACACGGCCATCGGCAGCGGCCACGGCGCGGAGGTCGTCGTCCCGGTCGAGTTCGACGGACCGGACCTGCCGGTCGTCGCCGACCACTGGGGCGTCGACGTGCCGGCCGTGCTCCGCCGCCTGACCGGCACCCGGTTCCGGGTCGCGTTCTGCGGGTTCGCCCCCGGATTCCCCTACCTGACCGGGCTCCCCACCGACCTGGCGCTGCCCCGGCTGCCCACGCCCCGCCCCCGGGTGCCGGCCGGCTCGGTCGCCCTGGCCGGCCCGTACGCCGGCATCTACCCCAGCGCGTCCCCCGGCGGCTGGCAGCTGGTCGGCCGGACCGACCTGCCCCTCTTCGACGTCGACGGCGACCCGCCCGCCCGGCTCGGCCCCGGCACCCGCGTCCGGATGGTGGCGACGTGACCCGACCCGCCGAGATCGAGGTGCTCCGCGCGGGCGCGCTCACCACCGTGCAGGATCTGGGCCGACCCGGTTGGGCGCACCTCGGCGTGCCCCGCTCCGGTGCTCTCGACCCGACCGCCCTGCGGCTCGCCAACCGGCTGGTCGGCAACGCCGAGCACGCCGCCGGCCTGGAGATCACTCTGACCGGCTGCACACTGCGGCTGACCCACGCCGCCACCGTGGCGATCACCGGCGCCGAGGTGGCGGTCCGCGCCGGGGACCGGCCGGGCGACATCGGCCGCCCGCTCACCGTGCCGGCCGGAACCGTGCTGCGCGTCGGCCCCGCCCGTCGGGGCGTACGGAACTGGCTCGCCGTGGCCGGTGGAATCGACGTGCCGCAGGTGCTCGGCAGCCGCGCCACCGACACCCTCGCCGGGCTCGGCCCGCCTGTGCTGCGCGACGGCGACCGGCTGCCGCTGGGCGTGCCGTTGGCCGAACCCGCGCCGGTGGACGTGACCGTCGGCCCGGCACCCGCGCCCGAACTGCACCTGAGCGTGCGCCTCGGCCCCCGCGACGACTGGTTCACCCCGAGCGCGCTCGACCTGCTGTTCGGCACCGCGTACACCGTCAGCCCGGTCAGCAACCGGGTCGGATCGCGACTCTCCGGCGCGGCCCTGCCCCGCGCGGTCGCCGGCGAACTCCCCAGCGAGGGCATCGTGCTCGGGGCGGTACAGGTGCCTGCCGACGGCCAACCCCTGATCTTCCTCGCCGACCATCCGACCACCGGCGGCTACCCGGTCCTCGGGGTGGTCACCGACGTGACCCCGCTCGCGCAGGCCCGGCCAGGTACTACCGTCAGATTCCATGGACCTCAACGCTGACCTGGGCGAAGGATTCGGCATCTGGCGGCTCGGTGACGACGACGCGCTGCTGGACCTGGTGACCTCGGCCAACGTGGCCTGTGGCTTCCACGGCGGTGACCCGTCCACCATGCGGCGGGTCTGCGAGGGCGCGGCGCAGCGCGGCGTCGCGGTGGGCGCGCAGGTCGGCTACCGGGACCTGGCCGGCTTCGGCCGGCGACGCATCGCGTACGACTTCGCCGAGCTGCGCGACGAGATCACCTACCAGTTGGGCGCGCTGGACGCCTTCTGCCGGCTCTTTCGCACCCGGGTCCGCTACCTCAAGCCGCACGGGGCGCTCTACCACGCGGCCGCCACCGACGAGTCCCAGGCGGCGGCGGTGGTCGCCGCCGTCAGCGGCCACGACCCCGAGATGCCCGTGCTCTGCCTGCCCGGCTCGGTGCTCGCCCAGCTCGCCGTCGGCGCGGGCCTGCCGGTGGTCGCCGAAGCGTTCGCCGACCGTGGCTACCTGCCAAACGGGTCGCTGGTGCCGCGCGGCGCACCCGGCGCGCTGATCACCGACCCGGAGGAGGTGGCCGCCCGGGCGGTACGGATGGCCACCGAACGGACCGTCGTGGCGGTGGACGGCACCGTGATCCCCTGCCCGGTGGAGTCGATCTGCGTACACGGGGACACTCCGGGGGCGGTCTCCGCCACCGAGCTGGTCCGCGCCTCCCTGGTCGACGCCGCCGTCCCGCTCGCCCCGTTCGCGGCTTAGGCGTCCAAGCCGCGTAGGACCAGCGCCAGCCGGGACACCGCACCGTCGACCACCCGCACCGGGACGCCCCAGTCCTGCCGGGTCAGGTGGCAGGCCGCGTGCTCGACGTCCGCGTCACAGGTCGCCGCCTGGGCGGTCACCTGGAGCACCCCGCCGGTCGCCTCGCTGTTGAGCACCAGCCGACGGGACAGCTCGGTGCCGGTGCCGGCGCCCTCCACCAGCAGCTCCGGCGGGGACGCGGACACCACCAGCCGGGTCGACGGCCCGTACGTCTCGTCCAGCTTCTGCCCCGGCGCGGGCGTGAAGACGATGTCCAGGATGACCTCGCCCGCCGCCACGTCGGTCGGCTTCCGCTCGGTGCGGTGCCGGGGGCCGTCCACGGTGCTCGCACCGGCCGCCGACAGCGCGCCGGGCGCCAGCCGGGTCAGGCGGTGCGCGGCGGACTCCACCACCAGCACCTCACCGGCCGGGGTGAGCACCAGGTCGCTCGGCTCGGCCAGCCCGTCCGCGACCGTCGACACCTGGCCGGTGGCCGGGTCGAAGCGGCGCACCGCGCCGTTGTAGGTGTCCGCGATCAGCACCGAGCCGTCCGGCAGCGCGCACACCCCCAGCGGGTGCTGAAGCAGCGCCGACTCGGCCGGCCCGTCCACGTGCCCGAAGTCGAAGAGCCCCTGCCCGACGGCGGTGCCCAGCACCTCGTTCTCGACGTACCGAACGGCACTGGTCTCGCTGTCGGCGATCCAGAGCCGGGCACCGTCGGCGGAGACGGACAGCCCCGACGGCTGCGCCATCCACGCCTCGGCCAGCGGGCCGTCGCGCAGTGCCTCCACAGTGGTGCCCGCGTACATGCCGGCGGTCCGCTTGATCGGGTCGAACCACCAGAGCTGGTGGATGCCCGCCATCGCGATGATCAGCTTGTCGTCGTACCAGGCCAGGTCCCACGGGGACGACAGGTCCACGGCGAGCGCGTCGTGCGCGTGGTCGTCGACCGAGGCACGCCACTGCCGGCCGCTGCCGGCCACGGTGACCACCTCGCCGGACGCCAGCCGTACGCCGCGCAGCAGGTGGTTGACGGTGTCGGCGACCACCAGGTCGTAGCCGGCCACCTCGGCGACGTGCGTGGGCAGCAGGCAGAGGCCCTGCGGCTCGGAGAAGGTCGCCGCCTCGGCCGGCCCGTCGGCCCGACCCCGCTCGCCCGAGCCGATGCGGCGAACCGGCGTCTCGCCGTCCGGAGCCACCTCGACCAGGGAGTGCCGGGCCGAGTCCGAAACCAGCAGGTTGCCGTCCGGCAGCAGCACCGCCTTGCCCGGGAAGCGCAGCGCGGTCTCCGGGGCGGGCGGCGGGACGTACGGGCCGGTGCCCCGGTGCAGGGTGCCCTTCGCCTCGTGGGTGGCGATCAGCTCGTCGATCAGTCGGGCCAGCCCTTCGGCGTGGCCCTCGCCGGCCATCGTGGCCACCACGTAACCCTCCGGGTCGATCACCGACAGGGTCGGCCAGGCCCGGGCCGCGTACTGCTGCCACATGTCCAGCTCGGGGTCATCGAGTACGGGGTGGTGCACGCCATACCGCTCGACGGCGGCGGCCAGCGCGTCGGCGTCCTTCTCGTGCTCGAACTTCGGCGAGTGCACGCCGATCACGACGAGCACGTCGCCGTACTTCTCCTCCAGCGGCCGCAGTTCGTCGAGCACGTGCAGGCAGTTGATGCAGCAGAAGGTCCAAAAATCAGCGAGGACGATCTTGCCGCGCAGATCCTGCAAGGTCAGGTCCTTGCCGCCGGTGTTGAGCCACTGCCGGCCCCGTAGTTCGGGTGCCCGTACGCGCGCTGTCGTTCCCATGCCTGCCAGCCTGCCACGCCTCGCGGGCCGGCCCGCCGTGACCCGGACGACAGGCGGTTGCGGGGGCACGCTGCCTGTGGTGCGGGCCGACCGAGACGGGTGCGGCGGATGGCCTTGGTGTGTCGGCCCACGGGACAGGCACCGCTTCACCACCCGTCACCTGTCGAGCTGCCCCATATCTGGGGCGAGGGGGGCGGCCGTCGCGGGAGTGTTGCACAGCAGCGTGTGGGGTTGGTCCGCCCCACATTCGGGGCAGCTCTACAGGCAACAACCAAGGCGCGGGCCGGGAGGCGGCTCCTCGAAGCGGTGTCGACACCCCCGGACGCCCGCGTCCGAACAGAGAACGGCGGAGCCACGGTTGCCCGTGGCTCCGCCGTCGATGCGTCTACTTGGTGGCCGGCTTGAGGCAGAGCACCCGGTTGGTGCCCTCGCCGGGCAGCACCACGTGGGGCTGAGCAGGGTCGGCGCACTTGTCCTTCGCGTCCACCTTGGAAACGATCGTGAACGCGCCCGCCTCGCCGCAGTCCACCGCCGATGCGCCCTGGCCGGCCTGCTTCACGCAGGTGCCGACCGCCGGGTCGAAGGCCGATGAGTCGTCCCCACCGCCGAACTTGCCGAGCAGCATCAGCAGGCCGAGCGGCACCGCCAGGATCAGCACGGCGGCGATCAACACCGCGGCCAGGACACGACCGTTGCGCACCTTCGGCACCGGAGGCTCCGCCTTGGGCTCGTCCGCCTCCGGCTTGAACGAGTCGAAGCGACCCTGGTCCGATTCGGTGGCCTCCTGGCCCCAGGACGGCGGCTGCTGGGGCGGCGGGAAGGCCGCGAACTGACCACCCGGCGCCTGCTCGATGGCCGGGCCACCGAAGCCCGGCGCTCCGTTCACCGCGGCGGCGCCGGCGGCCGGTGCGCCGAAGCGGTCGGCTGGGCGCTCACCGCCGGACTGCGGTCGAACGCCGTTCACCGGCCGGTTGTTGCCGGGCGCGTCGACGAAGGACGGCACGCCGGGTGGGAACGCCGGCGGCGCGGCAGCGGCCAAGGGGGGCTCGCCGAACCCGTTGGGCGCCGACGACCGTTCCCGGTCGTCGAACTGCGGCTCGGACGGCGAATCGTCGCCCCAACCGGGGAAGCCCTGCCGATCCGGCCCGTTCTGCCAGTCCGGCGGGCCCGGACGCTCCGGGGCTTGCTGCCAGTCGGGCGTGGCCGGGCGGCCAGCGTCCTGCTGCCAGTCCGGTGCGGCCGGGCGCTCCGGTGCCTGCTGCCAGTCGGGCGTGCCCTGGCGGCCGGCGTCCTGCTGCCAGTCGGGCATGCCCGAACGCTCGGGCGCCGGGTCGGCCTGCAACGCCTCCGGGGCCGCCTGCTCCGGCTCGTTGTCCGGCTCGGGTTGGGCCGGGCGGCCGTACACCCGGGGTTGTGGCGTGGCGGCGCTGGTCGGCCGCATGGCCTGGTCGGCCGGGGGCATCACCCGGCTGGCCAGCGGCACCGAGGCACTCGCCGAAGCGCGGCCCGCCGCGCTGGCCGCCGACTCGGCATCCGAGACGGGTACGACCGCGCGGCCCGCCCCCGACTCCGGGGAGGTACGCGGAGCGGGCACCGCGGCGGCGCTCGCCGACGCCTCCTCGGCCCGGCCCCAGCCGGCCGGCTCGGCCTCGTACTGTGCGGCGGCTTCCGGGGTGTCCCGCTCGGAGTACGCCGGCTGCTCGGGGATCGGGGGGTACTGCGTCGACGGCGCGTAGTCGGCCGGCGGGGCGGCGGCGAGGCTGGCGCCCGGCACGCGCTGCTCCTGCGGCGGTAGCGGCACGGCGTTGGCGGGTGAGATGCCGGGCGCGGGCGCGGGCTGGTAGACCGGCGGCTCGTCGGCCCGGTCGGCGTCCCAGCCGCCTCGCGACTGGGCTTCCGCCTCGGCGCGGCCCCACACCTCGCCCGGCGCCCACGGCTGAACCTCCGCGACGCCGGGGTTGGCCGGCACCGGGTTGTCCGGGCCGGCGGCGGCCCAGCCGGGCGTCGCGTCGCTGCTGGGCACGCTGACGCTGGCGCGGGCGGCCGCGGGGCCGGCCTGCTCGGCCTGGGGCCAGGCGGTCGGTTCCGGACGCTCGGTCGGCTGGTCCTGGGGTGCGAGCACCCAGTCCGGCTGCTGCGGGCGGCCCTCGGCGCCACCCCAGGCGGCGGGCTGCGGGGCCTCCTCCTGCGCGGGCCAGTTGGCTGCCGGGACCTGGGCCGCGCCACGGGAACCGGCCGACTCGGCCTGCCCCCAGCCGGGGGACGGCTGCTCGGCCGGCTCGGCGGACTGGCCCCAGGCCTGCGGGGCCTGCTCGGCTGGCGTCCAGACGGGCTGGTCATCCCGCGCGGCGGCAGCGCCGACGGCCCAGCCACCGGACCCGGCCGGGTCGTCCTGCGGGCCGGGTGCGCCAGACCGGCCGGCGGGCTGCGCCGGCTCGGCGTGCCACTCACCGGCAGGCGGGTTGGCCTGCCCCGCGCCAGCCCATCCGCCGGAGCGGGACGGGTCGTCCTGGGCGGCGGGCCACGCGGCGGTGGCCGGGGGCACCTGCGCGGCGCCCCGGGCGGCCGGCTGGGCCTGTGCCCAGTCGGGCTGCTCGGCGGAACCGCCGGACCAGGCGGGCGCGGCCTGCTCGGGCGGCGTCCAACCCTGCTGCGGGGGAGTCCATGCGGCGGGCTGCCCCTGCTCCGGCGCGGCGCCGCCGGTGGCCCACGCGGGCTGTGCCGGGTCGCTGGACTGCGGTGCGGCGGCGGCACCCCAGGCGGGGTTCGGCTGCTGCTCGGACTGGGTCGCCCAGGCCGGGGCGGACGGGTTCGGCCGCGCGGGTGGCGGGGGCGCCCAGCCCAGGTCGGGGCCGGCGGCGTTGTAGCCGTTGTCCGGCTGCGCCGGGCGGTCGCCGTACGGCGCCGGTCCGCCGGCGCCCGGTGACACCTCGTCCGGCTCCTGGCCGGGGCGGTGCGGGCCCTCGGACGTCATGGGTGCGCCTCCTCCATCACATGTCGGCCGCCGGTGCCGATCGGTCTCCTCGGCATGGCTGCCGGCGTCACCGGCGTACCGCCGTGCCGGCTCCCCGCACCGTATCTGGTGGCCGCACGGGGCGTCCAAAGAGCACCGGTCGTCACTGCCCGTCGCCGGGTGGTGTCGAGCAGCTTCTATCGGCTCGGCGTCGGCCGGGCCGGCGGGCGGCGACCGAAGCCCACCGTACCGGGCGCTGCGGCAGGGCGGAATCCCGGTGTCAGGTGCTGGCGGAACGCCGATGGCCCACCCGGTGAGCCGGGTGGGCCATCGATCTGGAGGAGGTGAGGAATGTCGTGGAGCGTCAGCTCATGTGACGCTGGGCGATGACGAGGAGTTCCTCGCGAACGGCCGGCGAGTTGGCCGAGCGCAGCGCGTGCTCGATGGCACGGGCGCGGCGGTTGGCGTCGCGGTGGTTGCGGATTCGCTCGATCATGCTCATTGGTGGGTCCCCCCTGGCTATTCGGTTGTCGGCCCCTGATGCGTCTATTCAACCGCAGAACTCGGCCAACTTCCATCGATTATTAGGTGAGCTGGGACACCTGCCTAACAATCAAAGGTCAACGGGGATTGTGGCCGGCGGTTTCGTCGCCCAACGGTCACGGCCGGTGTGCCGGGCGTTAACCCGTGGCACACCGGCCGTGGCTGGCGTTTCGGACCGGTCAGGTCCAGGCGAGCAACGCCGCCTCGGGGTCGGCGAGAAAGTCGCCGATGTCGCGCAGGAACTTGGAGCCCAGCTCACCGTCGATGATCCGGTGGTCGAAGCTCAGCCCCAGCGTGGTGACCTGCCGCGCCTTGACCTTGCCCTTGTGCACCCACGGCATCTCCCGCACCGCGCCGAAGGCCAGGATCGCCGACTCGCCCGGCGGCAGGATCGGCGTGCCGGTGTCCACCCCGAACACCCCGACGTTGGTGATGGTCAGGGTGCCGCCGGACATGTCCGCGGGCGAGGTGCGGCCGGACTTCGCCGTCTGCACCAGGCCGTTCAACGCGTCGGCCAACTCCCGCAGCGAGAGCCGGCCGGCGTCCTTCACGTTCGGCACGATCAGGCCACGCTCGGTGGCCGCCGCGATGCCGAGGTTGACGTACTCCTTGATCACGATCTCGTCGCCGGCCCAGGTCGAGTTGACCATCGGGTGACGCTTGACCGCCAGCAGCACCGCCTTCGCCACCAGCAGCAGCGGCGAGACCCGGACGTCACGCCACTCCCGCCGGCCCCGCAGGCGCTCCAGCGCCTTCATCGCCCTGGTCACGTCGACGGTCAGGAACTCCGTCACGTGGGGAGCGGTGAACGCCGAGCGGGACATGTTCTCGGCGGTGAGCTTGCGGACGCCCTTGACCGGGATGCGCTGCTCACGGTCGGCGCCGAAGCTCGCGGCGCTCGTCGCGGTCGAGGTGACCGCGACCGGCTCGGCCGCCGCCACGGAACCGCTCGCCGCCCGCTGTACGTCCTCCCGGGTGATCGAGCCCAGCGGGCCCGACCCGGTCAGCGTGCTCAGGTCGACGCCGAGGTCCTTGGCGAGCTTGCGTACCGGCGGCTTGGCCAACACGAGCCCGCCCGTCACCGGGCCGCCGTTCCCGGTACGGGCCGGCTCCGGCGTGACCGGCTGCGGTGCGACCGGTGCCGGGGTGACCGGCGCCTCGGCCTGCGCCGGGACGGCACCCTTGCGGGGCCGCCGCTTCGCGGCGGTGGTACGCGGGCCGTAGCCGACGAGCACCGCCGTCCGCCCGCCCGGGGCGGCACCGCCGATCAGGCCCGGCTCGATCATGCCCTCGGCCGGGGCCACCTCCACGGCCGCCAGCGAGGCAGCCGACGGGGTGGGCAGGTCGCCGGTCGGCGTGGCCGTGGTGGAGGGGGCGTCCAACGGGCCCGCCCCCGGGTCGGTGTCGATCGCGATGATCGGCGTACCGACCTCGACCGTGGTGCCTTCCGGGTGGTGGATCGCCTGCACCTGCCCGGCCCACTTCGCCGGGATCTCCACCGCCGCCTTGGCCGTCTCGACCTCGACGATCGGCTGGTTCAGCTCGATGGTGTCGCCGACCTTGACCAGCCAGGCCAGGATCTCGCCCTCGGTCAGCCCCTCGCCCAGGTCGGGCAGGTTGAACGTCTTGATCCGGGACATGTCGCTCACCAGCCGAAGGTGCGGTCGACGGCGTCGAGCACCCGGTCGAGGTCGGGCAGGTACTCCTCCTCCACCCGGGCGGCCGGGTAGGGGGTGTCGAAGCCCGTGACCCGCAGTACCGGCGACTCCAGGGAGTAGAAGCACTCCTCGGTGATCCGGGCGGCCAGCTCGGCGCCCAGGCCGATGTTGGACGGCGCCTCGTGTACCACTACCGCGCGGCCGGTGCGCTTCACCGACTCGTACGCGACGGCGAGGTCCAGCGGGGACAGCGAGCGCAGGTCGATGACCTCCAGCTCCCGGCCGTCCTCGGCGGCGGCCGTCGCGGCCTCCAGGCAGGTCCGGACCATCGGCCCGTACGCCAGCACTGTCACGTCGGTGCCGGGCCGCACCACCCGGGCCGAGTGCAGGGGGTACGCGTCGGAGAGCGGCGCGTCCAGGTCGACCTGGCCCTTCTCCCAGTACCGCCGCTTGGGCTCCAGGAAGACGATCGGGTCGTCCGAGGCGATGGCCTGCTGGATCATCACGTACGCGTCCTGCGGGTTGGCGCAGGTCACCACCTTCAGGCCGGCGGTGTGGGCGAAGTACGCCTCCGGCGACTCGGAGTGGTGCTCGACGGCACCGATGCCACCGCCGTACGGGATTCGGATGACCATGGGGATGCTGAGCCGGCCGCCCGAGCGGTAGTGCATCTTTGCCACCTGCGACACGATCTGGTCGTACGCGGGGTAGACGAAGCCGTCGAACTGGATCTCGCAGACCGGCCGGTAGCCACGGATGGCCAGCCCGACGGCGGTGCCGATGATGCCGGACTCGGCCAGCGGGGTGTCGATCACCCGCTGGTCGCCGAAGTCCTTCTGGAGCCCGTCGGTGATCCGGAAGACGCCGCCGAGCTTGCCGACGTCCTCGCCCATGATGATGACCTTGGGGTCGGTCTCCAGGGCGCGGCGCAGGCCGGTGTTGAGGGCCTTGCCGAGGGTGAGCGTCTCCGTGGCCATCAGTGGGCGCTCCCCTCGAACGACTCCATGTAGCGGTTGAACTGCGCACGCTGCTCATCGAGCAGCGGAGACCCGTTGGGGTAGACGTGGTCGAACATCGTCACCGGCTCGGGGTTGGGCATGTCGAGCACCCGCTCGCGCAGGTGCACCGACTCGCGCCGGGCCTGCTCGTCGACCTCGGCGAAGAAGTCGGCGTCGGCGATCTGCTGCTTTTCCAGGAATGCCTTGACCCGGAGGATCGGGTCCTTGGCCTGCCAGGACTCCACCTCGCTGGCGATCCGGTAACGGGTCGGATCGTCGGAGGTGGTGTGCGCGCCCATCCGGTAGGTGTACGCCTCGATCAGGCTCGGGCCCTGCCCGTGCCGGGCGTTGTCCAGCGCCGTGCGGGTGACCGCGTACGACGCCAGCACGTCGTTGCCGTCCACCCGTACGCCGGGGAAGCCGAAGCCGGCGGCCCGCTGGTAGAGCGGGACGCGGGTCTGCCGCTCCAGCGGCTCGGAGATCGCGTACTGGTTGTTCTGGCAGAAGAAGACCAGCGGCGCGTTGAACACGCTGGCCCAGACGAACGCCTCGTTCACGTCGCCCTGGCTGGTGGCCCCGTCGCCGAAGTAGGCGATCGCGGCCTCGCCGTCGTCGGTGCCGACCTTGCCGTCCATGGTGATGCCCATGGCGTACCCGGTCGCGTGCAGGGTCTGCGCGCCGATGACGATCGTGTACATGTTGAACTTGAACTCGTTCGGGTCCCAGCCGCCCTGGTCGACGCCGCGGAACAGACCGAGCGGCATGATCGGGTCGATGCCCCGGCAGTAGAGGACGCCGTGTTCCCGGTAGGTCGGGAAGGCCATGTCCTGCGCCCGCAGCGCGCGCCCGGAGCCGACCTGCGCGGCCTCCTGGCCGAGGAGGCTGGCCCAGAGGCCCAGCTCGCCCTGCCGCTGGAGCGCGGTCGCCTCGGCGTCCAGCTTGCGGACCAGCACCAGGTCGCGGTAGAGCCCGCGGTACTCCTCATCGGTGAAGTCGACGCGGTATTCGGTGCCGTCCGGCCCGGTGGCGCTGTCGATCCGCTCGCCTTCGGGGGTGAGCAGCTGCACCAGCTCGGGGTTGCCGGTCGCGCCCTTCTTGGAGCGGGGAGCTGCCCGCCTGCTGCGGGTGGTGCCCCCGGGGTCGCCCTTTGCCATCGGTCTCTCCCTGTCGTGTCTGCGTCGGCACCGGGGGATCACCCGGCCACGCAACTCGTGCGCCTGCCCGGCTGCTGCCGGACCGGTTCCTGGCGGCCGCGCCTAGCCCCGGTGGGGGTTGCCGCGCGGCGTGAGCCGGGTTCTGGCCGAACCCGGATCGGGAGCGCCGGCGCCGTGCCGCGCCTGCCGCGAGGGTGCGCGGAGGTCACGGCTGCGTTGCCGTCGTGCTCCATATTCGCAGAGCAGGTGAGCGCGCCCACAGTACGCCCGCCTCGCATTCCGACCGCCTACGGTTTGATGTTCTTTGTCACCATCATGCGGACCTGCGTCCACCGGGCGATCTGGTGCTGATTCGTCACCGTTCGGTCAGTGCCGCGTGTCGACACGCGGTGGATGTTGGCTGACGGAGGGTGACTGGGCGAGGCTGATTACCGCAGAAACGTGCCGATCGGGTGATTAGCCGGATTCCGCCGGTGAGCGCTCGGCGAGTCCTTCAACGGCGACGACAAGGGGTGTGCGGTGGACGAGCCAGGTGACGGTCCCGGCGCACCCATGCTCGGCCGCCACCGGTCGCCGGGCGGCTACCGCCGGGTGATCGGGTCACACCGGGCGCCCGGCGCGGGCGGTCCCTCCCGGGGTTACCTGCTCACCGTCGCACTGTTGGCCGGCACCGCGTCGATGCCCGTCCTCGCCGCGGTCAGCGCGGGCTCGGCCACCCCGGGTAGCAGCGCGTTACCGGACATCAGCATTCCGTTCATCCCGACCCCGTCGGTCGGGCCGGTGGTCATCCCGATGCCGGTGACCAGTCAGCCGCCGCCGCTCGCGCTGCCGGCACCGGGCACACCCAGCGCCGGCCCGACCGCGACCGCCGACTGGGTGCCCGCCGCTCCCTGGCGTCTCCCGGACGAGTCGTGGTCCGGCCCGACGGCTGACGACCGGGTGCCCGCCCGTCACGTGGTGCCGGCGCCGCGACCCACCCGGAGCGCCCCGCCGGCCGCACCTCCGCCCCCGCACCCGGCCAGCCCGTCGCCGGCACCGACCACGTCACCGGACCCGGACCCGACCGAAACGCCCACCCCGAGTTCCACGCCGACCGACTCGGCGACACCCAGCGCGACCGGTTCGTCGACCGCCACCGCCGTCCCCACCAGCACCCTCTCCGCACCCGCCAGCACATCCCCGCCGTCGGCCACGCCCGACCCGTCGGTCACCCCTGATCCCTCGGCCACGCCCCGCCCATCGACCATGCCCCGCCCGTCGGCCACTCCGCCGTCGCCGCACGCGCCGACCATCCGGACGGCGTCGCCGTCGTCGGTCACCGCGCGACCGCCGGTCACGCCGCCCGCGTCGGCCGACCCGGCGACGCCGACCGGGCGTCCGTCGCCGGCCGGACCCACGCATCCCACCCTCTCCTCGGCGGTACGGTGACGAGCAGGCGTCGCCGAGACGGCGGTGGTCGGCGGTAGGCGCGTACCGGAGGGGGTGGCGTGGGCGGCGGTGTGGAACCCCGCCCGGTCGCCGCCCGGCCCGGTCGAGGGCTGCGGGTCGCCCGACTGGTCACCGAGCTGACCGCCCCGGCCGTGCTGGTGTCGTTGCTGATGATCGCCGTGAGCTGGCACAGCACTCGGGGCAGTGCCCGCGGCCTGCTCTGGGGTCTGCTCGCGACGCTCTTCGTCACCGGCATCCCGTTCGCCTACATCGTCGGCGGGGTCCGCCGTGGTCGGCTCACCGACCACCACATCGGCCGTCGGGAGCAGCGCCGGGTGCCGCTGCTGGTCGGCCTCGGCTCGGTCGCCGCCGGGCTCGCCCTGCTCGTCGTCCTCCGCGCGCCCCGGCCGTTGCTGGCGCTGGCGGTGGCCGGGCTGGTCGGCCTGGTGGTCGCCGTGTCGGTGAGCCACTGGTGGAAGATGTCGATCCACTCGGCGGTCTCCGCCGGCACCCTGGTCATCCTGGCGCTGACCTTCGGGCCCGGGTTCCTCGTCGCCGCGCCGCTGTTGGCCGTGGTCGGCTGGTCCCGCGTACGCCTGCGGGATCACACCGTCTCGCAGGTGCTCGCCGGCGGTGTGCTCGGCGCGCTGATCGCCGCGGTCGTCTTCGGACTGCTGCGCTGAGCGACCGTCGCCGGGCGGGCGCGGTGCCGCCCGCCCGACGGCCGTCAGGCGCCGTCGTCGGCGAGGCGGTGCCGGTTCGCCTCGATCCAGGCGTCCAGCGCGGCCGGGTCGTCCGGGTCCACGCCGTCGGCCATCAGTTGCGCGACCGCGGCGGTGGCCGGGCTGCGCCGCTCACCGGTCGAGTAGAGCCGGGCGAACTCCGGCACCATCTCCTCGATCGCCTCGTCGGTGCGCGTCGCGGCCGCCTCGGGCAGCCCGCGCTGCCGCGACGCGTACCGGGCCCAGGCGCGCAGCACCCGGGGCAGCATCGCCGCGTCGTCCATGTCCAGCACGGCGCGGCGGTGCACCCAGTCGAGCAGGAAGAGCCCGGACACGGCCGGGCTCCAGCGCATCGGGTCGGCGTCCGGGAAGCTCGCCGAATGGTCCAGCAGCAGGCTCAGGCAGAAGTGCAGCGAGGCGAGTTCCGCGCCGTCGACGCTGTCGAGCCCGAACCGGGCGGCCTCCGGCGCCGCCAGGAACCGCCGGACCAGGTCGGTGCGCTCGGCGGCGGACAGCGGCTCGACCTCCGCCGGGCCGGTCGGGTCGGCGGCCGTGGGAAGCAGCGCCAGCCGGGCGCCGACCAGCGCGCGGTCGGTGGCGAGCGAACCCTCGCCGGGCAGCTCGGTCAGATCGTCGGTGACCGAGAGGTGCCGGGCCACCTCGCCCCGCAGCCGGGACGGGTCCTCGGTGCGGAACCAGGTCAGCTCGTCGTCGGCGCACATCTGCCGGACCTGGTCCAGGATCCGCTCCGCCGGGCCGCCGACGAAGATGTCCTTGGTGATCCCGATGTTGTGGTCGATCAGGGCCACCAGGGCGTGCTCCGGGCCACCGGCCGCGTCGTCGTACGCGAACGTGGCGAGGTAGGAGGTCTGGTCGCCGTACACGTCGCCGTACGCCCAGCTGCCGGTGAGGTGCACCCGGCCGAGCTGCCCGGACCAGGCGGGCGCCTGGCTGCCCGCACGCACCCGCTCGGTGCCCTCGGCGGTCGGGACGAGCGTGGCGAAGACCTGCCGGATGGTGGTCGCCGCCGCGATCCGGCGGCGGGCGGTGGCGGCGAGGAACCCGGTGACGAACTCCCGCACGGCGGTGTCGCGGTCGGTCTCCGCGATCGCGTAGACACTGCCCAGCAGCGCGCTGCCGAGCATCTCGGCGTCGAGGGCGGACTCCAGCTTGGTCACGTCGCGTGCGGCGTGCAGCACCGCGTCGTAGGGGGTCTGAGGCGTGGCCATGCTCCGACCCTACGCCGCCGGAGGAGCTGTGCAGAGCCGTAGCGAGGCGTCAGCGGTGGGCGGCGTCCCGCAGCGCCTCGCGTGCCTGCGCGTACGAGGCGAGCACGGTGCGCACCGGGGCGAGCACGTACTCGTTGCCCACGCTGGCCACCTGGACCGTCAGGCGCTGCTGTGCCCGGCTGCGGGCCCGCAGGGCCGCCCAGCGGATCACCGGGCGGGTCAGCGCCGCCACCAGCAGCCCGGCCAGCAGCCCGCCGAGCAGCAGCAGGGTGGGCAGCGGCACCTGGCCGACCATCGGGTTGTCCAGCGCCGGCAGGCCGAGCACCCGCAGCGCGTAGCCGAGCACCAGCCAGCCCAGCCCGACCAGGGCGGCGAGGGTGACCAGCCACTGCACCGCTCCGACGACCCGCCACCAGACGGGTCGCCGTTCCAGGCCGAGGTCGGTGCCGGCGATCGCGCGGTCCAGCGCGTCGGGCAGGTCACCCAGGCGGGACCGGGCGGCCCCGGTGACCACGGCGGGCCAGGCGGCGGGCAGGTGGGCGGCGGCGCGGTCGGCCACCGCGCGGATCGCCAGGCCGAGCGCCGACCGCTGGGCGGCGGTCGGGTCCGGTACCGAGGTCGCCGCGACCAGGCTCTCCGCCGGGTCGGCCGGATCGCCGGACGGGCCGGGCAGGTGCAGCCGGCGCAACGGGTCGGGCCGGAGTCGACGCCAGCCCCGCACCACCGGCCAGCCGGTGGCCGCGCCGGCCCGGTGCTGGTACGCCCGCTCCACCGCCTCGGCCACCGCCGGCACCCCGGCTGCCCCGGCCAGTGCCCGGTTCAGCCCGGCGACGGCCGCGTCGTCCGGCCCGGCGGCCGGCCGGGTCGAGCCGACCAGCTCGTCCAGCCCGGCGACGACCGAGTCGACGTCGCCGGCCAGCCGGCGCAGGGCGGCCTGCCGCTCGGCGACCGTCCGCTCCAGGGCGGTGCGCAGCCCGACCATCCCGGCCGGGTCGATGGCGGTGGTGGCCAGCAGCGGCACGCCGGTCAGCCCGTCGGAGTCGAGCAGCCGGCGCAGGTCGTCCAGGACCCGGGGCAGCTCGGCCTGGGGCAGCCGGTCGGCCTGGTTGAGCACGACGAGGGTGACGTCCCGGTGCCGGTGGAACTCGCGCAGGTAGCTGTCGTGGATCACCCGGTCGGCGTACTTCTGCGGGTCGACCACCCAGACCACCTGGTCGACCAGGCCGAGCAGCCGGTCCACCTCCAGCCGGTGGGACCGCTGCACCGAGTCGAAGTCGGGCAGGTCGAGCAGGATCAGCCCGTGCAGTGCCGTCTCGTCGTTTCCGTCGAGCGCGCTCTCGCGAACGAAGCGGTGCCGGGGCAGCACCCCGGTCCAGTCGAGCAGCCGGTTGGCGCCCTCCAGTGGCCCCCACACGCACGCGTGCGTCACGCCGGTGGTCGGCCGGCGGACCCCGACCGGGGAGAGTTTCAGCTGGGCCAGCGCGTTGAACAGGCTGGACTTGCCGCTGCCGGTGGCCCCGGCGAGGGCGACCACGGTGTGGTCGCGGGACAGCGCGAGCCGGGTGCCGGCCCGCTCGACGAGGGTGTGCGCGGGCACCAGGTCGGCGTCCGGCAGCAGGCCGTCGACGGCGGTCAGGAACCGGCGTACGGCGTCCAGGCGGGCGATCAGCGCGTCGGGGTCGACCCGCTGGTCACCGCGGAACGCCTCGCGTACCCGACCGGCGATGTTGGTCACCGCGAACCCTCCTCGTCGCCGACCGGCAGGGTGCCGTCGCCGGTGGCCAGGCCGCTGCGGTGCCGGGCCAGCTCGACCCGTCCGGCGGCCCGCCGCAGCGCGTCACCGGCCGCCTCGGCGGGTCGGGCTTCGGCGGTGCGGGCCAGGAAGCGCTCGGCCTCCGCGTCCAGCAGCGTCCGGACCCGCGCCACCAGGTCGACCCGGGCCTTGGCGGCGAGGGTACGCACCGCCTGGTCGCCGAAGATCGCCTGGAGGACCGCCTGCGCGGCGACCGTCGTGCCGGCCCCGGTGGCCACCTCCAGCCCGGTGGGGATGAACGCGGTCGAGGCGAACACGGCGATCATCACGGCCAGCCCGGTGGCGTTCACCGCGTACGCGGCGGTGCGGGCCACGAACCGCTTGTCGCCGCCCTCGACCCGGACCAGCTCCAGCACGCCGCGTTGCCAGTCCCGGACCATCCGTTCGGCGCGTTCGGGCAGGTCGTCGCTCGGGTGGGCGAGCCTCGGCTCCAGCAGGTCCGCTCCCGCCGGGTGTGCCTTCCACCCGGTGTACGCGGATTCGGCGGCCTCGGACGCGACGCCCCGCAGCAGGGTGACGAGCTGCGACTCGATGGCGTTGCGCAGCTCGGCGGCTGGCGCGGGCCGGCCGGTGACGGCGGCCACCACCCGGTCGCGGAGTCGCCCGATGCGGGCTTCCAGCGTGCGGAAGAACTCGCCGGTGCCGACGAACTCCTGCCAGCGGGCCAGCACCTCACCGCGGAGCAGTCGACCGTCCTGCAGGCCCTGCTCGACGGTCCGCTCGGCACCCCGGTACGCGGCCCGGACCCGTTCGTCCAGCCCGTCGGCGGCGGTGACCTGCTCGTCGGCCGCGTCGGCCAGCTCCTCGACGGCGGGGTGCAGGGCCGCCAGCGCGCCGTCCAGGGTCTGCCGGACCACCGCCGCGCGGGCGTCGGCGTCGGCGGCCAGCCGGGCGAACCAGTCGGCCAGCGGCGCCGTGACCCCCTCGGGCAGCAGCCCCTGACCGTCGACCCAGGTCTCCGGGAGGACGAACAGCGGCGCCCGGCCGAGATCCTGCGCGGCGAGCATCTCGGCCAGGTGCGCGGCGATCTCGTCGCTGGCCTCGGCGGGCACCCGGTCGAGCACCATGGCGATCACCGCGCCCCGGGCCCGCGCGCTGCGCAGCAGCTCCCACGGCACCGCGTCGGCGTACCGGGCGGCGGTGGTGACGAAGAGCCAGAGGTCGGCGGCGGCGAGCAGTTGGCTCGCGAGCGCCCGGTTGGCGTCGACGACGGAGTCGATGTCCGGTGCGTCGAGGAAGGCCAGACCCGGCGGCAGAGCGGGGGCGGTGACCAGGTGCAGGGAGCGTGGATCGTCGCTCGGCTCGGTGGTGCGGGTCAGCCCGGGCAGCAGGTCGCCCTGCCGGAACCAGGACGCGTCGGCGGGGTTGCAGACCAGCACCGGGGAGCGGGTGGTGGGCCGCAGCACACCGGCGGCGCTGACCCGGGCCTTGACCAGGCTGTTGACCAGGGTCGACTTGCCCGCGCCGGTGGAGCCGCCGACCACCACGAGCAGCGGGGCGTCCAGTCGGGCGAGTCGGGGCAGCAGGTAGTCGTCGAGCTGGTCGGTGAGGGCGCTCGCGGTGTGCCGGGCGGCCTTGGCGGAGGGCAGGGCGAGCGGATAACGGGTCGCGCCGATCGCGGCCCTCAGGCCCGACAGCGCGCCGGGGAGGCTGTCGTCCCCGGTGGTGGCGGGCGGCTCCTCCGCGGCGTCCGGCGGGCCGGTGCGGGCTGCGACGGCGGGCGCGCCGGAACGGGTGGCGGAATCGCCGTGCGTCGTCACCGCTAAAGCGTGCCCGACCGATGCAAGGGAAGACAACCGGACGGTAATAACGGCTGGGTTGCGTCGGGTCGGCTCAACTCGACTTGACGATTCGCCAGCGCGTGGCACTATTGAGTCAAGTTCACTCAACTTGTGGTGGGGTCCGCTGCGGGCGGTGCCCGCCGAGCAGTCGCGGGCGGTGCCCGCCACCTGCACAACCTTACGAAGCGAGGAAGCGAAGATGGCACGTGCGGTCGGTATCGACCTCGGCACGACGAACTCCTGCGTCAGCGTTCTCGAGGGCGGTGAGCCCACCGTCATCGCCAACGCTGAGGGCTCGCGGACGACCCCGTCGATCGTCGCGTTCGCCCGCAACGGCGAGGTGCTCGTCGGTGAGGTCGCCAAGCGCCAGGCGGTGACCAACCCGGACCGGACGATCCGCTCGGTCAAGCGCGAGGTCGGCACGAACTGGTCCGTCGACATCGACGGCAAGAAGTACACCCCGCAGGAGATCTCGGCCCGGACGCTGATGAAGCTCAAGCGGGACGCCGAGGCGTACCTGGGCGAGCAGATCACCGACGCGGTGATCACCGTTCCGGCCTACTTCAACGACAGCCAGCGTCAGGCCACCAAGGAGGCCGGTGAGATCGCCGGCTTCAACGTGCTGCGGATCGTCAACGAGCCGACCGCGGCAGCCCTGGCGTACGGGTTGGACAAGGGCTCCAAGGAGCAGACCGTCCTGGTCTTCGACCTCGGTGGCGGCACCTTCGACGTCTCCCTGCTGGAGCTGGCCGAGGGTGTCGTGGAGGTCAAGTCGACCAGCGGTGACAACCAGCTCGGTGGCGACGACTGGGACCAGCGGATCATCGACCATCTGGTCAAGACGTTCCGTGGTGAGCACGGCATCGACCTCGGCCAGGACAAGATGGCCCTCCAGCGCCTCCGTGAGGCCGCCGAGAAGGCCAAGATCGAGCTGTCCGCCGCCACCACGACCAACATCAACCTGCCGTACATCACCGCCGGCGCGGCCGGCCCGCTGCACCTCGACGTGTCGCTGAGCCGCGCCGAGTTCCAGCGGATGACGCAGGACCTGCTGGACCGCTGCAAGGGCCCGTTCGAGCAGGCCGTGAAGGACGCCGGGATCAAGATCTCGGACGTCGAGCACGTCATCCTCGTCGGTGGCTCGACCCGGATGCCCGCCGTGACCGACCTGGTCAACCAGCTCACCGGCCGCGACCCCAACAAGGGCGTCAACCCGGACGAGGTCGTCGCCGTCGGCGCCGCCCTCCAGGCCGGTGTGCTCAAGGGTGAGGTCAAGGACGTCCTGCTGCTGGACGTGACCCCGCTGAGCCTGGGCATCGAGACCAAGGGCGGCATCTTCACCAAGCTCATCGAGCGCAACACCACCATCCCGACCAAGCGCTCCGAGGTCTTCACCACGGCGGACGACAACCAGCCGTCGGTGCTGATCCAGGTGTTCCAGGGTGAGCGGGAGATCGCGGCCTACAACAAGAAGCTCGGCACCTTCGAGCTGACCGGCCTCCCGCCGGCGCCGCGCGGTGTGCCGCAGATCGAGGTCGCGTTCGACATCGACGCCAACGGCATCGTCAACGTGCACGCCAAGGACCTGGGCACCGGCAAGGAACAGAAGATGACGATCACCGGCGGCTCGTCGCTGCCGAAGGACGACATCGAGCGGATGCGCCGGGACGCCGAGGAGCACGCGGAGGAGGACAAGCGCCGCCGCGACGACGCCGAGACCCGCAACGTGGCCGAGGCGCTCCAGTGGCAGACCGAGAAGTTCCTCGCCGAGAGCGGCGACAAGCTGCCCAGCGAGAACCGGGAGCAGCTCAACGAGGCGCTCGGTGAGCTGCGGGGCGCTCTCGGTGGCCAGGACATCGAGAAGGTCAAGTCCGCCCACGAGAAGCTGGCGCAGGTCTCCCAGCAGGCTGGTTCGCTGCTCTACGCCCAGCAGGCCGAGCAGGGCCAGCAGCCGGGCGGCGAGGCCGGCCCGGGTGCGACCGGTGCGACCGGTCCGCAGGCCGGCGCCGCCGGCGCCGCCGGTGGCGCGGACGACGTGGTCGACGCGGAGATCGTGGACGAGGACGGCAAGAAGTGACCAACGACCTCCGACACGTATCCACGGCGAAGGGATGAGGTAGCCGCATGACGCAGAAGCCACGAGCCGCCGACCCGGGCGACACCGGGTCGACGCCGGGTGGCTCCGCGCCCACGGAGCCGGACACCGGTGCCGAGGAGCGGGTCGTCATCCGCAACAACCGCAAGCTCACCGACACGTCGGAGCCGGAGGGCACCGCCGCGGACGCGGGCAGCGACGTACCGGCCGAGGGCCTGGTCGAGGACGCCGAGATCGTGGTCGACGAGATCGAGGTCGAGGTCAACGCCACCGACGGGCCGGAGCCGTCCGGCCCGCCGGTGGTGGACGCCCCGGCGCAGCCGGCCGACGGCGGTGGTGTCGGCACGTCGCTCGGCGCCGAGCTGGAGGCGCTCCGGGCCGAGCTGGACGAGCGGACCAGGGACCTCCAGCGGGTGTCGGCGGAGTACGCCAACTACCGCAAGCGGGTCGACCGGGACCGCGGCCTGGTGCAGGAGCAGGCGACCGGCTCGGTGCTGGCCGCGCTGCTGCCGATCCTCGACGACCTGGACCGGGCCCGGGAACACGGCGACCTGGTCGGGCCGTTCGGAACGATGGCGGAACAGCTCACCACCGCGCTGGGCAAGTTCGGCCTGAACGCCTTCGGCGAGCAGGGCGACCCGTTCGACCCGACCCGGCACGAGGCGGTCGCGCACCAGACCTCGGCCGAGGTCAGCGAGCCGACCTGCGTGCAGGTCATGCGACGCGGCTACCAGCTCGGTGAGCGGCTGCTGCGCCCCGCGCTGGTCGCGGTCGCGGATCCGGAATAGTGCGAGACAGTGACCGGGCCGTCCCGTCCCCCGCACAGCGGTGGACGGGACGGCCGGGCCACGACGCTCGGAAGGGGGTGGTGGACCGGTGAGTTCGAAGGACTGGCTCGAGAAGGACTTCTACGCCGTGCTCGGCGTGGACAAGGCCGCCTCCGCGGATGACATCAAGAAGGCGTACCGCAAGCTGGCCCGGGAATCGCATCCGGACCACAATCCGGGCGACCCGAAGGCCGAGGAGCGGTTCAAGGCCGTGTCCGAGGCGTACAACGTGCTGTCGGACGCCGGCCGTCGCCGGGAGTACGACGAGATGCGGTCGCTGTTCAGTTCGGGCGCGTTCCGGCGCAATGCCCGGGCGGGCGGCCAGCCGGGCGGGATGCCGTTCGACGTCTCCGACCTGTTCGGTGGTGCCGCCGGTGGTGGTGGTGACCGCCGCTTCGGCGGGGCCGGCTTCCAGGACCTGTTCAGCTCGATCTTCTCGGGCGGGCAGGCCGGTGGGCAGGCCGGTCCGCGTGGGCCCGCGCGCGGCCGGGACGTGGAGACCGAGGTGGCTCTGGACTTCGGCGACGCGGTGCGCGGGGTGACCCTGCCGCTGACGTTGCGCGCCCCCGGCGTCTGCGACACCTGCCACGGCAACGGCGCCAAGCCCGGCACCCAGCCGCGTACCTGTCCGGTCTGTCACGGCGCCGGGGTCACGACCCGCAACCAGGGGTCGTTCAGCTTCTCCGAGCCGTGCGGCAACTGCCAGGGCGTCGGCACGGTGGTGGAGGAGAAGTGCCCGGAGTGCCAGGGCAGCGGCGGGGTCACCAAGACTCGCACGATGAACGTGCGCTTTCCGGCCGGTGTGGCCGACGGCCAGCGCATCAGGCTGGCCGGGCGCGGTGAGCCCGGTGAGCGTGGTGGCCCGGCCGGCGACCTGTTCGTGCACGTCAAGGTCCGGCCGGACGAGCTGTTCGGGCGTACCGGAGACGACCTGACGTTGACCGTGCCGGTGACCTTCGCGGAGGCCGTGCTCGGCACGGACCTGCGGGTGCCCACGCTCGACGGCGCGGTGACGCTGCGGGTTCCGCCTGGCACGCCCAGCGGGCGGGTGCTGCGGGCCCGGGGCAAGGGTGTGGTCCGTCGCGACGGGCAGGCGGGTGACCTGCTGGTCACCCTGGACGTGGTGGTGCCGGCCCGGCTGTCGGACGAGGCGCGGGCGGCGCTGGAGGCGTTCGCCGAGCAGAGCCCGCCGGCGGCGCGGGAACATCTCGACGCCCGGGTGCGTCGGGTCGGTTAGTCCGGTGGGATGGACGCGGAGGTGAGCGGGATGTCGGGCGAGTTCCTCGGTTCGGGTGACCCTGCCTACGAGGCCAAGGTGCTCATGATCTCGGTGGCGGCACGGATGGCGGGGATGCATCCGCAGACCCTGCGCCAGTACGACCGGCTGGGGCTGGTGCAGCCCGGCCGGGCTGCCGGCGGTGGCCGTCGGTACAGCGTCCGGGACGTGGTGCTGCTGCGCGAGGTGCAGCGGCTCAGCCAGGACGACGGGATCAACCTGGCCGGCGTCAAGCGGATCATCGGGCTGGAGCGGTTGCTGGAGCAGGCGCAGCAGCGGGTCGCACGGCTGGAGGCGGAGCTGGACGCCGCGTACCGCCGGGTGGCTGAGCTGGAGTCGCTGGCCCGCTTCCCGGGCCAGGATCTGGTGCCGACCAACCGCACGTCCACCGCGCTGGTGGTCTGGCGTCCCCGCCGTACACCCGACCGCTGAACCTGCTTCTCGGCCTGGCCCGCGCCGGATTTTCCGGCGCGGGCCGGGCCGTTTCCGTTAGCCTGTCGATACGGGTCCTATCGCCTTAATTCGGGCCTAATCGGCGGCGGTTGGGGGAGCCATGACGGAGCCGGCGAAGAGCGTCGCTCAGCAGACGGAGGAGCGGTTGGAAAGTCTGGCCGACACCGTCCGGGAGAAGTTCGACAAGGTGACCGAGGGAAGTTTCCGGGACCGGATCAGCCAGGGGCGGTTCGCCGAGCAGGGCGACCAAGCCCAACCACAGCCGGACCGCAAGCGCGACTGAACCGGTAACCGACGCGCGGGCCGGGACCCACGGGGGGTCCCGGCCCGTTCGGCACGCCCATTCCGCGCCGATCTTGCACTTTCGGGCAGCGAAACGCCCTACTTTGCGTAATAAGTCGGCGCAGAAAGTGCAAGATCGGCGCAACGGGGGGCTGGCTCAGCCGAGGCGGCGGTTTTCGCGGACCAGGCCGCCCTCGCACCAGTCCCGGTAGACGAAGAGATCCGGCCGGGCCAGCAGGACGCGGCCGTTGTGCGCCCAGATCTTCATCAGCTCATCGCCATCGCGCTCGGCCTGCTCGACCAGCTTGCGGAAGCGGCGCTTGGGGTGGGCACGGAAGTTCGTCCGAATGCCGTCCGCGGCGTAGATGTAGAGGCAGTGCAGCGCGAAGCGCCGCGCGGGGCAGGTCGGATCCATCGCCAGCTCGAAGAGCGTCAGCACCAGGCGGTCGCCGGAGACCAAAAGGTCCCAGTCGGGTGGCATGGAGGACAACGGCACCGAATCGGGCTGGTACGCCCAGGCTCGCAACTCCGCCGGCGTTGGATCGACGGGGTTGGCAAAGCCGTGGAACGTCGACTCCTGCACGCTCACCGGCCAACCTTCCGCTCTCGCCCGCGTCTGGCAACGCTGCCTGCGGACCGTGGCTGCTGGGGCGAAACGGTAACCCGCCGCCGGGTGCTGCGGTAGTACCCGCAGGGAGCAATTCGGCATCCGTCGGCCGGCCCGGCCCGAAGGCCGTTCGGGTGTCCTGGCCGGCGCCGCTGCCACGCCCACAAGGGCGCGACAGCGGCGGTGGGCGTCAGTCGTGGACCGGCACCGGCTTTCGCCGCTGGGCTGCCGCGCGGTTGCGCAACCACCGCTTGAACCACGGGAAGTCGGGCAGTCGAGCCAGGATCGGCCCGGTCACCACGGTGATCAGGACGTACGTCGCGGCGAGCGCGGCCAATCGCGGCTCGACGCTGCCGGCCGCCACCGCGAGCCCGGCGATGACGATCGAGAACTCTCCGCGGGGTACGAGGGCCAGGCCGGCTCGCCAGCGACCGGGTTCGGCGATGCCGACGCGGCGGGCCGCGAGGTAGCCGGTCAGCGTCTTCGTCGCCATGGTGACCACGGCCAGCGCGAGCGCCGGCAGCAGCACCGGCGGGATCTCCCGTGGGTCGGTGACCAGACCGAAGAAGACGAAGAACACCGCGGCGAACAGATCCCGCAGTGGCGTTAGCAGTTCGGTGGCGTGGTGGGCCACCGGACCGGAGAGCGCGATGCCGACCAGGAACGCGCCGACCGCCGCCGACACCTGCAGCTTCGCCGCGATGCCCGCGATCAGCAGGGTCAGGCCGAGTACGCCGAGCAGCAGCGCCTCCGGGTCCTTCGCGGACAGGGCGGACGAGATGAGGTGGCCGTACCGGATGGCGACCACCAGCACGAGCAGCACCGTGGCCACCGCGACGGTGAGCGCGATCCCGCCGCCGAGCAGGCCCGTGCCGGCCAGCACAGCGGTGACCAGCGGCAGGTAGAGGGCCATCGCCAGGTCCTCGATCACCAGCACCGAGAGGATCACCGGGGTTTCCCGGTTACCGAGTCGCCCCAGGTCCGCGAGGACCTTGGCGATCACTCCGGACGAGGAGACCCAGGTGATACCGCCGAGCACCAGGGCGGCCACCCAGTCCCAGCCGAGCAGCAGGGCGAAGATGGCGCCGGGTAGCGCGTTGAGGACCCCGTCGATCAGACCGGCCGGTGCCGCCGAGCGGAGGTTGCCGACGAGCTCGTTGGCCGAGTACTCCAGACCGAGCATCACCAGCAGCAGGATGACGCCGATCTCGGCGCCGACCGCGAAGAACTCCTCGCTGGCGGCGAGCGGAAGCAGCCCACCGCGCCCGAAGGCGAGCCCGGCCAGCAGGTAGAGGGGGATGGGCGAGAGGCCGACCCGGCGGCTGAGTCGGCCGAGGAGCCCGAGTAGCAGCAGCAGTGCGCCGACTTCGACGAGCAGTGTGGTGGATTCGTGCATCCGCCTCAGCCGTCCGGGTCACTGTCGGCGAGGATGGCGGACACGCCGTCGAGACCCTGACGGGTCCCCACGACGACCACCACGTCACCGGCCGCGAAGCGGAAGGAGGGCTCGGGCGACACGTTCACAGTGCCATCGCGCAGCACCGCCACGATCGAGGCGCTGGTGCGGGTGCGAGCCTTGGTGTCGCCGAGCATCCGGTTGACGTACCGCGAACCGGCCGGGATGGCGATCTGCTCGGTGAGCAGACCGGCAGCCTGCTCGCGCAGCCCGGAGAGCTGGCCGAGCATCAGCGACGCGCCGAGGATGTCGGCCAGCGCCTCCGCCTCGTCGTCGGTCAGCGGGATGTCCGCCTGGCAGGAGTCGGGATCGTCGGGATCGTAGAAGACAAGATCACGGCGGCCATTGCGGTGGGAGACCACGCCCAGGCGGCGTCCGGACTCCGTCACCAGATCGTGGCGTACCCCGATCCCCGGTAGGGCGGTCTGCTCGACACGTACTCGCACCCGCCCAGGCTACCGCCTGGTTAACCGAAGGCAGATCTTGGAAGCCACTCCCGCGCCCGACCATGATCAACACGAGATCGCCGATATCGCGGTATCCGGGGCGGCGGGACACCCCCAGTTCAGCGATCCCGTGTCGATCTAGAGCGCGCGGCCGCGATTCGGGAGGTCTACGGCTTCCCTGCCACGAGCACGCCACGACAGTAGTAGACCGGAACGGTCCGTTCCGTCGCTATCCTCTGGTCATGTCGACGACGTCCCCCAAGGCCCTGGCCGGCCGCCGCGCTCAGGCCGCCCGCAACGACGAGGTGATCCTCGAAGCCGCCCGCGCGGTCTTCCTCGACGACCCGAAGGCGCCGATCGCCGCCGTCGCGGACCGCGCGGGCGTCGGCATCAGCGCGCTCTATCGGCGGTACGCGGGCAAGGAGGCCCTGCTGCGCCAGCTCTGTCACGACGGGTTGCGCCGCTACATCGCCGTGGCCGAGGAGGCGCTCGCCGAGCCGGACGACTGGACCGCGTTCGCCGGGTTCCTCGCCGCGGTGGTCGACGCCGACGTGCACTTGCTCACCGTCCATTTGGCCGGCGCCTTCGCGCCGACCGAGGAGATGGGCCGGGACGCGCTGCGCGCCAGCGAGCTGGCCACCGCACTCGTCGAGCGGGCGCACGCCAGTGGGCGACTGCGCCCCGACGTGGTCGTACAGGACCTGGGGCTGGTGCTGGAGGCGTGCGCGGCGGTGCGCGTACCCGATGCGGAGCGGACCGGTCAGCTGCGCCGCCGGCAGCTCGCGGTGCTGATCGGCGGCCTGTCGACGACGCCGGACTCCGACCCGCTGCCCGGCCCGCCCCCGGCGGCCGGGGAGTTCGACTGGCGGTGGCGGCTCCGGGAGTGATGGCCGTCACAGCGGTAAGGTTGAGCGGAATACGCTCAACTCTGGTTGTGTCCAACCCAGTGGACAACGCCGATCCGGGGGAGCCCATGAACACCGAAAAACTCACCACCAAGAGCCGCGAAGCCATCACCGGCGCCGTCGCGCTGGCCAACCAGCGTGGCCACGCCACCGTCGAGCCCTGGCACCTCCTGCTGTCCCTGCTGGACACCGACGGCTCGACGGCCGCCGGCCTGCTGCGCGCCGTCGGGGCCGACCCCGCCGAGCTGCGCCGGGCCGCCCAGCGGGCGGTCGACGCCCTGCCGGCCGCGCGGGGCTCCAGCATCGCCGAGCCCACGCTGGCCCGGGAGTTCGTCAACGCCATCGGCGCCGCCGAGCAGATCGCCCGGCCGCTGGGCGACGAGTACACCTCCACCGAGCACCTGCTCGCCGGCCTGGCCCGGGTGGGCGGCGTGGTGTCCGACTCGCTGAAGTCGGCCGGCGCCACCGAGGAAGCCCTGGTCGCCGCCTTCCCGACCGTCCGGGGCGGAGACCGGCGGGTCACCACCGCCGACCCGGAGCAGACCTACCAGGCCCTGCGCAAGTACGGCGTCGACCTGACCGCCAGCGCTCGCGACGGCAAGATCGACCCGGTGATCGGCCGGGACTCCGAGATCCGCCGGGTCATCCAGGTGCTCTCCCGGCGTACGAAGAACAACCCGGTGCTGATCGGCGAGCCCGGCGTCGGCAAGACCGCCATCGTCGAGGGCCTGGCCCAGCGGATCGTGGCCGGCGACGTCCCCGAATCGCTCCGTGACAAGAAGCTGGTCTCGCTGGACCTCGGCGCGATGGTCGCCGGCGCCCAGTACCGTGGCCAGTTCGAGGAGCGGCTGAAGTCCGTCCTGGAGGAGATCAAAAACTCCGACGGGCAGGTCATCACGTTCCTCGACGAGCTGCACACCGTCGTCGGCGCCGGCAAGGGCGAGGGCTCGATGGACGCCGGCAACATGCTCAAGCCGATGCTGGCCCGCGGTGAGCTGCGGATGGTCGGCGCCACCACGCTGGACGAGTACCGCGAGCACATCGAGAAGGACCCCGCGCTGGAGCGGCGCTTCCAGCCGGTGCTGGTCGGCGAGCCGACGATCGAGGACACCATCGGCATCCTGCGTGGGCTCAAGGAGCGCTACGAGGTGCACCACGGCGTCCGGATCACCGACGCCGCGCTGGTCGCCGCCGCGACGCTCTCCGACCGGTACATCACCGACCGGTTCCTGCCGGACAAGGCGATCGACCTGGTCGACGAGTCCGCGTCCCGACTGCGGATGGAGATCGACTCCCGCCCGGTCGAGGTGGACGAGATCGAGCGGGCGGTCCGCCGGCTGGAGATCGAGGAGATGGCGCTGGCCAAGGAGCCGGACGCTGCGTCCGCCGAGCGCCTGGAGCGGCTGCGTCAGGAGTTGGCCGACAAGCGCGAACAGCTCACCGTGCTCTCCGAGCGGTGGCAGACCGAGAAGAGCCACATCACCAAGCTCTCCACCGCCAAGGAGGAGTTGGAGCGCCTGGGCGGCGAGGCCGAGCGGGCCGAACGCGACGGTGAGTTGGAGCGCGCCGCCGAGCTGCGCTACGGCCGCATCCCCGCCCTCAAGGTGGAGCTGACGCAGGCCGCTGAGGAACTGGCCCGACTCCAGGCCGACGGGGCGATGCTCAAGGAGGAGGTCGGCGCGGACGACATCGCCTCGGTGGTCGCCTCCTGGACGGGCATCCCGGCGGGCCGGCTGCTGGAGGGCGAGACGGCCAAGCTGCTGCGGATGGAGGAGTCGCTGGGCAGTCGGGTCGTCGGCCAGGCCGAGGCGGTCGGTGCGGTCTCCGACGCGGTCCGCCGCGCACGGGCCGGCGTCGCCGACCCCGACCGGCCGACGGGCAGTTTCCTCTTCCTCGGGCCGACCGGTGTCGGCAAGACCGAACTGGCGAAGGCGCTCGCCGAGTTCCTCTTCGACGACGAGCGGGCCATGGTCCGCATCGACATGAGCGAGTACGGCGAGAAGCACTCCGTCGCCCGCCTGGTCGGTGCCCCGCCCGGATACGTCGGCTACGAGGAGGGTGGGCAGCTCACCGAGGCGGTGCGCCGCCGCCCGTACTCGGTGATCCTGCTGGACGAGGTGGAGAAGGCCCACCCGGATGTCTTCGACGTGCTGCTCCAGGTGCTCGACGACGGTCGACTCACCGATGGTCAGGGCCGCACGGTGGACTTCCGCAACGCGATCCTGATCCTCACCTCCAACCTCGGGTCGTCGGTGATCGGCGACCTGACGTTGGCCGAGGAGCAGCGCCGGGAGGGCGTCCTCGCCGTGGTCCGGTCGCACTTCAAGCCCGAGTTCCTCAACCGGCTGGACGACATCGTGGTCTTCGCCGCGCTGCGCGGGGACGATCTGCGCTCGATCGTGGACATCCAGCTGGACCGGATGCGAAACCGTCTTGCGGACCGCCGATTGGCACTGGACGTCACCGAGTCCGCCCGTGGGTGGCTGGCCGAGCATGGCTACGACCCGATCTACGGCGCCCGCCCGCTGCGCCGCCTGGTCCAGACCGCCATCGGCGACCAACTGGCCAAGGCCCTGTTGAGCGGATCAATCCGAGACGGCAACACGGTAAAGGTGGACCAAACCCCCGGAACAAACTCCCTGACGGTAACCCCAGCCTGACCCCCGCCCGACCCCAGCCTGCGGTGATCAAGAGGTTTGCGTCATCGGGACGTCTTCTCATGACGCAAACCTCTTGATCAACAGGGTGAGAGGTGGGCGGGGAGGGAAAGGGTTGGGGCATGTTCGGGATGCGTAAGGCTTGGGAGCGGGAACTCGGTGCGGCGGTGGACGAGTTGGTCGCCGCCGACACGCTTGCTTTCGGTGGGGTGGGGATCGCCGGTGCGACCCTGCCGGTGACCGAGGCGTACCAGCGCGTCGAGGCCGCGCTCGACGACCACCCCGAGGAGGTACGCCGGCAGCTCGACCGGCTGCTCGCCGAGGGTTCACCCGCCGGCCGGGCGTACGCGGCGACGCTGCTGGAGCGCGTCGACCCGGCGGCGGCCCGAGCGGCGTGGACGTCGCTGCGGGACGACCCCACCGAGTTCACCACCTTCGTCGGGTGCGTCATGGGGCGCTCCACCCTCGGCGACTACGCCACCCAGCGGCTCGCGGCGGCGTGACCCGGCCGCCGCGCCGGCCGCTCGCGCACCCCCCGACACCGACCGCTGGCCGGCCCGGCACGGGAGAGCGACGCCCATCCGGGCATCCACGATGACCACGGCCGGCGACACCCCGGCCGCTCTCGGTAGCTGAGCTTTCGGTCACGACGCGACTCAATTCGGTGCGCGAGGTTGTTACCGTTCGCGCCGACGTACCTGGGGAGGTGGTCGGGTGGACGGGTCGCTGGCGTACCTGGTGGCGGCGGTGGTCGTACTCATCGTGGTCGTGCTCGTGATCGTCGTGCGGGCCCGCCGGCGGGCCGCGGCCCGGCCCACCGGCGTGCCGCCGGCCGCCCGGCCCACCCTCGACGGCGCCCACCGTCTGGCGCCGGGTGATCGCGTGCGGATCGGCCAGCGGGAGTACGTCGTGAGCGGCACCATCCGCCTGGTCGAGGGGGACTGGAGCTGGGTGCAGCACCTCCTCGACGACGCCTCCGGCACGCCACACCGGCTCTCCGTGGAGGGCGACGGCGACCCCGAACTGGAACTGGTGCTCTGGACCGCCCAACCCGGCGCTACCGTCACCCCCGGCGCCCCGACCATCGACCTCGGCGGGCTGCGCTACACCTGGGCCGAGACCGGGCAGGCCCGCTACACCGCCACCGGCGAGACCGGCCTGCCGTCGGCCGGGACGATGCGCTACCACGACTACCAGTCGGGCCCGAACGCCCGGCTCTCCTTCGAGGCGTACGGTGAAGAGGGCTGGCGGGTCGCCCGCGGCGACCTGCTCGACCCCGCCGACCTGGCGATCCGACCCACCGGCGACGGGCGCTGAGCGACCCGACGCGCCCACCGCATCCGGCACGGTTCGCCGGAGTGGCCGGTTGCCGATACGGTGTGGGCCCGATCTAGGGAAGGAGAATCGTGGTCGATTCCCAGAGCACACCGGCCCGCCAGCGGCCATCCACCGTGACGATTTCCAGCTATCTGCTCTTCCTGTTCCTGGCGTGCCAGGTGATCAGTCTCATTGTCACCCTCTCCACCATCGGCAAGACCCGCGACGTGCTCCGCGACGCCTACTCGGGCAGTACCGCCGAGGGCGCGGACCAGGTGGCGAACTTCGTCTTCGCGTTCGCCCTCGGCGCCGGCATCCTCGTGCTCCTGCTCGCGGTCGTGCTGGCGGTGCTGGCCATCTTCAACAACCGTGGTAGCAACGGTTCGCGCATCACCACCTGGATCGTCGGCGGCATCATGGTCTGCTGCACGGGTGGCACCGTGCTCAACGGTGTGGGCGGCGGCAGCTTCACCACCGGTGGGAACGGCAGCGGCGACATGCCGAGCAGCCAGGAGGTCCAGCGCCGTCTCGAGGAGGCGCTGCCGTCCTGGATCACCCCGGTCAGCATCACGCTCGGCGTGATCAGCCTGCTCGCGCTGCTGGCGGCGCTCATCCTGCTGGCACTGCCCAAGTCGAACGAGTTCTTCCGCAAGCCCGCCGCGGCCTGGGAGCCCCCGACCCCCGGCACCAGCTACCCGGGCTACCCGCAGGCGTCCGGCCAGCCCGGTTACCCGCCGGCTCCCGGCCAGCCGGGCTATCCGTCGAGTGGTGAGCCGGGCTATCCGGCGACGCCGGGCCAGGCACCCGGTTCGGAGCAGCCGCCGTCCGCGCCGCCGTCCGGCGCCGACCGGCCGGACGACACGCCGCCGGCGGACCGCCCCGGTCCGACCCCGCCGTCGACCAGTTGACCGCTGGATAAGCACGACGCCGACGATCCCTCCGAGTAGGTTGCAACCCGACGCCTACCGGAGGGATCCGTCGTGTCGTACCCCGAATCGGCACCGCCCCGCCGGCCCGCCGTGGTCCTGTTGGCCTCGGCCGTGCTGCTGGTGATGGCGGTGGGCGCGCTCGCGTACACCGTCGTCGACCTGGCGGTGCTGGGCCGGACCGTGGACGCGTTCCGGGCTGCCGCTCGGGACACCTCGGCGAACCGGCAGCAGATCGACGACGTGGTGACCCTGCTGCGCGCGTCGGCGGCGCTGACCGCGGTGGTGGCGGCCCTCTCCGCGCCCGTGCTCGCCGGCCTGGCCCTCGGGCTGCTGACGGGTCGGCGTGGCGTACGGGTGGCCACCTGGGTGGTCTGCGGGCTCGGGCTGCTCGCGGGCTGCTGCAGCGTGGCGGTGCTCGTCGGCGAGCGGGCCGCGCCGCTGCGGCTGGGCGCCGACGAGCGGGCCACCGCCGAGCTGCTCGGCCTCATCTCGGACGCGTACCCGTCCTGGTGGATCCCGCTCAACGCCGGGCTTTCGGTCGGGCAGGCCCTCGGTTACCTTGTGGTAGCAACGCTGCTGACCCTGCCGGCGGCGAACGCCTGTTTCGGTCGACACCGCCCCACGTCACCCACCACACCGTCCGCCCCACAGGCGTTTCCGCCCGCATCGCACCAGCCCCCGCCGGCGTCCGCCGCGCCCCCGTACCCGCCCAGGTGAGGACCCGCCCGTGACGCTCGATCGCGCGACCGCTGAGCGACGGGCCCTGATCACCGGCGCCACCGCCGGCATCGGCGCGGCCTTCGCCCGACGCCTGGCGGCCGACGGTTGGCATCTGGTGCTGGTCGCCCGGGACGCTGGCCGACTGGGCGAGATGGCCGCGGAGTTGGGTTCCCGGCACGGTCGTGCCGTGGAGACGTTGTCGGCGGACCTGTCCACCGACGACGGCTGCGCGACCGTCGAGCAGCGGCTGACTTCCGACAGCCCCGTCCACCTGCTCGTCAACAACGCCGGCATCAGCCTGAACAAGCCGTTCCTGCGCTCCACAGCCGAGGACGAGGCACGGCTGCTCCGGCTCAACGTGCACGCCGTCATGCGACTGACCCTGGCGGCGCTTCGACCGATGACCGCACGAGGCGATGGGGCAGTGATAAATGTCTCTTCGGTTGCGGGGTTTGGCGCGGTGATGCCCGGATCGACCTACTCGGCCAGCAAGGCGTGGGTCACCAATTTCAGCGAGTCCGTCGGCCAGTCGGCACGCCCATTCGGTGTCCGGGTGATGGCTCTGTGCCCCGGCTACACCCGCACCGAATTCCACGAACGGGCCGGCATCAACATGTCGAAAACCCCGGAGTGGCTGTGGCTGCGAGCCGAGGATGTCGTCGACGACGCCCTACGTGACCTGCGAAAAGGCAAGTTGGTCAGCATCCCGGCATGGAAGTACAAGCTGGCGGTCGCCGGTCTGCGACACGCGCCGATCCGGCTGCTCCAGGCGGTCGCCCGCGACACCCGCAGCCGGATCGGCCGCGACGAGCACTGAACCGTCGGAGCCCGCCAACGCCGTCGTCGGCGTTGGCGCACCGCCTCCAGATCGGTCGCTGAGCGTAGTCGAACATCGCCAACCGTCGGTTCCTCGCGGGGCTGACCAGGGAGGGCCGTGCACACGTCGTTCAGACTTGCGCAGTAACCTCTATCGCCATGGGGGACCACGACGACCTGCGTAAATTCATTATCGACCTGGCTGTGGTCCACGGACGGGTCGTGCTCTCCTCGGGGCGCGAGGCAGACTGGTACGTCGATCTGCGGCGTGTCACGCTCCATCACCAGGCCGCTCCGTTGGTCGGTCGGGCGCTGCTCGATCTCACCGCCGACTGGGAGTACGAGGCCGTTGGCGGGCTCACCCTGGGCGCGGACCCTGTCGCGCTCTCGATGCTGCACGCCGCCGCTCCGACCGGCCGCGCCCTCGACGCCTTTGTGGTGCGAAAGGCGGGCAAGGCGCACGGTCTGCAGCGACGGATCGAGGGGCCGGAGGTGGCCGGCCGCCGAGTGTTGGCGGTGGAAGACACGTCCACAACGGGCGGAAGTGTGTTGACCGCTGTCGAGGCGCTTCGTGAGGCCGGAGCCGAAGTCGTGGGCGTGGCGGTTATTGTTGATCGAGGCGCCGGCGACGCGGTGCGAGCCGCCGGATTGCCGTACAGGGCGGCCTATACGTTGGCTGACCTCGGCCTTGTGGCGTAAAAGTTTGCCGATTCGGATCTGCTGATATGCAGGCGGATCGATGCTGCTGGTGGAAGGATGGAATACGTGGGAACTGCGTTGGCCGAAATGACAATGCCTCAGATCTCGCCGCTTGCCGGTGAGCCGATCGAACGTGCCGATGCCGAGCGTCTCGCGGGGGTCCTCAAGGCCCTCGCGGATCCCGCCCGGTTGCGGCTGCTCAGCCTGATCCAGTCGGCCCCCGAGGGCGAGGCGTGCGTCTGTGACCTGACCGCGCCGCTCGGCCTCTCTCAGCCGACGGTCAGTCACCACCTGCGTATCCTCACCGAGGCCGGCTTGCTGGAGCGGGAGAAGCGCGGTGTCTGGGCGTACTACCGGCTGGTCCCGAGTGCGATCGCGACGATCGCCGACCTGCTGACCCCGCCGCGTAAGCGGGCCACCAAGAAGGCCCGCTGACATAGGCGCTGCGCACCGTCCCACGCCGGGGCGGTGTCCGGTGGCGAACCAGGGGTGGCGCCACCGGTAGGTGATACCTGCTCGTCCTCGGCCGCACCGCCGGAGGGCGGGCCTGACATGCCGACGGCCGACCCCCTCACCAGGGGGCCGGCCGTCGTCGTATCTCGGATCAGCGCTCCTGGCCGTGCCCCGGGTGCCGACGGTCGTGCGGGTGCTCGTCGTGGTCGAACTTCTCGCGTACCGCGTCGGCCGCGCCTGCGGCGCTGGCCGCCGCGACCACCGCGACCGCCTCGCCGCGCTTGCGCGCCCGCCGGTCACGCAGGAACTCGAAGAAGATCGGCAGCACCGAGATCAGGATGATCAGGGCGACCACCGGCAGGATGTAGCGGTCGATCTTGTCGCCGATGGCCTTGTAGATCCGGTCGGCCAGCAGGTAGCCGATCAGCAGGATGCCGTCCACCCAGAGCACCGCGCCGACGATGTTCCACAGCAGGAACTGTCGAGCCGGCATGCCCAGCGCCCCGGCGACCGGGTTGAGGAACGTCCGCACGATCGGGATGAAGCGCGCCAGCACCACGGCCTTCGCCGGGCCGAACTTCTGGAAGTAGTACTCGGCCTTCTCGACGTACTCCTTCTTGAAGAGCCGCGAGTTGGGTCGCTCGAACATCCGTCGGCCGTACCGCGCGCCGAGCCAGTGCCCCAACTGGGCGCCGAGGATCGCGCAGATCGGCCCGCCGATGAGCAGACCGGCCAGCGAGAGCCGGGTGCCGTCACCGAAGATGGCGTCCGCCACCGGCGAGGCGGCCACGCCGGCGAGGAACAGCAGCGAGTCGCCGGGGAAGAAGAAGCCCACCAGCAGGCCGGTCTCGGCGAAGAGGATCACCCAGACGCCCACCAGCCCGAAGGTCTGCAACAGGTCCTTGGGATCGAGCGGGTTCAGGGCGACGCTCTCCGTGAGAGCGCGGGTCTTCTCAGCTGTGTCCACGGCCACAAAGGGTACCGAAGCCCGGTGCCCGCACCGCGCCGGACCGGCCCCTACCACTCGCTGGCCGTAAACGACGGTGCCCCGCCGACCAGCGTGGTCGACGGGGCACCGGTGCTACGGGATGGATCAGAGTGCTCGGCTGGATCAGGCGACGAAGCGGGTCCGACGGCGCTTCGCCACCAGGTAGCCGCCGACGCCCGCGGCGAGCAGCAGCGCGCCGAGGCCGGCGATCAGGCCGGTCGACTGACCGGTGATCGGCAGCGCGCCACCGTCACCCTCGCCGCCGCCCTGACCGTCGGCCGCGTTCACCAGGATCTTGGCGGTGTCATTGGCCGGCTTCAGGTCCTCGTAGAAGCCACCATCGCACTCGCACGGCACGTTGACCTTGACCGCGCCGGTGGCGTTGGCGATGACCTTGTCGATCCGGAACTTGAACTCGCCGGTCAGCTCCTCGCCGGCCGGGGCGAACGGACCCGGGTAGCAGCGGTAGGCGGCGGCACCCGGGGTGCCGGCCTCCTCCCACTCGGCGTCGTTGCCGGTCCGCGGTGCGCACTCGAACGGCACCTCCACGGCGGTGGTGCCCTTCGGGACCGTCACGTCGACGAAGGTCACGTCGGCCTGGCTGCGGAGGTAGTCCAGCGTCGCCGGACCGTTGTTGCGGAAGCCGAGCGGGGCGGTCACCACCGCGCCCTTCTTGCCGGTGAGCGTGGCGCCGATCGCCTCCAGGTCGGCCCCGTTCTTGCCGGTGACGTCGACCGTCAGTCCGCTGAAGTTGTTGTTGGGGTCGGTGTCGGTCTGCACGGCGCGCCTCTGCTTGGAGGGCACCGCCTCCAGGGACAGCGTCTTGCCGGTGCCGCGCCGAGCCTTCTCTGCGCCGGCCTCCTCGCGGACGCCGAGAAGGTCCTCGAAGTCGGCCGGAGTCATGAACCAGGCGCTGCTGTGCTCGCGCCCCGGCGCGTACGTGTCGGTCGCCAACTCGTAGTTGAGGGCAGCCGTGACGCTCTGGCCAGCTGGGATCTTCTCGTCAAACTCGCAGGCAAGCAGGAAGTCCTCGACGTAGAGGCAGTTGTCGAACCGCTCCTTGGTCCGGATGCTGTAGTCGCTGTCGAACATGACCACGACGCCGTCGACCTCGGTCGTGCCGGCGTTGAGCACCGTCAACGGGGCCTGGAACTTGCCGCCGGGTGCCGCCGTCACCGTGGTGTCCGGCCCGCCTGCGAGGTCCACGCCCTCACCGATCCGGATGCGGGAGGTGTAGTCCGCGATCTGCTTGTTGGCGGCCTTGATGCTGATCTTCAGCGCACCGGTGTCGCCGTTGGCCGCCTTGTCGGTCGGCGCGATGACGACCGAGCCCAGGAAGCCGCCGTACAGCTCGTCGACGGCGACCGGGAACGACTCACGGCAGAGCAGCACTCCCGCGCCGTCGGCCTCGCACTCATCGGCGCGCTCGCCGGCCAGGGTGACCTTGCCGGCCAGGCTGCCGTAGTCGTAGCGGACCGAAACCTCGTTGAGGACGGCGGACTCGCTGCTGTAGAGCGACGGCGACCGAACGACGCCGGGCGAATCCGCAGCGACGGTGACGTCCTCGAAGAACATGTCGAACTCGGCTGCTGGAGCGGCGAGGGCCGGGCTGGCGGAGGCGGCGACGAACGCGCCTGCGACGCCCAGACCGGCGAGCCAACGCCGGGTGGAGTGGGTGAGCATGAGGGGATTCCTCCAAGTGGGGGATTCAGGTGCAGCCTGCGGATCTTAAGGAACCGCTAAGGTTCACCGCCGCCCCTGATCACCGCCCGGTCGGCAAGACGGGCCGAAAGGTTGATCGCGGTCACCGCAACGTTCCGCCCGTCCGCTCCCGTCATCTGAGGCAGGACCTCAGGAGGTGCAGTGACGTACGAGGAGTTCGCGGACATGCGACTTGCCCCGCTGCTGCGGTACGCGGTGATGCTCACCGGCGATCCGCACCAGGCACAGGATCTGGTCCAGGAGACGATGGTTCGAGTCCAGCTCAACTGGCGACGGGTCGTCCGCGCGGACTCGCCCGAGCGGTACGTGCGCCGGATGCTCACCAACCAGTACGTCGACTGGAAGCGCGGCTCGTGGATGCGCCGGGTGCTGCTGCGCGGCGAGCCCGACGATTCCCTGCCGGCGTCGGTCGACCACGCCCAGTCCGCCGTGGACCGGGACCAGATCTGGACGTGGCTGTCCCGGCTGCCGCGCCGGCAGCGCGCCACCCTCGTGCTGCGCTACTACGAGGACCTACCCGACGCCGAGATCGCCGACATTCTCGGCTGCGCCGTCGGGACCGTACGTTCGTCCATCTCCCGGGCACTGGCCACGCTCCGGACCGAGTATGTGGAGGTTCGCTCATGATCGAGGATGACCTGCGGGCTGCCTTCGCCCAGCACGAGCCGCTGACGCCGCCGACCGGCCCGCTGCGGGCCGCCATCGACCGGCTGGCGATCGGACGGCGTCGACGCCGTCGCCGCTGGCAGGCCGGTGGCACCGCGCTGGCCCTGCTCGGGGTGCTGGGGCTCGGGGTGCCCCTGCTGACTCCGGAGCGCGCGGGGCCGCCGCCGACCGCCGAACTGCTCGGTGAGTCGGGTCGACCAGCGCCGACCGGCGCGCTGAACATTCTGCTGCTCGGGATCGACGGCGACGGCCAGACGGCGGCACGCGCGGACGCGGTGCTGTTGGTGCACATCCCGGCCGACCGCAGTCGCCCCTACCTGGTGTCACTGCCGCGAGACCTGAAGGTGTCGATTCCGGGCCAGGGAACCGACAAGCTGAACACCGCGTTTTCGTTCGGCGCCGGGTTCACCCGCCCCGAGATGACCAAGGGGTACGAGCTGACTCGTCGTACGGTGGCCGAGCTGACCGGGGTCCGGGTGGACGCTGGCGTGGTGCTGACGTACCGCGCGGTGCGCTCGCTGACCGACGCCCTCGGCGGGGTACCGGCCTGCCTGCCCGAGCGGGTGCGCTCCGTCCACACGAAGCGGGTCTTCCCGGCCGGCTGCCAACGTCTCGACGGCGCCGCGTCGGTCGACCTGCTCCGCCAGCGCTACGGTCTGCCCGAGGGAAGTCAGGACCGGGAGCGCAACGCCCGGCTCTTCGCCGCCGGGCTGGTCCGCCAGACCACCGACCAGGGCGTGCTCACCGATCCGGTACGCCTCGCCAAGCTGCTGACCACCGTCGGCCCGGACCTCGTCGTGTCACCCGACCGGGGGGCCTTGCTGGACCTGCTGCGGCTCGCCCCCACGCTGCGATCGGTGGAGCCGGTCGGGATCGGCCTGCCGATCGCCCGGCCGACCGGGGAGGACCGCTACCTGCGAACCGACCCGAAGCTCGCGCCGGAGTTCCTGACCGCGCTGCGGGAGGACCGGCTCGGCGACTGGACGGCCCGCCACCCGAAGCTGGTCGACGAAGCTCGCTGAGCGGTCAGCGGTAGTCGTCCTCGTCCCCGGTGACCACCCGGGCCTGCTCCATGGCGTCCCAGTCGTCGACCTCCATGCCGCGCTGCGGCTCGACGTCGACGTGGGCCGGGTCGACCATGGTGGCTTGCTCGACCGCGTCGGCCGGCTCCGCCTCGGGGTCGCGTTCGTCCGCGGCGAGGTGGTCGCCGGGGATGAAGTCCTCATCGGGCTGACCCATGGTCCCTCCCGGGTTCTCGGGGCACGATTCTCACCACCGTACGGGCTGCGTCGACGCCGCGCGCGGAAGCCGAGTCGGCGGAATCAACCCATGATGGCGCGAGCCGATGCCAGGATGGTGCCGTGGGCTTCCTCATCCGACTGGCGATCACCGCGGTCGCGTTGTGGGTGACCACGCTGATCGTGCCCGGCGTCGACGTGCACGGACGTTCGGGTGGCGACACCGTGCTCACGCTGATCGTGGTGGCGCTCATCTTCGGCGTGATCAACGCGGTGCTCAAGCCGATCATCCGGGTGGTCGGCTGCGTGTTCTACCTGCTGACCCTGGGCCTGTTCGCGCTCGTCGTCAACGCGCTGCTCTTCCTGCTCACCGACCGGATCGCCCGCGGGCTCGACCTGCCGTTCCGAGTGGACGGCTTCTGGGCGGCGTTCTGGGGAGCGATCGTGATGACCGTGGTCACCTGGCTGATCAGCGTCATCGTGCCGGACCGCCTGGACACCCGGTGAGCGGCTGACACCCCCCTCGGTTGGTCCTGCCCACCACACCTGCGGGATACTGCCGGGTGGAGGACAGCGCGGTCCGGCGCACAAGTGAACAACAGCGGCCAGCACGGCCGAGAGTGGTAAATAAGGAGCGCATCACATGCCCATCGCTTCCCCCGAGGCCTACGCGGAGATGCTGGACCGCGCCAAGGCTGGCCGGTACGCGTACCCCGCGATCAACGTGACCTCCTCCCAGACGCTGAACGCGGCGCTCAAGGGCTTCGCCGACGCGGAGAGCGACGGCATCATCCAGGTCTCCACCGGTGGTGCCGAATACCTGTCCGGTCCCTCGATCAAGGACATGGTCACCGGCGCGGTGGCGTTCGCCGCGTACGCGCACGAGGTGGCCAAGAAGTACCCGGTCAACATCGCGCTGCACACCGACCACTGCCCGAAGGACAAGCTGGACGGGTTCGTCCGGCCGCTGATGGGCATCTCGCAGGAGCGGGTGAAGAACGGCCAGGAGCCGCTCTTCCAGTCGCACATGTGGGACGGGTCGGCCGTGCCGGTCGCCGAGAACCTGCAGATCGCCTCCCAGCTCCTCGACGAGGCCGCCAAGGGCAAGATCGTCCTCGAGATCGAGGTCGGCGTCGTCGGTGGCGAGGAGGACGGCGTCGAGAACGCCATCAACGACAAGCTTTACACCACCGTCGAGGACGGCCTGGCCATGGTCGAGGCGCTCGGCCTGGGCGAGAAGGGCCGCTACATGGCGGCGCTGACCTTCGGCAACGTGCACGGCGTCTACAAGCCGGGCAACGTCAAGCTCCGCCCCGAGATCCTCAACCAGATCCAGGAGGCGGTCGGCGCCAAGTACGGCAAGGACAAGCCGCTCAGCCTGGTCTTCCACGGCGGCTCGGGCTCCCTGCTGAGCGAGATCCGCGAGGCTCTCGACTACGGCGTGGTGAAGATGAACATCGACACCGACACGCAGTACGCCTTCACCCGCCCCGTCGCGGACCACATGCTCCGCAACTACGACGGCGTGCTGAAGATCGACGGCGAGGTCGGCAACAAGAAGCAGTACGACCCGCGTACCTGGGGCAAGGCCGCCGAGGCCGGCCTGGCCGCCCGGGTCGTCGAGGCGTGCGAGCACCTGCGCTCCACCGGCACCACGACGGCCAAGTAAACGACGCTCCACCGACGGCCGGCTTCCCCTCGGGGAGCCGGCCGTCGTCGTTCCCGCGCGCGACCGCCCCGCCGATGTTAGGAAGGTGCCCTTCCTATGCACCAGGCGTTAAGAAGGTGCCCTTCCTTAAGTTGTCAGCAGCTGGACGGCCTCGTGGACGTCGTCGGTGAGGTGGATCGTCGACGACAGGTCGCCGAACGGGGAGGCGGCCAGCAGCGGGCGCAGCAGCGCCTCCACCGGCAACTCCCGCGTCCAATAGTCACGGTCCAGGAAGATGTACGCGCCGCTGGCCCCGTCGGTGCCGTAGTAGGTCTTGGTGGCCGCCTGGAACACCTCCTGCACCGTGCCCGCCCGACCCGGCGCGAAGACGATGCCGCCCCGGGCGAGCCGCAGGATGGTGTCCTCCCGGATCGCGTTCGAGAAGTACTTGGCGATCCGCCCGGCGAACAGGTTCGCCGGCTCGTGCCCGTACAACCAGGTCGGGATGGCCAGCCCTCCGGCCCGCGCCCATCCGGCGTCCCCGGCGCGCTGGCGGGGCACGCCCGCGTACCGCTGCCGGACCGTCAACGCCACCGCCGTGTACCGGTGGTGGTCGGTGAAGTCGGGCGCGGCGGCCAGCAGGTCGATCGCGGCGGTCAGGTCCGCCGCCGGCCGGTCCGCCAGGTACGCGCCGAGGTTCGCCGCCTCCATCACCCCGGGACCGCCGCCGGTCACCACCAGCCGGTCGGCCCGCGCCAGCTCCCACCCCAGCACGGCCGCCATCCGGTACGCCGCACTGCCGCGCCGCACCGCGTGACCGCCCATGATGCCCACCACCGACTGCGGCCCGTACCCGCCCAGCCAGGCGCGGGTGGCGTCGGCGAGCGCGTTGTCCACGCCATGGTCGTGCAGCCGCTGACCGAGCGCCTCCTTCACGTCCGGCAGTGCTCCACCGTGCGCCCGGTAGTGCTCGTACACCCGGGTGTCGTACATCCCGGTGAACCCGCCCTCGGCGAACCCGGCGGCCAGGTCGTCCGGCGTGTAGAGGTGCGACGGCTGGGTCGGGTACGGCAGCCCGGAGAACGGTGGCACCACGTTCGCGCCGCGCCGGACCAGGTCGGCGCCGACCTCCCGGGAGGCGAACCGGCAGCCGACGAAGAGCGTGCCGGTGACCTCGACGCCGGTCAGGTCGGGCACCGGGGCGAGGTCGAGGCGCAGGCCCTGCACGGTCAGCCCGGTCAGGCGGCCGGTGACCAGTCGCCGGTCGAACTCGTCCCGGGTCTGGATCTCGTCGGCGTGCAGGTGGGGCTCGATGACGTCGCTGGGAGGTGGGGTCGGCACCCGGCCATCCTGCCCCTTGGGTGAGGCCCGCCAAACCCCGGGCGGGGTGGAAGCGACAGGAGCCCGGTGGTCGTGGCCACCGGGCTCCTGCGTAACCGGTTCCTGGGGAGGCTCCGGACCATTAGTTGTAATGGAAAACACCTGGCGGCGGCATAGGCCGCAGGCGTGATGAACTCCTCAGCCGTTCAGCGGAACGCGTCGGCCGACCCGCTCGCGTGTCGCCCTGTCCAGCGGGTTGAATGGGGCGATGCAGAACCTTTTGCCGGAGCCACCGGCCACCCTCCTGCCCGCGAACGACGAGGCCGACGCCGCCCTGGCCGCCGCCCAGGAGGCTGGCACCGACGAGGCGTTCGCCGAGGTGGCGGCCCGCTTCCCGACCTTCAGTGCGGCCTGGGGCGCGCTCGCGGCCCGGGCGTTCGCGGCCGGTGCGGTGGTGACGGGGTACGCGTACGCCCGCACCGGCTACCACCGTGGCCTGGACCAGCTCCGCCGCAGCGGCTGGAAGGGCCACGGGCCCGTGCCGTGGTCGCACGAGCCCAACCGGGGTTTCCTCCGCTGCCTGTACGTGCTCTCCCGGGCCGCCGACGAGATCGGCGAGGCCGACGAGGCGGCCCGCTGCGCCCAGTTCCTGCGCGACTGCGACCCGGCTGCGGCGGACGCGCTGGCCAGCAACTGACACCGCGTCGAAGGCCGGCCCGACTCCGGGCCGGCCTTCGACGGGCTACAACCCTTCGGCGACCGCGGCGGCGATCTTCAACCAGGCGTCGCGGGTGGCCGAGGAGAGCCCGCCGTACCGGATCGGCTCGCCGCTGTCGATGAGCCGCTCGTACGGTGCCAGCAGCACCGCCCTGGTCCGGGCCGCGAAGTGCTCCTGGATGGCCGGAAGGTCGATCTCCTTGCGCGACGGCGGCATCGACACCACCGTCACCGCCTGCCGGACCAGCCGTTGCCGGCCGCTCTGCTCCAGGTGGTCGAGCATCCGGGCGGCGGTCTCGGCCGAGTCGTTACGGGCCGACATGGTGACCACGAGCTGGTCGGTGGCGTCCATCGACGCCTGCCAGTTCTGCGCCCGCACGTTGTTCCCGGTGTCCACGAAGATCAGCTTGTAGAACCGGCTGACCACCTCGCGGATCTCGGCGAACGCGGCTGCGGTCAGCATCTCGCCACCGGTCGCCGACTCGTCCGAGGCCAGGACGTCGAACATCCCCTCGCCCTGCGAGCGGACGTACTGCGACAGGTCGCCGACCCGCCCGTGCGCACCCTGGAACTGCCCGAGGTCGCGCAGCATGTCCCGCACCGTTCGGGAGTGGAAGTCCTGCTGGGCCCGCATGCCGAGCGTGCCCTGGGTCTCGTTGTTGTCCCAGGCCAGCACGTAGCCGCCACGCTTCTGCCCGAACGTCATCGCCAGCAGCAGGATGGCCACGGTCTTGCCGGCGCCGCCCTTCGGGTTCACCACGGTCACCTGCCGCAGCCCACCGAAGTTGCGGCGCACCATCTCGATGTCCCGCTTGAGCTCCTGCTCGTGCCGCCCCGGCGAGAGCCGGAGCAGACCCATCTTGTTGACCACCGCGCGTACGCCCATGGTCGCCACCGGGTCGGCGGGCCGTACCTGCCGGCGGCGCGCGAAGTCCTCGGCCGTCGGCGCGGCAGTGGTCTCCGGAGTCCAGGTGGCGTCCGGGTAACCGGTGGCCGGCACCCGCGCCACCGGGTCGGTCTCCTGGTACTGCTGAGGCGGCGCCGGTGGAACCGCGGCCGCCCCCTGCTGCCAGGGCGGCGGATACCAGCCCGGCGACGGCGGGAACGGCCCCGGCGGCGGGGTCGGCACCGCGCCCTGCTGCGGCGGCTCGACCGGCGCCGGGCCGGCCTGGCCGGGAATCGTCGGCGAGTACGTCTGACCGGCGTAGGTCTGGCCGGCGTACGTCTGCCCCGCTCCGGTGCCCTGGTCGACGGCGGGCGGCGGCGGTGGAGGTGGAACGGGCGGCGCGGGAATCGGCGGCGGCGCGACGCTGGCCTGGTCCTCGGCCGACGGGGGCGGGCTGGCCGGCCGCTGCGGCGGATACGCCCAGGGTGACTCGGCTGCCGGCCGCGCCGCCCCGACGGCAGGGCTGTCCTCCCCGGCGCCGGTTGTTCCGCCAGCCTGCGGCACCGGCCCTGCCGCTGCCGGGCCTACGGTGGCCGGGCCGGCAGCGGGGGACGGACCCGAGGTGGCTGGTCCGGTCGTGGTTGGGTCCGCGGTGGCTGGTCCGGTCGTGGTTGGGTCCGCGGTGGTCGGGCCTGCCGTGCTGGGATTCGTCACCGGGCCTGCGGTGGTCGGGCCTGCCGGGGTCGGTCGGTCGGCGGGCGTGGCTGCTGCCACCGGCCGGTCCAGGGAAAACGGCAGGTCCAGGTCGACGCCGCCCGACGCGGCCGGCGGGTCGGTGACCGGACTTGGACCGTGTTCGTCGCCGGATGCCGCTCCGGCTGGGGTGCCTGCCGCACCGGCTGCTGTGGCCCCCGACCGCGTGCCGGTGGCCGGAGTGCCGGAGATCGGCGGCGACGTGTCACCACCTGGCCCGACGAGGGCACCCACCCCGGGCGGAACCGGTGCTGTCGACGGAATGGGAGGCGCGGGCGGAGTGGCCGACGCCGGTGAAGCGGTCGGCGCGGGCAAAGTGGCTGGCGCGTCGGCCGGCGGCCAGCTCGGCTGGGCCGGTGCCCAGCCCGTACGCGCACCGTTCGGGCCGGTGGCTCCCCATCCGCTCGGCGGCGGCACCGCCCCGGTCAGGGACGGGTAGTCCGACGGAGACGGCGGCGGCAGGGCTGCGGCCCCCGGCTGCCCGGGAACCGGCGGACGGCCGGTCGGCGGCGCGGTCACCGGCGGCGAGACGGCCGACGACGGCGCGGACGACGGTGACCCGCCCCGCTGCTCGGCGACCGCCGCCCACGGCGGCACCACGTCACCCGCGCCCCGCTCGGCCGGGTCCGGCGGCCAGAGTGGTTCGATGTCCCGCTCCGGCACCGGCTGCTGGCCGGGCACCTGCGCCCGGTCGGCGTTCTTGTCCATTACGGTTCCTCCCCAGTCCTCCTGCGAGGATAGGCCCACCGGCCGACCGGGGCCGGTCGGCGCAGTCGGGGTCAGACCACCCAGACCGCCCAGGCACCCGGTTCGATCCACCAGGAACGCTTGCGGGTCAGCTCACCCTCGACGCCGTCGTCGAGGTAGGGCACCTTTCCCTCCCGGGGCAGCACCGACACGGCCCGTCCCCGGGCCCGCCGCACCTCCAGGCGTACCCGCTTGCGTCCCAACGCCGAGCGGACGACCACCGGGACGGCCACCGCGACCTCGACCTGGCCGTCGGTCGGGTCCGGCGCGGCCAGCAGCGTCACGTCGTCGAGTGACGCGTACCCGCCGGCGTTGCCGATCGCGCAGGCCAGCAGCGGTTCGTCGCCGTCGGTGAGGATGGCGTCGTCCACCTCCACCCGGGCCCGCCAGTGCAGCGGGCGACCCGCGTCATCGGCGGCGCCGAGCAGAGCGCCGTCCAGGGTCACCGAGCCGCCGTCGTTGCGCAGTAGGTCCAGCCGGCGTGGCGTGCCGTCCAACACGGCGGCGGCCACGGCCACCGGGTCGCGGGGCAGCCCGAGCTGCGCGGCCAGGTCCCGGTGGGTGCCGCCGCGCGCCGGGTCGAGCGGGAGTACGGCGACCGGCGGCAGGTCGGGCAGGGTCCGGTCACCGCGCAGGTCAGCCGGACGGCGACTCGGCGGTGGGGCGTACCGCCGGACGAGCCGGCGCAGCACGGCGCGCAACTGCCCGTCGCTCGCCGTGGCGACGACCAGCCGGGTCTTGCCGTCCGAATCCGGCCAGGTGAGACCGTCCGGGCGGGCCGGACCGTCGAACTGGGCCAACACCGCGTCGATCTCCGCGTCCGAGCGGGCGGTGACTGTCTGCACCCGGGCGCCCCGGGCGGTCAGGGCGTCGGCACAGGCCAGCACCGGCACCCGGGGCCGATCGGTGGCGCACCGGTCGGCGGCACCCGGCGTCCCGCCGGGGTCGGTGCCGGCGGCAGCCCCGTCAGCCCCCTTGACGCCGGTGTCGGTTCCGGTCGCGCCGCCGCAGCAGGCCCCGCCGCTGCCGCAGCCCCCGGGAGCGTCGCGCTCCGATGCGAGGGTGAGCAGCACCACGTCGTACACGGAAGGAGCCTCCTGCCTCTCGACGCGACCCCTGCCGGTCGCGCCGTCACTACTTGTTAATCTGACACCCCGGGCTCGCCAACCGGTCGCCACCTGGCACCCGAGCCTTCTGGAGGCGGAAAAGATGCCAGCGATCGTGCTCATCGGCGCTCAGTGGGGCGACGAGGGCAAGGGCAAGGTTACCGACCTGCTGGGTGAGCGGGTCGACTACGTCGTGCGCTACTCCGGCGGCAACAACGCCGGGCACACGGTCATCACCCCGGACGGCCAGAAGTACGCGCTGCACCTGATGCCCTCCGGTGCGCTCTCGCCGAGCGCGATGATCGTCATCGGCAACGGCGTGGTGGTCGACCCGAAGGTGCTGCTCGCCGAGATCGACGGTCTCGCCGAGCGGGGCGTGGACGTGTCCCGGCTGCGGATCTCCGGTGACGCGCACCTGATCATGCCGCACCACCGGGCCCTGGATCGGGTGATCGAGCGTTATCTCGGCTCGTCGCGCATCGGCACGACCGGTCGGGGCATCGGCCCGGCGTACGGCGACAAGGTCGCCCGGATCGGCATCCGGCTGCAGGACCTGCTCGACCCGGGCATCCTGCGCAAGAAGCTGGAACTCGCCCTGCGCGAGAAGAACCAGATCCTGTTCAAGGTCTACAACCGCAAGGCGATCGACCTCGAGGCCACCGTCGAGGAGTACCTGGAGTACGCGGAGCGGCTCAAGCCGTACATCGCCGAGACCCGGGCCATGCTCTGGGACGCCCTGGACCGGGGCGACACGGTGCTGCTGGAGGGCGCCCAGGCCACCATGCTCGACATGGACCACGGCACGTACCCCTTCGTGACGTCGTCCAACCCGACCGCCGGTGGCGCCTGCGTGGGCGCCGGTATCCCGCCGACCGCGATCACCCAGGTGATCGCGGTGAGCAAGGCGTACACCACCCGGGTCGGCGCGGGGCCGTTCCCGACGGAGCTGTTCGACGCCAACGGCGCGCACCTGCGCAAGATCGGCGCGGAGTACGGCACCACCACCGGGCGGGAGCGCCGGTGCGGGTGGTTCGACGCGGTCGTGGCCCGGTACGCCTGCCGCCTCAACGGCGTCACCGACCTGGTCATCACCAAGCTGGACGTGCTCACCGGGCTGCCCAAGGTGCCGATCTGCGTCGGCTACGAGATCAACGGCAAGCGCGTCGACGACATGCCGATGAGTCAGACGGACTTCCACCACGCCACGCCCATCTACGAGGAGCTCGACGGGTGGTGGGAGGACATCACCAAGGCCCGCACCATCGACGAGCTGCCGGAGAACGCCCGCCGCTACATCGCCCGCGTAGAGGAAGTCTGCAAGACGAGGGTCAGCGTCATCGGCGTAGGCCCAGGCCGAGAAGAAAACGTAGTCCAACACCCCCTCCTCCCCTAACCCCCACCCACCCACCCACCCACCCACCCACCCGGCCCCCGGCCCCCGGCCCCCCCCCGGCCGCCCGCGTCGCCCGTCGCCCCTTCGCCCTGTTGATCAAGAGATTTGGGTCAAAATCTCGCACGAATCTGACGCAAAGCCCTTGATCACCGAGGTGAGTCGGGGCGAGGCGCGGCGGGCGAGAGGCAGGTCGGGTGGGCGGGTTATCCACAGGGGGCGGGGGGTTGTCCACAGGGGCTTCGGTGGGGTTGAGTTGGTGGGCAGGGTGTTGGTGTGGGACCACACCAGCTTCTATGCGAGGTCGCGGCCGGGCAGGACGGGATGGTCACCCTGGCGCAGGCGCTGCGCGCGGGTCTGACCAGGGGCCAGGTCCGACAGTTGTGTCGGTCGGGCAGGTGGCGGCGGCTGCTGCGCGGCTGCTTCGTGCCGGACGCGGAGGTGAGCGATTCGACGCTGCGGCGGGCACGCGTCCGGGCGGCGGTCGTCGGGCTGGGCCCGGGCGCGTTCGCCGTCCTCGACACAGCGTTGGAGTTGCACGGCATCGCCGGTCTCCGCCGAAGCCCTCTGGTCCACGTCTCGGTGCCGGTTGATCGACCTCGGCCTCAGCGCGCTCTCGCGCCGTGGCTCGTCGTGCACCAGGTGACCGTGGCCTCCGGTGACATCACCGAGGTCGCGGGCGTTCGCGCGACCTCGTCGCTCCGTACGGTCTCGGACGTCATTCTCCGGGTTGACCGTTACCCGGCTGTCTCGGTCCTTGACTCGGCCCTGAACCAGGGGCGCATCACCCCCGCGCAGCTGGCGGTGATCCCGAGCCTGATCGGGGGCCGACGGGGAGCGGTCGCGGCACGTGGTCATCTCGTCGAGGCGGACGGGCGGGCCCAGTCGCCGTTGGAGACGCGTGCCAGGCTGCGGTGCGTGGACGGCCGGGTGCCGCCCGACACGCTGCAATTGGAGGTACGGGACGACGACGGATACCTTCTCGGCGTCGGTGACCTGGGGTGGCGTGCCGCGAGGGTGATCGCCGAGGCGGATGGTCGTGACGCCCACGGCACCGCCGAGGCGGCCTTCGCTGACCGCCGCCGACAGAACCGCCTGGTCAACGCCGGCTGGACGATCCTTCGCTTCACCTGGCAGGACACCCTGCACCCCGCGTGCATCCCTCACACGGTCCGCGAGGCGATCGCGGCCGCCCACCGAAGGTGATCAAGAAGTTTAGGTCAGAAACGCGTCGATGTTTGACGCAAATCTCTTGATCACCGGCGCGATGCGCGGCGGTGGGTGGGGTGGACAGTAGGATGCCCGTCGTGCGGGTTCTCTTGGTGGGTGGTGGTGGGCGGGAGCATGCTCTCGCGCTCGGGTTGGAACGCGATCCGGCTGTTACGGCGCTGATTGCCGCGCCTGGTAATCCGGGGATCGCCTCGGTTGCCGAGTTGCGGGCCGTCACCGCGACCGACCCGGCCGCTGTCGCCGCGCTGGCCGTGGAGACCGCGGCTGACCTGGTGGTGATCGGGCCGGAGGCGCCGCTGGTCGCCGGTGTCGCCGACGCGGTACGCGCCAAGGGAATCGCCGTGTTCGGCCCGTCGGCCGAGGCCGCCCAGTTGGAGGGCTCCAAGGCGTTCGCCAAGGACGTGATGACCGCCGCCGGCGTGCCGACCGCCCGGGCGTACGTCTGCACGGACGAGGAGACCACCGCGCGGGCGCTGGACGAGTTCGGCGCCCCGTACGTGGTGAAGGACGACGGCTTGGCCGCCGGCAAGGGCGTGGTGGTGACCGACGACCGGTCCGCCGCGTTGGCGCACGCCGCGGAGTGCGGCCGAGTCGTGGTCGAGGAGTTCCTCGACGGTCCCGAGGTCAGCCTGTTCGTGGTCACCGACGGCGAGGCGGCGCTGCCGCTGCTGCCCGCACAGGACTTCAAGCGGATCGGCGACGGCGACACGGGCCCGAACACGGGCGGCATGGGCGCGTACGCGCCGCTGCCCTGGGCCCCGCCCGGCCTGGTCGACGACGTCATGCGCGACGTGGTCCACCCCACCCTGGCGGAGCTGCGCCGTCGGGGCATGCCGTTCGCGGGCCTGCTCTACGTGGGCCTCGCGATGACCGCCGCCGGTCCTCGGGTGATCGAGTTCAACGCGCGCTTCGGCGACCCGGAAACCCAGGTCGTGCTCGCCCTGCTGGAGACCCCGCTGGGTGGGCTGTTGCACGCGGCGGCCACCGGCACACTCGCCGAGCATCCGCCGCTGAGCTGGCGCGACGGCGCGGCGGTGACCGTGGTGCTCGCCGCGCACGGCTACCCGGCCGCGCCGCGCACCGGCGACGGGATCACCGGCGCGGATCGGCCGGGCATCATCCACGCGGGCACCGCCCGCCGGGCGAGCGACGGCGCGTTGCTGTCCGCTGGCGGCCGGGTCCTCTGCGGTACGGCCACCGGCCCCGACCTGGCTGCCGCCCGGGATGCGGCGTACGCGCTGGTGGACGGGGTGGAGTTGGCCGGCTCGCAGCACCGCACCGACATCGCCACCGCCGCGGTCGAGGGCCGGATCACGATCCCGAGCTGAGGTTCCCGCGTCAGCCGAAGTAGCGGCGTAGCTCTCGGGCGAGCACCTTGCCGGTGGCGTTGCGGGGCAGGTACTTCACGAAGACCACGTCCCGGGGTACGGAGAACCGGGCGAGGTAGTGCCGGACGTACTCGCGGACCGCTTCGGGGTCGAGGGTCTCGCCGGGGTGCAGGGCGAGGAACGCGGCCAGTCGCTGGCCGTACTCGGGATCGGGTACGCCGATCACGGCGGCCTCGCGTACCTGCGGTAGTTGGGCGAGCAGGTCCTCCACCTCGGACGGGAACACGTTCTCGCCGCCGGAGACGATCATGTCGTCGGCCCGGCCGTCGACGAAGAGCAGTCCGTCGGCGTTGAGTCTGCCGAGGTCGCCGGTGTCGAGCAGGCCATCGCGGGTCTCCCGGCTGACACCGGAGGTGTAGCCCTCGAAGAGCATCTCGTTGCCGACGAAGATGCGGCCGACCCGACCTTCCGGTATCGGCTGGCCGTCGGCGTCGAGGATTTCCAGGCGGGTGCCGTGCGGCGGTCGGCCGGCCGCGGTGGGTGCCTGGCGCAGGTCCGCGGGGCCGGCGATGGACGCCCAGGAGACCTCGGTGGAGCCGTAGAGGTTGTAGAGGACGTCTCCGTACACGTCCATGAACTTCGGGGCGAGCCCGCCCGGCAGTGCCGATCCGCTGACCGCGACGACCTTGAGCGGGGGGAGCGGGTCCGGTGCGGGCACTTCCAGCAGCCGTTGGAGCATCACGGGTACGGCGAAGAGGGCGTCGCAGCGGTGTGCCACCAGGGCGGCGAGCGTGGCGGCCGGGTCGAAGCGGCGGTGCAGCACGATGGTGGCCCGCAACGCGAAGCACACCTGCAGGGCGGCGAACCCCCAGGTGTGGAAGATCGGGGCGGCGATCAGCACCCGGTCCCTGGCGTGCAGCGGGATGCGGTCGATGATGGACACGAGCGGCCCGAAACCGCTGGGTGTGGGCCGGCGGGCGCCCTTGGGCGCGCCGGTGGTGCCCGACGTGAGCACGATGATCCGGCCGTCGCGCTCCGGCGGGTGCAGCTCGCCGGGCAGCGCTCCGGCCACCAGCTCCTCGCGGGCGCGTTCGTCGAGGCGGGGCAGCTCGGCGGGGAGGCCGAGGACCCGTTCGGCGAACTCGTCGTCGTGCACCAGCAGCCGTAGCCGCTGCTCCTCGGCGACGGTGGTCAGTTGGGCGGCGGAGAGCCCGGTGTTGACCAGGACCGCGTCGACGCCGAGCAGGGTCGCCGCGACGATGGTCTCGATCAGCCCGTGGTGGTTGCGGCACAGCACGCCGATCCGGTCGCCGGCTTGTACGCCGAGCCCGGACCGCATCGACCGGGCCATGCGTTCGGCCCGGTCGAGGAGCGTCTGGTAGGTCACCTCGACGCCGTCCTCGTCGATGATCGCCGGTCGGCCAGGGTCTCGGGCGGCTGCCTGGCGTAGTTCGCCGGCGAGACTCCACCCCCAGGTGCGCAACGCGTTGAGCTGCGAGGCGATCCGGATCGGGCGGCCCGGGGTGAGCAGGCCGCGCCGGGTCAGCGTGGCGACGACGAACGGCAGGTCCATGCCGCAGACCTCCTTCGGGTGGTGCGCGGACAGGCAGGTAGCTCCCGTCCGGCAGGGCGTCTTCCTTGATCATGCACCCGACGCGGAACCAGGCCCAGCCAGCATCGGCATGGGGTGATGAAGACGGCACGGATAGGTAGGACGCCGCCCCTGGCCCGACCGGCGGTCGGGCCAGGGGCGGCTGACCGAAGGCTCAGCGGATCTGCGTGCCGGAGATCGCCCGGGAGATCACCAGTCGCTGGATCTCGGACGTACCCTCGAAGATGGTGTAGATCTTGGCGTCGCGGTACCAGCGTTCGACGGGGTGGTCGCGCAGGAAGCCGGCCCCGCCGAGCAACTGCACCGCCTTCTCGGTGACCGACACCGCCACCTCGCCGGCCTTGAGCTTGGACATCGAGCCCTCGCCCGCCGTGAACGGGCGGTTGTTGCGGCCCATCCAGGAGGCCCGCCAGACCAGCAGTCGAGCAGCGTCGATCTCCATCCGCATGTCGGCAAGCGCGAACGCGACCGCCTGGTTCTCGATGATCGGCCGTCCGAACTGGACCCGGTCCTTCGCGTAGTCCAGGGCGTACTCGTAGGCGGCCCGGGCCACGCCGAGCGCCTGCGCGCCGACCGTGGGTCGGGACAGCTCGAACGTGCGCATCGCGGCCTGCCCGCTGGCCCGTTGCCCGGAGCGGGCGCGGTCCAGGCGTTCCAGCAGGGCGTCGCGTCCGCCGAGCAGGCAGCGGCCGGGCACGCGTACCCCGTCGAGGAAGACGTCGGCGGTGTGTGACGCGCGCAGGCCGAGCTTGCGCAGCTTGCGGGTCGCGGCCAGGCCGGGGGTGCCGGGCGGTACGACGAACGCGGCCTGGCCGCGGGAGCCGAGCGTGGGGTCGACCGAGGCGGTGACCACGTGCACTCCGGCGATGCCGCCGTTGGTGGCGTACGCCTTCTGGCCGGTCAGCACCCACTCGTCGGCGGCCTCGTCGTAGACGGCCCGGGTGCGCATCGCGCCGACGTCGGAGCCGGCCTCCGGCTCGCTGGTGCAGAACGCGGCGACGGCCGGGGAGTCCACGTCGCCGAAGCACTGCGGCACCCACTCGACCATCTGGTCGGGGGTGCCGGCGCCGTAGATGGCGGCGACGGCGAGCGAGGTGCCGAAGATGCTCAGGCCGATGCCGGCGTCACCCCAGAAGAGCTCCTCGCTGGCGATGGGCAGGGAGAGGCCGGTCGGGTCTGCCCAGCAGGTGGCGAGGAACTCGAAGCCGTAGAGGCCGACCTTGGCGGCCTCCTGGATCACCGGCCACGGGGTGTCCTCGCGCTCGTCCCACTCGGCGGCGGCCGGGCGCACGACCTCGGCGGCGAAGCCGTGCACCCAGTCGCGTAGATCCCGCTGTTCCTCGTTCAGGTCGAGCGAGAACTCAGCCATGTCAGGCCTTGGGGATGTCGAACAGGTTGGCGATGTTGGCGGCGAGGCCGAGGTCGCCCTTCGCCTTCAGCTTGCCGGTCATGAACATCATCACCGGGTTGGCGCCGCCGGAGACGATCTTCAGGAACTCCACCGGGCCCATGGTCAGGCTCAGCTTCGGGTCGTGCTGCGGAGTCTCGTTCACCTCGCACTTGCCGTCGGCGATGGCCACCTCGTAGGTGTCGCTGCCGCCGTCCGGACGACCGGTGATGATCCAGTGGATGACCGCGTTGGTGGAGCCGGCCCGGTCCGCGCGGAACAGCGACGGCATCCGGCCGAACACCTCACCGAGCACCTTGCCGCGCAGGTCACCGGACATCACCTGGGCGATCTTGTCGTCCGGGGTGGACTTGACCAGCTGGGCGAACTCCTTGGGGCCGACGTTGGCGAAGGTGGCCGGGTCGAAGTCAGTCATGAGATGCGCCTTCCGGGGAGATTTGGCTACTCGCGCGTAACCCTACGCACGAGTAGGTATGCTCGCAAGGTGTCCGGTGTCCCCGCCTTCAAGCGCCTGCCCCGCGCCGTGCGCGAGCAGCAGATGCTCGACGCGGCCGTGAAAGTCTTCTCCCGGCGCGGCTTCCACGCCGCCAGCATGGACGAGATCGCGGAGGACGCCGGCATCTCCAAGCCCATGGTGTACGCGTACCTCGGGACGAAGGAGGAGCTCTTCGTCGCCTGCCTGCACCGGGAGGGCACCCGGATGATGCAGGCCATCGCCGGGGCGGCCGCCCCCGACCTGCCGGCCGACGAGCGGCTCTGGCGTGGCCTGCGGGCCTTCTTCGGCTTCGTCGGCGCGCACCGCGACGGCTGGGCGGTGCTCTACCGGCAGGCCCGGGGCGAGCAGCCGTTCGCCGGCGAGCTGGCCACCATGCGGGCCCGGCTGGTCGAGGTGGTCGCCGGGATGCTCGACCACGCGCTGCGCGCCGAGGGCCGCGAGATCGCCGCCCTCGACCTGGAGGTCGTCGCGTACGCCCTGGTCGGCGCGACCGAGTCACTGGCCGACTGGCTCGCGGACCACCCGGACGCCGACCCGGAGAAGACTGCCACCCGGATGATGAACGTGGCCTGGCTCGGCGCCGGCCAGCTCCTGCACGGGGTCACCTGGCGTCCGCCGGCCGACTGACGGCCCCGACGGAGGCAGCGTCGGTGCCCGGCTCGCCGGCCCGCGCCGCGGGCGGAGCCAGCGAACCGCCGAGCGTGGTCCAGCCCGCCGGGACGGGTGCGAGCCGCCCGGTGACCGGGTCGGCGGATCACCTCCTTCGGGTCCCGGGCGTCAGGCCGAGCGCACCAGGGCGGGTGCGGTGAGCAGCGGGCCGTGCGGGATCTTGTCGTCGGCGGTGGGGCCGTGCGAGGTCAACACCACAGGTGCGCCCAGCTCCGCGCCCACCGCCTCCTTCCAGTCCGTCGGCGGGTCGTCGTACCGGGGGCGGGAGCGCAGCAGGCGGTCGGTGAGCGCGGCCTGGCGGTCCAGGTCGCCGGGTGGGCCGGGGTCGAGCCGGTCGGTGGTGTCGTAGCGGCGGCAGATCCGCAGCTCGGGGCCGGCGAGGTCGAGGTGGGTCAGCGCCAGGCCGTCCACGCCGCCGGCCGCCGCGAGGGCGTACCGGTGGGCGACCGCGTCGAAGTGGCCGAACCGGAACCGGCCCTGCCACGGGTTCGTCGGGTTGTGCGGATCGGTCAGCGGCAGGCTCGGGTCCTCGGTCACCAGCGGGCCGGCCCCGTGCCGGGTGGTGACGATCCGTAGCACCCCGAGCCGGGTCAGGTCGCCGGTCCGGCCCGCCTCGGCGAGCAGGCTGTCGGCGTTGGCGAACGTGGTGGTGCTCCACGTGGTGTACGGGTGGAAGCCGTGCCACTCGTCGAGCAGGACGCCCTGCGCGCCCTCGAAGACGCAGGTTCCCGCGCGCAGCGCGCCGGCGAGCCAGGTCCCGTCGACGATCGCGACCCGCCCGGCGAACCCGGTGAACGCGGGCAGGCAGTCCTCGACCGGCGGCGCGTCCAGCGGGCCCAGCTCGGCGGTCAGCCGGTCCCGCAGGGCGGTCAACCTGCGGCGCAGCAGCGCGGGGCGGTGGCAGTCGGCGACGCGGGGCGCGTCGTCGGGGTGGGTGAGGCCGTACGCGACGGCCTCACCCACCCCCAGCCCGCAGGAGCCGTGCCGGTCGGCTCCCCGGGCGATCTCCCGAGCCCGGTTGGCGGCCCGGTGGTACGGGGTGGCGAGCAGCGCGTCGGAGTCGACGGTCAGCCGGTCGAGCGCGTCGGGCACCCCGACCGTGGCGAGGTGGTCGGCCTCGGCGGCCAGCGCCAGCGGGTCCACCACCACGTGCCGGGACAGGTGCGTACCGACACCGGGATGGAACGTGCCCGCGCCGAACTGCGCGAACGTGTGGTGCCGCCCGTCGCGCAGCACGACGTTGTGCGCCGCCTGCGCGCCCCCGTTGAAGCGGACCACCGTGTGCACCGGGCGGGTGGCGCAGAGCCAGTCCACGACTGTGCCCTTGCCGGCGTCGCCGAAGCCGAGGTCGACCACCGCCACGTGCCTCACAGCCGGGTCACCCCGCCGGTGGTGTCGCGGAACGCCGGCAGCGTCGACACCTCGGCCCGCCGCCCCCGGCCGAGGCGGGCCAGGGCCTTCGAGACGGTGCCGGTGGCGCTGGAACCGGCGTGGTCCAGGTGGCGAAGGCCCTCGTCCAGGTCGATGGCCTGCTCGCCGAGGCCGATGGTGAGCGCGATGGTCTCGCAGACGGCGTCGAGGTCGTCGAGCACGACGGCGTTCTGCCCGAGCAGGTCCCGCCAGAAGTCGAGCACCGTCGCGTTGCCGGCGTAGTGGCTGCCGGCGGGGAGCAGGTAGTAGGTGTCCCAGCGGCGGGTCACCTCGTCGACGACCTGCCGCAGCGGCACGTCCTCGGAGAGGTTGTCGCCGATCAGACCGGCCACCTCACGAGCCTTCACCTGCGGGTACGCCAACTCGTCGCCGATGATGAACAGGTAGCCGCGCCGGCCGCGCTTCTCCCAGTTGTCGGTGACGGTGTGCCGGGCCATGAAGTACAGGGCCAGTTCGTACGACTCGCTCATCTGCCCGCCGCCACCGCCTTCGAGGACGATCCGGCCGAGGTCGTCGTCCATCCTGTTGTCCGACTCGAACTGGCCGACCTGCAACGGCACCCGGTCGCAGGTGGCGTCGCCGATCGCGCCGAACATGATCTGCGGATCGCTGGCGTACCCCTGCCGTTGCAGCAGCCCGAGCAGCTGCGGCAGCTTGGTCTGCAGGGCGCGCGGCACCCTGCGCATGGAGCCGGTCACGTCGAAGAGCACCGCGATGGGCGTCGACTGCGGGTGCTCGTCGGAGTCCCGGCTCTCCCGGCTCGCGTCGCGGGGGTCGAGCGCGGGGTGCACGGTGCGCGCCCCGCTGTCGCTGTAGGAGAAGGCGCTCCGGCCGGTGGACCGGCGGTAGCGGTCGGCGGCGTCGTACACGTCGGTGGACCAGATTCCACTGCCCATGACAGCTCCTTAGGGGGTGAGGGTGAAGGGTCGGAAGGTGCGTGGCCCGTAGAGCCGGTCCAGCACCTGGTCGAGCTCGCGCAGCAGACGCCAGGCGTCGTCCGGCCGGGCGTCCAGGGCCCGCTGCCGGCAACCCTGCGCGAAGGCGTGCAGCTCGCGGGGTGCGCGCGGCCCCATCAGCCAGCTCATGCAGCGGCTGGCCATCGCGATGTCGGTGCCCGAGCCGCAGGGCCGCTTGCCGGGGACCTCCTCCGGATACCAGTCCTGGTGGCCGGGCACCAGCGCCGGGATCGTGCTGCCGACGGCTGCGGAGAAGCACCAGTCGATCAGCACCACGCCGTGTGCGGCCGGCTCGATCAGCACGTGTCGCGGCAGGACCGCGCCGTGCACCACGCCCGCCCGGTGGGCCAGGCCGAGCACCACCAGCAGCCGTCGCCACATCCAGGCCACGTCCCGGGTGTCCAACCCGTCGGGGTACGCGCGCCGCACCTCGTCGAGGTCGTGCAGGCCGGGCGCGGTGGCGAGCACTGTGATCCGCCGTTCCGCGCCGGTCGCGGCGTCCCGGTGCGGGAACTCGTCGACGAGCCGGGGCACGTACGGCAGGTAGCGCGGGTCGCCGCGCTCGGCGATGGTGCGCAGGGCGTGCGCCTCGCGGGCCATCAGGTCGTTGTCGGTGGGCCGTCGGGGGAGTTTGAGCAGCCGGTCGTCGCCCACGTCGTAGAGGTCGGCCAGGTCACCCGAATGGGCCGGCTTGCCGAGGCGGTAGTCGCCGAGGACCGTGACCTGCCGGGCCTGCCACCGGGTGGTGACGTGGATGAACGCGTCGAGGGCTTCGGCGCGTACCGCCGGGTCGGTCGGCAGGCGGTCGGGGTGCAGGGCCGCGACCAGCTCGCGGTAGCGGCGGGCCGGCTGGTCGGCGCCGAACAGGTCGGCGTCGGTGCGGGCGGCCGCGACCAGGCCGATGGCCTCCGCGGCCCTCACCGCACGGTCTCCTCGCGGGCGGGGCGCAGCAGCGCCGGGTGCAGCAGGCGGGCGTCGCCGGCCCGGTAGAGCCGGGCGCGCGGGCCGCCTCGGGCGCCGCCGCGCTCGGTGCTGGCGCCGGTGCTCCCCACGAAGCCCGGCACGGAGAGCACCTTGCGGTGGAAGTTGCCGGCGTGCAGCGGGTGCCCCCAGACCGTCTCGTAGACGGCGCGCAGCTCGCTGATCGTGAACTCGGCGGCGAGGAAGCGGGTGGCGAGCGGCGTGTACTCCAGCTTGGACCGCGCCCGCTCCAGCGCGTCGTCGATGATGCGGCCGTGGTCGAAGGCGAGCTGCCGGCTGGTCAGCGCGGTCACCGGCAGCCAGCTCGCCTCGTCGGCGTCGGTGCCGGCGGCCGGGTCCGGCAGGTCGGGGGCGAACGCGAGGTGGGCGATCGAGACGACCCGCATCCGCGGGTCGCGGTCGGGGGCGCCATAGCTGCCCAACTGCTCCAGGTGTACGCGCCGGAGCCCCTCCCCGCCGAGCCCGGTCTCCTCGGCCAGCTCCCGTCGAGCGCCGGCGGTCAGGTCCTCGTCGGGGCGGACGAAGCCGCCGGGCAGTGCCCAGTGCCCCGCGAAGGGCGCCTCGCCGCGCCGGATCAGCAGCAGGTGCAGCGCGTCGTCGCGGATGGTCAGCGCCACCACGTCGACTGTCACGGCGACCGACGGGTAGGCCCGCGGGTCGTACGCGGCCAGAAAGTCCTGCTCGTTCATCACGTCTCTCTCGTTCTGAGAATATCTCGTTGTGAGAACAACGTAGCGCAGACGTGTGCCCCTGCCAAGCCCGAATCAGGATCGGCAGGGACGCGTCAGCGCACCAGACCCGCCAGGTGCGGCCGGCCGTGCGAGTCGTGCAGGGCGAATGCCCCGTCCGGCAGGAGGGTGAAGTCCACCGTGCTCGGCAGCGGTACGGGCAGCTTGAACGCCACCTCGACGGTGTAGGCGTCCGGCAGCCGGGTCTCCAGCGCCGCGAGGCAGCGCGCCTTGCTCCACATGCCGTGCGCGATCGGCCGGCGGAAGCCGAACAGTCGCGCCCCGAGCCGGGAGGTGTGGATCGGGTTGTGGTCCCCGGAGACCCGCGCGTACTCGGTGCCGACGCGGGGTTCCACCCGCCAGCGGGCCGTGGCCGCGGGCGCGGGCGGACGCTCGTCCCGATCGCGCCCGCCGGGTGTGCGGTCCCGGCCCAGGTACGTCGAGACGCCGCGCCAGACCTCCTCGCCGTCGACCGAGCCGACCAGCACCACGTCCACCTGCCGCCCCCGGTCGTGCGGACGCAGCTCCTGGGCGAACGTCGTGAAGTCGAGGGCCTCGTCGGCGGTGATCGGGCGGTGCACGGTGATCCGGTTGCCGACGTGCACCACGCCGGTCAGCGGGATGGGAAAGCCCGGCGCGGTCATCAGTCGCAGGGTCAGCGGAAAGCCCAGGACGTGCGGGAACGTCGCGGGCAGCCGATCGGTGAGCCGGAACCCGCAGACCCGGTCGTAGTCGGCCAGGCGTGCCCGGTCGGTCCGCACCCCGGCCACGGTGAACTCGACCGCCGGCAGGTCGTTCCCACGACGTCCTCGGCCGAGGCCCGGCAGCGCGCCGAGCGCGGCCCGCCGGTACAGCGCACCGGCCGCCGGCATCCGGGCCAGCTCGACGCGTTCGCGGCCGGCCGGCCGGTCACCGCTGAGGTCGCTGGTCACCTCGGCTGCCGACGCGGTCAGGTCGTGGGTCTGCTCGACGCTCAGGTCGGCACCGGCGGCCTCCGGCCGGCGGATCGCGTCCAGCGTCTCGGACGACAGGATCTCGGTCGGGCCCTCGATCAGCTCGTGGACCGACAGGTCCTCCGGCTCTCTCCGTTTGCCCATCACGCCCCCAGCAGACTCTGGCCGCAGACCCGGACGACGTTGCCGCTGACCGCGCCGCTGGCCGGCCAGGCCAACCAGCCGATCGTCTCGGCCACGTCCACCGGCAGCCCGCCCTGGGCCAGGCTGTTCATCCGCCGGCCCGCCTCGCGGACCACCAGCGGGATGCGCGCGGTCATCTGCGTCTCGATGAAGCCGGGGGCCACCGCGTTGACGCTGATCCCCCGGTCGCGCAGGGCCGGGGCGAGCGAGTCGACCAGGCCGATCACGCCGGCCTTGCTGGTGGCGTAGTTGGTCTGCCCCCGGTTGCCGGCGATCCCGGCGATCGAGGAGACGCCGATGATCCGTCCGCCGGCCGGGATCAGCTCCCGCTCCAGCAGCACGTCGTTGATGCGCTCCTGACTGGACAGGTTGACGTCGATGACCTGGTCCCACCGGTCGGCGTCCATCCGGCCGAGCGTCTTGTCCCGGGTGATGCCGGCGTTGTGCACCACCGCGTCGACCCGGCCGTGTCGGCTGGTCAGGTGGTCGGCGAGACGGGTCGGCGCGTCCGGCGCGGTCAGGTCGAGTTGGACGGCCGTACCGCCGATCTCGTTCGCCACCGCGGCGAGGGCGTCCCCGGCCGCCGGGATGTCCAGGGCGACCACCCGTGCGCCGTCGCGGGCGAGGACCTTCGCCAGCGCCGCGCCGATGCCCCGAGCAGCCCCGGTGACCAGCACGACCTGCCCGTCCAGTGGGCGGTCCCAGTCGGCCGGCGCGCTCGCCACGCCGGCGCCGACCCGGATGACCTGCCCCGAGACGTACGCCGACCGGCCGGAGAGCAGGAACCGCAGGGTCGATTCGAGGCCGGTGCCGGTGGCGTCGCGGGTCACTTGGACGAGCTGGGCGGTGGTGCCCCGACCGAACTCCTTGCCGATGCTGCGTACCAGCCCTTCCAGGGCGCGCTGGGCCGTCGCCGCGCGGGTCGTCGAACACTCGCCGGGCGGGGTGCCGAGCACGATCACCCGGCCACTGGGCAGCAGGGCCCGGGCCTGCGGGTGGAAGAAGTCGTAGAGCTGGCGCAGTTGCGTCGAGTCGGTGATGCCGGTGGCGTCGTACACCAGGGCCCCGAGACGGTCCTGCGCTTCGGCCGTGCCGGTGTCGCGCAGCTCGACCCCGGCGGCGGCCAGGATCGTGGTGACCGGCTCGGCGAGCCGGCCGCCGCTGGCCGCGCCGAACAGCGCCGGCCCGGGCAGCAGCGGGTCGCCGGGCTGGTGTCGGCGCAGTCGCGGCGGGTCGGGCAGCCCGAGGCGCTTGACCAGCGCGCGGCCGGCGGCCGATTGGACGAAGCTCGCGTACCTGTCGGTCATGGGCGTAGCCTACTGGCGAGTAGGGTTCGAGCAACACTTTCGAGGAGGCGGATCGTGCAGAGCATCCGGCGGGTCGCGGTCATCGGGGGCAACCGCATCCCCTTCGCCCGTTCCAACTCCCGCTACGCGGACGCGTCCAACGCGGATCTGCTCGGCGCGGCACTGGACGGTCTGATCGCCCGCTACGGGCTGGCCGGGCAGCGGGTCGGCGAGGTGGTGGCCGGCGCGGTGCTCAAGCACTCCCGCGACTTCAACCTCACCCGCGAGGTGGTGCTCGGGTCCCGGCTCGACCCGCACACCCCGGCGTACGACATCCAGCAGGCCTGCGGCACCGGTCTGGAGGCGGCGATCCTGGTCGCCAACAAGATCGCCCTCGGTCAGCTCGACGTGGGCATCGCCGGCGGTGTCGACACCACCTCCGACGCGCCGCTCGCGGTCAACGAGGAGATGCGTCGCACGTTGCTCAAACTCAACTCCGCCCGGACGCCCGGCCAGCGGCTGAAGGTCGCCGCGAAGCTGCGCCCGCTCCAGCCGTTCAAGCCGGAGATCCCGCGCAACGCCGAACCGCGTACCGGCCTGTCGATGGGGGACCACGCCGCCCGCACCGCGCTGCGCTGGCAGATCGACCGGCGCTCACAGGACGAGCTGGCGCTGCGCTCGCACCAGCGGCTCGCCGCCGCGTACGACAGGGGCTTCTTCGACGACCTGATGACGCCCTACCTGGGGCTCACCCGCGATGCGAACCTCCGCCCGGACAGCAGTCTGGAGAAGCTCGGCGCGCTGCGACCCGTCTTCGGCACCCGCGGCCCGGACGCCGAGCACGCCACCATGACCGCCGGGAACTCGTCGCCGCTCACCGACGGCGCGTCCACCGTGCTGCTGGCCAGCGAGGAGTGGGCCGCCGCGCACCGCCTGCCGGTGCTGGCCTGGTTCAGTTGGTCGGAGACGGCGGCCGTGGACTTCGTGCACGGCGACGAGGGGCTGCTGATGGCTCCCGCGTACGCGGTGCCGCGGATGCTGGCCCGTGCCGGGCTGACGTTGCAGGACTTCGACTACTACGAGATCCACGAGGCGTTCGCCTCGCAGGTGCTGGCCACCCTCGCCGCCTGGGAATCGCCGGAGTTCTGCAAGGACCGGCTCGGCCTGGACGCGCCGTTGGGCGCGATCGACACCGACCGGCTCAACGTCAACGGCTCGTCGCTGGCCGCCGGCCACCCGTTCGCCGCCACCGGCGGGCGGATCGTGGCCACGCTGGCCAAGCTGCTGGCCTCCAAGGGCAGCGGACGAGGGTTGATCTCCATCTGCGCGGCCGGCGGCCAGGGCGTGACGGCGATCCTGGAGCGCTGAGGCCTGCGGGGCCGATCGATGTCCCGGACTATCAGCAGGTGCGTGAGCACCGCCACGCCCTCCGGCTCGAAGTAGTCAGGTGCCTCGTCTGCCATCACCGCTCCCCTGGGTAGAAGCATCGGTTCCGCGGGTGGCGGGGCGGCGAACCGCGGGCGTCGCAACGAACGGCGGACGATACTGGCACGGTGGAGGAGGACCTCGTCGAACTACTGGCCTCGACCGGAGTCACCTGCCGGTTGTTGGTCGAGCAGACGCGGGGCCCATACCACCGAGCTGTGCATCCCGAGCGTCGGGAGATCACCGAGGACCGCGATGGTCTCCCGCTGCGCCTTGGGCTACGCCTACTGGCGGCGGACGCCACCACCCCCCTCGCGGACGTCCTCGTCGAGGTCTGGCAGGCCGACCACGTGGGCCGATACTCCGGCTTCCCGCCATTCGAAGCGAGGCCGGGACAGGTGGTCACCTCGGAGTCGGTGCCGCACGATGTGATCGCCGCCGGTGAGACGTACCTGCGGGGCAGCCAGCGCACCGACGAGCGTGGGATGTGCGCGTTCAACACGATCTACCCGGGCTGGTACGCCAGCCGCACGGTGCACATCCACCTCATCGCGCACCTCGGCGACCGCTCGGTGACCACACAGCTCTACTTTCCCGACACGGTCACCGACGAGGTGTTCAGTCGCCCGCCCTATCGGGGCCGGCCGCAGCGCGACACCACCAACGCCACCGACAGCATCTTCGCCGACGGCGGTGAGCAGATGATCCTGGACCTGCAAGGAGATCCGACGACCGGCTACACCGGAGTCCTCTGCGTCGTCCTCGACCAGCAAGCGCGACCTGCCTCGGCTGCGGGTCCTTCGGCGGAAAGCGACGGTTGATCGTGGCCAGCAAGGAGCAGATCAGGACCACCATCGAGACCCACCTCGCCGCCGTCGGCGCCGCCGACGCTTCCGCATTGGCGGATCTCTATACACCGGATGCCCGTCTGCATGACCCCGCTGGCGGATCCCCAGTCACCGGCCGAACGGCCATCGAGCAGCACTTTGCCGGCGTGCTCACCGAGCAACGGACAATGGAACTCGTCATGGTGGCGATCACCGACCACCACGCCGCGTTCCACTTCCGCGCCACACCAGCCGACGGCCCCACCAGAGAGGTCATCGACACCATGACCTTCGACGACCAAGCCATGATCACTTCAATGCAGGCGTACGCGAGCTAACACCAAACCCGGTCGGAGTAACCTGCGTGGCCTGCCGTCCGGCTAGTGGGAGGAATCGCTCCACCGAGGCCGCGAATGCCGAGGGGTCGTCCACCCAGGGGAAATGCCCAGCCCGAGGCTGTTGGCCGCTGCGCCCGGGGTCCCGGCCGATGTCCACCGCCACGCCGCTCGCCCGGGACCCGCAACCGGTGACCGGGTCAGGCGGTGGCACCGCCGTCGATGGCGATCGCCGCGCCGGTGATGTGCCGGCCGCCCTCGCCCACGAGGTGGCTGACCGTCGCCGCCACGTCGGCGGGCGTTCCGTACCGGCCGAGGGCGATGTGCGACCGCTGCGCGTCGGCGCCGGCGCTCTCCGACGGGTTCATGTCGGTGTCGGTGGAACCGGGAAGGATCACGTTGACGGTGATCCCGCGCGGGCCGAGTTCACGGGCGAGGGCCCGGGTCAGGCCGTTGACCGCGCTCTTGGTCATGGCGTAGACGCTGACCCCCGGGTCCGGGACGCGGCTGGCGAAGCTGCTGCCGATGTTGACGATCCGCCCGCCGTCACCCATGTGGCGTACCGCCGCCTGGGTCGCCAGGAACGCCCCGCGTACGTGCACGGCGATGGCCAGGTCGAGGTAGTCGAGGCTGACCTTGTCGATCGGCCCGGCCGAGAACACGCCGGCATTGTTGACCAGGATGTCCAGCCGCCCCAGTTCGGCGACCGTCCGCTCGACCGCCCCGGCCACCGCCGTACCGTCGGCGCTGTCGGCCCGGATCGCCAGGCCGGTGCGGCCGTACGACTCGATGTCGGCGACCACGGCCTTCGCGCTGTCTTCCGCCTGGCGGTAGGTGAACGCGACGTGGGCTCCGTCTTCGGCCAGCCGGCGTGCGACGGTGGCGCCGATACCGCGGCTTCCGCCGGTGACGAGGGCGACCCTGTTGGTAAGTCGGGACACGCTTCCCCAATCCTGTCTGTCGACTCAGGAGAATGATCACCCTATCCGGCGGTCCGTGCAGCCTGGACCGGTGCCAGGTCAGCCGAGCCCGTGCCGTGCTGACGACCGTCTCTCCTGCTGACGGTCCGCAACGCCCGCGGCAAGCAGACGAAGACCCTCGTGGTGAGTGCGGCCGTGCACGACATCCCGCGGGTGTGACCTGACCGAACCCGTCTCGCCGACCGGCCGGTAGGCCGGGTTGGCTGGGGCTGCGACCGGCGCGTACGCGACAATGAGGTACGTGACGACGATCCCCAACGTGCTCGCCAACCGGTACGCCTCACCCGAGTTGGTCGCCCTCTGGTCGCCCGAGGAGAAGGTCCGGATGGAGCGGCGGCTCTGGCTCGCCGTGCTCCGTGCCCAGCGCGACCTCGGCGTGCCCGTCCCGGACGGCGTGATCGAGGCGTACGAGCGGGTGCTCGACCAGGTCGACCTCGCCTCGATCGCGGAGCGGGAGCGGGTCACCCGGCACGACGTCAAGGCCCGCATCGAGGAGTTCAGCGCGCTCGCCGGGCACGAGCACGTGCACAAGGGGATGACCTCCCGGGATCTCACCGAGAACGTCGAGCAGCTCCAGGTGCGCGCCTCGTTGGAGCTGATCCGGGACCGGGTGGTGGCCACCCTGGCCCGGCTGGCCTGGCTGGCGTACGAGCACTCCGAGCTGGTCATGACCGGCCGCTCGCACAACGTGGCCGCGCAGGCCACCACGCTGGGCAAGCGCTTCGCGTCGGCGGCGGAGGAGCTGCTCATCGCGTACGAGCGGCTGGAGGACCTGATCGCCCGCTACCCGCTGCGCGGGATCAAGGGGCCGGTCGGCACGGCAGCCGACCAGCTCGACCTCTTCGACGGTGACGCCGACAGGGTGGCCGAGCTGGAGCGACGCGTCGCCGAGCACCTGGGCTTCGCGCGGGTGCTGGACAGCGTCGGGCAGGTCTACCCGCGCTCGTTGGACTTCGACGTGCTGTCGGCGCTGGCGCAGACCGCCGCCGCGCCGTCGTCGCTGGCTACCACGATCCGGCTGATGGTCGGTCAGGAGCTGGTCACCGAGGGCTTCAAGCCGGGTCAGGTCGGCTCCAGCGCGATGCCGCACAAGATGAACACCCGTTCGTCGGAGCGGGTGAACGGCTTCGCCGTGATCATCCGGGGTTACCTGTCGATGGTCGGCGAGCTGGCCGGTGACCAGTGGAACGAGGGGGACGTGTCCTGCTCGGTGGTCCGCCGGGTGGCCCTGCCGGACGCGTTCTTCGCCGCCGACGGGCTGTTCCAGACCTTCCTGACCGTGCTCGACGAGTTCGGCGCGTACCCGGCGGTGATCAACCGGGAGTTGGAGCGGTTCCTGCCCTTCCTGGCGACCACCAAGATCCTGGTGGCGGCGGTCCGGCGCGGCGTAGGCCGGGAGGTCGCGCACGAGGTGATCAAGGAGCACGCGGTCGCCGTGGCGCTGGCCATGCGCGAGAAGGGCGCCCCGGAGAACGACCTGTTCGACCGTCTGGCCGCCGACGGTCGCCTGGGCCTGTCCCGAGCCGACATCGACACCCTGGTCGGAGACCGCACCGCCTTCGTAGGAGCGGCAAAAACCCAGGTGGAAGCGGTAACCCGCCGCATCACCAAGGTGGTGGAAACCCACCCGGAAGCCGCAACCTACACCCCACCCCCCATCCTGTAATCGCGCCCCAGCGCCCGTTGATCATGAAGTTATTGCCCTGCGCGCCGGCGTGTCGCGGCAATAACTTCATGATCAACCGGGTGGCGAGGGCCGGGTTATTCGCCGGTGGGGGTTTCTGCGGCTGTTCCTAGGTTGGGGCCGCTCGCCGGTTCGGCGATGCCGCCGAGAGACTCGGCGAAGGCCGGGTCGGTGGCGGTCTCCGCCGCCACCGCCGGCTGGTCGGTCGGCATGACCTGGGGCATCGTGGGTACGGCGATGACGGCCGTGCCGTACGCGCAGATCTCCATCCACAGCTCGCCGCAGTCCCGGCTGTCGAAGCGCATGCCGATCACCGCGTTCGCGCCGATCCGCAGGGCCTCCTCGCCGAGGCGGGTCACCGAGTCGGTACGCCATCGGGTCAGGTTGTCCGGCGCCATCGGGTCGTACGCGCCACCGCGCAGGTTCTTGACACCCTCGCGGTACGGGTTGCGCGTCCTGGCCATCGATGACACCACCTCACCGAGAATCTGGCGGATCTCGTAGCCGGGCAGTTGCTCTGTCGTCACGACCAGCACGGTTCCGATGCTGTCAGGAGTTCGCGCGACCCGATCGGGTGCCGTGTTCACCTGATCGGATGCTGCAAAACGACGCGGCGCGGACGGTCGGCACGCCGCCGACCATCCGCGCCGCGCGGGCGCTAACGGTCAGACACCGGCCACCGAGGTGATCCAGGCCCGGTTGTACGCGACACTGCCGTAGTTCTGGATGGTGGAGCCGTCGGCCGTGGAGGCCACCCCGACCTGCTGGCCGTTGTAGAACTGCGGCCCGCCCGAGTCGCCCCGCCAGGCGTTGCCGTTGATCCGGGTGCTGCGGATCGCCTGCCCGCCGTACGCGTCCGTGACGTTGGTGCTGGTCACCTGGACGGTGGCGGTCTTGAGCTGGCTGGACGCGGAGCAGCCGCTGTAGCAGGTCATGCCCCACCCGTAGATCGAGTTGGTCGAGCCGACGGGCGGGTTGCTGCTGGCCAGGGACACCGCCGAGGTGCTGACGGTGCTGGAGAGCCGCATGAGGGCCAGGTCGTTACGGGTGTAGGTGGCGCTGACGGTACGGGTGACCCCGCCCGAGTCGCGGTAGACGCTGCCGACCCGGACCGACATCGTGCCGCTGATGCAGTGTCGGGCGGTGAGCACCCACTGCGCGGCGATCACGCTGCCCGAGCAGGTGAACGAGCCGTTGCTCAGCACGGCGGCGGCCCAGGGGGCGGACGAAACGGTGCCGCCGCCGATGATGGGTTGGGGGCCGGCCGGGGCGGCGGACGCGCCGGACGCGGCGGCGAGGGCGCCGACCAGCGCGGTGCTGATCAGGGCGAGCAGGGGACGAACGCGCATCGGTGGACTCCTTGGAGGGGCTGGGGCCCGGGGTCGCCGGGTGCCCGGTGGCGACAGCGGGAGGTCCCCGCCGCCGCTTGCATCGAGCTATGTCGATGAACTCTAGGGCCGACGGGCATCGTTTTCAAGAATCTTATCGAGATCAACCAATGTAACGATTCGGCTACCCAGCGCGCCGTATATGCCCTGCTGGGGCCGCCTGTCTCGCCTCGTCGGCCGCCCCCGCCGCCGGTTATGTGGATCACTGCCTGAACTGCGCCCGGCCGGTGCGTCCGCGACGGTATCTGCCAGGTACGCTGGCTGCGCTCGCCCGTTGTGGGTCGGCACCCAACTGCGTACACAGTCAGGAGTGCCTAGTGCCTCGCGTCGTCGTCGACGTCATGCTCAAGCCCGAGATCCTCGATCCGCAGGGCCAGGCCGTCGCAAACGCGCTGCCCCGGCTCGGCGTCAGCGACGTCGCCTCAGTGCGGATCGGCCGGCGCATCGAGATCGACTTCACCGGTGAACCGGATCTGGACCGGGCCCGGGAGATCGCCGACAAGCTGCTCGCCAACCCGGTCATCGAGGACTTCACCGTCCGCCTGGTCGAGACCGACGAGACCGCGGACGCCCGCTCGTGACCGCCCGGGTCGGTGTGGTCACCTTCCCCGGCTCGCTCGACGACGGGGATGCGGCCCGCGCCGTCCGGATCGCCGGCGCCGAGCCGGTCCGGCTCTGGCACGGCGATGAGGATCTGCACGGTGTGGACGCGGTCGTGCTGCCCGGCGGCTTCTCCTACGGTGACTACCTGCGCTGCGGCGCCATCGCCCGGTTCGCCCCGGTGATGGAGACGCTCGTGGACGCCGCCCGGGGTGGCCTGCCGGTGCTCGGCATCTGCAACGGCTTCCAGATCCTCTGCGAGGCGCACCTGCTGCCCGGCGCGCTCACCCGCAACCAGCACCTGCACTTTCGTAACCGGGACCAGGTCCTGCGCATCGAGTCGGCCGGCACGGCGTGGACCAACGCGTTCCAGCCCGGCCAGGAGATCCTCATCCCGGTGAAGAACGGCGAGGGCTGCTACGTCGCCGACACCGCGACGCTGGACCAGCTCGAAGCCGAGGGGCGGGTCGTCGCCCGGTACGTCGGCGGCAACCCCAACGGGTCGCTGCGCGACATCGCGGCCATCACGAACTCCGCCGGCAACGTCGTCGGCATCATGCCGCACCCCGAGCACGCGGTGGAGGCGCTCACCGGCCCCTCGCTGGACGGCCTGGGCTTCTTCACCTCGGTCCTCAAGCACCTGGTGGGGACGCCAGCGTGAGCGCGAGGAGTGAGCCGGTCCTGCGAGCCCCGCAGTCGCGAACGAAGGGCGGGGCCGTGAACGCGAGGAGTCGGTCAGGCGGGCACGAGCGCAGCGAGGAGAGGTCATGACCACCCATCCGGACCCGGTACGGGACACTCCGGAGGCGTACTCCGCCCCGGCGCAGCCGACCGAGCCGCTGGCGCAGCCCGCCGCCCCGTCCCAGCCGGCGACCGCCGACTGGACCGACGGGGTGGACACCGTGCCGCGCGCCGGTGGTACGCCGGGCGAGCTTCAGCCGTACACCGAGCTGGGTCTGCGCGACGACGAGTACGACCGGATCCGGCAGATCCTCGGCCGCCGGCCCACACAGTCCGAGCTGGCCATGTATTCGATCATGTGGAGTGAGCACTGCTCCTACAAGTCGAGCAAGGTGCACCTGCGGCAGTTCGGTGAGAAGGCCCCGCACAGCGACCGGCTGCTCGCCGGTATCGGTGAGAACGCCGGTGTGGTGCAGATCTCCGCCGACCTGGCCGTGACCTTCAAGGTCGAGTCGCACAATCACCCGAGCTTCGTCGAGCCGTACCAGGGCGCGGCGACCGGCGTCGGCGGCATCGTCCGGGACATCCTCGCCATGGGCGCCCGCCCGATCGCCGTGATGGACCCGCTGCGCTTCGGTGCGGCGGACCACCCGGACACCGCCCGGGTGCTCACCGGCGTCGTCGCCGGTGTGGGTGGCTACGGCAACTGCCTCGGCCTGCCCAACATCGGTGGTGAGCTGGTCTTCGACCCCTCCTACCAGGGCAACCCGCTGCTCAACGCGCTCTGCCTGGGCGTGCTGCCGGTCGACCGGCTGCAGAACAAGGCGGCCGCCGGCCCCGGCAACGTGGTCGTGCTGATGGGCGCCAAGACCGGCCGGGACGGCATCGGCGGCGTGTCCGTGTTGGCCAGCGCCGCCTTCGACGAGGGCAGCGAGGCCCGTCGCCCGGCCGTGCAGGTCGGTGACCCGTTCACCGAGAAGCTGCTGATCGAGGCGTGCCTGGAGCTGTACGACGGCCAGCTGGTCGTCGGCATCCAGGACCTCGGTGGCGCCGGCCTGACCTGCGCGCTCACCGAGACCGCCGCCGCTGCCGGTACCGGCATGCGGGTCTGGCTGGAGCGGGTGCCGCTGCGGGAGCCTTCGATGGACCCGCACGAGATCCTGGCCAGCGAGTCGCAGGAGCGGATGCTGCTGGTCGTCGAGCCGGACAAGCTCGACGCGGTGCTCAAGACCTGTGAGAAGTGGGGCGTCCTCGGCACCGCGATCGGCGAGGTCACCGCACCCGAGCCGGACGGCCGCCCCGGTCGACTGTTGATCACGTGGCAGGACCACCTGGTCGTCGACGTACCGCCGGGTTCGCTTGTCGACGACGGCCCGGTGTACGCCCGGCCGATGCGGGAGCCGGCGGACCTGATCCTGCTCCAGGCCGACCGGGCCGAAACGCTGCCCCGACCGGCCGACCCGGATGCGCTGCGGGAGACCGTGCTGCGCATGATCGCGTCGCCCAACCTGGCCGACAAGACCTGGGTCACCGAGCAGTACGACCGCTACGTGCTGGGCAACACCGTGCTCGCCCAGCCGGAGGACGGCGGCGTGATCCGCATCGACGAGCGGACCGGGCTCGGCGTGGCGCTGTCGGTGGACGGCAACGGCCGGTACGCCCGACTGGACCCGTACAACGGGACCAAGCTGGCCCTCGCCGAGGCGTACCGGAACGTGGCGGTGACCGGCGCGAAGCCGATCGCCGTCACCGACTGCCTCAACTTCGGCTCGCCGGAGGACCCGGGCGTGATGTGGCAGTTCGCCGAGGCCGTTCGCGGCCTGGCGGACGGCTGCCTGGAGCTGGGCATCCCGGTCACCGGCGGCAACGTCAGCTTCTACAACCAGACCGGCGCGGCGCCCATCCACCCGACCCCGGTGGTCGGTGTGCTGGGTGTGCTGGACAACGTGGCCGACCGGGTGCCGATGGGCTTCGTCCCGCGTCCGGGCGGCGACCACGACCAGCTCTACCTGCTCGGTGAGACAAATGTCGAGCTGTCCGGCTCGGAGTGGGCCTGGGTGACGCACGAGCACCTCGGCGGCATCCCGCCGCAGGTCGACCTGCTCCGTGAGAAGGCGCTGGCCGACCTGCTGGCCGAGGCGGCCCGGGTGGGTCACCTCAGCTCGGCGCACGACCTCTCCGACGGCGGCCTCGCCCAGAGCCTGGTCGAGTCCTGCCTGCGCCGTGGCGTCGGCGCCCGGATCGCCGTGCCGGAGCAGTTCGCCGACGGTTCGATGCCGTTCGTGTACCTGTTCAGCGAGTCCGCGACGCGGGCGCTGGTGTCGGTGCCGCGGGGACACGACAAGGCGTTCGCCGCGCTCTGCGCCGAGCGGGGGGTGCCGTTCGAGCTGATCGGCGTCACCGACCCGACCGGCGGCGCGTTGGAGGTGCACGGCCAGTTCCGGATCGGTCTGGACGAGCTGCGCGCCGCGCACACCGAGACGCTGCCGCGCCTCTTCGGCGGCGTTGCGGCCGTCGACGTGCCCGCGCCGGCCGCCGGCGTGGCGGGCGCTGTCGAGGCCGTGCCGCTGCCGGGTGCGCCGGCCGAGCCGGTGGACGCGTCGGAGGTGCTCTCCGAGCCGATCGCCTCGGCCGGTCCGTCCCCGCAGACCGGAGCTGTCGACCCGGTCGGGTCGGAGCAGCCGGGCGAATCGTCCGAGTCTGACCCCGGTGCCGCCGAGCCGTCGCCTGACGAGCGCTGAGGCGTTGACGGCGGCCGTCTACGGCCAGCCCGGGTCAGGTGCCCGCTTCGACTGGGGCCTGACCGGGGCGGCCGAACTCGGCCGGGTCTGCGCGGCGCTGGTGGTGGTGGACGTCCTCTCGTTCACCACCGCCGTCGAGGTGGCGGTCGCCCGGGGCATGCGGGTGCACCCGTTTCCGTGGGGCGAGCAGGCCGCCGACTACGCGGTGCGGGTCGGCGCTGTCGCGGCGGTGGGCCGTCGTCGGGTGACAGCCGACCATCCGTGGTCGCTGTCGCCCGCCGCGCTGAGCACCGCGCCCGTCGTGGCGGACCTGGTGCTGCCCTCACCGAACGGCTCCGCGATCAGCGCGGCCGCCAGCGCCACCGGGCAGCCGGTGGTCGCGGCGTGCCTGCGGAACGCCCGCGCCGTCGGGCGTTGGCTGCGCCGCCAGGGGTACGGGACGACGGACGCCCCCATCGGCGTCATCGCCTCGGGTGAGCGGTGGCCGGACGGGTCGCTACGACCGTCGGTCGAGGACCAGCTCGGCGCGGCGAGCGTGTTGGACGCCCTGTCCGGTGTGCCGGGTGGCCTCTCCGTGGAGGCGGCCATGGCGCTCGCCGCGCTGGCCAGCACTCCGGACGTGCCCGCGGCGGTGCGCGGCAGCGTGTCCGGTCGGGAGTTGACCGAGAGCGGCTTCGGCGCCGACGTCGACATCGCGGTCCGGGTGGGCGTGTCGGACGTCGTACCGGTCCTTCGCCAGGGCGTGTTCTCCGCCGCCTGACCGTCGCGGGTCGCCGGCCCGCTCGCGCCGCGCCCACATCCGCGCCCCGCCGCGCCCGCGCCCGTCCGGCCGTCGGGTGCCGGGCATGATCAACTCGGTATCCGGGAAATCGGTGTGTCGAGGTACGGCGGACCGCCCGCTCTCCGGGAAGGCGAGTTGATCAGCCGGAGGACCGGGCGACCAGCGCCCGCACCGGAACGACCGCCCGGAGATCCGGGCGGCCGTTTGCCGTCGTGCGGTGCCGTGGTGCTGGTCAGTCGTCCAGCCAGTCGAGGCGTCGGCCACCCCGCTCGGTGGGCGGCGGCCCGTCCGGCCGGGCCCGGCCGCCCTGCTGCTGGCCGTAACCGGCCTGGTCGTAGCCCCGGTCGTCGTAGCCGCCGCGTTGCTGCGGGGCGTCCTGGCCGTAGCCGCCCTGGTCGTACCCGCCGGCCTGCTGCTGGTCGTAGCCGCCCTGGTCGTAGCCCCGGTCGTCGTAGCCGCCGCGTTGCTGCGGGGCGTCCTGGCCGTAGCCGCCCTGGTCGTACCCGCCGGCCTGCTGCTGGCCGTAGCCGCCCTGGTCGTACGCGCTGGTCTGCTGGCCGTAGCCGCCAGCCGGCTCCGCCGACCGACCGCCGCCGTACGGGGCCGCCGGATCGGGCTGGTCGTAGCCCGGAGCCTGCTCCGGCTGGTAGACGCCGGTGGCGTACGGGTCGGCCGGAGCCGGGTACTGGGTGCTGTCACCGGTGTACCGGCCGGTCGGCTCGTCGAAACGCTCGCCGTAGCCCGCCCCGCCGGCGGGAGCGGGCGGGTAACCCGCGCCACCGGCCGGGGCCGTGTAGTCACGGCTGCCGTAGCCGCCACCGGAGGACGGCGCGCTGCCGTAGCCGCCACCCGGGGCCGCAGCGCCGCCGTAGCCCGCGCCAGAGCCGGGTGCCGCGCCGTAGGCGTCGCCCGCCGGGCCGGCGCCGTAGCCGCCCTCCGGCCTTGCGGCCGTGCCGTAGCCGCCGCCCGAGGAGGGCGCGTTGCCGTAGCCACCACCGGCGCCGTAGCCGCCCGGGGCCGGCTCGTCGCCGTAGCCGGCGCCACCCCAGCCCTGCTGGCCTGCCGCGCCGTAGGGCTGCGCTGGCGCTCCGTACGGGTCCGGCGGGACGTCGTCGACCACCGGGCGGTGCATCATCGTCGGCGCCTCGCTCAGCGCCGCGCCGCCGACCATGGTGGGGTCGGGACCGCCACCGGCGCGGTTGACCACCCGGGTCTGGTCGTCAGCCCCGTGGAAGGCGCCCCGGGCCGCCGGCACGGCGCCAGCCGCCCCGGCCGCACCGGCGGTCGCCGGCTCGTCATCGTCGTCGCCGTTCTCGCGGCGCTTCATCCAGAGCAGCACGATCGTGCCGACGCCGGCCGCGACCAGCAGGCCGCCGAGCAGGATGATCAGGTACGACCCGAAGCCGCCGCCGTCGTCCTCCTTGGCGGCGTTCGCCGGGGCGCCCGGGCTGGCCGCCTCGGACGGCTGCTCCTCGCCATCCTCCTCGGTCGTCTCCTCGGTGGGGAGGGCCTCGGCGGTGGCGGACGGCGTGGCGCTGGGCGTCACCTCGACCTTGATCTCCAGGCTGATCCGCTGGCCGGTGATGGACTGCCCGGCGTTGGCGTTGAAGCTCTTGATCGCGTTGATGTTGTTGGCCGACGCGCCCACGTCGATCCGACCCGGGGTGATGGGGCTCTGGGTGCTGCCGCTGAAGTGGAAGTTGCCGCTGCCGTCGCTGATCGTGTCGTAGCGGTGACCGCCGGTGTCCTGGAGGATCACGATCGCGTTCGGCACCGCGTCGCCGTTCGCCTTCACGACCACCTTGCCGGAGACCGACTTCACCGTCTGGTTCTGCGGTGGCGAGGGCGGGGCGGCCTTGCCTTTGACGGTCAGCGAAACCGTGGCGGTGGCCGGGCCCGAAGCGGCCTCGACCGCCACCGTGATGGTCGCGGTCGCGTCGCCGGCGTTGTCGTTGGCCGCGATCCGGACCAGCACCGAGCCTTTCGGGTTGCCCAGGCCGCCGCCGGAGAGTTTGACATCGCCACAGCCACTGGCGCAGCTGACGCCGGACGGCAGGCCGGAGAGACTGACCTTCGCCGACTCGTCCTCGTTACCCCCGGTGATGCGCACGGTGATCGTGGCGTCGCTGCCGGCGTTCACGGTGACCGAGCCGGGGGAGACCTGGACCTCCGCGGCCATTGCTGGTGTGGCGGGGACGGCGAGCAGAGCGCCGGCAACCAGCGCCACGACCACACCGGCCCGCTGCTTCCAGGCACGTCGGTGTGTTGACACGTCCACCGCCTTCCGGGCTGACTTCCCTTGACCGGCGGGGCGCCGGGCCGGGGATCATCACGGTACGAATACGCCGTCGGCCACTATGCCTTGTCTGACTGGATCGGCGCGACCCAGGGTTAGCGTCGGCTGCTTCACCTGTGCGTCGTATCGTCCCGTCGTGTCCTCTCCGCACAGTAAGTCCGCCGCCGTGGCGGCGGCTTTGTCGGCGCTTGACGAGGGGCGTACGCCCGAACGGCCGGTACTCCGGGAGGCGGTCCGGTCCTTGTTGGCCGTCCTCGCGGAGCGCGCCCCCGGCCGATCGGTGGAGGTGCGCGTCCCACCATACGGCGCGATCCAGTGCGTTCCCGGTCCTCGACACACCAGGGGAAACCCGCCGAACGTGGTCGAGATGTCGCCGCAGACCTGGTTGGGGCTGGCCACCGGCCGGATCGCGTGGGCCGAGGCGGTCACCGATGGTCGCGTTCAGGTGAGTGGCATTCGGGCGGACCTCTCGGCGTATCTGCCCCTCTAGCTGCGCGGATGTCCGGGTGAGCGTGACTATCCGCAGGGAAATCGTGACTATCTGTATTGACGGCGACTCGCGTACACTGTCAGGCGACGACAGTGGTCCCGGCCGAGGAGTGTGGATCCGCACCGTGATCCCCGCCCGGCCGGTCCAGACCAGCATGAGGGAGCGGTAGTGCCCCGAGGCGACGGCCGGCTGAGCCACGACCTTGACCCCCAACGACCGGGCCCCCAGGACGCCTGCGGCGTCTTCGGTGTCTGGGCCCCCGGTGAAGAGGTCGCCAATCTGACCTACTTCGGCCTCTACGCCCTTCAGCATCGGGGCCAGGAGGCCGCGGGCATCGCGGTGAGCGATGGCTCGGGCGTGGTGGTCTACAAGGATCTCGGCCTGGTGGCCCAGGTCTTCGACGAGCCCACCCTGGCCAGCCTGCGCGGCCACCTGGCGATCGGGCACGCCCGATACTCCACGACCGGCGCCTCCAACTGGGAGAACGCCCAGCCGACCATCCGGTCGACCAGTTCCGGCACGACGATCGCGTTGGCCCACAACGGCAACCTGGTCAACACCGCCGAGCTGGAGAAGGAGGTCGCCGAGCGCGGCCTGGTCGCGGACGGCACCACCAACGACACCTCGCTGGTGACCATGCTGCTGGCCAGCCATCCGGACCTGTCGGTCGAGGCGGCCGCGCTCGAGGTGCTGCCGCAGCTGCGCGGGGCGTTCAGCTTCGTCTTCATGGACGAGTCGACGCTGTACGCGGCCCGCGACGCGCACGGCGTGCGCCCGCTGGTGCTCGGCCGGCTGGAGCGTGGCTGGGTGGTGGCGAGCGAGACCGCCGCGCTGGACATCGTCGGCGCCAGCGTGGTGCGCGAGGTCGAGCCCGGTGAGCTGATCGCGATCGACGAGGAGGGGCTGCGCTCCACCCGGTTCGCCTCGCCGGAGCCGAAGGGCTGCCTCTTCGAGTACGTCTACATCGCCCGCCCGGACGCGAGCATCGCCGGGCGCAACGTGCACGCGGCGCGGGTGCAGATCGGTCGGCAGTTGGCCAAGGAGCACCCGGTGGAGGCCGATCTGGTCATCCCGGTGCCCGAGTCCGGCACGCCGGCTGCGATCGGTTACGCGGAGGCGTCCGGCATCACCTACGGCGCGGGCCTGATGAAGAACCCGTACGTGGGCCGCACCTTCATCCAGCCGTCGCAGACCCTGCGCCAGCTGGGCATCCGACTCAAGCTCAACCCGCTGCGGCAGAACGTCCGCGGCAAGCGGCTGGTGGTCGTGGACGACTCGATCGTGCGCGGCAACACGCAGCGGGCCATCGTGCGGATGCTGCGCGAGGCGGGGGCGCTGGAGGTGCACGTTCGGATCTCCTCCCCGCCGGTCAGTTGGCCGTGCTTCTACGGCATCGACTTCGCCACTCGGGCGGAGCTGCTGGCCAACGGGTTGGACAACGATGGCATCCGGCGTTCCATCGGCGCCGACACGCTGGGCTACGTCTCGCTTCCTGGCTTGATCGCCGCGACCGAGCAGCCGAAGACCCGGCTGTGTCGGGCGTGTTTCGATGGGGAGTACCCGATCGAGTTGCCGGCCGGCAACCTGATCGGCAAGCACGTCCTCGAAGGGGTGGGCCGCCGGGTCGCCAACGCGACGCCGGAAGCCCCGGACAGCTTCGGCCCGCTCGTCGCCACTCCGGGCGGCGTGACCGCAAACCGCCCGTAGCACCAACCGGCGCGGCCCGGCCACCGCCGGCGCGGCACCGAGAACCACAAAGGGGAGAACCGTGACGCACGTGTCCGAGCGCAGCGGCGCAGGAAGCAGCCCGACCGGCGCTGGCGGCGACCACCAGCCGTGGACGGGCGGTGCCGGCCGTCAGGCCCGTAAACGCTCGGTCTCGTACGCCGACGCCGGGGTCTCCATCGACGCGGGTGACCGTGCGGTGGAGCTGCTCAAGTCGAAGGTGCGCCAGACCCGTCGCCCCGAGGTGCTGGGTGACCTGGGCGGCTTCGCCGGCCTGTTCCGGCTGGACACGAAGAAGTACAAGAGCCCGATCCTGGCGTCCTCGACCGACGGCGTGGGCACCAAGCTGGTGATCGCCCAGCAGATGGACATCCACGACACGGTCGGCATCGACCTGGTCGCGATGGTCGTCGACGACCTGGTGGCCTGCGGCGCCGAGCCGCTGTTCCTGCTCGACTACATCGCCACCGGCGAGGTCGTTCCGGACAAGGTGGCTGAGATCGGCGCGGGCATCGCCGACGGCTGCCGGTACGCGGGCTGTGCGCTGCTGGGCGGGGAGACCGCTGAGCACCCCGGTGTGCTGCGCCCGGACGAGTACGACATCTCCGCCACCGGCGTGGGCGTGGTCGAGGAAGCCGACATCCTCAGCCCCGAGCGGGTCGAGGTGGGCGACGTGGTGATCGCCATGCGCTCCTCCGGCCTGCACTCCAACGGTTACTCCCTGGTCCGGCACGTGCTGCTGGGCGCGGCCCGGATGCGTCTGGACATCGTGATCGACGACTTCGGTCGGCAGCGGACCCTGGGTGAGGAGCTGCTCACCCCGACCAAGATCTACGCCAAGGACTGCCTCAAGCTGATCGCCGAGGCCGAGGTGCGGACGCTGTCCCACATCACCGGCGGCGGCATCCCCGGCAACCTGGTCCGGGTGCTGCCGGAGCACGTCGACGCGGTGGTCAACCGGTCCACCTGGAAGCCGCAGCCGATCTTCGACCTGATCCAGTCGAAGGGCCGGATCGACGACCACGACATGGAGTCGACCTTCAACATGGGTGTCGGCATGTTCGCGATCGTCTCGGCCGAGGACGCCGACCGTGCGCTGGCCACTCTGACCGGCCGTGGGGTCGAGGCCTGGCAGGCCGGCGAGATCATCGAGGGCACCGGCAACGTGCAGATGGTCGGTCAGCACACTCGCGGGTAACAACGCTCCGATGAACGTACGGGCACCTGATCAGGGCTTCACCCGAGTGGCCAGTGCCGCCTAGCCTGAAGGGCTCAGGCTGGGCGGAGGAGGGTGATGGCTGCTGCGGGACTGTCGTTCAGCGGGATGCGCGGTCTGGCCGCGGTCCCGTCGTACGTCGTCATGCAGCCGACGACCCTCTGCAATCTCGACTGTGTGTACTGCTACCTGCCGTTTCGGGCCGCTGACCGACGGATGTCGGTGCCGGTGGCCGAGGCGGTGGCTGCGGCGGTCAACCCGTGGGCGGCGGCTGGTCGCTTCTCCGTCGTGTGGCACGGCGGCGAGCCGCTGGCCGCCGGTCGGGAGCACCTGGCCGACCTGATCGCGCCCTTCGGGCCCGAGGTCGAGCACCACGTGCAGACGAACGCCACGCTGATCGACGACGAGTGGTGCGCCTTCTTCGCCCGGCACGAGGTGCGGGTGAGTGTGAGCGTGGACGGGCCCGCCGAGCGCAATGGCGACCGGGTCAACCGTGGCGGTCAGCCGGCGTACGACCGGATTTTGCGCGGTGTGGCGGCGCTGCGCCGACACGGGCTGCCCTTCTCGGCGCTGGCCGTGGTGTCCCGGCCGGCGCCGGGGCTCGCCGCCGAGCTGTACGACTACTTCCTCGGGCTGGGCTGCGACGTGCTGGGCATCAACATCGAGGAGACCGAGGGGGTCAACACCCGCGACAACAGCCATGACGCGGCGGCGGTGACGGCGTTCTGGGCCGAGTTGGTGTCGGCCTGGCGCAGGGAGCCCCGGATCCACCTGCGTGAGGTCGAGTGGTCGCTGCGGTACGCGGCGGCGGTGCTCGACGGCGCGGCGGACGGCGTGTTGCCCCGTCGGCTGGACCCGATCCCGACCATCGGGCACGACGGCTCGGTGACCGTGCTCTCCCCGGAGCTGGCCGGCTTCACCGACCCGCACTACGGCGACTTCAGCAGCGGGAACGTGCTGGCCACCCCGCTGGCCCGGATCCTGACGGACGCGGCGTCGACGCCCTGGGTGGGCGAGTTCCTGACGGGCGTGGAGGCGTGCCGGGCGTCGTGCTCGTACTTCGGCTTCTGTGGCGGCGGTCATGCGGCCAACCGCTACTTCGAGCTGGGACGTTTTGACGGTACGGAGACCGAGCACTGCCGCAACAGCAAGATCCGCCTATTGGAGGGAGTGTTGGAGCATGCCCGAGACCACCAGTCACCGGCGGCCTGAGCGCGAAGCGGACGACGCCCCGGACCGAGTAACCGAACGGGTGCGGGAGGCCGCCCCCGGGCTCGTCGCGCTGCTTCAGGAGGCCGAGGACGCGCGGCGGCTGCGGGCGGAGGTGTCGGGCGGGGACGGCGTCAGCGCGGTCTGCGCCTGGAACCACTTCGAGAACATCCCGACCTTCTACAACTGGAACAACCGCCCGCGCTGAGGTCGACCGTGATCAGGGGCCTGTCGGCCGGCCGGAGTGACCTCCGGCCAGGGCAGGCCCCTGATGATCGGCACCGGTTTCGCTCCCGATGGGCACATGCGTGAGCACGCGGGGGTTACCGCGTGCTCAGCTGCGTCGAGAGGTCAGCGGGTCGGTCGGACCCAGGGATCCGGGTCGTCGTCCGCGTGATTCTCATCATCGTCGTCGACGAACTCCTTAGAGTCGTCGTCGAAGTGGTGCTCAGACTTACCAGCACCCGCCAGTTCGCGCTGCAAGGCGGTGAGGTCGGTGTTCGGGGAGTGGTACTTCAACTCCCGCGCCACCTTCGTCTGCTTGGCCTTAGCACGGCCGCGCCCCATGGCTCGACCCCCTCGCACAGAATGCGGGGCAGCCCGAAGGCGGGCCCCGATGACGTCAGGCATCTCTCGTAGCTCTTACGGTACATGGGGATGCCATCGTTCGGCACCTCGGGTTACCGTCGGCCGGCTCTGCGCGTCGCGTTGATCCGGCCGTCACCCAGTGTACCTGGTAAGGAGCGGAACGAGGAGCACCCGTGACACCGGACAAAACACGCCAAACTTGACCCGGGCTCAGCTTACCGAGTCGGACCGGCGCGGGAGGCCCGGAGGCGGATCCTGGTCGATCCGCCTCCGGCTCCGGAAGGGGTCAGCGCAGGTGGATCGTGCGCAGTCGACCGACCTCGACCATCCGCCGCTCGGCCAGCCGGTCCGCGGCGACCGCCGGCGGCACGCCCTCGGCGTCCGCCAGGTGCAGGATCTCGCGGGTGGTGTCGTAGATCCGGGTGGCCCGCAGCTTCGCCCGCTCGAAGTTGAAGCCCTCGATCTCGTCGGCCACCTGGATCACGCCGCCGGCGTTGACCACGTAGTCCGGGGTGTAGAGGATGCCCCGGTCGGCCAGCAGCTTCTCGATGCCCGGGTGCGCGAGCTGGTTGTTCGCCGCCCCGGTCACCACCCTCGCGCGCAGTGCCGGCACCGAGTCGTCGTTCAACGCGCCGCCCAGCGCGCACGGGGCGTACACGTCGATGTCCGCCGCGACCAGCGCGGTGGCGTCGTCCACCAGGCTGACCTGCGGGTGGTTCGCGCGCACCCAGGCCAGGGCCTTCGGGTTGACGTCGGTGGCAACCACCTCCGCACCGTCCTCCAGCAGGTGCCCGGTCAGGTACTTGCCGACCTTGCCGAGGCCCGCCACGCCGACGCGCCGGCCACCCAGGCTCGGCGTGCCCCAGACGTGCTCGGCGGCGGCCCGCATCCCCTGGAAGACACCCCAGGCGGTCAGGATCGAGGAGTCGCCGGCGCCGCCGTGCTCCACGCTGCGGCCGGTAACGTACCGGGTCTCGCGAGCGATGATGTCCATGTCGGCCACGTAGGTGCCGACGTCGCAGGCGGTGTAGTAGCGGCCGGCCAGCGACTCCACGAAGCGGCCGTACGCGCGCAGCAGCGCCTCGCTCTTGATCTGCTCGGGGTCGCCCCAGATGACGGCCTTGCCGCCGCCGAGGTCCAGCCCGGCGAGAGCGTTCTTGTACGCCATTCCGCGGGACAGGTCGAGCACGTCGGCGAGCGCTTCGTCCTCGCTGTCGTAGGGATAGAAGCGGGTGCCGCCGAGCGCGGGCCCCAGCGCGGTGGAGTAGATCCCGATGATCGCCTTGAGGCCGCTCTGCTTGTCCTGGCAGAAGACGACCTGTTCGTGACCGGTCGATATCGGGTCGTCGGTGCTCGCGAATACGCCCATGACTGGCTCCTGAAGGTGGTGTGCGTTCCTTGTGGGACGCGGACCTGGTGGACCCCGGCGGGGGTGCTGCCGGTGCGGTCGAGCCTAGTATCGGCTGCCGTGGGGCCGCCCGACGTGCCGGCGTCATCCCACGTTGCGGCGCGCGTGGTCCGGTCGCTGGGCCCGTACGGGTGCGGTTCGTGGGAGGATCGCGCGGTGCCGTCGCTCTTCGCTTCTTACCTGCGCGTGTACGAGCCGCTGACCGCCTTCGACCGGGACCGGCAGAGCTACTGGCGCCGCTACGTCTCGGAAGGGCGGGCGGTCGCCCCGGTCGAGGGCCCCGGCCGCCAGCGGACGGCGGTGATCGAAGCGCTGGGCGCGGGCTGGACCAGGCTGCCGGACCTGCCCGAGGAGGCGTACGTCCTGGAGACGGACGACGGCCTGCTGGTCTGCCCCTGGAACCTGCGCATCCGGGTCGCCGAGGCGGCGCTCAACGCCCGGGACGGGGTGCCCTCGGTGCTCGCCGACGCGTTCGTGCCGCCGGTGCTCGCCGGGCAGGCCAGGGCGGTCGTCGACGACTGGCGCAGCGGTGCCCGGGTGCTGGAGCACGGTGTGCCCCGGGTGCACGAGCAGATCGCCACCTGGGGTGTGCCGCTGCGGTGGTTCGTGCTCTTCGAGCCGGCGGAACGGGACCTGGTCACCGAACCGGGCCGGCGGGCGCTGCGCTACCGGACGGAGATCTCCAAGGCCCGTCGCCGATCGTCGCGGGCGCTGTCGGTGCTGCGTAAGTCGGTGGGCGAGGCGCCGATCACCGAGGCGGTGGAGGAGGCGGCCCGCTGGCTGGAGGAGTTCCACCCGCGCTCGGTGGTGGAGCTGGACTACGGCGGCCTGGTCGCCCTGCTCTCCGACGAGACCCTCGCCGCGGACGACTCTCCGGAGCTGGTCGCCGGTGGCCTCGCCGGGCTGTCGCGCGGCGAGGCCGAGGAGGCGTCCGCCGCGTACGACAAGTTGGTTGCCCGGTGGCGTGCCGTGCAGCTGCTGGAACGGTGCAACTGAGGCATTTCGCCCTAGGAGCGTCCCCAAGGCGAGGCGCGCTCGTAGTTGACGCATCACGAACCGTGATCATGAGTCCGAATAAGGTAGTTTCTGCCGTGTAAAAGTCGTAAAAATCGGGCATGGTTCATCCGTCCGTCTAGGGACCTTCATCCGTTCGGCCCATGTCGGACATCGGGGACTAGCCGGACCATGGGAGACGCGTCGGCCGGCGGGACCCCGGCCGATGTCTATACATGTGGAGGAGTGACCGATGGCATCGCGAACGCACGAACCAGAGCCGCTACTCACACCGGCCGAGGTGGCGTCGATGTTCCGTGTCGACCCGAAGACGGTGACCCGGTGGGCGAAGGCGGGCAAGCTCAGTGCCATCCGCACCCTGGGTGGCCACCGTCGATACCGCGAGTCGGAGGTCAGGGCGCTGCTACAGGGTCAGATCCCGCAGCAGCGGCAGGGCGACTGAGCCGGCACGAGTTTTTTTTTCCGACAAAGGGCGGTGGATCTCGATCCACCGCCCTTTGTCGTGCCCAGCCTCAGCGTTGCCCCTCGGTCAGCGTGACCCGGATGCCGACGGTGCCGCCCTCGCCGCGGCGCAGCCGGCTGCCGAGCAGGCTGAGGCGGCCGATCAGCCGGTACTTGTGCTTGAGCAGGTCGCGGACCCGGCCCGTGTCGCGGCCACCGTAGAGGGTCGCGTGGGCGGGCACCTCCGCCCCGTGTGGCCGGCCCCGGACGTCGCACGGGGCCACGGTCACCTCGCCGTTGTGCCGGATCCGCTTCACCTTCCCCGAGTCGGCCCGGGTCCAGACGGCCAACGCGTCTCCGTCGCGGACCGCCCAGACCGGGGTCGGCACCGCCCGACCGTCCTTACGGAAGGTCGTGAGCAGGAGGTACTTCTCGGTCGACAGCCGGTCCAGCGTGGTCACGCCGCCAGGATACGGCCGCTGCGGGCCACTGAGTGGCCGGATACCGTGAACCTCATGACGGGGGAGCCTCTAATCGGTGACGTGGTCGGCGAACTGCTGCGGGACGCGCTCGCCGTGGCCACCGGGGTCGGGCCCCGGCCCATGGTCGGCGGGCGGCTGCCCCGGCCGGTCATCGAGATCATCGAACGGGACGACGGCCTGATCAACGGCGCTCCGGCCGCGCACTACCTCGACGGGCCAGCCGACTGGCAGCCGTACGACCACCGGGCCGTCGACCGGGCCCGGGGCGAGACGCTGGACGTCGGCACCGGGGCCGGACGGATCGCGCTGCTGCTCCAGGAGCGCGGCGTACCGGTCACCGGACTGGACACGTCGGCGGGCGCGCTCGCGGTCAGCGGGCGTCGCGGCGTACGGCGGCTGGTGCACGGCACGGTGGACACGCACGTCGCCGACGGCCAGCGGTACGACACGTTCCTGCTGCTCGGCAACAACCTCGGACTGTTCGAGGGGCGGGAGCGGGCGCCAGGGTTCCTGGCCGCGCTCGCCGCGCTGGCCCGACCGGGAGCGCAGATCATCGCGCACGGCACCAACCCGTACGGCACCCGCGACCCGCTGCACACCGGCTATCACGAGCGCAACCGCCGCCGGGGCCGGCTCGCTGGCCAGCTGCGACTACGGCTGCGTTACCGGGAGCTGGGCACCGAGTGGTTCGACTATCTGGTCTGCTCGCCGGACGAGTTCGCCGAGCTGGTGCACGGCAGTGACTGGCGGCTGACCGATGTGGACGACCGCGACGCCCCCTACTACCTGGCGACCCTGCGCCTCGCCGGCTGACCGGCGAAGGGCCCCTCGTCGACGAGGGGCCCTTCGTGCAGATCAGACCTGAACGGTCGGGGGCAGCTGCTCGGGCGGGAGGCCACCATCGCCGTCGACCACCTCGTCGGGGGTGCCGTCCTCGTCGATGTCGACCATGGTGATGTCCACCTTGCCGTCACCGTCGGTGTCGAACTGGAACAGGTCGGCCTTGCCGTCGCCGTCGGTGTCCACCACCCACACGTCGGTCTTGCCGTCGTTGTTGGTGTCGGCGCGCAGCAGGTCGACCCGCTCGTCGCCCCGAGTCTCCACGGTCTCGGAGTTGCTGCTCTCCCCGGTGGTGACGCTCTCCGGTGCCTGGCTCATCTCGATGCGGTCCTTCCCTTGGGTTGACGGGCCGTACGTACCCGATCGCGCGCTCCCCACGCATGGACGCGGTCGGCGTGCTGTTTAGGGTCGCACCATGAGCGAGCGGAGCGGGCCGAGCACCCGGGCCGGCGTGGCGGGGACCCCGCGCGCCACCGGGGCGGACAGGGAGGCGTGATGAACGATCGTTTCGTGGTCGTCGGTGCGGGCACGATGGGGCTCGGCATCGCGTACGTGGCGGCCGGAGCCGGGCACGCCGTCGAGCTGGTCGAGGTGGACGCGGCCCGGGGCGCGACCGCGCTGACCCGGCTCGCCGACCTGTGGGAGCGGGCGGTGCAGCGTGGCAAGCTGACCGCCAACGAGGCCGCCGCGAACCGGGAGAGGGTGACGCTGCGCCCGAGCCTCGCCGAGGTCGCCCCCGCTCCGGGGGTGCTCGTGGAGGCGGTGCCGGAGCGGCTCGACCTCAAGCGGACGGTGCTGCGGGACGCCGCGGCGCTGAGCCCGGCCCTGCTCGCGAGCAACACGTCGAGCATCGCCATCGGCGAGTTGGCCGCCGGCCTGGACGCGCCCGAGCGCTTCCTCGGCCTGCACTTCTTCAACCCGGTCTGGGCGATGGCGCTGCTGGAGATCGTGGTCGGCCCGGCGACCGCCGAGGAGACCACCGCGGCGGCCGTCGCGCTCGCCGGCCGGCTCGGCAAGGACCCCGTCGTCGTACGCGACCTGCCCGGCTTCGCCACCTCCCGGCTCGGGGTCACCCTCGGGCTGGAGGCGATCCGGATGGTCGCCGATCAGGTGGCCAGCCCGGCCGACATCGACAAGGCGATGGTGCTGGGCTACCGGCACCCGATCGGGCCGCTGGAACTCACCGACCTGGTCGGCCTGGACGTGCGGCTGGACATCGCCCGGACCCTCCAGGCGGCGTACGGGGACCGCTTCGCGCCGCCGGAGCTGCTGGTGGAGATGGTGGCCGCCGGCCGGCTGGGCAAGAAGTCCGGGCACGGCTTCTACCACTGGGACGGCGGGGTCAAGCGGTGAGCGCGGTGGCGAACGGAGGGTGGGCATGGTGAGCGGTCTGCGGATCGAGGAGCTGCCGGATCGGCTCGTGGTGACGCTGGCCCGGCCGGAGAAGCGCAACGCCATCGACGCCGATCTGATCGCCGAGCTGCACCAGGTCTGCGCCGAGCTGGAGGCGCACCCCCGACTGCTCCTGTTGACCGGCGGCGCGGAGGGCATCTTCGCCGGTGGCGCCGACATCGGTCAGCTCCGCGAACGAGGCCGTACGGACGCGCTGGCCGCGATCAACTCGGCGGCCTTCGCCCGGATCAGGGCGCTGCCGATGCCGAGCGTGGCCGCCGTCGACGGCCCGGCGTTGGGCGGTGGCGCCGAGCTGGCGTACGCCTGCGATCTGCGGGTGTGCACGGCGCGGGCGGTCTTCGGCCAGCCGGAGGTGCGGTTGGGCATTCTGGCCGGCGCCGGCGCGACCCACCGGCTGCCCGCCCTGATCGGCGAGGGCCGGGCCAAGGAGCTGCTGTTCACGGGCCGGCGGGTGGACGCCGCCGAGGCGCTGCGCATCGGTCTGGTGAACCGGGTGGTGGACGAGCCCGGCGAGCTGCTGACGGTGGCGCACGGGCTACTGGACGAGATGGCGCAGGGCTCCCCGCTGGCGTTGCGGCTCACCAAGCTGGCGGTGGACGCGCCCGCCGCCGCACATCCGCAGCTCGACCTGGTCAGCCAGGCGGTGCTCTTCGAGGACGAGGAGAAGCACCGCCGGATGACCGAGTTCCTGGAGCGCCGCCGGGCCCGCTGAGGCGCGAACGACGGACGGCCGCACCGGCTCGGAAGCCGGTGCGGCCGTCGCGGTCCGCGGTGGTGCTCAGTGCCGGATCTGCACCCCGGTGTCGGCGAGGGCCCGGATCACCTCGGCCGACTCACCGAAACCGATGATGAGCACGGCGTCCGCGCCGAATTCCTTGATCTCCTTCGCGCCGCCGGTGAAGTCCACCGGTGCCGCCGAGGCGTCGGCCGGCGGGTCGTACGTGAGCAGCTTGAGTCGGTCGCCGGCGATGCCGGCCTTCTCCAGCTCGTCACGGACGGTGGCCTGGAGGCCCTCACCGTAGGAGTCCTTGCGGGCGACGATGACGATCTTCTGCGACCCGTCGCGGAGGACCACGTCGGCCAGCGCCCGACCCTGCAGGCTGTCCGGCGGGGCGGTGCGGAAGTAGAGGCCCTTGTCCTCGATGTCGGTCAGGCTGGCGTCGGTGTTGGACGGCGAGAAGAGAATCTTGCCGGCCCGGACGACGTCCGGCAGCACCTCTCGGGAGATTCCCGACGCGCCGGCGCCGATGATGATGCTGACCCCGTCCGCCACATGCTTGGCGACGGTCGCCTTGGCCACCGTCGTGCTGGTGCCGTCGTCGCCGTCCTTCCACGTCACCGGCTTGCCCAGCGCGCCGCCCGCGGCGTTGATCTCCCGGATCGCCAGCGCCGCGCCGGCCGCCATCGGCGGGTAGGCGATCGACAGGTCACCGGTCTTCGGCAGCAGGCCACCCACGATCAGCGGCTGCTGGTCGTCGGCATCACCGGGGCGGGCCTTCTTCGCCTTCGGCGGGGCCTTGGTGCTCGCCGCCGACTCGGCGCCCGCGCCGACGAACTCGGTCTTGCCGTCGTTGATCTGCTGGCCGTCGAAGGTCAGCGTGGCGTAGCTCGCGGTGGCCGGCTCACCCTTGTCGGTGAAGCCGGCGCGGGTCAGCGAGACGCTGCGGTACTCGATGTCCTGCCCGGCCCGGGCCAACGTGAGGCAACTGGCCGGGTCTTCGCAGCGCTGACCGTTGTTGGTCACCCCGACGATCTGCTTGGCGATGGCGGCCGGGTCGGTGCTGCCAGCCAGTTGGGCGGCGAGCACACCGATCACCACAGCGTCGTACGTCTCGGCGGCGTAGAGGTAGTCCGTCAGCGCCGGATTGACGGACCGTAGCCGGCTCTTGAAGTCGTCGGGCAGCGGGGTGAGCGGCGTGGTCCCCTTCATCCCGTCGACGAGATCAGCGCGTTCCTTCAACTCCGCTGGGTAGGAGTTGAGCATGTTGCCGTCCGTGCCGTAGAGGCGCACCTGTTGGGCGCTTCCCTCCTCGGCCTTGTCATCCCCGCAAGCGCTCGTGGCGAGCAGGATCGTCGCGCAGGCGGCCAGTGTGGCCACCCGCGAGCGGCGTGATACGAGCATGGTCGTCCTTCCTCCGGCGAAGGTCCGCTGCGCACATTAGCGTGCCCGGGCCGGCGGCGGGACCGTGGAGGTGGCGAAATGCGCAGGTCGCTCGCGTTGAACACGCAGAGTGACGGAAAAGGCGGGCCTTGACCCTCCGTCCTACTGTGCGCTGGGTGACGGACCTACCACAGCAGACGTTCGACGACGCGACCGCCGTGCTCCGCTCGGCGCTGGCCGGCGATGGGGAAGCGGTGACAGGTGCGTTCGACGCCGTCGTCGACCGGGCCGGCCTGCCCGGCGCGTACGGGGTCGCCTGGTGCCTGGCGGCGACGATGGTCGGTGACGCCGCGCCGAGCACCGGATGCGCACTGGACTTCCCGGGCATCGAGCAGGCGGACTACGACACCCGCTGGGTGGCCCGCTTCGTGAGCGCGTACGCCAACCGGGACGTGCCGACCGGGGAGGCCCTGTTCGGTGCCGCCGCGGCCGACGGGCTGCTCTCCGACTGCCTGCTCACGCTCGCCGGCTCGACGATCGCCACCCTGCGCAGCCGCGCCGGCTGATCGCGCTCCCGGGGCGCGGCTCCCGTCGGATGCCGCGCCCGCACGGGACGCTCAGAAGGCGTGGTACGCGACCAGCGGCTCGTACTCGTAGCGGACGGTTTCGAAGCGGACCCGGAAGTTGACCCCGTCCCGGACGTCGGTCGCCACGGTGACCCAGCCGGAGTTGGCGGGCAGGTAGGTCCAGTAGTTGCAGTTGCCGGTCTTGTCGATGAAGATCACGCAGGCGTCGGTGCCGTACGCGCTGGCGTTGCGTACGTTGATGTCGCGGCACCGGGTTGTGGTGCGGTACGGGCCGGCCTGGCCGCCGTAGCCGCCGGTCTGGAAGAAGGAGCGAACCGCCCCGCCGTAACACGTGGCGAGCGGAGCGAAGAGGTTCGGCCCCGAGGTGAAGTCGGTGGAGTCGGCGGTCTGCGCGGTCGGTGCGGCGGCCGGAGCGGCCTGGGCGGGTGCGCCGGTGGCGAGCAGGGCGGCGGCCGTGGCGACGGCGAGCAGGCGGGCGGTAGGGGATGACATGCGTGCCTCCGGAAACGGTTGATTGACCGTCCGTATAGGACGGTCGAGCTGATCGTGACGATGATACTGATCGATCAATGCGACCGTGGTCCCAGATCGTCCGCCGTGTGTGATAGCTCTGGGTGCATGTCCGAGGCCATGCTCAGCAAGGTGCGCAAGCTGCTCGCCCAGGCCGAGGACCCGGCCTGCACACCCGCCGAGTCGGCGGCCTTCACCGCCAAGGCGACCGAGTTGATCGCCCGCTACGGCGTCGACAGGGCGTTGCTCGCCGTCCGGGACCCGACCACCGACCCGGTCGGCGACCGGGTGCTCGACATCGTCGCCCCGTACGCCCGGGACAAGGTGGGCCTGCTCGCCGCGGTCGCGGAGCCGCTGCGCTGCCGCTGCGTCCGTCGCCGGCAGGGCAACGGGTTCGCGGTGCACCTGTTCGGCTTCGTCAGCGACCTGGAACGGGTGGACCTGCTCTTCACCTCACTGCTCGTGCAGGCCGCACACGGCCTGGCCGCCACGGAGGTGCCCGCGGACGACCATCCGGCCGCCTTCCGGCGGTCCTGGCTCGCCGGCTTCGCGGAGGTGATCGGCGGTCGGCTCTGGGCGGCCGAGACGGCGGCGGCCGGCGAGTCGGGCGGCCCGTCGGTGGCGCTGGTGCTGGCCGACCGCTCCGACCGGGTGCAGCGACGGCTCACCGAGGAGTACCCGCGACTGCGGACCGCGCCGGCACGCCGGCTCGGCGGCACGGGCTTCGGCTCCGGTGCGGAGGCCGGAAACCGCGCACACCTGGGCGGTCGGGGCCTGGACGGCAGCCGGGTCGGTCGACAACTCGACCGGTGACTGCTCAGGCGGTGTGCTGGCCGCTGACTGCTCAGGCCGTGTGCTGGCCGCGTGACACGGTGGCGAGATAGCGGGTGAGCAACTCGTGCCACCCCGCCGTCAACGCCTTGCGGTACCCCTCGGCCGCCTCACCGTGCCGGTCGAAGTGCCGGTGCTCCAGCTCGACCCGCGTTCGTTCGGGCCCGTCGGGAAGAAACAGCACCTCGACCTCGCTCGCCTTCGCCGGGTCTGGCACCGGCACCCGGTCCGGGCCGAGCTGCCAGGCAAAGACCAGCCGCCGGGGCGGATCCCAGGTGAGCACTCGTCCCCAGTCGGCGCGGAAGCCGTACGGGCCGATCTCGTAGAGCATGCCGCCGGCCCGTGGCTCCATGCCCAGCTCGGCGAGGGCCTCCGGACCGGACCACGTGTACTCGGTGACCCACCAGTCGGTCAGCTCATCGGTGAAGACCGCGAACGCCCGCTCGGCGGAACCCGGGACGAGGAGGCTGCACCGTAAGGAGAACCGCTCCAGGTCCTGCCGGATGCCGGCCGGATCAGCCATCCCCTGTCCCATAGGCCCGGACCATACCGGCTCATGCCTCGGTGTGCAGCTTCGCGAGGTGCCCGGTTCCAGACAGTGGGTTGCCGAGCCGTCACGGACGGGATGCCCCGCCGGAAAGCGGGTAACCGCGCCGAACGGCCCGGACGACCGGGTCGGCGTACGGGGGCGGGAGAGCATGAGCGAGAACGCGCAGCAGCGGAATCCGGACCGGGACGTCGACGCCGGGGACCCGGACGTCCTGCTCGACATCCCGAAGGTGTCGGTCGACTCGATCCGACTGGTCGTGGACGGGCTGGACGCCGACATCTCGCTGCGCGCCCGGCTGGCCAACCTGCTCCAGCTCGACGCCGGCGTACGGGTCCACCTGCAGGGCGTCGAGCTGGACATCGACGGGGTGCACGCCGAGGCGCAGTTACGGGTACGGCTGGAGCAGCTGGTGACACTCCTGGGCCGGGCCCTCGACACGATCGACAACAACCCGCAGATCATCGAATCGCTGGCCCGGGCGGGCAGCGGCGCGCTCGACGACGTCAACCGCGGTACGCAGCAGTTGGCCGCCGGCGCCGCCGAGGTCACCGCCTTGGCGCAGCACTCCGGCGTACGCGACGAGCTGGCCCGGCAGGCTGGTGTGCCAGGCGAGCTGGGCGACCAGACGCGAACACGACCCGCCCGCCCGGCCGGGTCTCGCCCGACGGAAGGTCAGCGGCCGGAGTCCCGGCTGGAGGGCCGGTGGCCGGTGGATCGGGCCTCCGCGCAGGCGCACCCGACCTCCGCGGGGCAGGGGTCGGAGGGGCAGCGGCCGCCCGAGGGCCAGGACCGGCAGCAACCAGGGGGAGACCGGTCCGCTGCGACTGCATCGGCGACCGGGAAACCCGCCGATCAGCCGGGTGGCTCGCCGACCCCCGGTCCTGGGGAGTCCCGGGCTTCCCGCGGCGGGAGTCAGGGCGGCCAGGACGGCAGTGGTGGCATGCCCAGCGGCCAGGGCGCCGGCGGGCAAGCCGCTGGCGGTCAGGGTGGCGGCGGTCAGGCCGGCGGCGGTCAGAGTGGTGGCGGTGGTGGCCAGGGTGGTGGTGGCCAGGGTGGTGGTGGTGTTTCGAGTGGGGCGCATGCCGCAGCTCAGAGCGCGGCGCAACTCGCCGAGCAGGCGGGAGAGACCCTGCGGCAGGCCGGGCGCAGCGTGTGGGAGGCGATCCAGGGCGGGATGGCCCAGCACCGTCAACAGGGCCGCCGCGACCAGTGACCACCGCCCAGCGCGGCCGACGCGGTTGATCGACTCGGGTTCGGCGATATCGCGGTATCCCGGGCGCTGCGATACCCCGATTTCGCCGAAAGCGAGTCGACCAAGGGTCAGGCCGGGCGATCAAGGGGCAGGCCGGGCGATCGCGGGACCAGGCGGGGGCGATCAAGGGGTCAGGCCGCGGCGGGAAGGCAGAACGCCGACCGCGTCTCCGCTGATCGGCGCTCCTGTAGCCCGGCGAAAGGCTATGTGGCCAGGGGCGGGGTCGAACCGCCGACCTTCCGATTTTCAGTCGGACGCTCGTACCAACTGAGCTACCTGGCCGTGTTGCTCGGCTCATGCTACCCGCCAACGGGATGAACCGCTGGCAAGGTCACCTGCTCCGACACGCAGAACGCCGCGCGAGGCGCGGCGTCAGCGCTGCGGTCCTGACGGGACTTGAACCCGCGACCTCCGCCTTGACAGGGCGGCGAGCACTCCAACTGCTCCACAGGACCTAGCTTGTGTTGCTCCGGCTTGCGCCGGTCGTGCCCCCAACGGGATTCGAACCCGTGCTACCGCCTTGAAAGGGCGGCGTCCTGGGCCGCTAGACGATGAGGGCGGCCCCGCCATCATTGCACATTCGCAACTTCAAGCGGACTTGCTCCCATCCGGCCCCGCCGGAGGCTTGGAAAGCATACGTGATGCCGGGCTGGTCGACAAAACCGGTATCGCCTGAGCCGTTGTGCACCGCATAACCGCAGGTCAGAGCCAATCTAGCGGAGTCGGGTGATGCCGAAGCGGTGCTTCAGGTCGGCGATCAGGTGCGGGCAGGCGGCGAGCGTCGCGGCCCGGTTTCCGCCCCCGTCGTGCAGCAGCACGATGGAGCCGGGACGTGCCGCGTTGTGGATCCGCTTGGCGATCGTGGCGGCGGTCGGCTTGTCCCAGTCCTGCGGGTCGACTGCCCAGTGCAGTGGGTGCATGCCGAGTTCCTTCGCCACGGCCAGGACTTCCGGCGTCCACCGGCCACCGGGTTGCCGGTAGAAGGGCACCGGTGTGCCCGGGGAGGCCGCCTGGATGGCCTTGTTGGTGCGGAGCAGGTCGGCCCTGATGTCTGCCACCGGTCGGCGGGCAAGGTCGAGGTCGTGCCGCCAACTGTGGTTGCAGAGCTGATGCCCCTCGCGGACGATCCGCCGGATCAGCTCCGGGTGCCGCTGGGCTTCGAGGCCGACGACGCAGAAGGTGGCCGTTACGTGGGCCGATCGCAGTTGATCGAGCACCTTCGGGGTCCAGGCCGGGCTGGGCCCGTCGTCGAAGGTCAACGCCACGGGGCGTACGCCGGTGGTGCGCCGCAGCCCGGCTGGGAGCTTCGGCGGCAGCGGTCGCAGGGGCGGCTTCGGTGGCTTGGCTTGGGTGGGGGTCGGCGACGGTGTGGGCGTCGTCGGTGTGGGCGGGGCGCTCGGGGTGGTCGACTCGACGGGTGGCGACCCGCCAGCGGCGTGGACGGTGCTGTCTGGCTGAGCGCAACCGGACAAGACCAGCACCACCGCGAGCACGGACGCCAGGGCGGCGCGGGCTTGCATCTGTTCGCTCCCGGGGGTCGGGGCAGGCGGACGTCTCGACGGTAGTGGAAGCGGGTGGGGGACCGACAGGCCGGTCACGCTTCCCGCGACCGGTCCAGCGAGTCACGGACCGCCATCGCGAGCGAGACCGCCTCGGCCAGGTCGACCGGCCGGACCACCCCGGCGGGCAGGGTGTCGGCCCGCCAGCCGGGGCCGGCGGCGAGGATCAGCAGCGGGCGGCGGGGCGCGGCGAGCAGCGCGCTGAGCTGGGCCGGGTCGGCCGTGGCCCGGGTGTGTGACCAGAGCACCACGGCGGCCGGACCGGTGCGGTTGACCGCCTCGACGAGGGCGGCCACCGGCACCCGGGCGCCCAGCATCCGGTAGCTCACCCCGGCCTCGGCGAGCGCGGCGGCCAACGCTTCCAGGGGGAGGGTGTGCTGCTCCTCGTCGGCGCAGGAGAGCAGGATCCGGGCGGGGCCGCTGGGCGCGTTGGCCTGGCTGGCTGCCGCGAATGCCTCCGACACGCATCGGGAGACCAGGTGTTCGACCTCGATCAGGCCGGAGGTGGCGGCGTGCCGGTCACCGATGCCGGCGAGCACGGGGCGCAGCAGGGTCTCCCAGGTGGCGACGACGCCGCTGGCGGCGATCGTGTGCGCGATGGTCTCGTTGATCGCCGCGGCGTCCAGGCGCATGGAGGCGCGGGCCAGGCCCCGGGCGGCCGGGCCGGCGCGGCGCACCGGGATGGTGCCGCCACCGTCGCGGCCGGGCGGGCGGATCCGGCTGCGGGTGACGGTGTCCGCGGGCGTCCGGTCCGGTGCCTGCCGCGCCCACCGGGCCGCCTCGGCAGGGCTCACGCCCTCGGCGGTCAACCGCCGCATGGTTTCGAGGCGGGCCAGGTCGGCGGGGGTGTACCGGCGGTGGTGGCCGGGCAGGTGCTCGCTGGGCCCGAGCCCGTAGCGCTGGTGCCAGGTGCGCAGCGTGGTGACCGCGACCCCCAGCCGTCGCGCGACGGCGCCCGCGCTCAGCGCCTCATCGGCCACCCGACCGCTCCGCCGCGTCATCCGCCGACGATCCGGCCGGGGTCGTGGTCGAGCCGGGGGCGCCCGACGGGGCGCCCGAGGGGCGCAGCAGTCGGTTCACCACCCCGCCCAGCCAGGGTGCGTACGACCGGGGGTCGCGGTCGAGTTCGGCCTCCAGGGCGGCCGGGTCGGCCCAGCGCAGCTCGGCCACCTCGTCCGGGTCGGGTCGCAGCGGGGCGGCGGGCAGGAACTCGCCGCGAAGCACGTGGTCGTACTCGAACTCGACGCGACCGGAGGTCGGGTCCTCGGCGTAGTAGACGTAGACGCCCACCTCGGTCAGCTCGACCGGGCCGGTGCCCAACTCCTCCTTCAGCCGCCGGTTGGCCGCCTCGGTCAGCGATTCGCCGGGTCGCGGATGGCCGCAGCAGGAGTTGGCCCAGCGCAGCGGGAAGCGGGTCTTGACGGCGGCCCGTCGTTGCAGCAGCACCTGGCCGTCCGGGTCGATCAGCAGCACCGAGAAGGCCCGGTGCAGTTGCCCCGGTGGCTGGTGGGCGGCGGCGACGGTGGTGTCGCCGCGGGCCTGCCCGGCGTCGTCGACCAGCTCGACGAGGTGGTCCTCGCGGCTCTTCATCGGCCTTCTCCGGTGATCCGGCCGGCGGCCAGTTTGCCGGAGATCAGCACCATCGGTACGCCCACGCCGGGCTGGGTGCCGGAGCCGACGAAGACCACGTTCGACAGGTCGCGGTGCAGGTTCGACGGGCGGAACGGCCCGGTCTGGAAGAGGGTGTGCGCGGCGGCGAACGGGGTGCCGGCGGCCATCCCCTGCTCCGCCCACTCGGCGGGGGTGATCGCCTGCAGCACCTCGACGCCGGCGCCGAAGCCGACGTACCCGCGCTCCTCCAGCGTGCTGATCAGCTGGTCGCCGTAGCGCCTGGTCAGGTCGCCACGCCACTCGAACGGCGCCCGGTCGAGGTTGGGCACCGGCGCGAGCACGTAGTAGGTGTGCCGGTCCGGTGGGGCCACCGACGGGTCGGTCCGGCTGGGGTTGGTCACCAGCAGCGACGGATCGGTCATCAGCTCGCCCCTGCGGATGACCTCATCGAAGGTGCCCTTCCACGCGCGGCCGAAGTGGATGTTGTGGTGGGCGATCTTCGCATATCCCTGTCGCGAACCGACGTGCAGGACGACGCAGGAGGGTGAGTAGGTGAGGCGTCGCGCGGGAGCGGCGGGGAGCAGGTCCCGGTAGGCGACCGGTAGGTCCGGGTTGAGCACCACGACGTCCGCCGGCACGAGCTCGCCGTCGGCGGTGAGCACGCCGGTGGCCCGGCCGTTCGCGGTCTGCACCTGGGTCACCGTCGTGTCGTACCGGACCTGCACGCCGTGCTTCTCGGCCGCGCCGGCCATCGCCCGGGAGACCGCGTGGATGCCCCCGCGGGGGAAGTAGACGCCGGCCACCGAGTCGAGGTACGCGATGACCGCGTAGATGGCCAGCGCGTCGTGCGGGGCGAGCCCGGCGTACATCGCCTGGAAGGAGAAGATCCGCTGGGTACGCGGATCCCGGAAGAACTGGTTGATCTTTGTCTGGAGGCGGCGGAAGGCCCCGCCGGCGAGCAGTTTGAGCAGGTTGCCGGTGATGAGGTCGGTGGGCGCGTCCAGGTTGCGCTCGATGAAGTCGGCCCGCTCCAACCGCCACAGCTCCCGGGCGTAGTCGACGAAGCGCAGGTAACCGTCGGCCTCCCGGGGCCCGCAGACCCGGGAGATCTCGGCTGCCATCCGGGTGGTGTCGGTGAGCACGTCGAGGGTCGAGCCGTCCGGGTAGTACGCCCGGTAGGCCGGGTCGAGCGGGGTCAGGTCGAGCCAGTCGCGCAGCTCCTCGCCGACCGCCCCGAGCGCCTCGGCGATGAGGTCGGGCATGGTGAGCACGGTCGGGCCGGTGTCGAACTCGTATCCGTCCACGGAGAGTCGGCCCGCGCGCCCGCCGGGGACCGGCTCGCGCTCCAGCACCGTCACCTGTCGCCCGCTGCCGGCCAGGTGCAGCGCGCAGGCCAGCCCACCCAGCCCGGCGCCGACGACCACCACCCGGTCCGTCCGTCCCGTCACCGTCCGCACGTGACCACCTCCTCAAGAGAATCGCTCATCAGGCTCGCCGGCTGGTGGCGGCGGCGGCCAACCCGGTCAGCGCGGTACGCGCCGTGCGGTCCACGGGCGCGCTGTCGAGCGCGGCCAGGGCGTCGCCCACCCGCTCGGCGATCATCCGCTCCACCCGGGCCACCGCGCCGGTCTCGGCGACCAGGTCGGCGAGCCGGTCGATCGGCTGCCCGTCGGCCTGCTCCAGGGCTCGGAGCTGGCCGGGCGTGGCCAGTTGCCGCGCCAGCATGAGCAGCGTGGTCGGCTTGCCGGTGCGCAGGTCGTCGCCGGCCGGCTTGCCGGTCGCCGCCGGGTCGCCGTAGACGCCGAGCAGGTCGTCGCGGAGCTGGAAGGCCTCGCCGACGGCCAGGCCGTAGCGGGTGTACGCGGCGACCAGCGCGGTGTCGGTGGTCACCCCGGCCAGGAAGGCGCCGAAGAGCAGCGGTCTCTGCACCGTGTAGCTGGCGGTCTTGTAGCGGGCCACGCGCAGCGCCCGGTCGACCGACCAGTTGGTCGGGTCGTTCTCGCCGAGCACGTCCAGGTACTGCCCGGCGACGGTCTCGACGCGCATCTGGTCGTAGCAGCGGCGGACCTCGAACAGGCGGGCCGGGGTGATGGTGGCGCGAGCGAGCAGCTTGTCGGCCCAGACCATGCAGAGGTCGCCGATGAGCACGGCGGCCGCCTCGCCGAACCGGGCGGGGTCGCCCCGGTGGCCGGCGGCGACGTGCTGCGCGGCGAGCGCGACGTGTGCGGTGGGCCGGCCGCGGCGGGTGGTGGAGGCGTCCATCACGTCGTCGTGCACCAGCGCGAAGGTGTGCAGCAGTTCGAGGGCGGCCAGCGCGGGCAGGACCGGTGGGAGGGGCTCGGTGCCGCCGACCGCCCCGCGCCAGCCCCAGTAGGCGAACGTGGAGCGGATCCGCTTGCCGCCGGCCAGCACGGCCTCGCGCGCGGCGGACGCGAAGCCGCCCATGGCCGCGTCGATCTCGGTGAGTGCGTCGACCTCGGCGGTGAGGAAGGTGGAGAGGGTCTCGTCGACCGCCGTGATCAGGTCCTGGGTGTACGCGGCCAGGACGGCGCGGACCGGATCGTCCCTGTCGCCCGGCCCGGTCGGCGCCATACGGGTCGTGTTGCCCGCTACTGCGTCGTTGGCCATGTCAGCGAGCGTACCCTAGGGTACGAGTTGCGTCGATTGGTGCGTCGATAATTGAGGAGGGCCGGTGGACACGGATCTCACCGCTGCCTATGAGCGCTGTCGTGAGCTGCACAAACGTCACGGGCGTACCTACTATCTCGCCACCCGGTTGCTTCCCGCGTGGAAACGACGACATGTCCACGCCCTCTACGGATTCACGCGGTACGCCGACGAGATCGTCGACCGCACCGAGGACCTGCCACCGGCCGAGCGGGCCGCCCGGCTCGACGACTGGGCCGGTCGGTTCGTGGCCGGTCTGCACGGTGTGCCGGTCGACGACCCCCTGCTGCCGGCCGTGCTGCACACGATCGCCATCTTCGATCTCGACCGGGACGACTTTGCGTCGTTTCTGAAGAGCATGGCGATGGACCTGACCGTCACCTCGTACGCGACGTACGACCACCTGCTCGACTACATGGAGGGCTCGGCGGCGGTCATCGGCACCATGATGCTGCCGATCCTGGGCAGCACCGATCCGGCGGCCGCCCGTGAGCCGGCGCGACAGCTCGGCTTCGCCTTCCAGCTCACCAACTTCATCCGCGACGTCGCCGAGGACCTCGACCGGGGTCGCACCTACCTGCCCGACGAGGATCTGGCGAAGTTCGGCGTCACCCGCGAAGACCTGGCCGAGGCCAGCGCCCGCGGGCGCGGAACGCCCCGGACGCGCGAGCTGATCGAGTACGAGGTGACCCGGGCCCAGGCGCACTACGCCGCCGCCGCGCCCGGCATCACCATGCTCGCGCCGGCGTCGCAGGCGTGCATGCGCACCGCGTACGCGCTCTACGGCGGCATCCTCGACGAAGTGGCCGCGCAGGACTACGACGTCTTCACCCGCCGGGCCCTGGTGCCGCAGCGGCGGCGGATGGCGGTCGCCGCCCGCGCTCTGCTCACCTCGACGGGTACCCCGGTCACGATCCCCGGGCCGACGGTCCAGCCGGTGGCCCGGTGACGGCGGGCACCGCGGTCGTGCTCTTCACCCGCGACCTGCGGGTGCACGACCACCCGGCGCCGCCGGTCGGGGAGTCGCCGGGCGCGGCCACCGGCGGCGAGCGGCTGGCCCGACAGCGGCTCACCGACTGGCTGCCCGAGCTGGGCCGGTACGACGACCAGCACGACGACATGGCCGGCGACGACACCTCCCGACTCAGCCCGTACCTGCGCTTCGGCTGCGTGTCCCCACTGTCGGTGGCCAACCGTGCCGGCGCCCGGTCCGGACCCTTTGTTCGGCAGGTCTGCTGGCGCGACTCCTACTACCAGGTCACCGCCGCGTTTCCGGAGATCGCGACGGCCGCCTACCGGCGGGGCGCCACCGAAGAGTGGCGCTACGACGACGACGCCCTGTCGGCCTGGGCCGAGGGGCGGACCGGAATGCCGATCGTGGACGCCGGGATGCGGCAGATGCGGGCGCAGGGTTGGCAGCACAACCGGGCGCGGCTGATCACCGCCGGCTACCTGACCAAGCACCTGGGGCAGGACTGGCGGGCCGGTCTCGCGGTCTTCTTCCGCTGGCTGCTCGACGGGGACGTGGCCAACAACTCGGGCAACTGGCAGTGGGTCGCCGGCACCGGCAACGACACCAAGCCGTACCGGGGATTCAATCCGGTCCGGCAGGCCGAGCGGTACGACCCGGCCGGCGACTACGTGCGGCGCTGGGTGCCGGAGCTGTCACAGGTGTCGGGCAAGGCCATCCACCAGCCGTGGAAGCTGCCCGACGACCTCCGCCGCACGGTGGACTACCCGCCGCCGCTGTCCGTACCCGGCACCGATCCGGTCTGGCTGCGGTGAGGCGGTGCGTCAGAGCACCGAGTGCAGGGCCTCGGCCCGGCATCTCGGCGCCCTGCGGCGAGCAGGTCGTGGAAGCGGTCCCGGACGGGGTCGAAGCGTGCCGGCATCGGATCACCGTAGGTGGTGGGACGGGGTGACAGTGCCGACTTCCGGACCCCGGTGGTCGGGGTGCGGCCGCTGGGGGATGCTGGTCCGATGGCGGAGCCGGAGCTGGTGGATGTGGTCGTGGTGGGGCTCGGGGTCGGCGGCGAGGAGGTGGCCGGGCGGCTCGCCGAGGCCGGCCTCACCGTTGTCGGCGTCGAACGGGACCTCGTCGGTGGCGAGTGTCCGTACTGGGGCTGCATCCCGAGCAAGATGATGATCCGGGCCGCGAACGCGCTGGCCGAGGCGCGTCGCGTCGACGGGCTCGCGGGCACGGCACAGGTCCGGCCGGACTGGGCGCCGGTGGCGAAGCGGATCCGCGAGGAGGCCACCGACAGCTGGGACGACAAGGTCGCGGTCGAGCGGTTCACCGGCAAGGGCGGCCGGTTCGTCCGGGGCAGTGGCCGGCTCGACGGCCCGGGTCGGGTCCGGGTCGGTGACCAGGTGTTCCAGGCCCGGCACGGCGTCGTCCTGGGCACCGGCACTCGGCCCTCGGTGCCGCCGATCGACGGGCTGGCCGATACGCCGTACTGGACCAACCACCAGGCGATCGAGGTCGAGCGCCTGCCTGAGTCGCTGCTGGTGCTCGGCGGGGGCGCGATCGGGCTGGAGCTGGCCCAGGTCTTCGCGCGCTTCGGCGTCCGCGTCACGGTGGTGGAGGCGCTGGACCGGGTGCTGGCCGTCGAGGAGCCGGAGGCGTCCGAGGTGGCCGCCGCCGCGCTGCGCGCCGACGGCGTCGAGATCCACACCGGCGTACGGGCCGAACGGGTCGAGCACGATGGTGACCGTTTCACGCTGCGCAGCGGCGGTGGAGCGGAGTTCACCGCGGAGCGGCTGCTCGTGGTGACCGGCCGTCGGGCGTACCTGGAGGAGTTGGGGCTCGACACGGTCGGTGTGGACGCCACCCAGCGTTACCTGCCGGTGGATGACCGGCTGCACGTCACCGACGGCATCTGGGCGGTGGGCGACCTGACCGGCGAGGGGGCGTTCACCCACATCGCCATGTACCAGGCGGGGATCGTCGTGGCCGATCTGCTGGCCCACGCCCGGGAGGCGACGGCGGGGGCCGACGCCAGCGGAACCGCCAGCGTCGTCGGCGGCGCGATGGGCGCTTCCAGTTCGTTGGCCGCCAGCGGGTCGAGCGGGTCGGCCGGCACCGTGCCGCGCGCCGACTACCGCGCGCTGCCCCGGGTGACCTTCACCGATCCCGAGGTCGGGGCCGTCGGGCTGACCGAGCAGCAGGCCCGCGAGCGCGGCATCAACGTGCAGGTCGGGTTCACCAAGCTGGGCAGCTCGACCCGTGGCTGGATTCACCAGGTCGGTGACGAGGGTTTCATCAAGCTCATCGCGGACGCCGACCAGGGCGTGCTGATCGGCGCGACGTCGGTCGGCCCGGCCGGTGGTGAGGTGCTGTCCGCGCTGGTGGTGGCGGTGCACGCGGCCGTGCCGGTGAGCCAACTGCGGCACATGATCTACGCGTACCCGACCTTCCACCGCGCCATCGAGGACGCGCTGCGCAACCTGTCCTGACGGCGCTGGAGGGGACAAGCCACAACAACGTGACAGCAAAATTCGGCCATTCTGCTGTTCAATTCTTTCATCCTGGTGACGTACGATTGCGACCGTGACCAAGCGGTTGACTGAAGTTGCCAAGAAGGCGGGCGTCAGCGAGGCCACCGTCAGCCGGGTGCTCAACGGCCGGGACGGGGTCTCCGAGACGACCCGGACGGCGGTGCTGACCGCGCTGGACGTGCTCGGCTACGAGCGGCCGACCAAGCTGCGGGGCGAGCGGGCCCGGCTGGTCGGCCTGGTGCTGCCCGAGCTGCAGAACCCGATCTTCCCGGCGCTCGCCGAGGTGGTCACCGGGACCCTCGCCCAGCGGGGCTACACCCCGGCGCTCTGCGCCCGCACCATCGGCGGCGTGTCCGAAATGGACTACGTGGAGATGCTCCTCGACCACCAGGTCTCTGGCGTGATCTTCGCGGGTGGCTCGTACGCGCTCGCCGACGCCCGGCACGACCACTACCGGCGGCTGACCGACCGGGGCCTTCCCGTGGTCCTGGTCAACGCCGGTGTGGACGAGTTGGGCTTTCCCCGGGTCTCCACCGACGACGCGGTGGCGGTGGAGCAGGCGTACGGGCACCTGCGTTCGCTCGGCCACGAGCGGATCGGGATGGTGCTCGGCCCCGAGGGGCACGTGCCGTCGCGCCGCAAGCTGGACGCCATGGTCCGGGCCGCGGGTTGGGGCGACGTCGAGCGGGAGTGCGTCGAGCGGTCCAGCTTTTCGATGGAGGGCGCGCGGGTCGCCGCGACGAAACTGGTCGAGCGCGGCGTCACCGGCATCATCTGCGCGAGCGACGTGCTGGCCCTGGGCACCATCCGGGCGGCCCGGCGCCTGGGTCGCGCGGTGCCGACGGACATCTCGGTGGTGGGCTTCGACGACTCCGCGTTCATGACCTGCACCGACCCGCCGCTGACCACCGTGCGGCAGCCGATCGAGACGATGGGGCAGGCCGCGGTGGACCTGCTGGTCACCCAGATCGAGGGTGTCGGCGTCCTGCAGGACGAGCTGCTGTTCGAGCCGGAGCTGGTGGTGCGCGGCTCCACGGCGCCCGCGCCCGGCCGCTGAGCGTGCCCCTGCCGTACTAGACCGACCGCCTGCCGGCCGTCGACCGCTTCGCGCGGTCGGCGGCCGGTTTTTCGTGGTCGCCCGCGGCGGGCGGCCACTGCCGGATCGCCGTCGGGCCAGACCGACCGGAAAGCCGTCAAACCCGACGCAAAACACGCCATTGTCGGTGTCTGCCGTAAGTATGTCGCTTCTTTTCACAACCCCGTCGATGCCTTGCTGAAATGAGTCGCCCTCGTTACAGTGACTCCACTCACACCTGGCTCCGACGCAGCTACAGGGCGTCAGGTCGCATCACCGCAGATCAGCGAAGCCTTGGAGACACCCGTTCCCGAAGGGATGGACAGATGTCCGTACCGCGATACCGAAGGGCTGCGGCGCTGGCGCTCGTGGCCGGCCTGGGGTTCAGCCTCACGGCATGCTCCACGAAGAGCGATGACGAGGGCACGACCGCCGGCGGCAAGGTCACCATCACCGTCGACTGCCAGCCGGTCGGCGCACAGAAAGAGCTGTTGAAGAACTGGAACGACGACGTCGTCGAGTTCCAGAAGCAGAACCCGGACATCGTCGTCAAGAGCGTGAGCGTCGGCGAGCAGTGCAACAACCCGCCGGACTTCACCGCCCGCCTCGCCGGCGGCACGGTGACCGACGTGTTCTACGGGTACATGACCGATCTCCAGCAGGTGCTCGACTCCGGTCAGGCGATGGACATCACCGGTGTCGTCAACAAGGACACCATCCCCACCTGGGACGGCGTCGACCCGGCGCTCAAGGAGGCCTTCACCGACGGCGGCAAGCTGTACGCCGTCCCGGTGAAGAACTACTCGATGGGTCTGGTCTACAACAAGGTCCTGTTCCAGAAGGCCGGGCTCGACGTCAACAACCCGCCCAAGACCTGGGCCGACGTCCGGGCCGCCGCCAAGAAGATCTCCGCCCTCGGCAACGGCATCGCCGGCTACTCCGAGTACAGCGCCGGCAACACCGGCGGCTGGCACTTCACCTCGCTGCTCTACTCGCAGGGCGGCCAGGTGCTGACCCCGGACGGCAAGAAGGCCGACTTCAACAACGCGATGGGCAAGCAGGTCCTGCAGAACATCAAGGACATGCGGTACGGCGACAACAGCATGGGCTCCCGCCAGCTGCTCCAGTGGGGTGACCTGCTGACCAACGCCGGCGCGGGCAAGGTCGGCATGTTCATCGGCGCGCCGGACGCCACCCAGGCGATCGTCAGCCAGTTCCAGGGCAAGTTCCAGGACTGGGCGATGGCCCCGCTGCCCGGCCAGGACGGTCCGGCGAAGGGCACGCTCGGCGGCGGCGAGGGCTACTTCTTCAAGAAGGACCTCTCCCCGGAGCAGGTCAAGGCCGGTCTGAAGTGGATCGCCTACCAGAAGCTCACGCCGGGCAAGGGTCAGTTCGACTACGTCCGGGCCAAGCCGCAGAACTACCCGGTGGGTCTGCCCCAGCCGCTGCTGTTCGCCAACGGCAGCGAGGCGCAGAAGCAGGAACTCGAACTGCGCAAGGCCAACGCGAACGTCGACACCGCGAACTTCGCGATCTTCGAGGCGACCCCGGTGCCGATCAAGGGTGAGCCGCGCAACGCGCAGGCGATCTACGCGGTCCTCGACGCCGCGATGTCCGGGGTGCTAACGAACCCGAACGCGAACATCGACGCGCTGCTCAAGACGGCCGAAGAGAAGGTCAACCAGCTCCTGGCCGCCGAGAGCTGACCGGCAGGTGTGGGGGCCGGCCCGTCGGCCCCCACACCCGGCGCCGCACCGTCCGCGTCACTGACTTCCGCAGGAGTTGCCTTGGCGATCACCGCCGTCCCCCAGGCCCCCAGGAAACCGGGTCGCCCGATGTCGCCGTACGCGACAGGGCCGCAGCGTACGAGCCTCGGCCGCAAGGTACGGGACAACCTCACCGGGCACGCGTTCCTGATCGGCGCCGTGCTCTGCTTCGTGGTCTTCTCCTGGTACCCGATGGTCCGCGGCATCGTCATGAGCTTCCAGCGGACCAGGCGCGGCGAAACGACCTGGGTGGGCTGGGACAACTACTCCCGCCTCATCGCCGACCCCAGCTTCTGGCCCGCCTGGAAGAACACGCTGTACTTCACGGTGCTCGCGCTGGTGCTCGGGTACGCGGTGCCGTTCTTCGTGGCGATCCTGCTCAACGAGTTCCGCCACGCCAAGGGATACCTGCGGGTCCTGGTCTACCTGCCGGTCATGCTGCCGCCGGCCTCGGCGCTGTTCCTCTTCAAGTTCTACGCGTACGACCCCAGTGAGGCGGGGCTGTTCAACGCGGTCCTCACGGCGCTGCACCTGCCCACGTCGCAGTGGATGCAGTCGCCGGAGATGACGATGCCGGCAATGGTGATCGCGTCCACCTGGATGAACATGGGCGGCGCGGTCCTGATCTACCTGGCGTCGTTGCAGAACATTCCCGGTGAGCTGTACGAGGCGGCGGAGCTCGACGGCGCCGGGATCTGGCGGCGGATCCGCCACGTGACGATCCCGCAGACCCGGCTGATCCTCGGGCTCCTGGCGATGCTGCAGATCGTCGCCACGATGCAGCTCTTCATCGAGCCACTGATCCTCGCCAACGGCGCGGGCGCGCAGGATTCCGCGACCTCGGTGGCGTACCTCATCTACCAGCACGGGTTCTTCCAGAACGACCTCAACGGCGCCGCCGCGCTGGGCGTGATCATGCTCGTGGTGCTGGCCGGCTTCTCCGCCGTTTACGTGCGACTGACTGCGAAACAGGACTAGGACGGCGCCCAATGGCACAGGATTCCGGTACCCGGACCCTCATCTCCCACTCCCAGCTGAGCCGGGGGCGCGGCAAGGTCATCTACTGGACGCTGCTCGTGGTCGTCGTCGCGGGCTTCACGCTCGTCTTTCTCGGGCCCCTCTACTGGATGGTCACCGGCGCGCTCAAGTCCGGCCAGGAGATCGCGCAGACCCCGCCGTCGCTGTTTCCGAAGGACCCGCAGCCGCAGAACTACATCGACGCGTGGAACAACCTGGCCCTCGCCAAGCTGCTGTTCAACACGTTCTACTACGCCATCGGGGCGGTGCTGTTCCAACTCGTCCTCGACAGCGCCGCCGCGTACTCCCTGTCGAAGCTCCGGCCGATCTTCGGCAACGCGATCCTCGCCCTGATGCTGGGCACCCTGATGATCCCGGCGATGGTCCTCATCGTTCCGCAGTACGTGACGGTGCTCGACCTGCCGATCCTGCACATCAATCTGCTCGACTCGCCGTTCGCGATCTGGCTGCCGATGGTCGCGAACGCCTTCAACATCTTCCTGTTGAAGCGGTTCTTCGACTCGATCCCCGAGGAGCTGATGGCCGCCGCCCTGATGGACGGGGCGTCGTCGCTGCGCACGCTCTGGTCGATCATCCTGCCGCTGGCGCGTCCCATCCTCGGCGTCGTCTCGATCTTCGCCGTGACCGCGGTCTGGAAGGACTTCCTCTGGCCGAAGCTGGTCATGCCGTCGCCCGAGACCCGGACGGTCAGTGTCGGCATCTACACCTTCGCGGGTGGTACGCCGATGAACGTGGTGATCGCCGCGTCGGTCATCGCCGCCATCCCGACTGTCATCATCTTCCTGATCTTCCAACGGAACATCATGTCCGGTCTGACCACGGGCGGCATCAAGGGATAGCGCCCGACCGCATCCACCCGCGCGGCGAACACCGACAGTTCGTCCCGACACATATCTCCCTCCGGCGAACCCGCCGACGTACTGACGCAGAAAGCAGGTGCTCGTGTCCACAGCTGACAGAAGTCCGTGGTGGCGTGGAGCCGTGATCTACCAGGTGTATCCCCGGAGCTTCGCCGACGGCAACGGCGACGGCATCGGTGACATCGCCGGCATCCGGTCCCGGCTGAACCACCTGTCCGCGCTCGGCGTCGACGCGATCTGGTTCAGCCCCTGGTATCCGTCGCCGATGGCCGACGCCGGGTACGACGTGTCCGACTACCGCGACATCGATCCGGTCTTCGGCACGCTCGCCGAGGTGGAGGCGCTGATTGCGGAGGCGCACGACCTCGGCATCCGGACGATCGTCGACGTGGTGCCCAACCACTGCTCCGACGCGCACCCGTGGTTCCAGGCCGCGCTGGCCGGCGGCCCGGGAGCGCCCGAGCGGGACCTGTTCTGGTTCCGTCCCGGCCGGGGCCCGAACGGTGACCAGCGGCCCACCGACTGGGTCGGCGAGTTCGGCGGCGAGACCTGGACCCGCACCACCAACCCGGACGGCACGCCCGGTGACTGGTACCTGCACCTGTTCGCGCCGCAGCAGCCGGACTTCAACTGGGAGCACCCCCGGGTGCGGGCCGAATTCGAGGACATCCTGCGGTTCTGGTTCGACCGGGGCGTCGACGGCATCCGGATCGACTCCGCCGGTCTGCTGGTGAAGGACGGGACGCTGCCCGAGGTCGAGTCGGACCGGCCGCACCCGTTCCACGACCTCGACGGTGTGCACGACATCTACCGGGGCTGGCGTCGGGTCGCCGACGAGTACGTCGATCGCGCGCTGATCGGTGAGGTGTGGCTGCCGGACCGGCAGCGGTTCGCCAACTACCTGCGCCCCGACGAGCTGCACGCGGCGTTCAACTTCGACTTTCTCGGCTGCGCGTGGGACGCCTCGGCGCTGCGCGAGAGCATCGACGGGACGCTCAGCGCGCACGCGCCGGTCAACGCGCCGGCCACCTGGGTGCTCTCCAACCACGACGTGACCCGGCACGTCACCCGCTACGGTCGGGCGGACACCACGTTCAGCTTCGCGGCCAAGCGCGAGGGGATCCCCACCGACCTGGAGCTGGGCACCCGCCGGGCGCGGGCCGCCGCGCTGCTGTCGCTGTCGCTGCCCGGCGCCGCCTACGTCTATCAGGGCGAGGAGCTGGGGCTCTGGGAGGTCGAGGACATCCCGTACGCGCTGCGGCAGGACCCGATGTGGGAGCGCTCCGGTCGGATCGACCCCGGTCGCGACGGCTGCCGCGTGCCGCTGCCCTGGGCCGGTGACGAGCCGCCGTTCGGGTTCAGCCCCGACGGCGCGGCGGCGCCCTGGCTGCCCCAGCCGGCCGACTGGAAGGACCGCACGGCGCTGGCGCAGACCGGCGACGCGGCCTCGATGCTGGAGCTGTACCGGGCGGCGATCCACCTCCGGCGGGCCGAGGCGGCGCTCGGCGACGGTGAGCTGACGTGGCTGCCCGCCCCGGACGGGGTGCTGGCGTTCAGCCGTGGCGGTGGCTTCCGCTGCCTGGTCAACCTCACCGACGGGGCGGTGCCGCTGCCCGCCGACGGGGAGTTGCTGCTGGCCAGTGGCCCTCTCGACGACGGTCTGCTGCCGTCGGACACGGCCGTCTGGCTGCGTACCCCCGAAGAGGTGGACGGACCGCGCGCGGACGCCGCCGCCCTGACCTGATCCGACCGACGTGGTGCCGGTGGTCCCGTCCCGACCGCCGGCGCCGCACCACCCGCGCACCGCGCCCGAGAAAGGAGTACGGGGGACCGCTACGCCGCACCGACACGGGGGACCTGGCCTGCCTGACGAAAGGGAGAGCGCAGCTCATGGCCAACCACACCACCGCCACCCCGCACCATCTCCGACACCCGGCGCGCGTCGGGCTGGCCGCGATCGCCGCCACCCTGCTCGCCGCCACCTCGCTGACCGCCCTCGCGGTCACCGGCAGTGCCACCCCGGCCTCGGCGGCGGGGTTGTCCCCCTTCGACATCTCCGGCCGTGGGGCCACCGTCCCGTTTCTCGAACAGGAGGCCGAGAAGGCCGCCCACAACGGCACGAAGATCGGCCCGGACCGGCGCTACGGCACGCTGCCGTCGGAGGCGTCCGGCCGCGAGGCGGTCACCCTCGACGCCGTCGGCGAGTACGTCGAGTTCACGCTCACCGCCCCGGCCAACGCGGTCACCTTCCGGCACAGCCTGCCGGACAGCCCTTCCGGCACCGGCCGGGACGCCGCCCTCGACCTGCGGGCCAACGGCACGCTGCTGAAGTCGGTGCCGGTGACGTCGAGGTACGGCTGGTACTACGGCGGTTACCCGTTCAACAACAACCCGGGCGACACGAACCCGCACCACTTCTACGACGAGACCCGGACGATGTTCGGCACCACCTACCCGGCCGGTACGAAGATCCGGTTGCAGGTCTCCTCGACCGCCCAGTCGCCATCCTTCACGATCGACCTGGCGGACTTCGAGCTGGTCGCCCCGGCGATCACCAAACCCTCCGGTGTCATCGACGTGGTCACCGACTTCGGCGCCGACCCGAGCGGCGCGACCGATTCGACCGCGAAGTTCCAGGCGGCGGTCGACGCCGGTAAGGCCCAGGGCCGCGCCGTCTGGATCCCGACCGGCACGTTCACCCTCTGGGACCACGTGGTGGTCGACGGGGTGACCCTGCGCGGCGCGGGCCCGTGGTATTCGGTGCTCGGCGGCCGGCACCCCACCGACCGCAAGCGGGCCGCCGGCATCTACGGCAAGTACGTCCCCGGCGGCGGCTACACGGGGGAGATCCGGGCGCACGAGGCCGGCGGGCCGAGCCGCAACGTCACGCTGCGGGACTTCGCCATCATCGGCGACATCCGCGAACGGGTGGACGAGGACCAGGTCAACGCCCTGGGCGGGGCGATGACCAACTCGGTGGTGGACAACCTGTGGCTGGAGAACACCAAGGTCGGCGCCTGGATGGACGGCCCGATGGACAACTTCACCATCCGCAACAGCCGCATCCTGGACCAGACCGCGGACGGGGTGAACTTCCACACCGGCGTCACCAACTCGACGGTGACGAACACGTTCGTGCGCAACACCGGCGACGACGCCCTGGCGATGTGGGCGCAGAGCGTCCCGAACGTCAACAACTCGTTCACCCACAACACCATCGGCGTGACGCTGCTGGCGAACCACCTGGTCAGCTACGGCGGTCGGGACATCAAGATCACCGACAACGTGACTGCCGACTCGCTGACCAACGGCGGTGGCATCCACGTCGCCAACCGCTACCCGGGCGTGCAGGGTGACACCGCGGTCCGAGGCACCTGGACGATCGCCCGGAACACGCTGATCCGCAACGGCAACTCGGACTACAACTGGAACTTCGGCGTCGGGGCGATCTGGTTCTCCGCCCTCAACGAGGCGTTCCAGCAGGCCACCATCAACATCACCGACACCGACATCCTGGACAGCTCATACGCCGCGCTGCACTGGATCGAGGGCCAGACCAGCGGGATCAACCTCACCAACGTACGGATCGACGGGGCCGGCACGTACGCGCTCCAGGTGCAGGCACCCAGCCAGGTGTCGTTCACCAACGTGCGGGCCACCAACATCGCGCAGAGCAACCCGATGCACAACTGCGTGGGCGGCGGCTTCCAGATCACCCAGAGCGCCGGCAACTCGGGCTGGTACACGTCGACCCCGTACTGCGGCCCGTGGCCGGAGCCGCAGTGGGGTGGCGGCCCCAGCACCCCGCCGACCACCGGCCCCACCACCCCGCCACCCACCACCGCGCCCCCGACCACGCCGCCCCCGACCACGCCGCCGCCCACCGGCGGGAACCTGGCGCTGAACCGGTCGACGACCGCGACCAGCACCAACCAGAGCTACACGGCGGGCAACGCCGTCGACGGCAATGCGGCCACCTACTGGGAGAGCGCCAACAACGCCTTCCCGCAGTCGCTGACGGTGGATCTGGGCTCGGCCCGCCCGGTCGACCGGGTGGTGCTCAAGCTGCCCGCCGGCTGGGAACAGCGGACCGAGACGCTGTCGGTGCTCGGCTCCACCGACGGCTCGTCGTACGCCACCCTGGCGTCGTCCGCCGGTCGGGTCTTCGCCCCGGGCACGGGCAACACCGTGTCGATCGGGCTGCCCTCCGGTGACCGCCGCTACATCCGGGTCACCGTCACCGGCAACACGGGCTGGCCGGCCGCCCAGCTCAGCGAGGTCGAGGTGTACGGCGGCACCGCCACCACGCCGCCGCCGACCACCGCAGCACCGACGACGGCCCCACCGACCACCGCCCCGCCGACCACGCCCCCGCCCAGTGGCAACCTCGCCGCCGGACGGTCGATCACCGAGACCAGCCACTCCGACGTGTACGCCGCGCCCAACGCGGTGGACGGCAACGCCAACACCTACTGGGAGAGCGCCAACAACGCCTTCCCGCAGTCGCTGACGGTGGACCTGGGCGCCACCCGTTCGGTGTCCCGGGTCGTGCTGAAGCTGCCGCCGTCGTCCGCGTGGCAGACCCGTACGCAGACGCTGTCGGTGCTCGGCTCCACCACCGGCTCGTCGTTCACCACCCTGAAGGCGTCCGCCGGCTACACCTTCAACCCGGTCAGCGGCAACACGGTCACCGTGACCTTCCCGGCGACCAGCCAGCGGTATCTGCGGCTGACCGTCACCGGCAACACCGGCTGGCCCGCCGGCCAGCTCAGCGAGTTCGAGGTCTACTCCAGCTAGGCCGACGGCCCCCGCCCGAGCGGGGCGGGGGCCACCGGTCGGGAGCCCGGCGCAGCGCGGCGCCGGCCCACCCGCACCCGTCCCGCACCGCACCGTCCCCCACCTGTCGCGGCACGACGGGCGTACCCCTGCACCCGTCACCGGGCAACGCACCCCACACCACCCCCGAAAGAGGTGTAGCCACCGATGTCCAGAAACGGCACCACCCGAGGCACCCCGCGAACCGGCTCGCCCGGTTCCGCCCACCGAACCGGCCGATCGCCGGCCGGTCGGCGGCTGCTCGCCGGCGCGCTCGCCGGACTGCTCCTCGCCGCCGTTCCCGCCGTCACCCCCGCGACCGCGGCACCGGCAGCGACGCCCGCTCCCGCCCCGGCGGGCTCAGCCCGTGCGGCCCTGCTCGCCGGGCTCTCGGCCACCATGAGCGCCAGCAGCTACAACCAGAACTACGTGGCGGGCAACGCCAACGACGGCAACGCCTCGACCTACTGGGAGAGCGCCAACAACGCGTTTCCGCAGTGGATCCAGGCCGACCTGGGCGCCACCGTCAACGTGGACCGGGTGGTGCTCAAACTGCCGCCCTCGTCGGACTGGCAAACCCGCACCCAGACCCTGTCGGTGCTCGGCTCCACCAACGGCTCGACCTTCAGCACCCTGAAGTCGTCCGCCGACTACACCTTCAACCCGAGCAGCGGCAACACCGCGACCGTCAGCTTCACCGCCACCAGCACCCGTTACGTACGGGTGCAGGTCACCGGCAACACCGGCTGGCCGGCCGCGCAGTTCTCCGAGGTGGAGGTGTACGACGCCAGCGGCAGCACCGACACCCAGGCACCGAGCGCGCCCGGCAACCTGGCGTACACCCAGCCCGCCAGCGGGCAGATTCGGCTCACCTGGTCGGCGTCGAGCGACAACGTCGGGGTGACCGGGTACGACGTCTACGCCAACGGCGCGCTGCGCGGCAGCGTCAGCGGCTCGACGCTGACGTACACCGACAGCCAGGCGGACAGCGCCACGGTCTCGTACTACGTGCGGGCCAAGGACGCGGCCGGCAACCAGTCGTCGAACAGCAACACGGTGACCCGCACGGGAACCGGCAACCCGCCCACCGGGACCAACCTGGCGGTCGGCAAGCCGATCACCGCGTCCGGGTACGTGCACACGTTCGTGGCGACCAACGCCAACGACAACAACGTGGCCACCTACTGGGAGGGCAACGGCAACCCGAGCACGCTGACCGTGCAGCTCGGTGCGAACGCCAGCCTCAGCCAGGTCGTGCTGAAGCTCAACCCGGACTCCGCCTGGGGGACGCGTACCCAGAACATCACCGTCCTCGGTCGCGACCAGGGCTCGTCGAGCTTCACCACCCTGGTCGGCGCGACGAACTACACCTTCAACCCGGGCAGCGGCAACACGGTGACCATCCCGGTCTCCGCGACCGCCGCCGACGTACGGCTCTCGATCGCCTCGAACACCGGCGCCCCGGCCGGCCAGGTGGCCGAGTTCCAGGTCTTCGGCACTGCCGCACCGAACCCGGACCTCACCGTGACCGGCATGTCGTTCAGCCCGTCAGCGCCCGTGGAGACCAGCACCATCACGCTCTCCGCGACCGTGCGGAACGCCGGCTCGGCGGCCTCCGCCGCGACCAACGTCAACTTCTACCTGGGCTCCACCCGGGTCGGCACCGCGTCGGTCGGTGGCCTCGCGGCCGGCGCGTCGACCACCGTCAGCGCCAGCATCGGCACCCGTGACGCGGGCAGCTACCCGCTCAGCGCGAAGGTCGACGAGTCGAACACCGTCGTCGAGACCGACGACACCAACAACAGCTACACCAACCCCAGCCCGCTGGTGGTCAGCGCGGTCGCCAGCTCCGACCTGGTCGCCTCCGCGGTCGACTGGTCGCCGGGCAACCCGCCGCCGGGCAGCACGGTCACCTTCTCCGTGTCGCTCCGCAACGCCGGCAACCAGGCGTCCGCGTCCGGCGCGCACGGCATCACGCTGACCGTGCTCAACGAGTCCGGCACTGCCGTGCGTACCCTGACCGGCTCGTACTCCGGTGTGATCAACCCCGGTGCGACGGTCGGCCCGATCAACCTCGGCACCTGGACCGCCGCCAACGGCAGGTACACCGTCCGGGTGGTGCTCGCCGCCGACGGCAACGAGCTGCCGGTGAAGCAGACCAACAACACCAGCGACCGGCCGCTCTTCGTGGGTCGCGGCGCCAACCTCGGCTACGACATGTACGAGGCCGAGGACGGCACCACCGGCGGCGGCGCCGGGCAGGTCGGGCCGAACCGGGACATCGGCAACCTCGGCGGCGAGGCGTCCGGACGTCGGGCGGTCACCCTGAACAGCACCGGCGCGTACGTCGAGTGGACCACCCGGGCGGCGACCAACACCCTGGTCACCCGCTTCTCCATTCCCGACGCGCCCGGAGGTGGGGGCATCGACTCGACGCTGAACATCTACGTCAACGGCACCCTGCACAAGCCGATCAACCTGACCTCCAAGCACATCTGGCTGTACGGCGCGGAGGCCAGCCCGAGTGACTCGCCCAGCGCCGGCCCGCCTCGCCACCTGTACGACGAGGCGAACGTGATGCTGAACTCGACCATCCCGGCCGGCAGCAAGATCCGTTTGCAGAAGGACCCGGCCAACACCACCACGTACGCGATCGACTTCATCAACCTGGAGCTGGTCGCACCGCGCGCCAACCCGGACCCGGCCCGCTACCGGGTGCCGAGCGGCTTCAGCCACCAGGACGTCCAGAACGCGCTCGACGCGGTCCGGATGGACACCACCGGCAACCTGCTCGGCGTCTACCTGCCGGCCGGCACGTACGAGACCGCGCAGAAGTTCCAGGTGTACGGCAAGCCGATTTCGGTGGTGGGCGCGGGCATGTGGTACACCCGCTTCCAGACGCCGACCGGTCAGCAGAACACCGACGCGGGCTTCCGGGTGGAGTCCTCGGCCAGCGGGTCGTCCTTCTCCCACCTGGCCTTCTTCGGCAACTACACCAACCGGATCGACGGGCCGGGCAAGGTCTGGGGTGAGCTGAAGGACGTCGACAACATGACCCTCGACAGCGTCTGGGTCGAGCACACCGTCTGCGCGTACTGGGGTGTGAGCGTCAGCGGGTTGACCATCAAGAACAGCCGCTTCCGGGACACCTTCGCCGACGGGGTGAACCTGACCAACGGCAGCACCAACAACCTGGTCACCAACACCGAGGGGCGGTCGAACGGCGACGACGCGTTCGCCCTCTTCTCGGCCACCGACCAGGGCGCGTCGACCGGCAACAACGGCAACGTGTTCGAGAACCTCTCGGCCACGCTGACCTGGCGGGCGGCCGGGCTGGCGGTCTACGGCGGCTACAACAACATCTTCCGCAACCTCTACATCGCGGACATATTGACGTACTCCGGGATCACCATCAGCTCGCTGGACTTCGGTTACCCGTTCATCGGGTTCGGGGCCAGCCCACCGACCCAGTTCCAGAACATCTCGATCATCAGAGCGGGCGGGCACTTCTGGGGCTCGCAGACGTTCCCCGCGATCTGGGTGTTCTCCGCCTCGAAGGAGTTCCGCGGCATCCGGGTGTCCGACGTGGACATCGTCGATCCGACGTACTCGGGAATCATGTTCCAGACCAAGTACAACGGATCGCAGCCGGAGAACCCGATCACCGACACGGTCTTCACCAACATCTCGATCAGCGGTGCCCGCAAGAGCGGTGACGCGTACGACGCGAAGTCGGGCTTCGCGGTCTGGGCCAACGAGCTGCCCGAACCCGGTCAGGGCCCGGCGGTCGGCTCGGTCACGTTCAACAACCTGCGGCTGACCAACAACTACCAGGACATCCGCAACACCACGACAACCTTCACCATCAACCGCAACTGACCTGGCGCGGAGCCGGCGCCGTCGGGAGGGTTCCCCCTTCCGGCGGCGTCGTGCCGTGCCGGCCCTCGCCCGCGGCGAACCGGGCCGCGCCGGCCGCCGCGTCGGTGGCCAGCGAATCCATCCCGTACGCCAGCTCGGTCGCCAGCGCCTCCGCCTCGGGTCGACCGGCGCCGGCCAGCACGGCCGCCCGGTCGTTGCGCAGGCAGGTCTGGGGATGACGGGCGATCGCCGCGGCCAGCTCCTCGGCCGCCGTCCGCGCCTGCCCCGGCGGCACCACCCGGTTGACCAACCCCATGGTGTACGCCTCGTCGGCGGGCACCGCCCGCCCGGTGAGGATCAGGTCCATCGCGCGGCTCTCCCCGATCAACCGGGGCAGCCGGACCGTCCCGCCGTCGATCAGCGGCACTCCCCAGCGACGGCAGAACACCCCGAGCGTGGCGTCGGACTCGGCGACCCGCAGGTCGCACCAGAGCGCCAGCTCCAGGCCGCCGGCCACCGCGTACCCGGAGATCGCCGCGATCACCGGCTTGCTCAGCGCCATGCGGGTCGGACCCATCGGGCCGTCTCCCTCCGGCTCGACCCGATTGCCGCTGGGCGTGCCGATCGCCTTGAGGTCGGCGCCGGAGCAGAACGTGCCACCGGCACCCCAGAGCACGGCCACCGACGCGTCCGGGTCGGCCTCGAAAGCCCGAAAGGCGTCCGCCAGAGCCCGCGCGGTTGCCCCGTCCACAGCGTTCCGAGCCTCGGGACGATCCACGATCACCGTGCTGACTGCCCCGACCCGCTCCACCCGCACACCCATCCCACCAGCATCCCCCGCACCCCCGCCCTCCCGCCCTCCGCACCCCGCCCCCGCCCCGTCGATCTTGCACTTTCGGTTGTCGGATCGCGTCTTATGTCCCGGTTTATCGGAGCAGAAAGTGCAAGATCGGCGCGTGCGGGGGACGCGGCAGGTTTGTCGCCGGTGGTCGGTTTGTGATGGCGATCGCCGGGAAGTCGGTACTTGTGCGAGCGCTATTGACGAAAGTTGAGCAGGCATCCGGTCTGGACCGGACGGGCGACCGTCTGCAGCGGGTGGTTCTCGGCACGCTGCGACCGCGGCGGCTGCGGGACCTGCTGCACGGCGTGACGTTGGGGCATCCGCTGCATCCGGCGATGGTGCAGGTGCCGGTCGGCGCGTGGATCAGCGCCGCCGTGCTGGACCTGATGCCGGGGCAGCGCCAGCCAGCCACCGTGCTGGTCGGTCTGGGCACCGTCAGCGCGCTGCCGGCGGCGGTCGCCGGTCTGAACGACTGGGCGGCGCTCTCCCGGGACCAGCGTCGGGTCGGCCTGGTGCACGCCGCCGCGAACACCGTCGGCGTGGGTCTCTACGCCGGCTCGCTGGCGGCGCGGCTGTCCGGGCGGCACGGCGTCGGTCGGGCGCTCGGCTTCCTCGGCCTCTCCGCCGTGAGCCTCGGCGCGTACATCGGTGGCCACCTGGCGTACAAGCAGGGCGCCCAGGTCAACCAGAGCGTGTCCGAGCTGCACCGGATGAGCGCCGGCTGGCACTCACTGGCCGACATGGCCACCCTGCCGCAGCGCACACTGATCACCCGGGAGGTCGACGACATCTCGGTGATCCTCTACCGCCACGGTGACGAGGTCACCGTGATGCTGGAGCGCTGCCCGCACCAGAGCGGACCGCTCGGCGAGGGCGAGGTCCAGGAGATCGACGGCCATGCCTGTGTGGTCTGTCCGTGGCACGGCAGCGCTTTCCGGCTCAACGGCGGCGAGGTCGTGCAGGGGCCCTCCGGCAACGACCAGCAGATCCTGCCCACCCGGATCCAGGACGGCGTCCTGCAGACCCGCCTGCCCTGATCACTGTCCGCCGAGTACGACCGCCGAGGCTCGGCCCCGGTCCGGACGGCGCTGACCACCAGCCGGGCTCGCTGTGTACGGCGGGCAGGCCGCCATGCGCGGTGGTGGCGTGTCCGCGCGGTGGGAGCGGTGTCGCCCTCAGCGGACATACCTCAGAGTCATATCTATGACTCTGAGGTATGTCGCTCTTCGGACCATCCGCCGGCCGCTGACTCGTAGCTCGTGAAGGCCCCCGGTCCGGTCAGCCCACGTCGTCGCAGAACAGGCTGCCGTGGCGCTCAGATTCGTCGATGCCGACCGCCCGATGGCTCGCCCGGTTCGGCGCTCCAGCCTTCGTCCCAACCGGCCGCCCCGGTAGGGGCTTTCTCCACGGCCGGCCCGCCGGTTGGCGGCACCGTGCCCCCGGTGGCCGCTGCCACTCGGCTGGCGGCCCAGGCGGCACCGCTACCGACGGCACCGTGCGGCTTCCGGCCGGTTGCACCGTCGGTCCAAGCCGTCGTGCCACCGCGCCAACCGCCGCTGCGCGAACCACCGGCGTCGCGGTCCGCGCCGCCGCCCCGACCTGAGCTGGGGCGGCGGCGTGCGCGGGCGGCCGCGGCCATCCGGGGGGCGGCACCGGCGGTGGCGGGGCGGCGGCGCAGCCCGAGAACCGCGCCGATCTGTGCGCCCACGATGCTCGCCACGGCCAGCACGGCGGAGACCGCGAGGGGTCGGTTCACCCGGTCGGTGGTTCCGGCCCGAGCCGCGCCAACGGTCATCGGGGGTACCTGACCTGTCGACTCCGTACCGCCGGGGGCTGCCTGTTCCGCCCGCTCCGGCGCGGTCCGCTCGGGCGCCGGTCGCGAAGCCGGCGGCTTGGGCGCGGCGGGCCGGCCGACGAGTTTGCCGGTGGCGTGCGGGCGGGCACCCTGGTCGGCGGCCTCCGTCGGCAGCCGGAGCAGTTGGCCGGGGCGAATCCGATCCGGGTCGTCCAGCCGGTTCAGCTTGGCGAGCTGTCGATAGTCGCCGAACTCGTCGAGGTACCGCTCGGCCACCTCGCCGAGGTAGTCGCCCCGCGCCACGCGATACACCGGCGCTGCCTGGTCACCAGCGCTCGGCCCGCCGGGCGCGACCAGTCCGAGCGGCCCGTTCCCGGCCATCCCGAGCGGCCCACCTTCGGGCAGTCGAGCGGCGCTGGTCGAAGCGCTCGACTGGGCGTACGCCGGACCGGTGTAGACCGCCGCGGCGCTGGCTGCGGCCGGGCTGGCCGCGAGGATCAGCGCGACCGAACCCACCAGCGCGGCGGCGGCTTTCTGCTGGCGGCTCATCCCCGGCAACTTCGGCGCCGGCCTGCGCAGAATCTGCGCACCCAGCTCGACCACCACGGAGAAGGCGAACGTGGCCCAGCCGAACCAACCGGCCAGCGCCAGGGCCCGCAGGAAGAGCTGCCCGTCGTCGCGACTGGTCAGGACGGTGCCCACTTCGGCGAGGGTGGGCAGATGGTCGGGCAGGGGATTGCCCGCGAAGGCGAACAGCGCGACCGGCGCACCCGCCACCAGAGCACAGAGCACGACGAGCGCGCCGACGCCGGTGAGGACGCGTCCCGTCCGCCGTACGACGGACCGACCCGATGCGGACATGGCGGCCTTCCTTCCTACGGTCCTGCGGTGATGGCCCGCGCGGTCGCCTCGCCGGTGACGGTGACCCGGTCGGCGAAGCCGAACAGCCCGAGCATCGAGCGGCGGTAGGTGATCGTGACGCGTACCCGGACGACGGTCTCCCCGGCGATCTGCGGGAAGCTCACGGTGTGGCCGGTGGTGCCGGCGGCGGAGAGGTAATTGGCGACCGCGACGCGGGCCTGCGGCTGGTCGATCCGCGTCGGCCCACCCTCGATCGCGGTGGCCCGGTCGATGGCCTGCCCGCCCGCGCGGGCCGCCTCGGCGGCCAGGTTGTCGGCGCGTTGCAGCGTGCGGAGCTGGCCGGCGCCGTCGAACGAGAGCCCCACGATGGCCAGTACGCCGACCATCGCCACCGCCAGGAAGATGCTGACCCGGCCGTGGTCGCCGCAGCGCGTACGGACGGTCATCGCCGGCTCCGGTAACGGTCCAGGGGTGAGGTGAAGCTGGCCTCGATGCGGTTTTCGCTGGGCATGCCGGGCACGGCCGAGAGGCGCAGATCCCGGAAGGACACCCGGCAGGCGACCGTGACGGTGACCGTCGCATCCTGGCCGAGCGCGCTGCGGTAGGCCTTGTCGAAGCTGGTGGCGTCCTTTCCGACCGTGCCGCTGAACGTCAGGGTCGGAGTGCCGGTGCAACTCAGCCCTCGCCAGTCCAGCTGTTGCTGAGCCGCCTTGCGCGCTTCCTTGCGGGCGTCGGCCGAATTTCGGGAGATCGAGGCGGCGCGGGCCGCGTCGTGTGCGGCGGCGTCGATGGCCTCCGCCGCGACAGCGCTGCGACCGGCCACGCCGGCCAGCACCATCAGCGCGATGAACGCGGGTGCGAGCACCGCCACCTCGATGGAGACCGAGCCTCGCTCGGCGGGCCGGTTCACGGCGCTGTCACCCGCTCCACCGTCCCGTGCGCGGTCTGCTGGACCGCGAAGTCCACGCCGGGCACCACCGACAGGGACCGACCGGTCACCGTGCAGGTCACCTCGACGTCGGTGGTCACGCAGGTCGGGCCGGTCCGCTCCCAGCCCAGCAACCAGCCGCCGGTGGCAGACAGGAACCGGGTGGCGCTGGCCTTCCCGGCGCCTTCGCGGGCGTTGTAGAGCCGCTGGGCGTTGACCCCGCTCTGCGCGGCGTTCAACGCCGTGGAGCGGGCCAGGAAGACGGCCGAGACCTGGAGCGAGGCGAACAGGAGCACCAGGATCAGCGGCATCACCACGGCCAGCTCCACCGGGTTGGCGCCCCGCTCCCGGTCGCCGGCCACGAGGCGACACCGGGCGGCGAGAACCGCCCGGCGCCACCTTCCGAACGCGGCTCGGCGCATGCCGGCTACTTCGGGTTCGTGTGGCTCGGGATGGCCTTCATCCAGTCGTTGGCCTTGCCGAGGGCCAGGCCGGTGACGATGGTCGCCACGAAGACCAGACCGAAGATGATCACAGCGGTCGGTACCGGGCTGTCGCCGCGCTCGCCGTCGCGCCGCAGCTCGGCGAAGCGCGTCGTCACCACGACGTGCAGGTAGGTGAGGATGGACATGGCGTACTCCTTCTCGGGGGTCGGATCAGACACGGGCGATGAACGGATAGACGACGAAGCCGAGCAGCACGAAGACGAGAAGTGCGCCCGGGATGTCGAGGCGGCTCGTCACGCCCTCGGCGCGGGCCAGGTTGTCGGTGCGGATCTGGTCGCGCAGCGAATCGGCTCGGCTGCGCAGCGTCTCGTGCACCTGCGCACCCTCGCTGCCGGAGGAGCGCATGATCGCGCCGACGTCGCCCAGCTCCGGGATGCCGATCTTGTCGGCGAGGTCGCGCAGCTCGTCCCAGGGCGCGTGCATCTGCATCTGGGCGATCCGTAGGGACTCCTGGAGCCGGTCGAACACCCAGCCGTCACAGACCGCGGCGGCCCGCTCCAGCGACTGCACCGGCCCGTGCGCGGCGGAGAGCTGCAAAGCCACCAGATCCAGGTACGTGCAGACGGCCTGGCGGAACTCGTCGCGGGCGGCGTCCGCCTTGGCCAGCACCGACCGGTGCGCCAGCAGCGCGGCGATCAGCGCCATGCCGAGGCCACCCAGCACCGGTACGACAAGCGGCAGCGAGACACCGAGCACGAACAGCGCCACCCCGAGCAGCGTCGGCGTGGCCAGTCCGATGAGCGCGGACAGCAGCACCGACAGGGCGTACTGCTCGGGGGTCTGGCCGATCAGGGCCAGCTGCCGGTGCGGTGGTCGCAACCAGCGGGACAGCCCGGTCAGCCAGTCCAGTCGGCGGGAGGCGGGAGCGGCCACCCGCCCGGTGCCCGGCGGCTGGTGCAGGCGACGCAGCGCCGGCCCGAGCGCGGGGGTGGCCGGCACCAGCTCCCGGATCACCAGGAACAGGCCCAACCCGATCGCCGCTCCACCCGACACGGCGACGGCGAGAAGCCAGTTGACGATCACCGCGGGCCCCTTGCGGGGACGGTGGCACTCGCGCTCACGCGATCACCTCCTGGGGGTCGGGCGCCGGCAGGAACCGGGCCGGCCGCTGCGGTTGGCTCATCGACCGCACCCAGGCCAGCAGCCCGATGAAGGCGGCACCGAGAGCGGCCATCACCACCTGACCCGTCGGTGTGCCGTACGGCTTGATGTATTCGGTGTTGACCAGCCCGTACGCCAGGGTCGCGAGCGTCATCCCGGTCAGGAAGCGGACCGCGAACCGGGGCTGGGTGCGCTTGGCCTCGATCTCCCGGCGGGTCGCCACCTCCGCGGCCGCCGCGCCGGCGATCGAGCCCAGCACGTCGCCCAGCCGCTCACCCCGGTCGGTGAGGTGCAGGATCAGCGCCGCCACGACCTGGTCGCACACCGGGTCGCCGATCTCGTCGGCGAACGCCAGCAGCGCGGAACGGGCCAGCCAGCCGGCCTGCAACCGGGCGGCGAGCAGCCGTACCTCGTCCTCGATGCCGGGTGGCACGCTGCCGATCGTGCTGATGATCGCCTGTTGGAGGCCCTGCCCCGTACCGGAGACGTCCTTGAGCCGGCGGGTCCACTCGCCGACCGCCTCGATCCGGGCGATCGCCCGCTGCTCGGCCTTGCCCACGGCGAACAGCCACGGCGTGCCGGGCACCGCCACCGCCACCAGCAGGCCCACCACCGGCAGCCCGGTCAGCAGGAACGCCAACGCCCCGGCGACCACCGCGGTGAGCAACAGCGCCTGGTAGGCCCGCCGCTCGGCCGGTGTGACGCCGGAGCCACGCCAGAGGCGGCTCAGGCCGGGCCCCGCTCCCGGGCCGGGCCCGGCGGGCCGACGGCTGCCCACCAGCGCGACGACCGCCAGCAGCAGCCCGGCCACACAGGCGGCCCCGGAGACCACCGCGATCAACTCCAGGCTGTTCCCCATCAGGTCACCGCCGGGCCAGTCGGGTCTGTCGGGGACGCCGCCAGGCACCTGTACCGGCCTCGATCCAGCGGGTCAGCAGGCGGACGTCGTACCCCACCCGCAGCAGCTGGTCGCGGACCCGTTCCGGGAGGTGCCGGGGGACGGCGCGGCCGTCCGGCCCGGGACCGAAGACGGTGGTGGTGGTGATCCGGCCGGCCTCACCGGCCCCGATCACCTCCTCCACGTGCGAGACGAACCGGTGCTTACGGCCGCCGATCGCGCTCTCGTCCTCGACGGTGACGTAGACGATCAGATCGAGGGCGTTGGCGGCCATCCGGCGGGCCTGGTCGACGGTCATCTCCCGGCCGTGCGCCAGCGCCAGCTCGACGATCCGTTCACCCACGCCGGCCGCCGTACGGGCGTGAATGGTGCACATCGAACCCCGGCTGGTGGTCATCGCCTGGAGCATCGGCACGATCTCCCGGGACCGGACCTCGCCCACGATGATCCGCAGCACGCCCATCCGCAGCGAGAGCGGGATCAGGTCGGCGATCGTCACCTCACCCGCCGGCCGGCCGTCGAAGCCGCGCTCGCCGTGCCCCTCCCGCGCCTCGAAGCTCATCACCGCCCGGTGCCGCTCCCGGCGACGGGCCGGCAACAACTCCCGGCTCTCCTCCAGCAGCACGTACGGCTCGTCGGGCGGGATCTCGTTCATGAGCGCCCGGATGATCGTGGTCTTCCCGGCGCCGGCCAGCCCGGCGACCATGATGTTCAACCCGGCGCGCATCGCCGCACGCAGGAAGTCGCGCAGCAGCGGGTCGATCATCTCGTCCAGGTCACCCCGGGCGCCGGCCACGTCGTCCAGGCTCACGTCCAGGGTGTTGTGCTTGCGGATCACCGCGTACGGCCGGTGGCTGACCAGGAACACCGCGGCCAGTCGGCTGCCGTCGGGCAGTTGCAGGTCCAGGGTCGGCTTCACGGTGGACAGGGACCGCTCGGTCGCGCCGGCCCGCCGCGCCGCGGCCTGGAGGATCTCCACCAGCTCGGCGTCGCTGTCGGCGATCGGCTCGGCCCAGTCCACCCCACCGCCGTGCCGGGTGATGCGCACCACGTCGCAGCCGAGGATGTGCACCTCCTCGATGGTGTCGTCGACCAGCAGGGTCTGTAGCCGGCCCAGCCCCACCAGCTCGGCGGTCACCTGGTCGAGCAGCAGGCGCTCCTCGCCGGCGGCCATCGGTGTTCCGGCGCGACGGACCGCGTCCGCGTACTCGGCGACCACCGTGACGGCCAGCCGGGCCCGCTCGGTGTCCTCCTCGTCGACCGTGAACTCCCGGCCGCGCTGCCACAGGGTGAGCCGTTCGGTGAGTTCCCGGCGCAGCTCCCGGACCACCTGGAAATCCATCCGGGGTCGGGGTGCCACCTCCGGCGGCGGCGTGGCCGTGGGCATCGGCTGCGGTATCGCCGCCGACTGGTGGTGCCGGCCGTTCGGCAGGGCCAGCGGCGGCGCGGTGGACGTCGCGGCCGGCGGCTGCTGACGTGGGTCGGTGGAGACGGGCTCAAACCGCATCCGGCACCCCCTGCTGCACCGGCCAGGCCAGCCGTGCCCGCCGGCGTTCCAGCAGCGCACCGACCGGCACCTCCAGCGCGGCGGCCGCGCGCAGCAGCGGCCGCCCGGACCGTACGGTCCCACCGAGGGCCAGCACCCCGGCGGTACGCGGGTCGTGCGGCAGTCGGGCGATCACCGGCAGTTTCAGGCCACGACTGATCTCCGCGCGCCCGTGCCCGTCGCCGACCAGCAGCAGCCGCAGGGTGCCCGGCGGCACCCGGTGTTCGGCGAAGTCCCGCTCGATCGCGGTGACCACCGCCCGCGTGCCGGACAGGTCGGGCAGGTGGGCCCGGGTCACCAGCAGCACCACCGACGCGGCCCGCAGCAGTGGCCACGGTGGGCCGGTGACGTGCAGCCGGCCGCAGTCGACGAGCACGTCGTAGCCGGGGGCGCCCCGGTCCAGGGCGTTGAAGTAGTCGGCGAAGCGCTGCCAGAGCGGGATGACGCTGCCGGCCTGCGCCGGGTCGACCAACCCGGGCAGCAGCAGCCGTTCCCGGCGCGGCGCGTCCAGGTCGACCAGCTGGGACCAGAACGTGGTCTCCAGGTTGCCGTCGCGCAGCTCCCCGACGGCCAGCTCGCCGATGCCGCGCGGCCCGTCCAGCTGACCACCGAGGTAGCCGGCGAGGATCGACCCGCCGGCCGGGTCGCACTCGGCCAGGACCAGCCGGCGGTGCCAGGTCAGGGCACAGGCCAACGCCGAGGTGGTCACGCCGGGCGAACCCTTCGCGGACGCCAACGCGATGATCGCCATGCTCAGGCCGCCTCGGTCAGCACGACCGCGATCCGCTCCTGGGCGGCCAGCGCCACCACGGCGGGTACGTCCCGGACGAGCAGCGCCAGGTACAGCACCTTCTCGTCGTCCGTCGGGCTGACCATGTCGATGACGGTGGCCGCGAACCGGGTGCCCGCCCCGGCCGCCGCCCCGGTGGCGTTCTCGTCCGGGGTGCTGACCAGCAGCACCTTGTCGCCGGGGTGCAGTTGCCGGGCCGGCACCTGGGCGGTCTTCAGGCCGAGCGCGATCTGCTGCTGACCCGGGCCGAGCAGCGGGTCGTCGGTGACCTGCCCGAGGGTGAGCAGGGTGCCGGGCACCAGCGCCACGGCGGCACGCTTGCCGACCACCTCGTTCAGCCGGCCCGCGGGCACCGGGTGCAACCCCTGGCCGCCGGCGACCTGCACGGTGATCAGATCGGCGGCGCTGACCTCCCGACCGACCTCCACCGGTCGGGCCACCGCGAGGTAGCTGCCGGTGGCCCGGACCGAGGTGACCGCGAATGCCGCACCCAGCCCACCGAGGGCGATCAGGAGTACGGCGAGACCCAGCAGCCCTGGGCGGACGCGGCGCTGCCGGACCACCTTGGGCGGGCTGACCGGCGCGTCCACCGGCCCGGTCGCGTTACGCGTAGCCAGACTCACCGTTCGATCTCCATTCCCGACTGTGGGGCTCGCAGAACCGGCTCACTCACCTGGTCACCACCTGGAGTTCCTTGATCTGGACCGGCACGGTGCCGCTGGTCCGGGTCTGTGGGATCGGGTCACCCTCGTCGCCGTCGTCGGTCCACCAGCGCACCGTCCAGTACGTGGTGGCGCCCACCCGGTAGGTGCCGGCCTTCGGGTAGCCGTGGTCGTAGCCGCAGTCCGGGGAGGTGCGACCGGCGCGCTTGCCCTTCGGGTCGTACGGGGTGCCGGCCCTGGTGCAGGTGACGGTGTCGCCGTTGCCCATGTTCCAGACGATCCGGTCGACCTTGGCCTCGATGGAGACGGTTAGCCCGCGGTCGGACGCGGAGGCGCGCAGCGGCCCGAAGTAGCTGGCGCTCGGGGTGGCCCACATCCACACCGGCAGGCCGACCAGGCCGGGGCCGATGTCCTTGCGGGGCGCCACCTTGAGCCGTGCCGGCAGCAGCTTGATCGACGCGAGGGCTCGACGGGCCAGCTCCTCCGGGTCCGGCGGAGCGCCGAAGCCGGGCGGCGGCCCGTCACGCAGCACCGTGTCCTGTGCGCCGAGATCGCCCCCGTTGCAGGTCTGCACGTACCACTGCTGACCCTCGGGCGCTGGCTTCTGCGGCGAGGCGAGCTTGTAATAGCACCCGTCACCGTTGTTGAACCAGCCCAGCAGGTCGTAGTAGCAGGGGATCGTCCGCCCGCCCCACTGGCAGACCCCGCCGCCCCCGCCGCCGCCGGAGTCGCCCCCGCCGCCGTTGTCGCCCCCGCCGCCGGGGCCGCCCGGCGTGCCGGGCTCGTCGTCCCAGACGTTGCAGTCCGGTTGGCCGGGCGGACATCCGGCCCCCGGGTCGGCGCGTCGGGCGGCGGTGGCCGGCAGGGTCGCGCCGACCACCAGCAGCAGCGCCAGACCGGCGCCCGCGAGCATCCGTCGGGCCGCGCCGACCTGGGCTCTCCGCCCCCGGGTCAGCACGGCTGGTCCGGGTACGCCGAGCCCGAGCTGATCAGCCAGCGACCGTCGGGATAGCGGGTGGCGGTGGCGGTGGCCAGATGTTTGCCGCCACCGCTGCCCGGGACGACGCGCTGGTCCTTGGTGTAGACCAGCCGGTAGCCGGTCGCGTCCAGGCAGTCCTGGATCTCCACGGTGGCCGGATCTGAGTCCAGGCTGACGGCGGTCACGCTGGGATCGGACGCCAGCGTTCCGGTACGCATCGCGCCGTGCTCCTTTGCGTCGCGAATGGACAATTGCACCCGAGTCAGCAGCGGATCAGCGAGAAACCGGGACAGTTCCGGCGCGTGTGGGTCGCTGCGCCGACTCGCCGTCCGCGACGCTGCGAGATAACCGGCGTACGCCTCGAGCGCCGCCTTTTCGGCAGCGTCCCGTTCGGCGCCCGAATCTGCCCGCACTCCGTCGCCCCGCGCCGTCGCCGGCGGATCGACCGCCTCCTGCCCGCTGCCGCAGGCGGTGACCGGCACCGCCGCCACGACCGCGAGCAGGCAGATCGCCGCTCGCCTGAGCTGCCGTCCGCGCACCGTCGAGCCCTCCTTGTGATCGCCCGACGTGGCGACGAGGCGCCGCCGCCGGGCATGCGGAAGCGCGCCCGGATCAGTGTCTCCGGAGCTGTTCATTGCGCTTCTGCATTCACCGTTACGGATCTTCTACAAATGCAGGTCCCGTATCTTCCGGTTGTTGCTGTGAGGCTTGCGTCACACCCAAGGGGCGAGCATAGGCTGACGGTCGCCGATGCAACAGAGGCAAGTCAAGCGAACACTCTCAGTGATGATGGGTGGTGGTGGCGGGTGCCCGTGCCGCACTCCGGACGGCGACTGGTCGAGGGGTCGTCGACGGCCTGGCCTCGTTGGCGCGGGTTGATCCGCCGTGACCCCTGGGCCCCTTGCGGAAGCGGGACATCCCGCCCGCATCCCGGCATCCAACCCGCACCTCGGGCCACGCCGCGACGCGTGTCGACTGGTCCGATCCGAGGGGGGAGCCACCGGTGGCGGACGTCCCTTTCCGCGCTATCCGCTACACCCGAGCGAACGTTCAGTCACGATCCGTGTTCACCTTTCGAGTCGGTCGCCCGACGTTCGGCGGGCTCGACGTGGCGCTGACGGCCGAACCAACCAGCCAACCGTCCGAGTCGGCCGGCTCCCCGGCCACCGCCGCAGGTGCTGGCCGTCTCCGGCTCGTCGCCGTGTGGCCAGGTCTGCTCGTCACCCCCCTGCTGCGGCTGGCCGTCGTGCGTCACGCCGTACCCTCGGGTGCCCCCAGTCGGACCGGCTGCGACGCCTGCGGGGGCGTGATCAGCCTGACCAGGCCGTGGCCCGCGCTCGGCCCGGCGGGCCGGTGCGGCAGGTGCCGCGCCCGGATCGGGCCGCCGCCTGGCACGATCGAGGTGGCCGCGCTCGCGGCCGTCGCGCTGCTCGTGCTCGTCGGCCCGCCACTCGGAGCGCTACCGGCGCTGGCCTGGTGGCTGGGCTGGACGCTGCCGGCGGTCGTCGTCGACCTTGCCGTGCACCGGCTGCCCGACCGACTCACCCTGCCCGCCGCGGGCGGGACCTGGCTGCTGCTGGGGGCGGCGGCGCTCGCCGGCGCCGGGGCAGGTCCGTGGCTGCGAGCCGTCGCCGCCGGTACGGGACTGGCGCTGTTCTTCGCGGCCAGCACGCTACTGCTCGGTCGCCGCGGCTTCGGGCTGGGCGATGCCAAGCTGGCGTTGGGCGTGGGCGCGCTGCTCGGCTGGTACGGCTGGCCCGTCCTCGTGCTCGGGCTACTGCTCACGTTCGGCTTGTCCGCGCTGGTGAGCCTGGGACTGCTGGCCGCCCGACGGGTCCGGTGGAGCACCCACCTGCCGTTCGGCCCGTTCCTGCTCCTCGGCACGGTGGGCGCTCTGTTGGTCACCTGACCACCTGCCCCTGAGGGGTGCTCAATGTAAGGGGCGGGCTGCCATCGTGAAGGCCGTATCCGACCTGTTCCGCTGGTGGCGTCGGTAGCTTGGCCGGGCAGGTCGCGGCATGCTGCCCGGTCAGCCCGGCGTGTCGTCCTCGGTCGGGCGCGGCTGGCGGTACTTCTTGATCCACGCCTCGACATCCTCGGCCAACCAGACCTTCGTACCCCGAAGCTCCTGGTATGGCTTCGGGAAGGTCGGGTACCGGGCGAGCTGCTGGAACCGCTGCCGCGAGACGCCCAGGCGCTCCGCGATCTCGTACGGCCCCATGAGCTGACCTGGCCCTCGGTCCATAGCCCGAACGTAAGGCGACGCACTCTTTCCTTTCGGCTATTGCCAGTTGACTAATGCGATCGGGGCGACGACCGTAGGTACGTGACTCGACGCGTCCCTTATGCGGAGTATCTGGCGGCGGTAGCCATGACTCTGGCCCGCAGGCATAGGCCGGTGTGGTCGTGGATCAAGTGGCGGAACGTCTGCAAGTGCGGGAACGAGCTGCCGTGTCGCACCAGGCACAAGATTCCCATCAACCGGGGCCACTGGCCGGGTGAGAGCTGATGACCGCGCACGGGCCGGTTCTGCCGCTCTGGCTATGCGACGCCTGTGAACGTCCCTGGCCCTGCGGGGCTCCCGCCGACGCCGTGTACCGCCGGTTCCTCGGGTGGCTGGCGTGAAGCCGGGAGATGTCGTGCTCATTGGGGCGGCTTGCTCGGTGCAGTTCACCGACGACCGGGCGCTGATGCTGCGCGTGGTGTCCGTTGGCGAGGTCGACCCCTACCACGACTGGATCTGGCTCACCGGGTACGTGCTGGAGGCGAAGGGGTTGGCTACGTCCAGGCGCGAGTTGTACGTCATGAAGGCCGGGGTATGCATCCAACGGCGAACCCCGGTGTGTGGTCAGCCGAGGCTGCCCGGTTCGCGCAAGACCGTTGTTAGGTAACTCGTGGTTATGGGCGGGGCCGGCCGGCCAGGTCGGCGACCGGGCGTCGGGCATCGGCGCGGCGGCGCAGCGCCTCGGCGGTCGGGCGGGCCAGAAGCGGGGTCGCGACCATGGCGACCAGGGCGCCGAGCAGCAGACCGGCGGCCACGTCGTGCGGGTAGTGCAACCCCACGAAGACCCGGGAGAAGGCGGCCAGCACGGCCAGCGGCAGCGCGACAAGTCCGAGCCGTCGGGAGAGCAGCAGTGTGGTGACCGCCAGCGCGCCGGCAATTGTGGCGTGGTTGCTGGGGAACGACCAGTCACCACGTGGTGGGCAGGCGCCGGCGACTATCGCCCGGGCCACCGTCCGGCACGGTCGGTCCTCGTCCACCACGGTCTTGATCCATTCGCTGCTCGCGTACGCGAGGAGGGTCGGCAGCGGCGCGACCAGGGCGAGTGCCCGGTCGTGCGGGCCGCCGACCAGGCGGCGTACCGCGGCCGCCACGAGCAGCGCGCCGAGCAGCAGGATCACCCCCTCGGTGGCGTGCCCGACGAACCACTGCACCGGGGCCGGGGTGCCGGCGGCCGCGTCGACGATGTCGCGGTACCACTCGGCGCTGATCTGTGGAACGTCCGTGCTGCCGTTGTCGGCCATGAATCACCTCACTAGACGTTCATACCTCGTTCATCTCGGGGGCACCCTAGGAACGCGGCAGGGGGCAGCACAGGAGTCGAAGGTCGAGCCGGCCGCACGACTTTCGTCCAGGGATCGCACAGGCGCGTCTGCTTGGCTGGTGAGAGTTCTTCGGCACCCACAGGAGGTTTCGTGCGCACCAGTTCGGCCACCGACCAACCGCCGCCCGCCGCTGCGACGGCGGAGGACGAGAGCTGGCGGATCCGGCGTACGGCTGCCGACCTGGACCGGCTGGGCGAGACCGAGTCGATCTTTGCCTTGAGCAACGGGTGGGTCGGCTGGCGTGGCGTTCTGGACGAGGGTGCGCCGTGCGGGATGCCGGGCAGTTACGTAAACGGGTTCCACGAGCGGCGGAAACTGAGCTACCCCGAGGAGGGGTACCGTTTCCGCAGGCCAGTGACACAGCGGTAAGCGCGCCGAACGCCGCGCTGATCCGGCTCTGGGTCGACGACGAGCCGTTGGACCTGCGGACGGGGACGCTGCGCGGTCACGAGCGGGTGCTTGACCTGCGGGCGGGCGTGCTGCGTCGGGAGACGGAGTGGATCTCGCCGGGCGGGCGGAGGGTGCTGGTGCGCAGCGTCCGGCTGGTGTCTCTGCCGCGCCGCCCGGTCGCCGCCGTCCGCTACGAGGTCGAGCCGCTGGACGGCCCCGCCGAGCTGCGGGTCTGCTCGGACCTGCTGGCCAACGAGCGGGTGCCGGAAAGCTCCGACGACCCGCGTGCGGCGGAGGTGCTCACCGACCCGCTGACCGCCGAGGCGTACCGCGCGACGGGCCTCGACGGGGTGCTTGTGCACCGCACCGAGCGCAGCGGGCAGCGCGTGGCGGTGGCGGTCAGCCACCTGGTGGACGCGCCGGACACGGTGACCACCACAAGCGACGGCACCCCGGACCGGGTACGGCTGACAGTTGCCGGCCGGCTGCACCCGGGTGAGCGGTTGCGGCTGACGAAGTTCGCCGCGTACGAGTGCGCGCCTGTCGACGGGATGCCCGCCGACGAGGTGGCTGACCTGGTCGCCGCCGAGGCGGACGCCGCCCGCGCCGACGGCTTCGACGCCCTGCTGGCCGACCAGCGGGCCAGCCTGGACGCGGCCTGGCAGGTCGCCGACGTGCGGCTCGACGGCGACCGGGAGCTCCAGCAGGCGGTCCGGTTCGCGATGTTCCACCTCATCCAGGCGGGTCGCCCGGACGGCGACCGGACGATCTCGGCCAAGGGGCTGACCGGCAACGGCTATGACGGGCACGTGCTCTGGGACACCGAGACGTACGTGCTGCCGGTGCTCACGTACCTCGCGCCGGCGGTGGCCCGCTCCGCGTTGACCTGGCGACACGCGCACCTGCCCGAGGCTCGTGAAGCTGTACCGCAAGCAGGTGGTCAAGCAGGCCGACCTGGTGCTGGCCATGCAGCTGCACCCGGGGGAGTTCACCGCCGAGGAGAAGGCCCGCAACCTGGCCTACTACGAGGCCCGCACGGTCCGCGACTCGTCGCTGTCGGCCGCGCCGCAGGCGGTGCTGGCCGCCGAGGTCGGGCACCTCGATCTGGCGTACGACCTGTTCGCCGAGTCCGTCTCGCAGGACCTGGCGGACCTGGGGGACAAGACCGCCGACGGACTGCACCTGGCGTCCCTGGCCGGGGCGTGGCTGGCGCTGGTGCAGGGCTTCGGCGGCCTGCGCGACGACACCGGAGTGCTCTCCTTCGACCCCCGGCTGCCCCGGCGGATCGACCGGCTGGCCTTCAGCCTGCGGTGGCGGGGACACCGGCTGCGGGTCACGTTGACCCCCGCCGAGGCCCGCTACGAGCTGCCCGACGCCGCCCACGACGCCGAGGTCGAGCTGTGGCACCACGGTGAGCACCTGCGGGTCACCGGCGACGTGCCGGTCACCCGGCCGATGCCCCCGGTGCCCGACCCCGGGCCCGAGCCGCCGTCACCACCGGGCCGCCGCCCCACCCGCCGCTCGGCCGACTGACCGGCCGAGGCCAGCTCAGGTCGCCCTCGCCAGCAGGCGCTCAGGCGTAACGCACCTGCTGACGTCGCCGGAGTGGCGTCCGGCGGTAGCGGCCGAACATGAGCGATCGTGTCCGCCATGATCGACGTGCTGTCCACCGCCGCGGCGGTGGTAACACCACTGCTACCGGTCACCACCGCGCTGAATCGCCGGCGGGTTCACCTCGCCGCCAGCCCGGGTCCTCGCCCGCGATGATGACCGTCGCGGACGCACGACTCGAGCGACTTCGCTCGGCCATCGCCGAGCACCCTGGCACCTAAGCCATACTCGATGGGCTCGCCTGCGGCCCACCCATGAGATCCTGGCCGCGAACTTTCGCGAGTTCAACAGACTCATCGACGGTCCTGAAGCCGACTGGCAGCTCGCACTGGATCGTCTCCAACACAGGAGCCCACGACGCTGCTCGGAAGGCGTTCTTCAACGAGTTCGACCGACTGCTGCACAACGTGGTCGCCGCGATCGGCACCCGGATCGACCACACCCGCGTCGTCGCCCGTCACTACGAGGGCAGCCCGTTTCATCACGAGTTCGCCCGAAGAATCGGCGAAGTAGCCGTTCTACCCGCAGCCAGGTTCGTGAAGGACCTGCGCAACTACATGCTCCACCAGAGCCTGCCCGCCCCCTACAGCCAGGTGAATCTGTCTTCCCAGCAGGTGACGTACCAACTGCTGATCAGCGTCCCGGCGCTTCTGAGGTCCTCCGCATGGTCCGCGACAAGCCGCGCCTACCTGGCCAACCACGAGAGCACCCTGCCGATCAGGAACCGCTCGATGAGTACACCGCAGCGATCACGGCCTTTACGAGTGGATGTTCACCCAGTGCATGCGGCTCGACGTCGCCGACATCGAGACCCCTAACGCGCTGATCGACGAGTACCACGACGTTCTGACCGGGCGGCCGGAGTAGTTTGACCTAACAGTGGATAAGCTGCCTTCTCCCGCAAGAGCGCGCCAGGACCGTTCCTGAACGGCCCGGCGCGCTGGGTGCCGCTCTAGTCCTCACGCTCCGGATTCTCGGTGACGCTCGCCAGGCGCAGCAGCTGGCGTCGTAGATGGCTAGTACGGTGCTGGTATGGTGCGCGCGCGATCGATGCAGGAGGCTCAGCTTTTCGTAGAGTTGCATGCCTGCGCTTGCGGCGGGGGACAGGTTGTAGCTGACCACGAACTGCAGCGCAGCGACGGTGAAGTAATAGCCCGATTCGTAGGGGTTTGTTCAGCGTGTGGTGAGCAGCAGGACTTCGAGGTTGTCGTGCCGTTCAAGCAAGTGCTGCCGCCCGCATTCGGCGGTCCGGGGCCTTCGGCGTTGCTGGATCCAGGTGAGTTCCTGTGGGCCAGTGATCAGTCTGCCGCCCGGGTGCCGGTCGACGTATCGCACCTCGATCAGGGTGAGCGATCGGCAGCGGCGGTGGCGTTGCGATACGCTATGTCCGCCCTCGACGAGGTCATCAAGTTCATCGCGGTCGGTTCTGGCCGAGTGCCCGCCGAGGCGTTCATCACTGAGCTCGGCCGAGCGATGTACCAGGCTGATCCGGAGCGGTTCACTCTGACGGAGCTTCGGGAGCGGCTCGTTTCTTACCAGACTGGCCTCGCAGATCTGCAGCGGGCGACTCCTGCAAGGAGTTAGCGGCTCGGGCCATGCTCGGGCTACGGGCCAGGATTGGGTGGGCGTGTCGACTGCGCTGCTCTATTGGCGTTGCCGAGGCGTAGCGGGTCGGCGAAGGCTAGCCGGGCTGCCTGATTCGCGGTAGCCATGAAGCCTGCGGCGACGTTCCCGCTTTCCGGAGCGCCTCGTAGAGCCCGGCGGTGGTGACCCGAGCGATGTCAGAAGGGCTGAAGATGTCGGGGGGAGGCATTCGGGACGCCGCGCCGGTGACTATCACGTCATGGTGTGCGGCTGCTGTACAAACCGGTCGCAGCCACGATCTACGCCGCCGCGTTCTGGTCGGTCAGCACCGAGATACCGAAGGACCCGGACCTGATCATCAGTAACGTCATGACCGGGCTCATGCTGTTCGTCATGGCGCTGGTCGCGCTGCCCGCGCTGATGCGCCTCATCGCACCTGCCGTCGAAGCCGTCGCTGCCGGCTGAAGCGGCTCCGGCGGTGCCGCTGGCGTCGCGGCAGTCGGCCAGATCGCGCAGGGCGCGGTTCAGCTCAGTTCCTCCCGCAGCCGCAGCAAAAGCGGCGGTGACGGTGGCCAGGGACCGGGCAGCAACTCACCTCCAGGAGCCGCGCCGAGCGGCGGCGGCATGCCACCCGCCACCGCGGGAGCCGGGGCGGGCGGGGGCGGCGCGGCAGCAGGCGGGGCGGGCGGGGGCGGGGCGGCAGCAGGAGGGGCGGCCGGGGGCGGCGCGGCAGCAGGGGCAGGCGCAGGAGCCGCGGCAGCCGGACCAGCCGGGCTGGCAGTCGCGGCAGGGGTAGTAGCCGTGCAAGCCACCCAAGGCGCCGTCAAGAAGCTGGGAGGCACCGCCGCCGCCGGGGCAACCGGACCGTCCGGCGCACCCCCAGAGTGATATGGCTGGTGCGTCGTACGTCCTGTGGCCTCTCGCCCATCCGTTGTAGGCGCGGGTCTGCCGTTTGGCGCTCAGGTCGGCGCGGGTCCGCCCGCCATGCGCTCGCGGACGGCCTCCAGCGCCTCGAAGGCGTACGCCCAGTTGTGGCACTTGAAGCTGCGCAGGCCGTCGATGGCGGTGTGGCAGTCGGCGCAGCGCACCCCGGGGATGGCCTCCGGCACCTCGGTGTTGACGTACCGGTGTTCGCCGAGGATGACCGTGGCGATCATGTTCTTGTCGTGCAGTCCGGTGAGTGCCGACGAGACGATGTCGTACCAGGTGATCCGCCGGCCGCACTTCGGGCAGTCCGGTTCGTCGCCGCTGACCCACAGCGGGGCGCCGATGCTGCGTGCCGGCATCCCCAGCAGCTTCTCCAGACGCCGGACGTCCGACTCCGGTGTGGTCCACCGGTGCCGGCCGGGCAGCGACGCGGGCGAGTCGTACACGGCGCGGAACAGGTCGTGGTCGACCCGCACGGTTTCCCGCTGACCGGTCATCGCGTCCCCCCTCGGTGCTTCGGTGCCCCACCGTGGTCGGCCCTGACCAGGGGTGCAGCCGGATCAACGACACGAGGGGTCAGCGGGTCGTCGCCCCGGCTGCTAGACATCGATATCTGACCGCGGCGAAGGGACCCCTCGTGACCGACCAGCCGGCACCCGACACCACCGACGTCACCGCCCGACCCAATGTCGCCCGGATGTACGACTACTTCCTGGGTGGCAGCAACAACTTCGCCGCCGACCGCGCCGCCGCCGAGCGGGTGTTGGAGATCTTCCCGGGCACCGGGCTCGCCGCCCAGACCAATCGGCACTTCCTGCGCCGAGCCGTCCGGTACGCCGCTGGGCAGGGCGTCCACCAGTTCCTGGACATCGGGGCGGGTCTGCCCACCCAGGGGACCGTGCACGAGGTGGTACGGGCCGTGGCGCCGGACGCCCGGGTGGTCTACGTCGACTACGACGAGGTGGCCGTCACGTACGCCCGGCGGTTGTTGACGGACGTGCCCGGCACGGCCGTCGTGCAGGGCGACCTGCGGCGGCCGGACGACCTGCTGGACCACCCGCAGGTGCGGGCCACGCTCGACCTGGACCGCCCGGTGGCCGTGCTGCTGCTCGCGGTGCTGCACTTCGTGCCGGACGACGACGACCCGTGGGCTGCGGTCGCCCGGCTGCGTGACGCCACCGTGCCCGGCAGCCACCTGGTGCTGTCGCACCTGACGCTGGACGGCGTTCCGCCGGAGGTGGCCGAGCGCGGGCAGGCCGTCTACCGCGCCAGCAGCGCCCCGCTGGTGCCTCGCACCCACGCCGAGACGCTGCGCTTCTTCGACGGGTACGACCTGGTGGAGCCCGGCCTGGTCGAGACCACCCGGTGGCGGCCGGACAGCGAGCCGGAGGCCGGGGACTCGCACGGCTACGCCGGGGTCGGTGTCCGCCGCTGACGCGCTTTCGCCTCCAGTGCCGGGCCTCGGGTGGTACGACGGATCCAGCGCCACCCAGACCCGCCACGCGGCGGGTCCGGCGTCCGCGTGCGGTCAGCCCTTCACCGCGCCCGCGGTGAGCCCCTCGGTGAGGAAGCGCTGCCCGAGGGCGTACATGATCACCACGGGGATGCTGACGAGCAGCGACGCCGCGGCGAGTTGTCCCTGCGGTACGACGTCCCCGGCGATCATCGACTGCATCCCCACCGGCAGCGTCTTGTACTCGTCCTTTGTGATGAACACGAAGGCGAAGAGGAACTCGTTCCAGGCATTGGTCAGGGTGAAGAGCGCGACCGCCAGCAGCCCGGGCTTGGCCAGGGGCAGCACCACCCGGCCGAACGCCTGGATGCGGCTGCAACCGTCGACGAGCGCGGCCTCCTCCAGCTCGACGGGGATGGAGGAGAAGTACCCGACCAGCAGCCAGGTGGCGAACGGCAGCGTGAACGTCGGGTACGTGACCACCAGCGACCACAACGAGTCGGTGAGGCGCGCGCCGATGAGCATCTGGTAGAGCGGGATGAACAGCAGCGCGCCCGGCATCACGTAGGTGAGCAGGACCGTGACGGTGAAGCCCTGCGCCCCGCGGAACCGCAGCCGGGCCAGCGCGTATCCCGCGAGGGCGGCGCAGACCAGCGCCACCGCCGTGGACGCCGCGGACACCAGCAGGGTGTTGAGGTACCAGCGCCCGAACGGCTGGTTGGCGAAGAGCGCGCTGAACTGCTCCGTGGTCCAGGGTGTCGGCCACAGGTCGTCCGTCCGCATGACGACCTGGCCCTCGGACTTGAAGGCCGTGACGCCGATCCAGTACAGCGGACCCAGCACGAAGAAGAGCAGCCCGGCCAGCGTGACACCGGATCCGAGGCTCGACACCGTCGAGGATGCCCGGCGACCGCCCCGCGACTGGAGGGTCGAGACCACCCGGCCGACCGCCGCCGCGATCAGCAGGATCACCCCGAGGACCACCGCCGCCTTCCAGAAGATCTCCGGCGACGCCCAGGCCAGCAGACCGGTCACCACCGCGGTGACGACCCACGGCAGGGCTCTGCGCGCCGCCGGGGTCCACCGCGTACCGACCCACCGCGCCGCGCGGCGCGACCGGGGCAGTTTCGCCCCCGAGTCCTGGCGCAACAGCCGCACCAGGACGAACACCAGGCCGCCGATGACCGGCAGCATGACGAGCGTGACGGCGGCGCCCGCGCCGTACTGCAACTGCAGAATCGCCTTCGAGTACGCGACGAGCACGTACGGCGCGGTCACGTCACCCGGGCCGCCCTGGGTCAGCAGCCAGACGAGGTCGAAGTTGTTGAACGTCCAGATCGACGACAGGGTCACCGTCACGGTGATCACGTGACGCAGTCCGGGCAGCGTCACGTTGACGAACCGCTGCAACGACGAGGCCCCGTCGATCGTCGCCGCCTCGTACAGGTCCGCCGGGATGGCCTTCAACCCCGCCAGGAAACACACGGTGAAGAACGGCACGCCCTTCCAGACGTTGACGAGGATCACCGACGGCATGGCCAGATCCGGGTCGGACAGCCAGCCCGCCGGCCAGCTGTCGACGAGGTGCGCGCTGACCAGCAGCGGCCCGATCCCGGTGGTGGTGAGCAGCGTGTTGACGCTGCCGAAGATCGGGTCGAGCAGCGCGCGCCAACTGAACGCCGTGACCACCGTCGGCACCACCCACGGCACCAGGAGCAACCCCGCCAGCACCGCTCGCCCGCGGCGCCGGTGGTGCAGCAGCAGGGCCGCGGCCAGGCCGAGCACGACCTTGAAGATCTCGGCGTACGCGGTGAAGACGAACGAGTTCACCACGCCCGTGTGGAACTGGTCGTCGCCGACGAGGTGGAGGTAGTTGTCCAGGCCGACGAACACGGTGTCCTGCCCGTGCCGTTCGGTGGTGCTGGTGACGATCGACCGGGCGATCGGCACGAGGACGAGACCGCCGACCAGCACGGCCATCGGCGCGAGGAACAGTGCGGCCAGTCGCCAGTCACGACCCAGCCGACGCTGGGTCGCGGTGAGGGAGCCGGATCCCGGCGGCGAGGACACCCTCGCCGCCGGGACCCGCGCGGGACGGACCGACCTCACTGCGGCAGCCCCTGCTGGTTGAAGATCTGCACCATCTTCGCGTGGGCGGCCTTCACGGCCTGCGCGGGCGCGGTGCCCTGCACGATCTGCTGCATCATGTCGGTGAGGACGTAGGCCGCGCCGACGGCCTGCTGGCCCGCGCTGGCCTTCTGCGGGAAGGTCAGGCCGTTCTTCGTGTTCAACGGCAGCTTCAGTTCGGTGATCTTGCGCAGCATGGGGAACGCCGGGTCGCCGCTGGTGAAGAACGGGTCGGCGTCCCAGACCTTCTCCCAGGCGGGCATCACCAGGCCGGGCGCCTCCTTCGCCACGCCGAGCAGCGCGGGCGCGCTGACCAGGTACTGCGCCAGGAGCTTGGCGAGCTGAGGGTTCTTGGCGCCCTTGAAGACGACGAAGCCCTGCGACTGGCCGAGCAGCAGGGGATTGTTGGTCGCCGGCCCGATGCAGTCGGAGAACACGTGGGTGTTGGCGTACACCGGGTTCTTCTTGGTCCGGGAGTCCGCGTAGACGCTGAACTGGTTGCGGGTGTAGCCCAGGATCCCGGCGAGCCAGTTCTCGTTGTTGCTGGTGTCGGTCCAGCTCGCGATCCCCGGCGGGAGCATCGGCTTGTACTTGGGATTGGTGTAGATGTCGCCGAGGAAGGTCGCCGCCTGCACCGTCTCCGGTGAGTCGAACGTGACCTTCCGGCCGTCGTTGGAGGCGATCGACCCGCCGTACGCGTTGATCAGCGCCTCGATCATGCCGTTGGCGTCGCCCGACCGGTTCACCGTCATGCCCCAGCCGAACCGGCGTTTGCCCGGATCGGAGATCTCCAGGCAGACGTCCCGCAGCTCCTCCCAGCTGTAGATGTCCTTGGGGGAGATGCCCTTGTCCTGCATCCAGTCCTTGCGCAGGAACGATCCGATCCCGATGAAGTGGTACGGGATCGCGAACCACCTGCCGTCGAAGACGCAGAAGTTCTTGGCCTCGGCGCAGGGTTCGCCGTACGTGGCCGTCAGCGCCTGGACGACGTCCGTCACGTCCTCCAGGTCGCCCAGCGCCTGGAACTGCGCGACGAACCGTGAGTCGGTCATGAACGCCAGGTCGCGCGCCACTCCGCCCTTGACCTCGGCGTCGATCTTGGCCACCACGTCACCGGCGTCGGCCTGGACCAGACTGTTCTCGATCTTCGTGCCGGTGGTGTCGGCGAATTTCTTGATCGAGCTGTCGAGGGCCTCGTTCGCCGCCGTCGAGTACAGCTTCTGGGACAGCATCCCCATCGAGGAGCCCTTCATCGACGACGCGGCGTCGATCAGCTCCGGTGGAACGTCCGGTTGCACCTTGCTGGGCGATTCGGAGCTGCCCCCACACGCGGCCAGGCCGGTCGCGCCGAGCACTCCCACCCCCACCCCCAGAAAGCCGCGCCGAGACCACGCCGAATTTTCCTCCATGGACATTCGCCTCCTTCATTTCCCGCGCACGGCTGCACGCCGAAGGCTCACCTGGCGGACACCGCGATGGTTGTGTTCCAGTTGGGTTTCTGTGAGGCGATCGGCGACCGGGCCGAGATGGTGGTGCTGACGTTCCAGTTCGGTCGGGTCACGGGACCACCGCCGTTCGAGATTTCGAACTAAGTTCGATATACCGGAGCGAGTGGTCGCGACGCTAGAGCAGCGCACTAAGTTATGTCAATGTCTCGATGTTGTTTCGAGCCGAAAGCGGGAGGTCGGCTATCGAGACTGGGCCCGGTAGCCCATGCGAGCCGACAGCGCGGCAGCGCCCTCCCGAACCAGCCCGGTCCACTCCACCTGCACCTGAGGCGTCCAGCGGATGATCGGCGCGGACAGGCTCATCGCCGCGATGACGGCACCGGAGTGGTCCCGGATCGCCGCCGCGACGCAGCGCATCGCGCTGTCCGATTCGCCGACGTCGACCGCGACACCCTCCGTGCGGACGCGTTCGAGATGCGCACGGAGAAGGTCCGGATCGGTGATGCTGGTCGGCGTCATCCCCGGCAGCGAATCCTTCGACAGGACGGCGTCCAGGTCCGCCTCATCGAGGGCCGACAGCAGTACCTTGCCGACCGCCGTGCAGTGCGCCGGCAGCCGCAGCCCGACACCGGACACCATCCGAACGGGGTGCGTGCTGTCGAATTTGACGAGGTAGATGACATCGGCGCCGTCGAGCACCGCCACATGGACCGCCTCGTCACACCTGGCAGCCACGTCCCGCACGACGCCCTGCGCCTCGCGTACCAGATCAAGCCGGCCCGCGAACGCCGCGCCCAACTGGAACAGCGGCATGCCGAGCCGATACTGCACCGGCTGGCCCGGTACGGAGATCAGATACGAGCGAGCCTCGAGCGTGACGAGCAGCTCGTGGACTGTGGTGCGGGGCAGGTCGAGTCGCTCCATCACCTGACGGGCCGACAGTTGGGGACAATCCAGGAACAGTTCGAGGACGTCAAGCGCGCGGATGACTGCCGGTACCACACGGGGCATGTCGAAAAGTCCCTTCGCAGTGCCGGACTCGTGTCAACGATCTCCACACGGACCAGCACTCGAAGAGGATAACTACGTCAACTCCGAGCGCGCCATGAACGTGACCGGGCAGTACGGGGGGCGGGCGTGCTCACAGGCGTTCAGAGGTCCGGATGCCGAGCAGCTGCAGGCCCTGTCCGAGCACCCGGGCGGTCAGGTCGCAGAGCACCAGCCGGCTGTCCCGGACCGGCTCCTCGGCCCGCAGCACCGGGCACCGTTCGTAGAACGCGCTGAACGCCGCGGCCAGCCGGTACAGGTAGCTGGCGAGGTGATGGAACTCGAGGTTCTCCGCCACCTCGCCGACCACCCGGCCGAAGCCGACCAGCTCGAAGGCCAGTGCCCGCTCCGCCGGCTCGACCAGCGAGACGGCCGCGTTCGGCCGGGCCGCCACTCCGGCCCGCCGAAAGATCGACTGGACCCGGGAGTACGCGTACTGGAGGTAGGGCGCGGTGTTGCCGTCCAGGGACAGCATCCGCTCCCAGTCGAGCACGTAATCCCGATGCCGGTCGTTGGACAGGTCGGCGTACTTGACCGCGCCTATGCCGACCGCCCGGCCCACCTCGGCCGCCTCCGCCTCGCCCAGTTCCGGATTCCGGTCTCGGGCCAGCGCGGTGGCCCGAGCGATCGCCTCCTCCAGCAGCCCGACCAGCTTCACCGACCCGCCGGCCCGGCTGCGCAGCATCCGCCCGTCCGACCCGAGGATCGAACCGAACCCGACATGCTCGGCCCGGGCCGGCGGTGCCAGCCAGCCGGCCTGTGCGGCGACGGCGTACACCAACTCGAAGTGCCGCCGTTGCGGCAGCCCGACCACGTAGAGCAGCCGGGTCGCGCCCAGCGCGCCGGTCCGCTGCCGGATCGCCGCCAAATCGGTGGCCGCGTAGCCGTACCCGCCGTCGGACTTGCGGACGATCAGCGGCAGCGGCTCGCCGTCCCGGCCCACCGAGCCGGGCGGGAACACGCAGGCCGCCCCGTCGCTCTCCCGCAGCAGACCGAGCCGCTCCAACTCCTCGACCACCGGGGCGAGCAGGTCGTTGTAGCTGCTCTCGCCGCGGAAGTCCCGCTCGGTGAGGGTCACGTCGAGCCTGTCGTACACGGTCATGAAGTACCGCTCGGACTGCTCCACCAGCAGCCGCCACAGCCGCAGCGTCACCTCGTCGCCGCCCTGCAGGGCCACCACCCGCAGCCGGGACCGCTCGGCGAACGCTTCGTCGGCGTCGAACTTGGCCCGAGCCGCCTTGTAGAACGAGTCCAGGTCCCCCATGGACAGCTCGTGTGCGGCCTCGGCCTCGCCCAGATCGGCCAGATGCTCGATCAGCATGCCGAAGGGCGTGCCCCAGTCGCCCAGGTGATTGGCCCGCAGTACCCGGTGCCCCAGCCACTCGAGCAGCCGGGCCGCCGCGTCGCCGATGACCGTCGAGCGCAGGTGGCCGACGTGCATCTCCTTCGCCACGTTCGGCGCCGAGTAGTCGATGACCACGGTCTCCGGTTCGGCGGCCACCGGCACACCCAGCCGCGGGTCGCGGGCGAGCCCGGACACCAGCTTGGCCAGGGCCGGGTTGGCGACCGTCAGGTTGAGAAATCCCGGCCCGGACACCTCGGCGACACTGCAGACGTCGGCCAGGTCAGCGTGTTCCAGCACCTCGGCGGCGACGGCACGCGGCGGCCGGCCGAGCCGCCGGGCCAGCGCGAGCGCCGCGTCGGACTGGAAGTCCGCGCGCGGTGACCGCCGCACGACCGGGTTCACCGGTACGCCGGCCACCGTCGCGAACGCCGGCGCCAGCCGGTCGGTCAGCAGCTTTTCCAGATCCATGGGTACGCCGATCTCGCTCGGATCCGCCGCTCGCGGATCACCGGAAGGGGATGCGGCGGCGGACCGAGGACGATCGGTGGGACCGGCGGCTCGATCCGCCGGTCGCAGGTGAGGAATGCTCAGCGCGGGCGGTCGCAGGACCGCCGGCGTCGCAGCGCGCCGAACAGGACGTCAGGGGACGCCGTCGGGAACGCGTGCGAGCTGGACATGGCGTCAACCTAATCAGCCGACCCGGGGGCTGTGCAACGCCATTGGCGTCCGACCGGGCCGACGTTGGTGACGGCGTTCACACCGATACGGGACCCGATCACGAGGAGGTCGTCGTCTTACCTCATGTGAGACGAAGTCTGGACGCAACCGACGAGCAGGAACTCGTACGCCGTGTGGCCCGTGGTGACCGGCGGGCCTTCGACGAGCTCTACCGGCGTACCGCACCCTGGCTGGAGGTGCGGCTGCGGCGTCGGTGCGCCGACCCGGACGTGGTCGCCGACGTCCTGCAGGAGACCTACCTGACGGTGTGGCGGGCGGCCGGCAGCTTCGCCGGCGACCAGGTCAGCGGCAGCGCCGTCGGCTGGTTGTGGACCATCGCCGCGCACCGCCTGGTCGACGCGTTCCGGCGTCGCTCCCGGCAGGCCCGGATGCCGCAGGTGCACCCGGTCGAGACGGTCGTGCCCGCCGCCGAGGACGAGGTGCTCGCCGGCCGGGTCGGGCAGGAACTCGAACAGGCCCTCGCCGTGCTGCCGCCCGAGGTCCGCGCGGTGCTGCGCGCCACCGTCCTCGACGGCTTCACCGTCCGCGAGACGTCAGTGCTGCTGGGCGTGCCCGAGAACACCGTCAAGTCCCGGATCCGCCGCGCCCGGATCGTCCTGCGGGAGGCCCTGTCATGACCACGCATCCGACCCTGAACGAGATCGACCGCTACGCCGACGGCGACCCCGGCCTCGACGAGGCGACCGTCTGGTCGATCGAGGTGCACCTGGAGGGCTGCGCGGACTGCCGCGCCCGCCTGGCCGGCAGCACCACGGCCGAGTCGCGCGCCCTGGTCGCCGAGGTCGCGGCAGCCGTCGACCGTGGGATCGCCGCCGGCCCAGCCCCACGATCCAGGAGCTTCTTCCGTACGCCGCTGCGCCAGCGCTGGTTCGTGACGGCGCTGCTGCCGTGGGTCGCCATGACCGCCGGCGTGCTCGGCAGCGCGGCCCTGCTCACGTACTTCCTGTCCGAGTTGCCGTCGATCGTGTTGCTGCTCGCGCCCCTGGCGCCGCTGCCCGGGGTCGCGGCCGCCTGGAGCAGACGCGTCGACCCGGCCTGGGAGCTGATCGTCGGCACCCCCTCGGCCGGGCTGACGATGCTGCTGCGCCGTACCGCCGTGGTGCTCGTCCTGGTCATCCCGGTGCTCGCCGCGTTCGCCGCCCTCGGCGCCAGCCGGGCGAACCCCGCGCTGATGCTGCTGCCGTGCCTGGCCTTCACCGCCGCCACGCTGCTGCTCGGCTCCCTCGTCGGCGTCCAACGCGCCGCGATCGGCCTGATGGCGGCCTGGGCCGCCGCCGTGGTCGCGCCCAGCCTCGCCACCGCCGAACTGCCGGTGCTCCTGCAACCGGCGGCCACCGGCGGGTGGGCCGTCGTCACGGTCGTACTGGCTGCCCTGACCCTCCTGCGCGCCAACAGCTTCCGGCGCCTCACCTCGTTCTGAAGGGAACCACCATGCGAGCGGTGAGTACGGCCGAAACGGCCGCCACCATCCACCCCTGGGCAATTCACGCCGAAGCGCTGAAGGTGCGGGCCGGGCGTCACCTGGCCGTCGACGGGCTCGACCTGAGCCTGGCCACCGGCGTGCACGGTCTGCTGGGGCGCAACGGCGCGGGCAAGACGACGTTGATGCGTGCCCTCGCCACGGTGCTCAAGCCGGCCGGAGGTCGACTCACCCTGCTCGGCAGTCCGGTCGACGGCCGCGCCGACCTGCGCCAGGCCCGGCGTGCGCTGGGCTACCTGCCGCAGCACTTCGGCCACTACCCGCGGTTCACCGTGCGCGAGTTCGTGTCGTACCTGGCCTGGTTGAAGGAGATGCCGAAGCCCGACATCCCGGCTGCAACCCAGCGCGCGATCGACCGCGTCGGGCTCAGTGCCAAGGCCGACGCCCGCCTCCGGACACTCTCCGGCGGGATGCTGCGCCGGGCCGGCGTCGCCCAGGCCATCGTCAACGATCCGCGGGTGCTGCTGCTGGACGAGCCGACCGTCGGCCTCGACCCCGAGCAGCGCCTCGACCTGCGCGAGTTGCTGCGCGATTTGGGTACGGACGCCTGCGTACTGGTCTCCACCCACCTCGTCGAGGACGTGGTCGCCGCCTGCACCGAGGTCGTGCTGATCAACGAGGGTCGGCTGGTGTGGCAGGGCACACCAGCCGCGTTGGCCGCGCAGGGCGACGAACACCACCCGGGCGACAGCCCCGCCGAACGCGGCTATTCGGCTCTGCTCCGCCGCCACCTCGCGGAGGCCGCCCGATGAGCGTCCTCGGGATCGAACTGCGGCGCTCCGCCGCGGCCGGCGCCGCCCTGATCACGTTGACGGTCGGCGTCGCCGCCCTTTACACCGCCCCGGGACGCTGGTCGGAGGGCTGGATGTCCCTCGCGCTGACCGTGAAGGAATACATGATCCTGCTGTGGCCGATCGCCCTGGCCGCCGGAGCGTGGCAGGGCCGCCGCGAGCACCGGGCCAAGGTCGGCGAACTGTTCGCCACCACACCCCGGTCCCGTGCTCGCCGGATGCTGCCGGTCCTCGTCGCGATGGGGGCGTCGGTCGGGCTCGCCTTCCTGTTCGTGGTCGGCGCGGGCGGCATGCGGATCGCCTCGACCGCCGCCTACTTCCCGCCGGACGTCGTCGCCATCACGCTGGTCGGCGCGCTCTGCCTCGTCGCGGCGGCCTGGCTCGGCCTGGGCATCGGGCGGCTGCTGCCCACTCTGGTGACCGCTCCCGTGCTCGCCGTGGCCGGTGTGCTGCTGGTCTTCTTCACCGCGATCATGCGACCGGACTGGGTGGGCGCCATTCTGTCGCCCGCCTACGGCAGCAGCCCGTTCTACCCGTTCCAGACCATCGACCCACGGGTGACCGCCGTGCTCGCCCTCTTCATGGGCGGGCTCGCGCTGACCGGCGTACTCCTGCTGGTCGCCGGTGGCCGACGAGCCTCGGTGGCCGCCGCGCTGCCGGTGCTGCTCGGCTTCGGCGTCGCAGCGGCGATCGTCCCCCGCGACGAGGCCGCGCTCGTCGCACCGGTCGACCCCGTCGCCCGCGAACTCGTCTGCACCGACGACGCGCCGAAGGTCTGCGTCACCCGCGTCAACGCGAACGTGCTGGACGCGCTGACCCCACTCGCCCGCCAGGGCCTGGCCGTCCTCGCGCAAATGCCGGACGCCCCCACGCAGGCGCACGAGGACAGGCGGGCCTACCTCATCGAGGACGCGCCCGTCCGCGACGCGGACATCGTCACGATCGACGTCCGGATCGACGACCACGGCGGCCTGGCCCACGCCGACGCCGTGGTCCCCGAGATGGTCTTCGGCCTGGGCACCGGGTACGGCAACCTGGAATGCGAGCGCAACGGCGCGGTCGAACGGGCAGCCGCCTACCACCTGCTCGGCCGCGAGCCGGTCTCCGACGTCGGCGTGATCCCCGAGATGATCGAGGAAGAACCGCAGCTCAACGCCGAGGCGGTCACCCTGTGGCAGGGCCTGCAGAAGCTACCCGCACCGGAGGCGATGTCCCGCGTGACTGCGGTACGCGACGCGATCCTGGCCTGCCAGGACCCGACCGGACTGCTGTCGCGATGACCCTGCACCTGCGCGCACGACGCGTACCCCTGGCGCTGGCCGCCTCCGTCGGCGCCGCAGCCCTGATCTGGGCGCTGTGGCTGGCCCTCGCGAAGGAACGCGACGCCATCCTCCTGCTCGTCGTGCTGACGGTCATGCTGATGGTGGCGGTCCTGTCGACCACGCTGGCCGCCCCGGACGAAGACCTGGAACGCACGGCCGCACTGCACTGGCCGTGGCGCCGAGCTGTGCATCTGCTGGCCGCGCTGGCGCTCGTACTCGTCGTGCTGCTCGCCACCCAGCTCACCGGCGCCCGTTTCGGCCCCGCCGCGCTCGTGGTCCGCGATTCCGCCGGCCTGCTGGGCCTGACCGCCCTCTGCGCGGCGGTCGTGGGCGCGGCCCGCGCCTGGTTCCTCCCCATGGGCTGGGCGGTCGTCGCCGCCATGTTTCCCCAGCCGAGCACGTGGGGCGCGCTCGCCACCTGGCAGGGGCAACCCCACACCAGCCGGCCGGCGGCGGCGGTCGCGGCCGTCCTGGCAGTCACGGGCCTGGTGACGTACGCCTTCGGTGGAGCCGCCCGACGGGAGTGACGGCGGAGTCGACTTCAAGGCTGGTCGCGGCCCGGCCCCTCTGTCAGGGCAGATGGAAGCCTGGCATTATGCCTGGAGCGCCAGCCGACCCTCGGTCAGGCCGATGCCCCCTCAAAAGGTGCCAGATCACGATGAACCCTCCCAAAGAACGCATGCCTCGGGTCGAATCACTGACCGGGTTGCGCTGGTTCGCCGCGTTCGCCGTGTTCCTGTTCCACGCGAACCAGATCATCAAGCTGCCCGCCGTCTACGGCATCAAGGTTGGCGACTTCTTCCGGTTCGGCGACGCCGGGGTCACGTTCTTCTAGTTCTCTCGGGCTTCGTGCTGACCTGGTCGTTCTCTCCGGCAGTGGGCACCGGGACGTCTACTGGCGCCGGTTCACCCGAGTGTGGCCCGCGCTCGTGGTCAGCACCATCATCGCCTGGGTCAGCTTCGACCAGGTCTGACACGACAGCTGGAAGCGCACTCTGCTGAGCCTGTCGCTGACCGAGTCGTGGTTTCGCCCGGCGGACTTCCTCGTCGCCAACCCGGTGGCCTGGTCGGTCTCCTGCGAGGCCTTCTTCTACCTGCTCTTCCCGTTCGTCATCCGGCCACTGCTGCGGCTGCGGCTGCCGGCGCTCGCGATCATCGCGGCGGCCGGCCTGTTGATTGAGTGGGCCTACTGGTTCTTCGTGCAGGATCTGATCGACCCGAAGCAGTACTGGATCCAGCTCTCCTGGTACCTCCGCTTCCCACCGATCCGATTCATCGAATTCCTGCTGGGAATGATCGCCGCCGCCGCGCTGCTCCGCGGATGGCGGCCGAAACTCAATCTGTGGCTCGCCCTGTCAACGGTGCCCGCATCGGTGCTGCTGCTGTGGGCGGGTGCCCGGCAGGGCTGGTGGGGTGCGCACTGGTCGCAGCAGGGTCTGGTGCCCGCCTGCGTACTGGTGGTGCTCGCGGCAGCGATCCGCGACATCTCCGGGCGGCCCTCGATCTTCCGGAGCAAACCACTTGTCGCCCTGGGCGCCTGGTCCTACGCCTTCTACCTGGTCCACCTGTCGGTCATCCACTGGCTGATGGGCCCGGTGACGCCCAGCTCCGCGGGTTGGTCGAACCTCAAGGTCCTCCTGATCTGGGCGGTGATGGGCATCGCGCTAACCTGGGCCTGCTACCGCTGGGTCGAACACCCGGTGGAGAGGTTCCTGCGCAATCTCTACCCGCGCCGCGTGCCGCCCGCGCCACCCGCGCCGCAGGAGCCGCAGGAGTTGGCTGCGGCGTCTGAGGAGCGCACCGAAGTCGTCCTGACCGGGCACGGGGTTCTGAGTCAGGAATTCGAACCCGGCGTCTATCGGAGCACCGGGAGTTACGAGGTCCGTTGATCCGGCACGGGGTTGGGTACATCCGGTTCGGCTGCTCGGGCTGACCTGGGCGGATGCCGGCCGTGGTTGCGCCGCTACGTGCTTGCGCCGCTACGTCCCAAGGCCCTCGCGGCCGGCTTCGTAGCCCTCGTCAGCTATTCCACCGGGTACGGCCCGCGCTGGCAGGCAGCTGGACACTTGGCATGGGAGTGGGTCAATGAGCGAGTGACCCTATTGGCCCTGGTGACTCCTTTAGCGGGCACGCACCGGACACGGCAGGGACTGCCGCGCGCTTCGGGCTGCTGGCATGATTCGCGCCGTGGGCCTTATTTGTGGCTACTTCTCGGCTGCTTCCGATGATGCTGCCGCCGCAGTGGCCGATGTTCTCTGGGGTCCGCGCGACTCCTCAGGTCGTGCTGAGGTGACCGAGGTCCAACGGCGCGGTGCCGGCTGGTGGCTCGGGCGCGCCTGCCTGGTAGCCGCGCTGCTCGTACCCGTCAAGTTCTGGCCGGCGAACGGGCAGCCCGGATGGGGCCACAAACTGGCTCCGTAGAACATCTTGTTCTACACTCGTGTCCATGGAACGCATCGGTGTCCGGGAGCTGAACCAGAACACGAGCCAGGTGTTGGCTCGGGTGAGTGGCGGCGAGACCGTCGAAATCACCGATCGCGGACACCCGATCGCCCGGCTTGTTCCGGTGGGCGACGACAGGTCGGTGCTGGCCAAGTTGGTAGCGGCAGGGCGAGCCGTCGCCCCCACCGGCGGCGGCTCTGTGCCACTTCCACCTAAGCTCGGTGACGAAAATGTGGACGTGGCTGCCTCGCTCGCTGCGATGCGTGACGAGGAGCGCTGGTGATCTATCTCGATTCAGCTGCCGTCGTCAAGCTGGTTCGGCAGGAGATGTGCAGCGCCGACCTTGTCTCGTGGCTCAACAAGCATGACGACGTGCCGCTGGTCTCTTCCGCTCTCGTTGAGGTGGAGGTGCCCGGAGCGCTGCGCCGATCAGCTCCGCAGGCGTTGATCGGAGTGCCGGCTGCCGTCGGACGGCTGTTCCGATTGGAGATCGACAGCACGATCCGTGCGACCGCAGCCGCGTTCGCCGAGCCGACGCTCCGCAGCCTCGACGCCATCCACCTGGCCACCGCCCAAGTGCTGACCAACGAGTCCGGCACAGCACTCACCGCCTTCGTCACCTACGACCGGCGGCTACTCGAATGCGCCCAGGAAGCAGGACTACCCGTGGCAAGCCCTGGCCAGAACTGACCCGCGAATCCACCACCCTCGCAAATCCGGCCGCCGTACGGCAGCGCGGCCACGACATCGGCCGTGCGCTGCACTTCTGCGACCTTGCACCCCTTGATTTGGGGATCCGTTTCGGTGGGCCGCCAGGGACTCGAACCCTGAACCTATGGATTAAAAGTCCACAGCTCTGCCATTGAGCTAGCGGCCCGCGCGCTCAGGTTACCTGACAGTCAGCGTCGTTGACTCTCGGCTTCCAGTCGGCCGTCGATGCCTGGTGAGCCCAGGTGATCAACACCAGGTCGGCGATGTGGCGGTGTCCGGGGCGACGGATACCGCCACGTCGGGGAGGTGGAGTGGATCACGCCGACCGCACGCCGCGCATGGCGGGGGACGGCTGGGGAATGGGGACGGGCATGAGCGCGAGCGGCAGCCCGGCGGTGGCGGCTTCCGGGGAGGAGATCGGGCCGGACGGCGTACGTCAGCCGGGCGGCAGGGTGCATGCCTGGCTGCCCGGCCAGAACCAGACCGTCTGCGGGCTGGCGCTCAGCCGGACCCGGCTGCGCCGCTTTCCGCACGTGCGCTTCGACTACCTGGGTACCGACGTGCTCACCGAGGCGGACGCGGTGGGCTGGATCGGCCCGCGTTGCCTGGCGGCCACCCTCGGTCGCCCTGGCAAGGAGAAGCACGGCTGGGTCCGCGACTCGCCGCGCCCTTGATCGACTCGGGTTCAGGGAAGTCGGGCTGTCCCGCCCACGCCGATACCCCGAGATGCAGGAAGCCGATTTTGATCAAGGGCGCGGCGCGCGGGGCGGTTGACCGGCTGCTGGACGGGTACGGGGTCGGGCATGCGGATCGTGGTGGTGGGGGCGAGCGGCAACGTCGGTACGGCGCTGCTGCGACGGCTGCGCCGGGAGCGCGGCGTGGAGCTGGCCGGGGTGGCTCGCCGACTGCCCGGCCCGGATGCCGGTACGCCGTACGACCAGGTGGAGTGGCACTCCTGCGACATCGGTGCGCCGGGCGCGGCGGGCCAGCTCGCCGAGGTGTTCGCGGGAGCGGACGCGGTGGTGCACCTGGCCTGGCAGATCCAACCCAGTCACGACCAGCGGGTGCTGCGCCGGACGAACGTCGACGGCAGCCGGGCGGTGTTCGAGGCGGTGGCGCGGGCCGGGGTGCCCACCCTGGTGTACGCCTCGTCGGTCGGCACGTACGCGCCCGGCCCGAAGGACCACCCGATCAGCGAGCGGTGGCCAGCCACCGGGGTCCCCGGCTCGTCGTACAGCGAGCACAAGGCCGAGGTCGAGGCGCTGCTGGACGGGCTGGAGCGAGAGCACCCGACGCTGCGGGTGGTTCGGCTGCGGCCCGGTCTGATCTTCCAGCGGGACGCCGGTACGGAGATCACCCGCTATTTTCTCGGCCCGCTGGCACCGGTGCGACTGCTGCGCTTCGGCCGGATACCGCTGGTGCCGACCAACCGACGGCTGCGGATGCAGGCGGTCCACGCCGACGATGTGGCTGACGCGTACGCCAGGGCGGTTCTGGGTGATGCGCGCGGCGCGTTCAACGTCGCTGCGGACCCGGTGCTGACCCCGGAGCTGGTGGCTCGGCACTTCCACGGCTGGACGGTGCCGGTCGCCGCTCCGGTGCTGCGGGTGGCGGCGACCCTGACCTGGCGGGCGCGGTTGCAGCCGGTGGACGCGGGCTGGGTCGAGTTGGGCCTGAACGCGCCGCTGATGTCCAGCGAACGGGCCGAGACCGAGCTGGGTTGGGTACCCAAGATCGATGCTCTGACCGCGCTCAAGGAGCTGTTCGCCGGCATGGCCGGTGGCGAGCACACGGCCAGCCCGCCGCTCTCCGCGGCGCGCACCCTGCCCGGCCGCCCCGCCGGCCTCCTGCGCGCCCACCCGCCAGGCGAAAAGAACCCCTACTGACGCGGTGATCAAGAGCTTTGGGTCAGAAAACCCGGCCTCGGTGACCCGAACCTCTTGATCACCTCCGGCAGGCCGGCAGGCCGGCAGCCGGCAGGCGATCAGGCCGCAGGCACCACCAACCGGGGGTCAGGCGGGCTTGGGGCCGATCACCTCGGGGTTGCGGGCGCCCAGGAAGAAGATGCCGCGGTAGCCGGGGGTCTCGAACTTGCCGCTGGGATTGCGGCGCAGCGTCGAGTTTTCGATCTTCATCGTGCCGGTGCGGTTGTTGCTGACGAAGAAGATCGCGCCGCCGCCCTCGTTGGCCTTGTTGTTCTCGATGATCGTGCCGGCGATCCGTACGGTGAACTCATTGCCGTCGCAGTAGATCGCGCCGCCGCTGCCGCCGCCGGGCGTACCCGACTTGGCCGGGTTGGCGCCGCTGCCGATCGCCTCGTTGTTCCGCAGCAGGCTGTTGAGCACCACCCAGGACACGCCGATGCTGCTCAGCGCCCCTCCGTTCGAGCAGGAACCGCCGTCGAAGGTGCTGCTCACGACGTACACCGGCTTGTTGTCGTACTGGCTGAGCACCCGGACGGCCGCGCCACCCAGGTCGGGGCCGGTGCGGTCGCAGCGGTTGTCGACGAAGCGTGAGTTGACCACCTTGAGCCGCCCGCCGCGGACGAAGATCGCGCCCCCGCCGCCGCCCTCGGTCCGGTCGCCGGTGGAGTTGCCGTCGGCGAAGGTCAGGTTCTGCACGGTGAGCTGCGGGTGGTCCTGGTTCTGGCAGTGCGAGGTGGTGAAGCCCTGGGCCTCGTCGCAGGTGTTCATGTAGAGGATGCGGCGCTGCCCCTGGCCGCTCAGCGTCACCCTGCCGCCGCCGTCCAGCACGATCTTCGGCCCGTTGGCGTTGCGGACCTTCGCGGTGGCGGCCATCTTGATCGTCACCGGGGCCGGTCCACAGTTGAACGTGATGACGCCCCCGGCGGCCACAGCCTTCACCACCGCCGCCGAGGTGCAGCTCGCCGGCGTGCCGGTGCCGATGGTGCGGGTCGGCTTCGACGTGTCCACCGCGCGCGCCTCGGTCGGCACGGTGGCGTGGCCGTTCGGGTTGCCAGCCGCGAGCGCCTTGGCGGCCGAGGTGGTCGGCTTCGGGCTCGCGCTGGCCCCGGGGCCGCCGAGACCGTCCCGGCCCGCCGGTGCGACACCCTGGTCGCCCGTCGAGGGGGTGTCCGGCGTGGCCTGCGGGGTGGCCGACGCGCCGGCCGGAGCCGGATCGGTGGACCCGCAGGCGGGCAGGGTCACGGTGGCGACACCGAGGACGAGCAGAGCGGCAAGCGACGTCATGCGCACCGGATGATGCTAGGAGCCCCGACGGCGTCGCGACGAATCCGCCGTGCCGGCTTAATGCGCCGCTAAGCCACGTCGCGTGGCGCGACAGCCGAGCCGGCCCCGAAGACCCGGCGCGTTCAGGCGTGGGACAGGGCGAACGCGGTCAGGAAGCCGGCGACCGTGATGAGGCCGACCAACAGGTGGGCGCTCTCGAACGCCTCCGGGACCATCGTGTCGGTGATCATGGCGAGGATCGCGCCGGCGGCCAGCGCGGTGATGGCGGCCAGCACCTCCGGCGGTGCGCCGCCCAGCAGGGTGTTGCCGAGCAGCGCGGCCACACCGCTGATCAGCGCGATCCCGGTCCACAGCAGGAAGACGTACCGCCGGGTGCGACCCGCCTGACGCATGCCGGCCGCGCTGGACAGCCCCTCCGGGACGTTGCTGAGGAACACCGCCGCCACGGTGACCAGGCTGACCGCGCCGCCGCTGAGCAGGCTGGCGCCGATCACGACCGATTCCGGTACGCCGTCCAGCAGCGCCCCGACCGCGATCGCCGACCCCGAGCCGGGCTGCTCGCCCTCGGAGGGCTGCTGGTCGCCCGAGCGCTTGCGGTTTCGCGCGCCGTGTCGGGCGAGGCCCACATTGGCCAGGGTGTAGACGACCGCGCCACCGGCCGCGCCGAGCACGGTGGGCAGCATCCCGCCCTGCTCGTGGGCCACCGCGATCAGCTCGTACGAGACGGCGGAGAGCAGCACCCCCGCGCCGAACGCCATGATCGACGCGGTGATCCGCTGCGGCACCCGGGCGAAGAAGCCGACCACCGCCCCGATCAGCAGGGCCGACCCGGCCAGCAATCCCCAACCACCCGCCTGCAACCACTCCGGCATTCCGGGGACCGTACCCGCCGGACCGAGGTCGGCAAACCGCGCTCAGAAGTCGGCGAAGAGGTACGGCACCCGGCGCCCGAAGATGTCGCGCAGCTCGGTGGCGGCGTCGGCCGGCACGTCGCCGAGCCCTCGCAACGGCAGCTCGGCCGGGTCCAGCACCCCGTACGCCAGGGCGGACAGCCCGGCCGCCGTCAGCGTGGCCGTCGGCGTGCGGCCGTCGTCGTCGGAGACCAGTTCCAGCGCGCCGGTCGTACCGTCGAGCAGATGGGTGCCGGCCAGCCACCGGTCCCCGGTCAGTTCGATCCGGACCCGGCCCGGGCCGGCGGGCAGCCCGTGCAGCGCGTCCAGCGACAGCAGCCGGGCCATCGGTGCCGACGAGCCCGGCCGGCCCGCCCGCGCCTCGACGTGCACGTCCAGGTCGGTCAGCCACAGCTCCGGCAACTCGTCCGGCGGGACCTGGACGGTGACGCGCCCGACCTGGTCGACGTGCCGGGCGAAGAACTGCAACAGCAGCGTACGGGCGAGGGGGTCGACGACCAGCAGCTCGTTGCCGATCAGCGTGCCGCCGTGGTCGTCGATCCGATACGTGACAGCGCCGGTGACCTCACCGGCCACCCGGGCGGTGACCAGCCAGTACTCGTCCCGGTCACGCAGGCCGGCCGCCCGGTGGTCCGGGAACACCGAGAAGCCGTGCCGGGTCTGCAGGCAGCGCTCGGTGAACGCCCGCCACGCGGGATAACCGGCGGCGATCCGCTCCCAGCCCACCTCGCCGGGCAGCTCGGCGCGTACGAGTGAGCCCAGGTCGGCCGGGGAGAAGGCGACCGTACGCGGCTTGGGCAGCCCCACGTAGCCGAAGCGCGCGTAGAAGCTGGGCCGGAACGGGTAGAGCGCGCTGAGCACGTGCCCCTCGTCGCGCATCTCGTCGAGGAGCTGGTGCAGGAGCCTGCGGACGTGCCCCTGCCGGCGGGCCAGCGGATGGGTGGCCACCCCGGCGACACCGGCCATCGGCAGCACCACCCCGCGCAGGTTCTGCCGCATGCCGATGGCCGAGACGGCGGCCAGCGTGGTGCCGTCCTCCTCGACGATCAGCGTCCGGTTGCCCTCGTTGTAGGGCAGGTAGTCGCGGAACTCCTCCACCCGGGCGGCACTGAGCGGCGATGCCTCGAAGGCGTACGCGGCCAGCGGGAAACTCGTGGTGAGACGTTCGTCGGCGGTCACCCGTCGGATGGTCATCCGCCCATCTCAACCCGCCGGCCAGGTGACAGCAACCGGATTGGCCCGATCCGTGGGCGACCGCGGCCCGACCCGCTGTGCCGCCGCCCGTCAGCCGACGGGCAGGTGCCGCAGGTGTCGACGGCGGCGCAGCCGGACGGTGGCCACGGAGGCCACACCGAGGGCGAGCAGAGTGGTGACGACGATGCCGTGCAGCACTCCCCGGGCGAGGTAACCGTCGTCGGTGTGGTCCACCGACCAGGTGGCGATCTCCCGGCTCGACCAGAACGGCGTCAACTTCGCCCCCGATCCGGCCGGGTCGATAAGCATCTGCACCGTCACCACGGTGAGCAGCAGGAGCGTCCCCTCAAGTTCGCGGGGCAACAGCGCGCCGATCAGCATCCCGAACGGCGCGGCCACCCCGACGGAGCAGAGCAGCGCCGCGGCCAGACCGCCGTACCGCAGATCGGCGCCGTCGATCATGGGGAGCAGGAAGAACGGCACGGAGATGACCAGGCCGACCGCCCACAGGCCGAGCATCCGACCCAGATAGAGGTGATGCGGCCGGTAGCCGGCCAGCCGCAGCCTCGGCTCCAGCTCCCGCGCGGCGGTGGTGGCGAACAGCGCGGCGGTGCTTACCGCCCAGCCCACGCCGAGCAGCAGCGAGCGGACCGACTGCCCGAGGTAGGCGTCCCGTCGGATCAGGTAGAAGGTCAACGGCATCAACAACAACAGCAGGAGTACGCCTCGGCGCCGCAGCAGTTCCCGCAGGGTCATCTCGGCGACGGTGACGAGCCGGTTCACGGGTGGCCTCCCTGGACGCCGGGCGCGACCCGCCCGGACTGGTGTGCCGGGGTCAGGTCGAGCACGGTGTCCACCCGGTCGAGTTGGTTGAGCAGGTGGGTCACCACGACGATCGCCGTGCCCGCGTCGCGCAGCGCGCTGAGCTGGTCCCAGAAGTTGACGTAGGTGCCCTGGTCGAAGCCCTGGTACGGCTCGTCGAGCAGCAGCACGTCCGGGTTGCTGAGCGCGGACATCGTCAGGTTGAGCTTCTGACGGGTACCGCCGGAGAGATGCCGGGCCTGCACGGCGCCGCCCGCCTCCCAGCCAAGCTGTCGGGCCGCCGCCCGGCCGGCGCGACGGGCCGGCCCTCTGGCGACGCCCTGGCCGGCGCCGACCAGGACGAAGTGCTCGTCGGGCAGCAGGAAGTCGGCGGTGCCACCGGACTGGGGGCAGTAGCCGAGCCGCCCGGAGACCGTCACCTCGCCGCTGTCGGGTGAGATCAGCCCGGCGCAGATCCGCAGGAAGGTGCTCTTGCCGCAGCCGTTCGCGCCGACGACTGCGGCGATCTGTCCGGCCCGGACGGTAAGTGTCGCGTCGCGCAGCACGGTCTGTCGGCCGTACCGTTTGGTGATGCCCCTCGCGTGCAGCCGCACCGGCCCGGGCCGTGGCCCGGGGGCGGTACCGATGCTCTCGACGATCGCGTTCGCGTAGTGCTGGGGCGGGCCGAAGACGACCCAGGGGTCCCCGCCCCCCTCGCGCAGGTGTGTGGCGGCCTCGGCGACCACGTGCCGGGCGGCGTCCGCCGCGACCCGGCGCTGGTGCAGTTCGGCCGTGAGCGCGCGTAGCCAGTCGTCGGAGTTCACCGGGCGACCCCCTTCGTGACGATGTCGTTCACCGGCCGGACGAAGGTGAGCCAGGCGGCGCCGCCCTGGCGCAGCGCGGTGTGCCCGTCGTCGGTGAGCCGGTAGTACTTGCGGGCCGGCCCGGCGGTGCCCTCCCGCCACTGCGCGGTCACCAGTCCGGTCTTCTGCAGGCGCAGCAGGACGGGATAGAGCGTGCCGCCCTGGATCGGCCCGACGCCCGCCGCGTCGAGCGCCTGGGCGAGCTGGTAGCCGTAGGACTCGCGTTCGGCCAGCAGGGCCAGTACGCAGATGTCGAGCACCCCCCGCAGCCACTGCCCGCGCCGGTCCGATTCCACCCGCCGGACACTAGCGGTGTCAGCTAGATGGCACAACTATCTAGTGGCTCCGGCGGAACCCGCGCGGCCGGTCCCGGGGACCGCCGAGCAGCCCGCGTGGGTCAGCGGGTCGTGACGTCGGAGACGACGACGGTGACGTTGTCCGGGGCGCCGGCGTGGTGGGCGAGTTTCACCAACTGCTCGCCGCACTGCTGGCGGTCGGCGTACATGCCCAGCGTCGTCGCGATGGCCTCGTCCTCGACGTAGTCGGAGAGCCCGTCGCTGCACAGCAGCAGCCGGTCGCCGGGGACCACGGTGAGCACGCCGACGGCCGGCGGGGTGTCGGCGCCCTGCACGGCCCGGGTCACCAGGGACCGCTGCGGGTGGTGCCGGGCCTGCTCGGGGGAGAGCGTGCCCTGGTCGACCAGCGCCTGCACGAACGTGTCGTCCCGGGTGAGCTGGGTCAGCTCCCCGTCGCGCAGCAGGTAGCAGCGGGAGTCGCCGACCTGGGCCAGCACCAGCGTCTCGCCGGCCAGCAGCGCGGCGGTGAGCGTGGTGCCCATCCCCTCGCGGGCCGGGTCGACGGTGATCGCGGCGTGGATGCGCTGGTTGGCGGTGCTGACCACGGCACGGAGGGCGTCGGCGGCCCCGTCCGGGTCGGTGGGCGGGGCCAGCTCGTCCAGGATCCGGATCACGATCTCGCTCGCCACCTCGCCCGCGGGCAGCCCGCCCATGCCGTCGGCGACGGCGATCAGGCGGTCACCGGCGAGGGCGGAGTCCTCGTTGTTGGTGCGGACCAGGCCGATGTCGTTGAGGATGACCGAGCGGAGGATCAGCGTCATGGTGTCAGCTTGCCAAGAACACCCTGCCTTCGTCTCTACGCACTACTGCGTAGGGTTGAGAAATGATGCCGGTGTCCATGGTCGGACGCGCCGGCGAGCTCGCCGAGCTCGACCGGGCATGGTCCGCCGTGACGGCCGTACGCCGCTCGGCGCCCGCCGTCGCGGTGCTCACCGGAGCGGCGGGGGTGGGCAAGAGTCTGCTGGTAGCGGCCGCCGTGGACGCCTTCGCGCCGCGTCCCGCGCTGGTCCTCTCCGGTGCCGCTCGGGTGCACGGCCCGGCCCCGTACGACTGGCTGGCGGCGGTGCTCACCGGTCGGGACACCAGCCGGCTCGGCCTGCCGTCGGACGCGCTGGCCTGGTTGGCCCAGCAGCCCACCGCACCCCGCGAGCGGTACGCGCCGGGCACCCTGCTCCGCCTCGCCGTGCGGACCGTCCAGTTGCTGGTCGGCGCCGGCCCGGCCGTGCTGGTGGTGGACGATCTGCACGCGCTCGACCCGGCCAGCGTCAACCTGGTCGGCGAGTTGGCCACCGTCGCCGCCCTGCCCGCCCTGCTGGTGGTGGCCAGTCGACCGCCGGCCGACGCGGTGGCGCCGGACCTCACCCGCCGCGCGCTGGCCCGCCTCAGCGGCGTGCGCGGCGCCGTCCGCCAACATCTTGGCCCGCTGCGCCCGGCCGAGGTCGCCGAGGTGCTGACCCAGGTGTACGCGGGCAGCACCCCGTCCGGCCGGCTGGTCACCTCCCTCTGGCGGTGCACCGGCGGCAACCCGTACGCGCTGACCGAACTGCTGGCCGCGCACGCGTCGGAGGGGCCGGAGGCGTTGCTGCGGCGGCTGCCCGGCCCGCGTCAGCCGACCGCGCCGCCTGCTCCGGCGTCGGCGGCCGATCCGGTCGTCGACGTGCCGCTCGATCCGGAGTTGACCGCTCGCGAGGTCGAGGTGCTGGGCTGCCTGGTCGCCGGGATGTCCAACAAGCAGGTGGCGAAGGCGCTCGGCATCTCGGTGCGTACGGTCACCGTGCACGTGTCGAACCTGCTGCGCAAGACCGGCTCGGCGTCGCGTACCGAGGTGGCGCTCTGGGCGGTCCGGCACCGACTGCCGGTGCCCGCCCCGGTGGACTGAGTCGGGTTCAGCGGCGCGGATAGCGCAACAGCAGGCTCGCGGCGACCTCGTCGTCGCCCACTGCCGCGTAGCTGTGCGGCACGTCGGAGACCCAGCGCAGGTGACCGCCGGCCGGGGCGGTCAGCGGCGCGTCGGCCGGGCCGGCCCGCAGTACGCCGGCGAACACGGTGACGTGTTCGGTGACGCCCGGTTGATGGGCGGGGGAGATCTGCACGATGCCGGGCGCGACGCGCATCCGGTACAGCTCGTAGGTCGCGTCGGTGTCGTCGAACACCTCCAGCAGGGTGGCGGTGACCGCCCTGCCGTGCACGGTGGGCTCGGCGGCCGGCTCGGCCAGCAGCGCGGTGAGCGGCACGCCGAGCTGCGCGGTGACCGCCCAGAGGGTCTCCAGCGTCGGGTTGCGGGTGCCGTTCTCCAGGCCGGAGAGGGTGGCTTTTCCGACGCTGGCGAGCCGCGCCAGTGTGGACAGCGAGATCCCCCGCTCCTCCCGCAGGGCACGGACCCGCCGGCCGACGACGGCGGGCTCCACGTCGAGGCCCGGACGGCTGGCTGGTGGTGGCTGCGGCACCCGGCTATCGTGCTACACGCTGTCGTTCCGTAAACGGAACGCTTGGGGGGTCGGGATGGCGGGACGGGCGCAACCGGTGCTGGCCGGCGTCGTGACCGCGCTGGTGGGCTTCGCCAGCTCGTTCACCGTAGTGCTGGCCGGGCTCCGCGCGGCGGGTGCGTCGGACGCGCAGGCCGCCTCCGGCCTGCTCGCTCTCTGCGTGGCGTGCGGGCTCGCCGCCGCCTGGCTGGGCTGGCGGCACCGGATCCCGATGAGCGTGGCCTGGTCGACGCCGGGCGCGGCGCTGTTGGTGGCGACCGGGCCGCCGACGGGCGGTTGGCCGGTAGCGGTGGGCGCCTTCCTCGTCTCCGGGGCGCTGATCGTCGTGGCCGGGCTCTTCCCACCGCTGGGCCGGGCGGTGGCCGCGATCCCCAAGCCGGTGGCCGGCGCGATGCTCGCCGGAGTGCTGCTGCCCCTGTGCACCGCCCCGGTCCGCGCGCTCGTCGAGCTGCCCCGGGTGGCCGGCCCGGTGGTGCTCGGCTGGCTGCTGCTGCACCGGTTCGCCCGCCGCTGGGCCGTGCCCGGCGCGCTGCTGGTGGCGGTGGTGGCGATCGCGCTGACCGCGCCGCCGGCCGGGCTGAGCGGCGCCCCGCTGACCCCGTCGCTCGTCCTGACCGCGCCCGCCTGGAACGCGTCCGCTCTGGTCGGGCTCGCCCTCCCGCTGTTCCTGGTCACGATGGCGGCGCAGAACGTGCCCGGCATGGCGGTGCTGGTCGGCTACGGCTACCGGCCGCCGTTCGGGGCGGCGCTGCGGGCCACGGGTCTGGCCAGCCTGCTGGCCGCCCCGGCCGGCGGGCACGCGGTGAACCTCGCGGCGATCACCGCCGCGCTGGCTGCCGGCCCCGACGCCCATCCGGATCCGGAGCGTCGGTGGGTCGCCTCGGTCACCGCCGGGCTCGGCCTGGCCCTGCTCGGGCTGGGTGCCGGCGTGGCCACGGCCCTGGTCGCGGTCGCGCCGCCGATCCTCATCGAGGCGGTCGCCGGCCTGGCCCTGCTGGGTGCGCTCGCCACCGCGCTCGCCGCCGCGGTGACCGACCCGGCGACCAGGGAGGCCGCCGTGGTCACCTTCGTGGTGACCGCCTCCGGGGTGACGCTGATCGGCGTGGGCGGTGCGTTCTGGGGGCTGGTCGCCGGCTGCCTGATGCTGCTGCTCTTCCACCGCCGCCCAGCCGCGCCCGTCCCGCCCTCCCCGGGCAGATCAACACCGGATCAGCGAAGTGCTGCAATCCCCGCCGACCGGACGCCGCAACATCACTGACCCGGCGGTCACTCCTCGGGCGGCAGGTCGGCCACGCCGACCGTGAGGCGTACCCGGCCCTCCGCGACGGCGGCGATCCGGTCGGCCGGCACGTAGACGGCGCCGACGGCCGAGTCGGTGGACACCTTCAGGTAGCCGGTGTGCAGCAGCCGTGCCGCCAGGTCGGCCGGAACGTCCGGCTCCTCGACCGCCGTCGCCTCGATCAGCTCGTCCAGGCTGCTGCCCGGGTCGGCGGTCGGTGTCTGCACGGTCACCGCGTTGGGGTCGCCCCGCTGGACGAGGTCCACGGTGCCGACCTCGGTGCCGGCGGAGTCGATCACCGGCATCCCGGTGGTGATCCGCGAGATGGTCGCCTGCTGCTCGTCCTGCTGGTCCATCCCTCAGCGGTTCCCGGGGTGGCGCGCCACTAAACGCCGTCGGCGCCCAGCCCGCGAGCCCGCCCGCCACGGGCCGGCCCGCTCGTCCGCCAGCGCGCGGGTTCGTCGGCCTGCTGGTGGCTGCCGCGGAGGCGAGAGGTCCGGAGAGCGTTATGACTCTGCGGCATGTTTATGCCTCAGAGTCATAACCGTCGAAGGCATACCGCCTCCGAGACTCTGCGCAACGGTGGCGGGCGACAGACCCCGATGCGAGCGGTCCACCGCGCACCCGCGCCACCCGCGCACCGCTCGGAGCGCACGCCCGCCCGCTCAGCTGTTCGGGAGCGTCCAGCTGCCCGGTGGGCGCGGGGACAGTTCCCGCCAGGTGTCCGAGCCGTCGAGCAGCGCCCGGACCGTCTCGTCGGCCTCGTCCGCGCTGCCGTACTCGTAGAACCGGGAAATGCCCTCGGCGCCGCCGGCCCGCTGCTCGACGTGCCAGCGGTCGGCGTCCACCCGCAGGAAGACGTCCCGCCGGGCCAGCCGCCCCCATTTCCCGTTCCACCAGTGCTTTCGCTGCTCCATGGCGGGACTCTATCGAACACACGTACGAGAAGGTGCGGCCCCTGCGGGATTCCCGCAGGGGCCGATGTGCATCCGTTCGGGTCAGCGCGGCGCCGGCGGTTCGGTGCGGCGGCCCAGCACGTCGTCCAGCGCCCCGCGCTGCTGGCCGGGGGTGGTGTGGCCGGCGGAGACGAGCGCGTCCCGGATCTCGGTGAGCAGCTTGACCTCCTCGCTGGGCGCGGAGGGCGGCGGCTCCTCGCCCCGCTTGCGCCGCTCGGCCAGCTTGTTCATCGGGTAGACCACGAAGAAGTAGAGCACCGCCGCGGTGAGCAGGAAGGTGATCACCGCGTTGATGAACGCGGCCCAGTCCACGTAGTTGCCCTCGCTGAGCTTCCACCTCCCGGCCGACAGGCCACTGCCGCCGCCGAGAGCCTTGATCAGTGGTTCGAGGAACGACTTGGTGAGCTGGGTGACCACGCCCGTGAAGGCGGCGCCGATGACGATACCGACCGCCAGATCGACGACGTTGCCGCGCATGATGAAATCTTTGAAGCCCTTGAGCATCCGTACTCCCGAGGTGTCCGGTTTTCCGTCCGGCACAACCTATGCCCCGGGGGCGGGCTCCAGAAAAGCGCCGGCTTCGATCGCCGCCCGGCCCGCGTCGCCGGCCCGGATCGCCTCGACCAGCCGGGTGTGGTCGACGTAGCGCTCGGGCGTGAGCGCGCCTCCCATCGCCTGGGCGACGGTGCTGCGCAGGGCCGCGCCGACCGAGGCGTACAGCTCGGCGAGCATGGTGTTGTGCGCGGCGGCGACCACCGCGACGTGCAGGGCCGCGTCGGCCTCGACGAACGCGTCGACCCGGCCGCCGCGCCAGGCGGCCTCGCGCTCGGCGAGCGCGCCGTCGAGCGCCACCAGGTCCTCCGGTGTACGCCTCAACGCGGCGAGCCGGGCGGCCTCCACCTCGAACGCGCGCCGAACCTCGATGACCTCGGTCATCCGGTCGTCGCCCAGCCGGCGGGCCACCACCGGCGCCAGCTCGTCGGTGGACACCACGTACGTGCCGGAGCCCTGCCGGCACTCCAGCACCCCGGCGTGCACGAGGGCGCGGACGGCCTCGCGGACCGTGTTGCGCCCGACGCCCAGCGCGGCGACCAGCTGTGGCTCGGTGGGGATGCGCCCGCCGATCGGCCACTCGCCGCCCAGGATCCGGGCCCGGAGCTGCTCGATGGTCTGCCGGACGCGGTGGCCGCGGGGCGGCACGGTGGGCTGGTCGCGAGGCGGCGTCGGCGGCGCGGAGGGGGAATCGACCGACGGTGGCACTGGTTACATCACCGGCCCTAAATTCATCCCATGATTGTAGGTTAGAGGTCATGACCCCGCCACCCATCGCCGCTCCGGCCCCGCCCGCTCCCGCCGCCGTCGACACCCGCCCGACGCGCGACTCCGCGGGCCGGCGGCCGCACCCGGCGACCGGTGGCGCGCTCGTGCTGGTCGGGATGCTGCTGGTCGCGCTCAACCTGCGCGCCGCCGTCACCAGCCTCGGCGCCCTGCTCGACGAGATCCGCGACGGGCTGGGGCTCTCCGGCACCATGGCCGGTCTGGTCACCACCCTGCCGACAATCGCGTTCGCCGGCCTCGGCGCGCTCACCCCGTGGCTGGTCCGCCGGGTGGCGCCGGCCCGGGTGCTGGTGGTCGCCATGATCGCCCTGACCGCCGGTCAGGTGCTCCGGGTGGCCACCGACTCGGCCTGGATCTTCGTGTTCACCAGCGCGCTGGCCCTGGCCGGCATCGCGGTCGCGAACATCCTGCTGCCGATGCTCGTCAAGCAGCATTTCGGCCACCGGACCGGCCTCGTCACCGGGGCGTACACCATGGCGTTGACAGTGGGCACCACGGTGGCCGCGGCCAGCGCGGTGCCGATCGCGCACGCCTTCGGCTCCTGGCGGGCCGGGCTGGGCGTCTGGGCCGTGCTGGCCGCGGTGGCCGTACTCCCGTGGGTGCCGCTGGCGCTGCGGACCCGGGCGGGCGCGCGGCGCGCGACCCCGACGGCGCCCGTCGCCGCGCCGACGCGGGTCCGGCCGGCGCGGACCCGGCTGGGCTGGGCCATGGCGGTCTACTTCGGGGCGCAGTCGCTCAGCGGGTACGCGATCATGGGCTGGCTGGCCCAGCTCTTCCGCGATGCCGGCTACCGGCCGGAGTCGGCCGGGCTGCTGCTCGCCGGGGTGACCGCGCTCGGCGTGCCGATCGCGCTGCTGATGCCCACCCTCGCCGGTCGGCTCGCCACCCTGCGTCCGCTGGTGCTCGGCCTGACCGCCGCCTCGGCGCTGGCCTACCTGGGGCTGGCACTGGCCCCGCACGGCGCCGCGCTGCTCTGGGTGGCCCTGCTGGCGATCGGCCAGGGCGCGTTCCCGATGATCCTCACCACGATCGGCCTGCGCGCGCGCACCGCCGAGGGAACCGTCGCGCTCTCCGCGTTCGCGCAGAGCACCGGGTACGTGATCGCCGCCCTCGGCCCGCTGATGGTCGGCATCCTCTACGAGGTCACCGGCGGCTGGACGGCGCCGATCGGGTTCCTGCTGGCCGCACTCGCCGTCCAGACGACTGCGGGCATGGCGATCGCCCGTCCCCGTTACGTCGAGGACGAGTAGGTCGCAACAGCGATCAGGAGGACGCCGGGGTGGGTTCGCCGGCGACGGCCTCATCCACCGTCGGGTAGGTGTGCAGCACCTCGACGAGCCCGCTCACCTCAAGGATGCGCAGCACCCCGCGCTGCGGAGCGGCCAACCGCACCACACCGCCGGCCTCGTCACAGCTGTTCTTGGCGCGAACGAACACGGACAGGCCGGTCGAGTCGCAGAACGAGACGTCCGCCAGGTCGAACACCAGCCGGTTGCGGCCCTTGTCGAGCAGGTCGGTGATCTGATCCTGCAACTGCGGTGCGGTTGCCATGTCCAGCTCGCCCGCGACCGACACGACGACCACGTCGCCGCGTTGTTCCGTGTGCACCGTCAGGGACATTCGCCAGACCTCCTGTTATCGGGGAAACGGTATCCCACGACCGTGATCCGACGCAGGACGGGAGGCGGCATCCGGTGGCCATCATCATTCCATTGCTACGGAGCAAGTAGTTGCGCAGACCCCGGTGATAGAGTCCGCCCGGTCCAGGTCGAGGGGGTGTCACGATGGCGTTGAACGCCGAGGAAAGTGGTCGGCTCGCCGCGCTGCTGGGCGGACATGCCGAGCAGGTCACGCAGCGGTGGACCGATATCGTTGCCGGTTCGCTGCGGGGTCGGCTGAGTCACGCCGAGCTGCGCCGGCAGGTCGAGGATCTGCACCGTGCCATCGTCGGCGCCGGTGAGCAGGGCACGATCGACCTGTCCGCCGAGCACGCCGCGGAACTGCGCGCCACGCTGTCCGAGCTGTCCCGGGGCAGGGCCCGACAGGGCTTCTCCGCCACCGAGACGACGATCAGCGTCTTCGCGCTCAAGGACGTGCTGGCCGACCTGGTGCAGGAGTCCGGCGCCGCCAACGCGCTGCACGACTACGTCGCCTTCTCCAAGCTGGTCGACGAGCTGGGGCTGTTCACCTTCGAGAGCTTCGTGCGCACCCGCGAGAGCCTGATCGCCGACCAGGCCGAGCAGCTGCTCGAACTCTCCACGCCGGTGGTCAAGCTCTGGGAGGGCGTGGTCGCCGTCCCGCTGGTCGGCACCCTGGACTCGGCCCGTGCCCAGGTGGTCATGGAGCGGCTGCTGCAGACCCTGGTCGACACCGGCTCCCCGTACGCGATCATCGACATCACCGGCGTCCCCGCCGTGGACACCCAGGTCGCCCAGCACATCCTGAAGACCGTGGTGGCCGCCCGGCTGATGGGCGCCGACTGCATCATCTCCGGCATCCGTCCGCAGATCGCGCAGACGATCGTGGCGCTCGGCATCGAGTTCGGCGACATCGCCACCAAGGCGAGCCTGGCCGACGCGCTGCGGCACGTGCTGCGGCTCACCGGGGTGGAGACCGCCCGTCGCCAACCACGCCGGGACGTCTGATGGAGCGCGTACCGATCCTCAAGATCGGTGACATCCTGCTCGTCTCGATCCAGCTCGACATGTCCGACCAGACGGCCGTCCAGCTCCAGGAGGACCTCGCCGAGCGGATCGTGGCCACCGGCTGCCACGGCGTCATCATCGACATCACGGCGCTGGACATCGTCGACTCGTTCGTCGGGCGGATGCTCTCCACCATCGCGTCGATCTCGAAGGTCCTCGACGCGGAGACGGTGGTGGTCGGCATGCGACCCGCCGTCGCCATCACCCTTGTCGAACTGGGGCTGTCGCTGAACGGCATCCGTACCGCGCTGAACGTCGAACGCGGCATGGAGCTGATCGCGGCGGCCCGCGCCGACGAGCTCGACCACCAGCTCGACGACGATCCGGACGCCGAGACGGCCACGTCGTGACCGCGGGCGTCGACCTGGGCCAGCCGCAGGCGCAGTCGGTCCGCAGCGATGAGGACGTGGTCCGCGTCCGGCAACTGGTCCGCACGGTGGCGGTCGCCGTCAAGCTGTCGCTCGTCGATCAGACCAAGGTGGTCACCGCGGCGAGCGAGCTGGCCCGCAACACCCTGGTGTACGGCGGCGGCGGCACCGTGGAGGTGACGACCGTGGAGAACGGTCGCCGCAAGGGCGTCCGGATCGTCTTCGCCGACTCCGGCCCCGGCATCGCCGACCTCGACCTGGCCCTGACCGACGGCTACACCACCGGCGGCGGCCTCGGCCTCGGGCTCAGTGGGTCCCGCCGACTGGTCGACGAGTTCGAGATCGACACGTCGGCGGAGACCGGCACGCGCATCACGGTCACCAAGTGGTCGCGGTGAACGGGGACCCGGTCACCGACAGCGGCATCTGGTTCCGGGTGGAGGCCGGCAGCACCGCCAGCGCCGTACGACGCGCCGCGGAACGCCTCGGCGAGCAGATCGAGATGGGTGCGGCGCGCATCGCCGATCTGGCCATCGTCGCCGCCGAGTTGACCAGCAACCTCGTCAAGCACGCCGACAACGGTGTCCTGCTGCTCCGGCCGGTCCGCCGCGCCGGGCAGGCCGGCGTGGAGCTGGTGGCCATCGACTCCGGGCCCGGCGTGGCCGACCTCGCCGTCTCGTCCCGCGACGGGCACTCCACCACCGGCACGCTCGGGATCGGCCTGGGCGCCATCGCGCGACAGGCGAGCTGGTTCGACGGATACTCCCTGCCCGGTCAGGGCACCGTCCTCGCCGTGCAGGTCTGGCCGGCCGAACCGGCCCAACCGTCCTGGGCCGGCGCCCTCACCCGGCCGATCACCGGCGAGACGGTCAGCGGCGACGGGTACGCCGTCCGGCTCGCCGACGGCCGGCACCAGGTGCTGGTCAGCGACGGGCTGGGGCACGGGCCGCTGGCCGCCGCCGCCACCGAGGCCGCGCTCGCGGCCTTCCGCGACGCCCCGGCCAGCCCACCGGCAGCGGTGGTCAGTCACCTGCACCGGAGCATGTCGCACACCCGCGGCGCCGCGCTCGCGGTCGCCGAGCTGACGGCCGGCGTGCTGCACTACGCCGGGCTGGGCAACATCGCCGGCGTGATCGTCGAGGGCGACGGCCAGCGCCGGGGACTGGTGTCGCTGCCCGGCATCGCCGGGCACCAGCGACCGACGGTCCGGGGCTACGACTACCCGTTCGGGCCGGGCGCCCGGCTGGTGATGCACAGCGACGGCGTGGTCGACCGCTGGCGGTTGACCGACTACCCGGGTCTCGCCGAACGGTCCCCGCTCGTGATGGCGGCGACCCTGCTGCGCGACGCCGGTGTGCGGCGCGACGACGCCTGCGTTCTGGTCGCGAGGTCCTGGACATGAGCGCGGAGCCGGCCGCGCCGCCGCTGCTGCAGATGGCGCTGCGGGTCGAGCAGGACATCTTCGCCATCCGCCAGCGTGGCCGCGAGGTGGCCAACGTGGTGGGCCTCGAACACCAGGACCAGGTCCGGATCGCCACCGCGCTCAGCGAGGTCGCCCGGGATCTGCTGCGCGTGACCGGCGGCGCGGACGTCGCGTTCCACATCGACGCGGGATCGGACGGCCGGTTTCACCTCCGCGCCGACCTGGCCCCGGTGGCCCCGCTGCCCAACGGCCGGTACGAGCCGCAGTCGGGCGCGGTGTCCCGACTGGTCGACACACTCAGCGTGTTGACCGTCGAGGGGGTTACGGTCGTACGGATGTCCCGAAGAGTCCCGGCCAACGCGCCGACGCCGACTCCGGAGCGGCTGGCCGAGTTCCGTGCGGAGCTGGGCCGCACCGCCCCGGCCAGCGCGCTGGATGAGCTGACCGTGCAGAACAGCCAGCTCATCGCGGCACTCGACGAGGTACGCAGCCAGCGCGACGAGCTGGCTGTGCTGAACGAGGAGCTGGCCGAGACCAACCGCGGTGTGCTGGCGCTCTACAACCAGCTCACCGAGGAGCTGGAGGAGACCAACCGGGGCGTCGTCGCCCTCTACGCCGAGCTGGACGAGAAGTCGGCGCAACTGCGGGCCGCGAGCGAGTCGAAGAGCCGCTTCCTGGCGAACGTGAGCCACGAGCTGCGCGCCCCCGTCACCGCGATCATCGGGTTGGGGCGGCTGCTCGCCGACTCCTCCTCCGACCCGCTCACCGCCGAGCAGGCCCGCCAGGTGGGCCTCATCCGCTCGTCGGCGGAGGACCTGCTCGGGCTGGTCAACGAACTGCTGGACCTCGCCAAGGCCGAGTCGGGCCGTATCGAGCCGGACTGGGCGGACGTGGATCTGCGCCCGGTCTTCGGTCAGCTGCGCGGCACCATGCGGGCGCTGGCCACCCGGCCGGGAGTGGAGCTCACCGTGGAGGAGCCGACCGCGCCGGCCGTGCTCCGCACCGACGAGGTGCTGCTCGGCCAGGTGCTGCGCAACCTGCTGCACAACGGGTTGAAGTTCACCGAGCGCGGCGAGGTGCGGCTGCGCGCCTGGCGTCGGGACGACCGGTGGAACTTCCAGGTCAGTGACACCGGGCCGGGCATCGCGCCCGAGCTGCACGATCGGATCTTCGAGGAGTTCTACCAGGTGCCGGGCGCGACAAGGGTCGGCGGCACCGGCCTCGGCCTGCCGTACGCCCGGCGGCTGGTGACCCTGCTCGGGGGCACCCTGGAGCTGGCCAGCGAGCCGGGCCGGGGCAGCACGTTCACCGTCTCCCTGCCCACAGGCGGAGCGTGACGGTGGACGGCGGCCCGGCGATCGTCCTGGTGGTCGATGACAGTCGTACCAAGCGCTACCTGCTGGTCAGCTGGCTGACCCGAGCCGGGTACACAGTCCTCGAAGCAGAGAACGGCGCCGAGGCGCTGGCCCGGGTCGACACGGACCGGATCGACCTGGTGGTGCTCGACGTCCGGCTGCCCGACCTGAGCGGCTACGAGGTCTGCGAACGGATCAAGGCGGCACACCCGGTGTTGCCGGTGATCCACGTCTCCGCGCACGCCGTGGACGTCGCCGACCGGGCCCAGGGGCTCACCCGCGGTGCGGACGCCTACCTGGCCGAGCCGATCGAGCCGGAGGAGCTGATCGCCACCAGCCGGGCGGTCCTGCGCTACTACCAGGCCCGCAAGCGTGCCGAACTGCTCGCCGAGCGGCTGCTCGGCCTCGCCGACACCACCGTCGCGGTGCACGCCGCGTCGACCTTCGCACGGCTGCTGGAGGTCGCGGCGGAGGGGGCCGCGCAGATCTTCAAGAGCCCCGCCGCCGTGATCGCCGAGACGTTCGACGGTGACTGCCTCGCCGGCATCTGCCCCGGCCCCGGCGCCGATGCCGCCATCGTGCCGTGGGTCGTCGACGACACCGGGGTGCCCACCGGCGCCACGGTCAAGGTGGAGGCCCCGGCGAACTGGGAGCTGCTCACCTGGCCGGCGGACGACTCGGTGACGGTGGCCGCGGCTCGACTGCGCGAGGATCGGGCACCGCTGTACGTGGTGGTCCCCACCGCCACCCAGACCGCCCGGACGCCGGTGCTCGTGCAGCTCGCCCAGGCCGTGGCCGCGGCGGTCGAGGCCCAGCGTTCCTTCGACGAGGAGCACCGGATCGCCGTCACGCTTCAGCGCAGCCTGCTCCCGCGCAGCCTGCCCAGGGTGGCCGGACTCGATTTCGCGGTGCGCTACGAGCCCGCCAGCGCGCAGACCGAGGTGGGCGGTGACTTCTACGAGCTGGTGATGCTCGACGGGCACCTCCTGCTGGCGATCGGCGACGTGGCGGGCCACTCCCTGCACGCGGCCACCGTGATGGCCGAGCTGCGGCACGCGGTGCGGGCGTACGCCGTCGAGGGGCACCAGCCCGGCGAGATCCTGCACCGGGTCAACGAGCTGATGCGGACCCTGCTGCCGAACGAGCTGGCCACGCTCTGCGTCCTGCTGCTGCACCCGCCGACCGGGCGGGTCCGGCTGGCCAGCGCCGGCCACCTGCCACCGCTGCTCCACCAGGACGGCACTGTCGAGTTCGTGCAGCACTCGGCGCCACTGCTCGGCGTTCGCGCGCCCCGCCCGGCCGACCTGGAGTTCGTCCTGCCGGCCGGCGCCACGCTGGTGTTCTACACCGACGGGTTGATCGAGCGCCGGGACGCCACCATCGACGAGGGGCTGGCCGCGCTCGCCGCGGTGGCCGCCACCGTGGACGAGAACCTGGACGAGTTCTGCGCCCGCCTGCTGGTGGAACTGGCCCCATCCAAGATCCAGGACGACGTCGCCGTGGTCGTCCTGCGCCGTCGCTGAGCGCGGCGGCACCGTAAGGGCTGCCCGGTGCTCGTTGGTGCGGTGCGGCTCAGTGCACCGAGCGGGCGTACGCGGCGGGTGACACTCCGGCGACGGCGGTGAAGTCGCGGACCAGGTGGGCCTGGTCGCTGTAGCCGAGGGTGGCGGCGAGGCCCGCCCAGTCGAGCGGAGCTCCGGCGGCCCGCTCGACGGCCTCCTGGAGGCGGTAGCGCCGGATCACCCACTTCGGGCCGACCCCCACGTACTCGGTGAAGAGCCGTTGCAGCCGGCGGACCGGAACGTCGTGCCGCGCGGCGAAGTCGTCGACGCGCAGCACCGTCCGGTCGGTCCGGATGGACTCGGCCAGCCGGACGGCCTCCGCCGCGGCCGGGTCCGGGTCGGGCGCCCACGCGGTGAGCGCCGCGTCGAGCGCGCGACAGCGGTCGCTGTCGCTGCCCGCGCAGACGGGAGGGGCGGGACGGGTCAGTCGGCCGGCGGGCAGTGCCAGTCGACGTCCGGTCAACTCGGCCACCGACCGACGCCAGAACGGGTGGAAGCCACCGGGGCGGAACTGGATCCCGCAGACCCGGCCGGTGCCGGTGAGGGTGATCCGGAACAGGTCGCGGCCCACCCCGGCCACCTCGCCAGCCTCCGCCGCGTCGCCGTCGCGGTCACTGGCGGCGTCGCTGCGGAACACGACGTTCACCGCCGGGTGCGGCACGATCCGTTGCTCGAACGGCGCGCTCAACGTCCAGTCGATCAACCAGTAGTGCTCGACCCATCCGCGCAGCGGTTCGGCCGGCAGGTGCCGCCGGAAGCGGACCTCGCGCAGCAACCGCGCCGGGTCGAGAATGCCCCGGCTGTCGCCGCGCGGTAGCTGTCGCATTTCTTCAAGACCACCCTCATACGCTGGCCATATGGCCACTCAGACTAGCGATCTGCTGGCGGCTGCCGCGCCGCGAACCGTCGCCGTGGTACGCGGCATCGCCGACGACCAGCTCGACCTGTCCACCCCGTGCCGCGACTACGTGGTCCGTGATCTGCTCAACCACCTGTTCGAGGTGGTGGTGAACTTCCAGCACCTGGCCGAGAAGAGGCCGGTGGAGTGGGCCGAGAAACCCGATCACCTGGACGACGGCTGGCGGGACCGGTTCGCGGTCGAGACCGACCGCCTGATCGCCGCCTGGTCGGACCCGTCCACGCTGGAGGGCGTCTCGCCGGGCATGGGCCTGCCGCAGACCGTCGTCGGCGGCATGGCGCTGCTGGACCTGACCGTGCACGGCTGGGATCTCGCCGTGGCGACCGGCCAGCCCTACCAGCCGGCCCCGGAGGCGGTGACCGAGCTGCACGCCCTGGTCGAGCAGTTGGGCCCGACCGCCCGCAAGATGGGCGTCTTCGCCGACCCCACCCCGACCCCACCCACCTCCGCAGCGGCCGACCTGGACCACCTCCTGACCCAGACCGGCCGTACCCCCACCTGGCCCCAAACCCCCTGACCCCCCACCCCCCTTTCGCCCCGGTGATCAGGAGGTTTGCGTCATCAGCGGGGCCAGATCTGGCCCAAACCTCTTGATCACCGGGGATCAAGGTCGGGAGAAGTCGGGGAGGGGGAGGCGTGGGTGGTTGACGTGGGTATTCGCTGGGTGAATAGTGGGCCGGGTGTCCACGCCGCACGTGCTGCTCGGGTTGCTCGCTGGGGGCAGCCGGCACGGATATGAGCTCAAGCGTGCGCATGACCAGCGGTTGCCGCGGGCTCGGCCGCTGGCCTTCGGGCAGGTCTACGCCACCCTCGGCCGGCTGGAACGGGACGGCCTGGTGGCCACCGCGGGTCAGGACCGCGCCTCCGGACCGGACCGCACGGCGTACGAACTGACCGACGAAGGCCGGTCCACGCTGGACCACTGGCTGTCCACGGTGGAACCACCGATGCCGTACGTGGCCAGCACGCTCTTCGCCAAGGTCGTGGTGGCGCTGCTGGTCGCCGACGTCGACCGGGCCCGGTCGTACCTGGTGGCCCAGCGCGCGGCGCACACCGCACGGCTGCGGGAGCTGACGGCGGTCAAGACCGACCCGGCCGCCACCCTCAACGACGTGGTCGCGGCCGACTTCGCGATCGCCCATCTCGACGCGGACCTGCGGTGGCTGCACACCACCCTGGGCCGGGTCGCCGACTGGCACCGGGAGGTGCACGCGTGACGCAACTCCAGGCTCGCGGCGTGGTTCGGGCGTACGGTCCGACGCCCGCCCTGCGCGGTGTGACGCTCGACGTGGCCGAGGGCGAGATCGTCGCGGTCACCGGCCCGAGCGGCTGCGGCAAGTCGACCCTGCTGCACTGCCTGGCCGGGATCCTCCGGCCCGACGCGGGCGAGGTCACCTGGCGCGGCCACCGGATCGACACCTGGTCGGAGGCGGCCCGGTCCCGGCTGCGGCGCACCGAGTTCGGCGTGCTGTTCCAGTTCGGGCAGTTGGTCGCCGAGCTGACCGCGGCCGAGAACGTGGCCCTGCCCCTGCTCCTCGCCGGCACGGGGCGGCGAGAGGCACGGACGGCGGCCCTCACCTGGCTGGAACGGTTCGGGGTGGCCGACCTGGCCGACCTCCGGCCGGGTGAGATGTCCGGCGGTCAGCAGCAGCGGTGCGCCACGGCCCGGGCACTCGTCACCGAACCGTGGGTGCTCTTCGCCGACGAGCCGACCGGCGCGCTGGACACGCTCACCGGCGAGCAGGTGCTCACCCAACTGGTTCGGCTCGCCCGCGAGCAGCGCACGTCCGTCGTGCTGGTCACCCACGAGCCCCGGATCGCCGCATACGCCGATCGGGAGATCGTGCTGCGCGACGGCCTGGTGGACCACAGCGGCCTGGGGCTCGACGTGCCGTTGGCGGGCGGCTCCCGGTGAGGCCGGCGACGCTGGTGCGGCTCGCGCTGGCCGGTAACCGGACCGACACGGCGCGGGTGGTGCTGACCGCGCTCAGTGCCCTGCTGGCGGCGCTGGCCGGGCTGGCGGCGCTCACCGTGCTGGCCATTCAGAAACCGGCCGGTGACGCCTGGGCGGAGTCCGAGCAGTACCGCAACGCGCTGCTGCGTGAGCCGGGGCTGCGCGGGGGGACGGCGTTCGCGTTGCTGATGCTGGCCGTCCCGGTGCTGGCGCTGGCCGGCCAGTGCGCCCGGCTCGGAGCGCCGGCCCGGGACCGGCGACTCGCCGCGCTCCGGTTGGCCGGCGCCACCCCCGGTCAGGTCACCCGTCTGGCGGTGCTGGAGACCGGCCTGGCCAGCCTGCTCGGCACCCTCGCCGGGCTGGGCGTCTACCTGGCCGGCCGTGAGCTGCTGCACCGGCCGGACGAGCAGGGTCGGCTGGCCCTGCCCACCGACGTGCTGCCGTCGGCCGGCGCGCTGGTCGCGGTGGTGCTGGGTCTGCCGGTGGTCGCGGCGCTGGCCACCGCCCTGATGTTGCGGACGGTCACCACCAGCCCGCTCGGGGTCAGTCGCAAGGCCGCCCGCGAGCGGGGTCCACGCCCTTGGGCCGGGCTGCTGATCGGCGTGGGCCTGGCCTCCTTCGTCGGCGTACGCCCGGTGGTGTACCGGTTCGACGGGAACGAGGTAGTGCTGGGCTGGCTGGTGCCGCTGCTGTTCCTGGTGGGTGGGCTCACCGCGATGATCGGGGTGGTCATCGGCACCGGCTGGATCTCACACACCTGCGGACGGTTGCTGCACCGGCACGCTCGCGGTGCGTCGGCGCTGCTCGCGGCGGGCCGGCTGATGGCCGACCCGTGGGCGGGCAGCCGGACGTTCGCCGCGTTGCTGGCCGCCGTGATCTTCGGTGCCGGCGCGGCGGCGCAGCGCGCCTACTTCGTCGCGCGGGACGAGGTGGAACGGGAGCAGAACCGGCTCGCCGGGGTGGACGCGGGCAGCAACCCCTTCTACCTGTCGACGATGGATCTGGTCGACGCCGCAGTGGCCGTGGCGGTGCTGATCGCGGCGGGTGGCCTGATCGTCGCGCTGGTCGAGGGGATCGTCGCCCGCCGACGCGCCTACGCCGCGCTGGTCGCCACCGGCGTGCCCCGCAGCACGTTGAGCGGCTCGGTGGCCTGGCAGGCGCTCACCCCGGCCGTGCCGGCGATCCTGCTGGCGCTCACCGTGGGCTTGCTGCTCGGCCGGGGGCTCTTCCAGAACATCTCCACGAACGGGTCGTCGACGACGGTGTGCGACGCCACGGCCGCGCTCTGCGACGATCCGGCCACCCGCGACCAGTACACGCGCATCGTGCAGACCGCCGGGGTGGAAAGGGCGATCGGCGTACCCCTGGAACAGCTGGCCTGGCTCGGCGCCGGCGCCCTGGCGGCGGTGCTGGTGACGGTCGGCGTCGGCCTGCTCTTCCTTCGGGTGAGCACGGCGGTGGACGAGCTGCGGACGGCCTGAGCGATGAGGCGTGGTCGGCCGCCGGTCAGGTCGGGGCGTGGAACAGGCCGGCCGACCAGGAGATCAGCAGGCCGACAACAGCGGAGCAGCAGCAGACGACCAGGGCGGCGGCCACCACCCCCAGGATCATCCACGCGGACATGCGCCGGGCCGCGCCCGGCGGCGCGTCGGCGCCCGCATCGGCCTCGTCGCTCACCCCGGGAAGTCTAGGCGGGCATGATCGCGCGGTTTCCTGGATGTGGTGGCCTCGACGGTTGAGTGAGGCCACCACATCCAGGGATCAAGCGCGATCAGGGAGCGTCAGGCGCGACCGAGCCGGTCCAGGATCCAGGCGTTGATGAACGCCTCCTCGCGCCAGGCGTCATAGCGGCCGCTCGGACCACCGTGCCCGGCACCCATCTCGGTCTTGAGCAGGTAGTCGCCCTGCGGCGCGGTCGCCCGCAGCCGTGCGATCCACTTCGCCGGCTCGGAGTAGAGCACCCGCGTGTCGTTGAGGCTGGTCACCGCGAGGATCGCCGGGTAGTCCACCGCCGCGACGTTCTCGTACGGCGTGTACGACTTCATGTACGCGTAGACCTCGGGGTCATCGAGGGGGTTGCCCCACTCCTCCCACTCGGTGACGGTGAGCGGCAGCGACGGGTCGAGGATCGACGTGAGCGCGTCCACGAACGGCACCTGCGCCACGATCCCGGCGAACGCGTCCGGCGCGAGGTTGGCGACCGCGCCCATCAGCAGGCCGCCGGCCGAGGCGCCCCGGGCGACCAGTCGGTCGCTGGCCGTCCAGCCGGCCTTGACGAGGTGCCGGGCGCAGGCGACGAAGTCGGTGAAGGTGTTCTTCTTGGCCAGCAGCTTGCCCTGGTCGTACCAACGCCGACCCAGCTCGCCGCCGCCGCGGGTGTGCGCCACCGCGAAGACCACGCCCCGGTCCAGCAGGGACAGGCGGGCCACCGAGAACCACGGGTCCATGCTGGCCTCGTACGAGCCGTAGCCGTACAGCTCGCACGGCGCCGAGCCGTCCTGGGGCGTACCGACCCGGCAGACCAGCGAGATCGGCACCCGGGTGCCGTCGTCGGCGAGCGCCCAGTCGCGGTGCTGCTCGTACTCGGCCGGGTCGTACGGCCGCCCGTCCGGCCCGGGCAGCACGGGCTTCTGCTTGCGCAGCACCATCTGCCGGGTGACCAGGTCGAAGTCGTACACCGAGTCGGGGGTGACCAGCGAGGAGTAGCGCAGCCGGATCTGCCCCGTGCGGTACTCCGGGTTGGCGTCCAACCCCACGCTGTAGAGCGGCTCGGGGAAGTCGATGTCGTACGAGTCGTCGCTGCCGACCGGCAGCACCCGCAGGCCGGTGAGCCCGTCGGTGCGCAGCGACACCACCAGGTGGTTCGCGAACGCGTCGACCGCCTCCAGGCGGGTGCCGGGGGTGTGCTCGATCAGCGGCACCCAGTCGCCCGGGACGTCCGCCGAGGTGAACGCCAGCGCGAAGTCCTCCGCGCCGTCGTTGTGCAGGATCAGGAAACGGTGGCCGTGGTGCTCCACGGCGTACTCGACGCCCTGCCGGCGGGGCGCGATCACGGCCGGCGCACCTGTCGGGTTGCCGGCCGGGATCACCAGCACCTCGCTGGTGATCTTGCTGTGGATGTCGACGAGGATGAACTTCTCCGATCGGGTCAGCTCGACGCCCACCCAGAACCGCTCGTCGTCCTCCTGGTGGACCACCACGTCGTCGGCGGCGGCTGAGCCGATGGTGTGCCGCCAGACCCGGTTCGGCCGCCAGGCGTCGTCGACCGTCACGTAGAACAGCACCGACGCGTCGGCCGACCAGGCGGTGCCGTAGAACGTGCCGGGCACCTCGTCCGGCAGCAGCTCGCCGGTGCTCAGGTCCTTCACGCGCAGGGTGAACCGTTCGTCACCGGAGAAGTCGGTCGAGTACGCCAGCCAGCGCCCGTCCGGGCTGACGTCGAACGCGCCCAGCGAGAAGAAGTCGTGCCCCTCGGCCAGCAGGTTGCCGTCGAGCAGCACCTCCTCGCCGTCGAGCGGGGCGCCGTCCGCGCTGGCCGGCGGGTCGGTCTCGCCGTCACGGACCGCGCGCCGGCAGTGCACCCCGTACTGCTGGCCCTCGATCGTCCGGGTGTAGTACCAGTGCCCGCCCTTGCGGGTGGGCACGGACAGGTCCGTCTCCCGGGTCCGCTGACGGGTCTCCTCGAACAGTTCCCCGCGCAGGGCGGCCAGGTGCGCTGTGCGCTCCTCGGTGTACGCGTTCTCGGCGGTCAGGTAGGCGATCGTCTCCGGGTCGTCCTTGGCGGCGAGCCAGGCGTACTCGTCGACGACGGTGTCGCCGTGGTGGGTGCGCTCGGTGGGCACCCGCTTCGCCGCGGGCGGGGCAGTCTCGGTGGTCACGGCGGCCACGTTACCGGCCGGCTCACCCCGCGCGCCGGACCCGCGGCATCCCGAAGGCCATCACCACGGCTTTCGAACACATGTACGATAGCCGGCATGGCGGCAGCAGCGAGTTCCCTCGGTCGGTCCGGCGCCCTCGAGATCACCCAGCGGCTGACGGCGATCTGCGGTCCGCCGTTCGCCCGACTCGCCGGCCCGGCCGACGAGGTCGCCGGGCGTCCGGCCCGCTGGGTGGCGGTGCCCGGTGGCCCGCACGCCGCGGCCGAGGTGCTGCGGCTGGCCGCAGTGCACGACCTGGCGGTGGTGCCCCGAGGCGCCGGCACGAAGATCGACTGGGGTGCCACCCCCACGCAGCTCGACATCATGCTCGACACCGGCCGGCTGGCGGGCATCGGCCACGAGCCGGTCGGCGCGTCGGTCGCCGAGGTGGGTGCGGGCACCCCGCTGCGGGCGGTGCAGGCCACTCTGGAGCGCACCGGGCAGCGGCTCGCGATGGACGCCCCGTCGCCGGGCGCGACGCTGGGCGGGGTGCTCGCAGCCGGCGAGGCCGGGCCGCTCCGGCACCGCCACGGCAGCCCGTGCGACCAACTCCTCGGCGTCCGCTACCTGGGTGCCGACGGTGAATTGGTCAGCGCCGGCGGTGGCACACCGGGGCTCGACCTGGCCCGTCTGCTCTGCGGCTCGCAGGGCGCCCTCGGCGTGCTGGTCTCGGCGAGCCTGCGGGTGCAGCCGATGCCGGCCAGCCGGCTCTGGGTGTCCCGTCCGGTGTGGACGCCGCTGGAGGTCCACGACCTGGTCCGGGCGATTCTCGCCGCCCGACTCGAGCCGGCGGCCATCGAGCTGGACCTGCCCGGCGGGCCGCCCCGGCCGCGCACCGCCTACCCGCCCGGCCACCCCGCCGCCACCGCCCGCGAGCGCCACCCGTCGATGTCCGGTCGGTCCAGCGCCCCGTCCCGGGCGGGCAGCCTGGTCGTGCTGCTGGAGGGTGGCCCGGCCGAGGTCACCGAGCGCGCTGAGCGGCTGGTCGGGCTGCTGCACGGCGAGGCGACGGTCGCCCACTCCGCCCCGCCGTGGTGGCGGCGTTACCCGTTCGCGCCCGGCGACACGGCGCTGCGCCTGGAGGTGCCGATCAGCGATCTCCACGCCGCCGTCTACGCGCTGCGGGACGCGGCCGGCGCTCCCGTGCCGGTGCGGGGCTCGGCCGGGCTGGGCGTGGTGCACGCCGCCCTGCCCGGCGCGGTGGCACCCGATCGGGTGGCATCCATCCTGGCCGCGGTCCGTGGCGTGCTGCTGGCCCGACAGGGTCGCTGCGTGGTCGTCTCCGCCCCCGCGGCGGTGCGCCAGGCCGTCGACCTGTGGGGCGAGCTGGCCGGCCTGGCTCGGCTGCAGGCCGCCAAGGAGCATCTCGACCCGGAGCACCGTCTCGCCCCCGGCCGCCTCCCCGGCGGCCTGTGATCCGGCGGCCGGTGGCCCGGCGGCCTCTGATCCGGCGCCTTTGATCCGGCGGTCTGTGGCCCGGCGGTCTGTGGCCCGGCGGCCGGCAGGTCGGCGGTGTCGGGATCGGGCGTGTCGGCGTCAGGCCGCGTCGTTGCGCAGCACCAGCACGGCGATGTCGTCCCGGGGCGGCTCGACCGAGAAGTTGATCGCGGCGGCGCGTAGGCGGGCGGCGACCACGTCCGCCGAGTAGCCGGCCAACGGCGCTGCCGCGTCCCGCAGCCGGTCGGTGCCGAACAGCTCCCGGCCGCGCCGCCGCTCGGTGACCCCGTCGGTGTAGAAGATCAGCGAGTCACCGGGGGCGAGTGTGACCTCCGCCGTCGGCGAGGTGATCGTGTCGAGCAGGCCCAGCGCCGTGCCGCCGGTGCCGACGAACCGGGCGCCGCCTCCGCCGGCCAGCAGCACCGGTCGGTCGTGCCCCGCCAGGTGCAGGGAGAGGTCCAGGCGGTCACGGTCACCCACCCCGACCGCCGCCAGGGCCAGCGTGCAGTACCGGCCGCCACCCCGCTCGACAAGCGTCTCGTTGAGCCGGGCCAGCACCTCCGGCAGCGGCTTGCCGTCGCCGACCAGCACCCGGATCACGTCGCGGACCAGTCCGGTGACCGCCGCCGCCTGGACGCCCTTGCCTGAGACGTCCCCGATCACCACGAGCCAGCGCCCGTCGGGCAGCGGCACCACGTCGTAGAAGTCGCCACCCACCTCGGCGTCGTCGCCGGTCGGCACGTACTCGGCGGCGAACCCGATGCCGTCCACCACGGGCAGGACGGGCGGCAGCAGGGAGTGCTGGAGCGTCTGTGCGACCCGTCGACGCTCGGCGTGGATGCGGGCGTTCTCGATCGCCAGCGCGGCCCGCCGGGCCACGTCCTCCAGCACCGCCACCTCGTCCGGGTCGTGCCGGTGCCGTTGGTGCCGGCCCACCGCCAGGGTGCCGAGCCGTTGGCCGCGGGCGATCAGCGGGACCGCGAAACCCTCCATCGGCCCGCCCAGCGGGATCTGCGCCGCGCTGCGGGACGCCTCGCGCAGCCGAGCCTGGATGGAGTCCGGGCCGGTCTCGGCCAGCACCTTGTGCAGCTGCGGCAGCATCGTCTCGTCGGCGTGGCTGGCCGCCGCCAGCCGCAGCCGGCCCCACTCATCGGTGGTGTGCACCGCGCACCACTGGCCGAGGCGGGGCACCACCAACTGCGGGATCAGCGCCATGGTCAGCTCGACGTCCAGCGACTGGGCCAGCAGTTCGCTCGCCTCGGCCAGGAACGTCAGCCACGCCTGCCGGCGTACGTCCGCCCGGCGCAGCCGGTCGTTCTCCAGGTGCAGCGACAGGCGCTCGGCGGTGAGCACCGCCAGCGGCCGGGCGTACGCCGACGGCGCGGCGTCCAGCTCCAGCTCTCCGGCGTACGGACGGTGCACCGTCAGCGGCACCCGGAGCAGCTCGCTGTCGGGGCGGGGCTGCCGGCCGAAACGGGCCAACAACTGTCGGCCCTGACCGTCGCCCCGGTCCAGTCGGATCGCGCCGCCGGCCGCGCCGACCATCTCGGCGACCCGGCTGAGCAGGCTGGCGGCGAAGTCGGGCAGCGGGTCGTCCGCGTGAACGTCGGGGGTGGTCTGCATGAGTTCGCTCATCGCGCCGGCGCTCGGCGCCGAGCTGCCGACGGCTTCGGGGTCGCCCGCCGTCGACGTGCCGCCGGAGCTGGCCCCGGCCGTCGGCTCGGCCCCGGGCCGGTCCAACCGGAACCAGACGCCCTTGCCGGTCGGCAGGTACGTGGTGCCCCAGCGGCTGGCGAAGTGGTCGACGAGCAGCAGCCCGCGACCGCGTACGGAGACCTCGTTGATCTCGGTCGCGTCGTTGCGGGTGCCGACGGTCAGCTCGTCGTTGCCCGAGCTGGGCGCGAAGTCGGAGACGGTCACGGAGAGCCCGACGTCGTCCGCTACGACCTCGATGTCCAGTTCGGTGCCGGCGTGCTCGACGGCGTTGGTGGTCAGCTCGGTGGTGAGCAGCAGCGCCTCGTTGACCAGGTCGTCCAGGTGCGCCTCGGCGAGGACGGAGCGGACGACCGCGCGGGCGGCGGCGGGCGTACGGCGGTCGGCGGGCAGGCGGACATGCCGGACGGCCCCGCTTCCGGCCCCGGCCGTCGCGGCCCCCGCCTCGGCTGACACCCCCGTATCCTCCACCGTCCCCCCGCCGGGTGCCAAGCCGATGCGCGATCGGCGGGGCGGACGCCGGTCGGCGGAGTGCGGCGGGTCGCGTGGCGGCGGGCACGACGGCGTCCCGCCAACTCAGGGGTCGGCCTCGAGAACCTGGCGTGATCAGCGCCACTCGGCGAGGTCTGTGCCGGGTTGGGTATCGCCGGGGGATATCGCCGAGGCCATCAGGGTCGACCGGCGGGTCGCGCACCCTGGCACTACGGCTCGCGCGGGCACAATATGGGGTGCCGGTGTGTCCGTACGGGCACGGGCCCCCCGAGCTGAGCGAGGAATGATGACCACGGCGAAGCAGTCGGTCGCGGATCCGTCCGCGCCCGACCACGAGGCGCTCCTCGGTGAGTTGACCGAGGCGCTGCGACGGATCGGTCGCGGCGACCTGAAGGTCCGGCTGCCCCGCCGTGCCGGCAAGGCCGGCGAGGTGGCGGACGCCTTCAACGAGGTGGTCTCGCTCCAGGAGCGGCAGTACCTGGACCTGCGGCGGATCAGCCGGATCGTCGGTCGGGACGGCCGGCTCACCGAGCGACTCGACGACGAGGGGCTGGACGGCTCCTGGGCGGAGGGGCAGCGGGCGATCAACTCGCTGATCGACGACCTGGGCCGGCCCACCACCGAGATCGCCCGGGTGATCGTGGCGGTCGCGGACGGCGACCTGTCCCAGCACATGGCGTTGGAGATCGACGGTCGGCCGCTGCGCGGTGAGTACCTGCGCATCGGGCGCACCGTGAACACGATGGTCGACCAGCTGTCGTCGTTCTCCAACGAGGTGACCCGGGTGGCCCGTGAGGTGGGCACCGAGGGCAAGCTGGGCGGCCAGGCCGACGTCCGGGGCGTCGCCGGCACCTGGAAGGACCTCACCGACTCGGTGAACACCATGGCGTCGAACCTGACCGGCCAGGTGCGGTCGATCTCGCAGGTGGCGACGGCGGTGGCCAAGGGCGATCTGTCGCAGAAGATCACGGTCGGCGCGCGTGGTGAGGTCGCCGAGTTGGCCGCCACGATGAACTACCTCACCGACACGCTGCGGCTCTTCGCCGAGCAGGTGACCCGGGTGGCCCGCGAGGTGGGCACCGAGGGCAAGCTGGGCGGCCAGGCCGAGGTGCCGAACGTGGCCGGCACCTGGAAGGACCTGACCGACAGCGTCAACTCGATGGCGTCGAACCTGACCGCCCAGGTGCGCAACATCGCGCAGGTCTCCACGGCGGTCGCGCGCGGTGATCTCTCCCAGAAGATCACCGTGGCGGCGCAGGGCGAGATTCTGGAGCTGAAGGACACCGTCAACACGATGGTGGACCAGTTGTCGTCGTTCGCCGACGAGGTGACCCGGGTCGCGCGTGAGGTGGGCATCGAGGGCAAGCTGGGCGGCCAGGCCCAGGTACGCGGGGTCTCCGGCACCTGGCGCGACCTCACCGAGAACGTCAACCAGCTCGCCGGCAACCTGACCAGCCAGGTCCGCAACATCTCCCAGGTCTCCACCGCGGTGGCGAAGGGCGACCTGTCGCAGAAGATCACCGTTGACGCCCAGGGCGAGATCCTGGAGCTGAAGAACACCGTCAACACCATGGTCGACCAGTTGTCGTCGTTCGCCGACGAGGTGACCCGGGTCGCCCGTGAGGTGGGCACCGAGGGCAACCTGGGCGGTCAGGCGCAGGTGAAGGGCGTCTCCGGCACGTGGCGGGATCTGACCGACAACGTGAACTCGATGGCGTCGAACCTGACCAGCCAGGTGCGCAACATCGCCTCGGTGACCACGGCGGTGGCCAAGGGTGACCTGTCGCAGAAGATCACGGTGGACGCGCGGGGCGAGATTCTGGAGCTGAAGTCGACGGTCAACACGATGGTGGATCAGCTCTCGTCGTTCGCCGACGAGGTGACGCGGGTCGCGCGTGAGGTGGGCACCGAGGGCAAGCTCGGTGGTCAGGCGCAGGTGCGCGGGGTCGCCGGCACGTGGCGGGATCTGACCGACAACGTGAACTCGATGGCGTCGAACCTGACCGCCCAGGTGCGCAACATCGCCCAGGTCTCCACGGCGGTGGCCAAGGGCGACCTGTCGCAGAAGATCACGGTGGACGCCCGGGGCGAGATTCTGGAGCTGAAGTCGACGGTCAACACGATGGTGGATCAGCTCTCGTCGTTCGCCGACGAGGTGACCCGGGTCGCGCGTGAGGTGGGCACCGAGGGCAAGCTCGGTGGTCAGGCGCAGGTGAAGGGCGTCAGTGGCACGTGGCGGGATCTGACCGACAACGTCAACTCGATGGCGTCGAACCTGACCAGCCAGGTCCGCAACATCGCCTCGGTGACCACGGCCGTGGCGAAGGGTGACCTGAGCCAGAAGATCACCGTGGACGCGCAGGGCGAGATCCTGGAGCTGAAGTCGACGGTCAACACGATGGTGGATCAGCTCTCGTCGTTCGCCGACGAGGTGACCCGGGTGGCCCGCGAGGTCGGCATCGAGGGCAAGCTGGGCGGTCAGGCGCAGGTCAAGGGCGTCTCCGGCACCTGGCGCGACCTCACCGAGAACGTCAACCAGCTCGCCTCGACGCTGACCACCCAGCTGCGGGCCATCGCCCAGGTGTCCACGTCGGTGACCCGGGGTGACCTGACCCAGCGGATCGCGGTCAAGGCGCAGGGCGAGGTCGCGGAGCTGAAGGACAACATCAACCAGATGATCGTCACCCTCCGGGAGACGACCAAGAAGAACGCCGAGCAGGGCTGGCTGGACTCCAACCTGGCCCGCATCGGTGGCCTGTTGCAGGGCCAGCGGGACCTGGGCGAGGTCTGCCGCATGATCATGATGGAGGTGACCCCGCTGGTCGACGCCCAGCTCGGCGCCTTCTTCCTGGCCGACGACACCGACGGCAGCATGCGGCTGCGGTTGACCTCGTCGTACGGGTACGTGGCACGCGGGCACGACGTCACCTTCGGACCGGGTGAGGGGTTGGTCGGCCAGACCGCCCTGTCCCGCCGGACGATCCGGGTCAGCGCCTCCCCGAACAGCCGCCTCACGCTGCGCTCCGGCCTGGCCGAGACACCCCCGTCCGACCTGGTGGTGCTCCCCGTGCTGTTCGAGGGGGAGCTGCTCGGGGTGATCGAGTTCGCCAGCGTGGCCGCGTTCTCCGAGCTGCACCTGTCGTTCCTGGAGCGGCTGGTGCTCACCATCGGCATCGCGGTCAACACCATTCAGGCCAACCGGCGTACGGAGGAGCTGCTGGCCCAGTCGCAGCGACTCGCGCACGAGTTGCAGGAGCAGTCGGCGGAGTTGCAGCGCACCAACGCCGAGCTGGAGGAGAAGGCCACCCTGCTCTCCGAGCAGAAGGGCAACATCGAGACCAAGAACCGGGAGATCGAGCTGGCCCGGCTCGGCCTGGAGGAGAAGGCGCAGCAGCTCACCCGGGCCTCGGCGTACAAGTCGGAGTTCCTGGCCAACATGAGCCACGAGCTGCGTACGCCGCTGAACTCGCTGCTGTTGCTGGCCCGGCTGCTGGCCGAGAATTCGGAGCAGAACCTCAACCCGAAGCAGATCGAGTTCGCCCGGACCATCCACAGTGCCGGCTCGGACCTGCTCTCCCTGATCGACGACATCCTGGACCTGTCCAAGATCGAGGCCGGCCGGATGGACGTCGAGCCCACCGAGATCCGCTTCGCGGAGATCCGTGGCTACGTCGAGCAGGCGTTCGCGCCGCAGGCCGAGGAGAAGAACCTGGACTTCCAGGTACGGGTCAGCAAGGATCTGCCGCCGGCGTTGGTCACCGACGCGCAGCGGTTGCAGCAGATCCTGCGCAACCTGCTCTCCAACGCGGTGAAGTTCACCGACAACGGCGCGGTGACGTTGCGGATCGCCCCGGCGGCCGAGAACGCGGTCTTCGACGTGCCGGCGCTGACCAACGCCCAGCAGGTGATCGCGTTCACGGTGATCGACACCGGCATCGGCATCTCCGACGACAAGCTGTCGATCATCTTCGAGGCGTTCCAGCAGGCGGACGGCACGACCAGCCGCCGCTACGGCGGCACCGGCCTGGGGCTGTCGATCAGCCGTGACCTGGCCCGGCTGATCGGCGGCACCATCACTGTGTCGTCGGCGCCCGGGCAGGGTTCGACGTTCACGTTGTTCGTGCCGCAGGTGCTCGCTCCGGACGCGGTGGTCGCGCCCCAGGCGCCGTCACCGCAGCGTGCCGGCCTGCCGTCATCGCTGCTGATGCCGCCGCTGGAGCTGCTGCCGGCGCGGCCGGAGGTGCCTGCCACCGGTCAGTTGGACGGCGCCACCGTGCTGATCGTCGACGACGACGTCCGCAACGTCTTCGCTCTGACCAGCGCGTTGGAGCTGCACGGCATGACCGTGCTGTACTCGGACAACGGGGCGGACGGCGTCCGCCTGCTGGCCGAGCACCCGGAGGTGGACATCGTGCTGATGGACGCCATGATGCCGGACCAGGACGGATACGAGACGACCCGCCAGATCCGCCGTAACCACCGGTTCGCCGACCTTCCGGTCGTCTTCCTGACCGCGAAGGCGATGCCGGGTGACCGCGAGTCCGCGCTCGCGGCCGGGGGAAGCGACTACATCACCAAGCCGGTCGACCTGGACGACCTGATCGAGCTGATGTCGTCCTGGATCAGCGGCGGCCGGACCGAGGAGACTTCGTGACCCAGATGGCCAAGGCGCTGCTCGTGGACGACCGCCGCGAGAATTTGATGGCCCTGGAGGCGATCCTTCAGGGCCTGCCGGTTCAGTCGGTGGCCGTGGAGAGCGGTGAGGCGGCGCTCAAGCAGCTGCTGGTGGACGACTTCGCGGTGATCCTGTTGGACGCGCAGATGCCGGACATGGACGGCTTCGAGACGGCCAGCCACATCAAGCGGCGGGAGCGGACCCGGCACGTGCCGATCATCTTCCTCACCGCCGCCGACCGGGACGCCCAGCTCGCGCTCCGCGGCTACCAGGTGGGTGCGGTGGACTACCTGACCAAGCCGTTCGACCCGTGGGTGCTGCGGGCCAAGGTGTCGGTCTTCGTCGAGCTGTGGGTGAAGACCCGGCAGTTGGCCGCCCAGTCGGACCTGGTGCGGGAGCGCGACACGCAGTGGCGGCGGCTCACCGACGCGGTCGACGAGGCGACCACCCTGCTCCGCTCCGACGACGAGGAGTCGCGGGGCCGGGCGGTGGAGCTGCTTGAGCAGGCCCGCTGGGGCAGCTCCGCCTGACCCGGGCCGGTCAGCCCTCGCCCAGGCGCAGATGGCCGGTCTGGGCCCGGCGGATCCGCCAGCGCTCGCCCAGCGAGTCGATCTCCTCCTGCACAAAGATGAAGAAGTCGCGCATCTCGGCCACCCGTTCGCCGGCCGGCGTCTGCGGACCGTTGAGGGCGTCCACCCCGGCGCTGGCCGCGTCGATGAACGTCTTGTAGATCGCGGTCTTGGTGATGGTTCCCTCGTACCAGGGGTCGTCCGGCATCCGGTAGCGATCGCGGCGCGACCGGGGGACGGGCTCGCGGATCAGCATGCCGAACTGGGTGAGATAGCGGACCCCGCCGCTGACCGCCGCCGCGCTGACGCCGAGCCGCTCGCCGATCTCGGCGGCCGTCAGGGGGTCGTCGGCGCTCATCACGGTGAACAACACCCGGGCGGCCATCCGTGGGAAGCCGACCTCGGCGAACGTGAGGGCCATCCGTTCGACGAAGAGGTGCACCGGGTCGTGGCCGTCGTCGGCTGCCATGGCGGTCCCTCCCTGCGCGGTTCGTGGGCACCGATGGTGCCCCGACCCTCACTGTCTTCACAACTTTGTGAAACGAGTGTAGCTTCCGATATATGGAAACTCCGATTGAGGTGTCCGGCCTGGTCAAGACCTTCGGCCGGACCCGGGCGCTGGACGGTCTGGACCTGACCGTCCGCGCCGGCGAGGTGCACGGCTTCCTCGGCCCGAACGGCGCCGGCAAGTCGACCGCCATCCGGGCCCTGCTCGGCCTGCTGCGGACGGACGCGGGGGACGTCCGACTGCTCGGCGGCGACCCGTGGCGCGACGCGGTGGCCCTGCACCGCCGGCTGGCGTACGTGCCGGGCGACGTGACGCTCTGGCCCAACCTCTCCGGCGGCGAGGTCATCGACCTGCTCGGCCGGATGCGCGGCGGCCTCGACCCGGCCCGCCGAGCCGAACTGCTCGACTCCTTCGAGCTGGACCCCCGCAAGAAGGGCCGGGCGTACTCCAAGGGCAACCGGCAGAAGGTCGGCCTGGTGGCCGCCCTCGCGTCGGATGTCGAACTGCTCATCCTGGACGAGCCGACCTCCGGCCTGGACCCGCTCATGGAGGAGGTCTTCCAGCAGTGGGTGCGCCGGGCCAGAGCCGACGGTCGCACCGTGCTGCTCTCCAGCCACATCCTGGCCGAGGTGGAGGCGCTCTGTGACCGGGTGACGATCATCCGCAACGGGCGGGACGTGGAAACCGGCACCCTGAGCGAGCTGCGGCACCTGCGCCGTACCTCGATCGAGGCCGAAGTGACCGGCCCGGTGGACGGGCTGGGTCAGCTCGGCGGCGTACACGACCTGCGGGTGGATGGGCAGCGGGTGCGCTTCGACGTGGAGGACGCCGCGCTGGACGCCGCGCTGCGCCGGCTCACCGAGATCGGCGTACGCAGCCTGACCAGCCAACCGCCGACGCTGGAGGAGCTGTTCCTGCGGCACTACCAGGCCGAGCAGGTGCGGTCATGAGCGCCTTCACCGGCACCCGGCACCTGGTGCGGCTGATCCTGCGGCGGGACCGGGTCGTGCTGCCGATCTGGATCCTCCTGCTGGCCGTGCTGCCGGCCAGCTACGCCGGCACGTACGCCGAGCTGTACCAGACCGCCGCCGAGCGGGCCGCGTACCTGGCCAGCACGGCGAGCAACCCGTCGATCGTCGCGTTGCTCGGCCCGGTGTTCGGCGACAGCGTCGGCGCGCTCACCGTCCAGCGGGCCGGCATGCTGGTGTTGGTCGCCGCGCTGGCCAGCCTGCTGACGGTGGTGCGACACACCCGCACCGAGGAGGAGGCCGGCCGGCGGGAGCTGCTCGGCGCGACGGTCCTCGGCCGGTACGCCGGTCTGACCGCGGCGCTGCTGGTGACGTACGCCGCGAATGTGCTTCTCGGCCTGCTCATCGCCGGCGGTCTGGTCGCCGCGGGTCTGCCCGGCGCGGGTTCGCTGCTCTTCGGTGCCGGGTTGGCGCTCACCGGCGTCGCTTTCGCCACGGTCGGCGGTCTGGCCGCGCAGCTCACCGAGAGCGCCGGCGGGGCGCGCGGCATCGGCCTCGGGGTGCTCGGGTTGGCCTTCGTGTTGCGGCTGGCGGGCGATGCCGGAGGGTCCGGCGGCACCGGTGGAAAGGCCGAATGGCTGAGCTGGGTCTCGCCGCTGGGCTGGGCGCCCCGGAGTCGGGCCTTCGCCGGTGAGCGCTGGTGGGTGCTGCTGCTGCCGGTGCTGTTCGCCGTGGTGGTCGCGCTCGTCGCGTACCCCGTCTCGGTGCGCCGGGACCTCGGCGCGGGGGTGCTGCCCCCGCGGCTCGGCCCGGCCACCGCGGGTCCGCGGCTGGCCGGCCCGTTCGGGCTGGCCTGGCGGCTGCACCGGGGGCAGTTGCTCGGCTGGACGGTCGGCTTCGGGCTGCTCGGGCTGGTGCTGGGCGGCGCGGCGGACGCGGCCGGCGACGCGGTGCAGGGCAACCAGCAGGTCGCCGACATCCTGGCCCGGCTGGGCGGCACGTCGGCCCTGGCCGAGGCGTACCTCGGGAGCACCTTGAGCCTGACCGCGCTGGCCGCCGCCGGGTACGGCATCCAGGCCGCGCTGCGGGCGCGGGCCGAGGAGACCGCCGGGCGGGCCGAACCGCTGCTCGCCACGGCGGTCAGCCGGTCCCGCTGGCTGGCGGCGCACCTGCTCTTCGCGCTGCTCGGCCCGGTGGTGGTGCTGGCCGTGGCGGGGCTCGCGACCGGGCTGTCGTACGGCCTCAGCGTGGGCGACGTTGGTGGTGAGCTGCCCCGGCTGCTCGGCGCGGGGCTGGCCCAGGTGCCGGCGGCGTGGGTGCTCGCCGGGCTCGCCGCGCTGCTGGTGGGCTGGCTGCCCCGGTTCTCCTCAGCGGCCTGGGCCGTGCTCGCCGGCTGCCTGCTGCTCGGTCAGATCGGCGCGGTGCTGAAGCTGAGCCAGTGGGCGCTGGACGTCTCCCCGTTCACGCACACCCCCCAGGTCCTCGGCCAAACCTGGACCGCCACCCCGCTGGCCGCCTTGACGGTGATCGCAGCGGCCCTGCTAGCCCTGGCGACAAGAACCTTCCAAACCCGAGACATCCCCACCCAGTGACCTGCCCCGGCGTCGCCCGGACGCGGTGATCAAGAGGTTTGCGTCAGCAGGAGCGCGATTTTTGACGCAAACCTCTTGATCAACAGAGCGAGGCGGGGCACCGGGCGGGGTCGGTCAGCCGGTGGGTTGGTCGTTGCGGATCATCAGGGCGCTGCGCAGGCCGGTGATGTCCAGGACGCGGATCAGGAAGTCGCCGACGTGGGTGAGCATCAGCAGGCTCTGCGCGTGACTGGCCTTGCGGCTGAGCACCACGAGCGTGCCCAGGCCCTGCGAGTCGCAGAAGGTGACGCCGCCGAGGTCGAGCACGATCCGCGGGGGCGGGTCGGCCAGCACCTCGTTGACGACGGTGCTGAGCTGGGCGGCCGTGAGCATGTCGATCTCACCGGCCAGGCGCAGCACTGCTTCGTCGCCCGTCCGGTGTAGCGTGATGGACAGTTCGGCACGATCCACCCGGTCAGCCTAGCGCGATCCAGCTGACCCGGCCTGTCGAGGCCGCGAGCCGCCGGCCGACCCGTGTCGGGGCTGGTGACGGGTGCCGGCAGCGGGTGAGCCTGGTAACCCCGGCCCGGGGTGGCTGCTGGTTGACCGTCCGTCGCTGACACAATGGCGGCATCGTGACCGACATCGTTTCCGCCGGAAGAGGCCGTTACCCGGCCGACGCGCCGGCTTCCGAGGCCCTGTTCGACCGCGCCCGCGCCATCGTGCCGGGCGGGGTCAACTCCCCCGTGCGCGCCTTCCAGGCGGTCGGCGGCACCCCGCGTTTCATGGTCCGTGGCGAGGGCCCCTGGCTGTACGACGCCGACGGTCGCCGCTACGTCGACCTGGTCTGCTCGTGGGGTCCGCTGATCCTCGGGCACGCCCACCCGGAGGTGGTGGAGGCCGTGCAGGCCGCCGCCGCCCGGGGCACCAGCTTCGGCACGCCCACCCCGGGTGAGGTGGAGCTGGCCGCCGAGATCGTCGACCGGACGCCGGTGGAGCAGGTGCGCCTGGTCAACTCCGGCACCGAGGCCACCATGTCGGCGATCCGGCTGGCTCGCGGCTTCACCGGCCGCTCCAAGATCGTCAAGTTCGCCGGCTGCTACCACGGCCATGTCGACGCGCTGCTCGCCTCCGCCGGCTCCGGCGTGGCGACCCTGGGCCTGCCCGACTCGCCAGGCGTGACCGGCGCGGCGGCCAGCGAGACGATCGTCCTGCCGTACAACGACATCCGGGCCGTCGAGGAGGCGTTCGCCGCCGAGGGCCAGCACATCGCCGCGGTGATCACCGAGGCGGCCGCCGGCAACATGGGCGTGGTCGCGCCCCGCGACGGCTTCAACCAGCAACTCGCCCGGATCGCGCACGCGCACGGCGCCCTGCTCGTGGTGGACGAGGTGATGACCGGGTTCCGGGTCTCCCGCGCCGGGTGGCACGGCCTCGACGCCTCCGACGCCGACCTGTGGACGTACGGCAAGGTCATGGGTGGTGGCCTGCCCGCCGCGGCCTTCGGCGGGCGCGCGGACATCATGGCGCGTCTCGCGCCGGCCGGCCCGGTCTACCAGGCCGGCACGCTCTCCGGTAACCCGCTGGCCTGCGCCGCCGGCCTGGCCACCCTCCGGCTGGCCGACGACGCGCTGTACCGCAAGCTCGACGACACGGCCGCCGTCGTTGGCAAGCTCGCGTCCGACGCGCTGGCCGCCGCCGGGGTGCCGCACCGACTGTCGTACGCGGGCAGCATGTTCTCGATCTTCTTCACCGATGCCGATGTCGTCGACTACGACAGTGCCCGCACCCAGCAGGTGCCGGCGTTCAAGGCGTTCTTCCACGCGATGCTCGCCGCCGGCGTCTACCTGCCGCCGAGCGCGTTCGAGTCGTGGTTCGTGTCGGCGGCGCTCGACGACGCCGCTCTGGAGCACATCGCCGCAGCGCTGCCGACGGCGGCGAACGCGGCGGCGGCGGCTGGTCACGGAGGGTCGTAAACGGTGAGCAAGACGGTGGTCCACGTGCTCCGGCACGGCGAGGTGCACAACCCCGACCAGATCCTGTACGGGCGGCTGCCCGGTTTCCGCCTGTCCGAGCTGGGCGTGCAGATGGCCAAGGCCGCCGCGCAGGGGCTGGCCGATCGGGAGGTCGTGCACGTGGTGGCCAGTCCGCTGGAGCGCGCCCAGCAGACCGCCGAGCCGATCGCCGCCCAGTTCGGGCTGCCGGTCGGGGTGGACGAGCGGCTGATCGAGAGCGCCAACTGGTTCGAGGGCAAGAAGGTCTCCCCGGGTGACGGGTCGTTCCGCGACCCGCGCAACTGGTGGGTGCTGCGCGACCCGGTGACGCCGTCCTGGGGTGAGGCGTACCGGGTGATCGCCGAGCGGATGTTCGCCGCCGTGCACGCCGCCCGGGTCGCCGCCGAGGGCCGCGAGGCGGTGCTGGTGTCGCACCAGCTCCCGATCTGGACGCTGCGCCGCTACGTCGAGCGCAAGCGGCTGTGGCACGACCCGCGCAAGCGGCAGTGCGGGCTGGCGAGCCTCACCTCGTTCCACTTCGACGGCGCGAAGGTGGTGGGCATCGGCTACAGCGAGCCGGCCGCGCACCTCATCGCCCTCTCCGCGGCAGCCCGGACGGCCAAGGGGGCCTGATGACCGCCCGGAGGTGGACCGCGGGTCTGCTCGCCGCCGTCGCGGCCGGCACGGTGCTGGCCGGCTGCTCCTCCGGGGGCAGCGAGGAGAAGAGCTGCACCAGCGACGGCCTCACCGTCACCTGTGCCGAGGACCAGCGGTCGAAGACCCCGAAGATGAGCGGCGAACTGCTCACCGGCGGCCAGTACGACATCTCCCAGGCGCGCGGCCAGGTGGTGGTCGTCAACTTCTGGGGTTCCTGGTGCCCGCCCTGCCGAGCGGAAGCCGACGATCTGGAGGCCACCTACCAGGCCACCAAGGCGTCCGGGGTGACCTTCCTGGGGGTCAACGTGCAGGACAGCAAGGACAAGGCGATCGCCTTCGAGCAGGGGCGGGTCACCTACCCGAGCATCTTCGACCCGGCCAGCCGTCAGGCGCTTAATTTCGACATCCCGCCCAACGCCACACCGGCGACAGTGGTCCTCGACCGCGACGGCCGGATCGCCGTGGTGATCCGTCGCGCCGTGACCAAGGACGAGCTGAGGCCCATCGTCGAGCGGGTCGCGGCCGAGAAGCCGGCGTCGAACTGATGGGCGAGACCTTCCAGGAGCTGGCCCTGAGTGGGCCGCTTGTGCTCGCCATCGGCGCGGCGGCGCTCGCCGGGCTGATCAGCTTCCTCTCCCCGTGCGTACTTCCCCTCGTTCCCGGCTACCTCTCGTACGTCACCGGCCTCGCCGGCGCCGACCTCGAAGGCAGTGCAAGGAAGGGCACCTTGTTAACGCCTGCGGTAGAGGAAGGGGCCCTTCCTAACGCCTCTGCCGACGGTGGTGGAGGTGTCGCCGTACGCGAGCGGACCGCGACGGTCGCCGTCAAGGGCCGGGTGCTCGCCGGGACGTTGCTCTTCATCGCCGGCTTCACGGTCGTCTTCGTCGCCACCGCGATCCTGTTCGCCGGCATCGGTCGGGTCTTCTTCGAGTACGAGCGGCAGCTGGAGATCGTCGTCGGCGCGCTGATCATCGTGTTCGGCCTGGGCTACCTGGGGCTGATTCCCGCTCTGCAACGTGAGTTCCGCATCTCCCGGCTGCCGTCGGCCGGCCTGCTCGGCGCACCCGTGTTCGGCGCGGTCTTCGCGCTCAGTTGGGTGCCGTGCACCGGTCCGACCCTCGGCGCGGTGCTGATGATGGCCACCGCAACCGGGCAAACGAGCCGTGCGGTGGTGCTCGCCGTGGCGTACTGCCTCGGGTTGGGGATACCGTTCGTCGTCTTCGGGCTGGGCTTCCAACGCCTGCTCGGGGTCTTCCGCGCCATCCGGCGCAACAGCCGCTGGGTCACCCGGGTCGGCGGCGCCCTGCTCATCCTGATCGGCCTGGCGCTGGTCACCGGCGGATGGCAGAGCTTCGTGATCTGGTTGCAGACCACCGTCGGGGTGGGCGAGGTGAGCATCTGATGACGGTCGTCGACGACCGACCCGAGACCGTGGCTCCGGCGCCCCGGCGCCGGCCCAATCGGCTGCTGGCCCTGCTGCGCAACTCGTGGCGGCAGCTCACCAGCATGCGTACGGCGCTGATCCTGCTCTTCCTGCTGGCCATCGCCGCGATCCCCGGTTCGGTGCTGCCGCAGCGGGGGATCAGCCCGGAGAAGGTCAACCAGTACTTCGTCGACCACCCGGACTGGGCCCCTCGACTGGACCGGATCGGCGCGTTCGAGGTCTTCGGTTCGGTCTGGTTCTCCGCGATCTACCTGCTGCTGTTCACGTCGCTGATCGGGTGCATCACGCCCCGGCTGCGCGATCACTTCCGGGCGCTGCGGTCCCGGCCGCCGGTCGCGCCGAAGCGGATGGCGCGGCTGCCGCAGCACGCCGTACTGCCCGCCCCGGCCGGTGGCGTGGCCGCCGTCGCCGAGGTGCTGCGCAAGCGACGCTGGCGGGTCGAGGTCCGCGGCGACGAGGTCTCCGCCGAGAAGGGCTACCTCAAGGAGACCGGCAACCTGCTGTTCCACACCTCGCTGATCGCGGTGCTGATCGGTGTCGCGCTCGGCTCGTGGTACGGGTGGAGCGGCAACCGCCTGCTGGTGGCGGGCGCGGACAACTCGTTCTGCAACACCCGCCAGCAGTTCGCCGAGGCCAAGCTCGGCCCCCGCGTCGACAGCGCGGACCTGCCCCGCTTCTGCCTGCGGTTGGACGACTTCCAGGCCCGGTTCCTGCCGTCCGGTCAGCCGGAGTTCTTCAACGCCCGGGTGACCGTCGACGGGCCGGACGAGCCGACCCGCAGCGCCGACTTCTCGGTGAACTCGCCGCTGCGATTGAAGGACGCGAGCGTCTACCTGCTCGGCCACGGGTACGCCCCGGTGATCCGCTACACCGACCGGTTCGGCAACAGTCAGCTCAGCGACGACCCGTTCCTGACCACCGGTGACATGGGTCTGACCAGCGAGGGGCTGGCGGCCTTCCCGGACGCGAACGTCGACCCGGCCACCGGCAAGCGGACACCGGGCGAGCAGATGGCGTTCACCGGTATCTACCTGCCGACCGCGCCGCAGCAGCCGCCGTTCGTCCGCTCCGAGTACCCCACCGAGCGAAACCCGGTGCTGAACCTGGTCGCCTACCGGGGCAACCTCGGCCGGGACGCCGGCATCCCCGGCTCGATCTACCAGCTCGACCAGCGGCAGGTGCGCAACGGCAAGGTCAAGGAGATCGGCAGCAAGCTGCTGCGCCAGGGCGAGAAGTGGACGCTTGACGACGGCACGACAGTCGAGTTCCTGGGCACCGAGCGGTACGTCACGCTCTCCGTCCGGCACGATCCCGGCTCGACTCCGCTGCTGGTGAGCTGCGGTGCCCTGCTGATCGGTCTGATGGGCTCGCTGTTCGGTCGCCGTCGTCGGGTGTTCTTCCGGGTGGCGCCGGCCGACCCGGCGAATGGATCTCCGACGGCCGGTAGTAGCTTGATGGAGGCCGGTGGGTTGCCGCGCACCGACTATCCAGGGTTCGCCGATGAGTTCGCCCAGCTCGTCACCGCCGTGCGCGGTGCCGACGGGGCTGCCGAGCAGGCCGACACCGACGCTGACTCCAGCGGCCGGGCCGGTGTGCGAGAAGGGACCGAGTGATGTCCGCGCTCTCCGACAATCTGGTGACCTTCGCGATCCTGACGTACCTGATCGCGATGATCAGTCACGCCGTCGAGTACGCGCTGGGCAACGCGCGTACCCGGGTCGTCGTGGCGTCGCCCGTCCGCGAGCTGGTGGGGGCGGGGGTCGGCGGTGGTGGTGGCGTCATCGCGGAGCCGCCCGCGCCGGTTCAGCCGACGGCCGACGGCGCGGCGGGTCGGGCGCGGATCGCCGGGCTGGTCGCGGTGGCTGCCACCGCGCTGGCCGCCGTGCTGCACCTCGCGGCGCTGGTGACGCGCGGTCTGGCCGCCGACCGGATGCCCTGGGGCAACATGTACGAGTTCGTGCTCACGGTGACGTTCATCGGGGTCGCGGCCTGGCTGGTGGTGCTCTGGAAGCGGCCGTCGCTGCGCAAGCTCGGGCTGTTCCTGACCCTGGTGATGGTGCTGCTGGTGGCCACCGCCGAGCTGGTCCTGTACGTGCCGATCGTGCCGCTGGTGCCGGCCCTGAACTCGTACTGGTTCGTCATCCACGTCTCGACGATCGTCTTCGCGTCCGGCATCTTCCTGCTCGGTGCGGTGCCGGCGGTCGGCTTCCTGATGCGCAACGGGTACGAGCAGGGCAAGCGGAGCTTCCCGTACACCCTGGCGAAGCGGCTGCCGGGCGCGGTCAGTCTGGAACGGCTGACCTTCACGCTGCACGCGTTCGCGTTCCCGATCTTCACGTTCGCGGTCATCGCCGGCGCGATCTGGGCCGAGGCGGCCTGGGGTCGGCCGTGGGGCTGGGACCCGAAGGAGACCTGGGCGTTCATCTCCTGGGTCGTCTACGCCGGCTACCTGCACGCTCGGGCCACACCCAGCGTGAAGCGCAACGTGGCCACCTGGATCGCGGTGCTCGGCTTCCTCACCATGCTGATGAACCTGTTCGGCGTGAACATCTTCTTCACCGGCCTGCACTCGTACGGCGGGCTGAGCTGACCCCGGTCGACGACGCGCGGGCCGGCCACGGGCTGCGACCCCGACCCGACCGGCGCCCCTGATCCTTAAGGCGCAAGGCCCGCTCGACCTGCATGGTGACCTGATAGGACACCTCGGGCAGGTCGGCCAGCTCGATCCGTTCGCCCCGCAGCGCCACCTGCGCGTGCAGCTCCCGGGCGATGGTGTCGCGCAGCTCGACCAGCAGGGGCGACAACCCGTCCGGGTCGCCGACGACGTACGCGTCCGACATGCCCCCAGCCTGCACCGGGGTCCGGCCGTTCGGCCAGGATCGGTGAGATGTGTCCGCAGGGCTTGACGCACTGCGCTGTGGTGGCGTTCGGCGCCCGGGTGGCGCCACGTCGACGAGCTGGACCAGGGTCAGCCGCCGAACCAGCCCGGCACGTCGAGGCGGAACCAGTTGGCCGAGGCCATTGTGCGCAGGTCGTCCTCCAGGGCGGCGACGCGCTCCTCGCCCAGGGCCTCGGCCCACTGCCCGCGCAGCCGGTCGAAGGTCTCCGCCGAGCGGCGTAGCCCGTCGGCGCCGTGTTCCGTCACCCGGACCAGCCGGCGGCGGGCGTCGGAGGGATCGTCGACCCGTTCCAGGTAGCCGACGGCGACCAGCCGGTCGACCGTCTTGCCGGCCGCTTGCTTGGAGATGCCCAGCCGTTGGCCCAGCTCGGTGGCGGTGGTGCCGTGCACCCCGACGGCCTGCAACACGAAGCCGTGCAACGGGCGCAGCTCGGGGTGCCCCTGCCGGGCCAGTTCGGCGTGCAGGTCGTCGATCAGGGTGCGGAAACCGGCCAGCAGCAACAGCGGGAGCTGGAAGCCGGGCCGGGCGGGATCAGAGGTTGCCACGTTCGACAACCACGTTTACTATTTCGTCAACCACGTTGACCATCTTACGGCGTACGCCGTGGAAGCAGGTAACCATGTCCGTCTTCACCGCCCACACCGCCGAGACCGCGCCCACCGCCGCCCGCCGGACCGTCGAGGGCGTGCACGGCCGGTTCGGCTGGCTGCCCACCCCGGTGGCGCTGATGGCCGAGTCGCCACAGCTGCTCAGCGGCTTCCTCACCGTCAGCGCGGGCTTCGAACAGACCAGCCTCGCGCCCATGGAGCGGGAGGTGGTCATCCTGACCGTCTCCACCTCCCACGAGTGCCACGTCTGCGTGGCCCTGCACACCGGCAAGATCACTGAGATCGGTGCGAGCACCGCGCTGATCACCGCGCTGCGCGCCGGCACGGAACTGCCCGAGCCGCGACTGGAGGCGCTGCGCCAGTTCACGCTGGCCGTGCTCAAGCACCATGGCGCGGTGCCCGACGAGGAGCTGAAAGCCTTCCTGGCCGCTGGCTACCAGCCCCGGCAGGCGCTGGACGTGGTGCTGGGCGTCGGGGCGTACACCATGTCCGCCTTCGCCAATCGGCTCACCCGCGCGCCGCTCGACCCGCCGCTGGCCGCCCACGCCTGGACGCCCGCCGCCTGACCGTTGTATCTCCCACCGCCCGTAGGGTTGACCAGCGGCTGCGGCGCTCAGCCCGCGCCGAGGAAGTCGCGCAGCAGGGCCAGCATCTCGTCCGGGCGTTCCTCGTACAGCCAGTGCCCGCAGTCGTCGACCACTTCGCCGCGGACCGTGTCGGCGTACCGGCGGACCTGCTCGGCGACCTGTCCACCGAGGCTGGCCGACGCGCCGACGGCCAGCACCGGCATCGTCAGCTTCGTGGCCCGGTACGCCGCGTTGTCGGCGATGTCCTGATCGAACGCCCGGAAGTAGGCGAAGCTGGCTCGCAGGTGCGCCGGATCGCGCAGGTGGCTGGCGAACTCCTCGATGTCCGGCGCGGCGATGCTGCCCTTGCGCACCATCAGCGCGTCGGTGAACCGGTCCACCCAGAGCGACTCCCGCCCGCTGACCAGGTCCTCCGGGAGTCCGTTGCCGAGGGAGAAGAAGCCGAAGTTCCACACCCCCGGCCCGGCCTGGGTGAGCGCGGGGAAGGTGTAGATGCTCTCGTCGGGGATCGGGGCCTCGCTGAGCACCAGCCGGCTCACCCGCTGCGGATGGGCGGCGGCGTACGCGTACGCCACCATGGTCCCCAGGTCGTGCCCGACCAGCCGGAGGTCGCCGACCAGGCCGAGCTGGTCGAGCAGGCCGTGCAGGTCGGCGGCGACGGTCTTCTTGTCGTACCCGCCGGCCGGGGCGTCACTGTCCCCGAAGCCGCGCAGGTCGGGCGCGACCACGTCGAAGGAACGTCCCAGCTCGGGCAGCAGGTGCCGCCACATGTGCCAACACTGCGGATAGCCGTGCAGCAGCACCAGTGGCGGGCCGCTGCCGCCCCGTACGTAGTTCATGGTGATCTGGCCGACCCGCGCCCGTTGCTCGGTGAACCCCGCCGGAACCCGCTCGCCGCTCATTGCCGCCCCCGTCCGCCGGCTGCCCGGCTACCCGCTCAACCGCCCGCCATGCATCAGGGCGCGGGTCGTCACCGTTGATTGCCGCCCCGACTCGCCGCCAGCCGGGCAGGCCGTTGATCCACTCGGTTTCCTTGAAGTCGGGGCATCCAGGCCGCAGGGATACCGCGACTTCAAGGAACCCGAGTGGATCTTGCTCCGCGACCCGCCGGAGGGGGCGGAACGGCCGGGTCGCACCTCGTGTTACCCCGATATGGGCGTTGAAGGGTGACGCGGCGTCGGGCACTGACTACCGTGCGGCAGATGGGTCGCATGTGACCCGATGTTCACGGCGGAAGGTGGTGCGCAGTGACCTCAGTGGTGTCCACGGCGACGCTGATCCAGGAGCAGCTCCGCCGGTCGCGGCTCGCGGCCGGGCTGAGCCAGGAGGAGTACGGAAAGAAGGCGCACTATTCACCGTCCATGGTGTCCTCGGTCGAGCTGGGCCACACGGTGCCCAACGAGGCGTACCTGAAGCGGGCCGACGAGGTGCTCGACACGGGCGGCCTGCTGACCTCGCTCCGAGATCTGGGTCGGCGCGACAGGGAGCCGGTGTGGTTCCGCCCCTGGCTGGAGGTCGAGCGGGTCGCCACCCAGTTGCGCTGCTTCGGGGCGACGATGATCCCCGGGCTGTTGCAGACCGCCGACTACGCCCGTGCGGTGTTCCAGCTCGACCTGGGTCTCACCGCCGAACGGGTGGAGGAGTTGGTGGCCGCCCGGCTGGAGCGGCAGGCGATCCTCGACCGGGAGCATCCGCCGCAGCTCGTCGCAGTGATCGACGAGGCCGCGTTGCAGCGCTTCGCGGAGGGCTGCGCCGGGGTGTTGGCGGGTCAGCTGCGGCACCTGGTGGCGTGCGCCCGCCGCCCGCACATCCGGGTGCACGTGCTGCCACAGCAGGTCGGGCTGCACGCCGGCCTCTTCGGGCCGTTCATCCTGGGCCGCACCGCCGACGGCAGTTGGCTCGGCTTCCTCGACAACCAGACCGGCGGCACCGCCGTGGACGACATCTTCGAGGTGGCGACCCTGCTCGGAAGGTGGGAGAGTCTGCGCAGTGACGCGCTGCCCCGGCAGCAGTCCATCGACCTGCTCGAGGAGATCGTGAAGCCATGGATCTGACCGGAGCCCGCTGGCGCAAGTCCACCCGGAGCGGCAACGACGCCGGCGCGTGCGTCGAGGTCGCCGACAACCTGCCCGGCCGGGTGCACGTCCGCGATTCCAAGGACCGCGACGGCGGCCTGTTGACCTTCACGCCGGCCGCGTGGCGGGCCTTCGTCGAGTCTGCCCGCACCCACTGACCCGGCGCTGACCACTGGCCATCGCGGGCGTCACACCACCCGCCGTGGGCCGCATGGCACCCGGTGCGGGAGACTGGCAACCATGGCGGCTCGTGGCTTCCCGTACACCGATCTCAAGGACTTTCTCGCGGCGCTGGAGCGCGCGGGGGAGCTGCGTCGGGTCGACGTCCCCGTCGACCCGACCCTGGAGATCAGCGAGGTGGTCACCCGCACCGTGCGCGCCGGTGGGCCGGCGCTGCTCTTCGAGCACCCCACCCGGGGCGAGATGCCGGTGGCGATCAACCTGTTCGGCACCGAGAAGCGGATGGCGATGGCCCTCGGCGTCGACTCGCTGGACGAGATCGGCGCCCGGATCGGCGCGCTGATCAAGCCGGAGCTGCCGGTCGGCTGGTCCGGCATCCGCGAGGGCCTCGGCAAGGTCATGCAGCTCAAGTCGGTGCCGCCGCGCAAGGTCAAGACCGCGCCCTGCCAGGAGGTCGTCTACTCCGGCGACGACGTCGACCTGGGCCGGCTGCCCGGCCTCCAGGTGTGGCCCGGCGACGGCGGGATCTTCCACAACTACGGGCTGACCCACACCAAGCACCCGGAGACCGGCAAGCGCAACCTGGGCCTCTACCGGCTCCAGCAGCACGGCCGCAACACCCTCGGCATGCACTGGCAGATCCACAAGGACTCGACCGCGCACCACGCGGTCGCCGAGCGGCTCGGCCAGCGTCTGCCGGTCGCGATCGCGATCGGTTGCGACCCCGTCGTCTCGTACGCGGCCAGCGCGCCGCTGCCCGGCGACATCGACGAATACCTGTTCGCCGGGTTCCTGCGGGGCGAGCGGGTGGAGATGGTCGACTGCCTCACCGTCCCGTTGCAGGTGCCGGCGCACGCGCAGATCGTCCTGGAGGGCTACCTGGAGCCCGGCGAGCGGCTGCCCGAAGGCCCGTTCGGCGACCACACCGGCTACTACACGCCGGTCGAGCCGTTCCCGGTCCTGCACATCGAGACAATGACCATGCAGCGCGACCCGGTCTACCACTCGATCGTCACCTCGAAGCCGCCCCAGGAGGACCACGGCCTCGGCAAGGCCACCGAGCGGATCTTCCAACCGCTGCTCAAGCTGATGATCCCGGACATCGTCGACTACGACCTGCCGGCCGCCGGGGTGTTCCACAACTGCGCGATCGTCTCCATCCGCAAGCGCTACCCGAAGCACGCGCAGAAGGTGATGAACGCGATCTGGGGCGCGCACCTCATGTCGCTCACCAAGCTGATCGTGATCGTCGACGAGGACTGCGACGTGCACGACTACAACGAGGTCGCCTTCCGCGCGTTCGGCAACGTCGACTACGCCCGGGACCTGCTGCTGACCGAGGGGCCGGTGGACCACCTCGACCACTCGTCGTACCAGCAGTTCTGGGGCGGCAAGGCCGGCGTCGACGCGACCCGCAAGCTGCCCACCGAGGGCTACACCCGCGGTTGGCCGGAGGAGATGACCATGGCCCCGGAAGTCGCGGCCCTGGTCGACAAGCGCTGGAAGGAGTACGGGATCTGATGGCCGTCCTCGACGCACCGGTGGAGAAGCCGGGCCGGGTCAAGTCCTTCCTCAGGCTCGTCGCGATCGAGCACTCGGTGTTCGCGTTGCCGTTCGCCTACCTGTCGGCGCTGACCGCCATGCAGGTCAACGGCGGGCACGTGCGGTGGCTCGACCTGCTGCTGATCACCGTGGCGATGGTCGGCGCGCGGACGTTCGCGATGGCCGCCAACCGGATCCTCGACCGGCGCATCGACGCCCGGAACCCGCGTACCGCCGGACGGGAACTGGTCACCGGTGCCGTGAGCGTGCGGACGGCCTGGACCGGCGCGGCCGTCGCGCTGGTGGTGTTCCTCGTCGCCGCCGCGCTGCTCAACCCCCTCTGCCTGGTGCTGGCGCCGCTCGCCGTGGTGCCGCTTGTCGTCTACCCGTACGGCAAGCGGTTCACCAACTGGCCGCACGCCATCCTCGCGATCGCCCAGGCGGTCGGCCCGGTCGGCGCCTGGCTCGCGGTCACCGGCACCCTGGACGGCTCCTGGCCGGCCTGGCTGCTCGGCGCGGCGGTCGGCCTGTGGATCGGCGGCTTCGACCTGATCTACGCCTGCCAGGACTCCGAAATCGACCAGGAGATCGGCGTGCACAGCGTGCCCGCCCGGTACGGTCGGCGCTTCGCCCTGCACGCCTCCACCGTGGCGCACGTCGTGACGTTCGCGCTGTTCATCTGGTTCGGCGCGCTGGTCAGCTTCGGCTGGCTCTGGTGGATCGGGCTGGCGTTGACCGCTGTCGCGTTCGGCTACCAGCACCTGGTGGTCAGCCCGACCGACCTCAGCAAGGTCAACCGGGCGTTCTTCACCGCCAACGGGTTCGTCGGCATCGCGCTGTTCGTGTTCGCCCTGCTCGACCTGGTGATCCGCCTCGACCTGCGCCCCTAGGGCTAGGCGTTGGTCGGGTAGCGGGCGCTCTCCAGCGTCCAGTCGATGGTGCCGCGCACCGCGTACGCGACCCCGTCGAGATGGTCGGTGACCGCCTCGTCCAACGCCGGCCCGAACGACGGCACGGCGGCGCGGAGCGCCACGAACTGTCGCATCGACTCCCGCCAGCGCTCGGCCACCCGGTCGACCGCCTCCGCCGACGACACGCCCTGCTCGGTCTGCGTGGCCAGGACCAGGTTGTGCCCGCCCGAGGTGGCCCGGTCCCGATCCAGCGAGGCCACGTCGTTGTACCAGGAGAGCAGGTCGTTGCCGGTGCGCGCGATCTGCCGCAGCAGCGGGTGGTGGTAGACCGGGTCGGGCAGCGGTCGGCCGCTGACGAACTCCACCAGCGGGTACGACACCTCCGCCGCCGAGGTTTCCCGGCGCAACTCGACGTACTCGCCGACGCTGGGGCGGCGGCCGGCCTCCTTGTTGACCGCCTCCCGCCAGGTGCCGTCGAGGTGCCGGGCCACCGCGTCGGCGAAACGCAGTCGCCACCGCGCCGGCATCCGGCGGCGCGGCTCCCGCCAGGCCAGCACCAGCAGCCGCCGCAGCGGACCGGTCAGGCCACCGTGCCGGAGCCGGGGGCCGTCGTGCAGCAGTGCCAGCGTTCCGTCGCGCAGCGCCCGGATCTGCGCCGGATCGAGCCGGTTCGGCCCGTCACACGCGTCGTCGACGAGGAAGAACCAGGTGAAGAGGGCGGTCAGCACCCGCAGGTCGGCTTCGCCGGCGGCCGGGTAGAGCCGCCCCGCGTACCGGGCGAAGCCGCCCCGGGCCAGCCGGTGCAGCGCGGCGTCGTCCAGCGGCAGACCCAGCTCGGGCAGCAGACCGAGCAGCCACTGCTGGACCCGGTCCGCATGCGGCGAGAGCCGGGCAGGAATCGGGCACTCAGCGCGCAGCGCCCAGAGGACCTCGCCGGTCGTCACCCTGCCTCCCGCGCGATCTGCTTCCGGCGCGAATCGCCACCGGCAGCATGTCAGGTCGGCGGGACAAGCAGATACCCGCCCGGACATCTCGGACGGCTCGCGTCGACCGGATCCCGGGGGTGCCCACCGGCGTGCGACGTCGACCAGGCAGGCTGAGGGCATGCGGGAACCATGGGTGGTCGGGGTCTCCGGAGCCTCCGGCACGCCGTACGCGGCGGCCGTCGTCGGCGGGCTCCTCGACGCGGGCGAGCCGGTGGACCTCATCGTGTCCCGGGCGGCCCGGCTCACCGTGCTCGACGAGACCGGCCGGTCGTTCCGCGACGCGCACTGGGCCGAGGACCTCGCCGCCTGGCTCGGCCGGGACCTGACCGACGCGGACGTACGGCACTGGCCGGCGGGTGACCTGGCGGCCGGGCCCAGCAGCGGCTCCTACCGGGTCCGCGGAATGGCCGTGGTGCCCGCGAGCACGGCGGCCTGCGCGGGCATCGCGATCGGGCTCTCCAAGGACCTGCTGCAACGCGCCGCCGAGGTCAATCTCAAGGAGCGTCGGCCGGTGGTCGTGGTGCCCCGGGAGACGCCGGTGACCCGCAGTCACCTGGAGCATCTCATCGCGTTGCACGACGCCGGCGCGGTGGTGCTGCCGGCCAGCCCCGGCTTCTATGGCGCGGGCGCGGCGGCCAGCGCGCAGCAACTGGTCGACTTCGTGGCCGGCAAGGTGCTGGACGCGCTCGGCGTGCCACACACCCTGTTCCGCCGCTGGTCCGGCCAGCTTGGCGCGGCCCGGGGCTGAGCCATCGGCTCAGACCGTTCGGCCGTGACGCCCGACGGATTGTCGCAGTGGGACGCGGACCGGACTGGTGTCCGGTCCGCCTGACGTTGTCCGCACCAGTTCAGTACATGCCGGCGTTGGCCGGACCCGGCCCGGTGGAGGCAGCCGGACCCACGTTGCGTGGCTTTCCGACCTCGTCCACCTCGTCCAGCATGCCCTCCCCCTCAAGCAGGGCCCGCACCTCGGATTCCCGAAACCGGCGATGCCCGCCTGGAGTCCGGATGCTTCCTATCCGGCCGGCCGCCGCCCATCTCGTCACAGTTTTCGGGTCCACCCGAAACAGCGCGGCGACCTCACCCGGTGTCAGCAGGCGATCTCCAGTGTCCACAGCCCCCTCCTCGCGTCGACGAAGCCCCTGGCTGAACACACTGCCCCCGGCTGGTGCGAGCCCAGAGCCGTCATGAGGGACGTATGGCAATTACAGCACCAGGGACCTGGCCTGTCCGCCAAACGCGAAAAATGCACTGACTGGGAAGTTAGTAAATGGTACTGGTGCAACCCCTACCTAGACCGTCAGTTTGTGAACGGTTACTCACTGTTCTGACCAACGGATGCCGAAGGCATCACGTTACGCCCAACCCGTTAAGGTCACTCTCCGTGGACGCCATCGACCTGAGCCTCGTCGACCTGCTGCGGGGCAACGCCCGCCTCTCGTACGCCGAGCTTGCCCGACAGGTGGGCCTCTCCGCCCCCGCCGTGCACGAACGCGTCGGCAAGCTGGAGAGCAGCGGCGTGGTCCGGGGCTACCGCGCGGACGTGGAACCCGAGGCGATCGGGCTGGGTGTCACGGCGCTCATCGGCATCGTCGAGGACTCCGGCGCGGACTCCGACGACATGCTGGAGTCGCTGCGGGTGCTGCCCGAGATCGACTCCTGCTACTTCATGGCCGGCGTCGAGTCGTTCCTGCTCAAGGCCCGGGTCGGCACGATCGCCGAGCTGGAGCAGCTCATCGTGCGGCTGAACCGGACCCCCGGGGTCGCCTCCACGCGCACCGCCATCGCCCTCTCCACCAAGTGGGAGAACCGCCCCCAGCCGGTCGGTCGGCAGCCCGCCTGACCCTGCTGCGCCGCGTACCCCTGGAGTCGTCCGGCGCACGGCGGTAGCGTGCGCCGATGACCTCGCCGGGACGCGGCGCGGCCGTGGTGACCGGGGCCGCCGGCGGCCTGGGCCGCGCCGTCGCCGCCGCGCTGCACGCCGACGGCTGGTCGGTGCTGCTCACCGACCTCGACCCGGCCGCGGCAGCGGCCGCCGCCGTGCCGTTCGGTGGCTGGTCGGCCGCACTGGACGTCCGCGACGAGGCCGCGTGCGCCGAGATCGCGGCGACCGCCGCGAGTCGAGACGGCCTCGGCCTCTGGGTCAACAACGCCGGCATCCTGGTCACCGGCCCCTCCTGGCAGCACGACGGGCCGACCCGCCGCCGGGTGCTCGACGTCAACGCGCTCGGCGCCATGAACGGCACACTCGCCGCGCTGGCGGTCATGCGCGACCAGGGCCACGGCCACGTCCTGAACATCGTCTCGCTGGCCGGGCTCATCGCCGCACCCGGCGAGACGGTGTACGCCGCCAGCAAGCACGCACTGCTGGCGTTCAGCCTCGGTACCCTGTCCGACCTGCGGACGGCCGGGTACCGGCGAGTGCACGTCTCCTGCCTCTGCCCGGACGGCATCTGGACCCCGATGCTGCACGACCGGCTGGACGACCCGGGCGCGCTGGCCTCGTTCACCGGGTCGATGTTGACCTCGCAGCGGGTGGCCGCCCGGGCCGCCCGGCTGGCCCGCCGGCCCCGCCCGGTGGTCAGCCTGCCCCGCTGGCGAGGCGCCCAGGTCCGGCTGCTGGACGCCCTGCCCCGACTCGCCGTCGCACTGAGTCCTCTCGTCCAGGCCGTCGGCCGGGCCGGGCAACGCCGACAGTCACGCCGGTCGACGCCTCCGGACCGCGGCTGAACGCTGCCGGCCTGCTTGCTAGGTTTCCCGCGTGACTCATCTCGACCGGTGCGACGAGGCCAGCCGCAGCTGGGTGACCGAGGCGATCGCCGCCGTCGAGGCGGACGCCAACCGCTCGGCCGACACCCACCTGCTGCCGTTCCCGCTGCCCCGGGCCTGGGGAATCGACCTCTACCTCAAGGACGAGTCGTCCCACCCGACCGGCTCGCTGAAGCACCGGCTGGCCCGTTCGCTGTTCCTCTACGGCCTCTGCAACGGCTGGATCGGGCCGCGCACCACGATCGTCGAGGCGTCCTCGGGCTCCACGGCGGTCTCCGAGGCGTACTTCGCCCGGATGCTCGGGCTGCCGTTCATCGCCGTGATGCCCGCCTCCACCTCGCCCGAGAAGATCACGCAGATCGAGTTCCAGGGCGGCCGCTGCCATCTGGTGGACGACCCGGCGGGCGTCGTGGTCGAGGCCCGCTGGCTGGCCGAGGACTCCGGCGGCCACTTCATGGACCAGTTCACGTACGCCGAGCGGGCCACCGACTGGCGGGGTAACAACAACATCGCCGAGTCGATCTACGCGCAGCTGGGGCTGGAACGCCACCCGATTCCGGCGTGGGTCGTCGTGGGCGCCGGCACCGGTGGCACCAGCGCGACCATCGGCCGGTACGCCCGCTACCGCCGCCTGGCCACCAAGCTCTGTGTCGTCGACCCGGAGAACTCCGCCTTCTATCCGGCCTGGCTGGCCGCCGACTGGTCGGTACGCACCGGCCGGGGCTCCCGCATCGAGGGGATCGGTCGGCCCACCGTCGAGGCGTCCTTCCTGCCGTCGGTCGTGGACCGGATGGTCCAGGTGCCGGACGCCGCCTCGCTGGCCGCGATGCGCGCCGGCTCGGCGGTGCTCGGCCGCCGGGTGGGCGGCTCCACCGGCACCAACCTGTGGGGTGCGTTCGGCCTGATCGCCGAGATGCTCGCCGAGGGCCGGACCGGCTCGGTGGTCAGCCTGATCTGCGACGCCGGTGACCGCTACGCCGACACGTACTACTCCGACGACTGGCTGGCCGCCCAGGGCCTCGATCTGGCACCCCATGCCGCCACCATCGAGCGCTTCCTGACAAGCGGCGCCTGGCCCGCCTGAGCAGCGCTTCCCTGCCCGCAGGTCGCGCGGGCTCCGGCCTGCGCGCGGGCCCGGCTTCGGCGGCGGCCCGTCAGATCGGCTCGGTCACCGTGGGTCGATGCGCTCCGCCAGGCCGGGGTAGCGCACCACGTAGCCGTCGGCGTCCAGGTCGATGTCCGCCGTGAAGGTGCCGCTGGCGAACCGGACCCGCCCCGGCCCGAGCCCGGTGTAGATCTGCTCGGCCGGCACCACCTCCAGGCCGGGCAGCAGCACCCACGCGACGGTGATCCGGCGCGGCATGTCGGCCGGCCCGCTGGTCAGCCCGAGCCGGCGCACCGGGACGGCGTTGAACAGCGGCGAGCCGCTCAGGTCGACGTCGAGCGCCTCGGCCAGACGATCCGGGTCGTCGGTGCCCGGCAGGCCGGACCGGGGATGCCCGGCCCTGGTCAGCGCCGCGTCCAGGTCGCCCTGCTCGGCCGTGGTCACCCGCCACCGGGACGCGGCCCGCTCCAACGTCACCCGGCGCAGCCAGCCCGACCCCTCGGCCTCGACCTCGACGCGGGCGGTGCTCCAGTCGGGCGCCGTGCTCAGCCGGTAGCGGGCGGTGAACGGAATCGGGTCCACGGCGAGCAGCGTGCCCCGCGCCGCCAACCCGTCGCCGTCGGTGAACAGAGCCTGCTCACTGCCGGCGGTGTCCGTCCGGGACCAGAAGATCGACTTCGCCATGGTCGCCATGAGCCGGACGTTACGCGACCGGACCGACATCGGCCACGGCATGCGAGAACGCCGCCGCGAAGCGTGCGCTCCGCGACGGCGTTCCGGTGGATCAGTGGGATCAGTGGGTACGCGCCGGCGGCCGGCCGCCGAAACCGCGACGGTCGTCGCGCGGCCGGTCGTCCCGACCGCGGCCCTCGGAGCGGTAACCACCCCGGCTGTCCCGGTCGGCGAAACGCCGCTCACCGGTCGGCCGGTCACCCCGGTCACCCCGGTCACCCCGGTCAGCCTGCGGCCGGTCGCCGAAGCGCCGCTCGCCGGTGGGCCGGTCGCCTCGGCCGTCCCGGTCGCCGAACTGCGGCCGGTCGCCGTAGCGCCGCTCGCCGGTGGGCCGGTCGCCGTACTGCCGGTCGCCGGTCGGTCGGTCGCCGTAGCGGCGCTCGCCCTGCGGACGGTCCCCGTACTGCCGGTCGCCGGTGGGTCGGTCGCCGTAGCGGCGCTCGCCGGTGGGCCGGTCGCCGTACTGCCGGTCACCCCGGTCAGCCTGCGGCCGGTCGCCGAAGCGCCGCTCGCCGGTGGGCCGGTCGCCTCGGCCGTCCCGGTCGCCGAACTGCGGCCGGTCGCCGAAGCGCCGCTCGCCGGTGGGCCGGTCGCCGTAACCGCGGCTGTCCCGATCGGCGTAGCGGCGTTCGCCGGTGGGCCGGTCGCCGTACTGCCGGTCGCCGGTGGGCCGGTCGCCGTAGCGGCGCTCGCCCTGCGGACGGTCGCCGTAGCGCCGCTCGCCGGTCGGCCGGTCGCCGAAGCGCCGCGGGCCCCCGGAACGGTCGTCGAAGCGGCGTGCGCCGCCGGAGCGGTCACCGAAGCCGCGAGGCTCCGCCTCCACGCGAACCGGGACGCCGCTGGGCTCGCGGGCACCGATCAGCTCGGCCAGCACCGGGTCGCCGACCCGGACGCGGGTCTCGGCCGGCGCCACGCCGGCCTTCTCCAGCATGGCGAGGGTGGTGCGACGCTGCTTGGGCAGCACCAGCGTGGCGACCGCACCGGACTCGCCGGCCCGGGCGGTGCGGCCAGCGCGGTGCAGGTAGTCCTTCGGGTCCTTCGGAGGGTCGACGTGCAGCACCAGGGTGACCCCGTCGACGTGGATGCCCCGGGCCGCCACATCCGTGGCGACCAGGACGTTCATCCGGCCCTCACGGAACTCGGCCAGGGTCTTGGTCCGCATTCGCTGGGTCTTGCCCCCGTGCAGCCCACCGGCCCGTACGCCGACCGCCGCGAGCTGCTCGACGAGCCGGTCCACACCCAGCTGGGTGCGGGCGAAGACCATGGTCCGCCCGTCCCGAGCGGCGATCGACGCGGCCACCGGGAACTTCTCGTGCGGCGGGATCAGGAGCATGTGGTGATCCATGGTGGACACCGACGCGGTGGACGGCGCGGTGGAGTGGGTCACCGGGTCGTTCATGAACCGCTTGACCAGCGCGTCGACGTCACCGTCGAGGGTGGCCGAGAAGAGTAGCCGCTGACCATTGGCCGGCGTCTTCGCCAGCAGTTCGGTCACCTCGGGCAGGAAGCCCATGTCGGCCATCTGGTCGGCCTCGTCGAGCACCGTCACCTCGACGTCGTCGAGCTGGCAGATGCCCCGCTCGATCAGGTCGCCGAGTCGACCCGGGGTCGCCACGATGATCTCCACGCCGCGCCGGAGCGCGTCGATCTGGCGGTCGTACGGAACGCCGCCGACGGCGGTCTTCAGGAACACGTTGAGCGCCTTGCCCAGCGGCAGGAGCGCGTCGTTGACCTGCATGGCCAACTCACGAGTCGGAACCAGGACCAGGGCGCGCGGACGCATCGGCCGGGCCGGGCGACCGGCGGCGACCCGGGCCAGCAGCGGCAGGCCGAAGGCGAGCGTCTTGCCCGACCCGGTCTGCCCACGGCCCAGCACATCCCGGCCGGCGAGGGCGTCCGGAACGGTGGCCCGCTGAATCTCGAACGGGGCGGTGATGCCCTGGCGGGCCAGGGCACGAACCAGCGGCTCGGGCAGGCCCAGGCCGGCGAAGTCGATCGGCTCGACGGTCTCGGACGGATTGTGCTCGGTCGAGACCGGCTCGGCCGCGAGGACGCTGGGCGCCTCCGGGGCAGCGTCGATCGCCACCGGGGCGGAATCGAAAACGGACGAAACGGTGCTGGAGTCAGCAGAGGTGGTCAACAAATGCCTTTCGAGCGGGGCGCATCTTCGCGATGGCCTGCCGCGGCTGTGCCGCCGGATCGCCCGCAAGATCGCCCAAGGGCGCGCACCACGCGCGCCGGGTCAGTGATCTCGACCAGTGTACGGCGGTTCGGCGAAGTCGCCAGCCGGTTGACCGACGGTAGTGGGCGGACTCACGAACCCGCGAACCCGCCCGGTCGCCGGATCAGCCGTTGAGCACGCCGCCCACCAGGCCGTCCAGAGCATCGTTCGCGAGCAGGACGACCAGCACGCTGATCCCCACCAGCAGCCCCAACGCGGCGATCAGAACGATCACCACCCGGGTGTTTCGCGATCGCTCGGTCGGCGTGTCCGACCAACCCTGAGCGAGGATGTGCCCGGTCAGCGAGCCGGAATTCTCCACCGCCGCGTTGGCCGGCAGGGCGACCGTGGCGAACCCCGGCCCCTCACCGCCGCCGTAGACGGTGCCCGCCAGGTCGGTGCCGCCGTCGCGCCTTCCGGCGTGTGGGCCGACCGGCGCGTCCCGTCGGGCGGGGCCTCCCGGCGGCGTGGTCGTCCGGTAGCCCGTACCACCGGTCGCCGGCGTGCCGGCGGTGGACGGTGGCCAACTCGGCAGCGCGGGCGCGGGCACCGCCGGTGGGGCCGAGACCGGAGCCTCGGCCCGGACGCCGCCCGGGGCCGACGACACGGCCTCCGACGTTGGTGCCGCCGACGACACGGCACCCGACGTCCATGCATTGCTCGGGGCCGACGACGTGGCCTCGGACGTCCATGCGTTGCTCGGGGCCGACGACGTGGCCTCGGACGTCCATGCGTTGCTCGGGACCGGCCAGGCGGCATCCGACGTCTGTGCGCTGCTCGGGGCCGACGGTGCGGCATCCGGCGACGGCTGTGCCCCGGTCGGGGCAGGGTGCGAGGCGCTGACGGTTCGCGGTGCGGCGTCGGTCACGGACGGCCAGGCGGCCGGCGGCGCGGAGACCGAGGCGGTGGCCCGTACGCCCGGCGTGCCGATCGTCGCCGGGGGCGGCGGGAACGGTGGTGCCGGCATCGGACCGGGCGGCGGCGGTGGCGCGGGCACCGGCGGGCCGGGCGGCGGCGTCGGAGGCCCAGGGACGGGTGGTGTCGGCGGGCCCGGCATGGGCGGCAGCGGCGAGGGCGGCGGCACCGGTGGTCCTGGCACGGGCGGCACCGGGGACGGTGGCGGCGTGGGGAAGGGGCCCGGCGTCGGCGACGGACCGGGCGGGTACGGACCCGGACTCGGCGCGGGCTCCGGGTCACCCGGGCCGGGTGGCGTCGGTTCCGGGGTCGACGGCTCGGGAGGCTGCACCGGCTCCGGAGGCTGTGCCGGCTCCGGTGGTTCGGGATTGACCGGCCCGGACCGGTAGACGGCGGACGTGCTGGCCCGGGAGTCCGGCGTGCCCTCGCTGCCGGCCACGACCCGGCTGCTGCCCGGCACCGTGGCGCTGGCCCGCGCCGGAGCGGTCGAGGCGGCCCGCTGGCCGGGCAGCGGGACACCTACCGGGCTGGCCGAGCCGGTCGCCCGGTAGGTGGTCGCGCTGGCCGGAGCGTTCGCCGGGAGATCACCGGGCAGCGCTCCGACGGTCGCGACGCTCGCGCGCGCCCGCACCGGGGCCGCGACGGTCGAGCCAGGGGCAGCGTCATTCGGCGCCGGCTGTTCAGCGCCCGCCTCGCGGGGCTGAGCGGTGGCAGCGTGGTCGGCGGGAGCGTCGTCAGTACCAGCGTCGTTCGCGGCGTCGTCCTCTGGCGCGGCGGCCTTCGCGTCGTCCGCGGCCCTTGCGTCGTCGTCCGCGGCCTCCGCGTCGTCCGCGGCCTTCGCGTCGTCGGGGGCGGCCTTCGCGTGGGGCGCGGGGGCCTTCGCGTCGTCGGCGGCAGCCTTTGCGTCGGGCGCGGGGACCTTTCCGTCGAGCGGGCCGGCCTCCGTCAGCGCGGATTCGACACTCTCCGCCGGATCTCTCTGCTCGGCCATCTCCGCCCTCCGCGCCACGCTCGCACCCGGCCCGTGACATCGGACCGGATGTGCCTGCTTGTCACCGTGCCACAGATCGCCCCGGGCGGACAGCCGGAGCCCGTGTGGCGACTCAGCCGGCGGTGCTCGGGCTGTTCGTCGGGCCGTCGCTGGACGTCCCGCTCCGGCTGATGGACGGTGTGGCGGCCGCGGAGGCCGACGCGCTGGCCGGCGTCGTGGTGGGTGGCGGCGGCAGGGTCGTCGGCGTGTTGGTCGGGCTGCCCGTCGGCGTCGGCGTGTTGCCGCCGGTCGGCTTCGGGGTCGGGGTGCCGGTGGGCGTCGGGGTGGCCGATCCGGTCGGCTTGGTGGTCGGCTTGGTGGTCGGCGTCGGCGTCGGCTTCGTGGTGGGCGGGGTGGGCTTGGTGGGCGGGGTCGGCTTGGTGGTGGCGGGCGGCGGAAGGGGCACGTTCGGAGTCGGCACCGCGCCGATCACCCGGGTCGCGGCGTAGAGCCGGGACCAGCCGACCACCGAGATCTTGACCACGTCGCCGGTCGTAGGCGCCTGCACCATCTTGCCGTTGCCGATGTACATGCCGACGTGGTGGATCGTGGTCCAGCTGCTGCCGGAGGCGAAGAAGAGCAGGTCGCCGGGGAGCAGTGCGCTCTGCGGCACGGTGCGGGAACGGGTGGCGGCGTACTGGTCGCGGGAGACCCGGGGCAGGTCGAAGTAGTCGGCGCCCGGGGACCGGTACGCCGCCCACATCAGACCCGAGCAGTCGAACTCGTCCGGCCCCTCCTCCGACCACTTGTACGGGTCGCCGAGCTGGGCGAGCGCGTACCGGACGGCGGCCAGCGCCCGCGGGTGCGCGGACATCCCGCTGCTGCTCTGGCCGACGACGTAGCCCGCGCCCAGTTGCTGCTCGGTGGCCTCCTGCTGACGCTCGATCTCGATCAGCTGCGCGGCGTTGTCCCTGCGCAGATTGAGCAGGCTGGCCTCGGCGGTGCGCAGCGTCTTCTCGCCGGTGGCGAACTCGGCCTCGGCGGCGTCGACGGCGGCCTTGGCCGTGGTGTGCGCCTGGTAGGCGGCCTGCTCGTTGGCGCGGGCCCGGGACAGCTCGCCGGCCACGGCGGTGGTGGCGCCCTCGACCTTCTCGCCCCGGTTGATCCGCTGGAGCCGGCTCAACCCCTGGATGTCGTCGGCGAAGTCAACGGGCGGCAGGGCGGCGGCTGCCTTGACCGCGTCCGAGGCGGCCGCGTCGGCTGCCTGCTGGGCGCGGAGGAGGGCGTCCTGCGTGGTCGCCAGCACCTTGCCGGCGGCGGCGAGCTGGGCCTGCGCGTCGGTGCGTTTCTGCCGGGTCAGCAGGAGTTGGTCGCCGAGCAGGCCGACCTGGCTCTCGGCGGCGGCGATCTGGGCGGCCAGCGGGCCGGCGCCGATGTTGACCACCGGCGGGGCGGGGATGCCGGCGACGGGCGGGCTGCCAGGCAACTGCGGCGCCCCGATCGACGGCGGGCGGGCGCCGGTGTCCGGCACCGTCGGGGGCACGGCGGGCTCGGCGTACGCGGGAGTGGCCAGCACAGCGGCGGCGATCGCGCCGAGCAGGGCTGCCCAGAGCTTCGGTCGCAGCACCGGCGAGATCAGCGGGCTCCGTCGTCGCTGCCGTCGCCCGCGCCCGCTGTCGACCATTCCACTCCCCGTCCGGTGCTCGGCGCCGCGCTCGGTGGGCGCGGCCGTCGGGACGGTACCAGTGTGTGAGTTCCGCCCCACCTTGTCTTACCGCACGCCGGCAGTGATGTCGATGCATCGGTGGGTTACGGGAGGCTGAGAGTCCGGTGAAGTGGGTCGCTGCCGCCGACCGTGCCGCCGGGGCCACCGGAACGCCGACGTACCCTCGGGAGGGACCGCAGGTGGAAGGGGCATGCCATGGACGCCGGACTCAAGCGTGAGCTCGAAGCGAAGGTGTACGCCGGTGAGCGGCTGAGCCGCGAGGACGGCATCGCCCTCTACGACAGCGACGACCTGACCTGGTTGGGGCGGCTGGCGCACCACAAGCGCACCGAGCTCAACGGCGAACGGGTGATGTTCAACGTCAACCGGCACCTCAACCTGACCAACGTCTGCTCGGCGTCCTGTGCGTACTGCTCGTTCCAGCGCAAGCCGGGCGAGAAGGACGCGTACACGATGCGCATCGACGAGGCTGTCCGCAAGGCCAAGGAGATGGAGGACGAGCAGCTCACCGAGCTGCACATCGTCAACGGTCTGCACCCGACGCTGCCGTGGCGCTACTACCCGAAGGTGCTGCGCGAGCTGAAGGCGGCGCTGCCGAACGTCAAGCTCAAGTGCTTCACGGCGACCGAGGTCCAGTGGTTCGAGAAGATCAGCGGCCTGAGCGCCGACGAGATCCTCGACGAGCTGATGGACGCCGGCCTGGAGTCGCTGACCGGCGGTGGCGCGGAGATCTTCGACTGGGAGGTCCGGCAGCACATCGTCGACCACGCCTGCCACTGGGAGGACTGGTCGCGTATTCACGCCCTGGCACACCGCAAGGGCATGAAGACCCCGGCGACCATGCTGTACGGCCACATCGAGGAGCCCCGGCACCGCGTCGACCACGTACTGCGGCTGCGCGAGCTGCAGGACGAGACCGGCGGCTTCGCGGTCTTCATCCCGCTGCGCTACCAGCACGACTTCGTGGACTCGGCGGACGGCAAGATCCGTAACCGGATCCAGGCGCGCACCACGATGGCCTCGCCGGCCGAGTCGCTGAAGACGTTCGCCGTGTCCCGGCTGCTCTTCGACAACGTGCCGCACCTGAAGAACTTCTGGGTGATGCACGGTCTCTCGGTGGCCCAGCTCTCGCTGAACTTCGGTGTGGACGACCTGGACGGCTCGGTGGTCGAATACAAGATCACGCACGATGCCGACTCGTACGGCACCCCGAACACCATGCACCGCGACGACCTGCTGCACCTGATCTGGGATGCCGGGTTCCAGCCGGTCGAGCGGGACACCCGCTACAACGTGGTCCGGGAGTACGACAAGGCGCCGTCGCTGGCCGAGCGCCGCGCCGAGCCGCAGCAGGTCTGGGCCTGAGGCACCACGTACCCTCGCAGTCGATGACCGAGCAGCGCGGATCCGAGCAGCAGAGTGGGTTTCCCCGGCGGGACGCCGAGGGACGTGTGCGTACCCTGGGCGACCTGCTCGGGGTGTGCCTGGCCGGCCTGGTCATCGGCGTGTTGGCGCTCGTGCTGTTCGAGTGGGCGTTCGCCTCGTTCGGCGCTGGCGACTTTGGCCACACCAACGGTTGGCTGGCGGTGATCCTGCCGGCCTGGCTGTTCTGGGACGACTTCCGGGCCTGGAGTTTCGGCGCGGCCCGGGTGGTGGCGGCTTTCGTCGCGGCGGCGGTCGCGCTGCTCGTGGGGCTGCTGGTCGCCGGGCTGGCCGCCGGGTTCCCGCCGTTGCTGTCCGGCGCGTTGGGGGCGGTGGCGTTCACCGTGGCGTACGCGCTGGTCTGGTTCCCCGGCGTCCGTTGGCTGGCCCGCCGGACCGGCTGACCCGACCAGGTTGACTCTTCCGCCGGCACCGGCGGCTGACGGAGAGAACGGAAGTGGTGCAGGTGAGCGCGGCGGTCAAGTACACGCTGGGCCGGATCGGGCTGTTCGTCGCCGTGCTGGCGGGTCTCTGGCTGGTCGACATGAACGTCTTCCTGAAGCTGATGCTGGCGCTGGTCTTCTCCGCCGCGCTCTCCTTCTTCCTGTTGCGCGGCTGGCGCGACGAGATGGCCGAGGAGATGGCCAGTGCCGCCGAACACCGCCGCACCGAGAAGGAACGCCTCCGCGCGGCCCTGGCCGGCGATGACGACCGGCCCGACGAGGCTGAGCGCCGGCAGCCGTAGGGCCGGAACGCCGCCCCACCGCCGTGATCAAGAGGTTTGCGTCACCAGGACGGCTTCCGGTGACGCAAACCTCTTGATCAACCGCGTTCAGCGCAACCGGCGTCTGGGCCTACCAGTTGGTGGAGCCGGGGACCTTGGGCCAGGGCTTCGAGGTGGGCTTGATGAGGTACGCGATGCCGCCCGAGCCGCCGGAGACTCCGCCGCTGGCGTTGGTGCGCTTGGTTCGCAGCCAGATCTGCTCGAACTGCGCCCGCTTGTAGACGTTGCGCACGACGTCGTTGCTGGACGAGGCGGGGTCGTTCACGATCACGTCGCCGTCGGCCGTGAAGCCGACCACCACGAACAGGTGCCCGGAGGTGCCGTAGTTCGCCCCGTCCAGCTCGCTGGCGAGGAAGGACTGGCTGGTCACGACGGGGATGCCGGCGGCGATGAAGCGCTCCAGCTCGTCCAGCGAGTGCAGCCGGGTCACCCGCCCCTCCAGTCCGGGGTAGCTGGCCGCGTACGCGGTGTTGAACGGCCAGTTGCCGGCACCGTCGTACGCGTAGTCGAAGGTCATCCGGGCGGCGTGGTTGACGGTCGGGTCGGGATAGGTCGGGTCCACCCAGGAGGTGTCGGCCTCCGACGGCTTGCGCCCCCAGAACTCGACGACCATCTCGGTGGAGGTGGGTGAGCACCACGCCTCGCCGCCGCCGTCGTACTCCGGGTAGTGCCCGGAGTGCACGTTCTGCGAGTAGCGCGGCACCGGCAGCTCGACACCCCAGGCGATGTGCCCGGCGCTCGGCGGCACGGTGAACCGGTCCGGCACGGTGGAGCTCATCGCGCCGAGCATCCGCACCACCGGCGCGGCGGTCTGCCCGGGTGCCCGGTAGAGGGTCAGCCGCAGCTGGTACGACCGCAGCAGCACTCCGGCGTCGGCGTCGTCGATGCTGAAGGTGTCGGTCCAGATCGTCGACCAGGGGTCACCCTGCTTGTTGACGCTGGTCCGCTTGATGTCGGTGTCGCCGGAGGCCCAGCGGCCCATGACGTACCACGGGGTCTGGCCGCCGCTGGTGTAGCTGCCCTGCATCTCCACCTGGATCCAGGTGCCGGCGGGGGTCTCCGCGTTCCAGGAGGTGATCAGCTCGGTCGCGTCGAAGCCGATCCGGGTCACCGGCGAGGTCCAGGTGCCGTACTCCCAGGCGCGGGTGATGCCGGTGTGCGGGTCGGCGTATTCGATGGTGCCGGCCGGGCGGGCCAGGGTGACGCCCGCCCGCGCACCGGGCACGACGCGAGTGCCGTCCCGGCTGCCCCGGTGCCAGTCGGCGGGGCCGGACCAGTCCTGGAAGGTGATCTGCTCGTCGTGGGTGGGGGCAGGCGGCCGGGCCGCCGTCGCGGGGGTCGCGGTGGCGAGCAGGGTGAGCGCGCTGACGCCGGCGAGGGCGGCCGCGTGCAGGCGGGAGGAGGCCATGGGTGCTCCGCGGTGTCGAGTGGGGGCATCGTCGCTGGTCAGTTTTCCGCTTGGAGGGAAGTTTCGCCAGATGTTCAGCGACGGAAAATCTTTGCCGCAGCGATGGTCAACCTGGGATGGAGAAGGTAGCGATCAATATTGATATGACCATGTGACTGATGGTGAAGTGTGCTTCACCGAGCGGGACATCCCGCCCTCCGAGGAGGTAGTCCATGACCCCGGGCAGACCCCACCCTCTCCGTCGCCTCCTGGTGCTCGCCGTCGTCACCGGGCTGGGAATCGTCACCGTCGCCGCCGGACCGGTCGCCGCCCAACCGGCACCGGATCGCACTGCCGAGCCGGCCGCCGCCGGCTACCGGGTGCTCGGGCCCCGGACCCTCGCCGACCGCAACGCGGTGGCCCGCACCGGGGCCGCCATCGACTACTCCGAACACGGCGTCCTGTACGTCTCGGCCACCGCCGGCGAGGCCGCCGCCATCGGCAAGCTCGGCTTCCGGCTGGAACCGCTCGCCCGCCACCGAACGCCGAACGCGGCGCCGGTGAGATGGGCACGCTGACGTTCCCGCCCGCCGACTCCAACTACCACGACTACGCGGAACTGACCGCCGTCGTGAACCAGGTCGTCGCCGACCACCCGGCCATCGCCCGCAAGATCAGCATTGGTACGTCGTACGAGGGCCGCGACCTGATGGCCGTGAAGATCTCCGACAACGTCGGCACCGACGAGAACGAACCGGAGATCCTGTTCAACGCCCAACAGCACGCCCGTGAGCACCTGACCGTCGAGATGGCGATCTACCTGCTCAACCTCTTCACCGACAGCTACGGCAGCGACTCCCGGATCACCAACATCGTCAACAGCCGGGAGATCTGGATCGTGCCGACGGTCAACCCGGACGGCAGCGAGTACGACATCGCCACCGGCTCCTACCGGTCCTGGCGCAAGAACCGCCAGCCCAACAGCGGCTCGTCCAACGTCGGCACCGACCTCAACCGCAACTGGGGCTACAACTGGGGCTGCTGCGGCGGCTCCTCCGGGTCGACGTCGTCGGAGACCTACCGCGGCCCGTCGGCGTTCTCCGCGCCCGAGACGCAGGCGCTGCGCAACTTCGTCAACAGCCGCGTCGTCGGCGGCGCCCAGCAGATCAAGGCCAACATCGACTTTCACACCTACTCGGAGCTGGTGCTCTGGCCGTACGGCTACACGACCGCGAACACCGCCACCGGGATGAGCGCCGACCAGTACAACACCTTCGCCACCATCGGCCAGCAGATGGCGGCCACCAACAACTACACCCCGGAACAGTCCAGCGACCTGTACATCACCGACGGGGACAGCCTCGACTGGATGTGGGCCACCCACAACATCTGGGCGTACACCTTCGAGATGTACCCCGGCTCGTCCGGCGGCGGCGGCTTCTACCCGCCCGACGAGGTGATCACCGCGCAGACCACGCGCAACCGGGAGGCGGTGCTGCTGCTCAGCGAGTACGCCGACTGCCCGTACCGGGCCATCGGCAAGCAGTCGCAGTACTGCGGCGGTGGCGGCGGCACCACGGTCTGGTCGGACACCTTCGAGACCGCCACCGGCTGGACCACCAACCCGGCCGGCACCGACACCGCCACCCTCGGAGCCTGGGAACGGGGTGCCGCCCAGGCCACCACGTCCTCCGGCGCCAAGCAGCTCACCCCGTACGCCGGATCCAACGACCTGGTCACCGGGCGGCTCGCCGGCTCGGCGGCGGGTGACTACGACCTCGACGGTGGGGTGACCAGCGCCCGGTCCCCGGCGGTGACCCTGCCGTCCGCCGGCACGCTGACCCTCTCGCTGGCCTGGTACCTGGCACACGGCTCGAACGCCTCGTCGGCCGACTACCTGCGGGTGAGCGTGGTGCACAGCGGCGGCACCACGGCCCTGCTCACCCAGGCCGGCGCGGCCGCCAACCGCAACGGGACCTGGGCGGTGGCGAACCTCAACCTCACCCCGTACGCCGGCCAGTCCGTCCGGATCCTCGTCGAGGCTGCGGACGCCTCCGACGCCAGCCTGGTGGAGGCGGCTGTGGACAACGTCACCATCACGGCCTCCTGATCGGGTGGGGCCCCGCTCCGCCCCCGGCGGGGCCCCACCACCCGCTCCGAGACTCCAGATTCGGGACATATGCCGCCCCTGCGACCGCGAGTCGATCGACGAGTGCTGATCAACACTTGATCGATTCGGCACGCCCCGGCGGTGCGCTACGGTCTTATCGACCACTCCGCAGCGAAGCCGGTGCGAAACCGGCGCTGTCCCGCAACTGTGATGCCCCGCCCGACGGCGGGGACGAGCCAGGTCGCCTGCGGAGGGGTCGCGACACGCGCTCTCGAGGAAGGGCGCCTCGTGGGCGGGCGTACTAAGTCCTGTCGGCGAAGCACCACACTCCTCGACCGACAGGAGGCCCCCATGTTCAGACGTACCCCTCGGCTCCTCGCCGCGACCCTCGCGGTCGCCGCGCTCGCCCTCGGCGCCTGCGCCGAGAAGACCGACGACAAGCCGAGCGCGGGCACCGCCGCCGCCAGCTACCCGGTGACGGTCGGCGCGCTCACCCTCGACAAGCGTCCCGAGAAGATCATTTCGCTCTCGCCCAGCGCCACCGAGATGCTCTTCGCGATCGGTGCCGGCCCGCAGGTGAGCGCGGTCGACGACCAGTCCAACTACCCGGCCGACGCGCCCAAGACCGACCTGTCCGGCTTCCAGCCCAACGCCGAGGCGATCGCCGGCAAGAACCCCGACCTGGTGGTGCTCTCCAACGACATCAACAAGATCGTCGACCAGCTCGGCAAGCTGAAGATCCCGGTGTACCTGACCCCCGCCGCCACCACGCTGGACGACTCGTACCGGCAGATCACCGAGCTGGGCACCCTGACCGGGCACGCCGACCAGGCCGCCGACGTCGCCGGCCGGATGAAGGACGACATCGCCAAGCTGGTCAAGGACCTGCCGCAGCGCGCCGAGAAGCTCACCTACTACCACGAGCTGGGCCCGGAGCTGTACACCGCGACCAGCAAGACCTTCATCGGCTCGCTCTACAGCCAGGTCGGCCTCGCCAACATCGCCGACCCGGCCGACGCGGACGGCAAGAACGGCGGCTACCCGCAGCTCTCCCAGGAGTTCATCGTCAAGGCCGACCCGGACTTCGTCTTCCTGGCCGACTCCAAGTGCTGCCAGCAGAACAGCGATTCGGTCAAGGCCCGCAGCGGCTGGGGCGGCCTCACCGCCGTGAAGAACAACCAGGTGATCACGCTGGACGACGACGTCGCCTCCCGGTGGGGCCCGCGGGTCGTGGACCTGCTCCGGGTGATCATCGACGCGGTCGCCAAGGTGCCCGCGTGATGACGACCCGTCGGTGACCGGGACGCCGATGGCCGCCCCGCCACCCACCACCCCGCCGGCCGGGACGCCCTCCTCGTCCCGGCCCGGCGGGCTGCCGCCCGTCGCTGGGCTACCGTCTGCCGGCCAGCCCGGCGGACCGCCGTCTGCCGGCCAGCCCGCTGGGCTGCCGTCTGCCGGCGGGCTGCCGACCGGCGCCCGGCGCCCGGCGCTGCCCTCGGCCGTGGCGCTGCCCTCGGCCGGGACACGGCCCGCCGGGGTGCGTAAACGCTGGGTGGTCGCCGGCGTCCTCGCGGTGCTCGTCGCGCTCCTCGCCGGGGTGTCGCTCGGGCCGGTCAGCCTGCCGCCGGGCAGCGTCGCCGCCGAGTTGCTCAACCTGATCCCCGGGGTGCACCTCGACAGTGGGCTGACCGAGCGGGAGATCGCCATTGTCACCGAACTGCGGCTGCCCCGGGTCGTGCTGGGCCTCCTCGTCGGCGGTCTGCTCGCTCTGGCCGGCGGCTGCTACCAGGGTGTGTTCCGCAATCCACTGGCCGACCCGTACCTGCTCGGCGTCGCCGCCGGCGCGGGCCTCGCGGTCACCGCGGTGATCGCCCTCGGCGGCGCCGGCCGGCAGGGCGCGATCTCCGGGCTGCCGTTGACCATTCCGCTGGCCGCGTTCGTCGGCTCGCTGCTCGCCGTGACGATGACCTACCTGCTCGGCGCGGCCGGCGGGCGGAGCAGGTCCCCGGCGATGCTGATCCTGGCCGGCGTCGCGGTCTCCGCGTTCCTCTCCGCCGGGCAGACGTACCTGCTCCAGCGGCACTCCGACAGCATCCAGCCGGTCTACTCCTGGCTGCTCGGCCGGCTGGCCACCGCCGGCTGGCACGACGTGCTGCTGGTGCTGCCGTACGCCGCCCTGACCACCGTGGTGGTGCTGCTGCACCGCCGCGAGCTGGACGTCCTCGCGGTCGGCGACGACGAGGCGAGGAGCCTCGGCCTGCACCCGCAGCGCTCCCGCTACCTGCTGATCGCCGCCGCGTCGCTGGGCACCGCCGCGGCGGTCTCCGCGACGGGGCTCATCGGCTTCGTCGGCATCATCGTGCCGCACACCGTGCGGCTGCTCGCCGGGTCGAGCTACCGGGTGATCCTGCCGCTGTCACTGCTGTTCGGGGCCGCTTTCCTGGCCCTGACCGACGTGGTGGCCCGTACCGCCGCCGCCCCGGCCGAGGTGCCCATCGGCGTGGTCACCGCACTGCTCGGCGGCCCGTTCTTCGTCCTCGTGCTGCGCACCGCCCGACGGGTGCTCACGTGAGCACCGAGCCCGGACCGGCGGGCGTGTCCGCTCCCGCGCAGGCCGGCGTGCCGGCCGTCGAGGTGCGGGGGTTGCACGTCAGTCTGGACGGCACGCCGATCCTCACCGGCGTCGACCTCACCGTCGCGGCCGGCGAGTGGGTCACCGTGATCGGTCCGAACGGCGCCGGCAAATCCACCCTGCTGCGCGCCGTCGGCGGCCTGCTGCCCGCGCCGGAGGCCATCACCCTGTTCGGTACGCCGAGCACCGCGCTGCGCCGTCGCGACCGCGCCCGGGTGGTGGCGACGGTGACGCAGTCCCCGGTGGTGCCGCCCGGCATGTCGGTGCTGGACTACGTGCTGCTCGGCCGCACCCCCTACATCCCGCCGCTGGGTCGGGAGTCGACCGCGGACGTCGCCGCCGTGCACGAGGTGCTGGACCGCCTGGACCTCACCGGCTTTCACCGCCGCGAGCTGGCGACCCTCTCCGGGGGAGAACGACAGCGGGTCTTCCTCGCCCGCGCGCTCGCCCAGGGCGCGACGCTGCTGCTGCTCGACGAGCCGACCAGCGCGCTGGACATCGGTCACCAGCAGGAGGTTCTGGAGCTGGTCGACCAGCTGCGTCGCGCGCACGGTCTGACGGTGCTCGCCACCATGCACGATCTCTCCCTGGCCGGGGAGTACGCGGACCGGATGGTGATGTTGGCCGACGGTCAGGTGGTGGCGACCGGGACGCCGCACGAGGTGCTGACCGAGCACCTTCTCGCCACCCACTACCGGGCCAGTGTCCGGGTGGTCCCCGGCACCAACGGCCCTCTGGTGGTCCCCATCCGTCCCCGCCCGGCCTAACTCCCGGCGTCGCCCAGGTCGATGACCGAGAAGAGTGCTCCCTGGGGATCGCGGAGGGCGGCGAACCGGCCGGTCGGGATGTCGCGGGGTGGCACGAGGATGGTTCCGCCGAGTTCGGCGGCGCGGGCGGCGGCAGCGTCCGCGTCGGTCACCGCGAAGTACACCGTCCAGTACGCCGGGAGGTCGGCCGGGAAGTCGTCGGCGAGCGGCGGCATCATTCCGGCGACGATCCGCGCGCCGAGCCGCCACCCGGTGTACGTCATGCCGCCGACCGGCTGCTCGTCCGGCTGCCACCCGAACACCAGCTCGTAGAAGACCTTCGCCCCGTCCGGGTCGGGGGTGACCAGTTCGTTCCAGCTCATCGCGCCGGGCACGTTGAACGCCTCAGCGCCGGGCATCGCCAATGGCTGCCAGACGCTGAACGTGGCGCCCGCCGGGTCGGCGAACACCGCCATCCGGCCCCGGTCGAAGACCTCGAACGGCGGCACCACGACCTGCCCACCGGCGCGTTCGACCCGGCCGGCGGCCAGTTCCGCGTCGTCGGTGGCGACGTACGTCGACCAGATCGGCACCTGGTCGGGGATGGCCGGCGGGCCGACACCGGCCACCGGCTGGCCGTCGAGCAGGAAGACGGTGTAGCCGCCGGCCTCGGGCTCCGGTGTCACCCGTCCGGTCCAGCCGAACAGTTCGGGGTAGAAGCGCCGCGCGTCGGTCAGGTCCGGGGTGGCCAGGTCGGCCCAGCACGGCGTACCCGGCGGGACGGTGCTCACGTCAAGACCCCTCTCGGCCGGCGGCCACGGGCGGCCCCCCTGCCGGAATCCTGGCACCGTCCCGCCGTGGCAGGGGGCGGAAACGAACGAATCGTCAGCTGAACCGGCGACCCTCGTCCCGTCGGTACGCCCAGGCAGCGAGGGAGGCGAGCAGCACGACCCAGACGCCGAACATGATCAGCGCCAGCGGCTCGACCGGGTAGTCGCCGACCGCCGACCACATGAGTTCGGCCGCGCCCCGGGTGGGCAGGAACGGTGCGATCGTCTCGATGAACCCGGGCGCGTCTCCCGGGGCGGAGAGCAGCCCGCCGCCGAACGCGAGCGGCAGGAAGACGACCTGTGCCACCACGATCGCCGCCTTGCTGGGCAGCGAGTAGCCGATGGCGAGCCCCATCAGCGTGAACGGCACCGAGATGACGGCCACCGTGACGGCGGTCAGCAGGAACGCCAGCGGGGTGACCCGGGCCGGGGTCAGCGTCGCGCCGATCACCACGACCGGGATCAGCGAGAGGTACGTCAGCACGAGGCCGGCCAGCACCCGGCCCGCGAAGCGGGGCCCCGGTCCGGTCGGCAGAGTCCGCGTGTACGGGTTCCACGGCTGGTCGCGGTCCTCGGCGACGCCGATGCCGTACTGGAAGATGTTGGCGCTCATCACCGAGAAGGTGACCATCGACGCGGTGGCGAAGGTGGCGCCGACCGCGTCGTCACCGGTGAACGGCACCACGAAGAAGATCATGGCGGCGGCGGGGAAGAAAGCGCTGCCGACGACGGCCACCGGGATCCGGATGATCTCCAGAAGTTGGTAGCGGGCGTGGACCAGGGCGAGTTGCACGGTGCGCCTCCTCAGCGGGTGGTGGGTCGGCCGCCGGCAGCGGCGGGGGCGGGGTCTTCGGGGGTGGGCTGCGCGGCGACGTGGGCCTGCTCCTGACTGCCCGTCCCGCTGGTGATGGCGAGGAACGCCTCCTCCAGCGAGGTGGGCCGCACCTCCAGGTCGGTGAACGCCGCTCGGGAGCCGACCAGCGCCCGGACCAGCTCGTCGGCGTCGGTGGTGAGCAGGTGCAGGCGTCCGTCGACCCGTTCGGCGCGTACGACGCCGGGCAGTTCGGGCAGCTCGTCGGCGACCAGGCTGACCCGGCGTACGCCGACGATGCCGCGGACGGCCTCGACGGTGTCGTCGGCGAGCACCCGGCCCTGCCCGATCACCACCACGCGGTGGGCGAGCGCCTCCACCTCCTCCAGGTAGTGGCTGCTCAGCAGGACGGTTCCGCCGTCGTCGTGGAACGCGCGGATCGCGTCCCACAGGGTGTGTCGGGCCTCGACGTCCAGGCCGGTGGTCGGCTCGTCGAGCAGCACGAGCCGGGGCCGGCCGACAAATGCCAGCGCCACGGCCAGCCGGCGACGCTGGCCGCCGGAGAGCCCGCCGGTCTGCCGCCGGGCGAGGTCGCCGAGGCCGAAGCGGTCGAGCAGCTCACCCCGGGGCACCGGGTCGGGGTAGTGCGCGGAGACGAAGTCGACGACCTCGCCGACGCGCAGCGTGCCCGGCAGGCCGGTCTCCTGCGGGGTGACGCCGATCTGCCGCCGGGACGCCGGGTCGCGGGGGTCGCGGCCGAACAACTCGACCCGACCCGAACTGGGTCGACGCAGACCGACCAGCAGATTCATCAGGGTGCTCTTGCCGGCGCCGTTGGGACCGAGCAGGCCGACGAGCTCGCCGGCCCGGACCTCCAAATCGACGCGGTCGAGGGCGAGGACGTCGCCGTACCGGCGGCTGGCCTGGTCGGCGCGGGCGAGGGTCATGACTGCTCCTTCGACGGGGTGGGGCCGAGCTGGGAGGGATCGAGCAGGGTGCGGATGGCTTCGGTGTACTCCTCGAACGCCAGCCGGCCCCGCCGGCTGAGCCGGATCAGGGTGGCCGGGGTACGTCCACGATGGGTCTTGCTGATCTCGACGTACCCGGCGTCCTCCAGCTTTCGCAGGTGGACGGAGAGGTTGCCGGCGGTCATCGCGAGCAGTTCCTGGAGTCGTGGAAAGGTGATCCGGTCTCCGTCGCCGAGCGCGGAGAGCGCGGCGACGACCCGCAGCCGCGCCTGGGCGTGGATGACCGGGTCGAGCTCGGTCATGACCGGCGTCGCTGTCGCAGCCGGGCGATGGTTCCGGCGATCAGGATCCCGGCCCCGCCGGCCACCGAGATGACAAGGGCGTGCCAACCCGGCCCGGCGATCACGCCGACCACGTTGATCACGCTGATCCAGACGCCCAGTCGGAAGAGGTCCCGGTCCAGCCAGATCGCGCCGCCCGCCATGTGCAACGCCCCGGTCAGCCCCACGGCGGCAGCGGACCAGAGCAGCGCCGTCAGATCGTGCGGCAGGTGTTCCGAGACCCGGCCGACCGCCGCGTACGCGCTCACCGAGCCCAGTGCCCAGGTCCACCCGTACCAGCGGCCGCGCTGGGCCGAGTCCCCGGTCACCTGGCCGTACGCCCGCGCGCCGGCCACCGCCTGGATCGCGCCGGCGGCCACCAGCAGGGTGAAGAGCGTGGCCAGGGGCAGCCAGTCGGGCAACCGGACCAGCACCCGTCCATCCGGGGAGTAGCGCAGGAAGAACAGTCCGAAGCCGACCAGCCAGGCCACGCCCCACGGCCAGTAGAGCAGCCGGGCGTCGGGTTCCAGTCGGGAGACCGTGGCCGCCTGCTGGTCACGGATCAGCCGGAGTGCGGTCGCCGCGTCGGAGGGAGGGAGGTCATCGTCGGGCTCCATGCAAAGTACTTTACGGCGCAAAGCCGAGCCCGTGTGTCCCGCTCGACTGCCGGGTTGCCGACGGCTGCGCCACGTGCCGGCGGGGAGCCGACCCGCGCGCCAGAAGGCGGCACCGCCCGGGCCACGCGAACCGGTGATCGACCCAGCCGGCACGGGACGGTGCCGGCGGCGACACGGACCGATACTGAGCCGATGGTCGACATCAACTACCGGGAGGCTCTGACTCACCTGGTCGAGCCGGGCGAACAGGTCCTCGCCGTCGCCAGGGCGCAGATCGCCCAGGGTGTCCTGCCGCCAGACCCGCCGGCCGCACCGCAGACAGCGCCCTCCTGCGCGGGTGGTGTCGTGACCGGCGCCGGGGTGCTGATGAACCTGATCTCCCCGCTGATCTCCTTTCCGGCGGGAGACCGGATCGTCGACCGCGTGGCCTACGGGGTCGCGGGTCGGGGAGCGCCCGGCTCGTGCGCCTCCACGCTGCAACACGCCCGGCGGCCGGTGCCCCCGGCGACCACCACCAGGGACACCATCCTCGCCGTCACCGACGGGCGGCTGCTCGTGTGCGTGTCCGGGCCGATGAAGCTCTGGTCGAGCCGCGCCGACGACGAGCGGGCCGCCGCCGAGACCAGGATCGTCTGGTCGGCCGCACGGACCACCGTCGCCGCTGCTCGCGTGGGTTGGCATCGGCTCAACCCGAAGCGGCTGCGGATCGAGTTCACCGACGGCTCGTGGCTGGCGTTCACGGTGCCGATCGCCGAGCCCGGCAAGCCACTGCGCGAGATCGCCGCCGCACTCACCGGCCGCTGACCCGCCCGACCCGCCCCGAGCACCGGCGAGCTGGCCGTGGTCCGCGCCAACGCCGCCGGGCACAGCGCGGTCTACAGCGGCGCCGGCTCCAGTGGTGCGGCCTGTGACGGCGTCTGCGGCGGCGCGGGCAGCAGTGGCGCGGGCAGCGGTTCGCGGTGCAGCACCGAGAGGCGGGACACCGCCCGGGTGAGCACCACGTACAGCCGGTGCAGCCCGCGTGGTTCGGCCGCGACTATCGCGGCCGGCTCGACCACCACCACGTGGTCGTACTCCAGGCCCTTGACCAGCGTCGCGGGCACCACGGTGACCCGCTCCGCGGCGGCGACGTCGTCGGCGGTCGCGGTGGCGACGCCCGTGGCGGCCAGCGCCGCGCGCAGCTCGTCGACCGCGTCGTCCGCGGCGATCACACCCACCGAACCGTCGTGCGCGAGCGCCGCGCGCACCTCGGCCACCGTCGCGGCGGTCAGATCGGCCACGGTACGCACATCCAGGCCGCCGTCGTGACGCAGCGACTCGGCCGGCGGTACGTCCACCGCCAGCGCCGGCAGCAGCAGGTTGGCGAACGCGACCACCGCCGCGGGCACCCGGAAGCCCACCGTCAACGGCACCACCACGGCGTCCGGCTTGCCCAGGTGGGTCAGGGACTCCCGCCAGTCGGTCGCCGCCCACGGCGCGGTGCCCTGCGCGAGGTCACCGAGCAGGGTGACCGAGCCGTGCTCACTGCGGCGGGCGATGGCCCGACACTGCATGGGGGAGAGGTCCTGAGCCTCGTCCACCACCACATGCCCGAATCCGGAGGGGCGCTCCAGCAGCCCGGCAGCCTCGTCGACCAGCACCGCGTCGGCGGCGGTCCAGCGGGCGGCCTTCGGCGTACGGGCCGGCTTCGCCCAGACCAGCAGCGCCTGCTCGGCGTCGCTGAGCAACCCGTCCGCAGCGGTGGCGAGTCGGGTCGGGTCGGAGAGCAGCCCGTGGACCAGCCCTTCCGGGGTGAGCGCCGGCCAGACTGCGTCCAGGAAGTCCACCACCGGCCGGCACCGGCTCATCCGGCGCAGCCACGCGTCGCTGGGCGACTCCGCTCGCCGTGCCTCGGCCTGCCGTTGCAGGAGACTCACCACGCGCGCCCGGACCCGCTCCCGGCCGGTGCCGTACGGCAGCCCCTCCCGACGGGTCTCCTCGACGATCCGGTGCAGCGGCTCCAGCCCGATCCGCCACCGGAACGAACCGTCCGACACGGTGATCGAGTCGGTCGGTGTACCGATCTGTGCCTGCACCGCGCGCCGCAGGACGCTCGCCATCCGCGCGTCGTGCTTGAGCGCGGCCACGGCCGGCGCCTCCACCGCCCGCACCGGCACCCGCGAGATCAGCTCCTCCACGGTGGCCTGCTCGACCTCGACCTCACCGAGCGCCGGCAGCACCGCCGCGATGTACGACAGGAACGCCCTGTTCGGGCCCACGATCAGCACTCCGGCCCGCCGCAGCCGCTCCCGGTGCAGATACAGCAGGTACGCGGCCCGATGCAGGCCGACCGCCGTCTTGCCGGTGCCTGGCGCCCCCTGCACGCAGATCGAGTCGGCCAGGTCGGCCCGAACCAGCTCGTCCTGCTCCGGCTGAATCGTGGCGACGATGTCGCGCATCGGCCCGACGCGCGGTCGTTCGATCTCGGAGGTGAGAATCCGACTGGCCGTGCCCAGTTCCTCGCCCCGGTCCAGCCGCTCATCCTCGAAACTGGTCAAGACCCCGTTGCTGAACCCGAACCGCCGTCGGACCGCCACTCCCTGTGAATCGCGCGCGCTGGCTCGGTAGAACGACCGGGAGACCGGCGCCCGCCAGTCCAGCACCAGCGGCTCGCCGTGCTCGTCGGTGACATGCCGCCGCCCCACGTGATACCGCCGACCGTGATGGCTGCCGCTGCCGCTGCCGCTGCCGCTGCCGCTGCTGCTGCCTCCGGTGCCTCCGCCTCCCTCGCCTTCGCCTTCGCCTTCGCCGGCGCTGGTGGTGGCGGCGCTGGTGGTGGCGGCGCTGCTTGTGCTGCCGGCGTTGGTCGTGGTGGCGCTGGTCGTGAGTCCGCTGGCCGTCCTCTCGTCGCTCGGGGTTTCACCGAAGTCGAGGCGGCCGAAGAACAGCGGCGTAGTGGGGTCGTCGGCCAGTTCGGCCACGCGGCGGGCCAGCGTACGGCCGAGCATCTCCGCCGCGTACGGGTCGCCGGCCACCTGGTCACCGGTCGAGAAGAGAGCTTCGGCCCGCTCCCGCATCCGGCGGAGCGCCGCGCGCGAGGTGGCCAGATGGGCGCGTTCGGCGACCAGATCCGTTTCGGGGTGGGTGTCCAGGTCAGGTGCGGGCATGCTGACGTCCCATCGTTCACATCTGCTGCGCGCTCGCGTGTCCGGTGGCGGATGGCCGCCCGCCCGGCGCGGTGACGTCCGTTCCGGTGCAGCTCACCTCGGCCGTCAAGCGGGCTGCAACCCTACGCCCTTCCGAAGACCCCTTCCACCGAATTACCGACCGGACCACCCGTTCGCGCTGGCGTGGCGCATGACGACGTAGCGCCGGGCGCGCACTGCGAGGCAAGATCATCGCGTGCGGTTGCCCTGGAGTGGCGGGCGCGGTATGCCGCAGTTGGGCCTGAGGCCGGTGCTGGGTGGCCCGGCCGGAGCGGGACCAGCCTGGGTCGGCAGGCCCGCGGGCCCGCAGGCCCGCAGGCGGGCAGGGCAGGGCAGGGCAGGGCAGGCCAAGCTGGGCGGTGGTCGGCCGGGCCGACCTGGGTCAAGTCGGATGGGCTCGCCGGTGCGTCGGGGGTGGCCGGGGTAGGCGTGGACGATCGGCCCGCCGACCCGGCCGCCGTTGCTGGTCGCTGGGCGCGGCCGGTTCGCGATGAATGGGCCTCGCGGCGCTCAGCAGCGCCGGTGGTAGAGGTTGCGCCGCGGGGTGCGGAGCGGATCCATCCAGGCGGGCGGGAGGAATTCGGGCCTGTCGTCCGCTGCGATGCGGACGGTCCAGTCGCCCTGGTGAAGGAGTCGGTGATGGTGTCCGCAGAGCAGGACCGCGTTGCCCAGCGTCGTCGTGCCGCCATCGGCCCAGTGGCGGACGTGGTGGCCGTCGCACCAACGGGATGGCCGGTCGCAGCCGGGGAAGGCGCAGCCACCGTCGCGCAGCACCAACGCGCGCCGCAGTGGGCCGGTGAAGAGCCGGCGCTGACGCCCGACGTCCAGGATCTGGCTGTTGCCGCCCAATACGGCCGGGAGGACTGCGGAGTCGCAGGCCAGGCGGCGGACCGCGCCCGGGGTGAGGCGCACCCCGGTTTCCAGGGTGCCTGCGCGTACGCCGTTGACCAGGGCGTCCAGTGACATGGTGACCACCAGTTGCGGCCGGTCTCCACCGTTGTCGGGCAGGTCACCGGTGCGCAGTGCCAGCCGGCAGATCTCACCGAGTGCGTCCGCCCGGCGTTGACCGGGACTGCGCTCGTCGTGTTCACCGGCCGGGGCGCAGAGCGGATCGATCGCCTCGCGCAGCAGGCTCGCGGTTTCGGTGTCGAGGGTGCCGCTGAGGCGTACCTGACCATCCTGCTGGCCGGAGAGGGTGACGTGCCGGCGGGCCTCGGCTCGCTCGGTGGCCCGCTTGAGAGCTGCCAGCTCTGCCTGGTCTGCCAGGTCGGGCGCGACGTGCGCGAGGACGCGCTCCCCGAGGCGGCTCAGGGTGGCCGGGTCGAACCGATCGGCCCACGTGATCAGCAGCTCGGTGGCTTTGTCGGCCACCTCCGGCCCGGCCTCGACGGGCAGGGCGGCGATGGTTTCCGCCAGCACCCGGCCCTGCTCCACGGTGATGCTGCCGGTGTGCACGGCATCGCGGACCGCTGGTGGCGCGGCGTCGAGGGTGGCCGCGAGCTGAACGAGCTGGCGGGCGGATCGGCTGGAGAGCCGGAGGCGATCCCGCAGCCAGACCGAGGTGGACGAGGCGCCTTCGGCAACGGCCAGACCTCGGGCGTCCAGCTCGCGCACCAGGCCGAGCTGGACGGCGGCCAATCGCTGCCCCACCTTGTGGGCTGCGTCGAGCGATGCGAGCAGTTCGTTGTCGGAGAGGGCCCACGCCGCAGCCTCGACGCAGTCGTCGACGGCACCGCTCGCCTGTGCCAACGCCCCCAACATGAAGACACGATAGAACAGATGTACGACAACTTCGCGCCGCCGGATGACGGTCCGGCTCGGCCTCGCCAACTCGCCAGTTCGGGGTACGCAACTCCCGGCGGTCCTCGGTGACGCGAAGGAAGGCCGCCACTGGCGTCGACGCAGCCGGCGACCCCAAGTTCGATCCCCGGCGCAGGCCCATGCCGCGATCATCCGACAGTCGGCTGACCGCCGAGGAGGCGTCCGACGTGGGTGGGATGCGAGGGGTGATGGCGGGTCGGGTGGGTGGCCGGGATCATGGAGGCATGACCGAGGCCCGTCCCGAGCCGCTTCGGATGGTCAGCGACCCGCAGGTGATGCGGGCGCTGGCGCATCCGGCCCGGATCGCGATCATGGAGTATCTCCATAGCCAAGTCGGTGGCGGCACCGCCACCGAGTGTGCGGAGATCGTCAGGCTGTCACCGAGCGCGACCAGTTATCACCTGCGGGCGTTGGCGAAGTTCGGCTTGGTGGAGCAGGCGCCGAGCCGAGGGGACGCCCGGGAACGGGTGTGGCGCACGTCGAGCCCCAGCCTGCTGGTCGACGCGGGCCGCGAGGCCGGGCCCGAGGCGCGGGCCGCGGAACAGGCCCTGGTGGAGGCGCACGCGGTGCGCGCCATGGAGCGGACCCGGGACTGGTTGCGCCGCGCCGGGGATGAACCCCCTGAGTGGTACGACGCCGCGCTGTTCAACGAGGCGCTGCTCGTGCTCACGGCAGAGGAGTTGGCCGCCCTCAACGAAGCGGTCTTGGCGCTGCTGAGGCCGTACTACCCGCGGCACCGCAGGGATGTGCCACCGGACGCGCGTTCCGTCGCCGTTCAGTACCGGACGGTGCCGCTGGCATAGACGGGGGTTGTGTTGACCAGTTGTGAAGGATTATTTTCGAAGTATGTCCTTCACAACTGGTCCGCCGCGCTGGTCCGACGTGTGGCTCGCCGCCTCGGCTCGTGGAATCACGATCTGTGGCGACTTCCTCGCCGCCACCGCGCTCGCGCTGGCCCTGCAGGGTGCCGGAGCCGGCGGGCTCGCCGTGTCGGGGCTGCTGCTCGCGGCCACCCTGCCCCTGGTGGTGCTGGCACCGCTCGCCGGCCGGATCGCCGACCGGGTCGACAGCCGTACCCTGCTGGTGACCGTCGGGCTGGCCCAGGCCGCGATCTGCACGTTGCTCGCCGTCGTCGCCCACCCGGTTCTGGTGGTCGGGCTCGTCGCGCTGCTCGCCTGCGGGCTCGCGGTGACCCAGCCCTGCCTGGCCGCGCTGCTCCCGGCGATGGTCCGCCCGGCCGACCTGCCCCGCGCCAGTGCGATCAGTCAGACCGCTGTCTCCCTCGGCGCGCTCGGCGGCCCGGTGCTGGCTGGCCTGCTCGTGGGGCAGTTCGGCACCCGCGTACCGCTGCTGATCGACGCCGCGACCTATCTGGCGCTGGTGGCGGCCGGCCTGCTGCTGCGGACCCGGCGCGGTGGTCGCCGGACCGCCGCTGCCGGGGCGAGTGCTGCCGGGGCGGGAGCGCCGACCGCAGGCCCGCAGACCGAGGCCGGACCGACTGTGGCCGGGCCATCCGTGGCCGGGCTGCCTGCTGCGGGCGGTACGGCCGAGGGCTGGCGACTGCGGCTGGACCCGCTGATGCTCGTCATGGTGGCGAGCACGGCCGTGGTGATCGCGGCGGTCGGCGGCATCAACGTGATCGAGGTCTTCTTCATCCGGGAGACGCTGAACGGCTCTGCCACCACGTACGGCCTCGTGGGTGCCGCCTGGATGGCCGGGATGTTGTCCGGTGGCTGGCTGGCGGCGCGGCTCGCGCGCCGGCTGGACGACGACAGCGCGCTGGTTCGCGCGGTGCTGATCGCGCTCGCCGGGTGCAGCCTGATGGTGCTGCTGGCCGCGTTGGTGCCGACAGCGGGCGTGCTGGTGCCGCTCTGGCTGGTGGCCGGCGCGGCGAACGGCGCGGGGAACGTCTTCGCCAACCTTCTCATCGCTCGTCGGGTGCCGGGGGCGATGCACGCTCGTGCGTACGCCAGTTTTGGCGCGGCGGTGCAGGGCGGCTCGATGGCCGGCTATCTGCTCGGCGGTGCGCTGCTCACGCAAGGTTCGCCCCGGGCGTTGATCGCGGCGGCCGGCGCGGCCGGCCTCCTGGTGGTGCTGGTGTTCGTGCCGGTGGTCGCCAGAGTGGTACGCGGGTCGGTGCGCGAGCAGTCGGCCGCAGCGGGGCATGCCACGTCGGCTGGACCGGTGCTCCCGCAGTCGACCGGCCCCAACCGCGAGGGAACGACGGCGTCGGAGGGTCCGCGACCGGGTGGGGCGGATGCGGGGTTGGCCACTCCAGGCCGGCCCGTCGGGCCCGAGCCGGAGGCCGGGGATACGGTCGGGTCATGGCTGAGCGCGTCGCACGCCCGCGGGTCGGGCACATCCAGTTCCTGAACTGTCTGCCCATCTACTGGGGGCTGATGCGCTCGGGCACCCTCCTCGACGTCGACCTGCACAAGGACTCGCCGGATCGGCTGAGCGCCGCGCTGGTCGCCGGCGACCTCGACATCGGCCCCATCACGCTGATGGAGTACCTGAAGCACACCGACGAGCTGCTTCTCCTGCCGGACCTGGCGGTGGGCAGCGACGGGCCGGTGCTCTCGGTCAACATGGTCTCCACCCGTCCCCTCGCCGAGCTGGACGGAGCCCGGGTGGCGCTCGGTTCGACCTCGCGCACCGGGGTCATGCTGGCGCAGTTGTTGCTCGCCGAACGGTACGACGTGCGGCCCGACTACTTCCGCTGCCCTCCGGACCTGACCCAGATGCTGCTGGAAGCCGACGCCGGGGTGCTGATCGGGGACGTGGCGCTTCGCGCCTACCACGAGGCGCCGTTGCGGGGCCTCACCGTGACCGACCTCGGGCAGGCGTGGCGGGACTGGAGCGGGCTGCCGATGGTCTTCGCCGTCTGGGCGGTCCGCCGCGACTTCGCCGCCGCACACCCGGGCCTGGTGAAGGAGGTGCACGAGGCGTTCCTCCGCTCGCGCGACCTCTGCCTCGCGGAGCTGGACCAGGTCGCCGAGGCGGCAGCGCGCTGGGAGGCGTTCGACGCCGCGACGCTCGCCACGTACTTCCGGACCCTGGACTTCTCGCTCGGCGAGCGGCAGGTCGCCGGGCTGCGTGAGTTCGCCCGGCGGGTCGCCGCGCTCGGCGAGGTCCCGGCGCTGCCTGACGGTGGCCCGGAGTTTTTCGCCGGCTGAGCAGCCGGGCCGAGCCGGGCCGGGCGCACGCGGTCGGCGGGTGATCAGGTGCCGGGGCGCAGCAGCGCCTCGGTGATCTTCTCGCAGTTCTTCATGCCGTAGTCGTAGCCCAGGCCGATCGGGTACTTGACCATCACGCCCATCGTCCAGGTGTCGCCGATGGCCAGGCAGTTGATGTGCATCTCCTGCTCCGCGGTCCGGTCGATCCACCCGTTCTTGATGGCGATCTGCTTCTGCTCGGCGGCCGGGAACGCCTTGCGGATGCCGAAGTCACCGGCGCCGCGGACGAGCTTCATCTCGTTGAGCAGCCACTTGGTCCACTTCGGTCCGGCGGCGGTGCCGGTGGCGATGCAGTTGCCCAAGCGGGCGGCGTCGCGGGGGGAGAGGGCCGTACGGGACCACCCCTTGTCGGGGGCGACGCTGCTGTCGGTCAGCTTGCACATGGAGAGCAGCCGCTTGATCGAGGCGTCCCGGCCGACCGAGTTGTAGAACTGCTCGGCCCGGGTGTTGTCGCTGTCCCGGATGATCCGGGTGGCGTCGGCGAGCTTCGCGTCGCTCGGCGTCTGGCCGGCGTCGGCGGCGCGGCGCAGATAGTCGGCGACGATCCAGGATTTGATCATCGAGGCGGTGGTGCTGGTCTCGTTCATGTTCTTCGAACCGATGATCTTTCCGGTCCGGCGGTCGAGCACGCTCCAGGAGTACCAGCCCTGGATGTCGAGGTCGAGGTCCTTGGCCTGGAACGGCAGCGGCGCCAGGGCGGGGCTGGGGCTCGGCGACGGCGGGGACGGCTGACGGGCGCTGCGGTCGGTGGCCGCGCCGGTGGACCGGTCGCTGGTCGTCGCTCCGGAATCACCCCACGTGGCGACGGCGGTCGATTCGAACGGTGACCCGGGCAGGAGGCGGAGCGACACCAGCACCAACCCGATGAGGATGACCGCGACAGCGATCAGGCGCAGCGGCGAGGTCTCACCCGCACCGCGCCGGTCGGCCCGCCGGTTGCCGGCCATCAGAGCTTTCCGACCGGCTGCTGCGGCACCTTGAGCGCGGCGCCCGGCTGCGGGGTGACCAGTTGGGTGGTCACGCTGGCGCAGACCTGCGCGCCGTAGTCCAGGCCGCTCCTGATCGGATAGCGCAGCATGACCGCGAGACTCCATTTTTCGTTGACGGCGAGGCAGTTGACGTGCCAGTTGCCGTCGTAGCTGATCGGGGTCCATCCGTTCTTGATGCTGACCGGACCCTGCGCGGTGATCGACTTCGGCAGACCGTCGATGATGCCCCAGCGGCCACCACCGGACTCCGACTTCTGGTCCTTCTTCGCGGTGCTGCCGTGGACCTTGCTCATCTGATCCAGCACCCACTTGGTCCACGTCGGGCCGGCGGCCCTGCCATCGGCGATGCAGTCGCCGAGCCGGGCGGCGTCGCGAGGGGACATCCGGGTCTGACTCCAGTAGCCGGTGTACGGGTCCACGTTGCCGCGCTTGGTGTCGGTCAGTCCGCAGATCTTGATCGCCCGCTGGATCACCGCGTCGGGCGTGCTGCTCGTCGACGCCTTGTACGAACCGCCCGCGGCGGCGTGGACCTTGTTCGCCGCGGTGTCGTTGCTTTCGATGATGGCGAGCCGAGCCGCTTCCTTCAGCGCGGCGGTCGGCTGCTTCTTGGGGCCGAGTTGGCGCAGGTAGTCGGAGACGATCCACGCCTTGATCATCGACTCGGTCGTGCTGGTCGAGGCCATGTTCGGCGACCCGGAGATCTTGCCGGTCTGGCGGTCCAGCAGCGCCCACGAGAAGAACTCGCCCTTGAAGGCCACCGACACCCGGCCGGCGGCCAGCGTGGGCGGTGGCGGCGGGGTCGGCCTGGGCGCGGCGACGCTGGCGCCGCCACCGCCGCCGCCAGCGCTGTCGTCGGTGGAGAGCCGGGCGTACGCGGCGGGGACCAGAAGGGCGCCACCGAGAAGGACAGCCACGACGGCGAACACCATGGTCACGCGAGATCGCATGAGTTGGGTGAGCTCCAGATATCAGGGCCGGGGGACCGGCTTCGTTGTCCGGGACGACCGGTGCGTGCGCCAAGGCCGGGGGAGGTGGCCTCTGTGGAGACGGCGTGGGGGCAGCCGATCGTGTGACCGGCAGAAGTCTACGTCCGGACAGGCCGAGCGCCAGGGTTAGACACCAGGCAACGTGCCAAATCGGTGGAAAATCCCGCTGGTATGCGGCTTCTGGGGGGTTTCATCTTCTCCCCGTGACTCAAGTCATAGAAGCCGGCTCACGATGCGTAGCCAGGAACTGCCCATCGGTGACGGAACGCCATTCGGGTTTCCTGTTACACCCCCTGGTGCATTGGGGTGCAAGCTGTAACACTTGTCCGCATGTATGGCAACGACTTCTCCGCCCCTGGCGACGCACCGGACGACGCGCCCGGCGCTGGCCTGCTCGGCGAGGTCGAGGCCGCCGAGGCGGAGCTGCGGGCCGCCGCGGCGCGTGAGCGCCGCGGCGGCCCCGCGCCGGACGAGGACCTGGCCGCGTACTTCACCGAGGTGGTCGACGCGGAGCAGAAGATCGAGCCGCGCGACTGGATGCCCGAGGCGTACCGCCGGACGTTGATCCGGCAGATCGCCCAGCACGCCCACTCCGAGATCATCGGCATGCAGCCGGAGGGCAACTGGATCAGTCGGGCGCCCTCGCTCAAGCGCAAGGCGATCCTGCTGGCCAAGGTCCAGGACGAGGCGGGCCACGGGCTCTACCTCTACGCCGCCGCCGAGACCCTCGGCATCAGCCGCGACGAACTGGTCCAGCTGCTGCTCGACGGTAAGCAGAAGTACAGCTCGATCTTCAACTACCCCACGCTGACGTGGGCTGACGTGGGGGCGATCGGCTGGCTGGTGGACGGCGCGGCGATCGTCAACCAGGTGCCGCTGTGCCGGTGCTCCTACGGCCCGTACGCGCGGGCGATGATCCGGGTCTGCAAGGAGGAGTCGTTCCACCAGCGCCAGGGCTACGAGATCCTGCACACCCTGGCGCACGGCACCCCGGCGCAGCAGGCCATGGCCCAGGACGCGGTGGACCGCTGGTGGTACCCGTCGCTGGCCATGTTCGGCCCGCCGGACGGTGACTCCACCCACTCCGCCCAGTCGATGGCCTGGAAGATCAAGCGCTTCTCCAACGACGACCTGCGCCAACGCTTCGTCGACATGTGCGTCCAGCAGGCGGAGATCCTCGGGCTGCGCATCCCCGACGACGACCTGCGCTGGAACGAGGAACGGCAGGCGTACGACTACACCCAGCCCGACTACGACGAGCTGATGCAGGTCATCAAGGGCAACGGGCCGTGCAACCGGGAGCGGATGGCGCACCGCCGGGCCGCCCACGCCGACGGCGCATGGGTACGCGAGGCCGCCGCGGCGTACGCCGCCAAGCGAGCGGACAAGAGGGAGAAGGTGGCCGCGTGAGCAACGAGTACTCGCCTCTGTGGGAGGTCTTCGTGCGGGCGCGACGTGGGCTGTCGCACACCCACGTCGGCAGCCTGCACGCCCCGGACGCCGAGCTGGCCCTGCGCAACGCCCGCGACCTCTACACCCGCCGGCAGGAGGGCGTGTCGATCTGGGTGGTGCCGGCGGGCGCGATCACCGCGTCCAGCCCGGACGAGAAGGACGCCTTCTTCGACCCGGCCGCCGACAAGGTCTACCGCCATCCCACCTTCTACGAGGTGCCGGACGGGGTGGCACACCTGTGAACGGGCCGTTCGGCTTCGCCCTCGCCCTCGGCGACGACGCGCTGATCGCCGCGCAGCGGCTGGCCGAGTGGACGACCCGCGCGCCGGAGATGGAAGAGGACATCGCGCTCGCCAACATCGCCCTCGACCAGCTCGGCGCGGCCCGCCTGCTGTTGTCGTACGCGGGTGAGCTGGAGGCGGCAGGTCGGGACGAGGACGCGCTGGCGTACCTGCGTGACGACCGCGAGTTCCGCAACGTGCTGCTGGTCGAGCTGCCCAACGGCGACTTCGCGGTGACCATGGCGAAGCTGTTCTTCCTCGCGGCGTACCAGTTGCCGCTCTACACCGCGCTCGCGTCCTGCCCGGACGAGCGGCTGGCCGCCATCGGCGCGAAGGCGCGCAAGGAGTCGGCGTACCACCTGGACCACGGCGCGCTGTGGGTCAGGCGGCTCGGCGACGGCACCGAGGAGTCGCACCGCCGGATGCAGGAGGCCGTCGACCACGTCTGGCCGTACACCCACGAGCTGTTCGCCGCGGACCCGGCGGCGCCGGTCGACCCGGCGGGCCTGCGGGCGGCGTTCGACGAGACCGTCGGCCCGGTGCTGGCCGAGGCGACGCTCACCCGCCCGGAGCGCGGCTGGGCGCCGACGGGCGGGCGGGCGGGCGTGCACACCGAGCACCTGTCCTACCTGCTCGCCGAGATGCAGGTGCTGCACCGCGCCCATCCCGGGGCGAAGTGGTGAACCCCAGGGACGCGGCCGCGTCGGTGGTGGACCCGGAGATCCGGGTGATCACCATCGACGAGCTGGGCATCCTGCGGGCGGTCGAGGAGGACCCGACCAGTGGCCGGGTCACCGTCACCATCACCCCGACCTACACCGGCTGCCCGGCGATGGACGTGATCCGGGCCGACATCCAGCGGGCGCTCGCCGCCGCCGGCCACGCCGACGCGGAGGTCCGGACCATCTACAGCCCACCGTGGAGCACCGACTGGATCTCCGCGGGTGGGCGGGCCAAGCTCGCCGCCGCCGGGATCGCCCCGCCAGCCCCGGTGCCCGCCGCCGGTGTCGTGTCGTTGACCCTCGCGGTCCGTTGCCCGCAGTGCGGATCGCCGGAGACCGAGCAGGTCAGCCGGTTCGGCTCGACCGCCTGCAAGGCGCTGTGGCGTTGCCGTTCCTGCTCCGAACCCTTCGACCACCTGAAGGCGCTGTGACAGTCACCATCTCCCGACCGGTCCGCCGCCGGCCGGCCTTCCACCCGCTGCCCGTCGCCGCCGTCGACCGGCTCACCGACGACTCGGTCGCGGTCACCTTCGCCGTACCGCAGGAGTTGCGGGAGGCGTTCGCGTTCCGCGCCGGTCAGCACCTCACCGTGCGGCGGGTGACCGACGACGGCGACGACGTGCGCCGGTCGTACTCCATCTGCTCCACCCCCGACGACCTGGCCCGGCACGGCCGGCTGCGGATCGGGGTGCGGGAGATCCCCGGCGGCGCGTTCTCGGCGTTCGCCTGCGGCGCGCTGCGCCGCGGCGACACCGTCGAGGTGATGACGCCGCTGGGCACCTTCACCACGACGTTCGCGGCGGACCGGGCGCGGCACTACGGCGCGGTCGTCGCCGGGTCCGGCATCACCCCGGTGCTCGCGCTCGTCGGGACGGCCCTGGCCGTCGAGCCGGCCAGCACCTTCACCCTGGTGTACGGCAACCGCACGGCCAACCGGGTCATGTTCGCCGAGGAGTTGGCCGACCTGAAGGACCGCTACCCCACCCGGCTGCACCTGGTGCACGTGCTGTCCCGGGAGCAGGGTGAGTCGCCGCTGCTGTCCGGGCGGATCGACGCCGAACGGCTGGAGCGCCTGCTGGGCACCATCGTGCCGGGCGAGGCCATCGAGGAGTGGTTCCTCTGCGGCCCGTACGGCATGGTGGTCGACGCCCGGGACGTGCTGACCGCGCGCGGGCTGCCGGAGTCGGCGGTGCACACCGAACTGTTCCACGTCGACGCGCCACCGGAGCCGGTGGCCCGTCCCGTCGACCAGCCGGGCACCGGGACGGACGTCACCATCGTGCTGGACGGTCGGTCGTCGAGCTTCACGATGGGCCGCGAGGAGCGGGTGCTGGACGCCGCGCTGAAGGTGCGCGGCGAGCTGCCGTACGCCTGCAAGGGCGGGGTCTGCTCGACCTGCAAGGCGAAGGTCGTCGACGGGTCGGTGACGATGGCCCGCAACTACGCCCTGGAGCCCGACGAGCTGGCCGCCGGCTATGTGCTGACCTGCCAGTCCAGCCCGACCACCGACAGGCTCACGGTCGACTACGACGCCTGACGGCCCACCTGCGGACGGGGTGGCGTGCCGGATGGTTGACTGTCGATGCAAAGCCTGTCGAGCTGCCCCAGAGATGGGGCAGTCAGGACCGCCAACGGTGTGGCGGACCGGTGCTGGGGCCCCGCCGAGCGCGCGCCGCCCCACAGTTGGGGCAGCTCGACAGGCTCGCGGGGGCGGGTGTGGGTCGGGGCCGACGTCAAGGCGCCGACGCCGTCTTGACACCTCGGCCAGGTGCGGCGCGGGCCCGACCGCAGGTGTGCGGAGCGGATCACAGCCGTCAGCACCCGTCCGGGAGAGGGCGCGGGGCGGGCGTAGGCTCGGAGGCGTGACGGTGAGCCGGGAGATCGACGACATCCTGCAGCGTGGCGCGGACGGCGGGCGGATCACGCCTGAGGAGGCCCTGCTGCTCTACACCGAGGCGCCCTTCCACGCGCTGGGTGAGGCGGCGGACGCGGTGCGCCGGCGGCGCTACCCGGACAACGTCGTCACCTACCTGATCGATCGCAACATCAACTACACGAACGTCTGTGTGACGGCGTGCAAGTTCTGCGCGTTCTACCGGGCGCCGAAGCACGCCGAGGGGTGGACCCACCCGACCGAGGAGATCCTGCGTCGCTGCGGCGAGGCGGTCGAGCTGGGCGCGACCCAGGTGATGCTCCAGGGCGGCCACCACCCGGACTACGGCGTCGAGTACTACGAGGAGCTGTTCTCCTCGGTCAAGCAGGCGTACCCGCAGTTGGTCATCCACTCGATCGGGCCGAGCGAAATCCTGCACATGGCCAAGGTGTCCGGAGTGAGCCTGGACGAGGCCATCGCCCGGATCAAGGCCGCCGGTCTGGACTCGATCGCGGGCGCTGGCGCGGAGATGCTGCCGGAGCGCCCGCGCAAGGCCATCGCGCCGCTCAAGGAGTCGGGTGAGCGCTGGCTGGAGGTCATGGAGCTGGCCCACCGGCAGGGCATCGAGTCGACCGCCACCATGATGATGGGCACCGGTGAGACGCACGCCGAGCGGATCGAGCACCTGCGCATGATCCGCGACGTGCAGGACCGCACCCGCGGTTTCCGGTCGTTCATCCCGTGGACGTACCAGCCGGAGAACAACCACCTCAAGGGCCGCACCCAGGCGACCACGCTGGAGTACCTGCGCCTCGTCGCGGTGGCCCGGCTCTTCTTCGAGACCGTCCCGCACCTGCAGGCGTCCTGGCTGACCACCGGCAAGGACGTCGGGCAGTTGTCGCTGCACATGGGCGTGGACGACCTCGGCTCGATCATGCTGGAGGAGAACGTCATCTCCTCGGCCGGCGCCCGGCACCGCTCCAACCTGCACGAGCTGATCGGCATGATCCGCTCCGCCGACCGGATTCCGGCCCAGCGGGACACCCTCTACAACCGTTTGGCGGTGCACCACACGCCGGCCGACGACCCGATTGACGAGCGGGTGGTCTCGCACTTCTCCTCCATCGCGCTGCCCGGCGGCGGCGCGGGCCGCTCGCTGCCGCTGGTCGAGGTCAACTGAGGTTGATCCCGCCCCGGCCGTTCGGCTGACCGGGGGTCATGCTCCCGCCCGGCTGCGGCGGCGGTACGGGTGGTCCCCGCCGCCGCACCGTCAGGCTGCCCGCCACGGGGGTGGTGGAGATGATCGTCGACGGCTACCGTCCCGCCTCATATCCGTCGTCACCACGGGTGGCACGGATCGCTGGAATCGGCCCGACCGCCCGGGTGACGGTGATCTGATGGGCTGGTCAGGGGACTTGTCCTCCATCGGCCCATGAGGGTCGTTCATATAACGCACGGCGGTACGGGCGGGATGGGTGACCATTCCGCCCGTACCGTTTGCCGGGTCCAGACCGGACGGCTGAAATTTGTCGCCCGCGCTGGCGCGGAAGATCGACCTTCGATAACGTCCGCTCGTTCCCGCAACCATTCATTTCTCCTTCCCTACCCCCCGGGGGACTGATGACAGCGTTCCACCGCTCGGCTCTGGCGCGTGCCGGTGTCGTGGCCCTGCTGGCGGCCGGTGGCGTGGCCACCGTTGCCGCCCCGGCGCAGGCCGCCGACCAGGCCGACCTGGCCCTGGTGCCCCTCAGCTACGAGCTGGCCCAGGGCGTCAAGGCGGCCAAGGCGAAGCCGTTCAAGTTTCAGGTCGACAACACCCGCAGCACTGTCGACGCCAAGGACGTCCGGGTCACCGTGGAGACGAAGGGCCTGAAGAACCGCAAGGTCGGCGTGCTCACCCCGGTCGGGTGCGACGTCACCGGAACGACCTTCACCTGCCTGCTCGGCGATCTGGCGGCCGGCACCACCGAGGACTTCGGCATCCCGATCTTCTCGACCGGCGGTCGCGGTGACGCCGGCACGCTGGTGGTCACCATCAGCTCGGCCACCGCCGACCCCAACCCACGCGACAACAAGGTGCGGCACGACATCACCGTGGCCAAGCCCGGTTACGACCTGACCTCCTGGGTGCAGGATGTCTACGCCGACGTGACGGTGGACGGCGACGAGGCCGGCGAGTCCGGTCTCAAGCCGGTCAAGCTCGGCGAGACCGCGCCGCTCGACTGGGCGGTCTACAACGACGGCAGCCGCAAGGCGACCGGCGTGGCGTACGGCATCACCCTGCCGGCGGGCGTCACCTTCGCCAAGCTGCCGGACGGCTGCGTCGAGCAGCCGCTGGGTGGGTTCGCGAACGCGTACTGCGAGGACACCGGCGTGGTGCTGAAGCCGGGGCAGTTCTACACCGCCGACGTGCGGGTGAAGGTCGGCGCGGACGTCACCGAGCCGGTGCTCCGGCCCGGTTTCCTCTGGGCCGCCGGCCTGCAGGCCGCCGAGGGTAGCCCCGAGGAGCAGCCGAAGGTGGCATCCAGCGCGCAGCGCCGGGCGTTCACCGAGACCGACGAGGTGGACAACACCGCGCAGTTCGACGTCTTCGTCGACCTGAGCGCGCAGCCGACCCCGACCGCCACGCCGACCCCGACGGCCAACCCGACGGCCACCCCGACGGCGCCTCCGACGCCGGGCGGCACGACGACGCCGGGCACGACCACGTCGCCGACCACCGGTGGCGGTGGTTCCGGTGGCGGTGGTCTGCCGGTGACCGGTGTGCAGGTCGGCCTGATCGGCGGCATCGGCGGTCTGATCCTGCTCGCGGGCGGGGCGCTGCTGGTGCTCTCCCGCCGTCGCAAGGTCGTCCTGGTCGCCCCGGGCGACGAGACCTCGACCGACTGACGTAGGCACGATCTGACGTAGGCACGACGTGAGGGCGGGGTGGGCGACCACCCCGCCCTTTCGCATGCCGGGCCAGGCGGTCGTCCGCCGCTGGCGGGCGAGTCGACGCTTCCGGTTGCCGTGGGGTACGCGGACCCAGCGGCCGAGGGCTTGGGCGTGGCTGGCAGAGTGGGGCGGGTGAGCCGTACACCGCAGGGCCAGCGCGCCAGTCTGGACAAGCAGCCGCACGAGGTCGCCGCGATGTTCGACGGCGTGGCGGAGCGTTACGACCTGACCAACACGGTGCTCTCCTTCGGCCAGGACCGCTCCTGGCGTCGGTCCACCCGGGCGGCGCTCGGGTTGCGACCGGGTGAGCGGGTGCTGGACGTGGGCGCGGGCACCGGCGTCTCGACCCAGGAGTTGGCGCAGTCCGGGGCGTACGCGGTGGGCGCGGATCTGTCGCTGGGCATGCTGTACGCGGGCAAGCGGGTCCGTCCCGAGGTGCCGCTGCTGGCCGGGGACGCGCTGCGACTGCCGTTCGCCGACGCGAGCTTCGACGCGGTGACCATCTCGTTCGCGCTGCGCAACGTCAACGACACCGACGCGGCCCTGCGCGAGCTGGCCCGGGTCACCCGGCCGGGTGGACGGCTGGTGGTGTGCGAGTTCAGCACCCCGGTCAACCCGGCCTTCCGGACGGTCTACCTGTCGTACCTGATGCGGTCGCTGCCGGTGGTCGCCCGCGCGGTGTCGAGCAACCCCGAGGCGTACGTCTACCTGGCCGAGTCGGTCCGGGCCTGGCCGGACCAGGCCGCGCTGGCCGGGCGGGTCGCCGCGGCCGGGTGGGGTCGGGTGGCGTGGCGCAACCTGACCGGCGGCGTGGTCGCGCTGCACCGGGGCATCCGCGAGTAGCGCGGAGACGCGGAGACGCGTTTCAGGAATATCCAACTTTAGTCCACTTTGCCCCGTACGCTCGTCCGCATGACCGGAGCAGACCCGGCGGACCCGGTGGCCGCCACCGACGACGACGCGGCCGAACTCATCGCGCAGCTGCGCGCGCTGGCCGGCGCGGATCCGGCGGACGTGCGGCAGGTGGTCGCCGAGGTGCTGGCCGCGCTGGACCGGGCGGCCGGCGGCGCGCTGCGGGAGCATCTGCCGGAGGCGATCCGGGTCGACGCGGGCTTGGACGCCTCCCGATCGGCCTGACACTCACCTGCTGTGGACGGTCGCCGGCTGTCACATCGTCGAGTTAGGTACCCCTGATCCTGCGCTGGTATGACGCCGGTCATACACTCGTCCCGTCTGGCTTGTGAAGCATTTCACGAGCGTGCGGGAGGAGGCGCGAATGACCGCGGTGGAACATGACGCCGACGTCATCGTCGTTGGCGCCGGTCCCGGTGGATCGGCGACTGCGTACCACCTGGCCCGGCACGGCGTACGGGTGTTGGTGTTGGAGAAGACCGAGTTCCCCCGGGAAAAGGTCTGCGGCGACGGGCTGACCCCGCGCGCGGTGCGTCAGCTCATCCGGATGGGCGTGGACACCTCGCCCGAGGCCGGCTGGCTGCACAACCGCGGCCTGCGGGTGATCGGCGGCGGCGTACGGCTGGAACTGGACTGGCCCGAGCTGGCCAGCTTCCCCAACTACGGCCTGGTCCGCACCCGACTGGACTTCGACGACCTGCTCGCCCAGCGGGCGGTCGCGGCCGGCGCCAAACTGCGGACCAACGTCAACGTGCTGGGCCCGGTGGTCGACGGCGACGGCCGGGTGACCGGCGTCGAGGCGGAGGTGGGGCCCGGCAAGGAGCCCGCCACCTTCCACGCCCCGCTGGTCGTGGCGGCCGACGGGGTCTCCGGTCGGTTCCCGCTCGCGCTCGGGCTGGCCAAGCGGGAGGACCGGCCGATCGGCGTGGCCGTCCGCCGCTACTACCACTCCCCGGTCAAGCACGACGACGACTACCTGGAGTCGTGGCTGGAGCTGCGCAGCAAGGACAGCGGCGACAACCTGCTGCCCGGGTACGGCTGGATCTTCGGGCTCGGTGACGGGCGGGTCAACGTCGGCCTCGGCGTGCTCAACTCGTCGTCCGCGTTCGGCAAGACCAACTACCGCCGGCTGCTCACCGACTGGCTCGCCAACACCCCCGCCGAGTGGGGCATGACCGACGAGGCCAACGCCGACGGTCCGATCCTCGGCGCCGCGCTGCCGATGGGCTTCAACCGGGTGCCGCACTACACCCGCGGCGTCCTGCTCGTCGGTGACTCCGGCGGGATGGTCAACCCGTTCAACGGCGAGGGCATCGCGTACGCCATGGAGTCCGGCGAGCTGGCCGCGGAGGTGGCGGTGCAGGCCCTCGCGCGTCCCGCCGGGCCGGAGCGGGAGCGGGCGCTACTGGCGTACCCGAACGAGCTGAAGGCCCGGCTCGGTGGCTACTACCGGCTGGGCGGCATCTTCGTGAAGCTGATCGGCCGCCCGGAGATCATGCGGATCGCCACCAAGCACGGCATGCCCCACCCGACGCTGATGCGCTTCGTCCTCAAGTTGCTGGCCAATCTGACCGACCCTCGAGGCGGGGACGCGATGGATCGGGTCATCAACGCGCTGACGAAGGCCGCGCCAGCGGTCTAGACAGGACAGCATCGGTGCTGGTCACGGCCCCGACGCCGACAAAGATCGACCCCCGCCGGCAGCCACCGCGAGGGACGTGAATAGTGTGATTTTCGTCAAGCACTGAGGGCAGGGAAGGACGAGCAGGAGAAAACGATGTCGCTCTCGCCTTACGCACCGATCATCGGGCTGTTCGCCCTCGCCGCGGCGTTCTCGCTGTTCTCTGTCGGCGCCGCCCGCTTCGCTGGTCCCCGTCGATACAACAAGGCCAAACTCGAGGCTTACGAGTGCGGCATCGAGCCCAGCCCCCAGCCGGTCGGCGGCGGGCGGTTCCCGATCAAGTTCTACCTGACGGCGATGCTCTTCATCGTCTTCGACATCGAGATCATCTTCCTCTACCCCTGGGCGGTCTCGTTCGACGCTCTGCCGATCTTCGGCTTCGTGGAGATGGTCCTGTTCATCGTCGCGGTCTTCGTCGCGTACGCCTATGTGTGGCGGCGCGGCGGCCTGGACTGGGACTGAGGAAGGAACGTCAGATGGGCATCGAGGAGAAGCTCCCCGCCGGCGTCCTGCTCACCTCGGTGGAGAAGCTGGTCAACTGGTCCCGGAAGTCGTCCGTGTGGGGCGCCACCTTCGGCCTGGCCTGCTGCGCCATCGAGATGATGGCCGCCGGTGGTCCGCACTACGACATGGGCCGCTGGGGCATGGAGGTCTTCCGGGCCTCGCCCCGGCAGGCCGACCTGATGATCGTGGCCGGCCGGGTGAGCCAGAAGATGGCACCGGTGCTGCGCCAGATCTACGACCAGATGGCCGAGCCGCGCTGGGTGCTCTCCATGGGCGTCTGCGCCAGCAGCGGCGGCATGTTCAACAACTACGCGATCGTGCAGGGCGTCGACCACGTCGTGCCGGTCGACATGTACCTGCCGGGCTGCCCGCCCCGCCCGGAGATGCTCATCGACGCGATCCTCAAGCTCCGCGAGAAGATCATGTACGAGCCGCTGGGCCCGAACGGTCGCAAGATGCTGGCCGCCCGCCAGGAGCGCGGCGACGTTCCGGTCGTGCCGTACGGCTCCATGCCGTCTTCGTACCGCAACGACAAGGCCCGGCGGGCCGAGTGGACGCAGGCGGTCCGCGAGGGGCGCGAGGAGCAGTTGCGGATCGAGAACTGGATGAACGCCCAGAACCACCTTCACGCGCACAGGGGCCCGAAGTGACCGCACCGAACGACAAGACCAACGACGGGGGTGTGCCGGTGCCGGTCACCCCGGCCGGCGCCAGCGGCACCGCCCCGGCCGAATACCCGCCGTCCAGCCCGGCGGGGCGCGGCATGTTCGGCAACCAGGGCACGGGTGACGTGTCCGGCTACGGCGGCCTGGTCCGCCAGCGCCAGCCCATCGAGGAGGCGTCCCGCCCGTACGGGGGCTACTTCGACGAGGTCCGCGACGCCCTCGAAGAGGCGTACCCGGCCTTCGGCGACGCGATCGAGAAGGTGGTCGTCGACCGGGGTGAGTTGACCCTGCACGTCCGCCCGGAGCGGATCGCCGAGGTCTGCCAGGTGCTGCGGGACGACCTGGCGCTGCGCTTCGAGCTGTGCTCCTCGGTGTCCGGGGTGGACTACCTCGGCGCCGACGAGCGCCGGCTGCACGTGGTCTACCTGCTCACCTCGATGACCTACCGGCGTCGGGTCCGGCTGGAGGCCGCGGTCTCCGTCGAAGCGCCGCACCTGCCCAGCGTCACCGCCATCTACCCGACGGCGGACTGGCAGGAGCGGGAGGCGTACGACATGTTCGGCATCGTCTTCGACGGCCACCCCAACCTGACCCGGATTCTCATGCCGGACGACTGGGAAGGCCACCCGCAGCGCAAGGACTACCCGCTCGGTGGCGTGCCTGTCGAGTACAAGGGCGCCGAGATCCCGCCGCCGGACCGCAGGAGGTCGTACCAGTGAGCGCGAGGAGTGCAGGGGGTCGGCGCCCCATCCGCCCGCGCGAGGAGCGAGCGGAGCGAGCCCCGCAGTCGCGGGCCGGGACCAGCCGAGTCGCGAACGGAGGGCTAGCACTGTGACCACGTCGAACTACGCGACCGAACGCGAGACCACCGAGGGTCGGGTCTTCACCGTCACCGGTGGGGACTGGGACACGGTCGTCTCGGGCACCGACCCGATCAACGACGAGCGGATCGTCGTCAACATGGGCCCGCAGCACCCGTCCACGCACGGCGTGCTCCGGCTGATCCTGGAGTTGGAGGGCGAGACGGTCCGCGAGTGCCGCTCCGTCGTCGGCTACCTGCACACCGGCATCGAGAAGAACCTTGAGTACCGCAACTGGGTCCAGGGTTCGACGTTCGTGACCCGGATGGACTACCTCGCTCCGATCTTCAACGAGACGGCGTACGCGCTCGCGGTCGAGAAGCTGCTCGGCATCACCGACGACGTCACCGAGCGCGCCACCACCATCCGCGTGCTGATGATGGAGCTCAACCGGATCTCGTCGCACCTGGTCTGGCTGGCCACCACCGGCATGGAGCTGGGCGCCATCTCGATCATGCTGTACGGCTTCCGCGAGCGGGAGTACATCCTCGACATCTTCGAGACCATCACCGGCCTGCGGATGAACCACGCGTACGTCCGGCCGGGCGGTGTCGCGCAGGACGTGCCGGACGAGGCGATCGTCAAGATCCGCGAGTTCCTGAAGATGATGCCGAAGAAGCTCAAGGAGTACGAGGACCTGCTCTCCGGTCAGCCCATCTGGCTCGAACGGACGAAGAACGTCGCGGTGCTGGACGTGACCGGCTGCGTGGCGCTCGGCATCACCGGTCCGGTGCTGCGCTCGGCCGGGCTCGCCTGGGACCTGCGCAAGACCATGCCGTATTGCGGCTACGAGACGTACGAGTTCGACGTGCCGACCCACCCCGACGGCGACGTGTGGGGCCGCTACCAGGTGCGTCTCGCCGAGATCCGCGAGTCGATGAAGCTGGTCGAGCAGGCGTTGGACCGGTTGCGGCCGGGCCCGGTGATGGTCGCCGACCGCAAGATCGCGTGGCCCGCGCAGCTCGCCATCGGCGTCGACGGCATGGGCAACTCGCTGGAGCACGTCGCGAAGATCATGGGTCAGTCAATGGAATCGCTGATCCACCACTTCAAGCTGGTGACCGAGGGCTTCCGGGTTCCGCCCGGCCAGGTGTACGTCGGCATCGAGTCGCCGCGCGGCGAGTTGGGCGTGCACGCGGTCTCCGACGGCGGCACCCGGCCGTACCGGGTGCACTACCGGGAGCCGAGCTTCGTCAACCTCCAGGCCCTCCCGGCGATGGCCGAGGGTGGCCTCATCGCCGACGTGATCGCCGGCGGCGCCTCGCTGGACCCGGTCATGGGAGGTTGTGACCGGTGAGTGCGAGGAGTGAGCTTGCGAGCCCCGCAGTCGCGAACGGAAGGCGACGCTGATGAGTGTTTTCACCGAAGAGACGCGGGAGCGGGCACGCGAGATCATCGCCCGTTACCCGGCGGACCGGTCCCGCTCGGCGCTGCTGCCGCTGCTGCACCTGGTCCAGGCGGAGGAGGGGTACGTCTCCCCGGCCGGGGTCACGTTCTGCGCCGAGGTGCTCGGGCTGAACAAGGCCCAGGTCGGCGCCGTGGCCACCTTCTACACGATGTACAAGCGCAAGCCCACCGGTGACTTCCTGGTCAGCGTCTGCACCAACACGATGTGCAACGTGCTGGGCGGCCAGGAGGTCTACGACACCCTCGTCGAGCATCTGGGTGTCGGGCACGACGAGACGACCGCCGACGGCACGATCACGCTGGAGCACGCCGAGTGCCTGGCGGCCTGCGACTACGGCCCGGTGATGACCGTTAACTACGACTTCTTCGACCGGGTGGATTCCTCCACGGCCGTCGGCGTGGTCGACGAGCTGCGCGCCGGTGGCCGGCCGATGCCGACGCGCGGCGCGCGGCTCTGCACGCTCAAGGAGATGGCGGTGCAGCTCGCCGGTTTCGCCGACGAACGCGACGGTGCGGTCGCCGACGGCGGGCCGGGCGAGCCGACCCTGCGCGGTCTGCGGCTGGCGCAGGAGCACAACGTCTCGGTGCCGGGCTTCGACCCGAACACCCCGATCCGCAGCAAGGCCGAGGCCGACAAGGCCGCCGCCGAGGCGAAGGCGAAGGCGGAGGCCGCCAAGCCAGCGCCCGCCGAGGCCAGCGCGGCACCGGTCAAGGGTGGCGACGGGGCGTCCGCCCCGACCGGGGTCGCCGAGCAGGCGTTGCCGGAGGCCGCCACCGGCAGCACCGCACCTGACGTCAAGGCACCGGACGACAAGTCGCCGCAGGTGCGTACCGCCGAGACCCGGCAGCCGGACGCGGGCACGGCGGTGCCGGACGCTCCTGGCACCAAGGTTCCGGTGGACGGCACCGGCACGGCGCCCGAAGCTGGCGGTGCACGGTCGGCCGAGGCCGCCGGCGCGGCGGCCAACCCGCCGGCCGGCGACGGCAAGCCCGCCGGCGACGAGGCCGGGGCGCAGGAGCGCAACCTCACCGAAGCGAAGACCGGGACGGACGCCGACGGCGCCGAATCGGCGGACGCGAGCGAAACGGGGGCCCAGAAGTGACCACTCCCCGCCCGGAGACGCTGGCCAAGCTGACGCCGGTGCTGACCAAGCGCTGGCTGTCGCCGGACGCCTGGCGGATCGGCACGTACGAGCAGCTCGACGGCTACGCCGCGCTGCGCAAGGCGCTCAAGGCCCACCCGGACGACCTGATCCAGCTGATCAAGGACTCCGGGCTGCGCGGTCGGGGTGGCGCCGGCTTCCCCACCGGCCTCAAGTGGGGCTTCATTCCGCAGGGCGACGGTAAGCCGCACTACCTGGTGGTCAACGCCGACGAGGGCGAGCCGGGCACCTGCAAGGACCTGCCGCTGATGACCCACGACCCGCACGCGCTGGTCGAGGGCGTGATCATCGCGTCGTACGCGATTCGGGCCAGCCGCGCGTACATCTACATCCGGGGCGAGGCGGTGCACGCCGCGCGCCGGCTGCGCAACGCGGTCCAGGAGGCGTACGACAAGGGCTACCTCGGCCGCAACATCCTGCGCAGCGGCTACGACCTGGAGTTGGTGGTGCACTCCGGCGCCGGGGCGTACATCTGCGGCGAGGAGACGGCCCTGCTGGACTCGCTGGAGGGGTTCCGGGGTCAGCCCCGGCTGCGCCCACCGTTCCCGGCCACCCACGGCCTGTACGCGAGCCCGACGGTGGTCAACAACGTCGGCACCATCGCCAGCGTGCCGCCGATCGTGCTCGGTGGGGCCGACTGGTGGAAGTCCATGGGCACCGAGAAGTCCTCCGGGCCGATGATCTATTCGCTGTCCGGCCGGATCGTCAACCCGGGCCAGTACGAGTGCTCGATGGGCGTCACGCTGCGCGAGCTGCTGGAGCTGGCCGGTGGCATGCAGCCCGGGCACAACCTGCGGTTCTGGACCCCGGGCGGATCGTCGACCCCGCTGCTCGCGGCCGAGCACCTGGACGTGCCGCTGGACTTCGAGGGGGTGGCGGCGGCCGGCTCGATCCTCGGCACCACGGCCACCCAGATCTTCTCCGACCAGGACTGCCCGGTCTACGCGACGTACCGGTGGCTGGAGTTCTACCACCACGAGTCGTGCGGCAAGTGCACCCCGTGCCGGGAGGGCAACTACTGGATGGTCCGGGTCTACCGGCGGATCCTCTCGGGTCAGGGCACCCACGAGGACCTGGACACCCTTCTGGACACCTGCGACAACATCCTCGGCCGCTCGTTCTGCGGCCTCGGTGACGGCGCGACCAGCTCGGTGACCTCGTCGCTGAAGTACTTCAAGCAGGACTACCTCGACTACATCGAGGGACGTACCGCGCCGAAGCTGTCGGACAAGCAGCTGGTGGGAGCCCACTAATGACGGACGTAGCCAAGCAGACCGAGACTGTCACGCTCACCATCGACGGCGTCGAGGTCACCGCCCCCAAGGGGACGCTGCTGATCCGGGTCGCCGAGCAGATGGGCACCGAGATTCCCCGGTTCTGCGACCACCCGCTGCTGGCCCCGGCCGGCGCGTGCCGGCAGTGCCTGGTCGAGGTGGAGGGGCAGCGCAAGCCGGTCGCCTCCTGCACCCAGACCGTCGCCGACGGCATGGTCGTGCGTACCCAGCTCACCTCCCCGGTGGCCAAGAAGGCGCAGGAGGGGGTGATGGAGCTGCTGCTGCTCAACCACCCGCTGGACTGCCCGATGTGTGACAAGGGCGGCGAGTGCCCGCTGCAGAACCAGGCGATGTCCACCGGCCGCACCGACTCGCGCTTTCACGAGCACAAGCGGGAGTACGAGAAGCCGATGGCGATCAGCAGCCAGGTGCTGCTGGACCGCGAGCGCTGCGTGCTCTGCCAGCGGTGCACCCGGTTCTCCGAGGAGATCGCCGGCGACAAGTTCATCGACCTGATGGGCCGGTCGTCCGCCGAGGAAATCAACATCTACCGGGACGACGCGTACGGCGAAGAGGGCGACGCCGGGGACGTCCCGTTCAACTCCTACTTCTCTGGCAACACCGTGCAGATCTGCCCGGTGGGCGCGCTGACCGGTGCCCAGTACCGCTTCCGGGCCCGCCCGTTCGACCTGGTCTCCAGCCCGAGTGTCTGCGAGCACTGCTCGGCCGGCTGTGGGCAGCGCACCGACTGGCGGCGCGGCAAGGTGCTGCGCCGGCTGGCCGGCGACGAGCCGGCGGTCAACGAGGAGTGGAACTGCGACAAGGGCCGCTGGGGTTTCCAGTACACCCGCGCCGCCGACCGCCTGACCAACCCGCTGGTCCGCGACGAGCGCACCGGTGAGCTGCGGGAGGCGTCCTGGAGTGAGGCGCTGACCCGGGCCGCCGAGGGGCTGCACGCGGCCCGCGAGGGCGGCCAGGGCACGGCGGTGCTCACCGGCGGTCGGCTGACCGTCGAGGACGCCTACGCGTACGCCAAGTTCGCCCGCGTCGCGCTGAACACCAACGACATCGACTTCCGGGCCCGGCCGGTCTCCCGCGAGGAGGCCGACTTCCTGGCCAGCTCGGTCGCCGGGGTCACCGACGTCACCTACACCGACGTGGAGAACGCGCCGGCGGTGGTGCTGGTCGGCCTGGAGCCGGAGGAGGAGTGCCCGATCCTCTTCCTGCGGCTGCGCAAGGCGTACCTGAAGAAGACCCTGACGGTGTACGCGCTGGCGCCGTTCGCCACCCGCGGCCTGGAGAAGCTCGGCGCCAAGCTGGCCCGGGTCGTGCCGGGCGAGGAGGCCAGCGTGCTCGCCGAGCACGCCACGGTCACCGAGGCGCTCAGCGCCCCGGGCGCGATCCTCCTCGTCGGTGAGCGGCTGGCCGGTGTGCCGGGTGGGCTCTCCGCCGCGGCGGACGTGGCTCGCCGTACCGGCGCGAAGCTGGCCTGGGTGCCGCGGCGCGCGGGTGACCGCGGCGCGGTCGACGCCGGCTGCCTGCCCAACCTGCTCCCCGGTGGTCGACTGGTCACCGAGCCGGCGGCGCGGGCCGAGCTGGGCGAGGCGTGGGACATCCCGGCCGGGGTGATCCCGAGCCAGGCCGGTCGGGACACCGACGGCATCCTGGCGGCGGCGGCCAACGGGCAGCTCGGTGCGCTGGTGGTCGGCGGTGTCGACCCGGCCGACCTGGCCGACCCGCGGCTGGCCGAGACCGCTCTGGACGCGGTGCCGTTCCTGGTCAGCCTGGAACTGCGCGCGAGCGCGGTGACCCGGCGGGCCGACGTGGTGCTGCCGGTGGCCCCGGTGGTCGAGAAGGCCGGCAGCTTCCTGGACTGGGAGGGTCGGCTGCGTCCGTTCGAGGCGGTGCTGAACACGGCAGCGATGACCGACGGCCGGGTGCTCGACGCGCTGGCCGCCCTGCTCGACGTGCGGCTCGGCACCGCCGACGTGCCGAGTGTGCGTCGCGAGCTGGGTTCGCTGCCGGCCACGCGCACGTCCCGGCCGTCCGCTCCGTCGGTGTCGCCGGGGACGGTGCCGCACCCGCGTGCCGGGGAGGCCGTGCTGGCGACCTGGCACCAGCTGGTCGACCTCGGCACCCTGACCGACGGCGACGAGCACCTCGCCGGCACCGCCCGCCCGCCGGTCGTCCGGCTGGGCAAGGGCACCGCCGAGGCACTCGGTGTGGCCGACGGCGACGCGGTCACGGTTGGTACCGACCGCGGCGCGCTGACCCTGCCGGCGGAGCTGACCGAGATGCCGGACGGCGTCGTCTGGCTGCCGACCAACTCACCCGGTTCGACCGTGCGGCGCAGCCTCGGGGCGACGTCCGGCACGGTCGTCCGGATCTCCGTTCCCGCACCGAGCGCGACCGTTCCGGCCGGGCGGGTCGCGGCGGACGAGGCCGGTCTCCCGGGTCCGCTCCTCAACACTGGCGGTAACCCGTGAGTGCGAGGAGTGAACGAGCGCAGCGAGTGAGCAACGCAGTCGCGAACGAAAGGTGGGCACAGTGACTCCGTCACTCCTGGCCCAGGATCCGACGCTGGCCGACTTCGGTCGGGATCCGTGGTGGCTGGTCCTTGGCAAGATCGTCTTCGCGTTCGCCTTCGGTCTGCTGGCCACCCTGCTCGGTGTCTGGTTCGAGCGGCGCGTGGTCGGCTACATGCAGGTGCGGCCCGGCCCCAACCAGGTCGGCCCGTTCGGCTTGCTGCAGACCCTCGCCGACGGCCTCAAGATGGCCTTCAAGGAGGACATCCTGCCGAAGGCGGCCGACAAGGTCGTCTACTTCTTCGCCCCGACGATCTCGGTGATCTGCGCGGTCACCGCGCTGTCGGTGGTGCCGTTCGGCCCGATGGTGAGCATCGCCGGTCACCACACGCCGTTGCAGGTCACCGACGTGCCGGTGGCGGTGCTGCTGCTGCTGGCCTGCTCCTCGATGGGCGTCTACGGCATCGTGCTGGGCGGGTGGGCCTCCGGCTCGACGTACCCGCTGCTCGGCGGCCTGCGGTCGAGCGCCCAGATGATCTCCTATGAGGTCGCCATGGGGCTCTCCATCGTGGCCGTCTTCATGACCGCCGGCACGATGAGCACCAGCGGGATCGTCGCCGCGCAGGGCGACGCCACCCGGCTGACCCTCTTCGGCACCGAGATCCCGGCCCCGGGTTGGTACGCGATCCTGCTGCTGCCGAGCTTCGTCATCTTCTTCATCGCCACCGTCGGTGAGACCAACCGGGCGCCGTTCGACCTGCCCGAGGCCGAGTCCGAGCTGGTCGCCGGCTTCATGACGGAGTACAGCTCGCTGAAGTTCGCGCTCTTCATGCTCAGCGAGTACGTCGCGATGGTGACCATGTCCGCGGTCACCACCACGCTGTTCCTCGGCGGCTGGCGGGCGCCGTGGCCGATCACCCTCTGGGAGGGCGCCAACTCCGGTTGGTGGCCGATGCTCTGGTTCTTCGGCAAGGTGATCGCGCTGGTCTTCGTCTTCGTGTGGCTGCGCGGCACGCTGCCTCGGCTGCGCTACGACCAGTTCATGCGCTTCGGGTGGAAGGTGCTGCTGCCGATCAACCTGGTGTGGATCCTGGTCCTGTCGGGCCTGCGCTCGATCGAGGACTGGGACTCGCGCAGCAAGCTCATCGCGGTCGGCATCCCGGCCGGTGTGCTGCTGATCGCCACCCTGTTCTGGCCGAGTCGTCGCCCGCAGCCCAAGCCGACCGTGCAGGAGCAGGTGGACAGCCGGCCGTACGGAAGCTTCCCGCTGCCACCGATGGATCTACAGGTACCACCGAGCCCGCGTATCACGCGCGTGGTCGCCGAGCGGGAGCCGGCCAACATCGTCGCCGGCTCGGACTCCAGGGAGGTGTGACGTGGGCGCGATCACCGGAACGTTCAAGGGATTCGGTGTCACCTTCTCGCACATGTTCAGGAAGGTCGTCACCACCGACTACCCGTTCAAGCCGCCGGTGTCGGCGCCGCGCTACCACGGGCGGCACATCCTCAACCGGCACCCGGACGGCCTGGAGAAGTGCATCGGCTGCGAGCTGTGCGCCTGGGCCTGCCCCGCGGACGCGATCTACGTCGAGGGCGGCGACAACACCGACGAGCAGCGCTTCTCGCCGGGTGAGCGGTACGCCAGCACCTACCAGATCAACTACGCGCGGTGCATCTTCTGTGGGCTGTGCATCGAGGCCTGCCCGACCCGCTCGCTGACCATGAGCAACGAGTACGAGCTGGCCCGGGACAACCGGCAGGACCTGATCTTCACCAAGGAGCAGCTGCTCGCACCGCTGCTCGAGGGCATGGAGCAGCCGCCGCACCCGATGCGGCTGGGTGACAGCGAGAAGGACTACTACGTCGGCGCGCTGGACAACCCGGGCACTTCCGCCGGTGCCGAGACGTCCCCGATGGGCCCCGGCCGCTACCAGGTCGAGGAGCACCCCGGCGTGACGTTCCCGGGTGCCGAGCAGGCCGCCCAGCGCGCGGCGGCCGGCAAGGGAGAGGGAGCATGACCACGTCTACGGTGCTGGCCGCGGCGGGCGGGGTGTCCGGCGGTGAGGAGGTCACCTTCTGGATCCTCGCGCCGCTCGCGCTCATCGGCGCGATCGGGATGGTGGCCGCCCGCAATGCCGTGCACTCGGCGCTCTGGCTGGTGCTCACGATGCTCTGCCTGGGCGTGTTCTACGTGCTCCAGGCCGGGCCGTTCATCGGCATGGTGCAGATCATCGTCTACACCGGCGCGATCATGATGATCTTCCTGTTCGTGCTGATGCTGGTCGGCCGGGACTCCTCCGACTCGTTGATCGAGACACTGCGCGGCCAGCGCGTCGCGGCGATCGTGCTGGGGCTGGGCTTCGCCGGTCTGGTGGGCGGTGCCCTCTCCCGGGCGCTGGAGGGCACCACGGCGGTCGGCCTGGAGCAGGCCAACGCCGAGGGCAACGTGCAGGGCATCGCCCGGCTGCTCTTCACCAAGTACGTCTTCGCGTTCGAGCTGACCTCGGCGCTGTTGATCACCGCTGCGGTCGGCGCCATGGTGCTCGCGCACGTCGAGCGGCGCAAGCAGGACAAGATCGACCAGCCGTCGACCATGAAGGCCCGCTTCGCGCCGGGCAACTACCCCGGCCCCAAGCCGGGCCCCGGCGTCTTCGCGACCTCCTCCTCGGTGGCCACCCCGGCGCGGCTGCCGGACGGCCGGCTCACCGAGCGGAGCACGCCGGACATCCTGCCGGTGCGCGAGCTGACCGCGCAGGAGACCACGCTGAAGGGGACGGACCGATGACGCCCGACTACTACCTGGTGTTGGCCGCGGTGCTGTTCACCATCGGCGCCGCCGGGGTGCTCGTCCGGCGCAACGCGCTCGTGCTGTTCATGTGTGTCGAGCTGATGCTCAACGCGGCCAACCTGACGCTGGTCACCTTCAGCCGGATCAACGGTGACCTCAACGGCCAGATCATGGCGTTCTTCGTGATGGTGGTGGCCGCAGCCGAGGTCGTGGTCGGCCTTGCGATCATCATGTCCATCTTCCGGACCCGGCGCTCGGCGAGTGTCGACGACGCCAACCTGCTCAAGTACTAAGGGGCAAGCAAGTGGAAGAGACTGTGCAGTACGCAGAGGCCACGGGCTTGCTCGGCAGCGTCTGGCTGCTGGTGGCGATCCCGCTGGTCAGCGCGGCCGTCCTGCTGCTGCTCGGCCGGCGGGCCGACCGCTGGGGGCACTGGTTGGGCGTCGCGGCCATCGGCGCCGCGTTCGTGCTCGGGCTGGCGTCCTTCTTCCAGCTGCGCGGCCTGGAGAACAAGTCGGTCGAGCTGAGCCTCTGGGACTTCATCGCGGTCGGTGACCTGCGGGTCGACTTCGGCCTGCTGTTCGACCCGCTGGCCGCGGTCTTCGTCCTCCTGATCACCGGCGTCGGTTTCCTGATCCACCTGTACGCCGTCGAGTACATGGCGCACGACGCGGGTCGCCGCCGGTTCTTCGCGTACTTCAACCTGTTCGTCGCGGCCATGCTGCTGCTGGTGCTCGGCAACAACTACGTGATGCTGTACTTCGGCTGGGAGGGCGTCGGTCTGGCGTCGTACCTGCTGATCTCCTTCTGGTACGGGCGGCCGAGCGCCGCCACGGCCGGCAAGAAGGCGTTCCTGATGAACCGGGTCGGCGACGCCGGCCTCGCCATCGGCATCTTCATCATGTTCGCGACCCTGGGCACCACCCAGTACGACGAGGTGTTCAACGGTGTCGGCGCGATGACCGGCACCACCGTGCTGGTGCTCGGCCTGCTGCTGCTGCTCGGTGCGGCCGGCAAGTCCGGCCAGTTCCCGCTCCAGGCGTGGCTGCCGGACGCGATGGAGGGCCCCACCCCGGTGTCGGCGCTCATCCACGCCGCCACCATGGTCACCGCCGGTGTCTACCTGATCGCCCGGTCCAACCCGATCTTCTCCGCCAACTCGACGCTCCAGCTCGTGGTGGTCAGCGTCGGCGCGCTCACCCTGTTGATGGGCTGCATCATCGGTGCGGCGAAGGACGACATCAAGCGGGTGCTGGCCTGGTCGACGGTGAGCCAGATCGGCTACATGTTCCTCGGTGTCGGCCTGGGCGGTGGCGCGTACGCGCTGGCCATCGTGCACCTGCTGGCGCACGGCTTCTTCAAGGCCAACATGTTCCTGGGCGCAGGCTCCGTCATGCACGGGATGAAGGACCAGGTGGACATCCGCCGCTTCGGTGGGCTGTCGACGTACATGAAGGTCACCTGGCTGACGTTCATGATGGGCTGGCTTGCCATCATCGGCATGTTCCCGTTCTCCGGCTTCTTCTCGAAGGAGCCGATCATCGTGGCCGCCTTCGAGCGGGAAGACTGGACCGCCTGGCTCTTCGGTGGGGCGGCGCTGCTCGGCGCCGGACTGACCGCGTTCTACATGACGCGGCTGTTCGTGCTCACCTTCCACGGCCCGAAGCGGTGGACCGAGGACATCGAGCACCCGCACGAGTCGCCGAGGCTGATGACCATCCCGCTGATCCTGCTGGCGGTCGGTTCGGTCGGCGCCGGCTTCCTGCTCTCCACGTCCGTTCCGGACTGGCTGACGGCGACCGCCGGGCTGGGCGGCGAGCACGCGGAGCACGAGGCGGTCCTCGCGCACGGCGTGATCACCGCGCTCTCGCTGCTGGTGACGGTGCTCGGCGCCGGGCTGGCCTGGTTCCTGTTCCGGGCCGGTACGGCCACCGCGCCGCAACCGGCCGGGGTGCTGGTCACCGCCGCCCGACGCAACCTCTACACCGACGCGGTCAACGAGGCGGTCTTCGAGAAGCCGGGCATCTTCCTCACCCGGGCGCTGGTCTTCCTCGACAACCGGGGCATCGACGGGCTGGTCAACGGTCTCGCCGCTGGCGTCGGCGGCGGTTCGGGCCGGCTCCGGCGGCTGCAGACCGGTTTCGTCCGCTCGTACGCCACCTCGATCCTTGCCGGTGCGCTGCTGGTGATGGCGGCGTTCCTGGCGGTGCAGGCGGGGTGGTTGGCGTGATCGACCTGAATACGCCCGCCCCCGCCGGCGGACCACGCATCCACGACGGAGGTAAGGCCGCATAATGTCCAACTTCCCCTTCCTCTCGGTGCTCACCGTGGCGCCGCTGGTGGGCGCCCTGGTGGTGGCCTTCCTGCCGCGCCACCGGCCGGAGCTGGCCAAGCAGGTGGCGTTCGTCTGGTCGCTGCTGGTGCTGGTGCTCTCGGTGGTGATGTGGGTCAGCTTCAACGCGGGCGGTGACCGGTTCCAGTTCCGGGAGTCGTACACCTGGATCCCGAACTGGGGCGTCAGCTTCACCTTCGCCGCCGACGGCATCGCGCTGGTGATGCTCATGCTGATCGCGGTGCTGGTGCCGCTGGTGATCCTGGCCTCCTGGCACGACGCGGAGTCCTCCAAGCGGTCCATTCCGGTCTACTTCGCGCTGCTGCTGATCCTCGAGAGCACGATGATCGGCGTCTTCGCCGCCGCCGACGTCTTCCTGTTCTACGTGTTCTTCGAGGTCATGCTGGTGCCGATGTACTTCCTGATCGGCAGCTACGGCGGCCACCAGCGGCAGTACGCGGCGGTGAAGTTCTTCCTCTACTCGCTGGTCGGCGGCCTGTTCATGCTGGCCGCGGTGATCGGCCTCTGGGTGGTCGGCGGGAAGACCTTCGACTGGCAGGCGTTGTCGCAGGTGGACATCAGCACCGGCACCGAACGGTGGCTGTTCCTCGGCTTCTTCCTCGCGTTCGCCATCAAGGCCCCGTTCTTCCCGTTCCACACCTGGCTGCCGGACGCCGGTGGCGCCGCCCCGGCGGGCGCCGCCGCGCTGCTGGTCGGTGTGCTGGACAAGGTCGGCACGTTCGGGATCCTGCGCTACTGCCTGCCGCTGTTCCCGGAGGCGTCGAAGTGGTTCGCGCCGTGGGCGCTGGCGCTGGGCGTGATCGGCATCATCTACGCGGCGCTGCTGGCGGTCGGCCAGAACGACCTCAAGCGGCTCGTGTCGTACACGTCGATCGCGCACTTCGGGTTCATCGGGGTGGGCATCTTCGCCTTCACCACGCAGGCCGGCACGGGCGCGGTGCTCTACATGCTCAACCACGGTCTGGCCACCGGCCTGCTGTTCCTGGTGGTCGGCATGCTGATCTCCCGGCGCGGCTCGTCGTTGATCAGTGACTTCGGCGGCGCCGGCAAGCTGGTCCCGGTGCTCGCCGGTCTGCTGTTCTTCGCCGGTCTCGCCTCGCTCGCGCTGCCCGGCACCGCGCCGTTCATCTCCGAGTTCCTGGTGCTGATCGGCACCTTCACGGTGAACAAGCCGGTCGCGGTCATCGCCACGGTCGGCATCATCCTGGCGGCGGCGTACGTGCTGTGGATGGTGCAGCGCACCACGCAGGGCACGCTCAATCCGGCGCTGACCGAGGTCGACGGGATGCGGCGGGACCTCAACCTGCGCGAGAAGGTCGTGGTTGCCCCCCTGGTCGCGCTGATCGTGCTGCTCGGCTTCTACCCCAAGCCGGTCACTGATGTGATCAACCCGGCCGTCCAGGCGACCATGGACGACATCGGCAGAAGCGACCCGGCCCCGTCCGTGGGCGGCACCGTCCAGGAGGCGCACCGGTGAGCGCGAGGAGTGCAGCGAAGCGGAGCCCCGCAGTCGCGAACGGAAGGCTGGCCCAGTGACCGAGTTGAAATTGCCGTCGCTCGACTACGCGGCACTCGCCCCGATCATGATCATGCTGGGCACCGCGTTGCTCGGTGTGCTGGTCGAGGCGTTCGTGCCGCGGCGCGCGCGGCACGTCGTGCAGCTGACGCTCGCGCTGCTGGCCGTCCTCGCCGCGCTGACCATGGTGGTCCTCAACGCCGACGACCGGCTCGTCACGGCCGGTCAGGCCATCGCGGTGGACGGGCCGACGCTCTTCCTCCAGGGCGCCATCCTGGTGCTGGCCGCGATGGCGCTGCTGCTGATCGGTGACCGTACCGTCGAGCGGGGCGGCGCGTTCGTCGCCCACGCCGCGGTGACCGCCGAGTCCGCCGACGACCGGAAGCAGGCCGAGGGGCGCAACGGGCTCACCGAGGTCTACCCGCTCGTCACGTTCGCGATCGGCGGCATGCTGATCTTCGTGGCGGCGAACGACCTGCTGACCATGTTCATCGCGCTGGAGGTCTTCTCCCTGCCGCTCTACCTGCTCTGCGCGCTGGCCCGCCGCCGGCGTCTGCTGAGCCAGGAGGCGGCGATGAAGTACTTCCTGCTCGGCGCGTACGCCTCGGCGTTCTTCCTGTTCGGGGTGGCCCTGATCTACGGCTTCACCGCCGGTGTTCCCGGCCGTACGGCCGGGGTTGACTTCGCCACCATCAACGCGGCGGTGACCGAGTCGCCGGCCAGCCCGGTGCTGCTCTTCGCCGGCATGGCGCTGCTCGCCATCGGTCTGCTCTTCAAGGCCGCCGCGGCCCCGTTCCACGTGTGGACGCCGGACGTCTACCAGGGTGCGCCGACCCCGGTCACCGGCTTCATGGCCGCCTGCACCAAGGTCGCGGCGTTCGGCGCGCTGCTGCGCGTCTTCCACGTCGCGTTCGAGGGCGGGGGCTGGGACTTCACGCCGGTGCTCGGTGCGGTGGCGGTGCTGACCATGCTGGTCGGCGCGGTGCTGGCGGTCACCCAGACGGACATCAAGCGGCTGCTCGCGTACTCCTCGATCGCCAACGCCGGCTACCTGCTGGTCGGTGTGCTGGCGCCGAGTCGCGACGGGCTCTCCGGCACCATGTTCTACCTGGTCGCGTACGGCTTCTCGGTGCTGGCCGCGTTCGCGGTGGTGACCCTGGTGCGCGACGCCGACGGTGAGGCCACCCACCTGTCCCGCTGGGCCGGGCTGGGGCGGCGCTCGCCGTTCTACGCCGGGCTGTTCACGTTCATCCTGCTGGCGTTCGCCGGTATCCCGTTGACCAGCGGCTTCACCAGCAAGTTCGCGGTCTTCGGGCCGGCGCTGGCCGGCGGTCAGGCCTGGCTCGTCATCGCGGGTGTGCTGACCAGCATGGTGTTGGCGTTCCCGTACCTGCGGGTTGTGGTGATGATGTGGCTGTCCGAGCCGGGCGAGTCCACGCCGACGGTCACCGTGCCGGGCGGCCTCACGTCCGCCGCGCTGATGGTCGGTGTGCTGGCCACCCTGGCGCTGGGTGTCGCCCCTGGTCCGTTGCTCGACCTGGCTACCGGAGCCGCAGAATTCGTGCGGTGAGACGTACCTCGGACACCGGGGGTCGGCGCGCGAACGCGTGCCGGCCCCCGCTGCGTATCCCCGACCCGGAGCAGGTCGAACGGGTGTGGCATGGTTGATGGCGTGGTGATTCCGGCTGGCGAGCGTTCAGGTGCCACCGGTTCCGGCGGTCGTCGGGGTCGGGCGAGCACGAGTCAGTTCGGCGCGCTCGGCCTTCATCTTGCCGATCCCCGCGTCGAGGCGTCCGTGCTGGGGCTGCTGGACGCGGTCGAGGTCGAGCTGCGCGCCAGTGTGGCCAGCGCCGACCCGTTCGTCACGGAGGCGGCTCGGCACCTCCTGGAGGCCGGCGGGAAGCGGTTCCGGCCGCTGCTGGTGGCGCTCGGCGCGCAGTTCGGCGATCCGTCGAGCGCGCAGGTGGTCCCGGCGGCCGTGGTGATGGAGCTCACCCACCTGGCCACCCTCTACCACGACGACGTGATGGACGAGGCCGCCGTGCGGCGGGGCGCACCGAGCGCCAACTCGCGCTGGACCAACTCGGTCGCCATCCTGGTCGGCGACTACCTCTTCGCCCGCGCTGCGGACATCGCGGCCGATCTGGGCCCCGAGGCCGTCCGGTTGCAGGCGCGCACCTTCGCCCGCTTGGTGCACGGTCAGATCGCGGAGACGGTGGGTCCGCGCGCCGGGCAGGACCCGGTCGCGCACTACCTGAGCGTGATCGCCGAGAAGACCGGCTCGCTGATCGCCACGTCGGTCCGGTTCGGCGGCATGTTCGGTGGCGCCCCCGCCGAGCAGGTCGAGGCCCTCGCCGGCTACGGCGAGACGATCGGCGTCGCGTTCCAGCTCACCGACGACCTGCTGGACATCGCGTCCGAGTCGGTGCAGTCGGGCAAGACGCCCGGCACGGACCTGCGCGAGGGCGTCCCGACGCTGCCGGTGCTCTACGCCCGGGCGGCCGACGACTCCGACGCCGCGTCGGTGCGGCTACGGGAGATCCTGGCGACCGGCCCGTTGACCGACGACGCGCTGCACGCCGAGGCCCTGGGGCTGCTCCGGGAGAGCCCGGCGCTCAAGCGCGCCCGGGAGACCGTACGCAGCTACGCCGAGGACGCCCGCGCGCGCCTGACCCCGCTGCCCGCGAGCCCGTCCCGCCAGGCGCTGGAGTCGCTCTGCGACTACATCGCCGACCGCACCAGCTAACCCCCAACTGGTCCCCCCACCGGCCCCCGGCCGGCCGTCACTCGGTTGATCATGAAGTTATTGCCTCGACGCGCCGTCTGATCGGGCAACAACTTCATGATCAACGGTGGGCTGGGGGTGCGGCGGCGGTTAGGAGGCGGCTGCCCAGCAGCATGAGGGCGGCGGCGAGCAGCATCGCCACCGCCGCCGTGACCCACATGGTCGGGTAGCCGAAGTGGGCGGCGAGTGGGCCGAGGCTCAGCGGGCCGAGGCAGCCGCCCGCGTACACCCCGGTCTGTGTGATCGAGGTGGCGGCGGCCGGAGCCTGCGGGTGCAGCCGAACCACCGCGAAGTTCACCAGGCCGGGCCACGCCCAGCCCAGGCCGAAGCCGAGCACCACGCCGGCCACCAACGGCGCCGGGCCGGCCACCGCGAGCAGACCGAGCCCGGTCGCCCCGACCACCAGCATCGCGGCGATGAGCGCGACGTGACCGCTGGCTCGGCGGTCGGCCAGTCCGCCGGCACCCACCCGGGCGGCCACGCAGACCGCGCTGCCCAGGGTCAGGGTGAGGCCGGCGAGGCCCGGCGACAGACCCCGGGCGGCGGCCGAGTCCACCAGGAAGGTGCCCAGCGCGTTGGCCGCGCCCGCCGCCAACGTCGCCGCCGCGCCGATCACCACCAGGGCCGTCGTGGCCCGGCCCGCGCGCGCCGAGTCGGCCCGTCGGTCCCGGCCGGACCGCTGCCGGGGTACGGCCGGCAGCGTCGTCAGCGCCGCGACCGCTGCGGCCACGAACGCCCACCGCCACCCGGCGGTGAGCGCGATGGTGGGCACCGCCGCGCCGGCCAGCAGGGTGGAGACCGGAATGGCCGCCTGCTTGACACCGAACGACAGCCCCTGCCGGTTCGGTGGCACGTGCTGGGCCAGTGCGGCGTTGCTGGCCAGTTGACCGAGGGCGTTCGCGGCGGCGCTGAGCGCCAGCAGGGCGAGCAGCACCTCGTACGAGCGGGCGAACACCGCCACGGCCAGCATCGACCCGGAGGCCAGCACGATGCCGCTGCGGGCCACCACGGTCGGCCCGTACCGCTCGACGAGCCGGCCGGAGGGCACCGAGGCCAGCGCGCTCACGCCGAAATAGACGGACACCGCCAGGCCCAGCCCGGCCGGGGAGAAGCCGAGGTCGGCTCCCATCTGCACGGCGAGGCCGCCGAGAAGGAAGACGGGCAGTACGCAGGCCACGGTGGTGGCCACGGCACCGGCACTGGCCCGGATCGGGCGGGTCCGGGTGCGGTCTTCAGCGGGGGTGAGGGTGGTGTTGGTCATCGTCCGGCAAACCTACGCGAGTCAGGCCCGGACCACTCCTGGTGACCAGTGACCTACGAGGAGTGGATGGTGATCTGGCATCCTCGACCCGAACAGGCATTTCGCACCCGGCCTGTTTTTCATATGGTGTAAGTCCCCGGCGGCGGAGGTGGTTGTGCGCGACCCCTTGGCAGAACCTTCGGACCTGATCCGCAGCGTGTCCCGAGCCCTGCGGGTGCTCGAGTCGGTCGGTCGCGCCCCGAAGGGCCTGACCGTCAAGCAGATCGCCCGACGGTGCGAGCTGACCGTGGCCACCACCTACCACCTGGTCCGCACCCTCGCGTACGAGGGCTACGTGATTCGTCGGGAGGACGGCACGTACATCGTGGGGCTGGAGGTGGCCGACCGTTACCGCGAGCTGGTGACCGCGTTCCGGGGCCCGCCGGTGGTCGGTGAGACGTTGCGCCGGGCCGCCGTGGAAACCGGCTACAGCCACTACCTGGGCCGCTTCGTCGGCGGTCAGGTCGCCGTCACGGCGGTGGCCGAGGGGCACCGCTCGCCCTACCTGGAAGACCTGGTCCCCGGCTTCGACGAGGGGGCGCACGCGACAGCCCTCGGCAAGTCCCTGCTCGCCACCCTCACCACCGAGCAGCGTTTCCGCTACCTGCGCGAGTACGGCATGCGCCCGTTCACCACCGCGACGCTGACCACCACCGAGGCATTCGAGGCCGACCTGGCCGCCGGCGACCGGCGCGGCATGCAGCTGGAGCTGGGGCAGTTCCGCCAGGGTGTGGCCTGCGCGGCGGTGCTCGTCACGCCGGACAAGGACATGGAACGTCGGGTCGTGCTGGCCTGCGCCCTGCCGGCGAGCGAGATGATGACGTCCGCGCGGGTCGTCCGGGCCAAGCTGCTCACCGTCGCCCGCACGGTCGCCGACGGCATCGCCGCCGACCACTGACCCGCCGGACGCCGAGAGGCCCTCTCCCGGGCTGGGAGAGGGCCTCTCGGGGCGGTCCAGCGCCGAACCGCCTGAGGGGAACGTCAGCGGCCGGCACGGGGCCCCGCTGGCTCCGGGAGCACCGTCAGCTGCCCACCGGGCCGCCATCGAGGCGCCAGGTGACCACCACGCCCGGCTTGGCGTAGTCGCCGTCCGGCCAGTTCGAGGCCGGGTTCTCCACCGACGCGCCGGTGATCTCACCCGGGTGCTGCACCGCGACGAACACCGAGCGGTTGTCGCCGGTGATGAACGGGCCGCAGGTCTCCGCGCCGAGCGGCACGGTCAGGAACTGCTTGAGGTGACCCTCCTCCGGACCCTCGACGGCGGTGGCGAAGAGGCCGTCGTTGCTGCCCAGCGCGTTGCCGTCGGTGGAGATCCACAGGTTGCCGGTGGCGTCGAAGGCGACGTTGTCCGGGCAGGAGATCGGGGAGACCTTGGTCTTGTCGTACCCGGCGAAGAAGGTCGACGGGTCGGTCGGGTCGCCACAGACGATCGGCAGCGACCAGGCGAAGGTCTCCGAGGTGTTGTCGTTGCGGTCCTCGACCAGCTCCAGGATCTGCCCGTGCTTGTTGGCGTTGCGCGGGTTGGCCTCGTCGGCCGCCGCCTTGCCGGCCTTGCCGCGGTCGGTGTTGTTGGTCAGCGCCACGTAGACCTTGCCGGTGAGCAGGCTCGGCTCGACGTCCTCGGGGCGGTCCATCTTGGTCGCGCCGACCTTGTCGCCGGCGAGCCGGGTGAAGGTCAGCACGTCCGCGGCGGTCATCCCGTCGACGAACGAACGGTTGCCGCTGACCAGCTTGATCCAGCGACCACGACCGTTGAACGCGCCGTCGGCGGGGAGGGTGCCCGAACCGTCGATCTCGCCCGCGCTGGTCTGGTCGAGCTGCGCGACGTAGAGCGTGCCGGACTCCAGCAGGGTGAGGTTGTGCTTGCGGGCCGCCCAGGAGTTGCCCTTGAGGAACTTCTTGTCCGAGACGAACTTGTAGAGGTAGTCGAACCGCTCGTCGTCGCCCATGTACGCGACCACGTGTCCGTCCTTGGCGACGATGACGTTCGCGCCCTCGTGCTTGAAGCGGCCCATCGCCGTGTGCTTGCGCGGGCGGCTCTCCGGGTCGAACGGGTCGATCTCGACGATCCAGCCGAACCGGTGCGCCTCGTTGGGGTGCTTGGCCAGGTCGAAGCGCTCGTCGGCGCGCTCCCACTTACGGCTGCCGCTGGGGTAGCGGGACGCGGTGGTGATGCCGTAGCGGTCCAGCTTCGGCTTGAGGTCGGCCGGAGCGGCGTCCGCGCCGACGAAGTACTGGTTGAAGTTCTCCTCGCCGGAGAGCACCGTCCCCCACGGCGTCACGCCCCCGGAGCAGTTGTTCAGCGTGCCGACGACCGTACGACCCTTGGGGTCGGCGGCGGTCTTGAGCCAGGCCGAGCCGGCGGCCGGGCCGGTCAGGTCGAACTTGGTGCTGAGCGCGGTGACCCGCCGGTTGTACGGCCGGCGACCGTTGTCCACGGGCTTCCACTGCCCGGTGCCGGCGACCCGCTCCAACTCCACCACGGACATGCCGTGCGCGGCCATCGCCGTGCGCAGCTGCTCCACGGAGAGCCCGTCCAGGCCGGGGAAGCCGGGAAACATCAGGTCCTCGTTGGTGTACTCGTGGTTGACCACGAGCAGCGCCCGCCTGCCCTGCTCGTCCAGCGGCAGCACCCCGACGAAGTCGTTGTTGTAGCCGAACTGCTTCGACTGGGCGGCGGCGGTCTGGTGGTGCAGGTTGAACTCCGGCGCGCCCGGCAGCACCGGGTCGCCCCACTTGATCACCACGGCGTGGTCGTAGCCGTTCGGCACGACCAGGGTGTCCAGCTTGTTCGGCGGGATCGGCTTGAAGGTCAGCGCGCCGCTGCCGACGCCCGTGGTGGGACGGCCGAAGCCGAAGCCCTCCGGCACGTTTGGGGTGGCGGGGGCCGCGGCGGCGGGGGCCGCGCCGGCCAGCGCGCCGGCCGCCGCGCCACCGAAGCCGAGGACCAGGGCGCCGACCGCGCCGGCCCGGACGACGCCGCGCCGGGAGACCTCCGCGTTCACCACGTCGCCGAAGTACGCGTTGTCCGACGTGTTCGGGACGGGATGGTCACAGGCGTTGCCGCAGCGGTACAGACAGGTCATGGCGTCACGGGTGCCATGACGGTTGCCGGTCAACAAAGGGAGCAGCCGGGGACGGTCGCTCATTTCAGTGGCCTCCAGAAAAGTCGGTGGCACGACAGGCGGCGTACCAGCCGGACGCTAGGAGGACGTGGTGAGCGGTCGTCGGCCGCAATGTGAACCAGGCGTGAACACCTGCGTGGGGACCAGCGGTCTGACCTCGGTCTGAACCGTTCGGCGTGACCGCACGTATTCCCGAGCGGACACACCGCCGGACGCGCGCCGGAAGTGAGGAGACCGCCATCAGCGACCATGACGCCCAACTGCTGCGGGCGCTGCACGACGAGCACGCGGAGGCGCTGTACGCACACGCCCTGCGGCTGGTCAACGGCGACCGGCAGCGGGCCGAGGACCTGGTGCAGGAGACGCTGCTGCGAGCCTGGCGGCACCCCGAGTCCCTCGACCCGCGACGCGGCTCCGTACGCGCCTGGCTGTTCACCACCGCCCGTAACCTGGCCATCGACGCCTGGCGGCGACGGTCCACCCGGGTCGGCGAGGTGTTCACCGACGAGCTGCCCGAGCCGCCCGAGGTAATCGACGAGGCGGAGCGCGCGGTGGAGGCGTGGACCGTCGCCGAGGCGTTGAACCGGCTCAGCCCCACCCACCGCGAAGTGCTCGTCGAATGCTTCTACCAGGGGCGGTCGGTGGCCGAGGCGGCGTCGAGGCTGGGTGTGCCGCCGGGCACGGTGAAGTCGCGCACCCATTACGCCCTGCGCTCACTACGGTTGGTCCTGGCCGAGATGGGGGTGACGGGATGACTCGGTGCGAGTTCGCGCACGACGACGGCGCGTACGTGCTGGGTGCCCTGGCCCCCGCCGAGCGGGCGGCCTACGAGCGGCACCTCACCGGTTGCGCCTCCTGCCGGGACGCGGTTGCCGAGATCGCCGTCCTGCCCGGACTGCTCGGTCGCCTCGACCCGGCGGGCCTGGAGCAGTTCCTGCCGCCGCCCTCCCCGCCCCGGGTGCCCGCGCTGCTCGACGAGGCCCGGAGCCGCCGGCGCCGCGAGCGCGCGGCGACCCGTCGGCGGTACGCCCTCACGACGCTGGCCGCCGCCGCGCTCGCCCTCGTGGTGGGTGTCGGCACGGCCGCGGTGCTGCCCCGACCGGTCGCCCCACCGGGCACCCCGGGCGCACAGGGCACCCGCCCCGGCCCGCAGGTGTCGATGGTCCCCATGCGGCCGGTGGCCACCGCCGGGCCGGTGCACGCCGAGATCGGGCTGGCCGGCAGCAAGTGGGGCACCGAGGTGACCATGCACTGCGGGTACGACGCGCGGACGAGTTACGGCAAGGCGTACCCGTTCCGGCTGGTGGCCCACGGCCCGAACGGCAGCAGCGAGCAGATCGGCTCCTGGCTGGCCGCCCCCGGCGACGACCTCAACTTCACCGGTGTCACCCGCTTCACCGACGCCGAGCTGGTCAGCGTGGAACTCCAACGATCCGACGGCACCCCCCTGCTGACGTACGCGGTCCCGTAACCCCGCGTGCCCGCGCCGCCCCATCCCGCCCGCCCCCCGCCCGCCCGCGATCTTGCACTTCTTGTTGTCCCATAACGGGTGTAAGCCCACAAATTGACGACAGAAACTGCAAGATCGCGTGGCAGGGCGGGTCGGGGGCAGGGCGGGGGAGGGCTGGGGTGGGTTAGGGGGTTGGGACGGGGGTTGGGAGGCGAGGGGTGCTTCTGGACTGGCGGGCCTGGCGAATGGCGTCGGCGGTGAAGACCACCAGGGCCAGCCAGACCAGTGCGAAGCCGGCGAGGCGGGCCGGCGGCATCGGCTCGTGGAAGATCAGCACGCCGCAGGCGAGCTGGAGGATCGGCGCCAGGTACTGGATCATGCCGAGGCCGGTCAGTGGCAGCCGGTTGGCGGCCCCGGCGAAGAGCAGCAGCGGGATCGCGGTGGCCGCGCCGGCCAGCACCAGCAGCACCGTGTGCCCGGCCGAGACGTGCCCGAAGGTCAACCCGCCATCTCGGCTCAACCAGGCGAGGTAGCCCAGCGCGGGTAGCGCCAGCACCGCCGACTCGACGAAGAGCCCCTCGGCGGCGGGCAACCCGAGCTGCTTCTTGATCAGGCCGTAGCCGGCGAAGCTGAACGCCAGGGTCAGCGCCAGCCAGGGCAGCCGGCCGTAGTCGACGGCGAGCACCGCGACGGCCGACGCGCCGATGCCCAGCGCCACCCACTGCGCCGGGCGCAGTCGTTCCCGCAGCACCGTCACCCCGAGCAGCACCACCACGAGGGGGTTGATGAAATAGCCGAGCGCGGTCTCCACCACCCGGTTGGAGCTGACTCCGTAGATGTAGATGCCCCAGTTGACGGCGATGAGCGCGGACGCGGCGACGATCCCGGCGACCGTCCGGCGGCGGCGTAGCAGCGCCCGTAGGAAGCCGATGTTGCGCAGCGCGCCGAGCAGCAGGGCCACGAAGAGCACCGACCAGACGATCCGGTGGGCCAGGATCTCCAGCGGGCCGGTGGGTCGCAGCAGCTTGAAGTAGAGCGGGAAGAAACCCCAGAGCAGGTACGCGCCGATGCCGTAGAGGTATCCCAGCCGGAGTGGCGTCACGCCTCCACCGTAAGGGGTGAACCTCCGCTTTGTTCCTTTCCGGTGATCGGGGTCACCGGTGGCCGGCGGTCGAGCTGCATCCACCGCTGCGGAACGTCCAACGGGGTGAAGCCGACCCGCGCGTACACCTCGTGCGCGTCGAGGGTGGCCAGCAGGATCCGGCGTACGCCCAGCTCGGCCAGGTGGTCGCGGACCGCGCCGGCCAGCCAACCGCCCAGCCCGAGGCCCCGGGAGGCTCGGTCGACGTACACGTCGCAGAGCCAGGCGAAGGTGGCGCCGTCGGTGACCACCCGGGCCACCGCCACCTGGCCGCCGTCCCCGGGTCGGTAGACGCCGAAGGGGAGTGACCCGGCGAACGCCCGCACGACCGTCTCCCGGTCACGCCCCAGCGCCCAGTACGCGTCGGTGGACAGCCAGTGGTGTATCCGGTCCAGGTCGAGTCGGGCCGGATCGGTGCTGATCAGGTGGCCGTCGGCGCGGGTCAGCGAGAACACGTCTGCGAGGCTAGCCAACCCGACCGGCTCGCCGGCCCGCCAATTCCCGGACTCTGGTCACCGGACCGCCCGGCCCATCGGGAGCCGGGCGGTCCGGGTCGGTGGTGGTCGGTCGCCGGTCAGTCCCGGTCGAGAACGGCGCCGAGGATCCAGGTCACGATGCTCACGAACAGGGCGCCGAGCACGGCGGCCGGCCAGAAGCCGTCCACCGAGAACGGCAGGCCGGCCTGGTCGGCGATCCAGCTGGTGAGCAGGAACAGCAGTCCGTTCACCACCAGCGCGATGAGACCCAGGGTGAGCAGGTAGAAGCCGCAGCCGACGGTCTTGATGATCGGCTGGAGCACCGCGTTGACGACGCCGAAGATCACCGCGACCAGGATCAGCGTGGTGACCGTCTCCACGGCCGAGGTCGACTCCAGGTCGATGCCCGGAATGAGCAGTGTGGCCAACCAGAAGGCCAGCGCCGTGGTGGCCAGCCGAATCAGCAACCCTTTCAGAAAACCCATGGCGGGGATCGTGCCATGGACCACCCACCGGCGTAACCCACCGGTTGACCATCAAGGACGACGCGGCCCAGGGAGGGTCGGGCCGCAGCTCGGGTCGGCGCCCCCGCCGGCTCAGCCGCGCGCCGGCCGACCGATCAGCTGGGCCTCGATCGGGGTGGGGGAGAGCAGCGCCCACCGCAGGGCTCGGCGGTTCACCACCGCCACCATGTCGTCCCGGATCCGGGTGAGCCAGTCGGCCGACCCACCCAGCCCCAGCGCCGTGCCGGCCAGCGCGGCCTCGGCCGCGTGCAGCGGCTGCAGCACCGCCAGGTCAGCACGGCTCAACGCGTCCACATCGGCCGGGGTCAGCTCGTCGCGCACCACGAGGGTGGCCCGCCACGCGGGACCGGGCTCGGTTTCGGCCGGCATCGGCCCGGCGTCGACCACCAGCAGCAACGGCTGGAGCGCGGTGCCCACCGAGTCGGCGACCGGTCGGCCCGGCGGGATCAGCGGGATCGTTCCGCCCGGAGCGCCCACACCTCGCACGAACGGCTCCCAGGCACGGGGCCGCGCCGTCTGCACCACCACCAGCGCGCCCAGGGCCATCGCCCGCAGCGCCATCAACTGCGCGGCGCGCACCCCGCCCACCAGCATCACCCGGGTGCTCTCCGGCCGGAACAGCCGTACGGTGATCGCACCGCCGTGCCGGTTGGTGCCGACCATCATCCCGGCCTCGCCCAGGGTCAGCTCCCAGTCGTCCAGCGCCACCGCCGATTGCCCCCCGACGCTGGTGAGCGCCACCGGCAGCGTGCCAGCCAGCCCGCTCAGGTGCGCGCCGTCGAGTCTGCGCAGCGTCCCGCCGACGCCGTCGACCAGTCGGCCCAGCGCGTCGACGGCCACGGTCAGCTCGGCGGTCGACGCGGCGGCCAGGCGTACGGCCATCTCGGTCGGCGCGGCCCCGGTGCCGTCAGCCGCCGGTGGCCCCACGCAGAGCGACACCGTCGTCGCGGTCGCCGGCAGCGCGAGCAGCCGGGGCACCAGCCGTCGCGCGGCGGGTGCGCCGGTCTGCGGCCAGTCGACCAGCCGGAACGTGGCCTGGACGAGTGCGCCCGAGCGGAGCAGCGGCCACGACTCCCGCACCGGCTGGCCGTCGTGGTGGGCCAGCTCGCCCAGCACGCGTAGTGCCGCCGGCACGCCGAGCGGCCGGGCGGTCAGCGGCCCGAGTCGGCGGACGATCCGGCGTACCGTGCCGGCGAGCGCCGGACGCAGGGCCTCCTGCGTCCACCCGTCCGCCCGCAGCACCCGGACCGCCAGCACCGCCCGCTCCCGCCCGGCGAGCCGCCCGTCGGTGAGCTGCCGGTACGACGTGCCGACGGTGCCACCCGCCGTCGGGACGGGTGCCGGCGTCCCGCTGAGAAGCAGTTGGATCCGCAGCGGCGGGACGTCCGGACCGGGCGTCGGCAGCAGCGCGGCCGGCGCGGGGATCGCCCGGGACGCGTCGCCGAGCAGGTCGCCGGGATCGCCGAGCTCCAGAAGCGCCACCATGCCGCCGGTGTCCTCCAGCACCGCCGCCGGCCCGCCGGACAGCTCCGTCGAGTGGACCACGGCACCGGGTGCGACCAGGGCGAGCAACCCGGCCGGGTCGGCCTGCTGACCCAGCACGCGGCGCCGGGTCACATGCCCGGCGGCGGTGCCCAGCCACTCGAAGAGCCACCGGCCGCGGACCCGCACGCCGGCGACCGCCACCAGGAGCGTCGCCACCAGCAGCGCGGCGACGGTGAGCGGCGTGCCCCGACCCAGCGCGGCGAGGACGACCGCGACGGCGACCTGCCCGGTGACCAGTTGACCCGCGCGGATCCCCGCGCCACCTCGGCTGAACGCGGCCCACCGACCGCGAGATCGTCGACCGGGTACGCCATCCCTGGCTGCCCTTGGCCCGGGAACGCCGAGCGCGGCCGGCGCGGAGCTGACGGCTACGGTCGCGGTCGCTCCGGTGTCGACACCCGGCACGGCGTCGACAGAGGTGGGTGTTCCGACGACGGTGGGGGCGCCCGACCCGGCTGTCGAGGCGCCGGCGGCCGGGACCGGGCCCCATCCGGGCCGGCTCGCCGGCTGCGGGCCTCCGGCGGTGATCGGCGACACCGCGCCTCCTCGACCAGTTGGGACGTGCCGGGCGGCCGACCGCCCCGGGACTGCCCGTCACGCGCCGCGACGTGGCTGCGGCACATCGTAAGCGACCGATGGCTGCCGTGGTTGTCCACAGGGGAGGCGCGCGGGGTAGCAGAACGGCTACCGGGCCGCTACCGTCAGCCACGAAGTTCATCGCTGACCCGCGTCCAGCCATGCTCGTCGACCGGGCCACGCGATCGGTGCGCTCTGACGGTGGGCGCACAGCCGGCCAGGCACGACCGAGGAGACGAGGTGATGTTCGGGTGTCCCAGACCCAGGCAGAAGCGGCGGTGATGCGGCAGACCGCCGCGAAGTTCGAGCAGGTGGACCAGTCGTTGCAGTCCATGCTGACCGGCCTGCTGGCCGAGCTGGAGGTGTTGCAGCAGGCCTGGCGCGGTGCCGGTGGGCGGTCGTTCGAGCAGGTCAAGCGGCAGTGGTCACAGGATCAGGCCGCGTTGCACCGGGCCCTGCGGGAGACCGCCGGGGCCATCCGCACCGCCGGCCGACAGTACGACGTCTCGGACGACGAGGCGGCCAGCCGGGTGGCCGGCACCAACCGCGGCGGCATCCAGCTGCCGCTCTGACCTGCCGGGAGGGAGTTCCGATGGACCACGGTGTGCTGGTCGTCAACTTCGCCGCGCTGCAACAGGCCGGCGTGGACATTCAACGGGCGCTGAACACGCTCGACTCGCAGCTCGGTCAGCTCGAACGCGACGCCGCGCCGCTGGTGTCGGCCTGGGCGGGTGACGCCCAACAGGCGTATGAGCAGCGCCAGGCGCGGTGGCGGTCCGCCTCGCAGGACCTGCAGGCCATGCTGCGCGCAATCAAGGTGGCGGTGGACGACTCCGCGGCCGACTATCTGGACACGGAGAAGAAGAACACCGGGCTGTTCCAGTGACGTCGGTGGGCCGGGAGCGCTGACCATGCCCGCGTCGGCGCCCCGGCCGCCCTCCGACGAGGGCCACCGAGGCGACCCGGTCGGGTCACGCTGGCTCGGCCGGTCGCCAACGCCGACGCGCGCCGCGGGGCAGCACGAGGGCGAGCAACACCACGGCGACCGCCGTCAGGCCGATCGCCGCGCCGGCCACCAGAGCCCGGTCCCGGGCGGTCGCGCGGCGGGCCTGCCGGGCGAGCACCGCCGGGTCGGGCCGGTCGTCGGCGAGTACGGCAACCGGCCGAGGGGCGGTCGGCCGGCCGTCACCGGTCTCGGTGACCGCCCGGTAGGGGTTCAGCACGCCGGCGCCGTACCCGCCGCCGTGTCCCGGGCCGGGCGCCGGATCGACGGTGGCGACGATCCGCTCCACCACCTCGGCGGCGGTCAACTCGGGTCGGTACGCGCGCAGCAACGCCGCCGTGGCGGCCACGAACGGCACCGCGTAACTGGTGCCCTCGACCTGCTGGTGGCCCTGCACGGGCGCGGCGACCAGCACCGCGCTGCCCGGGGCGACCAGATCGACGTACGAGCCGGTCTGGGAGAAGGTCGCCCGTGCCCCGTCCGCCCCGATCGCGCCCACCCCGAGCACCCCGTCGTACGCGGCGGGGAACGGGCGCGGGTCGCCGCTGTCGTGCAGGTTGCCCACGGCGGCCACCAGCACCACGTCCCGATCGACGGCGTACCGCACGGCGGAGCGGACCTCCGGGTCGTCGGCGTACAACACCACGGAGAGGTTCACCACGTCGGCGTCGTGGTCGACGGCCCAGCGGATGGCGCGGGCGAACTCGTCGGCGCTGACCGTGCGCCCCGACTCCCGGCCCTGCACCACCTGCTGCTCACTCACCCGTACCGGCAGGATCCGGGCGGCCGGGGCCAGGCCGTGGAAGGCGACACCGGGCCGGGGCGCCGCCGCGATGATGCTCGCCACGCCGGTGCCGTGCCCGGCGCAGTCCCGGCGGCCGTCCCCACCCGGGTCGAGCAGGTCGGTGCCGGCCAGCACCCGTCCGGCCAGCTGGGGATGCGCCCGGTCGACTCCGGAGTCGACCACCGCGACAGTCACACCGGCACCCGTGGTCAGCGGCGCGAGCCGCGTGGGGTCGTACCGCTGCTGGGGCCAGGGTGTGGCCTCGACCGGCCGGACGGGCGCCAGTGGCGCCGCACAGGCCGGGGCCACCCGAAGCCCGGCGCTGGCGGCGACGGCCGGACCGGTCGCAGCGGTCAGCAGAGCAGCCGCCAGACCTGCCAGGACAGGGCGCGCGATCGACCGGGACATCGACAGCCTCCGTATCGTGTCGGCTCCGGAACGGGATGTTATCGCCTCGACGCCGCGTCGGCGGACCGCCGCCGGCCAGCCATTGTGATCTTGATACCACCTTGTAGGTTGTACGCGATACCTGTGGCCTGTTCTCGGAAGGAGAGGTGGCCGTGACCGAATGGGAGCCGGCCACGGAGGCCGAGGTGGCGATGCGGGACGCGCTGCGCGCCAACGACCAGGAGCTTTACTTCCGCCTCCTGTCCCGCACCGATCTGCTGTTGCCGGTCTCCACGCCAGCGCCGTCCGGCCAGTCGTCCGCCGGCTGGGGCACCTGGACCACCGGCGGCCGGACCCACGTGCTGGCCTTCACCTCCGCCGCGGCGATGCGGGCCTGCCTCGGTGAACACGCCGGCACCAACCGGCGCGTGCCGTTCACCGACCTCGCCCTCGGTTGGCCCAACCACGAGTGGTGGCTCGCGGTCAACCCCGGGTTGCCGGTCGAGGGCTACCTGCCCGCCTGGTTCGTGTCCCAGCTCTCCCGTGGGGACGTCCGACTGCCGGGCCGCGCCATGGGCGCCCGCGCCCGGCTGGAGCGGGCCGAGACGCTGGCCCGATCGCGAGCCGGTACGACCGGCCGGGACGGCTTGCCCGCCACCGGATTCGTGCCGCCCACGCCGCCCACGTCGGACCCGACCCTGTCCGGACGACCCGCGCCGAGGAACGCGGTGCCGCCGGTGGGTACACCCTCGGCATCGGCCACCCCGACCCGGGCGCCCGGCCCGGGTGAGCTGTCGCGCCGGTCCGGCCCGGAGGATCTGCCCGCCGCCGGTCAGCGGCAGCCGACCGCCCCGCCCCGACCGGCCCGCCCCGGCGTCGGCCCCGTGCCGGGCGCGAGCCGTACCGGCGCATCCCGGTACGTGCCGCTGGCCTCCACCGATCGCGCCCAGGTCGCCCCGGCCGACCAGCCGGGTCCACGCGCCGGCCGGCCGTCCGCGAGCCGCCCAGCCAGCGCCGGCGACGGCCCGGCCGCCGGCGACGGCAACACCCAGGGTGCTCAGCGTTCCTTCTTCGAGCCGACGTCCGGTCGAGCGTCCGGCCCTGTCTCCGGGGACGGTCGGTCGGGCGACCGCGCGGTGCCCCCGTCCCGGTTCGGGCGGGGCAGCCAGCCCTTCCCGCGTCGCCGTCCCGCAGACGCGCCGGGCGGCGACAGCGCGGCCTCGGCCTTCCCGATGCCGACACCGGACGCCACCCGACCGTTGCGGCCACCGGCCGGCGACCTGGGCGCGTCCCAGGTGGTACGAGCGTCGGCGACCGACGACGAGGCCACCCAACCTCTGCCGCCGCGCCGGCCCAACCCGTTGGCCGAGGAACCCACCCATGCGTTCCGGGTGCCCGGTCCAGCCGCGGGTGAGCCGTCACCGACCCGCGTCGGAGGGCCCGTTCCCACGGCGGACGAGACCCAGGCGATCCCGCGTGGCCGACCCGGTGACCGGCAGCGCTTCGAGCCGGTGGAGGAACTACCGCCGTCGGTCGCGGAGCCGGTCTCCGGCCCACCCGCCCCGCGTCGCGGCTTCACGCCCATCGTCATCGAGGGCACCATCATCGAGTCCCGGGATCTCCTCGACCCGACCGAGGTCGCTCCCGCGTTCGACGCGACACGGCGACCCGGCCCGACCACCGCCGCCCCGCCACCGTTCGGCCCGGCCGTGCCCGGCCCGGCCGTGCCCGGCCCGGCCGTGCCCGGCCCGGCCGTGCCCGGCCCGGCCGTGCCCGGCCCGGCCGTGCCCGGCCCGGCCGTGCCCGGCCCGGCCGTGCCCGGCCCGGCCGTGCCCGGCCACGCTGTTCCCGGCGCCTCGATGTCCGGCCCCTCCGTTCCCGGGCCCGGCGCTGCGGCCCCGGATCCGTTCGGCGTGCCCTCGTCGTTCGCGCCCGCCTTGTCCGGCACGGCTCCGTTCGAACCGGCCGACACCGGCACGGGTCGGCCCGATCCCACCGAGACCGCCGCCGGCCTGTTCGGCACGGACAGCACCGGCGCCGACCCGCTCGGTTCTGCCGGCGCTGGCCTGAGCGGCGCTGGCCTGAGCGGCGCTGGCCTGAGCGGTGGCGGCCTGGGCGGCGCTGGCGGCTCGACCGGCGTGGACGCCGGTTGGTCCTCGCCCCGATCCCCGGTGGGCTACGAGCCGGAGGCGGTACGCCCCGACACCGACGACGAACGCCCGGTCGTGGACGACCAGCGTGCGATGGTCGACGAGCCGGCGTCGGTGCAGTTCGAGCCGGCCAACACGGTCGAGGAGGACCTGCTCGGCGCGGCCGGCGCGGGCAGCACGGACACCTTCCTGTCCACCCTGCTGTTGGCCCGGGTCCTGCTCCCCGCGGCGGCGGACTCGGTGCGCGGCAGCCGTCCCGGCGACCCGGGCTTCGTCTGGCGTACCGCCCAGCTCGACGGCGAGACGTACGTGGTGGTCTACACGTCCCCGGAGCGCCTCGCCGATCACGTCGAGGGTGCCGTCGACACGGTCCGGGTGAAGTTCGCCCAACTGATCCGGCGCTGGCCCGACGAGGACTGGTCGTTCGCCGTCAACCCGGGCACGCCCGTCGGCGCGAAGCTGCCCGGCGACCAGATCGTCGCGTTGGCCAACTGGGCCGCCGAGGTGGGGCTCGGCGACGATCTGGAGGTCGACCCGGAGGAGCCGGCGGTCGAGGCGGAACCCACGGCCCGCCCCCGGTACGCCCCGGCGGCGGTCGACCCGGCCCGCCCGACCGTGATGCAGAAGGCGATCGCGCCGAGTCAGCTCGCGTACTACCTGGAGCGGGGGTACGACCGGGTCTCCGGTTTCGTGCACCGGGCCGGCGAGTTGGCCCACCTGACCACGCCGACCGAGCTGCACGACGCGCTGGGCCTGAGCTACCCGGGGTCACCGTTCGTACGCGACGCTGAGGAGATTTACGTGCTGCGCTGGCCGGCGCACCGGCCCAGCCTCTACCGGATCCCGTACGGCGGCCAGAACGAGCCGGCGATGCGGGCCATGGAGGGCTGGGTCATCGAACGCCCGCCGTTCCGGGGCAACGGCTTCGCCCCGGGTGAGAGCAGCGACGTGGTGGCGGAGTTCAAGGTGGACAGCGCCCGCCTCCCGCACGGCGCGCAGCTCTGGCGCATCGGCGGGGACGGCACCGAACGGGTGATCGCGGTGCTCGACACGGACGCGGTCATCTGGCGACGGGTTCCGGAGGCGTGATGCGCGACGGCTACGTGGCCCGCTGGCGGGGCCGGGAGTACCAGGCGAGCCCGGACGGCGACGACATCCGGCTCTACCAGCCGGAGCCGGGTGAGGGCTTCGAGGAGGTCCGTCCGGGCCGGTACGTGCGGGTGCTGCCGGCGAGCGAGATCGAGGACCTGGCGTACGTGCGGACCACCTGCACGTGGCAGGGGCAACCGTTCATCGTACTCGGGAAACACGACGCCTGGCTGCGCGTGGAGTACACCGGCGGTCGCTGGCCGGTGGCCGAGGCGATGCGGCTGGAGGTCTTCGACTTCGGCGTCTACCAGGGCTGGGCGCCGGCCGCCGAGGTCACCGACCTGCGCGAGAAGCGGGTGTGACAGATCAGGACTTGGCCCATCGCAGGATCTCGCCGAGCACCACTTCGGGAGCTTCCAGGTGGGGGAAGTGCCCCACCCCGTCGAGCAGGCGCCACTCGTACGGTGCCACGACGTACCGGCCGGACCCCAGGGCGGTTCGCGGCAGGGCGGCGACGTCCCGTGCGCCGTGCAGTTGCAGGGTCGGGGTGACCAGCGGCTTCTGCATGAGGCGGACGAACCGGTAGCCGTGCAGCCGCAGCACGGAACGGAAGGCCCAGCGGTAGCCTTCCAGCGCGCAGAAGGCGGCCTGTGGGATGCGCATCGCCTCCCGGCACCGCTCGGCGTACGCCTCGAAGCCCGAGCTGGCCGCCCAGCGCGGCCCGGCCCAGCGGCGCAGGATCTCCCCGACGGCCGCCCCGCCGTCCCTGGTGAGCACATGCTCGTAGCGGGGGAGCTGGAACTTCAACGCCGGGGTGGAGGCGGCGAACTGCCCCCGAGGGTCGGCGAAGATGGCGGCGCGCAACCGCAGCGGGTGGGGTGCACCCAGGACCACCAGCCGTCGGACCAGCGAAGGGTGGAACGACGCCACCGTCCAGGCCACCATCCCACCGACGCCGCTGCCGACAAGCGTCGCCGACCGTTCACCGAGGGCACGGATCAGGCCGGCGATGTCGGCGGCGAGGGTGTAGCCGTCGTACCCCCGGGGTGGTTTGTCGCTGGCGCCGTAACCGCGCAGGTCCACGGCGACCGCGCGGAAGCCGGCGTCGGCGATCGCCGGGAGCATCTGGTGCCACGCCCACCAGTGCTCGGGGAAGCCGTGCAGGAAGAGCACCATCGGCCCGGTGCCGGCCTCGACCACGTGGAACCGGGTGCCGTTGGCGCCGACGAAACGGTGCGTCCACGGCCCCTCGGTGAGGACGCAGGACTCGTCGACGGCTCCACCGCGCTGGTCGGTCATGGTTGACAGCCTAGGACCCCGTCGGCGGGCAGCCGTTTCGCCGGCCCGGGGGCGTCGGACGGCGGTCAGCCGACCGGGCTGATGTCGACGATGCTGGCCGGGGTGCCCGGGCCGCAGTCGGCGGTCGGGTCGGCCGGGCCGATGGTCACCAGGACGGTCGTGCCGACGGCGAAGGTGCCCTTGCCGGTGCCGTGCAGCGCGTACTGCCGGCCGTCGTCGGTGACCAGGCCGTAGCAGGGGCCGTCGCCGCCCCGGTTGATCCGTCCGGCCAGCACGTTGGCCTTGCGGGCGTCGGTCGGCTTGCGCGGCGGCCCGGTCGGCGGGCGCAGGGTGGGCAGCGGGACGCGCGAGCGCGACGGGCGGCCGGAGGCGGACGACGGCGTCGGATCGGTAGGTCCGGTCGGCGCGGCGGCGGACGACGGTGTGCCGGCCGAGGGGGCGTCGGACGGGGTCTGCTCAAAGGACACGCCGTCTCCTTCGTTCCGCGTTCCGGCGCAGCCGGTGAGCGCCAGCAGGACAACCAGAACGGCGCCGGTCAGGGTGGTGCGGGTTCGCGGTTGCACGGGTGATCGGACGCGCGGGGCGCGATCGGGGTTCCCGGAAAGGGCGATGCCCGGGCAGGTGACCTGCCCGGGCATCGCCGTGGTGCGGGTGTCGCCTGATCCGAGGATCAGTTGAAGCGGACGGTGGTGTTGATGCCGTCCTGCGACAGAACCTTGATCTTCCGGCCGGTCGCCGGGAGCTTGACGCCGTGGTTCGGCAGCTCCGGGTACCAGTACTGCTGGGTGTCGTCGAACAGCGGCTGCGCGGCCTGACCGCGGACGTAGTTCGCCTGGCTGTTGATGTGCAGCGTGAACGAGTCGGCCTTCTTCAGGCTGAACGGCGCGTCGTAGACCTGGACGCGGGCCCGCCAGGGGGCACCGGTCAGGTTGTACAGCGGCTCCGGGTGCGCGTCGATGATCAGGTTCCGACCCTCACCCGGGTGCGCGAACGTGTCGTTGTCCGCCCAACGGGTGTTGTGGTAGGAGATCAGCAGACCCTCCTGGTACGCGTAGTGGTCCACGTAGTCCGGGCGGGTGTTCGCGTAGCCGAAGTAGTACGGGCCGGTCTTGAGGTACTTGTCGTACGAGGTGTACGACCGGGTACCGGCGATGTAGTAGTTGTCGAACAAGCGGGCGTAGGTGGCCGCCACGATCTCGAACTTCCCGGCGAAGGTCCAGCCATTGGCACCGTTCTCGGCACCGTCGGTGAACACGGTCTGGCCGTCGGCGGTCACGGTGATCGCGTCACCGTAGAAGCCGCCCTTGGACAGGCCGCCGTCGGTCTGGTAGCGCAGCCGGAACTGCACGACCTTGCCCGCCACGGAGTTCATCGGGATGTTGACGTCGACCCACTTGCCGTTGCTGGAGCCGTCCAGGGCGAAGCGCCCGGGGGAGATCTCCTTCAGCGGGTTGCCGTTGACGGTGCCGGGCATGGTCGCCCAGGTCTTGCCACCGTCGGTCGACGCCTCGAAGAACAGGTAGTCGAACCCGCTCTCGATGTTGTAGCGGCCCTTCATGGCCAGGGCGGCCGACGACTTCCCGGTGAGGTCCAACGTCCGGGTCATCGTGCTGTTGAGGTCGTCCTCGTTGCCGGTGAAGAACTGCTTGCTGCCCTCGAACGGCGCGCCGTTCGAGAAGGTGTACTCGCGGTCCGGGAGCACGACCACCGCAGCCTGCGCCTCCGGCGAGTTGTACTCCTGCGGGCCGAGAACCAGCGTCTTCTTCTGCCCGATACCGATCGTCTCGTAGTCGAGCCAGCCGAGCTGGAACTTGTTCCACGCGCCGAGGTCGCCACCGCGCTCGCCGATGCCGCCGTCGTTCTTGGCGCCGAGCCGGCTCTGGGCCATCAGGGTCCAGTGCTCGTTGTTGTTGTCGCCACCACTGACGACGTTGTAGTCGTCCGGCAGACCGAGGTCGTGGCCGTACTCGTGGTAGAAGACGCTGCGGCCACCGTTCTCCGGCTGGATGGTGTAGTCACCGATCCAGACGCCGGTGTCGCCGATCTCGGTGCCGCCGCCGGGGAAGGTCTCCGGGCCGGTGTTGCCCTGGTCCGAGGCGTAGGCGTACCAGCGGTGGCTCCAGATGGCGTCCTCACCCTGGATCGGGTCACCGTCGGCCTGGTCGCCGCCGGAGTGGACGATCTGGAAGTGGTCGATGTAGCCGTCCGGCTCGTTGAAGTTGCCGTTGTTGTTGTAGTCGTACCGGTCGTACTGGTCCATCGACTTGACGTCGGCGGCGATCTGCGCGTCGGTGCGACCGGCGGCCTTCTGGTCGGCGACCCACTGGTTCGCGGCGTCGCGGACCAGGTCCCAGGTGTTGCTGCAGACGCTGCTGTCGCAGACGTTCGGGTCACCGGTCGGGTCGTCGTCGGCCTTCGGGTCGTCGGAACGACCGTAGCGGGCCTCGTTGTACTTGACCTTGACCCAGTCGGTGACCTCGCCCTGGACGCTGTAGCGACCCGAGGACTGGGCCTCGTAGTACTGCTTCAGCGACTCGTCACCGGGGTTGGTGCCGAAGTAGAGCTGCCGGTAGTGGTCGGCGTTGTAGTCCGGCTGCCAGACGGTGGAGTTGTCCACCGCCCGGTTCGGCGCCGGGATCTCGTTGTGCAGCGGCCCGTCGAACTTGGTCGGCCCCGCGGTGTTGGGGTCGATGTTCTTGTCCGGGAAGTCCGGGTGCCGCTCGTTGCCGAACTCGGCGAGGATCACGAAGATCTTGTCGGTCCGCTGACGGGAGAGCTCGACGTACTGGTCTTCCGTCTGGGCCGTGCCCGCCCCGGTGGTGCGGGCGGCGGCTCCGTCGGCCTGGATCTTACCGACCTTGACGACGGTGCTGCCGTTGATCTTCTCTGCCTTGGCCTTGCCCTTGAGGACCTCGTTGAGGCCCTCCTGGCGCAGCGCTCGCCGCTTTTCCTCCAGCGGGTTCGGCAGGTCGTGGTCGGCAAGGGCGGGCTCGGCGACCGACGGGGCCGCCGTCGGCAGCTTCGGCTGCGGCGCGGCACTGGCGGACGGTCCGAACGCCAGCCCCGTCGCCGTCAGCGAAAGCCCGAGCAGACCCACTGCGACTTTGCGCACGTGGTACCTCCGGTGTGAGGGAACCGGCCCAACGGGGGTACGGGCCGGCGATAGATCGATCCCACTAGTGGGACCAATGGTGAACATAGACACTGCCGGGACGCGTGGGAAGATGCGCGCGTCGATTTGTTGCAAGATTTTGTTGGGAACGCTTTTCACCGTCACACCCCTGCGCTTCATCTGCGCTCGAACCGGGGCGGACTGGCCGGCAACGCTCGCAGCGATGCATTTCGATCAATAAGATCAGGCGAAACGACAGTGGGGCCGGTGGCGTTCCCGCCACCGGCCCCACCATCAGTTGCCGAACCCGCTAAACCGTCACTTCTTCGCCGGGGTGACGAAGATCGTGGCGGACGAGTTGTCCTTCGCGGCCTTACGGATCGTCAACGACACGCCGTTCTGCACGCCCGCGTCGCCCGGGTTGCCGGTGCCGAGCACGATCGCGCCGCCGCCCAGCGTCACGCCGTAGAACTCCCGCGCCGGGCTGCCGTCCGGGTTGGTCACCCGGGTGGTGTACGGCGCGTTGCCACGCGACGGCACCACCACGGAGGCGTCGTTGTCCCGCGCGTACGGTGCCCCGTTGCGCATCTCGATGCCCGGGTACCAGCCCTTGGCGTCGGTGAAGCTCGTCACCGGCGCCTGCGCCTTGAACTTCGTGCAGTACGCGCTGTACGGCTCGCCCGCCGCCTCCAGGCACTCCGTGAAGGGGTACGTCTTCTGGAGCGTGAACGCCGCGTTGGCCGACTGTGGACGGCTGGGCAGGTTGTCCGTCACCGACGGGTCCTTCTCGGCCGCGGTGCCGGTACGTCGGTACGGGTCGAAGTGCGAGTCCACGATGAGCAGACCGCCCTTCGCGCCGTAGCTGGGCAGGGCGGTCATCTGCCCGGTGACGTGGTTGACGTCGCCGAGCGCGGTGTCCCGATACCACACCAGCATGCCCGGCGCGTTGTACGAGATCCGGTCGACCTTCCACGCCTCGTGGGAGTAGATGGTGTCGTAGGCGTACTTCAGGCCCTTGTCGAAGCCGTCGAAGTTGCGCCACTCGGCCAGGTAGTACTGCGCGTGCACCTCGGTGCCGCCGGAGACCTTCCAGCCCGCGCCCGTGGTGTCCACGAAGGTGCCGCCGGTGGCCGTCCAGCCGTTGGCGCCGCCCTCGACGTCGTCGCTCCAGGTGGTGGCGCCGCCGCCGGTGACCGAGAAGTCGTCGACGAACCAGTTGCGCTCCTCGAACGCCGCGTCGGTGGCGAGACGCAGCCGCACCTGGACGGTCGTCCCGGCGTACGCCGACAGGTCGACGTAGTCGTGGCGCCAGCCGTCGGTGCTGCTGGTCAGGCCGTACTTCTTGCCGCCGAAGTCGTTCATCCGGCCGTTCGGGTCCGGGTAGTTGTCCGGCGTGGTGACCACGGCGCCACCCTCGGCGTACACCTTCTGCTCGGTCCAGGTCGTGCCGCCGTCGGTCGACAGCTCGACGAAGCCGAAGTCCCAGTCGTCCTCGATGATGTAGTTGTTCCACATCCAGAACTTGGCGTCGGCGGCGGCCGGCACGTCGACCGAGCGGCTCAGCTTGACGTCGGCCCAGCTCTGGTCGTTGTTGCTGTGCCACATCTTGGTGCCGCTGTGCGGCGTGGCCAGCGTGGTGATCTTGTTCGGCAGGTCGACCTTGATGCCGTCCTCGGAGTCGATCGGCGTACGCGAGGTCTGCCCGAGCTTGACCTCACGCGGGTTCGAGCCGGGGCGGATGGTCAGCGGGTCGGCCCAGCCGAGCACCCACTTGTCCCAGATGCCCATGTGCGTCGGCAGCGCCTGGAAGATCTCACCCGAGTGCGAGCCCGAGGCCATCAGGTCCCAGAAGTCCACGTCGGAGTCGGCGTTGCCGGAGGTGTCGTAGAGGTCCGGGAGGCCCAGGTCGTGGCCGAACTCGTGGGCGAAGACGCCGACGCCGGCGTCCTCCGGCTGCACGATGTAGTTCGACACCTTCAGATTGGTGCCCGGGATGTTGTAGCCACCCGGAACCGAGGAGGAGTGCGCCCAGACGGCGTACACGCCCTGGTCGCCGCCGCCGCGCGACTTGCCCTGGCCGGCGTGCACCAGCACCAGGTGGTCGATCACGCCGTCCGGCTCGAAGAGGTTGCCGTCACCGTCGCGGTCGGCCTGGTCCTCCTTGTCGTACTCGGCCCACGGGAAGTTCGGGTCCTTGGCGGCGAGCGCGTCGATCGCGTCGGCCGCCAGTTTGCCCGCGCCGGCCGGGTTGTCCGGGTGGCCGTTCATCGACTGCTGCCGGCCGGGGACCCAGTTGCCGTTCGCGTCCTTGGTGCAGCGGTTGGCCGCGTACCAGCCCTCGGAGTGCGGCACGGTGATCCACGGGCTGGCCTGCCCGTCGACCGTGTACGCGTTCTTGGACATCTCCAGGTACATGTTGTGCATCGTGCGACCGGAGAGGTCGATGCCCTTCTTGCCGTCCGGGCCCTTCAGGTCCGTGCGGACCCGCTCGGTGATGCCGTTCTTGGTGTACAGCATCTTGTTGTAGTGCGACGGCGAGAAGTCCGGCACCCACATCGAGTTGTTGTCCTCGTGCGGCAGCGTCGCCGGGTTCGGGATGTTGTTGTGCTTCGGCCCGTTCTGCACGGTGCCGGGGACACAGGTCCGATCCTCGAACACCGTCTTCGGGACCATCACGTCCGTGAAGTCGTCGTTCGCCTTGTCGTTGAACTCGACAAGCAGCGTCAGCAGCTTCGCCGTCTGCGTGGTCGGCGACTGCTTGATCTGCCGCGGGCTCTTGCCCGTCTTGATCGACTTGGCTTCGATCTGCGCGAGCTGGCGCGCGGTCACCGGGTTGCCCCGCGCGTGCTTCTGGTCGAACGCGCGCGCGGCGTCGACGGCGGGGGCGTAGACGCCACCCTTGCCCTTCACCTCACGGCCGGTGGTGTCCGTCTGTACCTCGGGCTCGGCGTAGTTGATGTAGTACTCGTCAGCCCCGATCACCGCCCGGGGGGTGGTGGACGGCTGCGCCGCCGCACTTCCACTCACGGTCAGTGAGGTGGCTGCGAGGGCGATGACGGGCAACGCGACGAGTAGTCGTCGACGCGACCCTGGATGGGAGTTTCTGTTCATGCCGCTCCGTTTCTCGGGCATGGGCGGAGGAAGCCGGCCGGCTCCGGGCGCGCAGGGACGCATCGAGGCCCACCGACTTCCGTGAAACTAAATGAGAAACACGCCGATCGGCGGGAACGTGATGGAGGCGTTATTCGTCCAACCTCCGCGGCCGGCGGCGCGCGGTGGTCGTACCTCCACAAAAGACGACGGTGGGTGACGGTCCGGACGGACCGTCACCCACCGATGGGGGTACGCCTGTCGTCAGTCCTCGTCGGACTTCGCGCCGCTCAGCCCCGAGGAGATCAGCTCCATCACCGAGGAGTCCTGCAGCGTGGTGACGTCGCCGAGCGACCGGTTCTCGGCCACGTCCCGCAGCAGGCGACGCATGATCTTGCCCGAACGGGTCTTCGGCAGCTCCGGCACCAGCATGATCTGCCGCGGCTTGGCGATCGGGCCGAGCGTCTTCGCCACGTGGTTGCGCAGGTCCGCGATGAGCTGCTCACCCGCCTCGCCGGCGATGTCCGTGCTGCCCCGCGGGATGGCGAACGCCACGATCGCCTGGCCGGTCGTCGGGTCGGTCGCCCCCACCACCGCCGCCTCGGCCACCGACGGGTGCGACACCAGCGCCGACTCGACCTCGGTGGTGGAGATGTTGTGCCCGGACACCAACATCACGTCGTCGACCCGACCGAGCAGCCAGATGTGCCCGTCGTCGTCCTTCTTCGCCCCGTCGCCGGCGAAGTACATGCCCTCGAACCGCGACCAGTACGTCTCGATGAACCGGTTGTCGTCACCCCAGATGGTGCGCAGCATCGACGGCCACGGCTCGCGCAGCACCAGGTAACCACCACCGCCGTTCGGCACCGGTTGGCCCTGGTCGTCCACCACGTCGGCCACGATGCCCGGCAGTGAGGTCATCGCCGAACCCGGCTTCGCCGCCGTCACCCCCGGCAGCGGGGAGATCATGATCGAGCCGGTCTCGGTCTGCCACCAGGTGTCCACAACGGGCAGCTCACCCCGGCCGACGTACTGCCTGTACCACATCCAGGCCTCGGGGTTGATCGGCTCACCGACGCTGCCCAGCAGGCGCAGCGAGGACAGGTCGAAGCCGGCGGGGATGTCCTCGCCCCACTTCATCATCGTGCGGATCAGGGTGGGCGCGGTGTACAGGACGCTCACCTTGTACCGGTCGACGATCTCCCAGAACCGGCCCCTGTGCGGGGTGTCCGGGGTGCCCTCGTACATCACCTGGGTGGCGCCGTTGGAGAGCGGGCCGTACACGATGTAGGAGTGGCCGGTCACCCAGCCGATGTCGGCCGTGCACCAGTAGACGTCCGTCTCCGGCTTCAGGTCGAACACCGCGTGCGTGGTGTACGACGTCTGGGTGAGGTAGCCGCCCGTGGTGTGCAGGATGCCCTTCGGCCGGGCCGTGGTGCCGCTCGTGTACAGGATGAACAGCGGGTGCTCCGCGTCGAACGGCTGCGCCGTGTGCTCGGCCGACGCCGTCTGGACCGTTTCGTGCCACCAGAGGTCCTTCTCCGACCAGGCCACCTCCTCGCCGGTGCGGCGAACCACCAGCACGTGCTCGATCGACGGGCAGCTCGCCACCGCCTCGTCCACGGTCGGCTTCAACGCCGACGGCTTGCCCCGCCGGTAACCACCGTCCGCAGTGATCACCACCTTGGCGCTGGCGTCCTGGATGCGGTTGCTCAACGATTCGGCGGAGAACCCACCGAAGACCACGCTGTGCGCCGCGCCGATCCGGGCGCAGGCCAGCATCGCGACCGCCGCCTCCGGGATCATCGGCAGGTAGATCGCCACCCGGTCGCCCGCCGTGACCCCCAGGTCGGTGAGCGCGTTCGCCGCCCGGCAGGTCAGCTCGTGCAGATCGGCGTACGTGAGAGTGCGGGTGTCACCCGGCTCGCCCTCCCAGTGGATCGCCACCTTGTCACCCCGGCCCGCCTCGACGTGCCGGTCCAGACAGTTGTACGCCACGTTGAGCTGCCCACCGACGAACCACTTAGCGAACGGCGGGTTCGACCAGTCGAGCACCTCGTCCCACTTCTTCGACCAGGCCAGCCGGTCGGCCTGCTTCGCCCAGAAGGCGAGCCGGTCGGCCTGCGCCTCGGCGTACGCGTCGACGGTGACGTTGGCGTGCGCGGCGAGTTCGGCCGGCGGGGGGAACTGGCGCGTCTCGTTCAGCAGATTGGCCAATGCCTCGCTCATGCCGTGACTCCTCGTCCTCGGGGTGACCTGCGTCTCGCTGGGCACGAGGGTAGTCGCGGGGTCCCCGGCCGGCGACCGCTGCCCACCCCGTCGCGCCGAGCGGCCCCCGCCACGCGCCCGACGGCCGGCGATGCCCGTCCCGGCGTGCCCGGCCCTGTCCGGCGTCGCCTGTCCCGGCGTGCCCGGCCCTGTCCGGCGTCGCCTGTCCCGGCGTGCCCGGCCCGGCGTGCCCGGCCCTGTCCGGCCTTGATCGACACGGGTTCGGCGATATCGCGGTGTCCGGGGCGGCGGGATACCCCGATATCGCCGATCTCGTGTTGACCTTGCCCGGCAGCGGCAGCGGCGGCGGGGCGGGGCCGGCCGGGTGGCCCGGGTCGCGTTGCGGTCGGGTGGCTCGGGTCGCGTTGCGGGCGGGTGCGGCCCGCCGGGCCGGGCCGGGTCGCTAGCGTGGCGAGGTGACCACCGACCCGCTCGCCCCGCTGCTCGCGCTCACCGACGTCGCTGCTGCCGTCGACCGGGCCCGTGAACGCTTCGACCAGGCGCTCGGGCACCGTGCGCTGCGCCGCAACGGTGGCCAGGTCGCGGCCGAGGTCAGCCTTCGGTCGGCGGTGGCCAGCGCCGCGCTCGAGGGTGCCGTCCACGAGCGTGAGGAGGTCCGGGCCGGCACCGTCACCGACCCGGTGCTCCAAGGGGCGCTGCGGGTCGCCGGGGCGCTGCCCGGCCTGAGCGAACTCTGGCCGAAGGCACCCCGGCAGGCACTCGCCCGGCTGCACGTCCTCGCCGCCCGCGACATCGTGGGGGAGGCCGAGCTGGGCCGACCGGTGCCCGACCCCGTGGTCGCCGCCCGCCTCGACGGGCTCGCCGCTCTGGTGGCCGGCGGCACGAAGGTCTCCCCGCTGGTGCTCGCCGCCGTCGTACACGGAGAGTTGCTGAACCTGCGTCCGTTCGCCGGGCCGTCCGGCGTGGTGGCGCGCGGCGCCGCCCGACTGGTGCTGCTCGCCAGTGGCCTCGACCCGCGCGGCCTGCTCGGCGTCGACGTCGGTCACCGGGAACGGGAGCCCGAGTACGTCGGCTCGGCCGGCGCGTTCGCCACCGGCACCCCGGACGGGCTGCGCTCCTGGCTACGGCACTACATGGCAGCCGTCGAGGTCGGCGCAGACCAGCTCACCACCATCGGCGACGAGATCCTCGCCGCCGCCTGAGTGGCACGATCCGCGGCTTGTCCGGGCTCCATGCCCTCGGCCGCGTCGATCATGAGGATCGGCCTGAGATCGGGCGGTCAGGCGGTGGTGGCGGCGGCGCGGGTGCGGCGGTGCCGCCCGTACCAGGCGATGCCGATGGCGACGCCCACGCCGACCCCCAGGGCTGCCGCGGCCACCGGAACGGCAGGCCGCTCCCGCCAGCGACGACCCAGCGGGATCGGATGCCGGAACTCCAGCACCGGCCAGGCGTTCTCCGAGGCCAGCTTGCGCAGCTGCCGGTCCGGGTTGACCACGCTCGGGTGACCCACGCACTCCAGCAGCGGACGATCGCTGTACGAGTCGGAGTAGGCGTACGAGTCGGCCAGGTCGTAGCCGCGCGCGGCGGCCAGCTCGCCAACCGCCTCGACCTTGCGCGGACCGGCCGCGTAGAACTCGACCTCGCCGCTGTACCGGCCGTCCTGCACCGCCATCCGGGTGGCGATCACGTCGGTCACCCCGAGCAGTTCGCCGATCGGCCGGACCATCTCCTCGCCGGACGCGGACACCAGCACCACGTCCCGCCCGGCTGCCTGGTGCTCCTCGATCAGGGCGGCAGCCTCGGCGTACACATAAGGATTGATCAGCTCGTGGAGTGTCTCCGCGACGATCTGGCGGACCTGTTCCACCTGCCAGCCCTTGCAGAGCGCAGCCAGGTAGTCCCGTGTTCGGGCCATGGTCTGCTCGTCGGTGCCGCCCAGCCGGAACATCAGCTGCGCGTACGCCGACTTGACCACGTCACGCCGGGTGATCAGCCCGTCCCGGTAGAACGGCCGACCAAACGCCAGGGCGCTCGACTTGGCGATGACGGTCTTGTCCAGATCGAAGAAAGCGGCACTTCGGCCCACGGCGCGAAAGTCTAGCCGGATGGTCTATCGTCGGCGGGTGCCCGGGGTCAGGCCACCCCTCGGACCTGCGGGCGGGTGCCTCCAACTCCGCTGGGCGTGACCGTGCTCACACTCCGCGAGGAGATTTTCGCGCTGAGTGGAGTGAACACCACTCGACGTGACGGGCCCGCTCAGGCAGACTTGTTCGCACGACGAGCTCTCACATCCCCGAAACAGACAGACCCTCGGCGGTTGCACCCCCCGTGACCGCTGAGTGGTTCGGCTCGACCCCCCCGGAGCCGAACCGTCGACGACCCCCGTCTCCCCCCGACGGGGGTCGTCCCTTTCTCCTGGAAGCGCTCCACCGCAGCTCACAGGTCGCTCGCTTTCCTGCCCGTCCAGGCCATCCTCAGACGGCGTTTCTGCGGGCGGAGGCAGCAGAGCCGTCGAACGCCTTTAGTGCGCGGGCGGTCTAGTCGTCCGGGTGTGGGTGTACCGGGTTGAGCGTCGTGGAGGCCTGCTCGTGGCCCATGACCCGCTGCACCAGGTGCGGGAGCACATCCCACCGGAGCCGTGCAGCGAGTGTTGTGAGCGAGACGTCCCCGTTCGATCCCTCGGCGGCCTCAACGGGCGGTGTGCGGCGGGGCGATTGGCCGCGGGACCAGCCGCCACGTAACCACGTTGGATAGGGCGATCGCGGCCAGCACCACCGCGGCGACCATGGCGACCACGACCGGCGGCAGCCTGAGCGCCGCCGGGGCCAGCGCGGCGAGCAGGAGCACACCAACAGGACGGGACGAGGAGACGCGGCTGAAGACCGCGTAGTCGAGCATGCTCCGCCCGAGCAGAAAGAGCGCGGGTCCACCGAAGATGACCGCGATCCAGGTCCACCGGGTGTGCCCGAAGGGGCGCGTAATGATCAGCGTGTCGCCCACGGCGCTGAGGCTGATACCGATCACCATGATCAGGTGCGCGTACGCCGCGAGTTCGCTAACGCGGGCAGGGGCCGAGGCCGAGGAGATGGCGGCGCGGAGCAGTACGCCTGCCCGGTAGTAGTAGAGCTGCCAGAGCAGCACCGTGATGACGAACGACACCAGCAACGCCATCGTCCGGTCCCGCTCGAAGCCGTACGGGCTGAACTGGATGCCCGATGCCAAAACCGCCTCGCCGAGCGCGATGATGAGCAGTTGGCGGCAGCGCTCGGTCAGATGCTCCTCCGAGATCGGCTGACCCCGGAGTCCCGCACGGCCGAGCCGCGGTGTCGGCAAGTCGAGAATCCCCCCGCCGTAGTCGATGACGATCGCCACGGTCCACAGGGCCAACCGCGGGCCGCCCTGGACGAAGGTCCCGGCAATCCAGGGCACCGCCGACATGGCTGTCCAGAAGAGGATCCGGATGTGGACAAGTCGCGGGTAACCGCCCTCGCCGCCGAATAGCATGAGCCAGAGTGGGCGGAGCACCTGGACGGTGACGTAGACCCAGGCGAAGATCACGCCGCGCTCGGTGAGAGCCGCCGCGGGCACCGCGGCCGACATCAGCAGGCTGGCGAGCATGGCCACGATGACCATGAGCTGGATGGTTGGGCGCTCCGGGTCGTACCTGTTGGTCGTCCACACCGTCCGATACCAGAGCCACCACATGGCCAGCATCAGCAACAGCGTCGCCCAGGAATTCGGCCAACTGAAATCCTCGACCAGCCGCTCGCTGAACCGGGTGAACGCGAAGACGAACACCACGTCGAAGAACAGCTCCACGAAGCCCACCTGCTGCGGATGCTGCCGGCTCGCCACAGCCTCGGCCGGCCCGTCTGACCTGGCCATACTGGATCACCCGCCTTCATCCCTGTTTGGCCAGTATTCTCCAGAATGTCCGTCAGGAGGGGTGCCTGGTCGAGGAAGCCGCCTAGCCGCGCGGCGACCCCGCCAACTTCGGAGAGCCGGCATCGGCGAGGCAGCAAGAAGGCAGCGCAAATCTCGGCCAGGGTCCGTCCCAGAAGTCAAGAGACGTCGGTTGTCGCCAGGTGATGTGCGACGGGTGGTCTAGGAGACTGAGGTAGCGATCCGCGGTCGCTGGGCCTTTGATGCTATGGACTGGCTGGGTGGTGGTGCGTCCACCGCAGCTTGAGCATCGGAGATGCTGGTGAACGCGTCGGCGGTGTCGAGGAAGTCGGGGCGCACGGTGCCGTGGAACCGTTCGACCTTGCCGTTCTGGTTCGGTGACGCGGGCGCGGTCAGCCGGTTCCATGGGAGCGCGCCACTACTCCAGCGCGAGTCGGGGGGCGCCGAACAGCTCGAAAAGCCTGGGCAGCCGCTTGCGCCACTCGGCTTCGTCGCTGAGGTCCCAGCGCTCGTCGGCTGGTTCCGGGCTCGGGGATGGCGCAGTGGTCGCAGACGGCGCTGATTCGACGGCAGCCCAGAAGGCCTCATCGTCGCCGGTCAGCCGCTCGTACGCCGTCTGCGCGGCGAACTGGAGGGCTTCGTCGCCGATCCACAGGTCGCGGCCTTCCGATGCGCTGATCTGCCGCACCGCGGGATGTTCGGCGAGCGAGTCGGGGTCGCGGGTGACTGACTCGAACGCCCCTCTGCCCAGGCCGACCAGCCCTGCCTGGAAATCGGAGAATCCGTCGTCGGACAGGAACCCGTACTCAATGATCCGGCACGCCGCGCAGAGATCCCAGGTGTCGGCCTGGTCCATCACCTCGTTGAGCATCTGGTCGAACGCCACGATGTGCGACAACGGGAGTCGCGTCAGCTCCGCGACCAGGGCCTCAGCGACCACATCCGGCTGACCGTCGCGGCGGGGTTGGTCCGCCGCTGCGCCGGCCGCAGCTCGTGCCCGCTCCACGATGCTCCAAAACTCCTCCACATCCACGGCCAGGAGTCTCCCCGATGGCTGTGACGGGTAAGGCGCGATCGACGGCGCGGTAATCGTCGGGCCCTCCGTGACACAAGCCAGGGTGAGAGTCGCCGAGGCAATGGGGGTTCGGGTGGGTCCACCTGAGGAACGCGACGAGGGCTGGTTCACCAGCCTCTACGCCGCTGAGTACGCGCACATCGTGAGGTACGGCCTGCGCCGGCTCGCCGATTCCGACGCGTCGGCGGAACTCGCTCAGGAGGTCTTCGTCGTGGCGTGGCGTCGTCGCGGCGAGGTGCCGGACCGCAGCCTGCCCTGGCTGTACGGGGTGGCCCGGCGCCTGCTGGCCAACCAGTGGCGGTCCCGACGCGCCGCACCGGACCTCCTGCCGATCGCCCACGGCGACCTGACGCGGGTGGCGGACACGTCCGGTGCCGACCGGACTGTGGGGGTCGCCGACGTGCGGGCCGCGCTGGCCACCCTCAACGACCTCGATCAGGAGATCCTGCGGCTCATCGGCTGGGAGGAGCTGACGGTGGCCGAGGCCGCCCGGGTCCTCGGATGCAGCCGCGCGACCGCTGCGGTGCGCCTGCACCGCGCCCGCCGTCGTCTCGCCGATGCGATGTCGGAGCGGCCGGTCCGCTCCCGACGCCCTCTGCTGGCCGCTACCCGAAAGGATCTGTGATGGACGGAGCAGAACGGACCCGTAGCCTTCTCGCCCCCGCCGACCCGGCCCGCAACGTCGTCGTCCCGCCGCCACCGGTTCCGGCGCGCAATCTGATCGAGTGGGCCGGCGACTCCGAGTTGGCCGCCGGGCACCGTCGCGGTCGCCCGACCCGGCGACTGGTCCTGTCGGCCGGAACGTTGGCGGTCGCGGCCGGTGCCGTGGCCGTCCTCCAGCCGTGGCAGGAATCCGCACCGGACGCCCCGGGCCTGCCTGACCGGGCCGGGGGAACGGTGCTCGTGCCGGTCGCGTACCAGTTCGACGCCGACCCGCCGGCGGCCGGCCCGCGGCTGCGCACGCTGGCCAGCAAGATCAAGGATGCGGGGTACGACCACCGCAGCGGGCGCTACATGTACCACCACACGAAGATCTGGGGCGACCCGGTGATGACCTCCCCCGACGGCCGTCACCACGTCGCCTTCGCCGGCGAGACGAAGGTCTGGCAGGGCGCGGACGGGACCGGCAGCCAGGTCAACACGCAGTTGGAGCCGCAGTACCCCGACCAGGAGTCCCGGGAGTACTGGCAACGCAACCTCGACGCGGGTCCCGCTGTCGGCGGCAGTCCCATCCCGCTGCCGCCCATGGAGCTGACGCCACCGTCGGCCGACCCGTCGCAGCTGCGCGAGCTGCTCAAGGTCCAGTACGGCGCGGGAGCGGCGAGCAAGGAGATCAGCACGGTCTATGCCCGGTACGTCGTGCCGAGGTCGACCCGAGCGGAGATCCTGCGGGTCCTCGCCGACGTGCCGGGCCTTCGCTGGCGGGGAGTGGTGACCGATCGCGCGGGTCGAGCCGGCGTCGCGGTCACCTTCGACGACCGCGAGCACGACCAGCAGTCTCTGCTGATCTTCGATCCGGTGACGGGTGAGCTGCTCGCCCACGAGCTGCTGACGCTGGCTCCGGTGCGGATGGGTGCGTACCAGCTGATCCTGGATACGACCTGGACCGACCGGATCGGCTGACCGCCGACTTTGTGGGGCCGCTCTCTCGGGAGCGGCCCCACTGTGTTTTCCCGGCAGCCGCCCTAGCTGCGCGGCGACCCGCGCGCATAGCAGATCGACCGTCTCGGCGGGCGTTGTCCACAGGCCCCGGAGTTGTCCACAGGCGAGGCGTCGGGGGCAGTGTGCAGGGCCGATCGCGAGCAGGGTCGGCGGTGCATCCGATCCCGACCGCTGGAGGCCGCGATGGCACCCCGTACCTCCGTTCCGCCAATCCGACGGCTCCCGCTGGTCGTCACGGGGGACGGCGACCTGCTCGACGACCTGCTCCGGCTCGCCGCGGCCGGCGGCACCGAGGTGGAGCTCGCCGCCGACCCGGCCGCTGCCCGCACTCGCTGGGGTCCCGCGCCGCTGGTGCTGCTCGGCGCCGACCAGGCGCAGGCGTGCCTGCGCGCCCGACTGCCGAAGCGGCCCCGGCTGGTGCTGGTCGGCCGGGCCGGTCAACTCGACCCCGGCTGGCAGATCGCCGAGCTGATCGGAGCCGAGCACGTGGCCGCACTGCCCGCCGCCGAGCCCTGGCTGGTGGACCGCCTGGCCGAACAGGGTCCCGACCAGCAGAACGGTCCGGGTGCCCGGGTCGTCGCGCTGTTCGGCGGTCGGGGCGGTGCCGGCGCGAGCGTCCTCGCGGGCGGGCTCGCCGTGACCGCGGCGCGGGCCCGACTGCGCACCCTGCTCATCGACGCCGACCCGCTCGGTGGTGGCCTCGACCTCGTGCTGGGCTGGGAGCAGCTGGAAGGGCTGCGCTGGCCGTCGCTCACCGACGCGGACGGGCGGGTGGACGCGCCCGCTCTGGTCGATGCGCTGCCCAGCCGGGGCGACCTGGTGGTGCTCTCCTGGGATCGCGGCGAGATGCGGGCACTGCCCGCCGCCGCGATGGCGGCGACAGTCGACGCCGCGCACCGTGGCCGGGACTTCGTGGTGATCGACCTACCCCGACAGTTGGACGACGCCGCTGTGGTCGCGTTGCAGGCAGCCGACCAGGCGTTCGTCGTCGTTCCGGCGGAGCTGCGTGCCACCGCGGCCGCCGCCCGGGTGGTGGCCTCGGCCGCACCACACTGCGCCGCGCTCTCGGTGGTGGTGCGTGGGCCCGCCCCGGGCCGCCTGCGCGCCACCGAGGTGGCACGGGCACTCGGGCTTCCTCTCGCGGGCACGCTACGTCCCGAACCCGGGCTCTGCCGGGGTCTCGAACGCGGCGAGGCGCCGGCGGCGGCCGGCAAGGGCCCGCTCGCCACTCTCTGCCGACGGATCGTCGCGGACCTCACCGGCGTCCCGGCGACCGGTGCGGCATGAGCGCCCGGCCGGAGGACGGCACCTTCGCGGCCCGGGTGCGGCAGCGGATCGCCGCCGCCACCGACCCGGTCACCCCGGCGGCGATCGTCTCCGCCGTACGCGCCGAGCCCACTGCGGCGGTGTTGGGCGACACCGCCGTACTGCGGATCGCCGACCGGGTGCACGACGACCTCGTCGGCGCCGGGCCGCTGGCGCCGCTGCTGGCCGATCCGGAGGTGACCGACGTCCTGGTCAACGGTGTCCGCGTCTGGGTCGACCGGGGCGCGGGGCTGCATCAGGTCGCGGTCCCGGTGGGCTCGGTCGAGGACGTCCGCCGGCTGGCGCAGCGACTGATCGCCAGCGCCGGGCGGCGGCTCGATGACGGCTCCCCGTACGCCGACGCCCGGCTTCCCGACGGCACCCGCCTGCACGCCGTGCTGCCGCCGGTGGCGACCGAGGGGCCCTACCTGTCCCTGCGGACGTTCCGGCACCGCCCCTTCACCCTCGACGAGCTGGTGCGCCAGGGGACGGTGCCGCGACCGGTGGCGCCACTGCTCGCCGCCGTCGTCGCGGCCCGGCTGGCGTACCTGGTCACCGGCGGCACCGGCTCGGGCAAGACCACCCTGCTCAACACGTTGCTCGGGTTGGTGCCCGCCACCGAGCGGATCGTCCTGGTGGAGGACGCGGCCGAGTTGCAACCGGGGCACCCGCACGTGGTCGGGCTCCAGGCCCGTACCGCCAACGTCGAGGGGACGGGCGTCGTCAGCCTCGGCGACCTGGTCCGGCAGGCGTTGCGGATGCGCCCGGACCGGCTGGTGGTCGGGGAGTGCCGAGGCGCGGAGGTGGTCGACCTGCTGGCCGCGCTGAACACCGGCCACGACGGCGGCGCCGGCACACTGCACGCCAACACCCCGTCCGACGTGCCGGCCCGGCTGGAGGCGCTCGGCATGCTGGGCGGGCTGCCCCGCGCCGCGCTGCATGCCCAGGTGGTCGCGGCGCTCCAGGTGCTGCTTCAGGTACGCCGAGGGGACCGGGGTCGTGTCCTCGAGTCGATCTGCCTGCTGCTCCCCGAGGGACCCGAACGACTGGCCACGGTGGTGCCCGCCTGGATACGTGGACGTGGGTTGGGGCTGGCCGCGCGTACCTTCGGCACGCTGCTGCGAGATCGGGGCGTGGCGGTTCCCCCGATCCTCAGCGAGCCGTGGCCTGGATCGGCGGGCCCGGCATGACCGGCGGGACGGCGCTGGTGGTGGCGCTCCTGCTGGCCGCCGCGGTCCTGGTTGCCTGGCCTGTGCAGAGCGTCCGGGCACGCCGCCGCCGAGTGCTGGCGCCGGGCCGTGGCACCACCGGCGCTGATCCGGACGACGCTCTGGTGGAATGGATCAGGAGCCTCGCTCGTGGGCGGGGCGGGCCGACCGATGAGTTCGGCGGCGCGCCGGCCTCGGTCCACCCGGGTGCCCTCTCGTACCCGCCGGGAGCGTGGGCGTCCGGCAGCGGGCGGACGGTTGTCGCCTGGTCCACTCGGGACCTCGACGACAGCCCGGGCCGCCCGAGGGCAACCGCAGGCCCGGGGGGATCCACGCGACCGGCAGGCCCGGCACGTCCGCCGATCCGTCGGGATCCTCGCCGCCCGGCTGCCACTGCCCGGCCGGAGACCGAGACCCTCGAGGCCGTCGAGCATCCGGGCCACAGCCGAACCGACCCGGCGAACCACCGCACCGTTGGCCCGCCGGACCACCGCCTCGTTGGCCCGGCGGACCACCGCACCGTTGGCCCGGCGGACCACCGCATCGTTGGCCCGGCGGACCGGACGGTCGGCGAGGCCCTTTCGCTACGCGTGCGTCGGTCGCCGAGGCGTGTGCTGCTGCTGGTTGGCCTGGTGGGGGCAGGGGTCGGTGCCGTATCCGCCGGGCCGGTGGCCGCGGTCGGGGTGGCCGGCTACGGCACGCTGGCCGTGCGCGCCCTGCTCCGCTGGAGGGCGAGCCGGCACGCCGACCTGGTTCGGCGTCGCGGCCTGGACCTGCTCTGCGGTCTGGCTGCCGACCTCCGGGCGGGCCTGCCCGTCCCGCCAACACTGGAGATCGCCGCCGTCGAGGGGTCGGGCCGAGCCGACCGGCTGCGCGAGCTGACCTCGGCCGCCGTGCGGCTGGCGGACCGGACCGGCGCACCACTGGCCGAGTTGGTCGAGCGGATCGAGGCGGACGCCCGGGCGACAGACCGGGGCCTGGCCGCCGCTGCGGCACAGGCGGCAGGTGCCCGCGCCACGGCCTGGTTGCTGGCGGCCCTGCCGGTCGGCGGGATCGGGCTCGGCTACGGGATCGGAGTCGACCCCTTGGCGGTGCTCCTGCACAGCACGGTCGGAGGGGCCTGCGCGGTCATCGCGGTTGCCCTACAGATTGTCGGCCTGCTCTGGGCCGAGCGGTTGGGCGCGGCGTCGGGGTGGGGCGCCTGATGTCCCCGGCGCTGCTCGTGGCCGGCGGCCTGGTGGTCGCCGCCCTTCTCGTGGTGTCGCTTCGACTGCGCCAGCGCGGCCTGGCTCGCCAAGCTCGGCCGGTCGTTCACGACAGCGCGGTAGGCCATGGCGGCGCGGTAGGCCATGGCGGCGTGGTGGGCCATGGCGGCCCGGTTCGCCTGGGCGGCCCGGTCGGTCGGCACGGCTCGCCCGACCGGGCCGGCTCGGGTGGCGGCGGTGTGGAGAGTCGGCGGCGACCGGACGCGATCCGGCTCGCGGCAGGGATGACCGGGCTCGCCGTGGCGGTGGTCGTCGGGGGTTGGTTCGGCCTGCTCGGTGCGGTTCCGATCGCAGTCCTACTGGACGTGCTGCTGCGGCGGATCGAGTCCCCGGCCGCGCGCGACCGGCGACTCCGGGAGGCCGCCGACCTGCCGCTCGCCGCTGACCTGCTGGCGGCGGCGATGCGGGCGGGTGCGCCGATGGACCGCTCGGTGCTGGCCGTGGCCGAGGCGCTGGACGGCCCGCTCGCCAGCCGACTCGCCCGGGTCGGCCGCACCCTTCTTCTTGGCGGTGGCCCGGCCGAGGCGTGGTCGGCGTTGGACGGGGTGCCGGGAGCCGAGCGGATGGCCGCGGCGGCATTCCGCTCGGCCAACAGCGGCGCCGCGCTGGCCGGTGCGCTGACCCGTCTCGCTGACGACCTGCGGGCCGACCGGGCCACCGCTGCCGAGGCGTCGGCCCGCCGGGCTGGCGTACTCATCGTGCTGCCGCTGGGGCTGTGCTTCCTGCCCGCGTTCATTCTCGCCGGCCTGGTGCCGGTGATCGTCGCCGTCCTCGGCGACGTGCTCTGACCCATCGAGAAAGGAAAGACGCATGCGCAAACTCATCGCCCGACTCCGCGGCGACGACGGGATGAACACCGCCGAGTACGCCGTGGGCACGCTCGCCGCGGTGGCCTTCGCCGGGATTCTGTTGAAGGTGCTGACCTCCGGCAATGTCCAGTCGGCGCTGACCGCGGTCATCGACCGGGCCCTCAAGTGATCGGGCGCCGGCAGGTCGGCCATGGTCGGAAACCGGGTACCCCCGGGCGAGCGTACGACGACAGCTGGTGGGCCCACCTCGTCGGCGGCGACCGGGGATCCTTCACCGCCGAGCTGGCGGCCGGCCTGCCGGCGCTACTCCTGCTGCTGCTCGCCGGCCTGACCGCAGTCAACGCCGTCAGCACCCAGGCGAGTTGCCTGCACACCGCCCGGGAGGTGGCGTTGGCCGCCGCCCGGGGAGCCAACAGCGCAGATGGAGAGCGCGCGGCGCCACCGGGGGCAGAGGTGTCGGTGTCGGTCGACGGTGACCGGGTGCAGGCGACGGTCCGCGCGCCCGTCCGCGCGCTCGGGGGCCGGCTACCGAAGATCACCGTTGTCGCCACCGCGGTCGCAGCCGTGGAACCCGGTGCCGGCGAGGGGAGTTGGTGATGCGGCATCCCGAGGATCGGTCGCGTGGGCACGGCCCGGACGTCGAGCGACACGACGGCGGCCGACCGGACGCGGAGCGAGGTGGTGCCACCCTGCTGCTGCTCGCGTTGGGACTGGTCTTCGTGCTGGTCGGGACGTTCGGCGCCGCCGTCACCGCAGCGGGGATGGCGGCTCAGCGGGCGGCGGTGGCCGCTGATCTCGGTGCGCTGGCCGGCGCTGCCCGGGCGTTTGACGGCGACGCGGTCGCGTGCGCGTCCGCCGCGGACATCGCCCACCGCAATGCTGGCCGGCTGATCGACTGTCTGCTCGACGGGCTGGACGTGCTGGTGACCGTCGAGGTGGCGTTCACACCGCTTCCGGGCCTGACCCGGGTCGCCGCGTCGACGGCCCGCGCCGGCCCGGTGCGCGGCTGAGTCGATGGTCCGGGCGGGCCCGCGCCGACTCAGCCGGCTGGCCGGGACAGGGTTGCGGGTCCTGTCCCGGCCAGCGGCCGAGAGGGTCGGTCGCTGGGTGCGAGCCGGGGTGCGTCAGCGGGACTGGAGCGCGTCGAGGGCGACGGCCATCGCGATGACGAGACGACGGTCGATCTGCGGGTTCTGCACCTCGACGACGTACTTGTCGCGCAGGCCCCACTTCTTCACCACGGAGAAGATCGGCTGGCCACCGGCGGTGAAGTCGAAGTGGTACGGCAGCCAGGACAGCGAGTCGACGAACCGGCGCAGCAGTGCCACCGGCAGGCTGCGCTCCTGACCCGTCACCTGCGGCAGGCCGGCCTGCTCGACGTGCCAGGTGGAGCGGAGCAGCGACTGGGCGAAGTCCTTGCGGAACAGGCCGATCGCGTTGCCGGCCGCGTCGGTGACGTCGTACGTCGCGCCGAGGTCGATGCGCTGGCGGGCCTTGAAGCCGAGCAGGGGCTGCTGCTTGGAGTCGTCGCTGTAGATCGTCACCTGCTCCTTGAAGGCGAGCCGCTTCTGCTGCGCGAACGCCAGCAGCTCACCCTCGGTGCCGTCCGGCGCGACCGCCCGGACCTCGTACTGGTTGACCATCATCCGCAGCCGCTGGCGGATGTGGAACTGCTGCAGGGTCTGCAAGTTGTCGAGCTGCATGTGTTCTCCTCAGGGGGATGCTGCGCCGGAGTCTCGCACAGCCAGGCAACCACCGTCGGCCCGTGGCCCTGGCGCTCCCACCCCCACCGGTCCGCCCCGCGGGACCGGTCCCGCGACGGTCAGTGGCCGTCCACGGTCACGCGCAACGACCAGGTGTTGAGCACCTGGTGGATGCTGCGCAGCCGTTCATTGATCTGCTCCAGTCGTTCCGCCTGAGCCAGGGCGGCCAGCGCCGCCCCGAGTGCGATCTGCTGGTCGAGGGTGAGATGGTCCTGGTCGATGGTGTAGAGCAGGTCGACGGTCTCAGCGATCGTGTCGGCCACGGCTTCTCCTCGGGCGCGGGGGCTAACTGGAACACAAGCATCGATGGAAGCGCTCCCATGCCATTGTGCCCAGTGCCGTCGGGATTCATGCAAGATGCCTCAGGCGGGCAGATTCTCCAGCACCACGTCGAGCACCCGGATCGCGTCCGGCTTGGAGAGCGGGTTGTTGCCGTTGCCGCATTTCGGCGACTGCACGCAGGACGGGCAGCCGGTCTCGCAGCCGCACTCCGCGATGGCGTCCCGCGTGGCGCGCAGCCAGGCCGAGGCCGTCCCGTACGCCCGCTCGGCGAAGCCAGCGCCGCCCGGGTGCCCGTCGTAGACGAAGACCGTCGGCGCCTCGGTGTCCGGGTGCAGGGCGGTGGAGAGCCCGCCGATGTCCCACCGGTCGCACGTCGCCATCAGCGGAAGCAGGCCGATCGCGGCGTGTTCGGCGGCGTGCAGCGCACCCGGCACGTCGGCCTGCTGGACCCCTGCGGAGGCCAGCGACCGTGGTGACAGCGTGAACCAAACCGCCACCGTGCGCAGCTCCCGGGTGGGCAGGTCCAGCGGTCGGGTGTCGATCACCTCGCCGGTGGCGATCCGGCGCCGCTGGTACGACACGACCTGGCTGGTCACGTCCACCTCGCCGAGGAACATTCCGACCGGTCCGGCGTCCACGTAGGAGCGCACCGACACCACGGACAGGTCCGTGACGTCCCGGGCGTGGGTGGACCAGTCCGGCTCCTCGACGTGCACCAGCGCGCAGCCGTCGGCCAGGTCGAGGTCGTCGACCACGTACGAGATGCCCTGGTGCAGGTAGACCGCGCCGGGGTGGAGCAGGAAGTGCGACGAGCCTCCGTCGACCGTGCCGAGCAGCCGGCCGGTGGCGGACTCCACCACGCACACCGGGGCGCCGCCCTCGCCGCGCAGGTCCACCTCGGGGCGCTCGCGATGCCGCCAGTACCAGCCGGTCGGCCGCTGCCGCAGCGCACCGGCCTCGACCAACTGGTCGATGGCCTCCTTCGCCCCGTCGCCGAAGAGCGCCAGGTCGGCCGGGGTGAGCGGCGCCTCGACGGCCGCGCAGGCCAATTGCGGCGCCAGCACGTACGGGTTGGCCGGGTCGAGCACCGTCGCCTCGACCGGCGCACCAAAGATCGCCTCCGGGTGGTGCACCAGGTAGGTGTCCAGCGGGTCGTCCCGCGCCACCAGCACGGCGAGGGCCTCCTGCCCGGATCGCCCGGCACGGCCCGCCTGCTGCCACAGTGACGCCCGGGTGCCCGGATAGCCGCAGATCAGCACGGCGTCCAGACCGACCAGGTCCACGCCCAGCTCCAGCGCATTGGTGGAGGCCAGACCGAGCAGGTCACCGTGCAGCAGGGCACGTTCCAGCTCGCGTCGCTCCTCGCGCAGGTAGCCGCCCCGGTAGGCGGCGACCCGGTCACCGAGCCCCGGGACCGCGTCGTCCAGCGCCCGGCGCGCGTTGGCCGCCACCACCTCGGCGCCCTTGCGGGACCGGACGAACGCGAGCGTACGTACGCCCTCGGCGACCGTGTCGGCGAGCAGGTCCGCGGTCTCGCGCAGCGCCGACCGGCGGACCTGGACGAGGTCAGTGGTGGCGTCGTGGTCGCCGGCGGCCTGCGCGGGCACCGCAGGGGTGGCCGAGTCGGGTGGGAGCAGCGGCGGCTCCCAGAGCGCGAACGTCACCCCGCCGCGCGGTGAGGCGTCCTCGGTGACCGCCGTCACCGGCAGGCCGGTCAGCCGGCCGGCGGCGGTCGCCGGGTCGCCGGACGTCGCCGAGGCGAGCACGAACACCGGGGTGGCACCGAAGCGGGCGCACTGCCGGCGCAGTCGACGCAGCACGTGCGCCACGTGCGAGCCGAACACACCCCGGTAGGTGTGGCACTCGTCGATCACCACGTACGCGAGGCGGCGCAGGAAACCGGACCACTGGGCGTGGCCGGGCAGGATGCCGTGGTGCAGCATGTCGGGATTGGTCAGCACGAAGCGGGAGTGCCGGCGGATCCACTCCCGTTCGGCACGCGGCGTGTCCCCGTCGTAGCAGGCGGGGCGTACCCCCTCCAGTTCCAGGCCGGCGACGGCCCGCAGCTGGTCGGCGGCGAGGGCCTTGGTCGGCGCCAGGTAGAGCACGGTGGCCCGGGGGTCGGCGAGCAGCGTGGCCAGCGCCGGGAGCTGGTACGCCAGGGACTTGCCGGAGGCGGTGCCGGTGGCGACGATCACGTGGCCGCCGTCGTACGCCAGGGTGGCCGCCTCGGCCTGGTGCTGCCAGGGCGCGACCACGCCGCGGCGGGCGAACGCCGCCCGCAGCTCCGGCGGCGCCCACGCCGGCCAGGGGGCGGGCACCCCGACCCGGGCCGGCACCCGCTCGACGTGGGTGACCGGGTCGCCGGCGCCCCGGGCGCGCAGCCGGCGCAGCAGGTCGACCGGCGCTGGCCCGGCGTCGTGACCTGCGGATACGGTGGGCGCGGCGGACGACTCCAGGTCACGGCGCGGCGTAGGACGCGCCGAGAGGAAGTCGTTGGAGGTCACGTCCTGCACTCTCGCACTGGTGTTCGGAGATGAAAAGCCGGGGCCGGGGGTAAGGGGAAGCCTCCGCCGGTGACCGCAGGGTGTCCCGGCGGTAGTGGTTAGATGCCCAGGAGAGTTTACGGCTCTGGCGAGGAGGACCGATGGAGCTGTCGCTGGCGACGCGCACCGTGGGCGAGCACACGGTGCTCGAGGTCGGCGGTGAGGTGGACGTCTACACCGCGCCCCGGCTCCGTGAACGACTCCTCGAGCTGATCGACGGTGGCGCCCGGCACGTGGTCGTGGACCTCGGGCGGGTGGACTTCCTCGACTCCACCGGTCTGGGCGTGCTGGTGGGCGCGCACAAGCGGCTGCGTACGGCCGGCGGCTCATTCGCCCTGGTCTGTGACAAGGAGCCGCTGCTCAAGATCTTCCGGATCACGGCGCTGGACCAGGTGTTCCCGCTGCACCCCACGGTCGAGGCGGCGGTCGGTGCGGGCCCGACCGGCGCCAACGCGTGATGGCGACGGTCCGGCTCTCCTTCTCTCCGGCGCCGGTGCACGTGCGTACCGCCCGACTGGTCGGCGTCGCCGTCGCCCGGCGTGCCGGTGTCCGCGAGGATCTGCTGGACGAGGTGCGCCTGGCCATCGGTGAGGCGTGCACCCGGGCGGTCGCCCTGCACCGGCAGTACGGCCTGGCCGATCCGGTGCTGGTGGAGATGTCCGACGGCGGCACGTACGCGGTGCGGGTGGTGGACCGTGCGCCGATCGAGGCCGGCATCGGGTTGGCGGCGTTGCCGCCGGACGAGTTGGCCAACGAGTCCCTGACCGACGAGGCGCTGACCACGGGCGTCGGTTTCGCCCTGCTGGCGGGCTTCGTCGAGGACCTGCAGGTGCGCCCGGTCGACGAGGGCGTCGGCACCGAGGTGCGGATGGTGTGGCCGGTCGGCCGCTGACCCGAGAAACTGCCGAAGAACGCCGAGCACTGCCGAAGAACGCCGAAGAACGCCGAGAACTGCTGACGAAGGCCGCATCCCCGCTGGGGTGCGGCCTTCTCTTCATGGATCGGGCCCTATATCAGATTTCGTTTCATAACACAGCGACGAAGATCATCGAGACACGGTGCCACCTCGGTGTGACCTCGAACACTGCCGACGGCTACAGTACCCGGGTTGTCAGCAAGTGATCCAACCCGCAGCCAGCGGGTATGGGTGGTCATCGCTGGTCCGCTGGGGTGGGTTGGCGCGCGCTTGCGAGTCCGCATCCAGGCGTCGACCGGTGCGTCTCCACCCGTCGACGCGAGTGTTCGGTAACAGGAGGACACAGATGTCCGAGACCTTGGCCGCCGATGGCGGCGGGCTTTCCCTTACCGGAAGCAATGTCACATACGTCGTCATCGCCGCGGTCATCGCGTTGGTGGCGCTCGTCTTCGCCGCCGCGCTGACGAAGACGGTGCTGGCAGCCGGCAAGGGCACCACGAACATGCAGGAGATCTCGGGGGCGGTCCAGGAGGGCGCCTCGGCCTACCTGCTCCGCCAGTTCCGCACCTTGGCGATCTTCGTCGTCGTCGCTGTGGTGCTGCTCTTCCTGCTGCCGGTGCGCGACACCGACGGCAGCGAGATGGCCGTGAAGCTCGGCCGCTCGCTCTTCTTCATCGTGGGCGCCGTGTTCAGCGCGTCCATCGGCGGCGCCGGCATGTGGTTGGCGACCCGCGCCAACCTGCGTGTGGCCGCCGCCGCCCGGGAGCGACAGGGCGGCCGCGAGGCGGCCATGAAGATCGCCTTCCGAACCGGCGGCGTGGTCGGCTTCCTCACCGTCGGCCTCGGCCTCTTCGGCGCCGCGCTCGTCGTCCTGGTCTACCGGGGTGACGCGCCCACGGTGCTGGAGGGCTTCGGCTTCGGCGCCGCGCTGCTGGCGATGTTCATGCGGGTCGGTGGCGGCATCTTCACCAAGGCCGCCGACGTCGGCGCCGACCTGGTCGGCAAGGTCGAGCAGGGCATCCCCGAGGACGATCCGCGCAACGCCGCCACCATCGCCGACAACGTGGGCGACAACGTCGGTGACTGCGCGGGCATGGCCGCCGACCTCTTCGAGTCGTACGCGGTGACGCTGGTCGCCGCGCTGATCCTCGGCCGCGCTGCCTTCGGCGAGGACGGTCTGGTCTTCCCGCTGATCATCTCCACCATCGGCGTGCTGGTCGCCATCGTCGGCGTCTTCATCACCCGGCTGCGCGCCTCCGACCGCAGCGGCCTCACCGCGATCAACCGGGCCTTCTACATCTCCGCCGTGATCTCCGCGATGCTGGTGGCGATCGCCGCGTACGCGTACCTGCCGGCGACCTTCGGTGGCCTGGAGGGTGGGCTCCGCAACGCTGACGGCACCCCGATCGACGGCAACCCGCGACTGGTGGCCATCGGCGCGGTCGTGATCGGCATCGTGCTGGCCGCCGCGATCCAGGCGCTGACCGGGTACTTCACCGAGACCAACCGCCGGCCCGTGCAGGACATCGGCAAGAGCTCGCAGACCGGTGCCGCCACCGTCATCCTGGCCGGCATCAGCATCGGGCTGGAGTCGGCCGTCTACTCGGCGCTGCTGATCGGCGCCGGCGTCTTCGGGGCGTTCCTGCTCGGTGGCAGCTCCATCACGCTGTCGCTGTTCGCGGTGGCGCTGGCCGGCACCGGCCTGCTCACCACCGTCGGCGTCATCGTCGCCATGGACACCTTCGGGCCGATCTCCGACAACGCCCAGGGCATCGCCGAGATGTCCGGTGACATCGACGAACACGGCGCCCGGACGCTCACCGAGCTGGACGCGGTCGGCAACACCACCAAGGCGATCACCAAGGGCATCGCGATCGCCACGGCGGTGCTGGCGGCGACCGCGCTGTTCGGCTCGTACACGGACACGCTGAAGGCTGCGTACGGGGACGCGAAGGTGGGGAACGTCGAGGCGGAGATCCTCAACTCGCTGAACGTGGCCAACCCGCGCAACCTGGTCGGCCTGATCATCGGTGCGGCGGTCGTCTTCCTCTTCTCCGGGCTGGCCATCAACGCGGTGTCCCGCTCGGCCGGCGCCGTGGTGATGGAGGTGCGCCGGCAGTTCCGTGAGCTGCCCGGCATCATGGACCGCACCCAGCGCCCGGAGTACGGCAAGGTCGTCGACATCTGCACCCGGGACGCGCAGCGCGAGCTGATGACCCCCGGCCTGCTCGCCATCCTGGCGCCGATCGCGGTCGGCTTCGGCCTCGGGCCCGGCGCGCTGGCGGCGTACCTCGCCGGTGCGATCGGGGCCGGCACCCTGATGGCGGTCTTCCTGGCCAACTCCGGTGGCGCGTGGGACAACGCCAAGAAGCTGGTCGAGGACGGCGCGTACGGCGGCAAGGGTTCCGAGGCGCACGCCGCCACGGTCATCGGCGACACCGTCGGTGACCCGTTCAAGGACACCGCCGGCCCGGCGATCAACCCGCTGATCAAGGTGATGAACCTGGTCTCGCTGCTGATCGCGCCCGCCGTGGTGGCGTACAGCGTCGGTGATGACCGCAACGTCGGTCTGCGGGTGGGCATCGCGCTGGTCGCGACGCTGATCATCGTGGCGTCGGTGGTCTTCAGCAAGCGCAAGGGCATCGCGATGGACGACTCCGACGCCGGTGGCAACACCGGCGCGGGCAGCGCCGACCACCGGCCGGAGACGGTCAACGCCTGAGCGACACCGGCACCGGGGTCCCCGTTCGACGTACCCGTCGGGCGGGGACCCCGGCCATCCGGACCGGTGCCACGCCTGGCCGAAGGCCGTACGCTGCAACGCATGCGTACGTGCCGGGCGTCTGCCGCCGGAAAGCTCACGGTGGTCCTGGCCACGCTCGTCGTCGTCCTCTCCGGCTGCGGTGGTGGGCCCAGCCCGCGGGCCTGGGCGGCGTCGGTCTGCGGCGCGCTCACGCCGTGGCGCTCCGAGATCAGCAAGTTGACCAGCAGCACCGATCAGCAGATGACGGCGCAGACCACTCCGGCGCAGGCCAAGGAGAACCTGGTGCGGCTCTTCGGTGGTGCGGAGCAGGCCAGTGAGACCGCGCGCCGCAAGGTCGAGCAGGCCGGCGTCCCGGATACCGACAACGGCGAGGTCATTTCCGCCGGGTTCCGCAGCTCGCTGAGCAAGATGCGGGATGCCTACGGCCGGGCCCAGGACACCATCGAGGGGTTGGGCACCGGCGAGCCGGCCGCCTTCTACGACGGCGTGCGGGCCGCCGTCGAGACGCTGAACAAGGAGTACGACGCCAGCGCTCTGGACACCAGCCAGCTCAACTCCGAGGAGTTGAAACAGGCATTCGACGAGGTGCCGGAGTGTCGCTGAACGGGCTCGGTGACGCTCCGGCGGCGCAGCCGCTGCCGGCGCTGTTCCCCGCACCCGAGCCCGATCCGGCGGACGCCGGCGCGGCGACGTCGGGTGCCAGCCGGCGACGCGGCGGCCCGGCCCGATCGGAGTCGAGTCGCCCGGGGCCGCCGCACGCCGACGACGCGGGGCGGCAACTGGTCTTCTTCGGCGCGGATGCCGCCGAACCGGCGGTCGCCGATCTGGCCGGGTTGCTGGCCGGGCCGGGCGAGGTGGTCCGGATGGGCGGCACGGCCCGGCTCGCGGTGCGGGTGGACGCCGCCTGGCGGGTGCACGTGCTCGTCGCCGAACTGGCGCTGCGCGGGCTGGCCGCGAGCTGGGAGCCGACCGAGGACGGGCGACACACCGTTCGGACGTCGTACACCCGGCTGTTGAAGCCGCTCGCGGTCGCGTGGCTGCACGGCCCGGCGAAGCGCCCGCCGGAGGTCTTCCACCTGACCGGCCGACGGCTGCGGCTCTGGCTCGCCGCCGCCGGGACGCCGGAGCCGCCCGGCGGCTTCCTGCTGCGGCTCGGCGAGGGCGATCAGGAGTCGTGGGACGCGATCGGCGCGGCCCTCGCCGCCGCCGGCCTCGCCGGCACGTTGCTCGGGCCGGGCGAGGGCGGCCCGGCGTACCGGATCACCGGCCGGCGGCGGTTGGCGCGGCTCGCCGAGCTGGTCGGCGGACCGCCACCGGCGGCGCCAACGGACGCCTGGCCCAGCCGGGGCTGAACCCGTCAATTCGCCCAAGCCGGGAGGGTGGCCGGCTGTCCGGTGCCGGACAACCGGCGGGTTGATCCAGAGGAAAACAGCCGGGTCGGGCCTGGACCGAGGGCCCGCCATCGTCACAGTGACCCGCTTCGAGCCCTACTCACGGTGTACGGTGGCGCCGTCCGGCAGTGCCGAGCACGGCGGGGCGGGGAGCGCCGCGCCGCAGCGGATTGCCGCCCGCGAAACCCGAAACGCGGACGGCGCGTTACGTTGGACATCCGGACCGCCGGTGCCACGGCGGGGTCGAGAGCGGTCGCTGTCCGGGCGCCGGAAGGCCATGAGCAGGAGTGAGGTCGACAGAGACGTGCCGAGCAAAGCTGGAACCACCCGTCTGGTCATCGTCGAGTCACCGGCGAAGGCCAAGACGATCTCGGGCTACCTCGGCCCGGGGTACGTCGTGGAGGCCAGCTTCGGTCACGTCCGCGACCTGCCGCGCAACGCCGCCGACGTGCCGGCCAAGTACAAGGGCGAGTCCTGGGCCCGCCTCGGGGTGGACGTGGACAACGGCTTCCACGCGCTCTACGTCGTCTCCGCCGACCGCCGCCAGCAGATCAGCAAGCTGGTGAAGCTCGCCAAGGAGGTCGACGAGATCTTCCTGGCCACGGATGAGGACCGCGAGGGCGAGGCGATCGCCTGGCACCTGGTGGAGACGCTCAAGCCCAAGGTGCCGGTCAAGCGGATGGTCTTCCACGAGATCACCAAGCCGGCGATCCAGGCGGCGGTGGCCAACCCCCGGGAGATCGACCGCGACCTGGTCGATGCCCAGGAGGCCCGGCGGATCCTCGACCGTCTCTACGGCTACGAGGTCTCCCCGGTGCTGTGGAAGAAGGTCATGCCGAAGCTCTCGGCCGGCCGGGTGCAGTCCGTGGCGACCCGGATCGTGGTCGAGCGGGAGCGGCAGCGGATGGCCTTCCGCACCGCCGAGTACTGGGACATCCTGGCCACCCTCGCCGTGGCGAACGCCGGTGAGGGGCCCCGGGCCTTCAACGCCACCCTGATCGCGTTGAACGGCGACCGGATCGCCACCGGTAAGGACTTCGAGCCGACCACGGGTCGGGTCCGGGCCGGCGCTGGCGTCGTCCACCTGGACGAGGGCGGTGCCCGGGGGCTCGCGGCCCGCCTTGCGGGCCGGCCGTTCACCGTCACCCGCGTCGAGGAGAAGCCCTACCGCCGTCGCCCGTACGCGCCGTTCATCACCTCCACGCTCCAGCAGGAGGCGGCCCGCAAGCTGCGCCTGTCCTCGCAGCAGACGATGCGTACCGCGCAGCGGCTCTACGAGAACGGCTACATCACCTATATGCGTACCGATTCGGTGAACCTGTCGGAGACCGCCATCTCGGCGGCCCGCCGGCAGATCGTCGAGCTGTACGGCGAGCGCAGCGTTCCGCCGGAGCCGCGCCGCTACACGGGCAAGGTGAAGAACGCGCAGGAGGCGCACGAGGCGATCCGCCCGGCGGGGGACAACTTCCGCACCCCGGGCGAGGTGGCCAAGGAGTTGTCCGCCGAGGAGTTCAAGCTCTACGAGCTGATCTGGCGGCGGACCATCGCCTCGCAGATGACCGACGCGGTCGGTTCCAGCGTGTCGGTGCGCATCCGGGCGGTCTCCACCTCGCAGGAGGAGGCCGACTTCGGCGCGACCGGCAAGACCATCACCGACCCGGGCTTCCTGCGCGCGTACGTCGAGTCCAGCGACGACGAGAACGCCGAGGCCGAGGACGCCGAGCGCCGGCTGCCCACCCTGGTCAAGGACCAGCCGCTGACCGCCGACGAGTTGGCCGCGCAGGGCCACCACACCCAGCCGCCGTCGCGCTACACCGAGGCGTCGCTGGTCAAGGCCCTGGAAGAGCTGGGCATCGGCCGCCCGTCGACCTACGCGTCGATCATGCAGACGATCCAGGACCGGGGGTACGTCACCAAGCGCGGCCAGGCGATGATCCCGACGTTCCTGGCCTTCGCGGTGATCGGGCTGATGGAACGGCACTATCCCCGCCTGATCGACTACGACTTCACGGCCACCATGGAGAACGAGCTGGACGAGATTGCCGGCGGTGACCACGCCGCGGTCGACTTCCTCACCGCGTTCTACTTCGGCAGCTCCAACGGTGCCGGTGACCAGGGCATCGCTCGTTCCGGCGGGCTCAAGAAGCTGGTCACCGAGAACCTCAGCGACATCGACGCCCGCAGCGTCAACTCCATCCCGCTCTTCACCGACGACGACGGCCGCGAGGTCGTCGTGCGGGTCGGCCGGTACGGGCCGTACCTGCAGCGGGAGCTGCCCGGCGGCGAGCAGCCGACACCGGCCGCCTCCGGCGAGGGCGAGGAGGGCAGCGCCCAGGGCGACCGGGCGCCGATCCCGGAGGGCCTGGCCCCGGACGAGCTGACCCCGGAGAAGGTGCACGAGCTGTTCCTTGGCGGCAGCGGCGAGCGCAAGCTCGGCGACGACCCCGCCACCGGCGAGCCGATCGTGCTGAAGTCCGGCCGATTCGGCCCGTACGTGTCCAGTGGCGAGCGGAAGTCGTCGCTGCTGCGCTCGCAGACACCGGACTCGCTGTCGCTGGAGGAGGCGCTGCGGCTGCTCAGCCTGCCCCGGCTGGTGGGCGTCGCGCCCGACGGCGTCGAGGTGTTCGCCAACAACGGTCGCTACGGCCCGTACGTGAAGCGGGGCGAGGAGTTCCGCTCGCTGGAGTCCGAAGAGCAGATGTTCACGGTCAGCCTGGACGAGGCGTTGGCCCTGCTGGCCGCCCCGAAGACCCGGGGCCGGCGGGCCGCCGCGCCGCCACTGCGGGAGATGGGCGTCGACCCGCTGACCGAGAAGCCACTGGTGATCAAGGACGGCCGCTTCGGTCCGTACGTCACCGACGGGGAGGTCAACGCGTCGCTGCGGCGTGGGCAGACCCCGGAGGCGTTGAGCATCGAGGAAGCCTCGGAGATGCTGGCCGACAAGCGTGCCAAGGGCCCGGCGCCGCGCAAGAAGGCGGCGGCGAAGAAGGCGCCCGCGAAGAAGGCCACGGCCACCAAGAAGACGGCCGCCGCCAGCAAGTCCACCGCCGCGAAGAAGACCACCACCGCCAAGGCGACGGCGGCCAGGAAGGCGACCCCGGCGAAGAAGGCGGCCCCGAAGAAGGCCGCCGCCAAGCCGGTCGAGGAGTAACAGCCGGCGCGCCGCCCCTAATGGGCTAAATGTCCGATTCTATGGCGGGGCTCCGGCGTGGACTGCCTAACGTGAGGGGATGTTCGCAGCCCCTGTCCCGCGCCGCCGCGTGCTCGTCGGCGCTGCCGCAGGTGCGCTGCTGCTCGCCGTGGCCGCCGTCGGCATCCGGACGATGGACGCGGACAGCCCCTCGCCGGCCGGCGCCACCACCTCGCACGCTCCCCCGCAGACCTCCGCCTCGGGGTCGTCCACCGGGCCGACCCGGGATCCCGCCAACCGGCGGACCGTGCGACTCGTCGCCGCGGGTGACGTTCTGATCCATCCAGCGGTGACCGACCAGGCACGCCGGGACGGTGCCCGTGCCGGGGGCATGGACTTCGCCCCGATGTTCGCCGGGGTCGCCCCGGCGGTCCGCGGCGCCGACCTGGCGCTGTGCCACCTCGAGACGCCACTGGCCGATCCCGCCGGCCCGTTCGCCGGCTATCCGTCGTTCAACGCGCCCCCGCAGGTGCTCGACGGGCTGCGTACCACCGGATTCGACGGCTGCTCGACGGCCTCCAACCACACCCTCGACCAGGGCGCCGACGGGGTGGCCCGGACGATCCGCGCACTCGACGCCGCCGGGCGTGTGATGGCCCGGGCGACCTTCACCGAGACAGCCCCGGGGCGCTGGACGGTGACCCGGATGGAGGCACTGCCGACCTGGACCGACCTGGCACCGGCCCTCCGGCTGGTTGACCTGACCGCAGCGCTTGCCGACCCGGGCACCCCGCCAGGTCTGCGGGGCGACTACCGGGCGGCGTACCAGCGGGTGCTCGGCTACGTCCGGGCCCTCGGTGCCGGCGCGGACCAGGTGGTGGCGTCGGGGGGCTGAGCACCGCCGCCGAGGACGCGGTCGAGGTGGGCGTTGGCGAACCGGTGGTCGGGGTCCAGGCGGTCGCGTACGGCCAGGAAGTCGGCGAACCTCGGGTAGGCGGGGGCCAGGCTGGCGGCGTCACGGTAGTGCAGCTTGCCCCAGTGCGGGCGGCCACCCAGCCCGGCGGCCACCTCCTCGAAGGCCCGGAAGTACGGCTCGTGCGGCATGCCGACGTACTGGTGCACAGCGATGTACGCGGAGTCCCGGCCGTAGCCGTGCGACAGCCAGATGTCGTCGGCGGCGGTGAACCGCACCTCGACCGGGAAGAGCACCTTGAACGGCAGCCCGTCGACGATCCGCTGGAGCGCGGCGAGCGCCTCGGGTAGCGCCTCGCGGGGCAGGCCGTACTCCATCTCGACGAACCGGACCCGGCGCGGGGTGCAGAACACCCGGTCGGAGCGCCCGGTGTACTGCCGTTCGGTGAGCGCGCGGGCGGAGACGGCGCTGATGCCGGGTGCCAGCGCCGGCACGGTTCGGCCGATCCGGCAGGCGCCGGCGAAGACCGTGTTGGCGAGGAAGTCGTCGTCCAGCCAGCCGCGCCAGCGGGGCAGTGGCCGGTCGTTGGCGGGTACCCGGTCGTTGGTCTTGACCTGGACGCGCGGGGTGTAGGGGAACCAGTAGAACTCGGCGTGGTCGTGGCCGCCGATCAGCGTGGGCAGGTCGGCGAGCACGTCGGCCAGCGCGGCGGGCCGTTCGTGGGCGTGCAGGACGAAGGCGTCGACGCAGCGCAGGGTCACCTCGACCAGCACTCCGAGCGCGCCGAGCGACACCCGGGCGGCCGCGAAGACGTCCGGGTGCTCGTCGGCGGAGCAGCGCAGCACCTCTCCGCTGCCGGTGACCAGGGTGAGGGCCTCGACGAAGGTGGACAGGCAGCCGTAGCCGGCGCCGGTGCCGTGGGTGCCGGTGGAGATCGCGCCGGCGACGGTCTGCGCGTCGATGTCACCGAGGTTGGGCAGTGCGAGGCCGTGCCGGGCGAGCAGTCCGTTGAGCGTGTGCAGAGTCATTCCCGCCGGTACGGTGACGAGTCGGCGCGCGACGTCGACGCTGACGCCGGTGTCCAACTCGGACAGCTCCATCCGCCGGTCGTCGGCGAGCGCGATGGCGGTGAAGGAGTGGCCGCTGCCGGTCACCCGGATCCGGCGGCCGTCGTCGGCGGCGGCGCGGACGGCCTCGGTGACGTCGGCCACCGAGCCGGGGCGGAGGATGGCGGTGGCGGAGCCACGCTGGTTGCCGGCCCAGTTGGACCAGCGGGCGGTGAGCGGTGCGGTGCCGACCATGCGCGCTCCTCGTTCATGAATATGAAACTGACTTCATATCAGGAACGTTGTACCTGGTAAATACCGCAATTGCGATCCGCTCGTTGTACCGGTAGTCACGGACTCGTGACGTGGAGATATGTTCATCCGTCGAAGGGGGGTGGCGCCGAGTGTCCACACCAGCCGCCACGACCGGGCCGCTGCGCCGCGTACCGGTGCAGGGTCGAAGTGTCGCGCGGGTACAGCGCATGTTGGATGCCTGCGCCGAACTCGTCGACGAGGTGGGGTACGAGGGTCTGACGACGACCCTGCTCGCCGAGCGGGCCGAAGTGGCGATCGGGTCGGTCTATCAGTTCTTCCCGGACAAGCGGGCGATCGTGCAGGCGTTGACCCTGCGCACGATGGAGTCCTACCTGCAGCGGCTCGACGAGCGCTTCGCCTCCGACGAGATGACCCACTGGTGGGACGGCGTCGACGCGGGCATCGACGAGTACATCACGATGCACCGCACCGTCCCCGGCTTCCGTACTCTGCACTTCGGCGACGTGGTCGACCTGCACCTGCTCGATGAGCAGCGGGACAACAACGGCGTGATCGCCGACCAGTTGGCGCGCGTGCTCACCGAGCGCTTCGGGCTCACCGACGTGCCGAAGCTGCGCTTCGTCCTGGAGATCGCGGTGGAGGCCGCCGACGCGTTGATCAAGCTCGCGTTCCGGCGGAAGTCCGACGGCGACGAGCGGGTGCTGCTCGAGGCGAAGGCGCTGATCCGGGAATACCTGCATCGTCAGGTCGACGGGCGCGACAGCGGCCGCCCCGCCGAGCAGCAGGCCGAGGCCGTCCAGCACGCCTGAGTCGGCGCGCGGGGCGGCCCGTCAGAGGAACGCGTGGCCCTCGCCCCGGTAGGTGGGCACGGTCGCCACGACCGCGTCCCCCTCGACGAGGTGCAGCTCGTTGACCCGTTCGCACAGCTCACCGGCCTTGGCGTGCCGGAACCACACCCGGTCGCCGACCCGCAGGGTGGCCGCCGCCGCGCCGGAGAGCGGGGTCTGCACCTCACCGGCGCCCTCCGTGGCGACGAGCTTCAGGCCGGCCGGCAGCCACGGCCGAGGGAGCCGGCTGTCGGCGGCCTGGCCGGAGGCGATCCAACCGCCGCCGAGCACCGTCGCCAGCTCCGGCGTCGGCCGGCGGACCACCGCGCAGGCGAAGAACGCCGCCGGGGTGGGCCGCCACGCGCGGTACGCGTCGAACAGCGTCGGCCCGTACAGGCCCGATCCCGCGGTGACCTCGGTGACCGCGGGATCGGCGCTGGTCGCGGCCACGCTGCCGGTGCCGCCGCCGTTGACGAACGCCAGGTCGGCATGCTCGCGTACCGCCGCCACCGCCGCGCCCCGGCGGGCCAGCAACTCGCGGTACGACCCGCGCTGGGCCAGCCGGATCGCGCCGGCCAGCAGCGTCCGGCCCGGCGGCGCGTCGCCCAGGCCGGCGATCTGCGCCTCGTACGACATGAGCCCGACCAGCCGGAAGCCGGTGCGGCCGGCGACGGCGGCGGCGAGCGCGCCGGCCGCCCGGGCGCTGTGCACCGGCGAGCGGCGGACGCCGACGTGCACCCCGCGCAGTGGTCGCCAGGAGGCGTCCAGGTCCAGGCAGAGCCGCAGCTCGGCGCGCTGCCCGGGCGCTCGGACGGCGTCGATGAAGTCCAGTTGCCCGGTGCCGTCGATCATCAGGGTGATCGCGGCGGCGAGCGTCGGGTCGGCGGCCAGTTCGGCGAGGGCCGCCCGGTCGGCGCTCGGGTACGCGACCAGCACGTCGTCGCTCATGCCGGCGCGGACCAGCCAGATCGCCTCGGGCAGGGTGAACGCCATCACGCCCTGCCAGCCGGGTCGGGCGAGCGCCCGGGCGATCAGCTCCCGGCTGCGCACCGACTTGCTGGCCAGCCGGAGCGGTTTGCCGGCGGCGCGGTCGGCCAGGGTCGCCGAGTTGGCGTCGAAGGCGGTGAGATCCACCACGGCGTACGGGGGGTCGAGATGGGCGGTCGCCCGGTCCAGGCGGTCGCGCAGTTTGTCGCTTTCGATGGCCACGTGTGCACGCTAACTGTCCGACGGTGAATGCGAAACACCCTCGCATACGTCCCGGGCTGCGGCCGGTGCCTTCGGCGGCCTAGGCTCAGCGAGCAGGAGAATGTCGCCGGTGGGGCGGCCCCCACCGGGTCTAGAGTGTTCCACCGGGGGTGCCCAGCGATGGGCCGGCACGTGGAGGTACGGCCATCGAAAGCCAGAACAGCGGCGAGTCGCCCGGCGTGTCGCGCGCGGGTGACCAGTCGGGCAACGCCGCCAACCAGTCCAGCTCCGGTCAGGTCGATCCGTCCGGCTACGCCGCGATCCGCTCGGTTCTGCGGATCAGGCCGTTCCGGCGGCTCTGGCTCGTGCTCGGCGCGGCCTCCTTCGGCGACTGGCTCGGTCTGCTGGCCACCGCTCTCTTCGCCGCCTCCCAGGTGCAGGGCAGCACCGCCCAGGGCGCCGCGTTCGGCGGTGTGACCGCGATCCGGCTGCTGCCCGCGCTGGTGCTCGGCCCGGTGGCCGGCGTCTTCGCCGACCGGTTCGACAGGCGCTGGACGATGGTCATCTGTGACCTCCTGCGCTTCGTCCTCTTCGCGTCCATTCCGCTCTACGCCCTCAGCGGCGCCGCGGGCGGTCTGGTGGTCGGCTGGGCGCTGATCGCCACCTTCCTGATCGAGTCGATCACCCTGCTCTGGATCCCGGCCAAGGAGGCCGCGGTCCCCAACCTCATCCCGCGGGCCCGGCTTGAGGCGGCCAACCAGCTCACCCTGATCACCACGTACGGCCTCACCCCGGTCGCCGCCGCCATCGGCCTTGCCGTGCTCGACCGTGGCGTCCGTGGTGCCGTCGGTGGCGACCTGCCCTCCTGGGCCGAGCCGGCCCAGCTCGCGCTCTGGTTCAACTCCTTCTCCCGGCTCGCCACCGCGCTGGTGGTGGCCTTCGGGATCAAGGAGATCAGCGAGGCGCAACGCGGTGAGACCGAGCGTTCCGAGCAGAGCATGTTCCGGCAGTTCTCCGAGGGCTGGAAGTACATCGGCCAGACCCCGCTCGTGCGTGGTCTGGTGCTGGGCATCTTCGGCGCGTTCGCCGGTGGCGGCATCGTGGTCGGCACGGCCAAGTTCTTCGCCAGCTCGCTGGGCGCCGGCGACGCCGCGTTCTCGCTGCTCTTCGGCGCCATCTTCGTCGGTCTGGCCCTCGGCATCGGCCTCGGTCCGATGATCGTCAAGGAGATGTCCCGGCGCCGATGGTTCGGTATGAGCATCGTGCTGGCCAGCGCCGCCGTGATGACCCTCGCCTTCGCCATCCACCTGTCCATGGCGATCGTCGGAGCGGTCCTGGTCGGCGCCGGCGCCGGGATGGCCTTCCTGGCCGGCACCACGCTGCTGGGCGGCGAGGTGGCCGACGAGGTGCGTGGCCGGGTCTTCGCGGTGGTGCAGATCGGCACCCGGCTGGTGTTGATCCTGGCCATCGGGCTGAGCAGCGTTCTGGTCGGCGTCGGTGGCTCCCGCAAACTGACCATCGCCGACCTCGGCATCTCCGTCTCCTCGACCCGGCTGCTGCTGCTCGCCGCCGGTGCCGCGGGCATCTTCGCCGGGATCAGCGCCTTCGGCCAGATGGACGACAAGAAGGGCGTGCCCGTCCTCGCCGACCTCTGGGGCTCGATCCGGGGTCGCCCGCTGATGCCGACCGAGCCGTTCGTCTCCGCCGGGCTCTTCGTGGTGTTCGAGGGTGGCGAGGGCGCCGGCAAGTCCACCCAGCTCACCGCGCTCGCCGAGCGGCTGCGCGGCCAGGGGTGCGACGTCCTGGTCACCCGTGAGCCGGGGGCCACGGCCGTCGGCCAGCGGATCCGGTCGCTGGTGCTGGACACCTCCGGCGACGAGGCGCCCTCCCCGCGCGCCGAGGCGCTGCTCTACGCCGCCGACCGGGCGCACCACGTGGCCGCCGTGGTCCGGCCCGCGCTGGTCCGTGGCGGTGTGGTGATCAGTGACCGGTACGTCGACTCGTCACTGGCGTACCAGGGCGCCGGCCGGACGCTTCCGGTCGACGAGGTCTCCTGGCTCTCCTCCTGGGCCACCGGCGGGCTCAAGCCGGACCTGGTGGTACTGCTCGACGTCGAGCCGCGGACCGGCCTGTCCCGGGTGGCCTCGCGTAACGCGGGCGCCGACCGGCTCGAGGCGGAGTCGATCGCCTTCCACGAGCGCGTCCGCTACGCGTTCCTGGACCTCGCCGCAGCCGACCCGAAGCGCTACCTGGTGCTCGACGCGTCCCGACCGGTCGACGAGATCACTCAGCTGGTGGTCCGGCGCGTGCAGGAGATGCTGGGCAAGCCGGGCGGCATCGTGCACCCCCGCCCCGCGCAGGGCCCGGACACCTCGGTGCAGCCGGAGTTATCCGACGCGGAGTTGGTGACGATGGAGCACAAGACCTGATGCCGGACGTCTTCGCCGATCTGGTCGGCCAGGACGAGGCGGTCGCCGAACTGCGCCGGGCCGCCGGCGCGGCGGCGGCCGTGCTGCGCGCCGGCGCGGCCGACCGGGCACCCGCGCTGGTCGCCGCGGGCCCGGCCAGCGAGGCCGCTTCCGAGGCCGGTGACACCGAGCCCGGCGTGCTGGATCCGTCCACCGGGATGACGCACGCCTGGATCTTCACCGGGCCGCCCGGTTCCGGCCGCTCGGTCGCCGCCCGCGCCTTCGCCGCCGCCCTCCAGTGCACGTACGGCACCGGCTGCGGCGAGTGCCCCGGCTGCCACACCACGATGGGCGGCACCAACGCCGACGTCCGGATGGTGGTGCCGGAGGGGCTCTCCATCGGTGTCGGCGAGATGCGCGCGCTGGTGCTGCGTGCGGCCAGCACCCCGTCCGGCGGGCGCTGGCAGGTGGTCGTCATTGAGGATGCCGACCGGCTCACCGAGGCGGCCGGCAACGCGCTGCTCAAGGCCATCGAGGAGCCGCCACCGCGGACGGTCTTCCTGCTCTGCGCCCCATCCACCCACCCGGACGACATCTCGGTGACCATCCGGTCGCGCTGTCGTGTCGTACCCCTGCGGCAGCCGCCGGCCGCCGCGGTGGCCGAGGTGCTGGTCCGTCGGGACGGCATCGCGCCCGACGTGGCGCAGTGGGCGGCGGCGGCCGCGCAGGGGCACGTGGGTCGGGCTCGCCGGCTGGCCCGCGATCCGGAGGCCCGCAAGCGGCGTGAGGCGGTCCTCGCCGTGCCGCGCCGGCTGACCGGCGTCGGCGCGGCGTTCGACGCGGCGTCCGCGCTGATCGAGGCGGCCGAGGCGGAGGCCGAGGCGTCGGTGTCCGAGGCGGACGCGACGGAACGGGCCGCGCTGGAGACCGCGCTCGGCGCGGGCGGCACCGGCCGGGGCGCGGCCGGCGCGATGCGCGGTGCCGCCGGGCAGCTCAAGGAGTTGGAGAAGCGGCAGAAGTCGCGGGCCACCAGGGCCCAGCGGGACGCGTTGGACCGGGCGCTCGTCGACCTGGCCGGCTTCTACCGGGACGCGCTCACCATGGCGCTGCGGGCCCCGGTCGATCCCGTGCACACCGACACCGCCGCGCTCGCCGGCGCGGGGGCCCAGAAGTGGGACGCCGAGGGGTCGCTGCGCCGGTTGGAGGCCGTTCTCGCCTGCCGGGCGGCGATCGAGGCGAACGTCAAGCCACGCATCGCGGTCGAGGCGATGATGCTCGCCCTCTGGAAGGGCTGACCCGCAGCTCCAGCCGGTTGTCCACAGCCATCGACACGCGCGATTGCGGTGCGGTACGGTCCGGTGTGCCGTGGTGACGGTGGCGGCACGCTCAGTGAGGGGTCATCCGGGAGGAGTCGCCGATGCCGCGGGGGGAGATCGACGAGGCCTGGATCGAGGAGGCGGTGCGGCGCTACCGCCGCATCGAATCGTTGCAGGCCGAGTTCGACCAGGCGGTGTCGACCGTCGAGGTCACCGTCCGGTCGCCGGACGGGTTGGTCGAGGTGGTGGTCACCGCCGGCGGGCGGATCACCGACGTCCGGTTCCTCGGGCCGTTGCACACCCGCAGCCCACGAGACGTGGCGGGCTCGGTGCAGGCCGCGGTCACCGCGGCCGCCGACGCCGCCGAGTGGGCCCGGGAAAAGCTGCACAACGAGACGTTCGCCGCCTACCGACCGCTCGCGGGGGCCTGACATGGACACACTGCGCGCGCTCTCCGCCCGGCTCGACGAGGCGAGCGCCACGCTGACCACGCTGTCCCACTCGGTCACCGCCAGCGACCCGGCCCAGGCCGCGTTCGGCGCGGACGCCCCGGGCCGCCCCGGCGAGATCGGTCGCGCGCTGCACCGACAGTGGACCGCCGCCACCGACGATCGGGCCCGCGAGGCACGAGCCGCCGCCGCTCGGCTCGCCGCCGCCTCCTCGGCGGTCCGCGAGGCCGCCGACCGGTACGCCGAGGTCGACCGCGCCGCCCGCCGCCGGATCATCGGGGAGCCGTGATGGACCCACTGGACCGGCTCGCCGAACCGGGCCTCGACCTGCTCTACCGGGTGGACGCGTTGCTCGCGGCCGGCGTTCCCGAGGGGCACCGGGTCTGGCCGCTGCTGCGCCGGATGCAGGTGCTGCCGGGTGACGCCGTCCGCGGCTTCCTCGACCTGCACCCGGCGCCGCTGGCCAGCGCCGGGCACGCGGTGCGCCGGCTGGTCCGGGGGTACGACGACGTCGGCGCGGCGCTCACCGACCCGGTGCTCTGGTCCGGCCCGGCCGCCTCGGCGTACGGGCAGGAGCGCGCCGCGCTGCTGCGCCATCTCGACGAGGGCCCGGAGAGCCTGGTCGGGCGACTGGAATCCACCGCCGGGTACGCTGACGCCCTCGCCGACTGGGTGGAGGGCAGCCGCCTCGCCCTGGCCCGGACGATGGCCGACGTGCTGCGCTCGGCCGAGGCGGTGGCCGTGGTCGCCGCCACCGCCACCGGCCCGCCGACCCGTCTGACGCCGGTCGGGCCGGGTGTCGCCGACGCGGCCGAGATCGCCGCGCGGGTGCTGGCGGTGCTGTGCGTCGCGTACGACGGCGCCGAGACACTGCTGCGCCAGTGGTCGCCGAGCCTGGCCGAGTCCACCTGGCGGTCGTCGATGGACGGCCGTCCCCGCTACGACCAGCCCACCCGGGTCGGCTGGTAGCCGGTCGTCGCGTCCTCGGACAGGCCACGGCGTCGCTCGCGGACGCCCGAGCAGAGTCGGCGCCCACGGCGACGCCGTGGTCTTCCCCCTGCACCCCCCGCAGGTCTGCCTCCACTCAACGCCGCCCGGAGACGTTTGTCCCCCACCCGCGGCCGGAATCAACCGTCCGGGCGAGGGTCAACGGCACGACGGGTGGCCCGGCAATGGGTCAAGTCGACGGTCATGGATGCCGGCGTGGGGATTGACCGGTGCGCCCTTTGCGGTGATGCGTCGTAGGGTGGGGGGATGGGCATGCTCTGCGCGGTCAGCTTCAACCGGTACGGGCGCCTCTACTACCTCGACCCGGGCGAGTTGCGCCCGCAGGTGGGCGACCGGGTGCTGGTGCCGACCGACGACGGGCCCGAGGTGGCCGAGTGTGTCTGGGCCGCCCAGTGGGTGAGCGAGGAGACCGACGGCTTCCCCCGGCTGGTCGGGCTGGCCGGCGACGACGACCTGGTTCGGGACGAGGCGCTGCGCCGTCGTAAGGCCGAGGCGAAGGTGGCGGCGAAGCGACTGATCCGCGCGCACGGCCTCCCGATGAAGGTGGTGGCCGTCGACCACGTGCTCAACTCGGGCGACGGCGGCGGCGAGCGCAGCACCGTCTACTTCACCGCCCCGCACCGGGTGGACTTCCGGTCCCTGGTCCGCGACCTGGGCGCCACCCTGCACTGCCGGGTCGAGCTGCGGCAACTCTCGGCACGGGATTCGGCCCGCGTCCAGGGCGGCATCGGCTCGTGTGGTCGGGACCTGTGCTGCGCGACGTTCCTCACCGACTTCGAGCCGGTGACCATCCGGATGGCCAAGGACCAGGATCTGCCGCTGAACCCGCTGCGCATCTCGGGGGCGTGCGGCCGGTTGATGTGCTGCCTGAAGTACGAGCACCCACTGTATGACAGAAGCAGCATATACCCGACGAGTGGCCAGAGGGTTACCACCCCGGAAGGCGAGGCCAGGGTCGTCTCGCGGCACGTCCCGAGCGAGACGGTGACTGTTCGCCAGCTCTCCAGCGGCGAGACCAAGCGGTGCTCGCTGTCTGACGTCTGCGGATCGCGCCGGGCATACGAAGAAGGCCCCACTCCGTAGAGCAGGGCCTCCTCCACCCCAGGGGGAACCGGGGGTCTATCGGGACTCAGCCCAGGCGACGAAACGCGGGGCCAGGTCCGGCAGCTTGGTGTCCGGGTTCAGCTTGGTCAGGTCGGCCTTCGCCTCCTCCTGAAGCGAGGCGAGGTAAGCCAGTAAGCCCGGCCGATCCTCGCGGTACTGCCCCAGGAGGCGCAGCTTGGCGGCAGAGCAGGGTCAGAGGATGCCGCACGCCGGACAGCGCCACGACGGGCGAAGCGGCTTGTGGCCTTCGAGGGTGGTCATCGGCCGACCCTCACGGGGTACGTGGGATCGGGCGGCGCGGATCGGTGGCGCGACGCGGGGCCTGAACCTGTAGGCGCACCCGTCGCGCATCACGTACAGCTCACGCCGCGCCACAGCATCGCCTGCCGCGTTCAGCTCGTACCCTTCGATCCACACCACCCTCGTACGTGTACCGCTCGGGAACTTGCGGATGACGCGTACGAAGATCGGGCGCAGGAACTGCACGCTCGCGGCGGTGGTCAGGTGGACGATGTCGCCGGCCTTCATCTCCCCGATCACGTCGACGCCCACCGGCTGTCGGGGACGCGGTTGAGGCGGTTGACCGGCCATGGCGGAACTTGGTCCCCGCCGGCCCGGGGGGAAGCCCTCTCTTCCCTCATCGCGAGGAAGGGGGGCTTTCTGCTTGCCTACTGCCAGGCAGGGGAGAACGGCGACTCGATCAGCTCAGGCTTCCAGGTCCCCTCACCCTTTTTCGGTCGACCCTTGCCCCGAGGCCGGACCTGGATCAGCACGAAGGCGTCGCGCAGGATCTGGCGCTGCTCACCCAACTCCATGGCATCGAACTCCTCGTACGCGGCCTCGATGTCGATCTCTTCGGCTGGACCACCGTGTGCGCCGGCCTTCGCCAGCGCGGTCTGAACGTCGACCAGCTCGGCCTGGAGCTTCGCGGACCCCTCCTGTAGGGCGGCCCGGGTGATGAACCCCTGGGTCCGGTCCTCGACCAGCTCGGCCATGAGCGTGGCGATCTCCTTCTCTCGCTCTTTGAGCGGCGTGGTGTCGATGCTGACCGGCTGCGGATGGAACGCCACCCTGCCAGTCTTCTCCATCTGCTGGATCAACCGGCGCACGACGATCCCGTCGGCGAAGTCCACGCCGATCGAGCAGTGCCCCCGGCCCAGCTCCGGCTTGTTCGCCCAGCCCTTGCACACGTAGACCAGGTCGTCCTTCTCCCGGCCTCGCCTGTCCACCCCCATCGACGCGTTGCACACCGAGCACTTCGCGATGGCGGACAGCAGATTCTGCAACTTGCCTCCGTTGCCGTCTGGGCGCTCCCGGTCAGTGAGCAGGCGATCCACCGCCCACCAGGTCTCCTCGTCTACCAGCGCCTCCCAGTTTCCGTCGCCGACGATCTCCCCGTACAGGGTCTGTTTGCCCATGTTCCGAGGCGAGCGCAGCCAGTTCCGCACGGCGACGTTGTTCCACTGCCCGGACGGGTTGTAGTCCTGCTTGCGGGGCTGGCGAGGCCGAGCCTTCTCCGGATCCGGCGCGGTGGTCGTGAAGCCGGCCTTGTTCCACTCCCGCGCCACGGTCGATAGGAACTTGCCGGCGAGCACATCGCGGTACGCCTTGCCGCCAGCCGCCGCCTCAGACTCCCGCAGTGTGCCGTCCAGCTCGTAGCCGAACGGACGCCGGATCCACTGCGGCTCGCCCTGCTGGATCCGCAGGTCGTTGCGCAGGATCTGGCGCTCTGCCTTCCGCTCCACCTCGGCGGTAGCCACGGCGGCCAGGATGCGGGCGACCATCCGACCCACGTCGGTGGTCAGGTCGATATCCCCGGTGGCGGTGGCCAGGCCGATGTTCTTCTCCACGGCCAGCTCGATCAGCACCTCCAGGTCCTTCATCGAGCGGGTTACCCGGTCCAGGTGCCAGGCCACGATCAGGTCGGCTTCGCCGTCCTCGATCATCTGGACGACCTTCATCCAGCCGGGCCGTTCGGTGAGCCGGAAGTCGGTGGCCGAGATGGTGTCGTCGACAACGGCGACCACCTCCCAGCCACGGGCCAGGGCCAACCCCCGGCACGCTTCCTCCTGGCGCTCCAGGCCGGCACCCTCGCCGGTCCGGTCCATGCTCATCCGCAGATACAGCACGGCGCGGAGGGCGGTGCCCTGCGGGGCGAGAGCCCGCATCGCCCGGCGACGGGCAGCACTCTTGATCGTGGTGGCGCGGGGAGTCATGGGGCATCCTTGACCTGGTCATCAGTCATTCAGTCAAGCTAATGGATGTACTGTCTGCGGTCAATTGAGGGCACCCGCTGTACCAGCGCTTCCAGGAGACCGCGCCGGCCGTCGGCAGCCGTGTCTCCACCCCCGAGGGCGACGGTCGGGTGGTTGGCCACAGCGTCCCGCGAGACGCGGTCACCGTCCGCCTCGACGCCGACGGCTCCCGCTGCTCCTGCTCCCGCGCCTCCGTCTGCTCCCCCCGCCAAGCCCACGACCAGCACTACACCCCCTAACCACCCCCCGGACAAACCTTGTTGATCAAGAGGTTTGCGTCAGAATTCCGGCCCCGGATGACGCAAACCTCTTGATCGACAGGTGGTGGGGTCAGGAGAGGACTATGGGGGGTTCGGTCAGGTGGGGAGTTAGCGGGGCACGGGGGGTCAGCCAGCTCGCGGTGGGGGACTGGTCGGGGTTCACCTGCCAGTCGCGGGCCACCCGGTCCACTCCGAGCGGGTAGACGGTAAGCGTGCCGTCCGGGTCGATGCGCAACCGCAGGAACGACTTGGAGTCCTCGATGCCCTGCCCGGCGAACAGTTCGTTGACGTTCACCCCGAACGCACTGGCGACCAGCAGGTACGCCGCCACCAGCTGACTGGCCACCAGGCCGATGACCGGGCCGTACAGCACCGCCGCGGCGACCGCCGGCAGCGGCCACGGCCAGTCGTAGAACGGCAACGCCAACCAGACCCAGGTGCCGCTAGCGGCCAGCGCCACCTGGGCCACGCCGTGGCTGACGCCGAGAATCCAGTGCCGGACATGCCGCTTGCCGCTGGCGCTGGGCGGCTTGGCGAACAGGGCCGCCGCCACCACCGTCACGAGCACCATCAGCACCAGCGGGACGCTGAACAGTCGCTGGTTGGCGCTGTCGGCCCAGTTCGCCGTCGCGCCCGCCATGGCCAGCATCAGCAGGGTGTGCAGGGTGCCCAGCAGCGTGGCGAAGCCGGGGTTGCGAAACGGCAGCCGGGCGAAGATGCCCCAGCCGTAGCGCCGGGAGCGGGCCGCGTCCGGATAGCGGGCCACCAGGTCGTACGGCTGTGTGCGGCTGGCCCGTCGGGCCAGCGTGTCCCGGGGCGGCACCTCGATGCGCTCCGGCAGCTTGTGCGTCGGGTACAGGTACGCGCCGCCGCCGCCACAGGTGATCAACTGTCGGTCCGGGCCGGCATAGCGGGCGTAGTGGTGCAGGTCGCCGGAGAGGAGCAGCCGCACCTGCGCCCCGGTCGGGTCGATGATGGTCCGGACGAAGTAGTCGATCGAGTCGTACGCCGTAGGAACGTCGGCGGCCTTGACCCAGGTCGGCGACGGCGCCGCGATGATCACCTTCGACTCCGGGGTGAGCCGACGGGCCACCTCGTCGAAGTAGGCCAACTGTGGGTCGTCCAGGTATGAGCCGGACTGGTCGTCGACGCCCAGCAGCCACCAGCCGGCCGGCAACTCCACCGCGAAGTACGAACGCGACTGCCCGGTGCGCCAGCCGGCGAAGTTGCGGTCCCGAGAGCGAACGAACAGCCGCAGGAAGGCGGTCAGGCCGTCGTACCAGTCGTGGTTGCCCGGCACCGCGAACAGCGTGGGACGGTCGGGCGGGGTCGCTGGCAGCGCGGCCTGGTACGGCCCCTTGCACCGGTTCTCGTACTCCGCGTAGGCCGCCGACGGGTACACCTGGTCCCCGCCCATGACCAGGGTCTGCGCACGGGGCAGCCGGTGCCCGTCCACGGTCAGCTCCGGCTGCGCCAGCAGGTACGCGACGGAGTAGGTGGCGTGGAAGCCGTCACCGAGGTCGGCCACGTAGTCGAGCCAGAGCCCACCGTCCGGCCCCGCCTGGCGGAAGATGCCGTCGCCGAAGGCGTTCTGCAACTCGCGCTTGTCCAGGTAGGCGCCGAAGAGGATCGCCAACAGCGTCCGGATGCCGGTGCTGATCAACAGGAACGGGGCCAGCCAGGGCACCGGCTTGCGGGGGGTGAAGCCCAACTCCAGCGGATCGGTGGAGCGCGGCCGGCGAGGGGCCCGCTCCCCGGCGGGCTGCTCGCCCGCCGGGATCTGGTGATCGTCGCGTTCGTCACTCACGCGCCGCAGCGTAGTACCGGTCCGGGCGAGGCGCTGTTCGGTAATAGCCAGATGGCGCTGGTTGTCCGGTTGGTGCTACGGAGGCGCGGGGGGTATCCCGCTCGGTCCGGAGTCGGGGGGTGCCGTACACTTGCTGATCGTTGCCGCCTTAGCTCAGTCGGCTAGAGCGACGCACTCGTAATGCGTAGGTCGACGGTTCGATTCCGTCAGGCGGCTCCATTGAAAGGCCCAGGTCACCGGCTTGATCGCCGATCATGACCTGGGCCTTTCGCTTGCCTTCGCTGGGCCGAGCAGCCAAGCGAGCAGCCAACCTACTCACCGCACCACAGCGCCCCCTCCAGCCGTGCCGCAGCTTCCCGGGCGACCTCAGGGGCCACGTGTGCGTAGATGTTGAGAGTGACGCTGATCTGAGAGTGACCGAGGATCTCCATCACCACACGGGCGGGCACGCCCTGGGCGAGAAGGACGCTGGCCGCCGTGTGCCGCAGGTCGTGTAGACGAACCTGCCGTAGGCCGGCCCGCCGGATGATTTCTCGGAACGACCGGTAGTCGTTACGCGGGTGGACGGGCGTGCCGACGGCGGTGGCAAAGTGCTGGCCGTGCTGGAGCGAGAGCACGGGAAGCCGATTTCGTACTACATCGACGAGCTGAGCTTCCGTATGCCAACGCCGGAAGAGAGCAACGTCCTCAAGCTCGATCCTGGCGTATGCGTGGTCCGAGCCGTGCGGATCGCCTACGACGAAGACGACACACCGCTGGAAGCTTTCGATCAGCTTCTCGCCGGTGACAAGCACGTCTTGGTCTACGAGGTGTCTGCCGAATGAGGCCAGAGCCGATGACGGTCAGGCCGGTCGAGTTGCGCGGCAGCATCGTTCGGCTTGAGCCGCTGACGATGAAGCACGTTGGCGATCTCACGGAAGCGGCGAGCCACGATCAGGTCTGGGCTTACCTGGACGAGGCGACACCGACAGACGAGGAGCCGGTGGCGGCGCTGATCCAGGAAGCACTTGACGAGCAGCAGAGAGGCGAGCGGCTAGCCTTCGCCATCGTCGACGTGACTTCCGGCAACGCCGTCGGCAGCATCAGCTACATCGACATCTCACCGAACCACCACAGCCTAGAAATCGGGTGGGCTTGGCTGACGCCAAGCTACTGGCGTACCGGCGCGATCCGCGAGGCGTCGCACCTGCTCATGCGCCACGCCTTCAACGATTTGGGCACCATTCGCGTGGCCTTCAAGACCGACAGCCGCAATACCCGATCGCAACAAGCCATCAAGGGCCTCGGCGCAACCGAGGAAGGCACCTTCCGGAACCACCGCATCCTGCGCGACGGCCACGTCCGGCACTCGATCTACTACAGCGTCACCGCCGAAGACTGGCCCGCCGTGAGCAGGAAGCTCGACGCGGACAGGGCAGCCAGGGGAGCCCCGGCACTCGGTTGAGCCCCCGGCTGCCGGCGAAGTGGTTCAAAGTTTCTGTACGTCTTCAAGGCGGCCCTGAACGGGCCGCACGCGCCGCCGCCTGGGCGCGCGTCCGTCGCTCCGCTGGCGCTCCGACTCCGGCCACGCAACACGCCCGTCGGCTGGCGCAGAAGCGGGAAGCCCAAGGGGCCGCCGCAGCACGACAGGCCGTTGATGTGGGGAGGTGGTGGGCCGGCAGCCGGCGGGGCCGCGCGACCACGAGCCCGCGCGGCGTCGGAGAGCGCACGCCAGCCGCGTCGGCGAAGAGGCGGCGCCCACGAGGGGTTGCGGCTACTGCGCCTCCGGCGGGGGCGCTCCGGCTCCAGGATGGCCAGGGCTCCGACGGCGGGCGCCGGGTCGAGGGTGGTTGCGGTAGGCCATCCCGCCTGCCATCGACCCGGGCAAGCCGAGCAGACCACCGCCCGACCCGCCAGCGTCCGAACGTGCGTCAAGGCCCGCTTGACGTGGCGGGCCGGGCAGTGCCCCGCCTCCCCTAGGAGGGCGGGTCGACGGCAGACAGTGAAGGCAGTCAAATAGCCGAATGTCCGATTCAAGCATTAGGCTTTGCCTCGTTTTGGAATCCACCAGCAACACGCTGGTCCTTATGAGGTGCGGACTCACGGAGTCCGGCGAGGCGCACCACTGCCAATGCAGCCGGACGAGTTCGGCCTCCGAGGCGAAAGCGCGGGGAGGTGCCGGCTCCACCGACGTGCCGCGGCAACAGGTGGCTGCCGACACCTGCGGACGCGACGCACAGAGCTTGGAACCGAAGCGTCAGGCAACGAGGCAGCAGAGAGGCAGCGAGAGTGCCGACGCGGGTTACCTCGAACTCGAATCGACGACGTCCGGTACCTGCTCGTTGACGCGGGGCGGCACCAGCTGGCAGCGGCCGGCAGTCTGGGACCGCATCCCTCGGCGGGGGTCGTCCAGGGTCGCCTGCGAGACGCCTGTCGACAGCACCGCTGACAGCAGCCGTGCCAGACGCCAGCATGCTGACGAGTCCGAGCATGGATGAAGCTCCGAGCGTGCAGCCGGTCCCGGACGAGCGCAGACGAGGTGCACAGAGCTTGTAAGCGAGGCGTCAGGCATCGAGGCAGCAAGAAGGCAGCGCGAGCCTTCATGCGGGGCAGACCCGAACGCGAACCGTCGAGGCTCGGCACCTGCTCGTCGACGCGGCTACGCACCACCTGACAACGGCCGACAATCCGAGACCGGAACCCCCGGCGGGGTCCGCTCGCTTGCCACGGTTCACCGACCAGGTTCGGCTACCCGTCCAGTCCCCTTGGCGTCAGCACGGCCCGGTCGCCGCTTTCGACGGCGGCGCCGCGCGCGATTGCCCATCTGGGGAGGGCCGTCGCGCGGTTTTCGTCTCGGCTTGGGCCAGCCGTTCAACGGCTCAAGCAGGTCAATGGCAGCGTTGAAGGGGTAGACGGCGAGAATCGGCAGGCCGATGGCCAGCGCTACTGCGAAGGCCCACTCAATCTCGCCATCAGGCCACATCCATTCCGCTCCCGGGCCGCTCACGCGGCCGGCCACGGTAGGTCCCGGCGGCTCATCGCCGTGCATGAACAGTCGCACCGAGTCGAGGTGAAAGTCACCGGTGTTGGAGGTAAAGGGGCCGGCGCAGGTCCAGCCAAGGGTCCAGAACTGCGGGTCCCTTGCCGCTGTGCTCTCCTCACAGGTCACTGCGGCGGAGCCGGGTACCCCCCAGCCGATGGCCCTGACACCATCCCAGGCATCAGGCAGAACGAGGAACCACCACGCCAGCGTGACCGCCAAGGCGATGGAGACCATCACGCCGGACACGAGACGTGTTAACCAGTCGGCTTCCCGCACGGCGCTTGGTAGATGTTTCAGCCTCGGACGACGGGCTGGTCGCCTGCGTGCACGCCGCATCGCTGAAGGATAGCCGCGTTCGGCAACGGCAGAGCCGCGAGACCGGCTGCCCCGAGTCGACCACGGCGCATTACCTCGTCGAGCAGCCAAGGGAGCAGCCAAACCGGCGGTCAGTAGCGGACAACAGCGGACCTCGCCACGATGTCGTGCGCGAGGACCAGGCGGTGGACCAGCACCGGGGTACCGACTCGTAATGCGTAGGTCGACGGTTCGATTCCGTCAGGCGGCTCGGCACAGAAGCCCAGGTCAACGGCCTGGGCTTCGCCGTTTCCCGAGGTCGACGACAGGGCCGCCGACCGTGCCGGTCCGCAAATAGTCCGCATCCCGCGCAGCGACCGCCTCGTCCAGCCGGTTGGTGACCGCGTTCAGGTCGTCACCGAACAGGCCCGCGTACACGTCCAGACGTTGCTCTGCACCCGAGCCTGGTCGTAGCGCAGGTGCCGACCCACCCGGGACGCCGGCGGTAGCGCCACTGATAGAGGGTGCTGACCCGGTACGCCGAGGAAGGCCGGCACGTCCTCAGAGATCCGCCCCCAGGAGGAACTCGCAGACGGTACGCCAAGGGCTCAGGCCCGGCGTTCCGGCGATGAGTCGAACCATGTCGACGGCCGCGTTGATCGGCAGTTGCGCGGAGACCGTTTCCGCGGCGTGGCTCAGGGTGGGATTGGGGGCGTCATGACCGATGGTCAGGTGCGGCACCACCTCGGTGTGCGCCCCGGCATAGGGGGTGGTCTCGGGAAACCGCTGCCACACCGCCGCCGTGAGGTTGCGGAATGGACGGTCTGGCTGCGGGGCAAGCCATACGACCGTGTCACGGAACCAGCCGATGTGAGTCAGCGCAACGTCGAACCGGGGTATGCCGGCAATGGTCTTGCGCAGCACGGTCCGGGCCTGGTCGTTGATCTGCTGCGGAGGCAGGAACGGGTAGAGGACGGTCACGTGTGCCGGCACGCCCCAGGAGGCAGCGGGGTCGAGAGCTTCCCGAAACCGGCGTACCGCTTCCTCGGCCTCGGGGATCGGCACGATGAGCGCCGTCTGTGTCGGTTCCATCCCGGCAGTTTCCCGATCATGGCCGGTGCTGGTCCACGGAGTTTCGCCGCCGCTCGTCTTCGCCGTGCTCGCCGGGCGGTCAGGGCTCTCGTCGTCCGAAGGTGATGCCGCCGAGCTTGCTCTCGGGCGAGGTGACGGTCATCTCGGCCTCGACCGTGAACCCGTTGTCGCCTAGCCAGGCCGCGACCTGGGCCGGTCGGCGGCGGTGCACGCGGATCTTCATCGGGTGGCCGCCGTATCCCTCGGTCTTGAGCGTCGTCTCGTCGCCCACGTGGTAGCCGACCAGCAGCGGGCCTCCGGGGCGCACCACCCGCCGGAAGTGCGCGAGGACCTGACCGAGCCGCTCGTCGGGAATGTGGATGAGCGAGTACCAGGCGACCAGGCCGGCCACCGAGCCGTCGGGCAGGTCGAGATCGGTCATCGAGCCGACCTCGAATCTCAGGTCGGGGTGGTCGTGGCGGGCCACCGCGATCATTCCGGGGGAGAGGTCGATCCCGAAGGCGGCGATGCCCAGCTCGTTCAGGTGCGCCGTGATGCGACCCGGTCCGCAGCCCACGTCCGCGACCGGACCACCACCTGCGGCGCCTACGCCCTCGGCGAACAACGCCAGAGCCGCCCGCTCATAGGGTGCCTGCGCCAGGAAGTCGCGGACCAGGTGCGCGTAGCTGACCGCGACCGTGTCGTAGGACGTACGGGTGTCTGCCAACCAACCGTCGACACTCATGGCGGCCACGCTAGAGGACGGGGGTCGAAAGGGGGGGCGATCGTCCCCGGCTGTGTTACGAGTGTCAGTCCCCCTGTCCATACTGGAAACGCGGTCCTCATCCCCGAGCCGGTGGCCGTGTCCGACCAACCTGTGGAGGTGCTGTCTGTGCCCGCTGCGCCATTGATCATCAGTCTGCCGATCGCCGATCGTCCGACCTCGTACCGCTTCTACCGCGACGGTCTCGGCCTCGAAGCGGTGGGTGAACTGGCCGATGATGGCATCCCGGAGCCGCTGCAGTTCGTTGTCAACGACGGGCTGCGCCTGATGCTCATCCCGACCGGCGGCTTCGGTTGGGTGATCGGTGGACACGAGGTCGCCCAGCGGGGGCAGAGCGAGTGCCTGCTCGGCCTCGGCGCCGCCACCCCGGCCGAGGCGGACGCTGTCGTCGAGCGGGTGCGTGCCGCCGGCGGCGAGGTCCTTACCGAGCCGACCACCCAGCCCTGGGGGTACGCGGGCGTCTTCGCCGATCCGGACGGCCACCTGTGGATGGTGTCGGTCACCCCGGAGTGACCGGCCTGACCCGTCCGTAGGGTCAGACGTAGATCTTCCTGGCGTACTCCGGGCCGTAGTGCCTCTCCAGGTCCTCCAGGCTCTCGGGCGGCACCTCGACCTCCTTGATCAGTCGGGCGCGGGACGGCAGCACGTCGGGCTGCCAGGTCTCCGGCTGCCACAGCGCGGACCGCAGGAACGCCTTCGCGCAGTGGTAGAAGATCTGCTCGATCTCCACCACCACGGCGAGCACCGGCCGGTGCCCCTTGACGACCATGTCGTCGAACCAGGGAGCGTCGCGTACCAGGCGGGCCCGCCCGTTGATGCGCAGCGTGTCGGTGCGACCCGGGATCAAAAAGAGCAGCCCGACGTGCGGGTTGTCCAGGATGTTGCGGTAGCCGTCGGCCCGCTTGTTGCCCGGCCGCTCCGGCAGGGCGATTGTCGTGTCGTCCAGCACCAGCGCGAACCCGGCCGGGTCGCCCTTGGGCGAGACGTCGCAGCTGCCGTCCGCGCCCGCCGTCGCCACCAGGCAGAACGGCGCCGCGGCGAGCCACTGCCGGTCCCGCTCGTGCAGGCGGGCGCGGTCCTTGTTGGCGGCGCGCACGCCCGGCGTGCCGAGCAGTTCGCGTAATTCCTCGTGCGAGGTGATCTCCACCGTCACGCGATCCTCCCCCAACCGTTGACCCGGGTGGCGGCGCCACCGTCGCCAGCCTAGGCCCGCGTGGCCAGCGCGAGGTTTGCCCGGGTCGCCGGGGGTACGGCCTCACCCGACACGCCCGCCGCTCATACCGTCCGCAGCAAAGCCGACCAGTGGAGGCCGGGAGATGGAGAGCCGACTCAAGGTGCTGGGGCACCCAGTCCATCCGATGCTGGTCATGTTCCCGGTCGCGCTGCTGGTCACCGCGCTGCTCTTCGACATCATCGACGCGGTCGGCGGGCCCGACTTCCTCGGCGAGGTCGCGTACTGGAACATCACCGTCGGCCTGATCGGCGGCCTGCTCGCCGCGGCGGCCGGCTCGTTCGACCTGCTGGCGATCCCGACCGGCACCCGCGCGAAGCGGGTGGGTCTGTTGCACGCGGGCGCCAACCTCGCGGTGATCCTGCTCTTCGCCGCCGTGTGGGTGGTCCGGCTCAACGCCGACTCGCGGGCCGCCGGTGGCGCGCTGATCGCCATCGAGGTTGTCGCGGTGGCGATCCTCGGCGTCAGCGCCTGGCTCGGTGGCGAGCTGGTCGACCGGCTCGGTGTGGGCGTCGACCGCGACGCCGGTCTGGATGCGCCCAGCTCACTGCGGCACACCACGGCCACCCGGCGGATCGGAGACGTGCGATGAGCGAGCAGCAGCAGACCGGCGGTTTCGGCCGGGGGTGGCGCGGCCGGCAACAGGGCTGGGATCCGATGGGCGAGTTGCAGTCGCTGCGCGCCGAGCTGAGCAGGCTGGTCGGCGGCCGGGCCGGGTCGTCCGACGTCGAGCTGACCGAGACCGCGGACGGCTGGCAGGTCGTCGTCCGGCTGCCGGGCGTCGCGCCCGAGGAGGTGGCCGTCGAGCTGGACGACCGCGAGCTGTGCGTGCGGGCCCGCTCCGAGGCGGAGGTCAACGCCGAGCAGGGCATTCCCGGTGGTTTCGAGACGCGCGGTTTCGAGTACCGCATCGACCTGCCGTCCCGGGTCGACCCGGACGGCATCGACGCGGTGATGGACCACGGGCTGCTGCGCGTCCGCCTGCCCCGGGCGGCGCGACCCACGGCGCGCACCATCACCGTCGGCCGCACCGGGCCGCGCTCGGGCGGCCTCTCCAGTGGTACGCCGATAGCGGCCGATCCCGCCGCAGACCGGGAGCTGCACCACCCGGACAGCGTCGGCGAGATCGACCGGGAGTAGCGCGTCCACGTGGTCACCCCGTCCCTGCTCGGCCCGACGGCGGGGCGAGTCGAAGACGTGCGCCGGATCGCGGTGCTGCGCGCCAACGCCCTCGGCGACTTCATCTTCGTTCTGCCGGCGTTGGACGCGTTGCGCGCCGCGTACCCCTCGGCGGAGATCGTGTTGCTCGGGGCGCCGTGGCACGCGAAGCTCTGGCGCGACCGGCCCGGCCCGGTGGACCGGGTGCTGGTGGTGCCGCCGGGCCCGGGCATCCGGGAGCCGGAGGCCGGTGAGCCGGCGTCCACGATCGACGACTTCGTGGCGGCGGCCAGCGGCGAGGGTTTCGACCTGGCGGTGCAGGTCCACGGCGGTGGCGCCAACTCCAACCCGTTGATCAGTAGCCTCGGTGCCCGGGTGACGGTCGGGTTGCGCGCCGAGGACGCGCCGCCGCTGGACCGGTGGCTCCGCTACGTGTACTACCAGCACGAGGTGATCCGCTATCTGGAGACGGTGGCCCTGGTGGGCGCTCCGGCGACCACCATCGTGCCGACGCTCGCGGTCACCGACGCGGACCGGGCCGAGGCCGAGCGGGTGCTGGGCCCGCCGGCCCGCCCTCGGGTGGCGCTGCATCCGGGCGCTTCCGACACCCGGCGTCGCTGGCCGGCCGAGCGGTTCGCCGAGGTGGCCCGTGCGCTGCACGGCGACGGGTACGAGGTGCTGGTGACCGGTACGCCCTCCGAGCGGGAGGTGGTGGACCAGGTGGTCGCGGCGGCGGGGGTGCCGGTCCGGCCGCAGGTGGGCACGTTCAGCCTCGGTGGGCTGGCCGGCTGCTACGCCGGTTGCGCGCTGGTCGTCTCCAACGACACCGGCCCGCTGCACTTGGCCGCCGCGGTGGGCACGTCGACGGTGGGCATCTTCTGGGTCGGCAACCTGATCAACACGGCGACGCCGTTGCGCGGCCGGCACCGGCCGATCAGCTCCTGGATGGTGCACTGCCCGGTCTGCGGCGTGGACTGCACGCCGGGCATCTACCCGCACCGGCCGGGTGACGGCGAGTGCCCGCACCGCGACTCGTTCGTCACCGACGTGCCGGTGGCCGAGGTGCTGGAATCGGCCCGCGAACTGCTCAACCCGTAGGCGGCGCTCAGGCCGGCTGTGGGGTGTCCTCGTCGGCGAGGACGACCTCCCACGCTTCCACGTCCCGCTCGGTGACCGTGGTGGGGGTCTCCAGGTGGTAGGCGCCGCTGGGCAGGATGCCCGCCCCGCCGTGGCGGGCCAGCACCGCGAGCTGGGCGGCCACGTCCTCGCCCTGGTGTCTCTCGTGCACCCGCCGCCAGAAGTCGAAGCCCCCGGCGTCGACGAGCTTGGCCCGGTCGTAGAGCACGCACCCGCCGATCCAGGACACCTTGTACGCCCGCCACGCGCCCGGCGGCAGCGCCAGCTCGGCGGTGACGTGCAGCAGGTTGGCCGCCGAGTGGATGCGAGCGCGGTCCCACTCGGGGGTGCCCGGCCGGATCCGCTCCGGGACAGGCCGACCGGCCCACTCCTCGTAGTGCCGATGCGTGTCCGGTCGTATGTCGTCGGTGTACGACAGGCCGTGCACACCGTTGCCGACGAACCCGCAGCCCAGCTCCTCGATCGCGGTGACCAGCCGGTGCAGCGCCCCGGGTTCCAGCCAGACGTCGTCGTCGAGGTTGAGCACGTACCGGGCGGAGGACGCGGCGAGCAGATAGGCGCGGTGCTCGGCCAACCCGCGGCGCGGCAGCCGGCGGGTCAACAGCACCGGGTGGCCCGCGTGGCGTAGCGCCCGGACCATGGTGGCCGCGGCGGGGTGGGCGTACGCCGGATCTCCGTCGGACTGGTCGCTGACCACCACGCCGAAGCCGGGAACCCCGCCCTGGGCGGTGAGCCCGGCCAGGGTGACGGCCAGTTCGGCGGGCCGGTTACGGGTCGGAACCAACACGTCGACCAGCCGGTCGGCACGGAACTCCGCCGGGGTGCCGAGGGCAAGGGGCCGGTTCACGACGCCTGGGTGCGCGGGCTCAGCGACGGGCCGGTGGCGTGCGACGACGGGTCCTGGCTGTGTGACCGGATCCGGTCGATGATCGCCGAGGTGGACCGGTCCGGCACGTACCCCAGCGTGCGCACCTGACCGCCGAGTCGGCGCACCAGCGGCGCCTCCGGCACCAGCTCCGGCGGATAGTCGCCGCCCTTGACGTACACGTCGGGTCGGACCGCCTCGATGAGCGCGGCGGGCGAGTCCTCCTCGAACACCACCACGTGATCCACGCAGGACAACGCGGCCAGCAGGGCGCCTCGGTCCTCGACCGGGTTGACCGGTCGGTCCGGCCCCTTGAGCCGGCGTACGCTGCCGTCCGAGTTGACCGCCACGATGAGCAGGTCGCCCAGGGCGCGGGCCTGTTCCAGGTAGCGCACGTGCCCGGGGTGCAGCACGTCGAAGCAGCCGTTGGTGAACACCACGGACCGGCCCGCCTCGCGATGCTCGGCGACGATCGCGTCCAGTTCGTCGGTGCCGACCACCGCCGGGTGCCCGGCGGTCTCCGGTGGCATGTCGAGGGCGGCGAGCAGGTCGTTGCGCAGGCACACGCAGGTACCGGTGTCGGAGACGGTGATGGTGGCCGCGAGCTGGGCGAGTTGCGCGGCGGTGGGCAGCGGCGCGTCGGCGGCCAGGGCCAGCGTCATCGCCGCCAGGTACGCGTCTCCCGCACCCACCGCGTGGCTCGCGGGGACCGGCGTGCTGTGGCTGCGCCGCCGTTCCCCGTCCGCGCCGCCGACCACCGCGCCGTCGGTGTCCAGGGTCACCGCGACCACGTCCGCGCCGGTGTGCGCGCGCAGCTCGGCGAGGCGCGACTCGGCCAGTACGGCCCGGTCCACGCCCGCTCCGACCTCGGTGTTCACGGTGACGCCGGTGCCGGTGACGCTGAGGCCGTCGCCGGTGAGGGCCACCCGTCCCTCGCTCGGGGTGGGCTCGCCGACCGGGCCGGGCCGGTCGTCGGCGCGGGCCCCGCCCGGGGCGGCGCCGACGCTCAACTCGGACGGCCCGTCGGCGGGATCGTTGTCGGGGTGTTCCAGGTGCAGGTCGGTGCCGGCGGTCGAGCGGTTCGCGCCACCGGTACGGGCCAGCAGCCGGGTCGCCTCGGCGAAGCTGGGGGTGACCACCGTCGGCGCGAGCCCCCGCCAGTCGGCGAGGTCGTGGGCGTCCAGCGCGACCGTGGCGTACCGCTCGCGTTGTTCGACAAGCCACGCGCGGACCGGCGCGGGCAGCGCGCCCAGGCCGTAGTCGCAGACCACCAGGGTCGGCGCCTCTCCGCCGGCAGCGGCGCGCAGCTCCTCGGTGGCGCAGTCCAGCGCCGTGAGCAGCCGGTCCACCCCGTCCAGGTCGAGCGCGTCGTCCGCGTCGCCGGAGTCCTCCCGCAGCAGGATCTGGTTGCCGGCGAGCATCCGGCGCTTCACGGGGGTGGGCCGACCGGGCTGGTTGACCGTACGGTCCCAGACGCCGGCCCGGTCCAGACAGTCGTGCAGTTCGTCGCCGGCTACGTCGGCGCCGACCGGCGCCACCAGCACGGCTCGACCGCCGAGGGTGGCGACGTTGACCGCGGTGTTCGCGGCCCCACCGGCGGCGGAGATCCGTCGGCGCAGGGTGAGGACCGGGGCGGGTGCCTCCCGGCAGAGCCGGTCGGAGTCGGCGAACCGCCACTCGTCCAGCATGGCGTCGCCGATGATCAGGACCGGTCGCCCGAGCCAGCTCTCCACGACGGTGGCGAGCCGGCGCTGTTCCGCTGCTGCTCCTGCCATGCCTCCCCGGGTCCCCAGCGGCCCCCGGGACAAACCTGCGCCGGGACCGGCTGCGCCGCGGGTCGGCGGCTTTTCGTCCCACCCTCGTCGAGGGGGTGCCCGTCGTTACCGCCGTGTGGTGTTTCGGGCGTTGGTGGTCGGGAACGGAGTTGAGGTACCCCGGAAAGGAGATGTACCGAGATGGCAGCGACACTGCAGGGCAAGAGGATCGCCTTCCTGGCCGCCGACGGCGTCGAGGAGGTCGAGTACGTCCAGCCGCGCGAGGCGGTCGAGAACGCCGGCGCGACGGTCGAGCTGGTCTCGCTCAAGCCCGGTTCCATCCAGTCCTTCAACCACCTGGACCAGTCCAAGACGTACGACGTGGACGTCACCGCGGACAAGGCGGACGCCGCCGGGTACGACGCGCTGGTGCTGCCGGGCGGGGTGGCGAACCCGGACTTTCTGCGGTCCGACCCGGACGCGGTGCGGTTCGTGAAGGCGTTCTTCGACGCCGGCAAGCCGGTCGGGGTGATCTGTCACGGCCCGTGGACGCTGATCGAGGCGGACGTGGTGCGTGGCCGGCGGATCACCTCCTGGCCCAGCCTGCGGACGGACCTGACCAACGCCGGCGCCACCTGGGTCGACGAGGAGTGCGTGACGGACGGCAACCTGACGAGCAGCCGCAAGCCCGACGACCTCCCCGCCTTCTGCGCAAAGATCACCCAAACCTTCACCACCCCCTGACCCCCCACCCTGTTGATCATGAAGTTATTGCCGGCTCACCCGGCGTGTCGTGGCAATAACTTCATGATCGACCGGGTGGCGGCGGGGTGGGGTATGGGAGCGGTGGGGTTTTTCTCGGGTATGGGGCATGTTCTCCGGTGGTCGGGAAAGAGGGCTTGATGACCACCGAAGCCTCTGCCGCGCCGGTACTGAATCGCCAGCAGATCCGGCTGCTCATGCTGGGCCTGATGACGGGCATGCTGCTGGCCGCCCTCGACCAGACCATCGTCGGCACGGCCCTGCCGACCATCGTCGGCGAGCTGGGTGGGATCAACCACTACTCGTGGGTGGTCACGGCGTACCTGCTCGCCTCGACCGCGTCGACCCCGCTGTACGGCAAGATGGCCGACCTGTACGGGCGTCGCCCGGTCTTCCTCTTCTCGATCGGCACGTTCCTGCTCGGGTCGCTGCTGGCCGGCCTGTCGCAGAACATGACCCAGCTGATCGTCACGCGGGGCATCCAGGGCCTCGGCGCCGGTGGTCTGCTGACGCTGGCGTTCACGATCATCTCGGACGTGGTCTCGCCCCGGGAGAGAGGCCGCTACCAGGGTCTGTTCGGGGCGGTGTTCGGCATCGCGTCGGTGGCCGGCCCGCTGGTCGGTGGGTACTTCGCCGAGACCGACTGGCGGTGGATCTTCTACATCAACGTCCCGCTGGCGATCCTGGCCATCGTGGTCTGCTACCACGTGATGCGGCTGATCCCGTTCGAGCGCCGGGACCACGCGATCGACTGGCTCGGCGCCGGCCTGCTGGTGGCCGGGGTGAGCTGCCTCCTGCTCGCGCTGAGTTGGGGCGGCAACGAATACCCGTGGGGTTCCGGGCTGATCATCGGCCTCTTCGTCGCCGGTGCGGTGCTGGCCGTGCTCTTCGTGCTTCAGGAGGCGCGGGTCGCCGAGCCGATCCTCCCGCTGCGGCTGTTCCGCAGCGCCACGTTCGCGCTGGCCAACTCCGCCGGCTTCGTGCTCGGTCTGGTGATGTTCGGGTCGATCATCTTCATCCCGCTGTACCTCCAGATCGTCAAGGGCGCCTCGCCGACCCGCAGCGGTCTGCTGATGCTGCCGATGATGGCCGGCATCATCGTGACCTCGATCCTCACCGGACGGGCGATGAGCCGGATCGGCCGGTACAAGTGGTTCCCGGTGGCCGGGGCGGCGACCCTGGTGCTCGGCATGCTGCTGTTCACGCGGTTGCAGGTGGGCACGTCGCTCTGGATGGCGTTCGGCTTCATGGTGGTGATCGGCGTCGGCCTCGGCCTGTGCATGCAGTCGCTCGTCCTCGCGGTGCAGAACGCGGTCTCCGTCCGCGACCTGGGCGCGGGTACCTCGTCGGCGACGTTCTTCCGGTCGCTGGGTGGTTCGTTCGGGGTGGCGATCCTCGGCACGGTGCTCTCGTCGCGGCTCAACTCGCAGCTCGCCGACCGGCTGCCCGGTGCGATCGCCCAGCTTCCACCGGAGCAGCGGGCCGCGGTCGCGGCGAATGGCGGCACGAACATCTCGATCAACGACCCGGCGACCATCATGGCCCTGCCCGGCGCCGTCCGGGCCGCCATCCAGGCGTCGTTCGTGGAGTCGCTGCACCTGGTCTTCCTGACCACCGGGCTCGTCGCCATCGTGGCGGTGCTGGTCACCCTGGCGCTGCCCAACCACACCCTGCGGGGGGCGGCCCCGGAGGGCGTCACCGGCGGCGCCGACCCGCTGGGTGGCAAGGCCGCGGCGGCGGGCGGCAAGCCGCTGACGCGCGAGTCCAAGGAAGAGGCCGCCGCGGACATGGAGTCCAAGTCCCAGACGATGATCTGACCGCGCCCGTCCGACCGTCCCGGAATCTCCCCGGGGCGGTCGGCGTCATCCAGCCGCCTCAGCCGAACGGCGCATGCCCCGACTTCCGTGATCTGGAGCCGACCAAGCTCGCTACTTGAGGATCAGTCGGTTGGTCTGCTCGAAGACGTCCAGGTCGGCCAGGGTTTCCAACACCGATCCGGAGAGCGGAGTGGGGAACCTGTCGCGGGGGAAGAAGCCGGCGTCGGTGGTCTCGTCGGTGACCCGGGTCAGCTGCCCGTCCCACTCCTCGACCTTGAACGCGGTGGTGAAGACCTGGTACGTGTGCCCGTACATGTTGGTGCTGGTCCGGTCCGGGCCGGTGTAGAGGGCGAACGCGCAGACCCGCAGCGCCCGCAGTCCGGTCTCTTCGCGGACCTCGCGGACCGCGCAGTCGGCGATCGACTCGCCCAGTTCCATGGCACCGGCGGGCATGGCCCACTGGCCGTTGTCCGAGCGTTGGATGAGCAGGATGCGCCCCGCGTTGTCGCTGACCACGGCTCGGGCGCCGACGAACATCAGCGTCCGGTCCCCGGCGAGCGCGCGCAACTGCCCCACGTATGAGTCGGCCCAGGAGATGCTCACCTGCGACAATTTACGGGGGTTCCCAACGTGTGACCGCCGACACTAGCTTGTTACCCATGCGTAGCACGATGATGGACGCCCCCCTGCAGGTCTCCCGGATCCTCGACCACGGCGCAGGGGTGCACGGCACCGCCGAGGTGGTCACCTGGACGGGCGCCGAGCCCCGCCGGATGACGTACGCCGAGGTGGGCCGCACCGCCGCCCGGCTGGCCCACGCGCTGCGCGACGAGTGCGGCGTCACCGGCGACGAGCGGGTCGCCACCTTCATGTGGAACAACAACGAGCACCTGGTGGCCTACTTCGCGGTGCCGAGCATGGGCGCGGTGCTGCACACCCTCAACCTCCGGCTCTTTCCCGACCAGGTCGCCTACATCGCCAACCACGCGCAGGACCGGGTGGTGCTGGTCGACACCACCCTCATTCCGCTGCTGGCCAGGGTGATCGGCGAGCTGAGCACGGTGCGGCACGTGGTGGTGGTCGGCGGTGGCGACCCGGCGTCGCTGGTGGCCGCCGCCGGCGACCGGATCACCGTGCACCACTGGGACGCGCTGCTGGCCGACCGGCCCGAGGTGTACGACTGGCCGGAGGTGGACGAGCGGGACGCCGCGGCCCTCTGCTACACGTCGGGCACCACCGGCAACCCGAAGGGCGTCGCCTACTCGCACCGGTCCATCTACCTGCACTCGTTGCAGGTCTGCATGCCGGAGGGCTTCGGTCTCGGGCCGACCGACCGGGAGTTGGCCATCGTGCCGATGTTCCACGCCATGTCCTGGGGTCTGCCGTACGCGGCGTTCCTGTCCGGCGCGTCGCTGATCATGCCGGACCGGTTCCTCCAGGCCGCGCCGATCGCCGAGATGATCGCCGCCGAGCGGCCCACCCTGGCCGGCGCGGTGCCGACCATCTGGACCGACCTGCTGGCCTACCTGGACAGCCACGACGTGGACACGTCCTCGCTCACCGAGGTGATCGTCGGTGGCTCGGCCTGCCCACCGGCGTTGATGCACGCGTTCGACGAGCGGCACGGGATCGACGTCATCCACGCCTGGGGGATGACCGAGATGTCGCCGCTGGGGTCGGTCTCCCGCCCGCCGGCGGGGGCGACCGGCGAGCAGTCCTGGCGCTACCGCTACACGCAGGGTCGCGTGCCGGCCGGGGTGCAGGCGCGCATCGTCGGGCCGCTGGGCGAGCCGCTGCCCGCCGACGGCACGGCCGTGGGCGAGTTGGAGGTCCGCGGGCCGTGGGTGACCGCGCGGTACGTCGGTGACGACGCCCCGGATGAGGAGAAGTTCCGCGACGGTTGGCTGCGTACCGGCGACGTGGGCATGCTCTCCTCGGACGGGTACATCACGCTGACCGACCGGGCGAAGGACGTGATCAAGTCCGGCGGTGAGTGGATCTCGTCGGTGGAGTTGGAGAACGCGCTGATGGCGCACCCGGCCGTGCTGGAGGCGTGCGTGGTGGGCGTGCCGGACGAGCGGTGGGACGAGCGGCCACTGGCGACCGTGGTGGTCCGCGAGGGCGCGTCGGTGACCGCCGAGGAGCTGCGGGACTTCCTGGCCGGTTCGATCGCCCGGTGGCAGTTGCCCGAGCGGTGGGCGTTCATCGACACGGTGCCGAAGACCAGCGTCGGCAAGTTCGACAAGAAGGTCGTCCGTTCGCGGTACGCCGACGGTGGGCTGACTGTCCGGGAGCTGACAGCACCGTAACGTTTTACCGGGCACTGTCGCCTATTGGGCAGAGGGAGTACTCCTGACATTCCTCCCCAGGGGCGGCCCCGGCGTTCGCACCGCGCCGGGGCCGCCCGCTCCACGCGGGGTTATCCCGCACCGTCATTGTTGCGAAAATTGTTCGCGTCTGTCCTGATGACGGGGAAATCGGGTGTCCAGCGACCCGTTCAGGCGTCGCTGGTGGTGATCAGCACCTTGCCCACCACCGAGTCCTCAACCGCCTGGTGCGCAGCGGCCGTGTCGGCCAGCGGATAGTGGTGCAGCGGCAGACCGGCGTCCGCCCCGACCCGGAGGCCGCCCTGGTTGGCCGCCGCCGCTACGTCGATCACACCCTGCGCCTTGGCCGCCTTCGGCTCCGTGTAGACCAGCACGAACTGCCAGCGGGCGTTCACCACGTACAGCGGGCGGATCGGGAGCGTCACCTCGGTGCCGCCGTTGTCGGCGTACACGCAGACCGCGCCACCCTGCCGGATCATCTGCACGTCGGCCGCCGCGTTCGTGGCCGGCGCGACCTCCACGATCGTGTGGACGCCGTGGGGAGCGATCTTGCCGACCTCCTCGACCACGTCCTGCTCGCGATAGTTGATCACATAGGAGGCGCCGGCCGCCGCCGCGAGCTGTGCCTTCTCCGCGCTGCTCACCGTGGCGATCACTGTCGCATCGGCCCAGCGGGCGAGCTGGATCGCCGCGTTGCCGACCGCGCCTGCCCCACCCTGCACCAGCACGGTGTGATCGGCCAGCGCACCGGCGCGCAGCGCGTCGGGCATGAACTCGCCGGCCGTCAGACAGCGGTGCGCGGTGAGGAACGGGATGCCCAGGCTGGCTCCCAGCTCGAACGAGGCGTCGCCCAGGGGAACCGCCTGCCGCACCGGCACCAGCGTGTACTCCGCGGCGGTGCCCCACGGCCGCTGCCAGGCCGCCTCCCAGATCCAGACCCGCTGGCCGATCAGCTCACGGTCGACCCCCTCGCCGACCGCCTCGACCACGCCCGCGCCGTCCTGCCCGGGGATCTGCCACCCGTCCGGCGGGAAGGCCCGCCGCGACTTCCAGTCCGTCGGGTTCACCCCGGACACCGCCAGCCGGACGAGCACCTCGCCCGCCCCCGGCTCCGGCACCGGCCGGTCGACCAGCTCCAGCACGGAAGGGTCGCCGGTGCGCTCGTACACGATGGCCTTCATTCGTGGTCTCCTCACCCGTCCGGCGACTGGCACCCGGGTCGAGCACCGCCGGCTGCGGTACCCCGCTCAGTCCCCGTCATGCCGACCCCGCCGGCCCCGGAAAAACCGTATAGCGCGGCAGGGACCGGACGGCGGTGACGCCTGACACGTCACGCCACCAGATCGGCCACCAGCTCCGGCGTCAACTCACCGATCGACCCCAGCGTCACGACCGCGAGCCCGGCGGCGTCCGGGTCGAGGGGGTACGACAGGTGTGGCACCGCCACCACCCGCATGCCCGCCGCCGCGGCCGACCGCACGCCGTTGGACGAGTCCTCCACGGCCGCGCAACGGGTCGGGTCGACGCCGAGGCGCCGCGCGACGGTCAGGTACACGTCCGGCGCCGGCTTGCCCCGCTCGGTCTCCTCGGTGGAGAGGGTCGCGCCGAACGCGCCGGCCAGGCCGGTGGCGTCCAGCGCCGCCGCGATCAGCCGGGTCGGTGACGAGCTGGCCAACCCCAGCGGCCACCGCGCGGCCAGCCGGCGTACGACCTCGTCGGCGCCGTCGATCAGCGGCACGTGCTCGGTGTAGCGCCGGGCCATCTCCCGCACCACCTCGTCGGCGACCTGCTCGGCGCTGCGGCGCACGCCCAGCTCACCGCTGAGGTAGTGGGCCCACTCACCGGTGCTCATGCCCATCAGCCGGCGCTGGGTGTCCGGCTGCCAGGACCCACCGTGTGCCGCCACGTACGCCCGCCGGACCTCCTCCCAGACCGGTTCGGAATCCACGATCACGCCGTCCAGGTCGAAAACCACCGCATCCACCACGGGCCCATCCTGCCCGAGAGGTGGACCGTCGGTCAGCCGGGCAGCGCGGGCAGCCCGATCGGACTGTTCGGCGGGATCACCGTGTGGCAGGACCGGGCCATCGGCTCCAGCAGCTCACGCAGCCGGTCGGTGTCGTCCGGGCCGAGGGCCAGCCACGGATGTGCGGCGGACCGGTCGGTGGCGTCCTCGATCGCCTGGAACCCGGCGCGACCGACGTCGGTGGCCGTGCCGTCCCCGGTCAGCCAGCCGCGCTGGGCCAGCCGCTCGCGGGCGGCCCGCCACTGCTCCTCGGACCAGCCCCGGCCGAGCAGGTTCTCCGCCGACATGTCCACCGCGACCCGCCAGGCCAGCGTCTCCACCGGGTCCAGGCCGGCGGCCACCAGGGCGGCGTTGTGGCCGTCACCCCGCAGCTCCCGCAGCGTGGTGGCGGCCTGCCAGAGCCGGGCGAGGGGGTATTCCCCGACCGGCAGCGCCGCGTTGGCCGCGCCGAGCACCCGACCGGCGGTCTGCGCCGCCGAGGCGGCCCGTTCCAGCAGGTCGGCGGCCTCGGCCAGGTGCGCCTCGGGCAGCTCGTAGGTCAGCTCCGCGAGGGCCTGCACGGCACCGGTCAGCCGGGCGCGCAGCGCCTCCTGCGGAGTGGTCAGACGCCAGACCGCCGGCAGGGCTCGGCTCACCATGGGGGGTGCGAAGTTGAAGAACGCGGCGATGACCGGGGCGGCCTCGGCGGCGCCCAGCGGCGCGGCCCGGCCGGCGAAGTAGCCCCGCCAGTAGCCGCGCAGCCCGACCGCCTCGTGCGCCGCGCGGGCCCGAGGGTGGAAGTAGGTGACCGCGTGCACCGGCTCGAAGTGCGTCCACATCAGCCGGGCGGTCCGCCCGGGCTCGTCCAGCGCCGTCACGTGCACCTCCGCGTCCCCGGTCCGCATGGTCACCCCGGACGGCGGGCCGCCCGGGGTGACGCCGAACCTACTGCCGGTGGGTAACCGGCCGGAAGCCCCATGTGAACAACCCCATCGCGCCCGGACGACAACCGGGGCGAAGCGGACGGGTCACTGGGCGGCGAGCACGTCCACCACGAAGCGCAGCGGGCCGGTGGGACGACCGCCTGCGGCTGCCTCGTCGTTGCCGTACGCCAGCTCGCCCGGGATGTCGAGCTGCACCCGGCTGCCCACGGTCACACCCACCAGACCCTGATCCCAGCCGGGGATGACCTGACCCACGCCGATGGGGAAGCTGGCCGGCTGACCGGCGTTCCAGGACGAGTCGAACTCCTTGCCGTCCTTGAAGAAGACGCCCACGTAGTTGGTGGTGATGGTCTGGCCCTTCTTCACCGCCGGGCCGGCGCCCTTGATCATCGGGGTGACGGTGAGCTTCTTCAGCTCACCCGTGCCCGCCGTCACCTTCGGCTTGGTGCCCAGCGCCGGGTCGGCGCCCGCGGGCAGCTGCGGAGCCGGGGGCGCGGTGGGGGCGTCCGCGGCCGGGGCGGAGGCGGACGGGGTCGCGCCTGCCTGGTTGGCGGGCTTGTCGTCGCTCCGGTTCCGGTCGATCCACACGAAACCGCCGATCAGCAGCGCCATCACGGCGACGCCGGCGAGACCGCCCGCCCACGCCTGGCGGCGGCGCTTCGCCTCGGCGGCCTTCTGCGCGGCCAGCTGGGCGGCCAACCGCCGACCCGCCTTCGTCGCCGGGCTCTGGCCCTCCGACCGGTTCTCCTGCGTGCGCTCGCTCACGTCGTCGACTCCCTGCTGCGAAGGTGTGGCCGGCACCCGGTGCCGGGGGGAAAGCCGACGCACACGGTACCCGCCCGGCGGCCTGCCGTGCCCGCCCCGGCTGCCGAGGATCGCCCAGCGACGCCCTCGCGGGACGTTATTTCGGGATCACCATGAAGTCGGTCACGAACGACGTCACGCCCCCGTCGGCCGCGCGCCCGATCCAGGTGCCGTAGCAACCGTCCCCCCAACCCGTGGCCACGGTGACGACATTGGCGCCGGTGGCCTCGTCGAGGACGGCGGTGATCAGGCCCCGGACCGGCGACACGGGCAGCTCGTCGGGGATGAACACCTCCTCCACCTGGTCGTGGTCCCAGCCGTCGAGGACGGCGAGCGCCGTCGGGTCGGCGAGCGTCCCGGCGCCCGCGTCCACCCCGTACCCGAAGTAGTCGTCCGGGCCGAGCGCGGCGACGTCCTGGTCGCCCGCGACGGCCGGCTCCCAGCGGGTCGCCGGCTCGTCGGAGACCACCAGTTGCAGCGCGGCCACCCGGCGGTCCACCTCGGCGCCCTCGCGGAGCACCACGGCCACCCAGGCGCGGGCCGGATACCGCCCCGGCGCCACGGTCACCGTGTACGGCTCGGCCTCCGGGCAGACCAGCGGGTCGCACCCGACCACCCGGCCGGTGGGCAGCACGACGTCATCCACGGGGTGGGCCTCGATCAGGTACGCGCCGTACTCGTCGGTGAAGCGGGCACCGGGCGTCAACAACCGGTCCAGGTCAGGGGTGTACGGCATGGGGGGCTCCTCCGGTGGCCAACGGCCGGCGGAGCGTACCCGGTCCGGCGGACACCCTTCGTCGCCGCCGTACGGTCAGGCGCTCTTGCGGGGTGCGGTCTTGCGCGCGGCGGTCTTCTTCGCCGGCTCGGTCTTCTTCGCGGCGGTCTTCTTCGCCGGCTCGGCTTTCTTCGCGGCGGTCTTCTTCTCCGCCGTCTTCTTCGCCGTGGTCTTCTTCGCGGGCGCCTTGGCGGCCTTCTTCTCGGCCGCCTTCTGGGCCGAGCGGGCCGACGAGATGGGCGTCGGCTCGCCGCCGCCCCCACCGCGCGCGGGCTGTTCGCCGCGTGCCGCCCGGGCCCGGTCCACCGATGCCTTCAGCGCGGCCATCAGGTCCACCGCCGCAGCCGGCGCCTCCTCGGCCTCCTCCGGCTGGACGACCTCCCGACCCTCCACCTTGGCGTCGATGACCTCCTGCAACGCGGCCCGGTAGTCGTCGGTGAAGACGTCCGGCTCGAACTCGCCGGTCATCGAGTCGATGAGGGAGCTGGCCATGGCCAGCTCCGGTGGGCGCACCTTCAGGTCCTCGTCGAGGAAACCGAAGCCCGGCGTACGGATCTCGTCCGGCCAGAGCATCGTGTTGAGCAGCAGCACACCCTCGCGGACCCGTAGCGTGGCGAGCTGTTCACGTTGGCGCAGCGCCACCTTGACGATGGCCACCCGCTCCGAGTCGATCAGGGCGTCGCGCAGCAGCACGTACGGCTTGGTGGCGGTGCCCTCCGGCTCGAGGAAGTACGCCTTGTTGTAGAGGATCGGGTCGACCTGCTCGGCGGGCACGAACTCCAGCACGTCGATAGCCCGCGAGCTGGTCAGCGGCAGATCGGCGAAGTCCTCGTCGGTGAGGATCACCATCTCGCCGCCGCCGATGTCGTAGCCCTTGGCGATGTCGTCGTAGGTGACCTCCTCGCCGCAGACCGAGCAGGTGCGCTTGTAGCGGATCCGGCCGCCGTCCTCGCGGTGCACCTGGTGGAACCGGATGTCCTTCTCCTCGGTCGCCGAGTAGAGCTTCACCCCGATCGAGACGAGCCCGAACGACACGGCTCCCTTCCAGATGGCACGCATCCTGCGCTCCCTTCCCCGGTATCGACCATGCTCGCATCCGAGGGAACTCCACGCGAGGTGTTCGGCCTGCTACTACAGTCGGGTCGTGCCCGGCGCGCCGCTCAAGCCGATGCTCGCGATGACCGGGCCGCTCCCGGCGGGTGACGGCTGGGCGTACGAGTTCAAGTGGGACGGGGTCCGCGCGCTCGCCGACATCTCCGGCGGCGTCCAGCACCTGTACGCCCGCTCCGGCGTGGAGATCACCGCCGCGTACCCCGAGCTGGCCACCCTTGCAGAGCAGGTCGACGACGTGCTGCTCGACGGCGAGGTGGTGCTGCTCGGCCAGGGCGGGCAACCGTCGTTCACGGCGCTGGCCGAGCGGATGCACGTCCGGGATCGCAACAAGGCGGCCCGGCTGGCGGCGGTCATGCCGGTCACGTACATGATCTTCGACCTGTTGCGCCGCGACGGCGACGACCTGACCGGCTGGTCGTACGAGCGTCGGCGGGAGGCCCTGGACGCGCTCGGGCTCGGTGGCGCGCGGTGGGCGGTGCCGCCGGTGTTCGCCGATGGCCCGGCGACGTACGAGGCGGCCGGGGAACACGGACTGGAGGGCGTGATGGCCAAGCGGGTCGGCGCCGTCTACCGGCCCGGGGTGCGCTCCCCGGACTGGGTGAAGGTCAAGCTGGAGGTGACCGGGGACTTCGTCGTGGGCGGCTGGCGGCCGGGTGCGCGTCGCATCGGTGGGCTGCTGGTCGGGGTGCCCGGCCCGGACGGCCGGTTGATCTACCGGGGTCGGGTCGGTGGCGGGATCGGGGCGGCCATCGAACGGCAGCTCCTCGCCGAGCTGGAGCCGCTGCGCTCCGGCGTGTCACCGTTCGCGCCGGGCGTGCCGCGCGAGGATGCCCGGGGCGCCATCTGGGTAGAACCCCGGGTGGTGGTGGAGGTGAAGTACGGCCAACGCACTCCCGACGGCCGGCTGCGCTTCCCCCGGGTGCTGCGGTTGCGTCCGGACAAGCCGCCGGAGGAGGTCGACGATGCCGGCTGAGAAGCTGCGGGTGGACGTCGAGGGCCGCCCGCTGGAGCTGTCCAACCTGGACAAGGTCCTCTATCCGGCGGTCGGCTTCACCAAGGGCGAGGTGATCGACTACTACACCCGGATCTCCCCGGTGCTGCTGCCACACCTGTCCGACCGGCCGGTCACCCGCATCCGCTTTCCCAACGGGGTGGACGACAAGTCCTTCTTCGAGAAGAACAAGCCGGCCGCGACCCCGGACTGGGTACGGGTGGAGACGCTGCCCGCGCCCGGGTCGACGAAGGGTCGGGAGACCATCGACTACGTGGTCGCCGACGACCTGCCCACCCTGGTCTGGCTGGCCAACCTCGCCGCGTTGGAGCTGCACACACCGCAGTGGAAGGTGGGCGAGGCCCCGGACATGATGGTCGTCGATCTGGACCCGGGGCCGCCCGCCGGGCTCGCCGAGTGCTGCCCGGTGGCGGTGTTGATGCGCGACCGGCTCGCCGACGATGGCATCGACTCGTACCCGAAGACGTCCGGCAAGAAGGGCATGCAGCTGTGCTGCCCGATCGCCGGCACCCAGTCCGCCGACGACGTCTCCGCCTACGCGCGCCGGATCGCCCAGGAGTTGGAGAAGGCGCACCCGAAGCTGATCGTGTCGAAGATGGCGAAGAACCTGCGCCCCGGCAAGGTCTTCATCGACTGGAGTCAGAACAACGCGGCGAAGACCACCGTGGCGCCGTACTCGCTGCGCGCCCAGCGGACGCCCTCGGCCTCGACGCCGCTGACCTGGGACGAGGTCGAGGCCGGCGCGCGCGGCCGGAAGCCAGCCGTCCGCCAGTTCACCGCCGCCGAGGTCCTGGAGCGGGTCGAGGAGTACGGCGACCTGTTGGCCGCCCTGCTCGACGGCGGCCCGGAACTGCCGGCCAAGGGCTGACCCTGGCTGGTGCTGTGGGCGCAGTCGGAGGTCGAGGGTGACCGTCGGTCACCTTCGTCGGGGCGGATGCGCCAGTGAGCGGTATACCTCAGAGTCATATTCATACCTCTGAGGTATGCCGCACACCAGCACATCGACATGGCTGGCCCGCCGCAGCGCACGTTGAAGGTGGCGTTCCCGGCGACGTGAACAGCGGACGAACCGCCGAGCCGCCACCGGACACCGCGACGGCGTTCAGTCGCTAGAGTTCGTCGATGCAGATGAGTGAACTCGTCGACGCGCTGAGTGAGCTCCGCGCGCTGCGGGTTGAGCACGACGGCTCAGCCCTGCTGGTCACCGTGCCGGCGATCGATGTGAGCCTGCGGCTCTACCCCGAGGCGGTGGTGTGGCTCAACCACCGGACGATGCCGCATGGTGAGCCGATCCGGCCCCGTACTGGCCCGACCCGGACTTCGACCGGCTCCTGGTCGACGCGGGAGTGTCGTCGACGCCGTACGAGGAGGTCCGCGCCGGGGAGCGACCGGTCGAGATCGCGGCGTTGACCGTGGCCGACCTGCGGGCGGCGGAGCCGGCGCTGACGGTCGGCCGGGCGGACGAGGCCGCCTCGGCGGGTAGGAAGAACAGCGTCGTGGTGGAGTACCGGCTGAGGGCTGCCTGCTGTTGCCAGCGGGTGAGCAGCCCCGACTTGGTCGGAGATCAGGGCGTCGGCCAGGCTCAGGAGACTGGTGTGGCCGCGAGTGTAGTCGCCGGCCGCCGGCCCGCACCGGATCGCCACCACGCGCCGCCGACCAGGGCCACGGTGATGACGGTGACCGCGACGTCGCCGGCCAGGGCCGCCGCCGGGCTCGCCGGGGAGTACGGCGGCACCAGGTACGCGAACGCGGCGGCGCTGACCACGCTCGCCGAGCCGGCGGCGAGCACGTGCCGCTGTCCCCAGCGCGCGCCTCCCGACAGGTACGCGATCACGGCTCCGACGGTGGCGGCGAGCGCCAACGCGATGACCACTCCCGCCCAGCCGGGTGTCAGGTCGGTGCCGAAGTGGACGACGACGACCAGCAGACCGACCCAGAGCGGGTGCGGCACCCGGCGGACGCGGCGCGGGTGGGGGCGACGCCAGCGGGGCAGCAGGGCCGTCGCGACCAGGGTGAGGACCACCGCCGTGGCGAAGGCCAGTTGAAGCGGGCTGGCCAGGAAGTTCTTCCGGCCCTCTTCAGAGGCGAAGATCAGCAGGCTGCCGAGCAGGTAGACCACAGCGACCACCGCCAACCCCTGTCGTCCGAGCCACGGCCGAAGTCGCCGCTTCGCACCGAGGAAGGACTCGACGAACACGATCGGCGCGCAGATGGTCAGCAGGATGTGGTTGCCCACGTAGTCGAACGCCTGCCGGAGGCTGAAGCCGAGCCCCGGCACCAGCGACGCCTCGGCGGCGGCCCGGGTGTCGGCGTACTGCGTGTCATTCAGGTAGCCGGAATTGAACAGGGACTGGTCCACCAGGCCGGCCTGCAGCACACCGAAGGCGGCGGCGAGCAGCACGATCGTCGGCCATCCCGCGCCGAGGTGCCGGGCGGTCTCCCGGATCAGGATTGCCGCCCCGCCGTACATCGGGCCCAGGAAGATCACCACCGGGAGAAAGTCGTCGAGGGCGAAGCCACCCCACGAGCACTCGGCCGCCCAGGGCGCGAGCAGCAACAACGCGACCACCGGCACGAGCCGGCGGCGCAACGGGGGACGGTCGGCGGGGTCGGGCTCGGTCGGCATGGGCACTCCTCGATGGCGCTGCGGGGTCGCCCGTAGCGTCCGTGGGCCACCCGGCCAGCCGCTACGGCCATCGGCCGACGAGGGGTACGACCAAAGTCGTTGCGTAGGGTGGTGCCGACGTCGTCACCCGGGGAGCACGCAGATGCAGCCACACGCCACGGCCGACCTGTCGGACCCGTCCACCGCCACCGAGATTCCGCTGCTCAGCTACCGCGACGAGGCGACCGGCGAGCGCGTCGACCTGACCGCGCAGCAGGTCGGCGCCTGGGCGGCACGCAGCGCCAGCCTGCTGCGGGACGGCTGCGGGCTCGGCCCCGGCAGCCGCGTAGCGGTGCTGCTGCCGCCGCACTGGCGTACCGCCGCGGTGTTGTTGGGGGCTTGGGCGTGCGGCGTGGCGGTGTCGTTCCGACCGCGCGCCACGGCGGGCCTGCCGGTGCTGGAGCCCGGCGGTGACCGACCGTTCGACGCGGTCTTCGTGACCCCCGAGCGCCAGGACGACTGGTTGGAGGACGTGCCGGACGCCCCGCACCGCTACCTCGTCGGCACCGGGCCGGGTCGGTTGGCCGACGTGCCGCTGGGCTGGTTGGACTGGTCCGCCGAGGTGCTTCGCCACTCGGACGTCACGCCCGACCACACCGCCATCCACCCATCGGATCCGGCCAGCGCGGACGGCACGACCTACGGTCGGTGGGGAGCGCTCGCCCGGGAGGTCGCCGGGATGCTGGACCTGCGCGCCGGTGACCGGCTGCTGGTCGACGCCGCCGAGCACGAGCAGCCGTTGAAGTGGTTGCTCGCGCCGCTGTCGGCGGGCGCGTCGGTTGTCATCAGCGCCAACCTCGACCCGGCGCGACGGGATGCGATCGTCGCCGCCGAGCGGGTGACCCGGATCCTCTGAGCCAGGTGCCGTTCCCAAGGCCGAGCAGCGCACGCGCCGGCTGAGGTTGCCGCTTCCGGCGTGCCCCGGCCCGGGATATCGACTGATCCCGGGCCGGGTCCGTTGCCGATTCAGCCGAACGCGGCGGCCAACGTACCGGGCTCGTAGGAACCGCCCCGCTGGTGCACGATCACGGCGAGCCGGTTGGCCGCGTTGATCAGAGCGACCAGGGCGACCAGCGCGGCGACCTGGTCATCGTCGTAGTGCTTGCGCACCTGAGCCCAGGTCTCGTCGGACACGCCCTGGTAGGCGTCGGCGAGCCGGGTGCCCTCCTCGGCGAGCGCGAGCGCCGCCTGCTCGGCCTCCGTGAAGACCGTGGACTCGCGCCAGGCAGCGACCAGGCTGAGCCGAACCGCACTCTCGCCGGCCGCAGCGGCCTCTTTGACGTGCGTGTCGATGCACCATCCGCAGCCGTTGATCTGGCTCGCCCGCAGCGACACCAGCTCCTGCGTGGACTTCGGCAGCGGCGACTGCTGCAGCACCATGCCGGCGTTCGCGAACCGCTTGAAGAACTTCATGGCGAACTCGTTCTCGAACATATTGAACCTGGCGTCCATCGTTCCGTCCTTAGCTCTGGTGTTGGATCGGACGACCATGAGATGCCGGCGAGCGCAGCCCTGTGACGGCCGGGCAGGGTGACGACCGCCACAGGTCGGAAGGTGTCACAGAACGGCCGGCCCCGGCATCTGGTGGGTGACGCAGTCGACAGCGAACAGGAGTCACGCTGGTGGGCATGCCGCAGACCGCACCCGACGACCGGCCGGACCGGGCCACCGAGGCTTTCCTCGCCCACCGCAACCTGCTCTTCACCGTCGCGTACGAGATGCTCGGCTCGGCCGCCGACGCGGAGGACGTACTCCAGGACACCTGGCTGCGGTGGGCGGGCGTCGACCTGGGAGCGGTCCACGACCAGCGCGCCTACCTGGTGCGCATCACCACCCGCCAGGCGCTCACCCGGCTGCGCACGCTCGGTCGCCGCAAGGAGTCCTACGTCGGATCCTGGTTGCCCGAGCCGCTGCTCACCGCGCCCGACGTGGCCGAGGACGTCGCGCTGGCCGACAGCGTCTCGATGGCCATGCTGCTGGTGCTGGAGACGCTCGCGCCTACCGAACGGGCGGTGTTCGTGCTGCGCGAGGTGTTCGACCTCGAGTACGACGAGATCGCCGAAGCCGTCGACAAGAGCCCCGCTGCCGTCCGCCAGATCGCGCACCGGGCCCGGGCGCACGTCTCGGCCCGCAGGCCCCGCCAGGTCGTCTCCGCGGCGGAGGCCCGGTGCGCGCTCGACGCGTTCCAGCGAGCGGTCGACATGGGCGATCTGCAGGGCCTGCTCGACATCCTCGCGCCGGACGTGGTGTTTCTCGGCGACGGCGGCGGGATCAAGCAGGCCGTCCCGCGGCCGATCCTCGGTGCCGACAAGGTGGCCCGCGCCCTGGCATCTTTCTGGGGCAAGGTCCCGGCCAGCACGTCGTGGCGGCCGGCGCAGGTCAACGGCTACCCGGCGCTGATCGTCCACGTCGACGGCGAACTGGACACCGTCGTGGCCGTGCGCATCGACGGCGGCCTCATCACCGGGATCTACGCCGTCCGCAATCCCGAGAAGCTGTCCCACATGCGGCGGGAGAATGCCCTGAGCCGCTGACGCCAGGCGATAACAGCGCCCGTCGTGCCCCTGCCGTTACACCCCACATCAGGGCCGTACGCAGGTCTTTTGCTGCTGCCGTCGACGTGGTCTCATACCCGGAGACGACGTCGTCGAGCAGGTCATGACGACCCCGCGCCGTCTCCATCCCCCGAGGGGTGCACCGATGCACAGGAGACCAATTTTCCGACTGGCAGTCCTCACCGCCACCGCTGCGACGTTCCTGGCCTCCGGCGGCGCCTCGGGGGCGCTCGCCACGGCCGCCCCCGCGACCGCCTTCCCGGGTGTCGCGGCGTGCGACCCGGGCACCGCGGCGCGGGCCGCCGAGGGCGCCACCGCCCAGGAGCCGGCGCTGTACTCCAAGAACGAGGCCAACGCCTACGGCGTGATCAAGGACGCGCCGCGCCTGCCCAACGGCAGCGTCACCGTGCCGACGGTCTTCCACATGGTCTCCGACCACCCGCTCACCGCCGCCGAGACGACCAGGTGGAACACCCTGATCGCGGCACAGATGACGGTGCTCAACGACTCGTACGCGGGCCGTACGGCAGCCAACGCCTCCGACACGCCGTTCCGGTTCTCGCTCGTCGACACCACGTACACGGTGAACAGCGCCTGGTACACGGTCGAGCCGGGCAAGAACGAGCGCGACATGAAGAAGGCGCTCTACACCGGCGACTCGGAGACCCTGAACGTGTATGCGGCCAACATCGGCGGTGGCCTGCTCGGCTGGGCGTACTTCCCGAAGGGCTACAACAACGGCCGCGACTACATCGACGGCGTGGTGATGCTCGACGAGTCGATGCCGGGCGGCACGGCCGGCAAGTACGCCCTCGGTGACACGCTGACGCACGAGGTCGGGCACTGGCTGATGCTGGAGCACACCTTCGCGCACGGCTGCTCCGCGTCCGGCGACTTCGTCGCGGACACCCCGCGTGAGGCGGCACCGCAGTTCGACTGCCCGATCGGCGCGGACACCTGCACCGCACCAGGGCTGGACCCGATCCACAACTTCATGGACTACACGCAGGACTCCTGCATGGACATGTTCACCGCCGGCCAGGCGGACCGGATGAGCGACGCCTGGGTGGCGTTCCGCGCCGGCGGCGCCGGCTGACGCAGGCGTTGTCGGGGGCTGGCGGGCTCAGCCCGCCAGCCCCCTTCGCGTTCCTCCTCACCGCCGGTTGAGCCAGGGCGTGCGCCTTGAGCAGGGCGCAGTGTGGTCGGGCGGCAGAGCACACCGGCCGCCGCCGGGTAGTGGCCGATCGCAGAAAACCCAATGGCGTACGCCCTGCTGGTCCTCGGCCGACACGGTCACCCCACCCGGCTCGACGCGGGCGCTGAGCCGGGCCAGCACGCGGGCGGCGGTCCGGGCGAGGATTCGGGCCCGGAGCAGGTCGGGTGCGGTGACCGGCAGGTGGATCACCCAGCGCTCGGTCATCGGTAGCGGTGGTTCGCCGACCGGGCGCTCTGGGACTTGTTCTCGCCTGCTGCCGCCGTCGGTGGTCGATCCTCGCGCCGGCTTACCAGCCGGCGGATCAGGTCGCGCACGGGGACCGCCCTTCGTCGTGTCGCGTCGAAGTGGAGGGGGCGGCCTCCGCCGGTTGCGGGCGGCGGAGACCGCCCCACCCTGCGACCGCAGCCTCGATCGGCGGTACGGCAGCAGGGCCGCGCCGGGGGAGCGCGGAGGGTGGGGTCTCGGCGGCGATGCGAGACCGGTACGAGAGGCGCCAACCGACCGCAGCAGCACCGCATCACCGAGAGTGACGCTACCGATGCGGTATCACCTACGTCAAGTACCGCGCTGACCTCTTCTACTGAACCCTCCTCACCATCAGCTATATCACCACCATCACCTCTTTCAGTAGATGCATTGCCTACGTCGAGGGGGTGGATCAATACTGAGTGGGCCAACCGACTGCAAGGGGCCGCGTCGTGCCTATCCCGCCCACCATGGACGAACTGCTAGACGACCTGCGAAGCAAGATCAAGGACGGTACGTATCCGCCGGGCAGCCAGTTGCCCTCGGGTCGCGCGCTTGCTGACTCCTACGACGTCTCGCACTCGACGATCCAGCGCGCGATCGCGACACTGCGGGAGCAGGGTGTGTTGGTCGGCCGTCCGGGTCGCGGCGTCTTCGTCGCGGAGACCACCCGGCGCTGACTCTCGACGGCTTGGGTTGCGCAGGCCCAAACCAAAGCATCTTGGTAGCGGTCTCAGCTACGGTGCTCTTGTCGATGACTCAGTAGGTATCGCCGACGGCGGTACTTAGAGAGGGGTCCGAACTGTGGCTACTGTCCAGCGTAAGAAACCCTCTGTCGCCGTCATGCCTCGGCCGCGGGATAGGTCGTCGACTGAGCAGCCCGGCAACTCCTTTAAGTACCTGTACTGGCGCCTGAGTGAGAAGCAATTTCAGCAACTTTGCGCAGCGTTGCTGCGAATCAAGTATGACCCGGTGCAATGCCTGCCAGTTGGCATGGCCGACGAGGGCATCGATATAATTTCGGAAGCCTCCATCATCTATCAAGTCAAGTGGAGCAGCAAAACCCAACAAGACCCCTCCAGTTGGCTCAAAGCCGCGATTGATGGAGAGCGTGCAAAGATCGCCCGACTCGTGGCGGAGGGGCGGGCATCTCGCTACGTGCTAATGACGTCTGTGGCGGGTACTACTACGGCAACGCGCTCGGGAAGCGTGCAAAGACTTAATAAGGAATTGGCGGCCTACAGTCAAGAGTTTGGCATCCCGGTCGAGTGCTGGTGGCAGGCGGATATCGACGCAGAGGTTGACGCCTCCCCGGAGTCGATTAAATGGTCGTATCCAGAGATGCTTGCTGGTACAGAGGCAATGCGTTATCTCATCCATGGGTCGCAGGTCTCTGGTGATGCAGCCAAGATGCGGGACACTCTGTTGCAGGTAATGGCAACCCAGTGGCGTGATGACTCTCGGATCAAGTTCTCTCAGGTCGAAATGGACCGAGTGCACCTTGTCGACTTTTTCGTCGACGTACAGATATCGCAGCAGGCCGCGCCTCGCAACGTACTTGACCGCTTCCTTACCTCTCAGGATCGTCAAGTATACGAAACTGCCGCAGCGGTCGAATACATGCTAAAAACAACTGTCCCCCTTACCTACCTCCTAGGCGTCCCCGGCCAGGGCAAGTCGACACTGGGTCAATATCTTTGCCAGGTCCACCGAGCGGAAATCTTGCCCGGAGACATGCTTGGCGAGAAGAAGCCTCCACACGAGTCTGTGTCCGACCCAAAGCTGCCATTGCGGGTTGACCTCAAGGACTACGGCACCTGGCTTTCGGGGCACGACCCGTTCGGCGATGATGAGTTGCCCAAGAAGCCGAAGCTTCGCAGGAAAGACCATCGAAGCCTAGAACTCTTCCTCGCAGCCCTCTGCTCGGCCTATAGCGGTGGCCGGCTGGTGACGGTCGAGCAGATTCAGAGTCTCCTGGCGCGATATCCAACTTTCCTAGTACTCGACGGCTTGGACGAGGTGGCTGATCCCGCTCTCCGCAAGGTTATGGTCGAACAGATCAACATTACGGCAATGCGGATGGGATCTGAGGGGACCGTACGTCGTTTCCAGATCCTGGTCACTTCCCGGCCAAATGCTTCCGGGCTCTCGGAACCTGACAAAGACATCTTCCAGACGCTCCGCCTGGAGCCGTTGACCCAGAAGCTTCAGCGCGATTTTGTAAACAAGTGGGCCGATGCCCATCAGATTCACGGAGCCGAGCGTCGGAGGCTTCAACGAACATTCCAGAGCAGAACTGCCATCGACCACATCGCTCAGCTTGCAGACAATCCTATGCAGTTGACCATCCTACTCTTTCTTATTAGCAGAAAGGGCGAGGCGGTTCCGGTATCCCGCACACCCCTCTATTCGGACTATATGGAGACCCTCCTTGATAGAGAAGTTGACCGGAAGCAGATCGAAAGGGAGGAGCTCCCTCGCGTAGCCGAGGTAACCTCGTTCCTCGGCTGGCACATGCAGTCAGGCGTAGAGACAGATCCCCGCGTCGGCCGAATGACACGTGACAACATCGAGACAACCTTATTCATATATTTCCGTCGCACGGAAGGGCCCAGCAACCAGGTCAGTCACCTCTTCCGCGCAGTAACGGATCGTTTTTGGGCGCTGACAAGCAAGGTTGAGGGGACCTTCGAGTTCGCCGTTCAGCCAGTCCGCGAATATTTTGCGGCAAAATTTTTAGCTGAGTTTGCTGGACAAGACCTCCGCGATCCTCTGCCCAAGCAGGAAGTGCTGGGACGGCTCATCGAGCGGCCGTATTGGTTGAACACGGCCCGGTTCTATGCCGGCTTCGCTAATCCCAATGAACTTGCAAGTCTTCGGTATGGGCTGGAGGACATCTTAAATGAGAAACGCCACCCGCTTCAGGTGCGTGTGGCAGTCTGGGCCTTGGTCAACGATGGCATTTTCGCCAACAAGCCTCGGGTGCAGCGCGACGTTGTACGCCTACTCACCGATGATTTGAGCTTGCGGCTGATCGCCCACCCGGGAGAAGCCTCAACCAACTTCCCTCATTTCAGTCGAAAATCTGGTGGCGACGATATGGTCGCACTGCTCCTGGACGACATCCAGTCCGACCCATTGAATCCGATGGCATTAGTGAGGGCTTCTATCCTGCGGCGGCGCCTGCCGCTTGAGCCGAAAGAATTTTCAGATTGGTGGGTCCCCCAGATGCGGGCGGCGATTGGCACGCCAAGGGAGACGGCGTGGCTTAGGATCGGCGCCGCCTTCGGTGTGCCGCGAGTAATGCCGCCTGATGCCACCAAGCTCAGTCTGAAAGATCCCGAGTCGTGCCAGGCAGCCCTATCTGTGGGCGCGTCTCCTGATCTAGGAACAGCTCAAGACAGGGCTTTACTCCGAGCAGTGCTAGACGGCTGGTGTTCTGATACATCGACATCGAGCTCCAGTCTCGCGGGCAGCTTGTTACGTGCGACTCGGCCGCAGTGGTATCTCCAGCTCCTAGAACAAGCCGAAAAAGCTCCTCCACTGCGAACCGAGCACCTATGGATTGGGGCAGCGGACCGATCCTTGCGGTCGTCCGCTTGGAACCAACTCGTGGATATCGACGCGAGATATGCGCAGCTGAAGAGAGCGGCGAATGCGCGTGGTAAGGGTCAGAAAGGTACTACGGAACCGTGGCAGAATCCGGCTAGAGAGATTGCCCGCATTCATGGCCCCTGCTGGCTCGCGGCTGAAATCGCAGTAATCGGTGCGGCCGCTCCCAGTAGGGTCGCATCAGGTTCATTTGACCCTGGTGGCGAGCCTTTCGGTACGAACATCGATTACGGGACATTCGTGTTGGAGTTGCGTCGGTACAAATGCGACCAACGTTGGTGGGAGGAAGCCTACGGTAACTATAGTGACTCTCTGTCTCGTCGGACTTGGGTGCTTGCGTTATTTGCAACTGCCGGTGAAGATAATGTTGTCACCCTGATGGATTATGTGGACGAGGTTCTCGACAATGCAACAGAGAGTGAATTTGCGGCATTGGCCGCTTCCTCTAGCCGGCTAGGCGTGTCAGGAGTGTCGTGCCGGCTGGGATCGAGGACACTGAGGGCTGCCGCAGGGGGTTGTCCTCGGACGGCTCTTCTCGCTACTCATTTTGCTAGCAGCCTGAGTTCACTCGATCCCCTAAAACCACTTAGCGACCGTGATCTGGTACAACTTTCCGCTCCAGATGCTGCGGCATGGGCGGTTGCCCGGGCTATAACAGCCAGGTTGCTGGACCGTCCGAGCAATACCCTCCTCGCCGCCCTTGCAGTTCTTGGGCCACAATCTAAAGTCGAGGTGCCGAGCAGTATAGTGTCCCGGAGTTCTCAACTGATCACGCCGCTTCTCGATCAACCGGCGAACTATCCCGGCTCTTGGGTGTTTGCGGCTGAACAGTGGCGCTCGATTAGCAACGATGAAGTCATCATGGAAGATGTCGTGGTAGACCAGGGGTGGGCGCCAAAGGTTCCGCGTGTGTAGCGGAACATGTTGATGCGCCGGACGAGATGTCAGCAGTTTCGCGACTGTTTAAAGAGTTGGCTCGGTTCTCGGCGGCGAAGTTCCCCACTTTGGAGATCACCAGGGTGCAGTTCGGCGCGAGTTTCCTGTGCCTGCTCCAGTTCGACGTGGATCGTGCCGAGATGCACATCGACATGTACTCGCCGTTCCTGAACAACTTCGGGGCGACCGAGTACGACATCCGCCAGGACGGCAGTCAGCCCAAGCCGCGCTACAACGGCTCGGAGGACAACCTGACCCTGCCGGTGGACCTCAGCACCCGCAAGACGTCGTTCGGCACCGACTCGCTCGCCGCGTACGTGCCGTCCGGCACGGTCGGTACCGACGAGGTGGCCTCGAACGATGTCGCCACGGCGACCTGGGACAAGCTCCTGCCGGGCACCCCGTACGGCTGGATCGTCTCGGCGCGCAGCGCCGACGGCGGCGAGGCGGTGGCCCAGCCGGCCGTGTTCGCGACCGCCAAGCAGGTTCCGACGATGACCGTCACCGCCGCCACGACCGACTGGGGCACCGCGGCGACGGTGACCGTGCGGGTGGCGGCCGGCAGCACGCCGGTCACCGGCGCGGTGGAGCTGAGCGAGGGTTCTACCGTCCGGGGGTCGGCCGCGTTGACCAACGGCGCCGCGACGTTCACCCTTCCGGTGGGCCTCGCGGGTGGCCAGCACACGCTTACCGCGTCGTACGCGGGCGACGACCACCTCGCTCCGGTGCAGGCCGCCGCTGTCCTGACGGTGAACCTGCCGGCCCAGTGGAGCTCGTCGACCGTCTACAACGACGGGGACCGGGTCACCTACCAGGGCCGGGTCTTCCGGGCTTCCTGGTACACGAAGAACCAGAAGCCGGGCGCCGACGCCAACGGCGCGTGGCAGGAGATCGTCATGACCGAGGACGGTACGGCGATCTGGACCGCGTCGCGGATCTTCAACGCGGGTGACTTCGCGATGTACGACGGTAGGAAGTGGCGGGCCCAGTGGTACACCCGCAACCAGAAGCCGGGTGACCGCAACGGGTCCTGGAGGAGATCGCCCCGACCCACGGACAACAGCCCAGCGGCCTGGACGCTCACGAAGGTCTACAACGCGGGCGACCGGGTGACGTTCAAGGGGCACGTCTACGAGGCGAAGTGGTGGATGCGCGGCCAGGAGCCGGGCGACCCGAACGGTCCCTGGAAGCTGATCAAGTAGCCAGGTTCGCGTGAACGCCGGCCCGGGACCGATTCTGGTCCCGGGCCGGTGCGCGTCTCGTCACCCGACCGGTGGAGCCGCAAGGTTCCGCCAGCTCTCACATTTTTCCTGCTCATACGCTTCGCCGAAGGCGGGACCGCTGTCGAAGCTCCCGCCTTGTGCACACGGCGGAGGGCAGATGGCGTCGAGGCGTACCCATCGGATGGTGGTGTCGGCCGTTGCCGGCGGTCTGTTCGCCCTCGGCGTGGTCGCGCCGGGTCCGGCGGCGGCGCCGCTGCCCCGCGCGGCCCGGGCGGACGGTCCTACGGCCCCTGACACGCGGGAGCCGCGCCCTCCGCTGCTGCCCGCCGACTTCCAAGGCACCGGCCGGTACATCGTGCGCGACCTCGGCATCGACGTCCCGTTCACCTGGCAGGGCCGGAACGGCAACAGCCAGATGGTCGCCGGCGGCCCGGAGCACCCGATCTGGTTCACGAACCTGATCTACGAGAACACCCTCTACACGCTCACCTACAAGTGGCCCAACATCCCGCTGTTCCCGCCGCGTCCGTGCAGCAAGGTGCCGGGGTTCTTCAACCGGCAGATCTTCAACGACAAGCTGAAGACCGCCCGCTATGTCGGCCCGGAGATCCTGCAGGGAGAGAAGGACCGGCACGTGGACCACTGGCGGGTAGGCGTGGTCGGGGGTTCCACGGTGCCGGGGGAGTTCTTCCGGTTCCCGCTCGCACTCGGCGACATCTACGTCGACCAGCACGACTCGACCCGGTGGTGGCAGGTGTTGCAGTTCGGCCTGCAGAACCTCTTCGACCCGGAACTCGACGAGTGGTTCACGATGGACACCTTCGACCTCGGCCCCGGCGAGGTCCAACTCCCCGACCGCTGCCCACCTCCCACGTCCTGACCATCCCCGGCCAGGTGATCAAGAGGTTTGCGTCACCGATCGGTCCGTCGATGACGCAAACCTCTTGATCACCACGTGCGGTGGGGCGTTAGAGGGCGAACAGCAGGGCCGCGTTCAGGAGGATGACCACGGCCGTCGCGAAGTGGATGCCGAAGGCTACGGCCTTCGTTCCGCCGTTGCGCAGCACGATGAGGGTGTCGCCCAGCGGGACGAGCGCGACGATCAGCATGAACCACGCGACCGCGTCGGCCGTGGTGAAGGCGATCAGGGCGAGGCCGAGCAGCCCGAAGGTGAGGTCCTTCAGCCCCTTGACCGTCAGGTAGGCCGGATCGCCATCGGGCCGGGCCGGTACGCCGTACCCGGCGGCTGCGGCCTGCGGCACCAGCAGGAACCGTGCACCGATGAAGGCGACGAAGAGGCTGAGCACGACGGCGAGTCCGTAGGCGAGGGGTGACAACATGGTCTGCTCCAATTGCTAGCGCCGCTAGATGTAAGAGCGACGCTAGCAGAGCGACGACAGCAACGCTAGCAGTGCTAGGGTTTTGTCATGTCGACTCAGACGCGCCGGGAGCGCGAGCGGGCGGAACGGGAACGGGCCATCGTCGCCGCCGCCCGCGACCTGGCCCTGGCCGAGGGCTGGGACGCGGTGACCACCCGGAGGCTCGCCGCCGAGATCGAATACAGCCAGCCCGTGCTCTACAGCCACTTCAAGGGCAAGGACGCCATCATGGCGGCGGTCGCCGTCGAGGGCTTCGCCGAGCTGGCCACCGCCCTGGCCGCGGCCCGAACCTCGGCCGCCGACCCCCGGCAGGCGATCGCCGACGTCGCCGCGGCGTACACCACCTTCGCCGAACAGCGGCCCGCCCTCTACGACGCGATGTTCACCCTCGCCGTGGACCTGCCGTTCGCCAGCCAGGACGTTCCGACCGACCTGGCCCGGGGGTTCGCCGAGCTGGCCGACGCGGTGCGTCCGATCGCCGGTGACGACGACCTGGAGGCGGTCACCGAGACGTTCTGGAGCGGCCTGCACGGTCTGGTCACGCTGATGCGCAGCGGCCGGCTCCGCCGCGCCGACCACGACCGGCGACTCGCGGTGCTGGTGAACCGCTTCTCCCGCTGAGCGTCGCCGCCCACGGCTGGCAGGGCCGTCGACCGGGTGGGTTGGTTGGTGCCGGGGGCTCAGAGCTGGTTTGCTCGCTCCGGGCTCACCGGGCCCCGAAGAATGCTGCGATCGGCTCGATGATCCTGCTCGGCGCCCGGTTCAGGCCGTCGTGGCCGCTGCGCGGGATCGGCAGGACCCTCGCTCGTGGGAGGGCGCGAGCCAGCTTCCCGTTGAGGTCGGCGTAGTAGGGCGGCCCCGCGGCCCCGTAGGCCAGCAGCACGTCCGCGCTCACCCCCGACCACGCCTCGGCCGGGCCGCCGCGCAGTCGGATCTGGTTCGTCTCGTCGAGGGTCATCGGCAGCAGGTCGGCCATCGTCCGGCCGATCGGCGTACGCAGGAACGCCCGGACCAGCGCGACGCGGACCCGCAGCGGAAGTCTGGTGGCCGGGTTGTGGGTGTTGATGCCGGCGTCGGTGATGGCCATCGCGCGGGCGATGTCACCGTCGCGCGCCGCCTGTCGTGCCTCGTCGAGCCATGCCGTGGGGAAGCCGCCGTCGATGTCGATCGCGATGTCGTAGAGCGCGAGCCGGTCGATCGGCAGCCGCACCGCGGCCTGCAGGGCGATGAAACCGCCGGAACTCTGCCCGATGACGTTGCGGGTGTCGGTGTGCTTCAGCACCGCGGCGAGGTCGTCGATGTCCTGGTCGAAGGTGTACGGCTGAGCGCGGGGGGTGGCGTCCGCCCGGCCTCGCCGGTTGTAGAGGTGCACCGTGAAGCGGTCGGCCAGCCGTTGGGCGAGCCGCCGGTAGACGTCGATGGTGATCCCGCCGCCGTGCACCACCACGATGCCCGGTCCGGCTCCTGTCGAGTGCAGCACGATCGACGCGCCGTCGTGTGCCGTGATCCGTTCCATGCGTGCCCACCCCCGATGGATGAAACTGCGAACACTGTACGCAGTTTACAGTGGATCGGTGAGCGACGCACCTACGAATTCCGACCCGGGCGGCGCCGACCGGCAGTCGATCTGGGCCCGGCCCGTACGCGGCAGCCGCGGCCCCACCCCGACCCACAACCGGGGCGCCATCGTCACCGCCGCCATCGCCCTGGCTGACGCCGAGGGAATCGCGGCGGTGTCGATGCGCGCCGTCGCCACCGCGCTGGGTGCCAGCGCCGGCGCGCTCTACCGCCACCTGTCGTCCCGCGACGACCTGCTGGACCTGATGACCGACCGGGTCGTCGGCGAACTACGGCCGTACCCGGAGCCGAACGCCGACTGGCTCGACGGCATGCTCCTGCTGGCCGGCCGGCAACGGGCGCTCTTCCGGCACCACCCTTGGCTGCTCGACACGATCAACCGGATGTCCGCGCCCGGCCCGGAGAGCCTGGCCTGGTTCGACGCCTGCCTGGGGGTTCTGGAGCCGGTCGACAGCGCGGTGACCGCCAAGTTCGAGGCCATCGGCATGATGACCGGCGTGGTGAGCCTCTTCGCCCGCAGCGAGGCCGGCTCCCGCTCGGTCAGCTTCGCCGAGGTGGACGTCGCGGCCTACCCGCACCTCGCCGCGGCGTTCAGTCGACCCGCGCGGCCGCCCGCCGAGCGCGACCTCTTCGACACGACCCTGCGGATCCTGCTGACCGGACTGCTCGACGCCGACCCGCCGGCCCGACCCTGAAACCCGCCCCGGCTTACCGCCGCCGCCCGCGTTCAGTCGACAGTCGGCAGCTTCGGCCCGAGGACGTCGTCGGCGTCGACGATCGTGTACGCGTACCCCTGCTCAGCCAGGAAGCGCTGGCGGTGCGCCGCGTACTCGGTGTCGATCGTGTCCCGGGAGACCACCGTGTAGAAGTGCGCCTGCCGGCCGTCGGCCTTCGGGCGGAGCACCCGACCCAGCCGCTGCGCCTCCTCCTGGCGCGACCCGAACGTGCCGGACACCTGGATCGCGACCGCCGCCTCGGGCAGGTCGATGGAGAAGTTGCCGACCTTCGAGATCACCAGCGTGCGGATCTCCCCGGTGCGGAACGCGTCGAACAGCCGCTCCCGCTCCTTGTTCGTGGTCGAGCCCTGCACGATCGGCGCGTCGAGGTACTCGCCGATCTGGTGCAACTGGTCGATGTACGCGCCGATCACCAACACCTGGTCGTCCGGGTGCCGGCCGACGAGCGCCTTGACGACCGGCAGCTTGGTGCGGGCGGTCGCCGCCATCCGGTAGCGCTCCTCGGCCTCCGCCGTCGCGTACGACATCCGCTCCGCGTCGGTCAGGGTCACGCGGACCTCGATGCACTCGGCCGGGGCGATCCAGCCCTGCGACTCGATGTCCTTCCACGGCGCGTCGTACCGCTTCGGGCCGATCAGGCTGAACACGTCACCCTCGCGGCCGTCCTCGCGTACCAGAGTGGCGGTGAGGCCCAGCCGGCGGCGGGCCTGGAGGTCCGCGGTGAACCGGAAGATCGGCGCGGGCAGCAGGTGCACCTCGTCGTAGACGACCAGACCCCAGTCACGGGCCCCGAACAGGTCCAGGTGGGTGAACGCGCCGCCGCGCCGCGAGGTGAGCACCTGGTACGTGGCGATGGTGACCGGGCGGATCTCCTTGCGCTCGCCGGAGTACTCGCCGATCTCCTCCTCGGTCAGCGACGTGCGGGCGATCAGCTCCCGCTTCCACTGCCGGCCGGCCACCGTGTTGGTGACCAGGATCAGCGTGGTCGCCTTCGCCTCGGCCATCGCCGCCGCCCCGACCAGGGTCTTGCCGGCCCCACAGGGCAGCACCACCACACCCGACCCGCCGGCCCAGAACGCCTCGACGGCCTCCCGCTGGTACGACCGCAGCGTCCACGGCTTGCGCCCGTCCTTGCCGGCCTCGGCCAGCTCGATCGGGTGCGCCTCGCCATCGACGTAACCGGCCAGGTCCTCCGCCGGCCAACCCAGCTTGAGCAGCGCCTGCTTGAGCCGCCCCCGCTCGGACGGGTGGACCCGGATCGTGTCGTCGTCGATCTTGTCGCCGAGCATCCCGGCGAGCTTCTTGCTCTTGGCCACCTCGATCAGCACCAGCCGGTCGAGCGCGCGCAGCACCAGCCCGTGCGCCGGGTCGTTGGCGAGCTGGAGCCGGCCGTACCGGTCCATCGTCTCGGCCACGTCCACCAGCAGGGCGTGCGGCACCGGGTACCGGGAGTATTTGATCAGCGAGTCGACGACACCCTCGGCGTCGTGCCCCGCCGCGCGGGCGTTCCACAGACCGAGCGGGGTCAGGCGGTAGGTGTGCACGTGCTCCGGCGAGCGCTCCAGCTCCGCGAACGGCGCGATCGCCATTCGACAGGCCTGCGCATCGGGGTGGTCGATCTCCAGCAGCAGGGTCTTGTCCGACTGCACGATCAGTGGTCCACCGCTCACGCCAGCGTCCTCTCCTCGGTTGGCCGTCCGGCCGGAACGGGGTCGCATACCCGCCGCTGGCCGACCATCCAGTGTTGCACGGCGGAGAACGTCGAAAGAAAGATGAGCACCGGGTGCAACCAGGACGGTGCTCACGAACGTCTAGCAAAGGGACGACCGGTCAGGGGAGGTGCCATGAGGCGTGTCCGGAACACTTCCCGGCTGGTTGCCTTGGCGGTGGTCGTGCTGGTCGGCGCCGGCGCGTGCACGTTCGATCCGCAGTCCGGTGGGAGTGGTGGCGGGGGAGCCGCCCCGGTCGGTGCGGCGGAACAGGCAACGGGGGCGAGCGGCACGTCCGGGCCGGGCCAGCGCGGCCGGCCCACGCCGGCCGCGCCGACGTCGACCGCGCCCAGCCCGAAACCCTCCCGGAAACCCACGCCGAAGCCGACCCGCACGGCGTCGACCCCGACCCCGACCCCGAGCACCGGTACGCCGACCGTCGCCGGCTGCCCGCAGGGCCAGCACCAGCGAGCCGTGGAGACCTACCTCGCCCGGCTCGGCGGGTTCGGGCCCGTCACGGTCGACGGGCGGCAGTCCGCCGCCGACTGCGCCGCCATCAAGAAGTTCCAGAAGAGGTACGGCATTCGCCCCGTCGAGGGACGCGCCGGACCGACCACCTTGGACGTGGCCCAGCGACTCGCCACCACCGACACGACCCGCTGCAAGGCCGGCACCGGCACCACCTTCTGCGTGGACCTGACCCGGCAGACCGTGTGGGCGGTCCGGGGCGGCAAGGTGATCATGGCGCCGACGGTGACGCGCACCGGCATGTCCGGCTACCGCACCCCGTCCGGCACCTACACCGTCAACTACCGCAATCCGAAGGAGTGGTCCAACCCGTACGAGGTGTGGCTGCCGTACTGGCAGCACTTCACCCAGGGCATGGGGTTCCACGAGACCACTACCTACCTGCACGACAAGTCGATCGGCTCGCACGGCTGCGTCAACCTGCTGCACGCCGACGCCGTCCGGATGTGGGAGCTGGGCAAGGTCGGCACCCGGGTGGTGCTGATCGGCCGCCGCCCCGGCACCTGAACATCCCGCCCGACTCAGGGTTTATCCCCTGTCACAGCCGCCCCGGGAGTGACACTCTTGGGAGTCCAGGGCCGCACCGGGCGGGGAGGCTGGGCATGACGGTCGACCGTGACGTGATCGCAGAGCACGACCACGCGCCACCCGACGAGGTGTCCCGCGCGACAGTGGCCGCGTACGCCCTCGCCGCGGCGCTCCTCGTCGGGTGGTTCCTCTTCGGCTGGCTGGTGCTGCGCCAAGGCTTCGTCGACTCGGTCGGTGAATCCGCCGGCGCCGGCTTCGCCCTGTTGCTGGCCGTCTCGGTGGTCGGCACCTTCCGGCGCAGCCGCCGCTGAGCTGGCACACCAGCGGCGGCTGAGCCCTGTTCAGTCCGCCAGCACCGCCGCCGTGATCCGGTGCAGCGCGAAGGTGTGCAGCATCTCGGTCCGCTCGTCCTCGGCCCGCAGGTAGCCGGCGCCGATCGACACCGGCTTGACCAGCCGGGACGCGGTCGCCCCGTGGGCGTCGACGTACCCGACCCAGACCAGCGCCTTGTCGCGGACCGCCTGCTGGAGCACGGCAAGAGCCTCGCTGTGCGTGTGCGCGGGCACGGGTCCACCGCCCAGCCCTGCCGCCCCGCCACGGACGACGGCAGGCGCCCGGCGGGCCGCCCGCGCCGCAGCGTCGCCCCGCCGGATGTGCTCCACCACTCCGAGCAGCCGGGGCATCGGCAGCTTCGGGGCGGCCAGCGGATCGAGCGTCCTGGTGGTCACCGCGACCCGTGCCGGAGCACGCCGGATCCGGGGTCGGGACAACATCGTGCCGCCCGTGCCGTCCTCCTGCACCGGCGCGTACCCGGCGTCCCGCAGCGCGCCCAGCAGCCGGCTGACCTGGTACGGAGTGCTCAGCACCGTCGGCGCCAGCCGGCGCAGCGTCAACGACTCCAACCGCCGGTCGGCCAGCACCTCGGTGAGCAGCGCCTCGTCGTCACTGCGCAGGTACGCCCCGGCCGACCCGACCCGCAGCCCACCGTGCTTACGGGCCACGTCGTCCACCAGGTAGCTGAGCCCCTGCGGCACCGGGGTACGTGACCGTCGCCGGAACAGCTCGTGCAGGTCGTCGGCCGTGTAACCGGCGTCCAGCGCCCTCCGCACGCTCGCCGTGGTGACCCGGTGCACGCTCGCCCCGCCGGCCGACTCGGGTTCGGTCGTCGCCTCCAACTCGGCGGCCAGCGCCGGCTCGGGCGGCCCCGGCACCACCACGGTCAGGTCGGCCTGCACCAGGAAGTGGTCGACCGGGGCGGGCAGCAGCGCGTCCAACGCCCGCGCGGCACTGGACGGATCGCCGCTCTCCGCGTCCATGTGCAACCCCAGGGGGTCGCCGCCCGGCTCGTCGGCCGACGTCAGCTCGCCCAGCAGCAACCGCCCGTACGAGGTGAGCGCCCCCAGGCCGGTCACGCCGAGCTGCGCCGCCTCGGCCAGCACCTCCCGGTGGGCGGCCTCCCGACCCCGGCTGCGCCGCGGCGCCCGCCAGTCCAGCAGGGCCTGCACCTCCTCCGGGCTGGGCGCGGTCGCCGGCTCCAGGTCGGCGAGCACCCCGAGCACCGCTCGCCGGGTGGCCGGTGCGCCGGCCCGCTCGGCCTCTGCGGACAGCGCGGTGATCGGCCGGTCCCGGTCGTCACGCCGACCGACCAGGCCGACCTGCCGGGTCATCGTCAACCAGGCGCGGGCCAGGTGCTCCCACCGCTGGGCCAGTGAGGCGGCCCGCCACACCTCGTACCCGCCGGTCGGCAGCACCTGCTGATCCGCGCCGTACCGGCCGGTCGTCGAACCGGGCATCTCCAGCTCACCGGCGAGCCCCGCCGCGTACGCCACCTCCAGCAGCAGCGCGGTGGCCGGCTCGTCCAGGCCGGCGGTACGTGCCAGCCGGCGCAGGTCTCGGACGCCGATGCCGCCGGAGCGCAGCACCGGCGCGGGTTCGGCGGCGAGCTGCTCCAACAGCCCCTCGGTGTGCCGGACCACCTCCATGGTCTGCCCGGCGCCGGCCGAATCGACCGCCTTGGGCTCGCGGGGCGCGGTGGCCACCGGCGGCGGGCTGGTGCGCAGCGGCCCGAGCGGGCCACTGTCGCGGCGTAGCAGGAGCCCCACCTCGCGGGGCAGCTCGACCGTGCCGCTGGCCGTCGACGAGCCGGCCGAGACGGCGACCAGCAGCCGGTTGTCGACCAGCCAGCGCACCGGCGAGCCGGTCGGCGCACCACCGTTGGTCGGGTCGGCGAGGACGGCGTCCTGCGCGCCGATCGGCGGTGCCTGCAACGCGCCCGGCGGCACGCTGCCCACGGGTGGTCCGGCCGCCAACCGGTCCAGGATCGCCCGGGCCGAGGGGGGCGCGGCGAGCAGCGTCCGGCGCAGTTTCGCCGGGTCCGCGCAGAGCGCGGCCGTGCGCGGGTCCAGCTCCGCGGCGGGTCGGCCGAGCCCAGCGGGGTACGGGGAGACCTCGTCGACGGCGGGCACCACGTGCAGGGCGTGCTCGGGGCCGTACAGCAGGAAGAGCGCCCTCAGCCGGCCCACGGCGGCCCGGACGGCCGTCGGTGCCGGCGGGTGCGGCCCGGTGGTCGCCATGGCGAGCACGGCGTCGGTGGCCGTGGTGCCCTCGTCCGGATGCAGGGTGAGCCGGGCGGCGTCGAGGATCTGGAGGGTGAACTGGTCCAGCCCGTCCAGGGCGCGGGCCACCGAGACCCGGGACTGGGCGCGGATGGCCAGGGCGGAGACGTCGGCCGGCACGGGCACGACGAGGTCCGGCCGGAGCGCAAGGAGCGCGGCCAGCGACTCGTCGGGCAGCGACCGCAGGTGGTCGGCGAGTGAGGTGGTCATCGTCTTTCCACGCTAGCCCGGGGCGGGGCAGTCGCGCCCCTCGGACGTCCGGCCGTTCGGGGTCGCCGGGTAGCTTTCTCGACATGCCCGCGCTGACCGTCGGATTCGATCTCGACATGACCCTGGTTGACTCCCGCCCCGGCATCGCCGCGGCCTTCCGGGCGCTGACCGCCAGGACGGGCGTACCGGTGGACGCCGACCTGGCCGTGTCCCGGCTCGGCCCGCCGCTGCGCACCGAGATCGCGCACTGGTTCCCGCCGGAGCAGGTCGAGTCGGCGGTGCTGGCGTACCGCGAGCTCTACCCCGCGTACGCGATCACCCCGACCCTTCCGATGCCGGGCGCGCGGGAGGCCGTCGAGGGGATTCGGGCCAAGGGCGGTCGTGTGCTGGTCGTCACTGCCAAGATGGGCCGGCTGGCCCGGCTGCACCTGGAGCACCTCGGCCTCGCAGTCGACGAGGTGGCGGGTGACCTGTTCGCCGAGCAGAAGGCGACCGCGCTGCGCGAGCACGGCGCGACCCACTACGTCGGTGACCACGTGGCGGACATGGTGGCGGCGGGTGTGGCAGGGGTGCCGGGAATCGCTGTCGCGACCGGGCCGTGCTCCCCGGACGAGCTGCGTGCGGCGGGGGCGAGCATGGTGCTGGACGACCTCACCGGATTCCCAGCGGCGCTCGACGGCATGATCCAGCTAGCCTGGGAGTAGTAGCGGCTCAAGTGAAGCAGGGGTTTTCAGGTGCCTACGGGTCGAGTGAAGTGGTACGACACGGCCAAGGGATACGGCTTCGTCACCAGTGACGAGGGCGGCGACGTGTTTCTGCCCAAGGGTGCTCTGCCGGCGGGCGTCACCGACCTCAAGGGTGGTCAGCGGGTCGACTTCAGCGTGGTGGACAGCCGCCGGGGCGCGCAGGCCATGGGCGTCAAGCTGCTGGACGCGCCGCCGTCGATGGCGGAGCTGCGACGTCGGCCGGCCGAGGAGCTGCACGGCCTCGTCGAGGACATGATCAAGGTGCTGGAGGCGAAGGTCCAGCCGGACCTGCGCCGGGGCCGGTACCCGGACAAGAAGACGGCGCAGAAGATCGCTCAGCTGGTCCACGCGGTGGCGCGCGAGCTGGAGGTCTGAGGCACCAGGCCGGCGGTGGCGGCGCGGTCGAGGAGTGCCGTCACCGCGGCGAAGCCGGCCTCGCCCAGGTCCGCGGTGAACTCGTTGACGTAGAGGCCGATGTGCCGGTCCACCACGTCGAGTTCCATCTCCTGGGCGTGCGCGAGCACGTACTCCCGGCTGGCCGCGGGATCCGCCCAGGCCTGCCGGACGGACTCGCGAATCCATCCGGCCGCTTCCACCGGGTCCACGGCGCCGCGCCGGGCCAGGATCGCGCCGAGAGGGATGGGCAGCCCGGTGTCGGCCTCCCACCACTCGCCGAGGTCGACGAGCGCGGTCAGGCCGTGCCGGTGGTAGGTGAACCGCGCCTCGTGGATGACCAGCCCAGCGTCGTAGCGACCAGCCGCGACGCCCGGCATGATCTCGTGGAACGGCACCACCTCGATCCGGGCCGGTGCCTGCCCGGCTGACCAGAGCCGGAACAGCAGGTACGCGGTCGTCCGATCACCGGGCACCGCCACCGTGGCACCGGTCAGGTCGGCGCGGTCACCCCTGGTGAGAACCAGCGGCCCGCACCCGCGACCGAGCGCGCCCCCGCAGGGCAGCAGGTAGTAGTCGTCGAGCAGCCAGGGCAGCGCCGCGTAGCTCACCTTCACCAGGTCAAACGCACCCCGCTCGGCCGCCGTGTTGGTGACGTCCACGTCGGCGTACGTCACCTGGACCGGCGGCGCACCGGGCACCCGTCCGTGCACCAGGGCGTCGAAGACGAACGTGTCGTTGGGGCAGGGCGAGATCGCAAGGGAGAGCGCCACGCCCTCACGTTAGCCCCGCCCCCCGCCAGCAGCCCGCGCACACCCCGCCCACTGTGATCCACGACGGGCCGGCCGGCCTGCCCGCTCGGAGCCGGCCTCGCGGCCTCGCGGCCTCGCGGCGGGCTCCGGCGGGGTGTTTCCGTCGGGGCTCGGAGGGTTGCCCCCGATCAGTTCGGGCGGGGTGCCCGGTCGGGCTCGGGCGGGGGTGGGTGAGGTCACGTCGCGTCCTGTAGAGCTGCCCCAGATATGGGGCGAGGTCAGCGCCCGCGGCGAGCGGTGGCGGCGGTGGCGCGGCCGTGAGCGGGCACCTGGGGCGATCTTGGTGGCGGTGTGCGGCGTGTTTGGGCCCTGGGAGGGCGAGCGTGGTGGCGGTCCGCGGTGCCAGCAGGCGCCTGGGAGGGTGATCGTGGTGGCGGTTCGCGGCGCCAGCAGGCCCCTGGCGGTGATCGTGGTGGCGGCGTGTGGCGTGAGTGGGCCCCCGGGGAGATCGTGGTGGCCAGTGCGACGTGAGCGGCGTCCTTGAAGGGTGATCGTGGTGGCGGCCTGGCGTGAGCGGGCCCCTGAGGGGTGATCGTGGTGGCGGCCTGGCGTGTTCGGGCCCCTGAGGGGTGATCGTGGTGGCGGGATGGGGCGATTGCGGTTTTTGCTCTCGTCGTTGACGAGCAGCGCGGCGTGACCGGCCCGAACGCCGATCGTGGTGGCGAGACAGTGGCGGGCTGCGCCATACGGGCGTGAGCCGCCGCCCGATGAGCAGGGCGCGGCGGCGCGGTGGAGCGGTGACGATGCGCCGGCCGCAGGCTCCGCGTCCCCAGCGACGTCCCTTCGCCGGTGGCTCTCGCAGCCGCCCCATTCATGGGGCAGCTCGACAGGGCCTGACAGAGGGGATACCCACAGCGGCGGTGGCGTTGTCCACATGGTTATCCACAGGCGGAAGGATGCCTGTTGACGGCGTTCGCCGGGCAGAAAACCATGGGCGGGTGGCAGTCGGAGGGGATGCGATCGATGTGGGCGCGGCGCTCCGTGATCTTCGTCGACGTGCCGATCTGAGCCAGCGGGAGTTGGCCGAGCGGTCCGGTGTCCCGAAGAGCACGCTGGCGCGGATCGAGGCCGGCAAGGGTGGCGGGCCAGCCTTTCGAACGGTGGCGCGGCTGGTCGCGGCGGCGGGGGGCGAGCTCGCGCTCCGCTTGCCCGGGGACGAGTTCTCCAGCGCGGGCGGCGGGCTGCTGGGCATGCCGGTCGACGAGCCACGGGACGAGGCTGACCGCCGGTACCCGGCCCACCTCGACGTCCGCCGGGTCCGCACCCTCAAGGACTGGCCAGGCGCCTGGTGGGCGCACTCGTACACGCTCCCGGAGAAGTTGTGGCCGGTGAAGGTTCCGGAGTTGACGTACGACCTGGACCGGAAGCGGCGGGACATGCGGCGGTGGCGGTCGGAGGCGCGTGCGCAGTTGGTCTTCCGGCGCGCGTCCGACGGGCTGCCGGCCACGTCCTGGCGGTTCCTCGCCGAGGTGTCTGGCGGCGGGCCGGTCGGTGAGCTGCGAGCTCATGAGCGGAGCGTCGACCTGCTCCTCGGCGAGGATCTGGACGACCGGCGTGAGTTGGTGCTGGAAGGCGTGGTCGTTGCCCCGGGCCTGCGGTCGCTTGGCATCGGGCGGCGGCTTGTCGAGATGTTGACAGAGGAGATGACACGGGCCGGCATTCGCGCCGCGCACGCGGTCGCCGAGTTGTTCGGCGACGTCGAGTTCCTTCTCGCCTGTGGGTTCGAGCTGCAGGCGAGCAGACCGGCGGCGCTGATGCTCAAGGTGTGAGGTGTGCCCGTGGTCAGCGCAGCGCCGGAGCTGCCGTGGTCAGCGCGGTGAGGGCCTCGCGCAGCCGCCAGGCGTCGCGGTCGCGGGGGCCGATGGGGTTGGAGATCGTGCGCAGCTCGACGAAGGGCACCCCGGCCTGCGCGGCGGCGACCGCCACCCCGTACCCCTCCATGGCCTCGGCGACCGCCTCCGGATGCCGGCGGCGCAGCTCCTCGGTGCTGGCGGCGGTGCCGGTGACCGTGCTGACCGTGAGCACCGGGCCGGTCGTGGCCGCCGGCAGGGCGGCGCACAGTGCCGCCAGCAGGTCCGGGTCGGCCGGCACCACGCTGCCGCCACCGAGCAGCGCGGGCGGCATGCCCAGCTCGTCGACGGGGATGAAACCCTCCGGTGACTCGGCGCCCAGGTCGGCGGCGATGCTGGCGGTGCCGAGCACGGTGTCGCCGACCTCGGCCCGCCCGCTGAAGCCGCCGGCCACGCCGACGCTGACCACCGCGCGGTACGGGCGCCCGGCGGCCTCGGCCAGCGCCAACAGCCGTGCGGTGGCGGCGCCGGCGACGGCCGGGCCCACGCCGACCGGGGTGACGGTCACGGTGGGGTCGGTCAGCCCGGCGCGGACCGCGTCCGCCTCGGCTGGCACCGCCGTCACCACCAGCAGACCGGTCACGAGAGTGAGCCGGGGGACTCGCGGGAGGTCTCGTCGTCGGCTCCGCCACCCGGGCGGCCGACCGCCGAGGACGGGCGGTAGATGTGGTAGCCCGGCGGGGTCAGGCCGGGGCTGTCGTACTGCGGAGAGCTGGACTGGGCCGGTGCCGGCGAGGTGGGTGCGACGTCCCCGGGTTCGTCGGCCGGCTCGTCCCCGGTCAGTTCGTCGTCGCCGAGCGGCCGGCCGGCCAGCTTCTCGCCGCGCAGTCGGGCGGCGACCAGCACACCCCGGATCGCGGCCAGTACGCCGACTCCGGCGGCGACCGCGATGCCGGTCCGCCCGTTGAACGGGACCAGCCCGAGCCCGCCGCCGACGACGAACGCGAGCATCAGCACTGTCTCGGAGTGGGCGAAGGAACTGGCTCGCAGCCGTTCCGGGATGCGCTCCTGGATCGAGGCGTCCACGGCCAGCTTCGCTATTCCGCTGACCAGCGCGGCGACCAGGCAGAGCAGAGCGACCATCACCAGTGAGAACTGGATGACGGCGAGCACCGCCACCCCAGCCACGATGATCATGCTGCTGGACTGGATGGCGGTCGGCCGGTGGATGCGCAGCCGGGTGCCGATGGCGGTGGCCAGGAAACTGCCGACCGCGAGCGCGCCCCCGACCACTCCCAGCGCCCACTTGGCGCCCAGATCCCGGCCGAACACGACGGTGGTCAGGTCGCCCTTCTTGATCGCGAAGGCGAGGAAGAGCAGCAGGAAGCCGTACATCGCGCGGAGCGTCGCGGCGCCGATCAGGGTGGCGATCACCAGCCGGCCGGCCGGGCGGCCCCGGCCCAGCGGCCGGTCGCCCCGGCGTCGGCCCAGCGCGCGCAGTGGTCGGGGGACCCGCTCCGGTGGCTCCGAGTCGGCCTTCGGCGGCAGGCGCAGCGCGATCACCATGCCGACCAGGAAGATCACGGACGCGACGCGCAGTGGCCACTGCGGGCCGAACCAGAACGCGGCCAACCCGATCGGCGCGACCAGCGCGCCCGCGACCGTGCCGTAGATGCTGGCCCGTGCACCCACCTGGGAGAGGCCCAGCCCCTCCGGCAGCAGTCGGGGCACCGCCGCGGACCGTGCCACGCCGTACGCACGCGACAGCGCGAGCACACCGAACGCGGCCGGATAGAGCCCGAAGCCGTGGATGTAGTCGGAGATCAACCAGGCCAGGAACGCCCGGCCGAGCATGGTCGCGGCCAGCGCGTACCGCCGGCCGTGCCGGAAGTGGTCCAGCAGCGGACCCACCACGGGGGCGAGCATCGCGAACGGCACCATGGTCACCAGCAGGTAGAGCGCGACCTTGCTGCGGGCCTCGCCGAGCGGCACGTTGAAGAAGATCGTCCCGGCCAAGCCGATGGCGATCAGTGTGTCGCCCGCACAGGAGACGGCGTGCAGATCGAAGAGGCGGACCATGCCGACCTCGCCGCCGGCGCCCCGCGTCCGGGCCCGACCGGCCCGGCGGGTCACCCAGCGGCCGCTGCCCACCGAACCACGAAGGAGCAGGCGGACGACCCGAATGCCGGTGCCGACGGTCCGCCCGAGGACGGATCGCCCGGAGCGGGAGTACGGCGGCATGTGCACCATCCTCGCCCATCTGATCCAGGTACGCCGCACCACTGCGGTGAAAGGTTCCCCGGGAGTCCCTGTCACCCCCGCGGGGAGCATGGGGAACAATGGTCCGGTGACCAGGCCCGCCTCCACCCGTGCCGCCCGTCTCGACCAGGTCTGCGCCGCCGCCGTCGAGGTGGCCCGCGCTGGCATCACCGAGGTGGACGCCGACGACGTCGGCGACCACCTGCAGGTCGTGGCCGAGGGTGAACGGCTGGTCACCCACTACTTCGAATGCCGCCTCGCCGGCTACCGCGGCTGGCGCTGGGCGGTTACCGTCACCCGCGTGGCGCGTAGCCGCACGGTGACCATCTGCGAGACGGTGCTGCTGCCCGGCCCGGACGCGCTGCTCGCGCCCGGCTGGCTGCCCTGGCAGGAGCGGCTCAAGCCGGGTGACCTCGGCCCGGGTGACCTGCTGCCGACGTCTCCGGAGGACGAGCGGCTGGTCCCCGGCTATCTGCTCTCCGACGACCCGGCGGTCGAGGAGACCGCCTGGGAGCTGGGTCTCGGCCGGGCGCGGGTCCTCTCCCGGGAGGGGCGTGCCGACGCGGCGCAGCGCTGGTACGACGGTGATCACGGCCCCACGGCGGCCATCTCCACCGCCGCTCCGGCCGCCGCTCGCTGCGGCACCTGCGGCTTCTACCTGCCGCTGGCGGGTGCGCTGCGGCAGGCGTTCGGGGCGTGCGGCAACTTCTACGCTCCGGACGACGGCCGGGTGGTCAGCGCCGACCATGGTTGCGGCGCCCACTCCGAGACGCTGATCGAGGCCGCCGAGACCGCGGTGGAGGATCTTCCGACGGTGTACGACGACAGCGCGGTGGAGTCCATGTCGGTCAGCCGTGCCCCGGGCTCGGTGGAGGCAGCCGAGCCGGCGGAGCCGTACGGGCACCCCTGAGCGTTCGTGCCAGCGCTCCCGGCGCAGCCGGGTACGCTCAGTTTGCGCGGCGGCGGCGTCGGTTGGCGTCGTGACGGAGCATGACAGCGAGGCCGGGGAACCCCCACAGGAAACCGGCGAGGCAGGTCCAGAGCCAGTTCTCGTGGTGGTGCTCGGTCAGCCAGCCCCGGAAGAAGACCAGCAGCACCAGCCCGACGACCGCCCATGCGATCAGCCCGGCGACGGCGAACGGCACCATCGGTGGGTCCAGCGGCGCGGGGCGCGGTGGCTGGTCATTCGGCATCGGGCAAGCGTACGCGATCCGCTTTCCCTGCCCGTCGGTGATCTGGGACGATGCGCGCGACAACCGGAAGATCACCTGCGAGGACCTGATGGCAGTATTGCCGCCCGAGAACGGCACACCTCCCGACCCCGCTCACCCGCGTAACGGTTTCGACCGGTTCTTCGAGATCTCCGCCCGCGGCTCGACGTTGAGCCGTGAGGTACGCGGTGGGCTGGCGACCTTCTTCACGATGGCGTACATCGTGGTGCTCAATCCGTTGATCCTGGGTGGTGCCGTCGACGGTGACGGCAAGTCCCTCCCGATTCCGGCGCTGGCCGCGGCGACCGCGCTGGTCGCCGGGCTGATGACCATCCTGATGGGCGTGGTTGGCCGGTTCCCGCTGGCGCTCGCCGCCGGTCTGGGCGTCAACGCCCTGGTGGCGTACGAGATCGCCCCCGAGATGACCTGGGCCGACGCGATGGGCCTGGTGGTGATCGAGGGTGTGATCATCGCTGTGCTGGTGCTCACCGGCCTGCGGACCGCGGTGTTCCGCGCGGTGCCCACGCAGATGAAGACGGCGATCGGCGTCGGCATCGGCCTCTTCCTGACCATCATCGGCCTGGTGGACGCCGGCTTCGTCCGGCGGATCCCGGACGTCGCGAACACCACCGTGCCGGTCGGCCTGGGCATCGGCGGCAAGCTGGTGGGCTGGCCGCTGCTGGTCTTCGTGGTGGGCCTGCTGCTCACGTTGGTGCTGGTGGTACGCCGGGTGAAGGGCGCGATCCTGATCGGGATCCTGACCTCCACCCTGCTGGCGGTCATCGTCGAGGCGGTCGCCAACATCGGCCCGTCGTTCGTCAACGGAAAGCCCAACCCGAAGGGCTGGGCGCTGACCGTGCCGGAGCTGCCCAAGACGGTGGTGGACGTGCCGGACCTGTCGCTGCTCGGCAAGTTCAACGTGCTCGACTCGTGGGGCCGGGCCGGCTGGGTGGTCGTGCTGATGTTCGTCTTCACCCTGTTGATCACGGACTTCTTCGACACCATGGGCACGATGGTGGCGGTTGGTCAGGAGGGTGGCCTGCTCGACGAGCGGGCCACCCCGCCGAAGGCCAAGGAGATCCTGCTGGTCGACTCGATCGCGGCGGCGGCCGGTGGCGCGGCCAGCACCTCCAGCAACACGTCGTACATCGAGAGTGCCGCCGGTGTCGGAGAGGGTGCCCGGACCGGCGTGGCCAGCCTGGTCACCGGCGTCCTCTTCCTGCTGGCGATGTTCCTGACGCCGCTGGTGGTGATCGTGCCGTTCGAGGCGGCGTCGACGGCCCTGGTGGTGGTCGGTTTCCTGATGATGACCGCGGTACGGACGATCGACTGGTCCGACTACGAGATCGCCATCCCGGCGTTCCTCACCATCGTGCTGATGCCGTTCACCTACTCGATCTCCAACGGGATCGGCGCCGGTCTGATCACTTTCGTGGTGGTCAAGCTGGCGAAGGGTAAGGCCCGGGAGGTCCACCCGCTGCTGTACGGGGTGGCCGTGCTCTTCGTGCTGTACTTCCTGCGCGGGCCCATCGAGTCGCTGGTGCTCTGAGCGTCGTCCGGGCGGGGAATCGAGGGTGATTCCCCGCCCGGAGCAGCACAAACATCCCCGTGAGCCTGGTCATAACGGATGTCGTTAGCCAGGCTCATTAGTTAAGCTAACTAACGTGACGGAGCGGACGGTGACGGCGGAACGCGTGCCACCGGCGCAGCTGGCTCCCCAGTTGCGAGATGCGATCACCCGACTCAACCGGCGGGTCCGACGGGCCCGGCCGGTCGGCGACCTCACGGTCACCCAGGTCTCCGCGCTCACCAGCCTGCGGCTGGCGGGCGCGATGACGCCCCGGGAACTGGCCGATGTCGAACGGGTGCAGCCACCGACGATGACCAAGATCGTCGCAAAGTTGGAGGACCGCGGCCTCGTGCAGCGGACCCCCCATCCGACCGACGGTCGGCAGGTCATCCTCGCGGCGACCGAAGGAGGGCAGGCCGTGCTCGACCAGTTCGAGCGGGCCCGCGACGAATGGCTGGCCCACCGGCTGGCCGCGCTCGACGAGGACCAACGGGAGACCCTGCAGAGGGCCGCCGAGATTCTCCAGCAGCTTGCTCGCGCCTGAGCCCGCGCGCGCCACTCCGGCCGTGCCGTCACCTGTCGATGACGCGTACGTCCTTGAGGAGGCGCACCGAGAGTGCAGGCCAAGCTGAGCACGATGTTCCAGTCCCTACAGGTCCGCAACTACCGGCTCTTCGCATCCGGGCAGCTGATCAAACTGATCGGCGTCTGGATGATGTTCATCGCCCAGGACTGGCTCGTCCTCGAGCTCTCCGACAACTCGGCCACCGCGCTCGGCGTGGTCACCGCGCTTCAGTTCACCCCGGTGCTGCTGCTCACGCTGCTCTCCGGCCGGCTCGCCGACCGCTATGACAAGCGGGTGCTGCTCTTCGTCGCCAACGCCTTCTGGACCGTGCTGGCGCTCGGGATGGCCATGCTGGTCCTCACCGACCTGGTGCAGCTCTGGCACGTCTTCGCGTTCGCCGCCCTGCTCGGCGTGGCCAACGCCGTGGAGACCCCGGTCCGCCAGGCGTTCGTCTCCGAACTGGTCGGCACGCCGCTGCTGCCCAACGCCCTGTCGCTGAACGCCGCCGTGTTCAACTCCGCCCGGATCGTCGGCCCGGCGGTCGCCGGCCTGGCCATCGCCGCCTTCGACGTGGGCCCGGTGTTCCTCTTCACCGCGCTCAGCTCGATCGCGCCGCTGGTCAACGTGGTCCGGATGCGGACGAGCGAACTGCACCGCGACGCGCTCCCACCGCGCGACGAGCGGGCGTCCGCGAAGGTCGTCGACGGGCTGCGGTACGTGTGGCGCCGCCCAGACCTGCTGTTGCCGATGGCGGTCATGTCGGTGATCGGTATGTCACTCTTCAACTTCCAGCTCACCCTGGCGGCGCTGGCCAAGACGGTCTTCCACACCGGTGCCGCCTCGTTCGGCCTGTTCAGCACGGCGCTGGCGGTCGGCGCGCTCGGCGGTGCTCTCAGCGGCACCGGCCGGCGCAGTCGGCCCTCGGTGTGGCTGGTGCTCGGCGCCGCGGTCGCATGCGCCAGCTTCGGCACCCTGGTCGGCTTCGCTGGGACGTACTGGCTGGTCGTGGCACTGCTCGTGCCCACCGGCTTCTTCATGGTCTTCTTCGCCCAGGCCGCCAACCAGCGCGTCCAGCTCGGGGTGGACGCCGCCTTCCGGGGACGGGTGATGGCCCTGTGGGTGCTGGTGTTCCTGGGCACCAACCCGGTCGGCGCACCGCTCATCGGCTGGATCGCCGAGCGCTTCGGCGCCGGGGCGAGCATCTGGATGGGCGGGCTGGTCTCGCTGGCCACCGCGCTGATCGCGCTCACCTGGCAACTGCGCCGCTCCGGTGCGCGACTGCGCTTCCGGGTGCTGCCCATGCCCCGCTTCTACGTCACCTCCACCGACTGCTGAGGGTGTAAGGAAGGGCCCCTTGTTATCGCATTTTGCATAACAAGGGGCCCTTTTTAACTTCGGCTGAGGGCCGGCACCGGAGGGCCGGACTGCGTGCGTCGTGTTGAGCGGAAGGCGCGGATGCGGTCAATCCGGTGGCGGGCGGGCACGACGGGGCTTAGCGTCGATATGTGGGAGTCGAACGCGCGCTGATGCTTGCCCTGGCGTTCCTCGCCGTGGCCAGCCTCCCGGCGGCGTTCGCCCTGCTCTTCTGCGCCGACGAGATCATCGACCGGGTGGTCTGCGGCTGGTCCGAGTGGCGCGAGCGCCGGCGGGAGCGACGCACCATCGCCCGCCTCGACCGGGCCATCGAAGCCGACGCGCTGACCCGCGACATCGATTTCAGCGAGTTCGACCGCACCGACCGTCGCCCGTTGGAACAGCTCGCCGCCGACCTGCGTCGCCTCGGCGGTCAGCGGCTCGGCGGCAGCGGCCGGTCGATGGTCTGGTACGGCGCGCTCGTCCAGGCGTACGACGACCGGCTCCGGCTGGCCTGCCGCGCCCTCGGGATCACCGAACACCTCACCGAGCTGACCGGCGTCGACCAGGAGATCGAACGGGTACGGGTGGAGGGCGTCCTGCACGCCGCCGGTCTGACCCTGCCGGCGGCCCGGGCCGGGCACCGGCAACGGCACCGCTGACCGGCCGGGCGGTGCGGCTCTTCGTCGCGGTCTACCCGCCCATGGAGGCGGTCACCCACCTCGGCGCACGGGTGGCCCGCCTGCGCGTCGCGGCGGCGGCCGCCGCGGGCGTCCGGGCCCGGCTCGCCGACCCGGTGAACCTGCACCTCACCCTGGCGTTCCTCGGTGACGTCGAGGCCGCCCGGCTGGTCGAGGTGCAGGGCGCACTCGGGCTCGCCGCGCAGTGGTTCCGCGACGGCCTGGACGCCTCGCCCCGGCTGAGTCTCGGCGGCGGCGGGGTGTTCGGCGACGGTCGGCACACCGTGCTCTGGGTGGATGCCCGGGGCGACGTCGAGGCGCTGCACGATCTGGCCCGACTGATCCGGGATCGGTTGCGCCACGCCGGGCTGGCGTACGACGACAAGCCGTTCCGGCCGCACCTGACCGTCGCCCGGCCCGGCGACCGGGTCGAGCCGGCTGCCGTCGACGCCGATCGGGCTGCCCTGGACGACTATCAGGGACCGGAGTGGTCGGCCGGCGAGCTGGTGCTCGTCCGCAGCCACCAAGGGCCGGAGCCGCGCTACGAGCGCCTGGCCGCCTGGGCGCTGTGACGATCCACTCCGGATCGCCGATGTCGGGGCGTCAACCGCACGGGATACCGCGACATCGGCGATCTCGGGAATGGACCACCGCCAGTCGGCGGGGCCGTTCGCCGCCCCCCGACGCCAAGCGTCAGGAGGATTCGCGGGCGGCCGGGCCGCTGCCGAAGAGCACGTCGTCCCAGCTCGGCAGGCGCTTGCGCGGCTTGCCGCTGGCGTCGGTGGACTCGCCACCGGCCGCCGCGGCCGCCGTGCCGGTCCGACGGGGCCGCAGCACCGCCAGCGACGGGACGGCCGGGACCTCCTTGGGCGCGTCCGAGTCGTCGTCGAAGGCCGAGCCCTGGCCACCGCCGAGCAACGCGGCGGCGCCGCCGCCGACCGGCCGCTGCCGGGGCGCGTCCGACCCGGCCAGAGCAGCCGGGGTACGCGGTTCCAGCCCGCGCCCCGACGAGGCGCCGAGTGGACGGTCCAGCGAGGCGAGCAGGGCATCCCGGCCGGCCCGGATCGGATCCCGACCGGAACGCGGGTGCTCGGAGGCGGCCGGCAACCCGTGCCCACCACGACTCGGCTCACCACGCGACGGGCCGGGCAGGCCGTGCCCACCCCGCTCCGGCGCCGGCTCCTGGCCGAGGATCGGCGTGGGCCGCTCGGCGCACAGGTACTGCGCCATGTCGTCGTGCGGCGCGACCGCCTGCCGGGTCTTGTCGAGATCCCAGATGGCCTGCGCGGTGGCCTTACCGGACGGCCAGGTGGCGATGATCCGCCAGGTGCCGTCCTCACGCCGGTACGCGTCCCAGGAGATCTTCTCGGTGTCGATGCCGTGCTGGCTCAGCCGGCCGTTGACCACCTCGGCGAGCGGGGTCGGCTTCTCCGCGCCCTTGAGTCGGGTGCGACGGGCGTGCTGAGCGAGCATCGCCCGCTCCTGAAGCACCGGGCCGGCGTAGCGCAGGACCCGGTCGACCGGCACCCCGGCGATCCGGGCGACGTCCTCGGCAGACTCACCGGAACGGATGCGGGCCTGGATGTCGCGAGGGGACAGCGAGGGAACCGGGTCGGCGGCCGTCGGCGCCACCGCGAGCGGCGGAGCGCCCGGCTCCGCGTGCAACGCGCCAGCGATCCGCTCGTCGATCGGAAGGGCGAGCAGGCGCCCGACCTCGTCGGCGAGCACCAGAGCATGGCCGTCCTCGGAGAGGGCGACGAAGCGTACTGGGCGCATAGCGTTGCCTCCGTCCCGCTTCGCTGGCCGCACGCCACGAGTCGGCCACCCAGGCGTCTCGGACCACCGTACGCGCATCTGTCTCGGGGTGGGGGAAGCGACACCCCGCATGTCGCGACTGAGCTGCGGCGATGATCACGGTGGGTGTCCATCGAGGCCCCGACGGACACCCACCGTGACGATGCTCAGAGGCGCTCGACGACGTAGTCGATCGACGCCGTCAGCGCCTCGACGTCGGCCGGCTCGACGGCCGGGAACAGGGCCATCCGCAACTGGTTGCGGCCGAGCTTGCGGTACGGCTCGGTGTCGACGATGCCGTTGGCGCGCAGCGCCTTGGCGATCGCGGTGGCGTCCACCCCGTCGGCGAAGTCGATGGTCGCGACCACGTTGGACCGCAGTGCCGGGTCGGTGACGAACGGGGTGGCCACCGTGGACCGCTCGGCCCAGCCGTACACCGTCGCGGCGCTCTCCGCCGTGCGCTTGGCCGCCCAGGACAGACCACCCTGCGCGTTCATCCAGTCGGTCTGCTCGGCCGCGAGGAAGATGGTGGCCAGCGCCGGAGTGTTGTACGTCTGCTCCAGCCGCGAGTTGTCGATCGCGGTCACCAGGTCCAGGAAGGCCGGGATGTAACGCCCCGAAGCCTTGATCTCGGCGGCCCGGTCCAGCGCGGCCGGCGACATCAGAGCCAGCCAAAGGCCGCCGTCGGAGCCGAAGCACTTCTGCGGCGCGAAGTAGTAGACGTCGGTCTCGCCGACGTTGACGTCCAGGCCACCGGCGCCCGAGGTGGCGTCGACCAGGAGCAGCGACCCCTCGTCCGCACCGGCCACCCGGTTGATCGGCACGGCCACGCCGGTCGAGGTCTCGTTGTGCGGCGTCGCGTACACGTCCACGCCGGCCTCGGCGACCAGGGTGGGCGCGCTGCCCGCCGCGGCCTTGCGGACGGTCGGCTCACCCAGGAACGGAGCGTCGGCGACCGACTTGGCGAACTTCGCGCCGAACTCGCCGAAGCTGGCGAACTGCGCACGGTCGCGGACGAGGCCGAAGGTGGCGACCTCCCAGAACGCGGTGGTGCCGCCGTTGCCGATCACGACCTCGTAGCCCTCGGGCAGCGAGAAGAACTCGGCGATGCCGGAACGCAGTCGGGCCACCTGGTCGCGGACCGTCTTCTGCCGGTGCGACGTGCCCAGGTAGCTGGTCGCCACCTCGGCGAGCGCGGACACGGCCGCCGGACGGACCTTGGACGGGCCGCAGCCGAAACGTCCGTCGGCGGGCTTGATCTCGTCGGGAATCCGGATGATCGGTGCGTCAGCCACGGTCTTGAAGGTCCTTCCGCATGGGCGAGGGCGGGCTCGGTGCGGACCGGCGGCGGGGCGCGTACGCGGGCGCACGGCGGCCGGGATCCGTACCGGCGATCCGGCGACACTGCCGACCCTCATCCTCGCACCCGGTCCGGGCCGTGGAAGTCGGGGTCCCGAGGGCCGGCCTGAGTCCTTCGCCACACCCGGCGGCGCCGGCCCGGGCGCGTTGTTAGGAAGGGGCCCCTCCTATACACGAGGCGTTAAGAAGGGGCCCTTCCTTTCATGCCGGTCAGGCGCCGTGGGGGATGGCGCTCCAGCCCTCGACGTCGCTGGGCTTGCGGGTGTTCGGGCCGACGTAGCGGGCGGACGGGCGGACCAGCCGCTGCAGACGCTTCTGCTCCAGGATGTGCGCGCTCCAGCCGCCCATCCGGGCGCAGGTGAACATCGAGGTGAACATGTGCGCCGGCACCTCGGCGAAGTCCAGCACCACGGCCGACCAGAACTCGACGTTGGTGGCCAGCACCCGGTCCGGGCGGCGGGCCTGAAGCTCGGCGAGGGCGGCCTTCTCCAGCGCCTCGGCGATCTCGAAGCGCGGTGCGCCCAGCTCCTTGGCGGTGCGCCGGAGCACGCGGGCGCGCGGGTCCTCGGCGCGGTAGACGCGGTGGCCGAAGCCCATCAGCCGCTCGCCGCGGTCCAGGACACCCTTGACGTAGCCCTCCGCGTCGCCGCTGCGCTCCACGGCCTCCAACATGCTGAGCACGCGGGACGGCGCTCCGCCGTGCAGCGGCCCGGAGAGGGCGCCGATGCCCGACGAGATGCAGGCCGCCGCGTCGGCCCCGGTGGAGGCCACGATGCGGGCGGTGAAGGTGGAGGCGTTCAGGCCGTGCTCGGCGGCCGAGATGAAGTAGGCGTCGACGGCCTTGACGTGCCGCGGGTCCGGCTCGCCCCGCCAGCGCTTCATGAACCGCTCGACGATCGTCTCCGCCTTGTCGATCTCCTTCTGCGGCACGGCCGGCAGGCCGAGGCCGCGAGCGGACTGCGCGACGAAGGAGAGCGCGGTCACCGACACCCGGGCGAGGTCCTCACGGGCCTGCTCGTCGGAGATGTCCAACAGCTGGCTGAGCCCCCAGTACGGCGCCAGCATCGCGACCGCCGACTGCACGTCGACCCGGATGTCGCCGGAGTGCACCGGCACCGGGAACGGCTCCGCCGGCGGCAGGCCCGGCCCGAACCGGCCGTCGACCAGGAGCGCCCACACGTTGCCGAACGAGACCTGGCCGATCAGATCCTCGATGTCGACCCCGCGATAGCGCAGCGCGCCACCCTCGCGGTCGGGTTCGGCGATCTCGGTCTCGAAGGCTACGACGCCCTCCAGACCGGGTTTGAAATCGGCCATGTCGCTCTCCTGGATCTGGTCGGTGCGCCTGATCAGCTGAGCCGGCCCGGTCGGCCGAGCCCCTTAGGCGACCCTCAGGGATGTGTTCGGAACATCTTGCCTGCTGCGTAACCGGATATGCGACCCGCTGCGACTGTGCTGCACACGACATCTGGGGACGCGCATTCTCCGCGCCACTCGGTGAGACTGGGCGATGCGGACTGGCCAGCGCGGAAGGGTGCTCGTCGGGCCGTTGAAAAGGAGTGGGGACGTGACGGGCGACACACCCGCCCCGGCCGCGATGCGTAACGAGTACGCCGCGGACCTGGGCCTGACCGAAGCTGACCTGGCCGCCGACTGGCACCGCCAGTTCGACAGCTGGTTCGCCGACGCGGTGGCCTTCGGGCTGCCCGAACCGAACGCGATGGTGGTGGGCACCGCCGACGCCGCCGGCCGGCCCAGCGGCCGGACGGTGCTGCTCAAGGGGTACGACCCCGAGGGCTTCGTCTTCTTCACCAACCACCTCTCGCGCAAGGGCGTCGAGGCGTCCGGCAACCCGTACGCCAGCCTGGTCTTTCCGTGGTTTCCGATGCAGCGGCAGGTGGTGGTCGCCGGGTCGATCGCCCCGGTCGAGCGGGCGGTGACCGAGTCGTACTTCGCGAGCCGGCCACGCGGCTCGCAGGTGGGCGCCTGGGCCAGCCCGCAGTCGCAGGTGGTGCCGGACCGGGCCGCCCTTGAGGAGCGCTATCGGGAGGTGGCCGAGCGGTTCGCCGACGCGACGGTCATCCCGCCTCCGCCGCACTGGGGTGGTCTGCGCGTCCGGCCGGAATCGGTGGAGTTCTGGCAGGGGCGGGCCGGTCGGCTGCACGACCGCCTGCGGTTCCGTCGCGTCGACGGAGGCGACTGGATCGTCGAGCGGCTGGCGCCGTGACGGGTGTGCAGGAGGCCCGGCCGCGCGGAGCGCGCCGCTGGGCGATCGACGTCCGTCCGCTGCGGGTTCCGGCGTACCGCCGGTTGTGGCTCGGCAACACCGTGGCGATGTTCGGCTTCCAGTTCACCGCCGTCGCGGTGCCGGTGGAGATGTACGCCCTGACCCGGGACTCGTTCTGGGTCGGTCTGCTGGGTGTGGCTGCCTTCGTACCCCTGCTGATCTTCGGGCTCTGGGGTGGCGCGGTCGCCGACGCCCGCGACCGCCGTGCGGTACTGCTCAGCGGCTCATTGTTGCTCTGGGCATCCACCCTCGGGTTGCTGGTCCAGGCGCTGCTGAACGTGGGCAGCCCGGTGCTGTTGCTGGCGTTGATGGCGGTGCAGTCCGTGGCCTTCGCGATCACCTCGCCGGCCCGCAGCGCCATGCTGCCCAGGCTGGTGCCGGACGACCTGGTGGCGTCCGCCACCACCCTGAACTACACGACCTTCACCGCAGCCTCGGTCGCCGGCCCGCTCGCCGCCGGTCTGATCCTCTCCGCCTCGCCGGACACCACTGTGGTGCTGCCGATCGCGTACGGGTTGGACGCGGTGCTGTTCACCGCCATGCTCTGGGCCGCGCTGCGGCTGCCCTCGCTCCCGCCCGAGCCGACCGCCGACGGCCAGGCCCGGCGTGCCGGCCTGGCCAGCGTGATCGACGGATTTCGGTACCTCGCCACCACGCCGGTGCTGCTGCTCTCCTTCGGCGTGGACCTGATCGCGATGATCCTGGCCATGCCCAGGGCGCTGTTCCCGGAGATCGCCCAGGAGCGGTTCGGCGGCGGCGGTTCGGTCGGTCTGCTCTACAGCGCCATCGCCATCGGTTCCATGATCGGCGGGCTGACGTCCGGCTGGATCGGTCGACTCCGCCGGCAGGGGGTCGGCCTGGTGGTCGCGGTGGTCGGCTGGGGCCTGGCGATCGCCGCGGCCGGGTTGGCCCACCAGCTCTGGCTGATGGTCCTGCTGCTCGCCGTGGCCGGCGCCGCCGACCTGGTCAGCGCCGTACTGCGCCAGTCCATGCTGCTGGTGTACGCGCCGGATGAGATGCGCGGTCGGCTCCAGGGCGTCAACACGGTGGTGGTGGCCGGCGGTCCGCGCCTGGGTGACCTGCGGGCCGGCACCATGGCCGCCGGGTTCGGCGGCGGGGTTGCCTGGGTCGCCGGTGGGCTCGCCTCGGCGGTGCTCGTGGTGGTGCTCGCGGTCGCCTTCCCGGCGCTGCTGCGCTACCGGGCCGCGACGGCGTCGAGCGGCGACCGGCCGTGACCGGTTAGGGTCGCCGGCATGGAAAGCCCCGACCAGCGCCCCTTCTCGGGCGCACAGTGGACCATCGCCGCCGCGGGCCACGAGGCCGTCATCGTGGAGGTGGGCGGCGGGCTGCGGACGTACCGGCACGACGGCGTCGACCTGCTCGACGGCTACCGGACCGACGAGGTCTGCCCCGGCTGCGCCGGGCAGGTGCTCGCGCCCTGGCCGAACCGGATCCGCGACGGTCGCTACCCGTTCGCCGACCGGACGCACCAGCTCGCGCTGACCGAGCCGGAACGGCACGTCGCCATCCACGGGCTGGTCAACTGGGTGCCGTGGCGGCTGCTGGAGCAGTCCGCGGACGCGGTGACCCTCGGCTACGACCTGCCGCCACAGCCCGGCTACGAGTGGCCGCTGCGGCTGGTCAGCCGGTGGAGTGTGAGCGCGGACGGTCTGCGGGCCGAGCACGAGGTGACCAACGTCGGCGCCGAGGTGGCCCCGTTCGGCTTCTCGGTGCACCCGTACCTGCAACTGCCGGGTGTCGCGGTGGACGACCTGGTCATGCGGCTGCCGGCGCGTACGCGTGTGCTGGTGGACGGTCGGCTGCTCCCGGTCGGGGCGACCCCGGTGGCCGGCACCGAGTACGACTGGACCAGCCCGCGCCGGATCGGCGGCGCGGAGTTGGACCTCTGCTTCGGCGAGGTGGTCCGCGACGCCGACGGCGGCTCCTCGGTGAGCCTGGCCGCGCCGGACTCCTCGTCCGGGGTGAGCATCTGGGCGGACGCGGAGTTCGGCTGGTGGCAGGTGTTCACCGGGGACGCGCTCACCGGTGAGCGGCACCGGCGTTCGGTGGCGATCGAGCCGATGACCTGCCCACCGGACGCGTTCCGCTCGGGCAAGGACCTGCTCACGCTCAAGCCCGGCACGACCTGGCGGGGTGCCTGGGGCATCCGTCCCGGGGCGTGATGGAGTTCGCCGAGGTCGTCCGCCGTCGGCGGATGGTGCGCAACTACGACCCGGACCGTCCCGTCCCGCCCGACGTGGTGGATCGGCTGCTCGACCACGCCGTGCGCGCCCCGTCGGCCGGCTTCGCCCAGGGCTGGGGTTTCCTGGTGTTGGAGGAGGCGGCCGACCGGGAGCGGTTCTGGGCCGCCACCACGCCGGCCGGTGGCGGGCGGGAGCGCTGGCTGGCGGGGATGCGCCGCGCGCCGCTCATCGTGGTGCCGCACGCCAACGAGTCGGCCTACCTGCGGCGGTACGCGGAGCCGGACAAGGGCTGGACGGACCGGTCGACCGAACGCTGGCCGGTGCCCTACTGGTACGTGGACACCGGCTTCGCCGCGCTCCTGATGCTGCTCACCGCCGTGGACGAGGGGCTGGGGGCGTGCTTCTTCGGGATTCCGCCGCAGCGGCTGGGCGCGTACTCCGAGGCGTTCGGCGTGCCGGAGGAGTACCAGCCCATCGGTGCCGTCACAATCGGTTACCGTGCGCCGGACCATCGGTCACCATCGCTGCGCCGAGGGCGGCGCGGGATGGACGAGGTGGTGCGGCGCGGGCGGTGGAGTTGAGTGGGGTGTCCCGTTCGTCGCACTTGAGGATCGGGCGAGCGGTAGCGAAACTGACATCAGGGAGCAGAACGTCGCGTGCGCTGGACGGTTAGGCTGGCATGGTCATCGGTGCCGCGCCGCGCGGTGCCCGCCGTGGCCCGGCTCGGCATCGTCGGTCGGCCCGGCCACGGGGAGGGGAGCGTGCCGTCGTGATCTTCAGAGCGGTCCGGGACGGGCGTCCCTATCCGGAGCACAACCTGACGCTCAAGCAGTGGGCGGAGATCCCGCCCCGTCCGCTGCGCCTGGACCAGTTGATCACCACCAAGCGCGAGCTGGCGCTCGACAAGCTCCTCGCCGAGGATTCGACCTTCTACGGCGACCTCTTTCCGCACGTGGTCCAGTGGAACGGTGGGCTCTACCTGGAGGACGGGCTGCACCGCGCCCTGCGTGCCGCCCTGCAACAGCGCAACCAGATCCACGCCCGCGTGCTGGTGCTCTCCGGGCCGATCGAGTGACCGGCGTGAGCTGAGGCTTCGTTAAGGTGACGGCATGACTGCCCTCGATCTGCTCGACCTGGACCCGTCGCTCAGCGAGGAGGAGCGGCAGATCCGCGACGTCGTCCGCCAGCTCGTCGACGACCGGGTCCGCCCACACGTCGCCGAGTGGTACGAGGAGGGTCGCGTGCCGGCCCGCGAGCTGGCTCGGGAGTTCGGCAAACTCGGCCTGCTCGGCATGCACCTGACCGGCTACGGCTGCGCCGGCGCCTCCGCCGTCGCGTACGGGCTGGCCTGCCAGGAGCTGGAGGCCGGCGACTCCGGGCTCCGCTCGCTGGTCTCGGTGCAGGGCTCACTGGCGATGTACGCCATCTGGCGCTACGGCAGCGAGGAGCAGAAGCAGCGCTGGCTGCCGGCGATGGCGACCGGCGAGGCGATCGGCTGCTTCGGCCTCACCGAACCCGACCACGGCTCCGACCCGGCGTCCATGACCACCCGGGCTCGCCGCGACGGCGACGACTGGGTGCTCACCGGCGCCAAGATGTGGATCACCAACGCGCCGATCGCCGACGTGGCCGTCATCTGGGCGCGCACCGACGAGGGCGTCCGCGGTTTCGCCGTACCCATGGACACGCCCGGCGTCACGGCCCGCGAGATCAGCCGCAAGATGTCGCTGCGCGCGTCGGTGACCGGCGAGATCGTGCTCGACGACGTCCGGCTCCCCGCCGACGCCCAACTGCCCGAGGCGGTCGGGCTCAAGGCCCCGCTGAGCTGCCTGACCGAGGCCCGGTACGGCATCGTCTGGGGCTCGCTCGGCGCGGCACGGGACTGCCTGGAGACCGCCCTGGCGTACGCCACCAGCCGTACCCAGTTCGGCCGGCCGTTGGCCGGGTTCCAACTCACCCAGGCCAAGCTCGCCGACATGGCCGTCGAACTGGTCAAGGGTCAACTGCTCGCGCTGCACCTCGGCCGGCTCGCCGACGACGGCCGGCTCCGCCCCGAGCAGGTCAGCGTGGGCAAGCTGAACAACGTGCGGGAGGCCCTGGCCATCGCCCGGCAGTGCCGCACCATCCTCGGCGCCAACGGCGTCTCCGGGGAGTACCCGGTGATGCGGCACGCGAACAACCTGGAGAGCGTCCTGACGTACGAGGGCACGTCCGAGATCCACCAGCTCGTCGTCGGGCAGCGGCTCACCGGGCTCTCCGCCTTCGCCTGACCTGCCCGTTTACGCATTCCGGCCGCTCGCCGCGCGGCTGTCGTACAGGGGCCGTACCGTCATTGACAGACGACGTGTCTGACGAGGACGGTGAGTGTGATGGCCCGCGACGCTGGCATCAACGAACCCACGAGGGAGTTCCCCGGTTACCCGACCGGCGACGACCTCAAGGAGCGCTCGGCCGCGACACCCGACCCGACTCCGGACGGACCGGCCGGCGCCGACGGCCCCCCGAGCGGTGGGGTCGGCGGAGCCGGTGGGTCCGGTGGTGCGGCCCGTGGGCTGCTCCTGCTGCTCGGCGCCGCCGCGCTGGCCGTGGTGGTGCTGCTCGGCGTGCAGGTGACCGGCTTCCTGCCCGATTTCCGTAACCCGTTCGCCAAGGAGCAGACCGACCGCAGCCAGCCGCCGCTGCTGAAGTCGATTCAGGACCTCAGCCGCTACGTGGCCGCCGAGGGCAACTTCCAGGTCGTCGTCGACACCCAGAACGACCGGCGCAACGTCCCGGACTTCCTGCTCAACGAACGCACCCTGTTCGTCGGGGCCGGCAGCGTCGAGGCGTACGTCGACTTCACCAAGATCGGTGAGGGTGCGATCGTCCAGTCCGCCGACGGCAAGTCGGTCGAGATCAAGCTGCCCGCGCCGCAGCTCGGCGAGACCAACCTCGACATGGAGAAGAGCTACGTCTTCGCCGAGCAGCGCGGCCTGCTGAACCGGCTCGGCGACCTGGTCGGCAACGACCCCAACCGGCAGCAGCAGGTCTACCAGTTGGCCGAGGAGCGGATCACCGCCGCCGCCCGGGACAGCGGGCTCTCCGCCCGCGCCGAGGAGAACACCCGCAAGATGCTGGAGGGGCTGCTGCGCTCGCTGGGCTTCCAGCAGGTCACGGTCACCTACACGGCCCCCTGACCCTCGCCACACGCGTGCGCGCCCGCCCCGACGAGCGTCGGAGCGGGCGCTTCCGCGTCAGCCGCTGTGAGGTGCCGCGGCATGGCCACATCGCCGATGTTGGGTATCACCGCGTCCCGGAAGCCGCGACATCGGCGATGTGGAGTCGATCAACGGGGGCGAGGGGCGAAAGGTCGAGGGTGGGCGTCAGTGGCCGGTGGAGGCGAGGTAGCGGTCCTCGTTCGGCATGAGGATCCAGAGGATCAGGTAGATGATCACCTGGGTGCCGGGCAGCAGCAGTGACAGCAGGAACAGCAGCCGGACCATCCCGGCGGACATGCCGAACCGCTGACCGAGGCCGGCGCAGACACCGGCGAGCATGCGCCCCTGGCGGGGCCGAACCAGTTTGCGACTCATCGTCGTACTCCCACTCTGCGGCGGTGCGCCGCGTCTGCACTCCACGGTACGAAGGGGTGACCATCCCGCCCTCGGTCCCGAGGACGATCGGCGACCCGTGGACCCGTAGGTGCATTACCCGGGCCAACCCTCCCCAACTCATCCCACACCGCCCCGCGATCTTGCATTTTCTGTCGCGACAGAAGGTTCATACCCACCCGTATCGACGACCGAAAATGCAAGATCGGCGCGAGGGGGTGGCGGGGGTGGGCGGGTAGGGTTGCTGGTTGGACACCCGTCACCCCGGGTGGCCGGCGGCCGCCCGACCGGGCGGTTACGAGCGGGGCTGCCAGACCGGCGGCCACGAACCGGGCCGGACCCGTACCACGGGGCGACGGCGAGGAAGCGCAGCCATGATCAGTGTTTTCGACCTCTTCAGCGTCGGCATCGGGCCGTCCAGCTCGCACACGGTGGGGCCGATGCGGGCCGCCCGTACGTTCGTGCTCGGGCTCAAGGCCGACGGGCTGCTCACCGAGACGACGCGGGTGCAGGCCGAGCTGTTCGGTTCGCTGGGCGCGACCGGCCACGGGCACGGGAGCGACCGGGCGGTGCTGCTGGGGCTGGCCGGCGAGGCGCCGGAGACGGTCGACACCGACACCGTCGGTCCTCGCGTCGAGCGGATCCGCGCCGAGCGGCGGATCAGCCTGCTGGACGCGCACGAGATCGACTTCGACCCGGACCGGGACCTGACGCTGCACCGTCGCCGGTCGCTGCCGTACCACCCGAACGGGATGACCTTCGTGGCCTTCGACGCGGCCGGGGAGCAGATCAGGGCCCGGAGCTACTACTCCGTCGGCGGTGGCTTCGTGGTGGACGAGGCGGCGGCGGGCGCGGACCGTATCAAGCCGGACAGCACGCGGGTGCGATACCCGTTCCTGACCGGGGCGCAGCTGCTGGAGGTCACCACCCGCACCGGGCTGTCGATCAGCGAGGTGATGCTCGCCAACGAGCGCTCGTGGCGCAGCGAGGCGGAGATCCGGGCCGGCCTGCTGGAGATCTGGCGGGTCATGCGGGAGTGCGTGCAGCGCGGCTGCGAGCGGGACGGCGTACTCCCTGGTGGGTTGAAGGTTCGGCGGCGCGCGGCGGAGCTGCGCCGCGGCCTGGAGGCGGACGCCGGGACGGCCGACCCGCTGCACGCGATGGACTGGGTGACGCTGTTCGCGCTCGCGGTCAACGAGGAGAACGCGGCGGGCGGCCGGGTGGTCACCGCGCCGACGAACGGTGCGGCGGGGATCATCCCGGCGGTGCTGCACTATTACGCCCGGTTCGTGCCGGGCGCCGATGACGACGGCGTGGTGCGGTTCCTGCTGGCGGCCGGCGCGATCGGCGTGCTGTTCAAGGAGAATGCGTCGATCTCCGGCGCGGAGGTCGGCTGTCAGGGTGAGGTCGGCTCGGCCTGCTCGATGGCGGCGGCGGGGCTGGCCGAGGCGCTCGGCGGCACTCCCGAACAGGTGGAGAACGCCGCCGAGATCGGGATGGAGCACAACCTCGGGTTGACCTGTGACCCGGTGGGTGGCCTGGTGCAGATCCCCTGCATCGAGCGGAACGCGGTGGCTAGCATCAAGGCGATCACGGCCGCCCGGTTGGCCCTGCGCGGCGACGGTGTGCACAAGGTGTCGCTGGACAAGGTCATCAAGACCATGCGGGAGACGGGCGCCGACATGAAGGTCAAGTACAAGGAGACGGCGCGTGGCGGTTTGGCCGTCAACGTGATCGAGTGCTGAGTCCGACGGATTCGGGGCATTCGATCACCGACTGCTAACCTGGCGTCCGTTTTCAGGAGGCGGGAGGCTGCGGTGACCTCTGGCGTCGCGGCCCTGTGGTCGCACCGCAGCTCGCTGCGCATCCTGGTCAGGCGGGATCTGGCGGTCAAGTACCAGCAGTCGGTGCTGGGCTACTTCTGGTCGTTGATCGAGCCGCTCGGCATGGGTGCCATCTACTGGTTCGTTTTCGGGGTGCTCTACTCCCGGGACACCGGTCGGCATCTCGGCGAGGCGGTCGGGTCGTACCCGTTGTTCCTGATCACCGGGATCTTCGCCTGGATGTGGACCAACTCGGCGCTGAGCGAGGCGACGAACGCGCTGACCGGCCAGTCCCGGCTGATCACCACGATGAACGTGCCGCGTCAGGTCTTTCCGATCGGCCGGGTCGCCGGCCGGTTCGCCGAGTACGCGGCCGGCCTGCCGATCCTCATCGCCATCGCAGTGATCTACGCGGCGCATGGTCGGATCCACCCCGGGTGGTCGCTGCTCTCCCTGCCGCTCGCGGTGGCCGTCCAGGCTGTCCTGCTGACCGGGCTCGCCCTGCTGCTGTCCGCGTGGAACGTGCTGATGCGCGACGTGGAACGGCTCATGCGGCTGATCATCCGGGTGCTGTTCTACGCCACGCCGATCATCTATCCGCTCAGCCTGGTCCGGGAGTCCGGCCTGCCCGGCTGGCTGAAGGTGGTGTACGAGCTGAATCCGCTGGTGGGGATCTTCCAGCTGCACCACGCGATCTGGTACCCGGACGAGTTCCCGAGCGCCCGGCTGCTCGCCACCACGATCGTCGGCAGCCTGCTGGTGCTGGTCGCCGGCTGGTGGTCGTTCCGCCGGTTGGAACCCGCCGTGCTCAAGGAACTCTGACATGGCCGCGCCGATCATCGAGGCGGACGGCCTGGGCATCCGGTTCGTCCGCAACCGCCGCCGCCAGCTGCGGCTGCGCGAGCTGTTCATCCACCGCGGTGCGCGGGGCGCCCTGCCGGGCCAGTTCTGGCCGCTGCGCGACGTGTCGTTCACCGTCGAGCCGGGCGAGACCGTCGGAGTGGTCGGCCGCAACGGCACCGGCAAGAGCACCCTGCTGCGGCTGATCGCCGGGGTGCTCATCCCCGACGAGGGCGACATCCGGGTGCACGGCGCGGTGGCCCCGCTGCTGGAGTTGTCCGCCGGCTTCTCCAACGACCTGACCGGGCGGGAGAACCTGCACCTGGTCGGTGGGCTGCACGGGCTGTCGACGAGCTACCTGAAGCGGCACTTCGACGAGATCGTCGAGTTCGCCGGTGAGCAGGTGGAACGGGCCATCGACACGTCGGTGCGGCACTACTCGTCGGGAATGAAGGTGCGGCTCGGCTTCGCGATCATCTCGCATCTGCCGCACCCGATCCTGCTGATGGACGAGGTGACCGCGGTCGGCGACGCGGAGTTCCGCAAGAAGTGTTACGCGACGATTGATCGTCTGCTCGGGGAGGGGCGCACGCTCGTGCTGGTGTCACACAACGAAAAGGACCTGACCCGGTTCTGCCGTCGGGGGTTGTACCTCGACGCGGGCCGGTTGACGCTCGACGGCACCATCGCCGAGGCGCTCGACGCGTACCACGCCGCGGTTCCGCGGTGACGCTCGCGATCGTGCTCGCCGCCGGGACACCCGCGGCGGGCCTGACCACCGCGACCGGCGAGCCGCTGGCCGACCGGCTCGCCGCCCAGTTGCGCCGGGCCGGGGCGGACGAGGTGCGCTTCGCCGCCACCCTCGACGAGCTGGCCGCGCTGGCCGACGCCGCCGACGGGCCGCTGCTGGTCAGTGGCACCGACCTGGTGGCGCACACCGCAGTGCTGCGGCACCTCGCCACCAGCCCGGTGGGACCGACCGTGGCGCTGGTGCTGACCGACCCGCCGGTGCCCGGCCGGACGGCCGTGCGCGAGGAGCGCGGTCAGATCGTCGACGCCGGCCCGCTGGACGCCCTCGACGGCGACGCCACCGGCGTGTTCGGTGGCGCGCTCCGGGTCGGCGTGGACGACCTGCCGACCCTCGCCGCCGCCGCGCGGGCCGCCGCCGTCGGCGCGCGGCCCCTTGCCGCACCGATCGGCCCGGCCGGTGACGTGTCGCCGCTGCCGGCGGCCGGCGGCACCGGCCACGACGACCCCGGGTCCGCCGTGGACCGGCTCGTCGCGGGTCTCGCGGCGCTCGGCACCCTGATCTTCGCCCAGCGGGTACGCCTGCTCGTGGCGCACCGGGTCGAGGACCCGGCCGGGCTGGTCGCCGCCGAGGCGGCGGTGACGGCGGTCGACGAGGACCGAGCCGAGCTGCGGCTGTCGGTGAAGGAGCGCGACGACTTCTTCTCCACGTACTTCGTCAGCACCTGGTCGCCGTACGTCGTGCGGCTCGCGGCTCGGCTGCGGCTCACCCCGACCGGGGTCACGGTGATCTCGGTGCTGTTCGCGCTGGCCGCCGCCGTGCTGTTCGGGGTCGGCGGGCGGCCCGCGCTGGTCGGCGGCGCGGTGCTGCTCTACCTCGGCTTCGTGCTGGACTGCGTCGACGGCCAGTTGGCCCGCTACACCCGGCACTTCAGCGCGTGGGGCGGCTGGCTGGACACGATGGCCGACCGGGCGAAGGAGTACCTGGTCTACGCCGGTCTGGGCTTCGGAGTCAGTCACGCCGGGCTGGGCAACGGCTGGGCGTTGGCGATCGCCGCGATCACGTTGCAGACCGTCCGGCACATGACCGACACCTGGTACGGGGTGCTGCACGACGAGGCGGCCCGCCGGCCCCGGACGGCGGCAGGAGCCAGCGGCGGCATCGGTGACCGGCTGAACGCCGCGTCGACGCGGGTGCAGGCGGACACGGGCTCGCTGTCGTACTGGCTGAAGCGGACCGTGGTGTTCCCGATCGGTGAGCGGTGGGCGCTGATCGCGCTGACCGTGGCGCTGTTCAACCCGCTGGTCAGCCTCATCGCGGTGCTGGTCTGGGGTGGGTTGGCGTTCGCGTACACCGGTGCGTTGCGCACGTTGCGGGCCCGCTGGATGTGGGTGCCGGTGCTGGACACGGTCGACGCGACCCTGCACCGCGACGACGGCCCGCTGGCCCGCCGGCTGCCGGTGGTCCGCCCGATGGGGCCGCTCACCCTGGCGGTGATCGCCGCGCTCGCCCCGGCGGTGCTGCTGGTCGCCGCCCTGCTGGGCGACTCGCCGGCGGGGCTGCGGTGGGCGGTGCCGGTGGCGTTGCTGGTGCTGTTGGCCGGTGGCCTCGGCGCCGGGGCCGCGCACAACGGCCCGCTGGACTGGCTGGTGCCGGCGGCGCTGCGGGCCGCCGAGTACCTGTTCGCGATCGCCGTCGGGGTGGTCGGCGACGCGCCGGGCTGGCTGATCTTCGGCTACGTCTTCGTGCTCACCGTGCACCACTACGACCTGACGGCCCGACTGGAGAAGCGGCAGACGGCCCCACCGCTGCACGTCGCCACGCTGGGCTGGGACGGACGTTCGGTGCTGCTGACCCTCGCGGCGATTGCCGGCACGTTGAGTATCGGCATGGCTACACTCGGTGCGTACCTTCTCGTGGTTTTCGTGGCGAGCGTCGTCCTGGCCTGGTTTGTCCGGCCGGCCCGTAGCGCGCGGGCGTCGGCCGCGCCGGTGGGCGCGGGAGGTGTCGCGCCGCGCTGACGAAGGGACGGCCGGATGACCCTGATCAGTTTCGTGGTGCCGGCCTTCCGGGTGCAGGGATATCTGCGTGAGTGCCTGGACTCGATCCTCGGCCAGCCGGAGACCGACCTTGAGGTGATCGCCGTCGACGACTGCTCGCCCGACGCCAGCGGCGAGATCATCGACGAGTACGCGGCCCGCGACCAGCGGGTCCGGTCGGTCCGGCTGTCGGAGAACGTCGGCCTCGGTCCAGCCCGCAACATCGGGCTGGACCGGGCTGTCGGCGAGTACGTGTGGTTTCTCGACGGGGACGACTGGCTGGTGCCGGACTGTCTGCGGGAGGTGGCCGAGCGGCTGCGCGCGACCCGTCCGGACGTGCTGCTGGTGGACCACGTCCGGACGCACTGGAACGACACCGCCACCCGCAGCGCGATGGCCGAGGTGTTCCCGGAGTCGCCCGGAGAGGCCACCTTCCGGCTGCGGGACCGGCCGGAGACGATGCGGCTGCTGCACACCGCCTGGAACCGGCTGGTCCGCCGGGAGTTTCTGGTCGAGCTGGGATTGCGCTTCTCGGACGGCTGGTACGAGGACGTCTCGTTCAGCTACCCGGTGCTGATGGTGGCGCAGCGGATCGGCGTACTGGACCGGGTCTGCGTCAACTACCGGCAGCGCCGTGCCGGCGCGATCACGAAGACCAGAGGGGACCGGCACTTCGAGGTGTTCCCGCAGTGGCACCGGGTCTTCCACTTGATGGACGCCTGGTCACCGGCGGTGGACGCGTTGCGCCCGGCGGTCTTCGAACGGATGATCTGGCACTACCTGACCGTGCTCGGCAACGGTCAGCGGATCGCCCCGGAACTGCGGCCGGCGTTCTTCGCGCAGATCACCGCCGACTACGCGCGGTGGCTGCCGGACGGCGGGTACCCGGTGCCGGAGGGCATCGAGGGAATCAAGCACCGGCTGGTGGCGGCCGGCCGGTGGCGGACGTTCAGCGCGTTGCGGGCCGCCGGCCGGGCCCGCGACACGGCACGGAGGCAGGCGCGTACCGCCCGTCGTCGGGTCGGGCCGGTGGCCCGGCGCGGCGCGCGGCTGACCCGCGACGGGCTGCTGCGCGAGTACTACCGGGCGGAGCTGCGCCGGCCGGTGGACCCGACGCTCGCCGTGTACGCGGCCTACTGGTACCGCGGGTACTCCTGCAATCCGGCCGCGATCTACGAGGCGGCCCGCCGGCTGGCCCCCGAGGTGCGGGGCGTGTGGATCGTGCGCCGCGACCGGGTGGACGCCGTCCCGGCCGGGGTGGAGTACGTCGTCGCCGACACCCCGGCGTACTACCGGGTCCTCGCGCGGGCCCGGTGGTTAATCAACAACGTCAACTACCCGGACTTCGTGCGCAAGCGGCCGGAGCAGGTGCACGTGCAGACCCACCACGGCACTCCGGTCAAGGTGATGGGGCTCGACCAGCAGCGCTACCCGATCGGCGCGGGCCCAATGGACTTCGCCGGCCTGCTGCGCCGGGTGGACCGCTGGGACTACAGCGTCAGCGCCAACAGCTTCTCCACCCAGATGTGGGACCGGGCCTATCCGGCCACCTACACGACGCTGGAGGTGGGCTATCCGCGCAACGACCGGCTGGTCACGGCCAGTCCGGACGAGGTACGCCGGCTACGCGCGGAGTTCGGCATCGGGCCCGACGAGCAGGTGGTCCTGTACGCCCCGACGCACCGCGAGCACCTGCCCGGTTATCGGCCGCCCTTCGACCCGGACCGGTTCGTCGCCGCGCTCGGTGACTCGGGGCGGCTGCTGATGCGCAGCCACTACTTCCACGACCGGGAGCGCTGGCCCGGCCAGCCGCTGGACTTCCAGCGGGTGCGCGACGTCAGCGGCTACCAGCGGGTGGAGGACCTCTACCTGGTCGCCGACGTGCTGGTCACCGACTACTCCTCGGCGATGTTCGACTATGCGGTGCTGGACCGGCCCATCGTCCTCTACACGCCGGACTGGGAGGCGTACCGCCTGGCCCGGGGTGTCTACTTCGACGTCACCGCGGAGCCACCGGGGGCCGTGGCCACCACGTTCGCCGACCTGCTCGATCTGTTCCGCACGGACGCGGTGCGCTCCGACGCGGCGCACAAGGCCCGCCAGCACTTCCGGGGCCGGTTCTGCCGGCTGGACGACGGGCACGCGGCCGAGCGGGTGGTGCGTCGGGTGTTCCTCGGCGAGCAGCCCGAGCCGTCGCCGGGCTGCTGACCGCAACGACGCCGACTGCCGCGTAATAGCGGTGTCACGGGCCGAACATGAGACGTTTACCCGATGTGCGAAACGAATGATCCTAGTCACAGTCTTGTGGGGGTTCGGCCGACGACCTGGGGGAGGTGACGGTGAGCACCGTCGCGCTCAAAGATGTGAGCAAGGTTTTCAAGGACGGCACGTTGGCCGTCGACAGCATAAATCTTGATGTGAACGACGGCGAGTTCATGGTGTTGCTGGGGCCATCCGGCTGCGGCAAGTCCACAGTGCTGCGCATGATCGCCGGTCTGGAGGACCCGACACAGGGCGCGGTGCTGCTGGACGGGGAGCTGGCGAACGACCTGCCGCCACGCGACCGCAAGATCGCGATGGTCTTTCAGGACTTCGCGCTGTATCCGCACATGACCGTGGGCGACAACATCGCCTTTCCGCTGCGACTGGCCGGTATCGAACCGGAGCCGCGCGGTGAGCGGGTCACCGACGTGGCGAGTGCCCTGGGCATCAGCGACGTGCTCGCCCGCAAACCGGGCCAGCTCTCCGGCGGCCAGCGTCAGCGGGTCGCCATGGGCCGCGCAATCGTCCGACGACCGGGGCTGTTCCTGATGGACGAACCCCTGTCGAATCTGGACAGTGGGCTGCGCGCCGAGCTGCGCGCGGAGATTTCCGGGCTGACCCGCGAGCTGGGCGTCACCACCGTCTACGTCACCCACGACCAGGCCGAGGCGCTGACCATGGCCGACCGGGTGGCCATCATGCGCCGCGGCGTGCTCCAGGACGTGGGCACACCCACCCAGGTGTACGGCCGCCCGGCGACGCTCTACGTGGCCGCCTTCCTGGGCAGCCCGCGGATGAACCTGCTGGAGGCGTCGGTCTACGTCCACCTCGACCGGTACGTCACGCTCAACCTCGGTGAGCAGTCGCTCTACCTGCCGTGGAACGACATCCGCAGCCGGGCCGTGGCGCACTACCACGGTGAGCGGATCGTGGTCGGGATGCGGGCCGAGGCGCTCACCCCGGTCGCCCCGGACAGCCCCGGTGACGTCCTGCGTGGCCGGATCCGCTACCTGGAGCACCACGGGCACGAGTCGCTGGCGTTCCTCGACATCGGGGCGACCGCGATCATGGTGGACGAGATGGGCACGCCACTGGATCCGCCGCCCGTGGGCCAGCGAGGACTGCGCCGGTTCGGCGCGGTGATGCAGCGGCTCACCGGCAAGCCGGTGGAGGCCGAGGACGTGTCGAACGGCGCCGAGCGCACCAGCGTCCTCCCCGACCCGGGCCGGCACCACCGCCGCCCCGCGGAGTTGGCGGTGCGGCTCGCGCCGTACCCGGCGATCACCGCCGGTCATCCGCTCGCCGTGTCGGTTCGGATGGACGCGCTGCACTTCTTCGACGAGCGCGGCGCCCGGATCGACGTGGGTTGGCGGTGACGCCACGCCGCAGCGGGGTGGCGGGAGGTCCGTCCGATGTCCTACCGTCTGCCCACCTAATCCAGCATGGAACGCATCGAGAGGGGTACGCCCGTGTCGGGTGACCGTCCCAGTCCGCTCGTCATCGAGCGCATCCTGCGCGACCGGCAGGGCATCTGGCAGCAGATCGTGGCCGAGGGCGATCTCAACGCGCTGACCGGGCGGATGCTGGCCAGCTCCGCCATCGCGCTCGCCTGCTACGGGGCGGTGCTCGGCGCGTTCCACAGCCCGCTGATGGCGCTCACGTCCGCGCTGAAGCTGCCGCTGCTGTTCCTGGTCACGCTGGCCATCTGCCTGCCCACGCTCTATCTGTTCAACCTGGTGTTCGGCGCCCGGCTGTCGGTACGCCAGTCGCTGGCGCTGGTGATGGTCGCGATCACGGTCACCTCGATGCTCGCGGTGGCGTTCGCACCGATCAGCCTCTTCTTCCTGATCACCGCGCCTGACTACGGCTTCTTCAAGCTGCTCAACGTCGCCATCCTGACGCTGTCGGCGCTGGTCGGGCTGCGCTTTCTGACCGGCGGGATGCAGGTGCTCAACGACCACGGCCTGCTCGCCCCGGCGGTGGCCACCGCCGGGGCCGCGGGCGAGGTCAACGCCCAGGCGCCGGCGGTGCCGGCTGCCGTGCCCGCCGGTTCGGTGCCGGCCAGCGTGCCCGCCGGTGCGACCTCGACCGCCGATGCGGGTGCCGAGCCGGTCGCCGTGTCGGCGGGAGCCGCGGTGGCGGGAGCAGCGGTGGCGGGGTCGGCCGCGAACGGTGCCACGCCCGCCACGGCGCCGACCGCGCAGACCCCGGCGCCGACCGCGCAGACCCCGGCGCAGGTGCCGGCGCACGTCCCGGCCCAGTGGGCGGGACAGCCGGCCCCCGGCTCGTTCCCGCCCGGCATGATGCCGCCCGGCTACCCGGCGGCGCAGCGCCCGTGGACCACCCCGCCGGCCCGGCGCGGCGAGCCGACGCAGCGGCCGGCCAGCATGACGCTGCTCTACATCTGGATCCTGCTCTTCGGGTTCGTCGGCACCCAGTTGGCGTGGACGCTGCGGCCGTTCTTCGGTGACCCGGGTCAGGATTTCTCGCTCTTCCGCAGCATCGACGGCAACTTCTACGCGGAGATCCTGCGGACGATCGCCAACCTCTGACACGTCGACAATCGGGGAAGACCCTGGTTGCCGCGCTTGGTTACCGAGAAGTAGCGTCGGGCTATGACCATCGACTCCCGCCAGGTGGCGGCCGGCATCCTGGAAGCGGTGCCGTTCGCCCGTACGCTCGGCATCGAATTCGTCGAGGTGGCACCGGAGGCGGACGGCGGGGTGCGGGCCGTCGTTCGCCTCCCCGACGCGCCGGCCACCCACAACCACATCGGCGGCCCGCACGCCGGGGCGATGTTCACGCTCGGCGAGACGGCCTCCGGCGCGGTCGTGCTGGCCGCCTTCGGGCAACTGCTCGACCGTTGCGTGCCGCTCGCCGTCCGGGCCGAGATCGGCTACCGCAAGGTGGCCCGGGGGCCGGTGCTGGCCACCGCGCGGCTCGCGCGCCCCGCCCCGGAGGTGATCGCCGAGCTGGAGTCCGGCCGGCGGCCCGAGTTCGCCGTCGAGGTGGAGATCATCACCGAGGACGGCACACCCACCTCGACGATGACGGTGATCTGGACGTTGCGGCCGAACTGAGCCACGCCACGGGCGGCGGGAAACTGGTTTGCGGGCCCGGCCGGGTGGTTAGATTCGTACCGTGCTGGGCCTACCTGCTCATGTGACCGCCTGTCTCTTCGATCTGGACGGTGTGCTGACGCAGACCGCCCGGGTGCACAACGCCGCCTGGACGAAGACGTTCGACGAGTTCCTGCGGCAGCGCGCCACGGCGACCGGAGAACCCTTCCAGCCGTTCGACCCCGGCCCGGACTACAACCGCTACGTCGACGGCCGGCCCCGCGCCGACGGCGTCCGGTCGTTCCTCGCCTCCCGGGGCATCGTGCTTCCCGAGGGCAGCCCCGACGACCCGCCGGACGCCGACACCGTCAACGGTGTCGGCAACCGCAAGAACGTCCTGCTGCTGGAACAGCTGCGCACCTCCGGCGTCGAGGTCTACCCGGGTTCGGTGCGCTATCTACAGGCGGCGACCACCGCCGGGCTGCGTCGGGCGGTGGTCACCGCGAGCGCGAACGGGCGCGAGGTGATCGCCGCGGCCGGTCTGGAGACCCTGTTGGAGGCGCGGGTCGACGGGCTCGTCGCCCGCGAGCAGAAGCTGCGCGGCAAGCCGCAGCCCGACACCTTCCTGGCCGGCGCCAGGATCCTCGGTGTGGACCCCGCCCAGGCCGCCGTCTTCGAGGACGCGCTCTCCGGGGTGGCCGCCGGCCGGGCCGGCGGTTTCGGGTACGTGATCGGTGTCGACCGGGTGGGACAGGCCGACGAACTGCTCGCACACGGCGCCGACATCGTGGTGAAGGATCTCGCGGACCTACTCGACGCGGCCGACGCCGACCCGCCGGCACCACGTTCCGCCGGCGACACCGCTGGCCGGACGCCAACCGACGACCGGGGTCTCACGTGATCCGGGAACGCGCCTATCCCGTCGAGCCCTGGCACATCCGGGAGACCCGCCTGGACATGGACGTGCTGGCCCAGTCGGAGTCGGTCTTCGCGCTCTCCAACGGGCACGTCGGTCTGCGCGGCAACCTCGACGAGGGCGAGCCGCACGGCCTGCCCGGCACCTACCTCAACTCGTTCTACGAGCTGCGTCCGCTGCCGTACGCGGAGGCCGGCTACGGGTTCCCCGAGTCCGGGCAGACCATCGTCAACGTCACCAACGGCAAGCTGATCCGGCTGCTCGTCGACGACGAACCGCTCGACGTCCGCTACGGCGAGCTGTTGTCGCACGAGCGGATCCTCGACATGCGGGCCGGCACCCTGCACCGGGAGCTGCACTGGCGCTCGCCGGCCGGCCGCGAGGTCAAGGTCCGCAGCACCCGGCTCGTGTCGTTCACCCAGCGGTCGGTCGCCGCGATCAGCTACGAGGTGGAGGCCGTCGACGGCCCGCTGCGGCTGATCGTCCAGTCCGAACTGGTCGCCAACGAGTCACTGCCGGCGCAGAGCAAGGACCCCCGGGTCGCGGCGGTGCTGGAGTCGCCGTTGCAGGCCGAGGAGGAGCTGACCACCCCGGACGGCGGTCAGCTGATCCACCGCACCAAGGTCTCCGGGCTGCGGGTGGCCGCCGCCATGGAGCACGAGGTGCACGGTCCGGACCACACCACCATCGAGTCCGAGGGGTACGAGGACTGGGTACGCACCACCATCGCCTGTGTGCTCCGGCCCGGCGAGAAGCTGCGGGTGGTCAAGTACCTGACGTACAGCTGGTCCAGCCGCCGCTCGCTGCCCGCGCTCCGCGACCAGGTCGGCGCGGCGCTCGCCGGGGCCCGGCTGGACGGCTGGGACGGGCTGCACCGGGAGCAGCGCAACTACCTCGACGAGTTCTGGGATGCGGCCGACGTGCTGGTCGAGGGCGATCCGGAGGTCCAGCAGGCCGTGCGATTCGGTCTGTTCCACGTGCTCCAGGCCGGCGCCCGAGCCGAGCAGCGGCCGATCTCGGCGAAGGGGTTGACCGGCCCCGGCTACGACGGGCACGCCTTCTGGGACACCGAGATGTTCGTCCTGCCGGTGCTCACGTACACCCAGCCGAGCGCGGTGCGCAGCGCGTTGCAGTGGCGGCACAGCACGCTGGAGCAGGCCCGGGAACGGGCCGAGACGCTGAACTTCAAGGGTGCCGCTTTTCCCTGGCGGACCATCGAGGGGCCGGAATCCTCCGGGTACTGGCCGGCCGGCACAGCGGCGTTCCACATCGCCGCCGACATCGCCGACGCGGTCCGGCGGTACGTGCTGGTCACCGGGGACACCGTCACGGAGCGAGAGATCGGGCTGGAGCTGCTGGTGGAGACCGCCCGGCTGTGGCGCTCGATCGGGCACCACGACCGGCACGGGCAGTTCCACATCGACGGTGTCACCGGCCCCGACGAGTACACGGCGGTGAAGAACGACAACGTCTACACCAACCTGATGGCCCAGCGGAACCTGCTCACCGCCGCCGAGGTCGTGATGCGCTACCCCGATGAGGCGTTCCACCTCGGGGTCACCGACGAGGAGGCGGCGAGCTGGCGGGACGCGGCGACCTCGATGCACGTGCCGTACGACCACGAGCTGGACGTGCACCAGCAGGTGGAGGGGTTCACCCGGCTGCAGGAGTGGGACTTCCCGCACACGCCCGCGGAGAAGTACCCGCTGCTGCTGCACTACCCGTACTTCGATCTGTACCGCAAACAGGTCGTCAAGCAGGCCGACCTGGTCCTGGCCATGCACTGGCGGGGAGACGCGTTCACCCCCGAGCAGAAGGTGCGCAACTTCCTCTACTACGAACGACGGACGGTGCGCGACTCGTCGCTGTCGGCCTGCACCCAGTCGGTACTCGCCGCCGAGGTGGGCCATCCCGACCTGGCGCACATCTACCTGCGCGAGGCCGCGCTGATGGACCTGCACGACCTCAACGAGAACACGCGCGACGGCGTGCACATGGCCTCGCTGGCCGGCGCGTGGCTCGCCCTGGTCAGCGGGTTCGGCGGGCTGCGCGATCACGACGGTGAGCTGTCGTTCGCGCCCCGGCTCTCCAGCCGGCTCACCCGCCTGGAGTTCTCCCTCCAGTGGCGGGGGCTGGCGCTGCGGGTGGACGTCCGGCCGCACCAGACGACGTACTCGCTGCGCCACGGTGGCCCGGACGACGTCGTGGAGCTACGCCACCACGACCAGATGCTGCGGGTCACCTGCAACGAGCCGGTGACCGTGCCGGTGCCGCCGGCCGAGCCCTCGGGGCCGCCGCCGGAGCAGCCACCGGGTCGGTCGCCGTTGTTGCGGCTGCCCGAGCACGAGCAGTGACGGCCGGGGCGGGAGTGTTCCCGCCCCGGCCGCCACGCGCGTACGTCAGACCGGCTCGCCGGTCGAGGGCCGTCCGATAGCGTCCCGCGGCGCGGCTGCCTTGGGATCGTCGGGCAGCCGGGCCGAGGCGGCCTGGTCCCCGAAGTCCTGGTTGCGCTCCGCGTCCTGTTCACGCTGGGCGCGCTCGGCCATCTGCTGCTGCCGGGAGATCTGCTGCTTGGCCATGGTGATCCTCGCGATCCGTCGGGGCGCGGGTGCGCCGACACGGTCTGCGGTCGGTCGTCGCGTACCCGGCGGCCAATCCGGCAAACGCCGTCCCCGTGGCGGCGCGACGGGGCGGGCGCGGGGGCGTGCGACGCGGCGGGTGGGGTAAGCGGACCCAAAGGCGAGCACGCGGAGGTGCGGCATGGACGAGCAGCGCAGCACGGTGAGCATTCCGGTCCGGGACGCCGAGCTTCCCGCCGATCTGATGCTGCCCGCACGGCCGGTCGGCGTGGTGCTGTTCGCGCACGGCAGCGGCAGCTCGCGGCACAGCCCGCGCAACGTCGCGGTGGCCCGGACGCTGACCGGTCGCGGCCTCGCCACCGTGCTGGTGGATCTGCTCACCCCGGCCGAGGACGAGCTGGACACGCGCACCGCCGAACTACGGTTCGACATCGGGATGTTGGCCCGCCGGCTGGCCGGGATCGTCGACTGGTTGGCGGCCGAACGCCCCGCCGGTGACGTGCCGATCGGTCTCTTCGGTGCCAGCACGGGCGCCGCCGCCGCGCTGGTCGCGGCCGCGTCCCGCGCCGACCGGGTGGGCGCGGTGGTCTCCCGGGGCGGCCGACCCGACCTGGCCGGCGCCGCCCTGGCCCAGGTGCGTACGCCGACGTTGCTGCTGGTCGGCGGCCTGGACGAGGAAGTGATCACGCTCAACGAGCAGGCGCTCACCGAGCTGGGGGAGGTCGGCGAGCTGTGGGTGGTGCCGGGTGCCACCCATCTCTTCGAGGAGCCCGGCGCGCTCGACCAGGTCGCCGAACACGCCGGCGCCTGGTTCACCACCCATCTCGCCCGGACGACCGCCGCCCCCCGCCGCTCATGAGAGTGCCGGCGCGTCCGGGGTGGAGCGGCGGCGCTGGACGGTGTCGATGACCCGCCAGAGGACAGCGGTGATCGGAACGATGACGAAGGCGCCGGCGATGCCCGCGATCAGGGTGCCGGCGGTGACCGCCACCAGGATCACGGCCGGGTGCAGGCGCACCTGGCGCTTCATGACCAGCGGCTCCAACAGGTTGCCTTCGATCTGCTGCACCGCGACCACCGCGGCGAGAGTGAGCAGAGCGGTCGTCGGCCCGTTGGCCGCCAGCGCCACCAGCACCGCCACCGCGCCGGCCACCGTCGCCCCGATGATCGGTACGAAGCCGCCGAGGAAAGTGATCAGCGCCAGCGGCAGGGCCAGCGGCACCCGCAGCAGCACCAGGGCCAGGCCGATGCCGATCGCGTCGATCGCGGCGATCAGCATGGTCCCCCGGCTGTACGCGCCCAGCGTCTGCCAGCCGGCCCGGCCGGCCTCGGCCATCACCGGTCGGTTCGAACCGGTCATCCGGGACAGCACCCAGTGCCACATCGACCGGCCGTCCTTGAGTAGGAAGAAGAGCAGCACCAGGGCGAGCAGCGCGGAGCCGACGATCTCGCTGGCCGTCCGGGCGCCAGCCACCGGGTCCGGAGAGCTGCCGCTGAGCCCTTCCCGGGCCTGGTCGATCAGCTTGTCGAGTTGGGCGTCGCTGACCGGCAGGGTGGACGTGACGAAGTCGCGGCTGCGGTCCAGCCCCTGGGTCAGCTCCTGACTGAGTTGGTCGAACTGGCTGGCGGTGAGGTTCCACACCAGCGCGCCGACCCCCAGCAGGATGCCGAGCAGCAGCAGGACGGTGAGCAGCGCGGCCGGTGCCGCAGGCAGGCGCAGGCGGCGCAGCCGAAGCAGCACCGGGTCGAGCAGCGCGGTGAGGAAGATGGTGGCGGCCAGGGCGATGGCCAGCGGGGCCAGCAGGACGGCGAGCCGACCCAGCAGGTAGAGCCCGGCGATGATCACCACCAGGCAGGCGCTCCACAGCACCGAGGTCCGGACCAGCCAGGGCAGGCTGGCCCACGCCTGGCGCGCGCCGGGCTCCCCGGTCGTCGGCGCGGCGCCGGTCGTGGACGCGGCGCCGGTCGTCGGCGCGGCGTCCGCCCCGGGTTCGTCTGCCGTCATGTCGGCCCTCCTCGATCTCGGCGAGGTCGGTACCCGGCCGGCGATGCGCCGACACCCGAATCGCGCCAACGCTCGGCTCGCCGTCGGAGTGACCGATGCGTTCCGGACGGTCCGGGGCGTGCCGCCCGCGCGGATCGTACGTCGGCGCGGGCCGATCGGCCGGGCCTTCACCATCACCCGTCCGGACCGTCGGTGTTTGCGCCGACCGGCCCAGGGAACGCGAATGACAACGACCCGAGGAGGAGCGCCGTGGGTGACTTCATGGACAAGGCCAAGGACGTCGAGGGCAAGCACGACAAGCAGGTCGACCAGGGCATGGAGAAGGCCGGCGACATGGCCGACAAGCGCACGGGCGGCAAGTACGACGACCAGATCGACAAGGGCGTGGACCAGGCGCAGGCGCGTACCGGTGAGGGTGACCAGGTCCGCTGACAGGCCGGACGTCTCCCGGGCCGCCGAGGTGTCGGCGGCCCGGGATCGTCCCTGTCGGACGGTACGTCGGTCAGCGCTGCTGCTTCTCGCGTAGCTCGTCCATCGACGTCGGCCGGTGCAGTGCGTCACGCATCCGGTCGATCATCCCGGTGCCGGGGGCGAGCAGCTTGTTCGCCGGGGGTGGTCCGGCGCGCTCGGGTGGGGCCGGGTCGGCGCGACCTTCTTGAACGCCGTCACCTTCCCGGCCAGCTCGACCAGCTCCTCGCGAGCCGCGGCGGCGCGCAGCCGGGGGAAGAGGTCGTTCTCCTCGTCCTGCACGTGGTGGCGGATGGTGCTGGTCAGGTGGGCGAGCAGTTCGTCGAAGCGGGGGTCGGACGGGTCGACCGACTCCAGGTCCTTCATGGTCCGTTCGGCCTCGGCGTGTCGATCTCGTGGTCCGCGATCTGGTCGCCGTCGGGCAGTGCCTTGCGTGCCGTCGGATAGACGTACGCCTCCTCGGCCACCGCGTGCCGGACCAGCTCGGCGATAACCACGTCGGTGAGCTGGCGGCGGTACTCGGGACTATGGCCGCCGATGGATGTGACGGCGGATCCGTCGTTAGTGGTCGCCCGGACGGCCGGTGCCGACGGTGTCTCTGGTGCGCGGGGACGGAGGGCCACAATTGGCCGGACGTCCTCGGGGTAACCGCCGCCATGGCCGACGACCGCCCACCAGCCGATCGGGACCGGTCGCCGCTCGGCGAGGCTGCCGAGCGGAGCGGCCAGGCGGTTCAACGGGTGCGACACCGCCTGCACCGCGCCCGGCCGACTCGGGCCACCCAGGCGCGTCGGCGAGCGCACCACGCGGACCGCAGACGCGACGACCGGGCCGGCCTCTCCGCGAGGAAGAGACCGGCCCGGTGAACCGTCAGGGTCAGGAGGAGTAGCCGCGCTCGGCGATCCAGTTGGCGATCTTCGGCAGGCTCATCCAGTACTCACCGAGTGCCGGGTTGGCCGGGTCGGCGACGCGGATGCTGTCCCCGCCGTCGCGGTAGCCGACGAGCGTCAGGTAGTGGCCGCCCTCGTACGAGTGCGGGTTGCCGTCGGTGTCCACGGTCGTGCCCTTGATGTTGGCCACCACCGGTCGGCCGGCGTCGATCGCGGCCAGGAGGTCCCGGCGTAGCTGCTCGACCTGGTCGGGTCGGGCCACCGAGTCACGGATCTCGGTGGTCCGGTAGCGACCGCCGGTCAGCTCGTTGAGCACGCGGGTGGTGTCCAGGGCCGACGGTGTGCCCGCCTCCGTGGTGCCGAGCCGCTTGGCCACCTCGTCCTGGGACAGCGCCTTGCCCTGCGCGGAGAGCGCGATCCGGGTCGCGGCGGGGCCGCAGTAGAAGAAGTTCGGCTGGGCCTGGTAGTCGACGTCGAGAATTCGTTCCGCGCTGCGGTTGGTCTGGCTCGACGAGGATGGGGTGCCCTGCACGGGGGCTGCCTGCGCGGCGACTGCAGGGCCGAGGGCGCAACCGCCGGCGACCAGCAGGCCGACGACGGACAGGCCGCTCTTCTGCACGATCGGGTTCATGGTCGAGTCTCCGTTCGGGGGGTGTGCCGCCTCCGTGGCGGTCTCGGCCGTGCATACCGGGGACGTAACGGCTCTGCTTCGGCCGACATTCCGTCGCCGGCTGCCGCTCGGGCGTCGCGACCAGGTGAAACGACTACCGGTGGTGCGGGATTCCGCAGGACGGCGTGCGACCGCGAGGGGCCCCGGAACGGGCATTGCGGCATGAAGCGGACAGTGTGCCGGTGCCGGCTCAGAGGCTCCCGAGCAGCCCCGTCACGGTGATCTCGATGACCACGCGCTCCGGATTCGGGCGTGGGGTCCGATACCGCTCGGCGTAGCGGCGCTCCGCCTCAGCGACGGCGGCCCGATCCGACCGGAGCACCGCCCGGCCCTCGATCGTCAGCCAGCGGCGGCCGTCCACGTGGCAGAGCGCCACCGGAGTGCCGTCGGGGCCGGCGGCGGCCACCTGCCGAGCCTTGCGGGACGTGCCCGAGGTGATCACCCGGGCCAGTCCGGCCGCCGGGTCGAGAGTGACCCCGACGGGCACCACGTGCGGGGTGCCGTCGGCGCGCAGGGTGGTCAGTGTCGCCAGGTGCCGTTCCGCGCAGAAGGCGGCCACCCGGTCGTCGCGGATGTCCAGCCGATGATCGCCCGCCACGTCCGTCCCCCGTCCTGTGCACCAACCTCGATCATCGTACGGAGCGGGCGCGGTCCGGATCAGGCGGCGCGTCCGGCTGCCCGGGCAGGCGACGGCCGGCCGCCCGGCGCTTGTGGGCGAGCCGCGTGAGATAGATCAGCGCGCCGGCCAGAACGCCCATGTCGTCCAGGTAGATCGGGTCCGGGAGGATGTCCACCGGGAAGATCGTGTAGATCAGCGCCCCGTAGAAGGCGACCTTGCCGCCCGCGCCCAGCCCGGTCAGCAGCCGCCTCGTTCGCACCAGGCGTACCGCCAGCACCACCGCGCCGACCAGCGTCGCGATCGCCAGGATGCCGGCGATCACCACGAGGACCCACCCCTGTCGGGACATGCCGTCACGCTAACCCACCAGCACCGGTCCGGCCCGGTTCGCCGGGTCGCGGAGAACCGGAACCGCCGGGCCACCGAGTCAGAACGCCGGCACCGCCGCCCGACCCCGGGCGACCACCGCGTTCTCCCGGGTCTGCTCGACCGACGGCCGGAGGACCTCGCTGAGCGGCAGCACCGACGCCGACTCCGCCACCCGCCGCCCGGTCGCCGCGTGGGCCTCCTCGCGAAGGCTGCGAGCCGCCGCCACGGCCAGCTCCGCGGCCCGCCAGGCGGCCTGCTCCCGCTCCTGGGCGGCGACGTGCCGGGCCGCCAGGTTGTCGCGGACCGCCCGCTGCAGCACGAGTTCCTGCTCGACGGGGTGCAGCCGCGGGTCCCAGCCGTCGCGGTGCGCGAAGACGTCGCTGAGCTGCTCCACCGACAGCTCCCGCCGCCAGTACGCGTCCAGCGCGGCCCGGTGCAGGTAGCGCTCCCGGTCGGCGTACTCGGCGGGGGTCCGGACGGTCTGCGGCAGCGGCATCGCGGCTGCCCCGCCGAGCCGCCGTACGCCGGCCTCGGCCGCCTCCAGCGCCTGCCAGGCGGCTTCGACGGTCTCCTGGGCGGCCACCCACTCGGCCCGTCGACGCTGGGCGGTGGTGGTGGCGCGCTCGGCGGCCACCGCGATCTCCTGCGCGTAGCGGCTCTGCTCCCGCTCCTGGAGCGCCTGTTCGAGTTGGCTGGGCATGGCGGCGTTGCGGATCCGGGCGGTCGGGTCGAGGCGGAGCCGGCCGGGTCGCAGCAGGAGCGCGGCGACGGCGACCACCACCACCCCGAGCAGGCTCAGCCAGATGGCGGCGGCCCGGGGCACGTCGGGCAGGACGGCGGAGAGGACGGTCTGCATGATCAGCACCTCGCGGTCGAACGACGGTATCGACGGATGGGTCCTGACGGCACCGGGCCGGTCGCTCGACTGGTGTCGACGCGCCGGGTTCCAAGTGGTCGGGGTGAGCTGCGGATGGCCGCCCGAGGCTCGGGCCGATCCCCGCTGGGCGGGAGTGGGGAGCCGATCGGGTCTGGCTGCGGGTAGCGCCGGTGGCGGCGGCCCGGGCACCGGACGCACGACCCGGAGCCGGGTCACGGGGAGCGTCGGGTGGCCTGACGGCCTGGGTTCAGCTGGCGGGAGGGCCGCGTCGGGGCGGGGTGCCGCGGCCGGGCTCAGCGGCCGGCGCGTGCTCCGCGCCCGCGAGGACCGGGCCGGTCGGCGCGGCGACGACGGCTTCGCTGCCCGGTCGGGGCGCGGCCGGCTGGCTCGTACGCTCGGTGGCCGCGACGGCCTCGGGTCGAACGGCGTCCACCCGGCTGCTCACGGCGCTGGGCCGCAACTGCGCCTGAGCGGACGGCGGGGTGGCGGCGAGCGCGCCGCCGAGGCCGACCGCGAGCACCAGCGCGGTGACCGCCAGCCGGGTCAGCTCCCGCAGTGACCACAGCACGGCCCACCGGGCTGGGCGGACCAGGGCTGCGGACGACACCCAACCAACCTATCGCCCGACCCGGCGTGGCGCAGCACGACAGCGGGCGCAATGGGAGTGACCGCCACCACTGTGCACACTGTGGACGGTGGTGACCTGCGGCCGCACCGTCTCCGGGTGCGAGGGCCGAGGCCGAGGGCCGAACCACGGTGACCCCCGCCGCAGCAGGCGGCAGGGGTCACTCGGGTATCTCGTACGGCGTCGGCGCCGTCGGCGGGTCAGCCGGCGGTGCCGAGCACCGGCGGCGCGGCGTCCCCGCCGTCCTGCCACACCATCTCGTCCTCGGTCAGCCAGGTCAGCCGCTCGTCGGACTCGTCGTCCTCGGAGCGACCGTGCCCGCCGAGCACCCCGGGGCGGTTGCCACCCGGGCCGTTGCCCGTCAGACCCTGGCGTCCACCCGCGGCCGCCCGACCGGGCTCACCGCGGCGGCCGTCGATGCTCCGCCCGACGCCACTGGCGGAACGGCTCTCGGCGGCGGCTGCGGCACCGCCGGTCGGCCGGGCCGCCGTGGTGGGCGTGCTGCTCGACCCGGCGAGCGCGGAGGTGCGCAGGACCCCACCGGCCGGTGCCCCGCCTGGTGCCCCGAACAGCAGGTTCGGCCCGCCCGAGGCGCTGGCAGCCACGGTGGTGGCCGGTCCGGACAGCCCGGCCGCCCCGCCGGTGGGCAGGGCCCCGCCGAGCAGCGGGTCCGCGCCGGCGAGGGAGGTGGTGCTGCCCTCGGGGTCGCTGCCGGAGCCCTCCGGCCCGATCGCGACGACCGAGGTGCCGCCGTCGTGGCCGGGGACGGAACCGCCCCCGCCGGCCGGCGGATGTGCCACCCCGTCGGGCGTCGCGACGGTAGCGCCGCCCGTGTGCGCGGTCAGGCCGGTGGCGGTCGGAGCGGCCGACGGCGTCGTGGTGGCCGGGCCGCTGCGCGGCGTCGGCCGGTCCTGGTTGGTCGTCTGTGGAGTGTCCGGGTGGGGGTGGGGCGGGTCGACCACCCGGTCGTAGGCGGAGAGGTCGTAGCCGGCGGCCAGCTCGGCCACCACGTTCACCATCCGCTGGTGGGCCTTCTCCTGCTCTTCCTTGTCCTGCTGGTGGCCCATGATGCCCCCGACCACGGCGCCGGGCAGGCCGAAGGTGGCTCCCTTGAGCGCGCCCGAGATGGCCTTGTCGTTGTCGTCGGTCTCTTCCGGGCTCTCGGCCTGCTTGTGCGCGGTGCGCAACTGGCCGGCCATCATGGTGAGGCCCTGCTTGATGCCGGACATGCCCTCGCCCAGCGCGTCAGAATGGTCGACGATCAGCGTCAGCCGTCGCTGGAACTCCCGACCTGCCGGGCCCGTCCAGGTGTTGCCGAGCTTCTCGAGGTCGCCGCTCAGCTCCCGGCCGAGGCCGTCCAGGATGCCCTTGAGGGCGGCCCACTGGGCGGCGATCCCCTCGATCTGCTCCGGCTTGCCGGCCATCACGGCGTCGTACAGCTCGCGGTGGCTCTTGTCCTGGTAGCGCTGGGTGTACTCAGACACTGCCGTCCCCCTTCGGCTGCAACGCCCGGTCGACACCGGTCAGCGCAGCCGTGATGTCGGTGGCGTTGGCCGCGTTACGCGCCTCGGCGGTGCGGTAGTTGGCCAGGATGGTGCTGGTCGCCTGCTGCGCCGCCAGCACCGCCTGCCGGAGCCGCTCAGCCTGATCCACGTACGACTGGTGGACCTCGCTGTAGCGGCGCGAATTCTGGGTGGCGTCGGTGAACGAACCCAACGCCGGTGGGCTGCACTGCATCTCGGTGTTGAGCTTGCGCAGCACCGACTCGGCCTGGCTCAGCCGCGACGCCAGGTGCAGATGGAAGTCCTCAAGGGACAGCAGGTCGACTTCCGTACGCCCGGTCATGGCAACATCCCCGTCGTTCTGGTTGACAACCGTCAGCGAGCCCAGGTTAGTCCACTGCCGCGACCCCGGGCGACCCGTCGGAACGGGTCAGTCGTCGGCGCCGGTCGATGCCCCGAGCGACCCGCCGCCCGTGCCGCCGCTCGCCGGGGCGTCCGTGGCCGGGGTGGACGACGTCGGCTGCGGCACCGACGCGGACGCCGACGCGTCACCGGGTGCGAACTGCACGAGCGCGTCCTCCCGGTTCAGCGTGGGCCCGGTCGGGATCAACGCGAGCAGCGAGCCGGGCACCGCCAGCGGGGTGACCCCTTCGTAGCCGAGCGCCCCCAGCGTCTCGGCGGAACCGAGCGGGTACCGGACACCCTGCGGGCTGATCAGGTAGACCGTCGCGCCGGCGGCGCCGGACCCGCTGGTGCCGGCGCCGGGCGCGGCCTGGGCCAGTACGCCCTTGCCGCCGGGCAGCAGCACCGACTCGGCCGTACGCACCGCGTCCCGGTTGGTCTGGCGCACCGGCACCGAGCCGGGCTCGTCCGCCGTCAACTCCGCCGGAGCCCGGTCGAAGACCTCCAGCGTGGTGGTCGGGGGACCACCAGCGGTGCCGGCCCGGTACGTCGCGCAGAGCAGCGTCTGCCCGGCCCGGGCCTGGTACAGGGTGGGCAGCGTCCGGGGCATTCCATCCGCGTCCACCCGCTGCTCGGTCAACAGTCGGCCGGCCTGGTCCGGCGTGATGTCGGTGATCTGACCGCCGCCACTGATGAGCAGCAGGGCGGTGATCTCACTGATCGAGACGAGGCCCTCCCGCGCGAGCACGTAGTGCTGCCCCGCCGCCTGGAAGACCTGACCGATGGTGGCGGGCCGCCCGGCGACGCTCAGCCCGCTGCGCTCGCCCATGTCGGCCAGCGACGGCTTGCGCAGCGGCGGCCCGGCCGGTACGGCGTTGAGCAGTTGCTGCCCGACCGGCAGCGGCGCCGTGCCCGTCATCCGCAACGCCGCGACCGCCTGGTCACCACCGCGAACCTCCAGCCGGGAGTTGCCGGTGAGCAGGTGCCGCTGACCGTCCACGGTGACCAGCACCGCCCGGTCGCCGAGCGGCGCACCGCCGGGCAGCGCGCGGTCGATCACGACGCGAGTGGTGGAGTGGCGCGGGTCGGCCGGGTCGGGCACGTCGCAGACGGACCACGGCAGGCCGGTCAGCGACTTGCGGTCCGGCAGCGCGTCGGGCGCGCCGACGATGCCGACGGTGTGCCCCCGTGGCCGGTCGCGCAGCGCAGCCTGCGACATGGTGCGTACCGCGGGGTCGGGCTCATTGAGGATCAGCCGTGCGGAGGCGTAGTTGAGCGTCGGATGCAGCTCCCCCTCGGCGAACACGTACGTCGCGCCGGTCTCCCGCTCGATGACCAGGGTGTTCTCTTCCAGCGGCGCGGCGTTCCCGGTCAACTGGCCGTACGCGCCCACGCCGCCGAGCACTACCGCCGCGGCGATCACACTGCCGAAGACCGCCATGCCGAGCCGTCGCATCGGCAGGTTGGTCGTCTCCGGATCGCCCGACACGAGCGCGGAGACGATCCGACGGGTGACGAAGCGGTACGCCTGCACCTGATCGCGGCGGGTCCGCATGACTTACCTCCGGCGGGGTGGATCCGCGACGATGTCCTCGGGGTGCCGTCGCGGGCTTCCCTACGATAAGGGGCCGGCGGCGGGTCCTCGGGGCCACCGCCGGATCGGCGCCGGGCCGACCCGGTGCAGAGCCGTACCGTCCAGGAGGGACAGTCAGCGATGACGCAGGTCCAGGCGCCACCCGCCCGAGCGGTCACGAGACCGTCCGACGTCCCGGCGCGGGTCACCCCGGCGGCCGACCGACCGGATCGGGGTCGCATCGGTCCGGTGTTGGTCGGCCAGCTCGTCGTACTCGAGGTGTGTGCCCTCGCCGTCTGGGCCGCGACGGCCGGGCCGAGCTGGCTGCTCGCCGCGGTCGCCGTCCTGGCGGTGGCGGTCGTGGTGGCCGCGTTCGCCCGTCGTGGCGGTCGCTGGTGGTTCGACGACGTGCTGCTGCGTCGCCGGCTGCGCCACCGCCGCGAACGGGCGGCGGCCGCGCTGGCCGACGGCACCGCCGTGGACCCCCGGCTGGCCGCGCTCGCACCCGAGCTGGGCGTCATCGAGTTGACCGATCGGGGCACCCGGCTCGGCATCGGGCAGGACGACCAGGGCTGGTTCGCCGCGGTCGCGCTGCAACCGGTCACCGGCGCCGCGGTCGGTTCGGTGGACGCGGCGAGCGTGGACCGCGCGTTGCGGGTGCTCGCCGACTTCTCGGCCCCGGTGTCCAGGGCCCAGGTGGTCGCGCACACCCTGGTCTGGTACCCGGCTCCCGGTGCGCCGCCGGCGGCGCACCGGACCGTCTGGGTGGCGCTCCGGCTCACGGTCCACGACGCACGCGTCGAGACGGTGAGTCGGGGCGGCGGGCTGCCCGGTGTCCACCGGACGCTGGCTGCCGGAATCGGCCGGTTGGGCAAGGCGCTGACGGCGGCCGGGTTGGCCCATCGGCCGCTGGGTCGCGACGAGCTGCGCGCCGCCGTGGTGTCGGCCGCCGGGCTGGACCTGGTGCCCGAGCCGCCGACGGAGAGCTGGCAGGGGCTGCGCGGCGGCGGCTGGACGCACCACTGCTTGACCCTGCGGGGCCGCCCGGACGCTCCGTTGGGTCCGCTGGTGGACGCGATCACCGCCACGTCGGCTCCCTCGCACACGGTGGCCGCGGCGGTGTCGCCCGACGGGCGCATGGCGGCGCCGCTGCTCCGGGTCGCGGCGATGGACAACCACGTCGAGGCGCTGGTCAAGGTCGTCCGGGACGTCGCGCACCGCGCCGGCACGCCGGCCCGGCCGATGGACGGGCAGCACGGCCCGGGCGTCTACGCCAGCGCGCCGGTCGCGTCGGCGCTGGGCGGCGCCGGTCGTCGGCAATCCCGCTGACGGCGGGCTGGAGCCTCCCCGGTCAGGGCCGCAGGTTGACGATCCAGCCGTACAGGCCGCAGACCCAGACGGCCAGCGGCACCAGCGCGATGATCAGCATGATCTCGACGATGTCGAGCAGCCGACCCCACACCGGCGAGATGCGCTTGCCGGCGACGGTCAGGCCGTAGATCAGGCTGACCACGGCCGCCAGCAGCAGGCCACCGAGGATCAGACCGAGCCGGACCGGAAGCGACCCACCGGCGAAGGTCGCCGCAGCGGCCAGGCCCAGCCCGACGGTGCCGGCGAGCAGCACCGGAACGCGCTGGGCCCGACCCAGGAGCGGCCGCGCCCGCAGCAACGACAGCAGGGCCAGCACCAGGCACAGCAGCACCGCCGGCAGGCGGCCGTCCAGGGCCAGCACCAGCTGCGCGCCGAGCACCAGCACGGACACCGTCCACAGCAGACCGGTGAGGAACTGGTCGGCCCGGTCGCTCCGTTCGAGCACCTGCCGCCCGTCCACCGACTCGCTGTCGGTCTTCAGGTCGTCCGGGCCGGTCGGGATCGACGGCACCGGCAGCCGGGCCAGCCGGTAGGCCACCATCGGCAGCGCCGGCACCACGCCGAACGCGACCGCCGCCACCACCGCGGCCCCGGCCGCGGCGTCGAGGTCGAGGGTCAGGCAGAGCAGCGCGCCCAGACCCGTCCCCGCGCCCACCCCGATCGCGGCGAAGAAGAGAGGGTACCGGTCACCGACGGCCACCACGGCCACCGCTCCGGCGACCACCACGGCGGTGGCCGCGAGCAGGACGTGCGGACTGGCCAGCTCGGTCAGCTTCCGGTCACCGGCGAGCAGCAGCAGGCCGCCGGTGCCCGCGTACACCAGCCCGACCATCGCCAGCACCGAACCCGTCCCGCTGTCACCCGCGGCCCGGGCGAGCACCGCCGCGCCGACCAGCAGCGCCACCGCGACCAGCAGGGCGGCCAGCGCGCCGGGCAGGTGGGGAGGGCCGGTGAACAGGGCGGCCAGGGCGCCGGCGCCGAACGCCGCCGCGGCGAACAGCACCGCGAACGATCGGGTCGCCCCGACCTGCCAGGAACCCGGCCGCTGGGTGGTCGCGGTGGCGACCGCGTCCACCACGTCGTCGAAGACGACCTCCGGCGCGGAGGCGGACCGGGGATTGAAGTACAGCACCTCACCGTCGCGGACACCGAGCTGCGCGGCCGTACGACCACCGTCCAGAGGTGCGCCACCCAGGCGGGACAATGCCCAGCCGCCGTGCCGCACTCCGTCGTCGGCCAGGTCCTCCCCGGCGTAGCGCAGCAGGGTGGGCAGAAGGTCCGCCATCGGCACGTCCGACGGCAGGGCCAGATCCATCCGGGTACGGGGGGCCACAATGGTGATCCGGCTCAGACCACCGGTCGCCGTCTTCGTCGCCACAATGGCCTCCTGGTGTCCATCTACGATCAGTGGGCCGGGGTCCCGCGGTGCGGGTGCACCGCGCCCACGGGAGATTACCTACGATGACGGGCACGTACAGTGCCCACCCGCGGGCTTCGGGCCGCGCTGGTACGACAGCAGGGCCGCTTCTGGGGAGGAGACAGCCGTGAGCACGGTCGTGTTCCGCCGACCTCCGCGCCAGCCGGGGCCGGCCTTGCCGCGCGGCGAGGTGCTGCTGGAGTCCCCGCCCGAGCTGCCCGAGCCGACGCCCCGCGGGATGGGGCAACTGCTCATGATCCTGCCGATGGTCTGCGGTGTCGGTGCGATGGCGTTCCTCTACGCCGGCCGGGGCGGCGGCATGATGACGTACGTCGCCGGGGGTTTGTTCGGCGTCTCGATGCTCGGCATGGCCATCGGCTCGCTCAGCAACGGCGGCAACGACAAGGCCGAGCCGAACGCCGACCGCCGCGACTACATGCGCTACCTGGCGCAGATGCGCAAGCGCACCCGGCGGGCGGCGGCCCAGCAGCGGGACGCGATGAACTGGCGGCACCCCGAGCCCGACGCGCTCTGGTCGATCGCGGCGTCGCGCCGGCTGTGGGAGCGGCGGATCACCGAACCCGACTTCGGCGAGACCAGGATCGCGCTCGGCCCGCAGCGGTTGGCCGTGGAGATCGTCCCCCCGGAGACCAAGCCGGTCGAGGACCTGGAGCCGATGAGCGCCATCGCGCTGCGTCGGTTCGTTCGCGCACACTCCACTGTGCCCGACCTGCCGACCGCGTTGTCGGTGCGCGCGTTCAGCCGGGTGGTGCTGCGCGGTGACCGCGAGCCCGTGCTCGATCTGGCCCGGGCCGCCCTGGGGCAACTGGCGACGTTCCACGCCCCGGACGACCTGGTCGTCGCCGTGGTCGCCGCGCCCGACCGGCAGCCGGCCTGGAACTGGGTGAAGTGGCTTCCCCACGCCCACCACAGCGGTCGGACGGACGCGGCCGGCGCGCGCCGGCTGGTCTTCGCGAGCCTGGCCGAGGCCGAGGAGTCTCTCGCGGCCGAGCTGGCCGGGCGACCCCGGTTCGCCGCCGAGGCCAAGGCGCTGACCACCGCGCCACACGTGGTCGTGGTGGTCGACGGTGGTGAGATCTCCCCGACCTGCCAGCTGGTGGGCCAGGGGCTGCTCGGCGTCACCCTGATCGACCTCTCCGGGACGGTGCCGCGCGACGCCGGCCGCTGGCTGCTCTGCCTGGACGTGGGCGACGGCACCACCCTCGACCTGATCCGGGGCAGCTCGTCGTCGCGGCTCGGCCGACCCGACCGGCTCACCGTCGAGGCCGCCGAGGGGCTGGTCCGGCAGATCGCGCCGTACCGGCTGTCGCAGCAGCAGACCAGCAACGAGGAGCCGCTGGCCCGCAGCACGGAACTGCCCGACCTGCTCGGCGTCGGCGACGCCGCGGCCGTGGACGTGCACCAGACCTGGCGGCCGCGCGGTCACCGGGACCGGCTGCGCATCCCACTCGGTGTCGGCCCGGACGGCAACGTCGTCGAACTCGACTTCAAGGAGTCGGCGCACGAGGGTATGGGCCCGCACGGCCTGGTCATCGGCGCGACCGGTTCCGGTAAGAGCGAGCTGCTCCGTACGGTGGTGGCGGCGCTGGCGGTGACCCACTCGTCGGAGGAGCTGAACTTCGTCCTGGTGGACTTCAAGGGTGGTGCGACGTTCGCTTCGTTGGAGGCGTTGCCGCACACCAGCGCGGTGATCACGAACCTCGCCGACGAGTTGCCGTTGGTTGACCGGATGCGTGACGCGCTGGCTGGTGAGATGGTGCGCCGGCAGGAGTTGTTGCGGGCGGCGGGCAACTATGTGTCCCGGTTCGACTATGAGAAGGCGCGGGCGGCCGGTGAGCCGTTGGCGCCGATGCCGAGCTTGTTGATCATTTGCGATGAGTTCAGTGAGTTGTTGGCGGCGAAGCCGGACTTCATCGACCTGTTCGTGATGATCGGCCGGTTGGGTCGGTCGCTCGGTGTGCATCTGTTGCTGGCTTCGCAGCGGCTGGAGGAGGGCAAGCTGCGCGGTCTGGACACGCACCTGTCGTACCGGATCGGGTTGCGGACCTTCTCGGCGGTGGAGAGCCGGATCGTGCTCGGCGTGCCGGACGCGTACGAGCTGCCGAACGCGCCCGGGCACGGCTACCTGAAGACGGACACCAGCACCATGCTGCGATTCCGGGCCGCATACGTCTCGGGGCCGTACCGGGCGCCCGGCCAGCAGGCCTCCGCGTCGCAGGCCCTGGTGCAGCGCCGGATCGTGCCGTACGGCGTCACCTTCATCCCGACGCAGGCCACGCAGGTGTCGGTGGACGCCATGCCGGAGCCGGAGCAGCCGGCCGACGGCAAGGCCGTCGCGATGCTGGACGTTCTGATCGACCAGCTCAAGGGTCGGGGCCGTCCCGCGCACCAGGTGTGGCTGCCGCCGCTGGCGGAACCGCCGGGCCTGGGCGAGCTGCTCGGTCCGCTGGCCGTCGACCCGACCTACGGGCTGTGCACGGCGTCCTGGCCGGGCCGGGGTCGCCTCACCGTGCCGGTGGGCGTGGTCGACCGCCCGTACGAGCAGCGCCGCGACCCGATGATGGTCGAGCTGGCCGGCGCGGGCGGCAACGTGGTCATCGTCGGCAGCTCGCTCAGCGGCAAGAGCACCATGCTGCGGTCGCTGCTGGCCTCGCTGGCGCTCACCCACACGCCACGTGAGGTGCAGTTCTTCTGCCTGGACTTCGGCGGTGGCGCGCTGCGCAGCCTGGAGCGCCTGCCGCACATGGCCGGGGTGGCCGGGCGGCGCGACGTCGAGGCGGTGCGGCGCACGGTGGCCGAGGTCGTGGCGGTGCTGGACGAGCGGGAGATGCGCTTCGCCCAGTACGGCATCGACTCGGTGGCGAGCTACCGCCGTCGCCGGGCGGCCGGCGAGTTCGCCGACGACCCGTTCGGCGACGTGTTCCTGGTGGTCGACGGCTGGAACACCCTGCGCCAGGATTACGAGGAGCTGGAACAGACCATCACGACGCTCGCCAACCGGGGCCTCGGCTTCGGGGTGCACGTGGTGCTCACGGCGGTGCGCTGGGCGGAGATCCGGATCAACATGCGCGATCTGCTCGGCACCAAGTTGGAGTTGCGCCTGGGTGACGCGGCGGAGTCCGAGATCGACCGGCGCTCGGCGATGAACGTGCCGGAGAAGTCGCCCGGTCGCGGCCTGACCCGGGACAAGCTGCACTTCCTCACCGCGATCTCGCGGATCGACGGTCGGCGCGACGTCGAGGATCTGAGCGAGGCGTCGGTAGCGCTCGCCGGGCATGTGGCGGCGAACTGGCCGGGGCGTCCGGCGCCGAAGGTGCGGCTGCTGCCGCGCCGGCTGCCGGTGTCCGAGCTGGCCCGGATCATCGACCGGTCGGCCCCCGGTCTGCCGATCGGCGTCAACGAGTCGGCGCTCGCGCCGGTCTACCTGGACCTGGCCAACGAGCCGCACCTGACGGTCTTCGGCGACGCCGAGTGCGGCAAGACCAACCTGCTGCGGCTGATCGCCCGGGGCATCACCGAGCGGTACACGCCGGCTCAGGCGCGGCTGGTGATCGCCGACTACCGGCGTGGGCTGCTGGGCGCGGTGGAGGGCGATCACCTGCTCGACTACGCGCCGTCCAACCAGGCGTTCGCGCAGGGGCTCGGCTCGATTCGCAGCGCGCTGTCCAACCGGCTGCCCGGCCCGGACGTGACCACCGCCCAACTGCGGGACCGCAGCTGGTGGAAGGGCCCGGACCTCTACATCCTGGTGGACGACTACGACCTGGTGGCCTCCGGTGGCAGCAACCCGCTGAGTGCCCTGCATGAGCTGCTGCCGCAGGCCCGTGACATCGGTCTGCACCTGATCGTCACGCGTCGCGTCGGCGGGGTGTCCCGGGCGCTCTACGAGCCCGTGCTGCAGCGTCTGCGCGAACTGGACTCGCCGGGCCTGCTGATGTCCGGCAACCGGGAGGAGGGCGCCGTCTTCGGCACGCTGCGTCCGAGCCCGCAGCCACCCGGCCGGGGCACGCTCGTCCGTCGACGCGACGGCCAGCAGTTGATCCAGACCGCCTGGTCCGAGCCGGCCTGACCGGGCCGGCCTGACCGAGCCGTCACACCGGGGTTCGCGGAGCCGGGCGGTCCGGAATCGACCAGCGCTGATGCATGGTCGCGGGCCGTCCGGGTCGGATTCCCGTCCGAACGGGCCGCACAAACGACGCGATTCACCGCCATCCATCGAACGCGGCCGGTCTGGGCTGCGGTGGCTGGACGGATTCCGCTACGGTCTTTGGTGGAGTGTCCGTCGGTGGGGTGTTGCTGCCTTGCCGCGGGGGAGGGGCGCGGCAAAGCCGCCGCCACAACATGACGGAAGGGTGTGAAGCATGGCGTTCGAGGTCGAAGCTGCGACTCTGCATACCGCCGCGAGTGACGTGCGGTCCACGCGCAGCGAGGTCGACGGCGAGCTGAAGAAGCTGTGGAACGTAGTCGACGACCTGGCCATGGCGTGGAAGGGTCAGGCGTCCACGGGGTTCCAGTCGCTCATGACTCGCTGGAACGAGGACACCGTGAGTCTGCTGACCGCGATGGACAACATCGCGGATCTGCTCGACAAGTCGGGTACGACGCACCAGGTCAACGACGAGGAGCAGCAGCAGATGCTGGACAAGTTCCATTCTGCTCTCAACCCGTGATCCGTAGCCAGCAGAGGAGGAAGTCGTGACGATCAAGGTTGACTACGCGGTCCTCGAGAGCAGCAACCAGCAGATGCAGGCCATCTCGAAGACCATCGACGAGAAGCTGGACACGCTGCGGTCGATGCTGTCCAAGCTGCAGTGGGAGGGCGAGGACCGGGCCGCCTACGAGCAGCACCAGGCAAAGTGGGACTCGTCGGTCCGGGACATCAACCGGATCCTGAACGAGATCGGTGGCGCCGTCGGCATCGCCCGCGAGAACTACGTCTCCACCGAGATGAGCAACTCCAAGGTGTGGCACTGACACAATCACCGATGCGGCTCCGGTCCGGCTTCGACCGGGCCGGAGCCGCACTGTGTTGGCGTCGGCGAGGTAGTGGGAGAGCGATGCGTACGGGGATGCCTTTCCGATCGACACGGGCCGTGGGTGCCGCCGTGCTGGCGCTGTGCGTCGCGCTGGCGCCCGCGGTGACGGTCGCGCCGGCGCCGGCCCAGGCCGCCGACACGGTCCGGGGCCTTCAGTGGTATCTGGACTACCTCAAGATCCCCGCAGCACACAAGATAACCAAGGGTGCGGGTGTCGTGGTCGCCGTCGTCGACGGTGGCGTGGACGCCAGCCATCCCGACCTGCGCGGCCAGGTGCTGCCGGGGCGTGGCGTCAACGCCGCGGCCGCCCCGGACGGCCGGCGTGACGACGACACGGAATTGGGACACGGCACCAAGATGGCCGGCATCGTCGCCGGGCGTGGCGGTGGCGAGATGCGCGAGCTGGGCATCGCCCCGGCCGCGAAGATCCTCCCGGTCTCGATGGGTGCCAGGTCGAGCACCGACGACGTGGTCCTGGCTGTCCGGTGGGCAGCAGACAACGGCGCCGATGTCATCAACCTCTCGCTGGGCACCGCGCAGGCGGTGGCTTCCCCGGATCTGGTGGACGCCATCAACTACGCGTTGAGCAAGGATGCCGTGGTGGTCGCCTCCGCGGGCAACGTGGAGCAGGGCGACCGACAGGTCACCCCGCCCGCCAACATCCCCGGCGTCGTCGCCGTCTCCGGGTTCGACAAGCGGGGTGGCTTCTTCGCCGGCTCCGTGCAGGGGCCGGAGACCGTCATCGCCAGTCCGATGGACGGCATTGTCGGGCCGGTGCCCAAGGGGGTCTCGCCGAACGGCTACACGCTGGGCAGCGGCACCAGTTCGGCGGCCGCCATCATCTCCGGTGTGGTGGCACTGATCCGCGCCGAGTACCCGAAGCTCGACGCGGCCAACATCATCAACCGGCTGATCAGGACCGCCCGCGACGCCGGCCCGGCCGGCCGGGACCCGCAGTTCGGCTTCGGCAGGGTCGATCCGGTCGCGGCGCTGACCCGATCGGTGCCCGCCGTGACGGCGAACCCGCTCCTGGAGGGCGCAGCCCCGGGCCCGACTCGCCCCGGCGCCGCACGACCAGGTGACGACGACGGCCCGGCGGTCGAGTTCGGCGTCTCGAACAAGGCCGGCGCCATCGTCCAGGTGGGTCTCTGCCTGGGTGTGCCGATCATCGCGCTGATCGTTCTGCTGGTGGTGCTGCGACGCCGCAAGCGGCGCCCACCGCCGGCCGCCGCCAGCCCGTATCCCGGCGCACCCGGCATGCCGCCACCCGGCTGGCCCGCCACCCAACCGACAACGGCCGGGTACGGCCCGCCGCCGCAGCCCGTTCCGGGTTACGGCCCGCCGGGCCAGCCCGGGCACGGGTATCGGCCGTCAGGCCATCCCGCGCAGAGTTATCCGCCGGCGTCGACCGCTCCGGCGCCACCGCCGGGCGCGTCCGGCTGGCCGGGCTCGGGCCAGGCGCCACCGCCACCCGGTCCGCACCAGCAACAGCAGTGAACGCAGACCACCAGTCAGGGTTTCGGGGAGGGGACCGATGACGGACGACAGGACCACCCAGCCGGAACGGTACGTGAACGACGACCTCTACATCCCGGTCCCGGTCGGCGGGATGCCGACGTCAGGTCTGGCCGTGACCGGCTTCGAGATCGACAACGTCAACCACGCCGCGACGCCGAAGGGCCTGGTCACCGCGCCCGGTGAGGCCGGCGTCAAGACCGAGTGGGACGCGACCAGCCTGGACTCGGCCATCACCTGGCTGGAGACCCACGCCGCGTACCTGAACAAGCTGTCCTACGACATGGTCGACATCCAGGACCTGATGGGCGGCGCGACCAGCGGCGTGGCCGGTGGGGCCGGCGGCCAGCCGAGCCCGCTCGGCGGGTTCGACTGGGCGGCCCGGTTGGCTGCCAAGCACCAGGGGCTCTACCAGGGCACCGAGTCCGGTGTCCGGAAACTCTCGCAGAGCCTGTACGACGCGGCGGAGGCGCTGCGCCAGGTCAAGCAGAACTACGAGACGGCGGAGGAGCAGAACAGGATGTCCGCCGCCGACATGCAGCGTGTCTTCGGCGACGTGGCCGGCAACGGCGACGGCCGGTAGGACGGGGGAGGACGACACATGGGCCTGAGCTGGGAAGAGATGTGCCAGAAGGTCGTCATCGACGGCCGGCCTGGTGACGTGGAGAGCGCCGCCCTCGGCTGGGAACAGCTGATCAAGAATCTCAACAACGTCAAGCAGAGCCTCGACACCAACATCAAGGACCTGGGTACGACCTGGAAGGGCCCGGCGTACGAGGCGTTCAAGGGCCACATCGAGCAGATCTCCAAGGACACCGGGCAGATCGTGGCGGACGCGGAGAAGGGCACCGGCATCGTCCAGTCGCTCAAGACCGCCGCCGACAAGCTCACCGCTGCCCAGCGGGAATTCCCGATCCCGGCGACCTGCGTCAATGACGTCCTGGAGGCGCGTAACGCCAAGCTCACCCTCGGGGTCGGCTTCTTCGAGGCGAAGGTCTCGCCGGACTTTTTGGGCTGGCTCGACCCGGTGACCGCGATCGCCGACTGGATCAACGACCAGTCGGAGGACGCGGCCCGGGTCTACCAGCAGGTGAGCGGCGACTACCAGGCCATCGCGCCCGGCACCCCGGGCGACGCTACTGGCACCACGAGACAGGAACCAACAAGCCAGATCCCCAAGCTGGACAACGGCGGCGGCGGCGGCGGCGGCGGTGGTGGTGGCGTACCGAAGCTCGGCGACGGCCTGTCCGCCGGCGACCTCGGTGCCAAGCCCTCAATCGGCACCACCGGCATGCCGGACACCGGCAACCTGCCGAGCGGTTCCAGCGCCCACCCCGACCTCTCGGGCGGGTACGACCCCGGCGCGGGTAACTACCCGAGCACCGGCAGCGTCCCGGGCGTCGGCGGTGCGGACGACGAGTTCAGCAGTGGCCTCGCGGGTGCGGGTGGTGGCGGTTCGCCCGGCCTCGGCTCCGGTCTCGGAGGCGGCGGCCTGGGCTCGGGTGGCCTGGGCTCGTCCGGCGGGCTCGGCGGCGGCGGCGGTGGCGGTCTGGGCAGCGCCGGTGCTCTCGCGGGCGGCGGCGCGCTCGGCCGGGCGGTCTCGCCGGGCATGGGCCCGATGATGGGCGGCGGCGCGGCGGGTGCCGGTCGTGGCGGTGGCCGGGGCGCCGGTGGCCGACTCGGCGCGGGCGGCAAGCTGGGCGGCGGCATGGCGCCCGGTATGGGTGGCGTCGCCGGTGGTGGTGGTGCCGGCGCCGGTCGGGGTGGCGCCGGGCGTGGCGCGACGGGGGCCGGTGGTCGGGGCGCGGGTGCTCGCGGCGCCGGTGGCGTGGCCGGGACGGGCGGCGGTGCCGGCTACGGCGAGGAGGACACCGCCCGCAACACCTGGCTGGAGGAGGACGAGGACGTGTGGGGTGCCGACGGCGGTGGCACCTCCGGCATCCTGCGCTGAGCTTTTCGCGTCACGGCGCTGCTGCGGTCAACCGCAGCAGCGCCGTGACGTGTCCCACGGGCCAAGCGTTGCGGTGGGCGGTGCCGACGCTCAGCCGGTGACCGGTTCGTCGGTACGTCGGCCCGGCCGCCAGCCGCGTCGGCGGCCGCGCGCCATGATCGGTCGCGTGATCAGCAGCAGTACGGCGAGCAGAGCTCCCACCGCGGCGGCCCAGATCGCGACGGTGCGCTGCCAGCTCAGCGGGTCGGCCGCAGGGGTGGGTGCGGCAAGCGCGCCGATCGGCGGGTTGGTGCGGGTCCCCAGCAGGCTCGACACCGCCCGGTACGGGTTGACCACGCCGTAGCCGACCTCGGCGTTGCGCCCCTGCGGCGGGTTGTCCGCCGTCCGCTCCAACCGGTCGGCGACCTGCTGCGGGGTGAGATCCGGGTAGGCGGCCCGAACCAGCGCGGCCACCCCCGAGACGTACGCGGCGGCGAAGCTGGTGCCACCCGTCGGTTCGGCGCGGTAGCCGGATCCACCCGGCGCCGGGCCGATGATGTTCAGTCCCGGCGCGGCGACGTCGACGAAGGTGCCGCTGACCGAGGTGCCCACGTGCCCGCCCTGCTCGTCCACGCCGCCGACGGCGATCACCCCGGGGTACGCCGCCGGGTAGGCGGGCTTGTCCTCCTGGGTCTCCTGCCGGTTGCCGGCGGCGGCGACCAGCACCACCCGCTTGGCGAGGGCGCGTTCGACGGCCTGTGCCAGTTCGGGGCGGGGCAGGGTCACCAGGGACAGGTTGATCACGTCGGCGCCGTTGTCGACCGCCCAGTCGATGGCTGCGGCGATCTGCCCGGGCAGCCCCTCGTCGTTGGTGCCCTTGGCGTTCGGCAGGACCCGGATGGGCAGGATGCGCGCTGCCGGGGCGATACCGCTGAACGGCACCCCGGTGCCGTCCTTGCCGGCGATGATGCCGGCGACCATCGTGCCGTGACCGGCCAGGTCACACTGCCCCTGGTTGGCCGCCAGGTTGTTGAAGTCGCGGCCCTCGAGCACCTGGCCCTTCAGGGCCGGGTGGATGGCGGAGACCCCGGAGTCGATGACCGCAACCGTCACCCCGGCGCCCCGGGACAGCGGCCACGCCGAGGCCGGATCCAGCCTTCGCAGCGCCCACGGCATCTGCACCAGGCCGTCCTCGCCGGGCGGGCCGCAGGTGGGCGCTGCGGCGGCGGCCGGGGAGGAGGGGACCAGCAGGGCGGCGCCGAGCAGGGCCGCCAGCGTGCCACTGAGGACAGCTCGGACGCCACGGCGGGACGGCTCGGTCGCGCTCGGCGGCAGGCATTCGCGCACCCGCAGAGAGTACCGCCGCACCGCGTCGGGCAGCCGCCCGCCGACGCCGTTCCGGGCGGGACCGATGACGTCGCTCAGCGGCGGGCGCAACGAGCCGGTCCGGGCGGGGTGGCGGGTCGCCGGTCGAAGCCGGCGTGCGTCGACGACGGTCAGGGCGGGGACGCGACGTCGTCGGCGGGTGCTTCGGCGAACAGCGCGAGCAGGTCGCCGACCTGACGGTCGGCCTCGGCGGGGTGCCGGAAGTGGCCGGCGGGGTTCAGGGTGTACTCGTTGCGGCGCCCCACCCGGGTGCGGTGCAGGTAACCGCCGGCCTCCAGGTCGGCGACGATGGCCTGGGCAGCCCGTTCGGTGACGCCCACCTCGGCCGCCAGGTCGCGCAGCCGCGCGGTGGGATCGCGGGCGATGGCCAGCAGCACATGCCCGTGGTTGGTGAGGAACGTCCAGTCCCGGCCGCCTCCGGCCGTCGCCGCGCTCGTCATCGTGGAGCCGCCTCTCCGGTTGTCCGCCCCACCCCGTGCCGGCCGGAGGGTCGGGCCAGGTGCCGACGGACCGGCCCGGTCCCAGCGGCCGAAGGGCCGGTTCGGGGTCTACGTATGAAATCTAAATCACGCATATCTTGACGCATCTTGCGGTGCGTGTGACGGTGGAGCCTGAGCCAGCGCCCACCGCCGGCCCGACTGAAGAGCCTCTTGAGCAGGTCAAACGCGTGGAAAAGAGGTGCGGGAATGAGCCGTTCCGGTACGCCTGGAGGGCAGCCCGGTCCGCAGCGGGCCGCCGATCGAGCGTCGACGCCGACCGAGCCGGCCCGAGCGTACGCCGAGCTGGCCGCCGGCAACCGGCGCTTCGTCAGCGGGGTGCCGCGCCACCCCAACCAGGACGCCGGGCACCGGGCCGCCGTGGCCGACGGGCAGCACCCGTTCGCGGTGATCGTGGGCTGCTCCGACTCCCGCCTGGCCGCTGAGATCATCTTCGACCGGGGGCTGGGCGACCTCTTCGTGGTCCGTACGGCCGGGCACACCGCGGGCCCGGAGGTGCTGGGCAGCGTGGAGTACGCGGTGATCGTGCTCGGCACTCCACTGGTGGTGGTTCTCGGCCACGACTCGTGCGGTGCCGTGCAGGCTGCCCGCGAGGCGGCCGCCACCGGCGTCGCGCCCCCGGGGCACCTTCCCGCGGTGGTCGACGCGGTGCTGCCCAGCCTGCGACGTGCCACCGCCGAGGGCGTGGACGACATCGACGGCATCGTCGACATTCACATCGCGCAGACCGTCGAGACGCTGCTCGGGCAGTCGCCCGTGCTGGCCGACGAGGTGGCGCAGGGGCGGTGTGCGGTGGTGGGCATGTCGTACCGGCTCGCCGCCGGCGTGGTGCGCCCGGTGACCCCCGAACCGGCGGGTGCCGCGCCGTCCGACGCGCCCGGCGCCTCGGACGCCCCGGCAGCTTCCGCCGCCGCCTGATACGACGAGGGCCGCCCCGCCTGGTAGCGGGACGGCCCTCGGACTTCGTGACGCCGAGTCAGAGCAACGACATGTGCACGTGGTCGGTGTGGTTCGACGGCCCGCTGTACGACTTCCAGCCGGTTGCCGGGAACCAGATCTGCCGGTTCCAGATCACGTAGTAGATGCCGAGGCGGTCGGCGTTGCGGATGAGGAACGCGGCGACGTTGTTGCCGTACATGCGGGTGTCGTTGTTGTGCCACGGGCTGAAGCCGCTCTTCTGCAACGACCAGTCACAGGCGCGGCCCTTCGGGTGCTCGTACGGGCCACCGTTGCGGTGACAGCCGACGAACCGGTTGAACCCGGCCCGCTTGACCTCCTTGTACGCGTGCAGGGTGCGCGGGGTGACGCAACCGGAGGTGGTGGGGTCGTCCTCGCTGCACGACTGGGGCTTCCAGTCACCGTCGGCGGTGCGACCCGGGGCGATCCGGGCGACCGGCGAGACGGCGTCGACCAGGCCGCCGGTGAAACCCTGACCGCCGACCAGCGCGAGGGCCTTGTCCGCGTCGCGCTTGTCCTTCGCCATCAGGGCGGTCTGCTTCTGCTGCTCGCGGACCTCCGCGTCGAGGGCCAGCTTGGCCTGCTCGGCGCGGGACTTGACCGTGTTGACCTCGGCGAGCTTCTTCTCGTTGACCATGTTCATCTCGTCGAGCGCCGCGGCCCGCCGGACGAACGAGTCCGGGGCGTCGCTCTCCAGCAGCATCGCGATCGCGCCGATCCGTCCGGTCCGGTACGACTGGGCGGCGATCTGCCCGACCTGCGGGGCCAGCGCCTCCAGGTCGGCCTTGGCCCGCTCGACCTCCACCGCCAGCTCAAGCTGCCGCTTCTTGGACTTGTCCAGCTTGGACTTGGCCGCCACGTAGTCCCGGTTGGTCTGCTCGATGACGTCGTTGAGGAGCTTGGGTTCGTCTTCCTCTTCGTGCCCGGACGGTGCGGGGGTCGTCGGGGCGGCGTGGGCCGGGAGGGGTCCGGCGAACACGGTCAGCGCAGCGAGCACGGCCACCACGGGTGTCAACCAGCGGCGTAGGGGTGCCGTCACAATGTTCCCTTCCGTCGACCGCCGACCGGGTTAGCTGACGGGTTCGGAGCGGAAGTGGCCCCTACCGCTGTCGCGGATTCACCCCACGTACCTGGGTCCCCGGCTCGCCGGTTGGCGATTGGGCGGTGGCACCGCAGGCGCCGCTGCGCGCCTTCGTCGGTGGCCGGCAGCGAGGTTACCCGAGAATCCACCGCCTGAGCTACGTCCTGATGCCGACTAAAAGTGTCATTTCGCCATGGCGTTGAGTGAGCAGTGACGCGGTTCTCAGGGCGGATGCCCGATCCGGTCACGCTGAGGAGTCTCACCATGCCGTATCAGTGCTCCTGTTCGGCTCTGGCCACGCGGTGGTGGCGGTGGGTGGGGGTGCGTTCCGCTCCGGGTCGGGCCCGTCGGGCCGGCCCCGCGGCGGGGAGCTGAGGGCGGCCAGTGCCTCCGTCCGGTCCGGACGGGGGCGCGGTGTCAGGACGTCGGCGTCCGCGCCCTGCGCCGGCGTCGACCCGGCCGCGGTCACCACGGCGGCCAGCCCGGTGGTGAGGGGTACGGCGGCGATCAGGCCGAGCGTGGCGACCGCGCTGCGGACGATCTCCTGGGCGAGGAACTCGCTCGTCAGGATCTGCCCGAGGGGGCGGGTGTCGGCGGTGAGCAGGAGCAGCAGCGGTAGTGACGCACCCGCGTACGCCAGGACGATGGTGTTGACCGTGGAGGCGATGTGCGCCCGGCCGACCCGGGTGGCCGCCCGGTAGAGCTGTAGCCGGCTCAGACCGGGATTGGCGTTCGCCAGCTCGGTGACGGTGGCGGCCTGGGTGACGGTCACGTCGTCGAGCACCCCGAGTGAGCCGATGATGATCCCGGCGAGCAGCAGGCCGCGCAGGTCGACATGGGCCTGGAACATCGACAGCGTGGTGGCGTCCTCGCTGCCGAAGCCGGTGAGCCGGGTGGCGGCCGTGGCGATGGTCGCGAGCACGCCGGTGAGCACCAGGCTGCCCAGGGTGCCGAGCACCGCGACCGAGGTCTGCGCTGTCACTCCGTGTGTCAGGTAGAGCACCACGAACATGATCAGGGCTGCGCCGACCACCGCCACCAGCAGCGGTGACCGGCCGGCGCTGATGCCTGGCAACACGAAGGTGAGCAGGATGGCGAAGCTGGCGGCCAGCCCAGCCAGCGCGGCCAGGCCCCGCCACCGGCCGAACGCGACGATCGCGGCGGCGAAGACCACCGCGAGCCACACCAGCGGCGTTCCGCGCTGATGCTCGGCGATGTTCCAGCTGCTGGTGGCGGGATCGGCCGGGTCGGCCAGCTCGACCAGGACGACGTCGTCGCCGACCTCGACCCGTGGAGCGCCGGGTCCGGCGGGGACGGGCGTCCGCACCTGCTGGCCGGCGCTCGGCCCGTCCTCGACCCGTACGTCCACCGTCCCGCACGGCCCGGTGGCCGGCGTGCCCTCCGGGCTGGCCGACGGTGGGCAGGGTTCGGTCACCACCCGGGTCACCGTGCCGTGGTGGCGCGGCGCGTCCGTGCCGCCGCCGGTCTGCGGCGCCCCGTCCCGTGGCCAGAGCACCACGGCGGCGACGACGGTGGCCACGAAGAGCGGCACCACCGTCGCGACGAGGATCCGCCGGACCCGGGGCGGGGCGGGGCGGGCGGTATGGCTGTGGTCGGAACCCAATGCGAGAACTCCCAACGATCCGGTGCGGGGTACGTGCCGACGGGCCGGGCGGTTCACCTCCGCCGGACGAACGCGGTGACGAGCGCATCGAATTGCTGGTTGACGACGCGACGACCACGGGCAGTGACAGGCCGGCCCGGCTGGTGGGCGGCGGCAGCACCGCATCGTGGCGGTGCCGATGCCGGACTGCGTGGCGGGGTCCGCTGAGCCATCGTCGGAGATGCTAGTCAGCCGGGCCGGGGGTCGCAGGTCGTGGCGGAGTGTCGGACGCGCCCGCCCGCGCGCCGTCCACCGGAGCGCGGGGCGCGCCACTCCGGGCCGGACCGGCCCACGGCTCGGCCCGTCAGGAGTCGGCCCCTCAGTCGCGCTTCAGGAGCCGGCCCTCAACCGCGCTTCATGAGCCGGCCGACGGCCGCCATCATCTCGGTGGCCATTTCGTCGGCCCGGCCCTCGGCCGCGCCCTCGTGCATGCAGTGCCGGGCGTGCCCGTCGAGCAGACCCAGGGCCACCTTGTCGAGCGCGGCCTGGATCGCGGAGATCTGGGTGAGCACGTCGATGCAGTAACGGTCCTCGTCGACCATCTTCTCGATGCCCCGGACCTGCCCCTCGACGCGGCGGAGCCGCGCGAGCAGTTGGTCCTTGCTGGCGGTGTACCCGCGGATCGGCGTGGGTGCGGTCATGGCGACGAGGATAGCGTACCCCTGGGGGGTATGGTAACGTCCCGCGTGTCCGATACCCCCACCGGGTACCGGTACCGGACCGGTCACGAGTCCGCCTCGCCCTTACCCCTGGGGGGTATAGGCTGACGGACGACGAAGGGAGCGATTCAATGGTCGACACGACGTACCAGGTGCGGGGCATGACCTGCGGGCACTGCGTCAGCGCGGTCAGCGCCGAGGTGGGCGCCATCGCCGGGGTGCGCGACGTGCAGGTGGATCTCGCCACCGGCCGGGTCACCGTCACCAGCGAGCAGCCGGTGGCCGTGGAGTCCGTCCGGGCCGCGGTCGACGAGGCCGGTTACGACCTCGTCGAGGCGTGAGCGGGAGGCCCGGGATGAACACCGTGACCAGAATGAGCGGGTTCGCCCTCGGCCTCGCGGCGGTCTTCGGCGCGGCGTACGGGGTCGGCCGGGTGGTCGACCCGGTCGCCGAGGGTCGGCCCGACGGCGGCGCCGCCCACACCCCGGGCTCCACCGTGCAGGACGAGGTGACCGACCAGGTTCCCGGCGGCCTGCTCGTCTCCGACCGTGGCTACACGCTCGTTCCGGTCGCCGCCCCGGCGGGCGAGTTCGCCTTCCGGATCGGCGGGCCGGACGGCCGGCCGGTGACCAGGTACGACGTGGCGCACGACAAGCGGATGCACCTGATCGTCGCCCGGCGGGACCTGTCCGGCTTCCACCACGTGCACCCCGACCTCGCCCCGGACGGCACCTGGCGGGTCGAGACCCCGCTGGACGGCCCCGGGCAGTGGCGGGCATTCGCCGACTTCACGCCCACCGGGGGCGAGGCGCTGACCCTCGGCGTGGACGTGACCGTCCCCGGTGAGCTGACCGAACGACCGCTGCCCGCCCCGGCGAGCAGCACCACCGTCGACGGCTACACCGTCACCCTGGCCGGTGTGCCGCAGCCCGGCCGTACCTCGGCACTCGCCCTGAGCGTCAGCCGCGACGGGCGACCGGTCACCGACCTGGAGCCCTACCTGGGGGCGTACGGGCACCTGGTGGCGCTGCGCCGGGGCGATCTCGCGTACCTGCACGTACACCCGGACGGAACGCCCGGCGACGGACGCACCCGGTCCGGTCCGGAGATCACCTTCTTCGCCGAGGTGCCGTCGGCCGGCAGCTACCGGCTCTACCTCGACTTCCGGCACGGCGGGCGGGTGCACACCGCCGAGTTCACCGTCGTCGTCGGCACCGCCTCGACCGGGGGCGACCTTACCCCGAGCGGGCCGGCGCCGACCGAGCACGGCGCCCCCGGCCACGGGCACAACTGACGGGACCAGACGATGACCACCACCAGCAGACCACTGCCCGAGGCGCCGAACCGGATCGAGCTGGCCATCGGGGGAATGACCTGCGCCGCCTGCGCCGCCCGGATCGAGAAGAAGCTGAACCGGATGGACGGGGTGAGCGCCACCGTCAACTACGCCACCGAGAAGGCCACCGTCCGGTACGTCGACAGCGTCACCCCGGACGACCTGATCGACACGGTGCAGAAGACCGGCTACACGGCGGCCCTGCCGGCTCCGCCGGCGACCGAGCAGCCGGTCGACCCGCTGCGCGGGCCGCGTACCCGTCTGTGGGTGTCGGCGGTGCTCAGCGTGCCGGTGGTCCTGCTGGCCATGGTGCCGCCCTGGCAGTTCGACTACTGGCAGTGGCTCTCGCTGACCCTCGCCGCCCCGGTGGTGGTCTGGGGAGGGCTGCCGTTTCACCGGGCCGCGTGGACTAACCTGCGGCATGGTGCCGCGACCATGGACACCCTGGTCTCGCTGGGCACCCTGGCCGCGTTCGGCTGGTCGCTCTGGGCGCTCTTTCTGGGCGACGCCGGGATGCCCGGGATGACGCACCCCTTCCGCTTCGACATCACCCGCACCGACGGCGCCGGCAACATCTATCTGGAGGCGGCCGCCGGGGTGACGGTGTTCATCCTGGCCGGCCGCTACTTCGAGGCCCGATCCAAGCGGACCGCCGGGGCGGCCCTGCGCGCCCTTCTCGAACTCGGTGCCCGGGACGTGGCGGTGCTGCGCGACGGCGTGGAGACCCGGATCCCGGTGGACCGGCTCGTCGTCGGTGACCGGTTCGTGGTCCGCCCCGGCGAGAAGATCGCCACCGACGGGGTCGTCGACGAGGGCACGTCCGCCGTCGATGCCAGCATGCTGACCGGCGAGTCGGTGCCGGTCGAGGTCGGCCCGGGCGACGGGGTGGTCGGCGCCACGATCAACGCGGGTGGCCGGCTGGTCGTCACCGCCACCCGGGTCGGCGCGGACACCCAGCTCGCCCGGATGGCCGACCTCGTCGAGCAGGCGCAGAGCGGCAAGGCGGCCGTGCAGCGGCTGGCCGACCGGATCTCCGGCGTCTTCGTGCCGATCGTCATCACCCTCGCGGTGGGCACCCTCGGCTGGTGGCTCGGCGCCGGCGCCGGGCCGACCACCGCGTTCACCGCCGCCGTGGCCGTGCTGATCATCGCCTGCCCGTGTGCGCTCGGCCTGGCCACGCCGACCGCGCTGCTGGTCGGCACCGGTCGCGGCGCCCAGCTCGGCGTGCTGATCAAGGGACCGGAGGTGCTGGAGTCGACCCGCCGGGTGGACACGGTCGTGCTGGACAAGACCGGCACCGTGACGACCGGCCGGATGACGTTGGTGGACGTGGTGCCGGCCAGCGACGAGGACCGGGCCGAGCTGCTTCGACTCGCCGGTGCGCTGGAGGCCGCCTCCGAGCACCCGATCGCCCGCGCGGTCGCCGCCGGCGCCGCCGAGGCCGGCGCGCTGCCCCCGGTGACCGACTTCGCCAACCTCGAAGGGTTGGGCGTCACCGGCACGGTCGACGGTCGGACCGTGCTGGTCGGCCGGCTCCGGCTGCTGCGCGAGCGCGGTGTCGACGTACCGCCGGAGGTCGATCTGGCCGTGCGTGCCGCGCAGGCCGCCGGACGTACGGCGATCGTCGCCGGCTGGGACGCACGGGCGCGGGGCGTGCTCGCGGTCGCCGACGTGGTCCGGCCGACGAGCCGGTCGGCCGTGGCCCGGCTGCGCGCCCTGGGGCTCACCCCGGTCCTGCTGACCGGCGACAACCCCACCGTGGCCGAGGCGGTCGCCGCCGAGGTGGGCATCGACGAGGTGATCGCCGAGGTGCTGCCCGCCGGCAAGGTCGACGTCGTCCGGCGGCTCCAGGCGCAGGGGCGGTCGGTGGCGATGGTCGGTGACGGGGTGAACGACGCGCCGGCGTTGGCCCAGGCCGATCTGGGGCTGGCAATGGGCACCGGCACCGACGTGGCGATCGAGGCGTCCGATCTCACCCTCGTCCGGGGCGACCTGGATGCGGCGGTGGACGCCATCCGGCTGTCCCGGCGCACGCTCGGGATCATCCGGGGCAACCTGTTCTGGGCCTTCGGCTACAACGTGGCGGCCCTGCCGCTGGCCGCCGCGGGCCTGCTCAACCCGATGATCGCCGGTGCCACGATGGCGCTGTCCTCGGTCTTCGTGGTGGCCAACAGTCTGCGCCTGCGCCGGTTCCGTTCGGCCGCCGATCGCGGATTGTCACGGCGGTGATGGTTGGGCGGTGGACCGCGGGGGTACTGCTGAGGTCGTAGCGACGCTCGCAATGGAGGTTGGCACATGGGTATCGATGACAAGATCAACAACGCCAGCGAGGACGCGGCCGGCAAGCTCAAGGAAGGCGCCGGTCGGGCCACCGACAACGAGCAGCTGGAGGCCGAGGGCCGCGCAGACCAGTCCGCGGCGAAGCTCAAGCAGGCGGGCGAGAAGATCAAGGACGCTTTCAAGAGCTGACGTACGACGTAACCCGCACGCCGGGCCGGTGATATTCACCGGCCCGGCGTGCTGTGTGTCCGGGCCGTGAAGCCTGAGATCCCCCTGTCGGGCGCGCACCGGGCCGCTCTACGACCAGCGCCGCCCGCGACCTCGATGCCGTCCGCGCCGCGCTCGGCGAACGGCGGCTGACGTTCCACGGCTGCTCGTACGGCACCCTGCTCGGTCAGCGCTACGCGGAGCTGTTCCCCGACCAGGTCCGGGCCGTGGTGCGGGAGGGTTGGGGCCACGGCAGCTACACCACCAGCGGTTGCGTGGGGCGAGCGGTCGACGCCTACCTGATCGGCCAGGTGGTGCCCGCCCGGGGTGCCCGCTGCCCGGCCGTCGACGTGTCGAGCTGACCGACAACCCGGTCGCCGCGCGACAGTTTGCGGCGACCGGGGCCGTGCCGTGGTCAGTCAGCGCGACACGCGCCAGCTCACGGGTGCCACGGTCGGCCCGCCAGCCGGACGGCTCTCAGCTCCAGGTAACGCTGCTCGGGAAGACTCGTCGTGCCGCGCGCCGCCGTCAGGTACGCCTCCCGCGCCGCGCCCGGCTCCCCGGCCAGCTCCAGCAGGTGCGCCCGGACCGCCGCGAGCCGGTGGTGCCCGGCCATCCGCTCGTCGGCGTCCAGCGGCGCGAGCAGGGTGAGGCCCGCGCGCGGCCCGTCCACCATGGCCACGGCCACCGCCTGGTTGAGCGTGACCATCGGGTTCGGGGCGACCCGGGCGAGCAGCCGGTAGAGCGCCACGATCTGCGGCCAGTCCGTCTCCGCCGCCGTCGGCGCCTCGGCGTGCACCGCCGCGATCGCCGCCTGGAGCTGGTACGGGCCGGGCGGCGACCAGGTCAGCGCCTCGGTGACCAGGGCTACTCCCTCCGCGATGGCGCCGCCGTCCCACCGGGCGCGGTCCTGCTCGCTCAGCGGCACCAGCTCGCCGTCCTCGCCGACCCGGGCCGCCCGGTGCGCGTCGGTGAGCAGCATCAGCGCCAGCAGACCGGTCACCTCACCGTCGTCGGGCAGCAGCCCGTGCAGGACGCGGGCCAGCCGGATCGCCTCGCCGGTCAGCTCGGCCCGTCGCAGGTCCGGTCCGCTGGACGCGGTGTACCCCTCGTTGAAGATCAGGTAGAGCACCCGGAGCACCGTCCGCAGCCGCTCGCCGCGCTCACCCGGCCCGGGCATCAGGAACCGGGCCCCGGCGGCCTCGATCCGCTGCTTGGCCCGCCGGATCCGCTGGCTCATCGTCGCCTCGGGCAGCAGGTGCGCCCGGGCGATCTGGGCGGTGCTGAGCCCGCCGACCGCCCGCAGGGTCAGCGCCACCTGCGCCGAGGGCGCCAGCGCCGGATGGCAGCAGAGGAAGAGCAGGGTGAGGGTGTCGTCGGCGTCCGCCACCGCCGGCTCCGCGTCGGCCGCCGGCGCCACCTGGGCGTACGCCGGCTCGCGCAGCGCCACCGCCACCTCGCGGTTCCGGCGGGCGCTCTCGCTGCGCCACTCGTCGGTGAGCCGGCGGGTGGCCACGGTGAGCAACCACGCGCGCGGATTGTCCGGTACGCCCTGTCCGGGCCACTGCGTCGCGGCGGCGAGCAATGCCTCCTGGACCGCGTCCTCGCACCTGTCGAACTGGCCGTGCCGGCGGACCAGCAGGCCGAGGGCCTGCGGCGCGAGCGTGCGCAGCAGGTCCTCGACCGTCCGGTCGTCGGTCACATCTCCGTCCCGGCCTGCTCCATGATCGGGCGGACCTCCATCGCCCCGCCGAAGCGCACGTCCGGCCAGCGGGCGGCGATCTCGGCGGCCCGCTGCGGGCTGTCGCAGTCGACGGTCAGGTAGCCGGCGAACTGCTCCTTGCTCTCCATGAACGGCCCGTCGACGATCTCCGGATGACCGCCGGCGAGTCGAACCGTCTGCGTCTGCGACGGGTCGGCCAGCGCCTGGCCGCCGACCAGCTCGCCGCTCTCGGTCAGCTCCTTCATGATCTCGTCCACCTCGCCGAACAGGGCGGTGCGGTCCTGCTCGGTCAGCTCCTCGGTGAAGCCGGGCCGGTTCCAGATCAGCAGCATGTACTTCACGGCGATGCTCCTCGCTTGGCTGGTCGCTCCCCGGGGCGGGGTGCGGCTCACCGGAGGGTCGGAGCCGACACCCCGTTCCCTACCGCGTACCGAAGAAAATCGCAGAAACCCTCTCCGGCGGTGGTCCCACGCCGTGCGGATCAGCCTCGGCCCGGCACCTGTCGGGGCCGGTGGCCGCCGCCGACGTCCAGCGCGGCCCGGTCGGCCGCCGAGGTGCCGGACGACCAGCCCTCGGCGTCGCGGACGCTGAGCCGGTGCCGGGTGACGCCCGGGAAGAGGGCGCCCAGCCGCTCCTGGACCGCCTCGCCACGTGCGGCGAGCACCGGCAGCAGGCGTTCCGGCCCGGCCGTCTCGGCGGCCGCCTGGTCGGCCGCCTCGGTGGCCGCGCGCAGCCGCTCACCGATCCGCAGCGCGAACGCGTTGAGGAAGGACTCGTCCCACACCTTCGTCCGCCGGCCGGACCCCGGCCGGCGCTCGGTGCGACCGCGCAGCATGGCGGCGGTGGCCTGCACCAGCAGCGAGGTGTAGAGCAGCTCCACCGCCACGAGATCCGCCGGCCACCCCAGCACGGTGGTGAAACCGAGATCGTCGGACCAGACCGCCTCGCACCGGTTCGCCGCCGCCACCTCCTGCACCAGCAGCGCCTTCGCCCCCGCGTACGGGGTCTCGGTGCCCAGCCGCACCCCGCCCGGCAGGTCGCCGCGCTCCGCCCCGGCGGCCAGCAGCGCCTCGTCGATGCTGTGCCGGGCGATCAGCTCCTGCGCCTTCCCGGTCAACGCCTCCGCCTCGGCCGGGAAGGTGGTCGATTCGGCCTTGGCGAGCAGCGCGCGTACCCGGTCCAGCATCGGTGACCCGCTGCGGGCCGTACCGGCGGTGCGGGGGATCGTCGCCCCGGTCGAGCCGGGCGGTGGGCGCAGCACCGCGATCGGCGGCAGGCTCTCCACCAGCGCGAGCACGTCGACCGCGGCGCGGAGAGCGTCGACCCGGTCCAGTCCCTCCGCGGCGGTCCAGGTGGCCAGCAGGTCGTGGCCGTCGTCCCGGCCCTCGGCGGTCAGGCCGCGTAGCTGGTCGTCCCACCAGTCGGGGACCGGCCCGGCCTGCTCGCGTCGCTGAGCGGCCAGCGCGTCCCGGACCAGCCGGGCCGCCCGTGCGTCGAGCCGCCGCGCGGTGATCCGGTGTACGTCGACCGGCTGCCAGCCGCGTGGCCAGAGCCGCCCGAGGCCACGGACCAGCCGACGCCGCAGGGCCGCGTCCACCGCCGTGGCACCGTCCGCCGCGCCGGTGCCGACCATCAGCCGGTCCAACTGCCGTTCGGCCTGTCGTACGTCGGTGCCGCGCACCGCCGCGAGCGCGTCGGCGACGAGTTCGTCCGCGTCCGGCACAGGCACCTCCTCCGGTCTCCGTTGCCGGCGAGGCAATCCGGCCCGCCCAACCCAATGATCATGCCGGCACGGCTTCGGCGGGCATGACTCGGCCAGTTTGGGGTAGTTCGGCCTTGACCCGGGCGGATGCGAGGTGTGTGATGGTCCGTTCCAGCCTGCCGCGGGGGCGTCCCGTCGCCGTGCCGGACGGCCGGTCGTCCACGCTCGCGGGCGTCCTGATCGGCGTCGCGATCATGGCCGCCGTGGACGAGATCGTCTTCCACCAGTTGCTGGCCTGGCACCACTTCTACGACCGGTCCACCCCGTCGGTGGCGCTGCTCTCGGACGGACTGCTGCACGCCGCCGAGGTGATCGCCCTGGTCGGCGGGTTCTTCTGGTTCGCCGATCTGCGCCGACGGCTGGCCCTGTCACCCCGGTTGGCCTGGGGTGGCTTCCTGCTCGGTGCCGGAGGATTCCAGCTCTTCGACGGGCTGGTCGACCACAAGGTGCTCCGGGTGCACCAGATCCGCTACGGCGTACACCTGGGCCCGTACGACGTGGTGTGGAACGTGGGCGGCGCGGTCCTGCTGCTGGCCGGCGCGGCGCTCATCTGGTGGACGCGGTCCCGCCGACCGGGTGACGGCCCCCGGTGACGGCAGTAGCTCCGGGCCCGGCGGCATGGGCGCACGGGGGCCACCCGGCGGACGGGCCGGGCTGGTCGCCGCTGCTCCCGGCCGCGGTGTTGGCCGTCGGCTACCTACTGGCAGCCGTCCGCGACCCGCGCGGCTGGGACCATCGGCGTACCGTCGCCTGGCTGGCCGGGTGCACCGTGCTGGCGGTCGCGGTCGGGCCGCTGGCCCACCTCTCGGACGACCCGCGCGGGCACCTGGCGCAGCACCTGCTGCTCGGCATGCTGGCGCCGCTCGGGCTGGTCCTCGGCGCCCCGGTGACGCTGCTGCTGCACGTCGCGCCCACCTCGACGCGTCGGCGGGTGGGCCGGCTGCTGCGCGCCCGCGGACTGCACCTGATCGCCCACCCGGTCACCGCCGCGTTGCTGAGCACGGGTGGGCTGGCGCTGGTGCTGCTCACCCCGCTGTACGCGGTGGCGGAACGCCAACCGGTCCTGCACCACGGCGTACACCTGCACTACCTGGCCGCGGGCTACCTGTTCGCCTGGTCGCTGGCCGGGCCGGACCCGGCGCCCCGCCGCCCCGGGCTGGCCGTGCGGGTCGGCGCGCTGCTCGGCTCGTCAGCCGGTCACGCCGCGCTCGCCAAGTACCTCTACGCGCAGGCCGGCACCCTGCCCCCGGGGCTGGCCGACCCGGACGCCGCGGCGTTCCGATCGGCCGCCCAACTCATGTACTACGGCGGCGACATCGCGGAGCTGCTGCTGGCGGTGGCACTCTTCGCGACCTGGTACCGCCGCCGCCCACCCCTGGTGATCAAGAGGTTCGCGTCACGACAGGGTGCTGCCGTGACGCGAACCTCTTGATCAACTCTGCGCGGACGGGGCCGCCAGGGCGGCGGTGAGCCGCCGGAAGAACGCGCGGATGTCGTCCTCGCTGTGCGGCGTCTCGGCCTGGTCGTTCAGCGGGCCCGAGTAGAGCAGCGCCTGCTCCAGCGCGTCCCGCGTCTCGGCCCGGTCACCCGGGTAGAGCCCGGCGGCCACCCCGTCGGCGACCCGGGTCACCACCGAATCGTCGAGCGTCCTGTCGAACTGGACCCCGTAGAGGATCCCGTTGACGTGGCCCTTCCAACTGTCCGTACCCATGCTCGTCGACTCCCCTAGAAGATCCGGCCGCCATCCCAGCCCAGAATCGGAACCCCGTTGACGCCGTTGCGTTTGAACTCGGCGTCGAGATTGGCCATGTGGCTGGGGTCGGGCTGGTAATGACCGCTGCGCGCCGTGGCGTACTGGACCCTACCGTCCTTGACGACCAGCTCGCCGGCCGCGGCGACCGGGTTTCCGCCGCCCAGAGTGGAGTGGTGGAAGTCGCCGACCTTCTGGTAATTGGACGCGTAGAGGTTGCCGTTGCGGTCCATCACGAAGATCGCTTGACCGTTTCCGCTGAACACGGTCTGCGCGCTCGACGTGTCGAACGGCTCGCCGTTGCGCGCGCTGCGCAGCACGCCGTTGCTGTCGAAGAAGACCCGGTGCTGTTCCAGCTCCTCGGGGCTGAGCCGGCGTACGGCCGTCGGGAAGTGCCCGCCGGGCAGATGCTCGTTGCGGTACTTGTCGAGCATCGGCTTGGTGTTGGAGTAGCGCGGGGTGGTGTGCGGGCCGGGCACGCCGGGCCGCTTCGGGCCGCCCCGCTTCGCACCCTTGCGGGCGAAACGGCGCAACAGCGTCTTCGCGCGCTTCAACAACTGCGGGATGATTTCCTTGACGACCCGCTCGATGACTTCCTTGATGACCCGCTGGATCGCCATCCGGGCCAGGCCGATCGAGACGGGGATCTGGGCCAGCGACGCGCCGAGACTGGGTGCCGCCGCCGCCAACGCGATCGCCACCTGAATGACCAGGATCGTCAACTGGACGATCACGATGATCTTCTGCGTCAGGGTGATGATGGCCATCACCAGCAACGCCATGCCGATCAGTTCGGCCGCCTGCGCGCCGTCCTCCATGCGGCGCGGCGCACCCTCCTCGCCCTGCCACGCCTGCTCGAACGCGCGGATGTCGTCGCCGCTGTTGGTCGTGCCGACCTGTGCCGCGCCCGCCTGGGCCTCCCCGACCGCCGTCCGCAGTCGGCCGGCGAACGCGAACCACAGTTGGGACGCCTCGAACAGCAACTCCTCGTCGGCGGTCGGCCAGGTGAAGCCGACCCAGCCCAACGCCTCGGCCAGCTCAGGAGGAAGCTGCATACCCACTGGGCAGCTCCATCCTCGTGAAGAGTTCCGCGTTGGCCAGGTCGGTCGCCTCGTGCGCGTCGGCACCGAGGTCGAGGTTCTCGGCGGCCTCCAACAACTGGTCGGCCATCGACCGGTACACGTCGAGCGCATGCGTCAGGACCTCGACGTACACGGCCCCGAAGAGAGACCCCGCCTCGTCGGCGCCCCAGGGACTACCCGCCCCGTTCACCGTCGACTCAAGGCCGCTGACCGCCGCGCCGAGCTGCTGGCCGGTCGTCGCGATCGACGCGGCGGCGGAGTGCAGAGCGTCGACGTCCACCTGGATTCCGTCGGACATGGCTCAGCGACGATCCATCCGGCGGGTGGCCGCGTCCAGATCACCGATCATCTGTTGGAAGCCGCGGAACGCCTCCTCGGAGACCCGTTCGAGCTGCTGGGTGAGGGCCGTGCTGTCGACCTGCGCCCCGGCCGTCAGGTCGGCCCGGCGGGCGCGCTCGTCGGCCTGTGCCGCCTGGACCGCCTCCAGGACGTACTCGGCGATCGTGCTCGTGCCGGCCCGCGACAGGCTCGGGTCGATCACCAGCGTCCGCAGGGCCCCGAAGGCGGAGACCTCCGCCTCGACGAGACCGTCACCGCCGGTGCCCCGCCCCACCGTCTGCTCGGTGCCCGGCACGGGCACGTCGGCCTCACCCGGCTGTGCCGTGACAGCACCTGATGCCTGGCTCAGCAGGCGCATCGCCTCTTCGAGCGAGCCGCTCAGACCGGACGGATCAATCCCGCTCGCCATGCTCGTCCCCCCACGTCCGCAGTCCATCGTCGGTGCACGACGGTATCAATGCGCCACCCGCACGCGTGCCCCGGAAGTCCGCTTGTGGATCACTCCCAGGTGGACAGTATCTCCTCGACCGGTGCGACGTCGCGCCCCGGATCGGGTGCCGGGGTGGGCGGGCTCGCCGGCGTACGGTCGAAGCGGGGCGCCGGAGCCGGTTGGATCTCGCCGTCCACCTCGACGAACGTCCCCCGGGCCGCGTTGTGCGGGTGCCGGTGCGCCTCGCCCGGGGCCAGCACGGGGGCGACACAGGCGTCCAGGTCGGCGAAGACCGCCGTCCACTCGTCCCGGGTGCGCTCGGCGAACCGTTCGGTGAACCGCCTCCGCAGCTCGTCCCAGCCGCTCGGGTCGTACTGGTCGGGCAGCTCCGCCTCGTCGGCCAGGCCGAGACCCGCCAGCAGTACGGCGTAGAAGGCCGGCTCCAGCGCCCCGACGGCCATGAAGCCGCCGTCGGCGGTGGCGTACGTGTCGTAGAAGGGTGCTCCACCGTCGAGCAGGTTCCGCCCCCGCGGGGCGGCCCACAGGCCGCTGCCGAGCAGCCCGTGCAGGAACGAGGTGAGCAGCGCCGATCCGTCCACCATGGCCGCGTCGACGACCTGACCGACGCCGGAGCGTTCCCGTTCCAGCAGCGCGGCCAGCACGCCCACGGCGAGCAGCATGCCCCCACCGGCGAAGTCACCGATCAGGTTCAGCGGCGCGTGTGGACGTGCGTCGGCTCGACCCAGGGGCTCCAGCGCCCCGGCGACCGCGATGTAGTCGATGTCGTGGCCGGCCCGAGCCGCCAGCGGGCCGTCCTGGCCCCAGCCGGTCATTCGCGCGTACACCAGCCGGGGGTTGCGGGCCCGGCAGACGTCCGGGCCGAAGCCGAGCCGCTCGGCGACCCCCGGCCGGTACGCCTCGACGAGCACGTCCGCCCGCTCGACGAGGCGCAGCAGGTCGGCCGCGCCGGCCGGGGACTTCAGGTCCAGCGCGGTGACCCGTCGGCCGCGCTGCAAGGGGCCACCGGTCGGCGCGGCGAGGCGCCCGGCGCCCGGGCCGCCCGGCCGGTCGACGCGCACCACGTCCGCCCCGAGGTCGGCGAGCACCATGCAGCCGAACGGGGCCGGCGCGAGGCTCGCCAGCTCGACGACCCGCACCCCGGCCAGCGGCCCGCCGCGCGCCGCCGTCACGCGACGCCGGCCGGTTCGGCGGTACGGGCGGCGAGCCGGTCGGCCAGGTCGGCGGGAGGCGTGAACCGGTCGCCGTACCGTTCGGCCAGCTCGGCGGCGCGGGCCGCGAAGCCGGTCGGGCCGCCCGCGTACTGCCGGACGTAGCGGATCACGCCGCCGGTCCAGGCGGGGAAGCCGATGCCGAAGATCGAACCGATGTTGGCGTCGGTCTCGGTGCGCAGCACCCCCTCGTCGAGGCAGCGCAGCGCGTCCAGCGCCTCGGCGAAGAGCATCCGCTCCTGAAGGTCGGTGAACGGCACCGCCCGGCCGGCGTCGGTGACCAGGTCGGCGAGCCCGGTCCACAACCGGCCCCGAACGCCGTCGTCGTACGAGTAGAAGCCGCGTCCGGCGGCGCGGCCAGGCCGGTCGTACGCGTCGACCAGCTCGTCGACGAGCCGGTGTGCGGGCAGCGGCAGGTACTCCTCGCTGGCCGCCTCGAACTGACGCCGGATCCGCTGGATCAGGGTGAGGCTCACCTCGTCGGCCAGCGCGAGGGGCCCGGTCGGGTAGCCGGCCTGCAACGCGGCCTGCTCCACCGACGCGGCCGGTACGCCGTCGGCGACCATGCCGACCGCCTCGTCGATGAACCGGCCGATGACGCGGCTGGTGAAGAACCCCCGGCCGTCGTTGACCACGATCGGGGTCTTGCCGATCCGCCGGCCCAGGTCGAACGCCCGCGCCAATGCGGCGTCACCGGTCTGCTCGCCGACCACGATCTCCAGCAGCGGCATCCGGTCCACGGGGGAGAAGAAGTGCATGCCGATGAAGTCGGCAGGCCGGTCCACGCCCTCGGCCAGCTGAGTGATCGGCAGGGTGGAGGTGTTGGAGGCGAGCAGCGCGTCCGGCGCGAGCACCGGCAGCACCTCGGCGAACACGGCCTTCTTCAGGGCCGGGTCCTCGAAGACCGCCTCGATGACGGCGTCGCAGCCGGCGAGGGCGTCCACCTGGTCGGTGGTGATGATCCGGTCCAGCACGGCGCGGGCGTCGACCTCGGTGGCGCGGCCCTTGCGGACCCGGCGGGCTAGCAGTCGTTCGGCGTGCTCCCGGGCTCGCCCCGCGGCCTCCGGCGACACGTCCCGGACCACCACGTCGAGGCCAGCGCTGGCGCAGGCGTACGCGATGCCGGCGCCCATCATGCCGGCGCCGAGCACCGCCACCCGCCGCACCGGCGGAACGTCCACGGACGGCCGGGCTGCGCCGCCGTTGACAGCCTTCAGGTCGAAGAAGAACGCGCCGATCATGTTCTTGGCGACCTGCCCGGTGAGCAGGCCGATCAGGTGGCGGGTCTCCACGGTGAACGCGGTGTCCAGGTCGACCTGGGCGCCCTCGACGGCGGTGGCCAGGATCGCCTCGGGCGCGGGCAGCCGGGCGCCCTTGAGCTGCTTGCGCAGGGTGGCCGGGAACGCGGGCAGCTGGGCGGCCAGCGAACGGCTGGCCGGGGTGCCACCGGGCATCCGATAGTCCGGCCGGTCCCACGGCTGGGCCGGGTGCGGGTTGGCAGCGATCCAGGCCCGTGCGCGCTCCAGCATCTCGGTGGGCGTGGCGACCACCTCGTCGACCAGCCCGGCCGCCAGGGCGTCGGCCGGGCGCATCCGCCGGCCGGTGAGCAGCACCGTGGTCAGCGCCCCCGCCAGGCCGAGCATCCGCACCGTCCGGGTGACGCCGCCGGCCCCGGGCAGCAGACCCAGGGTCACCTCGGGCAGCCCGAGCCGCGAGTCGGGCGCGTCCAGCGCGACGCGGTGGTGGCAGGCGAGGGCGATCTCCAGGCCGCCGCCGAGCGCGGAGCCGTTGACCGCCGCGACGACCGGTCGGCCCAGCGTCTCCAGTCGGCGCAGGTCCCGCTTGATGGTGCCGAGCAGGTCGGCGAGCGCGGACGCGTCCTCGCGGGTGGCCCGGATCATCTCGGGCAGGTCACCGCCGGCGAAGAACGTCGACTTCGCGCTGGTCACGATGACACCGGCGAGATCGTGCTCGGTCTCCAGCCGGTCGAACACCCCGCTCATCGACGCGGCGTACGCCCGGTTCATGGTGTTGGCGGACTGGTCGGGGTCGTCCAGGGTGAGCGTGACGATGCCGTCGGCGCCGCGGTCGTACCGGATGGTGGTGGTCACTGGTCTTTTCCCCCCGGGTCAGCAGCGCTCGAGAACGGTGGCGACGCCCATGCCCCCGCCGATGCAGAGGGTCACCACGGCGCGGCGCAGGTCGCGGCGCTCCAACTCGTCCAACGCCGTGCCGAGCAACATGGCTCCGGTGGCGCCCAGCGGGTGGCCGAGAGCGATCGCGCCGCCGTTGACGTTCACGCGGTCCGGGTCGAGGCCCAGGTCGCGGACGTACTTGAGCACCACGGCCGCGAACGCCTCGTTGATCTCGAACAGGTCGATGTCGTCGAGGGTCAGCCCGGCGACGGCGAGCGCCTTGTGGGTGGCCGGGATCGGGCCGGTCAGCATGAGCGTCGGGTCGGCGCCGGTGACGGCCGCGCCGACGATCCGGGCGCGCGGGCTGAGGCCGAGGTCCTGCCCGACCTGCTCCGAACCGATCAGCACCAGCGCGGCGCCGTCCACGATGCCGGACGAGTTGCCGGCGTGGTGGACGTGCTCGATCGCCTCCAACCAGTGGAACTTCTGCAACGCGACCGCGTCGAAGCCGGCCGCCTCGCCCATGGTGGCGAAGGACGGGGTGAGCCGAGCGAGGGCCTCCCGGGTCGTCTCGGGGCGCGGGTGCTCGTCGACCGTGAGGATGTCCAGCCCGTTGCCGTCGCGGACCGGTACGACCGAGCGGGCGAAGTGCCCGCCGGCCCACGCCTTGGCGGCCCGCTCCTGGGACCGCAGCGCGTAGCCGTCCACGTCGTCGCGGGTGAAGCCCTCCAGGGTGGCGATCAGGTCGGCGCTGACGCCCTGCGGCACGAACGACGTGGCCAGCGCGGTCTGCGGGTCGGTGGCCCAGGCGGCACCGTCGGAGCCCATCGGCACCCGGGACATCGACTCGACCCCGCCGGCGAGCAGCAGGTGCTCCCAGCCGGAGCGGATGCGCGCGGCGGCGGAGTTGACCGCCTCCAGCCCAGAGGCGCAGAACCGGTTGAGCTGCACCCCGCCCACCTCGTCGGGCAACCCGGCCAGCAGCGCCGCGGCCCGAGCCAGGTCGCCGCCCTGCTCGCCGACCGGGGTGACGATGCCGAGCAGCAGGTCCTCCAACCGGCCCACGTCCAGGCCGGGGTTGCGCTCGCGCAGCGCGTCGATCAGGCCGACCACCAGCGAGATCGGCTTGACCCCGTGCAGCGCGCCGGTGTCCCGGCCGCGTCCGCGCGGGGTGCGGACCGCGTCATAGACGTACGCCTCAGAGGGCACGGGCGATCAGCTCCTTCATGATCTCGTTGGTGCCGCCGTAGATCTTCTGGACGCGGGCGTCGGCGTACATCCGGGCGATCGGATACTCCGTCGTGTAGCCGTAACCGCCGAACAGTTGCAGGCACCTGTCGATGACCTCGCACTGCCCGTCGGTGAGCCACGACTTCGCCATCGCCGCCGTGGCGACGTCCAGGTCACCCCGGCTGTGCCGGACGATGCAGTCGTCCAGGAACACCCGGCTGACCCGGGTACGCGTCGCGCACTCGGCGAGCACCATCCGGGTGTTCTGGTGGCCCATCAGGGTCTTGCCGAAGGCGGTGCGCTCCTTGGCGTACGCGACCGTCAGCTCGACCGCGCGTTCCATCGCGGCGACCGCGCCGACGCCGATGACCAGCCGTTCCTGCGGAAGCTGCTGCATGAGCTGGATGAAGCCCAGCCCTTCGGCGCCGCCGAGCAGGTTGGCCGCCGGCACCCGGAACTCGTCGAAGAACAGCTCGGCGGTGTCGTTGGCGTGCAGCCCGATCTTGGACAGCAGCCGGCCCCGGCGGAAACCCTCCGGGTCGCCGCCCACCTCGCACACCAGCAGCGAGACGCCGGCCGCCCGCTGCTCGGGGTCGGTCTTCACGGCCACCAGAATCAGGTCGGCCAGGCCGCCGTTGGTGATGAACGTCTTCGCGCCGGTGACCAGGTAGTCGTCGCCGTCGCGGACCGCCCGCGTGCGCATCGCCTGGAGGTCCGAGCCGCCGTCGGGCTCGGTCATCGCGATCGCGCCGACCAGCTCGCCGCTGCACAGGCCGGGCAGCCACCGTCGCTTCTGCTCCTCGCTGCCGTACGCGACGAGATAGCCGGTGACGATGCCACTGTGGACGGCCAGTCCGAGGCTGCCCTCCCCGGTGTACGCCTGCTCGTGCAGCAGCACCGCCTCGTGGGTGAAGCCGCCGCCCCCGCCGCCGTACTCCTCGGGGACCGACAGGCCGAGCAACCCCAGCTCACCGGCACGCCGGTAGTGCTCGCGGTCCGGGTGACCCTGCGCCAGCAGGCGGTCCGCGTGCGGCAGCACCTCGTTGGTGAAGAAGGTGCGGGCCAGGTCGGCGAGGTCGTCGTGCTCAGGTTCGCGCCAGGGCGAGGGGGAGCCATCGGGCGTCGGCATGTGCACCACCCTCGCGCGCTGTTGGCGGCATGTCAATAAGTCTGGATCAGTAGCCGGGCACAGGCTTGCGGGTCGTCCGCGAAGGGCAGATGTCCGCAGCCCGCCAACGGCACGTGCCGGGCCGCCGGCAGCGCCGCGCGGGCCCGCCGGGCCTGAGTGGCGTACGGCAACACGAGATCGCGCGTACCCCAGGCGACCGTCACGGGGATGTCGTCGAGCGCGCCGGTCGTCTCTCGACGGACCTGCCATCCGGCGAACGCGGCGCGCGCCACCGCGAAGCCGGGCGCGTCGGCCAGCGCCGCCGCCGAGTCGACGCTCTCGTCGGGGTCAAGATGACCCGGGTGGCCGTAGAACAGGCCGCAGAACGCCACCCGCCCGGCCCGGCTCGCCAGCAGCCGGGGCAGCGCGGGCCGCAGCCCGCCAGCCGCCGACCGGGCCCCACCGACCGCCAGTTGACACCAGCGTCGCCCGACCGGCCCCCAGAATCCGATGGGCGAGAACGCGGTCACCGAGCGGGCCAGCCCGCGTCGCCCCAACTCCAACGCGATGCCGCCGCCGAGCGAGTTGCCGGCAACGGCGGGCCGCTGCACGCCCAGCGCGTCCAGAAACGCGGCGACCCGATCCGCCAGGTGCACCACCGCCCCGGGGGTCGCCAGCGGCTTTGGTGGCTCGGGCCACGGTGGCGAGGCGCCGAAGCCGGGCAGGTCCAGCGCGATCACGTCGCGGTGCCGGGCCACCTCGTCGAGCACCGGCTCCCAGACCTGCCACCGACTACCGATGCCGTGAATGAGCACCAGCGGCGGTCCATCGCCACGCCGCGAGTGAGCGAGCCAGTCCGGGTCCCCACGGTGCATCCACCCACCCTCACACGTCAGGTGGCCACCCCGACACCCTTGATCCACTCCAGCTCGCCGATATGGGGGTGTCCGGGCAGCACGGACACCGCCGCTTCGGCGATCCGGAGTGGATCATCGCCCGGACGCCACCTGGATGCTGCGCATCGGGTGATCGAGAAGTAGTGGCGCTACTCGGCCTCGTCACCGTCGGTGGGGCGCGGTGGGCGGTGCTCGGCGATCCACGCCTCCACATCGGCGCGCAGCCAGACCGTGGTGCCGTGCAGCCGTTGAAACGGCGCGGGGAAGGTCGGATAGCGGGTGAGCTGACGCATCCGCGTCCGGCTCACGCCGCCGAGCAACTCCTGTAGCTCGTGCGGGCCGACCAGCGGACCCGGGACCTCACCCATCACTCGACGGTAGGGCGATCAGGAATGCCGAATTGCGTCTACCTACTTGCGCAGTCCGTTCGAGTGGGCGAGGGTAGACCCACGACCAAAAATGGCGAGAAGGGCTGGCCGATGGATCAGGCGACGGAGTTGGCGTGGCTTCGGGAGCGGGTCGGGGGATTGGAGACGGCGCTGCACTGCGCACGGAGAGAGTTGTTCGATCTCCGTTGTCGGCTGACGTTGATCGGCCGGGTCGTGCAGGACGTCGACCGGGTGCAGCGAGCGCCGGGCGTCGCAGTGGGTGCGATCAACGCGGCCCTGTACTCCGAGACGTCCAACCTGCGGCATCTCGGCCGGCACCTGGTCCGGCGCCGCCGCGGATCCCCTTGATCACTTAATGCTCAGCAGTTCAGGGACGGCGCTGACAACTGGTGAACATCAACTGAGCAAGGTGAGGACGGCGGCTGACCCCGGGAGCTGCCGCTAGGGTCGGGCAGATGAGTGTCGAGACGGCTCCTCGCCGCCGCCGTTTGGAGCCGGACGCCCGGCGTGGGCAGATCCTGGCCTGCGCGGTCCGGCTGTTCGGCGAGCGCCCGTACGCGGACGTGTCGACCACCGACGTCGCGCGGGAGGCGGGCGTCGCCCGGGGCCTGGTCAACCACTACTTCGGCACGAAGAAGGACCTCTACCTGGAGGTCGTCCGGGTCATGGTGACCATCCCCGAGGTTGCCCTGGAACGGCTGCCCAAGGGTGACCTGCGAACCCGTGTGGATGCCAGCGTCACCTGGTTCCTCGACGTGGTGTCCCGGCACAGCACCTCCTGGCTGGCCGCCGTCACCGCCCGGGGGATGGGCGGCGACGCCGACGTGGAGCGGGTGCTCGCCGAGGCGGAGGAGGTCGCCGCCGACCGGATGCTCGTCGCCGTCGGGCTGGCCGAGGAGGCCGAGGACCGTGAGGAGTTGCGGGGGATGGTCCGGGCGTACTGCGGGCTGGCGACGTCCACCGCCCGGGAGTGGCTCCAGCGCGGCGCGTTGACCCGGCCGCAGGTCCACCTGCTGCTCACCACCACCCTGCTGACCATCGTCGAACAGGTCGTCCCGCAGGTCATCGCGGCCAGCGATCCGTCCTGACCACGGCCGGCAAGGGCTTCCTCAACGACGCCAGAACTGGCGGGGCGCGAACCCGTCCCGTCGCAGCCAGTGCTCGGTATAGACGATCCGTTCCGCCTCCACGACCACGAGGGTGTCCTCGGGCGGCTCGGACAGCGGTCGCCCCCGCTCGGCGTGCTCGTTCTCCCAGCGGAACGCCGACCAGTAGTGCGCCCGGTCCGGATCCTCCGGACCGAGCACCCTGGCCGTTCCGAACAGCTGAGCCCCACGGCTGCTCGCCAGCCCGACCAGGGGCGCGAAGACGCCGACGGACACGCGTGGATCGGCAGCGATGTTGCGGATCTTCGGCGAACGAGGCGCGGCGGTGAAGAGCACCGCGAAGTCGAGCGGGTAGTACCGCACCGGCGTGGCCAGCGGCCCGCTCGGACCCGTGGTCGCGAGCACGCACATGTTCTGCGACGACAGCAGGTTGCGGATGCGCTCTTCGAGCCGTTCGCGGTCGAGCCGCTTCGCCGGCGTGGGTCCGGCCAGCCACGGATTCGTCAACGGCATGACACCCTCGCGACCATGGCGAGCACCCTACCCACGTGGCCCGCCCAGCGGCTGCGCGGATCGGCGGGGTGCGGTCACATCGTTGGCGGGCCGCCAACAAGCTGTTACGGTCGGCCGCACCGCCGAGGGAGCCCGCCATGACCGACAGCGCAGCGACCGCCCGACCTTCCGGTCGGGTGCGGGTGGCGATCATCGGCTCCGGGTTCGGCGGGGTGGCGGTGGCCGCTGCGCTGCGCCGCAGCGGCGACGCGGATGTGGTGCTGCTGGAGCGGGCCGACCGGATCGGTGGCGTCTGGCGGGACAACACCTACCCGGGCTGCGCCTGCGACATCCCGGCGCCGCTCTACTCGTACTCCTTCGCGCTGAACCCGGACTGGTCGCGGCGCTTCCCGCCGCACTCGGAGATCCTGGATTACCTGCACCGCTGCGTTACCGAGCTGGGGCTGGCCGACAGCGTGGGGTTGCGTACCGAGGTCACCAACGCGTCGTGGGACGAGGCCGGCGCGTGCTGGCGGCGGCGTACCGCCGATGGCGTGGAACTGACGGCGGACGTCCTGGTCCCGGCGGTCGGGCAGCTCTCGCAGCCGGTGGTGCCGGCGCTGCCGGGCGCGCAGCGGTTCGCCGGGCCGGCGATGCACACGGCCCGGTGGGACCCGGCGGTACGGCTGGACGGTGCCCGGGTGGCGGTGATCGGCACCGGCGCCAGCGCGGTGCAGTTGGTGCCGGCCATCGCGGACCGGGCGGCCCGGGTCACCGTCTTCCAGCGCACTCCACCCTGGACGCTGCCCAAGCCGGACCGCCGGCACGGGCGGCTGGGCCGGGCGCTCTACCGGCGGGTGCCGGCGCTGATGCGGGTGCCCCGGGCCGCGTTCTGGTCGGTAACCGTGTTCACCGGGCTGGCCGTGACCGGCAACCGGGCCGCCGCGGCGGTGCTGCGGGGTGTCTCGCGGGCGCAGCGGTGGTGGCAGGTACGCGACCCGGAGTTGCGGGCCCGCGTCACGCCGGCCGAGCCGATGGCCTGCAAGCGGGTGTTGTTCACCAACGACTGGCTGCCCACCCTGGCCCGGGACGACGTCGAGCTGGTCACCGAGACGATCGTCGAGGTGACCGAGGACGGCATCCGCACCGCCGACGGTCGGGCCCACCCCTGCGACGTGCTGGTCTACGGCACCGGCTTCGCGGCCACCGACTTCCTGGTGCCGATCCGGGTCACCGGACGCGCAGGCGGACTGAACAGGCCGTGCGGGCCGCCGCCGCTCAGGCGGCGCGGCGGTCGCCGGCCTGATTGCCACGCGCGGCGTGACCGGCGCGCGCGGCCGGGGCGGCGTTGCGGTCGGCTGCCTGCGCCCGGTACGCCCCGGAGTGCACCACCCGCAGTGGCCGTTCGGGCTCGTCCGCGCCGAACCGCCAGCGCGACGGCGTCGGCTGCCGCTGCGGCGCGGGCCCACCGGGACGCAGCCCGGGCCGGGACAGCAGCACGATGACCAGGTAACCGACCACCAGGAACCCGTGGCTCACCAGCCGCTGCCCGCTGACCGACCCGGTGACGAGGTCGTTGACCGAGAGCAGCAGCAGCGTGCCGACGAACGCGCTGAGCATCGGCAGGAGACCCGCCGGCGGGCTGCGGCGTACCGCCACGAAGAGGAAGCCGGCCCCGACCGCCACGTTCCAGGCGGCCGACTCGTGCCACAAGTGCTGGCCGGACGCGTGCAGATGGTCGACGGCCGCTCCCCGGCCCACCTGGGCCAGGCCGAGCACGAGCTGAACAGCCCCGAGCAGGCCGAGCGCCGCGCGCAGCCCGACGACCAGCCGGGCGCGGCCGGGCAGGCGGGGCCGCCAGCGCGACCGGCGGACCGGCGGCGGGTCACCGGCGTCGGCGACCGCGTCGCCAGTGGTGCTGACACCGACGGCGGCCAGGATCGCGTCGGTCCGGTCGGGCATGTCGGTGACCAATCGGGTACGAACCCGGCGCGTCACGGCGACCGCCGCCGCGAACCAGGCCCGGCACTGTGCGCACTCGTCCAGGTGCCCCTGCGCCGCCGCCCCTTCGGCGGCGGTCTCCTCCCCGTCCAACTGCGCGGACAGGACCTCCCGCCACTGCTCACACCCCATGTGTGGGTAGTCGGTCCGCAGGACGCTCCGGTTCCCGGCGACCGTCACCCGTTGTGGAATACTCGCCGGATCATGACGCGCTACGGCCTGCTGATCCTGCCCGCCACCAACCGGGTGTACGCCCGCTCCGCCATCGACCTCACCCGGGCCGAGCTGGAGATCTTCGGCCGGTCGGCGCTCGACGGCCGGATCGGCGAGCTGGACACGGAGGTCGTCGGTGGGGCGACCTACGTCACGTTCGCCGGTGACGGGCTGACCGAACGGGACCTGGCCGTCCTGGGCAACCTCTCGGCCGGGTACGCGCTGTTCGAGATCGTCGGCGACCTGCTGCGCCCGGTCGAGTGGAGCCGGCTGGACCGCTACGACGACGATCTGCTCACCATCCAGAAGTACCCCGGCAAGACCAACGAGCAGTTCACCAAGCTGCTGCTCAACGTCACCCTGCTCGCGTCGGACTGGGCCGGCGAGCTGACCAGCCGCCGGTTCCGGGTGCTCGACCCGCTCTGCGGTCGCGGCACCACCCTCAACCAGGCGCTGATGTACGGCTTCGACGCCGCCGGGATCGAGCGCGACCAGAAGGACGTCGAGGCGTACCGCGCGTTCGTCACGACCTGGCTGAAGCAGAAGCGGGTCAAGCACCGGGTGCTGGAGTCGGGGCCGGTGCGGCGGGAGCGCAAGGTGGTCGGCCGGCGGGTGCGCATCGAGCTGGCGCCGACCCGCGAGGAGCACAAGGCGGGCCGTACGCAGTTGCTCGACGTCGTCAACGCCGACACCACCCGCGCGGCGGAGTTCTTCCGCCCCGAGACCGTCGACCTGGTGGTCGCCGACGCGCCGTACGGTGTGCAGCACGGCAGCCGTACCGCCGATCAGGGTCTGACGCGTGACCCGCTGGCGCTGCTCGCGGACGCCGCGCCGGTCTGGGCTCGGCTGCTGCGCCCGGGCGGGGCGCTGGGCATCTCGTGGAACACCCACGTCGCCAGCCGTGACGACGCGGCGGCGGCACTGGCCGACGCCGGCCTGACCGTTGTCGACGCGGAGCCCTACCGCGCGCTGCGGCACCGGGTCGACCAGTCGATCATGCGCGACGTGCTGGTGGCCCGCCGCCCGGCCTGACCGGCTCCGCTCGTCTCCTCCCGGCCTCACCAATCGGGCACACCGGCGTGGCGAGTAACGTTCAAAACGGACCAAGGTCGGCGTACGAGGAGGCTCGATGCAGACGACGACGGTGGATATCCCGACCGGCGATGGGATCGCGGACGCAAGCCTCACCCGCCCGGACGGGGACGGCCCGTTCCCGGCGGTGCTGCTGTTCATGGACGCCTTCGGGCCTCGGCCCCGCCTCGTGGAGATGGCCGAGCGGATCGCCGGACGCGGCTACCTGGTGCTGACGCCGCACCTGTTCTACCGGGCCGGCCCGGCACCGCTGTTCGACCTGTCCCGACTCGGTGATGCCGACCAGCGCGGCGCGCTCTTCAAGAAGGTCATGCCGCGGATCCGCGCGTTGACCCCCGACGTGATCAGCCGGGACAGCGCCGCGTACCTCGACTTCCTGGCGGCCCGCGACGACGTCCGGCCGGGCCCGGTCGCGATCACCGGCTACTGCATGGGCGGCACCAACGCGCTACGGGCCATCGAGGCGCACCCGGACCGGATCGCCGCGATGGCCAGCTTTCACGGCGGGCGGATCGTCACCGACGCGCCGGACAGCCCACACCTGGGCGTCGGCTCGATCACCGGCGAGGTGTACTTCGGCCACGCCGACGCCGACCAGTCGATGACGCCCGAGCAGATCGCCACGCTGGAGAAGGCGCTCGACGCCGCCGGGGTGCGCTACCGCTCCGAGGTGTACGCGGGCGCGCACCACGGCTACACCATGGCCGACACCCCGGCGTACGACGAGCAGGCCACCGAGCGGCACTGGGCGGCCCTGTTCGACCTGCTGGACCGCACCCTGCCGGCGAACTGACGCGGCCCACCCGCCGCCCGGATGGGCATGCCTACGCGCGGCGCAGCAGCACCGGGCCGGCGTCGATGCGGGTGCGGAACAGGGCGTACGGCTTGCGTCGCAGGTCCTGGCCGCGCTGGTACTGCGGCTGCCGGTGCAGCTGGTTGGCGGTGACGTAGAGGTACCCGTCGGTGGCCACCGACATGGTGTCCGGCCAGAGCAGTCGCGGGTCGTGCACCAGCGTCTCGTATGCACCGTCCGGCAGTCGACGCAGCACCGCGTTGTGCTCGTACGCGGTGAGGTAGAGCCGCCCCGCGTCGTCGCTCTCCAACCCGTCCGAGGCGCTGCCCTTGTCACCCTCGTCGACAACTGTCGCGGCGACCGCCTCCTGGGTGACCGACGGGTCGGCCAGCGCCTCGGTGGAGACGCTGTGCAGGCGCCGGGAGGCCAACGGGCAGTAGTAGAGCCGGGTGCCGTCGGCGGAGATGGCGATGCCGTCGGAGCCCATGCCCACCGGCTTCGGTGGCCCATCGGCCGGCCGTTCCAGGAACGGCCGGCCCTCGACCACCGGGCGGAACGACGTCAGCGGCTCCGCCTTGGTGGACGGGTGGTCGTGCAGCCGCCGCCAGGAGGCCCCGCTGGCCAGGTCCACCACGATGATCCCGTTCGGCCCGGCGAACGCGGAGTCGGTGATGTAGGCGACCCCCGACTCGCCCCGCCGCAGGTCGAAGCGGACGTCGTTGAGGTACGTCGTCGGCAGCGCCACGTCCGCCGGGAAGGTGATCACCTGGGCGACGGTGTCGGTGTCCAGGTCGACCCGGACCAGCTTCGGGCCGCCCGGCTTGGTGGGCTGCAACATCGGGCTGCCGGTGTCCAGCACCCAGAGCCGGTCGGCCGGGTCCACCACGATGCTCTGCACCGAGACGAACGCGCCCGCGTCGTCGTCACCGGCCGGGTCGTTCCACGCCTGGTCGGGGTAGGGCATCTCCCGGCCGTCGCGCAGCTCGACGACGGTGGCCGGCACCTCGTCGCCCCACTTCGGGAAATTGACGAAGATCCGACCCCGGTGCGAGACACTCACCCCGGTCGGCATCGGGCCGGTGAACGTGTGCACCAGCTCCAACTCGCCAAGCGACTCGTCGCCGACCGGCCCGTTCACGACGTCCACCCCACGCTGCTCATCGGCTCGCTCCCCACCCGTCGGCCGTTACCGCCCTCGGGTGCGGTTGTTCCCGCCCGGGCGTCCGATATGCCTCCGATCAGCTCACTGGCGCTCCGGCCCGCGCCGTGGGTAGACCGGGCACCGGGACGTCCACCGCGAGCAGCGCGCCGTCCTGCGGGCCCGCCGCGTCCAACCCCACCCGGGCGGTGCCGATGAAGAGTCGCCGCAGGTCGGGGCCGCCCAGGCAGATGCCGGCCGGCTGCTTGGCCGGCAGGCGGATCTCCCGGTCGAGGGTGCCGTCGGGCCGGTAGCGGCGTACCGCCGAGCCGCCCCACAGCGCGATCCAGAGGTGGCCGGCCGCGTCGAGGGTCATGCCGTCCGGGCCGCCGTCGGCGGGGGACAGCCGCAGGAACGGCTCCCGCCCGTGCAGGGCCCCGGTGGCGGGGTCGACGGTGAACCGGTCGATCTCGCCGCGGGGCGTGTCGGCCAGGTACATGGTGGTGCCGGCCGCGTCGAACGCCGGCCCGTTCGGGATGGTCAGCCCGGTCACCGCGGGGACCGGCTCGGCGCCCGGGGTGAGGCGGAAGAGCGTGCCCCCGCCAGGCACCATCGCGTACGCCATGCTGCCGGCCCAGAAACGGCCGTGCGGGTCGGCGACCGCGTCGTTCATCCGGGTCGGCTCGGGCGCGTCGTCCACCAGCTCGGCGACCGGTCGGGGAGCGCCGGTGGCGGGCAGCAGGGTGACGCCGGTCCCGGCGGCGGCCAGCCATTCGCCCGGTCGGTCGACCACCGGGGCGACCGCGCCGAGCGGCACGTCGAGGCGGCGCAGCTCCCGCAGCGGGGTCGGGGCGTCGCCGTCGGTCTCCAACAGTCGCCCGGCAAGCAGGTCGACCAGGACCAGCCGGTCGTCGACCCAGCGCAGGCCCTCACCCAACTCCAGCCGGTCGGTGCTCCAGACGGTCGGCTCGGTCAGCTCCATGGGTGCTCCTTAAAAGGGATCGTCAGCGGACCGTACCGCCGGGGCCGTGGTCGAGCAGCGCCAACCCGGCCCGGTCGGGCAGGCCCTCCCAGTCGCCCCGGGTGGCCGTCTGGCCGTCGCTGCGGCCTCCGCCCGCGGCACCCTGCCTGCACCCGCCGTGCGGCCCGTCCCACGCTCGGCCGGCGGCCACAGCCACGATTACAGTTCCGCCATGGAGGACACCACTCGCGGCATACGGATCAGACGCGGTGGCCCGGCTGACGCACCCGCCGTACTGACCATGCTCGACTCCGCGGTGCTCTGGATGAACGCTCGCGGCAATACCGAGCAGTGGGGCACGACACCGTTCTCGGAGAAGCCCGGCGGGGTCGAGCTGGTCGACCGGTACCTGACCGAGAACCTTCCGTACATCGCGGAACTGGACGGAACGCCAGCCGGCGCCCTGGTCTTGGACTCCGGGCCTGATCCGCAGACACCGATCACTCCCGCGGACGAGCCCGAGCGGTACGTCCGTCTCCTGGTCTCCGACCGACGATTCGCGGGTCGACACCTCGGGTCGGCCCTGCTGACGCACGCCGTGCAGGAAACCCGGCGAGCCGGCGTGCGGTTGCTACGGGTCGACTGCTGGGCGGGCGGCGGCGGCGAGTTGGTGGCCTTCTACGAACGCCACGGGTTCACCCGCACCGAAACCTTCCGCTCGGGAGCCTGGCCGGGGCAGGTGCTGGCCCAGAGGGTCGGCTGACCGGCGCGTCGCCCCAGGTATCCACGGTAGGCGCCCCGTACCCGGCGGCGGGCGGCCTGGCCGGGGTGTCAGGTGCAGCGGATCAGGTCAGCCTCTATCGGGCGGCTGGGTCAACGCGGTCGCGGAGGGGAGCCGCTGCTACCGCCCTCGTTGTCCCAGACCGCGTACCGATCAGCGGTCGCCGCCGACGGGCCCGGACGCGGCGCGGCGGCCAGGATGTCCGGCGCTCGCCTGCGGTTGGCCGGGTCCGCGGCGGCGGTCATCGCCCGCGCGGCTGCCTCCGGCTCGGTGGCGGGTGGCACCACGAGCAGGTCGACCTGGTCGTCCCTGCCCGTGGTAGCGACCAGCACAGCAGGGTCGAGGGTGTCGAACCAGCCGATGCGAACCACGTGCGGTCCGACGGTCAACCGATGGACCCGGCTGTCCCAGGCGCGGATGTTGAGCATGAGATGCCGGATCCGGCCATGCCGCTCGATCAGGGCGCCGACAAGCCCGGGGAGTTCGGCGGCCGCGTCCCACGACCGTGGCCACCAGGCGCCGTCGAGCATCGTCCGTCCCCGAACGGTGGCGAGGATGAGCCGAGGGGCGGTCGGGGTCGGGACGGAGATCGGGGCGGCCCGTCGCGCGGTGGCGGGCATGACTCAGCCGTCCTGGCGGGGCGTCGGCGGAGCCGGGGCGACGCCCGTCCTCGACAGGGGGACAGAACCGGATGAGGGCCATCCGGGCGGGGGCGTCGAGGAACGGCGGTTGCGCATCCTGAGCTGGAGGATCCGGGCGGTGCCGGGAAGGGCGACGAGAAGGACGCCGATCACCGCCGCCAGCAGCAGCGCCACGCCGGTGGGCAGGGCCGAGTGCGTCCCGAAGAAGGACACCTCGGCCTGCTGCCCGTTCTGAAGTACGAAGATCAGAAGCAGCAGGAGCATGACCGCGAACACCACGGCGACGATCCACAGATCCCCGATTCGCGATCGCTTCACCACCGGCCGCAGGGGAGCCGGACGAGAATCGGTGGGACCCTCGTGACCGTTGATGGTGGAGGGTTGGATGTGGCTGTTCGGGGGTGCGGTCATGACGATCCGCCGCCTTCCGATGGGTGCCCGATGTAGCTGACTGCCAGCGTGGCGGGCCGAGGGCGAGCCGGCGACAGACCGTCGCGGGCCCGGCGAGCCGGTGCGGGGGAGGGGCCGGCCAGCGGTGCCACGGGAAGTCGGCGACCGGGTCGATGGGTGTATGGCGGCGGGTATTCCCAGCGTACGCCGTTACGAGCCGCACCGCCGCGTGGGCGGCTTCCGACGAGCCGCGGCCCGGTGCATGTGCGGTCGCCCAGGGTGGGGCGTAAGCTGGACATGTCGCCCGGGCCACCCGGTGGCCGCCGGATGTCGCCGCCACCAGCCCGTCAGGGGCGTTATCGATCGTCATCCCATCGCTGCCGCCTGCTGGTCGTGTTCGGTTGTCGCCGACCACGTCCCGCCAGAGCCCGGCCAGTCGGATTCACCGGTCACCGCGCATTCGGGTTCGCGGTGCTGGCCGCAGGGGCGTTCCGCCCGCGCTTTCACACCGCCGTCCAGGCGCACGATCGTTCCGGACGGCTCAACAAGGGAGCACCAGATGAGGATCGCCAAGCACAGGATCGTCAGCGCGCTACGCGACCGGGGTCAGCAGGCCAGGGCCGACTGGGTCGAGCGTGAGCTGCCGGAGCGGGTCGACCCGGCCAAGCACTCCGGGCTGCTCGCCACCCTGCATCTCGATCCAGCCGACCTCGCCGACGCGCCGTCCCCGTGAGGGTCGCCCTGCTCGGGCCGGTCGCCTGGCGGACACCCCCACACCACTACGGTCCGTGGGAGCAGGTGACCGGCCTGCTCGCCGAGGGGCTGGTCAGCCGCGGCGTGGACGTGACGCTCTTCGCGACGCTGGACTCGGTCACCTCCGCCCGGCTCGACGGCGTCGCCCCCCGGGGGTACGCGGACGATCCGGGCCTGGACGGCCGGGTGTGGGAGGCGATGCACGTCTCCCACGCGTTCGCCCGCTCGGCGGAGTTCGACCTGGTGCACAGTCACCTCGACTGGCTGCCGCTGGCGTTCGCGGAGCACTGCCACGCTCCACTGCTCACCACCGTGCACGGCTTCTCCGGGGCGGGGATTCTGCCCGCCTACGCCCGAGCCCGCTCGTCGTACGTGTCGATCTCCGACGCCGACCGGAGCGCCGAGCTCGACTACGTCGCCACGGTGCACCACGGCGTCGACCTCGCCGGGCTGCCGTTCACCCGCGACGCCGGTCCGGGACTGGCCGCGTTCGGCCGCATCCATCCCGACAAGGGCACCCACACCGCGATCGAGATCGCCCGCCGCGCCGGCCGGCCACTGACCATCTGCGGCATCGTGCAGGACGAGCGGTACTTCGCCGAGCAGGTGGCCCCGCACATCGACGGCGACCAGGTCGTCTTCCTCGGCTCGGTCGGCCCCCGACGGCGCGCGGAGGTACTGGGCGCCAGTACCGCTCTGCTGCACCCGATCGCGTTCGACGAGCCGTTCGGGCTGTCGGTGGTGGAGTCGATGGTCTGCGGCACGCCGGTCGTCGCGTACGCGCGGGGGTCCATGCCGGAGGTCGTCGACGAAGGGGTGACGGGTTACCTCGTCCACACCGTCGAGCAGGCCGTCGACGCGGTGACCCAGGTCGCCGGCCTGGACCGGGCCGCCTGCCGGGAACGGGCCCGGCAACGCTTCGGCGCGGACCGGATGGTCACCGACTACCTCGCCGTCTACGACCGCCTCATCCGCCGCGGCGCCGCACCCGTCGAGCGACCGGTCGTTCCCGACCAGGCGACCCTGGTCTGATTCCCACCCATAGCTGATCACCCCGAACACGTTCCGCCGGTCACACACGCTGACCGGCGTGCGCCGTCACCGCGTGAGGCGTGCCCCCGTGCCCCGGTGGCGGCCGACAACCGGAAGGCCCGACGTTCATGCCCAGCTACGGATTCCTCAGCACCCACCCGCCGACCCGGTGTGGACTGGCCACCTTCAACTCCGCCCTTGCCGCCCACCTCACCGCCGACGGCACGCGCGGTGGCATCGTGCGGGTCACCGACCCCGGCGACGACCAGCGGCCCGGGCCCGGCGTGGTGCACACCTGGTCGGCACGGACCCCGGCCGGGTGGCGGGACGCCGCCGCCGTCCTGAACACCTTCGACGTGGCCATCGTCCAGCACGAGTACGGCATCTACCCGGGCACCGACGGCGAGGACGTCCTGCCGTTGCTGCGCCGGCTCACCGTGCCGAGCGTCGTGGTCCTGCACACCGTGCTGCGCGGGCCCTCCGTCCGGCAGAAGTCCCTGCTGGAACAGATCGTCGCCACCGCCGGGGCGGTCGTCACGATGACCGACACCGCCCGGGACCGGCTGCTCATCGGCTACGACGTGCCGGTAGAGAAGGTGACAGTCATCCCGCACGGCGCCGCCGAACTCGCCGGCGTGCCCGTCGACCGGCGTACCCGCCCGCACCTGCTCACCTGGGGACTGATCGGCCCCGGCAAGGGCATCGAGTGTTCACTGCGCGCCCTCGCCCGGTTGCAGGACCTGGAACCGACGCCCACCTACACGGTCGCGGGCCGGACCCACCCGAAGGTCATCGAGCACCACGGCGAGTCGTACCGGGCGGGGCTGCACCGGCTCGGCGCCCAGCTGGGGATCGCGCACGCCGTGGACTACCAGGACGTCTACCACGACCAGGAGGCCCTCGGCCGCCTGATCCGCTCCGCCGACGTGGTCGTGCTGCCGTACGACTCCCGCGAACAGGTCACCTCCGGCGTGCTCATCGAGGCGGTGGCCGCCGGAGTGCCCGTCGTGGCCACGGCGTTCCCGCACGCCGTCGAGCTGCTCACCGGCGGGCCCGGTCTGGTCGTACCCCACCAGAACCCGGCGGCGCTGGCCCTGGCGGTCCGGCGGATCCTGACCGAGCCGGGCCTCGCGGCCCGGCTGGCCGGCCGGGTGCGGCCGCTGGCCGCGGACCTGCGCTGGCCGGCGGTGGCAGCCCGCTACGGCACCCTCGCCGAACGGCTCACCGAAGTGCGCTCGCCCGCTGTCAGCGTGGTGTCGGCGTGACCGCGACCGCCGGCCGCCCTCGGACGCTGTCCAGCAGACGGTGGATGACCGCGCCCGCGCCGAGCTTCGCGCACCTGGTCCGGCTGAGCGACGACACCGGCCTGTTCGAGCACGCCCGACACGCCATCGTCCGGCGAGAGCACGGCTACTGCACCGACGACGTGGCCCGTGGCCTGGTCGTTCTCTGTCGCGAGCCGGAGCCGACCGAGGAATTGCTGCGACTCGCGGAGCGGTACCTCGCCTTCCTGACCCACGCGCAGGACGCCGCTGGCGCCTTCCACAACCGGCTCGGGCACGACCGGCGCTGGACCGACGAGCCTGGCCTCGGCGACTGGTGGGGCCGGGCACTGTGGGGGCTGGGCACGGCCGTCGCCCGCAGTCCCGCCGCCTGGGTACGGGAGGAGGCGCTGGTCGCCTTCAGTCGCGGCGCGACGCGGCGGTCCCCCGCCCCGCACGCGATGGCCTTCGCCGGGCTCGGCGCGGCCGAGGTGCTGCGTCGCCACCCGGGCCACGTGTCCGCGGCGGCGTTGCTGGCGGACGCCGCCAGCGCCGTCGGCACAACGGACTCCGACCCGCGGTGGCCCTGGCCGCAGCAGCGGTTGACCTACGCCAACGGTGCTTTCGCCGAGGTCGTCATCGTCGCCAGTCAGCTGCGCCACGGTGGTCCACCCCTCGACGAGGGCTTGCGGATGCTCACCTGGTTGCGGGACGTTCAACTCCGTGACGGGCGGCTGTCCGTCGTACCCGCCGCCGGGTGGCGACGTGGCGCCGTACGGTTCCACCACGACCAGCAGCCGATCGAGGTCGCGGCCCTCGCGGACGCCTGTGCCACGGCCGCCACGATCACCGGTGACCCGGCCTGGGATGACGGGCTCCGGCAGGCGATCGGTTGGTTCCTCGGTGACAACGACCTCGGCACGCCCATGTGGGATCCGAGTACCGGCGGCGGTTACGACGGGCTGACCGCGCACGGTCCAAACCTCAACCAGGGCGCCGAGTCCACCCTCGCGCTCATCTCCACCCTGCAGCACGCCCGGCGGTGGTCGTGACCGACGTTCTGGCCGTCCGCCAGGACGTCACCCTCACCCCCGACCCCCGTCGGGTCGTCGTCAAGCTTTTCGTTCCGGGTGAGGACGCGGCGGTGGTACGCACCCGCGCGGGGGCGCTCATCGAGCGTGTCGCGGGCCTCGACGACGAGGAGACCGGCCGGCTGCTGCGGGACACGCTCGACCGCTTCGGCGCCCGGCACCGCGACCTCGCCGCGACGTTCCAGCATCACTACGACCTCGTGCGGCACCGCGCCGCCCGCGCCCCGGACCTCTCACCCACCAGTCGGCTCCTGGTCGGCGCCTACTTCAGCCACGAGTACGCGGTCGAGGCCGCCGCCCTGTGCAACCCGTCGATGGTCGCCCACCCCGACCAGAGCCGGTTGAGTGCCGGGCAGCTGCGCGTGGCGGTCAGCCTCCGCCAGATCGGCGAGGGTCACCTGTCGTCCATCGGATTCGCCAGCGCGGTTCTCGGGCCAGGGCACCAGCTCACCGTCACCGACCGGTCCGGTCCGCTGGTCGTCGGACAGCTGACGGGTGTGCGGCACCGCCGGGATCTGCTCGTCGCCGGTCTGGCCGAGAAGGACTGCGACAACGAGGTCACCGCCACGGTGCTGGACGCGCTGCCCGACCGGTACGACGAGGCGACCTTCGAGCGGGTGCTCGGTGATCTGCCGCCGGACCTGCTCTCGCGCAGCACCGGGCTGGACACGCTGGAACACCTGCGCCGCACCAACGCCGGCAGCTACGCCACGGCCTTTCCCGCCGAGACGGCTCTGCATGAACGCGTGCTCTGGCCGGCCACCCCGGCAGAGAGCAACGGCATGGAGGACGCCCGGTTCGTCCGGTTCACCGATGGGTCGGATCCGGTGTACCGGGCCACCTACACCGCCTACGACGGCCGGCGCGTCGCCACCCGGGCACTGGTCAGCCCCGATCTGCGCCACTTCGAGATGACCCCGATGCGCGGGCCGGGGGCCCGCAACAAGGGGGTCGCGCTGTTTCCCCGTACCGTCGGCGGCCGGCACCTGGCGCTCTGCCGCGCCGACGGCGAGACCATCGGTCTGACCACCCTGAACGCCGACAACCGCTGGCAACACCCGGTCCCGCTGCACGCGCCCCGGGACAGCTGGGAGCTGATCCAGGTCGGCAATTGCGGATCTCCCATCGAGACCGAGGCGGGCTGGCTCGTGCTCACCCACGGTGTCGGCCCGATGCGTCGGTACGCGATCGGCGCGCTCCTGCTCGACCTGCACCGACCGGATTGGGTGGTCGCGCACCTCCCCGGCGTGCTCCTGGCCCCCGAGCAGTCCGACCGGGACGGCTACGTGCCGAACGTCGTCTACTCCTGCGGCGGGCTCGTCCACGACGGTGAGCTGTGGCTGCCGTACGGCGCCAGCGACGCCCGGGTCGGCTTCGCCACCGTGCCGATGGCCGCCCTGCTCGCCGCGATGGTGGACGCTCGGCGAGACTGACCACCGACGGGCCGACGGGCGGCCGCTGCGGTCGGGTCGATCAGGCGAAGTCCGCGGAGAGGTGCCCGCGCAGCGTGGCCAGCGCCCGGGCGATCAGCCGGGAGACGTGCATCTGGGAGACGCCGATCTGCTCGGCGATCTGGGCCTGGGTCAGGTTGCCGTGGAACCGCAGGCTGAGGATTCGTCGCTCGCGTTCCGGCAGCGTGGCGAGCGCCGGGCCGAGGGCGACGCGGAGGTCGACGAGGTCGAACTCGTGGTCGTGCTCCCCGAGGGTGTCGCCCAGCTCCATGCCTCCGTCGATGCCGGTGGGGGTGGACAGTGAGGTCGCGCGGTACGCCCGGGCCCCCTCCAACCCCTCCAGCACGGTCTCCTCGGAGACGTCGAGGTAGGTCGCGATGTCGGCCACCGTGGGCGAGCGGCCCAGGGTGTGCGTCAGCGTGCTGTTGGCGGCGCTGATCGCCAGGCGGAGTTCCTGGAGGCGGCGCGGCACCCGCACCGCCCAGGTGCGGTCCCGGAAGTACCGCTTGATCTCGCCGACGATGGTCGGGATGGCGTACCCGCTGAAGTCGACGCCCCGGGTGGCGTCGAAGTGATCGACCGCCTTGATGAGGCCGACCATCGCGGTCTGCGTCAGGTCCTCGTCGGGGGCGCCCCGCCCCGAGTAGCGACGGGCCAGATGGCGGGCGAGCGGCAACCACGCCTCGATGGCGCGGTCCCGCAGGGCCGGTCGGCGCGGGTCGTCGGCCGCGGTGGTGGCCAACTCGACGATCAGCTCGTCCGCGCCGGCGGTGTTACGTCGGCTGACAGCGGTGCCGACCGTGGGTTCGACAGTCGTGAGCATGGGCTGGTCCTCTCCGTGTCTGCCTGTCGACCACGCGACCGGGGAGAATTCGGTGCGCTGTCGACAGGACCACAACCACGGGCCTCGCCGCCGCGTCATGTCGGTTCAGGTGCGGTGTGCACGTTACCCGAAAGTTCGAGCCATTACTAGCCGAAAGTATGAGAGTGCCCAGCTGGGTGTGCTCCGGTGCGGCGATCTGGGGCTGCCCCGGCGGCCGGTCACCCGGCCGCCGGGGCGCCTCGTCAGGACTCGAGCTGTCGGCGTCGACGCAGGAGGAGCAGCAGGGCTGCGCCGCCGGTGACGGCGATGCTGCCGACTGCGGTCAGGGCGGGCAGCAGGCCGCCGCCCCTACCTCCGGTGACGGGCAACTCGGTACGGGTCGGGGCCACCGTCGGCTGGCCGGTCGGGGTGCCCGTGGGCTGCCCGGTCGGTGTCCCGGTGGGCTGCCCGGTCGGTGTGCCGGTCGGCTGCCCGGTTGGCGTGCCGGTCGGGGTCCCGGTCGGCGTGCCGGTCGGGGTGCTGGTGGGCGTGCCGGTCGGCGTACCGGTCGGGGTCGACGTGGGGGTTCCCGTCGGCTGGAGGCAGGCCGGCGCGTTGATGGTGTTCGTGTCGAGGGTGACCTCGCCGGTCCGTGCCAGGGCACGGCCCTCGAGGGTGGCGCCGGTGTTCATGGTGATCGAGGTCTGGGCCAGGATGTTGCCCATGAAGCGGGTGCCGGTGCCGATCGTGGCCGAGCTGCCCACCTGCCAGTAGACGTTGCAGGGTGAGGCGCCGTTGATGAACACCACGCTGCTGTTGGAGGCGGTGACGAGGGTGGAAGCGATCTGGAAGATGAACACCGCCGCCGGGTCGTTCTGGCTGTCGAGCGTCAGCGTCCCCGTCAGCTGTGCGGCGTCGATCCGGTAGACCCCCGGAGTCAGCGTGGTGCCGCCCAGTTCGGCGGGCAGGTTGGTGAACGGCGTCCGGCCGGCGGCGTCGTTGTACGCCGTGGTCAGGTCGTTCTTGGCCTGCAGCGCCACGGCGTCGGCCAGGTGGATCTCCCCGCCGACGATCCCTGGCGGAAAGCCGGTAGCGGCGCTACCCGGGCTGACACCCAGGCTCTGCGCCAGGAAGCTCGGCCCGGTGTTGGTGACCCGTTCGCCGGCCAGCACGGAGAAGTTCGCGGCTGTTCCGAGGTTGACCGGCGCCTCGGCCGCGCTCGCGCCGGTGCCGCTGAAAACGAGTACGGCGACGGCCGCGCCGCCAGCGGCGACGGCCGTCAACGCGGACATGACCGCGCGTCGAGGTCGGCGCAATAGTGTGCTTGTCACGATGTTCCCTTTCACGAATGCGTCTCACCGGACACCGGTCGGGTCGGCAGATGGGCAGCCGTACCGAACCGCAGATGGACGTATCGGACTTTTGCATAGGTAATGCCGTAAAGCCTCTATAACGGTCAAATTGCTTCAATGGCCACCTTGACCACTCGCCGATGGCGGCGCCTGAGCGACACAGGGGAGTCGCTCGTCTCGCCGGGCCCTCGCACATTGGCCAGTTGGCCGCCAGGCTTCTACGGTGGTCAGGACACGGGAGGTGGAGCTTGGTCGACGCCGGCGACGCGGCGCGTTGGTTGCAGCTCAACGCACCCCGGGGCGGGCCGGACGAGTTGTCGCTTCTGGTCACCCGGGCCGCGCCGGCAGTCGGCGCCACCGAGATCGTGATCTATCTGGCCGACTACAACCAGTCCTGTCTCGTGCCCCTGCTCGGCGCCGGTATCGCCCGGGACGAGCTGGCGATCGAGACGACCCTGGCCGGTCGGGCGTTCACCACCCTCGACGTGCAGCGTGCCGCCGACAATCCGGACCGGCTCTGGGTGCCCCTGCTGCTCGGCTGCGAGCGGCTGGGTGTGCTGGAGGTCGTGTCGCCGGCCGCCGCCGACACGGCGTTGGACGGGCCGGCCTGGGAGTTGGCGGTCAACGTCGCCCAGGTCCTGGTGAACCGTCGGCTCTACGGCGATGTCGTCGAGCGGATGCGGCGACGCCTGCCGATGCAGGTCGCCGCCGAGATCGTCTGGGGGCTGCTGCCGCCGCTGACCTTCGCGACCGACGACCTGGTGATCACCGCGATCCTCGAACCGTGCTACGACGTCGGCGGCGACATCTTCGACTACGCGCTGAACGGCGACGTGCTCAGCCTCGGGCTCTTCGACACCTGCGGGCACGGCATCAAGGCGAGCACCCTGGCCTCGCTGGTGGTCAGCGCGTACCGCAACGCCCGCCGGTCCGGCCTCGACCTCGTCGACACGGCCATCAGCATCGACCGGTGGGTGCGCTCCGAGCACCCCAGCTACTTCGCGACCGGACTGCTCGCCGAACTGGACCGGCGCACCGGTCGGCTCCGGATCATCAACGCGGGGCACCCCGGCGCCATGCTGCTGCGTGACGGCAAGGCCATCCGGGAGTTGCCGGGGCCGACCGCGCTGCCGCTCGGCCTTGGTCACCTGTCTCAGGCGCGACCTCGGGTGCACGAGGAGGAGCTGCACCCCGGCGACCGCATCCTCGCCTACACCGACGGCATCACCGACGCGAAGGCCATCGACGGGGAGCGGTTCGGTCTGGACCGGCTCGTCGACTTCGTCAACCGTGCCCTCAACGACGGGCTGCCCAGTCCGGAGACGATGCGCCGCCTGGTGCGCGCCGTCCTCGCCTACCAGGACGAGCAGCTGGACGACGACGCCACCGCCCTGTTCCTGGAGTGGCAGCCCCCGCACCTGCCGTTGGGGCACCTGCGGCACGTCACCGCGCCCCACCCCTGACCGCCGAGTGGGATTTTGCACTCCCAGTGCACTTGTCTCCGATTCCGGGGCTGTCTAGCGTCACACCATGGCTGACTCGTGGACCTTCGCCGTGGCCCGTGCCGACCTGCGCCACACCACTCTCGCCGATGGCGACGGGCCCGAGTTGCCCGACGGTGCGGCGCTGCTGCGCGTCGACCGCGTCGGCCTCACCGCCAACAACGTGACCTACGCGGTGCTCGGCGACGCGATGCGCTACTGGGAGTTCTTCCCGCCCGGCCCCCGAGGGCTCGGGCCGCAGTGGGGGCTTCCGCCGCTGTGGGGCTTCGCCGACGTGGTCGCCTCGACGGTTGCCGGGGTCGAGGTCGGCCAACGGGTCTACGGTTACCTGCCGCCCGCCGGCCACCTGGTGGTCCGGCCGGACCGGGTGGACGCGTCCGGGTTCCGCGACGCGAGCCCGCACCGGGCCGAGCTGCCCTCGCCGTACAACGCGTACCGGTCGACCGCCGGAGACCCGGTCCACCAGGCCGATCAGGAGGACCTGCTGATCCTCTTCCGGCCGCTGTTCTTCACCTCGTTCATGTTGGCCGACCAGGTCGTCGACAACGACTTCTACGGCGCGCGGTCGATCGTTCTGTCGTCGGCGTCGAGCAAGACGGCGTACGCCGCCGCGTCCGAACTGTACGGTCGCGGCCCGCGACTGGTCGGGCTCACCTCGCCCGGCAACGCCGCGTTCACGCGGTCCCTCGGCTGCTACGACGACGTCGTCACGTACGACGACATCCACGCCCTCGACGCGGTCGCCACCGTGTACCTCGACCTGTCCGGAGCGCCCGCGACCCGGGCCGCGCTGCGCGCTCACCTCGGCGACCGGCTCGTCCGGGACATCGCGGTGGGGCTCACCAACCAGACGCCCAACGCGGAAGCCGCCGGGGAGGTCTTCTTCGCGCCGGTGCAGATGCGCAAGCGCAGCCGGGACTGGGGCCGCGACGGGCTCGACAGGCGGTTCACCGAAGCCTGGCGGCGGTTCGTCCCGGCGGCGAGCGGGTGGCTCGACGTGCGGGTCGGCAACGGTCCCGAGGCCCTGCGAGACGCGTGGCTCGACGTCCTCGCCGGTCGTACGCCGCCCCGGGTCGGTCACGTCGTCCAGTTCTGAGCCGGCCGCTACGGGACGATCGCGTCCCCGTGGCCGCCGTCGACCCGGACCGCCGCGCCGGTCGTCGCGGAGGGCTGACGCGAAGAACCGCTGGTGATCCGCTGGTGCGATGGTCCAGCGCCCGCCGGTTGCCCCCGGCCGCTAGGCTGTGGGTGCGGGCACCGATGACCCATCGCCGGGCCCGCCCCTCCGCCTCCCCACGGCTTCGAAGCTGCCGATCACTGAGTCGAGCGCTGCCGTGCACATCTCCTGGAGCACCTCGTGCCCGATCTGACCTCCGCCCGGAACCCCTTCACCATCGAGGGGGGCAGGGTCGTCGACGACGAGCGCAGTCCGGCCGCGGACGTCAGCGCCGCGTCCATGACCCGCCTGCGTACCCCCTTCGCGGCCGAGACCGAGGCCGGCGCGTCGGCCGACCGGCCCGACGGACCGGAGGAGAAAACCGTAATCTGACCCGCCGCCGCTCGTCTCCGATCACGAGGCGGTCAGCGCGCACGCGCGCCGACCGGACCGAGCGCAGGAGGAGTGGGATCCATGTCGTCAGCCGGTCGGGCAGCACCCGATCCCGGGCTGGTCGTCGCGGCTCGACAGGGCGACCGGCGCGCTCTCGACGACGTCGTGGCGGCCTCGCTTCCGCTGGTCTACAACATCGTCGGGCGCGCGCTCCGCGGCCACGCCGACGTCGACGACGTGGTCCAGGAGACCTTGGTACGGGTGATCCGGCACCTGCCCGCGCTCAACGACCCCGCGGCGTACCGGTCCTGGCTCGTGGCGATCACGATCCGCCAGGTGCGCGACTGGGACCAGCGTCGCCGCATCGCCCTCAACCGGGACGCCGGGCTCGACGCGATCCACAACGTGCCCGACCCCGCCTCCGACTTCGCCGGGATGACGATCCTCCGGCTCGGCCTCACCGACCAACGACGTGAGGTCGCCGAGGCGACCCGCTGGCTCGACCTGGACGACCAGGAACTGCTCTCGCTCTGGTGGCTGGAGGAGACCGGCGAGCTGACGCGTGCCGAGATCGCCGAGGCCGCGAGTCTGTCGCCGGGACACGTCGCGGTGCGCATCCACCGGATGAAGGAGCAGATCCAGAGCGCCCGGGGCGTCGTCCGCGCCCTGCGTGCCCGCCCCGGCTGCCCGGCCCTGGGCGCGGTGGCGGCCGAGTGGGACGGCACTCCCAGCCCGCTGTGGCGCAAGCGGCTGGCCCGACACATCCGTGACTGCGCGTCCTGCGGGCGCCGGGGCTCCACGTTCCTGCCGATCGACAGGCTGCTCGCCGGGATGCCGATGCTGCCACTGCCGGCCGGCCTCAGCGCCCACATCCCGAGCGCGACGGTGCCTCCGGCCGCCGCCGCGCCGGCCGCCGCCGCGCCGGCCGCCGCCGCGCCGGCCGTCGGACCGCATCCCCCGGGCGTCGCCGAGCTTGCGGCGCACGCGCCCCGTGGTGTGGTCCCCTACCTGGCCGCCGGAGTGGTTGCCGCGGTCCTCGCGATCACCACGTTGGTGGTGGTGCTTCCGGATGATCCGGCTGCCGGGCCCTCCTGGGCCGTCCCGCCGCCCGCGGCGCCCACCACCGTCGCCTCCGCGTCCGCCTCCCCGAGCAGCGCGCCGTCACCGAGCGCGCGCCCCACGTCCAAGGCCCCGGTCGCACCGGCGGTCAGCTCCACGCGCAAGGGCGTCGGGGTGTGGAACTTCGCCGGAGCGAGCCAGGCGTTGGCCAGCTCGAAGGCCGGCTGGTACTACACCTGGGGCACCCAGCACCCGGGGATCAGCACTCCGCGCGGCGCGACGTTCGTGCCCATGATCCGCAGCGCGGAGAACGTCACCGCCGCGGAGCTGGCCCGGGCCCGGGCCGCCGGGCCGTACCTGCTCACCTTCAACGAGCCGGACCTGCCCGAACAGGCGAACATGACCGTCGAGCAGGCACTGGACCTGTGGCCGACACTGATGGCGACGGGCAGCAGGCTGGGCAGCCCGGCGGTCGCCTGGGGCGGCCCGGACCCGCAGGGTTGGCTGGATCGGTTCATGACCGGCGCCGAGGCCCGGGGCCACCGGGTGGACTTCATCACCCTGCACTGGTACGGCGCCGACTTCACGACCGCGGCGGCGGTCAACCAGCTTCGGCAGTACCTGCAGGCCGTCCACCAGCGGTACCAGAAGCCGATCTGGCTGACCGAGTTCGCGCTGATCCGCTACGACGGCGGGCGTCAACAGTTTCCGAGCCAGGAGCAGCAGGCGGCCTTTCTCACCACGGCCGCCGACATGCTCGGCCAACTCCCCTACGTGCAGCGCTACGCCTGGTTCGGCCTCCCCGCCACCGACAAGGACCGGTCCGGGTTGTTCAGCGACGGCACCACGGCGACAGTGATCGGCCGCGCGTTCCAGGCCGCACGTTGAACAGGCTGTCCGGGCTGTCCGGGCTGGGACATCAGAGGGCTGAGCAGCAGTGACCGGCTAGACCGGCGGCTCGATCGCGTCGACGAGCACCTGGAGCACGTGCCGGTACGGCTGCCCGGTGGCCCGGCTCATCCCCATCTCGCAGGTGCGGTTGCAGGAGGCGTACGCGTCGTGGTCGCGTTGATTGACCTCGGCGGCCTGAGCGGCGGTGGCGCCGCTGGTGACCTCGGGATGCAGCAGCCCGCGGTCTCCGGCGAACGCGCAGCATCCCCAACTGTCCGGCACGGTCACGGTGTCGGCCACCGCCCGGGCCACGGTGTGCAGGTCGTCGATGCCGTCGAGGTGCACGGTGGAGCACGTGGGGTGCAGGGCCAGCGAGCCCAGACGCCGTGGTGTGGGCAGCGCCGGCAGGAGGTGTTCGGCGGTGAAGGTCACGCTGTCGACGAAGCGCAGAGCGCCGTACCGTGCCCGGTCCTTCTCGGCCAGCGCGGCGGTCAGTTGGGTCAGCCCGTGGGTGCAGGAGGACGCGTCGCACACGATGGGCAGCCGGCCCCGGTCGCTGGCCGTCCACAGCGCGGCCAGGGTCCGCTCGGCCATCTCGCGGTGGCCGGCGGGGTAGCCCTTGGACTGCCAGGGCGTCCCGCAGCACAGACCCGCCGTCTCGGCCGGCACGACGACCGGCACCCGCGCCAGCTCGCACAGGCGCAGGAACGCCGCCGCCGAGCCGTCGGACGGGCCGTCCTGGGGCGCGAAGACGCTGCCGATGCAGGCCGCGAAGAACACCGCCCGCGCGTCCGGCGCGCTGCGTGGCTCGGGGCGGGGCCCGCCGGCGCGCGGCATGTCGGCGCTCCACTGTGGTACGAGTTCGGTGGCGCCGAGTGAACGGATCACCCCGGTGGCGGCGCGGGTCAGCGGTGTCGGCACGGCGTGTGCGGCGTTCAGCCCGACCCGGACGCCGGCCACGGCGCCCTTCCAGTGCCGGGCGACACCGCGGGCGGTGCGCTGGGCGAGCGGGCTGTGCTGCTCGGCACGCAGCCGCTTCATCGCCGCGCCGGTGTCGATGCCGACCGGGCAGGCGGTGACGCAGAGGCTGTCGGCGGCGCAGCTGTCCACCGCGGCGTACTCGTAGTCGGCGGTCAGCTCCCGGCGGCGCTCCTCGTCCCCGGCCGCCGTGGCGAGGGCGATCTGCCGTTGCAGGACGATGCGCTGCCGGGGCGTGGTGGTGACGTCGGCGGTGGGGCAGACCGGCTCGCAGTAGCCACACTCCACGCAGGCGTCCAGCTCCTCATCGACGGTCGGGACGGCCTTGAGCTGGCGCAGGTGCACCGTCGGGTCGTCGTTGAGCAGCACGCCGGGGTTGAGCAGGCCGCTCGGGTCGCACAACCGCTTCAGCTCGCGCATCACGTCGTACAGCTCGTCGCCGTACTGTCGCCGGACGAAGGGCGCCATGGCGCGACCGGTGCCGTGCTCGGCCTTGAGTGTGCCCCCCTCGGCAAGCACGAGGTCGACCATGTCGTCGGTGAACCGGGCGTAGCGGTCGATCTCGGCCGGTGTGTCGAAGGACTGGGTCAACATGAAGTGCAGGTTGCCGTCGCGGGCGTGTCCGAAGATCACCGCGTCGGGATAGCCGTGCCGCTCGAACAGGCGGATCAGCCCGTCGCAGGTGCCGGTCAGGCGCGGCATCGGCACGGCGACGTCCTCCAGCAGGGCCGTGGTGCCGGGCGGGCGGGCGCCGGCTACCGCCGTGTAGAGGCCCTTGCGCAGGTGCCAGAGCCGGGCCCGCTCGCGCGGGTCGTGGGTCAGCTCGGTGCCGGTGACGGCGGGCAGCCGGTCGAGCACGGGCTGGGCGTCGGCAAGCGTCGCGGCCAGCCGCTCCGCGCTGTCCTCGGCGAACTCGACCAGCAGCGCGGCGTGCCCGACGACCGTCAGCCCGCGCAGGGCCGGGCTCGCGTCGGAGTCGCGCTGGCTGACCCGCAGCGCGGCGGCGTCGAGCAGTTCGGCGGTACGCGCGCCGGCGGCGAGCAGGGCCGGCAGCGCATCGGTGGCGGCGCTGAGACCGGGCAGGATCAGCAGGCCGGTGGCGGCGTGTTGGTGGATCTCGACGGTCCGGAAGACGGCCTCGGCCACGAAACCGAGCGTGCCCTCGCTGCCGATCATCAGGTGGGCCAGCATGTCGACCGAGCGGTCGTGGTCGAGCAGCGAGTTCAGTCCGTACCCCATGGTGTTCTTCATGGCGAACAGCCGCTCGATGGTGGCGCGCGACCCCGGCGTCGCGCGCACCCGGTCGCGCAGGCGCAGCAGCCCGGCGTGCAGTTCGGGCTCGGCGGCGCGCAGCCGGTCGTCGGCGTCGCGGGCGGCGGAGTCGACGACGGTGCCGGACGGGAGGACGAAGCGCAGCGACTCCATGGTGCGGTACGCGTTGTCGGTGGTGCCGCAGGTCATCCCGCTGGAGTTGTTGGCCACCATGCCGCCCACCGTGCAGGCGGCCTCGCTGGCCGGGTCCGGTCCGAGCCGGCGGCCGTAGCGGGCCAGCCGGGCGTTGGCCTGCCGGATCGTCAGGCCGGGCTGGAGCCGGATGCGGCGGCCGTCGTCGAGCACCTCGGCGTGCCGCCAGTCGGTGCGCACGTCGACCAGCACGCCCGCGCCGCCGGCCTGCCCGGCGAGGCTGGTGCCGCCACCGCGCAGGGTCAGCGGCACACCGGCCTCCCGGGCGCCGACCATCAGCGCGCCCACCTCGGCCGCCGAGGCCGCGCGGACCACGGCCTGCGGCTCGAACAGGTACGGCGAGGCGTCGTGCGCCGCCGCCAGCCTCCGGGGCAGCTCGGCGCTGGCCCGGGTCGGATCGTCGAGGTGCGAGCGCAGCAACTCGGCCACCTCGCGGGCGCGGACGCCGGCGGCGCTCGGCGCGGGAACGACGGTGCTCATGGGCGGATCCTCCCGAAAAGGGTGGTCAGTCGGCCACCGGAGACGCGGCGATCAGCAACCGGTCGGGGGCGGTGTCGACCGGCGCCGGCAGCCGCAGCGGTTGGCGGCCGGGGGTGATGCTGCCGAGCACCGAGGCGTGCCGCGCGCCGGTGCCCGAGGGCAGGGCACCTGGCAGCCCGTGCACGGTCAGGTAGCCCAGCAGCGCGAAGGCCAGCGCTTCCTTGGCGTCCGAGGCGACACCCACCTCGTCGCTGGACGACAGGTGGACGTCCGGCAGCTCGTCGCCGATCATTCGCAGCAGCGTCGGGTTGTGCGCGCCGCCGCCGGAGACGATGAGGCGGGTGACGCCGTGTTCGCGGCAGGCGTCGGCCACCGTGACCGCCGTCAGCCGGGTGAGCGTGGCCAGCACGTCGTTCGGCTCCGGCGTGGGGGCGTCGGCGAGGGCGGCGAGCAGGTACGGCAGGTGGAACAGCTCCTTGCCGGTGCTCTTCGGGCCGGGCTGCCGGTAGTACGGCTCGTCGAGCAGCCGCCGCAGCAGGGCCGGGTTCACCTGCCCGGCCGCCGCGCCGCGCCCGTCCCGGTCGTACTCCTCGGTGCCGCCGCTGACGTGGCGGACGGCGGTGTCGAGGAGCGCGTTGGCCGGTCCGGTGTCGAACGCGAGGGGATCCGCGTCCGGCGCGACGACGGTGATGTTGGCGATGCCGCCCAGGTTGAGCGCGGCGGGGACGCCGGGCAGGCCCCGCAGCAGCAGCGCGTCGAACAGGGCGACCAGGGGAGCGCCCTGGCCACCGGCGGCGACGTCGCGGCTGCGCAGGTCGGCCACGACCGGAAGGCCGGTGGCCTCCGCGATCCAGGCCGGCTGACCGAGCTGGAGGGTGCCGCGGACCGTACCCGCCTCGACCCAGTGGTGCATCGTCTGGCCGTGCGAGACGACCAGGTCGGCGTGGCCGCCGCACAGTTCCGCGACCGCCCGCACGCCCGCCTCGGCGAAGGTCTGGCCGATGCCGGTGTCCAGCACGCAGATCGCCTCGGTGGTGGTCGCCGCGGGTGGCAGGGCCGCGGCGATCCGGGTGCGCAACCGCTCGGGGTACGGGTGGCTGAGCCGGCCCAGCGGTCGCATCCGCAGGGTGTCGCCGCTCAGGTCGAACTCGGCTGCGGCGGCTTCGATGCCGTCGTAGGAGGTTCCAGACATCAGGCCGATCACGCGCATCGCGTCCTCCTTCAGCCCTCGAGCGGGCAGTCAATAAATGACGTTGGCTCACAGTAGCGCGAAACTTTTTGCCAGGGCGCGTCCGGGCTGGTTACGCTGTGGTTTCAGCCTGCTGACAGAGGGCGCGTTGGCCCAGCAGGGCACGCCCGGTGGCGCTCGGCGGCTGAACATCAGCGAGAGGAACGAACACCGGATGGACCTCAGCACCCTCGGTACCGAGACCCGCAACGACAAGACCAGCGACCTCGACCGGATGTCTCCCACCGAGTTGCTTCTCGCAATGAACGACGAGGACCGCTCGGTCGCGGACGCCGTCCGTCGGGCCGTGCCGGACATCGCCGCCGCCGTCGACGTCATCGTGGCGTCGCTACGCCAGGGCGGACGGCTGATCTACCTCGGCGCGGGCACCAGCGGCCGGATCGGCATGCTCGACGCCGTGGAGATCCCACCCACCTTCGGTACGACGCCCGACCGGGTCATCGGTCTGCTCGCCGGCGGGGCACGAGCCTTCGGCGTCGCCGTCGAGGGCGCCGAGGACGACCCAAACCGCGCCGTCGCCGACCTCGACGCGGTCAACCTGACCGCCCGCGACACGGTGGTCGGGCTCGCCGCCAGCGGCCGTACCCCGTACGTGGTCGGCGGGTTGGATCACGCCCGCGCGCGCGGCGCGGCGACCGTCTCCGTGGCCTGCAACACCGACGCCGTGATCAGCCGGCACGCCGACGTCGCCATCGAGGTGCCCACCGGCCCCGAGGTCCTCACCGGCTCCACCCGGCTCAAGGCCGGCACCGCCGAGAAGCTCGTCTGCAACATGCTCTCGACCGCCACGATGGCCCGGCTCGGCAAGGTCTACGGCAACCTCATGGTGGACATGAACGCCACCAACGCCAAGCTCGTCGACCGGGCACGCCGGATCGTCGCCGAGGCCGCCGACACCGACCTCGACACGGCCGCGCGGGCGCTCGCGGCGGCGCACGGGCACGCCAAGACGGCCATCGTGCTGCTGCGCGCCCACTGCACCGCCGAGGAGGCCGCCGCACGGCTGCGCGTCGCCGCCGACGACGTCCGGGCGGCCGTCGCGGCCTGACCACAACGCGTCGCGCGTCGCCGCTGCCGTGCTCCGCTGGTCAGCGGTTGAGGTAGACGGCCAGGCCGCCGAGCTCCTCGCTCGCGATGAACACCGACCGCACGTTGAGGATGGCCTCCTCGACGTGGGCCTCACAGCCCCACGCCGCATCACCCCACGAATCGGCGATCTTGATCTTCGCTGGTGCGGTGCACCCCTGGGCGCCGCCGAGCTGGCAGTGCTCGGGATGCGGTCGGGCGGCCTGTGCGGCCGCGGCGACGCGCATCCGGTCGGCGAGTTCCGCCGCGGCGGCGGCGCGCTGTTCGGCCTCGGCGCGCAGTTGCCGCTCGGCGCGTACCGCCTTGGCCAGCTCCTCGTGCGCGGCCTTGGCGCGTGCCTCGGCGGCCGTCTTCGCCTGCTCGACATGGTGGCGTTCGATGGCCAGGGCCGCGGTGTCGGCGAAGACCCGGGCCAGAGCGAGATCGGTGTCCTGCGGGACGCGCGGGGTGCGGTGGTACATGGCGAAGGTGCCCAACAGGCTGCCGTCGCGGGCCAGGACCGGCATCGACCAGCAGGCGGCGAGCCCGGCCCGCTCGGCCAGGTCGCGGAAGTCATCCCAGAACGGGTCGGTGGCGATGTCGGTGACGATGACCGGTTCCCGCCGGTGCGCGGCGGTGCCGCACGAGCCGACGCCCTCGCCGGTGGCGATCCCGTCGATGGCCTGGTTGTAGAACTCGGGCAGGCTCGGTGCGGCGCCGTGGCGCAGGTGCCGGCCGTCCGGATCGGCGAGCAGCACGGAGACGAGCACCTGCTCCGGTGCCAGCTTCTCGATGCAGCGGGCCATCCCGTCGAGCACCTCGGCCAGGGGCGCCTGGCGGGCGATCTGCTCCAGCATGGCGCGGTGCTCGACCATCAGCCGCTGGGCGTGCTTGACCTGGGTGGTCTCCACACCGATCACGCGGATCCCGGTCACGGTGCCGCTGGCGTCTCGGCGTGGCTCGTAGGTGAAGTCGAAGAACGCCTCCCGCGCGTGCGGACCGGCCCCCAGCACGATCCGGGCGTCCCGACCGGTGTAGGGCTCACCCGTGCGGTAGACCTCGTCCAGCAGAGCGACGAAGCCCTGACCGGCCAACTCGGGCATCAGCTCGGCGACCGGAACCCCGGTGCGCGCCCGCTCCTCACCGATGGTGGCGAAGAACGCCGGGTTCGCCGTCTCCACCACGTGCGTGGGCCCCACGAGAGACGCGAAAGCGGCGATGGACTGCCCGAACAGTGCCCGCAGATCCTCCTCGGCCGTCTCCCCGGCACTCACCGCAGTCGACCGCTGGCCCGATACCGCCGTCATGCCGTGGTCGCCCCTCTCCTGTACGACTTCGTTGGATGGCTCATGGTTCGCCGCCCGCTGACGGTCGCCAGAGTACGGGGGAGACCGCGACGCCGCCGTGCAGCGTCCCCATACCCCGGCAGCGGCTGTCGTACCGGTGCGGCGGCGGCTCAGCCGCTCTCGTCCACGAACTTGTAGTAGCTCATCCGAAAGCGTTGCAGCAGGGCGCGCATGAAGTCCGGACCGGCCTCCGGCGGCACCCGCTCCGCGCCGACCGGCACACCGTTGTCGTAGAAGTCCTGTGCGAGCGCGCCCCACTCGGGATCGAGGATGGTCAGCGACACCGCCTGGCCCGGCTGCCACCGGAACTCGGCCACCCGCCGGTTGGTGTGCTGGGCGAACGTGTACAGCGCCACGCGAGTCAGCGCCTGCTCGGTCATGCCTGTCTCCTGGTTCACCACGGCTCCTTCGCTCACCACGGGCTCGGCGGACGGAAGGCGTTCCATGCCTCGCCCGTGATCATGCCTCGGCTGCGGATCTCGTTGAAGCGATCCATCGCACCGGACAGCGCCTGCTCGCTCAGGCCGGTGCCGCGCAGCCGGTCGGCCAGCACGCCCGGGTCGGTGGCCTGGATCCGGGCCATCGTCTCCGGGCTGAGCGGCCGGTTCATCTGCTGCTGAACGAAGTCCGACCGCAGCGGCTCGCCGTTCGACTCGGGGAACGAGTAGCCGTGATCGATGGCGACCAGGCGGCCGTCGGGGCCGGTCAGGTAGTTACCCATGTGGCGGTCGGTGTTGCCGCTGACGTAGTCGAGCACCGCCATCCGCTCGCTCTCGGCGACGGGGTAGGCGCTGGCGGGACGACCAGGGCTCGCGTTCTCCACGAACTCCTGCATCGACCCGGCCCCGTGCGGACCGTCCCACCGGGCTGTCGTGGGCACCAGGCCGAAGCCCAGATCCTCGTCCAGGCGCGAGGCGGCGACCTCCCGGGCGGCCAGTTGATTCTCCGGGATGGTGGAGCGCACCTGGACGAACTCGTTCTCCGGCACATTCGGCTTGTAGACACCGTGCGTGCCGTCGGTGAACGTCACGTCGTACGCGTCGTTGACGTGCCCACCGGGGTCGAGTTCGGTCATGCTGTGCACCTCCCTGCCGAGCAGCCGCAACTCGGCCTCGCTCGCATGATCGGGCACCAGCGGATCGCCGGTGGACCCGGGCTCCGCCGCGTCGGACCCGTCGGTGTCCGGCGGCTCGTCGGGGTCGTGCGCCGTACCGCCCTCGTGCGGTGGCCCGGCGTCGTGCGGTGGCCCGGCGTCGTGCGGTGGCCCGGCGTCGTGCGGTGGCCCGGCGTCGTGCCCTCGACCACCGTCGTGCGGCGGGCCCCCGGTCGGCCCGCGCTCCCCGGGCGGTCCGCCGTGCGCCGGGCCGCCGCCGGCCGGTCCCGGCTCGTGGCCCGCACCGGCAGGCCCCGGCCCGTCCTGCCAGGCCCACGGCGGCGCCTGCCCGCCCCCGCCCGCGGGATCGGTGTAGCCGCGCGCCCTCGGGCCGGGGGCCGGCATGTCGGAAGGACTCGACCCGCCCGGGGTACGCCGCAGACCGCGCAGCGCCGTGCGCAGGGTGTCGAGCAGTTCGCCGAGCTTGGACAGGATCGGCCGGAGCCGGTTGACGCTGCGGGCCAGCGCCGTGAGCAACCCGGCGACCTTGGCGGCCCACTTGGCGACCAGCGTGGAGACCTGCGCCGCGACCAGCGGGGTGGCCGCGCCCAGGGTCAGCCCGGCCTCGGCGAGCCACTCCCACAGCCGGACGGCGAGGACCGAGACGAAGTCGGCGATCAGGTCCCGGACCAACTCCCGGACCAGCGCCACCAGCAGGCCCGCGCCCTCGACGACGGTGCCGATCAGACCGGTGGCGTCCGCCAGGCCGGCGAGGTGGCGCACGTGCTGGTCGCTGTAGCGGCGGTACGCCTCGGACGCGGGACCCGTCCAGGTGGCGATCTCGGTGCGCACCGCCTCGGACAGGGCGGTGACCTGACCGGTGACCTGCCGGGAGACGTTGTGCCACGTCTGCGCGTACGCGGTGATCTGGTCCGGGTCGCCGGCCAGCCAGTCGAGGGCGTCGGAGAGCGGCTTGACGTGCTCGATGAGCCAGGCGACCCCCCACGAGACGATCGACCCGATCGGGTCGACGCAGGTCGCCAGCACCTCCATCGACGTGCCGAAACCGCCGATGGTCGAGTCGACCCAGGACCCGCTCTCGATGCCGTGGCGCAGGTCGACCAGGCTCTCGACGAGGCCGACGCCGCTGTACGCGGTGGTGGTGTCCTGCCGGGCGGCGATCAACGGGTTCGCCACGTCGGTGCTCATCGGTGCAGCCGCCCGAGGGCAGCGGAAATCGTTCCGTCCGTCCGGTGGTAGGCGTTCACCGTCTCATCGAGGGCCCCCGCCGCGCTGTGCAACGCCTCCTGCGCCGCCGCGAGCGCCTCCACCGCCGGCCCCTGGAGGAAATCCAACAGAAAGGGGATCGCCTGGCAGACGGGCAGATGCCCGTACGCGCCAGCGCCCATCCGCACGTACGCCCCCGCGTCGTGCGCGGTGCCGATCGCTTCGGCGATCCGGTCGACGGAGCGGGCGTGCCCGGTCACCGCCGCCGTGGTGACCTCGAACCCGGCTGCCTCAGCGCCCACGGTCACCCCAGGGGCCGTACCCCTGCTCGTCCTCCTCGGGCACCTCCGGGAAGCGCGTCTCGTAGCTGCCGACGACGGCGCGGGCGGTCTCGGAGTCGGCGCCGACGGTCTCCGCCGCGGCCTCCGCGACCTGCGGGGCCAACCGCCCCTGCGCCCGGCGCATCACCGCCAGCACCTCGGCGGCGATCTCGTCCGCCCGCCACCGCGACACCCGGTCGTCGAGTCGAAGGTCGGTCATGGCCCCGGACGCGGCGACGGTCACCTGGACCGCGCCGTCCGCGCCTTCGGCGGTCGCCGACATCGCCGCCACCCGCTCGGACAACTCCTGTGCGCGGGCGGCCCGCTCGGAGATGCCCGCCGACCAGGAGGCGGCGAACCGCTCGGTCGCCGCGCCGAAGTCGCCGCTGGGAAACTGCGCCATCAGACCTCCCCGTGTGACGGCTGCCGGCAGCCTCGGGGGTGACACCGGGGGCGCGGCCACCACACGATACGCCCTGACCCTCCGACGTGGAGTCCGCGCGGCGGCTGCCCGCACGGACGGCGGCCGGCCGCTCAGTTGAGCGGCCGGCCGTCGCGAATCGGATAAGGGTCCGTTCAGCTACGGATCCACTGCTGGTTGCTGCCACCGGTGCAGGTCCAGATCTGGACGGCGGTGCCGTTGGCGGTGCCCGCGCCGTTGACGTCCAGGCAGAGGCCCGATCCGACCCCGGTGATCGTGCCGTCAGCGTTGACACGCCACTGTTGGCCACTACCGCCGTTGCAGGTCAGGATCCGCGCGCGGGTGCCCGCGGCGGTGCCCGGCACGTCGAGGCACTTGTTGCCGTAGACGGTCAGTTGGTTGCTCGCGGTGAGCGTCCACTGCTGGTTGGCGCCGCCGTTGCAGTCCCAGATCTGTACGACCGACCCGTCGGCCTGGCTGGCCCCGTTGACGTCCAGGCACCGGTTGGAGCCCGCGCCCCGGATCGCTCCGGTCGCGCCCGGCTCACCGGAGTTGCCGACCGGCGTGATGGAGAGGTTGTCGAACTGGGCGGTGACTCCCTGACCCGTGCCGTACCCGATCTGGCCGGCGACCCAGGTCGAGTCGGAGACCGTACCGACGGTGTTGCCGTCGATGGCCCCGGTGAGGGTGCTCCCGTTGAGCGTCAGCGACAGGGTGTGCCAGCGCCCGGTGCCCAGCGCCGAGGTGTTCCCGCTGGCCAGCGTGCGCCAGTTGCCGCTGGTGTTGTTGCTCCGGATGGACCACGCGCCACCGTCGGTCACCCGGAAGTAGTAACCGTTGAGGTTCTGCGGCCCCTGGTGGTTGTACGTGTTGGCGCGTCCGATGAGCTGCGCGTACCCGGACTTCTCCAGCATGACGTCCGAGGAGACCGTGTAGTTGCGCCACGACAGGTCACCCAACAGCGTGTACGGCTCGGCCTGGCCGGACGTCCAGAAGATCGGCGTCTGCTCGGACATCTGGCGTACGCACTGACCTGCGCGACCGCCCCCGCAGGCGGCGATCTCGAACGAGCCCTGCTGGTCCATCAGGTACTTCGCCTCGCGCCCGACGGCGTAGCTGTCGAAGGTGTCGTTGTACGGCAGCTTCAGGTTGCCCGCCGCCGGGCTGACCGCCGTGCTCTTACCCTGCCCGGTGGTCGTGGTGATGCTGTAGACGTAGCCGGGCTGGACGGTGAGCGAGAAACGCCCGCCGCTCGGCGTGATGTCGCTGCCCCTGACGAAGTGGTCGGCGGTGTTGTTCGACCGGACGTTCGTCGACCAGACGTGCACGGCGCCCGTGGACAACCCGCCGGTGACGGTGAAGTCGAGGGTCTGCGCGGAGCCGGCGTCCATCGTCTCGATGATGGTGCTGTAGTCGCTGTTGTTGGTGGACTTGAGCGAGACGTAGCTGCCGTTGTTGCGGTTGCCGCCGAGGTAGCCGGTCGATCCGTCGAGGTAGCGCCAGCCCGGGGCGGTGAACTGCGTGGTCTGCGCCATCACCCACGTGCTCTTGCCGATGGAGTACGCACCGGACCAGGGCTGCTGGGCCACCGCCACGCCCGTGGTCGCCCACGGGATGTTGGGCGTGATGGCGGCGATGGCGGGCCAGTTGATGTAACCGGTCATCTTGCCGTCGATGTAGCCACGGTTGATGCCCCGGGCGAGGGCCTGCGCGCCGGCGTTGTAGTCGTCGGAGCCGTTCTCGCTGGCCCAGAGCGACTTGCCGGTGGACACCGCGTTGTTGGAGCTGGGGCAGCTGGACTGGGCGCTGCGGTAGCCGCAGACGTAGTGGCTGCCGAAGACCTGTACGGCGTTGGCGAACGCCGGATCCCGCAGCGATTCGTCGGCGGCGGCCCAGCCGAAGTCGTCCGAGGCGACGATCTTGACGCTGCTGTAGCCGTGGGAGTTGAGGGCCGAGCGCAGGTTCTTGTACCAGGTGGCGTTGTAGCCCTTCTCGTTCCACCCGCCGAGGTAGTTGATGGTCAGCCCGTGGGTGGCCGCGCAGTCCAGCCAGGCCACCAGGTAGTCGATCGAGTCGTTGGACCAGAAGTTGCCGTTTCCGATCCAGCCGGGCGCTCCCCAGGCCAGGCCCGCCAGGGCGATGTTGGCGTTGCGCGCCCGCGCCTGCTCCATCAGCCACCACTCGTAGCCTCGGTTGCAGTTGATGTTGCCCCGGGTGTGCTCGTGGCTGGGCTCCGCGCCGGAGGTCGAGTTCGTGTCCCCGCCGATCTCCGTCTTCAGCAGCTGCATGGCGGCGCCGCGGCCCGGCTTGAACAGGTAGTCCAGGATGTCACTGCGCTGGGGCTCCGGGTAGTCGATCAGCAACCTACTGTTGCCGCCACCGCCACTGACCGCGCCGATCCCGTCGAGCGCCCGTCCACCGGATCCGCCGTTGATGGTGATGGCGGTTGCCGCCTGGGCGGGGGAGGCGAACCCGGTCAGCACGGCCGCCGCCACGACCACCGCTCCCAGCGCCGAAGCGGTCAGCCGATGCGGACGTCGCGTGCTTCGCCGTGACCAGCGGCGCGGCCCGCCCTCGCCAGTGCTGCGCCGATGACTCCCTCTACCGAACATCTGACTCGCCTCCCCAACCGCTTCCGACCCCCGAAGCCGTACGGCAGGTGTCGAGCTGTCGTACCGCAGAGGCCACCTATCGAAGCTCATTAATAAGCAGACGTCGTATGTTAGGCACCGCATGGATCGGCGGTCAACGATATCGACCGACCACAAATGCCGCGATCTTGGACGGCACGATCATCGGGCGGTCGCGGAAGATTCGACGAATGCTGCGGCGTCTTCCGCGTAGCCGCGTCGAGCGCTCACCGGCAGGGCGGGCCGGCTCGGCGGCGGAACCGGGTGGTTCCGTCGCCAAGCCGGCCCGTGGTGGGTTCAGCGATTTCGGTCGGTACGCCCCGAGGTGTTCGCCGGGGTCAGCTCCGGCTCCATCGCTGGTTGGCTCCGCCGTTGCAGTCCCAGATCTGGATGCGCGTGCCGTTGGCCGTGCCGCTGCCGACCACGTCCAGGCACCGGCCCGAACCAACTCCGGTGATCGAGCCGTCGGCATTGAGCCGCCACCGCTGGTTGGACTGGCCGTTGCAGTCCCAGATGATCACCGAGCTGCCGTTCGCGGTGGCAGCGCCGTTGACGTCGAGGCACTTGCCGCCGAAGACGCGCAGCTCCTGGGCGGCCGTCGAGGTCCAGCTCTGGTTGCTCTGGCCGTGGCAGTCCCAGATGATCGCCGCCGTGCCGTTGGCCTGCGAGGCGCCGTTGACGTCCAGGCACCGCCCGGAGGCCGTGTTGCGCAGGGCCGACGTGCCGCTCGGAGGCGGGGTGGTCGGAGCGCCGGTGGGTGACACGGTCGGGCTCGGCGTCGGATCGGTGCTGCCGAACTGGGTGAAGAACCGCCACACCTCGCCCTTGGTCCAGGTCCTGGCGCCGCTGTCCCCGCCGCCGTCCACCGGGCCGGGGGTGTGCCCGCCGTCGAACGCGGCCCACACCACGGGATAGCCGGAACGGCAACCGGAGTAGGTGGTGGTGATGTGGGTCAGGCTGCCCGCTCTCGGCTCGGGCGGGCTCTGTGGGGTGCAGCCGTTGTTCCGCACGAACGTGTCCCGCAGGGACCGTCCGGCGGAGATGTTGAGCACCGGGTCCCCGATGCCGTGGATTCCCATGTACGCGATCGGCTGGGTGCCGCCACCGCACCCGCTGAGCTGCCCGCCCGAGTAGACCGCGACCGCGCGGAAGACACCCGCGCGCGAACAGGCCAGCGAATAGCTCATGCCCCCGCCGTAGCTGAAGCCGAGGGCGAAGAGCTGCGTCGTGTCGACGCACAGGTCCGCCTCGATCAGGCTGATCATGTTGTCGACGAAGGTGACGTCCTGGCCGCCGGGGTTGGCCCAGCCGTTCCCGTTGCCCTGCGGGGCCACGAAGATGGTGCTGTTGTTCGCCTGCTGCCGCAGCCCGTAGTAGGACCAGGCCGCGCCGTCGGCCCCGCCGCCGTCGACGTCGTTCATGGTGCCGCCGTTCCAGTGGAATCCGAAGATCAACCGGTACGGGTGGTTCCGGTCGTAGTTGTCGGGAATCCTCAGGATGAAGCTACGGTTCTGGCCGCTGCTCTGGATGGACCGTTGGCCGCTGGTCAACGTGGGCGCCTTGCCGCACCCGGCGGTCGCTGCGGCCGCTGTGACGTTCGCGGCCGACGCGGTGGCGCTCAGGCCACCGGTCACTCCCGCCACGCCCACGGTCGCGACGACGAGCGCGGCCGTCGCAAGAGAACCAAGGAGGGGTCTACGTCTTGTCATGAGGGGGCTCCCACCATTAGGCACGAACTGATTCAGGTGAAGGGGCGCGCGACGACCACTCTCGGTCACCCCGCCGACTCCGCTCGGCGCCGAGGAACCGCGGAAGACGCGATGTGCCCACGACGACGTCCGGCTCATCGCCACAGGCTCCCGCCACTGGTCTCGCCGCCCATGCGGGACCAGGTGGTCGTCGAATCGTCGGTGGCCACGTCGTTCGCCCGAACACCACACGACCGACCGTCGGGGGATGCCGGAGGTGTCCGGCCCGTGGTCGAACCGATTCGACCCGACGCTAGATCGCACAGTGAAATATGTCAATGCCGTGTCCGGCGGGTTGCAGCCCGGGGCGTCCGGTCAGCGGTGCAGGGCTGCTCGTACGTCGGCGAGGTGTGTGGTGATGCGGATCAGCACCCGGCCCGGTGCGTCGGGAGCGAAGGCGGCCGCGTCGGCGAGCGCGCTGGTCAGCGGCAATCCACGGCCGCCGATGGCCGACGGCGGTTCACCCCTCGGCGAAATAGGGTAAGGGGGAGGTCACGGCGTGGGGAGGTTGTAGTGGATTTAGGGTTGTCGGTCCGGCCGGGCCGCGGCTGCACCGTTCTCAAGGTGCGCGGCGAGCTGGACATGGCGACGTCCCCACAGTTGCGCGAGGGCCTGCAACGGTTGGTTGAAGCCGGGGAGCGCCTGGTGGTGGTGGACCTGGCCGAGGTGGGATTCATGGACTCCAGCGGGCTGGGCGCGCTGGTGGTGATGTTCAAGGCGTTGCGGGAGGCCGGGAGTCGGTTGTGCCTGGCCGCGGTGCAGTCCGTCGTACGCAGCGTCCTGTCGGTCACATCGGTGGATCGGGTCATCGGCATCTACGACAGCGTGGCGGCGGCCGAAGCGGATCTCCGTCCCGCCGACGCGGCCGGCCGCTAGTCACCCTGCGGCACTGGCGCGTTCCTGGTCGGTGCCAGCGCTGGTCCGCCAATCCTCGCTGTGCCCGCCGTGCCAGTCGACGACGAACAGGGTGGCGTCATCGGCCAGCGCCGGCCCGCTGACCTCCAGCACGGCGTCGGCCAACGCCCGGACGGCCTCGCGGGGGTGCAGACCGGCGATCGACCGCAACATGGACGGCAGATCCAGGCTCGCCGCGTTGCGCTCCCGCACCCCGTCGGTGACCACCACCAGACGGTCGCCGGGGCGCAGCGTGACTTCGCTGGCGCGGTACGTGGCCTCGGTGAACATTCCCAGCGGGAAGTTGCCCGGCAGCGACAGCACCCGGGTGTCCCCGTCGCGTACCAGCATCGGCGGAACGTGCCCGGCGTTGAGCAGCGCGCACACCCCCGTGCTTAGGTCGAGACGGCCCAGTAGCGCGGTGACGAAACTGCCGGGCACGGCGGTGTGTCCGGCCACGTCGGCATTCGCGACCTCGGCCTGCTCCACCAGGCTCGCCCCACGACGTCGACCGTTGCGCAGACTGCCTACCCCCAGGGTGGCCGTCAGCGCGCTGGCTACCCCGTGGCCCATCGCGTCGGTGACGCTGAAGTGCAGCACGTCGCGGGCGAGGCTGTAGTCGAAGGTGTCCCCGCCGACGCTCGCGGCGGGCTCCAGCCAGCCGGACAGGGTGAACGCGCTGGCCTCACACGTGAACGAGCCGGGCAGCAGGCGGCGTTGGATCTCGCCCGACAGGGTGAACGGGGTTGTGCGTTGCCCCCACTCGAAAAGGTCGGTGTGCCGCCGGTTGGCGATCACCACGAACGCCAACACGTGCGCGGTGCGGCCGATCTCCTCCAGATCCCGTGGATCCGGCTCGTTCGGCAGGATCATCTCGAGCAGGCCGATCGCCTCACCGCGGTCGGTGACCGGCGCCAACACCGTCCACCCGTCAGGCTGCGCGAAGACCTGGGCCGTCTGGCTCCGCAACGCCTGCTCCACGGGGCCGCTGTCGAACGGCAGCATCGTGGCCTCAGCGGCGTCGCGGCGGCCCGTGCCGGCGACTACGGCGGCGCGACGTACACCAGGCCAGCCGCGCCCACGACGGGCCTGACCGCGCCCTACGACACGGTCGAGGGCGCCATCAAGGACGGGTTCCACATCTTCGTCACGCCGAGCACCAGCTCGAACCAGTCGCCGGAGCCCGGCGCGACGACGTGCCACAACGTGTCCGACCAGCGCGGCCAGGACGCCGGCACCGAAGACGGCGGCTTCTGCAACGTCTGGAGCGCCGACGGGAAGGTCGTCGTCCAGGTCAGCACCAGTGGTCTCGGCAACGGACTGCCACGGGCCGAGTTGGAGAAGATCGCCAAGGGGATCACGGTCGCCGACGTCGGGAACGAGTCGACCTGGACCCCCGCCGCGGACGCTCTGCAGCCGTAACGATCAGCACCGGCCACCACGAGGGCACGGGCCGTCTCCCACCCTACCGCGCGCTACCGGCGGTGATCGCACACGCAGGTGCGGTCGCCGTCGCCGCGCGTTCGTGGTCGTCAGCGACAGCGGGCCGACCAGCCACCGCCTGATCGGGGCAGACGACGCTCGCGTCCCCGGCGGCCCTGCGCGTGCCGCGACGCACGCGGCCGCCGCCGCAGCGACAAGCCCGCACATCTTGGCAGCGACGCTCGCCTCCGCTACCGTCTTGGGAACGCTCCCATGAACTTAGATACATCAATGTGATCAGGAGGAAACACGTCGTGGCTATCCTCTCCCCCCGGCGCCGTAGATCGGTGGCGCTCAGTGTGGCGGTCATCGCGGGCACCGCCGCAGCCAGCGTCTGCTACGCCGTCGGCGGCGCGTCCGCCGGCACGGTGTCCGGATCGCTCTACCGCGACCCGAGTTCGGCAGTCGTCCGCTGGGTCGCCGCCAACCCCGGCGATTCGCTAGCCGCCGTGATCCGCGACAAGATCGCGAGTCAGCCGCAGGCGCGCTGGTTCGCCAACTTCAACCCGTCGACGGTGCAGTCCGAGGTCTCCGGGTTCGTCGGCGCCGCCAACGCGGCCCAGCAGATCCCGGTGCTGGCGGTGTACGAGATCACCAACCGGGACTGCGGCGGGGCCAGCGCGGGTGGCGCCCCTGACCTCAACCAATACCAGACGTGGGTCTCCAACTTCGCCAGAGGACTCGGCAACCAGACGGTCCTGATCATCCTGGAAACCGACTCGCTCGCCCTGCAGACGTGCCTGAGCAGCAGCGAGCTCAACGCCCGCAACCAGGCGATCTCGACTGCCACCCGGACCATCAAGTCGGCGAACCCCAACGCCAAGGTGTACCTCGACGCCGGCCACTCCACCTGGAACAGCGCGGGTGAGACGGCCAACCGGCTCCGGGCGGCGGGCGTGCAGTACGCCGACGGCTTCTTCAGCAACGTGTCGAACTTCAACTCGACGTCCAGCGAGGCGAACTTCGGCCGCTCGGTGATCTCCGCCCTCAACGCCATGGGCCTCTCGGGCAAGCGGCAGGTCATCGACACCAGCCGCAACGGGGGTGCCAGCGGCGACTGGTGCGGCGACGACAACACCGACCGGCGCATCGGGACATACCCGACCACCAACACCGGCGACAGCAACATCGACGCGTACCTCTGGGTGAAGCCGCCGGGCGAGGCCGACGGCTGCCGCTACACGGCTGGTTCGTTCCAGCCCGACCTGGCCTACAGCCTGGCCAATGGCGTACCCAACCCGCCGACGACGGCCCCGCCGACCACGGCCCCGCCGACCACGGCTCCGCCGACCACGGCTCCGCCGACCACCGCGCCCCCCACCACGCCGCCGCCGACCGGTAACGGCTGCTCCGCGTCGGTGGCGGTCAACCAGTGGCCCGGCGGATTCACCGCGAGCGTGACGGTCACCGCCGGCTCCGCGGACATCAACGGCTGGACCGCGACCATCACGTTGCCCAGCGGCACCGCGATCACCGGCACCTGGAACGCCCAGGCCAGCGGCACCAGCGGAACCGTCCGGTTCACCAACATGGGCTACAACGGACACGTCGGCGCGGGACAGTCGACCAACTTCGGCTTCCAGGGCACCGGCACCGGCCCGGCATCTGTCATCTGCGCAGCCAGCTGACCCTCCGAGGCGACGGCCCGGCGTGGAGGACCACTCTCCGCGCCGGGCTTCTTTGTCTTCAGGTCCCCTGCCCCGGTCGCGTGCGCGGGTCGCTGTGATCGCCTGTCGAAGATCACATCCATAAGCCGACGGACGGCCGGACCCCGCGTCCGGCCGTCCGCCGGATGCGTCATGCTTCGGGCGGCCCGCCCACGGCTCACGATCGCGGCGAGGGAGGTGCCCGGACCGCGCCGCCGTGGCGAACGTCGTCGTTGCCCATCGGGCCCTCGGCGTCTGCATCGTGGCCAGGCGTCCCCGATCATCGGGAGTCTGCCCGGCATGGGTCCCCTGCTCACGGCCGAACTGCTCGTCCACACCGCCGGCATGACCGAGTACGACAGTCCTGCGAAACTGGCCGCCCACGCCGGCTTGGCGCCTGTTTCCCGCGACTCCGGAACGGTCTCCGGGAATCATCGCCCGCCTCGCCGCTTTCACCGGCGGCTGCGGCACATTCTGTGGATGGCCGCATTCACCGCCGCCCGAGAATGCCCCACCCTTTATCCGACCGACACCGGCGATCCGCGGCGCAGCTTGACCAGACCGATCCCCGCCGACGTGACCCCTGTCCCGCCGGCCGTACCACCCCGCCCGCCAAGATCATCCGGAGTCACATGGAGACTCCTAAGGCGACGCTCTATCTGTGCTTAGAGGCTCACTACCTGCGAGTTCCTATTCTGTCTCCACGTTAGCGGGTCGCACACGCGCATCGCTGTGCTCGCTTGCCGAAGATCAGCAGATTTGGCTGGCGCTACGCCGTCACGGCGGCCCCTGGCTGCCGATCACCGTGTGGGAGACACCGTGGCGGTGGCAACCGTGCGCCCGGTACCGTCGTGTGCGGTAACCGTCGGCGGCTGGCGAGAGCCGCAGACCACGATCAGGTGACCGTGGTACGGGACGGGTAGGTGGCGACCGTTGACATGCAGTTCTGCGACCCCATGGCCGACGAGCACCGCCGACCCGCCCACCCATCGCGTGCCCCCCGGCAGCAGGGGGTCGTCGTCGCGCACGACGCCAGCGCTTCCACTCAGCGCTATCTGGTACGGCGCGAGGTCGTCGCGGGCCCGCTCGAACTCTTCCGCGGTGGGGTCTTCGTCGTCCGAGGATCCGCCGCCGCCGAGCGTTCGTCAGGCTCCGTGGTTGTCGACGGCCAGCAGGTGCGTTTCGTCCCAGTAACAGCCAACGCCTCGGCGTAGGAACCGTGTGGCGGCGAGGTCGCCGTCCACGTCGACCGCGACCGGCGCGAAACGACGGCGCCGACTCAACCGCACGGGGCCGTCCGGCAACCCTGAAACGATCAGGCGCAGGCTCTCTGCCAGGGCGTCGTACGCCATCCGCTGACCGTACCCGAGCCGAGGCGCCCAAGGGTCGCGGATCGATCACCTACGGGCCGGATCGGTCCCGGTTCCCGGGCGTGGTCGATCCGGCCCGGGCCGTGTCATGCTTCCCGGACCGCGACGGGAGGACGACCGGGATGGCTGCTGGCGATGCCGTACAGGTGCGGCCGGCGCGAGGGGCGCTGCGACCGCTGGTGTCCGGGGCGACGCTGGTCGCGGTCCTGGCGTTGCTGTTCGGGCTGCCGTGGTGGACGTTGACAATGGCGGCGCGGTGGCCGGCGCCGGTGGTGGCCGCCGGCACGAGCGTGTTCGTCGTCGCGCTGGTCGCGTTCCCCGCCCTGATGTATCTCGGGCACGGCCGCTGGCGGCTGGACGCGGCGGCCCGCGCGGGGGACACCCTCCTGGGCCTGGTCTGGATCCTGTTCGTCTGGGCGCTGATCGGAAACGTGGCCCGGCTCCCGCTGGCCGCCGCGGGGGTCGCCGATCCGGTGCGGTCCCGGGCGGTGGCGGTCGGTGCCGCGGTCGTCTCGGTCGTCCTGGCCGTCTGGGGGTACGCCGAGGCGATGCGGGTGCCCCGGGTCCGGCGGGTGGACGTCACCGTCGACCGGCTGGGTGCGGGTCTCGACGGGGTCCGGGTGGTGCTGCTGACGGACACCCACTACGGCCCGATCGACCGGGCCCGCTGGTCCGCCCGCACCATCGAGGTGGTCAACGGCCTGGCACCCGACATCGTCTGCCACACCGGCGACATCGCCGACGGCACGGTCGACCAGCGCCGGGCGCAGGCAGCGCCCCTGGGCACCGTCCAGGCCAGGCTGGCCCGGGTGTACGTGACGGGCAACCACGAGTACTACGGCCAGGCGCAGGGCTGGGTCGACCACATGCGGACCCTCGGCTGGGAGCCCCTGCACAACCGGCACCTCGTCGTGGAGCGGGGCGGCGCCCTGCTCGTCGTCGCCGGTGTGGACGACGTGACAGCAGCCTCGTCCGGCGTCACCGGTCACCGGGCCGACCACGCTGCGGCGCTCGCCGGCACCGACCCGCAGCTGCCCGTGCTGCTGCTGGCGCACCAGCCGAAGCAGATCGACGACGCGGTCGCGGCCGGCGTGGATCTGCAACTGTCCGGGCACACCCACGGCGGCCAGATGTGGCCGTTCCACTACCTGGTCCGGTTCGACCAGCCGGTCGTGCAGGGTCTCAGCCGGCACGGCCGAACCCAGCTCTACACGAGCCGGGGCACCGGTTTCTGGGGTCCGCCATTCCGAATCTTCGCGCCGAGCGAGATCACCCTGCTCACCCTCCGGGCGGGGTAACCCCGACCGGGTTCACACTTGTCGCCCACCTGTACGTGACGGGGTGTCCCCGATCAACCCCGCCGGCTGTCCCCCGGGTCAACTGCGGCGTGGATCAGCGGTGACGGCACGCAACTCTGGGTGGCTGCGGCGAAGCTGGTCCTCCAGTCCTCGCCGGAGAGTGGTGCGGGCGGCGGGGCAGCCGTGGCAGGCGCCGGCGAGCTTGACGGTGACGGTGCCGTCGCGGACGTCGACGAGCTCGATGTGCCCGCCGTGGGAGTGAGCGAGGTCGCCGACGGGCCCGTCGAGCAGCTCCTGGGCCGCGTCACGCAGTGGCCCGTCGTCCGGCTCGCCGGCGGAGTCCGCCGGGGCCCAACCGGCCGGGTCGGCGAGAGCGGCGTGCAGAGCCGTACGGACGCGGGCGCCGTCGCGGGACCACTGCCGACCGGGATGCAGCGTGGTGACGATCGCGGCGGGTTCGACGCGGACCTGGGCGAGGGTGCCGTCGTCGCGTAGGGCGGCGAGCGGGGCGGGCAGGGTGGCGGCGACGCCGGTGAAGGGCAGCACCCCGGCCGGGGTGATCCAGCGCAGATGCTCGGGGTGACCGGCGGTGGGCTGGGGATGGATGGGGATCATGACCTCAGCCCGTTAGGAGCGCGGTGATGGTTCTGGCCGCGTAGGCCATGATCCAGGCCAGCGCGGTCAGGTAACCGAACGCGATCAGGGGCCACTTCCAGCCGCCGGTCTCGCGGCGGATGATGCCGACGGTGGCCATGCACTGCAACGCGAAGGCGAAGTAGACCAGCAGCGCCGCGATGGTCGGGGCGGTGAACAGCGGCTGCCCGGCGTGCGGCCCGTCGGTGTAGGTCATCGCCTTGAGCGTCTTCGACGGTTCGTCGGGGTTTTCCGCAGCGGCGACCTGGCCGAGGGTGGCGACGAACGTTTCCCGGGCCGATTGTGCCGACAGCACGCCGATGTTGATCCGCCAGTCGAAGCCGAGCGGGTCGAAGACCGGCGCGACGAGGTGGCCCAGGCCGGCGGCGTAACTGTGGTCGGCGACGTACGCCGATACCGCGGTGTCGTTGCCCGCGTCGACGCCGTGGGCACGCAGGTCGGCGGTCGAGTGCAGGGGCAGGTTCAGCAGCAACCAGAGGCTGACAGTGGTGACCGCGATGATGGTGGTGCACTTGCGCAGGAACGACCTGGCCGAATCGCCGACCGCGATCAGCACCGAGCGGGCCGAGGGAATCCGGTACGGGGGCATCTCCATGTAGAACGGCAGCAGCGGTCCGCTGCGGTCACCGAGTTTCTTGAACACCCAGGCGGCGGTCATGGCCGAGACCGCGCCGAGCAGGTACATGCCGAACATGACCAGGCCCTGCGCCCCGAACGGCCCCCACCGGGCGGACGGGTCGATGAGCAGCCCGATCAGCAGCACGTACACCGGCAGCCGCGCTGAGCAGGTCATCAGCGGCGCCGCCATCATGGTGGCCAGGCGGTCCTTGGCCGACGGAAGGGTGCGGGTGGCCATGATGCCAGGGATCGCGCACGCGAAGGACGACAGCAGGGCCACGAACGCGCGGCCTTCCAGACCGGCGCGGGCCATCACCCGGTCCATCAGGAACGCGGCGCGGGACATGTAGCCGACGCCCTCGAGCAGGGAGATCAGCAGGAACAGCAGCATGATCTGCGGTACGAACACGAGCACCGCGCCGATGCCGCCGATGACCGCGTCGCCGAGCAGTCCGGCCAGCCACGGGTTGCCGACGTGGGTGGCCACCAGCCCGGACAGCCATCCGAAGAACGTCTCCACGTAGCCCTGCAGGGGCGCGGCCAGGGTGAACACGGTCTGGAAGAAGAGCACCATCACGGCGAGGAACACGATGGTGCCCCACAGCGGGTGCAGCAACACCGCGTCGACGCGCTGGGTGATGCGGTGGCGTTGCGGGGCCCGGTAACCGGCGAAGCTCAGCACCGACTCCGCCCACGCGTCCGCTTCGGCCGGGTCGTCCGGTGGCGGAAGGGTCGGTGTCGACCACGTCGGCCACCGCTCGATCTGGTCGCGTAGCTGGTCGATGCCCTGCCCGCGGTTGCCGAGCACCTGCACCACCGGCACGCCCAGCGCCTGCTGCAACGCCGGCAGGTCAAGTCGGCCCTGCCGTACGGTCATCTCGTCGGTGAAGGTCACCACCAGGCAGGTCGGCAGGCCGCGGCGCAGCACCTGGGCGACGAACCGCAGCGAGCGGCGCAGCGTGGTGGCGTCCACCACGACGAGCAGCGCGTCCGGCGGTGCCTCGCCGTCGAGGCGGCCGTCGAGCACGTCGACCATGATCTGCTCGTCGGGGCTTATCGGGTCGAGGCTGTAGGTGCCGGGCAGGTCCTCGATCAGGTACCGCCGTTCACCCGCCTGCATGGTGCCGACGAATCGGGACACCGTCACACCGGGGTAGTTGCCGGTCTTGGCGTGCAGACCGGTCAGCGCGTTGAAGATGCTCGTCTTACCGGCGTTCGGGCTGCCCGCCAGGGCCAAGCGTGGCGATGCCGTGTCAACGGCGCCACTTTCGGCCCCGGCGTGGCAACCCGCGTCCTTCACCGCGCGTCCCGGATCAGCACGTGCGCGGCCTGCGCGCGGCGCAGGCACAGGTCGTAGTCCTTGACCCGGTACACCACCGGATCCCGCAGCGGCGCGCGACGCACGACCTGCACCGGCGTCCCGGCGGTGAACCCGAGGTCCGCGAGCCGACGGGCCATCGAAGGCGGCGCCCCGTCGGCCAGTCCCACGATCGTGGCCCGACTGCCCGGGGGCAGGTCGGCCAGCCGCCCCGTTGACCCGGTGGACGCCTCGACGGCGCGCACCGGACGACCGGAGTGGGCGGCAGGACGTCTCAGCAGCACCAGCTCACCATAAGGTAAGGCTGGCCTCACCTGCCAGGGCGTGTGACGAACTCCGGCCGGGCGGCCAGCCATCCGACCACGACCACGTACCGTGCGGTTGTACTGGCTGCGGCCGTGGTCGGCCTCGCGTCGGTCGGATCCGTCGCGGTGGCCGTGTCGCGGCCCTTCTGTGCCCTGGCTCACCCGTCCACCCACGTGTCCGCGCGATGATCGGGGTGCCCCTCGGTGATGCCAGGGTGCGGGTGTCGATGTTCCGGAAGGGGGCGGGCGGGGTGCGGGTGCTGGTCGTCGAGGACGAGACCGCCCTGGCGCAGGTGCTGCGCGCCGGCCTGACGGACGAGGGTTTCGCCGTGGATGTGCAGCACACCGGGACCGACGGGCTGTGGGCGGCCACCGAGAACCCGTACGACGTGATCGTGCTGGACATCATGCTGCCCGGCCTGAACGGTTACGAGGTGTGCCGGCGGCTGCGGTCGCGGGGCGTGTGGACACCGGTGTTGATGTTGACCGCGAAGGACGGGGAGTACGACCAGGCGGACGCCTTCGACCTCGGGGCCGACGACTATCTGGTCAAGCCGTTCTCGTTCGTGGTGCTGGTGGCCCGGCTGCGGGCTCTGGTGCGCCGGGGTGCGCCCGCCCGGCCGGTCGTGCTGACCGCCGGGGACCTGGCCGTGGACCCGGCCCGACGGCAGGTCAGTCGGGCCGGCCAGGCCGTCCGGGTCACCGCGCGGGAGTTCGCGCTGCTGGAGTTCCTGATGCGGCACCGGGGTGACGTGGTGTCGAAACGGCAGATCATCGACAACGTCTGGGACGCCCACTTCGAGGGCGACCCCAACATCGTCGAGGTGTACGTCGGCTACCTCCGCCGCAAGATCGACCAGCCGTTCGGGCGCCGGGCCATCCAGACCGAGCGGGGCATGGGCTACCGCCTGGCAGCCGACGGCGGCTGAGCATGCTCATCGGGTGGATGCGCCGGCATCTGGGGGTACGGCTACGTTCGGCGCTGGCTGCCGCCGCTGTCGTGGGGGCAGCCTTCGCCGTCGGCGCGGCGGCGTTCGTCTTCCTCGCCCGCGCGGATCTCGCCGGCAACGTGGACGCCGCAGCGCGACAACGGGCGGCCGAGGTGGTCGCGGCGGTGGCCGCCGGCGATCAGGGCGCGCTCGCCCAGACGCTGAAGCCCAGCCCCGGAGAACAGACCTTGGTGCAGGTCCTCGACCCGTCGGGGCGAGTTGAGGCGGCCTCAGCCGCGCTCGGCGACGCCGCGCCGCTGTCCCCGTTGCGGCCGCGGCCCGGTCAGCTGCTGCGCGAGCAGCGGCTGCTGCCGTTCGCCGACGAGGACCCCTTCCGGATCGCGGCCGAAGGGGTGGCCACCGGCTCCGGCACCCGCACGGTGCTGGTCGCGCAGTCGCTGCGGCCGGTCAACGAGAGCACGGAGGCGGTCGCGGCGATCCTGGCCGCCGGGCTGGCGCCCATGCTGCTGGTGGTCGGCGCGGCGGTGTTCTGGTTCGTGGGGCGTTCCCTGCGCCCGGTCGAGGCGATCCGCCGGCGGGTCGCTGGCATCACCGCTCGTGACCTGCACGCCCGCGTGCCCGTGCCGGCCGCCCGAGATGAGATCGCGGCGCTCGCCGAGACGATGAACCGGATGCTCGAGCGGCTGGAGACCGCTGCGGCGAGCCAGCGCCGGTTCGTCGCCGACGCCAGCCACGAACTGCGCAGCCCTCTGGCCACCCTGCGCGCCGGCCTCGACCGCCTGGCGCTGGCACCCGTACCGGAGGGGCAGCACGACCTGGTCGAGCTGCTGCGCCGCGAGACCAGCCGGCTCGGCGATCTCGTCGCGGACCTGCTGCTGCTCGCGCGCATCGACGAGCGGGGAGCCACCCGCCGCCGCGACGACGTCGACCTCGACGATCTCGCCTACACCGAGCGGGAGCGGCTCGCCGGGCAGCACCCGGACCTCACCTTCCGGGCCGACCTCGCCCCGGTACGGGTGACCGGCGACGCGCTCGATCTGGGTCGGGCGTTGCGGAATCTGGCCGACAACGCCGCCCGTCACGCCCGTAACCAGGTGACCCTGCGCGTGTCGGTGCGCGACGGGTGGGGGTGCGTCGAGGTCACCGACGACGGGCCCGGTGTTCCCGACGCCGACCGGGAGCGCATCTTCGACCGGTTCGTCCGTCTCGAAGACAGCCGCACCCGCCCGGAAGGCGGCACCGGTCTGGGCCTCGCCATCACCCGCCAGGTCGTCGCGGCGCACGGTGGATGGGTGCGGGTGATGCCCGGTCCGGGGATGACCGTTCAAATTTTCCTGCCCCAAGAGGGTGACGCCGACCAGGGTTGAAGTCGGGCCAGGTCCGTTTCAGGCTCCTCTCAGGTGGCGATCGTGAAGCTGGACGCCAGGCGGCCCGTGGGGGGCGGACCACCAGTCCCGGGGAGATCGATGAACTACCACCTGTTCCAGATCGTCAACGCCGGCGCCGGCCGCAGCGACTTCGTCGACGATTTCTTCGAATGGTCGGCGGTGTGGCTGATCTACGTCCTCGCCGCCACCGCGGCCATACCTGTCCTGACTCACCTGCGGCACGGGCGCGCCGCCCTGATGCGCGTCGTCGCGTCCCTCGGGCTGACCTTCGCCGTCGGGCAGGCCGTCGCCGCGCTCAGCACCGAGGTACGGCCCTTCCAGACCCACCCCGTGCACCAACTGATCCCGCACGACGCCGGAGCATCGCTGCCCAGCGACCACGCCACCGCGGCGTTCGCGGTGGCCTTCGCCGTCGGGGCGTTTCTGTCCCGTCGATGGGGGGTAGGGCTGAGCGTGATCGCCACCGTCATCGGCTTCGCCCGCGTCTGGACCGGCGTGCACTACCCCGGCGACATCCTCGCAGGCGCGCTCATCGCCGCCGCCACAGTCGCCACCATCGGCGTCGTCGGCCGCGTCTACGACCGCCGTACCAGCCGCCGCCCCGACACCACTGCCTGAGCACCACCCCGCCCCCTCGTTCCGGAGGTCATGCCATGTCCACGCCTCAGGCGCTACTCGCCGTGGGCCCCAGCTTCATCGACCCGGAATGGCTGATCTCCACCTTCGGGCTGATCGGGATCCTCGCGATCATCTTCGCCGAATCCGGGGTGCTCATCGGGTTGTTCCTGCCCGGCGACTCGCTGCTGTTCACCGCCGGGCTGCTCGTCGCCGACGGCCGCTACCTGCACCAGCCGCTCTGGCTTGTCTGTCTGCTCGTCACCGTCGCTGCCATCGTCGGCGACCAGGTCGGCTACCTGTTCGGCAAGCGGGTGGGCCCGAGCCTGTTCCGTCGCCCCAACTCCCGGCTGTTCAAGCAGGAGAACGTGCACCGGGCGAACGCCTTCTTCGCCCGCTACGGCGCCCGCTCGATCGTGCTGGCCCGCTTCGTGCCGGTCGTGCGGACCTTCACCCCCGTCATCGCCGGGGTGAGCCGGATGCACTATCGCACCTTCGTCACCTACAACGTCCTCGGTGGCGTTCTCTGGGGAACCGGTGTCACCGTGCTCGGCTACTTCCTCGGGCAGATCAGCTTCGTCAAATCGAACATCGAGCTCATCCTGATCGCCATCGTGCTCGTCTCCGTCGTGCCGATCGGCATCCAACTCCTGCGCTCCCGCCGCCGCTCGGCAACCCCGCCCACCGAGGCGACAGTGGCCGAAAACTGCTCCCGCACCGACTGAACGACCCGTCGGCGCTGAAGGCGACACTGGCCGGGTGACCTCGACGATGCTGGTGCTCGGGCCAAGACTCGCCGTCGCGTTGGCGCTGCTGACCGCCGCCGCGGCCGCCGTGGCGACGATCGGACGGCTCGGGCACGGCCGACAGATCGCCGTCGCCGCCATCCGCGCCGCGCTGCAACTGGCCGCCGTGTCACTGGTGATCACCGCGATCGTCGGCTCGCTGTGGGCCACCGCGGCGTTCGTCCTGCTCATGTGCGCGGTCGCCGCCGGCACCTCGGGCCGACGGATCACCGGTGGGCCGTACGGTTGGTGGGCGGGTGTCCCGATCGCCACCGCCAGCCTGACCATCGTCGCCGCGCTGCTCCTGGCGGGCCTGGTGCCCCTACGCGGCATCGCGATCATCCCGATAGCCGGCATCCTGACCGGTGGCGCCATGACCGCCACCAGCCTCGCCGGGCGGCGCTTCAACGACGAACTGCACGCCCGACGCGGCGAGGTCGAAGCCGCGCTCGCGCTGGGCCTGCTTCCCCGCGACGCCGCGCTGCTCGTCTGCCGCCCCGCCGCGAGCCAGGCACTCATCCCCGCCCTGGACCAGACCCGCACCGTCGGCCTCGTCACCCTTCCCGGCGCCTTCGTCGGCGTCCTCCTCGGCGGCGCCAGCCCGCTGACCGCGGGCATCACCCAACTGTTCGTCCTCGTCGGCCTCCTCGCCGTCGAAGCCACCGCCACAGTCCTCACCATCGAGATGATGGCCAGAGGACGGCTCCGCCCGCGAGGCGGTCAGCTGACACCGTCGTACTGATTGAGGGTCGTCATCAGGGTGTCCACCGCCGAGGCGCAGTCGCCCCGCACCGGACTCGACGCCCGCAGGGCCGTCAGGACCGCATCGATCTGGTCGTCGAGTTGGTGCCATCTCGCCGAATCGCGCGGCTTGAGCCCCGCCTCGGCGTCGTCCCAGGCCACTTCGAGATCCTTCACCCGGGCCTTGCCGCCCGCCAGGTCGTTCTCGGCGACCTTCTCCTTGACGTCGGTGACGATCCCCGCGAACTTACCCAGGTTGCCCAGCTTCGTGATCGGATGAGCCTGCCGCGGGAGGGCCGCTGGGGCGCCGGGCGGGGCGGCGGTCTGTGCGGTCGTCATGGGCGCAGGCCCGGCGGTCGGCGTCGTGTTCGCAGCCGGCCGCAGCACCCACCCGACCAACGCGACAGCAGCCACGGCCACCCCGGCCCACAGGTAGTCCTGCCGGTAGCCGCCCAGCGGCCCCGCGCCCTTCACCGCCACACCATGGCGACTGACCAGAACCTGTTCACGGATGACGAGAACCAGAATCGTGCCGAAGAACAGCAGACTGGTCACGCTCGCGCCCAGCCCCAGACCGCCGAAATCCTTGTCCTGCGTCAGCAGGTCACCGAGTGAGGCGCCGAGCGGGCGGGTGAGCACGTAGGCGATCCAGAACGTCAGCACCTGCCCGGCGCCCAGCCGGTAGGCCACCCACGTCGCGACGATCAGGCCGCCGAAAATCAGCACCCCGTTGCGGAATCCCAAGCTGAGTGCCTCAGTTGCGAGGTCGCCAGCGGCGGTGCCGAGCGCGAACGTGGTGAGGATCGCGCCCCAATAGAACGCCTCGCGGCGCGGGGTGTCGATGGAGGTGATCGCGAGAGTACGTTCCTGCCGATACCAGACGGCGAACACGACCGCGAGGACCACCGCGAAGACGGCGGTGCTGACATACAGGCTCACGCCCAGCGTGTCCGTGAACAAGTCGGTCAACTGCGTACCGACGATGCTCACCAACACCACACACAACCAGTAGATCCACGGCGTATACCTGCGGGTCCGGAACTGGATGACAAGCGCGCCGACCAGCGCCACGATCATGACCGCGTCGGTGACGGCAGGACCCAGCCCGACGTTCACGGCCAGATAATCCGCGAACGTCTCCCCGATCGTCGTCGACAACACCTTGATAACCCAGAACGTCGCAGTGATCGCCGGGACTTTCGTCAACCACCCGCGCGTACCTACCAGCCGGTCAGTGGCAACGGACACGACTCTTCCCTTCGTCGAGGACACTGACGCGAGCATGGAACGCCGACCCTGAAACCTTGCTGAAGACCTCACCGCTCTTCGACCTCAGGGACCCCGAGAACCACTCCGCATGCCGCCCTCGCCGCCCGATGGCCATTACCGAGGCGCGCAAGATCGTGGATCGCCCGGCGTCGCCGGCGCGACGCTCCGGACAGCGGCGGCCTGGGCTCCAGGCGTCCGTCGGAACCCGCAATCGGACATCGAACTACGTCGTTTACTGGGTGGACCCGGAGGGTCGGGTGACTGTCTGGGTGTGTGCTGCCGATGTCATGGCCAGCTTGGAGTAGGACGCCCCGGCCCTCGCTGACGACCGCTGTATCAGCACTGGATGGAGACTTGCGACCGATCGCCCTTTCCGAAGTTGTGGCTACTGAACCGCGGCGGGTCCACGCCCCTGACCAGCACGAGCGAGAAGGGTGATGCCTAGTGGGCAGCCTGTGCGTCGTCAACGACGACGGCACGTGCTTCCTGTCCGCTTGCTAAAGATCAGCAGTTTGGGGTCGTTCGCATCGGTGGGCCGCCCTCACCAGCGCGAAGTCAGTCTGCTGGTGGAGCGGGAATCTGCCACAGAGCACTGACTGGAATGGCGCGGAGTCTGCCGCCGAACGGCAACGTGGAGGTTCTGGTGTAGAGGACGATGCCGGCGATGAAGTCGTCGCGAGGCGGTCGGCGAGTCGGCGTAGCCCGCGGAAGTCGTCGGGTCCCACGGTGGTGGCTGCTTTGATCTCGATCCCGACGACCTGGCCGGATCTGTTCTCGAGCACCGCGTCGACTTCGTACCTGCTCTGGTCGCGGTAGCGGGACAGGTTTCGATCTGCGAGGGTGTTTGCTTTCGATTCGCGGCAGATCCGTGTTCGGTATGCGGGCTCCTTGTGCCCGACTTGCGGCCGTCGCCCGGGAAGATCGCCGCTCGTCTCCCACGCCACCTGGAACCGACGACAGACCGTCGTCGCCATCGCCGGTCCGTCACCTGGCTCCGGCCGTGCACAGGTCGGCGATGAGCCGGTCGAGCAGGCGTTCCTCCATGACGGCTCGGCCGGTCCGCCGCATCGACTCGCCCAGCGACTCGTCCCAGGGCGTCCCGGTGGGCGTTCCGAGCAGTGCCGTGCCGGTGCCCGCCGCAGGCAGGTAGTCGGCGGCTGTCATCCGCCACGGAACCGCATTCGGGTACCGATGGAGCGCCGCCGCCGTCAGTCGTATGCCGGTCCAGTCGAAGTCGTTACGCCACCTGATCACCGCCCCGGAAGCGGCGCGCAGTAGCGTGTGGACGGCAACCGACGGCACCCCTTCGGTGCAGATCAGCGGCGGGACCTGCGCCCCGAGCGCGGCGGTGGCCGCGCGTAGCACGGCGGGGTTCTCGCAAACGTAGACCTCGTCACAGGTCACGGCCAGCGGTGCCAGGCGCAGTTGGTGCAGGGTCACCCGCATTGGCACGCCCGCCCCGGCGGCCTCGGTCAGCCACTGCCCGACCAGGCCGCCGGTGGCCGGCACGTTGAGCACCAGTACCTGGCTGGCGAGGTCGTCCGGGACCAGCCCGACCGATTCCCACAACGCCCGTTCCTGCTCGCCGTCGACCGGTAGCGCCGTCTGTTGCCACGTGGCGACGGCACGGAGGACGAGCCCGCGCAGCGGCCCTTCGGTGAGGGCCTTCGTGTCGTCCAGCAACCGGTCGGCGAAGACCGGCATCGGTTCGTCGGCCGCGGGCAGCGCATCCAGGACGCGGACGACGTCCTCGAACGGCAGTCCGGTGCGGACGACGCGGGTCAGGCTGCCGTCGCGGCGCAGGCCGTCGAGCCATTCGGCGTACCAGGCGGTGCTGGCGTGCCGGCTGTCATTGGCCAGGGCGAGGACGGCGTCGCGGGCCACCGCCTCGCGTTTCAGGTCGGCCGGCCGGTTGCGCAGCGGGGCCGTCGCGGTGAGCACGTCGCCGAGGCTGACTCCATGTGCCGCCCGCAGGTGCTCGTCCACCTCGGTGAGGCGGACGCTGAGTCGGGACGCTGTGGCGGAACGGTGGGTGCCGGTGATGCCGATGATCACGAAGCGTTCGTCGTCGGTGGGGGCGGCCAGCGTCACGGTGGAGTCGAGCCGACCGCCGGTGCGTTCCAGGCTGCGCCGTGCGGCCGTCAGCAACCGCCGCCAGCCCGGCTGCTCGACCAGGTTCGTCGATCCGCCGTGATCGCCAGGCCGCTCTGGCTGCTCGGTCAGCGACTGTCCATCGAGCCGGTCTGACGGCCGGTCGTCGGGCCCGCCGGTCATTCGTCGGCGAGGTCGACGAGGACACCGGCGCGCTCGAATTCTCCGCGATCGTCCGGGGTGCGGCGGGTTTCCGGGGAGCCGAGTGCGCGAGCCAGCGTTCCGTCGAAGTCGGCGACGTTGGTCGAGCCGTCCCAGACCAGCAGCACGGTGGACACCGCGTGTTCCACGGCGGAGTGGGACAGGTCGTAGTGGGCGGCGCCGCTGACCGCCGGGTGGGTGGCCCACAGGTCGTAGCCGGTCATGAACAGGTCCAGGTCGAACTGTTTCGCCAGGGCCATCAGTTCACCTCGGCCGGTGTCGTCCACCCCGGCGAACGCCTCGTCGAGGCCGAGTAGCCGGGGTGCGTCCGGCCGCGCCGAACCGAACAGCGCGTTGGCGGCGGCGAAGAGCGGCAGGTGCAGGGAGACCGACTGTTCGCCGCCGGAGAGCTGGCTGTGCCGGGCCCGGGTCAGCGCCTCCGTGCCGCCACCGGGTCGGTGCAGGGTGAACGCGAACGTTCGCCACTGCCGGTAGTCCAGGACGTCGCCGAGCAGCTCCCGGTACGGCCGCTCGGGCGCTGCCGCCCGCGCCGTCTTGATCCGGGCGGCGAAGTGCCGGCGCATCGCGGTGAGCTGGGCCGGCCCGAGCCGGGCCGGATCGCGTTCGAGCAGCTTGCACACGTCGCGTTGCTCGGCGTCGAGGTCATCGGCGAGCCGCCAGCCGACGCCGACGGTGAGCCCAGAGGACATCCGGCGGGCCCGCATCTGGCTGTCCATCGCCGCCACCAGGTCGCGGGCCTCGATGGTCCGATGATGGATCTGCCGGGCGAGCTGCCCGAGCAGAGCGTCCTCCAGTACCCGCTGCTCGGAGTCGGTCAGCAGTTGCTCCTGGTCGCGGCGCTCGCGGGCGATCCGGTCCGCGAAGTGAGCGACCGGGGTCAGGCCCTGCTCGTCGGCGACCCGGACCACGATCACCCCGTCGTCGGTGTCCCATTCGGGCCGGTGGTCGAGGCCGGCTGCCGGCAGTTGTGCCTGCAACTCGGTCAGCGCGGTGGTCAGCCGGGTGGCGCTCTGCTTGAGTGACGTCTCGGTGGGGCTCAACTCCCGGGTGGCGGCGAGAATCGCCTCGTGCAGGGCTGCCACCTGCGGATGCAGCTCGTCACCCGGGGTCTGCGTCGGCCAGCGCAGGTCGGTCGGGCAGCGCAGCAGGCCCAGCAGGTCCGGCTGGGCGTACGGGCGCAGTCGTTGGGCGTCGTGCTGCGCCTCCGCAGCGGCGGCGGTCACGGCCTGCTCGCCCAGCTCCACCCGGGTCAGGCCGGCGGCCCGCCGTTCCCGGGCAGCACCGAGTTGGGTGCGGGCCTGCTCGACGGCCTGCTCCGCCTCGGTGATCTGGTCGGCGGTGCGGGCCACGTCGGCCAGTACCCGTTCCGCGTCGGCGCCCACGCTGTCGCGCAGCGTCCGGTACGCCTCGGCTTTGTCCCGGTGACGGGAATGGGCGGTACGTGCGGTGTCCTGCGCGGCGGTGAACCGGTCGACCGCCTCGTCGTGCCGCTGCCGCGCCTGGTCCTCCTGCTCGGCGGCGCGTGTGGCGGCCGGCCGCGCGCTCTCCAGCCGTACGCCCCGCTTCTCGAAGCGGTCCACTGCCTCGGCGGTGTCATCGACACGGTCCACCGGCAGCGACCGCTCCGCCGTCGTCCGGCGCAGGGCAGCCGTAGCGGCGGCCCGCTCGGCCAGGGCCTGGTCGAGCCGGGCGGCGGCGGCCGCGCTGGCCTCCTGCCGGGCGCGCAGCGTGGCGGCCGCCCGGTCCAGCTCCCGCAGCGCCGCGTGGACCGGCGCGGGTGCCGGCAGCTGCGCGGCGGCCGCGTCCACCGCCGCCAGCAGCGCCTCGACGGACGCGCGGTCGCGGTCTACCGCGCCGAGGTCGCCGTCGATGGTCGCCAGCTGCCGGTCGCACTCGGCGACCCGGGCGGCGCGGCGGGCCGCTCGAGCGGTCGCGCCGATGTACTCGCAGGAGGTCTTGGCGAATCGCCCGAGGCCGACGCCCTGGGCGTAGCGGCCGTCGACCCCGACCGTCACCGGCGCGGCGCCCGCCTCTATGGATGCGGAGTCGGCCAGTGCCACCGAAGTGAGCACCTCGCTGATCCGCGCGGCGGGCACGTCCGCCTGCTCCTCGGGGATCAGCACGTCGGCAAGGGTGGCGCCGGTCGGCCGCCGGTGCGGCGGGAGCGGCAGCAGGTAGCCGTCCAGGTCGTCGCCGGCCAGCGCGGTCGCCGCAGTCTCGGGGCTCGGGTGCAGCCAGGCGTCCAGCAGCCCGGCGGCGTGCAGCGCAGCCTCGATGGCCGCCGCGTCCGCGCCGCTCACCCCGTTGGCGAAACGGACCAGTCGCCACAGCGGTGCGCCGGGTCGGCCGGTGCGGGTCGCCGGCCGGGTCACCGGGACGGGCGGTGCGTCGTCGTGCTCGGCGGCGATCCGGTCCCGTTCGGTGTCGACCTCGGCGCGTCGGTCGGCCAGCACCGCGCGGTGCGCCGCCAACGCCGCGAGCCGGTCTCGCCGCTCGGTCACCGCGGCGGCGGTGGCTTCCGCGTACACCTCCCGCAGGGTCTGCGCGCCCGGCTCACCGCTGGTGTCCACGGCGGCGGCCAGGGCACCGGCCAGCTCTGGACGCGCGACGTCGGCCAGCAGCTCGGCGTTGTCCTGCGCCCACTGCCCGAGCTGGGCGCGCAGCCGCGTGCGGGCCTGCGCGACGGTGTCCTCGGCGTTCCGCTCGGCCTGCTCGGCATCGGCTGCGGCGGCCGTGGCCCCGGCCGCGTCGGTGGCGGCCCGGGAGTGGTCGCGTTCGGCTTGGTCGTGCCGCGCCACCTGCGTGCGGACGGCGCGCACGTCGTCGCGGCGCGCAGCGGCCCGGGCGGTGATCCGGGCCGCGAGGTCGTCCGGGGTGGCGTCGTCGGCGCTCCAGGTGATTCCGGCCGTCTCGGCGTCGAGCAGGAGTTCGGCGGCGAGCCGGTCGGCCGCCGCCCGCGCGTCCCGGGTCGCCACCATCGCCCGTTCCCATTCGGTACGGCGCCGGGCCGCCGCCGTCTCCTCGGCGGCAACGGTCCTGCCGGCCCGCTCGGCCGCCTCGACCAGGTCGTGCACGTGCCGTTCCAGGTCGGCGAGCTGCTCGTGGGACTGGTACGCCGCCGAGGCCCTCAGGCTGTCCAGGTGGGCGCGCAGCCGTCCGGGCTCGCCCTCGACGGCCCGCAGGCGGGTGCCGGCCGTCGACTCGGCCTCGGTCGCCGCGACGGCCGCGTGGCGCGCGTCGGCCAGTGCGGCCGACCGGGTGGCGACCGCGTCGCGGCGGGCGGTCAGGGCGTCGGCGGCCGCCCGGGCGTGCGTGCGCAGGTAGGTCGAGTAGACCGCCAGGAAACCTGCGGTGGCACCGTCCGCGGCCACCAGCCCTTCGAGGGTACGGGCGACCGCCTCCATGTCGTCGAACGAACGGGCGGCCTCCACCAGCAGGTGGTCCTCGACCGGACGCAGCCCGCGCTGCAGGGTGCGGGACAACTCGACCGGGTTGAGGTCCTTGGCCAGCTGCGGCTTGCGCAGGGTCAGCACCAGGTCCAGTAGCTGCTCGTAGCGGGCCGGACCGAGGCCGAACAGCCGGGCGTCGAGGAGATGCCGGTAGTCCTCCGCCGAGTCCCGCACCGCGTCGGCCCCCAACCGGTCGATCAGGTCGCGGCGGTTCAGCGGCCGGTCGTCGGCGTCCAGCAGGGAGAAGTGCACCCCCACCCGGCCGTCGACCACGAAGTGCCAACGGGTCACCCGGTCGACGTGCCGGTGCGCCCGCAACCCGATGCCGACCGTCACGTACTGCTCGCCGTCGCCGAACTCCATCCACACGTACGCGTGGGTGACCTCCTGCCCTCGGTAGAGCAGGTTCGACTTCATCGTCCGGTCCTCGCTGGCGAACGGGTTGAGCCGGCGAGGCTCGATCCGCCCGTCGAGAACGAACGGGAACAGCACCTCCAGCGCCTTGGTCTTGCCGGAGCCGTTCGGCCCGCGCAGCACCAGCCACCCGTCGACAAAGCAGAACTCCTCGTCCCGGTAGTCCCACAGGTTGATGATCCCGGCCCGGGTGGGGGCGAACCGGCGGACGGCACGTTGCTCGATCACGATCAACTTCCCGAGGGTCAGAAGAGGGTTTCGGTCGTCGCGCGGGGCTTGACCGCGGCGACGGTGTGGCGGTAGCGACCGACCAGCGGTCGGACGAGCACCCCGCCAGGCACGACGGTGACCGCGCCGAACCGTTCCAGCAACGCCACCGCCTCGTCGCGCAGCCGGTCCGGGTCGGCGTGCCACTGTGCCCCGAACGCGGTCCTGTACCGCTGCAGGATCTCGCTGACGGCGGTACGCAGGAAGCTGTCGGTGACGAACGGCAACCGGCCGGCGCCGTCGGTCTCGTCGGTGCCGCCCTCGTCGCCGGTGGTCCACGGCTCGGTCGGGTCGGAGTCGCCGAGGCGTACCAGGGTGGCCGTGGGCAGGCCGACGTCGATCTGACCCACCAGCGCCTGCTGCCGCCCGTGCCCGTCCGGCGGGGCGAGCCGCTTGACCCGGCGGCCGTCCGGGTCCACCACGCGGTCGGCCATCTCCACCGCGAGCAGCACCGCGGCCTGCGCCACCGAACCGGTGCCCGGGAACCGTTCCCCGGTGAACCCGGCGGTGTCCACCAGCAGCACCCCCTCGGCCTGCCGCTCGACCCGCAAGCCGGTCAACCGGGCCAGGTCGGCGGCGAGCGCCGAACCGCGCAGATGGTTGGCGACCGCAGGCTCGACGTCGGCGTGGTAGACGACCGGCGACTCCACCACCGCCCGCCGGGCCGCCTGTGCCGCCTGCCGGCGCTCGGCGTTGCCGCTGCTGGTCATCGCCCGGTCGAGCAGCGCCGACACCGACTCGACGTGCTGCACCACCCGGGTCGGCCGGAACAACGCGAACACCACGTCCCGCGCGACGTCGTACAACGCCTCACCGGCCCCGGGGTCGCTGGCCCAGGCGGCGCTGGAGCCGTCGGCCAGCCGGAGCACGCCACGCTCTTCCAGCCAGCCGACCGCGTCCACGAACGCCCGCCGATCCGGGCCGTGGTCCGGATCCAGCCCCAGGCCGGTTATCCGGTTCGCGTCACCGGCCACCGAGTCGGCCAACTCGCTGAGGGTGATCTGGATCCCGGCCCGACCCAGCACCGCCAGGCACAGCGCCAGGTACGCGTAGCGCTGCCGGTCGAACGGCCGTCCGGTGCGGGACGCCGCCGGCTGGGTGCCGTCGAGCTGGTCCTTCACCCGCACCAGCCGGGCCGTCGAACCGTGCAGCTCCAGCCGGTACCCGAACGCCTCGGCGAGGTCCCGGCGCAGGGTGGCGGCGAACCGCCGCACCCGGGGCAGTGCCCGCTCGTCGGGCCAGGTCGCCGTGATCAGCGGGTGGCGCAGGATCAGCCGGATCGCCCGCTGGTAGTCCGCCAGCTCCAACTCCGGGACATCGACGGCGAACCGGTGGACCGCCGCCCGGAGTGCGCCCGGTTCCGCGGTCACGCCGGCACCAGCTCGGGACGGCGGACCGCGGTGTGCTGCGCGGCGGTGACCGTCAGCGCGTACCCGTCCAGATGCAGCCGGCCCTCGGCGGTGCTCACCGTGGTGAACCGCCCCGGCTTGGGGGTGAGGGTCAGTCGGACGCCGTGCGCGGCGGCCGCCAGCGGCACCGCTGCCGCGCCACCGACCCGTGCGGCCAATGCGATGTCGAGCAGTCGCAGCAGGACCTGGGTCTGCGAGGTGTCCAACCGGCCGTCAGTGCCCCCCTCGGCAGCCAGCGCCCTCGCCGCGTCGGCCAACCGGCGCTCCCGAGCGAGCTGGTCACCGCGCAGCCGGTGCCGGCGGTCGTCGACCCGGTCCAGCCGAGCAGGCCGTCCCCGACCCTGCCCGGGCGCCCGACCCGAGGCCACGAGGGTGCGGGACAGCTCCACCGCCGGTGCCTCCCACCACGACAGCCGGCTCGCGATCGCCTCCGGATCCGGGTGCGCCACCCCGACGTGGCGGGGAGCGCCGAGACCGAACACCACGTCGAACAGGGCGTGCGCTGCCTCCTGGGTGCCGGTGTGGGTGAACCACGCGGCCAGGTGCCGCAGTTGCGACTCCCGGCTCACCCCGCCACGGCGTGCCTCGGTGACCCGGCGCAGCAGGGCCAGGACGTCACCGATCGCGGCGATGGTGGCGTCCGACAACCGGTCCGCCTCGCTGAGCTGCTCCGGTCCTGGCGGCGCCAACCAGGACCGCAGCCCCGCCCAGCGCCGCCGCCAGTCCTCCAGCCGCTGCACCGGGGTGTGGAACAGTCGCTCGTCGGCCTCGGCGGCCGCCTCAATCAGCCGGTCCAGCCCCGTCGCCTCCACCTCGTGCACCGCCGCGCGTAGCCGAGGGGTGTACCGCTGCAGCTCGTCGTGGAAGTCCCGCAGGTGAGCCAGCAGCGCGTCCTTGTGGGCGAGGAACGCCTCCGGCCGCACGTCGTTGGTCCGTCCCAGATCGCCCAGCATGTGATAGAAGCGGGCGGCCCGCTCGGCGATGTCGGCCAACGCCCGGTCCAGCCGGTTGAACTTGCGGTAGACCTCCTCCGCGTCCCCGGCCTCGTTGGCCGCCGCCAGCGCGTTCAGGTCCGCCAAAAGGTCGGCGAAGACCAGCCGGGACAGTGTCGAGTCGTCCATGCTCGCCGACAACACCGCCTCCACCGCCCGGTGAGCGCGGTATCCGGCCTCGGTGAACTGGTAAACCGAGTGCCGGTTGCGGTACTCCGCCAACGTCGTGGCCCGGGAACCGTCCTGCCCCCGGTCGAGCACCCCCCAGTCCACCAGGGCGTCGAGCAGCCGCGGCAGCTCCATCTGCGCCGGATCCGGGCAGTCGGCGTTCGCCTCGTGCAACGCTGCCAGCGCCGCGGCCACGTCAGAGGTGTGCAGCACGACGTGGTAGCTGGACCGTGCCGAGTCGAAGGCCCGCAGCAGCCACAGGTAGGCGAACCGGTTCTCCGCCGTGACGTAACCGAACAGTCGCATCCGGTCGTCCAGCCCGAAGTCGTCCAAGCCGAACGAAGGCCGAGATGGTTGCGCGGTCATCGTCTTCCTTCCATACGACCCGAACAGCCACCCACCCTAATACCTAGGCAGACCGGAAGGGCGGTCAGGCGCGGGGCGCCGGCGACACCCTGCTGGTCGCGACGCCCTGGTCCTGGCCGGTGTCCCTCATCGCCTGCCCAGCCCACCCGACCCTACCGTCAGTGCGGTGCCTCGAGAGCTTGTGGCAGCAGCGTGGCGAGTTTGGCTGCGCGTGCCGGGTGGTGATGCTGGCGCGCCGGACGCGGTGACCACCGCCCGGGGCGGGAGCACGTCCCGGGAGATCTACTACCCGCGCCCCAACCTCGCCGGGCATGACGACCTGGCGAAGGCGTTGGACGCGGCGATCAAGGGATAGCGGCACCGCCCGCGGTCGAGTGGCCACCGTCGGGGGTACGTCCCGACGGTGGCCGCGGCCGGTGGAGACGGTCGTGGCGTGCCATCACCACCTCGGCTCGGCGTCACCACGTGGGTGTCCACCGAACGGTGGACACCGCCTGTCAATCCGCCGGTCGTCCCGCTGGAGGTCCGGGGTGGCGACCATGTAGGGCATGAATGAAGAACCGGCTGTACGCGTCCGCGGCCTGACGAAGCGGTACGGCGACAACCATGCGGTGGACGGCGTCGACCTCGACATCCCGAAGGGGCACATCTTCGCCCTGCTCGGGCCCAATGGCGCGGGCAAGACCACCGCCGTCGAGATCCTCGAGGGGTATCGCGACCGCGACGGTGGAGAGGTCACGGTGCTCGGTGAGGACCCGCAGCGGGCGGGTCGCCGCTGGCGCTACCGCATCGGGATCGTCCTGCAGGACGCATCCAATCTGAGCGAGCTCACCGTACGGGAGACCGTTCATCACTTCGCCAGGTACTACCCCCAACCGCGCGACCTCGACGAGGTGATCGCGCGGGTCGGGCTGACCGAGAAGACGAAGGCGCGGGTCAGTACGCTCTCCGGCGGTCAGCGCCGCCGCATCGACGTCGCGGTCGGCATCGTCGGCAACCCGGGCCTGCTCTTCCTGGACGAGCCGACCACCGGTCCGACGTTCTCAAGGAAGTAAAGAATCCTTGACATCGCGTCTGCTCTCCTTGACACTGATGATGTCAAAGATTCTTTACCCGGGGAGGTTTGGTGGCCTTCGAAGAGAAGCGCGCATGGATCATGGCGCTGGTGTCGGTCGCCGCCTATGGCGCGTACGTGCTGGTGGTCCTCGGCCGCGCGGACGGCGACCCGCTCGCGGACGTCCCCTACGCGGGCCCGCTGCTGACCACGGTGGCCGCGGCGATCGTGGTGTCGATCGTCCTGAACATCGTCGTCTCGATCGTCTCGCCCGAGGGCGCCAACGAGAAGGATCAGCGGGACCGGGAGATCCACCGACTCGGCGACCACATCGGCCAGTCCTTCGTGATCGTCGGCGGCGTCGCCGCCCTGGCGATGGCCCTCGCGGACTGGGACCAGTTCTGGATCGCCAACGTCATCTACCTGTGCTTCACGCTGTCGGCGGTAGTCGGCTCGGTCGCGAAGATCGTCGCCTACCGGCGGGGATTCCAGTCGTGGTGAAGCCGACCCGGATCACCAACGCCATCCGGGCGCTGCGCTTCGCCCACGACGAGATGACCCAGGCCGAACTGGCCCGCCGGGTCGGCGTCACCCGACAGACCGTCATCGCCATCGAGCAGGGCCGCTACTCGCCCTCGCTGGAGATGGCCTTCCAGATCGCCGCCGTCTTCGGCGTACCCCTCACCGACGTGTTCCAGTACCCGCAGGAGGAATCGTGAAAGCCATCGTCCAGGACCGATACGGGCCGGCCGACCTGCTCCGCCTCGCCGACGTCGACATGCCCACCGCCGGCGACGGCCAGGTGCTCGTGCAGGTCCGCGCCGCCGGCGTCGACCCCGGCGTCTGGCACCTGATGACCGGCCTGCCCTACGCGGTACGCCTCGGCTACGGGCTGCTCCGCCCCCGCAACCGGGTCCCCGGCCTGGACCTGGCCGGCGTGGTCAGCGCCGTCGGGCCCGGCGTCACCGGGTTCACTCCCGGCGACGCGGTCTACGGCACCGGCGCCGGCAGCTTCGCCGGGTACGCCCTCGCTCCCGCCGACCGGCTCGCCCCGAAACCCGCCAACCTCACCTACGCCGAGGCCGCGGCCGTCCCCGTCTCCGGGCAGACCGCCCTCACCGCCGTCCGCGACGCCGCCCGGGTGCGCCCCGGCCAGCGGGTCCTCGTCATCGGCGCCGGTGGCGGCGTCGGCTCATACGCCGTCCAGCTCGCCCGCGCGGCCGGCGCGCTCGTCACCGGCGTCTGCGGGCCCGGCAAGCTCGACCTGGTCCGCTCCCTCGGCGCGGACGACGTCGTCGACTACACCCGCGCCGACCTCCCCGACCAGCGGTACGACGTCGTCGTCGACACCGCCGGCAACCGGCCGCTGTCCCGGCTGCGCCGGGTGCTCACGCCGAAGGGGACGCTCGTCCTGGTCGGCGGGGAGGCGAGCGACGGGAAGTGGTTGCAGGGCTTCGACCGGCAGCTGCGGGCGTTGGCGCTGTCACCCCTCGTCGGTCAGCGGCTGGTGCCGCTGGTGGCCAAGGAGAGCACGGCGAATCTGGTGGCGTTGACGGAGTTCATCGAGGCCGGGCAGGTCCGGCCGGTGGTCGACCGGACCTTCTCGCTGACCGAAGTGCCCGACGCCATTCGGCACGTCGAGGGCGGGCACGCGACCGGCAAGGTGGTCGTCACCATCTGACCAAGGATCTGTAAGTGTCACTGCGGCGGCCGGCTGCATCACGTCGTCGGGCCGCGCGGCAACGCCACGGGCGGAGATCCGGCGACCGACACGACCAACTACGGATACGACAACGAAGGGTATCCGACGTCGGTCACCGACCCGTCCGGCGCCGTGACGGAGACCAGGTACGACGACGCCAACCGGCCGACACAGGTGATCGACCCGTTGCAGCGGATCACCAAGTACGGCTACGACAAGGCCGGCAACCAGACGTCGGTGACCGACCCGAGCGGCGCCGTCACCTCCTGGCAGTACGACGACACCGGGCGGCTCGACGCGACCATCGACGCGCTCACCAAGACCACCAGCTATGACCACGACCCGGACGGCCTGCGTACCCACGAGGTGAACCCGCTTGGCCACACCACCACCTGGAAGTACGACAACGACGGTCGCCTCGAATCGATGACCGATCCGCGTGGCAACGTCGTCGGGGCCACGGCTGCCGAATTCGCCACCTCCTTCCAGTACGACGCGGCCGGCAACCGCACTAAGATCATCGACCCGTTGGGCCGGTCCACGGTGACCGAGTACGACGCGAGCAACCGGCCCACCAAGGTCTTCGACGCGAACAACCGTCCCACCGCCTACGAGTACGACAAACTCGGTCGAGTCCAGAATGTAAGCGCGCCGAACCGTCCGGCCACCTCGTTCGGCTACGATCTGGCCGGCAACCTGGAGACGGTGACCACGCCGCTGGGCAAGATCTACGACTACGACTACGACAAGTCCGGCCGGGTCACCGCCGTCAAAACCCCCCACCGGCCGGGTCACCGGATACACCTACACCTGGGACGGGTTGGTCGACACGATGACCCTCCCCGCTGGCTCCATCACGTACGCGTACGACCGGACGGGTCGCACGACGAAGGTGGACTACAGCGACACCACCCCGGACCTCAGCTACACCTACGACGGTGCCGGGCAGATCAAGACGGCGAGCAACGGGACCAGCACCGCGACCTACGGCTACGACACCGCCGGGCGGGTGAACAGCATCGTCTGCGGTGGCAAGACCTTCGGGTACGGCTGGAACAAGAACGGCCAGCTGAAGCGGCGTACCCTGCCGGACGGGCGGGTGCAGAACTACACCTGGCGTGACGACCACCGGATGAGTGGCACGAAGCTCACCAGCGGCGCCACGAGTTGGCAGGTCAGCTACAGCTACGACGTGGCGGGTAACCGGACGAGCGTCACCCGCCAGGGCGGCCCGTCCAGCGCCTACACCTATGACCGGGCCAGCTCGCTGACCCGGGTGGCGCACACGTCTGGCAGTACGACGCTGGTCAGTCAGGACGTCACGCGGAACCTGGCGGGCGCGCCGGATACGGTGACCACCACCCGGGGTGGGAGCACGTCCCGGGCGATCTACTCCTACGACGACGTCGGTCAGGTCACCCGGGTGTGCCGACCGGTTGCGGGGACGACCTGCGCCGACAGTGACGGTGTCGGGACGACTGGCGCGCCATGTCAGCGGCAGACGCGGATGCCGCGTAAGCCTGTTGTGACGGTCGCTTGCCACGAAAAGGCAGACGGCAGCAACGTGGTGTCTACAGCGGTGGGGTTACAGCAGTGGGCGGACAGCGGCCCGGGCCAACGCCTCGGCGGATGCGCGTGGGGCGGCGGCTGCGGCCGGTCCTTGGGAGTAGTAGCGCAGGAACGCCTCATGGAAGCATGCGCCGATCAGTAAGGACGCGGTTGCGTCCGGGTCTGCGTCGGGGTTGATGCGTTCGATGGCCTGCTCGGCCCGCAGGTAGTTGGCGAAGATGGCGACCGCCTTGTCAGGGCCACCGCCGTGCCGGTTCATCGCCACCCGGTGTGCTGTCATGCGCTGCGGGTCGGCGAGGAGCGCGCCCAGCATGGGAATCGATTGCTGGTAGAAGTCCAAGACCGCGTGCGCGAGTTCGGCGAGGTTGTCCTCGACGTCGCCGGTGCCTGGCCGGACCGAGATCCGGGACAGGCCGGGCAGCCTCTCCTTGAGGACGGCGAGCAGCAGCTGCTCCTTGTCGTCGAAGTACTTGTAGAGCGTGGGCTCCGAGACCTTCGACGCCTGCGCGATCTCCTTTGTCGTGGCCAGCGCAACTCCGCGTGTCCGCAGGATCTGCTCGGCCGCGTCGAGGATCCGTTCCCGGGTGCTCATGTCGCCCTCGTCTCACTGGTTGACAGGTTAGTGATCACTAGCCCAGTATGGGGGTTAGTGATCACTAACCCCTTGGAGGGCATGCATGCGCCTCACCGTCTTTGGCGCCACCGGCGGCACCGGACAACACGTCGTGCTCCAGGCGCTCGCCGCCGGCCATCACGTCACCGCTGTCGTGCGCGACCCGGCCCGCCTGCCGCAGGTCGACCACCCGCGACTCGAACCGGTGACCGCCGATGCCATGAACCCCGACGCGATCCGGCCAGCCGTGTCTGGCCAGGACGCGGTGGTGTCAGCGCTGGGCCCGCGCGCCAGAACGGACGCCTCGGTGTGCGCCGACAGCGCCGCCGCGATCATCACCGCGATGCGCGCCGAGAGCACCCGGCGCCTGATCGTCGTCACCGCCAGCGGACACGTCGTCGACGCCGGCGACGGCCCGTTCACCCGCACCGTGGTCAAGCCAATGCTGCGGCGCTACCTCCGGAAGGCATTCGCCGACTTCGCCCGCACCGAGCAGGCCATCCGCGACAGCAACCTGGACTGGACGATCATGCGACCGCCGCGCCTCACCGACGGCAAGCACCGCCCCTATCGCACCGCCATCGACCGCAACGTCCGCGGCGGCATCACCATCGCCCGTGTCGATCTCGCCCACGCCATCCTCGCCGCACTGGACAACCCGACCACCGCCGACCACACCATCTCCCTGGGGTACTGACCATGAAGAAACGAATCATCATCGCCGCGTGCCTGCTGCTCGTCGGTGTACTCGGCGCCGCAGGCACCGTCGGATACCTCACCTTCGTCCGGCCGCCCGCCAACCCACCAGCCGAAGCCTGTGCCGACGGCCGCAAGCCAGACGCGCGTCCCACCGGCGTCGCGGCCGGCTCCAGCTCGACCCAGGGCACTCTCGGCGCGGACTGGGTGGGCGCACTTCGCGAACGGCCCGAATACCGCGAGTACGAGTTCGTCAACGCCGGCATCAACGGCAACACCAGCGCCGACCTGCGCCAGCGGGTCGATACCGACATCGTCGCATGCCGCCCCACCGCGGTCACGATCCTGATCGGCGGCAACGACGTACGCGATGGCGTACCGCTGGATCAGTACCGGGACAACCTCGGCGCGATCGTCGACCGTGTCAAGTCCCGCACCACCGCCCGGATCGCGCTGATGTCCCTGCCGCCGCTCGGCGAGGACCTGGACGCCGACCTCAACCAGAAACTCACCGCCTACAACACCGTGATCGAAGAGACCGCAACCCGCACCCAGGTCGACTACCTGCCCGTACACGAGCAGCTAGCCGACCTCCTCCGGCAGCGCGGCGGCGACCCCGCACCATACGACTTCAGCTTCCTGCTGGCCTTCGGCGCAGCGACCCAGCACTACCTACTCGGCCAAAGCTGGGACGAGGTCGCCCGCAACGGCGGACGAGAACTGCACGTCGACCACATCCACCTCAACGACCGGGGCGGCGCAATCATCACCGAAATCGCTGCTCAATGGCTGGCCAACTAGGCCGAAGAGGATCGATGCGCGATCCGTTCGTAATCTCGGACAGCTCCACCGGTCATGAAGGCGCCCGCTGCCCACTCGCGACCGAGATCTGGTCAGACCGTTGTTCTGAACCGCCCCGGGTCTGGTGGAGTCCTCAGACTGTGACCAGTTCAGGCTGGTCGGGCTGGTGGTGAGCGTAGAACATCGATTCGTGTCCGGCGGGCGGGCGGTGTCCGATCGCGGAGTGCAGGCGGTTGTGGTTGTACCAGTCGACCCATTCGGCGGTGGCCAGCTCGACCTGGGCGAGGCTGCGCCAAGGCCGTCGCGGTTTGATCAGTTCGGTCTTGTACAAGCCGTGCCGCCTTCACGTACGCGAGGGCGTCGAGCATCGCCGTCGGCCCGTCGAAGTCGGCCACGACGAAGTGGCAGAGGTGTTGCCGGGCATCAGCGGGTACAGGCCCATGAACACGTCGCCGACCAGATGCGCCGGGACGACCTCCGTCGTCCGTGGCAGGTGGGTGGCACCCCGCCGGTCCATAGCCTTACGCCAACCGCCGGCTACCGCGGGCATCCACCCGGCAGCGCCGGTACGGGCGTTGTCCCACCGCACGGCGTACACGTCGGCCCGGGCCCGGAACCGGTCGGCGAACAACGCCAGCTTGTCCCGAGTCGGCGAAGCCATGGTGACCAGCCCCGGCGGCTCAACCGGAGCGGATAACTGCTCCGGCGCCGCGGACGTGTCCTGACCGCGCAACTCCAGCAGGCGTCCGAGCCGGGCGTTCTCCGCCCGTAACCGCTCCACCTCCCGCCGAGGATCGACGAACTCGGCCACCGAATCCATGCCGACAATCCTCGCGCATCGGGCTCCGAACACCCCGGCGCCGGTCCGCTATCCTCCGCTGATGGCATCGAACGGTAACGCCACGCTGGAGGCGATGGTCGAGGAAGCCACCGTCGACACGGACGGTTATGAGGACGAACGCGCCGGCCTGTTCACCATGATCGAGGAGCATCTGGCGGTGCCATTCACCACCACCGTCCTCGGCGTCGAGGTCACCGTGCGGAAGGTCGAGCTGACCGCGGACACCATCGTCGCGATCTGCACCCGAGGCCACCACCGGCAGAGGATCGACCTACTCGACCTGCCGATCCCCACCCCGCCGCCGGACGGCGCCGCGTGGATCGACGCCTACCGGCACTGGGCCGGGAGGTAGGTCACGGTGAGCGAGTACCAGTACTACGAGTTCACCGCCGTCGACCGACCCCTCACCGGCCGGGAGCGGGCCGAACTGCGGTCGTTGTCCACCCGGGCCGACATCACCGCCACCAGCTTCGTGAACACCTACGAGTGGGGCAACTTCAAGGGCGACCCGCGCAAGCTGATGGAACGATACTTTGACGCGCACCTGCACCTGGCGAACTGGGGCACCCGCCAACTCATGCTGCGGCTACCGAAACACGTGCTCGACCCCGCAACCGTCGCCCAGTACTGCCAGAGTGACAGCGCGTCCGCCTGGACCGCCGGCAAGCACGTCATCATCGACCTGCATGACGAGGACGAGGACGGCACCGACGAGTGGGACCTCGACGGCCACGGTCTGCTCGCCTCCATCATCCCGGTGCGGGCCGGCCTCGCCGCCGGCGACCTGCGCCTGCTCTACCTGGCCTGGCTCCGCTGCGTACAGTCCGAGGAGATCGCCGACGACGAGCCCGAACCGCCCGTCCCCGCCGGCATCGGCACCCTCGACGCGCCCCTCACCGCCGTCGCCGAGTTCCTGCGCGTCGACTCTGATCTGATTGCGGCTGCGGCGGCCGGGTCGTCGCCGGCCGCCTCCGGTGAACCGACCGCCGTGCAACTACGCACCTGGGTCGTCGGGCTGCCCGCTCGGGACAAGGACGCCATCCTGACCGACCTGATCACCGGCAGCGACAGCCACCTACGAAACCGACTGCTGCGCCGCTACCGCGACGCGCATCCCGCCGACGCGTCCGCCCCGGCGGCCGTCCGTACCGCCGGGGAACTACTCGCCACCGCCGCGGACCTGCGCGCCGTGCGGGAACGACGGGACACCGAGCAGCGTGAACGCGACCGGGTCCGCCGGGAACGCTCCGCCGCAGCCGCCCGGCAACGGCACCTCGACACCCTCGCAGTCGACCAACCCGCCGCATGGCAGCGGGTCGACGAACTCATCGCCACGAAGAAACCCCGGGAGTACGACACCGCCGTTCAACTCCTCGTCGACCTGCGCGACCTCGACGAACGCGACGGAGACAGCGCATCGTTCCGACACCGGCTGGCCGAGCTACGGGCGGCGCACGCCCGCAAGCCCAGCCTGCTCGAACGCCTCGACCTCGCAGGCCTCGAAACCTGACGCACGGTTCGCCGCCCGATATCAGCCGCCGTATATCACCGCCAAGCAGTACCCGGATCAGGGGTTGAGGTCGGCCCACTGTGCCTGCGTCAGCAGGCCCTCATGCTCCAGCCGGTGGGCGATCTTGGCCTTCGTGGCCGCATCCAGCGTCTCGGGTAGATCCTCGAACGAGGCGGGCAGGACATCCAGCAGGGAAAAGATCTGCTGGCCGTTTTATAGGCGACTGCCGGCGTGTCGGCCCCTCGCGGCGACACGTGCGGCTCCGGCAGATGGCTGGTGCGATAAGGCAGAGAGGGTGGCGCAACCGGGTTGGGCGCTGGGCCTCACTCGCGGGTCAGCCCCGGTGGCAGCGCGTCTTCGTCGAGTCGGACCCGTCGGGCGTTGGCCAGGGGGTCACGTTCGAGGGTGTGGATCAGTTGTTCCGGGCCGCCGAGGCAGGTCCAGGTGTCGTCCCAGAGGGCAGAGACCAGCCATGACCGGTCGGCCGGGAAGAACAGGTCGGGTAGCGCGCCGTGCGGGTGGCGGATGTGCCCACCGGTGCGCCAGGTGAGGGCTTGCTCGGGGCCGGCCTCGACCAGCACGTACGGCCAGTTCCAGTAGAGGAACACCCTCGGAGCGTGCGGGAAGACGACGTCGTGGGCACCGGTGTCGAGGTATGCCAACCACCACGGCTGGTCGGGGGTGTGCGCGCCGAGGTCCTCGACCAGGGCGTGCTCATAGGCAGCGGCGGTGACTTCGTCGGTCTGGTACGTGGTGGCGTAGGCGTCGAAGACCGGCGGGATGGCGGTGGTGATCGAGACGCCGGCAGTCGTGTGACCAGCGATCCAACCCACGTCGGCGGCGGTCCCGATGCGCCAGTCCCGCCCGTCCTTGCTGATCTGCACACCGCTATTCAAGCCGCTGCAACGACGGCTGGCGTGGGAATCAGCCTGGTCGCGGGAACGGCGGCCGGTGGACCGGCGGCCATGGGCAGCCATGCCGTACGCCTGCCCCGCGCTCGATGGAGCGCTGATGCTCGCAGGTCTCGCACATCCTGTCCGGGATGCCGTCCGGTGACGGCGGCAGGCTCGGTGTTGCCGTGCTCGCGGGCTCGGGAGTTGGTACGGCTGTGTGTGTTCCGCCGTGGCTGTGGCTGAGCTTCGAGGTGCCGCCCGCTCCCGCCCCGCGGGTGGGGTTGGTCGAACGGGCGGGGCCCCGGTGGCCGTAGTCCCTGATGCCCGGAGGCGGTGGGTATGGCTGCGTGTGTTTCGCCGAGATCGTTTGGCTGACGGTAGGAGATGCCACCCGCCGCTTCGTCGTCTGCGAGATTCGGTAGACCGCTGATGGAGATCCGCGACCCGTGTTCGCATCGCTAGAAGGTGCCGGCAAACCCGAACCCGTGTGGCCGCCGTCGATGGTGACGGTCGGCTGGTCTACTCCCGCCGGGTAGCCAACGACGAGACCGCCCTGCTCACCGTCATGGCCGAGGTGTCGACGCACGGCCGTCCGGTCTGCTGGGCGGTCGACGTCACCACCGGCCTGTCCGCCCTGCTACTGACCCTGCTCTGGCGCCGCCAGGTCCAGGTCCGCTACGTCTCCGGCACCGTCGCGTTCCACATGGCCGCCGCGTTCGCCGGAGAGAACAAGACCGACGCCCGCGACGCCGTGGTCATCGCCCAGACCATCCGCATGCGCCCCGACATCCCCATCCTGGAACCCTCCGACCGGCTCCTCGCCGAACTCACCGTCCTGACCAGCTACCGCGCCGACCTCGTCGGCCAGCGCGTCGCCACCCTGTTCCGGCTGCAGGAACTACTAACCGGCATCAGCCCCGCCCTCGAACGCGCGTCGACCTCAACCGCAAAGCCCCGATGATGGTCCTCGCCTGCTGGCAGACACCGGCCGCGATCCGGCACGCCGGCGTCGACCGGATCACCGCCCCTGCTCCGCCGCGGCCACGTCAAGAACGCCATCCAGGTCGCCGAGGCAATGGTCGCCGCCGCCCGCCAGCAGACCGTCAACCTGCCCGGCCAACGCGCCGCCGCCGTGGTGGTCGGGCAGATGGCCACCGAGATCCTCGCCCTCGAACAACGCATCGCCGCCGTCGACGACCTCATCGCCGAGCAGCTCGACCAGCACCCCCTGGCGCCGATCATCGCGAGTCTGCCCGGCATGGGCGCCCTGCTCACCGCCGAGCTGCTGGTGCACACCGCCGGCATGACCGAGTACGACAGCCCCGCGAAACTCGCCGCCCACGCCGGCCTGGCACCTGTCTCCCGTGACTCCGGAACCGTCTCCGGCAACCATCGGCAGCCCCGCCGCTACCACCGGAGACTGCGGCACATTCTGTGGATGGCCGCATTCACCGCCGCCCGCGAATGCCCCACGTCGCGTGCCTACTACGAAAAGAAACGCGCCGAAGGTAAGAACCACCGGCAAGCCATACTCGCCCTCGCGCGACGACGCGTCGACGTCCTCTGGGCGCTGATCCACGACCGGAAAACCCTGACCCGACCGGCATCAACCATCCGCGCCGCAGCCTGAACCAGCACGCTCCCCGCCGACGCGACAACGGTCCCGCCGGCCACTTCATCCTGCCCACCAAGATCAACCGGAGTCACATGGAGACTCCTAACCCGACGCTCCGCTTGTGTCCGCAGGCTGATGACCTGCGGCTTTTCGTTTTCTGCCTGCGTATGCCGGTCGCAGCGGGGCGTTGCTGTGGTCGCTTGCTGAAGATCAGCAGAAGCGCTGGGGCTGCGCGTGCCGGCTTATCGCTTCTTGTGCGGCCCTTACGTCGTCCGTCACGGCGAACAGGATCCGGCCTCCGACCACGCCCGGACGGAGGTCTCTCGCAGCTCGGCCGCGAGCAGGCAGACCAGCTCGGCCGGCGCCTCCGTACAGTGCCGTTCTCGGCGATCCACCACAGCCCACTGGCCCGGGCGGCTCAGACCGCCGACCTCGTCCCCCGCCACCTCCCACAGGTGCCACGACACGACTGCGATTCGTTGCAGACCGAACGCCGGTGCCTTCCGCCGCCGAACGTGGCCGATATCCGGGACGGTGGTACGCCTGGCTCGACGGCGTGCCCGACGACGAGCGCGACGAGGACGCCGTTGCCCTGCGGGCCGCTGCTCGCCGGGCGCCGGCTTGACGGTCATGCTGCGGACCAGTAGGAAGCCCGTCTGGGCGGGAGCATTGCCGGCGCGGGTACCCCGGAGGCGGAGACCATGGTGGCGAACCGGTCATTGGCGGCGATGAGTTGCGCCGGAGGGCCGCATTCGACCAGACGGCCGCCTTCGAGCACAAGTACCAGATCCGCGTCAATGACCGTGGAGAGCCGGTGGGCGATGACCACGCGGGTCATCGGTAGGGATCGTAGGTTTCGCTCGACGGTTGCCTCGGTCACGACGTCGAGGGCGCTGGTTGCCTCGTCGAGGATCAGCACGGCTGGCTCGTCCAGTAGTGCCCTGGCCAGGGCGAGCCGCTGACGCTGTCCACCGGAGAGGCCGGCGCCGCTGTCGCCGAGCTGTGTCTGGAGACCCATCGGTAGGGCGTACAGCTCATCGCGGATGGCGGCCAGGGTGAGCGCGCGGTCGATCTGCTCAGCGGTGGCGTCCGGACGGGCGAGGGTGAGTGCCTCCGCGATGGTGCCCGCTCCCACATAGGGGTCCTGCAGCACGACTCCCAGCTGGCGGCGCAGTGTCGGCAGGTCAAGGTCGGCCACGTCGTGCCCGTCGTAGCGGATCGTCCCTTCGGTGGCCGTGTGCAGACCGGTCAGTAGGGATACCAGGGTGCTCTTGCCGCTGCCGGAGCCGCCGACCACCGCGAGTTTCATGCCCGACTCGATGGTCACCGTGATGTCCGCCAGTGCCTGCGGCGAGCGCCGGTCGTAGCGGAAGCTGACCGCCTCCAGGCTGATCTGGCCGGTCAGCCGTGGGGCCGAGGGCCGTTGACGGGGCTGCTCCGCCGGGGCCTGGGCGATGTCCGCCAGCCGTTCGAGAGTGGGCGCGAGTACCGCGAACGCCGGCAGCCGCGTGGCCAGCATCGCCGCCGGAGCGGTTGCGGCGCCGGCGAGCACGGCCAGTCCGACGGCGGTGCCGGGTGAGGTGGTGGTGCGTGCGGCGACCAGCAGGATGAGTACCGGGCTGGCAATCTGCCAGGCGGAAAGCACCGCTCCGGACAGGGCGTCCATCCGGCTCTTGCGCTGCTGGGCGTCCAGGCCACGGTCGAAGGCCCGCGACCAGCGCTGCAGGACGCGGTTTTCCGCGCCGACCGCCCGGATGGTCGCGATGCCGCGTAGCGCGTCGCTGAGCTTGCTGGCCTGCTCCCCGCTGGCGAGCAGCTCCTCCCGTTGCAGTCCGGCGACCCGAAAAGACAGCCACGCCGCGACCACGAGTTGTACGACCATGCTGACCGCTGTTATCGCGGCGACAGCCGGGGCGAGGACCGCCACAACGATCAGGTAGCCGACTGCCAGTAGAGCGTCGATTCCGCTGGCTATGAACTGGGAGGCCAGCAGTTGCGGGATCCCGAACGCTGACTGGACCCGGTCCACGAGGTCCCCGGCGAAGCGTCGTTCCAGGAAGCGGTAGCTGGCGCGGAGCAGATGCTCGACGGCGTCCCGGCCCAGCCGTTCACCGATGCGTCGCTGGAGCAGGGCCACGCACAGGCCGCGGGACAACGACAGCGCGCTCATGGCCAGTGCGAGTGCGGCGACGGCGACGAACCAGACACTCTGTGGTGCCTCGTGTTGGGTGAGGCTGTCGACGATCGTTTTGGTGGCCAGCGGCACGGCCAGGCCGAAGGCTGCCATGAGCGCTGAGACGGCGCCGAGGAGGGTGAGCAGTCGCCACTGGCGGCGTAGTTGCGGCACGGCGAGTAGGCGGACGGCGCTGGCTGGCGGGGCCGAGGGCGCCGGTGCTGGGCCGTCGGGTGCGAACAGCAGGACGGCACCGGTGACTCCGGAGGCGAACTCGTCGAGGGTGAGGTGACGCCTGCCGACGGCCGGGTCGACCACCTCGACGTGGCGGTGGCGGACTCGCACCACCACGATGTAGTGATCCCCACGCCAGTGGGCGATCAGCGGCAGCGCGAGCCCGCGAATGCGTTCCGGCCGGCTACGCAGTGCGGGCAGCGCGATCGCCCGGCAGCGCAGGCCGTGGTCGATGGCCGCCGCTCGCAGGTCACGCATGGTGAGGCCGTCGCGGCCGGCGTCGAGGGCGGCCCGTAGGTGCGCGACGGATACCGGTCGCTGGTGCGCCGCGAGGATCATGGCGAGGGCTGCGACGCCGCAGTCGGAGGCCGCGGTTTGCAGGATCACCGGTACCCGACGGCTCATCATGGTGCTACCGCGGCGGTACGTTCCGTGTCGAGCCAGAACCATTCGATGTCGGCACGGGCGCGGGCATCGGCGAGCCACTGGTCGAACATCACCCGCTCGGCGTGCCGGCGGGCATCGTCGTCGAGTTCGGCGGGCAGGCGTTCGAGTACGACGGCGCGGGCGGGCGTTCCATGCACGGCCGTCGTGACGGGCTGGCCGACGGTGACTGAACGCAGCTCCTGGGGAGCCTCGCCGGCCGGCATGTGCAGCACCCCCGCGGGTTGTCCGTGCTGAATCGCCTCCGCGACGGCGGTCAGCGCGGCGGTCCGGTCCGCCGGCATCGGCGCCGATCCGTCCGGGTCCGTCGCGGCGACCCAGGCGACGGTGAGGGTGGCCAGATCCTCGCGGTGTTCGACGAGCCACGACTCGACCCGGCCGGCGGTGACCCGCCGCCGGAGGGCAGCGGCCGTAGCCGCGTGTGTGACCAGTCCGACGAAGCCGTCCTGGTCGAGCCCGACGGCGTCGAGCCATCGGATGGTCTGCTCAGCGGTGAGCAGGCCCTTGGCCCGCCGGAACGCATCGGTGGCCTGTTGGATCTGGGTGTCGTCGAGGTGGATCGGTTCACGCTCGAGTTCGGCTTTGATGATGCAGGTGTCGATCAGCCGGGTCAGCACCCCGGCGTTGTCCCACAGGTGGTCCAACGCGCCCAGGGCTTCGCCGACGCCGAGTTCGGTGGTCCCGACCCGGAGCAGTTTGTTCTCGGTGTAGTGCACGGCGCCGCGTAGCGGCCACGGTGCGGCGGGCGCGGGGCTGAACGCGACGGAGACGGTACCGGCGGGGCCGCGGATCAGCAGGTCGTAGCTGACCGTGCCGTCCACTTCGCGGTCGTGGAGCAGGTCGAGTCGGGCGTCGGACCACCGGGAGCGCAACCGGGCCATCGCCGAGGCGGCCTGGTCGCTGGCGCCGTTGTCATCGACCGTGGCCTGCGACAGCTGAATCACCGTCTCGACGGCGTCGGCGAGCAGCGCCGGATCCGGTGATGCCGTCTGCTTCACCGGCGTCCTGTCGATGGTGCTGGTCACGACTTTTCTCCTGTCGGAATGGCCGCCGTCGACAGCAGCAGGTCGACGATCGCGGCCGTGATGGGCAGACCGGTGGCGTCCTCGACCCAGAGGTACTGGCCGCTGGGGTTGATCTCGAGGAACACGTATCGGTCGTCGGGGGTGAGGACGAGATCGATGGCGCCGTAGCACAGACCCAGTTGTCGGGTCAGCCGGACACACCGGTCGGCGACGTCCTCGGGCAGAGCCCAGGGCCGTATCCGGGTGTTCTTGTCGTCGTAGCGACGCCAGTCGTGGCGGGTGTGGTTGGCATGCTGCGAATCGATGGCGGCGGCGTAGACCCGCTCACCCACGACGGTGACGCGGAGCTCCAGCTGTTTGGGCACGTAGGACTGGATGATCAACGGGCACTCCCGGATGCCGTCGATGTGCACCAGATCCCGGCGGCGTACCGGTTCGGTGTAGCGCACCAGGCCATCGCCCAGTCTGGTCAGCCCGACCTGTTTGCTGATGAGGTGCCCACCGTGGGCGTTGAACAGGTCGAGGACCGCATCGGGGTCGTTACCCGCAACGGTCTCCGGCAGTTCGAAGCCGAGCTGACCGGCGAGCTGCAGCTGACGTAGCTTGTACTGGGCCCGTTGGACGACCGGACGTGGCGCCGGCACAGCCAGCGCATCGATTGTCTCCCATGCGTCGCCCACGAAAGTGGCGCTTTCGTCGGCTACGAAGTCAGCCAGGTGTCCGCCCAGGTGTGCGGGCGGCACCGGCCGGCCGGGCCGGCGGAACCACACCGCTCTCACCTCGTCGAGGTTCACCTGCCCGCCGTCGTGGTGCAACGTCCGCCGCACCCGGCCGTCGAGGATCCGGAGGGCCATTCTCGCCCTGGTGGGCACCAACGCGGGGTCGAATCGTAGCCATCGGGCGTTACGGCGGCCCAGTTCCGCCTCGACCGCGTCCGCGTGCACGTCGTCGGCCTGAGTCAGGATCAGAATCATGGTTCTCCTGTGGTGCGGGACGGGTTCGATGCGGGCTCGCCCGGGCATCATGAAAAAGGGCTGGAAGTTCTCGCCAGCGTCAACGGCAGATTCGGCGTAGCTGGGCCGGTAATCGGGCCAGCCAGCCGGCGACCACGCTCGAAACGCGGAGCGCCGGCTGGCTGGACTCGACTCAATGACGAATCAGAAGTCTTCGTCCGCGTCGCAGTAGGCGTCGTCGAAGTTGAGGCACTTTGACGACCTGTCGAACGGTGGCTTGCCTCCGATCAGGTTGGCGAGGTCGTCCTCGGTGAGCTCGACCCCGTCAGCCGGGATGTCGTCGATGCGGATGGACTTGCCCAATTGTTCCTCCTCAGTGTTCAGCGGCTCATCGCCGCTCCTAAAACGGCCCGGCGGCGCCGGGCCGCACAAATTGCACCTGTCGGCAAGGCCGGCATCGGAATTGCCGTCGTCCGGGCGCTCCGTCATAGATCGCGCCGGCTTCCGATCGATTCCTTATTGGCGCAGGTCGACCCTGCACGTCCCGATGTCCCAAGACCAAGGGCTCTCAGTCCCGAACGGTCGGGCATTCTTTGCTGGATACCTAACGGGTGCGAGTGGTCTGGTCACTCATGGAGCTGTCCGCGATACGGTGTCGACGGTTGAGACGCTATGAGCGCAGTCCGCTGCAGTCGTCAGCCCGCAATTTGATCGGCGGGTGGAGATCAACGACCAGGACTTCCACCCAGGGGTGGATGGGGGCCGCGAGGCGGCCGTGCCGGCGTGCGATGCGCTGCTATGGAACTCGCGCCGTGTCACGCTCCCCAGCGCCTTGTTGGCGGCGTCGCGGGCCTTCTCGAACTCCTGCTGCTCTTTCGGTGGCGCCGGACCGTCGCGGCCGGACCTGGTGGACGAACATCCGGCGCGTCGAGTGACGTCGCCTTCACTCATCGACCTGCGTCGGCCGGGATCGCGTGCGACGGTGCGGGACGACCAAGAGGCTTCCGCGCGGTGAGGGCACCGAACGCCACCGTGAGCAGGGCGAACATCGGGATGCCACTGAACTGTTCGGGCGTGACGAAGTCGAGGAACAGGGCGATCGCGATGGCCACGCCGACCCAGACGTGGGCACGACCAGTTCGCCAGAGGACGATGCCGGTGCCTATCATCCCGATGACGGTGGCCAGCATCATCGGGATGAGCAGCCCCAGGAACACCGGACCCGCGAAGATCTGGTCTGCGACCTCGGCCATCTCGGCACGCGCAGTGGACGAGGCGAGCTCGGACATCACGGCGTTGACCGCGATCACCGCCGTGTGGAGCAACCACCCGACTGAGCCGAGGAACAGCAGCACGCTTGCCCGACGATGGCCACCACGGGCCATGTCGCCTCCCAGCAGCGCGAAGCCGACCGCGAGCAGGATCGCCGAGACATACGTCAGCGCCGACGCTGCGAGGAACTGCCCGGAGTGCGCCTCGATCACCCCGAGGTTCTCGACCTGGGAGCCGACCAGCCGGGGCATGAGGACGACGCCGGCGAGCCCGAGGGCGGCACCGGTAGTGAGACAGATCGCCGGGCGAGACGTGGAGTTGAACATCGAAACCCTTCCGTGAGAGCGGTGGAACGGACCTACCGACCGTAGGGGCCTGCCCACGGCTGGCGCGTCGCCCTCACGGCGTCAGGGACGCACCGACGGGAGCGGGCCGCATACCTCTCGCGACGTAGGCCAATCCACCGTGAAGGTGACGTGTTCCCGACCCTGCTGTCCTAGCCTTGCGATCATGAGAGCGGACCGGCACGCCGTCGGCCAGGACGTGGCACTGGCACTCGGCCTCCTTGCGCTCGGCGCCCTCCAGGTTGGCCTGCAGCGGGGCGGATGGGCCGCGCTGGTGGGAGTTGCGTGCGTGGCCCTTCCAGTCGCGGCGCGCCGGAGCCATCCGCTGCCTGCCGTGGCACTCAGTTGGGGCGTCCTGCTCGTGAGCGACGGCCTGGGGCACGACGTCACGAGCGAGGGCTATGCCGCGATCCTGGCCCTGGTCCTCACCGTCTACTCCGTCGCGAGGCACGGGCATCGATGGGAGCAGCTCGCCGGCCTTGCCCTGGCGCTCGCCTTCACGTGGGTGAGCGTCCTCATCAACGATCCGACGGACGTGCCGAGCATGCTGCTCACGACCGTTATCGTGGGGGCGCCATGGGCCGCAGGGTATACCGTCCGCGCCAGTCTCGAACGTCGCGACCAGGTCGTTGCGGAGAACCTTCGGCTCATCAGCGAACGCGAGCGGCACACCCGCGAGGCAATCGCCTCGAACCGCACCGAGATCGCTCGGGATCTGCACGACGTGCTCGGTCACTCGCTCGCCGTCATGGTGATGCAGCTGGGCGCCGCGGACCACGCGTTCACCCGCGACCCGACTCGGGCACGTCTGGCCCTCCGGGCCGCGCGGTCGACGGGCAAGGAGGCCATGGACGAGTTGCGCACTCTCGTCACGCTGTTCCGCGAGGAACCCGGCACCCTCGGCACGGGACCGACACCACGCCTGGTGGACGTCGCCGGCCTCGTCGACGAGCTCACCTCGGCAGGACTGGACGTGCGTTTGGACGGAGACGACCGACTGCCAGCTCTCGGCCCCGCCGAGGATCTGGCCGCGTACCGCATCGTCCAGGAGTCCCTGACGAACGCCGTCCGTCACGGATCGGGAGACGTGCGGGTGCGGCTCGAGTCGAAGGCCGGCCACGTGCACATCGTCATCGACAACCGGGTCGGCGACGCTCGGGCGAGTGACCGCCGCGAGCAGGGGTCGCATAATCGAGGATTCGGCCTCATCGGGATGGAAGAGCGGGCACGTTCATGTGGTGGGTGGTTGCGGACGACGCGGCCGCCGGGTCGCTTCCGCCTCGAAGCCGCGGTGCCCATCAAGGTGGCCGCATGAGCCACGGAACTGGCGGGCATGCAGGATCGGGCTCCGGGAGCGGCAGGCCCGTGCGGGTGGTGATTGCCGACGACCAGTCCCTCATCGTCACCGGGCTGCGGCTGATCCTCGACTCCGAGCCGGGCATCGAGGTCGTGGGCGAGGCAGGCAACGGACTTCAGGCGGTCACTGTCGTCGACCGCGAGCACCCCGACGTCATCCTCATGGACATCCGCATGCCCGAGGTCGATGGCATCGAGGGGACCCGACGCATCGTCGAGAGCGGGTCCGCGACCCGCGTGCTCGTGCTCACGACGTTCGACGAAGACGAGATGGTGTTCTCTGCGATGCGGGCAGGGGCAAGTGGCTTCCTACTCAAGGACATCGACCCTCCCGACCTCATCCACGCGATCAGGGTCGCCGGGAGGGGGGACTCCGTCCTCGCGCCGGAGCTCGTGCGACGCCTTGTCGAGCGCTTCACCGCCCCCTCGGCCGAGTCGCTGGCAGCGATCAGCTCGCTCACGGAACGCGAGCGGGAGATCTTCTGGCACTTGGCCCGTGGCCGCACCAACGACGAGATCGGGACCCATCTGTTCATCAGCCCGGCGACCGTGAAGACGCATGTGAGCAGGGTGCTCGCCAAGCTCGGACTCCGAGACCGGACGCAGGCCGTCGTGCTCGGGTACGAGTCCGGCGTCGTGGTTCCCGGGCGAAAGGACTGACCGCTCCTCGGTCCTGCGCCGCTGCACGATTCCGTCCCATCGGGGAGATGGTCGCGCTGCCACTGGTACTCCCGTGCTCCGTCGTCAACCTCGCGGGGTCAGCCGCAGCTCGGACGGTCTTGAGGGCGTATGCCGCCGCGCCTAATCCGGGTGTGACCTACAAGTGCGCCGAACCCACGGCGCGGTGCCGGACGGTCACCGCTGACACCATCGACGACGCGGTCGCGGACCTGTTCCTGCGAACCATGACCCCGCAACAGATCCAGGTGGCGTTGGTCACCGCGAGGGCGGTCAAGCCGCCGCCGCCCGACCACGACGCGCTGCTCGCGCTGGCCGCAGATCTGCCCCGGTTGTGGGATGCCGACACGACCAGCCCCCGCGACCGCAAACGGCTGCTGCGCACGCTGATCGCCGACGTGACCCTGCTACCGGAGCACGACGTCGAGGCGGTGCGCATCGGGGTGCGCTGGCACACCGGAGCCAGCGACGAGCTCACCGTCGAACGGCGCGGACCCGGCCGCACACCGCCCGAAGCCCTCGCGATCGTGCGCGAGCACGGCGCGACCCACAGCAACATGCATCTCGCGAAGATGCTCAACGACGCCGGCTTGCGGACGGGCAAGAACCTGCGCTTCACACCCCGGCACGTCGCCGGGGTCCGCGGCGTCTACAAGATCTTCACCCCGCGGACCGTGGCCGTGCAGGACGGGGAGATCAGCGTCAAACAGGCCGGGCAACTGCTGGGCATCCCGGCGGACGCGATCTACAACTGGCTGCGCCACGAGCAGGTGCCCGCCCTGGTACGGGCCGGACGGTGGTGCATCCCGTGGGACGCCCAGACGCAGCAGATCTACCGGCAGAAGGTGGCCGACTCGTTCCGGCTCAAGCCGAACCCGCCGAGGGCATAGCGATAGGGCGACCAAGCGCGCCGCTGGGGCAGCGGGGAACCGACGCCCTTGGTTGCAAGGGGAAAGACTCCTAACATATTGGCGACCCTCGCTGTCGTGTACCCGGACGCGACACCTCCCCGCTCCCGACGAAAGGGAAACCGATGAGAGCAACACGCTTTGCGGTGGCCGCGGTGGCCGCCCTCGCCATCGTGGCATCGCCTGGTGCCGCCCAAGCGGCCACCATCACCACGCCGTTCCACGCCGACTCCGGCGACGCCTGCCGCTACGGCGCCACCGACGGCACGCTCGGCTGGCAGTTCGGCCCCACCACCTCACCCCTGCCCGTCACCGGCGTCGCCGTCAAGGGCAAGCTCACCGACCGGCCGCTGCCGGCCGACTCGACCATCGTCTGCTTCGACGACCACTACAACAGCAGCGCCACCTTCGTCGCCTACTCCGGCAGCGTCGAGGTCGCCCGGCAGACCCGCACGGCCAACAACGGCACCGTCAGCTTCGAGTTCACCCTCGGCAACTCGACCAACACCGCCAGCATCAGCCGCGTCGTGATCCAGGTCTGCCGCAGCCCGATCATCACCCTGCCGCCCAGCTACTGCGGCACGGCCGTCACCTACCTATCGCCGCCCATCGGCTGAGCAGCGCCACGGGCGGACGCGAGCTCCGGAAGCCGCCCCGCCCGTGGACCCGACGTTCGCCGAATCGACAGGAGAAACCCCGCCCGACGCCACACTTCTGGCTCCCTGGACCGGGTTCGCCGTCCTCGGCGCCTACACGGCCATCGTCCTCGCCGCAACCGCGGTCACCTCAACTGACGAGACGCCTGACCCACCTCACGCGAAAAAGCCGCCGACCGGAACGCGGGACGGCGACTTCTTCGCGAGCAAGGTCAGCGAGAACCACCGACACGTTCGCTCGTTGGACAGCGGTCCACGCGAACATGGCGACCCAGCCCACAACCCAAACGCCAAGCGCAGGAGAGGCAGTATGAAGCACCCGTCGGCATCCGTGCCCTGGTCGGCGCTTCGGGATCAGGGCGGGTCATCCGATGGTCCTCCGAAGGGTGTTCAGGCCGGGGATGTTGCGGGTGAGCTGCTGCACCACGACGACGCGGACCCTCGCGCCCGAGCATGTTCGTCGTGCCGCGTCCGGTCTGGCCCGCCCAGCGGGCCATCAGCCCGGGGATCTTGACGGTGGCCCACAGCAGCACCACCACGACCAGGAGGTTCAGCGTGCCGCCCGGGTCGACGGGCAGGCCGAACACGGGCAGCATGGTCGCCGGGTCGAGCAGTGTCTGCTGCCCCGCGGTGAGGAAGAACGCCTGCGCCACGGGTATCGCCAGGCATCCGGCGTAGGCGCGCCACCACAGCCGGGCGAGGCCGTCGGTCTGCGGCAGTGCGTGGCAGGCCATTGCCAGCGGCGCGATGCTCGTCATCACCAGCAGCGCCACGAACCGGCCGATCAGCTGGAACGCGGTCGTCACGACCAGGACGGTGATGATGAGGATCAGGACGAGGAACAACAGCGGGACGGTGCGGTCCTGTGCCGCCGCGAGGTGGGTGCGGATCGCGGTGAACGCTCCGTCGCCGTCGTAGCCGCCCTCGCTGATCGCCGCGGTCAGGGCGTTGGCGAGATCGATGAGCTGGTCGCAGGCCAACTGGGAGAAGTGCGCGGCGGTGAACCCGACGACCAGTCTCGGTAGGAGGTCCTTGACTGTGTACCGGGATTGTTCGTCGCCGCCGGCGACCATGACGAGCACGCCGGCGGCGACGAACGCCAACACGAAGACGGTGTCCACGATCCAGACCGACCGGCCGGTGAGCGCCTGAGCCTGCGGCAGCACGGTGACCTTCGGTGTGGTGAGCAGGATGCCGGTGATGAGGTCGAAGATCGCGTTGAGGCAGGCCAGGATCGCCGTGGTGAGCCAATCAAGCACCTGGTCGAGGACCCATCCCATGACGATCAGCCCCCACGATGCCCTGGACGACCTGCAGCAGGATCGGGGCGAGGACGGCCAGGCCGTAGCCGACCAGCGCGTTGCGCAGGGCGAGTTTGGCTTTCTCGACCTGCGACGGGTCACCGCCAGCGGTGGCCCAGTACACGCCGGCCAGGACGAGGAAGAGGGTGGCGATCGCGGCCAGGATGCCCATGACCCAGGACTGCAGTTTGGCGATCACGACCGGCAGGGAGTTCGCCGCCAGGTAGACGGCGCCGCCGGGATCGGCGTACGCGGCGGCCGGGAGGGCGAGTGACAGGCCGACGCCGGCCAGCGGTACGGCGACACGGAGTGCGAGACGAACGACTCGCGGGATTCGGAGAGTGTGCTGTGGGGTGCGGGACATTGCGGTTCACCTCCCGCCGCGCCCCGGCCACGAACAGGCGTGACCGGGGGCGGCGATTGCTCGAAGCGGTCCGATGGCGCGTTTGAGGTTTTTGTTGCCGCCTCGGGGTGGGTGTTCGCCGCGGATGCTGCTGCCGGATCGTCGGGTCACTGGGGCGAGGCCGGCGTAGGCGGCGAGGTGCCCGGGGGTGGCGAAGGCGGTGCCGTCGCCGACTTCGAGCAGGATCCGGGCTGCGGTCCTGACGCCGATGCCGGGCATCGAGGTCAGGACCCCGGCAAGAGGGTGCGCATCAAGCATCCTCTCGACCTGGGTGGCAACCTGGTCGCGTTGTCGCAGGACGTCGCGGAGGCTGTCGGCGAGGCGGGGCAGGATTGTTTCCGCCGCTGTCGTGCCGGGGACGGTGACGGTCTGCTGGTCGAGGGCGGTCATGATCTGCTCGACGAGCCGTTCGCCCATGCGGGGTGCGTGGACGGCGGCGATCGAGAGGAGTTTGCGGCGGCCGGCTTTGCGCAGGCCGACCGGGCCGCCGCAGCGTGACAGCAGCTCAAGCACAGCTTTGTGCTGCACTTTCGGGCCGACGACTCGTTCCAGGGCGGGGTGGATCTGGGTGAGTAGTCCCCGGATGCGGTTGGACACGCGGGTGGCTTAGCCGGCGAGGTCGTCGTCGAAACCGACGAGGACTTCCAGCTCGGCCAGGGTCTCGTCGCCGGTGTCGACCCGCCGTAGCGTGTGCGGCAGGGTGCGGGCCGCGTCGGCGATGACGTAGGCGTCGCGGGCGTCGGTCTTTGCCGTGCCGGGGTGCAGATCGGCGATTCGGCGCATCGCCAAGCCGGGCAGGTAGGCCACTTGATGCCCACATGCCCGAGCCACCGCGACCGGCAAGGCGCCGATCGAGGCGGGCTGGTCGACCACGACCAGGACTCGGCCGTGGTGGGCGAGTTTGTCGAACAGCTGCCGCAGCCGGGCCTCGGTATTCGGCAACGGCGCGTCGTGCAGCCGCTTGCCGTCCGGGGTCAACCCGACCGCGTGGTGATCACCCTTACCGACGTCCAAGCCCAGGAAGACGCCATATCCGTCGTGCACCAGACCCGCCTCCACGCATCGCATCGTGGCTCGGCCGCAGTCAGGCGTCGGACTGCCGGCAGCCACGTTACGAAGAGACCTACCCGAACACGGGTGGCCGTGTCCCTATCAGCGGTCCGCCGACGCCACCCGACCCGGCGACAACACCCCCCGGATCATCCGAACGACAGGGGCAGGAAGTCATACCGGGCCGGGCGACCGAGGGTCCCCGGCTGGGGACGATCAAAAAGGTAACGGGGGCATCGGGGGCGAGGGGTGGTTCTGGATCAGGACCGTTGGCGCGCTGCGGGACGGCGACCCTCGCGGTGGTGAACTGCACCAGTCGACTCGCGAAGGTGCCACGTTCGCGGCCACTCAGGCGAGACAGAACTCGTTGCCCTCGATGTCCTGCATCCCGAGGCACGACTCGTTGTCGCCATCGGCGCGCAGTAGTCGCCCGCGTACCGCGCCGAGCGCGACCAGTCGTGCGCATTCGGCCTCAAGTGCGGCCAAGCGCTCCTCACCCACGAGCCCGGTGCCGACCCGCACGTCAAGATGCACCCGATTCTTGACGACCTTGCCTTCGGGAACGCGCTGGAAGTACAGTCGCGGACCCACACCTGAGGGATCACTGCAGGCGAACGCTGAACCCTGACGCTCAGGCGGCAGCGTGCGATTGAAATCGCCCCAACTAGCAAACCCCTCCGGTGGCGGCGGTACGACGTACCCCAACACCTCGCACCAGAAGCGAGCGACGCGCTCAGGATCTGCGCAGTCGAAGGTGACTTGGATCTGTTTGACCGATGCCATCGGCCCACCATAGAGGCGGGGTCTTTCGTCGTCTCCACGGGCCCGAGGCTAGCTGCGCCACCGCGCCCCGATGAAGCGCCAGACCCGCGAGGATGAGCACCTGCCCGGGCCCCGGGCCCATGGCCCATCGTACGGCGGTACGCCTCGCACATTGCGTTGAAGGCCTCGGGGAGCAGGGCGTCCAAGCCTTCACCCGCCGCCAGCCGCTGCCGCATCGTCGCCGCCAGACCGGGCAGATCGACGTGCTGTCCGCTGGCCAGGTGTGAAGCGTGCCGCGCGATGGCCCGTAGCAGCAACCGATCCCTGTGCGCCATCGAGCCGAGCATCGTTAGCCCATCGCCGAACGGCTCACACCATCGTACGTCGCTGAAGGCATAAGTCACTCCGTCAATGTCCTGCTGCCTGGGGCGGGTCACGCCGGTGTTTTGACCAACCGGGCCGTCCCAGTCGTACTCACGGTCCTCCGGGGCATGTTTACCAGCACATGATCGGGTGCACTGTCACGGCATGAGCGGGCGCCCGGTGGGGAACGTCGTAGTCGGCATCACGGCGGAGTCCGAGCGCCCCGGGGTGAGCGCCCCTTGGCCCCCTGGCGGCGACGACGAAGGCGCAGTAGGGACGCTACGTTGTTGATCTTTGATGACGTGCTCGATGTGTGCTCTCCAGCGGATGCCAACCCGGGTGAATCGGTGCCAACGCGGGTCACCGCGGCCGACCACCGGTCGCAGACCGGGTTCCGTGTGCTCGGTGTGTGGTCCTGGGCTGGGAGAACGGCGGCCCGGGAACGTGGGTGAACGTGGGCCACTCCCTGCCACCCCAGGTGAACCCCCAGGTCGCTAGACTAGGCCCTCGCGCCCCCGTAGCTCAGGGGATAGAGCATCGGTTTCCTAAGACGATGCTCTGTCTGCGTTTGCAGGCTGTCTACCTGCATGCTCTTCAAGTTTGCCTTGGGTTTGCAGGTCGCAACGGGTACCTGCTGTGCTCGCCTGCTGAAGATCAGCGGTGGTCTCTGAATCTTGGGCGAGTGGCCAGCTTTGCGATTCGACACACTGCTGGAATGCTTCAAGCTCGGCAACCTCTGGCAGCGCGAGCCATCCATGCAGAGTAAGCGCGGTTTGCGCCTCTCCTGCAGGTTCCACCAGTTCAACCGGCCGATGGGACGTGACTAGCCAGCTCTCTGGCCGGTCACGTCCCATCGAGAAGACCTGGTAGAAGTCAGCAATGCGGCAATCCGAGGCCGCCTCGCCCGTCCGGCTGGATCCAGACTTCTGAAACGTAGCCGGGCCGCCCGTCGGACCACCGGACGCCGTACCAGAGACTCGAGCTGAACAGGCCCGGGTTGGCGTCATCGTCCGGGGAGTTGTTCTGCCCATTGGTGATCGTGCTCCCGTCGAGCTGACAGGTGGCCACGATCCGGGCACCGGTGCTCATGTTGGTGCCATCGAGGGAGCAACCCCTTGTCCGGCAGGTGGGCTCCGTGCGGGAGGAAAGGTACGCAGGCTTGTCTTCGCGCATGGCCGTCGCGCCGTTGGTTACCAGGTTCTGCACCAACAAAGTCCGGGTGGCCGGGCCGGAAGGTTCCTGCCGGGCTGGCGTCTCCGGGCGCGGCCCGTCGGCGCTGGCTGGCGGTTCGTCATCCGCACCGCTGGTCGGCAGCGCCGGGCTTGCTACCGAGGTTGGCCACGTCACGTGCTCGGACTCGACGCCCCAGACGGTCACCCAGTGCCCGCCGCTGTCCCCGCTGTAGCACCCGTCGTCCCTCGCCGCAGTGCCGTCGGCATTCACCACCAGGTCGAAGCTCTTGAACACGTCGGGGTCGTTGTCGTCCATGCACTCCACTCTGGCGTGCCAGCCCGGCGGAAACGCCGAAAGTCGTACCGCGTAAAAGTAGCCCGACGGGGCCGCCTTCCCCTGCGTCAGCGCGACGACGCTGTGCTTCAGTGGATCGACTGGCCGAGTCATCGACGCGTCGCACTTCGGCACCCTAATCTGGTCCCAGACCAGGTCGGACCACACGTACCCGGTCACCCCCGGGTGTGGGCTGCCCGACGGCGCCTCAACGACCCAGAACCACCGGCGGGAGGTACCGTCCCTCGGCGCGCTGGTGTCCGTCCAGCACTTCATGACCACCTGACTGCCGGCATCGAGCTCGTCGATGATGCCGAAGCCTTGCGTCTGGCCGGCGTTGTTGCCCTGCGGCCGTTCGCGGACCCGGACCTGGTCGCCGGTGTTGGGGGCCTGTACCCGGCTGACTCCCTCGTCCGCCTGCGTCCCGTCCGGGTTGAGCCGCCACCGCGGGTTGGCGGGGGCAGTTTCCGCGGCTTGGCCAGCCGCGACGGGGAGGCCGGGTTCGACGGACTCCAGTGTGCGCTGGTGAAGCACGAGGCTCACCGCTAGGACCAGGACGAGTCCGATACTGGCGATGAGGGCGGAGCGGAGCGGCTTCATAGGCGGAACCTCTCTGCGCGGAGTCTTCGGTCGACATGGTCGGGTTAGGTACCGGGGCAACTGGGGCCTAGCCGACCCGGCGAGGGCGGTGCCGTCGCTGCGATGAGTCGCCGATGGCGATGAGTCTCCGACGGCGAGTCCAGTTTCCATTTGGTTCATTCTTTGCGTCGCCAGTGACCAGATGCTGACGCGGAGCGTGTCGGTGGTGTCCGGCGCCTCGCAGACGGCTGGACGGCGGTCAAGCAAGGCATCTGTGGGATGCCGGGGACCATTGCGGGCCGGTGTTGGTACCCGGCCTTTGGTCACGTGTCGTTCTCATGAGGATCATAAGCCGGTGCAGGCCGTACGGGTGTGTTCAGGGGAGGTAGATCCGACAGTGAACAGCAGGCCAGCGGGGCTAACCGCGACCAGCGCGGCCAAGGTGGACGGCCGGGCGGGCGTACAAGGCGCACCCCCGCTTGTGAAGCGTTTCACGAGCAAACTTGACCCGAGGATGGCATGGGCCGGGACTCGCCGCAAATTGATCTCTGTAATGCGAAAGCTATTCTAACTTATTGCGGGCGAGCCTCCTCGGAAAGGGCCTTTCGACCCGCCGCAAGATCCAGGGACCTCGGCGTGAGTGACTCATCGGCGGTTCTTCCCCGGCCTCATCACAGGGATGCGATGCATTGTGACACCGTTGGCGCCTGACTCGTCCATGAGTGTTGTAAGGGCCGGGCCTCCTGAAAGAGATCAATTTGGCTCCACTATGGTGGTCGTCCCCAGGGAAGGAGAAGCCGTGACGATAGCCCCACCTAACCCGGACCCTGAGGAGTCGAGCGGTTCCGACACCCAGAAGGAGAAGCGCAGGAAGCGGGAAAAGAAGGGGAACAGTTTCAAGATCCGGGACGCCAACAACGTCTACGTAAACTCCGGAACCGGAAACCGGGCTGGTGACACCAATCCTCCAGCGAAGAAGGGGATGAGCACGCTGCAGGTAGCGGCAAGCATCGCAGGAATCATCGGTGCTACTGCTGCGGTTGTTGCTCTCATCCTGGCGAACCGTCCGTCCGATTCGCCGGATAAGGACTCGAGCCGGGTTTCCTCCACCGGAAGCCTGGTCAGATCCACCGGCCGAACCTTTGAAGCACGGATCACTAGGACGATGGATGTTGACACCAACCGGTTCGTTGGTGTCAAGGCCTACAGCGATCCGACTACGCGTGGCAAGGGCACGGAGGTTGCCCATTACCCGGAGAACGGCAGCGTGTCTGTTTTGTGTCTCAACCCAAGCGGCCGCGAGATCAAGGACAGGCCGTGGGAGGACCGGTTGCCGGCGACCTCGGTCTGGTACCGATTGAGCACGCCGGACCCGCAGTGGATCCCGAGCATGTACGTCACCATCGACCCGGGTGCGGGAGCATCTGTGCCTCAGTGCTCTTAGCGGCTCGCACTTCTCTTGGCTGGGGTCTCCAGCACTACAGCCTGGATGATCACCAAGACGTCCTCGTTGCTGAGCCCGCAGGAGGCGGCGCCTCACTCGCGACCAGCGTTGCATCGCTCATCTCACCGCATGGCCTGATCGCGCACGGCGATCCCTCACGCTTCTCCCGGCCTCCATCCCGCCCAGTCAACGTAGGCGTCACCAATCCGGCGGCCAGCAACAGTGTCCTGTCTCAAGGCACCATCTCAGATCTAGGTCGTCACGCGGTTCCGGACTCCTCATGCTGCTGCCCTGAACCTGTGGTGCCACGGCCATCGTCATCCCCAATCTGCTCAAGTAACGAAGGTGACAGAAGCCATCGCCATCTGCGAATCTTGTAGCTGACCAGCTCTTGGAACTGGGGAGATATCTTCGTGGAAGACCAGCAGCAGGCTGCGTTGCCACCCGAGCAGGCTGACGCTGAACCGGTCTACGAGCCGCAGCCGTACGCTTTCGAGCCCTCCCAGATGTCGTTCGCAGTCGAAGCCGTAGACCTGGCCGTGAGTGGCAGCGCCGACAGCTGGGCGGCTGCAGCGGCGGTTGCTAACGCCCCAGCACCCGACGAACTTGGCGACGTCACGATGCTGCGGCGTGAACTGTGCCGGGCGCTGACTTACTCCCTGCACCTCGGCCTCGGGGACGAGGAGCCCGGCTGCGGCCTCAACGCCGACGGCAATGGTCTATTGCCCGCCGTCAAGGACCTTCCCGAGCCGGTGATTCAACTGTGGCGGGCGGTCGCCGATTCGGTCACCGAGCCTGCAGCCAATGCCCGTCTCCACGATCTGCTCTGGTGCCGCCGCGACCGGGGAGCCGGCCTGCACGCTGCCTGCGCGGCTCGCGCCTACCTGCAGCTGGCCAACACCGGCACGGTCGACATGGATGCCATGGAGTTCCTACTGCGGGCATGGACCCTGGCCCGTCAGATCAGCGATGCCGACGTCGACCACCAGGCCCGGGCCCGGCTCGGGCAGATAGTCGACGACATGATCACGCAGTACCCAGGGGCTCGGCCCGGCATCCTGCTCCCCGCTCTGGCGGCATTGTCGGTCGGGCCCGTACGAGCCAAGAAGAGCCCGCCGAAACCGGATCCGATCGACGTTGGTGATCTGCTGGGCCGCGCCGCGGCCGCCTGTCGGCGCGGCAGCGACGCTACGGCTATCGCCCGCTACCGGCGTTCGCGGTCCCACGCACCCTCCCTGCTGCAGACCATCGCCCGCGATGAGGTCGCCGCCTACTTTCGCGACGCCGATGATGCCCCGCACCCGGCCGTGCGAATGGCCCGCCTGAGCGCCGCCGCCCGAATCGCTCACGAGCGGGGCCTCCGCGACCTCGAACGCGACGCCGCCACTCAGATGCAAAACATCGACCCAGCGTCGCTCGGCATGCATACCTTCACCGCGTCCAGCACGGTGCCCGCACACCGCATCGAGCCACTGCTGCACGGCTTCACCCGACCCGCTCGCTGGCAGCAAGCGATGGACGCCTTCCTGGACAGCGACTGCCCGACCGGTGACGTCACCCAACTGCGCGCCGAAGCCTCAGCCAACCGCAGCCCCTTGAGCCGAATCCTGCGACCGGTCCGCTTCGCCGGCGGCCTGCCCCGCGCCGTTGCCGACACCGACCAGGACCTCGAGAAGCAGGAGATGAGCTTTTACGCCAGGGTCGTGGCCGAAAACCACGGACGCCTGCTCGCCACCGGCCTGAACCGCCTCGCCGACCGCTACGGCATCCCCAGCGAGGACGACATCGTCGACTACCTACTGACTCGTGGCGCCCGCGACCCCGCCTTGGCCCGCAGCCTCGCCAAGGCCCTGCGCCATTTCTGGAATCGGGACATCGAGTCGGCAATCCACCTCGCCACCCCCAAGGTCGAAACCGCAGCCCGCGCCTTGCTCATCGAGCTCGACGAAGGCATCTACCGCGCCGAATCAGCCAAGACCCCTGGCGGATTTCCGGGCCTCTATGCCCTGCTCGCGAACCTCGAGACCGTTGCCCTCGACGAGTCCTGGGCGTTCTTCTTCAACTGGCTACTCGCCGGACCATGGGGCGCAAACCTGCGTAACGACGTCTCCCACGGTCTGCCTGCACCGATGACGCCCGCCTACGCAGCCCTGATCCTGCGGGCCGTGTCCGTGCTGGCCATCGTTGCCGGCCCGATGACCACCATTCGGCAGGACGCCAGCCAGCGCCGCGACCGCGACGAACTGATCGCGCTGCTCACCTCGTTGACGTCCGACACCGATCCGACTGGGCGGCGGCTCAACCGTCTTGCCGGATTCACCGAACGCTTGGCATGGCGGCTCCGTCTGGCCCAGGCGCGCCGAATCCAGCGCCGCAAGACCACTACTTAAGCCGAAACCGAACGTACTTAGACAAGCCGCTCAGCCCTGACAGGCCACCGGATCTCGGGATTCCGGCCCGCACGGGGATTCGGTCGCCCTCGTCCGTCACGTCGTCGATCACCAGCGGCAGCAGCCCCGAGAAGACCAGATCCTCGCGTGGAATTTGGATGCCTTCAGGCGTGTAGGGCGCGGTCGGCCAGCGCCTCCTAGCCCGCGTCCTCGGCCAGCGCGAAGTCGCCGGTGAGCCGGGCCAACGCGGCGACGTGTCCTCGCCGACTCGATCCCGCCAGATGGCCTCGACGTCGGCCGTAACCATCAGACCTCGCCGACGAGCTCGCCCCCGGCCCGTTCCCCGACCGACCGCGCGGTCTCCGGCGGCATCTCGTCGTCGCCGGCCACCCGCCGAACCTCGATCTTCGAACCCGGTTACTGCCGGGAACGTCGTGGCCCACTCGACCGCCTCCCGCTTCGAGGCGACGTCGAGCGGGAGTACCCGCCGAACAGTTCCTGGTCTCGCCGCAGGGCCCGTCCGTGACAACCGGGTCTCGCCGGTGAAGCCGACGACGTAGCCCTGCCCGGCGTCGTCCAGCCCTTCGGTCGCGACGAACACGCCCGCCTCGACCAGGTCCTCGATGTACCGGTGCGTCGCGGCCGCCAACTTGTCGGAGCCCGCCATCAGGGCCGCACTCGACTCGTCCGCGCCCTGCATGATCAGCATTTACCTCTCGACACGGGTTGTCCTCGCTCGGCGGGACCGGCTTGCGGCGCTCGCACCCTAATTCCGGACGGCTGGCCCAGGATCGACACGACCGCGGAGGAACTTCTCGCCGATCATCGGTTCCGGCGGCCGGCGGGTCTACCCGGCATGGATCGCATGGACGACACAACGGGAACCTTGCCGGCGAAGCTCGGTACGTTCGCGTGATGCCAGCTCCCAGGCCACGGCGCAGGCGACGTCGAGCCGGATCCACGGCTCAGGCGGGCGGCGACGCGTCCGGGACGATGCACGTCCACGCCGCCGGCGATGTGTACGTCGACAGCAGCATCAGCAACAGGAGCAGTGTCAGCAGCAGTACCGTCAGCTATGCCCAGGATCCGGCGAGCGTGGCCGACGATCTGATGCCGGCCGTGCTGACGGCGCTCCCGCTGCTGCTGGTGCTGCTCCTGCTGTCGTTGACCGGCCAGCACGTCCTGCTCCGTTCGATCGTGCAGGAGGGAAACCCGCTCGGCCTGACGGCGCTGCTGCTGCCGCTGTTCCTGCCGACCATCGCGGCGTCGCTCGTCTACCTCGCCCGGCAACGCGGCTGGCTGAGCTGGACCCTCCGTACCACCAACTGGGCGGCGGCCGGCCTCGCCGCCGGCTTCGCGGTCTTCGTTCCGTTGAACTACCTGCTGTTGCAGCTCGTCGCCTTCCTGGTGAGTCTCGGGTGGATCTGGGCCTGGCGGCGGCTGTCGCGGCATCGCCAGGGCATCGCGATCGTCGCGATCATCGTGCTCGCGGCCCTGGTCGTCGAGGAAGGGCTGGCGGAGTCCGGTTGGCCCCGCTACAGCTTGTCCCGGATTGCGGTTGGACGTGTGGTGGACGGTCTGACGCGGATGAACCTCGGGGACGTCGGCGCGAAGACGGAACGCTCGGTGCTCGTGGTGAGCGTCAACAACGGCTACGCGATCGTCGCCTCGACCGGCTATCCACCCAAGATGGAGAGCATGGCCCCGAGCGAGCTGGCAGGCGGCCGAATCTGCCAGCTCAGACCCCGGGGGATGCAACTCAGTCCCTACCAGTGGATCGGCAGGGTGGTCCCGGCGAACCATCGGACGCCCCCGGTCGCGGAGTACTGCGTCGACCCCTAGCCCTAAGCCGTAGCGTTCGTCGCCGCCGTCAGCCCGCTTAGCAGCCGTGACTCCCCAACCTGGTCGTGCCCGTTAACGCCCGCGTGTCGCTGCACGCCCGACGAGTGGGCCACCCCGCCAGGGAACTCGGCAAGGGCCGGCCACGTCTACCAGCGATTTCGAACTCCAATCCCCTCGAAGGCGTTCGGAGGCCTCAAAAAACAACATCTGGTCGCCATCCATCCCGAGCCTTAAGCTGACAATATGCGAGACTGGGTGACGATCCTTGCCGCAGTGTCGTTCGTGCCTGCTTTCGCCAGCGGGGTCTTGACCATCATGAAGGCACGAGTTGCCCGGCGAGAATCTGTCCACGTCACCATCGCGGTCGGCTCGGAGCGGATCGAACTCGCCAGTCGCGATCCAGCCGGGATCGCCGAGGCAGTCCGCGTGCTCGCTGCCGAGCTTCCGTCGCCTCCGCATCGGGGACCTCGCGCCTCAATGCCACGGCAACGCGCTGCCTCCGCCGATGAGATCCCCGCCCAGCGTGGCGAGGTCGTGCAATGAGGCCCTCGGACTCCCGTGCGGGCGAGACCCTATCCCGCGCAGCCGGCGTGAGTGGCGGGACGGGACTGATCTTCGCTGGTCAGACCATCGGGGGGACCTGGGGCGCGGTCATCACTTACCTGTCACCAGCCATGGGCTACCTGATTGGTTACGGGTTGATGCGATGGAACGCTTGGGCGGACCGTCGTCAGCGGCAGCGCGCAATGGTCGAGTTCGAAAAGGACGTGAACGACGCGCTCGCTAGTCCGGCTCTCTCGGAAGGGCAGAAGCAAGGGCTGCTTGACGGGCTTGCGCAGATTAAGGTCGCTGCGGCCATGGCGAGTCTGGAACGGGTCAGGCTCAGCATCCAGGCGTCCGCATCAGAACGGCTTGACCCGGGACATCTCGCGAGCGCTGCCGACGAACCGATCGCGTCCGACGGCTGGCAGGGCACGCTGCAAGGAAGACCTTCTCCAGTGCTGCCGAATCAGGCCCAAGGGGCTGACGGAGGCTAACGCGCCCTTTGCCGCAGGACGTTTCGGCAGCGCCACCCGGCGGTCGCCGCCCGCCCTGAAGTCTCGATCCAGGTCAGCGTCGTGGGGCTCATCGGGCGCTCTCCTTTGTCATGGCGGCGGTGTGCCATCCCCAGCTGGCGCGGGGGACGTGCGGCAACCAGCGCCGCCGCTGCTCCGGCCCTCGCACTGGCAGGCTGTGGCAACAGTCAGCGCTACGCCGACACATGAGCGCATGGCACTCTGTGCCAGTGAATGAGTTCCGGCAGCAGATCCGGCGTCAGGCCGACGGCGTCGCCCAGATGTATCTGGACGGCGAACGGGCGGATCAGCCGATGACTCGGCAGCAGAAGGAGTTCATCGAGGGGATTATCGCGGCCGACTACGACGGCCGGACGATCATTGAGCTGCTCCAAAACGGCCACGACGCCCATCCGTGCGAGGTCCGGACCGGGCGGCTCGAGTTCCTGCTGGCGGAGGACGAGGCCGAGCACGGGGTGCTCTACGTCGCGAACGGCGGCGGCCCGGTTGCGGCGCAGGACTTCCGGGGCATGTGCCGGATCGCGATGAGCCCCAAGCGGCCCGACCAGGGCATCGGCAACAAGGGCGTCGGGTTCAAGAGCGTCCTCCAGCTGTCGGAGAGTCCCGAGGTCTACAGCCGAGCCACCGCCGGATCGCCCTCCTTCGACGGCTTCTGCTTTCGCTTCGCCCAGCCGTCCGACTTCGGCGAGCTCGCCGCTCGGGTGGCCCCGGAACGTGCCGGCCTGGCCGATGAGCTGCGGGCCAACGTGTCGCAGATGACGGTGACCGTACCGCTGGACGGCCTTCCGGAGCGGGTCGGCGAGTTTGAGGCGGCCGGCTACGCGACCGTGGTCCGCTTGGTCCTGCGCTCGGCCGTCGCGCTGGAGCAGGCCCGCGAGCAGCTGAGGCAGGTCTGGTCGACTGCGGTTCCGTTCAACCTCTTCTTAGAACGGGTCGAGCGGATTACGGTGCGAACACGAGCCGCTGACGGCGACGAATCGGTTCAGGCGCTGACCAGGACGTCTCGGCCGGTCGGTGACAGGACCGAGGAGATCCGGCTCCAGGACGGCAGCGCCTTCCTGCTGCTGCGCCGCCCGGTTCCAGAGGCCGCTATGCGGACCGCGATCGAGAGCAGCCGCCTCAACTCCCGCTGGGCCCGCTGGAAGGGCGACGCCGAGGTGTGCGTCGCCGTCCCGCTCGGCGAACCCCTGGACCAGGGCCGGTTCTACACCTTCCTGCCGATGGAGGAGGCGGCGCCGCTGCCGGCCTTCGTCAACGCGCCGTTCTTCGCCCAGCTCGACCGCAAGAGCATGAACGCGGCGGTGCCGCTGAACGACATGCTGCTGAGCCAGGTCGCGGCCCTGTGCGCGGACGCAGTTCGTGGCGGTTCCGCGCTGCCAGGTGGGGTTTCGCTCGACCTGGCCTGCTGGCAGCAAGCGGCGCTGCCCCGGCTGGTGGCGGCCTTCGGCGAGGACGAGGTACCGCTCACCGGCGTGCCGCTGGTCCCGGCTCTGGGCGGTGAGGATGAGCGGGTGCCGCTCGCCGGGGTCAAGCTGTGGCGCGGCAAGGGCATCACGATCAGCGCGGAGGCGGTGGCCGCCACCGGTGTCGCGCTCGCCGACAGCGCCTTGGGCCCGGTGCGGACCAAGCGCGCCGAGACGCTTGCCCGGCACCTCGGCCTGCGACTCGCGGCCACCTCGGCGGAGCTCGCCGCCTGGGCCGAGGCGGTGGCCACCGACCTGGCCCTGGACGACGCGAACCCGGCGGTGTGGGCGGGCTTCTACGACGACCTCGCCGCCGAGCTGCGCGACTTCCCGGAACAACTGCGAGGGCGGCGGGTCCTGATCGGCGAGCGGAGACGGTTGCTGCCGGTCACTGACGAGCTGCGGGTTTTCGTACGCCCAGACGGCGAAGCCGTCGCACCACCCGCCGCCGTCCACGCCCGCCTGGCCTTCCTGCTGCCTGGGATCTGGCGCGTATCGGAACGGCCACGGCGCCCGGGCCGGGAGTGGTTGGAGAACCAGAAACTGGTCCGCGAGTACCACACCGAGACGGTCCTCGACCTGATCGGCGCCGCGATGCGAGCCCTCGAGCCGGACGACCACGGAGCCCTGCGGGAGTGCCTGGACTTCGCCTTCGACGTCTGGCACCGGGCCACCAGGGAGGTCAGCCCGAGCGTGGTGCGCGACGCGAACCTGCTGGTTCCGACTGCGGCCGGCTGGCGGAAGGCCCAGAACGCCACCTTCGGCGCCGGCTGGGGCGGCCCCACCACCGACACGGACGCCCAGCTCGCCAGACTGCTCGCCGCGGCCGCCGAGGTCTCCGGCGACCTCGCCCGAGTCGCGGAGGCGTGCACGACCCCGACCCACCTGAAAGTCGGCGATCCGGACGCGTGGCGCGAATTCCTGGAAGCGGCCGGGGTACGCCACGGGCTCACACCCCTGTACTACCCGAAACGGGTCTTCAACCTGCGCGGCGAACAGGTGGCGAACCCGGCCGCGGCACCCCTGCCCGGAGTCGATCTTCCGGTCGCCGACCAATGCACCTGGCGTGAGGTGGCCGCCGGGTGGAAACGGTTGCTGCCTCAATCACGGACGGTCCGCTACCGGCCCGCCACCGATGTCGCGGTCCTACCAGGACAGGGCGAGTGGCTGTCCTTCAGCCCCGAGGCCCGGCGGCTCTACGCCGAGTTGATCCTGCGCGGGCTTGGGGTCTGGCCCGACTCCGTCCTGGAGATCTTCTTCGAACGGGCCACCGACAGCAGCAGGGCGGCCTGGCCGACCTTCGTCTCCTCGTTCCTGGCCACAGCGGAGTGGATCCCGCAGACCACGCCCGGCCAGCGCAGCCAAGTCACCCTGGCCGTCCCGGCGGACGCGTGGTGGGTCCGGGACGAGGCGACCCCCGACTATCTGCGCGCCCAGCCGCACGCGCTGCGGAGCCTGGCTACCCCGCGCGTGCTGGAGCGGCTGCGGAGGGCCGGAGTTCGCTTCTGGGACGACCCGGCGAGCGCCCGCAGCCGCCTGGACGAGCTAACCGGCCTTGTCGACAGGCACACGTCGGTGAATCCGGCCGTGCGCAAGGCCTACGAGGAGGCCTGGAACGAGATCGCCGAGGGCGCTGAGCCGCCCGGGAGCGTGCTGGTCACCCGGCAGTCCCGGCTGGAGGTCGCGGACCTGCGGGCCGAGGGCGAACCGGTCTACGTCTGCGACGAGAAGGGTGCCGCCAAGGAACGCCTGCTCCAGCAGACTCCGGTCGCGATGCTGGCGATCCGGTCCCGGCCGCTCGCCGAACGGGTCCGCCGTCGTCTCCTGGGCACCGGCCCGATTCGGCTCGTGCCCACCTCCGAGGTCGCCGTCGACGTCATCGGGGACGGCGTGCCCGCCGCGGACCTGCCGTTTCGTGATCTCGGTGCCTTCGGCGGCGACTGGCTGCCCACTCTCCTGCTCGGCTGCCTGGAGGTTCAGCAGAGCTCGTTCCGGGCCGTCACCGTCCAGCGCCTGGTTAACGTCGACCGAGCACTGTCCCGCTGTCGGCTCGCCACCGCCACCTCCGTCGTCGCGCACATCGGTCCGCACCGGATCGCCGCCGGTGACTCCGGCGCCCTGTCTTTCCTGCTCGACACCGGCGACCACCCGCGCATGGTGGTGCTCGCGCCCGAACCGGACCGGTGGACGGTCCTCCAGGCGGCGAGCGGTGCCCTCGCCGAGCTGGCCGGTGACCCGCAGTTGGAGCCGTCGCTGCGGCTCGCCCTCGTCGACCTGCGCCAGCGCTGCGGCGAGGCGGCCCCGGTGATCGCCGACATCGCGGCCGTCCTGCGGGTGCCGCCACGTGATCTGGAAGCGGCCGTCGCCGGAGCCGTCACCCGGTACGCCGACCATTCCGCCGTCGTTGCCGTGCTCGCCTGCGTCGACCTGGATGTGGCCCAGGAACTGCGGGAACACAGTGAGGGCTTCGGCGGGCGCGACGAACTGCGCGCCTGGCTCGCCGCTACCGGAGTGGACGCCGACCGGGTGCTCGCCCTCGCCGACCGTAACGACCCACTCGCCGCGATCACCGAGCTTGGCGTCTCGCTGGAGAAGGCCAACCTGGCCTTCCGGCTCTGCGGACTGCCGCCGCTGCACCGCCGGGGCGGGCACGCCCGGCAATTTGAGGCGTTCCGGCAGCAGCACCGGTCGGCCATCTTGGACCAACTGCGGGACCGCTTCCTCCCGGTCGCCCGGCGGGGCGAGCCGTTGACCGGCTACCTGAGCCTGCGCGACCTACGGGGTCTGACTGCCGACGAGAAGTGGCTCGACCACTACTGGGAGCTGCCCGAGGAGGTGATGCACGAGCGGGTCGATGCCTGGCTCGACGAGGGTGCGCCGCCCGCGTCAGCGGAGGAGAGCGGGCTGCCGCCGGTCGACACGCTGCGCGAGCACGGCCGCCGGGTCGCCGTCCGGGCGGTGACCAGTGCCCGGCTGGTGGTGGAGGCGTGGTCACACCGATCGCCGGAGCCGGCCACCGGCCGCCCGGGCAACCCGGAGACGGTCGCGTCGGAGATGGCCGAGGCCGGAGCGCTAGACTTCAAACGGATCGGCCAGGACGACGTGATCACCTGGCTTGCCGAGCACGGGCAGTGGCCGGCGGCGATGCCCCCTACCACCGCGCCCGCCCGGCTTAAGCTCTCCGAACAGGACCTGACCCTAGCCGGGGCGCGGTTGCAGCAGGTCTCGGTAGTGCGCCACCGCAACTCGGTGACCACCGTCTACGGGGGCCGCAAGTACGGCCAGGAGGCCGAGGAGACGCAGGCTTTCATCGACGCGGTGCGGGGTTCGGTACCCCCCGAGGTATTGAACACCCAGCCGCTGCCCGCGGCCCTGCCGCCCATGCCGTTGCCCGCACCATCCTCCGGCCGCGCCCGGGGCGGCTCCGGTTGGCAGGTCACCTCGGCACCACCCGAGGTGACCGCCCGGATCGGGCTCGCCGGCGAGCTGATTGCCGGCGAGTGGATCGAGCACCACTTCCGGTTGCCACCCGAGGTCACCTGGGTCTCCGCTAACCGCCGCAGCCGCTTCCCCGACGGCCGGGCCGACGACACGCTCGGCTACGACTTCGAGGTCCCGCTAGGCGACCGGCGGCTGCTGATCGAGGTCAAGGCCACCAAGGAGGCGGCCGCCCAGATCACTCTCGGTGAGTCGGAGGTACGCACCGCCCAGAGCCTCAAACCGCACGAGGAGTACTGGATCCTCTTCGTCACCCACGCCCTCGAACCCGAGCGGCACCGGGTCCACGTCCTGCCGAACCCGCTGGCGCCGGGTGGCCTCACCCACTATCAGGTGGCCGGGCACAGCCTGCGACTGCTGTTTCAGCTGCCCGGCGCCACGTCGTGAGCCGATCAGTCGGCGTGCAGGGCCGTCTTCAGCTCGACCTTCGGGTCGATCAGACCAGCTTCGGGGGCTGGAGGCGCAGGCCGTGCAGTAGCGCGTTCAAGGTCCTGTGATTGACCTAAATGCCGGCTGTTCACGAGCTGCTGTGCCCGGTCCCCGGACCGGGCGAGGATCGCAACACCACCGCGCTCGCCCTGAGCGGCCAAGGCGGGTACAGCTGCGCCAACGCGCAGGTAGGGGCCATAGTAGGCGGCTTAGCTCACTCGCCTTCCTAAACGTCCATTAATCGCGTTGGCGTGGGCCGATGACCTGCAACTTCGCGCCAATGAAGATCAATTTCGATCGCATGACGGTACTGCTGGGGTCACTGGCTGAAGATTTGCGGTCGCGGCCTCTGGCCTCTCGGCCGGTGGAGGGCGGTCGCCGCCGGGCGGGACCGGCGCGGGCTCGGGGTGGAGCTGGCACGGATGCTCCGCGTCTCGCAGCGCACCGCGCAGTGGTTGCTTGCCGAGGCACAGGCGGTGCCTACCGCCGCTGATGGCGTCGACCTGTCCGGCTCCGGTCAGTAACGGCTGTGCTTCGTCGGGGGTTGGTCCTATCGTTGGTCGCGTGGTTCTGCCGATCGACACCTCCGCGCCGCTGCTGCGCCCTAGCCAGCTCACCGACCTCATTCGGGCTGTCAGTCTCGCAGACCCGGATGACGAGCACCTTTGGATTGAATGGAAGTCGACCCTGGACCTGAGCACGTCGGCCGGGCTGGAGCAGGTCGTTAAAGCCATCATTGGCCTGGCCAACCGTGAGCCGGCTGCCGCCGCGCGACGGGCGGGCGGGTACGGCTACCTTCTCGTTGGGGTCGAGCCCGGGTCAATCAATGGTGTGACCACGTTGGACCCGGAAAAGCTGGTCGGCAAGGTGCGCTCCTACGTCGGCACCGTGATCAGCTGGGCGCCGGAGTACATCGCGGTCGACGGAAAACACGTTCTTGTCGTGATCGTGGATCCGCCGCAGCCCGGCGATCCCATCCACATCCTGCGCAAGCAGACCGAAAAGTTTAAGCCGGCCACTATCTTCGTCCGGCACACCGGCCGTACCGACCCGGCGAACCCCGACGACTTCGACAAGCTCCAGGCCAGGTTGCTCCAACGCACCCCAAGTCTGCAGTTGGCCGTGGTGGCTATCCCCTCGAGTGTCGAGAAGGCGGCCGATATCTCGGGCGCGGTGAGTCGATGGGTGGATGAACGTCGGCCCACTCTTCTCGCCGCGCGCTACCGGTCCGGACGGCGTGAGTCGAGCATTGACCTCGTGGGGGTACGCGGAGGGCTGCTAGGGCAGCAAGTGCCCGATGGCCGCACTGAGGAGCAGTATGCCGAGGAGGTCGAGCAGTTCCTCCACGACGCGGAAGAGGCTCTCGTGCTTCGCGGAGCCTGGGACCTGTTCCGGCATGAGCCAGCTTCGCTGAACGTGACGGTGACCAATCCCACCGATGTTGGCTTCGTCGGCGTTCGGCTTGAGGTGCATGTCCCAGGGCGTGTGAAGTGCTACCCCGAGGAGTTGGTCGAGAATCTGGAGGGCGATCGCCCAGACGCTCCGCGTGCCCCCAGGCCCCTCGGCACCCCCACCTTCCGTAGCCCGATGCAGCTCAACGTCGGCAACATTGGGTCGTACATTCCCACGTCCGTGTACCCCGGCCCAGGCCCCTCGTACATCGCGCGAGACACCGGTTCCGTCACCATCGAGTACGACGACTTCGAGTTGCGCGCCGAGGAGACGAAGACGTTGGAACTGGTGCCGCTCCTCATGCACGAGGAGCCAGATACGAGGTTGACTGCCACTTGGTCCGCAACCGCTGCCGGTATGCGTGGCCGGATTGCCGGCGAGTTTACGATCACGGTCAGCCCTAGCACCCTTGACTTGCACAAATTCGACGAGAATCAGGAAACTGGCGACTAAGGGACGTCTCGTAACTCGGGGCAGCTTGGGCGAGGTGTTCCAGGAGATCCGTGATCGATGGCTGCTGTATGTCGCTGGATGAACTGGACGCACGAGGCGACATCGCTGCGCGGCAGGGTGCTGAGCTCGTAGCCGTGTTGGGTGTAGGCGGCGACCATGGCGTCATGGGTACGCACGGCTTCGGCGAAGTCTTGGTGTCGTTCGCTGTCGGTGGTGTAGATCTGCGGCCAGGGCGGGGCGATGAACACACGCGGGTGGTAGCGGAACAGCTGCGCGGCGGCTGTCACGTGCGCTGGTACGGGCTGGCCGAGTAAGAGGTAGTAGCCGACCAGGTCCGGGATCCCCCGGTCGAAGAAGACGGCTCCGGAATGCTGGCTGGCTTGGCGGTAGGAGCGGATCTCCCAGCTGAGCATGACCTCGGCGAACAGTCGTGTGTCTCCGCCGTGCAGCGCATGGCCACCGATCGACAGCTGATCCTGGATGATCTGCCGCCCCGCTTCGTCGACGCAGGCGTGACCGGCACGCCGCAAGCTGTCGATCAGCGTGGTCTTGCCGGCTCCGGGTCCCCCGGTGATGACGATGTACTGGCTGCTCACGTCGTCCTCTCTGATAGGCGCCTACGCCTCGTCACCCCGCATTTGTCCGCTGAGGACGATCGCCGAGGATGCGTGGGTGCAGGTAATCTCCGCAGCCCGCCAGGAGTGGATCCTCCCGTTCACGGGGCTGACCCCCGCCCAATTCCGCAAGCTGGTCCGCCTGGACGCCGAGCGTGGCGGGCCGGGATCGCTGACGGTCGACCGGGCCGGCAGTCAGCCCTCGACCTGGCCGACCGGGTGCTGCTGGTGGCCGTCTACTGGCGCACGAACCTGACCATGCGGCAGATCGGCCCACTGTTTGGAGTGTCGCATTCCGCCGCGCACCGAGTCATCGACACCCTCGGCCCGCTGCTGGTTCTCGCGTCTGTGCGCCGCCGTCCGGTCGACCAGATCGCCATCGTCGACGGCACCCTCATCCCGACGCGGGACCACCGCCTCGCGGCGCCGAGTAAAAACTACCGGTACTCGATCAACCTGCAAGTGGCCATCGACGCCAGCACCCGCTTGGTCATCGCCATCGGCGACCCCAGCCGGGCAGCCGCAACGACACGATCGTCTACCGGACCTCCGGCATCGAGCAGCGAGTGGCCAAACGGTCCGTCATGGCCGACGGCGGCTACCGCGGCAACCCTGAGGTGATCATCCCGTACTGCAAGAACCGCGACGGCAGCCCGCTACCGGTCTGGTAGCAGGACCTGAATGCCCAGCACCGCACCGTCCGAGCACAGGTCGAACACACCCTGGCCAGGATGAAGCACTGGAAGATCCTGCGCGACTACCGCCGCGCCGCCCGCACATTGGCCACTGCCGCTTCCGGCATCGCCAACCTCCACAACATCGCCCTGACCTGGTGATCACAGACCCAGGCCCAGCCAACGCCTCCACCCAGTTACGAGACAGCCCTTAGCTACGGGGGCCGATCGCGATCCACTCCCTGTCATCGTTGCCACCCCCAGCGGCTTAGAGGTAGGTGAATCACTACTTCAAGACACCACGCTGGTTTACTTCACCAGACCGCGAAGCGACACCGATCGTGCCTGGCTTCTGAGCGCACTGCGTACTGGCATGGCTCGCGGCGTAGTTCTGCCCGTCGATGAACCGCCCATTGCATCCGGAAGCTGAGCTAGCGAGGCTGGTCCGACTCCAGCTGGGTCGGTGAACCGGAGTCCAGCCGTCGCTTCCGCCTTACCCGGTCGTCGTAGTCTGGTAGTTCGTTCGCGGGGCGTCCGGAGGGCAAGCTTGGGCCGTAGACCACGGACACCTCCGACGCCAGCAGCCCCGTCGCGCCGGCCACAAACTCAGGAGTTCCACCTTCGCGGCTCCCACCCCTTCGGGTCGAGTCCGATGGCGTCCAGGACCACCTTCTGCCGCCCGAGCAGAAAGTCGATGGTTTCGATCTTGAAGTCGACACCATCGACGGGCAGGTCGGGGGAGGTGAGCGTGTCGATGACGTCGTTGAGCGAGCGGGGCTTGCCGTGGCTGGCCATGTACCGGAAGGACGTCGCGTAGACCTCGTCGAAGGGCAGTGGCCGCAGACAGAGCTGCTGCGGCGTGGCCACGGCCCACGTCCAGGTGATTTCGGGGAACGCGGGCCAGCCCTTGGGCATCTCCACGACGGCACTGCCGGATGTCAGCTCCGTGCGGAGGCGGTTGACTTGGGTGGCGGCTGAACTAACCCAGTCCTCGATCTTGGTGACTTCGGGCAGCGAGATGGCGTCGATGGGCCACTTGATCTCGAGACAGAGGCCTCGCCGCTGGCTCGGGTCCACCGCCACCACGTCAAGGTCGCCAGCCGTTTGGCGGTCTTGACGCCGGGCTCGGATCCGGTCGGCCACAAGGACTCCAGGTATCTGACCGAGCCAGTCCTTCCACTTTACTGCCCGGTTTCCCTGCCGTTGACCGACGGGCCCGTACCGGCCGGGGTCGTACGCGGAACTGCGCAGGATGATCGCGTCGATGACCCGAGGCGTGATGAGCGGCGGGCAAACGATGATGGTGTCCTCGAGCTTTGCCAGCGGTGATACGCGGCAGGAGCGGCCGCTAGTGTAGGTGAGGCGTTCGATGGTGGCGTCGATATATGCCGCCGGAACCGTTGGAAGCAACTCGGCCGTCATCTCCAGCAGCGTGGTCCGACGGAGGCTCGCCAGAGTCGTCTCGGTGCGCTTGAGCATGCGTGCCGCCGCCTCGCACAGTGAGGCGAATCCCATGATGACCGACAGCACATCAGCGACTTGGCCGACGGTCAGGCCGCCATCGAGTTGGAAGGAGTCGGGGAGGTTTCCCTCCAGGGCTATTGCGTTGTCGGGTTGCTCCTGGTCACGGCGTCGATGAGGTCGTGCGGTCGACGGTTGGCGCGTCGGGTGGCTCGGGCGATGTTGGTGGCACCGTTGGTGCGGTGGTATCCGATCGAGGTGTTACGGAGTGTGGCGAAGACGGCGGGGCCGTTCCCGGTCCGGGCTTGATGGGCGTCTTCACGTAGCGTGACGTCGCGGACGTGGTGCAGGCGGTTCTCGATATGCCACTCGGAACGGGCCCAGGTGCCGAGGTCGGCGGGTTGGGCCTGCTCGGCGGGTAGAGACACGGTCAGGTACGCCGTCTCGCGGGTGGTCTTGCCCTTGATCGTACGGGTTCGGGTGATCCGGACGGCCTGCTGCGCGTGGGGGAAGCTGAGCCCGCCCGGGGTGTTCACGGTGACGGCTTTGACGGTACGGGTCTCCTTACGGCCGTGACCGGTCTCGCGGGTCTGGCAGCCGACCGGCACCTGCGCCCAGGGCAGGGTCTTGAGCTGGGCGTGCAGGGTGGGCTGGTTTCCCTTGACCGCGACCATCAGATGCCCGCCGTCGGCGGCGAGTAGTTCGGCGTGGCCGGTCTGGGCGTGGAGCGCGTCCGCGACGACCAGGACATCGTTCAGTGATCCCAGTTGGGCGGCGACCTGGCGTAGCAGCGGGGTGAACGCGGGGATTTCGTTGGACTTCGCCGCGATCTGCACCTGGGCGAGCACGATGCCGGTGCTGGTGTCGTATGCCGACAGCAGATGGACCTGACGCCCGTCGGCAAGCCGGGCGCCGCGTTCGACCTTGCCGTCGACGGCGATGACGAGGCGCCACCGCCGCCCGGCCACCACGACCGGCGCCGCCCGAGCCCGCAGCCATCGGGCCAGCACCGCCGACAGCACCTCAGCGTCGATACGGATCAATAGCCGCCAGATCGTCGTGGCCGCGGGCACCCGGTCGGTGAACCCGAGCCGGCCCCACGCCGTCCGGTCCAGATCTCGCACCCAGTCGGCGATCGCGGCGAACGTGCACGCCCCGGCCAGCACCGCGCACACCGCCACGGAGAGGATGCTCACCAGCGGATAGCGCCGGCCACGTAGGCCACGCGGATCGGGCACCGTAGCCAACGCCACGATCAGGCTGTGATGTTCACCCTCAGTGACCGCAGTCGGTAGGGGTATACCGGTAGGCCGGTGGGGCAGCAGCATTGCGGTAGGTGATGATGGCATCGGCGGGTGCGGTCCTTCTCGTGATCATTGGCTTCGCAACCTCATGATCACCAACGGATCGCACCCGTCCTACATGGACCCCAGTTCCGCCCAAACTCCCAGCTCAGATGCTCCGCCACCGACTACGCAACAGCCCTGGGTTTCCCTCCGGCAGCGCGTGGCGGTAGGCGTCGATAGCCGTTTTCGCGCGCTGCGCCGCCGCGCGGAGGACATCCGCCGGAGGGAGTTCTCGGGATGCTCTTGGCCGGCTCCGGATCCAGGCCCGTTCGACCGACGTGATTCCGGGAAGGTTGGCAGGGGTGGTGGCGTGTTCGAGGAAGGCGTCGGCCGCCTCGACTGCGGGATTCCAGCGGTGTCGGATCCGGAAGGCGTTGCCACGACGGCGAACCTCGTAACCACCGGCCCTGAGGGTGCCGCGTAGGTTGTCGAGGCGGGTCGCTTCCAGGGCGGCGAGGCAGATATCTGCGGCCTCTACGTCTTCACAGGGCCCTTTTCCCACGGGAATCTCGTGGTGCCACGTGATGATCTGGGCGAGGACGGACTCCCATGGCACATCGCTATCACGCACTTGAGCAAACTCCATTGCACGGAGGCGAGTCGCATGCTGGAGCAGCGTGAGCAGCCGCTCCGGCGCGGACCGCCAGCCGGGAAGATCGCGCGCCGCCTGTCGGCGGCTGTCGATGAGGCTCTGGAGTTCGTCGTCTGGTCTCACGTCGTCATCCCTAGTCTCCCCGTCCTCTCGCTCCTGTCGATTTGGCCTTGTCGATTGTTCAGCATTGGCCTGGCCGTGGCGACCCCTCCAACGCCAGTGCTGCGGCTTCGCCGGGCCACAGTCCGTTGCGCCGTCGAGGGCGCCGGCCGGGCTTGAGGTCAGAGTCGGCACAGGATGCCACCATCGCCGAGCCAGGTTTGTCGGTGCCGACTGGTCAACTTGCCGGGCGACCGGATCCGTCAGGAGGAACGAGTCGTAGGGAGGCCCCGGGCCTGTTCATGAGCTCGCTTCTTTCCGGTTGCCTTCCGGTGTCGACGCCGGCTGAACTTCTCCGGCGGAGCCGACATTCCGGGTGCGCACGCCAGGAGGGGTCGCTCTTGCCGGACGGGCACGACACTGCCTGCACCAGCCCAGGTCTGCCGGAATCAGCAGCATCGGACGCCCCAAAGCAACGCCTGGAGTGAGCGTGCCGAGCTGGGCCAGAGGGCCAACGCAGTTGGTCGCGGTCACGGCTGCGGTGAGAGAGGTCCGAACCAACATCGCGCCGCCAACCCGATACCTCGTCCCGCGACACCGAACAGCCACTCGCCGATGGTTGCAAGATGGCATCGCCGAGCCTCGGCTCCAGCCAGATTCCCGGGCCAGCCTTGGGACGTATGAGCGTGGTCCTTGACGGTCGTTTTCGTCGAACCGGTGAACATGATGATCTCTCGGTCGTTTACGATTGGCCGTCCCAGAGTCGACCAGCGGTTCGGACCTGGGGCGCAGGACCGAGACAGCGATATCGAGGGAGCACGACGGGTGAGCAGCAGGTCGTCCTGATGTCCACTGCGGCGGAATTCTTGCTTTCACGAGCGTGTCTGTGTTCTCCTGGTCCTGGTTGATGCCACGCGTACGAAGGGTTGTGCTGTGAAAAAGGGGCACTACGGCGTACCTCTTCAACGCAGTGACTACCTCAAGCTGGATCCGAACGAGAACAGCTGCACCCTGGAGGGTTTCCAGGACTGGCTGGAAGGCTTCGGCAAGGGCAAGAGGCTGGCCGTGGACCTCTTCTCTGGCGCCGGCGGCCTCAGCTCCGGTATCGAGCGGGCGGGATGGACCACAGCAGCAGCAGTGGACTTCGACGAGCGTGCGCTGGAAACCCACCGGGCGAACTTCCCGGGCCTCAGCCTGAAGATGGACCTCGGTGACCCCGCCGAGCGCGACAGGCTTGAAGGTGTCCTCAGGCCCGCCAAGATCGATCTCGTCGCAGGAGGACCGCCCTGCCAGCCGTTCAGCAGGGCGGGGCGCAACAAGATCCGCGACCTCGTCAAGAACCATGGACGCGACCCGGAGGACCGCAGGAAGGAGCTGTGGAGCGCGTACCTTGACATGGTCAAGCGGATCAGCCCGCGCGTGGTCCTCATGGAGAACGTTCCCGACATGGGACTCCACGACGACTTCTTCGTCATCCGGACGATCGAGGAGGAGTTGGAGGAGCTCGGCTACGCAACGCAGGTACGGCTCGTTGACGCATGGCACTACGGCGTTCCTCAGCATCGGAAACGTCTCATCCTTCTGGCGAGGAGGGATGTCGACGACTTCACGTGGCGGAAGCCCGACTCTGTGCGCACCACCCTGCTCGAGGCCATCGGCGACCTGCCCGAGCTGGAAGTCGTTCCGACGGAACGGGTCGGAGATCGGGAGCTGAATTACCGGAAGCCTCGCGACCCGTCCGCTTTCGCCGAGAAAATGCGCGAGAAGGCGCCTCAGGGGGTGGTCTGGGACCATATGACCCGGAGAGTCCGGGTCGACGACCACCGGATCTTCGAGGTCATGGAGCCCGACACCAAGTACTCGGATCTCCAGGAGAAGCTGGCAGAGGAGGAGAGGGAGTACCAGCGCTACAGCGCGGAGAAGTACACGGACAAGTACAAGAAGCTGGCCTGGGACAAGCTCAGTCGTACGATCACCGCCCATATCGCAAAGGACGGCTACTGGTACATCCACCCGCAGCAACTTCGGACGCTCACCGTGCGGGAGGCGGCACGGGTTCAGACGTTCCCGGACCATTTCCGGTTTGCCGGTACCCGGAGTGACGCCTTCCACCAAATCGGGAACGCCGTCCCTCCGCTGCTGGGCGAGGCCGCAGCGGAGGTGCTGAAGCCTGTTGGCGACGCCACTGCCATGCCTGCCGGGCTCCGGCCCCATTGGCGTCGGGTCAGAAGTGGTCTCACGGACTGGGCGAGGCAGAGGTTGGTCGGCGGGGACTGGTATCAGTTTCCCGGCGAGAAGCCCGTACCGCTTCAGGCCGCCGTGGTGGCAATCGTCTCCGGCGCGAAGGCCAAGCCAGCCGTGATGGCGGAGTTCATGACGAACGTCAGGTCGTCGAAGACGCTCACCGCAGCCCTGTTCAGGAGGCTCCTCGACGCGGCGCCCTCGGCGCCGGTCCGGGCCCGCGTGAACCGCTTGGCTCCGCTGGTGGACAGGTCCTATGACTGGCAGTGGAAAAAGCGGTTCGACGTACCCGCCAAGCTGGCCATGAAGCCAGCCGAGGCGGCGCTCTACCGGCTGCTGATCGGAGAGGATCTCATGCTGGTGGGCCAGAGCACGTTGAGGGTCGCGGCTCGGGTGAACGGTATCGAGCCGGATCACGCCAACCGCCTCAGCGAGGGCCGCGTCAACCTGGTGAAGCTCGTGGGCGCGGGCGAGGACGCACCTCTACGCATGGCCGCGATACGGTTGATCGGTATGGACCTCTGCAGGGAAGACCAACCTGTGTGTTCGGAGTGTCCACTCATCGCTCACTGTGCCAGCCGGAAGAAATGGCCCGGAGACCTGCTGACTCTGGCCTTCGGTCAGGAGTAGCCGGTCGGCCTCACTCCGCGCCGTCCGAGTCCGCGGTCTTGGCGATTCGCTGTGCGACTCCCTCAACATCACGTCTGATCTCGCACTCCCAGATCCGAAGCACGGTCCATCCAGCAGCCGTTGCTTGCTCGGTGTTGCGCGTGTCCCGTTCCCTGTTGGTTTTGATCTTCTCTCGCCAGAGTGCCGCGTTGGGGCCTCGGAACTCCCCGGGGGTGTGGTCGGGGCAGCCGTGCCAGAAGCATCCGTCGACGAATACCGCGACGTGGTACTTGGGAAGCACAAAGTCCGCCGTGCATCGCGGCGTCACTTTCCTTTGAAGGCGGAACCTGAGACCGAGCCGGTGCACCGCGGTCCTGAGGGCGATCTCGGGCTTGGTATCCCTTACCCGCCGACCACGAAGATGTGCCCCTTCCGCAGTGGTTACCCACTGTCGCTCTAGCGTCCCGCCGCCTCCGGCCATGATCACACCTCCGGCCCGTGAACGTCATCCGAGTGCGAGAGTGCCACACTCTTGCCGCGGTTCGAAGCCCACGCGAACCCCGTCGATTGATGCGGAAGCAAGGACGGCCTGGCAAGTTGGTGGGCGCGTGACGATCACGCCCAAGGCGCGTCCTACATGCTGGGGTTGAATCCCAACCGTAGCGCCTCGCTACGAGCATGCAGGGCCTGAACGGCATGCGTCTCGGGAACCTCTTCTTCCAATTCGAGTCGCCTCCCCACAAACTGAGCCAACTGTCGCTGCCAGGGTTCGAGGTTGCGAGTCTCCTTGGCCCAACGCTCGATCGCGTACCACTCGTCGACCGAGATGAGAGCTACCTCTTCACCCCCTCCCTCTTCGCCACCAGCACCGCCAGCGAGCGCCGCATCGTCAAGGGCATGATCCAACAACTCCACCGTCAGATCTCGGGGAGTCTTCCAGGGCACCCTGGACGCGGCGTCCCAGCACGCCGCCTTCTTGGCCCACTCGCCGACGTGGTTTCCCTCGTCCGGCTTGAGGACCGCCTCCATGACGCGGGGGCACAGGTCGTGGAGCGCAGCCTCCAGCGCAGGTGAGATGTCCTGTTCTCGCCAGATTCGATCAAGGTCGATGCGGCGGTCGGTCGCGAGCGAGAGGCGAGCGACGGTATACGTGGTCACCAGACTCTTGTGGCTACCTGCCCGATGGATGCCGGCAATTCGGTCCACTGCCTTGAAAAGGATGCCCATGGCGATCACTCTCTGGCAGTACTGAATGTCGACGCGTGGCGGCAGCTTGTCCACGTTGAGCATGAACTCGACAAAGTTCTTTTGTGCCCCTCGGCTCACGTGGTAGGGCAGTTGGTTCCACGAGTGAACGAACTTGGCGAGGTCCGCCTTGGTGAACTTCTGCTTTGTGGGGTTCAGCTTCTTGAACTGCCGTTGCCGTGCTGGGGTGCGTGCCTTGGCCAGTTCGTCCGTGTACTGGCCTCTCGCACGCTCGTAGAACCAGTGGGTCTCCTGGCCGCTGCCGTCGACCGCTGGCGCCCACAGGGATCGGGTAATCCGCTGCATGTCCACGTGATAGTCGTGATTGGAGCTGAAGTCGACCTGGGTCACCCGGTTCTGCGTGTTGGAGTACTCCGAGATCTTCGGAACAATCTCCGCGAGTCGCTGGGGTGCTACCTCCGTCAGCTTCATCTGTACCCGGACGTGGGACAGATCTGCCTTGTCGCGGCTCAGGGCGTGATGGAGCGAGGCCGTCGTCTGGCCACCGTTCACGATCTGGAGGCCGCGCACCGCGGCGATGTGGCTGGGCTCGCCGTCCGGGCCCGTCACGAACTCGACCTGTGAAGCGGTCGCGGTGATGCCGTTGTTGTACGCCAGGAACCGTCCCGGGGCGTTCAGCAGGGTTTCCCGGATGCCCCGGTTGACCGCACCGCGAGTCTGGAGGAAGGAGCGAACGTTGAGTTCGAGGAGCCGGGTACCGTATTCGGCGTACAGTTCGGCGAGCATCTGACCGGGTACGACTGCTAGGACCACTGAGTGGTCCTCCTCCGAACTCGGCGCGGAGACGCACGGCAATGGAGGCTTGAAGGGCACCACTATGGGTTCGCCGAGCGCACCCGAGGTTGCGTGACGGTGAAGTCGCGCCAGGTCCCAAACCTCGTGGGTCACCGGCAGGCCGTCGAACTCCGAGACCGGAACCTCGCTTGCGGTGCACACCCTGTTGCTGAGCAGGAAGAGTCTGATCCGGCGCACCTCGGAGAGGGCCTTCTCGACCGCCTCGCACATGTCGTACACGTCGAACGACTCGTCGATATGCTGCTGCAGCCCGTCTCGGCATCGCTGCACGAACACCAGAAGCCGTCGGAAGGACGCCAGGGTCTGGGCCTTCGTGAGCTTGGTCTCCAGCGGTTCCAGCTGGAAGTCCGTGATGAACAGGTCCAGGGACTCACCTGAGTCGCCGATACCGTATCCGTGAACCTCGTGGCCGTGCATCTTGTGGTAGGCGGTGAAGGTGTTCGACACGACGCCGGCCTGCTCTAGGTCCTCGAGAACACGGCGCGTGAACGCCTCGGGGGTGGTGGTCCCCTCAGCATCAGCAGTCGCTTGAGTGTCAGCAACGACGCCCCGCGCGAACTCGGTCAGGTCGAGTTCAGCCACGGGATCCTCCGATCAGCTCCTTCACCGCATCGGGTGTGGTGCGGTAGTCATCAAGACCCGAGGTGCTCACGTGGTACGTGCAATTGCCGACCCCCTCCGGCAGATTCGACTCGACCAGTCTGGGGAAGCCCTCGCGTACATGCCAGAACCGCAGCTCTCGAAGGGTGTACCGGGGCTCTTCGTAGAGGTCAGAACGCCCGGGTAGGTAGCCGACCTGAATGAGCAGTCCCTCGAACCTCGCCAGGGCAGCGGGGCTCGTGAGCCGCTGTCGAATACTGTCCACCCTCCTGTTCAGGCTCTCTCCCGATCCGCCGCGTCGCTCGTCGAGGCTGGCGAGCGCCAGGAACAGCGCAGGCGTACCGGTTCCGTCCAGCTGCCTCTCACTGGCGATTCGTACGCTCGTCGGCCGCCTCGCGACGCTGGCCTTGGTCTCGATGGCCAGCTCAGGCAGCTGGAAGTCCTGGTTGGTTCCCGTGGGACCGGTCCACGCTCCGACTGCGTCGGACTGGTTCAGGAAGGTCAGCAAAACATCCCCGAGCACCAGAAGCTCGCCGTAGAGTCCACGCCGCGCCTCGGCGCTCAGCCCGTCCCTGCTCACCGCACGCAGCAGTTCCTGCCACCTCTCGAACCTGTTCACGGCGGCTGCCAGAGCCTCTGCCGCGGCGCTCGCGACCCTGGCAGTATCGGCCGGTGACGAGCGGGTTGAACACCTCACGGAGCCCGTCCGCTGTCAGGATTACCTGCAGCTCGTACTCGGTCCGCGACACCGCGCTCAGGCTCATCTCGATCCCGGCCGCTGTGGGGAGACGACCCACCGACCGCACGATCGGGTCGACGGAACGCGCGTCCGCTCTGAACACCAGCATGCGCTGTCGGCCGGGGTGAGAGACGGAGAGAAAGATGTCGAGCGGGGCATCCGGATGCAGACGGAGGCTGGACCGTCCCGGGACACTCTGTGGGCTTTCCAGTTCCCGCCACTCGTCCTCGGTGACCGTCACGCCTCGTCCTCCTCGTCGATGGTGTAGATGTCCTCCTGGAGCCAGACGGTATTGGCGATGTACTCGGTCTTCGATTGGTACTCGGAGTGCGGGAAGCTCACCTGGAAACCGACAAGAACAAGAGGTGGTGTCGTCGGCTCCTCGTCGTCAGCCTGCGGCACCTTGATGGGGTAGATCAGTAGGAGTCCCTGGTCGGTCCGCCGCTGCCGTCGGATGTGCGGGCCCGCCGGCGTTTTCGGGACTGACGGTTTCTCCTTCTCCTCTGCGGCTTTTCTCGCGGCGTCGGATGCTGCAGCCTGCTGCGCCTCGCCGAGATCGATGAGCTCGTCTGGTGGGCTGAGCACTCGGCGAATCGTGTACCTGCCCTCGGTCCTGAAGCCGGGATTGAGAGGCTTGCGGGTCACGAGACCGACGGTGTGCCCGGCGATGGGCAGTGAGGTGGCCTTCGGCGTCGTGTTACTGACCAGGCACACCGTCCAGTTGCCCAGCTCGCCCACCTTGGCGCACTGCTCCACGTACCTGGCAATGAGCCCCGGACGTACCCGCTGAGCCATGCGGTCGGGCTCGTAGGAGCTGAGAAACTCGGAAACGACGCCAGGGGGCACTCGTTGCCACCGCACATTACCCACCGGGGGACCGGGTACAGACTCCGCGACAGCGTCCAGCCGGCGAACCAGGGCTTCGAGGGCCTTGAAGTTCTTCTCTACAGCTTTGTCCGCAAAGTTGAAGATCACCGTCTCGGGTCCCTCCCCCGAGTAGCTGAGGAGGATCTTCGTGCCCTGCCGCATCTTGTTGGCCGCAGTCACGGTGAGTCCCAGCGAGGAGGACCGAACCTTCAGCCCGAACTCCCTCGGGGTGAGTCTGAGCGCCGACATCTCCTCGACCTCCCTGCGAAGTTCGTCGGTCGCAGCCGTGACCTCCGCGTAGGCCGCCTGAAGCGCGGGCGTGGTGTACAGACGGCACATGTCCTCATAGCCGGGCCGGTACCCGAACCACCGACCCATCTGCAGGAGGGTGTCGTATGTCTTCGAAACACGCAGGTAGTAGCTGACGGTCAGGCCGTCCAGGGTGAGGCCACGGGAAAGCTTCTGTCCCCCGATGGCGATGACGGACAGGCCGTTCCGCCGGTTCTCGTAGTAGTCGAGCGCATCCTTGGACGCCCCGTTCACGGTCTTGACCTGGATCTTCCTGAGGGCAGGTAGGAGCTGCTCCGATACCTGCTCCCAGGTCAGGCGTTGGGCCTCGTCGGCCGGGAAACAGGCTGTGGTGGCAACAAAGTCCTGCTCCCAGAGAGCCTTGAGCTCCGCACGAAGCGTGGGGCCTTTCCCGTACCGGTCACGGAGCGTTTCCACGATAAGCCGTAGGTGGTCGTCAACCTGGTCGCGTACCAGGGTCTGCACGGCGGTGAAGCGGGTGACGTGCACCAGCATCGAGTTGTGGACCTTCGTCTGGCCCCGCGCCCGGCGAGCCGCACAGGCAAGCACAAACGAGGAAATCGCGTCGCGAAGGGACTGCGGGAGTCTGTCGCCGGGGCTGTCACCGGACCTGTGTTTGGTGGGGAGCCAGGTGTCCGTGTCGTTCACGTGCCGTACGAGCGGCAGCGGCTCCACGTCGTCCTCGTCCTCGTCGTCGACCTGCAGACCGAAGACCCGCTCAGGACCCAGGTAGTTCGAGGGGGGCCGAAGAGTTCGGATAAAGCTGTACGGGAAGAGGTCCTCCCCGACGGTGTCGTGGTCGACGTCGGGGTCGATGTAGATGTTGGCGAAGGGAGTGGCCGTGTATCCGACGTAGGCGGCCTTGTCGAAGCTCTTGATGAGCCTACGGATCGCGTCGTTGGTCTTGGTTGGGTCTGCCTCGGGGTCGCGGACCGTGTTGATCGAGGCGTTGTCGGCCTCGTCATCGATGACGAACAGGGGGAGGTCCTTCACGACCTTGTCGCCGTGTTCGCCTTCGGTTCCGTGGACGTCCGTCACCCACTTGCGCAGGTAATCGAGAATCTTGTAGTGCTTCTTGACGACGAGGACGACGGGAAAGCTGCCAAGGGGGAAGTTGATGGCCTTGGCCGTCGCAAGGCCGAAGTCGCCCTTCTCCGCGCTGCTTGTTGGTGATGCGATATCAAGCTTTTTCGCGAGGGGCATGGCACCCGCGCCGATCGCACGAGAGCGACCCTCCTCGTTGGACCTGCTTTGGTGCTGGGTGTCGAAGCCCAGAAGTCCCTCGTCGATCCGCAGCTGTGTCTGGCTCCGAAGATCGTTGTGGATGCCGGCAAGGACCACGATGAACCGGTATCCCGCGTCCACAGCCTTCGCGGCAAGCCCGATGTACTGACCGGTCTTGCCCGACTGCACCTGGCCGATCACCAGACCCTGCCGACGCCAGCGGCCAGGCCGGCGCGGATCCTCGATCTGGCTGAGCACCTCGTCGGAACTCTGGTCCAGCCGCCTCACGACCCATGGTGGAAGGTTCACGACGTCCTCGAGGTACCGCCGGTAACGCTCCCAGAAGTCCCAGGCTCGGTCGTTCTTCGCCTCGGGCAGCCAGGGTTCGTGCCCCTTGGGATCGACAAGCGCCATGGACCGCTCCTGGAATACGGCGGTCATTGCCTCTATCTCCTTGGCCAACTGGTCCCGGTCAAGGTTCTCCCCCTGCGAGGCGAGCATTCCAAAAATCGCGTTGACCGCGGTCTGCACCTCCTCCGGCTTCGGCTGACGATCCTGAGGCAGGAACCCGAGAACCAGGCGCGTGGCCTTGGCCATGGGCTCGTCGACAGGGGCACTCACGTGGCAACCTCCAGCGGAACGTAAGGAGCAGGAACGGCCGCCGACAACAAGTCAGGGCTCATCTATTCCAGAAACCCTGCAGTTGGTTGAAAGGGGGCATAGTGCGCAACCTCTCGCGCGCGGCGGCGGGCGAGCGTCCGCCCGAAACGAGCGACTCGTAGATACGTCGTGCTACCTCGATCGCCGCCTCGCCGGCGGGCCCTGGTCCGCCGAACGGCTCCGGGTCGTCGCTGGTGTCCGTCTCGTGCATCACGCGCAGGGCAGTGACGGGCACCGTCTCCTCCAGCAGTCGAACCAACGCGCGTACGTCTGCGGTGTTGCTGCCACCAGGTCTCAGCGCGGCCTGGACCAGTGGATGGTTGCGGTTGATCCGACAGGAGACCCTGCCGTCCGTTCGGCGCACGTTCCAAGCGTATGAAAGAGGATCACCATGAGTACGCGCAGCGACCTGGCCACGGTGCCGCAACACGTCCGCCGCCGACGCCCGGGCCTGTCTCGCGATGCGGTTGAGGTGCTGCCGTAGACCGACGGGCGGGACTACGCTGGACTTCCTCACGTCGACGCTCCACTCGGCGTCTGTTTCCGCCGGGATGTCGACGGCAATACGCGCCAGGTTGTACTTCTCCTCACGGCGCATGCCCCGGTGCCCCAACCAATCGCCCGCCAGAATCAGCCGGTTGCGGCGGTAGACGTAGAAACCCTGCTGGTCGAGCCACCCCTGCGGTCCCGCAGCTGCCTCATACTCCTCCGGCGTGAGCCGGTGGGCGCTGGGGAGGATAAAAGCCTCGACCCGTGCGGAACCGCCCGCGAGGGGCAGGTTCTCAGTGGGGAGCCGCTGCACCGAGGGGTGGTTGCTCATGAACGGATCCCAGGGTTCCACAGCGCTCCCGGACACTCGCAGGTTCCGGCGATGACTCCCAGTGAGGAAGCGGGCAAAGACCATTGCGAGATGTGACTCCGTACGGGCTGCTTCGGCATAGAACTGCCTCTGGGTGCGCTCGTCCTCCTCGCTCACATCACCGCCGTGGTAACCGTTGAGCCGACGCCAGAGCACGATCGTGCCGTGGTCAGTGGCACTCCGAAGTCTGTCCAGCACGGTGGTGGTGTCGACATCCGCCCCGTGGAGCAGCCGCCACTCGCCAGTCTCCTCGACGACGTCGAGATCCCAGGTCCGTACGTGCCAGTCACCTGCCGTGGCGGTGGCCACGGAGAGCTGCCGCGACTGCGAGAACGAGGCCGACTTCAGGCCCACTCCGAAACGGCCCAGGTCAGTGGAGGCGCGTGACGTCGCAGGCCCACGCGCCGCCACGGTCATCGCCGTTACGAGCTCCTGGATGCTCATACCCCTGCCGTCGTCGACGACCGCGATCCACGAGTCTCGCCCCGCCCAGGTGAACTCGACGTCGATGTTACGAGCCTCCGCCGAGACGCTGTTGTCGATGAGATCCGCGACAGCCGCCGGCAGCGAGTACCCCAGGGAGCTGAGCGAAGCAACCATGCCCGCGGGTTCGGGGGCCGCGATGTCGTACGTCATAGACCGTAACAGCCTGCTTCCCTGACAGGGCCACTGCTTGTTGTGCGGCTTTCCCGGATACAGCGGACCATGCAAGGGAGAACCGCAAAGGTCGGGGGTTGCCTCAGCGTCGTCGGCCTACGCACGCGCACTCCCTTCACCGGGCCGATGGTAATGGAGACAAGGGCGCCTAACGCTCTCCAGACTGGAGCGATGTCGATCTCGAAAGTTGGTTTGAGAGCATACGTCCGATCCGGGCTGGGCTTTCTGCACTCCTATGTGCCAGGCACGCAGGCAGCCAAGAGTGCTCCGGCTACGAGGTATGGCCCGAACGGTATTTGTTAATCATCTGGGTAGTCGGAACGCCGCAACTGCGCGGCAGCGTTTGGGATGGCGAGGAGGTAGGGCACCACCGCACCGAGGAGCACCGCGGTCCAGCCGACGGTCCCAAGAGCGAGGCCGAGTAGCCCGGCTCGCTGGCCACCAGCACGCCGGCGACGAGGGACTTGCCCAGCATCCAGGGCTGGTGCGACACCGCAGTTGCAACTGCGATGACCCCGACCATGGTGGTGGCGGTGGTGACCACCACCGGAGTAGGCAGCCGATATACGGCAACGTGGCGGGCGCTCGGGGTCTGTCTTCCGCAGAGCAGCGTTGCTGACAGACGTTGACAGCTCGCGAGCCCTTGCTGCCCACGCTGCCCGAGGCGCGGTCCGGCCTCGTCGACTCGGTACGTGCGTAGGTGGGGCGATGGCGCAGCCCCGGGGTGGGCGCGGGCGGTTCGGCGGTGTGTGGGGCCACCGAGCCGCCGATCGCGCCGTGTGCTCCGCCCCGTCCCCATCAGGCGGCCTGCCGTGCCTCGTCGGGGGCGGTGTGGGTGGGGAACTCGTCGTCGTGGCGGGTGTCGGTGTAGGGCAGGTCGATGAGGCGGTGACGGCCGGTGCGGCCGGGGAGTTGCCAGATCTGGTGGGCGGGGCTGGCGGCGAGTGCGGTGCGTAGTTCGGCGGTGGTGGTGGCGATGACCGCCTTCGGGTCGGTGCCGGCGAGGCGGTGGTGCAGGTTCGCCTCGCGTCGTGCGGAGGGTAGGTGGAACAGCACCGGCCATGCCCAGGTGCTCAGCATGTACAGGCGCTCGTATTTGATGACTTTGTCGATGAGGACCTGCAGGTTCTCACCGCTGGTGTCGTACTCGAGGAAGAACGGCACGGACCGTCCGCCCCCGGTCCATATTCCGGCGCCGTCCGGGCGGGGGAAGCCGGTCGCTCCGGCGAGGATGATGTTGGGGTCGCCGCCTTCGCGGTAGAGGGCGCCGGGTTCGTGGTAGGCGGATGCGGATTGCCAGCGGACGAGGTCGGTGTCGGGGTGGGTGCGGGCGTGGGCGGCGAGGTCGATGAAAATCTGGTTGCCGCCGAGCAGGTGCGGCAGGTCCGGCCGGCGGGTGAGGGAGTGTTTGCGGCGGCGGGCTTGGTCCCGGCGGCCTCGTGGGAGTCCGCGTTGGGCGTGGACGTGGTCGTAGCCGAGTTGGTCCAGGACGTAGTGGTAGGGGTGCGAGCCTCCGTCGGCTTTGTTGGGTCGGAACCGGTCGACCGCCCGCAGCCGGATGAGCCGGCGTAGCCGGCGTTGGGTGAAGTCCAGGGATGGGAACAGGGCGGCGGCGATCTGGTCGGTGGTGAGCACGCCGTGGTCGTAGAGCCAGCCCAGCAGCCGGTCGTCGCGGGCGGTGATGCTGGCCTGCAGGCGCAGCAGCGGGTCCGCCGGGGGTAGGTGTTTACCCATGGGCACAAGCCCTGGGGGAGAGACCCAAGACTGGAGGGTCTGTCTGGAGTGGTCCCAGACTCCTGACAGCGGGGTTGACCTGGGCTGTGAGCGGCCGTGAGGGGTCGGGTTGGGGGTCAGGATCAAGACGGACGGTAGAACGGAGATCGGCACTGACCGCTGAAGCGCCGGGCACAACGGGTTCGGCCAGACGGTGTGGTGAGGGTGGGTGTGAGTCGGGCCGGTGACGCTGGTGAGGTTCGCGGTGCGGGGTGATCATCGTTGGTGCTCCAAGGTCAGAGGTGCGAGTGGGTGTGAGGTTGGTACGCCCCGCGGCCGCAGCGGGCGGGCGCAACCGGAGGTCCGCAGGGCTGTGCGGAAGCCTGGTTGGACATGCCAACCTGCCTGGTCGCGCGCGTACGGCGAACTTCCGGTGACACGGGCAGTCAGTCGCCTTGTTGGAAGAAGTTGTTCACAGCGGCTACGACCTGCGGTGTGAGAGCCGCAGGCGTTGCCGTTCGGGTTCGAAGCGAACGGCAACCTCCGACAGCCCCCTGACTGTGACGGGGGGCGCTTCGTTGGCCGCCCCGGTCTGCTCCTCGACCGGCCCGGGTGGGCCGGTCGAGGAGCAGTGGTCGGTTGGTCAGGGGCGCGGCGGGTAGTGGTACTCGCCGTCGGCGATGGATTCTTCGTAGGGGCGTTCGGGGTCGTAGATGGGGTGTGGGGCTCGGGGCCTTACCTCCTTGAAGGTCACGGTGTCGGGCGGCCACTGCTCGGGGGTGTGGGGAAGGTCGGTCAGGGCGAGGCGGTGTGTCTCGCCGATCGGCTGCCAGACCGGGTCGGCCGGGTGGCCGTGCTCGGGGTTGCTGGTGACGACGGTCAGGTGCCGCGTGTTGCGGCGCTCGAGGTGGCGGCGTAGTTCCTGCTCGCGCTGCGGGTCGGCGGCGTGGAACAGCAGGTTCGCCATGCCGGTTTGTTCGGCCAGGTGTCGGTAGGCGTGGACGTGGTCGGCGAGGTCGGCGGGACGGATCTCGCCGGGGTCGGGCTGGTACCAGAAGGCGTGGCGGTTGCGGTCGTGGATGTACTCGCCGTGCCAGGCGGCATGTCGCGCCGCGGTGACGTATCGGCAGGTGCGCGCTGACCACCAGGTGCGTAGGTCACTCCCGGGCTTGCTGAGCGCGTGGGTGGCCAGGTCGACGAAGAAGTCGTTGGCCTGCAGCAGGCCGGGCAGGCCCGGATGTTCGCGGAGCCGGTCGCGGGCCCGGTACACCTGCGCCGGTGTGACGTCGCGGTCTTCGTCGAGTGGGGTGAGTTGGGCGCCGATCGGGCCGAGGCACCACGAGGTGTCGGCGGTGGCTGCGGCGCTGGTGTCCCAGAGGCGGTCGATCCAGCCGCGGCGGGCGAGGATCGCCAGACGTCGGGTGGCCGACGCCGTGGTGGTGGCGAAGCCGAGTGCGGTGAGCTGCGCGGTGGTCAGGACGCGGTGCTCGGCGAGCATCTCGACGGCCCACCAGTCGGGCAGGCGCATGCGGCCGCTCTCGGCCAGGAGCAGCTCCACCGGGATCGGTCGGGTGGACGGGACAGTGAACTGGGGATGGTAGGTGGTCGACATGACCGGTACCTCCAAGATGGCGCCATCCCGGATAGGGGGTGGCAGGGGCGGATGAATGCCTGTGTGACCGCGTCGGTGCGGCACACCTCGGGCGGATCACGCCACCGCGGTCGTGCGTCGCAGTGGGTGACAGGGCGTTGCCAGATCGCCGGTTCCGTGTCCGGACGGCAGCCCGGGCACGGAACCGGCTGGTCCGCGCGGCCGGATCACCGGCCGGTCATGCGGTACGGCGAGAATCGGAGCGCGGCTTCTGGCGCCGTCATTAACAAACCGCCGCTTGTGTGCTCTGGCGAACGCCTGCCCCACTCACAGCCACTCACAACGAGGGGTTTTCTCAGTTGAGGTGATCCGTCCCAGGAGCCCTCACCGGGGGAAGTGACGGCGCCGCGAGAAGAGGGAGCCGACCTACGCGACTGCCGTCGACGTGGCGGTAGTGGTGGAGAGGCGACGGCGGCTGGCGGTGCGCAGACTGGCCCGGCGTTCGGCTTGCGCCGCCAACGCCTCGGCGGCCTGCGGGGACGCCGCGCCGGTCAGCATGCCGTTGGCGAGGGCTTCGGCGAGGCGGGTGTCGATGCGACCCAACCGCATGCGCAGGGCGTCGGTGCTGATGCCCATCCGGGCCGCGATCGGGTCCATGGCACGCCGTCCCAGTCGCACGTCGATGTAGGGCTGCTCGTCGTCGGCGTCGAGGATCCCCAGGCGCACCGCGCGGCGTACCAGCACGTCCGGATGCCCGTAGGGCACCTGCGGGGTCCGCGGTCCCGTGACGCGCTCCACGTCCTCGACCGGAACGAACTCGCTGGCCTGCTGTCGCAGCGCGTGCCCGGCGCGCCACCCGGCCCGGCACAACGACGCGTACGGCGCCCGGCGGGCCACGTCCACGTGGTTCCGCAGCGCAGCCAGGAAACCCGCGAGGATCTCCGCGCCGATGTCGTCGGGGTCACCGCGGTAGCCGTCAGACAAGCGCCTGGCGTAGCGGCGCAGCGCCGGCATCGCCATGCCGACCGCAGCGATGACCCACTGCGGCCCGTCCAGGCGGGCACGACGGATCAACTCCCGCCACACCGCGTCGCGGGCCGTGTAGGCGCGCGGGTTCGCCAGCAGCCAGTCCCGCAGCGCCGGCAGCGCCACGACACCCCTTGGCAGGCCGTCATCCGGACCGAACATGTCGAGGTCGAGGGACAGGAGAGCCGGGTCGCTGGTCAGCGCCGCGAACGCGACATCGACGGCGTCCAGGGGCGCGGCAGGGAAGATCGTGTCGGACACACTCATGATCAGTACTCCTAGGCCAGAAAGACCATCGGGCGTCGCCGCCGTGTTCCGGCGACGCTGGAATGCCGATTACGCCACGACCCACTCACAACCGCTCACAGCGCAGGTCAGGCCCGCTTTTGCCCCCAGCGGACCGCCGTAGCGCCCCACCCGAACTCCGGGCGTCAGTCCGGCGCCTAGCGGGCGAGGCGGACGGGCCGCGGTACGGCTGAGCAGGGCTGTGAGCCACCGAGGCGCACCGTGGGCGGCACCCGGACGGCTCAGCGAAGAGGTCACGATCGTCGAGCCGCGCCCACCGCTCACAGTCACTCACAGCGGCTCACAGTCACTCACAGCCGCTGGCCACGCCCGTTTGGTCAGCGAATCTCGTCCGTCATCGGCGGTCGGATCACTCTCGTTGGCACCCGAACCACCTTGGCTGGCGTCGGACTGACAGCGCCGATGAACTTCGTGCCGTCGAAGGCGCGTCGTAGCCATTTCACCGCTGAGGTCGCACCGCCGCTGGTCACTCCCGCTAGGGGTGCTGAGCAGGGCTGTGAGCGTAGGGGCGGGTGCGAGAAGTGTCCGACAAGAGAGTCTCCGGGGCCCTATACACCCTCCCACTCACAGCGACTCACAGCCGCTCACACAGACTCACAGCGACTCACAGCGGCGTGGCATCCGCTGCCGGCACGCCCGGTAGGCCAGCGGACGACGCCGGCGTGGCGCGAACCCCGACCAAATGCCGCGTCCTCGTCCCTGGGCGTCATGCCCGGCGCCTCACCCATGTCGACCGCCGAGGTGTGCGCACCAGTGGGAGAACCCTCGGTCCCGGCTGCCTCGCCCGTGAAGCGGGCGATCCGGTGTCAACGAGGGCGGTCGATTGACAGGTTGTCCGTGCGGGCGTTGGCGACCGCGTCCGAGAGGGCAGGAACGTCGGCATGGGCGCTGTGTCACTTTGTCCGGACACGCGTTCACGAGCGGTCACATGACGTCGGGAAGTGTCGATGGGTATCGTGCGCGCGGCCATGGCCTCAAGGTGGGCACAGCGTGTCCTCCGTGCCTGGACCGGTGTCCGTGACGTCGCACATGTCACCGATGCTCATCGTTGACAACTTGTCCGGCGGGTCGCTGATCAGGCCCGGGACAACTCTTCCTCGCGTGTCACCGGCCTGGAGTGACACTGGCGCAGGTTGGCGGAGGTCCGTCCCGTGGCGGCGATGGCCAACCGGCATGACATCACCGCGCCGCGTAGGCGGGTGTGTCAACCGCTCGCCAGCGTTGTCCGCGCTCGTCGGTGACGGACATGTTCGCGGACAACTTGTCATCGACTTGCATGAGTGCCTTGCCGGTCGTGCCACTTCGCCGTGTGACACGTTGGCACCGCGGCGGAGCCCTCGGAGGACAGGCTGTCGGAGCATTCGTCAACCGCCACGCCGCCCACCATGTCATCGACTTCTGCCACTGTCCGGGTGGTTGGCGCCGAGGCGGCGGCGCATCGGCGTTGGTATCGGCACCGGCCCCGTGTGAGCGCACGGGGGGCGGCCTGTGAGCCCCTGTGAGCGGCGGTGAGTCAGCCAGGCGTTCGCCAGAGCACACAGGCGCGGGTTTACAGATGTCAGTGCCCTGACCGGCGTGGCGCGGGGCCGACATCGAGATGTGTAAGCACCGACGTAAGCGGCGCCTGAGCTGTCCCGGCCGGCCGTGCTGGATGTCGCCGAGCCAGATCGAGCGCCTGTCGGATCTGCTCCTGCGGTCCGGCCGTGAGGGCCGAGTCCGCATCCGGGCATCCGGTCTCACCGCCGCGCGCCCCCGTGCCTGACGCCGTACGCCGTACCCACCGTTGAGGAGATGACCATGAGATCGTCCAGACGCACTCGAACCGTGCCACCGCAGTCTGGGGAAGAGGCGGCCGCGGGTGAGCGGGAGCCGACGTGGACGGCCGAGCGGATCCGCGCCCTGGGTGCCAGCACCAACCTGGCAACCGCCGCGGCGGCGCTCGGCATGTCCCGTTCCGCCGCCTACAAGCTGATCCGCCGCGACGCGTTCCCCGTGCCGCACTTCCGCGTCGGCGCCCACTACCGGATACCGACGGCGCCGCTGCTCGCCGCCCTGCACCTGGGTGACCCCGGCACCACGCCGGAGCGCGCCGTCGGTGCCACGAGTGCCCCACCGTAGGCGCCTTGCGCGCCGACCGCGGGCCCCACCTGTCTAACTCTCACGCCGCGCCAACGCGCGGCCCTCTTCCAGCCCCGACCTTGCGCCGGGACCGTCGTCTGACGCTCCCGGCGACTTGATCGTGCCCGCGGATCACGCGTGGATGTCGATAGACGAAACCGATGCACCCCCACCCGATCGAGGAGCACCACCTGCCATGCCTGACGGAAGCGTCTTCAAACGCTGCGGCTGCCGCCACCCCGCCACCGGCAAGCCCTTCGGCAACGACTGTCCGAAGCTGCGCCGCCCCAACCGCGCCTGGAGTTCCGAGCACGGCCACTGGGCCTACCAACTCGAACTCCCACCTACCGCCGACGGCCGACGTCGCCAACTACGCCGCGCCGGCCTGCCCAACCGCCGCGCCGCTGCCGACGAACTCGACCAGGCCCGGGAACTGCTCGCACTCGCCCCGCGTGGGGACCGGCGGCGCCGCACCGACATCGCCGACCTACTTCAGGCCGCGGTGCGGGCCAAGCGCCCCCTACCCGAGGTCAACCGCCTACGGCAGCGGCTGCGCGGCGACGGCCCTCTTGCGGACATGCCGACCCTCGCCGAGTACCTCACCGGCTGGCTGACCCACCTCACGGTCGACGCGAACACGCAGCGCGGCTACGAATCGATCACCCGGGTCCACCTCGTCCCACACCTGGGGGACATCCCGCTGGACAAGCTGCGCACCACCCACATCCGCGCCATGTTCGCCGCCATCGAGCGCCGCAACGACGAGATCACCGCCGCGAAGGCGAGCACCGAACCAGCGACCCGCACGACCGTCACTGGCGTGCGACCCACCGGCGCTAGCACACGCCAGCGCATCCGCGCCTGTCTACGCAAGGCGATCAACGACGCCCTCGCCGACGAACTCATCGTCGGCGCCAACCCCGCAGCCCTGGTCAAGGTGCCCGCCGACCGGCCCCTGCCAATCGTGTGGGAGGACGAACGCGTACAGCGGTGGAAGAGCACCGGCGAGGTCCCCGGACCGGTGATGGTGTGGACCGACTCCCAGGTCGTGCGGTTCCTCGACTACGCCGCCGCGCACGCTCCGGACCTGCATCCGATGTGGCACTACATGGCCTACCGCGGACCCCGCCGCGGCGAGGCGTGCGGCCTGCGTGACAGCGAGGTTCGCCTGCACCGACGGGAGACCACCATCAACAACCAGATCGCCACCCACGGCTACACCGCTGTGCAGAAACCGCCGAAGAGCAGAGCCGGCAACCGCGACGTCGCCCTCGACGCCGACACCGTCAAGGTCCTCACCGCCTACAGGGCCCACCGCGCCCAGTGGCAACTCGCCGCCGGCCCGGCGTGGCCCGACACCGGACTGTTCTTCGTCCGCCCCGACGGGCAGCCGTGGCACCCAAGCGTCGTCACCCAACGGTTCCGGCGGCTTGTCCGCAAAGCCGGGCTACCCCCGACCCGGCTGCACGACCTACGCCACAGCGCCGCCACCATCGCCCTCGACGCCGGCATCGACATCAAAGTCGTCTCCGAGCAACTCGGTCACTCCACCACGACCCTGACTCGCGACACCTACCAGAGTGTCACTAGGCGGATGCACCAGGACGCCGCCGATGCTGTCGCGAAGAAGATCAACCAGAAACGCCGCAAGGCGGGATGAACCCCACCTCACGAGAGCGGCGGCGGACGACCGTGTGCGGCCGGGCCGGCCCCGGTCGCCCGAGCGAATACGCTCGCGACATGGGCGGTGACGACCAGCGGCTGAGCCGGCGGGGCAGCTTCGACGAAGACCCGGACAACTACCAGGCGGCCCGGCCGGGATACCCGCGGCGGGTGTACGAGGTGCTTGCCGAGTGCGGGCTGCGACCGGGTGCGCGCGTCCTGGAGATCGGACCCGGCACCGGGCAGGTGACCCGTCACCTCGTGGACGCCGGCGCGTCGGTGCTGGCGGTGGAACTCGGTGGCCGGCTGGCAACTCGGCTGCGAACGAACCTGACCGGCCACGACGTGACCGTCGTCGAGGGCGACTTCGCCACCGTGGCGCTGCCCGACGACACCTTCGACCTGGCGGTCTGCGCCACCGCGTTCCACTGGCTGGACGCGGGCGCAGCGGTGCGACGGCTGGCCCGCCTGGTGCGGCCGGGCGGAGGGCTGGCGGTGTGGTGGACGGTCTTCGGCGACCCCGACCGCAGCCCGCCCTGGCGTACGGAGCTGGACGCGGTGTACCGACGGTGGCTACCGGGGCAGGGGCGCGGCCCCGCCGGTAGGCCAGCGCCGCTGCGGGTCGCCGAGCGCACGGCGGAACTGCGGGCAGGTGACTGGTTCGGCCCCGTCCAGGTCGAGATGATCCGCTGGGAGCACCAGCTGACCCCGCACGGCGCGCGCGGGCTGTGGGGGACCTTCCCGAACGTCCGCGAGCTGAGTACTGACCAGCGCGAGGCGTTCCTCGACGGCGTCGCCGAGGTGATCGCCCGCCAACCCGGGGCGACGGCGATCGACCACTACGTCACCGCGCTGTACACGGCGCCGCGGCGAGACAGCTCCGCCCTTCCGGCCGGTTCTTGAAAGCGGGCAGCGGACGACTGAAGGCCGCCAGCGATCCACGCCTTCAACAGGGACTGGGCCAGCCGGGACTGCAGGAGCCGGACACCACCTGCAAGCCGATGCGCCCCTCTCATTGGACGGGGCAGCTCAGGGCCGCCCGGAGGGTGTTCCGGTGTCGGTGGCGGTGTGGCCGCGTTCGAGGATCAACAGGTAGGAGAACAGGCCAGGCTTCGCACCGTGCACCTGTTCGTGGGCGGAGAGGATTTCGCCCGTGCGGGGGTGGACGATGAGCTGCGTCTGGGAGTTGTCGGCCGTCACGGTGAAGCCGAGGCCCGTTCGGCCGGTGAGGTCAGTCCGCTCGCCCTGGTAGGCGATGGTCGGCACGTCCGCGAGGACGCGCAGTGTGGCTGCGCGCTGTGCTCGGTCGAGGTATTGGCTGATGGCGACGCCGATGACGCCGTGGACGAGCATGCGCGGGTATGCGGCCTCGCCGGCCAGCTCGCGCGGGGCCAGCGCACCAGCAAGCTTCGCAGAATCGGTGGTCAGCGGTTCGGGAAGGTACGGCTCGAGATCGCCGCTGACGTATCGCGTCGTCTTTAGGCCGGCAGCGGCGAACTGGCGGCGCTCGTCGGATGTCGGGCGGTGGGCGAGGCCACGCACGTCGGGGAGCCGGCGCGTCACCTCGCGCCCGGATTCATCGGCATCGCGGCGCCAGCGCTGTAGGTCTGAGCGGGTGATGACATTGGTAGCGCGGGTCCAGGATTGGGTGTGCAGGTAGGTGTAGGGCAGGCCGACGGTTTGATCGGCGGGGGCGGCCGTGATGGTGTCGGCGAGCAGGCGCAGGCGCTGCTGTGGGGTGAGGCCCGGCGCGGTCGCCGCGAGCGCCGGGGATGTGGACGCTGGTGGCGTCGCGGGGGTTGGTGTGGCCGGTGTCGGGGCGGAGGGTCCGGGGTGGCAGCCGGCGAGGAGGAGGCCGGCGATTAGCCCTGCCGGCCGTCGGCGCGTGGTGGGGGTGGTGCGGAGCACGGTGTCTCGTGTCCTTCCGATGCGAGTCTGGTGCGGGTGCGCCCAGGCAGGCTGTCCCGGTGGTGGGTGGTCAGGTGCGGGCGGTCTAGCTGGTGCCGGGCGTCGCGGTCATAGCGAAGCGCGTGGGGTGACCCGGCGGGTTGGTGGCTGTGGTGTGCATGCGGTACAGGGCGGCTGCCATGCGGGCGACGGCGGGGTGGTGGGGATGGGCGCGGCGGTGGTCGGCGATGGTCCGGGCGAGCAGTTGCCGCGCCGGTTCCTGGCGGCCGTGTTCGTGTAGGACGACGGCGAGGGTGGCTTGGGCGGCGAGGGTGGGTAGTGCGTAGGGTCCGTCGGCTTGGGTGTGGTGGCGGATGAGGTCGCTGTAGCAGTCGCTGGCGGCGGTGAGGTTCCCGGCGGCGCGGTGGGTGGCGGCCAGGACGCGCAGGGCGGCGCGGACCTCCGGGTTGGTGGGGTCTCGGAGGAGGTGGCGCAGGCTGCGGTGTCCCCACTGGGCCCAGGGCAGCGCGGCGGCTGGCTCGCCGCTGGTGAGGGTGAGGGTGGCCAGGAGCGCGGCGGCGCGGGCGGTCGCGGTGTCCAGGGCGAGCCTGCCGCTGGTGGGATTGATGTGCAGGAGCCCGCTGTGCAGGACGTCGATGGCACGTTCGAGCGTGTTGTCGGCGGCGTGGCGCTGGGCCACGTTCAGACGCTGAGCCATGCCCATCATCGGGCCGGTGATCTGGCGTGAGATGGCCCTCCAGGTGATGTGCAGGTCTGTGCCGGTCGCGCCGACGGCGACGCGGTGGATCGGGCCGAGCGCGTAGGAGGCGGCCTGGGTCGTCTTGCCGGCTGGGACAAGGTGTGGGGTGCGGTGCAGGATCACTGCGGCGACGGCGTCGCGGATCTCGTCGGCCAGAACCGGTGTGCGCCCGCAGGACGGCGAGCACAGGTAGACCCTGCCGCAGCCGGGCAGCTGGATGAGGACCATGGATCGCGCGCAGGTGTGGCAGGCCAGGAGGTCGGGTGGCACGGGCGCGGCCTGTACGGCGCGGGCCCGCGAGACCCATTCCTCGACCGTCGCGGGCGACAGGCCATGGCCGCGGGCCACGTCCCGGAACGCTCGGTGCAGGCCGTTGACGGCGGCGTGCTCGATGCTCGCGGCGACGACTTCGGCGACAAGGCGGGTGTCCACGCGGCGAGGACTGGCGTCCGCGTCGGCATCGGCGTTCCTTCCTGCTGTTCGTGTTCGGGTGGTGGGTGCGGGTAGAGCCGCTGGAGTGGCGCAGGCGGTCACGGCCCAAGGCTGCTGCCGATCTGGGCGGAGGGTGTGGCCGGCGGCGACAGCGGGGGACCGTCGTCGCCGGCCACGTCGGTCGCCCCTGCCGTCCCTCTACGGGCGGGCGACCGGCTTGTACGCCCCCTTCGTGGGCCGAGCGCAGCTGGCGGGCGGTGACGCGGGGACGGTGATCGATAAACTCAGTCAGGGCTGTGACCTGGACCTGGGCGTCTGCACCCGGCCTAGCGTTGCGCGTCGGACTGGGGGCGCGTCGGCGCGGTGACGGTTGCCGGCCTGGCGGTGTTCACGGGCCAGGCTCCGGGAGCCGGGTGAGGGTTGCGGCGCATCGGGGCGATGAGCGGCCCGTCGGGCAGGGTGAGCGCGGGTCTCGGGAGGTAGCCGTGCCGGCGGTACACGTCCTGGCTGCCATGGATGGTCTCGGTCCAGGAGGGCATGTCGATGCGGTCGAGGCGGCTCTCGTGGTGGGTGAGCATCGCCGCGCCGATACCGCGTCGCCGGGCGGCGGGAAGGACGGCGAGCACTGCCAGGTGGTAGTGAGGTTCGGTGGGTCGGACCTGGGTGAGTAGTTGGTCGAGGAGTTCAAACTGCCGCGCGTGCGGGCCGGCGCCGTCGGCCAGTCGGCTGCGGTAGTTCGACGGTGGCGGGATGCTGCGGTAGCGGTGAAAGCCCATCGCGGCGGCGCTCAGGTCGTCGGTGATCTGGATGTCGCCGAAGAACATGGCGTGCTCCACCCAGATGACCGCCACGTCGGTGAGGATCCGCCGCCGGCAGGTCGGGTCGGGTACCAGCCACTGGGCGAGCGGGCCGGAATGCAGGGCGTCGGCGATCAGCGCGGCGACCGGTTCCTTGTCCGCCCACCGGGCGGCACGGATACGCGGAATGACGTCCATGAGATTCCTCCAAGGGCAGCGGATCGGGTGGGATGGCGCGGGGCTCACCGGTAGGCGGCGGTGGCGAGGTCACCGACGGCGGCGTCCACCGCCGCGGTGATGTCGCGGACCTGCCGGTGGTGCCGCGCGGCGATGGTGCGTAGCTGCACGGTGAGGGCGGCGATGTCGTCGGCGAGGTACAGGTGCTGGGTCAGGCCGAGGGTCGCGACGAGGCCGCCGAGGGCAGCGGTGTGGTTGTCGGGCTGGTCACGGCCGGCGGCGATGTAGTGCAGCCGGGCGCGGGCGACGACCGGCCACTTCAGGTCGGCGGGCAGGTAGCGGTCGGTGCGGGCCAGCCCGCCGAGGCGGCGGCGCACGTCGTGGCGCAGGATCCCGCCAGCGTGCAGGCCGGCGCGGGTGCGGTCGTACAGGTCGTCGGCGAACCCGCGCAACCACCCCCGCAGGGGCGGGGCCGGATGGGCGTAGCGGATGGAGGCCAGGGCGGTGTCGGCGATCAGGTCCCCGACCGGGCGGTCCAGGTGCAGCCAGACACGCTGCTCCTCGCCCGGCCCGGTGTCGTCGGTGTCGAGAGCGATCCGCCCGGCGAGGAAAAGGTCGATGAGAACCGCGCCGGCCAGGCCGAGGGCGAGGGCTTGGCGGTGAATGTGCGGGTGGCCGGTGTCGTCGTCGTGACCGAGCAGGAACAACTCGTCCCGCAAAGGCAACTGGGGGATGGAAGAGGCCATGTGGATCCCGCCCTCTACCGCGGCCCGCCGGCGTGCCGTCGGAGGCGTGCGTGCATCCCGCCGTAGGCGGCCTGCGGCTGCGGAAGCAGTAGCTTGTCGACGGCGGCGAGGATCGTGTAGTTCGGGTCGCAGACGTTGCCGATCGGCGCCCGCCCGGCCTGCGACACCAGTTGGTAGGCGTCGAGCTGCTCCAGGCCGGTGAGGTCACTCACCCAGCCGACCAGGTCGCGGTGCGCGATCCGGTACGCGTCTTCCAGGGGACGGGCGCAGCCAACTGACATGATCGACGTGTCGGTCTCCAGGCGGGGCCACACCGTCGGGACGCCCTTGATGACCTCGATGATCAGGGTGGTGGTCGTGGCGATCTCCACCCCGACGCCGCAGGCCTCACCCTCGCCCTGGCGGGCGTGGCCGTCGCCGAGGGCGAGCATCGCCCCGTGCACGTTCACCCCCAGGTACAGGGTGGCCCCGGCGCGCAGCTCCGGGCTGTCCAGGTTCCCGCCATGGGAGTCGGGGACGATCGTGGAGCGGGCCTCGAACCCGCCGGGCGCGACCCCGATCGTGCCGATCATCGGGTCCAGGGGCAGGTCGACGCTGTGGTCGCTGCCCGTGGCGTGGAAGCGGATCGTCCCGGCCTGCCGGTCGATGTCGTACACCCACACCCGCTCCTCCAGCGGCGGCTGCAGCGTAGCGGTGTGCGAGGTCGAGGTGAGTGCTCCGAAGTGCGGGAACGTCGACGAGACTCCCCAGTCCCGGGCGGGCTCGATGGCAGCGAGATGGATCGCGAGGGTGTCGCCGGGCTCAGCGTCCTCGACGAAGAACGGCCCCGACACCGGGTTCAGGTACGGCATCCGGCACACCCGCGACGGCAGGTCCGCCGGCCCGCGCACGAGACCGCCGAAGCAGTCCTCCGTGAACACACGCAGCACGTCGCCGGAGCGGACGTGGACCACCGGCATCCGGCCACCGAAGGTGTAGGCCAACTCATCGCGAGCCGGACGGTAAGTGATTGTGTCCATGCCGGTCACACCCGTTCCACGTGACGGGCCTGCGGCTGCGCGGGCGCCAAACCCGACAGCGCGGGCCGGCGGCCGACCAGGTACAGGCCGGCGAGAACGACCATGCCGAGGGCGAGCCAGGCCAGGCCGAGGCGCTGCGCGGCGATATTGGCGTTGACCACCACGTAGGCGAGGATCGCGAACCCGATCCCGGGCATGACCAGGTGCGCCCACCAGTTGCCGCTGCGCTGGCGGATGAGGTGGTGCACGACCACGGATACGTGCAGCACGAGGAAGGCGACCATCGCCCCGAAGTTGATCAGCGACGACAGAAGGGTGATCCCGTCGGCGCGGGTGGCCATGTAGAGGCCGAGGGCGAGGGACACGGCGCCGGTGAGCAGGGTGGCGTTGATCGGCACGTTGCGGCGGATCGACACCTTCGCCAGGAACGCGGGCAGTTGCCGATCGCGGGCCATCGCGTACAGCAGCCGCGAGGTGGCGACCTGCGCGACCATCGAGTTCGGCAGCCCCCAGGCGATGGCCGTCGCCACCGCGCACAGGGTCGCCAGCCAACTCCCGCCGGCCACGGCGGCGGCGTCGTAGAACGCGGTCCCGTTCGGGTCACCAATCGCCAGGAGACCGGCCGGGTCGGGGACGAGCATCGCGGCCAGCCACGTCTGGACGATGAACAGCACCCCGGCCAGGATCAGGACGGCGGCCATGGCGCGGCCGATCTGACGGGAGCCGCCCTTGGTCTCCTCGGCCAGCATGCTGATGCCGTCGAAGCCGAGGAACGACAGCACCGCGATCGACACCGCGCCCGCGACGAGCGACCAGGTGAAGGTGTCGGCGTTGTAGAACGCCTCCCAGCTGAACCGGCCCCTGCCCGAGGCGAGGGCCCAGCCGGCAATGGCCAAGAAGATCGCCAGGACGATCAACTCGCCGACGAGCATGACCCGAGTGACCACCGCGGTCATCCGGATTCCGACCGAGTTGACGACCGTGTTGACCGCCACGAACCCGAGCAGCCACAGCCACACCGGCACCGACGGGACCGTGGCGTGCATCGCCATCGACGCCACCAGGTACAGCAGGCCAGGCACGAGCACGTAATCGAGGAGGATCACCCAGCCGGCCAAGAAACCCACCGGCGGGCTGATGCCCCGACCGGCGTAGTTGTAGACGCTGCCGCTCATAGGGAACGCCTTGACCATCTGCGCGTAGGAGAACGCGGTGAACACCAGCGCCACCACGCCGATCGCGTACGCCAGGGCCACCATCCCACCGGAGCCGGCATAGACGCTGCCGAAGATCGCCATCGGCGCGATCGGCACCATATACACCAACCCGTACGCGACCAGGTCCCGGAACCGCAGCCTCCGGGCTAACTCCTGGCGGTAGCCGTAGCGTGTCAATTCATCTTGTAGCTGCATTGCACCCTTCCGAAGAGCTCGTCGGCAGCGGCGAAACGTCCAATGTTGGGCCGCGCATGAATTGCTTCACGCTCCGAATGATCGCTCGATTCGAATGGCGCGGTCGATACCGAAAATGCGGACAAAGGATGTTGTCCGCATCGAATTTGTCGCTTCGAACTTGAGCTGCCTAGCGGCAGTTCGAGCCGTGCCGTCCAGCGGCAGGGACGAAGTGCTTGCGCGTAGAGTCGACCGTGCCTGGGGAGCACTCGCGCCGGCTCGGCGGCACGACAACTTCTTCTACGCCGTCGCCGGTGCACCCGAGGCCGGTCGACGAGGGCGCTGTCTTACGGTCGCGTACGGAAGTTGTTCGAGGAGGACCCGTGAGGCTGGCGGACAGGATCGCTGTGGTCTCGACGGAGGACGCGGTTCGCGCCTCTGTGAGCTATGACCAGCTGCGTGCCGGGGATGGCGCGCTGTACTGGTTGGAGACCCGCCCCGAAGTCGGCGGGGTCGCGACGGTGACATGTTGGCGGCCCGGCGAGGGTGCGCGAGACGTCAGTCCGGAGGGCTTCGACGTCACCAGCGGCGTTCACGCGTACGGAGGCGGGGCGTTCGCTGTCATTGACGGGACGTTGTGGTGCGTCGGCGGAGACGGCCTCTACCGGAGCCGTCTTCACGACGATCAACTCGAGTTGGTCAGTCTGGGATCCTTCGGCGACCTGACGATTGGCGACGGCGAGTTACTGGCTGTGCGGGAGTCAGAGCATGGTGACGACCTCATCGCGGTGTCGCTCACAGGCGTCCCGGACATACGGGCTCTCGCAACATGCCGGGGATTTCTCGGCGCGCCGCGGCCGGGTTCAGGCATGTTGGCCTGGACCACTTGGAGCGAGCCCGACATGCCTTGGGATAGGTGTGAGATATGGGTCGCCTCCTACTCGCCGCGTGGCCAGGTCGGGAACCCGGTAATGCTCGCCGGCGGTTCGGAAGAGTCGGCGGTCGAGCCTAGGTGGGGTCCCGACGGGGCGTTGTACTTCGTGTCAGACCGCAGTGGCTGGTGGAACCTCTACCGGTGGGACGGCCACCAGGTGAAGCGGGTGGCACCGATCGCGGGTGAGTGCGCCGCAGAGCCGTGGGAGCTGGGCTACGCGTCGTACGACTTCCTTGACGACGGCCGGATCGTCGTGGCGGTGCAGGACGGACCGCGGCACGGCCTCGTCGTCATCGACCCTGACGGCACTGTTCGCCCGGTCGACCTTCCATATACGTCCATCAAGCCCTATCTGGCCGTTCAAGGAACGACGGTGGCATTGATCGGGGCGTCGCCGACTGCGGCCCCACAGGTCGCGCTCGTGCACCTCACGGCCGCCGATCCTCAGGTGGAGGTGCTTGCCCGGTCGGAGCACGCCAAACTCGACGGGGCGCAAGTATCGACGCCGACGGAACTGCGGGTTCATGTCGCGGGTGATCGAGAGGTAATTGCCCTGGTGTATCCGCCAACGGCCTCGGCGGCGGACTGGCGGGCACCGGTGATCGTGAGGGCGCATCCTGGGCCGACCGCCTCGTGCCTCCTGCGCTTGGACTGGCAGGCGCAGTTCTTCACCAGTCGGGGGTTCGCCGTCGTGGACGTCGACTATCTCGGCAGCACCGGGTACGGCCGGGTCTTCCGGGAAGCGCTGTACGGCCGGTGGGGCCTCGACGACGTTGATGACTGCGCGGCGGTGGCGGACCACCTGCTCGCAACAGGACGAGCCGTACCGGGTCAAGTCTTCATTCGCGGAGCCAGCGCCGGCGGATACACAGCCCTGCACGCCGTGGCGCAGAGCGGTCCGTTCGCTGCCGCCACGGCCGTGTCAGCGATCGTGGATCCCGACCGTTGGGCGGAAACCGTGCCCCGCTTCCAGCGCGCGCACGCCAGACGGCTGCGAGGCGGTGCCGGGCGGGTCAACGCCGCAACCGTTCAGCGGCCGGTGCTGCTCGTCCACGGCACCGCCGATGACGTGGCTGTGGTCGAGGATGTGCGGGAACTCGCCGATCAGCTGACAGCTCACAGCGTGCCCCACGACATGCTGCTTCTCCCCGACGTCGGCCACTACGTCGCGACCTCCACCCAGGCGGGCACGGCGCTGGAAGCGGAACTCGCGCACTACCGTTTCGTGATGACGGCTGCGGCTGCCGATTAAGGGAACTACACCGCAGCCACCGGTAGTTGAGAACGCACGTACTCGCCGAACTCACGGACCTCCGGCTCACACCGGTAGGGCTCAAGATCGGCTTGCACCTCAACGATGCGCTCTAAACAGCGGTGCGAGGTGGTCCGCGCGGCATGATCCACCGCCATTCGGCCGGCGGCGCAGGCTTCGTCGATGCGGCCAGCGGCAGCCAACGATGAGGCCAGGAGTGCGGTGTCGATGGCCAGTCGGCGGACATGTGTGGGACTCAGCGCGGCAAGGGCATCGCCCAGGTGCCGTTGGGTCTGCTGCGGCCGGCCCAGATCATGGAAACAGTGGGCAAGCTCGTCGGCGAGATAGGCCGGATCGAAGTACTGGATCCACAGCGGCTCGTCCTCGGTCCTGCTGCGATTCAGTTGCCTCTCTGCGACTTCGAGGTGGGCCATGCAGTCGCTTTCGCGTCCGAGGCGGGCGTACGTCCGCGCCACCACGGCGTGTAGCGCGGCTTCCACGGCGGGCGTCGCCTGAGTCTCACTACCCCTCACCGCCGTGAGCGCCATCCGCAGCGCCGGCTCGGGATGACCGCAGTGCAGTGCCAGGTGGCCGATGTTCACGGCGAGCAGGTAGCTGCCGTAGAGGCAGTCGTCGGCGGCCTGCGTCAGCCGCAGAGCGCGCAAGTAGCGGCGCTGCGCGAGACCGTGGGCTCCGGTGTCGACTGCCTGATACCCGCACAGTTCGAAGAAGCCCGCCGCCAGCCTGTACAGGCGCCGACCGATCGCTTCCGAGGCGGGGCTGTTTGCCAGCAATCGGTTTAGCTCGCCTTCGACGTACCGCTGCACCTGGGCATGGACTCGTCCGGCACCGTGGGTGTGGTCCAGCTGCCGGAACATCGCCAGAGCGGTCTCAGCGGAGCTGAGGTCCTCCTCGCGAACCTGATCAGGTGAGCCGGGCCGGCCGGCCGCAGACAGTCGGGGCCCCGCAGCAGCGTTCAGCCAGTCCAGAGCGGCGCGATCGAGGACACCTGGCTGGAACGGAACCCGGACGACCATGTCGGTCAACCCCGAGGTATCCGCCGGCTGAGTGGAGAGCAGGGTGATGGCGCCCGTCGGCGCCGTCGCTAGCTTGGCCGCGTTGACCCGATTCTTCTCGAGCAGCGGTAGCAGGCGCATCAAGGCGCCACCGGTCGTCAACGCCTTGTCGCATGCCTCGACGAAGTCCCGCGAGGGGAACCGGTCCGCCGTCTCGATTCGACGCACCAGGTCGGCACTGAATCGGATCATGGCACCCAGCCGCGCCTGCGAAAAGCCGGCGTGCTCCCGCAGCCGACGCAACTCGGCGCCGAAGAAGTGTCGCTCAGACATGGACGGTTGAAGCGCCCGCGGGGTCTGGCCCATGACACCGCCTTTCAGGCTGCCCACCTCCGGATGGCATTGAGCAGCGTGGACATCGCGCACATAGGGTCACTCAGCGTTCGGCGCGGCGCAACCAGGAACGACGAAAGGGTGTCGATCCGAACCCGCTCACGGGGCGAGCGCCATGCGGACAACCACTCCGTCCGCATGCTCGGTGTTCACGACTGCGGCTCGAAGGGCGAGGGTGTGGAGGACGGGATACCGACCACTCGTCAAATCCGCTTCGAATCTTGAGGAACCCTCGGAGGTGGTTATGGAGCACGAGACGAAGCCATCCTCCGTGGTCGTGACGGGTGCTGGGATTGGGATAGAGCCCGCAGCTCGGGCATCAGGCGATGAGCCCAGTGCAACGCCCCTCCTGATGGATCACTTGGCTCTTCATGACGTTCGGTTACCAAACCTAGACTCAAGGTCGTTTGCCTAGCAGGTCGGCGGGCGCTGCTCAGTACCGCATGCGGTTCCGTTAATACCTCCGGGCCTACGAGCTTCTGAAGTCAACGAATGAAGAGGGGTTCTCCCATGCCGGAGCGGGTCACCAAGGAAAAGGTTCTCTGTTACGTCGTACGTGACGGCAAGCTGCTGGTCTTCCGGCACACCGATTACAGCTACGAGGAAGTCGGCATCCAGGTTCCGGCCGGCAGCATCCGCGCCGGCGAGACGCCGGAGGCTGCGGCGCTGCGCGAGGCCGGCGAGGAAACCGGCCTGAAGGACTTCAAGATCGTGCGGAAGCTCGGCGAGACCGAGTACGACATCAGCCCGTACCGGTTCGAGCTCCAACGCCGCCACGTCTTCCACCTGGAACTGACCGAGCCGACGTCGGAGCGGTGGATGAGCCAGGAGGACCACGACGGAGAGCAGGAGCCGACGCACTTCGAATGCTTCTGGATTCCGCTGGAGGCCGCCCACATCCTCCAGTCCGGCCAGGGCGCCCTGTTGGGACGCCTGTACGACTGATCCCGTCCGGTCACGGCCACCCCTGGGAGGCAGCCGATGTACGGCACCACCGATCACCCGATGGCCCATCTGTACCGCGGCCTCGACGTCGAAGACGCCGACAGTGCCGTATCGGTGATCTTGAAGCTACGGGGTGAGACCTGCGACATCGACTGCCTGTACTGCTACGAGAAACGCAAGGAGGCCCCGGGCGGAGCCCGGATCGACGCGAGTCAAGTGCGTCGACTCACCGAGCTCTTCTCGGGGCGTGTGCTCGCCGTGGAACTGCATGGCGGCGAGCCGCTGACGGCCGGACGCGACCATGTCGCCGAGGTCCTGCGCGAACTGGCATCCCAGCCCAGCGTCGTGCGGGTATCGATGCAAACCAACGGCATGCTGCTCGATGAGCAGTGGCTGGATCTGTTTGACGCCCTGTACCCGCGCCTCCAGATCGGCATCTCCCTCGACGGGGACGCGGCGGGCAACGCCTGGCGGGTTGGATACGACGGCCAGCCGGTCTACCCGCGCGTGGCCAACGCCCTGCGGCTGCTGGCTGGGCGCGGCCGGAAGGTGGGCGTGATCGCCGCGGTCACTCCGACCGTGCTCGGCCGTGCCGAGGCCGTCCTGGACCACCTCGCCGGCTTCGAGGCGGTCAACGCCGTCAGCTTCGTACCCTGCTTCGATTCCTCCGTTCAAGGCCCTACCGCTGCCCAAGGGCAGCGCGTTCCCGCGAGCCGGATCCTTCAGCGCGCGGCTCTGCGCGGCTCGCAAGGGCCCGGGTGGGCGACCACCCCGGACCAGTACGCCGAATTTGTACTCGCCGCCACCGTTCGCTGGATCGGCGCTGGCCACTTCTCCCGGCTGAAGCTAGAACCGTCCGTATCCACCATTCGACGGTTGCGCGGGCTGGATACCGGCTTCTGTCACTTCTCCAACCTGAAGTGCGACCACGTCTTCACGCTCTATCCGGACGGACGGCTCGGCAGTTGTGACGAACTGCCCTGGCCGCAGGCCCAGCTCACCCTCTTGGACCAGCCCTCCGGACAGAAGGCGGTCGTCGCGGCTCAGCGGCGGCTGCCGCTGCTGAACCAGGGCAAGGCCCTGATGGAGCGGTGCACCACCTGCACGTACCAGTCAACGTGCGGCGGCGGCTGCGTGGCCACCCGCTGGCGTCACGACCAGGCCGGTGACCAGGACGCCTACTGCGACTACCGGATGCGGATGATCGACGGCATCGCCGCACTCCTCGCCCAGCCCGCCCACCCGGCAGGGGCCTGGTGCCGCAAGGTGCGCTCGCACCCGCGTATGCCGAACAGCATGCGTGACGTCGCCTCCTTCCTCGCCCACTGGGACCACCCCGAGGCGCACCGCCCACCTGTACGGCTGCGCACCAGCTCGCACGGCAACATCAACACCGTTGGCCTGCCCGGCGTGCACGAGGCCGATGACCTCGACCCGGCCCACCCCCAGTGGCGAGGGGCGATCGAGCCCGGCGTCCGCTCCCTGGTCGACGCCGTCACCCAGGACTGGCGCCTGATCACGTACGACAGCTGCCAGGGACATCTCTATCCAGGCCTTGATCTGCCGCCCGCCGAGCGCCGGGTCGGCATCCTTCCGCGTGACCGAACCGAGTACGCGCGAGCTGCTGCCGCCCTGTGCCGCGCGATCACCGCTGTGACCACCGACCTACCCGCCGCCGTGCAGGTGGCCGTCGGGCGTGCGGAGCTGAGGTGCGAGACCACCGGACGTGCGAGCCCCGTACTCGACCTGGTGCTGCGCCGGGGCACCAGGCACGGCTGGCCGGCGTACTTCGATGCCGTTGACGCGGCCACCCGCGCCGTCACCGACGCGCTACGCGGCGAGCGGCCCACCGAGGACGGTTGCTATTGCCCAGCGCCTCAGAGCACTGCTTCGACCAGCGAGGAGGCGGCGTGGGTAGCGTCACGGCCTCGCTGACGATCCATCAGGTGCTGGGGCGGATCGTGTACTTCCACGCCCTGTTCATCGAGCCCGCACTCCTTCCCAGCGCCGCGCGCCGGCCTGGTCCGGTGTGCTGCAACCATGGCCCGGACTCGGGCCGCAGCACCGTCAGTGAGTTATTGACGGACTCCGCCTGGGCGGCCCTCGTTGAGGTCGCAGCCACCCTCCCCGCCCATGATCATCCGTGCCCGATGGCCAACGGCGCGTGCTGTGCTACCTGCCGCGTTGTGGTCGCAGCCGCAGCGGTCGGAGCTGGATGGGCGCAGACCGAGCACCGCAGCTACCAGCGGGCTGAGCCTGCCGAAACGCTCCTGCGCTCCTGCCGGCTCATGGCGGCGGCACGGCTGGGGCGGGCCTTCGCCACACAGCACGTCGCTTGGTGCCCGGCGTTGGACCAGTTGACGGTGTGGGAGCCGCTGCCCGGCGCGGAGGAGCTGCCGTTGACCGGCGAGCTGCTGGCCCTGTGGGCCAATCCGGCCGCTAACCCTCACCACCCTGTGGCCAGTTGGCTCAATCACTGCACCGGCCTGGACGACGTCCGCCGCGTGCTCGAGACGAGGAGGACCTACTCGTGATTCACATCGCCGAGACCGTCGCGGTCGGCAGCGTCGAGGGATTCGTCGACACCGAGGAGCGGGACCAGCTCGCAGCCATGATGAACGACTTCCTCAGCGATGAGGCCCGGCTCCGCTTCGGCGCGAGGCGGGCCAACTCCATCCATGAGATCCCCGGTCGCTCCAAGGAGCAGGCCATGGCCGTCTACGAGCCGGCCGGACGGATCGAGGTCCCAAGGATCCCGGACAGAGCCGAGGCACTGCTTCAGCATGCCTTCGACCGCGCCCGCCCCGCTCTGTCTCGCGTCATGCCGTCGATCACCGCTTGTCGGCCGTGGACCTACGTCGAGTACGGCCCCGGCCAGCACATCACCGGCCACCTCGACGGCATCGCCCCCGACCCGTTTGCTTGGCCGCGACAGATCGCCGGCATCAGCGTCGTGATCCGTGAGGCCGAGGCCGGCGGCGCGTTCTACGTCGAAAGCACGTCCAGCGACCGCCTGTGGAACACCCGGCTGGAGCACGACGCCCGGGAACAGGGATACGCGGGCGGTATGTGGCTGGCCCACGACGGCGCCGACCACTCCGCTGACTGGTATGCGGCCATGCCCCGAACCCGATGGAGCGTGAGCCCCGCCCCCGGCACCGCCCTGCTCTACGGCTCCCAGCTCACCCACGGCACCAAACCGGTCTCTCTCGGCCGCGTCGCGAAGTTCATCAGCTGGCTGATCGCCGAGAAGAACTAGGAGCGAGGCATGCTGCTGGCCTTGGAAGGAATCGCTGGAGCCGGGAAGAGCACGCTACGCGACCGGATCCTGGCCAACGCCGCCTGCGAGAGCATCCGCCTCGGGCACATCGGCCAATTCTCCTGGCTGTCGCTGGAAGCGACCCGCTCCATCGTCAGCCTGCGGGCCGGCCGTCCAGCAGCAGACGGCGTGCGGGCGGTGGCCGCGGTCCGCCGCGACCTGGAACTCCATGCTCGCCATAACCTCGCTCCCGCGCTGTCCCTCGGCCCGGTCATCGCCGACCGGCTCACCTTGTCGACCGCCTGCCTGATCGCCCTGCTGCACGACCGTCCTGTCGCCCACTACGTTCAGCAGCTCGCCGAGGTCACGGCCGCGCGGGCGGACCTGATCGTCCTGCTCACCACCGAGCCCGAGCTGTGCCATGCCCGGCTGTCCGAGCGGCCCACAACGCGTCGCTTCGGGGAGGACCGCCCGACCGCCGCTCGGTATGCCGACCTGTACGAGCAGGCAGTCAACGCGTGGACCGAGGCAACCGGCCTGCCCGTGCTGCGCCGCCCGTGCACCACCAAGCCCGACCTCGACCGGCTGGCCGCCGCCTGCCTGGAGCGGCTACGCCAAACCGCACCGGATGCGGCGCGAACATGAGAAGGCAGCCCATGCACCTGCACCCGATGCACCCCGCCGCCTGGGTCCTTGACCAGCTTCGCTACGCCGGCTGGCACGTCCACGACCTCCTCTGCTTCACTCGCGCCAGCACGCTCGTGCTCGCCAGCCGCAACGGGACGCCTCCGGTGGTTCTCAAGGCCGGCTTCGGCAGCAACCACGTTCTGGCCGACCTCGACGAGGCCACCCGCAAGGCCGCCTACGGCTTCTACTGGTACGCGGAGATGACCGAGGCCGAAAGGGCCTTGACCCGTGAGGACTTCCGCCACGAGATCGCCGTAACCCACGCCGCCCAAGGCGCCGAGCACGTCGTGCCCCTGCTGGAGCAGGGCAGCACCGACCGGTTCGACTGGTACACCATGCCCCACTTCGTCGGCGGCAACTTCGGGCGGTACCTCACCACCGCCCTCAACCGAGACCAGGTGACGGCTGGGCTCAGTATCTTGGCCGACGTCGCCGAGGGTCTGCGCAACCTGCACGAACGCGGGATCGTGCACCGCGACGTCTACCAGGAGAACATCCTCATCCACGACGGCCACGGGCTGATCACCGACCTTGGCGCCGCGCGCCGCACAGAAACCTCGCGCGGCCCCGCCGCTCGGGGCCCGGAGGTGCATTGGCCGCCGGAGTACGCCACCTCCTACGACCGCGCCACCCCAGCGGCGGACACCTTCAGCCTCGGAGTCCTGACCTACCGCTACCTGTGCGCCGACATCCCCCGCTACGGCCCTTCCCTGCTGCACACCGCGCCCGCCGGACTCCGCCCGATCATCACCGCGGCGCTCGCCCAAGCACCCGAGGACCGGCCCGCCATGAGAGAGCTGCGCGACGCCCTGCGCCAGGCGGCCACTCCCGCCGCCACGCCGGCCCAGCGCAGCAGTTGACCCACCACCCATCGGAAGGAGACGCGGTGCCCACCGCCCGCTCGCCGCCACAGGAATCGGCTCCAGAAGGTGCACGACCTAAACCCCTTTTCGGAAAGGACGAGCGCACTCATGGACAACGACCGGATCAGCGACTTCCTCGCCGCCGTGGACGACCTTCGCGGCGACGACGAGACCGTCCGCAGCACCCGTCACACCTCCAGCGTCTCCGCCGAGGGCTGGCCGACCGCTGAGGCCCCGGCGAGCACCGCGGCACCCGAGGGCACCGACGTCTGAACGCCCCGCATCACACCGACGGCGCGCCGTCGGTGAGTACCTCCTGGGGCCGGACCCTCACGGGGCCGGCCCCAGCCCCAGCCCGTCGGAAGGACCCACCCCGTGGAAGCGCCCGCCATTTCCTTCTCGTTCGCCCCCATTCAGGCCCACCACCGCGACCGCACTCGCCGGATACGCGCCGCCCTCAAGCCCGCCGCCCGGCCGACCGTCAACATCCCCGACTCTTTGGGGTCGGACGCCGCCGACTACTGCTTGGCCCACCACGTCCTCGAAGGTGCCGAGGCCGCCGCCCGCTCCCGCGAGACCGCCACCTTCAACTGGTACGGCGCCCACCCGGACGCGAACGCCTCAGCGCTATCGACCCCCACCTCCGTCGGTCCGCGCATCGTCCTCGCCCCCGAACTGGACCGCCTGCCCCGCTCGACGATCTCCGATACCCCCTACTACGTACTGAACTCGGACACCACCGCCGCCCCGCCGGACCTACGGGAACTGGCCGCCGCCGCATACGCCAACGGCGCGAAGACCGGTTTCGCAGACCTTCTCGCCGGCCACGCAGTCGTCGTCTGCCTGCTGCGCCACAAGAAGCTCGGCGACACCCTCGACAGCTGGACCCTCAGCCGGCTGCCCGGCACCATCTTCTGCGACCACATCAACGAGCCCGTCGTCCTGGCTCGCGACCTGATTCACGAGGCGGGCCACAACTGGCTCAACGACGCCCTTGGCGCCACCGCCTGCGAGATCAGCGACGAAGTCAGGTTCTACTCCCCCTGGAAGGAGACGAGCAGGCCCGCCTTCGGCTTCCTGCACGCCTGCTTCGCCTTCCCCCTCACCATGATCTACGCCGCTCGTGTCCTGCCCGAAACAAGCGGCGACCTGTACCGATTCCTGACCGCCTACTTGGACCAGCAGCGCGGACTGCTTGCCACCACCGCCGCCGACCACGACCGCGCACTCGCCCTGATCAACGACCCCGCCTTGCGGGAACGCCTGCGCTCTGTCCACCGCGAAGCCCTCAGCCTGTGAACTCCACCGACACCTCGGTCCCCGCTACCGAGACCGCCCTCGCGGTCCGGCTGGGCGAGCCCGGCGTCGTCCTGCGCGTCGGCCAGGCCGGCCATCCGACGGCGCAGGCGCACACTGGATTGGCCAGTCTCGAACTCGCCGCGCCCATCGGGGAGAACACCGCCTTCAACATCGGCTCCGTCGCCAAACAGATCACCGCGTACCTGTGCATCCGCGCCGCCCGCGACCGCCTTCTCACCCTGGACCGGCCCGTTGGCGACATCCTGCCCCGCTTCGACATCCCCGACGTCACCGTCGGCGACCTCATGCAGCACCGCGGCGGCATCCGGGACGCCGAGTCCCTGCTGTCCCTGGCCGGCTTCCGCGAACTCGACCACTACACCGCCGGCGACCTGCTGCAACTCGCCTACCGCCAGCGGCACCGAGCCGTCGAGCCGGGCCACTTCCTGTACAGCAACACCGGTTACCTCCTTCTCGCCGAAGTCCTCACGCACGCGTACGGCGCGGGACTCCACGAGATCGCAGACCGGTACGTCTTCACCCCGCTCGGCATGACCTCGGCCCGCTTCAAGGCCGATCCACGCGAGGTGATCCCCGGCGCCGCCGCCAGCTACCAGGCCGTCGCCAGCGGATGGCAGCACCAGCAGCGCCCAGTCACCCTGCCCGGTCCCGGCTCCCTGTGGTGCACCGCCGCAGACCTGGACCGCTGGCTCGCCCACCTCTGGCACGAATGGCGCCCCTCGGTCGACAACGTGCTCCCGTTCGACCAGCACCTCGGCTACCAGCCCAGCGACCACGCGCCGTTCACGTACGGTGCCGGGCTCTACGCTGATCCCCGCCTTGGCCGCACCGCCGTCTTCCACTACGGCCACGAACAGGGGTTCTCCGCCGCCGCCCACCTCACCAACTCAGGGCTCCGCGTTATCTGCCTCTCAAATCACGCCGGAATCGCCGCCGACCACGTGCTCGCCGCGGCCCTCGCCGACCCCACCCATGAATCCGGCGCTGATCTGGGCGAACTGCTGTCTCGCGCGTTGGGAAGCCTTCCTGCGCCCCAGACCACCACCTCCACGGGCGGCGCCGACACCAAAACGGCTCACACGTCGCTCGGCACCTATGTCGGCGACGAGGTTCCCGGCACCGTACGCCTGACCCGCAGTGCGGGCTCGCTGTACTTGTGGCGTCGGGGAACCCTCGACCGACTCACCTGCACCGGGTCCACGTACGTTGCGGACGGCTACACGCTGACACTCGATACCTCGTCGGCGGATGAGGATCTGCCAGTGCCCAATGGCTTTGTTCTTGATCTCGATCGCGCACCAGGGCTGCACTATCGACGACGGCCCGATTGACCGTCTGCCACCATTACAACGTCGGTGGTTCTCAAGTCTCCCGATCCGACACGGGCCCCTGGCCGGCCGTTGTCAGCCGGGCTTGATGTGAGCTACCCCGCTTTTATCAAGCTTCTTGATTACTACGTCGAGGCTGTATCTCGGCTCGGGCTCCACTTGAGCATTCGTACTCCCAGGAGCTCGACCATCTTCGACGATCAACATTCCACTAATCAGACGAACGTAGAAAAGCCCAAAATGGGCAACGGGTCGGCAGACTGCCGTGGTCGAGCACGGGGAGCGCTTCAAGATCGGCCTTCGCCAACGGATCATCGACTCGATCAAGGAGACCGCCGATGTCGCACACGCCGCCTGATCTGCCTGGCTCAGCAGTCACGATCGGGCTGAGCATCGACACGGTACTACGGCGCACGGACAAGACCCTACTGGCGCGAGGCTCGTTCCGCGGCGAACCGGCAACGGTGAAATATCTGATCGACCCGGACCCGTTCTGGGCGGCCAAGTGGCGGCACGAGCTGGACGTGTACGAGGTCTTCGGTGACACCACACCGCCTGTCCGCGTTCCTCGGCTGCTCCATACCGACCGTGACCGGCTGCTGGTCCTGGAATGGGTCGACGCATCGCCCCTCGCGGTCGAACGCTACCCCCAGCGAGAGCTCGATACCCGGGAGGTCGACGCCGTCCTGGACTGCATCACCGCGTTGAATGAGTGGACCTACCCGGCCGTCCGGTTCTCGCCCACCTTCGACTACTCCGACCGCCTGGCTCGGTACCAGGCCAAGGGATACCTCACTGAGGGCCAACGAGAGCTTCTGGACAGTCTGCTGGCCCGCTGCGACGCGCCGGCACAGCTCAATCACGGCGACCCGCTGGCCAGCAACATCCTCCTCCTCAATGCCGGTCGTTCCGACAGCGATGACGAGGCCGAGACCACGGCGGTGCTAATCGACTGGGAGTTCACCGGGCTGTTCCTTCCTGGCTTCGACCTTGCGATGCTCCACACCCAGGTCGGCGCAGGTACACCATTGATCCGCGAGCGCATCGAGGCGATCGTGAGTGAGACGGGCATCGAGGCCGCATTCGCGCTCAACCTCGCTATGGTCTTGACCCGCGAGCTGCGCCTGCACCACGAACTGCCCGAGGACGACCCGGCCCGGAGGCGCTGTCTGCCGATCATTGAGGCCGCTTGGACCTCCGCCGGCACCCGCGTACAACGGCTCATTGCAGCGAGGTCAGCATGATCCAACTCTGACCAGCCACAACGACACCCTGCATCTGTTCGCAGATGCAGAGATGACCGAAAGTTAGGGGGTCGGTCTGTGGTGTCGACGACCTCGTCGGTGTCTAGTGGCCTCGCAAGGAGCCCGGTAGTTTCAGCTGTCGACCACTTTCGCTTTCATCGATTGGAGGTGCCGCCCAGGTGTCGCAGATCGAGAAGATCACCGGTGAACTCCGCGCGTTGATGACCGGGGTCGAACGCGCGCAGGGGTTGGCAGCCGCCGCCGACAGCCAGGCGCAGGAGGTGGCGTTACGGGCCGCGGGCGCGGGCTTCGTCGCCGTGGCGGCGGGTGTGGCGCGGGTGCGCAACGCGATCACCGGCATCCAGGGCGGCCTGGGAAGTCTCGCCGGTTCGATCGGTGAGGCGACGAAGGCAACCGCGGCGGTGCCGAACGAGGCCACCCCGCAGGAGACGATCGCCGGCCTGGCGCCCGTGCAGAGCGCCATGGACGCCGCCCGTAACGCAGCGGCTGGGGCCATCACTGGAGTCGGTGAGGCACAGCAGCTCGTCGCCGTGGTCCTGCAGCCTGGGCCGCTGTTGCAGGCGTTGGAGGCCATCAAGCAGGTCCTGGTGCTGATGGTTCAGCGCACTGGCGGGGCCCGGCAGGCCGTCGAAGCGGCGATCGCGCAGGCCCGCCAGCTGGGCTCGTCGGGAAACTGACAGGGGCTGGCGGTCATCCACCGGCCAGCCCTGCCCCTGCTACCACCGGCAGCCCATCCCCGACGACCCCCACCCCGGGCGGCACCGTCTCCACGGACACTGACGCAGGAACCCCGTGGACCAGGCGTCCCACCGGCTTGCTCGGCAGGTCACCTGCCGGACGTCGAACCCGGATCTCCGCGAACGAGAAGCCACGGGAGCGGCGTGCCCTGGAGTTGGAGAACGAGTGTGCCGACAGGGTCGCCGGCAAGGGGTACCGGGTTCACCAGAACCCCACGAGGCAGGAGGTCGCGGACGCTCGACGCGAGACCGGGGATTCTGGGAGGCCGGAAAAGGCACCCGACTTCCTCATCGAGGGACATGTCTTCGACTGCTACGCGCCCACTGCTCCCGTGCCGGCCCGCGCCGTCTGGAGCGCGGTTTCCAGGAAGGTCGACGCGGAGCAGACCCAACGCGTGATGTTGAACCTCCACGACTGGCGAGGAGACCTCGCCGCCCTGCACAAGCAGTTCCAGGACTGGCCCGTAGCAGGGCTGAAGGAACTGGCGGCGGTAACGCGCGACGGTGCGATCATTCAGATCATCCGGCGAGACTGATGAAGGGGTGTAGATGGCTGTCGAGTACCGGTTGACGCTGGCGGGCGACATTCCACTGGAGGAGGTGGCGGAACTGGCTGCTCCCGGAGCGGTCGAAACGTCCACGGCATCCGGCGGCAGGATGCTCAGCGCCGACCTGAACGACGAGCACGGGTACGTCGTGGACATCACCGGCGGCCGGCACGGCTACTACAGTGCCGAGGACGACGGTGGCGCCCTGTGGCAGTGGGAGCCGGAGGCCTACGTCGACGTCAGCTTCTACATGCGCAAGGACACCCTGGTCGACAAGGGCAAGCCCCACATGCTGGCGACCGTGGCCAGGATCCTCGGCGGCATGGCCGAGGACGCGGCCCTGACCCTCAACGGCGACGTGCTGATGCTGACACGCGTCGCTGGCACCCTTCACAAGCACAACACCGACGGCTGGTACGACTACAGCTACGACAGGATTTTTCACCCCTGACGGGCCTGCGTCCTCGGTTGGACCCACCAGAGGCACTCACCCCCGCTCGATCGGAGTCGGCTCGCCGGCATCGCGGCGTCGATCGCGTGTCACAGGGGCGGCAGCGGTGAGCTGCTAGCCGACAAAGCGGCTCGCGCCAGGTAGCGCATCAACGGCAAGTCACGCTCGACGGCGAGGAACTGGGGCGTCTGCGGCAGCAGCAGTACCTGCGCGGTGGCACCGCCGCCTTCTTTGCTGTGCACCACCATGCAGCGCAGGTCGTAAACGCGTTTGGCGACGGCCTCGACAACTGAGGCGGGCGAGCTGTTGGCGTTGACGCGTACAGATGCGACACCGGTCACTGCGTTGGCTCGCAGGTGGGCCCTCAAGGCCGGGTCGGACAAGATCCGCTGTTTGAGTCCGGTTGCCGTCGCCGTGGCCTCGATCGTGGCCCGTAGCTGGGCCATTTCGGTGCGCTGTGACCGAGCCACCTGGGCGATCGCGTCGAAGACTCTGGCATGGAAGGCAAGACTGTGTAAATCCGCGCCTGGGCTGGCCAGTAGCGCGGCCACCTCTTGGACGCCTCGATTGTGGGCGTAGCGGGTGAAGTGGTATTCAAGCACCTGGTAGAAGGCCAGGAACTGCACAAACGGGGCACGCGGCATGGCCCGGGCGTACCAGTAAAACGCCAACGCTTCGGAGTCATACGCCCGTGACGGCACTTCAACAGAGGGCTCGATTGCCGCAAGACGTGCCCGCCTTGGACTACGCCGGCGGTCGGGCAGCGGCCACGGCGGACGCAGCGCAAGACGGAAACCCAGCCCGCACTCCCCGTCGATGTCAAAAGACCACGAACCGGCAGCAAGAGTCAGCAGTTTCAAGGCATCGTCCGGGGTGGATAGCGGCCGGCCACTGATCTTCAGTGTGGTATACGTCGGTTCGTCCCGGTTGAACTCCCTACTCATATCGACAAATCGGCGGCGCAGGCACCAAAATGCCGCCGAGCCGGGCGACAACTCGATTCGCCAACCACCGTCAGGGGCTACCGCGCGGATGATTCCGGGGCGGTAACTGTCCCAGTGGTGCCACTCCTCTACGGTGTCCGCCTCCGGCTCAGGGCCGGCTCCAACGACGAGGGCTTCGATGTAGCCCTGGTCAAGTTGGGCGAACGCGCTGTATGCACCGAGAATCACCAAGCCGGGCCCCACCATCGCCGTCAGACTGTCTATCAACCCTGGGCGGTCGTCGGAAAGGGGAGCCTCGAATGGCTGTCCGGCCAACTCAAAGCGCAGGGCCAGGCGATGGTCGCCTCGCGTGAGGTTCGCTCCGGTTGCGGCGGCGGCAGCAACCAACCTGTCGATCGCCTCCGCCTGCTGGCGTTCGCGCTTCTGCCTCTCCTGGCGCTCGCGGACGATCCCCTCCTCGAGGGCGCGGAGCGCCGCTGCCCTCATGGCACGAGGGCCCTGCCCCCGGGGCTTCCGAGAGATCTGCTCTGTCACTAAGTCTTTCCTATATCGAAGCCAATGCCATCCTTATCGGACAACTCGGCGACTATAGGCTCAAGGTTGGCGAGTGTCCATGCATTATTTGGACTCGGGGTGGCCGGGGGCCTCGCTCTCATTTCGGCTGCCCACGCTGGTCGTGTGGCTCTCATTTGGCGCGCACGTCACCGGCTTGGACCGTCGCCAAGTCGAGGGGGCCGCGACGCTGTGCACAGGTCAAGATCCGCGGCACTTGAAGCCGTACCTGCCTCTGTACTCGGACCGGTACGCCGACAACCTGAGCCAGCGAACGAAGCTCGCGGAGCCGCGCCCCTTGCGGCTGGCGGTCCCGGGCTCGGGTCGCGCGCACATCATGATCTCCGATGTGGTGCGCGGTGTGTGCTCTCCAGCGGGTGCCAACCCGGGTGAACCGGTGCCAACGCGGGTCACCGCGGCCGACCGCCGGTCGCAAACCGGGGATCGTGTGCTCGGCGTGTGGTCCTGGGCTGGGAGAACGGCGGTCCGGGGAACGTGGGTGAACGTGGGCCACTCCCTGCCACCCCAGGTGAACCCCAGGTCGTTACACTGACCACTCGCGCCCCCGTAGCTCAGGGGATAGAGCATCGGTTTCCTAAACCGTGTGTCGCAGGTTCGAATCCTGCCGGGGGCACCTCGAAGATCAGCAAGAATGGCCACTGAGCTGCGGATACGCTTCCGTGCCGATCGCTCGACCTATGCAGCCGGATGCCACCTGTAGCCGCCGTTTGCAGCCCCTGCGTGCAATACGTGTGCAATGATCTTGGATGCTCGGGAAGGCCCGATTGGGCAGGTCAGAGCCGTCTCGGTGAGCAGCAGCGAAGGTCGGGATGGCAGGAGCGCGTGACGACCGCGCAGCCGATCCCTCCCAGCCGCGCCGACACGGAGGCGCGTTTCGCCGCCATCCTCTCCGGCAGCCAGTCGCGTGACGAGGTGGACCGCTGGGCTGCCCGGGCCATGCGCGACCTGGAAGGCGTCGAGGTCGACGAGGCGGTGTGGTGCGCGCTCGGAATCCTCGCAGGCATCGACCTGCGCCATGAACCGGATGACCCGTACCTCGCGAGCGCCCAGGCGATCGGCAGACCGGACGGGGTGCAGATGAGATGCAGGCGCAGGCCCAGAAGAACCTCGAGTGCGAGGCGCAGTACCCGTACCCGGCCCAGCCTGCCAGATCAGAGCGTCTCACCGTCGGCCTGGACCGGCCGCATTCCACCGGTGTCGAGTCGACCACCCAGGTCGGATCGGACCACGGGTCGGTTTCCGCAGCGACTACCCGGATGGCACGCTTGAGCAGCGGCAACGCCGCCCGCAACCGCTTGGTGTAGCCGGACTGCCCGGGCAGGTACGGGAACGCCCCGGGCAGATGCCCGGGGACAAACCGCAGCCAGCGGGCTTCGGATCGCACGCCGAGTAGGGCCTGAGCCGGCCAGGGTGAGCAGTTCCGCGTCAGACAGCCTGGGCGGCCGCCCGGGCCTACGTTGCCGTCCGAGCCACTCGTCGGTCTTTACTTAGAGTGCGGTCAGAAGGGTGTTGAGGACCCAGGGTCGTTAGGGCTTACTCGTCTAGGAGACCCCGAAGAGGCGAAGGCGTCGTACTCGGCGAAGTTGGCGTGGTCCTTGCCGTTGAAGGTCGCCAGAGGTAACCGGTCCGCCAGGCAGCACACCGCAGTTCAAGAGTCATTCGTCGGCCGGGGCCGCCCGCAATGCTGTGCCCGCGCCTGAAGATGGCCCCAGGTCATCGTTCAGGACGACGAGGTCGGCTTGGCCGGCCGCAACGGACACCCCGTGCCGACGCGCGCCTCGAGTTCGGCCCGCAGGGCGGCGAGTTCGGCCATCCGGGCCTCGATGACCTGGATCTTTTCCGCGAACAGCGCCGACAACGCCTCCGCCTCGTCCGGCGCGTCACGCAGTTCCTCGCCGTGCCGCCCGATCTCCGCCAGCGAGAACCCGAGCGCCTGCGCCGTCCGGATGTAGTGCAGCCAGGCCACCGTCTCGGGCGGAAAGTCACGGTAACCGTTAGACAGCCGTCCACTGGCTACGAGGCCGACCTTCTCGTAGAACCGGATGGTGTCCGTGGTCATTTTCGCTTGTGCGGCCAGTTCCCCGATACGCATGACACTCCGCCGAGTTTGGGCTTGACCTTGGAGCGTACTCCAACGTTTAGCGTGAGGCGTCGCTGCCTCGAGACCACCAGGAGCCTCTTCGTGATCCGCCTTCTCGCCCCCTCCCGCCCCGCCTATCTTCGCCTCGTTCGCGCCAGTGCCTGGTACGACCTCGTCGTCACGGCGGGATTCGCGACGCCGTGGACGTATGCACTGCTGCATGGCGCGCTGTCGTCGCTGGGTGGTGCGCTCGGGTTGGGCGTCCTACCCGCCCTCGATCCGGTGCAGACCCTGTACGCGAATCTGATGGGATCGGTCGTCGTCGTCTGGGCCCTTCTGCGCATCGTCAGTGCGCTGCCGGTGCACGGACTGCTCGACGGCGTCGCCCGCATGCTGTTCGCCACGTGGCAGGCATACGCGCTGGCCCACGGCGCCTTTGGGCTGTTGTGGGCGTTCCTCGTCGTCGAGGTGATATTCGGCCTCGTCCAACTCGTGCCGTGGTGGCAGAGTCGGCGCACCGAACCGTTGGACGAGCTCGCCAGGCCCGATCTGTCACTCAGGTCCCGAGACCGGACAGCCGGGCTGCCGGCAAGCGGTTAAACGTTCTGTACGTCTTGCTGTAGCTCAAGCCCTGCTGGTTTCGCGCTTGATCAGCATGGTCAGGGGACGACGATCACGCCGCCGCGTACGCCGCCCTGGGCGAGCCGTTCGTGGGCGGCGGCCGCGTCGGCGAAGGGGTACACCCCGGCGACCCGCAGCGGGATGTCGCCGCTGGTGACGAGTCTGACCAGTTCTGCCAGCCGGGATCCGTCCGACTCCACCTCCAGCGCGAAGGTCCGGATGCCCCGCACCGGCTCCGGGCGCAGCGGAGGTGACGCGGCCACGTAGCCGCCGCCGTCCCGGATGTGGTCCAGCAGCGAGGAACCGATCACCGCCAGGTCGATGACCGCGTCGTACGTCCCGGTCGGGTCGTCGGAGCGGGACAGGAACGCCGCGCCCAGCGACTCGACGAACTCGCGGTCGTCGGCTCCGGCGAGTCCGGTGGCGTGCAGGCCGGCCGCCCGTGCCAGGGCCAGGACGAACCCTCCGACCTGCCCGGCGGCGCCGGTGACGAGCACGGTCGAGCCGGCCGGGAGCGCGAGCAGGTCGAGGGCCTGGGCGGCGGCGAGGCCGTTGGTCGGCAGGGTCGCCGCCTCGGTGGCGGGGACGCCGGCGGGTGCGGTGGTCAGCGAGGCGGCGTCGAGCACCACGTACTCCGCGTGCGCGCCGACAGTGGTTTGCAGCCACGGCGAGAAGCCGATGACCTCATCGCCGATCGTGTGCTCGTCGACCGACGGCCCGACGGCGTCGACGGTGCCGACCACGTCCCAGCCGGGCGTGTACGGCAGGCCGGTCGGCAGCGGTGCTGGGAACCGGCCGGAGCGGACCATGAGGTCGACCGGGTGTACGACGGACGCGGCGACCCGTACCCGCACCTGTCCGGGGCCGGGTTCGGGCGTCGGTACGTCGGCCACGTGCAGGACCTCCGGCCCTCCGAACTCTTCGTAACGGACTGCGCGCATCGTCGTCTCCCTCGTAGCTGTCGTGGCTCCTGTGATCACCACGACCGTACGAAGCGGCGGGCACCGTGAGAAAGTAGGTACCTCGGAGTGCGTAGGGCACCGCAGGAGGGCAAGATGGCGACGACAACCGCAGCGCAACGCCGCGAGCAGGCAAAACGTGATTACAACGCGTTCCTGGAGCGCTGCCCGACCCGGGAGCTGCTGAGCCGGCTCACCGACAAGTGGGTGGCGCTGGTGATCCCGGCGCTTGCGGACGGCCCGCAGCGGCACGGCGAACTCGCCCGCCGCATCGCCGGCATCAGTCAGAAGATGCTCACGCAGACCCTGCGGACGCTGGAGCGCGACGGCCTGCTCACCCGCACGGTCACCGCGTCGGTGCCGGTCCGCGTCGACTACGAACTCACCCCACTGGGCCACGAACTGTTCCCGGTCATGATCTCCATCAAGGACTGGGCGGAGTCACACATGGACCGTGTGTTCGAAGCCCGAGCCCGATTCGACGCACTCCCCTGACGAGGCTCGGAGGCGCGCTTGACGCAGTCGGCTCTCCGGTGCCACGCGGTCTGATCCAACGGTGCCCTCAGGGTCATCCCGGAGGGCACCGCGTCGTCGCAGGGTCAGAGGAACTTGTACATCTCCGCGGAGGCCGGCTCGGTGTCGCCGGCGGGCGGCGCGGTCACCGAGACCTGCTCGCCGAAGCCGCTCATCTTCATGTCGGTGACGAGATCACCGACGCTCTTCGTGGCGATCGTGTAGGAGAGCGCGGTGAGCCGGCCGTCGGCGTCGACGGTCGCCTCGAAGGGGACCGCCGCCGGGTCCTTCGCCAGCTTGGCGGTGGACTTGAGGCCGTCGCGCATTCCACCGTCGGCGCCGGCTGCCTCCGCGGCCTTGTTCAGGTCGGCGGTGCCGCTGTAGCGGCCGGGGCCCACCTCCTGGGCGGTCACGATGCCGCCGATGATGCCGGTCTGCGCCTTGAGGTCGAACGACTGGCGCAGCGAGCTGGTCGGCCGGAGCTTGTTGAGGTCGATCTTCATCCAGGGCTTCTCGCCCTCGAGCGAGTCGGACTTGATGTAGGCGGCATCGCCGATCAGCCGGGCCTCGATCGGCTCCGGGGCGTTCCCGGTGACGTGGATCGCCTTGGCGGCGGGGTCCATCTTGCCGCTGAGGGTGATCGACTGGTTGCCGGCCTTGACCGAGGCGTCCATGGTGACCGTGCCAGCGAGGCTGCGGTCCATGGCCTGCCGCACGGCGGCGACCGGTTCGACTTTGGACGTGGCGGGGGCGGCGGAGGGCCCGGCCGCTCCGGTGTTGTCGCCGGAGGTGGTGCCGCAGCCGGCCACGAGGGCGGCGGCGAGGGCAATCGAAAGGGTAGGGATCAGTCGACGCATAGACGCGACCCTAACCAACTGGCACCACCCCGGTGCCCGACACCACCCGCAGGTCAGTCCGCCGGCAGTTGATCGGCCCGGGTGAGCACCCGGTCGACGAGGCCGTACTCCCGGGCCTGCTCGGCGGTGAACCAGCGGTCCCGGTCCCAGTCCCGCTGGATCTCGTCGAGCGTCCGTCCACTGTGCTGGGCGATCAGCTCCTGCATGGTCCGCTTCACGTGCAGCATGTTCTCCGCCTGGATCGTGATGTCCGAGGCGGTGCCGCCCATCCCGCCGGAGGGCTGGTGCATCATGATCCGCGAGTGCGGCAACGCGTACCGCTTGCCGGCCGCGCCCGCGCACAGCAGGAACTGCCCCATCGAGCCGGCGAACCCGAGCGCCAGCGTGGCCACGTCGTTGCGGACGTAGCGCATCGTGTCGTAGACCGCCATTCCGGCGCTCACCGAGCCGCCCGGCGAGTTGATGTAGAGGTAGATGTCCCGGTCGGCGTCCTCGGCCGCGAGCAGCAGGATCTGCCCGCAGATCTGGTTGGCCGACTCCTCGGTCACCTCGGTGCCGAGGAAGACGATCCGCTCCCGCAGCAGCCGCTCGAACACCTGGTCACCGAAGGTCGGCTGCCCGCTGTCCCGCATCCGCACGCCGTACCCGATCATCCGTAGCCGCCCTCCACCGTGCCGGCGGGCGGGGGAACCGCCCGGGGGACCGGCCCCTCCAGCGTGCGCGCGGCGGCGGTCGCGGCCCAGGGATTCTGCCGGCGGCAGATCCGCCCAGGGCAGAACCCTGCCGGCCTACGCCAGGGTCAGCCGCCGCCGGCCCGCCCGGGCCCGGCGGCAGGCCAGCATCTTGGAGGTACGCGGGCCGGGGCGCCCGGCCGGCGCGGAGGCGATCAGCCGGACCCGCAGCCCTGCCCCGCCGACGGTCGACCCGACCGGCGATGCCGGACCGCCGACGTGCAGGATCGGCCCGCCCAGCCGCAGCACCGGCCCGGCGGGCTGCCGGACGGGGGCCGGGACGGCGGCCACGGGTGGCGTCGACCCACTCGGCTGGAAGCCGATTCGGAAGGTCGAACCGGTCTCGGTGCGCGCCGACGGCACCCGCTCCAGCCGGGCCAGCGCCGCCCTGGGCGCGGCTGGGATGCGACGTTCGACCCGGCGCAGATCGTCGCGGGCCTCTTCGAGCAGGTCGGAGAGCTGGATGCCGAGTGCCCGGCAGATCGCCGCGAGCACCTCCGACGAGGCTTCCTTGCGGCCCCGCTCGACCTCGGACAGGTAGGGCACGGAGACCCCGGCGGAGGCGGCCACCTCGCGCAGCGTGCGGCCCTGGCTCTGACGCAGGCGGCGGAGCACTCCGCCGATGACTCGTCGCAGCAACGACATGCCGGCCTCACTTTCGCGGTCGTCGTCGGGAACACCCTCATCATGCCCGTCCCCGGCCGTCCGGGCCGACCCATGCGGGCCCGCGCCGTCGAGCGGCGCGAGCCCGACGGCCCTATCGGTGCAGGTGGGTGTGCCAGGCGGCCGGCTCGGTCACCAGCGTCACCGCCGGGAACAACGCCCGGGTGCCGCCGCTGGGCAGCAGAGCACTGTCGTCGATGCTGACGTTCGCTCCGTTCACGTCGTAGACGGTCAACGACTCGTCGCCGTCCTGCCCGCCGAACCGCGCCCGGTGTCCGTCCAGGGTGGTGTTCGGGTCGACGTACGCCTTGTCGGCCGGATCGGTGACGTTGCGGTAGCGGGAGATGCCCACGGTCAGCGTCCGGGCCCGCTGCCGACCGGGCTCGGCGGTGGCCGGTTCCGGGCTCCAGGTCCATCCCGCGTACCAGGATCTGGGCTCGTCCAGCGACTCGTTCACGTTGACCGTGATCATCCGCAGGTTCGCCGGAACGCCGGACACGGTCGCCGGCATCGGGACGGGCTCGGCGCCGAAGCGCAGCGACCGGGCGACCTGCGTCGCCGTGCCCCGCACGTCCGGCCCGGTCCCGAACACCCGGACCTGTGCCCAACCGTCCGGGGCGTACTGCCAGCGCAGAATCGCCTCCGGCTTCTCGGCGCCCGAGTAGCTTTCGAAGACGCTGTCCCCGCCGTTCAGTTGGGGACCGGCGTCGGAGTCGCCGGCCACGGCGGGCTCACCGCTGTTCCGCTGGGGTGCCGACGGCTCCACGCCCTTCGGCAGCAGCGAGACAGCCACGAACTGCTGCTGGTCGTCCCTGCGGCCGTTGTTCGCGCCGAGGTGCACGCCGGGCCCGGAGAGGAGTAGGCCGGCCTGGTACTGGAGGTCGCGCATCCCGTCCGGCAGCCAGCCGAACCGGACGTACACCTGCTGCGGGTCGACGGTGGTGAGCGCGGCCGGGAGCCCGGTCGGGCCTTCGCCGGCGGCGGCACCGATCGGTGCGGTTTCCGGCGTGTGGTCCGGGTTCAGCAGGTCGGGGACGGCGAGGCCGCCGACGGTCAGAGCCGCCGCCAGCAGCGCGGCGCCGGCGCCCCGGGTGAGGCGCCGTTGCCGCCGTGCGATGGTCATCGCTCGGTCCAGATCCAGCACGGCGGAGGGCCGCTCCGCCGATTCGATCTCGGTCAGCATCAGGTCGCTCATCTGACGTTCGTCAAGCATCGTCGCTCCTCTCAATTGCCGGTCAGGGTGGGGCTGAGCAGCATGCGCAGGGTGGCCAGGCCCTTGGCCGTCTGGCTCTTGACGGTCCCCGTCGAGCAGCTCATGGCCCGGGCGGTCTCCTCGACGCTCAGATCCTGGAAGTACCGCAGGACCAACACCGCGCGTTGGCGCGGTGGTACCTGCCGCAACGCACCGACCAGGGTGATCCGGTCGGTAGGGTCGACGGTGGTCGTCGACACCTCGGGCAGGGCGGTGCCGAGCCGGACCCGCGCCCAGCGCGACCGCCGCTCGTCGATCAGCCGCCGCAGCAGCATGGTGCGGACGAGCGCATCCAGGTGGTCGGCCTGCCGCGCTCGTGCCCAGGAGCGGTACAACTCGGTGAGCACGCGTTGCAGGATGTCGTCGCCCCGGTCCCAGTCCCCGCACATCAGGTAGGCGGTCCGTCGCCACTGGACCATCCTGGACTGGACATACTCGGTGTATTCGTCGTCGGCCTCGGCTCGCCGTCTGCCGCTCGTCGTCACGAGGGTTGTGCCCCCTCCGTCTGCCGGCCTGCACCGGTTTGTTGTTGTCGTCAGATAGTCGTGTGCGGGGGTCGGTGCGGTTGCCCGCTGCGCGACCCGGGCGTGCGGGGTGCGGCGTACCCGCTATGTTGTGGTCGTGCAGGCGACGGCGGCGGAGCAGGTTCGACGGTGATCCATTTTCCGGCGCAGCGCCGGGGCCCGCTGAGCGCGCTGAGCCTCCGGCTCGCGGCCGCCCTGGGCCTGGTCTTCGCCGTGGTGGCGGCGGTCTATCTGGACCGGGACGGCTACCGCGACGTCAACGAGGACGGCCTCACCCTGCTCGACTGCTTCTACTACGCGGTCGTCTCGCTCTCCACGACCGGTTACGGGGACATCACCCCGGCCGCGCCGTCGGCCCGGCTGGTCAACGTCCTGTTCGTCACCCCGGCCCGGGTGATCTTCCTGATCATCCTGGTCGGCACCACCCTGGAAGTCCTGACCGAGCAGTACCGGACCGGCCGTCGCCTGTCGCGGTGGAGGAGAACCGTGAAGGACCACGTCATCATCTGCGGCTACGGCACCAAGGGCCGCAGTGCGGTCAACGCCCTGATGGAGAACGGCCTGGACCGGTCGAGGATCGTGGTGGTGGAGCGCAGCAGCGCCGCCCTGCGACAGGCCACGTCGGCCGGGCTGGTGGCGATCGAGGGGTCGGCGACCCGGTCGTCGGTGCTGAACGAGGCGCACGTGCGCAACGCGAAGGCAGTGATCATCGCGACCGACAGTGATGACGCCTCGGTGCTGGTGGCGCTGACCGTACGGCAGCTCACCGCCGGGCAGGTCCGGATCATCGCGGCGGCGCGGGAGGCGGAGAACGCCCCGCTGCTCAAGCAGAGCGGCGCGCACCATGTGATCGTCTCCTCGGCGACCGCCGGCCGTCTGCTCGGCCTGTCCACCTCGGCCCCGCCGCTGATCGACGTGGTGGAGGACCTGCTCACGCCGGGGCAGGGCATGGCGCTGGCGATGCGCTCGGCGGAGCGGGACGAGGTTGGTCGCTCGCCGCGTGAGCTGGATTCCCTGGTGATCGCATTGGTGCGACGCGGCAAGGTGGTCACCCTGGCCGATCGGGCCGGTGCGGTGATCGAGACCGGCGACATGCTGGTGCACGTCCGCGACGACCGCCCGCAGTCCACCGCGACGGTCTGATACCCGCGTCAGCAGCTGTCCGGGTCGCTGCTGAGCGCTTCGCCGCAGCTGATCGGTGTCGTGGTGGCGGCCCGCCTGAGTAGTTCGTAGAGCGTCTCCCGCTCGGCCGGCTCCAGCGCCCCGAGCACCTCGTCCTCCGCGCTTGCGAGAGCGCATTCCGCCTCTTTGAGGCGTTTCACACCATCTTCGGTGAGTTCGACGACGTGTCGCCGGCGGTCCTGGGGTGATCGGCGCCGCTCGACCAGGTCTTTCGCTTCGAGGTCGTTGAGCAGCCCGACGATGTTGGTGCTGTCCATCTCCAGGGTGCTGGCGAGCGCCTGCTGGCTGGTGCCGCCACCCGCGCGCAGCACCGTGAGCGCGACCAGGTGTCGGGGCCGCAGGCCCAGCGGCGCGAGCACCGACTCGGCCCGCAGTCGCATCCGTCGCGCCAGGTGGTCCAGCAGGGCACCCGAGCGGTGCTCCGAGGGATCCAGCGGCAGGGCGGACATGTGACCCAGTCTACCGAGGCGTCGGAACATCTGCCTGCTATAAATAGTTGGCGCTACACAGACGATTCCTGGAGGGGAAAGCATGAACCTGCTGCATATCGATTCGAGCATCCGGGGCGACTGGTCGGTCAGTCGGCGGCTCACCGCCCGCGCCACCGCGGCCTGGCGCGCGGCACACCCCGACGGCGCGGTGACCTACCGTGACCTGGGTGCCGAGCCGCTGCCGCACCTGGACTCGGAGGGCGGGCTGGCGCGGATGACGCCGCCGGAGCAGCACACTCCGGCCCAGCGCGAGTCCTGGGAGCTCAGCGAGCGGCTGGTCGACGAGGTGAAGCAGGCCGACGTGGTGCTGCTCGGGCTGCCGCTCTACAACTACGGCGCACCGAGCAGCGTGAAGTCCTGGGTCGACCACCTGATCGTCGCCGGCCTCACCTACGACCCGACGACGCAGGAGGGCCTGCTCAGTGGCCGCGAGTTCGTGGTGCTGGCCACCCGGGGTGGCGGTTACGGCGAGGGCGCCCCACGGCACGGCTGGGACCACGCGGAGCAGTGGCTCCCGCACGGCCTGTCGATGACCGGTCTGGAGCCGCGTTTCATCAGCACCGAGCTGACCCTGGCACCGTCGGTGCCGGCGATGGCCGAGCTGATCCCGCTGCACGAGGCGAGCCTCGCGGCGGCCGAGAAGGAGATCGACAACCTCTGGCCTCCGGCCTCCGCCCAGCGCTGAGGCGGCGCCGACACGAACGACAGCGGCCGCCCCCGGAATCGGGAACGGCCGCTGTCGTTCAGCTCTAACGGGTCAGAGGATCGTCCAGGTGTCACCGCTGCCCAGCAGGCCGGCGAGCTGCTGCTCGGGGGTCTCGGTGACCGTCGCCTTGGCTGCCGCGAGCTGGCCCTGGACCACGCTGTCGTAGGACAGTCGGTCCACCGACCGGAACACCCCGATCGGGGTGTTGCGCAGGTCCAGGCCGGGCAGCCGGGACAGCGCGAAAGCGTACGCCGGGTCGGTCACCGTCGCGTCGTGCACGACGATCTCCTCCGGGCGGACCGAGCTGGTCTCCCGGACCTCCAGGCCGAACGCGCCCGGCGGGTGCACCACGCAGAACCGTCCATCCGCGCCGAAGGTGATCGGCTGCCCGTGCTCCAGGCGGATCAGGTAGTCGTCGCGGGTGGACGGGTCCTTGAGCTGCTCGAACGCCCCGTCGTTGAAGATGTTGCAGTTCTGGTAGATCTCCACGAACGCCGAGCCCTCGTGCTCGGCGGCGGCGCGCAGCACCGACTGCAGGTGCTTGCGGTCGGAGTCGATGGTGCGACCGACGAAGCTGGCCTCCGCGCCGAGGGCGAGCGAGAGCGGGTTGAACGGCGCGTCGGCCGAGCCGGCCGGCGTCGACTTGGTGACCTTGCCGACCTCGGACGTCGGTGAGTACTGGCCCTTGGTCAGGCCGTAGATCCGGTTGTTGAACAGCAGGATCTTGAGGTTGACGTTGCGTCGCAGCGCGTGGATCAGGTGGTTGCCGCCGATGGACAGCGCGTCACCGTCACCGGTGACGACCCACACTGACAGGTCCGGCCGCGACACCGACAGGCCGGTCGCGATCGCCGGGGCCCGACCATGGATCGAGTGCATCCCGTACGTGTTCATGTAGTACGGGAAACGCGACGAGCAGCCGATCCCCGAGACGAACACGGTCCGCTCGCGGGGGATGTTCAACTCCGGCATGAACTGCTGGATCGCCGCCAGGATCGCGTAGTCACCACACCCGGGGCACCAGCGCACCTCCTGGTCGGACTTGAAGTCCTTCGCGGTGAGCTTCAGAGCGACAGGCTCAGACATTCTTCAGGACCTCTTCCAGCGTCGTCTCCAGCTCGGCGGCCGTGAACGGCAGACCGCGGACCTGGTTGTAGCTGATCGCGTCGACCAGGTAGCGGGCCCGGATGACGTGGGCCAGCTGACCCAGGTTCATCTCCGGGATGACCACCTTGTCGTAGGAGCGCAGCACCTCGCCGAGGTTGGCCGGCATCGGGGCGAGGTGCCGCAGGTGCGCCTGGGCGATGGACAGCCCGCGCTGGCGCACCCCGCGGCAGGCGGCGCCGATCGGGCCGTACGTCGAGCCCCAGCCCAGGACCAGCACCCGGGCGTCGCCGTCCGGATCCTCCACCTCGATGTCCGGCACTTCGATCGTCTCGATCCGGGCCGCCCGGGTGCGCACCATGAAGTCGTGGTTCGCCGGGTCGTACGAGATGTCACCGGTCTTGTCGGCCTTCTCCAGCCCACCGATGCGGTGCTCCAGCCCTGCGGTGCCGGGGATCGCCCACGGCCGGGCCAGGGTCTGCGGGTCACGCAGGTACGGCAGGAAGGTCGTGCCGTCCTCGCCGTTGGGCTTGGTGGCGAACTCGACCCGCAGGTCGGGCAGCGACTCCACGTCGGGCAGCAGCCACGGCTCGGAGCCGTTGGCCACGTAGTTGTCCGACAGCAGGATCACCGGCGTGCGGTAGGTCAACGCGATCCGCGCCGCCTCCAACGCCGCGAAGAAACAGTCCGACGGCGACTTCGGCGCGATCACCGCGACCGGCGCCTCGCCGTGCCGGCCGTACAGCGCCATGTTGAGATCGGCCTGCTCGGTCTTGGTCGGCATGCCCGTCGACGGCCCGGCCCGCTGCACGTCCACGATCACCAACGGCAACTCCAGCGCCACCGCCAGGGAGATCGTCTCGCTCTTGAGCGCCACACCCGGCCCGCTGGTGGTGGTCACGCCGAGCGACCCGCCGTACGACGCGCCCAACGCCGCGCCGACCGCGGCGATCTCGTCCTCCGCCTGCATGGTCAGCACGCCGAAGCGCTTGTGCTTGCTCAGCTCGTGCAGGATGTCCGACGCCGGAGTGATCGGGTACGCCCCGAGGAAGACCGGCAGCCCGGAGCGGACCCCGGCGGCGACCAGGCCCAGCGAGAGCGCGGCGTTGCCGGTGATGTTGCGGTAGGTGCCGGGCGGCATCTTCGCCGGCTTGACCTCGTAGCGGACCGCGAAGTCCTCGGTGGTCTCGCCGAAGTTCCAGCCGGCCTTGAAGGCGGCCACGTTCGCGGCGACCAGCTCGGGACGGGCCGCGAACTTGCGCTCCAAAAAGCGCAGGGTCGACTCGTACGGCCGGGAGTACATCCAGGAGAGCAGACCGAGGGCGAACATGTTCTTCGACCGCTCGGCGTCCTTCTTGGACACCTCGTGCGCGGCGAGCGCCCCGACCGTCATCGACGTCAGCGCCACCGGGTGCACGACGTAGCCGGCCAACGAGTCGTCGTCCAGCGGGCTGGTCTGGTAGCCGACCTTGGCCAGGTTGCGCCGGGTGAACTCGTCGGTGTTGACGATGATGTCCGCGCCGCGGGGCAGGTCGGCCAGGTTGGCCTTGAGCGCGGCCGGGTTCATCGCCACCAGCACGTTGGGCGCGTCGCCCGGCGTGAGGATGTCGTAGTCGGCGAAGTGCACCTGGAAGCTCGACACGCCGGGCAGGGTGCCGGCGGGAGCCCGGATCTCGGCGGGGAAGTTCGGCAGCGTGGAGATGTCGTTGCCGAGCTGCGCCGTCTCCGAGGTGAACCGGTCGCCGGTCAACTGCATGCCGTCGCCGGAGTCACCGGCGAACCGGATGACCACCCGGTCGAGTTGACGGATCTGCTTGGTCACTGTGCCACCTTCGTTCGCGACTGCGGGGCCCGCAAAACCGGCTCACTCCTCGCGCTCACCGAGTCACCGTCGTTCGCTGCGCGCGGTCGCGTGGACGGCTGAACATCATGGTGACCTTGCCTTGCCCGGCCACGGAACCTCCTTGACGCAACGCTGCACCGCACCGCCCCAGGCTGGTCCGGTCCGCTGTCGTTCCTTACCGAGAGCCTACGTCGAACGGACCCCCGACCCTCCCCGGAGGTCCGCCGACTGAGACCCGATCAACCCGATATTTGCCCAGGATTGCGGGGTTTCGCCCCGGCCGCCGTAATTCAGATCACCGTCCCCGTCCGGCCGCGACCCCGGCCGGGGACGGCCAGGGGTCGTCGATCGGTCAGTCGGTGGGCGGAGCCGTGGGCTCGCCCGCCGGCCCGCCGAGGCGGCGACGCAGCGAGGTGGTCGCCAGCGTGAGGGCCAGCACCATCAGCAGCGCGGAGACCGCGATCAGGATGACCGCGGTCCGCTGCACCGAGGTCATGCCGCCGCCGTCGTCCTCGTCGGTGGTCGCGCCCGCCGGGAGTACGCCCTGCGAGCCGATCGGCGCGGGCGGCGAGACGATCGGCGTGGCCAGCGCGGCAGCCGCGGTGATGCGGAAGCTCATCTGCACCCGCCGGGTCGCGCCGTTGCGCGGGTCGAGTTGACCGATCACCGCTCCGGACAGCGGCGCCTCCCGCTGGGCCTGCGGGCTCGCCTCCACCGGCAGCCGCAGCTCGCGGGTTTCGCCGGCCGACAGCAGGCCCACGTCGCACCGGGTGCGGGATGCCTCGACCGGCAGGCAACCCGCCGGTGGGGTCGGCACGTTCACCCCGGCCGGCAGGATCACCTCCACCAGGCCGGCGGCGTCCACCGTGCCGGTGTTGACCAGCCGCACCGCGAGGGTGCTCGCCGCGCCGCTGATGTCGAACGCGACCTCGTCGGCGGCCAGCGAGATCCCGGGCACCGGCGGGCCGGGCGGGAACAGCACCGCGAAGCCCTGGTCGTCGGCCACCTCGCCGGACACCCCCGGCGCGTCCGCGACGACCTGCACGGAGCCACTGAGCGGCATCCGCTTCCAGGCGTTGCCGGCGACCCGCAGCCGGATCAGGCTGCTGAACCGGACGCCCGCCTCGGCCGTCCAGGCCCCGCAGCGGTACGCGCCACCGCCCGCGGCGACGCACCCCTTCGTCCCGGCGTCGCTCAGCCCGGCCGGCAGGGTGTACGAGAGCCGGACCCGTTGCGCTGCGGTGCCGGTGTTCGCCACGGTGACCCGCAGCGTGGTGGTGGTGCTGGCCGCGTTCCAGTACGCCTCGGGCAGGGTGACGTCCTCGGTGGTCACCTGCACGCCGAGCGGGCTCGGCGCCGGCACCGGTGTGCCGCCCGGCGCGGGCGGGTGAACCGGGGGCGCCGAGGGAGCCGACGGCCCGGGCGTCGGGGGCCGGGTGCTGCCCCCCGGTGTGGCAGCGGTGGTGGTGGGCGGCGGCACGTTCGGCGCGGTGGTCTGCGGAGGCGCCGGCGGCGTCGTCTGCGGCGGTGGCGCGGTGGTCTCCGGGGCCGGGCCGGTGGGCACGGGATCGCCGCCCGGGTCCTCGGTCGGGGTGGGCTCGTGGGCCGGGGTGGGCTCCGAGGCCGGATCGGGTTCGGGCGCCGACTCCGTCACGGCGGCGATCGGGTGGGTGTGCGGCACCGCCGCGCTGGCGAGGGCCGGAGCGGCCGCGAGCGCCGCGAGCAGCCCGAGCGCCAGCGAGGCCGCCAGCAGGGGCGTGGGAGGTCGCCCCGCAGCCCGGCGTTCGGGCGATACCTTCACGCGGGCCATCTGTCCTCCGGTGCCATGGGTGGAAGTCCAATGTTCGTAACAGTTGCCTCGGTGCACTAGTCCCACCTCAAAACAAATCCGTAACGTGTTTGGGACGGCCTGCCCGGGTGGGCGGTAGGCTCCCGATGTGACCGGTTACCTGGGCTCGTACGCGACGCTCGGGCTCTTGCTGCTCGCCAGTGTCCTGTTCTTTGTGACGGCGTTCTCGGCCAACCGGGTGTTACGTCCCGCCCGTCCGGCCGACCCGTTCGGCAAGCGGACCAGCTATGAGTGCGGGCTCGACCCGGTCGGTGCCGACTGGGCGCAGATGCAGATCCGCTACTACGTGTACGCCTACCTGTACGTGCTGTTCGCGGTCGAGGCGGTGTTCCTCTTCCCATGGGCGGTGGTCTTCGACCGCCCGGGCTTCGGCCTGGTCACGGTGGTGGAGATGGCGGTGTTCGTGGCGGTGCTCGCCCTCGGCATCCTCTACGCCTGGCGTAGGAACATCCTGCGCTGGACCTGAGCGCCGGGACCTGCGGCGATCGTGCCGCTCCGCCGACCGTTCACGTCGGTTGCCGCACCGACCGGCGACTCAGGCCAGACCCCGCCGGGTCGCCGCGGGCGGGCGGTCGCCGCGGATCGAGGCGACCATGTCCAGCACCCGGCGGGTGGGCCCGACCTGGTGGGCCCGGAACACCCGAGCGCCCAACCAGGCGGAGACCGCCGTCGCGGCGAGCGTGCCCTCCAGCCGCTCGGCCACCGGCAGGTCCAGCGTCTCGCCGACGAAGTCCTTGTTGGAGAGCGCCACCAGCACCGGCCAGCCGGTCGCGGTCAGCTCGTCCAACCGGCGGGTGATCTCCAGGGAGTGCCGGGTGTTCTTGCCGAAGTCGTGCGCCGGGTCGATGAGGATGCCGTCGGGGCGTACCCCCGCCGCCACCGCGCGCTCGGCGAGCCCGGTCACCGTCTCGACCACGTCGGCGACCACGTCGTCGAAGGCGGCCCGGTGCGGCCGGGTCCGGGGGACCAGCCCGCCGGCGTGCGAGCAGACCAGGCCGGCGCCGGTGCTCGCCGCGACCCGGGCGAGCGCCGGGTCGACGCCCGACCAGGTGTCGTTGAGCAGGTCCGCGCCGGCCGCCACGGCCTCCGTCGCCACCTCGGCACGCCAGGTGTCGATGGAGATCACCACCTCCGGGAACGCGGCCCGTACGGCGGCGATGGTGTCCACCGTGCGCCGGATCTCCTCCGCCACGTCCACCTCGGTGCCCGGTCCCGCCTTGACCCCGCCGATGTCGATGATCGCCGCGCCCTCGTCGACCGCCCGCTCGACGGCGCGCAGCGCGCTGTCGGCGGCGAAGGTGGCGCCCCGGTCGAAGAACGAGTCCGGCGTCCGGTTGACGATGGCCATCACCACCAGCTCACCGGGGGCGAACGTCCGCCCACCAAGCCGAAGTGCCCCGGCCATGACGCCTCCCGACTGTCCGCACCGTCGCCGCCGCTCCGGCCGCCACCGACGCTAGCCGGTCGGCCGGCCGGTGCGCGGGGCGGGCGTAGGCGTCGATCCGATCGGGGTGGTGGGGTCGCTCCCAGCCGCCTGTCGTGCCACGATCAGTGTATGGGTCAGCTTCTGCTCCTCCTGGTCGTGGCGTTGACCGTCGCGGCGGTCGTTTTCGGCGTGACGGTGTTGGTCAGTGGCCAGGATCCCGGCCTCGCGCCGACCGAACCGGATTCGCAGGCCATCCCGCTGCCGGGCACCCGGCCACTGCGGGAATCCGATGTGGGCGCGGTCCGTTTCGACACCGGATTGCGCGGGTACCGGATGGCCCAGGTCGACCAGGCGATGCGCCGTGCCGCCTACGACATCGGCTACAAGTCCGAGCTGATCGGCGTTCTGGAGGCGGAGGTCATCGCGTTGCGCGAGGGCCGCACCGACGACGCGGAGGTGCTGCGCCAGGCTCGCGAGCAAGCCGCCGGGGCGGTGCCGGGCGCGACCACCGCGGAGTCGGATGCGGACGGGTCGCCGGCCGCCGCCCTGCCGGCCCCCAGCTCCTCGGCGGCCGATTCCGACGGCGTGGCACCGGCCGACGGCGAGCCGACCGCCCACAAGTCGGCCGACGGCGAGCCGGTCGACCGCACGCCGACCGACGGCGATTCGACCGGTGACGAGTCGGCCGAGGCCGAGCCGGCCGGTGGGGCCGGGCAGCACGGTGCGGTGGTCCGGTCGGAGTCGGCGTGACCGATCCGGAGGGCGCCGACGATCTTCAGGAGGCGGCGCAACCCGGCGCCGGTGAAGTGACCGCCACGGTCATCGTCAACGCTCCGGCGGCCCGGGTCTTCGCCGCGTTGCTCGCCTGGGAACGACAGTCGGACTGGATCCCGTTCACCCAGGTCCGGGTCGTCGAGGGCGACGGGCGCGAGGGCAGCCGGATCGAGGCGGTGACCGCGTTCGGCCGAGCGACACTGCGCGACGAGATGCGGGTGGTCCGGGTCGACGAGCCGTACGAGATCGGCGTGGTGCACCACGGCCAGGTGCTGCGCGGCCCGGGTGTCCTGCGCTGCACCGCACTCGGTGAGGCTCGCACCCAGGTCGTCTGGCACGAGTGGTTCCACCTGCCGGGCGGCCGGGCCGGCCGGCTGGCGTGGCCGGTGCTCTGGCCCGGCTCCAAGCTGGGCCTCACCCAGGCGCTGAAGAGGTTCGCCCGTCTGGTCGAGCAGGGCCGACTGCCCTGACCACGCCCGGTGTCGGCTGCCAGCCCGGCGCACGGAGGAGATGCCCCACGCGGTGCCGCCACGTCACGGCGACGCGCAGGTCCCGGGCGATCGAAAGGTACTCGTGGAAGGCCACCCGCACCGGGTGGTAACTGCGCACGTTCTTGGTCAGGCCGTAGACGCGGCGCTCTCGCTCCGCCGCGAACGAGCCGAACAGCCGGTCCCAGGCCAGGCGATGGCGTCCGGAAATTCCTTCATCGCGCCGCCCCCACTCGCCGTCGTCGGCCGGGGACGCCCCGCTGGGTGACCCCGCCCTACCGGTCGGTAACAAGCGCGATGGGCAGCGAGGTGGCCGGTGGCAATGGGCTGTCGGTGCGATGGCCTAGCGTGTGCGACGTGAGTGACCTGGTGATCGGCGCCGACGGGCTGGCCCGCTGCGCCTGGGGGGCGAGCACCCCGGACTACGCCCTTTACCACGACACCGAGTGGGGGCGGCCGCTGCGCGGCGACGACGCGCTCTATGAGCGGATGACCCTGGAGGCGTTCCAGTCCGGCCTGTCCTGGCTGACCATCCTGCGCAAACGCCCGGCGTTCCGGTTGGCCTTCGACGAGTTCCACATCGTCACCGTGGCCGGCTACGGCGAGGCCGACGTGACCCGGCTGCTCGCCGACGCCGGCATCGTCCGCAACCGGGCCAAGATCGAGGCGGCGATCGCCAACGCCCGCGCCGCCCTGGAACTGCCCGACGGGCTGTCCGCGCTGCTCTGGTCGTTCGCCCCGGAGCGCCGGCCGGCCCGTCCCGCCTCGTTCGCCGAGCTGGCGCCGATCACCCCGGAGTCGACGACGATGGCCAAGGCACTCAAGAGGCGCGGCTTCCGGTTCGTCGGCCCCACCACCGCGTACGCCCTCATGCAGGCCACCGGGATGGTCGACGATCACATCGTCGGCTGTCACGTCACCCGCTGACCGGCGGCGTGATGGGATGGCAGGCATGACGACCGAGACCGCGTACCGGGCCGATGCGGCCGGCAACGCCGACGGGCCGGGCACCTGGGCCGTGCTGCTGCCCCCGGAGCGTTACGAGGCCGAGCGTCTCGTGCACCACGACTCACTGGAGCTGACCGGGCTGACCGACGTCGGGCGTCCCGGCCCCGGTGACCGGGTGGCGGTGCTGGCCGACGCGCCGCCGCGACTGGTGGCCCTCGGCCGGGTCACCGCGCCCACGCAGCGGCACTCCGAGGATCCGGACGATCCGCAGTCCGACACCGAGCCGGGGACGCTCGTCGTGACCTACACCCGGAGGGCCTTCGACGAGCCGGTGCCGACCGACCTGCTCACCCTCGACGGGTTGGTCACCGCACTGGAGCCGGCCGCCTTCCGGGCGTTGGCCGACCGGCTCGGCCCACCCCCGGCGCGGCGCACCTGGCTGGTCAGCCTCGACCTGCCGATCGAGGCCGGTACGCCGGCCGAGGCGGTGCGTCTGTTCTGGTCGTACGTGCAGGAGTTGGGGCCGCGCGAGCTGCCGGCGTTCGTGTCACCGGCCGGCGACGAACTGGCCATGCAGGCGTTCGTGCTGGGCGCGGAGGCCAACCAGGACCCGGAAGAGGACGACTAGAACAACTTGTCCAGGCGTCCCCGCCAGTCGGCCAGCACCGGGCCCGGGTCGGTGTCCAAGACCCGCTCCAGCAGCGTGGCGTAGACGTCCCGGAAGTCGGTGGTGTATTTCAGGTCGCCATCGTCGAGGTCGGTGAGGCTGGGCGCGTCCCCGTGCCAGCCGCCGCGCACTCCCGCGCCGAGCAGCAGCATGTCGGAGGCGGTGCCGTGGTCGGTGCCGTCCGAGGCGTTGGCCTGCACCCGGCGGCCGAACTCGGAGTAGACCGCCACCACCACCTTCCGGCCCGCCTCGCTGCGACTCATCCGGTCGGCGAACGCGGTCAACGCCCGGTCCAGCTGACCCAGCAGGACGGCCTGCAACTGCTTCTCGTCGGCGTGCGTGTCGAAGCCGCCCAGCGACACCGAGAAGACCCGGGTGGACACGTTCGCCTCGACACACTGCGCGACCAGGTCCAGTTGGGCGTCCAGCGGGGTTCGTGCCCCGCCGGTGGCGGTGGCGGGCGCCTGCTCACCGTCCGGGTCGTCCGTGTCCGGGTCACCGGAGTCGCGTACCTGGCGGATCATCTCGTCCACCGACCGCAGGTCGGCGAAGCAGGCGGCGGCACGGCCCCGGGCCGCCGACTCGCCCGCCTCGGCGGCGGAGAACGCCTTCAGCGTCTCCTCCGACAGCCCCTTGGCGGCCTTGCGGTCGGTCACCGGCACGGCGGCGCCCGCGCTGCGCGCCCCGGCCAGCAGCGGCGGCAGCGCCGGCTCGAATGAGACGGCCAGCCGGGGGTCGCCGCCCGCCCCGTCCAGCCAGCGGCCGAGCCAACCGGTGTTGCCCGGCCGGTCCGGCTGTGCCGTGTGCCAGATGTCCATCGACCGGAAGTGGCTGCGGTCCGGCTTCGGGTAGCCGACCCCGCGCACGATCGCGAGCCCACCGCCCGACCAGCGCTGGTGCAGCCCGGCCAGCGCCGGGTTGAGGGCGAAGTGGTCGTCGAGGCGCCGCACCTCGCCGTCGGGGTACGCCAGCTCCGGGCGGGCCGCCCGGTAGGCCGGGTCGCCGTACGGGATGACGGTGTTCAGGCCGTCGTTGCCGCCGTAGAGGGTGACCAGCACCAGCGTGTGCGACTGCGGAGCACGCTCTCCGGCGGTGTCCAGCAGGTCCCGCAGGCCGTACGCGCCGGCGCCGGCGGCCAGCGCACCCGCGCCGACCACCCCACTGGTGAGCAGGAACCTGCGTCGGGTCAGGGTGTCCACTTCTCGACTCCTCCGCTCAGCTGACGGTGTATTCGGGGCTGACCAGGCCGGCGGCCAGCAGCTTGCGCGGTTCGCCGGCCAACGGTGTGAGGGCGGCCCGGGTGCGGGCGCCCCAGCCGTCGACGACCAGCAGTCGGGCCAGCGCGTCCGGTCGGCCGGCGACGGGCGCGGCGGTCAGCCGGGCCAGCACCGCCGGGGTGGCCGCCGCGGCCAGCATCCCGGCCATCCGGAGCCGGGCCTGCAACGACGAGGTGGTCAGCCACGCGACGCCGGCCGGCCAGCCGCCCACGCTGGGCGGCCGCAGGGGCACCTGGTCCAGCGCGTTCAGCCCGGAGAGCAGTTGTTTGCGCTGCTGCTCCGGCAGGGCGGAGGGCCGGACGCCGAGCTGTCGCAGCGCGCCGACCATCCACTCCACCGGCTGCTTCACGAGGGTGCCCCGGGTCTGGGCGAAGGCCGGTGACGTGAACAGCGCGCGCAGGGTGGCGACGGTGTCCGCGCCGGCCAGGCCGGCCGGCGCCGGGACGTCGGTGCCGGCGTACCGGAACCAGAGCCGTCCGGCCACGAACGTCGCCGCCGCCGGCTGGGCGGCCAGCAGCCCGGCGTACGCCTCGGCGTCGAACCGGCCGGTCTGTCCCAGGATCGTCTTCTCCCCGGGGTCGTGCCGCTTGGCCTCGAGACGGGCGACGCCGCTGCGCCGGTCCACCACCCAGCCGGTCAACGCCCGCGCGCCGGCCTTCACGTCGGCCTCGGTGTAGCCGCCGATGCCGAGGGTGAACAGCTCCATCAGCTCGCGCGCCAGGTTCTCGTTCGGCGCCTTGCGGGTGTTCTTCTGCCCGTCCAGCCAGATGATCAGGGCCGGGTCGCGCACCATCGCGGCGACCAGTGGGGCCAGCGGCCCGCGCCCGTGGCGGCGCAGCGTCTCCAACTGGCCCAGCATCACCCGCGCCGACTTGACCTTCTGCGCGCTGGTCGCCCAGTGCCCGTGCCAGAAGAAGAGCAGCTTCTCGGTCAGCCCGTCCTCGGCGGCGACCATCCGGTCCAGCCACCAGAGGATCACCTGCTGGAGCTGCTCCCGGCGCTGGGCGTTGGCCTTCTGCCGCTGCTCGCGAGTGGATTCCTTGGTCAGCGCGGCGTACGGGTCCGGGGGCAGCGTCGGCGGCGGGGTGGCCGCCGCGCCCCGGTCGGCCCGTCTCGGGGCGAGCAGGTTGTCCAGGGTCGCCGCGGGCCCGGCCCGCTCGGCCGCGTCCACCTCGTCGGCGGTCGGCCCGAAGGTGGCCCGACGCAGCAGGTGCGCCGCCGCTTCACGATCGCTCATGCGGTCCGACGCTAGGCGGCCCGCGTACGAGGACGGTAAGGGCGGAGTGCGAATCGCGTTCAGTGTCCCTCGAAGACCGGTTTCTGCTTGGCGACGAACGCGAGGGTGGCCGCCCGGTGGTCGGCGGTGGCGCCGCAGATCGCCTGAGCCTGCGCCTCGGCCGAGAGGGCGTCGGCGAGCGTGCCGGCGTCGGCGATCGAGAGCTGCCGCTTGATGGCCCCGTACGCGACCGTGGGGCCGGCGGCGAGCCGGGCCGCCAGGTCCTGCGCGACAGGCAGCACCTGCTCGTCGTCGTCCGTCAGTCGGGTGATCAGCCCCAGCCGGCAGGCCTCCTCGGCGCGGACCGGCTCGGCCAACATCAGCAGCTCCACGGCCTTGGCGTGGCCGACCAGCCGGGGCAGCGTCCACGAGGCGCCGGTGTCGGCGGCGAGGCCGACCTTGGCGAAGGCCATCAGGAAGCTGGTGCTCGGGCCGCCGATCCGGATGTCGGCCAAGAAGGCCAGCGACGCGCCGGCGCCGGCGGCCATTCCGCGGACCGCGGCCACCACCGGCTTGGGCAGGTTGGCCAGCCGGGCGGCGATCGGGTTGTAGTGCGCCCGCACGGTGTCCAGCGGCGGGCCGGAGGAGTTGCCCAGGGTGGCCACGTGCTCGCGCAGGTCCTGCCCGGCGCTGAACGCTCCACCGGCCCCGGCCAGCACGACCGCCCGGCAGGACCGGTCGGTCTCCAGCTCGGCCAGCGTGTCCCGCAGAGCCTCCTTGAGCGCCAGGTCGAGCGCGTTCATCGCCTGCGGCCGGTTGAGGGTGAGGGTGACGACGGCGTCGGTCCGGTCGACGAGCAACGGCTCGGTCACGTGTCTAACGACCCTTCTGTCGAACGATGCGGTTGCCGGCGTCGAGGCACTGCTCGACGTACCGGTCGGCGGCCGGACGCAGGCGGGCCGCGTGCCGGTCGAAGAAGCTGGCGGCGGCGGTGCCGGGCCAGCGCTCGGGCAGCAGCGCCGGGGGCAGCTGCGGGTCCCGGAACAGGAAGGTACGCCACGCGTGCACCAGCCGGAACCGGGCAGCGTACGCCTCCTCGTCGCTGCTGCGCACGGTGACCGCCCCGAGGAGGGGGCGCTGGTCGGCGACGAACCGCTCGTACGCGCGGCCGATCTCGGCCAGGTCCCAGGCGCGGCGGACGACGCCCATCGCGCCGGGGGTGCCGGAGAAGTGCGAGGCCGTGAACCGCTCGAACCGGATGCCGGCCTCGGCCAGCAACAGGTCGACGTCCTCGGCGGGCCGGGTGGCCACCCAGGTCTGCTCGTCGAGCGTGCCGTAGCCGAGGAAGCTGAGGGTGGCGGCGAGTCGCTGCCGGTCCCGTCGGGAACCCGGGGCGTCGAGCACGAGCAGATCGAACCGGCCGTCCCAGGTGATCCGGCCGGTCCGGTAGATCCGGGCCGCCGCCTCGTCGAGTCGTCGGGCGGCTTTTGGTGTGATCGAATATCCCGGTCCGGAGGCCAGCCGGAGCGGGTCGAGCCAGCCTTGACGCACCATCCGGGACACGGCGGTGCGAACGGCGGGCGGCGCGATTCCCAACGGCGCCAGTAGCTTGACCAGGGCGGCGACCGGTGCCCGGCCACCCCTCGGTCGGAGGTGGTCGCCGTACAGGTCGAAGAGTGCCGACCGTGCCTGCATGACCGCACATTGTGACAGGCCTTCTCAGGATAAGCTAGATGCTGTTACATCAATGCTGCTCCGGTTTGGGTCCGGCGGTGTTCATCAGGGAAAATCGTTTGTCGACGCCCCCGCGAGAGTTGCGGGAGGTCGTGACGAAGTGGCTGTGGGGCAACCCACCGACCCTGGTGTAGGTCTGAGGGGAGACAACATGGCGGCGATGAAGCCGCGGACGGGCGACGGTCCGCTGGAAGTCACCAAGGAGGGTCGGGGCATCGTCATGCGGGTCCCGCTGGAGGGCGGTGGCCGGCTCGTCGTCGAGATGACTCCCGACGAGGCCAACGCGCTCGGTGACGCGTTGAAGGCAGCCGCCGGCTGAGTGAGGAGCGACCCGGACGGCGTACGCCGCCCGGAGCGTTTCTTGGACCCTGAGCCACCGGAATCGCCGGTGGCTCAGGGTCTTCATTGGTGTGGGCGGGCGATGGCCCGGTCCCACTCTGCGACATTTCCTGGAGGTACGGTTCCGCGTGCTCGCCATCCGTCCACTCGCCGAGCCCGACAGGCTCGACGTCCTCGTCCTGCCCGTCCGCCCCACCGATCCGGCGGCGGGAGATGACGTCCCGGCGGAGCTGGCGCCCACCGCCGTGACGCCGCCGGACGGCACCGCCGAGGAGGCGGCCGCGCTGGTGCCGGTCGCCCGACTGAACGGCCGGGCCGGCGAGATCCGTACCCACCTGCGTCCCGGGCGCAGCCCTGGTCGGCTGGTGCTGCTCGGTATCGGCGACGGCGGGGAGTCGTCCTGGCGGGCTGCCGGCGCTGCCCTGGCTCGCTCCGCGTCGGATGAGACGCAGATCACTATCGCGCTGCCGGCCGAGGTGACCTCCGACGCGATCCGTGGGTTGACCGAGGGGCTGCTGCTCGCCTCGTACCGGTTCCGGCTGACCGACGCCGACGACCCGCCGGCGCTCGCCGGCGTCGACCTGCTGCTCGCCGACCCGGAGGCGTACGAGAGCATCGTGGCCACCGCGCGGACCACCGCCGCGATGACCCGCTTCGCCCGCGATCTGACCAACACCCCCGCCTCGGTGAAGACCCCGCAGTGGTTCGCCGACCAGGTGGCCTCCGCCGCCGCCGACCTGCCGGACGTGCGCCTCACGGTGCGTGGCCCGGCCGAGCTGGCCGCGGAGGGCTTCGGTGGGATCCTCGCCGTGGGCGGCGGCTCGGCCAGTGGCCCGCGCCTGGTCGAGGTGGACTGGCATCCCGCGAACGCGCGCACCCACGTGGTGCTGATCGGCAAGGGCATCACCTTCGACACCGGCGGCATCTCGATCAAACCGGTGCCGGCGATGAAGCTGATGCGCAAGGACATGGCCGGCGCGGCGGCGGTCGTCGCCGCCACCCTCGGCGCGGCGGCGCTGCGCCTGCCGGTCCGCGTCACCACCCTGGCCCCGCTCGCCGAGAACATGGTCAGCGGCTCGGCGTTCCGCCCGGGCGACGTGATCCGGCACCACGGCGGGACGACCAGCGAGACGACCAACTCCGACGCCGAGGGCCGGCTGGTCCTCGCCGACGCGCTGGCGTACGCGGTGCGGCAGCTCAAGCCCGATCTGCTGATCGACCTGGCCACCCTCACCGGTGCCAACGCCGTGGCGCTGGGCAAGCGCACCGCGGCCCTCTACAGCGAGAACGACGACCTCGCCGCCGACCTGCTGGCCGCGATCGGGGCGGCCGGCGAGGCGGCCTGGCGGATGCCGCTGCACACCGACTACGTCGAGTACCTGGGCAGCGAGATCGCCGATCTCTACAGCGCGCCCGCTCAGGGTGCCGGATCGGTGCTGGCCGCGCTCTACCTGCGCGAGTTCACCGGCGACCTGCGGGACCGCTGGCTGCACCTGGACATGTCCGCCCCCTCGTGGGCGGACGGCGACCAGGCCGAGCTCACCCGCGGTGCGACGGGCTGGGGCGTCCGCTCGCTGCTGCGCTGGCTGGCCGCCGTCGACTGACCATCAGCACTTCACGGCGGCGAGCACCCCGTGCCCGACCGGGAGCAGCGCGGGAATCCAGTGCTCCGACTCCCGGACCGCCTTGATCGTTTCGCGGACCGTCACCGTCTCCGCGTCCCGGGCGGCCGGGTCACCGATCCGACCGTGCGCCAGCATGCCGTTGAGCGCGAGCACGCCGCCCGGGCGCAGCAGTCGCAGCGCGGCTTCCACGCAGGCGTGGAAGCCGGTCGCCTCGGCGTCGACGAAGACCAGGTCGTACGCGCCGTCGGCGAGCCGCGGCAGCACGTCCAGCGCACGACCGGTGATGATCCGGGTGCGGCCGGCGGCGAAGCCCGCCTCGGTGAAGATTCGCCGGGCGATCCGCTGGTGCTCCACCTCCACGTCGATGGTGGTGAGCACGCCGTCGGCGCGCATGCCACGCAGCAGCCAGACGCCGCTCACGCCCGTGCCGGTGCCGATCTCCACCACCGCGCGGGCGTTGCCGGCCGCGGCCAGCAGCCGCAGCGCCGCCCCCGCTCCGGGCGTGACCGCGTCGAGGCCCACCTCGTGGGCCAGGCTGCGGGCGGTTCGTAGGACGAGATCCTCGGTCACGTACGACTCGGCGAACTGCTGAGCCTGGGTCGTCGAACTGCCGGAACCGGCGACCGTGGCGATGGGGCACCTCCGGGCGGTGCGTGGTGCGGGGGCGGGTTGGCACTGTGAGCGTAGAGGCGACCGCCGGGAGGCGCAGCCGCGCCTCCGTCCCCTCGCGATCGCCGGAGGCAACCGCTGACTCCACCGCGCGCATCCGTGCAATCCTGGAAGCGGTATTCCGTCAGCCTCGACCGCGCCGAACCGTGGCCGGGCGACGCCGCGCGGGATCCGGGGACGGACTGGGAGGCACCGACGTGACCGACGGCTGGGATTGGCGCCGGGGCGGTGAGACTCCGGCTCCGGCGAGCCCGCCCGGGGCAGGGGCCCGGCCGGCGGGGGCGCCGACCACGCCGGGGAGCGACACCGCGCCTGCGGCTGCGGCCGGCGCGTCGCCCTGGTGGTCCGACGCGCTCGGTGATCCGTGGCGTGACCCGGCGACGCCCGCCGCGGTGGTGGTGCCGGGGGTGGTGGCGGCCGGCACCGAGCCCGAGCCGGTCACCGACCCGGACGCGCCGGGCCGACCGACGCTGCGTCACCTGCTGCTCATTCCGGTGATCACCGCGCTGCTGGCGGGCACCCTCGGTGGCGCGCTGGGCTACGCGTTCGCGGTCCGTGGTGGCGCTGCCGGCACGGTGCTCGGCGCGGAGGCCGCGGGGCCGCCGGTGCTGGCCCAGCGCAAGCCGGAGTCACTGGCCGGAGTCGCCGGACGTGTCCTGCCCAGCGTGGTCACCGTCCGGGTGAGCAGCCTGGGCGGGACCAGCGAGGGCTCCGGCTTCATCGCCAGCGCCGACGGTCATGTGATCACCAACGACCACGTGGTGGCCGGCAGCAGCGGCAAGGCTTCAGTGATCTTCAACGACGGCACCTCCGCGCCGGCGACCGTCGTCGGCCAGGACCCGGAGTCCGACATCGCGGTGATCAAGGTGAACCGGACCGGGCTGCGACCGGTGGAGTTCGGCGACTCCGACGCGCTGGCCGTCGGCGACCCGGTGCTCGCCATCGGCTCACCCCTGTCACTGGCCAACACGGTCACCGCCGGCATCGTGAGCGCCCTGGACCGGACGATGCAGGCCGGTGAGCCGGGTGGCCCGGTGCGCTACTACGCGGCCATCCAGACCGACGCCGCGGTCAACCACGGCAACTCCGGCGGCCCACTGGTCGACGGTGCCGGGCGGGTGGTCGGGGTCAACTCCACCATCAAGTCGCTGGTGGCCGAGGGCCAGGAGGCCGGCAACATCGGGCTCGCCTTCGCCATCCCGATCAACCAGGCCAAGCGGGTCACCCAGGACATCATCGGCACCGGCAAGGCCCGGCGTACGGTGATCGGCGCCCAGGTCGGTGGCCCGGGCGCGGGCGCCAACGGCGGCGTACGGCTGGCCGCCGTCGAGCCCTCCGGGCCGGCGGCCGGGGCCGGGCTGAAGGTCGGCGACGTGATCCTGAAGCTCAACGGCCGGCCGATGACCGAGCCGACCGACTTGATCGCCCTGGTCCGCAAGTTCGCTCCGGGTTCGGTGGTGACCGTCGAGTTCCGGCGGGGGGCCGCTCGGCAGAACACGTCGGTGACCCTCGCCGCGGATGCCAAGTGAACAGCGGGTCACCCCCTGCCCGAAAGCCGTCCGACGTGCGTAGTCTTGTTGCTGACGCCGAGAGGAGGCCCGCGGGATGTTCGAGAACCTGAACATGTGGGAAGTCGGGGCGCTGCTGCTCCTGGCGCTGTTGATCTTCGGTGACCGGCTGCCCGCCGTGATCAACGACGGCCTGCGGATGGTGCGCAATCTGCGCAACATGGCCCGCAACGCCACCGGCGACCTCAGTCGCGAGCTGGGCACCGACATCCAGCTTGAGGATCTGCACCCGAAGGCCTTCATCCGCAAGCACCTCCTCAGCGAGGAGGACGAGGCGGCGATCCGCAAGCCGATGCAGGGCGTCTACGACAACCTGCGCGCGGACGTCAGCGGCGTGCACAACGAACTGAAGGACGTGGCCAACGCCGTGGACCCGCGGTCGAACGGTTCCCGGCCCGGCACGGCCACCGGCGCCTCGCCGGCACCGGCTCCCCGGCCCAGCTACGACGACGCCACCTGACCGGTACGGCACAGAGACGAAAGCGCCCCGCAGGCCCGAGTGGGCCGGCGGGGCGTCGTCGATCCGGGGGTCAGCGCCCGGCCGGCTTGAGGCCGAGCGGCTTGCCGAGCAGCGACTCGCGGCGCAGCGCGAGCCGGTCGGCGATCGTGCCGAGCGCCTGCGCGGCCGGGGACTCCGGCTCGGCCAGCACGATCGGGTTGCCGGCGTCGCCGGCCTCGCGGACCCGGGTGTCCAGCGGGATCTGACCGAGCAGCGGCACCTGGGCGCCGATGGTCCGGCTCAGCGACTCGGCGACAGCCGTGCCACCGCCGGCGCCGAAGACCTCCATCCGGGAGCCGTCCGGCAGCTCCAGCCAGGACATGTTCTCGATGACGCCAACCACCCGCTGGTGGGTCTGCAGGGCGATCGCACCCGCCCGCTCCGCCACCTCGGCGGCGGCGGTCTGCGGGGTGGTCACGATCAGGATCTCCGAGTTGGGCAGCAACTGGGCCAGCGAGATGGCCACGTCGCCGGTGCCCGGGGGCAGGTCGAGCAGGAGCACGTCCAGGTCGCCCCAGTAGACGTCGGCCAGGAACTGCTGCAACGCCCGGTGCAGCATCGGGCCACGCCACACCACGGCCGCGTTGCCCGAGGTGAACATGCCGATCGAGATGACCTTCACGCCGTGCGACTGCGGCGGCATGATCATGTCTTCGACGCGGGTCGGTCGGCCGTCCGCGCCGAGCATCCGGGGCACCGAGTGGCCGTAGATGTCCGCGTCGACCACGCCCACGGAGAGCCCACGGGCGGCGAGCGCCGCCGCCAGGTTGACCGTCACGCTGGACTTGCCGACACCACCCTTGCCGCTGGCCACCGCGTACACCCGGGTGCGCGAGCCGGGCTGGGCGAACGGGATGACCGGCTCCTCGCTGGCGCCACCGCCGCGCAGTTGCGACTGCAGCGACTGCCGCTGCTCGGGGCTCATCACACCGAAGTCGATCTCCACGCCGGTCACGCTGGGCACCGCCGCGACGGCAGCGGTGATGTCCGTGCGCAGCTTGTCCTTGAGCGGGCAGCCGGCGACGGTGAGCAGCAGCTCGACGCGTACGACGCCGTCGGCGCCGATCGTGGCGGAGCGGACCATGCCCAGCTCGGTGATGGGCCGGCGGATCTCCGGGTCGTTGACGGTGGCCAGGGCGGCCTGGATCGCGTCCTCGACGGTGCTCACGGGTGCTGACATGCCCGCAATGCTACGTCGCGAGGCATCCGATTCGACCGCTGGCCGACGGTGGTGTGAGCCAAACGATGAGCGAACCCGACCCGCTGATCAGCGGTCGGGCCGGGCGTCGCGGGCGAAGTCCCCGTCCAGGTCGTCGCGCGGCTCGTCCAGACCCAGGCCGTCCGTCGCCCGCTGCGCGCGCCGCTCCTGCTGGCTGTCCTTCTCCTGCTGCCGGCGCTCCAGGCGTTGCCGGCGCTGCCCCGCCTCGTCCAGCTCCTCGGCCAGCCGGGTCAGCTCGGAACGGAGGAAGTCGCGGGTGGCCACCTCGCCGAGCGCGATCCGCAGCGCCGCGATCTCCCGTGCCAGGTACTCGGTGTCCGCCTTCTGGGCGGTGGCCCGTCGCCGGTCCTCCTCCAGCGCCAACCGGTCCCGGTCGGCCTGCCGGTTCTGGGCCAGCAGGATCAGCGGCGCGGCGTAGCTGGCCTGCAACGACAACACCAGGGTCAGGAACGTGAAGGTGTACGGGTCGAAGCGCAGCTCGGCCGGGGCGAGCGTGTTCCAGCCGAACCAGATCGCGATCACCACCGTCATGACGACGATGAAGTTCGCGGTGCCCATGCCCCGGGCGATGCCCTCCGACCACCGGCCGAACGCCTCCGCGTCGAACCGGGGCAGCTTGATGCCCCGGGGCTCGCGGGGCTGGTCGAGCCGTTCCGCCCGCCGCTGGTCAGCCATCGGCGCCATCCAGCCCTTCGTCGGTGGCGCCCGAGGCGGCCAGGGCGTCGCGGTCGCGCCAGTCCCGAGGCAGCGAGTGGTCCAGCACGTCGTCGACCGTCACGGCGCCGACCAGCCGGTTGCTCCGGTCGATCACCGGCATGGCGACCAGGTCGTAGGTGGCCATCCGGCGGGTGATCTCCGGCAGCGAAGTGGTCGGGCGCAGCGGGTCGATGTCGTTGACCACCACCTTGCCCAGCAGATCCGCCGGTGGTTCGCGCAGCAGCGCCTGGAAGTGCACCATGCCCAGGTAGCGGCCCGTCGGTGTGTTCTGCGGTGCCCGGGTCACGAAGACCTGTGCGGCGATGGCGGGGGAGAGCTGCGGCTCCCGGATCCGCGCCAGCGCCTCGGCGACGGTGGCGTCCGGCGGCAGGATGACCGGCTCCGAGGTCATCACACTGCCCGCCGTGCCGGCCGTGTACTTGAGGAGCTGACGCACCGGGTCGGCCTCGTCCGGCTCCATCAGGTCCAGCAGCACGTCCTGCTCCGGTGGCGGCAGTTCGTTGAGCAGGTCCGCGGCGTCGTCCGGGTCCATCTCCTCCAGGACGACGGCGGCCCGTTCCCGGTCGAGGGCGGCGAGAATCTCCACCTGGTCGCGCTCCGGCAGCTCGCTGAGCACGTCGGCCAGCCGCTCGTCGTCCAACGCGGCAGCGACCTCGTTGCGCCGTGCGTCGGGCAGGTCCTGCAGCGCGTTGGCCAGGTCGGCCGGGCGCATGTCCTCCAGGACGGCGAGCAGGTTCGCCGTACCCCGGTTGTCGGCGATGCCGCTGAGCCCGCGTACCCGATCCCATTCGACCTGGTGCAGGTGGCCGCGGCGGGTGAGGCGGCCGGTCTGCTCGCGGACCGCGACCCGGCTGAGCGACCATTCGCCGCCGCGCGTGCACTCCATCGCGACGTCCACCACCGCGCCGGGCTGGCCGCCCGGTTCGAGCTGTACGCGCCGGTCCAGCAGTTCCTGGAGCACCAGCAGCTCGTTCGGGCGCTTCTCGAAGCGCCGCAGGTTGAGGGTGCCGGAGCCGAGGACCACCGCGTCCGCGTCGATCGAGGTGATGCGGTTGATGGACAGGAAGATCCGTCGGCGCATCGGCATCTCGGCGACCAGACCCACCACCTCCGGCGGACGCTTGGTCGCCCGCAGCCGTGCCACGGCGTCACGGACCCGCCCCACCTGGTCGCCGTTCGGATCGAAGACGGCGACTCCGGCGAGACGGGCGATGTAGATCCGGGTCGGCGTGCTCACGGGCACCAGCCTAAGCGCCTAATGTTTATCAACATGTCGACCTTGGCCTACGAGATCGTTGACGTCTTCACCGACCGTCCGTTCGCCGGCAACCCGCTGGCCGTGGTGTTCGGCGCGGAGGCGTTGGCCACCGAGCAGATGCAGGCCCTCGCCCTGGAGTTCAATCTCTCCGAGACGGTGTTCGTGCTGCCCCCGACCCAGGTGGGGGCCACCTACCGGGCCCGCATCTTCACGCCGGCCGAGGAGTTGCCGTTCGCCGGGCACCCGAGTGTCGGCGCGGCGGTCACCGCGAGTCGGCGCGGAATGTTCGGTGTGGGGCAGGTCACTCAGGAGTGCGGCGCGGGTGTGCTGCCGATCGAGGTGACCGCGATCGGGGCGACGCTCACCGGAGGCAGCCCCACCCTCGGTCCCGAGCTGGACCCGGAGCCGTTGCTGGAGATCGCCGGGCTGGTCGCGGACGACCATGACCAGGCCGGGCCCGCCCCTCGGGTGGCCGGCTGCGGGCTGGAGTTTCCCTACCTGCCGGTCCGTGCGGATGCGGTGGCCAGGGCGCGGGTGAACACGGCGGCAGCGGAACGGTACGGGGTGGCGCACGTCAGCGTCTTCTCCTGGGACGCCGGCACGCAAACCGCGCACGCCCGGGTCTTCGTGCCGGGGCTCGGCGTTGCGGAGGACCCGGCGACCGGCTCGGCGGCGCTCGGGCTCGGAGTCTGGCTGGTGGCGACCGGTCTGCTGCCGGGCGAGGGCCTGGCGCACTACGCGGTGCGCCAGGGCATCGAGATGAACCGCCCATCCGCGCTCGCCTGCACGGTGACCGCGGCGAACGGTGTGGCCGTCGGCGCGACCGTCGCCGGTCAGGTGATGCCGGTGGCCCGGGGTGAGATCGCCGTGCCGCCGTTCGTGGGCTGAGTAACGGTGCCGATGCGGGAGAATGCGGGTGTGACGGACGAGGATGCCTCCGGTGGCACGCCGCTGGTCGACGAGGCGATGAAGAAGGCCGCGGTGGCCTGGGTCAGCGTGTCCGGTGGCCCGGCGCTCGCGCTCTGGTGCGCGCCGCTGGAGGGTGCGCTGTACGTGGTGAGCGGGCCGGGCGAACAGGCCGCGCCCGGGCTGGCCGACGCGACCGAGGCGCAGGTCACGCTGCGCGGCGACCACGGAGGACGGATCGTCACCTGGCCGGCCCGGGTGACCCGACTGGCACCGGGCACCGACCAGTGGGACACCACCGCGCCGCTGGTCGCGGCCAAGCGCCTGAACGCGCCCGGCCCGACCGCCGACCTGGTGGCCCGCTGGGCCGCCGAGGGTTGCGCGGTGACCCGACTCGTCCCGGCCGGCGAGCCGCTGACCGGCGCCGGGCTGCCGTCCGACGCGCAGGCCGAGCAGCCCCGGGAGAGTCCCGCGGTCCGCGCCACCCGCAAGCCGTTCCGCCTGCACCGGGTCCGCCGCCGCTGACCGCGGGCCGGCTCGGTCAGGCCGCCGGACCGCCCGCACCGACGGCAGCGACACCGGCGGCGGTGCCTACGAGGTCGAGCACCTCGCGCAGGGCGCCGAGCGTGCGGCCGCGCCACTCCCGGTCCGCGTTGAACACCATGTGCTCGGCCAGGTCGGGCGCGGCCAGCCGGACGGCGGTCATCCCGGCCCGTTCGGCACCGGTCAGCTCCTGGCTGCCGCCGTCGCCGACGTACAGGCACTCGTGCGGCGCGAGCGCGAGCCGACGGCACGCGGTCAGGTAGAGCGCCGCGTCCGGCTTGCAGCGTCCGACCTGCACGGAGAAGACCCGCACGTCGAGCAGGGGCGCGATCGCGAGCTGCGGCAGGAAGGCCGGCAGCTCGTGCGTACAGTCGCTGACCACGCCGGTGCGCAGGCCGCGCTGCCGCAGCGCCGCCAGCACGGGCACCGCGTCGGCCCGCAGCCGGGTGTCCGCGCGGATCGCGCGGTGCCGGGACGCCACCGCCGCCCGCAGCGCACGGTCACTGGGGTGTACGCCGGCCTGGGCGCACACCCAACGCAGGGTCGCCTCCGCGTTGCCGAGCCGGCCGCTGGCCCGCTCGTAGTAGGTGCGATTCAGCACCTCGGTCAGTGTCTCGGTGGGGCAGCCGAGCAGCTCCGCGGTGCCGAGGTGCGCAGCACCGCGCTGAACCGAACGGGTCAGCGTGCCGAAGAAGTCGAACAGCACCGCCTGGTAGTCGGGCATGGGGGAACGCCTCCGGGCGGTCGAGGTTCGCCGGCGCGGAACCGCGTGATCGTAACGGAGTAATGACCCTCGGTGCCGACCGTCATACGTGTGAGGATTACGTCCCGTGCCCCCACCTCCACATCGGCCGACCCTGGATCCGCTGACCACCGGCGCGGTCGGGCTGGCCGTGGTCGCCGTGTCGTCGTCCGCGCCGCTGATCGCGTACGCCGCCGCTCCCGCGCTGGCCATCGCCTTCTGGCGCAACCTGCTCGCGGTGGCCGTGCTGAGCCCGTTCTCGCTGGCCCGGCGCCGCGCCGAGTTCCGCGCGTTGGCGGGGCGGGCCGGCCGGCGGGAGGGGCTGTTCTGCGTACTCTCCGGGGTCGCGCTGGCCGGGCACTTCGCGACCTGGGTGCCGAGCGCCCAGCTCACCTCGGTCGCCGCGGCCACCGCGCTGGGTGCCACCCAGCCGGTCTGGCAGGGGCTGATCGCCCGCGCCCAGGGGCGGCGGCTGCCCACGGTGATGTGGGTCGGCATCGCGGTGGCCGTCGGCGGCGCGGTGATCGCCACCGGGGCGGATGTGGGCATCTCCGGCCGAGCCGTCGTCGGTGACCTGCTGGCGGTGACCGGCGGCATGTTCGCCGCCGTCTACACCGCCTTCGGTGAACGGGCCCGCGCCAGCATCAGCACCACCACCTACACGACCATCTGCTACGGCATCTGCGCGTCGATCCTGCTGGCGGTCTGCCTGGTCGGCGGGGTCAGGATGACCGGCTTCGACGAGCGGACCTGGCTGGCGATCCTGGCCCTGGTGGCGGGTGCCCAACTGCTCGGGCACTCGATGTTCAACTACGCCCTGCAGAAGATCCCCGCGACCACGGTGAGCGTGCTGATCCTGCTGGAGGCCCCCGGCGCGGCAGTGCTCGGTTGGGCCTGGCTGCACCAGGTGCCCCGCCCGTACGCGCTGCTGGGCATGGCGGTGCTGCTGGCCGGGGTCGTCGTGGTGGTGGTGGGCGGTGCCCGCGCGGGCCGCCGGGCCACGCCGCCCACCCCGCTCCCGGCCGACGCCGCCCCGCTGGAGAGCTGACCGTCCTGTCACAGGTACGGCGCGAAGTGCTCCTGCACCACGTCGGTCAGCTCCTCGCCGCCGAGCGTGCCGTCGACCCGGATCACCCGTACGCCCAGCCGTTTCGCCTGCGCCGCTGCGTCCGCCGCCACCAGTTCGTCGCGCGCCCACCGGTTGCGCAGCGCCCGTTCCGGGTCGCTGACCCCGGCGGGGACCGCGCGCGCCCGCGGCAGTCGGGCGATCTGGCGGGCACGGAACTCGGCGGTGGGCACCAGCACCACCAACTGCCGTACCGATTCGACGACCGGTGCCACCAGTTCGGGGCGCAGTCCCCATCCCTCGGCCACCACCCGACGGCCGGGGACGAGGGCGCTCAGGTCGTCCAGGACCCAGTCGAAGCGGCGGGGGAAACTCGCCAGCGTCTCGGCGGCCATCCGGGCCGGGTCGGTACGGACCCAGGCGACGTCCGGGTCGGGCCCGGCGGGCGGTTCGCCGCGTCGGACCCGATCGGCGACCCGCCGGTCGTCGTGGCCGCGGGCGTCGTGTCGGTCGTAGAGGTACGTGGTCAGTCCGTGTCGCAGGGTCAGGTTCACGGCGACGGTGGACTTGCCGGCCCACTGTCCACCACCGATCCAGAGGGCGTGCCGGGCGGTAGCTGTCGCATCGAATTCCATGCCTCGACCCTGACCCCTCGAACAGTCCAAGATCAAGTCTTGTTCTCGCCCACCACCACGTGATGAAGTGGGGAAAGAGGCAGCCCTCTGCCTCCGCGCGGCACCCAGCTGGCTGCGCCACGCCCACCCGCGCGCGGCGTCGTGCCCGCGCGCGGCGTCGGCGGGCCGGTCGGCGGTCAGACTTCGTGGACTTCGATGACCCGGGTGTTCGGGGCGGCCTCGCCGAGGGCGGTGCGCAGCGCGGCCCGCTCGGGGTCGACGAGGAACGACTCGTAGCCGGCCCGGTCGTCGAAGGTGATCACGTGTACCTCGGTCCGTCCGTCGGTGCCGCGCAGCCGTCGTTCCAGCCGGCCACCGTGCCGCCCGAGCAGGGCCAGCACCGTGTCCTCGTAGCGTTGCCCGGCGGCCTCGGCGCCCACGCGATACTCGACGATCGCGACAAGAGTCAGCATGGCGGCCATGCTAGCCATCGATGCCGACGGCCTTCATGCTTGCCGCCCAGAGCCGGGCGGCGAGCTGCGGATCGGTGGCCTTCCGGTACGGCCGACGCAGCTGACGGCCGGCGTAGTAGCCCCCGTCGACCAGCCGGGCGCGGTCCTGGTTGGCCAGCCACACCAGCGTCTCGGCGCCCTTCTCCGGGCTGCGGAACGGCAGGATCCGCATGCCGAACGCGACCAGCCTGCTGTCGTTGGCGAACCGCGTACGCACCACGCCGGGGTGGAAGCTGTGCGTGGGGATGTGCGGCCAGCGGCGGGCCGCCTCGGCGGCGAACAGGATGTTGGCCTGCTTGCTGGTGCCGTACGCGCCCATCGACCGGTAACGGCGCAGCGGCTTGTTGAGGTCGGCCGGGTCGAGCCCGCCGAAGCGGTGTGCGCCCGAGGCGGTCACCACTATCCGGCCCACCCGGTCGGCGAGCAGGTTGGTCAGCAGGAAGGGGGCCAGGTGGTTGGCCTGGATCGACAGCTCGAAGCCGTCGACGGTGGTGAGCGGTTGGAGCGCGATGGCCCCGGCGTTGTTGGCCAGCACGTCGATCCGGTCGTACGCGGCGCGCAGCCGCTCGGCGAGTCCGCGTACGTCGTCGAGCACCGCGAAGTCGGCCCGGAACAGCTCGGGCCGCGCGCCCGAAGTCTCCCGTACCCGTTCCGCCGCGGCCTGCAGACGGGCCGGATCCCGCCCGACCAGCACCACCTGGTCTCCGCGGCACGCGAGGCTCACCGCGGCGGCCAACCCGATGCCGGAGCTGGCTCCGGTCACCACCACCAGCCGACGCCCAGTGAGATCTTCCACAGGTCCATTCACCCCGGTCATGGCGCGAGGTTACCGTGACGTCACCACGCCCTTTGGGATCGTTAAGTTTTCTTCGGAGTCACGTGGCGTCGGCGTGCCCGCCGGTCGCTGGAAGGAGCGCATTCATGGCCGCAGTCGGTCGTCCCCGCCGGTCCTGCCTGGCCGTGCCGGGTTCCAGCGTCAAGATGCTCGGCAAGGCGCAGGGTCTCCCCGCCGACCAGGTCTTCCTCGATCTGGAGGACGCCGTGGCCCCGCTGGCCAAGCCGGATGCGCGCAAGAACATCGTGGCCGCCCTCAACGATGGCGACTGGGCCGGCAAGACCCGGGTGGTCCGGGTCAACGACCTGACGACGCCGTGGACCTACCGGGACGTCATCGAGGTGGTCGAGGGCGCCGGCGCGAACCTGGACTGCATCATGCTGCCGAAGGTGCAGAACGCCGCCCAGGTGCAGTGGCTGGACCTGACGCTCACCCAGATCGAGAAGACGATCGGCCTCGAGGTCGGCCGGATCGGCATCGAGGCGCAGATCGAGAACGCCGCGGGTCTGGTCAACGTTGACGCCATCGCGGCCGCCTCGCCGCGCGTGGAGACCATCATCTTCGGCCCGGCGGACTTCATGGCGTCGATCAACATGAGGTCGCTGGTGGTCGGCGGCCTGATCCCGGACTACCCGGGCGACCCGTACCACTACATCCTGATGCGGATCCTGATGGCCGCGCGGATGCACGACAAGCAGGCGATCGACGGCCCCTTCCTGCAGATCCGCGACGTCGACGCGTTCCGCGAGGTGGCCAAGCGCTCGGCGGCGCTGGGCTTCGACGGCAAGTGGGTGCTGCACCCGGGCCAGATCGACGCCGCCAACGAGGTCTACCAGCCGGCCCAGGCCGACTACGACCACGCCGAGCTGATCCTCGACGCGTACGAGCACTACACCTCGGAGGCCGGGGGCAAGCTCGGCGCGGTGATGCTCGGCGACGAGATGATCGACGAAGCGTCCCGCAAGATGGCGTTGGTGATCGCCGCCAAGGGCCGCGCCGCCGGGATGAGCCGTACCTCGTCGTTCACCCCGCCGGCCCAGTGACGCCTCGGGCCGGGTCGGTCGCCGCCGGCTGCCGACCCGGCCCACCAGCCGGCGGTACGCGGATCCGCCGACCGAATCAGTAGCTGCTGGCGTCCGTGGTGATCGCGAAGACGATCGCGGCGACGTAGAACGCGATCCCCAGCACCATCAGCGCGGTGACGATCCAGCCGACGATGATGCCGGCCTTCGCCATTCCCTCGCCGCCCTCGCCGCTGACCCGGATCTGCTTCTGCGCCACATGGCCGAGAATCGCCCCGATCGGCGCGGTGATGCCGCAGGTGGTCAGGCCGGCCAGGGCCAGCACGAGCGCCGCGATGGCCAGCCCGTTGGTCTTCGGCGGTGGCGGGTAGCCGTAACCGGGGTGCGGCGGGTAGCCGGGTGGCGCGTACGCCCCCGGCGGCAGTTGCCCACCCGCGTACGGGTCGACCGGCGCGTACGGGTTTGCGGGGCCGGGTTGGGTCGGTATCGGCTGGCCGGCCACCAGGGTCGGGTCCGGCGGCGGGCTCGACGGTTGAGCCGACCAGGTGGGGTCGGTCCAACCGTCGGCGGGTGGGGGATTGGTCATGCGAACTCTCCGTCGGCTCGGGTGCGCCGTCAGAGTAGCCAGGGGTGCTGAAACCCGATGCCCCCGCTCCCGGGTGCCGCGTTGCTCGGGCCGGTCGTAACGGGCAGGATCCCTGGCATGGCAATAGATGCGCGCGCCGCGGACCGTTCCGGCAGCCGACCGCGACGGGACGTGAGCCGCCCGGGTGCGGGCCGCCGCGGTCGGGCGGCCACGCCGGCCGGCGCACCCGGCCCCGACGAACCGGTCGCACTCGCGGAGCCGGTGACCATGCGGCTCGACGGTCGGGTCGCCCTGGTGACCGGGGCCGGCAGCCCGGACGGCATCGGCTACGCCACCGCCCGGCGGCTCGCCGACCTGGGGGCGCGGGTGGCCATCGTCAGCACCACCCGGCGCATCCACGAGCGGGCCGGTGAGCTGGGGGCGACCGGTTTCGTCGCGGACCTGACCGACGAGTCCGAGGTCGGCGCGCTGGCGGACGCGGTGGCCGAGCAGTTGGGTGACGTCGAGGTGCTGGTCAACAACGCGGGCCTGGCGAGCCGGGCCAGTCAGGGGGTGCTGCGTCCCGTCGCGCAGCTGACCTACGACGAGTGGCGCGGCGAGATCGACCGCAACCTGTCCACCGCGTTTTTGTGCAGTCGCGCGTTCATCGGCGGGATGGCCGAGCGGGGCTGGGGGCGGATCGTCAACCTGGCGGCCACCGCCGGGCCGGTCAACGCCCTGCCCACCGAGGCCGCGTACGCCGCCGCGAAGGCCGGTGTCGTCGGGCTGACCCGAGCGCTGGCCATGGAGATGATCGCCGACGGGGTGACCGTGAACGCGGTCGCGCCGGGCACCATCTACACGGCGGCGTCCACGATGGCCGAGATCAAGCAGGGCCTGGGCACGCCGGTCGGTCGACCGGGCACCCCGGACGAGGTCGCCGCGGCCATCAGCTTCCTCTGCTCGCCGGCCGCCTCGTACATCACCGGCCAGATGCTGGTGGTGGACGGCGGCAACAGCGTCCGGGAGGCGCGCTTTCGCTGATCGGCCTGGCGGGTCAGTAGCCGCCGCTGCGGCCGGTGTTGCTGAAGATGACCAGCGCCAGCCAGCCGCAGCAGGCCAGCAGGGTCAGCGCGGTGAAGGCGTAGCCGAGGATCAGCCCCCAGGTGGCGAGCTGGTCGCCGTCCTCGCCGCTGGTCCGGATCTGTCGCTTGGCCACGTGGCCGAGGACGGCGCCGGCCGGCGGGAACACGAAGGCGAACACCAGCGACAGGATCGCCAGCACGTTGGTGCCCCGAACCGGGCCGGACGGCGGCGGGCCGTACTGGCCGTAGGGGCCCTGCGGCGGGTACGGCGGCTGCTGCCCCCAGTGCGCCGGCTGGTGCGGCTTCTGCTGCTCGTACGGTGACGGCTCGTCGGCGGGGGGCTCGTACGGCGAACGTTCCGGCGACCCGAACGACGACTGGTCCGGCGGCGGCGGGTACGGCGACTGGCCGGCCGGCGGTGGCGCGTACGGCGACTGGTCCCGGGGTGGCTCGTAGGGTGACGGCGGCGGCTCGTCCCCCGGGGGGCCCGACGGTGGCGGGTAGCTCACGGCTGTCCTCCTCCTGCCGGTGCCGGAAAAGTCCTTCTTGCCGGACGGTACCCGCAGCGGTGAACCTTTTCACAGCGGTTGTGTGGACTGGTCACCTTGGCCTTGCCGACCGGGAGGCCGATACTGACCGAGCGTTCAGTTACCCATGAGTAGTGCGCTGATCCCCGGAGGCTGAGATGGCCCGACTCGCCCAGACGCCCGGCCTGACCGATGTGCAGCGATCGATCCTGGAGACCGTCCGGGAGTTCGCCGACAAGGAGATCATCCCGCACGCCCAGCGGCTGGAGCACGCCGACGAGTACCCCACCGACATCCTCGACGGGATGCGCGAGATGGGGCTGTTCGGCCTCACCATCGACGAGGAGTACGGCGGGCTCGGCGAGTCGCTGCTCACGTACGCCCTCGTGGTGGAGCAGTTGTCCCGGGGCTGGATGTCGATCTCCGGCATCGTCAACACCCACTTCATCGTCGCGTACCTGATCTCCCAGCACGGCTCCGCCGAGCAGAAGGCCCGCCTCCTGCCGAAGATGGCCACCGGCGAGGTGCGCGGCGCGTTCTCCATGTCCGAGCCCGAAACCGGCTCCGACGTCTCGGCGATCAAGTCCCGGGCCGTTCGCGACGGCGACAGCTACGTGCTCAACGGGCAGAAGATGTGGCTGACCAACGGGGCGTACTCCTCGGTGGTGGCCACCCTGGTCAAGACCGACACCGGCGCCGAGTCGGTGTACGGCAACATGAGCACCTTCCTGCTGGAGAAGGAGCCGGGCTTCGGCGAGACCGCCCCCGGCCTCACCATCCCCGGCAAGATCGAAAAAATGGGTTACAAGGGCGTCGAGACCACCGAGATGGTGCTCGACGGGGTGACCGTGCCCGACTCGGCCATCCTCGGCGGCGCCGACAAGGTGGGCCGCGGCTTCTACCAGATGATGGACGGCATCGAGGTCGGCCGCGTCAACGTGGCCGCCCGCGCCTGCGGCATCTCCATCCGCGCCTTCGAGCTGGCCGTCGCGTACGCCCAGCAACGCAAGACCTTCGGCCAGCCGCTCGCCCGGCACCAGGCGATCGCGTTCAAGCTCGCCGAGATGGGCACGAAGATCGAGGCCGCGCACGCCCTCATGGTCAACGCCGCCCGCCTCAAGGACGCCGGCCAGCGCAACGACGTCGAGGCCGGGATGGCCAAGCTGCTCGCCTCGGAGTACTGCGCGGAGGTCGTCCAGGAGGCGTTCCGCATCCACGGCGGCTACGGCTACTCCAAGGAGTACGAGATCGAGCGGCTGATGCGCGAGGCCCCGTTCCTGCTCATCGGCGAGGGCACCTCGGAGATCCAGAAGACCATCATCTCCCGCGGCCTGCTCAAGGAGTACAAGCTCTGAGCTGCCCCTGGTCCGGTTCGATGGCCAGCTCCCGCGGTCGGAACCGGTAGTCCTCTAACGCGGCGATCAGCCGGTCCTCCGGCACCGCCGTGTCCCGGCCGCCGACCACCGGCGCCGGCCGCAGCGACTGCCAGACCGCCGGCCGCAGCCGCACCCCGTTCAACCGGCCGTCGCGCCGGTGCGGGCTGACCCGGTCGATGTTCGTCCAGTCCACGATCTGGCGGCCGTGCCGGATCGCGCTGGCGGTCAGCGCCAGCCGTCCGGTGAAGCGCGCCTCTTCGTAGACCCCCCGACCGAGCCAGGCCGCGACGCCGACGGCGAGCACCGGCCGCGTCAGGTCGACCCACCGGCCGTGCGGGGGCAGGTTGGCGATCAGCCACCCGCCGGTCGCGATCAGCGTGGTCGCACCGGCTGCCAGGTCGACCCACCCGGCGAGCGACCGGCGTGCCACCAGGCCCGGTTCGACAGCGTCCCGGCCGCAGACGCGCTCCCGCCAGCGCAGATGCCCCGTCCGCCGTGGCCACCACCGCCCGGTCAGCCCCCGCAGGCCGATCGCCGACCAGAGCGCCAGGATGGCGGTGGACGGGTTGATCCGAGGAAACTGAAGCAGCCCACCGGCGACCCCGGCGGTCACCACCAACCCGGCCGTCAGAGCCAGGAGCCGGCGCGGCCAGAGCCCGTCGCCCAGCGCCGGCACGCGGCCGCGTCGCGGGATGAACATGCCCGCAGCGTACGACCACCGGGAAACCCGTATCGGGGATGGACGCGCGCCGCCTAGGGTCGGTCAACGGCTCCTGAACGACTGCTACCGACTACGGGGGTAACGTGGCCGCGATCGTCTCCAGCGCTCGATTTCGCACCGCGGTGGCGGGGAAGTGAAGGCTCTTCCCCCGTGGTGGCGGCCACTCCTGGCGACGAGTCGCGTGCTGGCGGCAAAGGACGCGGCCGAGGTCCGGCGGTGGACCTCGAACCCGTCCGCCGCCGACGCCGACGAGGGCGACGCGGAAGATCCGCCTCTGCTGCTTCGCCTGTCACACCTCGCCGGAGCGCTCACCGAGCACGTGGACGACATGCCCGCGAGTGAACGTGTGGCCTTCTTCGGAATCCTGGACGCGGTTCTGGCCGATGGCGACCAGTCCGAGAGGGACGCCGTGGCGACCGGATTCCTCGAATCCATGATGGCCGCGGCGGATCGGGGCTTCGACCTTCGTCGGGTGTGGCACGAGCTGGGCCCACGAGCGCAGCGGTACTGCCGGGACTGGAACGCCTTCACGGGGGTGCGGTCGCCGGACTTCATGCGGCCAGCCTGACGTTCGTGCCAACGCCAGCTCACGTGGTGCCCGGCCGGCACCCGGAAATAGCCGAAGCGCAGCCACCGGCCCGTCGGCGGCTTCCGGTCCGTCCGGCCGTCGGCCGGTTCGAAGGGCCGAGCCTGTCGGACCGACGCGGGTTCAGCCGAGCCGGGTCAGGCCGGCGGCGGCGCGCTCGACGATGAGGCAGTGGTCCTCGACGTAGTCCATGCCGGCCTCCTCGGCGATCCGTCGCGCCTCCGCCGAGACGATGCCCAGTTGCAGCCAGACGGCCGGAGCGCCGATCGCCGCCGCGTCCCGGACCACCTGCACGGCGTCGGCCGCCGGCCGGAACACGTCCACCAGATCCACCGGGTGTGGGATGTCGGCCAGCGTCGGGTACGCCCGCTCGCCGAAGAGTTCGTCGACGGTCGGGGTGACCGGGATGATCCGCCAGCCGTACCGCTGCATCTGCAACGGCACGCCGTGCGCGGCCTTGCGCGGGTCGCGCGACGCGCCCACGACGGCGATGACTGCGGAGTCGGCGAGGATCTGCTGAGCGGTACGCACCCGCCGACTGTAGCGCCGCCTGCCGTCTAGAGCAGGGTCAGCTGCTCGGCGGCCGGCGGTGGGGGCGGCTCGGGCAGCCGACGGTTGTCACCCAGCTCGCCCCGGTGCAGCCCGTGGCGGCGGGCGGCGATCCGCACCCGGGCGGTCAGCTCCCGCTGGTACGCCTGCGGGGCGTACGCGCCGGCCCGGTAGAGCTCGCGGTAGCGGGGCGCGAGGTGCGGATGCTCCCGAGCGAGCCACTGCGCGTACCACTCCCGGGCGCCCGGGCGCAGGTGCAGCGCCAGTGGGGTCACGCTGGTCGCCCCGGCGGCCGCGATCGCCGACACGGTGGCGTCGATCGACTCGTCGCCGTCGCTCAGCCCGGGCAGGATCGGCGCCATCAGCACCCCGACCTCGAAGCCGGCGTCGGTGAGCCGGCGGACCGCGTCCAGGCGGCGGCTCGGATGCGGCGTGCCGGGCTCGACGCCACGCCAGAGCTGCTCGTCGACGAAGCCCACCGAGTAGGAGATGCCGACCCTGGTCACCTCGGCGGCTTGGCGCAGCAGCGGCAGGTCTCGCAGGATCAGCGTGCCCTTGGTCAGGATCGAGAACGGGTTGGCAAAGTCGCGCAGCGCCGCGATGATCTGCGGCATCAGCCGGTAACGCCCCTCGGCCCGCTGGTAGCAGTCCACGTTGGTGCCCATGGCCACGTGCGCCCCTCGCCATTTCGGCGCGGCCAGCTCCCGCCGCACCAGCTCACCGGCGTTGACCTTGACGATCACCTGCCGGTCGAAGTCCGCACCGGCATCGAGGTCAAGGTAGGTGTGGGTGTTTCTGGCGAAGCAATTGTGGCTCACGACGCCGTCGGCGATGAAGTCGCCGGTGCCAGTGGTGATGTCCCAGAGCGGCAACTCCAGCCCGAGCGCGTGAATGTCGACGACGCGGAGTGACGCCTGGCATTTCAGCGCGACACCCTCGATCGAACGCTTGCGAGTGATGGCCGGGTCGGTCAGGTGGAAGAAGCGCAACCGCGCCGGGAGACCGCCGGTCAGCCGTACATAGCGCAGGCGGTTCGTCCGCCTCCGGTCCTCGAGGACGGTCGCGAATCCAAAGGCGCGCAGTGCTTCCGTCGTGTGGCTGAGGACCTGATCGTCGCAGTTGGCGATTCTCAGGATGCCCTGGCTGCAACTGCCTTCGGCATCGAAGATGCCAGCAAGAAACCCTCGTTGCCAGTCAGGAGTCGAATGCTGCGGCCATTGGACGATCTCCCTGATTGCATCGACCTTCTGCTTTCCCGAGGCCCGGATTGCCTCCATCGGCCGCCGGTCGGGCCTGGCCTGGCCAAAGGAGGTGCGGCTTGTGCCGACGCCCTCTTCCTTCAGATACCGCTCGGTACGATCGAGGGCCTCGCTGTCCGCGAGCGCCAAGCGGAACCGGTGACTCCAGCTCCTGCCTGTGGCATAGGTGCCTATGGTTCCGTCGCCGCGCACCATGCCGCAGAGATAGCCGCGTCGGTAGTCGTGGGAGGCTTTGGGAGTTGTCTCGAACGCCCCAGTGCCGATCAGGCGATTGTTGGTGGTGAGGTAGGGCCGTTGATCGGCGCCGAACATGCCGCCGGTGACGTGTTTCCAGCCTCGCTCCGTCAGGAAGCGGTGGTCCGCGCTGGCGAGGAGTGTCGTGCCGTCCTCCAGGATGACACGGTAAACCGGTTTCACGGTGGACCATTTGTCGAGAACGGTGGTGACGACGTATCGGCGGTAGGCGCCGCGTCGCTCGGTCCCGTAGATGCGGTCGCCCGACTCGAGCTCGCTGATCGGTTTCGTGCGTCCGTCCGCCATAAGAATCGGGGTGTCGCCCGAGACGCAGTACACACACGCGTGAGAGCAGCCCCGGTACGGGTTGATGGTCCACTCGAAGGGCACGCGGGACTCGCCGGGCACCCGGTTGAGGATGGATTTGGCCTGCACCTCGTGGAAGGTCATCCCGGCGAACTCGGGGGTGTCGAAGGTGCGCACGATGGCGCCGGGCAGCGCCAGCGGCAGGGGTGGCGTCGCTGGCGCTGCCCGCTCGGGGTCTCCCTCAGCCGGGGGAGCGGTGAGGTTGTCCCAGCGCATGGGCACTACTCGAACATGTGTACGAGGTCCGCGCAAGTGACCCGCCGGACACCGGAGCCCACCCGGCGGTCGCGCGGGGGAGGATGGACACCATGGAGAGGTCGACCTTCGTGTACGACGGGGACTGCGCGTTCTGCACGACGTGCGCGGAGTTCATCGAACGCCGCATCCCCACCGCCGCCCGGGTGGTGCCCTGGCAGTTCGCCGATCTGGACGCGCTCGGCCTCACGGTGGCCCAGGGTGAGGAGGCCGTGCAGTGGGTCGGCGCGGACGGCTCACGCGCCGCTGGGCCGGACGCCATCGCGAAGCTGCTCGCCGCGAGCGGTCCGCTCTGGCGGGTCGCCGGAGCGGGGCTGCGGTTCCCCCCGGCGCGCGCCGTGGCCTGGCCCGCGTACCGCTGGGTGGCGCGAAACCGGCACCGGCTCCCGGGTGGCACGGCGGCGTGCTCCCTGCCGCAGGAGGCCCGGGAGCGGCTCTACGGGCCGGCCGGCCGTCCGAGCGCCGGGGCCTGATCCCCGCGCCGCGCCGGCTCCGTGCCGGCGTCCACCGGGGCCTGGTCGGGTGGCTCGGCGTCGGCGTTCGGTAGGGCCGGCTCCGGCTCGTCCTTCGGTGCGCCGGAGGTCTCGCGGCCGGTCAGCCGACGGGCCCAGACCAGCGGGCGGACCCGCTCCAGCGGTAGGAAGCTCGTCATCGCGGCGAGGTGCGGCGCGAACGAGATCGTGATGGTCGCGATGGTCACCACGTGGAACGAGTAGAAGAAGCCGACCATGGCCAGTCGCCAGCGGGCCGGTAGCAGGAACACCACGGGGCTGAACAGTTCGAAGGCCACGATGCCGAACTGGGCGACGATCAGCAGGTACGGCACCTGGGCGATGAGGTCCGCCAGGTCGGTGCCACGTCGGATGATGGCCCGCGCCAGCACCGAGCCGGTCAGCCAGTCCAGGTCGCCGAAGCGCAGCTTGGCCCAGGCCGCCAGGAAGTACGTGCAGATCACCGCGATCTGGGTGACCCGCAGCGCCCAGCCGCCGGCCTCGGTGCGGGTGGTGTCGCCGTGGCGGGCCCGGCCGGCGGTGGGCAGCACGGCCAGTGCGACGAGGAGCCCGAACCGGTCGTGGTCGACCTTCCCGTAGCTCATCGCGATGATCATCCACTCGAGGTAGAGCGCGCAGACCGACCAGCCCAGCAGCCGGGGCGCCCGGCCGGTCGCGGCGAGCAGGGCCAGCAGCAGCAACGCCCAGAAGATCACCGCCACCAGCGTCGGCGTCGGCGTCGGCAGCCGGAGCAGCCGGCCGATCAGCAGGGGCTGGTACAGCTCGCCGGGCACGCTGGCCCTGGTGCGTACCCATGGGGTGAAGACCACCAGGTCGGCGGCGACGAACAGGTAGATCAGGGTGCGGAAGGCGGCGATCCGGCCGCGCGGCACCGCCTCGGTCAGCCAGCCGCTCATCGGGAGACCTGCCAGCGGACCACGGTCTCGTCGGTGTGCTGCCCGGTGGGTCGGCCGGCACGGATGCCGTGCCAGCGGATGACGATGCGGACCTCGACCAGCGCCGGGGCGGCCGGGTGGCGTTCGGCGTACGCGTCTGCCACCTCGGCGAGCAGCGTCGGGTCGGCGGCGTACCGGTCCTGCTGGCCCTCGATCTCGGCGCGGCGGATGCCCGTGGCGCCCTGGTCGAGGTCGACCACGGCCCCGGTGCTGTTCACGCCCTCCACCCGGGTGTCCGGGGCGGGGGCGTTCGGCGGGTTGGAGGTGGCGTACATCCGGAACGGGCCGAACGGGAAGTCGTCGTCGCTGCCCCAGAAGGTGCCGAGCAGCAGTAGGACGAGGCCGAGAGCGGTCGCGCCCAGCCGGGTCGCGCGCCCGCGGGTGGTGAGGGTCTCCATCAGGTCGTGACGATACGGGATGTACCGGCCGTGTCGGGTCCCTCCGACGGTCAGTTCCGCGTGCCCAGGTCGGTGATCATGCACGTGTGCCCGGGTACGACGAAGGGCCGGACCCGAATCGGGCCCGGCCCTTCGTCGTGCCGTCGCGGGGACGGCTCAGTGGTTGTGCTCGGCCAGCTGCTTGCGGACGTCGTCCATGTCCAGCGCCTCGACCTGCTCGATCAGGTTCTCCAGCGCCGACTCGGGAAGCGCGCCCGGCTGGGCGAAGACGATGACGCCGTCGCGGATCGCCATGATCGTCGGGATCGACCGGATGTCGAACTTCGCACCCAGCTCCTGCTGGGCCTCGGTGTCGACCTTGCCGAAGACGATGTTCTGGTGCTTCTCCGAGGAGCGCTCGTAGACCGGGGCGAACCGCTTGCACGGACCACACCAGTCGGCCCAGAAGTCGACCAGGACGATGCCGTCGTTGCCGGTCACCTCGTCGAAGTTCGCCGAGGTCAGCTCAACGGTTGCCATTGCACTCTCCGTTCACCGCGGTTTGTCTGCGTCCCGTAAAACCAGGGCTGACCGTATCGAATTCCCGGGCCGTTCAGCACGAAACGTGCGCAGGGCCGCCCGGGGCCCTCGGCGGTCATCGAACTGCGTCAGTTAATCCCGTCCTGCGGAACGCAAGTGCATGACGCACTTGCGTGACCTGCGGTGATGGGAGCGATTCCAAGGAGATCAACCCGATCGAGGGCTACGAATCGGTAACTTGAGCCCTGACGAGGAGGTATCCGGCCTGCGGAGATCGCTGATCAACCCGCCCTTCGTCACGGAGAGTAGTGTTACAAAAAGATAAATGTGACCTCGATCTCTGTTGGACCTACGTCGCCGTAGGGCAGAATTCCTCGCATCAGAGCGTGGGCGGCGGGTGCCGGGGAGGGCCCCGCCGCTCATTGCGTCTCCCCTCGGGTGGGTGACCGGTGTGACATTTCCGCCGGGGCCGCGCCCCGACCGTCGCCTTAACCACCGGTAAGGCATGCTGTGCCGAACTCCATCGCCGCCCGTCGAAGGGGACCAGGATGCAGTTCGGCCGCTACTACGAGGAGTTCGAGGTCGGCGCGGTCTACCGGCACTGGCCGGGCAAGACCGTCACCGAGTACGACGACCACCTCTTCTGCCTGCTCACCATGAACCACCACCCACTGCACATGGACGCGCACTACGCCGCGACGGCCAGCCAGTTCAAGCGCAACGTGGTGGTCGGCAACTACATCTACTCGCTGCTGCTCGGCATGTCGGTGCCGGACGTCAGCGGCAAGGCCATCGCCAACCTGGAAGTCGAGTCGCTGCGGCACGTGGCGCCCACCTTCCACGGCGACACCATCTACGGCGAGACGACGGTGCTGGACAAGCGCGAGTCCGGCTCCAAGCCGGACCGGGGCGTCGTGTCCGTCCAGACCCGCGGTTACAACCAGGACGGCACCATGGTCTGCGTGTTCCGCCGCAAGGTCATGGTCCCCAAGCGGGAGTACGCGGCCAACGCCGTCGCCGAGGGAGTGGACCCGGAGCGGCCCAGCTTCCCGAACCCGCGCTGACCTCCGGGCGGCGCTGAACAGGAGTCGCCGCCCGCCCTGGTACGGGCCTTCCTCCCACAGCAGGTTCTGCCGGGGAGGGGGCCCGTCGCCCGTTTCGGGGCTTATGCTGGCGCCGGAGGTTCCGATGAGCCACTCCGTCGCCGGAGAGCCGCCCTCTGCCGGCCGCCGCGCCGCACCCTTGACCACCGCCGTCTACTCCGCCGCCGAGTGGGACCTGCTCACCAGCCTGCCCGCCCGGGTGCTCGTGGCCGCCGCGGCGCCCGGCGCCGGCCGCCCGGAGCGGGGGGTGATGGCGGGCCTCGCGGGCCTGGACGCGATGGCTGCCGGCCGCGGGTTCGACAGTGATCTGGTCCGTGCCGTGGTCGCCGCGATCTACGCCCGCCACGACGGCGCCCCGACGCCCGCCGAGCGGCTCACCGACCTGGTGGACCTGCTGGTCGCGTGCCGGGCGGCGGTTCGGGTCCTGCACCGGCGCGCTGATCCCGCCGACTCAGCCGCGTACCGCCAGTGGGTGCAGTCGGTCGCGGCCCGCGTCTGCCGGGCGGTGCCCGGCCCCGGCGGACGTCCGGCCAGCCCCGCCGACCGACGCTTCCTGGACCGGCTGGGTGACGCGCTCGGCCTCGGCTGAGGTCGGCGGGCCGTCGCGGCGGACGCCGAGGTGGCCCGTACCCTCTGATGACCGTGACCGACGACCAGCTTGAGGTGGGCGTGGGCCCCTGGCCGGGGGACCCGCCCGAGGACCCGCGCTACGACCCGGAGTTGCTGGCCGAGGGGGACCGGCGCAACGTGGTCGACCGCTACCGCTACTGGCGGCTCGAGGCCATCGTCGCCGACCTGGACCGGCGCCGGCACGGCTTCCACGTCGCCATCGAGAACTGGCAGCACGATTTCAACATCGGCACGGTGGTGCGCAACGCCAACGCCTTCAATGCCGCCGAGGTGCACATCGTCGGACGGCGGCGGTGGAACCGGCGGGGCGCGATGGTGACCGACCGATACCAGCACGTGCGGCACCACGAGACGATCGAGGAGTTCGTCGACTGGGCGGTCGGGCGGCGGCTGCCCGTGCTCGGCATCGACAACCTGCCCGGCTCCCGCCCGCTGGAGACCGGCATCCTGCCGCGGGACTGCGTCCTGCTCTTCGGCCAGGAGGGGCCGGGCCTGTCCGCGCCCGCGCGTGCCGCCTGCGCTGCGCTCTACTCCATTGCACAGTACGGCTCGACCCGGTCCATCAACGCGGGCGTGGCCAGCGGCATCGCCATGCACGCGTGGATCCGTACGCACGCCGGCCCGCCACCGGACTGACCCTCGCCTCGTCGGCGTAATCGGGCGTTCCGGCTTGACGTGCCAGCGATGCCGGGTGACGGTGGGGTTGTGAGTGTCGCGGTGAGTTGTCCGAGATGCGGGGGCCCGGTACGGGCGCCGGATCTGATGCACACCGAGTCGAGGTGCCTGCGCTGCGGTCCCGTGCCGCCGCTGCACGTGCCCGAACACATCGGAGCGGAGATCGTCGCGAGCGTGGTGGAACGGATCGCCGCGACCGCCGGTCCACCGGGGACGCCGCTGTGGTGCCCGTGGCCGCTGCCGCCAGGGTGGACCCTCACCGGCGTGGCGTACGCCGGTGACGACCGCACCGGGGTGCGGGCGACGGCGGTGGCCTGCGCGGGGCCGGCGCCGCTCGACGACGGCCCGGCGGATCTGGTTTTCGTGGCCGAGGAGCCGGGCGTCGGCCTGGGCACCCGGCTCGCCGGCCTGGCCGGCCCGGATCCCGGACCGGAACTCGCCGACGCGCTGACCGATCCCGGCCCGGGGCACCCCGAGCACGTGGGGCAGGCCAGGATCCGGGTCGGCGGGCATCCGACTCCACTGTGGTTGGTGAATTCTCCGACGGATCGAAGCGCGTACGCCGGCGAGGCTCGGGGAATGTGGCTGCATGCGATAGCCTGGCCGGCGAGTGCGGGTCATCTCCTCGCGGAAGACGTCGTGTTGCACGACCTGACCGAGTGGACTCCGCCCGAGCTCGTGTACGGCGCACCATCCCCGTACCTGTCCGGGAGGGCTTGACAGCCTTCCGGGTTTGACGGAGAACGGACGCAGATCTTCACTGTACGACACCACACTGATACTCTGGGTGCCGCTGCGGTAATGGGACCCGGCGCCGCGCGAGAGGATGGCCCGCCATGGTCAAGAAGGTCCTCACCTGGGCCGGAATCGCATTCTTGATCTTCTTCGTCGCCTATCGGCCAAACTCTGCGGCTGATGTGTTCAAGTCGCTGGGCGGCGGGATCATGGACATCGCCCAGGGGTTCGGCGACTTCTTCACCAGCCTCGTCGCCTAACCGTCGATGGGCAGCCCCTCCGGTCCACCCTTCGACCCGGACGACCCCGACCGGGAACGTCGCGAGCGCGACACCGAGCCGATACCGCGGATCGGGCCGGACGACGGCCCGGGCTACGGAGCCGGTCCCGGCCTGTCCGACGGGCCGTCCCTTTCGGACGACGTCGGCTACGGCGATGGGCCCGGCTATGCCGGCGAAGGGCGGTCCGGCCGGGGCTGGATCCGCGACCCCGAGGCCGCCTACCAGCCACCGCAGATCTCCGAGGACGAGCTCGCGGGGTTGCGTGCCGACGCGACGGGGGCGACTCCTCGGCGGGTGCTTCCGCTGGAGGACGAGCCCAGCTCGCTGGTCGCCCGCTACCTCTTCCCCACCGAGCGCTACCGGGGCGAGTGGAAGCGGCACTGGATCCACCTCACCAACCCGCTCCTGATCGGCATCGCGGCGACGTTCGTGCTCGGCTACCTGTCCGGCTTCCTCGCCGGCAACAACGTGGGCGCGCTGACGACCATCGCGGTGCTGCTCTGGTTCGCCGTCATGGGCTGGGTGGCCTGGAGGGTCGCCGACTGGTGGTATGACCGCTTCATCCTGACCAACAAGCGGGTCATGGTGGTAAACGGCATCGTCACCCGCAAGGTGGCCATGATGCCGCTGGTCCGGGTCACCGACATGAAGTACGAGCAGACGCCGACCGGCCGCGCACTCAACTACGGCACCTTCGTCCTGGAGTCCGCCGGCCAGGAGCAGGCGCTGCGCGAGATCAAGAATCTGCCCAACCCGAACGAGCTGTACCTGCGCGTCGTGGAAGAGATGTACGAGCCGCAGGCGGTCGAGGCGCGGTTGGGCAAGGAGGCCGACGAGGCCAAGGCCGACGACGGAGCGTGAAAGTTTTCGTCCGAACATCGGAGCAAGTGCGCACCTTTCGTCATGGACCGGAACGCCTCCGACGTGGCACTCTGCCAGGACGGTGTGGGTGCGGAGGTGCGCTGTGGCGAGCAGGGACCCGTTGGAGGAGGAGTTCCGCGAGTTCGTCGCGGCTCGCTCCGCCGCCCTGCTCCGTACCGCCTATCTGCTCGCCGGCGACTGGGCCACGGCCGAGGATCTGCTCCAGACGGCGCTGACCAAGACCTACCTCGCCTGGAAGCGGCTCGGCGGGATCGAGGCCGTCGAGCCGTACGCCCGTCGTGTGATGGTCAACACCTCGACGAGCTGGTGGCGGCGCCGCTGGCACGGTGAACGCCCCACCGAGGTGCTGCCCGAACGGCCCGGTGTCGACGAGATCGAGCAGCAGCTCGACCGCGACCTGCTCTGGCGGCACCTCAGGGAGCTGCCCAGCCGGCAGCGGGCGGTGCTCGTCCTGCGCTACTACGAGGACATGTCGGAAGCACAGACGGCCGCGCTGCTGGACATCTCGCCGGGCACGGTGAAGAGCCAGGCCTCCCGGGCGCTGGCCACGCTGCGCCGACGGATGGGCACCGCCACCCCGGACCTGGCCGACGCCCTCGGCCCGGACCGGAGCGTCAACTCCGCCCTCTCCGGCCGGGGCCGCGACGCCGGCCTCTCCAGCGGGAGCCGCGATGCCGCTCTCTCGGGTCGGGGCCCTGGCGCTGCTGGCTCCGGCCGGGGCGACGCCGCGCGAGCCGGCCGAGGTGCCGACGCTGCCCGACCCGGGCCGGCCGGGACGGATTCAGGGGGCCGTGCCGAGGCGACGCCGCGTCCGGCGGCCGACCGGGCCGGGCCGGGAGCGGTCGCACCCCGCCCGTCCGTGCCCCGCCCCATCGCACCGGCGGTCGAGCTGCCCACCGCTCCGGCGGCCGTGCCCGTCGGCACCGGCGCCGGAGACCAGCAGTGAGCGCATTCTCTCGGCGGCCCGACAACCTGACGGGCGGTCCGCAGCGTCCTAACCAGGTGCGATGTGACCAGCTGGAAGGTGCGGTGCGGGAGACTCTCTCGCACCAGGTCGCCGTCACCCGTCCACTGACCGCCGACCCGGCCGGTCAGGCCGTCCGCCGGGCCAACCGGATCCGGCGGCGGCGTGCCGGTGTCGGTGTCGCGCTCGGAATGGTCACCACCGTGCTGATCGGCTCCGGCATGACGCAGCTCGCCGACGAGACCGGCCGGCAGGGCCCGCCCATCGTCGTGATCGGCGATCCGGATCTGTCGGCCCGGCCGCTCCCCTCGGCCACCGTTGCCCCACCCGCGCCATCGCCCGGAACACCCGCCGGCCTGCTCCTCGACGGCACCCTGATCAACCCCGACGGCAAGCGGCTGGCGCTGCCCAGCGTCGGGCCCGCCGAACGCGCCCACAGCCTGCCCAGCGGCGCCGGACTGCTGGTGGTCGGTGCCCCGACCACCGCCGGCCGTTCCCTCTGGGTCGCGCAGGACGACGGCCTGGTGCAGGTACTGCTGGCCGGTGCGGGCCAGATCGTTCTCGCGCCCGACGCCAGCCAGGTCGCCTGGCGCGACGGCAAGGAGCTGCTCGTGGCGGGAGTCGTCGGGAGTCAGCTCATCGGCACGGTGCGCATTCCGGTCCCGGACGGCGCGAAACCCGTCCGGTTCGTCGGAAGCAGCGTGCTGGTCCGGCTCGACCCGGATGGGCCGACCCATGCCCTCTGGCGGCCCGGCGCGGGGGAGCTGACCGCGGTGTCCGAGCGGGGCACCCTGAACGTCTACGGTGCGCTGCCCGACGGGCGGCTGATCGGTCAGGTGTCCGCGAGCGGGCCGGGTGGGACCTGCCTGGCGGCGCTCGACCCGAAGCGGGCCTTGAAGCCGGTACGCACCGCCTGCGGCATCCAGTTGAGCCGGGACGGCGCCGGCGGCGTGTCCGACGACGGGCGGTGGCTTCTGGTGAACGGAAAGGTCGGCGCGAGCGACCAGGCCGTCCTGGTCGACTTGCAGCGGCTCGGACCGACGCTGAACGCCATGCCGGCCGGCCCGGCTTTGAGTGGCGCTGTCGCCTGGACGACCGGGACGGACGTCTCCTACGTCGACAGCGCCGGCAAGCTGGTTCAGGTCGACGTCGAACGGGTGCGTGCCGGGCAACCGGCCGAGCCGGTGCCCGTGGACGGCCTTCAGCCCGGTGACCGGCCGGTCCTGGTAACCAGCTCCTGATCCGCGCCCGGGTCCCCCCGTTGGTCGCGGCGTCCCGCGCTGCGAACGACCGGCTCGGCTCGCTGGTGCGCGTTGCGGTGCCCTGAGCCGAGGGCGGCGCGGGGCCCGGCGCGCGCAGAGGGCCACGCCCCGGGGCTGGCCGGGCACCTACGCGAGCCGGATTCGGGTCTGCTGGGTAGCGTCGGGAGGTGACCTCGCGTACCGGCCCCGCGCCGCGGATCGACCTGCACGCCCACTCGACCGCCAGCGACGGCACGCTCAGCCCGGCCGACCTGGTCCGTGCCGGTGCCGACGCGGGTCTGGACGTGCTGGCCATCACCGACCACGACACCACCGCCGGTTGGGCGCCGGCCGTGCGGGCGCTGCCGCCCGGTCTGCGTCTGATCCGAGGCGCCGAGCTTTCCTGCCACTGGTCGGGCGCGCGGCCGCCGGTGCCGCTGCACCTGCTGGCGTACCTGTTCGACCCCGACCACCCGGAGTTGGTCGCCGAGCTGACCCGGGTGCGGGCCGCCCGCGAGGAGCGCGGCGAACGGATCGTGGCGCTGCTGCGCGCCGACGGCATCGACGTGCGCTGGCCGGACATCCTCTCCGGGGCGGGCGGCGGCACGGTGGGTCGCCCGCACATCGCGCAGGCGCTGATCCGCGCCGGTCTGGTAGCCAGCACCCGGGAGGCGTTCGGCCCGGACTGGCTGGGCGAGCGGTACCGGCTGCCGAAGGAGGACATCGACGTCTTCCGTGCGGTCCGGCTGGTCCGGGCCGCCGGGGGCGTACCGGTCTTCGCCCACCCCCGAGCCACCCGACGTGGTCGGGTGGTGCCCGACGAGCTGATCGCCGAGCTGGCCGCCGCCGGGCTGGCCGGCCTGGAGGCCGATCACGAGGACCACAGCCCGGCCGAGCAGGCGCACGTCCGCGCGCTCGCCGCCGAGTTGGGCCTCCTGGTCACCGGATCCTCCGACTTCCACGGCACCCACAAGAGCGTCCAGCTCGGCGCGTTCACCACCGGCATCGAGGCGTACGAGCGGATCGTCGCCGCCGGGGTGACCGGGGTCGCTTCGGGCTGATCCGCGTAATTCGCCCACCACGGCGCGGCTAGGTTGATCACGTGGATCTGAAGCTGTTCGGCGAGGTTTTCGTGACCCTGCTGGTGATCACCGACCCGCCGGGCATGATGCCGATCTTCCTGGCGCTGACCGGACCATTGCCCGCGCGCGACCGCAACCGGGCAGCCTGGCAGGCCGTCGCGCTGGCTCTCGGCGTAATCGTGATCTTCGCGGTGGCCGGGCAGACCCTGCTCGCCTACCTGCACGTGGACCTGCCCGCGTTGCAGGCCGCCGGTGGGCTGCTGCTCGTCCTGGTCGCCCTGGAACTGCTGACCGGCAAGGCCGACGATCCCAGCCAGCAGGTCACCTCGAACATCGCGCTGGTGCCGCTGGGCACCCCGCTGCTGGCCGGACCGGGCGCCATCGTGGCGACCATGCTCTTCGTCCAGCAGGCCGACGGGTTCGGCGACTTCACCGCGATCGCCGCGGCCATCCTCGCCGTCATGGTCGCGGTCTGGATCGTGCTGCGCTTCTCCGGCGGCATCGTGAAGATCCTGCGCCCCGGTGGCATCGAGGTGTTGACCCGGATCGCCGGCCTGCTGCTGGCCGCGATCGCCGTCCAGCTCATCGCCGACGCGGTGGCGGCCTTCGTGACCCAGTACGTGAACATGACCTGACCGGCACACCCGGAATGTCGGCGGTGGATGGCAGGATCGCAGGCGTGCGACGAGCCTCTTCAGCCGGACGACCCGCCGCGGGCGGTCGAGCCCCTCAGCAGCGCCCCGGTGGCGCCGAGCAGCTCGGCTTCGAGGGGATGCCGGAACGGCTGTTCGTCTGCACCCCGAGCAAGCTCGGCGCGTACGCGGACTGCCCCCGCCGCTACCGCTACTCCTACGTCGACCGGCCCGCACCGCCGAAGGGCCCGCCGTGGGCGCACAACTCGCTCGGCGCCAGCGTGCACACCGCCCTCAAGAACTGGTACGCGCTGCCCGCCGACCGCCGCCGCCTTGAGGCGCTGGCCACCCTGCTCAAGGGCACCTGGGTCCGTGAGGGCTACCGCGACGACGAGCAGGAGCGGGCCGCCTACCGGCGGGCGCTGACCTGGCTGGAGGGGTACGTCGAGACGCTGGATCCGGAGTCCGACCCGCTCGGTGTCGAGCGGGTGGTGGCGGTCAAGACCGCCGTGCTGGCCTTCAACGGCCGCGCTGACCGCATCGACTCGCGCCCCGGGCCGGAGGGCCCGGAGCTGGTCATCGTCGACTACAAGACGGGCCGCACCGGGCTGGACTCCGACGACGCCCGAGGCTCGCAGGCGCTGGCGCTCTACGCCTACGCGGCCGAGCGGGTGTTCCGCCGACCGTGTCGCCGGGTGGAGCTGCACCACCTGCCGACGGGCACGGTCGCCGGCCACGACCACACCGTCGAGTCGCTGACCCGCCAGTTGACCCGAGCAGAGGACACGGCCCGCGACATCATGGCCGCCGAGCGGGCCGTCGCCGACGGCGGCGACGCCGACGAGGCGTTCCCGGTGGCGCCCGGCCCGCGGTGCGGTTGGTGCGACTTCCGGCGGCACTGCCCGACCGGGGCGCAGACGCCGGGCAAGGAGCCGTGGGCGGCCGTGGACCGGCCCGCCGACGGCTGACCCTGCGCGGCCTGCCCGCACCTGACCCCGAGCGTGGTCCGGCTGGTCAGCCGGCCAGCGAGGTCGCGGTGTGCCGCTCGGCCCGCTCCTTGGCGGCCTGTATCAACGGCCCCTCCAGATAGCGGCGCGGCACCGCGGCGAGCGCCAGGCGCAGGGCGCGCACCGTGAGGTCCGCCGACAGTTCGGTGGTGGGCAGCCCCAACCCGCCGTACATTCGCCGGGCCCACGGAGGCAGCAGCGCGAGAGCGGTGCCGGCGATTCCCAGGTACGCCCAGCGCGGCGGGCCGAGGGTGAGGCCCAGCCGGGCGGGCAGGCTGAGTTTCCACGGCAGCGGTGGGGCGGTGAGGAAGATCGCCGTCTCGGCGGCCTCCCGGGTCATCCGCAGCTCCGGCCGCACGGCGCGGTAGTACGCCGCCACCTCGGCAGCGGTGCCCGGCACCGTGGCCGGGTCCAGCCCGACGAGAGCGGCCGACCGACGCTGCTCGGTGTAGTAGCCGTCCACCTCGTCGTCGGTGAGCGGCAGGCCCGCCCGCCGGGCCGTGCTGAGGAACGATTCGACCTCGGTGACGTGCACCCAGCGCAGCAGGGCCGGGTCGTCGATCCGGAACTCCTCGCCGGTGGTGGTGTCGGTGGCCCGCAGCCGGGCGTGCAGGCGACGCAGTCGCGCCCCGGCCTGCTCCGCCTCAGCCGTGGTGCCGTAGACGGTGGTGGCCACGTAGGTGGCGGTGCGCACCAGTCGCCCCCACGCGTCGGTGCGGTAGTTGCTGTTCTGCGCGACCCCGGCCATGGCCCGGGGGTGCAACGCCTGGAGGTAGAGCGAGCGCAGGCCCGCGACGATCAGGATCGGCTCCTCGTGCACCTTCCACGTGACCGAACCCGGACCGAAGAGGCCGAGGTCATCGGAGTCCACCGACCAAGCGTGCCACGGGCCGCCGGTCGGTGCCGGTGGAGCGGGCGGGTCAGCTGTCGGCGGCGCGGCGCGACTGGCAGCTCGGGCAGAGGCCCCAGAAGGTCACCTCTGCCTCGTCCACCTCGAAGCCGTGCGCGGTGCCCGGCTCCAGGCACGGAGCACTGCCGACAGTGCAGTCGACGTCGGCGATCTCGCCGCAGCCCCGACAGACCACGTGGTGGTGATTGTCGCCGGCGCGCGCCTCGTACCGGGCGGGACTGCCGGCCGGCTCGATCCGGCGGGACAACCCGGCCCGGCTCAACGCCCCCAGCACGTCGTAGACCGCCTGCGTGGAGACAGAGTCGAGGCGTTCGCGGACCCGCCGGGTGATCTCGTCGACCTCCAGGTGACCCCCGTCGGCGAGAACGTCGAGCACCGCGAGGCGTGGTCGGGTGACGCGCAGGCCCCTCGATCGCAACAGTTCCTCGCCACCGGACATGCGCCAATGACAGCACGTACGACCAGCAGCGACAACCGTCGCCTGCCAGGGGTGGCCACGGACACAGCCCGCAGGACCGACCAGCGGGGTCGCGCCGTGCTGAACCTGATCGCCGCCGCGCGCGTGTCTTTGGGCGAGAGCTCGGGGACGACCGGCGGTCCGTAGGCTGGCAATCCCCTCACCGTGATCCACCTGGAGGTGTCGATGTTCGAGGAGATCCTGGGTCTACCGGTACACGTCCTCGTGGTCCACGCGGTGGTCGTCATCGTCCCACTGCTGGCGGTGCTGGCCATCGGATACGTGGGGCTGCCGCGCTGGCGGCACCGACTGGACTGGGCGCTGGGCATCCTCGCCGTGGTCGCGCCGGTGACCGCGTTCGTGGCCGTCGAATCCGGTGAAGCCTTCACCGACGCCCTGGTCGCCCGCGGCTACCAGGGTCAGATACTCGACCAGATCTTCGAGCACTCCCGCTACGGCGACATTCTGTTCCGGATCGTGGTGCCCCTGGGGATCGTGGCCATCGCGCTGCTCGTGGCGACCAGCGGACACCCGCGGGTGCCGCGGCTGCCGGCACTGGTGACGCCGGTGCTCGCGGCGGCGACCGTCGCGCTGGCCATCGCCGCCCTGGTCTACGTCTACCTGACGGGTCACTCCGGCGCCGAGGCCGTCTGGGGCACCACTCTCTGACTGGCCGGTCCGGGCGGGCGTGGTGGGACGCCGCTTTAGAAGATGAGGCGCGAGCAGAGCAGGCAGACAAGAGCCGCCAGCACCACGGCGGCTGCGGCGCCGAAACCGTAGGTGACCCGCTGGGAACGCTGCTCGGCCGCATCCAGGACGGCCATGTCCTGTGGCGGGAGCTGTCGGGGCGGGGCCGGCTCCAGGTGCACCGGGGGACGCCAGCCGGCCGGCGGCGGCACGCTCGGGGGCGGTCCCGCGTACCCGCTCGTGGGTGTGGTGGAGGGTGGGGGTTGGTCCGCCATCCCACCGTCGCCGGTCCCGGGCCGGCGCCAGTAGTCGTCGTCCGGGGTGCTGCCACCGCTGGGGGTCGTCACGGCGTTCGACGCTACCAACGGAGCCGGCGGTCCGGTCGCTTCTGGTCGATGTGCCAACCGTCGGCGAGCGGCCGCCCGCTGTCGCCTGCGCTAGTCTTGCCGCTCGTGAGCACCGAGGACCCCGGCACGCAGGGCGCGCGCGGCGATGACGACCGCACCGTCGACCTGAGCGACGACTTCGTGGTGCTGCCCGAGCAGACCTCGGACGACACCGACCACGGCTGGGGCGAGCGGAGCAGCGGCAACGACGACTGGCTCCTCTCCCAACGCCCCCCACACTGGGACTGACCCCGACGCCGCGCCTGCGGAACGGGCGAGGGGCCGGGCCAGCCGGACCCACGCCCTGACCGCGAGCCTGGGGCGCGCGATCGTCCGCACGGCGGGTCGGGTAAGCCGGACTCCCACCTCGACCGCGGCCCTGGGGCGGGCCACCGGCAGCACGGCCGGTCGGGCCAGCCGGACCGGTGCCCTGACCGCGCCGTTGGCCGCCGGGCAGCCGGTCGCGGTGTCCATGTCGGTGGGGGTGTGCAGGATCGCGGCGGCGAGGCCGAGCAGCGCGGCGACCAGCCCGGCCCGCAGCAGGGTGCGACCGCCAGGCAGGGCGGGCCGGCGCAGCGGGCGCAGCGCCCGAGCGGAGTCCAACTTGCGGTTGATCATCTGCCGCCTCCGTCCCGGATGCCGTCGTGGTGACACCCGTAGAGCGGCACGGTAGGCCGGCAACGGCCCGCAGTGCGGACCCCTCGTCCCCGCCTGTGGACAACTGGCCGGCCTGTGGATAACGCCCATCCACCGGCCGGATCTGCTATCGGGAACGGCGGGACCCGCCATGGCACGAAAAGACCTTGATCAACTCGGTTTCCTGGAATCCGGGCGCTCGACACGGCTCGGACAGGCCGACTTTCGGGAACCCGAGTGGATCAAGGCCAGACAGCGCCGCCCGGGCGATCGCGGGCGGCGCTGTCGGCGAGGCTTGAAAAAGGCTGAGGTCAGGACGCGGAGCTGGCCGCCGGGGCCTTGCCGCCGCCCGACCCACCGGCCGACGATCCACCGGACGACGATCCACCGGACGAAGATCCACCGGACGACGAGGACGAAGACGACGATCCGGAATCCCCACCCGAGGACGAGGACGACTCGGACTTGGCCGGCTTGCTCGGCGTGCCGCCAGCGGACGTCTCGGAGCCGGACGCGCGGGAGTCGGTGCGGTAGAAGCCCGAGCCCTTGAAGACGATGCCGACCGAGTTGAAGACCTTGCGCAGCCGCCCCTGACACGCCGGGCACTCGGTCAGCGGCTCGTCCGAGAAGGACTGCACCGCCTCGAGCTGGTGACCGCACGCGGTGCAGGCGTACTGGTACGTGGGCACGTTCTCCTCCGGTATCTGAGCTCGGTCAGCTGGCACTCGACGTATTCGAGTGCCAATGGTGCGTCATTCGCCCCGGGTTCGTCCAGCGGGCGTGTGGGGCGCGACACCCTGCGCCGTACCCGGGCCGTCGTCAAGCGTACGCATCCCGTCGGTGGGGGTGACGACCGCGCGGACCGGACGGTCGTGCGGCTCCGCCGGCAGCGCCTCGACCAGTTCCCCGTCGTGCAGCGGGACCACGGTCAGGGCCGTCGCGGGCACCCGCGCCAACGCCCGGTCGTACGAGCCGCCGCCGCGGCCCAGCCGTCGGCCGCGCCGGTCGACGGCGAGCGCCGGCACGACCACCAGCTCCGCCCCGGTGACCGCGGCCACGCCGAGGCGGGGGCCGATCGGCTCCCGGATGCCCCGGCCGGCCGCCACCAGAGCCTCCGGCCCGGAGTAGGCCGCCCAGTCCAGGTCCAGGTCGGAAAGGAGCACCGGCAGCAGCAACTCGGCGTCGGGCGGCAGCGCCGACCGCAACACCTCCGGCAGGTCGGCCCCGCCCGGCTCGGAGCCGACCGGGACGTACGCCGTCATCCGGCGCGGGCGCAGCCGGCGTACCAGGGCGACCAGCTCGGCCTGGACGCGCCCGGCGGCCTCGGCCCGCGCCGGAGCAGTCAGGGCCCGGCGGCGGGCGAGCAGGTCGACGCGGGTGTCTCGCTTCGCCACTCGGGTCACTTCCGCTTCATAAGAAAATTCCGGCACGCAACACTCCTGACGCAACGCCACTCCCACGGTTGCTCTGTGTCAGCATCGCAAGCAACGGAGGCGGAACTTCCGGGGGGACCGAGTGACGCTACGCGGGCGGTTGACGGCAGCCTTCCTCGTGGTGGTGCTCGGCCCGGTCCTGCTCGGGGCGTTCTTCGTCGCCTCCACCGTCACGGCCGTCGACCGCAGCCGGTCCACCGAGCGCCTCGCGGTGGCGGCCTCCACGGTGCGTACCTCGGTCGACGCGCTCTGCCAGCAGTTGCGCGCCGCCGCCGACGCGGTCGCCCTCACCGGTGACCCGGCCATCGCCGCCGGCCAGCTCGTCGGCCGTGGGCTGGCGGCAGCGGTGCTGGTCACCGACGTGAACGGACGCGTCACGTACGCCTCGCCCGGCGCTCCGCCGACCCCCTGGCAGGACTGCTCCGAGCCGGCCACCGCGCCGTCCGGCCCGGTCCGCGCGCTGGCCGCCCGGGTGGACCGCCGCGACCCGGCCGGCGCGCTGCTGGGCACGGTGGCCGCCGCGCACCTGGTCGACCCGGCCTTCGTGGCCCGGCTGGCGGTGGTGACCGGGGTCGCGGTCACCCTGCTCGACGGCGGCGCGAGCGCCGCCCGGTTCACCCACACCACCGAGTCCCGAGAGGAACGCGACGCGGTGCTGGCCGCCGCCGGGGCCACCAGCGGCGAGCGGGTCACCGAGAGCACCAAGGGTCGGTACGTGCGCCGGATCGGGCCGTCCGCCGGCCAGCCGCTGCCGCTGGTGTTGTCGGTGCCGAGCGAGCGGCCGCCCGGGCTGCCCGTCACGCTGGCCGGCGTGGTCGTGCTGGCCGGTCTGCTCGCCGTGTTCACCGCCTGGCGTCTGGCCCGGGTGACCACCCGGCCACTGGTGGAGCTGGCCGGAGCGGTCGACCGGGTGGCGCACGGCGACCTGACCGCCCGGGTGCCGGTACGCAGCCGCGACGAGCTGGGACGGCTGGCGGCGGCGTTCAACCGGATGACGCGCGAGACCGGGTCGTACGTCGCCGCGCTGACCAGCAGCCGCGACCAGCTACGTGGGCACCTCGCGGTGCTCGGCGACACCCTGGCCAGCACCCACGACCTGCAACGCATCCTGCGGGTGATCCTGCACAGCGCCATCGCGGCCACCGGGGCGCGGGCCGGGGCGGTGCTGCTGGTGGAGGCCGGCGGGGTGCTCGTCGCGCAGTGCAGCGAGGGGCTGGACGGGCGCTGGCCGGCGGGGAACCCGGACGGGTCCCAGGGACTGCGGGTGCCCGTGGGCGTCGGCGTGGTCGGCGCGGTGGCCGCGACCGGCGAGCCGCAGCGGGGCCGGGTGGAGCCGACCGAGGCCCCGACCGGCGAGCCCCGCTGCCGCACCTACGTCGCGGTCCCCTTCGCCACCCCGGGCGCCGCGACCACCCCGGGCGGCGGCGCGACAACGACCGCCCCGGGCGGCGAGAGGAGTCTCGACGAGGCCGGCGCCGCCGCGGCGCTCGGTGTGCTGGCGCTCTATGACCGGGTGGGCGCGGACGAGTTCGACGACGACGACCTGGTCACCCTGCGCACCTTCGCCGGCCACGCGGCCGTGGCCGTGGAGAACGTCCGGGTGCACGAGGAGGCCCAGCGGCTGTCGCTCACCGACCCGCTCACCGGCCTCTGGAACTACCGCTACCTGCGCGAGTCGATCCGGCGGGAGGTGGAGCGGGCCAGCCGGTTCGGCCGGATGCTCAGCGTCCTCGCCCTCGACCTGGACCGCTTCAAGGACGTCAACGACACGTACGGGCACGCGGCGGGGGACACCGTGCTGGCCGAGTTCGCCCGGCGGGTACGCGGTGAGATCCGCGAGGTCGACCTGGCCTTCCGGCAGGGCGGCGAGGAGTTCGTGCTGCTCCTACCGGAGACCGACGCCCGGGGTGCCGCGATCGTCGCGGAGCGGCTGGGCGCGGCGGTGCGCGAGACACCGATCGCCGTCGAGGCGTACGCGGGGCCGATCGTGGTCACCGTGTCGGTGGGCATCGCCGTCTACCCGGACCACGGCAGCACCGGACGGGAGGTGCTGGAAGCCGCCGACGACGCCCTGTACGCGGCCAAGGCGGCCGGCCGGGACACCTATCGGGCTGCCGAGGCCCGCCCCGACGTGCCGATGTGCGAGCTTCCGGTGCCCTCAGGTGCCGTCAGCCCACCCGACGGGCTGCCGCGCGCCGGCCGGCCCGTGCACGCCCAACGGGAGCCGGGCGGGCCCGCCCGGTCGGAGTCGACCGCTGGCGTACCGGAATCGAACCGGTCGGGGCCGGCGCACGCCCGCCCGGATCCGGCGGACGAGCCGGAGGCCACCACCGGGGAAGGCTCGCGGGCCGGCCCGGACGCCGGCCGGCCGGGGCCGGGCGGCGGCGCGTCTTCTGGGCCACAGCCGCCGCGGCAGAGCCGTGGCCGATAGTCTCGCGGCATGTCGGAGCACTCAGCGAACCCCTCATCGACGGTCGCCGCAACCGGCCGTCCCCTGGCGGTCAAGGCCGTCATCCCGGCCGCCGGACTGGCCACCCGCTTCCTGCCGGCCACCAAGGCGGTGCCGAAGGAACTGTTGCCGGTGGTGGACCGGCCGGTGCTGCAGTACATCGTCGAGGAGGCCACCCAGGCCGGCATCGGCGACGTGTTGCTGATCACCGGTCGGGGCAAGACGTCGATGGTGGACCACTTCGACCGTCGCCCCGATCTGGAGACCAGGCTGGAGGAGAAGGGCGACGCCGAGCGACTGGCCGCCGTGCGCCGGCCCAGTGAGCTGGCCGAGATCTACACCGTCCGGCAGCCGGAGCAGCTCGGGCTGGGCCACGCCGTCGGGTACGCCGAGTCGCACGTCGGCGACCAGCCCTTCGCGGTGCTGCTCGGCGACGAGTTCGTCAAGCCGTCCGAGCCGCTGCTGCCGGCGATGCTGGAGCTGCAGGCCCGCACCGGCGGCGTGGTGCTGGCCTTCTTCGAGGTCGACCCGGCCGACACCAAGCGGTACGGCATCGCCTCCGTCGAGCCGGCCGAGGCGGAGCTGACCGACATCGGCGAGGTCGTCAAGGTCACCGGCATGGTGGAGAAGCCGCAGCCGGAGGACGCGCCGAGCAACCTCGCGGTGCTGGGTCGGTACGTGCTGCCCGGCAAGATCTTCGACGCGATCCGGCGGACCAAGCCGGGCAGCGGCGGCGAGATCCAGCTGACCGACGCCATGGAGCTGCTGCGCACCGAGGGCACACCGGTGCACGCGATCGTCTACCGGGGCACCCGCTACGACACCGGCATGCCGCTGGGCTACCTCCAGACCGTCGTGCAGATCGCCGCCGAACGCGAGGACCTCGGCACCGAGTTCCGCTCCTGGCTGGCCGAGTTCGTCAAGGCCGACGCGGCAGGCGGATCTGGTACATGACCGCGACGGCCGACGCCGAGGCGGCCGCGAACGAGTTGACGCCGCTCGCCGACTACCTGGGCAGCGTGCTGCGCAGGTTACGAGCGCTGCCGCCACTCGACCTCGACCTCACCCAGGCGCACGGCAATGTCCTCGCCGAGGACGTCGTCGCGCCGCACGCCTTCCCGGCCTTCGACCAGGCGGCCGTGGACGGGTACGCGGCCCGGTGGGAGGACATTTCCGGAGGGGGCCGGGGCCCGAGCTACGTCCCGGCCCCCTCCGGCACGCCCGGCGGCCGGACCATCCGGCTCAACGTGGTCGGCGACCTCGGCGCGGCAAGCTGGCGGCCGGTGCGGCTCACCCCCGGCTCGTGCTTCTCGGTGGCCGCCGGGGCGCCGCTGCCCGTCGCCGCGGACGTCGTGGTCCCGGTGGAGTGGACCGACCAGGGCATGGCCGCCGTCGAGATCTTCCGCACCCCCAAACGGGGGTACGGGGTACGCCGCGCCGGTGAGGAGTTGCCGGCCGGCACCCTGCTCGCCCGCGCCGGCACGTACGTCTCTCCGGCCCTCGTCGCGGTCTTCGCGGCGACCGGCATCGGCCACGTGGTGGTCCGGCCCAGCCCTCGGGTGGTCATCGTGGCCACCGGCGACGAGTTGGTCGACGTGGGCCGGGGCAGCCAGCCCGGCCAGGTGGTGGACGCGAACTCGCACGCGCTGACCGCCGCCGCCGCCGAGGTGGGCGCGCTGGCGTACCGGGTGGGTATCTGCGACGACGACCCGGAAGGGCTGCGCGGGCTGCTGGAGGACCAGACCCTGCGCGCCGACCTGATCATCACCACCGGGGGGACCGGCACCGGCCCCGGGGACATGGTGCGGCGGATCCTGTCCCGCCGCGAGGGCGGCCGGGCCGGGCCGGTGACCTTCACCGACGTGGCGCTCTATCCCGGCACCGCGCTCGGGTTCGGCACCGTCGGCGCCGAGGAGGTGCCGGTGGTCTGCCTGCCCGGCGACCCGGGCGCCGCGCTGATCGGCTTCGAGGTGCTGGCCCGCCCCGCGATCCAACTGCTCGCCGGCGCCGAGCCGGTGTTCCGGCCCAGCGTCCGGGCGCACCTGTTGGAGACCGTGTCGTCCCCCGGCGGGCTGCGGGAGTTCCGGCCCGCGCACGTCGCCGAGCGGCGCGGCGGCGGGTACACCGTGCAGCCGCTGCGCGGTGGCCCATTCACCCTCTCCGGCCTGGCCGAGGCGAACGGGCTGCTGGTGCTCGGCGAGCGGGTCACCACCGCCGCCGCCGGCTCCACGGTGGACGTCCTGCTGCTCGACCGGCGTCGGTGAGTGCGCTCGGCTGTTCGTCGACGGTGCACGCGGTGGGTCCACTTGCGCACGATCCGGTCCCGCGCGGGAGACTGTGCGGGTGAGCCTCTTCGGACCCGCACGGGCCCCCGGCTGGCCGGCGGTGCTGGTCGACGGTCCAGTGCTGCTGCGGCCCTACCGGCGCTCCGACGCGGCGGCGTGGTCGGAGGTGCGCCGGGCCAACCGGGCCTGGCTGGCGCCGTGGGAGTCGTCGCTGCCGGGCAGCTGGGACGAGCTGAACTCGCCGGCCGCGTTCCGCTGGGTGCATCGCGACCAGCGGCGTTCCGCCCGCGAGGGTGAGGGGATGCCGTTCGCGGTCTGCCTGCGGGAGGCCGACCGCGACCGGTTGGTCGGGCATCTCAACGTCGGCAGCATCGTGCGTCGCGCCTTCTGCTCCGGCTACGTCGGCTACTGGGTGGACGCCCGGGTCGCCGGGCAGGGCGTGATCCCGACGGCGCTCGCGCTCGCCGTGGACCACGCGTTCGGCCCGGGTGGGCTGCACCGGGTGGAGGTCAACATCCGGCCGGAGAACCGGCCGTCGCGGCGGGTGGTGGAGAAGCTGGGCTTCCGCGAGGAGTCGTACCACGTGCGCTACATGCACATCGACGGTGCCTGGCGGGACCACATCGGATACGCGATGACGAGCGAAGAGGTCGCCGCCGAGGGCGGTCTGCTGGCCCGCTGGCACCGGGTACGCGCCACCGCGCGGTGAGCCGTCCCACGGACGGGATCGGCGCGGCGCGGCGGCATCGCGGTCGGTGCGCCGTAACCTCAAGTAACTGCAAGCTGCGGCAAGCGCCCAACGCCCGGACGATCTACGCACCCAGGGACGATCGGTGGAAGATCCTGCGGTCGGGGAGCGTTTGCTCCGAATTCGGTGACGGGAGGGGTGAGGGTGCCGACCTCGGTGCTCCTCGCCGTCCTCGCCGCCGCCGGCCTGCTCGCCCTGGCCCCGGCGCTGGTTCGCCGATACGACGCCACCGAGCGGCTGGTGGCGGAGCGGGCGCAGTCGACGGCGCGGGTGCTCCAACGCCGTCGACGGCGCCGCACTGTGCCAGGACGGCAGCCCGTGCACCCGCCGCGCTCCCTCGTCGTCACCCTCAGTGAAGATGCGACTACAGGGAGGCTGGCCACGCCGGTCTCCGCGCCCCCGGCGGCACGCCGCTCCGGCCGGCTGCGGGCCGTACCGCCAGCACCGAAGCGTTCCCGCCGTCGTCCGCCGCGCCGGCAGCACACCCCCGCCGTGTACCGCCGACGCCGGGTTCTCGCCGCGCTGCTGCTGCTCAACGTCGTCGAGTTGATCGGCGTGCTCTTCGTCAGCCCCGGCTTCTGGATCGGCTTCTCGGTCACCTTCCTGCTGCTGGCCCTGTACGTCGTACACCTGCGCGGGCGGGCCCTCGCCGGCCGCCGTCGCCGCCGCGCCCGCGCCCGGGAGGCGGCGTGGCTGGCCGCCCGCCAGGCCGAGGTCCGCCGCGAACAGGCCCGCCGCGCGGCGGCCCGCCGGGAGGCGCAGCGCCGCCTGGCGGCCCAGCGCGAGGGGGTACGCCGGGCGGCCATGGGCCTCGACCGGCCCGGAGATTTGCCGGCGGCCGTCAACGGCGGCTCGGTCTCGTACCGCCGCTCCGGCGGACTGCGTGGCCGCCCCTACGAGGCCGGCCGCGGCGCCTGACCCCGCGCTGCCCGGGCCCGCGCTGCCCGGGCCCGCGCTGCCCGGGCCCGCGCTGCCCGGGCCCGCGCTGCCCGACGTCGCGGCGCTTGGGTCTCGTGGCGCTTGGATCTCGCGGCGCTTGATTGACTCCGGCTCGCCGATGTGGCGGTATCGCCGGGAGATGATGCCGCCATATCGGCGATGTCGAGTCGATCAAGGGCGTGCGGGCGTTTGATCGACGCGACTTCCTGGAAGGCGGGGTGTCGAGGCGTCCGGGATGCCCCGGTTTCCTGGATGCCGAGTCGATCTCCGTGCTGGTGTCAGCGCCGCAGCGGGGGCGGATTCGCGGTGGAGGCCGGCGACCTGTTAGCCTTGCTGCCGGCCCGCCCGGTGTAAGCCGGGTGGGACCGAAGCCGGTTCGCCGGCGGGGGGCTGTGGCGCAGACTGGTAGCGCACCTCGTTCGCATCGAGGGGGTCAGGGGTTCAAATCCCCTCAGCTCCACCCCAGGTCAAAGGCCGTTTCCGCGAGTCGGAGACGGCCTTTTCCGATCTTGACGGTAAGCACGGCGGCGTGGACGTGCACGGTCAACTGAAGCGCTCGGTGGTCACGAGCACCAGGCCGTGCTGCCGCAGGACCTCCGTCAGCTCGTAGAGGATCGAACCCAGCGCCTCGGCGCTGCCGGCTCCCAGCAGAGCGGTGAGGTCGAGGCCCCAGGCGAGTGTGTGGCCGACTCGTCGCAGGTCCCACGAGAACTGGTGGCCGCCTCTCTCATGGTGCCCGCCGGCGGCGGATCCGGCGGTGCCGCCGTCCGTCGTCCTCCAGATGGCCCTCAGGGCAGCCACCTGATCCGCCCGGAGATCCTTCGCGAAGAGGACGCGGTACACGCGTCGCTCGTGGAAGCCCTCCGGTGGCTGTGTCGGGCCGAGCCGCAGTGGCGGGGCGGTCGCGAAGGCTTGATGGTCACGGAAGTACGAACGCAGGACCGCTTCGGAGGGCAGGTGCCCGCCTCCGAGGCGGCGGTAGGCGGCTACGGCGTCGGCGCGTGCGCTGGGAACAACCCGGGCGAGCACGTCCGGATCGGTGCGCAGGCCGCGACTCAGCGGGGCGGAACTCCACCAACCGGCGCTCGGCGTCCAGCCCGCGCTGTGCAGACCCGACGTGGTGAAGTCGCGGTGCCGGGTGAACTCCTCGACGAGGAGGCCCTCCACCTCATGATCGTCGTGCGTGGACCGGACCAGGTGGTAATCCAGCGAAGGCCCAGCGCGCGGCCGATCGGTGCTCATCAGCCCCATCCTCCGGCCACGCCGTACCCCGGGCAAGAGTGATTTGTCCATACCAGACGGTGAATCGTAGACGTCGATCATGTCGCCCATCCGACTGGCCGCAGCCGAGAGACATGTTCAGGAGTGCTTCTGGCATCAGTTGACGCCCGGGAGTACCCGGGCCGCCCACACGGGGAGCAGAGAATGACGCACACCGCTCGACACCGGATGCTCGCCGGCACCGCCGCCGGCCTGCTGGCCGCCTCTCTCGGCGTCGCCCTGTCCTCGACGGCGACCGCCGCCCCCAGGCCCGCGGCCACCAGCGCCTGCACGATCAGCACGCTGCCGTACCCGGCGGACACCTACCGCGCCGAGGCGAACGCCATCGACCCGTCGGGCCGCTTCGTCGCCGGCACCGCCCTGCGGGTCGGGGAGAACGACAACCAGTACCTGATGCTGCTCTGGGACGGGCAGCGGCTCACGGAGGTCGAGGCCCCGGGCGTCAGCGGATTCGATCCCGCCGACATCAACGAGAGCGGCATCGTGATCGGCAACGGCTGGGAGAACGGCAGCCCTCGGGCGTGGCGGTACCGCGACGGTCGGTTCGTGCAGTTGCCGTCGCCGCCGTCCGTCGACGTCTCCGTCACCGCCATCAACAAGGCAGGCGACATCGTCGGCGTCGGCTCGGACAACGCGTCCGGGGAGTACGTCGCGCTGCGCTGGCCGGCCGACCGGCCGGGCACGGTCGAGGTGCTCGACGCCCCGGTCAACGCCAGGCCGAGCGGGATCACGCCGAACGGGACCATCGTCGGTTCCGCCGGGGAATTCGCGAACTGGACCGGTTGGGTCCGCCGGCCGAACGGCCGGATCAAGCCACTCGCGGTTCCGGGTGGCGGGTCCACCGAGGTCTACGCGGCAGCGGGTCACTGGGCCGTCGGCCGGGTCAGCATGGTCGACGCCCAGGCGGACATCGTGCGGTGGGACCTCCAGGACGGCTCGTACACGACGCTCGACCAGCAGGTGGGCCTGCTGGACGACGTCAACGCCAAGGGTGTCGTGGTCGGCGGTGACCGGGTCGCGCGCGGTGCCACGTCCCGGGTCCTGCCCGGCGGCGGCGAGCGGGTGGGCCTCGGCGCCCGGTCCATCGCTGACACCGGTGCCATCGTCGGTTTCCGCAACGACGACCGGGTGACTCCGGTCCGCTGGACGGGCTGCTGAGCGCGCGACAAACGGGGGCGTGGGGCCGGTCCGATCAATCGGGCCGGCCCCACGGCACGTCACGGCTTCCAGGAGCCGGCGGTCGCGAACCTGTGCTGGTACTCCAGCACTCCCGCGGTGTCGCGCACGTCGAACACGACGCTGCCAGTGCGCTTGGTGCCCGCGGTCAGGTCGTTGGCAGCCGGCATCGGTTTGCCGCAGCCGGAGAAGGCGCCAGCGATCGCGTTGGTCTCCGTGCCGTCGGCGGCGACCCACTGGAAGTAGAGCGGGTTCGCCGAGGCGGTGCCCTTGGTGACCGTCACCGTCACGTCGGCGATCACGTACATGCCCTCGTCGGGCTTGAGGCCGTACGACGTGCAGGGCTTGGTGGCGGTGCTGAACTTCGTCACGGTGATCTCGACGGTGCCGCCGTTGTCGTCGATGACCAGGGTCTCCCCGGCGGACATGTTCCGGGTGTCGCCGTCGGTGGACGCCCGGGGCGACGGCGCGGTGGTGGCCGGGGGCTGCCCGACACCACGGGTCACTTCAGGGGTGGGCAGCGCGTCGGTCACCTCGTTCGCGGCGCGGTTCGCGCCGATGACGACCGCCACGATGCCGCCCGCGCAGCACAGCAGGGTGAGCACGGCTGCGGTCACCGCGATGGCCACCACGGTCTTCTTGGAGTTCTTCGTCGGCACGGGCGGCGGCATGAGCGGGTAGCCCGGTACACCCGGCGGCGGGTAGGCCCCAGCGTTGGGCTGCGGATATGCGCCGCCGGCCTGCGGGTACGCGCCGCCCGAGAACGGTGGCTGCGGCGGGTTCGCCGCTGCCGACCACGGGTTGGGTGGCACCGGCGCCTGCGGGACCGTCGGGTCGGCGGCGGACCGCTGCGGCTGCGGTGTCGCCGCGAACGGTTGCGTCGGCGGCTCCGGGTTCGGCTGCTGAGGGTCCTGCGGCCCGGCGGGGGGCTGGGGGTGGGTCACCGTACTCCTTGACGCCTCGTACGTGCGGGTCGGGAACCCGTCGACGCTACCGTGCGTCGCCGACCCGCCGGTCGCCGCGCCGGCTTGTGTCCCACCGTCCGCGAGTCGTCGACGGACCGGCCAGCATGGACGGTGCGGGGGTCAGCGCAGCGGAAGAACGGCGGCGGTGCGGACCAGGCCGTCGGCGACCACGAACCGGCCGGTGATCGTGCTCGGGGGATCGGCGACCTCCGCCGCGTCCACTCGCGCCGGTGCGATCCGGGCGGTGAACGTACCGGAGTCCGGGTCCAGCGTGAGGTGGGCGTCGAGGAAGTCGAGCCAGCTTCCGACGACGGGGTGCCAGACCTTGTAGACGGTCTCCTTGGCGCTGAACAGCACGACGGGCCAGAAGATGTCGGAGGGTAGCCGCGCAAGGCTCTCCTCCTCCTCGGGCAGCAGCACGAGTCGGCGTACCCCCGCATTGATGTCGCGGTGCCGTTCGGCGTCCATGCCGACCGATCGCAGATCGGTGGCGCGCGCCGCGGCGGCGGCGCAGTAGCCGGTGGTGTGGGTGATGGTGCCGACCACCCCGGCGGGCCAGATCGGCGCGCGGTCGGCGGCGGCCGGCACGGCCACCGCCGGCAGGCCGAGGTCGGCCATCGCCCGTCGGGCACACACCCGGCCGGCGGTGAAGTCCCGTCGACGGGTCTGTACCGCCCGTTCGCCGAGGCACGCCTGTTCGGCGCTGAAGAGTTCCCCGGTCCAGTCGTCGGGTGCGGCGACCGCCACGGCGACCGTCGGAGGCAGGAGGTCACGCATCGCCGCCACCTACCGTCGGGTAGCTAAGGGGCATCCGCTCGACCGTCAGATTTCCGACTCCCACGACGGGAGAAGGTACCGCAAAGATGTAACACCGGAGGGACGCGTCGCGCTCTCCAGGATGGCTCCGGGGGGACCACCATCAACAGCTGGACAGTCCCGCGAACATCTGGAGAGGACCTGCGATGAACGATGGCACCGAACCGCCGGGGGGTCGGGCCGACGACCACGCACCGACGACCCCGGGCTGGAGCTGCGGCTCCTGCGGCGACGAGTGGCCGTGCGCGACGAAGCGCAGCCGGCTGATCGCGGAGTACGGGGATGATCGGGCCATGCTCAGCGTCTACCTGGGCTCGTGTCTCGCCGCCGCCGCCGAGGACCTGCGAGCGGCCCCGGTGATGTCGTTGCAGGATCGGTTCATCGGCTGGCTGCCACGCGGCGCGCGACGTCGCTGAATCCGCCGGTGGCCCCGCCCGACCTGGGCGGGGCCACCGGTGGGCCGGGGCGGGCTCAGGCCCGGCGGCGCCGGCGGGTCAGGGCGAACCCGAACACCCCGGCCACCGCGGCGAGCACGCCGCCGATGCCGGTCCAGATCCACCGCGAGCCGAGATCCGGCAGCCAGTCCGCCAGCGAGTCGCCCGCGTCGTCGGCCTCCGGGTCGGGCGTCGGTACGGCGTTGAGCACCGTGCCCGCCCTGGTGTTCGCCACCAGCGGCGCGGCCAGCTCACCGTCGTCGGCCGAGGCGCCCCGGTCCGCGAGGACGCCGACCAGCAGGTCCACGTCGACGGGTGCGCCCAGGTCGGGCTCGGGCAGGTCGATGACGGAGAGCCGGACGACGTACGTGCCGGGCAGCGGGTCGGCCGACCACGGCTCCGCCCAGGGCCGCACCTCGCGCAACGTGCAGCCCAGCGCCACGCTCGACGCCTTGCCGTCCACCGTCGGGGTCTGCGCCCCGGCGGTGCACGCCTGCCGTCGGCGCAGCCCGTCGAACACGTCGATGGTCCAGGTGGAGGCGCCGCTGCGTGCCTTCGGGAAGGTGACGGTGGCGCTGATCTCGTGCACCTGGCCGGCGGTCGCCGGGAACGACCAGTAGAGGTGGTCGCCGACCGAGGCGTCCACCCGCACCGATTGGCCGGCCGTGATCGGGGTGGCGGTGAGGAACGAGGTGCCGGCCCGGGTCACCGGCGTGGCGCCCGGAGACGGGGTGGGGGCGGCCACGGCAGCCCCGGGCAGCAGCGCGGCCCCACCGGCGGCGAGCAGCGCCGCCAGTGACCGGAACAGTGCGGTACGCATCAGTTCTCCCTCCAGGTGGCGACCCACCAGCGGGTGAGCAGGCCGGCGATCAGGCCGGTGAGCAGGCCAGCCACGGTGAGCAGGGCGAGCAGCACCCAGCCCCGGCCGAGGTCGGGCCCGTCCGGGGTCCCCGCGGCGTCGACCACGTCGATGGTCAGCTCCACCGGCATGCCGGGAGTCGTCGCGGTGCCCGGACGTGCGGCGAACGAGTTGCTCACCACCAGGCAGACGGTGGTGGGCTCGACGACGGGCGTCGAGGTCTCGGTGGTCGCGTTCTCGTCGTCGGCGGCGTCCTCGTCGTCGGCGATGGCCGACCAGCGCAGACCGGCGGAGAGCACGTCGGCCCGGCCGCTGCCGGCGTCCGCGCCACGGACCAGTTCCCGGCCATCCGCCGCGGTGGCCCGCAGCAGCACCCCGTAGTCCCGGTTCACCGGCCGGTCCAGCGCCATGCTCACCGACGCGCGCAGCTCCTGCCCGGGGCGTACGGGCACCCGGTAGTAGCGGTGCTCGGAGAACGCCTCCCGGTCGGCGTACACGCCTGGGGCGAGCAGCGGCGCGGAGTCACAGGCGTTCGCGCCGCCGACCACGGTCGGGGCCCGGGTGTGGGTGTCACCGGCCCGCTCGACGAGCTGTTTGATCCGGCCGGTCAGCTCGTCGGCGCTCTGCGCCGCGGTGTAGGTGCCTCCGGTCGCCCCGGCGATGCAGAGCAGTTGGCGGCGTACCTTCTCGTCGGGCGCGAGACCGAGCGTGTCGACGACCAGGCTGGTGCCCTGCGCGGCCAGTTCCCGGGCCACCTGGCACGGGTCCGGCGGTGCGCAGGTGTCCTCCCCGTCGGTGATCAGCACGATCCGCCGGGTGGTGGCGCCGGTGCCCAGGTCCTGCGCGGCGGAGCGCAGCGCGAGCCCGACCGGGGTGAACCCGGTCGGTCGGAGTGTCGCGACCGCCGCCTTGGCCCGGGTCCGGTCGACCGGACCGACCGGGACGATCTGCTGGGTGTCCTGACAGCCGACCTTCTTGTCCTTGCCCTTGTAGGTCGCGCCGAGCACCCGGATGCCGAGCTGGGTCTCCTCCGGCAGCGCGTCCACCACCTCGTTGAACGCCTGCTGGGCCACCGAGATCCGGCTGCGCCCGTCGATGTCCGCGGCCCGCATCGAGCCGCTGACGTCGAGCACCAGCTCGACCCGGGGCGGCTCGGCCGCCTGCTCCTCGTCGGCCGCCGCCGGGACCGGCCCGGTCAGCGCGGTGGTCGCCAGCAGTCCGAGGAGGACGGCCGCCGATCGTCTGAAGTTGATCACGGCCGGCAGTGTAGTGAAATCCACTTTGGATGATCATTGGGGTGGTTGGTCGTCCCGGATGACCGGGGAGGCGCGGGACCCGGCTGGGTCAGGCGGGCGGGTCGAGCAGTGCGACCAGCCGCTTCGGTGCGATCTCCCGGTACGCGTCCCGGCACAACTCGTCGATCTCGGCCCAGTCGACGGTGCCGTCGAGCCGTACGCCGACCCAACCCCGACCGCCGACGTAGGGCGGGCGGAAGAAGCGGACCGGGTCGGCGGCGGTCAGCTCCGCCTGGGCGCCGTTCGGCGCGGCGCACCAGAGGTGGGGAAAGTCGTTCTGGTGGTGCCCGTCGGCGTGCAGGGTGACGAACACGCTCTTGTCCCGGACGAACCAGGTCGGTGACCCGTGGCTGAGGCGCTCGGTCACCTCGGGCAGCGCGAGGCAGATCGCCCGGACCCGTTCCAGCAGCTCCACGGCACCCCGCCTCCCGTCCCGATCGCGACGCCCACCACGGCGAGCCTAGTGCGTCGGGCCGCGTCGCCGGCAGCCCTCGCGGCGGCCTCCGTCGGCGTCGAGACGGCCGGTTCGGGGCGCTGGGTCCACGCCAGGTCACCCTCGGTCAACGGTTGGAGGGGAGTCGTGGGCCCGGGTGGAATCCGTCGGAAATCTGACCCAAGTTGACCCGTTGTGCCGGTGGTGCGCGGTGGTTAAGCTCTTCATGCGCGCCCCAATCGCCCGCTTCCCCCGTGGCAGGCGATCGGGGCGCGCGTCTTTGTGTAAGAGGTCGGGCCCGCACGCGTGACGCGTGCGGGCCCGATTTCCGTCGCGCTGTGCGGCGCGTCGCCTGCCGGTGCTTATATCCAACGGCCGTCGAGCCACATTCGGGACAGCCAGTCCGAGTACGGGATCAGCCGTCCCACGAAAATCGGATAGAAGTACGCGAAACACAACGCCACCAGCAGCACGTACGCCCCGGCCGCGATGCTGCCCACCAGCCGGCGTTCGTAGCCCGCGTCGCCGGGCACCAGGGCTGCCGTCTCACCCACGTCGCCGTCGGGTGGAGCGATCAACGCGCCCAGCACGTACACCACGGCCAGCACCAGGAACGGCAGCGCCGGCGCGACGTAGAACGAGAACATCGTCCGGCCGTCGAGGGCGAACCAGAACCAGGGCAGCAGGCCGGCGGCCACGGTGAGCAGGATCGCGCCGGCCCGCCAGTCCCGTCGGGCGATGCCCAGCCAGACCAGCGCCACCAGGGCGGGCAGGAACGACCACCACAGCAGCGGGGTGCCGAGCAGCAGGATCTCCGAAGCGCAGGTCGGTGCCCCGCAGGCGCCGTCGCCGGACCAGTGGAACGCCACCGGCCGGCCGAGCAGCAGCCACTGCCACGGCCACGACTGGTACTTGTGCGGATCATCGAGCTGGGCGTGGAAGCCGTACGCGGCGCGGTGGTACTCGAAGAGGTTGACCAGCGGGCCGATCACCGGGGTGTCGCTGAGCGGGGCGCTCGGATAGGCCGACGCGAGCCGGTAGTAGCCGTCGTCGCTGAGCAGCCACCCCGACCAGGTGGCGAGGTAGGTGCCGACCATCAGCACCCCAGCCAGCACCAGCCAGGGCACCTCGTCGAGCAGGGTGTCCCGCCAGGGCCTGCGGACGCCCGCCGAGCGACGGACCCCGACCTCCCAGAGGACCACGAACAGGGCGAACACCGGCACGAAGTAGAGCGCGCTCCACTTGACGGCGCAGGCGCAGCCGATCAGCACCCCGGCGGCGAGCCGCCACCACGGCCACGTGCGCCAGCCGGCCGGCGGCCGGCCCGCGCGCCCCGGCAGGCTCGGGTCGAGCCCGTCGTCCAGGGCGCGCGCCCAGCGCCGGCGGCGGGCGTCCCGGTCGAGCACCAGCGCGCCGAAGGCGGCCAGCACGAAGAACAGCAGGAAGATGTCGAGCAGCGCCGCGCGCGACAGCACCAGGTGGAAGCCGTCCAGCGCGAGCAGCAGACCGGCCGCGCAGCCGAGCACCGTCGAGCGGAACAGCCGCCGGCCGATGCGGACCAGCAGCAGCACCGACAGCGTGCCGATCACGGCCGCCGAGAACCGCCACCCGAACTCCGGCGCGGTGGTGAACAGGTGCCCACCGACGGACACCTTCGAGTCCGCGTCCTGGTAGCCGAAGGCCCACTCGCCGACGCCGATCAGCCACTTGCCCAGCGGCGGGTGCACCACGTACGACGGGACGTTGTCCTTGTAGTTCCACTCGACGCCCCGGCTGATCAGCCCGTACGCGTCCTTGGCGTAGTACGTCTCGTCGAAGATCTTGCCCTTGGGGCTGGACAGGCCCACGAAGCGCAGGATCCCCGCGATCACCACCACCACGGCGGTCGCGAGCCACGAATACGGGTCCATCCGGGTGTCGACGGTGGCGAACCGGCGACGGACCACGGCGGATATGCCCCCGCCGTCGGCACGTGGTGCCGCCGGTTCCTGGTGAGGGCTGGGCTCGCCGGACACCTCGACCGTGTCTGCCGGGTCGGCGCTCGGGCTCTGCGCTGTCGACGCACTCGTCACCCGGCGATCGTAGGCTGCCAGAGTGTCGTGTGGCGCCCGTCGTCCCTGATACCGGTATTCGCTGTCGATGAAGGAGACGATGTCGTGGGTGAAATGTCCGAAGCTGGGCGCCTGATCCTGCTCGGTGCCCCGCTCGGCAACCCCGCCGACGCCTCGGTGCGGTTCCGGGAGGTGCTGGCCAGCGCCGACGTGGTGGCCGCCGAGGACACCCGCCGCCTCACCCGGCTGGCCCGCGACCTCGACATCACCGTCGGCGGCCGGATCGTCTCCTACTTCGAGGGCAACGAGGAACGGCGTACGCCCGAACTGGTCGAGGTCATCCTCGGCGGGTACGCGGTGGCGCTGGTGACCGACGGCGGCATGCCGAGCGTCTCCGACCCGGGATACCGGCTGGTCCGGGCCGCGCTGGACGTCGGGGCGCCGGTCACCGTGGCACCCGGGCCCAGCGCGGTGACCACCGCCCTCGCCGTCTCCGGGCTGCCCTGTGACCGGTTCTGCTTCGAGGGGTTCCTGCCCCGCAGCGGGGGCGCCCGCCGGTCCCGGCTGCGCGCGCTCGCCGCCGAGGAGCGCACCCTCGTCTTCTTCGAGGCGCCGCACCGGATCGGCGCGGCGCTCGCCGACCTGGCCGAGACGTTCGGCGCGGACCGGCCGGCCGCGCTCTGCCGGGAACTCACCAAGACCTACGAGGAGGTGCTCCGCCGCCCCCTCGGCGAGTTGGCCCGCTGGGCCGCCGAGGGCGATCCGCGCGGGGAGATCACCCTGGTGGTGGCCGGCTCGCCGGTGACCGCCCCGGAACGCCCCGACGACGACACCCTGCGCGCGGCCGTCGCTGAGCGGGAGGCCACCGGCCGGTCCCGCCGGGACGCCATCACCGACGTCGCCACCGAATACTCGCTGCGCCGCCGCGACGTCTACACGATCGTGCACGCCTGACCCGGGTTCGGTGTTCGGGGGCTCGTTCTGGCGTTGGCAATGCTCCGGCCCGCAGCCGAACCGTCGGCGCATGGGGTCAGGCAGGCTAAACTAAGCCCTTAGCTAACCACGGAGGTTGCGCCATGTCGGCTGAGGCAGTGCACTACAACATGCATGATGCCAAGACCCATCTGTCGCGCATCATCGAACGGGTGGAGCACGGCGAGGAGATCATCATCGACCGGGCCGGGACGCCTGTGGCAAAGGTCGTGCCCCTGGTCCGGCGGGCCAACCGCACCGCCGTCGGCTCCCTCGCCGGGCAACTGGACCTCTCCGGCGACTGGGACTCACCAGAAACCAACGCCGAGATCGCCGCCGACTTCGGCATCGGCGCATGACCCTGCTGCTGGACACTCACGTCGCGCTCTGGGCCATCACCGGTGACGCGACCCTCGGCGCCGAGTTCCTCGACCGGCTACGCCACGAGCCGGACATCTTCCTCTCCCCGGTCACACTCTGGGAGATCACCATCAAACAGAGTACGGGGAAACTCGCCGGGCCTACTGACCTCGCAGAGCGGGTCAGAGACATGGGCTTCCGGGAACTCCCGGTGACCTACGCCCACGCCATCGCCGCTGTCCGCCTGCCGCCACACCACCGCGACCCCTTCGACCGCATGTTGGTGGCCCAGGCGATCACCGAGAACCTCACCCTGGCCTCTCGCGACGCGTCGATGGCCCTGTACGACGTGGACGTCCTCAAGGTGTGATCGGGCGGGCCCGAGCCATTCCAGAGCGGCCGCCAGACCCGAGTCTGAACCGTGGATCAAGAGTCGGCGGGCTCACCAGGCAGCGGCGAGGAAGCCGAGGGTGATCAGCGCCGGGCCGGCGAGAGCCGCGGCCACCGCCCAGCGGCGGTGTCGCCGGCCGGGCAGCCGGGCCGACCCCGTCCACCGGACGATGCCGGCGGCGCAGCCGAGCACCGCCAGCAGCCCGGGCAGCCAGCGCAGGTGTCGGCTCGCGCCGGTGTCGGCGTACACGGTGCCGCCGTCCGGACCGGTCATCCGCGCCCGCAGCGCCGCCCCGGGGGTGCCACCTCCGGCGGGTACGCCGCTGACCCGTACCCCGTGGGCCAGGAACCGCCCGTCGTCGGCGGTGAAGATGCCCCGGCACCGCTGGGTGAGACCGCCTCCGGTGCAGTGGTCGATCACCACCGTGCCGTCGCGCCCGTGCCCGACCGCGAGCCAGAACGGGCCGGCGCTGACCCAGGCGAAGAAGGCCGCGACCAGGCTCAGCAGCACCAGCGCGGTCAGTCCAGGCAGCGGGTCCGGCAACGCGGTCGTCCGCGAGGCGGGACGGCGAGCCCGCATCGTGGCACGAGGCTCGGGGGCGACGTCCTCGCGGATCGGGGTGCCGTCCCAGTGCACCTCCTCGATCGGGGCCCAGAACGCGCCCTCGTCGTCCGGCGGCCGGTCCCCGTGGACCCGGTGAACATCTCGTCGACGGCTCTGCTGGCGTACCGGCACCCGGCGTGGCACCGCGTCCACCGGCGCCCCGGTGGTCGGCTCCACCTCGGCGGGGGCCCTGGCGGCCGGGTGCGCCACGGCGGGGGCCCTGGCGGCCGGGTGCGCCTCGCCGGATGCTCGGGCCGGGCTGGGCACGGGCGCCGTCGGGCTGGGCCGCGCCGGAGTGGGGACCGGCGCGGCCGGCGTGGGCCGGGCCGGGGTGGCCGCGAGCTCCGTCGAGGTGTCCCGCCGTGGCGCGGCTGCCCGCCCGGCCGGCGTGGGCCGCTGGTGGCCGGGCCGGTCGGGTTCGGCGGCGGGGACCAGCCGGGGTTGCGGCGCGACCCCGGCGGCCCGGGGTGCGCCCGGCTCGTCGCCGCCGGTCGGCCCGGTGGGACGCTCGTCGTGGTCCCGGGCCGCTCCTTCGCCAGTCACGACGTTCATTGCACACCGGTGGCCGAGGCAGATCGGGCAGCTGGGCCGCGTGTCGACGACAAATCGGACCAATGGGCGGGGTGGTCGGTCCGGTCCGGCGGCCCGGCACCCCCCATTGGTTCGCGGACGCCCCGGGCGGGTCACTAGGCTTGCTGCTCATGAGTCACGTTCTCGCGGCAGTGGCCTGGCCGTACGCCAACGGCCCCCGCCACATCGGCCACGTCTCCGGTTTCGGCGTTCCCTCCGACGTCTTCGCCCGGTACATGCGGATGGCCGGCCACGACGTGCTCATGGTCTCCGGCACCGACGAGCACGGCACCCCCATCCAGGTGCAGGCCGACGCCGACGGGGTCACCCCGCGCGAGCTGGCCGACCGGTACAACAGGGTGATCGTGGAGGACCTGCACGGCCTCGGGCTCTCCTACGACCTGTTCACCCGCACCACCACCCGCAACCACTACGCAGTGGTGCAGGAGCTGTTCGAGGGGATGTACCGCAACGGCTACATCGTGCCGAAGACCACCATGGGGGCGATCTCGCCGTCCACCGGGCGCACCCTGCCCGACCGGTACATCGAGGGCACCTGCCCGATCTGCGGGTACGACAGCGCGCGCGGCGACCAGTGCGACAACTGCGGCAACCAGCTCGACCCGATCGACCTGATCGACCCCAAGTCGCGGATCAACTCCGAGACCCCGAAGTTCGTCGAGACCGAGCACTTCTTCCTGGACCTGCCCGCCCTGGCCGACGTGCTCCGCCAGTGGCTGGACACCCGCGACGGGTGGCGGCCCAACGTGCTGCGGTTCTCCCGCAACCTGCTCGACGACCTCCAGCCCCGGGCGATCACCCGGGACCTGGAGTGGGGCGTACCGATCCCGCTGGACGGCTGGCGGGACCGCCCCGACAAGCGGATCTACGTCTGGTTCGACGCGGTCATCGGCTACCTGTCCGCCTCCATCGAGTGGGCCCGCCGCTCCGGCGATCCCGAGGCGTGGCGGAAGTGGTGGTCCGCCGACGGCCAGGGCAAGGACGCCCGGTCCTACTACTTCATGGGCAAGGACAACATCGTCTTCCACTCGGTGATCTGGCCGGCGCTGCTCTCCGGCTACTCCGGCGAGGGCTCCCGCGACGGCGAGCCGGGCGAGCTGGGCCGGCTCAACCTGCCCACCGAGGTGGTCTCCAGCGAATACCTGACCATGGAGGGGCGCAAGTTCTCCTCGTCCCGCAAGGTGGTCATCTACGTCCGCGACTTCCTGGAGCGCTACGACGCCGACGCGCTGCGCTACTTCATCGCCGCCGCCGGCCCGGAGAGCAACGACACCGACTTCACCTGGGCCGAGTTCCTGCGCCGCAACAACGACGAGCTGGTCGCCGGCTGGGGCAACCTGGTCAACCGGTGTGTCTCGATGGCCGCGAAGAACTTCGGGGCGATCCCGTCGATCGATCCGGCCGGCCTCACCGAGGCCGACGAGGCGCTGCTCGCGGTCGCCCGCGCCGGGTTCGACACCGTCGGCGACCTGATCGGCCGGCACCGGCAGAAGCAGGCCATCGGCGAGGCGATGAAGGTCGTCGCCGAGGCCAACAAGTACCTGTCCGAGCAGGCGCCGTGGAAGCTCAAGGCCGAGGCCGACAAGCCCCGCCAGGGCACCATCCTGCACGTCGCCCTCCAGGTGGTCAGCGACGCCAACACGCTGCTCACCCCGTTCCTGCCACACTCCGCGCAGCAGGTGCACGAGCTGCTGGGCGGCACCGGCGTGCACGCGCCGATGCCGGTCATCGAGCAGGTCGACGACCTGGACGGCGGGCCGGCCTACCCGGTGCTGACCGGGGACTACACGGTGGGCGCGCGCTGGGAGTCGGTGCCACTGGAGGTCGGTCGGCCGCTGGCCGCGCCGAAGCCGGTGTTCCGCAAGCTCGACCCGTCGATCGTCGACGAGGAACTGGCCCGACTGGCCGGCTGATCAGCGAACGGCGCGCGGCGGCGGGCTCTCCCACCGCCGCGCGCTGTCACATCACGTACCGGGTGTCCATGACCTGGTCGTCGCTCACCTCGGCGCCCGGCGCCCAGGTCTCGTAGACACCCCGGTCGTGGCACTGCGCGCCGGTGGCGATCACCGCGTCCGAGTCCGGGAAACGCAGCCGTAGCCGCAGCCAGCCGGCCTCCTCGCGCAGCACCAGGCACGACACGCCCCGCCACTGCGCGAACCGCAGCCGCCGGGCCACCGCCTCCACCGGGTAGCGGGCCGCCCGGGTCATCGCCAGCACCCGGAACCCGCCGGGCAGGTCGGCCACCGCCTCGTACTCGGTATCGCCGTGGAGGCCGACCAGCTGGGTGGAGCGCGGGGCGTCGCCGGTCGGCACGTACTCCTGGTCGGGAGAGAGGCCCGGCACCGCGGCCAGCAGGTGCCGCCACTGCGGGCCCACCATCCGCAGCCACGCGCGCTGCTCGGCCTGGTAGCTGTAGAGCACCACCTCGACGCCCTCGGCGGGGTAGGCGACAAGCGCCGCGTTCGCCGGCATGGGCAGGTCCGCGAAGTCCCGGGTGATGAACTCGGGGATGAGCTGGCCGTTGCTCGGCACGAAACCGGTCCCCAGCACCGGAGGGCCCAGCCGGTCCCGGGACGCCAACGCCGTCAGCCCCCGGTGCGCCTCGCCCACCGGCACGTCGTAGTCGCCCGGGTCGGCGGCCCGCCAGCGCAGCGCGTACGCCACGTCCGAGCCGTCCCGCCCGACGTCGCCGTCGGTGCGCAACACCGTGGTCGCCGACGGCGTACGCAGGTGCGCCACGTCGTGCTCGCGGTAGCAGAAGCCGTGCGGCAGCCAACCCCGCACGTACCCGGCGAGCTGCCGGGCGGAGAGCACCTTCACCATTCGGGTGCCGCGCCGGATGACCGCCGAGGCACGCACTGCGGCCAACACCGGGTCACCCGCCGCGGACGGCTGCTGGCTGAGCTGGTGTACGTGCGACCAGCCGTGTTCCCGGTGCGCCGGCATCATCAGCGGTGTCTCCGGCTCCTCGGCCGGCACGACGGCACCGTGCACCGCGCTCACCTCGGTGACGTGCACGAACCGACGCCACGGCAGGGCGCTGCCCGGACGCGGCGCCCGCTCGAAGCCGGCCACCTCCTCGGCGCTGAACAGCTCGTACGCGGCGCCCCGGGCGATCTCCTCGGCCGGGTAGACGCCGCCGCCGAACGCCACGCGCAGCCCGGTCCGTTCGCTGGCGGCGTCGCTCGCGTGGGGTGTGACGCTCACACCCCCGCCTCGCTCCGCTCGGCAGCGGCGCGAGACGCCACGCTGCTGTGCCTCATGGTTCGCTCGCTGCGCTCGCTCACCCGGCGACGGTAGAGTCGCGCGGCGTAGTCGAGGTGAACGCCGGGTGGCGGGCGGATGGACGGCCCCGGTGTGTGATGCTGTCGCTGATGAGCGAGCCGACTGAAACCCGCCGCGAACGTGCCGCCCGGCGGGCCGGAGAGTTCCCGCCCGCCCCCGAGCCGCTGCCCCGGCCGGTGCTGGACAGCCACACCCACCTGGACATCACCGTCAGCGAGGCCGGCGTACCCGGCGGCGGGCCGTCCGACGACCCGGTCGCCACGGCGATCACGGTGGCCAGCAAGGTGGGCGTGGACCGACTGGTCCAGGTGGGCGTGGACGTAGCCTCCTCGCGGTGGGGCGCGGACATCGCCGAGGCGTATCCCGCCGTGCTGGCCACCGTGGCGCTGCACCCCAACGAGGTGCCCCGGCTGGCCGACCTCGACGAGGCCCTGCGGGAGATCGAGTCGCTGGCCGCCCGCGACCGGGTCCGGGGGATCGGCGAGACCGGCATGGACTTCTTCCGCACCGGCGACGAGGGGCGCGCGGCGCAGGAGACGAGCTTCCGGGCGCACATCGCCATCGCCAAGCGGTACGGGCGGACGCTGGTCATCCACGACCGGGACGCGCACGCCGACGTGCTGCGGATCCTCGACGACGAGGGCGCACCGGACACGGTGGTGCTGCACTGCTTCTCCGGTGACGCCGAGTTCGCCCGCGAGTGCGTGCGTCGGGGCTACCTGCTCAGCTTCGCCGGCACCGTCACGTTCGGCAGCGCCACGGCCCTGCGCGAGGCCGCCGCGCTCACCCCGCTGGACCAGATCCTGGTGGAGACCGACGCCCCCTACCTCACCCCGACCCCGCACCGGGGCCGGCCGAACGCGTCGTACCTCATCCCGCTCACCGTGCGGTCCCTCGCCGCGACCACCGGCAGCGACCTGGATGAGCTGTGCGCGGCCATCTCCGCCACCGGCGACCGGGCCTTCGGCCCGTGGTGAGCCCACCCCCATCGCCCGCCCAAACGTTAGGAAGGGCACCTTGCAATCGCCTGGTGTTGTACAAGGGGCCCTTCCTAACGGTGGGGTGGGGGCGCATACGCTGCCAGCCATGACCGGTCTCCTCGGCCCGGCGGAGATCCGGGAGCTGGCCGCCCGGCTGGGCGTCGCGCCCACCAAGAAGCTTGGCCAGAACTTCGTGCACGACCCGAACACGGTGCGGCGGATCGTCACCGCCGCCGGCCTGACCCCCGACGACGTGGCCCTGGAGGTGGGCCCCGGGCTCGGCTCACTCACCCTGGGGCTGCTGCCGGTCGCCGGGCACGTGCACGCCGTGGAGATCGACCCGGTGCTCGCCGGCGCGCTGCCGGAGACCGCCGCCCGGCACGCCGGGGCGGACGCCGCCCGGCTCACCGTGCACCGCGCCGACGCGCTGCGCATCGCCGCCTCCGAGCTGGCCGACCCGCCGCCGACCGCGCTGGTCGCGAACCTGCCCTACAACGTCGCCGTACCCGTGGTGCTGCACCTGCTCGCCGAGCTGCCCAGCCTCCGGCACGGCCTGGTGATGGTGCAGAAGGAGGTCGCCGACCGGCTCGTCGCCGGTCCCGGCTCCAAGGTGTACGGCATCCCGTCGGTCAAGCTCGCCTGGTACGCCCACGCCCGAGGCGCCGGTAAGGTGCCGCCGAACGTGTTCTGGCCGGTGCCCAACGTCGACTCCGGTCTGGTCGCCTTCACCTGCCACGAGCCGCCCCGCGCCGACGTGCCGCGGGAGCGGGTCTTCGCCGTCGTGGACGCGGCGTTCGCGCAGCGCCGCAAGACCCTGCGCGCCGCGCTGGCCGGCTGGGCCGGTGGCCCGGACCGGGCCGCCGCCGCGCTGACCGCAGCCGGCGTCGACCCCGGGGCCCGGGGGGAGTCCCTGACCGTCGAGCAGTTCGCCGCCATCGCCGCGTCGGCCCCGGTCGGTACGCCGGCCGCGAAGTAGGCTGACGCCGTGCCCGCCGAGGAGGTGTACGAGTGACCGCGCAGCCGATCGAGCCCGCCGCCCAGGGGATGTGGGGCCCGGATCCCGTCCGGCAGCGACTGGCCAACCACACCATCGAGGACGTGCTGGCCCTGCCCGGCGACGCCCCCCGCGTCGAGCTACGTGACGGAGTCCTCGTCGTGGTCCCTTCCCCCACCTATGACCACCAGAACATCAGCAGCCTGCTCTGGATGTGGCTGCGACAGCACGCCCCGCTGGATCTGTCGCCCGCTACCGCCGTCGGAGTGGCGCTCAACCACCGCAACACCCTTGAACCGGACGTGGTGCTACTACGCCGGCCCCTTGTCGGTACAAGCCACTACTTCGACGCCGAGCAGGTCATGCTGGCCGTCGAGGTCGTCTCGCCCGGCACCCGACGGCGGGACCGGCTGGAGAAGCCGGCCGACTACGCCGATGCCGGGATCCCGCACTACTGGCGGATCGAGCAGAATCCGGTGCACGTGTACGCGTACGACCTGGTCGACGGCCGCTACGAGCTGGCCGCCGACTTTGCCGAGGAGCTGATCGTGGCCAAGCCGTTCGACATCCGCCTGCGCGTTCGGGACATCACCCCGTGACCGAGGCCTGGCGACCGGACGACGAGGACGAGCGACGCGGGGCCGCCGGGCCGGTGAAGGTCCGGGTGCCCGCCAAGGTGAACCTGCACCTCGGGGTGGGCCCGCTGCGCCGCGACGGCTACCACGAGCTGAACACCGTCTATCACGCCATCTCCATCCACGACGAGCTGACCGCCCGCCGGGGCGACACGCTGGCGTTGACCATGGAGGGTGAGGGCACCGGCGAGCTGGCGCTGGACGACTCCAACCTGGTGATCCGCGCCGCGCACGCCCTGGCCGGGTACGCGGGGGTGCTGCCGCACGCCCGCCTGCACCTGCGCAAGCAGATCCCGCTCGCCGGAGGGCTGGCCGGCGGCAGCGCCGACGCGGCCGCCGCGCTGGTGGCCTGTGACGCGCTGTGGGGCACCGGGCTGTCCCGGGACGAGCTGGCCGGGATCGCCGCCGACCTGGGCTCCGACGTGCCGTTCCTGATCTACGGCGGCACCGCGCTGGGCACCGGCCGGGGTGAGGCGGTCAGCCCGGTACTGGCCCGGGCCACCTCGTGGCACTGGGTCGTGGCGATCGCCGACGTCGGCCTGTCCACCCCTGCCGCGTACCGCGAGCTGGATCGGCTGCGCGACTCCGGCGCCGCCGGCGCCCCGCTGGGCAGCACCGACGCGCTGCTGGGCGCGCTGCGTCAACGTGACCCCCGGGTCCTCGCCCGGACGCTCGGCAACGACCTGCAGGATGCCGCGCTGGCCATGCGGCCCGCCCTGGCCGACACCCTCAAGGCTGGCGAGGCAGCCGGCGCGCTCACCGGCATCGTCTCCGGCTCCGGCCCGACCTGCGTCTTTCTCGCCGCGGACGCCGCCGACGCCGAGCGGATCGCCGTCGAGCTGACCAGCGCCGGTGTGTGCCGGGAGGCACGGGTCGCGCACGGGCCCGTGGCGGGCGCGCGCGTCGGCTGACGTCGCGTCCCGGACGGCCCGCGCGGCGCGGGTGGCCGGGACGTCCGCGTACCCTTGGGTTCAGGCGTCCCGAGGTGCCCGCCGGCACCCGGACGCCTTGATCTTGAAGGGTGGAACGTGGCCAACATCGTCAATCTGGACCGGGTGTCCAAGGGGTACGGCGCCGCCGGGCGGCTGCTCACGGACGTCTCGCTCGGCCTGGACGACGCCGACCGGATCGGTGTGGTCGGCCTCAACGGCGCCGGCAAGTCCACCCTGCTGCGCCTGCTCACCAAGCAGGAGGATCCCGACGACGGTCGGGTCACCCACCGCCGCGACCTGCGCGTGCTCTGGCTGCCGCAGCAGCTCACCCTCGCTCCGGACGCCACCGTCCGGGACGTCGTGCTGGGCACGGCCTGGCTCGGTGAGGGCATGGGCGCCGAGCACGAGTGGGCCGGTGACGCCGGCGTCCGCAACATCCTCGACGGCCTCGGCATGCCGCACCTCGGCCTCGACCAGCCGGTCGGCCCGATGTCCGGTGGCGAACGGCGGCGGGTGGCGCTCGCCGCGCTGCTCGTCCGCGACTCGGACCTGCTGATCCTCGACGAGCCCACCAACCACCTGGACGTCGGCGGTGTCGACTGGCTGGCCCGGCACCTGGTCGGCCGCAAGGGCGCCCTCGTCGTGGTCACCCACGACCGGTGGTTCCTGGACGCCGTCTGCACCACCACCTGGGAGGTCGCCGACCAGACCGTCCGGGCGTACGAGGGTGGCTTCGCCGCCTGGACCCTCGCCCGCGCCGAGCGTGAACGCGTCGCCGCCGCCACCGAGGCCCGTCGGCAGAACCTGCTTCGCAAGGAGATCGCCTGGCTGCGGCGCGGCCCACCGGCCCGGACCTCCAAGCCGCAGTTCCGCATCGACGCCGCGAACGCGCTGATCGCCGACGTGCCGCCGGCCCGCGACACCATGTCGTTGCAGCGCATGGCCGTGTCCCGGCTCGGCAAGCAGGTGTACGAGCTGGAGAACGTCGAGCTGCACGCCGGGCCGAAGGAGATCCTGCGCGACGCCACCTGGCTGGTCGGCCCCGGCGACCGGATCGCCATCCTCGGCGCCAACGGCGCTGGCAAGACCACCCTGCTGCGGATGCTCGCCGGCATCACCCGCCCCGACGGCGGCCGCCTCGGCACCGGCTCCACGGTGCGACCGGCGTTCCTCTCCCAGGAACTCGCCGAGCTGCCCGGTCACCTGCGGGTGCTGGAGGCCGTCGAGGAGGTCGCCCGCCGGGTGCAGCTCGGCGACCGGGAGGTCTCCGCCGCCCAGCTCGCCGAGGTCTTCGGGTTCGACGACCGCAGGCTCTGGACGCCCGTCAGCGACCTGTCCGGCGGTGAGCGTCGCCGGTTGCAGATGCTGCGGCTGCTCGCCGGTGAGCCCAACGTGCTGCTCTTCGACGAGCCCACCAACGACCTGGACACCGACACTCTGGCCGCGCTGGAGGACCTGCTCGACTCCTGGCCCGGCACGATCATCGTGGCCAGCCACGACCGTTACCTCATCGAGCGCGTCACCGACACGGCGTACGGGATGTTCGGCGACGGCCGGCTCGTGCACCTGCCCGGTGGCGTCGACGAGTACCTCGCGCGGACCGCCGAGCGAGCCGGCGCCACCCGGGCGGGTGGGACCGGCTCGGTCGCGCCGGCGGGGCCCACCGGGGGTGGCATGTCCGCCGCCGAGGTGCGCCAGGCCCGCAAGGAGCTGACCCGGCTGGAACGGCAGCTCGGCAAGCTCGACCAGCGCGAGGTGACCCTGCTCGACCAACTCGCCGCCGACGCCACCGACTACGCCCGCGTCGCCGAGCTGGACACCCAGCTCAAGGATCTGCGCGCCGAACGGGAACGGATCGAGGAGACCTGGATAACCCTCGCGGAGGACCTGCCCGAGGGCTGAGTGGGCCGGGCACGCCGGCGCGGGGGCCGTGTGCGGCGTCACACCGACACATGCGGGACAATCGTCGGCGACACCTCACCCTTGGAGACTCAGACATGGCCCACACCCCCGTCAACCACCCCGCGCGGCCGATCTACCGGGCGATCGGCGGGCTGACCGGTCTGTACCTGGTGGTCTTCGGCGTGCTCGGCATCATCGCGAGCGCCGGCAACGAGATCCTCGCCCAGGACGACACCCGCGTCCTCGGCCAGGGCACCAACCTCGGCTTCTCGCTGCTGTGCGTGCTGCTCGGGCTCGTCGTGCTGGTCGGCACCGCGCTCGGCCGCAACATCGACGTGGCGATCAACCAGTGGCTGGCGTACGCCCTGATGGCGATCAGCCTGGCCGGTCTGGCCTTCATCCGGACGGACGCCAACTTCTTCAACTTCAGCATCTTCACCGTGATGGTCGTGATGACGGCCGCCCTGGTGCTGCTCATGGCCGGCATGTACGGCAAGGTCGGCACGGAGGATGAGGCGGAGGCGTTCCAGAAGGCTCGTCTCGTGCTCTGAGTTCGTTTCTTGGTTGCGGCCGTGGGTTTTCGCCGGAGCCCGAGCTGCTCCGGGCGGTCAGGCTTGATCCCTGCGCAGCTCGGGCTCCGGCGAAAACCTGACCTGGTCCAGCCTGCGGCGGACCCTTTCGGGCTTTGGGGTTCTTCGGACAGTTGACTCTTGCCTGGGTGACAATCCTCCTGAAATGGTCTAATTCAGGTGGATGGGGTTTGGTATGCCGCACTTTCCGGTGAACCATCCGGCACGGCCGCTCTACCGGGTCCTCTCCGGCCTGATCGGCGTCTACATCCTGGTCTTCGGCGTCTGGGGTGTCGCCGAGACGATCGGCGACCCGCTCTTCGACCGGGGCAGCCACTGGGCCCTCGGGCTCCGCACCAACCTGGCCTTCTCGCTCGCCTCGGTGGTCTTCGGAGTCGTCCTGATCATCGGGGCGTCCCGGCGCGGCAACCTCGGCCACTACATGAACCTCACCGCCGGGGTGGTGTTCCTGGCGACCAGCATCCTCATGATGTCCGTGCTGCAGACCGACGCGAACTTCCTCAACTTCTCGATGTCGACCGTGATCGTGTCGATGCTGTTCGGCCTGATCCTGCTCGGCACCGGCCTCTACGACAAAATCGGCCCGTCGGAGCACGCCGAGGCGGAGCTGGAACGCCGCAAACATCCGGTGGCCGAGGTGCACCGCCGCTGAACGGTCAGTGGCGGCGGGCGGTGATCAACGTGGGCTTCGCCTCCAGGTGCGACAACCCGTTCCAGGCCATGTTGACCAGGTGCGCCGCCACCGTCTCCTTGCGCGGCTTGCGCACCTCCAGCCACCAGCGGCCGGTCAACGCGACCATGCCCACCAACGCCTGCGAGTAGAGCTCGGCCAGCTTCGGGTCGTACCCGCGGCTCTTGAACTCGGCGCCCAGGATGTGCTCGACCTGGTGGGCCACGTCGTTCATCACGCTGCTGAAGGTGGCCGTGCCGGACATCAGCGGCGACTCGCGGACCAGCACCCGGAACCCGCTGGTCTCCTCCTCGATGTAGCCCAGCAGGGCCATCGCGGCCTGCTCCAGCAACTCACGCGGATGCCCCGCCGTCAGCGCCGTGGTGATCCGGTCCAGCAGGGCCCGGACCTCCCGGTCGACCACGACCGCGTACAGCCCCTCCTTGCCACCGAAGTGCTCGTACACCACGGGCTTGGAGACCTTGGCGCGGGCCGCCACCTCCTCGATGGAGGTGGCGTCGAACCCTCGCTCGGCGAACAGTTGCCGGCCGATCGCGATCAACTGCTCCCGCCGCTGCGCAGCGGACATGCGTACCCGGGAGGGGGGCTTGGCTTTCGCCGCCGCAGCCGGCACTGGCCGCCGGCCGCCGGTTTCGTCACTGACCTCGGGCATGTCGCCGCCTCGCTGGCGCTCGGTGACGCCCTGCCGTGGAATGGTGCCTCCGCTGTGCCCGCTCACGTCGTCGCCTCACTGGCGGGCGGTCCGGCCGCCCTGCCGTGCCGTCCGACCGTACCCGGATCGGGCCCGGCTCCCCGTCCGGTCCCCCCGCTCCGCTCGGTCATCCGGCCATCCTGCCAGGCGGCACCCCGCGGCACCGCCCGGTTTACCGGGGTGCGACAGGCTTCACGAGCTTGGCCGCGAGGCGTTCGGGCTTCGGCCAGCGCACCTGCGACGCCGCGCCGACCTTCTCGAACAGCCAGATCACCCGGGCCGAGATGTCCACCTGACCGCGCAGCACACCGTGCCGCGCGCTGGTCGGGTCGGCGTGGTGCAGGTTGTGCCAGCTCTCACCGAACGACAGGATCGCCAGCGGCCAGAAGTTCGACGCGCGGTCGCCCTGGCGCATCGCGAACGGGCGCTCGCCGTACACGTGGCAGACCGAGTTGATCGCCCAGGTGACGTGGTGCAGAAGGCCGATCCGGACCAGCCCGGCCCAGAAGAACGCGGTGAGCGCACCCTGCCACGACCAGGTCACCAGGCCGCCGATCAGCGCCGGGCCGAGCAGCGAGACGGCCACCAGCACGGGGAACAGTCGATCCACCCGGCTGATGTCACGGTCGGCGATCAGATCCGGTGCGAACCGCTCCCGGTTGGACAGCTCGCGGCGGAACAGCCAGCCCACGTGTGCGTGGAACAGACCCCGCGTCAGCGCCCAGAAGCTGGTGCCGAACCGCCACGGCGAGTGCGGGTCACCCTCCAGGTCGGAGAAGGCGTGGTGCCGCCGGTGGTCGGCCACCCACTGGATGATCTCGCCCTGTACCGCCAGCGAACCCGCGACCGCCAGGGTCGCCCGCAGCCACCGCTTGGCCTTGAACGAGCCGTGCGTGAAGTAGCGGTGGAAGCCCACCGTGATGCCGAGCCCGGAGACCACGTACCAGACCAAACCGATGACCACGTCGGTCCAGCCCAGCCAGCCGCCCCAGGCGACCGGCACGGCGACCAGCAGGGCCACGAAGGGGATCACGACGAAGGCCCACAGGGCGGCCAGGATCCCGGAGGACTGACTGCCGTCGGTGAGCGGTTTCGGGCCGGGGCCGGCGGTGTTGGGTTCGACCAGGGTGGTGGACATGGCACCTCGCAGAGGGGACGGAAACGATCACGAACCTACGCCTACGTCACCGTAACTTACGGCTCGGTAGATCGCACGGGGAAGTTTGGAAAAGCTGTCGTACGTAGGTCCTAAAGCCCTGGTCATGGCCGTTCCGTTCGTCGCCATGGTGCGCCGCCTGGGCGGCCGTTCGAGCGGGGTGTCGCCGTCGCTGAGGTCTCGAGCCACGCGCGCTGGTCGGCGACGTCGAGGGGATCATGAAGGGCGTGAGTGCTGGCGTCGCGGCCGTCGGGCGTTAAGGTGTAGCGGCAGGATGCTCGCCCCTGAGGCGACGGAGTTCTTGACGCTGCGATCGGCCGTGGTGTAATTGGCAACACCCGGGTCTTTGGTACCCGTATTTCAGGTTCGAACCCTGGCGGCCGAGCTGTCCCTACAGGTCCGTTTTGGGTTCTGCTGGGGGTAAGAGGACGGGCTGCCGGGCCGCGTGGTTAGCATGGCCGCGAGAGTGTCCGCCGTCCCGACGGGAGCCACGTCGTGCCCCAGCCCCACCTTCGTACCGTCGTCGTGCTCGCCGCGGGTGAGGGCAAGCGGATGAAGTCGACACTGCCCAAGGTGCTGCACCCCCTGCTCGGCCGTACCCTGCTCGGCCACGTGCTGAGCGCGGCCGGGCCGCTGGCCGCCGACCGTACCGTCGTCGTGGTAGGCCACGGCGCCGACCAGGTCCGGGCCCACCTGACCGAGATCGCCCCCGACGCCACGCCCGTGCTCCAGGCCGAGCAGCTCGGCACCGGACATGCCGTGCGGATCGCGTTGGACGCCGTGCCGGAGGGCGCCGGCACGGTCGTGGTCATCAACGGGGACGTGCCGTTGCTGCGACCGGAGACGGTGGGCGCGCTGGTGACCGCGCACGAGGAAGCCGCCGCCGCGGCCACCGTGCTGGCCGCCGAGGTGCCCGACCCGACCGGGCTCGGGCGGATCGTCCGGGACGCCGACGGCCGGCTGGAGCAGATCGTCGAGGAACGCGACGCCGACGCGACCCAGCGCGCGATCCGGGAGATCAACGCCGGCATCTACGCGTTCGACGCGGTGCGGCTGCGCGACGCGCTGGGCAAGCTCTCCACCGACAACGACCAGGGCGAGGAGTACCTGACCGACGTGTTCGGCCTGCTCCGCTCCGTCGGCGAGCCGGTCGCGGTGCACGTGGCTGTCGACCATGTCGAGACGCTGGGCTGCAACGACCGGGTGGAGCTGGCGTCGCTGCGGCGGCTGCTGCGTGACCGGGTCAACGAAGCGTGGATGCGCACCGGGGTGAGCCTGCTCGACCCGGCGACGACCTGGATCGACGTGACGGTGGCGCTGGACCGCGACGCGGTGATCGACCAGAACACCCAGCTACGCGGGGCCACGGTGGTCGGCGCGGGCGCGCTGGTCGGGCCGGACGTGACGCTGATTGACACGATCGTCGGCCCGGCCGCGTCGGTGGTGCGCAGCCACGCCGTGGGCGCCGAGGTGGGCGCGGGCGCCAGCGTGGGCCCGTACGCGTACCTGCGGCCCGCCGCGCGGCTCGCCGACAAGGCGAAGGTCGGCACGTTCGTCGAGGTGAAGAACTCCGAGATCGGCGCCGGTTCCAAGGTGCCGCACCTGACGTACGTGGGTGACGCCACGATCGGCGAGCAGACCAACATCGGCGCCGCGTCGGTCTTCGTCAACTACGACGGGGTCAACAAGCACCGCACGGTGATCGGCAGCCACGCCCGGACCGGGGCGGACAACATGTTCGTCGCGCCGGTCGAGGTGGGTGACGGCGCGTACACGGCGGCCGGCTCGGTGATCGTGGACGACGTGCCGGCGGGCGCGATGGGTGTCGCCCGCGCGCGCCAGCGCAACATCGAGGGCTGGGTGGTGAAGCGGCGGGCCGGCACGGCGGCGGCCGAGGCCGCGCAGCGCGCCAGTGACGCGAAGGGTGCGTCGGAGGTGGGTGGCACCGCAAGCGACAGTGAGGCAATGCACGGGCGGGCCGAGACGGTGGGCGGTGCGTCCGGCGCGGGAGATACTGCAACCGAATAGTCCCCGACCCACCACCACCGGGCCGGGTACCGCCGACAAACGGGAGCAGACGGGCCCATGGGCAGCATCGTCGCCGAAAACCGCAAGAGCCTGATGCTCTTCTCCGGACGGGGTTTCCCGGAGCTGGCCAAGGAGATCGGCGAGGTGCTCGGTGTGGCACCGACGCCGGCCGACGCGTACGAGTTCGCCAACGGCGAGATTTTCGTACGATTCAAGGATTCGGTACGTGGTTCGGACGCCTTCGTGGTGCAGTCCGTGACGCACGGGGTGAACACCTGGGTCATGGAGACCCTGATCATGGTGGACGCGCTGAAGCGGGGGTCGGCCAAGCGGATCACCGTCGTGCTGCCGTTCTACCCGTACGCGCGGCAGGACAAGAAGCACCGGGGTCGGGAGCCGATCTCGGCCCGGCTGGTGGCGGATCTGCTGAAGACGGCCGGCGCGAACCGGATCCTCACCGTCGACCTGCACACCGCGCAGATCCAGGGCTTCTTCGACGGGCCGGTGGACCACCTCTTCGCGATGGACATCCTCGCCGAGTACGTGGAGCACCGGTACGCCGGCCGGCCGATGACCGTGGTCGCGCCGGATTCGGGTCGGGTGCGGGTGGCCGAGCGGTGGACCGACCGGCTGGGTGGCTGCCCGCTGGCGTTCATCCACAAGACCCGCGACCCGATGAAGCCGAACCAGGTGGTGGCAAACCGGGTGGTCGGTGAGGTGGAGGGTCGCGTCTGCCTGATCGTCGACGACATGATCGACACCGGTGGCACGATCACCAAGGCGGCGGACATCCTCAAGGAGTCGGGTGCGGCGGAGATCGTGGTGGCGTCCACCCACGCGCTCCTGTCGGACCCGGCGACCGAGCGGTTGAAGAACAGCCCGATCTGCGAGGTCGTGGTGACCAACACGCTGCCGTTGCCGCCGGATAAGCAGCTGGACAAGCTGACCGTGCTGTCGATCGCGCCGCTGCTGGCGCGGGCGATCCGGGAGGTGTTCGACGACGGCTCGGTGACCACCCTCTTCGGTGGCCTGAGCTGACCGCCACGCCGCGCCGCGCGTAAGGAAGGGCCCCTTGTTAACGCCTCATGGGGGTAAAGGGGCCCTTCCTAACACATGGGCGGGAGCGGTGATCGGGGACTGCCGGAAACTCGGGAAACAGCTCGGGTAGACTGGTGCGGTTGCCACGGCGAGGGTGCCCGGCGGGCCGCTGAAAAGCGCCGCACGGAGGCACCGTCATCGACGCGGTGCTCCGGGCAGTCGTTCATGACGCATGAGCCCCAGCGAGCCCCTCGCCCCAGCACCGCAAGACGACAAGCCGCCGCAGCGAAAAGCATCAGGAGTTTCCCCGTGTCCGAGGTAAAGATCAGCGCCGAGCCCCGTACCGAGTTCGGCAAGGGTGGTGCCCGCCGTACCCGCCGGGCCGGCAAGGTGCCCGCCGTGCTGTACGGCCACGGCGAGAAGCCCAAGCACATCGCGCTGCCGTCGCGGGAGTTCGCCGCCGCGATCCGCAAGGGTGGCGCCAACCAGCTCTTCGCGATCGACATCACCGACGGCACCCAGGTGCTGGCGCTGCCGAAGGCGATCCAGCGTGACCCGATCCGGGACACCTTCGAGCACGTGGACCTCATCCTGGTGCGCCGGGGCGAGAAGGTCACCGTCGAGGTGCCGGTCCAGCTGACCGGCGAGGCCGCGCGGGACACCCTGATCGTGCACGACCACGACACCCTCTCGGTGACCGCCGACGCCACCAAGGTGCCGGACCACCTTGAGGCGTCGATCGAGGGCCTGGAGGCCGGTTCCTCGGTGACCGCCGGCGATGTCGAGCTGCCCAACGGTGTCGAGCTGGCCGTCGACCCGACGCTGCCGGTCGCCGCGGTGACCGCCGCGCCGACCGCCGAGCAGCTCGAGGCGACGCTGCCCGAGGTCGAGGAGGCCACCGAGGAGGCCGAGGCCGAGACCGGCGAGGTCACCGAGGGCTCCGAGGGCGCGGACGCCGCCGAGGGCGCCGAGAACACCGAGGCTCGTACCGAGGCCTGATCGGTTCGTACCGTGCGGCAGGCGTCCCCGATTTTCGGGGGCGCCTGCCGGCGTATCGGGAGTCGGTGAAGACGGCGGGAGGGGCGGGTCGTGACGGACGAGGCGGGGCCGTGGCTGGTGGTCGGCCTGGGCAATCCGGGCCGGGAGTACGCCGGGAACCGGCACAACGTCGGGTTCATGGTGGCGGAGCTGCTGGCGGGGCGGTTGGGCGCGCGTTTCGGTCGGCACAAGCGGGCGGTGGCCGAGGTCGCGGAAGGGCGGCTGGGGTTCGGCGGCCCGAAGCTGGTGCTGGTGAAGCCACTGACGTACATGAACCTGTCCGGTGGGCCGGTCGCGGCGCTGTCGCAGTTCTACAAGGTGCCCCCGGCCCAGGTGATCGCGGTGCATGACGAGCTGGACATCGGCTTCGGCCAGGTGCGGATCAAGTGTGGCGGCGGCGAGGGCGGGCACAACGGCCTGCGTTCGATGTCCAAGTCGTTGGGCACCAAGGACTACGTCCGGGTGCGGTTCGGCGTGGGTCGGCCGCCGGGGCGGCAGGATCCGGCGGATTACGTGCTGTCGGATTTCGGCGCGGCGGAACGCAAAGAGCTCGATTTCCTGGTGGACCGGGCCGCCGACGTGGTGGAGTCGGTGATCGTCAAAGGCGTGGAGCCGACCCAGAACCTGTATCACGGCGGTTAGAGACTGTCGGGAAGCCCCGCACCGGCTGCGGCGGGCCCATCCGGCGACCGGCGGCGTTGGGGTTTGGTCCGGATACAACGCCGGTATCCGGACCAAACCCCGCCTTGCCGGATCGCCGCATGGACTCCGCCTCGCTCGCCACGGACTTTCCGACAGTCTCTGGCCGGGCGGGGCGTACCGGATCGGAAACGGTTGGCCGGTAGTCTGCGCCTTTCGGCGTGCCGTGACCGGCGACGCGGGTCGCGGCCGATCGGTGCGTGCGGGCACGGGCCGCGGTGAGGCGACGGGAGCGGGCAGATGGGCAGTCCTCCGATGATCGACGGGGCGTTCGCCCGGTGGTTGGCCTCGCGGGCCGGTCAGGCGCTGCTCGACCTGCGGGCGGAGTTGGGCTTCGCGGACCCGGGCGCGCTGAAGTCGGCCGGGGACAAGGTGTCGCACGACCTGATCCGCACGGAGTTGGCGCGGTGGCGGCCGGGCGACGCGGTGCTCTCCGAGGAGGACGAGGGCTCGCGGTTGGCCTGGGCGGCCGAGGTGAACACCGGCGCGGTGTCCCGACTGACCGCGGACCGCGTGTGGATCATCGATCCGTTGGACGGCACCCGGGAGTTCGCCGAGGAGGGCCGCTCGGACTGGGCGGTGCACGTCGCCCTCTGGGCGCGGAGCGCGCCGAGCCCGCACGGGCTGGTCGCCGGGGCCGTCGGGTTGCCGGCGCAGCACCGGGTGCTGGGCACCGACTATCCGCCCGCGTACCCGCCGATGACGGTGGAGGCGGCGACGGCCGGTGAGCGGAAGATCCGTCTGGCGGCGAGCCGGAGCCGGCCGCCGGTGTTCCTCACCGACCTGGCCGAGGACGTCGGCGCGCACCTCGTGCCGATGGGTTCGGCCGGTGCGAAGATCGCCGCGGTGGTGACCGGCGAGGTGGACGCGTACATCCATGCGGGTGGGCAGTACGAGTGGGACTCGGCCGCCCCGGTTGCTGTGGCGACGGCCACCGGGCTACACGCTTCCCGGATCGACGGTTCTGCGCTTCGATACAACGAGGCGGATCCGCGCCTGCCGGACCTGCTGGTCTGTCGCAAGGATCTCGCCAACCGGTTGCTTGCAGCGCTGCAGAGGCATTCCGGGTAGCCTGAGCGCACTTCTTGACATGTCCGACCGGAAAGGTCTGGAAATCGGATGAGCGAGCGAGTGTCATGACGTCCCCCGCGGCCTACCGGGTCTCCCATCTGGACGCCCTTGAGGCGGAGAGCATCTTCGTGATGCGCGAGGTTGTCGCCGAGCTGGAACGCCCGGTGCTGCTCTTCTCCGGCGGCAAGGACTCGATCGTCATGCTGCGGTTGGCGCAGAAGGCGTTCGCCCCGGCCAACATCCCCTTTCCCGTCATGCACGTCGACACCGGGCACAACTTCCCCGAGGTGCTCGAATACCGCGACCAGCGGGTCGCCGAGCTGGGGTTGCAACTCGTGGTGGCGAGCGTTCCGGAGGCCCTGGCCAGCGGGCTGGTCCGCGAGTCCGGTGACGGGATGCGCAACCGGATCCAGACGCCGGTGCTGCTGGACGCGGTCGAGAAGCACCGCTTCGACGCGCTGTTCGGTGGCGCCCGCCGCGACGAGGAGAAGGCGCGGGCCAAGGAGCGGGTGTTCAGCTTCCGCGACGAGTTCGGCCAGTGGGATCCCAAGAACCAGCGCCCGGAGCTGTGGTCGCTCTACAACGGCCGGCACCACCCGGGCGAGTCGATCCGGGTCTTCCCGTTGTCCAACTGGACCGAGTTGGACGTGTGGCACTACATCGCCTCCGAGCGCATCCCGCTGCCGTCGATCTACTACGCGCACGAGCGCGAGGTGATCGAGCGCGACGGGATGTTCTACGCGGTCAACGAGTTCTTCCGTCCCCGCGCGGGCGAGGAGCGGTTCAAGGCGCAGGTGCGCTACCGCACCGTCGGGGACGCCTCCTGCACCGCGGCGGTCCGCTCGGACGCGGACACCGTGGAGAAGGTCATCGAGGAGGTGGCGGCCACGCGGATCACCGAACGGGGCGCGACCCGTGGTGACGACCGGGTCAGCGAGGCCGCCATGGAGGACCGCAAGCGGGAGGGGTACTTCTGATGACCACCGAGATCGTGGCCCCGGCCGCCGCCGGCACCGAGGCCACCGGTGAGGCACGGCCGATGGACCTGCTGCGGTTCGCCACCGCCGGCAGCGTGGACGACGGCAAGTCGACCCTGATCGGCCGGCTGCTCTACGACACCAAGTCGCTCTTCACCGACCAGTTGGAGGCGGTGGAGGCGGTCAGCGCGGCCCGTGGCGACGAGTACACCAACCTGGCGCTGCTCACCGACGGCCTGCGCGCCGAGCGCGAGCAGGGCATCACCATCGACGTGGCGTACCGGTACTTCGCCACGCCCCGACGCAAGTTCATCATCGCGGACACGCCCGGGCACATCCAGTACACCCGCAACATGGTCACCGGGGCCTCGACGGCCGACCTGGCGCTGATCCTGGTGGACGCGCGCAAGGGCCTGGTCGAGCAGTCCCGCCGGCACGCGTTCCTCTGCTCGCTGCTGCGGGTGCCGCATCTGGTCCTCTGCGTGAACAAGATGGACCTGGTGGACTGGTCGCAGGAGGTCTACGAGCGGATCGCCGACGAGTTCACCGCGTTCGCCGCGAAACTCGACGTACCCGACCTGACCGTGGTGCCGATCTCGGCGCTGCGCGGCGACAACATCGTCGCCCGGTCGGAGAACATGCCGTGGTACGAGGGCCCGTCGCTGCTGCACCACCTGGAGCGGGTGCACATTGCCAGCGACCGCAACCTGGTCGACGTCCGGTTCCCCGTGCAGTACGTGATCCGCCCCCAGTCCACGACGGTCACCGACTACCGGGGCTACGCCGGTCAGGTCGCCTCCGGTGTGCTGAAGCCGGGGGACGAGGTCATGGTGCTGCCGTCCGGCTTCACCAGCCGGATCGCCGCCGTGGAGACCGCCGACGGGCCGGTCGCGGAGGCGTTTCCGCCGATGTCGGTGACGGTACGGCTGACCGACGAGATCGACATCTCCCGAGGTGACCTGATCTGCCGGCCGAACAACGCGCCGACGGTCGCCCAGGACATCGAGGCGATGATCTGCTGGATGGACGAGACCAGCCCGCTGCGGGTCGGCGGCCGGTACGCGATCAAGCACACCACCCGGTCGGCACGGGCGATCGTGCGGGGTCTGCACTATCGGTTGGACATCAACTCGCTGCACCGCGACGAGTCGGCCGACGAGCTGCGACTCAACGAGATCGGCCGGGTACGGCTGCGCACAACGGTGCCGCTGCTGGCCGACGAGTACCGCCGTAACCGCACCACCGGCGGCTTCGTCATCATCGACGAGGCCACCAACCGCACGGTCGGCGCCGCCATGATCGTCGAAGCCAGCTAACTGACCCGCGCCCTCGCCTCGCCCTGCGCCCGCCGCTGGCATGTTCGCACTCGATCCATGAAGTAGTGGCCTCGCCCATCGGGCGAGGCCACTACTTCCATGAACAAGCACGATCTCCCCCGGTCTCCGCGCCCGCCGCCTCGACCCGTGATCAAGAGGTTTGCGTCAGTCCGAGCCCGGATTCTGCCGCAAACCTCTCGATCAACTCGGGGGCTGGGGGTGCGGCGTGGGGGTCAGTGCAGGCGGGTTGCGCCGGGGGAGGGGAGGACCGGGATCGTGGTGGGGGCGGTGAAGGCGCGTTCGGCGTACGCGGCCGTGACGGCTGCCGCCACCGCCTCGGCGCGATCGGTGTCCACCAGGGCGAGGACGCAGCCGCCGAACCCGCCGCCGGTCATCCGGGCACCGAGCGCGCCGGCCGACAGTGCCGCCTCGACTGCCGTGTCGATCTCCGGCACGGTGATCTCGAAGTCGTCGCGCATGGAGACGTGCGAGGCGGTGAGCAGCGGGCCGATGTCCCGGACCCGGCCCGCGCGCAGCAGCGCCACCGTGTCCAGCACACGCTGGTCCTCGGTGACCACGTGCCGGACGCGCCGTCGGGTCTCCTCGTCGTCGAGGCGGGCCAGTGCGCCGTCGAGCTGGTCGACGGCCACGTCGCGCAGCGCGGCGACGCCGAGCGCCTTGGCTGCCGCCTCGCAGGACCGGCGGCGGGCGGCGTACTCCCCGTCGGCGTGCCGGTGCGGTGCGCGGCTGTCGATGACCAGGACGGCCAGCCCGGCGGCGTCCAGGTCGAACGGGATGTGCTCGACGGACTCGTCGCGGCAGTCGAGGAAGAGCGCGTGCCCTTCGCGGCAGCGGATCACCGCGGACTGGTCCATGATGCCGGTCGGCGCACCCACGTAGACGTTCTCCGCCCGCTGCGCCAGCCGCGGCTGCCGCTCGGGGGACAGGTCCAGCCCACCGAGGTCGAGCAGGGCGGCGAGCACGGACGACTCCAGCGCGGCCGATGAGGAGAGCCCGGAACCCAGCGGCACGTCGGAGGCGATCGCCAGCCGGGCGCCGGGCACCGCGTGGCCGGCGTCGCGCAGCGCCCAGACCACCCCGGCCACGTACGCGCCCCAGCCGGTCACCCGGCCGGGCTCGGCCACGTCGTCCGCGCCGAAGGTGATCGTCTCGTCGGAGAGCTCGGACCAGACCGTCCAGCGCTCGTCGTCCTGCCGGTCGGCGGCGACCACGGTACGCAGTGGCAGCGCGAAGGGCAGCACGAACCCGTCGTTGTAGTCGGTGTGCTCGCCGATCAGGTTGACCCGGCCGGGCGCGGCCCAGAGGCCGGTGGCCTGACCGCCGTACTGGTCGGTGAAGCCGGCGGCGGCCCGCTCGACGACGTCACCGGTGGGGCTGGTCATGACTGCTCCAGGACGTGCGTGCGGTAGAAGGCCCAGGCGTCGCCCACCATGTCGTGCAGGGTGGGCTTCTGCGGCACCCAACCCAGCTCGTCCCGGGCCAGCGCGGAGGAGGCGACCAGCTCGGCGGGGTCGCCCTCGCGGCGCGGCGCCACCTCGACCGGCAGTCGGTGCCCGGTGACCTCGCGGACCACGTCGACCACCTGCCGATTGGTGAAGCCGTTGCCGTTGCCGAGGTTGTAGATGCGGTGCTGGCCCCCGGTGGCGGCGTCCAGCGCCAGCAGGTGGGCGCGGGCCAGGTCGGCGACGTGGATGTAGTCGCGGACGCAGGTGCCGTCTTCCGTGGGGTAGTCGTCGCCGAAGAGCTGGAGCTTCTCCCGTCGGCCGGCGGCGACCTCCAGGGCGATCGGGATGAGGTGCGTCTCCGGGTCGTGCCGCTCGCCGAGCGCGATGTCGCCGGCGAGGTGCGCGCCGGCGACGTTGAAGTAGCGCAGCGAGACGGCGGCCAGCCCGTGCGCGACGGCCTCGGAGGTGAGCGCCATGTCGACGGCGAGCTTGGTGGCGCCGTACGTGTTGGTGGGCGCCTTGACCGCGGTCTCGGTGATCGGCAGCTCGGTGGGGTTGCCGTAGACGGCGGCGGTGGAGGAGAAGACCATCCGGGGCACCCCGGCGGCGCGGACGGCGTTGATCAGGGCGAGCGAGCCGACCGTGTTGGTCTGCCAGTACAGCTCCGGCTTCACCATCGACTCGCCGGCGGCGATGAGGGCGGCGAAGTGCAGCACCCCGTCGAAGCCGGCGTCGGGGGTGAGGATCTGGGCGGCGTCGTGAATGGACGCCTCGACGTGGGTCGCGTCCGGAGCGAGCGCCTCGCGGTGACCGGTGCGCAGGTCGTCCAGGACGACGACCTGGTGGCCCGCGTCGAGCAGCATCCGGGTCACCACGCTGCCGATGAACCCGGCGCCCCCGGTGACGAGCAGTTTCACGTCGTTGCCTCCTGCCTGGCCCGCCGGGACGTGGCCTTTGGTGATCACCCTACGGCGGCGGGTGGAACCGGAGCCGACCACGCCGCCAACCCATTCCATCATAATCTCTCACGTTTAAACAGAGCCGCACATCGCCGGTGACTCCGCGCGATCCCCGGTGCGGCGGGCGCCCGGTGTCTACCATCGCTGTCATGCGGGAAGCGGCCCGTTCCGGGCTCCGGCGACGCGTGCGGGGGAAGCCCCGCCGCGACCCCGGCCCGCTCGCCCGAGCCGTCGCGCGGATCCTGGTCCGCGCCGCCGACGGCACCACCCGCCTCGTCACCGACCTGCTCGGGGCCGGCCCGGCGGCCGGCCGGGAACGCATCTCCGAGGCCGAACTACGGGACCTGCTCGCGGTGAACACGGTGCTCGACCCGGACGAGCGGCGGATCATTGACGAGGTGCTGGTGGCCGCCGCGCGTCTCGTCCGCGAGGTGATGATGCCCCGCACCGAGGTGGTCTTCCTGCCGGCCCGGCTGACCATCGCCGAGGCCGCCCGGTCGGTGCGGGCCGAGACGCACACCCGTTACCCGGTGACCGACGGCACCCAGGACGACGTGGTCGGGTTCGTGCACCTGCGGGACGTGCTGCTGCGTCCGGACGCCGACCCGTGCGTCACCGTCGGTGAGCTGACCCGTGAGGTCAAGCAGGTGCCCGGCAGCAAGCCGGTCCTGGCCGCGCTGACCGAGATGCGCCGGGAGGGTCACCACCTGGCGGTGGTCATCGACGAGTACGGCGGGACCGCCGGGATCGTCACCCTGGAGGATCTGATCGAGGAGCTCGTCGGGGAGATCCACGACGAGTACGACACGACAGCCGACCCGCCGCACGCCGGCCTGCCGGCGGTGGTCGACGGCCGGCTCAACCTCGCCGACTTCGCCGAGCGGACCGGCGTGGCGCTGCCCGCCGGGCCGTACGAGACGGTCGGCGGGTACGTGATGGCAGCGCTGGGCCGCCTGCCACTGCCCGGGGACGAGGTGCCCGTACCCGCCGAGCCGCCCGACGACGGCGGTCCCGATCCGGTGGACCCGGCGGACGGTTGGCTGCTACGGGTGCTGGCCCTGGACGGCCGCCGCGTCGCCCGGCTCGCGGTGTCGACGCTCCGCGTGCCGGAGCAGCGGCGCGCGGGCGTGCCACGCGAGGTCAGCGCCCCGACACCGGCCGGCCGTGGCCGACGCGCCGGCCCGTCATGACGGCCCCGCCTGCTTGCTGACAGAATTATCGCCATGCCCGACGTTTCCGAGCGACCCCGCGTCTTCTCCGGCATTCAGCCGACGGCCGACTCGTTCCACCTCGGCAACTACCTGGGAGCCGTGCGGCACTGGGTGGCCCTGCAGGACACCCACGACGCGTTCTACTGCGTGGTGGACCTGCACGCCATCACCGCGGGTCACGACCCGGCGCTGCTGCGCCAGCGCACCAGGGTGGCGGCCGCCCAGCTCTTCGCGGTCGGTCTCGACCCGGAGCGCAGCACCCTGTTCGTGCAGTCGCAGGTGCCTGAGCATCCGCAGCTGGCCTGGGTGCTCGGCTGCATCACCGGCTTCGGGGAGGCCAGCCGGATGACCCAGTTCAAGGACAAGTCGCAGAAGCAGGGCAACGAGCGGGCCAGCGTCGGGCTCTTCACCTACCCGGTCCTGCAGGCTGCCGACATCCTGCTCTACCAGGCCAACGCGGTGCCGGTCGGCGAGGACCAGCGTCAGCACCTGGAGCTCTCCCGCGACCTGGCCCAGCGGTTCAACTCGCTGTTCGGCGCGACGTTCACGGTGCCCGCGCCGCACATCGTCAAGGACACCGCGAAGATCACCGACCTGCAGGATCCGACGGCGAAGATGTCCAAGTCGTCGTCCTCGCCGGCCGGCATCATCGACCTGCTGGACGATCCGGCCCGGTCGGCGAAGAAGATCCGCTCCGCGGTGACCGACACCGGTCGGGAGATCGTCTTCGACGCCGAGACCAAGCCGGGCGTGTCCAACCTGCTGACCATCTACTCGGCGCTCAGCGGGCGTGGCATCGACGAGCTGGTGGCAGCGTTCGCCGGCCGCGGCTACGGAGACCTGAAGAAGGAGCTGGCCGAGGTCGTGGCGGAGTTCGCCCGCCCCATCCAGGAGCGCACCCGCACCTACCTCGACGACCCGGCGCAGTTGGACAAGCTGCTCGCCGCCGGCGCGGAGAAGGCCCGGTCGGTGGCCGGCGCGACCCTGCGGTCCGCGTACGAGCGAATCGGCTTCTTCCCGCCGGTGCGCGGCGAATAGCGCTGCGGGACAGGTGGGCGGGTCGGTGGCCGACGTGGCGGCACGGAGCGTGGATCGCAGTGGCGGGGTGCCGCCGTCCGGCGACACCGTTCAGATCGGCATAGCGGTGGACATCCCGGAGCCGTGGGGGGCCCAGCTCACCCGGCGCCGGGTCGAGGCGGGCGATCCCCTCGCGGTGCCGGCACACGTGACGCTGCTCGGTCCGACCGAGATCCCGACGGCCGTCCTGCCGGGCGTCGAGCGGCACCTCGCCGCCGTGGCCGCCGCGCATCTGCCGTTCACGCTGCACCTGCGGGGCACCGGCACGTTCCGGCCGGTGACGCAGGTGGTGTTCGTCGCGGTGGCCGCCGGGATCAGCGAATGCGAACTGCTGGCCGCCGCGATCGCGGCCGCGCCGGGCCTGCACCGCCAGACCCGCTTCCCGTACCATCCGCACGTCACCGTGGCGCAGGACGTCGCTCCGGAGACGTTGGACAAGGTGTACGAGGATCTGGCCGACTTCTCCGCGATGTTCGAGGTCGACGGGTTCACCCTCTTCTCGCACAGCGGACAGGCCCGGTGGCAGCCCCGCCGGGACTTCCGCCTCGGCGACTGACGGTCGGCGACCCGCCGGGCGGCGAGCACTCTTGCGCCGGTTGCCACGGCGGCGGTGGGAGATCGGCGAGGATGATCGCGTGAACGTGATCGGCCATATCGAGGCGGGCATCGACCGCTGGGTGGGTGCCGCGCGCAGCCGGTCGAACCTGTTCGACCATGTGTGGCGTGCCGGGGCCCTCTACGCCGAGGTGTTGGCCGGGCGGCTCGCCGCGGCGATCGCCTACTACGGCTTCTTCGCCGTCTTCGCGCTGGCTCTGGTCGCGTACTCCATCTTCGGCGCGATCCTGGAGGACAACGACGAGGTCTCCGCGGCGGCGGCCGGGTTCCTGAAGGAGAACCTGCCGTTCCTGGACGCGCAGCAGATCGCGAATTCCAGCGGCACGGTCGGCGTGGTCGGCCTGGTCATCCTGGTCTTCACCGGGATCGGCTGGGTGGAGGCGATCCGCTCCTCCCAGCGCCTCATGTACGCGCTCAACCAGCAGCCCGGCAACCTCGTGGTCCGACGGCTGGTCGACCTGGGGGTGATGATCGGCGTCTTCGTGCTGCTCGGCCTCTCGGTGGCGGCGGTGGACGCGTTGGAGTCGCTGCTGCGTTTCCTGCTGCGCAGCACCGGGTCGGTCGGGCTGACCACGGTCAGCGCGGTGCTCAGCGTGCTGGTCAACGCGGTGCTCGCCACCGCGCTGCTGCTCGCCGTGCCCCGGCTGCGGATGAGCCGGTCCCGGCTGCGCCCGGTGGTGCTGCTGGTGGCGGTCGGCATCACGCTGCTCAATACGGTCGGGCGGTACTACGTGGTGCGCACCGAGCGGAACCCGGCGTACACCGTGGTGGCCAGCGCGGTCGGTCTGCTGCTCTACCTCTACCTGCTCAACCAACTGGTGCTGTTCGGGGCGGCGCTGCTCGCGACCAGTACGAGCGGGCGGGTGGTGGATCTGGCGGAGGGTGCCCCGCCGGTGGATCTCGACGAGGACGCCGACCCCGGTGCGCCGGGCGGTGCGGGCTGATGGCGGAGGTGCCTGACGTGCTGATCACGGTCGATCCCGACTCGCCGGTGCCCCCGTACGAGCAGGTGCGGGTGCAGCTCGCCGAACTGATCGGCGACGGCCGGTTGCCGGTGGGCAGCCGCCTGCCCACCGTCCGGCAGCTCGCCGCCGACCTGCGGCTGGCCGCGAACACGGTGGCGCGGGCGTACCGGGAACTGGAGGGGGCGGGGCTGCTGGAGACCCGGGGGCGCAACGGCACCTTCGTCGCCCCCGGCCGCGACGACGCCGTCGACCGGCTGCACCGGGCTGCGGTCGAGTACGCCGCCGAGGCACGGCGGCTGGGCGTACCCCCGGAGCGTGCCGTCGCTCTCGTCCGCGCCGCCGTCGACGCCACCCGGCACGACTGAGCCGAGGACGACGAAGCCTGCTCGCCAACCACAATTCCGCCCCAAACGTCGCGCTCACCCTGCACGCGCGTTGAGTCGGGGCGATACATCGTCGGGCCGCTGAACGGCCGCCGATCGGGCGCCGGACGGGCGGTAACTGAACAGAACGGCACCGATGCTCGCGTTCGCGGACCATGATGAGCGCGTGGGCGCACTCATGACACTGGACCTGCCGGCCGACTCGCCGATGCTCGGCCTGCCGTGGATCATCACCTTCGGGCCGCTGGGCGACCTCGACGAGTGGGAGCCGGTGGTCTGCGGGCCGTACGAACGGCCGCACGCGTTGGCGTTGGCCGAGGCGGTGGTGGCCGAGGAGCAGTTGATGGCAGTGGTCGAGCCGCTGCTCCCGGCGCTGTCGGCCGACGAGATCCGCAGCGAGATCGCCGCCGCGCAGGTAGCCGCCGAGGACGAGGCCCGGCAGGTCGAGGGGGCTGACCTGTACGGAGACTTCGAGGACGTGATCGACGAGGAGTTGGACGCGGCGGCCGATGAGGCGGGCCACGGTGAGCCCGCCGAGCCGCCGGACGAGGCCGAGGTGCGCGCCGGCTTCACCCGGATCGCGGCGCTGCTCACCGCGAAGTGACGCGACTGCTCAGCGGGTCGGCGGCCCGTCCAGCACGCAGAACTCGTTGCCCTCGGGGTCGGCGAGCACGGTGAACCGCTCGTTCCCGGTCTGGCCGACGTCGACGTGCCGCGCACCGAGGTCCACCAGCCGACGTACCTCGGCCTGCGGGTCGGTGTCCGTGACCAGGTCGAGGTGGACACGGTTCTTGCCCTGCTTGGCAGTGCCGGAGCCCTGCAACCAGATGGTGGGCGCGGCGGCGGACGACTGCTCCGGCGGCCAGAGCTTGGCGCTGCCGTCGTCGCCCTGCTCGACCTCGTAGCCGAGCGCCGCCGACCAGAACGCGACCATCACGTCCAGATCCTCGACATCGATCGTGTACTGCGCCATCCGTACCACCATGGGGGTCACCTTCGTCGCGACGGTGTCCCTGGCGGTACCCACGGGGGCGGCGAGACACACCACCGGTCGCGCACGGACACCGGCGCCGCGCGGAGCGGACTCCGCGTGACGCCGGTGCACCTCACCCCCCACCACAAGGGGCCGGTAGCCCAGTCGCCCGTTGGCGCGAGGCACGACGGACGACCAGGTCGAGTTGGGCTTACCCGTTCAGCGCCGTTCCAACCAGACGGCCGCGTCGACGGGCAGCAGGTGGTCGGTGAGCGGCGCGCTCGCGACGACGGGCTCGCCGTACCCGTCGAGGGTCACGGGCGCTCCGCTGAGGTTGACGACGCAGGTCAGCGCGGTGGTGCCCGCGGTGCGGGAGAAGGCCAGCACGCCCGGTTCGGTCTGCAACCAGGTGACCTCGCCGGCGTCGATGGCCAGCGCCGGGTGTTCGTGACGGATACGCAGGGCGGCCCGGTACAGCTCCAGCGTCGAGTCGGGCGTACCGGCCTGCGCGGCGACCGACAGGGCACGCCAGGTCGCCGGGGCGGGCAGCCAGCTCAGCTCGCTGCCGGCCGGCCCGAAGCCGTACGGCGCCAGCTCACCGCTCCACGGAATCGGCACCCGGCAGCCGTCGCGGCTCTCGCCGGTCCGCAGGAACGCCGGGTCCTGGCGCAGCTCGTCGGGGAGGTCGAGAACCTCGGGCAGGCCCAACTCCTCGCCCTGGTAGAGGTAGGCGCTGCCGGGAAGGGCGAGCATCAGCAGGCTGGCGGCGCGGGCCCGGCGCAGCCCCTCGGCGCCGTCGCCGTAGCGGGTGACGTGCCGCTGCTTGTCGTGGTTGGACAGCACCCAGGTGGTGGGAGCGCCGACGACTGTCGCCTCGGCCAGCGCGGTGTCGATCACCTTGCGGAACGAGTCGGCAGACCAGGTGGCGTCGAGAAAGTCGAAGCTGAACGCCTGGTGCAACTCGTCCGGGCCGATGTAGCGGGCCAGCCGCTGCGGCGTCTCGGCCCACGCCTCGGCGACCGCCATCCGACCGCCCGGGTAGCTGTCCAGGATGGGCCGCCACGCACGGTAGATCTCGTGCACCTCGTCCTGGTCGAAGTAGGGCAGGCGGGCCTTGCCGAGCAGTTCGACCTGGCGCTGCCCGGTCGTCGCCGTGCCGAAGCCGACGTCCGGCAGCCCCTCAGCCTTGATCATGCCGTGGGCCACGTCGACGCGGAAGCCGTCCACGCCCCGGTCCAGCCAGAACCGCAGGACGTCCTCGAACTCGGCGCGGACCTCGGGGTGGCGCCAGTTCAGGTCCGGCTGGGCCGGGTCGAACAGGTGCAGGTACCACTGGCCGTCGGCGATCCGGGTCCAGGCCGGGCCGCCGAAGATGCTCTCCCAGTCGTTGGGGGGCAGGTCGCCGTGCTCGCCCCGGCCGTCGGCGAAGAGGTAGCGGGCGCGCTCGGGTGAGCCGGGACCGGCGGCGAGGGCGTCGACGAACCAGCGGTGCGCGCTGGAGGTGTGGTTGGGCACCAGGTCGACGATGATCCGCAGGCCGAGGGCGTGCGCGTCGGTGATCATCGCGTCGAAGTCGGCGAGCGTGCCGAACATCGGGTCGACGTCCCGGTAGTCGGCGACGTCGTAACCGCCGTCGACCATGGGGGAGGTGTAGAAGGGGGTCAGCCAGAGCGCGTCCACCCCGAGGTCGCTCAGGTACGGCAGCCGCTCCCGGATGCCCGCGAGGTCGCCGACGCCGTCGCCGTCGCTGTCGGCGAAGCTGCGCACGTAGACCTGGTAGACGACCGCCGAGCGCCACCAGTCGTCGTCGGTGTGGGGCGGGGTGATGGTGCTGACGGTCATTGGTGATGTTTCCCCGTCTGTCTCAGGCTCGGCTGCGGTTGTCTGAGCAATATGCCGCCCGCCTCTGCAAGAGTCAAGCAGATCTTGCGTAAGGAACCCGCACGGCGGCCGGGGCGACCGCGGTCGAGCCCCGCGCGACCAGCTCGGGGCGGAACAGGTACTCCGAGTGCGGGGCGCCGTGCCCGTTGATCTCGTCCACCAGGGCGCGGACCGCCGCCACCGCCATGGCGATGACGGGCTGCCGCACGGTGGTCAGCGGCGGGTCGGTGAAGGCCATCAGCGGCGAGTCGTCGTAGCCGACCACGGAGAGGTCGCCCGGAACGGTCAGACCGCGTTGCCGGGCCGCCCGCACCGCGCCGAGCGCCATCAGGTCGGAGCCGCAGACCAGGCCGGTGACGCCCCGGTCGAGCAGGCGGCCGGCAGCCGCCTCGCCACCCTCCACACCGAACAGCGTCAGCTCGGCCAGCGGGCCGAGGTCGGCCTCGGCGACGCCGGCCAGGCGCGTCATCGCCGCTCGCCAGCCGGCCACCTTGCGCTGCACCGGCACGAACCGGTCCGGGCCGGTGATCAGGCCGATCCGCCGGTGCCCGAGCGCGACGAGGTGGGCCACGGCGAGTTCGGCGGCCTCGCGGTCGTCGCAGGAGACGAAGGGGGCGCCGATGCCGGGGACATACCCGTTGATCATCACGACCGGCAGCGGCCGGGCGATCAGCGCCCGGTAGCGGTCGTGGTTGGCGGCGGTGTCGGCGTGCAGGCCGGAGACGAAGACGATCCCGGAGACCTGCCGGTCCAGCAGCATCTCCACGTATTCGTCCTCGGTCACGCCGCCGGCGGTCTGGGTGCAGAGCACCGGGGTGAACCCGCTCTGTGCCAGCGTCGACTCGATGACCTGCGCGAATGCGGGGAAGATCGGATTGTCCAACTCGGGCACCACCAGGCCGACCAGGCCCGCGCTGCGCTTGCGCAGTCGTGCCGGTCGCTCGTAGCCGAGGACGTCGAGAGCGGTCAGGACGGCCTGTCGGGTCTCCGGGGCCACGCCGGGGCGGTCGTTGAGCACCCGCGACACCGTGGCCTCGCTGACTTCGGCCTGCTGGGCGATGTCGGACAGTCGAGCGCGCATGGCGGCACTTTAGCCCACCGGCAAGTTCTTGCGGGGCTCTCTGCAAGCCCTTCCATTATCTGCAACGTCTTGCTAACGTCCCCGCAGCATGCGCGAGCAGCGGCGCAGCATCGCTGCGTCCGTTGGCAAAAACTTTCAGCTTTCCCACTGGCGGACCGCCCTTCCCCCGGCGGATCCGCCATGACGACAGGAGTACCGATGCGCATCCGTACCGCGGGTGTGGTCGCCCTCTTCGCCCTGGCGTTCGCCGCCTCCGGCTGTGGTGGCGACAGCGACAAGCCGGCCGCGAAGGAATCCCCCAAGGCCGCCGGCGGCAAGCTGGTGATCTGGGCGGACGACAAGCGCACCGAAGCCCTCAAGCCGTTCGCCGAGAAGTTCGGCCAGGAGAACGGCGTCACCGTCGAGGTCCAGGCCGTCCCGAACGAGGACCTGCAGAACAACTTCGTCACCGTGTCGAGCCAGGGCGGCGGCCCGGACGTGGTGATCGGCGCACACGACTGGATCGGCAACCTGGTCCAGAACGGCGCCATCGACCCGGTGCAGCTGCCCGACGAGCAGAAGGCCGCCTTCAACGAGACCGCCATCAAGGCCGTCACCTTCAACGGCCAGCTGTACGGCGTGCCGTACGCGCAGGAGAACCTGGCGCTGATCCGCAACACCGACCTGGCCCCCGAGGCGCCCAAGACGATCGAGGATCTGGTCGCCACCGGCAAGCAGCTCAAGGCGCAGAAGAAGGTCACCGAGACGCTCTGCCTCCAGGTTGGCCAGAAGGGCGACGCGTACCACATCTACCCGCTGTACGCCTCGGCCGGCGGGTACCTCTTCGGCACCACCGCAAACGGTGACTACGACCCGAAGGACCTGGGCGTGGGCAAGCCGGAGTCGATCGCCGCGTTCAAGAAGATCGCGGCGCTCGGCGAGAAGGGCGAGGGCGTGCTGAAGCGCTCGATCGCCGACACCAACTCGACCGCCACCTTCACCGGCAAGAAGTGCGCCTTCCTGGTCTCCGGGCCGTGGGCCACCGCCGACGTCAAGAAGGCCGGCATCACGTACGACATCTCCGCCGTACCCGGCTTCGCCGGTGGCAAGGCGGCGGCTCCGTTCGTGGGCGTCCAGTCCTTCTACGTGGCCGCCAAGGGTAAGAACAAGGCTCTCGCCCAGGAGTTCGTCGCCAACTACGTCGCCAAGCCGGAACTGGCCGTGGCGCTCTACCAGGCCGACCCGCGCCCGCCGGCGCTCACCGCCGCGCTGGACCAGGTCAAGGGCAGCGACCCGGACCTGGCCAAGTTCGTTGAGGCCGGCAAGAACGGCCAGGTGCTCCCGGCCATCCCGGCCATGGCCGCGATCTGGGACCCGTTCGGCAAGGCCGAGGCTGCCGTCATCGGCGGCGCCGACCCGACCAGCACGGTCACCGCGGCGGGCAAGACGATCGCCGGCTCGATCAAGTAATGAGCACACCGCTGTCCAGCCCGGGGTCTGCTCAGCAGGCCCCGGGCCGGGGGCCCGTGGGCACCGGGTCCCCGCGCAGTTCCCGTACCGCGCGGAACCACGCGCCGATCACCGTGGCCGGCCTCGCCGCGAAGGTGATCCTGCTCGGCCTGGTGGCCGGGATCGCGATCTGGGCGGCCTTCCCGCTCGTCGAGGCCGAGCAGTGGGTCGGGCTCGCCGTGCTGGTGCTGACCACGGCCGCACTGTTCTACCTGTACCTGGGACGCCGGCACGTCCCGGCGAAGTATCTCGTCCCGGGCACGCTCTTCCTGATCGCCTTCCAGATCGTGCCGGTGCTCTACACCGCGAGCACGGCCTTCACCAACTTCGGCGACGGCCACCGGGGCAGCAAGGACGACGCGATCGTCGCGATCCAGACTTCGTCGGTGAAGCAGGTACCGGGATCCACCCAGTATCCGCTGTCCGTCGCCACCAAGGGCGACCCCACCACCGGCGCCCTGGTCTTCCTGATCACCGACCCGCAGACCAACACGGTCTCCGTCGGCGACGCCGGTGGCCTGCGCCCGCTCGACCCCGAAGCGGTCACCGTCGCCCCCGGCGGGAAGGTCACCGCGGCCGAGGGCTACACCGTGCTGAACGTCGGCCAGGCCAGTGCCCGCAGCAGGGACATCACCGACCTGGTGGTGCCGACCGCCGGCGGAGCGCTGCGTTCGTCCGGCCTGTCCCGGGCGTACGAGGGCAAGGCCGTGCGGGCGTACGACGAGGGCTGTGACTGTGTCCGGGACAGCGACAACGGCAGGACCTGGACCGCCGACGGCGAGGCAGGCGCGTTCGTCGCCGCCGACGGCGAGCGGCTGGCCCAGGGGTGGAAGGTGAACGTCGGGCTGTCCAACTTCACCCGGGTGCTCACCGACGAGCGGATCTCCGGGCCGTTCCTCGCCACGCTGATCTGGAACTTCGCCTTCGCGATCGGCTCCACCGGCGGCACGTTCCTCCTCGGCATGCTGATCGCGCTCGCGCTGCACTCGCCCCGGATGCGGGGCACCAACCTCTACCGGATGCTGCTGATCCTGCCGTACGCCATGCCGTCGTTCGCGATGCTGCTGGTCTGGCGGGACATGTTCAACACCGACTTCGGGCTGATCAACAACCTGTTCGGGCTCAGTGTCGACTGGTTCGGTCAGGACTGGTCGGCGCGCGCCGCGGTGATCCTGGTGCAGCTCTGGCTCGGCTACCCGTACATGTTCCTGGTGGCCACCGGCGCGCTACAGGCCATCCCGCGAGAGTTGACCGAGGCCACCTCGGTCGACGGGGCGTCACGTTGGCAGTCGTTCCGGGCGGTCACCCTGCCACTGCTGCTGGTCGCGCTCTCGCCGCTGCTGATCTCGTCGTTCGCGTTCAACTTCAACAACTTCAACGCGATCTACCTGACCACCGAGGGCGCGCCGTTCCCGGCCGACAACCCCAGCAACGGTGCCACCGACCTGCTGATCACCTACACCTACCGGCTGGCGTTCGGTGGACAGGCCGCACAGTTCGGCTTCGCGGCGGCGATCTCGCTGTTCATCTTCGCCATCGTCGCGGTGGTGTCGGCGGTCAGCTTCCGGCGGACCCGGCAACAGGAGGAGGTGTACGCGTGACCACGCTCATCGGGGCGGACCGCCCGACGGCGGTCGACCGCAACCCGGGGCGACGGAAGAGCCGCTGGTTCGCCCAGGTCGGCTGGCGGCATCTGGTCGGCCTGCTCGGGGTGCTGTTCAGCCTCTTCCCGCTCGTGTTCGTCGTCTCGGCGGCGCTCAATCCGCTCGGCACCCTGTCCTCCACCGAGTTGGTGCCGACCGGCGGGGTGTCGTTCGAGAACTTCCGGGACCTGTTCGCGCGGACCGAGTTCGGCCACTGGTTCCTGAACTCGTTGCTCATCGCCGGTGGCGCCGCGTTCGCCTCGGTGTTCCTCTCCGCGCTCGCCGCGTACGCCTTCTCCCGGATGCGGTTCCAGGGCCGGCGGGTGGGGTTGCTGTCGCTGCTGCTGATCCAGATGTTCCCGCAGTTCCTGGCGATCGTGGCGATCTTCCTGATCTTCGGCACGATCACCGACCTGTGGCCGGCCATCGGCTTCAACACCCCGTGGGGCCTGCTGCTGCTCTACCTGGGCGGCGCGCTGGGCGTGAACACCTGGTTGATGAAGGGCTTCTTCGACACCCTGCCCCGGGAGTTGGACGAGTCGGCCACCATGGACGGGGCCTCACACGCCCAGGTCTTCTTCCGGATCATGCTGCCGTTGGTCGCGCCGATCCTCGCGGTGACCGGGCTGCTCGCCTTCATCAACACCATCAACGAGTTCCTGATGGCGAGCGTCTTCCTCACCGACACGGACGCCAAGACCCTCGCGGTCGGCATGCGGGGCATGTTGCAGGGCGCCGAGCGCAACACCAACTTCGGGATCTTCGCCGCCGGCACCCTGCTCACCGCGATCCCCACGGTGCTGGTGTTCCAGTTCCTTCAGCGCTTCATCGTCTCCGGCCTCACCTCCGGCGCGGTGAAGGGGTGAGCCCTCGACGCGCCGACCGGCCACCCCCTACTACGAACCGTCGTTGATGGGGGAGGATGGGCGGCGTGGAAGCACTGAGACTCATTCTCCTCTATGTCCATCTGATCGGCTTCGCCCTGCTGCTCGGCGGTTCGATCGCCCAGTACGTCAGCGGGAAGCTGCGCATCAACTCCGCCATGCTCTGGGGCGCCGTGATCCAGTTGCTGACCGGCCTCGGACTCTCCGCGCCCCTGCGCGGCGGCGGTGACGACGAGCCGAACCCGGCGAAGCTTGTGACGAAGTTGGTGATCGCGCTGCTGATCTTCGTCATGGTCTTCTTCTCCCGGAAGCGGGACGTGGTCAACCGCGGCCACTTCCTCGCGATCGTCGGCCTGACCCTGGTCAACGCGGCGGTGGCGGTCTTTTGGCGGTAGCGTCCGGGGAGGGGATGGCCTCCGCCGAACCGGACGTTCGGGACGCCTTGCTGCTCGGCTACCAGCACGAAGAGTGACTTGCCCCACGCAAGGGTTACACCCGGGTAACAGGCGTTCAACAGTCGTGCACGATTGGCGGCCGGTGGGTGGGCGCGGGCGTACGCTCCCGTCCGTAACGTGGGACAGCCGGCGGCACACCCGCAGGTCGGCTGATGGGCTGCCACCGCACTAGGCGCGGTGTGCAATGGGAAGGAGACGTCTTGCGCTCGGTGCGTGGGATGCGGATCGCCTCGATCGTCGCGGTGGGTGGGCTTGCCCTCTCCGTCGCCGCTTGTGGCGAGGCCCCCGATAATGACAAGAACGCCGGCAGTGGCGCCAAGAAGTTCAGCGCCTGCATGGTGACCGACACCGGCGGCATCGACGACAAGTCGTTCAACGCTTCGGCCTGGAAGGGCCTGCAGGAGGCCAAGGCCGCCAACGACAACATCGACATCAAGTACGTCCCGTCGAAGGCCGAGGCCGACTACGAGCCTCACCTGACGCAGTACGTCAACCAGAAGTGCGACTTCATCCTCGCGGTCGGTGGCCTGATGGCCGACGCCACCTCGAAGATCGCCAAGGCGAACCCGAACCAGCAGTTCGGCATCGTCGACGCCAACCCGGGTGACGCCAACGTCTACCCGATGCAGTTCGACACCGCCCAGGCCGCGTTCCAGGCCGGCTACCTGGCCGCCGGGCTGACCAAGAGCGGCAAGGTGGGCACCTACGGTGCTCTGCCGATCCCGCCGGTGACGATCTTCATGGATGGCTTCGTCGACGGTGTGGCGCACTACAACAAGACCAAGGGCAAGAACGTCCAGGCGCTGGGTTGGAACAAGGAGACCCAGAAGGGCTCCTTCACCAACGACTTCGCCAAGCAGGACGAGGGCAAGAAGGTCTCCGACACGCTGGTCGCCCAGGGTGCGGACATCATCATGCCGGTCGCCGGCGGCTCCGGCCTCGGCACCACCTCGGCGGCCAAGGCCTCGGGCGGCAAGTACAACACCATCTGGGTGGACGTCGACGGTTGCGAGAGCACCCCGGACTGCGCCGCGATCATCACCACCGTGGTCAAGAACATCCCGGAGGCCGTCAAGGAGGCCGTGGTGAAGGCCGCCGGTGGCGAGAAGCTGCAGGCCAACCCGGGCTTCGTCGGCACCCTGGCCAACACCGGTGTCTCGATCGCCCCCTACCACGACTTCGACGGCAAGGTTCCCGCCGAGCTGAAGACCGAGGTCGACAAGATCAAGGCGGACATCTCCGCCGGCACCATCACCGTCACCTCGCAGGCCCAGCCGACCAAGTGACAACCACCCGGCCCCTCCGGTGAGATCATCGCAGGAGCGGCGGGGTACAGGTACGACCGATCCGGCCGCTCCGGCCCGCGGGTGACCACCCGTGGGGCCGGAGCGGCCGATCGCGCGCCACGGTGACCGGCCTGGTCCGGCCCGGTCGACCAGCAGCTACGCTGCACCATCGCTCGCACTCCAGGAGGTTGCGCTGAGACTCGAACTGCGCGGCATCACCAAGCGGTTCGGTGATCTGGTCGCCAACGACCACATCGACCTGACGGTGGAGCCTGGAGAGATTCACGCCCTGCTCGGCGAGAACGGCGCGGGCAAGTCGACCCTGATGAACGTGCTCTACGGGCTCTACCAGCCCGACGAGGGCGAGATCCTGGTCGACGGCACGCCGCTGAAGCTCAAGGGGCCGTCCGATGCCATCGCGGCCGGGATCGGCATGGTGCACCAGCACTTCATGCTGGTGCCGGTCTTCACCGTGGCCGAGAACATCATGCTCGGCGCCGAGCAGGTCCGGGGCGGCATCGCCGGCTTCCTGGACCGGCGGCGGGCCCGGCGCGAGGTCACCGAGGTGTCCGAGCGCTACAACCTGCGGGTCGACCCGGATGCGGTGATCGAGGATCTGCCGGTCGGCATCCAGCAGCGCGTGGAGATCGTCAAGGCGCTCACCCGCGACGTCGACCTGCTCATCCTGGACGAGCCGACCGCGGTGCTCACGCCCCAGGAGACCGAGGAGCTGTTGACGGTCATGCGGTCGCTGAAGGCGGCCGGCAAGTCGATCGTCTTCATCACCCACAAGCTCGGCGAGGTCAAGGCGATCGCCGACCGGATCACGGTGATCCGGCGCGGAAAGACCGTCGGCACGGCCTCGCCGGAGACGAGCCGGGACGAGCTGGCCGCGCTGATGGTCGGCCGCAGCGTGCGGCTCACCGTGGAAAAGTCGCCGGCCACACCGGGCGAGCCGGTGCTGGAGGTGGCCGGGCTGGTCGTCGACGACGACCGGCAGGTCCGGGCGGTCGACGGCGTGGACCTGACCGTACGCGCGGGCGAGGTGCTCGGTGTGGCGGGAGTGCAGGGCAACGGCCAGACGGAGCTGATCGAGGCGATCATGGGCCTGCGGCCGGTGCTCGCCGGCACGGTCAGCCTGAGCGGCGATCGGATCGACGGCTGGACGACCAAGAAGGTGCTCCGTGCCGGCGTCGGCTACGTCCCCGAGGACCGCAGCGTGGACGGCCTGGTCAAGGAGTTCAGCGTCGCCGAGAACCTCGTGCTGGACATCTACGACCGGCCGCCGTTCGGTGCCGGGCTCGCCCTCAAGCCGGACGCCATCGCGTCCTCGGCCAGGGAGCGGATCGAGCAGTTCGACGTCCGCACCTCATCGGCGGACGCGGCGGTGGGCACCCTCTCCGGCGGCAACCAGCAGAAGGTGATCGTGGCCCGGGAGCTGTCCCGGCCGCTGAAGCTCTTCATCGCCGCCCAACCGACCCGTGGCGTGGACGTCGGGTCGATCGAGTTCATCCACAGCCAGATCATTCACGAGCGGGACGTCGGCACCGCCGTCATGGTGGTCTCCAGCGAGCTTGACGAGGTGGTCGGGTTGGCCGACCGGATCGCGGTGATGTACCGCGGCCGGATCATCGGCATCGTCGGTCCGGACACCCCACGCGAGGAGATCGGCCTCCTGATGGCCGGCATTCGCCCGGACGCCGCTGCCGGGTCCGGCGCCCCGGCCGAGCCCGACGCGGCCCCCGCTGCCGCCGGGGCCGGCACGACTCCCGCCGCCGGCGAGACCGGCGTGGCCGACGGGAGCCCGGCGAGCGACGCAGGCTCCGCGAACGAGGACGAGGCATGAGCGACAGCAATCCGCAGTCGGGTTCCCCGGACAAGGAGCCGGCGAGCGAGGCGCAGGCGGCGCAGAACGCGCTCGGCAACACCGAGCGGGCCGGCACGACCACCACGCCGAAGGCCCCCGAGCCGCAGCCGAAGCCGTCCCTGGGCCGGCTCTTTTTGGACAACCTCTGGGCGGCCAACACCTTCACGGTGACCCTGCTGTCGCTGGTGCTGGCGATCGTCGTCGGCGCGGTGTTGATGATCGTCTCCGACCCGGACGTGCTGCACACCTACACCTACATCACCGCCCGTCCGGCCGACGCGCTCAACTCGAGCTGGACGCTGGTGAGCGAGGCGTACGCGAACCTGTTCAAGGGTTCGATCTTCGACCCCGAGGCGTTCTCCGGCTGGGTGAACGGCAGCAACGGCTGGCAGGCGGTGCTCGCGCCGATCAGCGAGACGCTGACGTACGCCGCGCCGCTGGTCTTCACCGGCCTGGCGGTGGCGCTGGCCTTCCGTGGCGGCCTGTTCAACATCGGCGCGCAGGGTCAGGCCACCATCGGCGTGATCCTGGCCGCGCTGGCCGGCTTCCTGCTGCCGCTGCCGCCCGGCCTGCACCTGCTGGTGGCGGTGCTGGCCGGCGCGCTGGGCGGGGCGATCTGGGGCTTCATCCCGGGCATCCTCAAGGCTCGCGCCGGTGCGCACGAGGTGATCAACACGATCATGCTCAACTACGTCGCCACGTACTTCCTGACCTGGCTCATCGTGCAGAACGGCGTGCAGGACCCGACCCGGACCGACGCGATCAGCAAGGCGGTGGACACCTCCGCCCAGCTGCCGCGCCTGCTCGGCGACAACCTGCGGGTGCACGCCGGCATCCTGCTCGCCGTGCTGGCCACCTGGGCGGTCGCCTGGTTGCTGAACCGGTCGACGCTCGGCTTCGAGCTGCGCGCGGTCGGCGCCAACCCGGACGCCGCGCGGACCGCGGGCATCAGCGTCACCCGGACGTACATCCTGATCATGGTCTTCTCCGGGATCCTGGCCGGTCTGGGCGGCTCGAACATGGTGCTCGGCTCGACCGCCAGCGCGTTGACCCCGCTGGTGGTCGCGCAGATCGGCTTCGACGGCATCCTGGTGGCGCTGCTCGGCCGGGTGAAGCCGTGGGGGGTGCTGCTCGCCGCGCTGCTGTTCGGTGCGCTCCAGGCCGGAGGCAACCGGATGCAGTCGTACTCCGGCATCTCGCTGGAGCTGGTGACCGTGCTTCAGGCGCTGATCGTCATCTTCATCGCCGCGCCGGCCCTGGTGAAGGCGATCTTCCAGCTCCGGGCCGCACGGGCCGCCCGGTTGCAGACGAGCCTGGCGAAGGGCTGGTAACGCATGTCCACCATGGCTGTCCCCGACGTCGCGGTCGCCGCGGTCGACGAGGGCTTCTGGACCCGGACCCGCAAGGTTGGTCTCACGCTGCTGGCGCTCGGTCTGCTGTCGGCGGTGCTCTTCGGGGCGCTCGCCACCGACCAACAGGCCCGGTTCACGCTCAGCGAGGACGCGGCCGGCGCCGCATTGGAGATCAACGGCACGATCGGGGCGATCCTGTTCGGGATCATCGCGATCGCCGCCGGAGCGGCGCTGCTCGCCGGGGTACCGAAGCGCTGGTTCCTGCCCGTGCTCGGCGTCGGGCTCGTCGGCTTCGTGCTCTCGTTCCTCTGCTGGCAGGTCTCCGCCGCGCCGACCGGGCAGAACTTCATGCCGCTGGTCAACATCATCCGGGGCACGTTCATCCTGGCCCTGCCGCTGATCTTCGGCGCGCTCGCCGGGGTGCTCTGCGAGCGGTCCGGCGTGGTCAACGTGGCCATCGAGGGTCAGCTGCTGATGGGCGCGTTCAGCGGCGCCCTGTTCGGCAGCATCTCCGGCAACGTCTGGGTGGGCCTGGTCGCCGCCGCCATCGGCGGTGCGTTCATCTCGCTGCTGCTGGCCGTCTTCGCCATCCGCTACCTGGTCGACCAGGTCGTCATGGGCATCGTGCTGAACCTGCTGGCGGTCGGCGTCACCGGCTTCCTCTACGAGCGGCTGATGCAGACCGACACGGCGAAATACAACAGCGCGCCCCGGTTCAGCAACTGGGAGATCCCGCTGCTGAAGGACATTCCGGTGCTCGGGCCGGCGCTGTTCCGCGGCAACATCTTCCTCTACGTCGGGCTGCTCCTGGTGCTGGTGATCCACATCGGGCTGTTCCGCACCCGGTGGGGGCTGCGTACCCGGTCGGTCGGCGAACACCCGATCGCCGCCGACACGCTCGGGGTCAAGGTGCTGCGGGTGCGCTACCGCAACGTGCTGCTGGCCGGCGTGGTCGCGGGCATCGGCGGCGCGTCCTACACGCTGGCGCTCTACTCGTTCACCAAGAACATGATCGGCGGCAAGGGCTTCATCGCGCTGGCCGCGCTGATCTTCGGCCGGTGGAACCCGACCGGGGCGCTGCTCGCCGCGCTCTTCTTCGGCTTCGCTGACCAGCTCGCCACCTATCTGGGCGCGATCAACAGCTCGATCCCCAGCCAGTTCCTGGCCATGTTGCCCTACCTGGCGACCATCCTGGCGGTCGCCGGCCTGGTCGGCCGGGTCCGTGCGCCAGCCGCCGACGGCAAGCCGTACATCAAGGGCTGACAGCCGAGGCCGTGCCCGGCGGGACTTTCCCGCCGGGCACGGCGCGGTGGTCGCCGTCCGCGCCCGCCCCAGCCTCTTATCGGGGTACGGCTGAACGGGGCTCAGGGCAGAGGCTGCTCCGGTCATCTCGTGGAGGCGAGCCGGGCACGAAGAAGGCCCCTCAGCATTTCGCTGAAGGGCCTTTCTGTGCTCTGACTCGGGTCAGTCAAGGGGGCCGATCTGCTTGGCCGATGAAGGTAGGTCGGCGTCGCCGGGGGTGAGTTCATGATGCGGCCGGCGGTTGATCCACTCCAGGTCGGCGACGTGGGGCTGTCCGATCGCCTGGATGCCCCCACATCGGGGGATATGGAGTCGATCATCGCGCCTGCGTCGCTTGATCACCGCGCTACGGCGGCGGGTTGGGTGGGTTGGTGGCCCTGGTGGGGTCTGATCTGGGTCGCTTCGGCAGAATGATGGGATGACCGACATTGACTGGGCGCGGTTGCGCGCCGCCGCCACCGAGGCGATGCGACACGCGTACGTGCCGTACTCGACGTTCCCGGTCGGCGCGGCCGCGCTGGTCGACGACGGCCGCGTGGTGGTCGGCTGCAACGTGGAGAACGCCGGGTACGGGGTGACGCTCTGCGCCGAGTGCGGAGTGATCTCCAGCCTGCACGCCACCGGTGGCGGTCGCCTCGTCGCGCTCTCCTGCGTCGACGCGACCGGTGAGCCGTTGATGCCGTGCGGCCGGTGCCGGCAACTGCTCTGGGAGCACGGCGGGCCGGAGTGCCTCATCGAGACGAAGACCCGCCCGTTGCGGATGGACGAGCTGCTGCCGCACGCCTTCGGCGTGGAGGACCTGGAGGCGGTGACTGGCGAGACCGCGTTGCCGGTGGTCCCGGAGCGGCTGGCCGCCTGGCGTGGACGCGGCACCGTCTTCGTGCACCCGGACCTCTCGGACGGGCAGCAGGTCTGGACGGCGTACTGGGAGCGCTCGGCGGGAGACGATGCGAGCGCGGAGACCGGCGTGCTGGAGGAGGCCCCGCGCTGGGACGACCCGGCCGAGGCGATCACCTGGGGAATGGCCCGCACGCCCCGCGTTGTCGTGGTCGACGAGACCGGGACGATCTTCTGGGCCGGTGAGGGGGAGCCGCCTGCGGAGATCCCTGTTCGGTGGGGTTGAGCTTGGGGGCGGGGGCCGACCGTGCCCGGCTCCGGGCGGTCAGGCTTGATCCCTGCGCCGGGCACGGTCGGCCCCCGCCCCGACGTGGTCACGGGCCGTCGGTCGGGATCTGCAACAGACGAGGAAAGATCTTTATGAGTGGGTTTGCTGCTGTTGACGTTATTCGGGTGAAGCGGGACGGGGGTGTGCTGTCGGACGCGCAGATCGACTGGGTGCTGGACGCGTACACCCGGGGGGTTGTCGCCGACGAGCAGATGTCGGCGCTGGCCATGGCGATCCTGCTCAACGGCATGACCGGGCCGGAGATCGCCCGGTGGACCGCCGCGATGATCGCCAGCGGTGAGCGGCTCGACCTCTCGGCGGTCCGCCGCCCGACCGTCGACAAGCACTCCACCGGCGGTGTCGGTGACAAGATCACCCTGCCGCTCACCCCGCTGGTGGCCGCGTGCGGTGCCGCCGTTCCGCAGCTCAGCGGGCGCGGCCTCGGGCACACCGGCGGCACGCTGGACAAGCTGGAGTCCATCCCGGGCTGGCGGGCCTCGCTGAGCAACGACGAGTTCATCGCCCAGCTCGGAGAGGTCGGCGCGGTGATCTGCGCGGCCGGCGCCGGGCTCGCACCCGCCGACCGCAAGTTGTACGCGTTGCGCGACGTGACCGGCACCGTGGAGGCGATCCCGCTGATCGCCAGCTCGATCATGAGCAAGAAGATCGCCGAGGGGACCGGCGCGCTGGTCCTCGACGTCAAGGTCGGCTCGGGCGCCTTCATGAAGTCCGTCGACCAGGCCCGCGAGCTGGCCCGCACGATGGTCGAGCTGGGCGGTGCGCACGGCGTGCGGACGGTAGCCCTGCTCACCGACATGTCCACCCCGCTCGGCCTGGCCATCGGCAACGCGGTCGAGGTGACCGAGTCGGTCGAGGTGCTGGCCGGCGGCGGGCCGGCCGACGTGGTGGAGCTGACGCTCGCCCTGGCCCGGGAGATGCTCGACGCCGCCGGCCTGCCGGACGCCGACCCCGAGGCGGCGCTGCGCGACGGGCGGGCGATGGACTCCTGGCGGGCGATGATCCGCGCGCAGGGCGGCGACCCGGACGCGCCGATGCCGACCGCGCCGGAGGTCGAGGTAATCCGTGCCGAGCAGGACGGGCACGTCGCGGCCGTCGACGCGTACGCCATGGGGGTTGCGGCCTGGCGGCTCGGCGCGGGCCGGGCCCGCAAGGAGGACCCGGTCAGCGTGCCGGCCGGAGTGGTGTTGCACAAGCGGCCGGGCGATCCGGTGCGGGTCGGGGACGCCCTCTACGAGCTGCGTGCCGAGGATCCGTCGCGGATTCCGGCGGCCCTGGCGGAGGCAAGTCGCGCGGTGCACATTGCACCGAACGCGCCACGGGCGATGCCCCTGGTCATCGAGCGGATCGGCTGACCGGGGCGGCGTGGTGCCCGTCACCTGGGAGCGCTATTGTCGCAGGCCAAAGGCGTGGCGTGCAGACAGGAAGTTGCCCCGTGACCGTACCTGCCCCCGACCCGCGCGAGGTGCGCGAGGCGAGTCTGGACGAGCTGTCCCGGCTCGGCCTGCCGCTGCCGCCGGCCCAGTTCCCGCTCGTGTGGGAGCCGGGTGATGCGATCGAGTTGCGACCGAGGGCGGAGATCGAGGCGCGGATCGCCGTGCTGCACCTCATCCTGGCGCGCTGCTTCGGGATGCCACCGCAGGCGGCGATGAGCTGGCTGCTCGGCTCGCACCTGGTCGAGATGGTCACCCCGCCGGAGTGGCAGTTCGTGATGGGCGGCAAGGGCGACCACCGGTCGTTCGTGCTGCACCACGACGCGCTCTTCGCGCTGGCCTGGGTGCTGGGGTTGAGCAAACAGCTCGACCCCACCCTGGCGGTGGATGAGCGGTTGGTCGAGCGGCTGCCGCACATCGCCGAGGGGGAGACCTTCGGCCGCTGGCAGTCCCGGATCCTCGCCGCGCCGCAGCACCCGGCCGACGCGGCTGCCCTGCTCGATCTGCACTACTGCCTGGACTGGGCCTACCTGGAGACCGAGCGCGACGGCCGGCGGGCGCCGGGAATGGTCGACGCCAACGCGATCGGGCAGCGACGCTGGGCGCTGGAGTGGGCGGTGATCCTGCGCGGGCCCTACCACGACGAGCCGCCGGGCTGGGAAGAGGTCGACCTCTCCACCTGAGCCCTCAGCGGCGTCGGTAGGCGTCCAGCCGGACCGCCACGCGTACCCGGACCGGCTCGGGCAGCGCGGCCAGCCGTCCGGCGAGGGCGGTCGGGTTGGTGTGCCAGGCGCTCGGGCCCATCCCGACCAGCGTGGCGACCTCCGGCCGGGTCAGCGCCAGCTCCGCGCGGTGCACCGTGCCGCCGACTGGCGTGAAGTGCCCGCCCAGGCTGGCGGCCACCCGGTCGGCCTTGTCCGGGTCCACCCGCAGCAGGTCGAGGGCGTCCACCAGTTCGGTGAGATGGTCGGCGGCGGGCGTCACCACGAGCAGCGTGCCGGCCGGGTCGAGCACCCGGTGGAACTCCGCGCCGTTGCGCGGGGCGAACACGTTCAGCAGCACGGCCGTCGAGCCGTCCGCGAGGGGCAGCCGCTGCCAGGTGTCGGCGAGCGCCGCGGCAGCGCGGGGATGTGCCCGGGCAGCGCGACGCAGCGCCGGCTTGGAGACGTCCAGGGCCAGACCCACGGCGTCCGGCAGCGCCGCCAGCACCGCGCCGAGGTATCGACCGGTGCCCGCGCCGGCATCCACCACCAGGGGGTACGCGTCGAGCGACGACCCGTTGTGGAGGTGCCGCACGGCCTGCGTCGCGGCGGCGGCCAGGGCGTCCGAGACCGGGTCGTAGTGCCCGGCGACGAGGAAGTCGGCGCGGGCGGCCACCATCTCGGCGCTGTCCCCGGAGTGCGGCGCGCGGCCGGCGAGCAGGTTGACGTACCCCTGTCGGGCCATGTCGAAGCTGTGCCCGCGCGGGCAGCGCAGCGCCCGGGCGGTGCCGGCGGTCGTCTCGGCCAGCGGTTCGCCGCAGATCGGGCAGCGCAGCCGGTCGAGGATGCGCGGGTCCACGTCAGGCCTCCCGGCCGCGTCGGGGGCGGGGCGCACGGCTCTGCGCGAGGTGGTCGACGACCCGGTGGGTGAACGCGCCCAGCGCCTCGACCTCGGCCGGGGTGAGCAGGTCGAGGAAGTGCTGACGAACGGCGGTCACGTGGCCGGGGGCGGCGGCCTCGATGGCGTTCCGACCGGCCGGGGTGAGCACGACGATCGCGCCGCGGGCGTCGTCCGGGCACTCCTGGCGGGTCACCAGGCCGCGCTGCTGCATCCGGGTCAGGTGGTGCGAGAGCCGACTGCGGGACCAGAGCATCCGGTCCGCCAGTTCGCTGAGGCGCAGCCGACCCTGCGGCGTCTCGGACAGGTCGGAGAGCACGTCGTAGTCCGGTTCGGACAGGCCGGCGTCCTGGGTCAGCTCCCGGGCCAGTTCCAGGTCGAGCAGGCGGCGCATCCGGCGGTAGCCACGCCAGGCGCGGTCCTCGCGTTCGTCCAGCCACCGGGTCGCTTCCATGCCGATCAGCCTACCGTCTTGGTTGACATGTCACAGATTCGCCCTCGACAGTAGATGACATGTCAACGATTCCGCCATAAGGCCTCTTCGGCGCCCGTGGAAGCGTCTACCGCTGGGCCTGATGAGCGGGCTGGCGTGGCCGGCCCCAGCAGGCTGACTAGGGTCTGAGCATGGTCGCAACTATCCGGTACGAGGACATCGTCAAGGTTCCGAAGGCGCTGCTGCACGACCACCTCGACGGCGGGCTGCGGCCGGCGACGATCGTCGAGCTGGCCGCGGAGGTGGGGCACGAGCTGCCCACCACCGACCCGGAGGCGCTGGGACGCTGGTTCGTCGAAGCCGCCGACTCCGGGTCGCTGGAGCGTTACCTGGAGACGTTCGCGCACACCGTGGCCGTCATGCAGACCGGGCCGGCGCTGCGCCGGGTGGCGCGGGAGTGCGCGCTGGACCTGGCCGCCGACGGGGTCGTCTACGCCGAGGTGCGCTTCGCCCCCGAGCAGCACCTGGAGCAGGACCTGAGCCTGGACGAGGTGGTCGAGGCCGTGCTGGCCGGGTTCGCCGAGGGCACCGCGCAGGCCGTCGAGGCCGGCCTGACCATCCGGGTGGGCACCCTGCTCACCGCCATGCGGCACGCCGCCCGCTCCCAGGAGATCGCCGAGCTGGCGGTGCGGCACCGCGACGCCGGGGTGGTCGGCTTCGACATCGCCGGCGCCGAGGCGGGCTTCCCGCCCACCCGGCACCTGGACGCCTTCGAATACCTGCAACGGGAGAACTTCCACTTCACCATCCACGCCGGTGAGGCGTTCGGTCTGCCGTCGATCTGGCAGGCGATCCAGTGGTGCGGCGCGGACCGGCTCGGTCACGGCGTACGCATCGTGGACGACATCGCCCCCGACGGCGCGCTGGGCCGGCTGGCCGCGTACGTGCGGGACAAGCGGATCCCGCTGGAGCTCTGCCCGTCGTCGAACGTGCAGACCGGCGCGGTGGCCTCGATCGCCGACCACCCGATCGGGCTCCTGCGCGACCTGCGGTTCCGGGCCACCGTCAACACCGACAACCGGCTGATGAGCGGCACCTCCATGTCGCGGGAGATGTCGCTGCTGGTGGAGACGTTCGGCTACGGCTGGCGCGAGCTGCAGTGGTTCACCATCAACGCGATGAAGAGCGCCTTCATCCCGTTCGACGAGCGACTGCGGATCATCGACGAGGTGATCAAGCCGGCGTACGCCAAGCTGCTGCCCTGACCCTCGTCGGCCGTGCGGGTGGCCGCCTCGGCGGTGCGGGGAGCGTTCTGAGCGGCGCGGGTGGCCTTTCAGGCGTGCGGGTGGCCGGCGAGCAGGCCGGCCACCTGGCGCAGCACCTCCCGGGCCCGGGCCGCCTCGGCGCCCAGCCCCATCTGCCGGCGCAGCACGGCGGGCTCCGCCCGCAGCAGGGCCACGCCGCGCCGGACCAGCACCCGGGGCGCCTTGCGCTGCTCGGACAGGTCGCGGGCCAGCCGGCGCAGGAAGGTCGCCCCGCGCGGACGGCGCAGCGCGTACGCCCCGGCGAGCAGCCCACGGCGGCGGCACTCCTCGACGATCTCGGCGGCGAAAATCCCTTCGGCCACGAAAAGTGGCGATCCGTCGACGTCAAATGGCCGGGTGGCCACCCGTCGATCCGCGCCGATCGCATAAACCGGCACATCGGCACGGCCCTCGCGGGCAAGTCGAGCAATCGTTTCGACGGCGGTCAGGGCGTCCCAGGACTGCGGTGATTCCCAATCGACCTGGCCGTTTCGGCGCGGCAACGTAGGGTCATCGCCGTCCTTGTAGAAGTCGTCCAAACACAGCACCGGAAGGCCGGTTTGCTGCGCTATGTACGACTTTCCAGAGCCTGAGGGGCCGGCGAGCAAGACGACGCGGTGGGGATGTCTCATTACCTTCAGTTACTCCGGCCAGACGGACTGCTATCAAATCGCATCAACATCTCATCACACCTTCGGCCGGTGACAACCTGGGCTTTCTTCTTGCGGACCGGCGTGATGGAATCTCGGGGGTCCGACCCGCCGGGTCGGTCGCTGGGCGTTGCCCGGGGCAACGCGTTCAAGCTGTAATCGCGAGGGCGGTGACGTGAGCAAACGGCCAAAGACGGCGGGCTCCTTCCTGTCGCGGCTGCGCCGGCCGGCCAGCCGGCTCCGGGACATGCCGATCTGGTCCAAGCTCGGTCTCATCATGATCGTGCCGACCATCGCCACGGTCGTGGTGGGCACCAGTGGTCTCGTCGACCACCTGGGGACGCTCAACAATGCCAACCGAGCCGGCGACCTGGCCAACCTGTCGAGCTATTCGGGTGACCTGGTCGACAAACTCCAGGACGAGCGGACCTCCGCCGTGCTGCTGTTGCAGGCGACCGGGACGCAGCCGAAGGCGCAGTACCAGGAGGCATACAACCGGGCGAACACCCGGGTCGACCAGGCGACGAGCCCCTACCGCAAGCAGCGGGGCGACGTGGAGGATCTGCCGGGCAGCCTTGAGAGCCTGCTCGGCGGCATTGACCAGAACCTGCAGGAGCTGCCGGGCGTCCGCAGTCAGGTGTTCAACGGCAAGCTGAAGCTCGCCGAGGCCATCCAGGCGTACGAAGGTCTGATCAACGACCTGCTCGCCATCCGGGACTCGGCCACCCAACTCGCCGGCAACAACGAGCTGAGCGACCGGATGCGGGCCGCGGCGGCGGTCGCCCGGGAGAAGGAGTTCCTCGCGCTCCGCCGGGTCGTCGTGCACCGCGCGCTCGGCGTGCAGGGTGGGCAGCGACTGACCCCGGCGCTGCGTACCGACTACATCGCCAGCGGCACCGGCCAGCAGCAGGCGCTGCAGAGCTTCAAGGCGGTAGCCAGCCCCGACGAGGCGAAGTTCCACGACCAGACCGTCGCCGGCGGTGACCGGCGCGAGGCGCAGAACTACACCGGCTGGATCGACGGCAACACCACCGGCGACATGCGCGGCGCCCCGTTCGGCCCCGACCAGTGGGAATCGGCCATGACGGCCAACGCCAAGCTGATCCGCGCCGTCGAGACGAAGCTCGACGGTGAGGTGGTCGCCGAGGCCGACAACCTCCGGTCGGACGTCCAGCGCCAGGTGTTCCTGGAGACCGGCCTGCTGCTCAGCATGCTGCTGCTGGCCATCCTCTTCGCGTACCTGGTCGCCCGCTCGATGGCCCGCTCGCTGCGTGAGCTGCGCCAGGGCGCCCTCTCCGTCGCCCAGTACGGGCTGCCGCAGGCGGTGGCCCGACTCCGCGACCCGCAGGTCGTCGGGCAGCTCTCCCCGGTGCAGCTGGCCAACCAGATCGCCGAGCCGCTGCCCGTCCGCAGCAAGGACGAGTTCGGCCAGGTGACCGAGGCGTTCAACGCCGTCCACCTGGAAGCCGTCCGGACGGCCGCCGAGCAGGCGGCACTGCGCGCCTCCGTCGCGACCATGTTCGTCAACCTGGCCCGCCGTTCGCAGATCCTGGTCGACCGCCTCATCGGGCACCTCGACCGGCTGGAACGCGGCGAGGAGGACCCGGACCGGCTGGCCGAGCTGTTCCAGCTCGACCACCTGGCCACCCGGATGCGCCGCAACGACGAGAACCTGCTCGTCCTCGCGGGCGCCGACTCCACGCGCGTGCAGCGCGAGCCCGCCGCGCTCATCGACGTGCTGCGCGCGGCGCAGTCCGAGGTCGAGCACTACACCCGGATCGAGTTCGGGGTCATCGACCGCGACATCGAGGTCGCCGCGCACGCGGTCAACGACCTGGTGCACCTCGTCGCCGAGCTGTTCGACAACGCCACGGCGTTCTCTCCTCCGGACTCGCAGGTCATGGTCGAGGCCCGCCGGGTCGGTGACCGCGCCTCGCTGTACGTGGAGGACCACGGCATCGGCATCAGCCGCGAGCAGCTGCACGAGCTCAACGACAAGCTCGCGACGCCGCCGCAGGTGGACGTGGCCGTCTCCCGGATGATGGGCCTGGTCGTGGTCGCCCGCCTGGCGTCGCGGCACGGCGTTCGCGTCGAGCTGCGCCCCGGCGCCGACCGCGGCACGGTCGCCGACGTGACCCTGCCCACCTCGGTGCTGGTGCCCCGCGCGCTCTCCGGCCGGGTGCAGCAGCCGCCGGCCCTGCCGGCGGCCGGCCCGCAGCACAACGGGCCCGCGCCGGTCCTCGGCGCGCTGCCCGCGCTGAACAACGGACCCCGCCCCGGCGAGTCCGGCAACCAGGTCACCCTGGGCGGCCGGCCGTTCGACCCGGCATCGCGCAACGGCGCCGGCACGCCCGCCAACACCGGTGCCTACCGCTCGATGCCCGCCTGGTCGGACCTGACCGGCGCGAGCGCGAGCAACGGGGTCAACGGCGGCGACGGGTTCACGCCCCGGGCGGCCAACGGCCAGCCCATCGACCCGCTGCCGCAGCGGCGGGCCGGCGACGAGCCGACGACCACCGGCCAGCAGCCGACCATCCCCCGGCAGTTGCCCAGCAGCCCGGAGGCGCACCCGTACTCCGCGCCGCCGGTCTCCGCGCAGCCGTACTCCGGTGCGCCGGTCTCCGCCTCGCCGGCGTCCGGTCAGCCGTACTCCGGTCAGCCCTACTCGGGTGCGCCGTACGGCAACCCCCCGGTGTCCGCCGCTCCGGCCTCCGGCCAGCCGTACGCCGGTCCGCCGGTGTCCGCGTCGCCGGTCTCGGCCTCCCCGGCGTCCGGCCAGCCGTACTCGGCGCCACCGGCCTCCGGCCAGTCGTTCAGCGGCTTCACGCCCCGTTCCGCCCCGCCCGCCCCGGCGCCCAGCGCTCCGGCACCGCCGGCCTGGCCGCCGGTGCCTGGCGGCGAGCGGGACACGCAGACCCCGCCGGTGCCCGAGCGGCTCGCCGCCGCCCTGGACATGACGACGGAGCTGCCCCGGGTGCCGCGCCCCGGCGACCAGCCGAGCACCGCGGCCCAGCCGCCGGCTCCGGCGCCCCAGGCTCAGCAGGCCCGAGCCCCGCAGGCCCCGGCTCAGCAGCCACAGGCCCCGCAGGCCCAGGCTCAGCAGGCCCAGGCGTCGCCTCCGCCGGCGCAGACCCGCCCGGCGCCGCAGCAGCCGCAGGCTCAGAACCGCCAGCGGTACGCGGACGAGACCATGGAGCTGCCGATCTTCCGGGAGCTCGAGTCCGCCTGGTTCCGTACCCGTCGTCCGGGTCCGGAGGAGGCCGCGGCCGGCGACAAGCCGGCGGCGAACGGCGGTGGCGGTGACGCGACCCAGCAGTTCGCGGCGGTGGAGGCCACCGGTCGGGCAGTCCACAAGACATCACCCGGGACGACAGGTAACACGCCGATGGCAGACACTCCGACGGCCGGAGGAGCGCCGCGGGACAACGGGTCGACAGCGAACGGGGGCGCACGCCCCGGCCTCGCCGAGAGCCTGCCGAACCGCCAGCCCCAATCGCAGACCAACGGCTGGCAGACCGCCGCCGACGACGGCTGGCGTGCCGCCTCGGCAGCGGCCACCGCGGCGCCGGTCAACGAGACCACCACGACCGGTCTTCCGAAGCGCAAGCCGATGGCGCAGCTGGTGCCGGGCGCGGTGGAGAAGCCCGCCACCTCGGTCCAGCGGCGTTCCCCGGAGGCGGTCCGTGGCCTGCTCTCCGCCTACCACCGGGGCGTGCAGCGAGGGCGTAGCACCTCGGACAACCCGACCAGCCCGGAGGCGACTCCGGGAGGGCAGCAATCCTCGCAGTCTGGCTCAGGCCCAGCGGCCGGGAGCGGGCAGAAGGAGCAAGAAGGATGACAACTACGCAGGATCTTGGTTGGCTGCTGGCCAACTTCGCCGACCGGGTGCCCGGTGTCGCACATGCGGTCGCCGTTTCGGCGGACGGCCTGCTCCTCGCGTCGTCACGGGACCTGCCGCGGGACCGGGCGGACCAGCTCGCCGCGATCGCGTCCGGTCTGGTCAGCCTGACCCAGGGGGCGGCCCGCTGCTTCGAGGGAGGCGCGGTGCTCCAGACCGTCGTGGAGATGGACAATGGCTTCCTGTTCCTGATGTCCATCTCGGATGGTTCGTCCTTCGCCGTGCTGGCGGCCCGCAGCTCCGACGTCGGGCAGGTCGGCTACGAGATGGCGCTCCTGGTCGACCGGGTGGGCGACGCCCTGACCCCGCAGCCGCGTGCGGCCGCGGGCATGCTGGGCTGACGCCTCGCCGATCGTGCGGTCGGCGCAACTGAAACGACAAGAACGACGAGTTTCACCGGTGGGAGCCGGTACGGGGTGCGAAGGAGGTGAGCGGCGACATGGCCGATCGTGACGAACCGACCGGAGCGTTGGTCCGTCCATACGCCGTGACCCGTGGTCGAACCCGTCCCCGGCTCGACATCGCGCTGGAGGCGCTCGTCGAGACGACGGTGCGCGGTCGGGCCGCTGCCAATGGCAACGGCGGCCAGGGCCGCGAACACCAGTACATCGCCGCGCTGTGTGACGGACGCGTGCAATCGCTCGCCGAGATCGCGGCGCGGATGCAGCTCCCGCTCGGTGTGGCCCGGGTGCTCATCGCCGACATGGCGACGGACGGCCTGGTCGCGGTCCATGAGCCGACCATCCTGGACGACTCCGACGACGCGGTGGGCACTGAACTGCTGGAGAGGGTGCTGAGTGGACTTCGCAGGCTCTGACATGTCGCACCGCCCACCGAACCCGAGTGGGCGCGTGACGTCGGCGAAGATCGTTATCGCCGGTGGATTCGGCGTCGGTAAGACGACGCTGGTCGGCTCGGTCTCGGAGATCACGCCGCTGACCACCGAGGCCATCATGACCTCCGCTGGCGTGGGCGTCGACGACACCCGGCAGGTGCCGGGCAAGACGACGACCACGGTGGCTATGGACTTCGGCCGGATCTCGATCGACCGTGACCTGATCCTGTACCTGTTCGGTACGCCGGGTCAGACCCGATTCTGGTTCATGTGGGACGAACTGGTGCGGGGCGCGATCGGTGCGGTCGTGCTGGTGGACACCCGCCGGCTGGCCGACTGCTTCGCGGCGATCGACTTCTTCGAGCACCGGCGGCTGCCGTACCTGGTGGCCATCAACTGCTTCGACGGAATGCAGTACCACGACCCGCAGGACGTCCGGGACGCCTTGGCGATCTCGAGCGACGTGCCGGTGGTGGCCTGCGACGCCCGTAACCGGGAGTCGACGAAGCACGTGCTGATCTCGCTGGTCGAGTACGTGCTCACCATGCGCCGTACGCGCGCCGTCGCCCCGGCCTGATCGGGACGCTCTCGCGCCCGGTGGTGGCCTGGCCGCCACCGGGCGCTGAATGCTGCCCGGGGCGGGAACGGCGCGCCTCAAGAGATCTTGGAAGGTGTCGCCCCGGGTGGGGGCGGGTTCCTTCCAAGATCTCTTGCGTTGACGCGCCATCGGCCGGACCGGCCTACACCCGCGTGTGCGCCGGGCCGGTCTGATCGGCCCCTGAACGCATTTCCGCCCCCAGCCGGTGTCGGACTGGGGGCGGAAGGAACGCGTACGGGACAGAGCCGCTCAGGACTGGTAGCCGGCGGAGCGGTACTCGTACTCCCGGTCGTCGTCGCGGTCCCCGTGGTCACGGCTGAAGTCCCAGCCACCGGCTGCCTCCCGGCCCGGCCGGCCGCCCACCGCGAACCCGCCGATCTCCTGCCCGCGACGCCAGCCGCGGAAGTAGCCGGTGGTGTTCTCCGCGAGGCTCGCCGCATCACGCACTATCCGCAGTGGGCGCTCCTCGCGCAGCGGGGAACCCGGGACCAGATTGGCCTGCGGGACGCGCTTCGGCAGCCCGGCGTTGGTCTCGGCGCCCACCGCGGGGCGGGCTGCCTGCTCGGCGGCCTGCCACCCGGTGTCGGCCGTGGTCGACCAGTCCAGGTCGGACTCTTCTTCGGTGTGCCCGACGAACCACGCCGACTTGGCCTGCGCGAAGATCAGCAGATCACCGTCGCCCTCGTCGGCCACCGGCGGCGGCCGGTGCTCGACCGGAGGCGGCCGGTGTTCGACCGGGGGCGGCGGCCGGTGCTCGGCGGCCCGCTCGACGCGGGGCGCGGGGCGGTTGTTGCGGGCGGCCTGCTCCCGGTCGACCAGCCGCAGCGGCGGCGTCTCCATGCGGGGGTCGCCGGTGGGCGGGTTGAGCCCTTCCCGCAGTGCCCGGTCCGCCAGCGGCGGCGGCTCGACCAGCCGCAGCATGGGCGGCTCCGGGGGCAGGTCGTCGGCCAGCCAGGGCGGCGTGACCCGACCGTCGGCCCGGCCCGGATCGGTCGGGGCGTCGACGCGGTTGCCGCCGTACGAGTAGGCGACCGGGTTGTTCGGCGAGCTGTCGGCCGGGTCCTCCGGGTTGTTGACCAGGGGCCAGTTCGCCCGGGAACCCGGGGGCGCCGTCGGCTCCTGACCCGGCCGGGGGGCGGGCACCGGGATGCTGAGGTCGGTGGCGCTGAACCCGCCGGTGGGCGGCTCCTCGACCGGCCGCTGCACGTGACTCTGCCGCTCGCCGTTGGTCTTCGGGCGGGGCGGAATGACCGTACGCTGCCGCTCGGCCCGCGCGTGGTTGATCGCGGCGGTGGTGAGGGTCGGCCGGAACGGCTCGCCAGCCTCGGCCGGCGGCACGGTGCCCCGCTGGGCCGGCGCGATGGGGGTGATCCCCGGCGGCGGGGGCGGCGGCGACGAGACCGGCCGGTTGGCCGGGCCGTCGATCCGGCTCGGGGTGGGCTCGGCCCGCCCGGGAGGCGCCGACACCGGCGGGCCGGCGACCGCGGCCGGTGCGATCGGCGCGGGTGCGACCGGCGGAGGGGTGACCGGAGCAGGGGCGACCGGCGGCGGCCCGAGAGGGCGCGGCGACGCCAGCGGGGCGCTGCCCGGTGCCGGCTCGGGTCGGCTGCGTCGGCCGGTGACGGGCGCGGGCTCGGCGGTGGCCGGCGTCGGTCGGACGGAGCGCAGGCCGGCGCCGGTGCCGACGAGGCCGGTCAGCTCGCCGACCGACTCGCCACGACGGGCGGCGGCCCGTCGGCCGGGGGCCGGGGCGGGCGTGCTGACCCGCGCGCTGAGCGCGCTGACGAGGGCCTCGCAGCCGGCGTCGCAGGCCCGTACGGAGGCGACGGCCTGTCGGACGGTCTCGGCCACGGCGGAGGTGAGCGCCCGGTTGACGGCGGCGCGGCGCGGCGTCTCCGAGATGGCGACCCGCAGCGCGGTGACCGCCTCGTTGATCTCTTCGGCGTCGGCGACCCCGTCCGCCGCGAGATGCGCGGCGATGGCGTCCGCGGCCACGGACACCTCACGGCCACGGGCGATGGTGCCGCCGAGCATGCCCGGCTCGGGCAGCGCGTCCAGCACGGCCAGCGACACCGGCTCGGCCGGGTCGGGATAGGCGCGCAGCGCCGCCGGGTAGAGCTCCCGCAGCACCTCGCGCAGCGCCACGGCGGCGGAGTGCCGGCCGCTGGCCAGGGCGGCGTGCGCGGCGAGCACCTGCTTGTAGCCGGCGAGGTCCCGGGGAGCCGGCAGCGTGACGGCGGAGAGCGCACCGGCCTGCAACGCGCGGGCCAGCCCGACGGCCCGGCGCTCGACCGGAGGTGACTGCATCTCCTCCAGAGAGTCGTCGTCGGCGAACCGTTCGGCGAAGTCGTCCACCGAGTCGTCGTCGGCGATCGCCAGGGGCCGACCCGCCGCGCTCAACAGCGAGGTGACCGTGTGGTCGTCGCTGTCGGCGGCGATGGCCGCACCGCTCGGCCCGCCCGACCGCTCCACGAGCAGGGCGACGAGCTGGGCGTAGCCAGCCGCGTCGTCGCCGATCTCGCAGACATGCAGCAGACGGCCTGCGTCGTCGACCACAGCGGACGTCAGCGTCGAACCGGCCGAGGCCGGTCGGTCAGCCGAATCCGCCGAGGCCAGACCGCAGTACACGCGCACGAGCGCCACGGCGTCGTCCTCCTCCCGGGACAGGTCTTTCTCTGCCAGCAACTGATGCTCCCCGGAACGGGTCAGTCGCGCCAGTCCACCACCGCAGAGATCTTGCCGACAATGGTGCGCCAGCCCAAACTTGCGGTCTGTGCCCCGATCTTCTTCAGCCGCCGACGGCCCATGAAGCCGCCGATCCCGCCGTTGACGGTCGCCCGCAGCGCCTCGTCCAGGTTGTCCAGGCTGGAGCCGGCGGAGAGCATGTCGAGTACCGCAGGCAGCCGCAACGCGTACGACAGGTCACGGGCGATCTCACCGGCCTCGATCAGCAGGGTCGAATCCCAGCTGTCGTGACCGCCGCGCAGGTTCTCCACGACGAGGTCGAGTTCGTAGGTGTCCTCGTCGAGCGGCGCGATGTCGGCCGGCTCCACCCGTTCGGACAATTCATTCCAGCTGTCCAGTTGAGACAGATCATTGGGGGCGCCGGACCGGATGAAACTGACCAGCGACTCGGGCGTCTTGAACAGCAGCAGCTTGCCCCGGTGGCTGAGGAAGGCCGGCACCTCCTCGTCGTCCGCCTCGTCCGTGGCGTCCTCGTCGTCGGCCTTGTCCGTGGCGTCGGTGTCGGCGGTCGCGTCGCCGTCCCGGCGGCGCCGCGACGGCTCGTCCTCGTCGCTCTCGGCGAACTCCTCGGCCAGTTCCTCGTCGAGGATGACGACGGTCTCGTCGTCCTCCTCCTCGATCACCTGACGGCGGGCGAGGAACGGGTCGTCCTGGTCGCGCTCGGTCACGTCAGTCGGGGTCAGCTCCCCCGCCGGCCGGTACGCGCGTAGCGTGAAGCCGGTGCCGGCGGGCAGGGCGATCTCCACCGGGTCGATCCGCAGCTCGTCCCAGAGTGACCGGTCGGCCGACGTCGACGCGCGGCCGGTGTCCTCGGTGTCATCTGGCTCGGCCGCGCCGGTGGTGTCGTCGAGCTCGGGCTCGTCGGCGTCGGGCCGTTGGGGCGACTGGCGGGCCACGCTGACCTCCGTGTGCTTCGGGTTGCCCACCCGCCGGTGTCTCGGACCGGCGAGTGACTCTGGGCACATACCCTAGTCGGCTGCTCGGGAAGACCGGAGCCCGCACCCCGATGGCGTCTCCCCGCACCTGCCCAGGCCTGCGGATCGTCACCGTTGGCGTACCGGCCGTCAAACAAGTAGCGTAACTACACATGAAGGCCCAGTCGCTGCACGGCCACCTCGACGCCCTGCTGCTCGCCGTCCTGGAACAGGGCGCGCTGCACGGGTACGCCATCATCGAGGCACTGCGGGCGCGCAGTGACGGCAGCCTCGACCTGCCCACCGGCACCATCTATCCGGCGCTGAGGCGGCTGGAGCGGGCCGGGCACGTGGCGAGCACGTGGAGCACGGTCAACGGGCGGGAGCGGCGGACGTACCAGCTCACCGACGCCGGCCGGCGGGCGCTGGCCGGGGAGCGCGCCGGCTGGCGCGAGTTCCAGTCGACCGTCGGCCGCTTCCTCGACCCCGGCAGCCCACCCAGCACCCCGGCCTGAGCGACTCGGCGGCCGTGGTCCGCTCGACCCGGGTGCACCGACCGCCCGGCAAGTCACCCACCAGCCGCAACAGACGGACGGGTGTGCGGCGGGTCGCCGTGGTTCAGCGGACGGTGGCGAGCAGCCAGCCGCGCGCCGCGCGGGCGAGCGAGAAGTAGGCGCCATCGACCAGGTCGCCGGCCACCACCAGCACCCCGGCCACCGCCAGCATCCGCAGGGAGAGCCCGCGCAGCGCACCCACCGCCAGCTCGGCCTGCCAGGAGGGAAGCAGTTGCGCCGGTGAGCCGAACTCGGCCACCGCGCGCCGCTGCGCCTCGGTGGGCGGCACGCCACCCTCGCGGTACGCCTCGACGGCGTCCAACAGGCCGTGCCGGGCCTCGGTGAGCAGGTCGGACTTCAGTCGGGCCGGCCCCCGCAACCGGGCAGCGAGTTCCCGCAGGTGCTCCTCCACCAACACGTCCTCACAGCGCGGCATGGCACGACTCTGCCACGGACGCGGGCACGCCGACGTCCGGGAGAACCCTGGTCCGCCCCCGAGCCCGGTCAGGGGACGAGCGCCAGGTAACCACGTTCGGCCGCCGCCTGGAGCAGCCACTGGTCCCGGTACCAGCCGGAGACGGCAACCAGTTCGGCGTGCCGACCGCGCTGGATCACCCGGCCGCCGTCGAGGACGACGATCTCGTCCAGCTCGGCCAGCCCGCTGAGCCGGTGGCTGATCAGCAGCACCGAGTGCCCGGCGGGAGTGGCGGCGAGGGCGGACGCGAGCACCGCGTCCGCGGCGGTCGGGTCCAGCCCTTCCGTGGGCTCATCGAGCACCAGCACCGGCGGCGCGGCGAGCAGGGCCCGGGCGAGCGCCAGCCGCTGCCGCTGGCCCCCGGAGAGCTGCCCGCCCTCCTCGCCGACCAGCGTGTCCCAGCCGGCGGGCTGGGCACGTACCCATTCCAGCAGGCCGGCGGCGGCGGTGGCGGCGGTCAGCTCCTCCTCGCCTGCCCCGGCACGTCCGAGCAGCAGGTTCTCCCGCACCGTGGCATGGAAGACGTACGCCTCGGCGAGCAACCCGCCGACCGCGTGGGGCAGCGCCTCCTCGGCGTAGGCCGACAGGTCTTGACCGTCCAGGGTGACCCGGCCGGACACGGGCCGGACGGCGCCCGTCAGCACGGCGGCCAGGGTGCTCTTGCCGGCGCCGCTCGGGCCGACCACCGCGATCCTCCGCCCGCCCGGCAGGTCCAGGCTGACGCCGTCCAGGGCGGGCGCCGCACCGGCCCGGTACCGCACGGTCACGTCGGCGAAGCGCAGCTCGTGCGGGCCGCCCAGGTCGGTCACGCCGTCCGTGGGCGGCGGAGTCGGCGTGCCGGCGTCGAGCAGGGCGGCCACCCGGGCCAGGCCGGGCCGCAGTTGGGTCCACTGCCGGGCCGCCCCGACCAGCGCCAGAGCCACCTCGACGGCGGCCAGTGCGCCGACGGCCAGGACGCCCACCAGCACCCCCGGCACGTCGGCGGCCAGCGCGGCCAGCACCACCGCGCCGGCGGTCAGTCCGGCGACCAGCACCCCGGCCGCGTCCACCGCGAACCCGGTGGCGGCCAGCCGGCGTTCCAGCCGGGCCAGCCGGCCGGCCCGCTGCTCGGCGGCGCGCAGGGCGGCGTCGGTGGCGCCGAACGCGGCCAGGTCGGCCGCGCCGTGGGTGAGGTCGACCGCGTCGGTGGCCAGCGCCCCGCGCAGTGGGGCCACCTCGGCCGCGCTGCGTCGGGTGACCACGGTGGCCAGCGCGGGCAGCGCCACCCCGGCGACGAGCAGCCCGCCGGCGAGCGCCGCGCCGGCCAGCGGCGAGATCAGCGCCGCGCCGCCCACGGCCAGCACCCCGACCAGGGCCGCCGCCGAGCCGGGCACCAGCACCCGCAGCAGCAGGTCCTGGACGGCTTCGACGTCGGAGACCAGCCGGCTCAGCACGTCCCCCGAGCGGTGCCCGGCGGTGCGGCGGGCGGCGAGGGTGGCGAAGACCCGGGCCCGCACGTCGGTGATCATGCGGAGCACCGCGTCGTGCCCGGCGAGCCGTTCGGTGTAGCGGAAGACACCCCGGCTGATCGCCAGCGCCCGGACCGCGACGATCGCCACGGTGAGCCGGTCCAGCGGAGGCTGGCCGGCGGCGCTCATCAACAGCCAGGTGGCGGTGGCCATCAGGGCGAGCCCGGCGAACTCGGTGGCGGCGGCGAGCAGGCCGGCGCCGACCAAACGGCTCAGGTACGGCCGGGCCAGCCGCAGCACGGCCCGCTCGGCGTCGGCCCGCCCGGCTTGCTTCACGTCGGCGACCGGCTCCGCGCTCACCCGGTCCGGCTCGTGTACCGCGCTCATCGGGTCGCTTTCCCGGTCGGCTCGGGCGTCAGCTCGGTGAGTCGACCGTCCTCGACACGCAGGATCCGGTCGGCATCCGCGAGCAGCGCCGGTCGGTGCGCGACCAGCAGCGCGGTCCGCCCGGCGACCAGACGGCGGGTGGCGTCGAGCACCACCGCCTCGGCCGCGGTGTCCAGGCGGGCGGTGGGCTCGTCGAGCAGCACCACCGGGGCGTCGCGGAGGAACGCGCGGGCCAGGGCCACCCGCTGCCGCTGCCCGCTGGACAGCCCGTGCCCGCGTTCGCCGAGCAGGGTGTCCAGCCCGTCCGGCAGGCCGGCCACCACGTCGTCCAGGGCGGCGTCGTGCAGCGCGGCGGCGAGCGCCTCGGGCGGGGTTTCCGGGGCGCCGAGCCGGATGTTGTCGGCCAGCGAGGCGGCGAAGAGGTGGGCGCGCTGCGGCACCCAGGCGAGCTGCCGACGCCAGGCATCCGGGTCGACGGTGGCGAGGTCGACGCCGTCGACGGTGATCCGGCCGCTGGTCGGGGTCACGAAGCCGAGCAGCAGGCCGAGCAGGGTGCTCTTGCCGGCGCCGCTGGGCCCGATGACGGCGATCCGTTCGCCGGGTCGGATGGTCAGGGTCACGTCGCGCAACGCGGTGGTCCGCTCGTACGCCACGGTCACGGCCTCGAACCGGATCTCACCGCGACCGTCCGGGGTGGCCGCGCCCTCGGCGGCGCGGAGGGTGGCGGGCGCGGCCGAGACGGTGAGCGCCTCGTCCAGCGCGGTGAGCCCCTCCATGCTGGCGTGGAAGCGGCTGCCGGCGGCCCGCAGCGGCAGGTACGCCTCGGGGGTGAGCAGCAGCACCAGCAGCGCGGTGTGCAGGGCCAGCCCACCGCCGAGCAACCGGATGCCGACCGGCACCGCGACCAGGGCCACCGAGAGAGTGGCGACCAGCTCCAGCACCAGCGCGGAGAGGAACGCGATCCGCAGCGTCTTCATGGTGGCGACCCGGTGCCCGTCGGCCATCCGGCGGACCACCTCGGTCTGGGCCCGGGCCCGGCCGAACGCGCGCAGCGTCGGCAGCCCGGCCACCATGTCCAGGAAGTGGCCGCCCAGCAGGGCCAGCCGGCGCCACTGCCGCTCGGTGGCGGCCTGTGCCTGCCAGCCGAGCAGCGCGCCGAAGACCGGGATCAGCGGCAGCGTCAACGCGATGATCAGCGCCGAGCCCCAGTCGGCGACGACGATCCGGGCCAGCACGGCCACGGGCACCGTCACGCTGAGCACCAACTGCGGCAGGTACCCGGTGAAGTAGGCGTCCAGCGCGTCCAGCCCACGCCCGGCCAGGGTGGCCAGTTCGCCGGCCCGCTGCCCCGCCACCCAGCCCGGTCCGTGCCGTCCCACCGCGCCGAGCAGGTCGGCCCGCAGCGTGGCCTTGACCGTGGCGGCGACCCGCGCGGAGACCGTGCCCTGTGCCCAGACCAGCGCCGACCGGGCGGCGACCGCGACCACGAGACCCGCCAGCGCCGGCCGGTTCAGCCGCCCGTCGAAGGCGGTGGCCAGCACGGCCGCCAGCGCGGTGGCCTGCGCGACGATCAACGCGGCGGCGAGCACCCCGAGGAGCGCGAGCACGGCGAGATCGCGTCGGGCCGCGGGGACCCGACGCAGCAGACGCGGGTCGAAGGGACGGCGGTTCACCAGTACACCGGTGCCCTGCCGTCGGTCCGTCCCCGGAAAACCCACCAGCACATCGCCTGGAAGCCTAGTAGGGCCGGCAGCAGCGGCAGCGCCACCCAGCCAAGCAGCCGCAGCGTGGGCGCGCTGGCGGCGGCGTCGGCCACCGTCAGCGAGGCGCCCGGGTCGGTCGTGGACACCAGCACGTAGGGCCAGAGAGCCGCGCCGACCAGCGCCACGGGCAGCGCCATTGCCGCGCCGGTGGCGATCAGGGCCCACCCGGGCCGCCGCCGTGCCAGCGCCGCGCGGGCCGCCAGCAGCGCCGCCACCAGCAACACCGGCAGGAGTACGGCCATCGCCGGTCGCCCGACGGCGTCGCGTACCCGAGAGGAGAGCACGCCCACGACGGTGGTCACGGCGACCGCGCAGAGCGCCACCGGCACCAGCCGGCGGGCCGTGCGGCCGGCCACGTCGGCGGCGTCGGCCGGCAGTCGCAGCGTGAGGAAGGTCGCACCGTGCACCGCGACCAGGGCGACCATGGCCAGCCCGGCGGTCGCCGCGAAGGGGGTGGCCAGGTGCGACACCCCGGCGACGTGCCCGTCGGCCTGGCGGGGCACGCCCTGCAACAGCGCGGCCAGTACCACGCCCCAGCCCAGCGCGGCGAGCGCGCTGCCGACCACGATGACCCGGTCCCAGCGGGCGCGGACCCGCTCGTCGCTCGGCCGGCTGCGCAGTTGCACCCCGGCGGTGACCAGGATGACGCCGACCAGGGCGCCGGCGACCGCCGGGTAGCAGCCGGCGAGCAGTTCGCCCTCCAGCACCGGGAAGGCGCCGAACAGGATGCCCACGGCGGCGACCAGCCAGACCTCGTTGCCGAGGAAGAACGGGCCGAGGGCGGTGAGCGCGGCCCGCCGCCCGGCCGGGGCGCCGCCCCGGGCGAGCAGCAACCCGACGCCGTAGTCGTAGCCGGCGAGCACGAGGTAGCCGGCGAAGAAGAGGCCGAGCAGGGCGTACCAGGCGAGATGCACGGGTGAGTCTCCTCAGTCGCTCAGGCGAGGGCGGGTTCGGGGTGGGCCGGCTCAGCGGGCGCTGCCGGTGGGCGGCCGAGAGCCGGGTCGGCCGCGCCACGGCCCGCGTGCCGGGCAAGCAGCACCCAGTTGGTGACGGCGAGGGTGCCCAGCAGCAGGCTGAAGCCGATCAGCGAGGCGAGCATCACCGGCGTACCGACGGGGGAGACCGCCTGCTCGGTGGGGAGCAGGCCGTACGCCACCCAGGGCTGGCGGCCGACCTCGCGGGCGATCCAGCCGAGGATCACCGCGACGAACGGCAACGGCACGGCGAGCAGGATGAGCCAGAGTGGGAAGCGCAGCCGGATGATCCAGTCCCGGTAGAGCAGGGGCAGCAGGAACCACACGCAGCCGAGGGTGAAGCCGATGAGGATCATGAAGCCGAGCCCGACGCTGGCCAGCACCGGCGGGGTGTAGTCGCCGGGCCCGAACCGGGTGGTCCACTCGCTGATCAGCGCCTGCGCCTCGGGGCCGTCCGCGCCGAACTTGGTCGGCTGCACCGTGCCGACCGGGCCGAACTGGGCGAAGCCGAAGCCCTGCACCATCGTGATCGCCAGTGCCGCCGTGACCAGGCCGATCCGCAGCGAGGTGCGAAAGAGCGCGAAGTCGGGCGTACGCCGGATCAGGTGCCAGGCGCTGACGGCCGCCATCAACATCCCGCCGACCAGGAGCGCTGCGGAGATCACGTGCCCGAACGCCATGCCGAGGCTGGGGTTGGTGAGCAGCGCGCCGAAGTCGGTGAGGTGGGCGATGCCGTCGCGGACCTCGTACCCGACCGGGTTTTGCAGCCAGGAGTTGGCCACCATGATCCAGAACGCCGAGGCGTACGCGGTGAGCGCCACGCCCCACAGCAGCGCGAGGTGGACGCCCTTGGGGAGCCGGTGCCAACCGAAGATCCACATCCCGAGGAACGTGGACTCCAGGAAGAACGCCACCAGCGTCTCGATCGCCAGTGGCGCGCCGAAGACGTTGCCGACGTAGCGCGACAGGCCGCTCCAGTTCAGCCCGAACTGGAACTCCATCACGATGCCCGTGGCGATGCCGAGCACGTAGTTGATCACGTAGAGCTGGCCCCAGAACCGGGTCAGCCGTTCCCACTTGGGGTTGCCGGTGAGCACCCAGGCGGTCTGCATCCCGACCAGCAACGTGACCAGCCCGAGCGTGACGACCACGAACAGGAAGTGGATCGACGTGGTGGTGGCGAACTGAAGGCGGGCGAGGAGCAGCGTATCCATGGCCGGCTCTCCCTAGGTGTTGACTCCCTTGTCGTAGCAACCCTACACGTAGCCTGGCTACATAACACTACTACGTCTCGTCGTAGATGATGCTACGACGGGACGTAGTAGGCGTGGTGGTCGGGAGGGGTGGGCGACGCTCCGCCAGACGGGGGGCCACCCACCCACCCGCCCACCCTCGATGCGCCGCCTTTGCTCTGCTTCAACCCACGCAACGGTTCTGCCGCGAATGCGGTGCGTGGGTTGAAGCAGAGCAAAGGGAGACACGACCAGTTGCCCACCCCGACGGCAACACCACGCCGTGACTCCCGAGCAGTGACAGTTGCAGTGGAGCGGGACGGGTTGGCGCGTCAGCTCAGGAAGAGCGTGACCGGGAGGGCGACCAGGGTGGTGGCCACCGCGAGGGCCGTGGCGCCGAGGGCCCGGGGCGGCCGGTCGGCGACCAGCAGGCGCTGTACGCGTACGTCCAGGTCGCGGTCGCCCAGGCCCAGGGCGCCGGCCGGGGTGACCCGGTGCCCGGCGGCGGCGAACCGACGAAGCGCGCCCGCCAGTGGCGCCTCGGCGTGCAGCTCGCGGGCCTTGTCGTCGGCGCGCATCTCGACCAGCAGGGCGACCCGCTCGTGTGCGTCACGGACCCAGCCGAACCATGGCAGCGCCCGGCAGAGCGCGGTGAACGGCAGCAGCACCAGATCGTGTCGCTCGTGGGCGTGCGCGCGCTCGTGGGAGAGCACGGCGGCCAGTTCGGCGCGGTCCAGCAGGCTCAACGTGCCCGCGCTGACCACCACCTGCGGCTTCACGCCCGGCAGGCAGTACGCGGCGGCGCTCGGATGGTCCAGGACGAGCGCCCCGGGGGCGGCCGGGTCGTCCCGGGCCACCAGGGTCAGCAGGTCCCGGTGTCGGCGCTGGGCGCGGATGGTCCCGTGGATGCTGCGGACGGTCGTGGTGACGAGCACCGCTCCGATGCCGAAGCCCACCCCGACGCCGGCGAGGTGGCGGGCGGTCACGCCGATCGGCAGGCTGCCGTGGGCGAGGTCGGTGGTCAGGGCGACCAGCGCGCTGCCGGTCGGCAGGTCGTACGCGGTCAGCCCGAGGGCCATCGGCAGGCCCATCGCGGAGAGGCCCACCGCCAGCCCGACGGCCTGCCAGCAGACGATCGCCACCCGTGGACTGCGCCACGTCCAGGTGGAGCGGGCCAGCACCTGCGCGGTCAGATAGCAGGCCAGCATGGTGGCGGCGAAGTGCACGGCGTAGGCCATGGCGCGTGCCCTACCGCTCCGCTGCCTCGCCGGCCGGCCGTCGGCCCGCCGGCGGATCCACCCGGTCGGTCAGGGCGTCGGCCCCGCCCGTGTCGCCGTCGGCGGAACCCGGCCCGGCCAGCCCGGCCTCGCTGCCCAGGGCGGCCCGCAGCACCTCGGCCTCGGTGCCGGTCACCGAGCGGGCGAAGCGCACCAGCGCGGCGTCGCGGCTGCCGCCCAGGTCGAGGGCGTCGAGCATGAGCTGGGCGATGTGCGCCTCACGGCTGGCCGCCGGCCGGTAACGCCAGGCGCGGCCCTCGCGTTCGCGCTGCACCATGCCCTTGCCGGCGAGCCGGTCGAGAACTGTCATCACAGTCGTGTACGCCAGCTCGCGGCCGTCGAGCGCGTCGGCCACCTCGCGCACGGTCACCCCGTCCGACGTGCCCGGGACCACGTCCCACAGCACGTCCATCACCGCACGCTCAAGATCGCCCAACCGAGTCACAAACGCAATCCTACCCCCGGTAGTAGACCTCCCGGCCCCCGCGCCCGATCGCCCCGCTGACCGGCGACCCGACGTCGGGCAGGACCCGCAAGCCGACCCACCCCGACGAACCCGGCCCACGTCAGGTTTTCCGGGGGAGCCCGCCCACGCAGGGATCAAGCCTGACCGCCCGGAGTGGGCGGGCTCCCCCGGAAAACCCCTAGGCTGAGCAAACGACGATCACACCCCCTTGGGGTGCCACACCGTCTTGGTCTCCAGCAGCGCGGTCATCCGGGTCAGGCCCGGATCGGCGGCCCAGTCCGCCTCAGCCGGCCGGAGCACCCGCTTGAGGTTCTCCGCGGCCTTGACCTCAAGCTCGGTGGCGAGCGACGCGTCGGTCACCCCGGTCAGGTCGATCGCGTTGACGTCCATGTGCGCCGCCAGCGCCGGCGCGGTCTCGGTGATCGCGCCGGTGAGGATGTTGACCACCCCGCCGGGCAGGTCGGAGGTGGCCAGCACCTCGGCCAGCGTCACCGCCGCCAGCGGCTCCGACGGCGAGGCCGCCACCACCACCGTGTTGCCGGTGACGATCGCCGGGGCGATCACGCTGACCAGACCGAGCAGCGCCGGGCGTTCCGGCGCCACCACGGCGACCACGCCGGTCGGCTCGGGCGCGGAGATGTTGAAGTAGGGGCCGGCGACCGGGTTGGCGCCGCCGTACACCTGGGCGAGCTTGTCGGCCCAGCCGGCGTACCAGACCCAGCGGTCCACCGCCGCGTCCACCTCGTCGCCGGGCACGCCCAGGGCGACGAACTGCTCGCGGCGGCCCTCCAGCATCTCGGCGGCCCTATAGAGGATCTGACCCCTGTTGTACGCGGTCGCGCCGGCCCAGCCCTTCACGGCGGCGCGGGCGGCGACCACCGCGTCCCGGGCGTCCTTGCGGGAGGCCAGTGACACATTCGAGGACTGCACGAGATACGACCGTCCCGACTCGCTGCGCGGGAACTTCCCGCCGATGAAGAGCTTGTACGTCTTGCGTACCGCGACCCGCTCAGACATTGAGGTACCCCTCCAGCCCGTGCCGGCCGCCCTCGCGACCGTAGCCCGACTCCTTGTAGCCACCGAACGGCGAGGTGGGGTCGAACTTGTTGAACGTGTTGGCCCAGACGACGCCAGCGCGCAGCCGGTCGGCCATCCACAGGATCCGGGAACCCTTGTCGGTCCAGATGCCCGCCGACAGCCCGTACGGCGTGTTGTTGGCCTTCTCGACGGCCTCGGCCGGCGTGCGGAAGGTGAGCACCGACAGCACCGGGCCGAAGATCTCCTCGCGGGCGATCCGGTGGGCCTGGGTGACCCCGGTGAAGATGGTGGGCGCGAACCAGAAGCCGCGGTCGGGCAGCTCACACGGCGGTGACCAGCGTTCGGCGCCCTCGGCGGAGCCGGCGTCGGACAGCTCGCGGATCCGCTCCAGTTGCGCGGCGGAGTTGATCGCGCCGACGTCGGTGTTCTTGTCCAGCGGGTCGCCGACGCGGAGCTGGGCCATCCGCCGCTTCAGCGACTCCAGCACGCGGTCGGCGACGTTCTCCTGGACGAGCAGGCGGGAGCCGGCGCAGCAGACGTGCCCCTGGTTGAAGAAAATGCCGTTCACGATGCCTTCGACGGCCTGGTCGATGGGGGCGTCGTCGAAGACGATGTTGGCGGCCTTGCCGCCCAGCTCCAGGGTGAGCTTCTTGCGGGTGCCGGCGACGGACCGGGCGATGGCCCGGCCGACTTCGGTGGAGCCGGTGAAGGCGACCTTGTCGACGCCGGGGTGCTCGACCAGCGCGCGGCCGGTGTCGCCGGCGCCGGTGACGATGTTGACCACGCCGGCCGGCAGGTCGGCCTGCTGGCAGATCTCGGCGAACAGCAGCGCGGTCAGCGGGGTGGTCTCGGCGGGCTTGAGCACCACCGTGTTGCCCGCGGCGAGCGCCGGGGCGATCTTCCACGCGAGCATGAGCAGCGGGAAGTTCCACGGGATGACCTGCGCGGCAACCCCAAGGGGTTGCGGGTTCGCCCCGCCGTGCTGGCTCGTCGGCCTCCGGCCGAACCCGGCGTACTCCAGCTTGTCGGCCCAGCCGGCGTAGTAGAAGAAGTGCGCGGCGACCAGCGGCAGGTCGACATCGCGGGACTCACGGATCGGCTTGCCGTTGTCCAGTGACTCCAGGACGGCCAGCTCGCGGGAGCGCTCCTGGATGAGCCGCGCGATCCGGTACAGGTACTTCGCCCGGTCGCGGCCCGGCATCGGACCCCAGACCTTGTCGTACGCCGTGCGGGCGGCGCGGATCGCGCGCTCCACGTCCTGGGCGCCGGCCTCGGCGATCTCGGCCAGCACCTCCTCGGAGGCGGGGTTGATCGACTTGAAGCTGCCGCCGTCGGTCGGATCGACGAACGCGCCGTCGATGAACAGCCCGTACGAGGGCTTGAGGTCCACCACCGAGCGGGACTCGGGGGCGGGGGCGTATTCGAACATCGGCTATCAGTCCAGGGTGAAGTAGTCGGGACCGGAGTAGACGCCGGTCGTCAGCTTGGTGCGCTGCATGAGCAGGTCGTTGAGCAGGCTGGACGCGCCGAAGCGGAACCAGTCCGGGTCGAGCCAGTCCGCGCCGACGGTCTCGTTGACCATCACCAGGTACTTGATGGCGTCCTTGGTGGTCTTGATGCCGCCGGCCGGCTTCACGCCGACCTGTCGCCCGGTCGCCGCGCGGAAGTCGCGGACCGCCTCCAGCATCACCAGCGTCACCGGCAGCGTCGCCGCGACGGGGACCTTGCCGGTGGAGGTCTTGATGAAGTCGCCGCCGGCCAGCATGGCCAGCCAGGAGGCCCGGCGCACGTTGTCGTACGTGGCCAGCTCACCGGTCTCCAGGATCACCTTGAGGTGGGCGTCCCCGCAGGCTTCCTTGGTGGCCACGATCTCGTCGTAGACCTCCTGGTAGCGCCCGGCCAGGAACGCGCCCCGGTTGATCACCATGTCGATCTCATCGGCGCCGGCCGCGACGGCGGCCCGGGTGTCGGCCAGCTTGATCTCCAGCGGCGCCTGACCCGACGGGAACGCCGTCGCCACGCTCGCCAGGTGCACGCCGGACCCGCGCAGCACCTCGGCGACGTACGGGACCATCGCGGGGTAGACGCAGACGGCGCCGACGTGCGGGCAGGACGGGTCGGCCGGGTCGGGGCGCAGCGCCTTCGCGGCCAGCGCGCGCACCTTGCCGGGGGTGTCCGCCCCTTCCAGGGTGGTCAGGTCGACCATCCGGATCGCCAGGTCGATCGCCTGGGCCTTGGCGGTGGTCTTGATGGAGCGGGTACCAAGCTGTGCCGCCCGCTGCTCCGCGCCGACCTGGTCCACGCCGGGCAGGCCGTGCAGGAAGGTCCGCAGAGCGGTCTCGGATCGTCCCAGCTCGGAGAGGTCCGACCGGGCCGACGTCGTTGTCGCCGTCATGCCGAGAAGTCTACGCACGGAACCGCTGAGTGATCTTGGTCACGGTGGGCCCGACGTGAGCGGCGTCGCCGGTCGGACCGCACCCGCACCAGCGCGCCGAACGGCCCGGTAGGTTGGGCGATCGTGGACGTACACGTCATTGACCACCCGCTGGCCCAGTCCCGGTTGACCGCCATGCGGGACGCGCGCACCGATTCCTCGACGTTCCGGGCGGCGCTGCACGAACTGACCACCATGCTGGTGTACGAGGCGGCGCGCACCTTCCCCGTCGAGCGGTACCCGGTGCAGACGCCGGTCACCAGCACCGAGGGCACCCGGCTGGCGAACCCGCCGCTGCTGGTACCGGTGCTGCGGGCCGGCCTGGGCATGGCGGACGCCGCGCTCGGCCTGCTGCCCGAGTCCTCGATGGGCTTCGTCGGCCTGGCCCGCGACGAGGAGACCTACGAGCCGCGCGCCTACATGGAGTCGCTGCCCCGGGATCTCGCCGGCCTGCCGGTGCTGGTGCTCGACCCGATGCTGGCGACCGGCGGTTCGCTGGAGCACTCCTGTCGGCTGCTGGCCGATCGGGGCTGCACCGACATCACCGTGCTCTGCGTGCTCGCCGCGCCGGTCGGCATCGAGCGGCTGGAGCGCTCCGGGCTGCCGTTGCGCCTGGTCACCGCCTCGATCGACGAGGGCCTCAACGACAGCATGTTCATCGTCCCCGGGCTCGGTGACGCCGGTGACCGCCAGTTCGGCGGCATGCCCCGGTTCTGATCTTCCACCCGGTCCGGGCCGGGTGCCTGGCCGCAGCGGTCGACGCGGCGCTCGGCAAGCGCGCCTGACCGTCGGGGCCAGCCCTCCCCCTGACGTCCTTTGCTCTGCTTCAACCCGCGCAACACAATCGGCCGCCGAGTGTTGCCTCCGCTGAAGCAGAGCAAAGGACCCGTGACAGGTGGGTGGGGGCGGTCGCGGTCAGATGCCGAGGGCGGCGGCGATCTCGGCGCGCAGCAGCGCGACCGCCGCGCCGGCCCGGCTCCGGGCGGCGGCGACGCCGCCGTCGGACACCGGCTCCACCACCTCGAGGTACGCCTTGAGCTTCGGCTCGGTGCCGGAGGGGCGAATCACCACCCGGGCCCTCGCGGTACGCAGGATCACCACGTCCGACTCGGGCAGCAGGTCCCGGACGCTGTCGACCGGCTGCCCCAGCAGCGTGGTCGGGGTGGCCGCCCGGATCCGGGCCATCGCGTCGGCGATCTCCCGCAGGTCGTCCACCCGGGCGGAGAGCTGGTCGGTGTGGTGCACGCCGAACTCGGCGGCCAGCTCGTCCAGCCGGTCGGTCAACGTACGACCCTGCACCTTGAGGCCGGCGGCCAGCTCGGCCACGGTCAGCGCGGCGGTGATGCCGTCCTTGTCCCGGACGTGCTCCGGGGCGACGCAGTAGCCGAGGGCCTCCTCGTAGCCGAAGACCAGCGGCGCGCTTCCGCCACCGGCCCGGACGATCCACTTGAACCCGGTGAGCGTCTCGTCGTAGGGCAGGCCCCGGGCCGCGCACATCGCCCGCAGCAGGGACGACGAGACGATGGTGGTGGCGTAGAGCCCGGTCACCCCGCGTCGCATCAGGTGGTCGGCGAGCAGCACGCCCACCTCGTCGCCGCGCAGCATCCGCCAGCCGCGCCCGTCCTCGCCTTCCCGGACGACCACCGCGCAGCGGTCCGCGTCCGGGTCGTTGGCGATGGCGAGGTCCGCGCCGGTGGCGTCGGCCAGCGCGATCAGCCGGTCCACCGCCCCCGGCTCCTCCGGATTGGGGAACGACACGGTGGGGAACTCCGGATCGGGTTCGGCCTGGTCGGGCACCACGCCGGGGATCGGGAAACCGGCCCGGACGAACGCCGCCGTGAGCACCGCCGCGCCCACCCCGTGCAGCGGGGTGTACGCCACCGACAGGTCCCGCGGCCCGTCCGGGTCGATCACGGCGGTGGCCCGTTCCACGTACGCGGCGACGAGGTCGTCGCCGAGCACCTCGCCGGGCCGGCCCAGCGGCACCTGGGTCAGCGGTCCGACCGCCCGGATCGCGGCCTCGATGCCGGCGTCGGCCGGCGGCACGATCTGCGCCCCGGCGCCCAGCTCGCCGCCCAGCTCCGCGCCGAGGTAGACCTTGTAGCCGTTGTCCTGTGGCGGGTTGTGGCTGGCCGTGACCATGACACCGGCCACCGCGCCGAGCTGGCGCACCGCGTACGCCAGCACCGGGGTGGGCAGCGGACGGGGCAGCAGCAGCGCCGGCCGGCCGGCGCCGGTGGCCACCTGGGCGGTGCGCTCGGCGAACTGCCGGGAGCCGTGCCGGGCGTCGTACCCGATCACCAGGGGGCCGGCGCCGCCCTGGGCGGCGAGCCAACCGACCAGCCCGGCGGCGGCCTGGGTGACCACGGCGAGGTTCATGCCGTTCGGGCCGGCGCGCAGCGGGCCGCGCAGGCCGGCGGTGCCGAAGGTCAGGGGACCGGCGAACCGGTCGGCCAGCTCCGGCGCGCTCGCCGGCAGCCGGTCGAGCACCGCCGTCAGCTCGTCCCGGCTGGCGGGGTCGGGGTCGTCGGCCAGCCAACGTCGGGCTTGCTCGCGAATGTCGTCGATGTCAGTGGTGTCCGCCGCCATGCCCCTTGATAGCACGCCGGCGGATCACCGCTGTCGGTTCCCTCGGCTCAGCCGTCGCCGGTGAGCTGGAACGTGCGCACCATCTCGTCGAAGATCGGCTTGCTCTCGGCGAACTTGGCGTCGTTGGCGGTGAGATAGAACGAGTACGCCTTGCCGTCCTGCGCCACGCCGCGCCAGATGCCGTGCCGCATGGTGTCGCCCGCGCCGCAGGTGTATTCGAATTCGGCGGCCGGCTTGTCGGCCAGCTTGGTCTCCGTCGAGGCGACCTGCGCGTACGGCTTCACGCAGGAGGTGCTCCGGGTCTTGAGGCCGTTCTCGGCCGTCTCGGCCCACCGGGTGGAGCTGCTGGACCACTTCTCGGTGATGATGCGCACCTTGCGGCCGCTGTCCTCCGGGTCGATGTAGTCGGTGTACGAGCCGCCGGTGGCCTTCTTCCAGCCCTTGGGCACCATGACCTGGATGCCGCGGGCCGCGTGCTCCTGCATCTCGACGCCCGAGGACGCGGGCGCGGACGGGGTGGGCTGCGCCTGCGGGGTGCTCGGGCCGGGGTCGTCGCCGCCGGAGAGCGCCACGATGCTGATCAGCAGCAGCACGGCCAGGCCGCCGGCCGCGGCGAGCTGCACCTTGCGCGGCCAGCCCTTCACGGTGGTGACGAGTTGGCCCCCGGTGGCGCGGACCTTGTCCAGGGCGCCGCCGCCCGCGGCGGTGGACGGTGTCGTCCAGGGCTGGCCGGTGCCCGGCACCGACCACTGGTTGCCGCCGCCGTAGGTGCTGCCGCCGATGCGCTGGGTGGCGTCGGGCGTGCCGTAGCCGACCGGCTGCGTGGCATCGGGCCGGCTGCCGTAGGTAACCCGCTGGGTGGCGTCGGGGTGCGCGCCGGCGTCCACCCGCTGGGTGGCGTCCGCGCTGCCGCCGTAGGTGGGCCCAGCGGCGGGACGGCCCGGGGTGGGCATCGCGCCGGTCGGCGTGTGCAGCGGACCGGCGAGCGCGTCGGCGCTGGTCTCGTCCAGCGCGGCGGCAGCGGTGGCGGCTGCGCTGGCCGGTTGCGGGCGTTCGCCCCGGCGCAGCGCGGCCAGCCGGTCGGTCAGCGACTCGCCCGGGGCCAGCATGGCCCGACCGCCGATCTGGTCCTCCGGCTTCGGCTCCGGCTGGGCCGGCTGGTGGACGGGGGCCGGGCGCTGCTGCACGGGCACCACGGCGTACGGGTCGGTGACCGAGTGCACGGCGGTGGCGGTGCTGCCCAGCGGGCCGGCGAGCAGCTCACGCAGCATTCCCCGGGAGGTGTGCACGTCCAGTCGGCGGGCCGGGTCCTTCTCCAGCAGACCCATCAGCACCCGGGTCAGGGCGCCGCTGCGCTGCGGCGGGGCCGGCGGGTCCTCGACGACTGCGTGCATGGTCTCGATCGGGTCGCCCTTGTCGAACGGCGGACGCCCCTCGACGGCCGTGTAGAGGGTCACACCCAGCGAGAAGAGGTCGCTCGGCGGGCCGAACTCCTGGCCCATGGCCCGCTCGGGCGAGATGAAGTGCGGTGAGCCGAGCACCATGCCGGGGGTGGTGAGCTGCACGTCGGTGGGCATCCGGGCGACACCGAAGTCGGTCAGCACACAGCGCCCGTCGGTGCAGATCAGCACGTTGGCCGGCTTGACGTCGCGGTGCAGCACGCCGATGGCGTGCGCGACCTCCAGCGCGCCGAGCAGCGCGATGCCGATCTTGGCGACCGCGCGGGGCGCGACCGGACCGTCCTCGATGACCATGTCGGCGAGGCTGCGGGCGTCCAGCAGCTCCATGACGATCCACGGCCGACCGGCCTCGGTGACCACGTCGTACACCTGCACCACGGCGGGGTGCTGGATGGCGGCGGCGGCGCGGGCCTCGCGCAGCGTCCGCTCGTACATGGCGTCGCGGTCGCTGGGTGCCAGGCCCGGGGGAAGGACGACCTCCTTCACCGCCACGTCGCGGCGAAGCAGGGTGTCTGTGGCACGCCACACCGTGCCCATACCGCCGTTGCCCACCGCGGACCGCAGCGAGTACCGGCCACCGATGGTGGTGCCGGGCGCTGCTCGTCCGCTGGCGGGACTTACCTGTCCGCCGCTCCACGTCGGGATCTGAGTCACAGAAAAGCCACCGGGGGAAATCGAGGGGGGCTGGGACACAACCCCCCTATCTTGCTGGTTCCGACGCCCGATGCGAAAGCCGACGCGGCGGACGTTTACCGAAGTCCACAGATCGTGCCCGTGCGTTCACCTCCCGTCGACCGGTCGGGACGCACTGTGCGGTATCCCTCACCCGGCCTCGGGCCAGGGCGTCCTACCATCCGGGGATGAGCGAACCGCGGTCAAGCGAGTCCGGTTTTCCGATCAAGGGCGTCTACACGGCAGCCGACCTTCCGGAGGACCTGGACTCCCGGCTGGGCGGTCCGGGCGACTTCCCGTACACCCGGGGGGTCTACCCCACGATGTACACCTCCCGTCCGTGGACCATGCGCCAGTACGCCGGCTTCGGCACCGCCACCGAGTCCAACGCGCGGTACCACCAACTGTTGCGGGCCGGCACGACCGGTCTCTCGGTCGCCTTCGACCTGCCGACCCAGATGGGGTACGACTCGGACGACCCGATCGCGCACGGCGAGGTCGGCAAGGTGGGGGTGGCCATCGACTCCATCGAGGACATGCGGCTGCTCTTCGCCGACATCCCGTTGGACAAGGTCTCCACCTCGATGACGATCAACGCCCCCGGCTCGGTGCTGCTGCTGCTCTACCAACTCGTCGCCGAGGAGAACGGGGTGCCGGGCTCGGCGCTCAACGGCACCATCCAGAACGACATCCTCAAGGAGTACATCGCCCGCGGGACGTACATCTTCCCGCCGAAGCCGTCGCTGCGGCTGGTCGCCGACACCTTCGCGTACTGCCGCAAGGAGGTGCCGAAGTGGAACACGATCTCCATCTCCGGCTACCACATGGCCGAGGCCGGCGCGACGCCCGCGCAGGAGATCGCGTTCACGTTGGCCAACGGCGTGGAGTACGTCCGGGCCGCGCTGGCCGCCGGGCTCGCGGTGGACGACTTCGCGCCCCGGCTGTCGTTCTTCTTCGTGGCCCGTACGACGCTGCTGGAGGAGGTGGCGAAGTTCCGCGCCGCCCGGCGGATCTGGGCCCGGCTGATGCATGACGACTTCGGCGCCAAGGACCCGAAGTCGATGATGCTGCGCTTCCACACCCAGACCGCCGGTGTGCAGCTCACCGCCCAGCAGCCGGAGGTGAACCTGGTCCGCGTCGCGGTGCAGGGCCTGGCCGCGGTGCTCGGCGGCACCCAGTCGTTGCACACCAACAGCTTCGACGAGGCGATCGCGCTGCCCACCGAGAAGGCCGCCCGGCTCGCGCTGCGCACCCAGCAGGTGCTGGCGTACGAGACGGACCTGACCGCCACCGTCGACCCGTTCGCCGGCTCGTACGTGGTGGAGGCGATGACCGCCGAGATCGAGGCCGCCGCCGTGCAGCTGATGGAGCGGGTGTCCGACCACGGCTCGGCCGTCGACGCGATCGAGGCCGGGTTCCAGAAGCGGGAGATCGAGCAGTCCGCGTACCGGATCGCCCAGGAGATCGACTCCAGCGAGCGGGTGGTGGTGGGGCTCAACCGGTTCACGATCGACGAGGAGGAGCCGTACGAGCCGCTGCGGGTCGACCCGGCGATCGAGGCCGCGCAGGCCGAGAAGTTGGCCCGGCTGCGCGCCGAGCGGGACGCCGACGCGGTGACGCGTGCCCTCGCCGAGCTGCGGGCCGCCGCCGAGGGCTCGGACAACGTGCTGTACCCGATGAAGGAGGCGCTGCGGGCCCGGGCCACGGTGGGCGAGGTCTGCGGGACGCTGCGCGAGGTGTGGGGGCTGTACCGGCCCACCGACCGGTTCTGACCGGAAACGCCCCGGGTGTGTGTCCGCCCGGCGTTGGGGGTACGCCGACGGGATGCGTGCCGTGACGCACACGGTGTGCGGTCGGGATGGGCGGACGTATGTGAGCGTCCTTGTCCAGCCCGTTGCGGAGCGTGGTCGTCTTATTGTCGGAGTGTCAGTTCATCACCCCGACTAATGCGACAATTCGCAGAGCGGGCCCATGGGCCGCAGGGCGATTCGTGGCCACCCGGTTTGGTTACGCGTTGTAGGAGGTGAGGGGGCAGATGACGGCGTTCGAACGCGATCTACCTGCGGTCCCGCACCTTGACGAACGCCCTCAGCAGGGCATACGTGACGCTGCGCGGTCCGATCATCACCGTAACGAGGTTGCGCAGCGTCACCGTCGGAGGTCTAGGCTGTCTGCTGTCCCCGATGATCCATCCATTTCTAGTGATCGAGAATTCGACGTGACGAGTGCGTTGACGCTGCCCACGGGCGGCCAGCTGGCGTCGTCCTGGCCGGAGCCTCCGCCCGGGTCCCAGCCCCTGCCCCGCGACCTGGACCACCTCCTCGCCCTTCGGGTACCAGGGCTCATCGCCACGCGCCGTCACCTCCACTCGCACCCCGAGTTGTCCGGTACGGAGTTCGAGACGGCGGCCCTCATCGCCCGGGAGCTCTCCCTGGCCGGCCTGCACCCTCGGCTGCTGCCCAAGGGCAACGGCGTGATCTGCGACGTCAACGGCCGTCCCGACGGCCCGATCATCGCGCTGCGTGCCGACATCGACGCCCTGCCGCTCGACGACCCCAAGGACGTGCCGTACCGCTCGACCGTCGAGGGCGTCTGCCACGCCTGCGGCCACGACGTGCACACCTCGATCCTGCTCGGCGTCGGCATGCTGCTGGCCCAGCTCGCCGACCTCGGCGAGCTGGACGGCCGCGTCCGGCTCATCTTCCAGCCGGCCGAGGAGATCCTGCCCTGCGGTTCGCTGGAGGTCATCGAGGCCGGCGGCCTGGACGACGTCGTGCAGATCTTCGCGCTGCACTGCGACCCGAACCTGCCGGTGGGCCAGGTCGGCCTGCGGGTCGGCCCGATCACGGCGGCCGCCGACAACGTCACCGTCCGGCTCTCCGGGCCGGGCGGGCACACCGCCCGCCCGCACCTGACCGTCGACCTGGTCGACGCCCTCGGCCGGCTGATCACCGAGGTGCCGGCCCTGGTCAGCCGCCGGGTGCCGGCCAACAGCGGGCTGCTGCTGGTGTTCGGCCACGCTTCGGCCGGCACCCGTTACAACGTCATCCCCTCCGAGGCGTCCGCCTCGGGCACCCTGCGCGTCATGAACCGCGACACCTGGGAGCAGGCTCCCAAGATCGTGGCTCAGGTGGTGCGGGACGTGATCGCCCCGACCGGCGCCACCGTCGACCTGGAGTACCTGCGCGGCCGGCCGCCGGTGAGCAACGACGCCCGGGCGATCCAGGTGCTGACCGCCGCCACCAGCGCCGCCCTCGGGCCGGAGGGGATCGCCGAGACACCCCAGAGCATGGGCGGCGAGGACTTCTCCTGGTATCTGGAGTACGTCCCCGGCGCACTCGCCCGCCTCGGTGTGGGCCGTACCGGGCCCAACGTCGATCTGCACCGCGCGTCCTTCGACGTGGACGAGCGGGCCATCCCGGCCGGCGTACGCGTCATGGTGCAGACCGCGCTGCGGGCACTGGTGGCGGCGCGCTGACCGGAGCGACCAGCGCCGGCGTCTTCCGTCGCCGGCCCAGCACCACCAGCAGAACCGCCAGCGGTACGCCGAACGCCACCAGCCACGGCAGCAGCGCGCCCAGGACGGTGAGCAGGATCGTCATCGAGGTGACGAACGCCTCCCAGCCACCCCTGAGCCCGACCAGGAAGCCGGTCTCGGCCTTCTCCTCGCTGGTCTTCGCCGCCGGCCCGACCAGCGACACCGTGATCGTGGACAACGCGGTCAGGTCGGCCAGCCGCCGCTTCTTGGCCTCCAGCGAGGCCAGGTCCGCCTCGCGGCGACCCAACTCGTTCTCCAACGACACCAGGTCGGTGATCGAGTTGGCGCGGGCGAGCAGCCGCCGTGCGCTGTCCACGCGCGCCCGCTGAGTGATGATCCGGGCCTCCAGGTCGACGGTCTCCTCGGTGACGTCCTGGGTGTTGATCTCCCGGCTCTCCTGCCGGCCGAGCTTCGCGACCTCCTCCACGACCCCGGCGAACTTCGCCGCCGGCACCCGCAGCTGCAACTCCGCCACGTCATCGGCCTCGGCGCTGCGTCGCTGGTCGCCGCCGATGAAGCCACCGGCCCGGGTGACCACGGCGCTGACCTCACGGGCGGCGGCATCCACATTGGCCACCTGCACCCGCATCGATCCGGTGTAGATGATCGCCCGCTGGTCGACCCGCAGATCCGGAGCGCCGGCCCCGGCCGCCCCCGCCGCCGCGTCCGCGCCGCTGCCCTTGTCGGCCGCCCCGGCCTCCACCAGCGGGGCCTTGGCTGCCGGGCCCGCCGAGTCGGCCGATCCGCTGTCACCGGCGCCGCACCCCGCGAGGGCCAGCGCCGCCGTGAGTGCGCCTGCCGCCAGTAGTGCGCCGCGGCGTCGTCCTGTTCGTCCGTCCATCCCCGCTCCCATCGTCATCAGCTCCAGTGGCGATAGTTCGGACGCGACGCGCCCGCCGGCTGGTTCCGGCAGACTGCGCTGAGGACATCACGATTCGATAGTCGAGGAGTCACAATGCGGCTCACCAAGTACGCCCACTCCTGCCTCCGGGTGGAACACGACGGGGGAGTGCTCGTCGTCGACCCCGGGATGTTCAGCGACCCCGCGACGGCGTTGGACGGTGCGGACGCGGTGCTGATCACCCACGAACACCCCGACCACCTCGACCTCGCCGCGGTGCGCCTGCAGCTGGACCGGCAGCCGTTCGGAATCCACGGGCCCGCCTCGCTCGCCGAGGCCCTGGGCGACGCGGCCGAGGCGTTGCGCCCGGTCAGCCCCGGTGAGTCGTTCACGGCCGCCGGGGTCGCCATCCGCGCGTACGGCGGGCGGCACGCCGTGATCCACCCCGACATCCCGGTGGTGGACAACCTCGGCTACCTGATCAATGACGTGGTCTACCACCCGGGAGACTCCCTGGTGGTGCCCGACGAGACGCCCGTCGACACGCTGTTCGCGCCGATCCACGCCCCCTGGTCGAAGTTCTCCGAGGTGGTCGACTTCATCCGGGCGGTCGCGCCGCGGCGCGCGTACGCCCTGCACGACGCGTTGCTCAACGACAACGGGCTGGCCGTGCTCGACCGGCAGTACGCCGCGCTGTCCGGCACCGACTACCAGCGCCTGGAGCCCGGTAGCCGGGTGGACGTCTGACGCGATGCCGGGCCCCTCCGCGGAGCTGGTGCAGCAGCTCTACCGCACTCCACCGGACCGGTTCGTGGCCGCCCGGGATGCCGCGGTGGCCGAGGCCCGCCGGGCCGGCGACCCGACCGCCGCCCGAGAGCTGGCCCGGCTGCGTCGCCCCACGGTCGCCGCCTGGCTGGTGAACCTGCTCGCCATCCGACGTCCCGAGCTGGTCGCCGATCTGGTCCAGCTCGCCGATGCCCTGCGAGCCGCCCAGCGGGAGCTGCGCGGGCCCCGGCTGCGGGAGCTGTCCGCCCAACGCCGGGCGGTGGTCGGGGCCCTGGTCGCCGAGGTCCGCAAGCTCGCCGCCGCGGAGCCGGCGGCGCCGCCGGCCGGTCGACTGCCACTGGCCGAGGTGGAGGCGACTCTGAATGCGGCGCTCTCCGACGCCGAGGTCGCCGAGCAGGTCCGGACCGGACGCCTGCTCCGCTCGGCCACCTACGCCGGCTTCGGTGAGGTGCCCCGACCGCAGCTGCGGCTGGTCACCGGCGACGAGGAGGAGGAGCCGGAGGCCAAGCGCCCTGCCCGCCGGCCGGGCGTCCAGCGCGGGGGCCGCGAGGCCGCCCCCGACCGGGCCGGGGAGCGGGCCGCGCAGGCCGAGCGTGCGGCCCAGCGGGCGGCTCGGACCGAGCGGGCCCGGCGCCGCCGGGCACTGGACCGCGAGCTGGACCGCGCCCGGGCCGACCAGCAGCGGGCCGAGGACGAGTTGACCGAGGCGACCGGGCAGGAGCGCGACGGCACCGCCGTACTCGACGGGATCGAGACCGAGCTGGCCGAGCTGGAGCGACGGCGGGCGGTCGCCGAGCAGGACCTCAGCCGAGCCAAGCTGGCCCGGCGGGCGGCCGAGCGGGCGGTGACGGTGGCCCGGCGGCGCTCGGGCGAGGTCGAGGCCGCCGTCGAGGCATTGGCGGCCGAAGAGGGGGATGCGGACGCGGGCGGTGGCGCGGCAGACTGACCATCGATGGACGACGACGAGCGGGTGGGCCGTCCGGGGCCAGCCGTCCCCGGCCGGAGCGCCGTCGCCGTGCCGCGACCCCCGCAGGCGGCGCCTCGATGACGCCGGAGCAGATCGCCGCCGCCGGCAAACCCGTCATCCTCGATCTCGGCGACGGGTTCAGCAAGTGCCCGAGCACGCTGCGCCGGGCCCGGCAGCTCGGCATCTCCGGCTGGGCCTTCTACATCTCCGGTCGGGCCGGCGCACTCGGTGACGTACGGGCGGAGACGGCCGCCGCGGCCATCGGCTTCGTCGCACCCGACGCGGTCGCCGACGGCTGGGACGCCGCCGTCCGGGTCCTGAGGCCGGCCGAGGTGGCCGCCGCGAGTCTCGTCGAGTGCTGCCGATGGGGGGCGCAGGAGCTGGCGGTGCAGCCGGGGGCCGAGCGCCTGGCCGGCCTCCTCGAGCGGGCGGTGGCCGCCGCGGACGCCAGCGGCATGCCGCTCTTCGCCGCGTGGCGGGCCATGCCGCTGCCGGATCTCTCCCCGGGCGCCCGGAGCGCCGTCGGGCTGCGACTGCTGCGGGAACACTTCACCGGCGCCTATCTGCTGGCGGTGCGCGCCGCCGGCATGACCCCGCTGGAGGCGGTGCTGGCCGGGCCGGAGGGTGAGGCCGGCGCGGTGGCGTACGGTTGGCCGCCGCCGTACCCGCCGGTCGGGCCCTTGGTGCGTCGGCGGCTCTGGGCGGAGGCGGTGACCAACCGGCTGACCGCGCCGGCGTTCGCGGCGCTCGGCCCCGCCGGCGGCGCCGAGCTGGTGGAGCTGCTGCACCGCACCCGTGCCGGCCTCGCCGGCTGAGCGGCCCGGGGCGAAAATAGGCGGCGTCGTCGGCCGGCTGCTGCCAGGATCTTCTGCCGTGACTCTTCCCGCTGGCTGGACCACACGCCGCCCCACCCTCGACGACGTGCCGGCGATCCTCGCGGTGGTGCACGCGGCCGACACCTTCGCCATCGGCCATCCCGACTTCGACGCCGAGGACGTCGAGCAGTCGCTGACGGCCCCCTACTTCGACCCGACCCGGGACTCCTGGCTGGCGTTCGACCCGGACGGCGCCGTGGTCGCCTGGGCGACGGTGGACAACCCGACCGGGGTCGGCCGGGAGTTCGTGGAGGTCTACGTCGACCCGGAGCGGGCCGCCACCCTCCGCGCGCCACTGCTGGCCCGTCAGCTCGATCGGGTCGCCGAGCGCGCCGCCGAGCGGCGACTGCCGGCGCTCACCGTCCGGTGCGCGGTGTTCGCCCCGGAACGCGACTGGGCCCGGGACCTGCGCGCCGCCGGGTTCACCGTGGCCAAGCGGTACGTCCGGATGCGCCGCCCGCTGGCAGACCTGCCGACCGAGCCGTCACCGCCGCCCGGGGTCACGGTGCGGCCGGTTCGTCCGGACGACGAGGCCGAGCTGCGGGAGTTCCACCGGATCCACGACGTCGCGTTCGGCGACACCCCGGATCACGAGCCGCTGTCGTACGAGCGGTGGCGGGCCCGGATCGGTGACGTGACCGCCTGGGACGAGTGGTTCGTCGCCGAGGTCGACGGGGTGCTCGCCGGTGCCTTGCAGTCCTCCGACCAGGCGCTCGACCAGCAGCAGGGCTGGGTGAAGAGTTTGTCGGTGCTGCCCGCGTACCGTCGGCGGGGGGTGGGTGCGGCGCTGCTGCGCCGCGCGTTCGTCCGCTACGCGGCGAAGGGTCGGGAGTCGGCCGGTCTGGGGGTGGACCTCACCAACCCGACCACCCCGCTGTCGCTGTACGAGTCGGTGGGCCTGCGGGAAACCCTGTGGACCGACATGTACGAGCGGGTCGTCCCCGCCGCCGGTGTGTGATTGACGACCCCGGCCGGGCCCGGCGGGCAGTCGGGTCGGCGACGGTTGCAGACTGAGGGCGTGGGATATGCGCTACGGGGACGCGGTGCCGGTGGGACGGGACCGCAGCTCGGTGACGTAGTCGTCCGGCGCACCCGCCTTCTCGGCGGCGTTCGCGATCTCGGACAGGTACCACGAGGTCGGCAGGCCGCCCTCGTACCCGTCGAACACGTAGACCCACGCGGTCACGTCGCCGTCGAGGGTCGAGACCCGGACGTGCAGCTTGCGGTACGTGCCGGCGGTCACCCCCTCGATCTCGTCGAGCTGGGCAGCGTCGTACGGGTGAATGTCGTAGATCGCCACGAACACCCGGTCGCCGGGGGACTCGACGACGGTGCTCACCGCGCCCTCCCAGCCGATCACGTCCTCCCCGGCGAAGGTCAGCCGCCACCCCTCCAGCCAGCCGGTGCCCACCATGGGCGAGTGCGGGCAGTAGGCCCGCATCCGGGCCGGGTCGAGGTTTGAGCCGTAGGCGGCGTGATGACGCACGGCGATGACGATAGCCCGGCGGGCCGGTGGGGGAGAATACGACTGTGCGTGTCGGACGCGTTCGGGAGAAGAAAGTCTCTGTGAGCATCAACGAAGGGCGAACGTGGTGAGCGCGAGGAGTGCAGCGCAGCGGAGCCCCGCAGTCGCGAGCGAAAGGATGGCTCTGTGAGCCGGATCGTGATCATCGGCGGTGGGCCGGCCGGGTACGAGGCGGCGTTGGTCGCCGCCCAACTGGACGCCGATGTCACCGTGGTCGAGGCCGACGGCGCGGGCGGGGCCTGCGTGCTCTCCGACTGCGTACCGTCGAAGACGTTCATCGCCAGTTCCCAGGTGGTCACCGGTTACCGGGACACCGAGGAGTTCGGGGTGCACTCGGACGGCCTGGAGGCGGTCACCGTCGACGCGCAGGCCGTGCACGAGCGGGTCAAGCGCCTGGCGCTGGCGCAGTCCGCCGACATCCACGCCAAGCTGCTCAAGGCCGGGGTCACCTTCGTGGCCGGCACCGCCCGCCTGGGCGAGGATGCCCTCGGGCACACCCACCGCGTCATCGTCACCCCCGCCGACGGCGGCGAGGAGTACTCGATCGCCGCGTCCACCGTGCTGGTGGCCACCGGCTCGACACCCCGCCAGTTGCCCACCGCCGTGCCGGACGGCGAGCGCATCCTGACCTGGCGTCAGGTGTACGACCTGCCGGAGCTGCCCGAGCACCTGATCGTGGTCGGCTCCGGCGTGACCGGCGCCGAGTTCGCCAGCGCGTATTTGGCGATGGGGGTCGAGGTCACCCTGGTCTCCAGCCGGGACCGGGTGATGCCGCACGAGGACGCCGACGCGGCGTCGGCCATCGAGCGGGTGTTCCGCAACCGGGGCATGAACATCCTCAACAACTCCCGCGCCGACGCGGTCCGGCGTACCGCCGACGGGGTCGAGGTGGAGCTGTCCGACGGACGCCGGGTCACCGGCTCGCACGCGCTGATCGCGGTCGGCTCGATCCCCAACACCGCGGACCTGGGCCTGGCCGAGTACGGCGTGGAGCTGGGCCGGGGCGGCTACGTCACGGTCGACCGGGTTTCCCGGACGAACGTGCCCGGCATCTACGCCGCGGGCGACTGCACCGGCGTGCTGCTGCTGGCGAGCGTGGCCGCCATGCAGGGCCGGATCGCGATGTGGCACGCCCTCGGCGAGGCCGTCCGCCCGCTGCGGTTGCGGACCGTCGCGGCGAACGTCTTCACCGACCCGGAGCTGGCCACCGTGGGCGTCTCGCAGGACGAGGTGGACGCGGGCAAGGTGCCGGCCCGGCAGGTGATGCTGCCGCTGTCCGGCAACGCCCGGGCCAAGATGGACGACCTGTCCGACGGCTTCGTGAAGCTGTTCTGTCGGCCGGCGAGCGGCCAGGTGGTGGGCGGCGTGGTGGTCGCGCCGAAGGCCAGCGAGCTGATCCTGCCGATCACCATGGCCGTGGAGAACAACCTGACGGTCAACGAGTTGGCGCAGACGATCACCATCTACCCGAGCCTGTCCGGCTCGATCACCGAGGCGGCCCGCCAGCTCATGCTCCACGAGCTGGAGTGACCCGCCACCCTCTCCGCCGATCGTGGAGCTGTGGTGGGCGGTCTAGGCCGTTAGGTCCCTTTCGCGAGGCACCACAACTCCATGATCGACCGCCGTCGGGCGGCGGGACAGGGTCACGGCGACCGTGCACAGGAGGGTGACCTCGGTGAGGATGAGCAGGCGTTCGGCCAGGCCGATCAGCACCCGGTCGCCCGGGTATGCGGACCAGACCATGGCCGCCGCCAGGGTGACGCTGGCCAGCACCAGGCCGCGGAGCACCCGGGACACCGGAGCGAGCTCGGGCCGGCGGGCGAGCAGCCAGCCGCCGACCGGCAACGCCAGGAACGCGACCATCGAGGCGTACCGGTGCAGGTAGGCGGCGGTCGTCATGGCCGTGCCCGGCTCGTTCGTCGGCACCGCCGCGGCCAGGAGCAGGCCGGCCACCCAGGCGCCGAGCAGCAGTTCCGTCAGCCGGTGGCCACGGCCGGGCGCCGCGCTGCGGATCGACCGGAGGCCGAGCAGAAGGGCGGCGGTGGCCGCGGCCAGCACCACCATGGCGACGTCGATGACGCCGCCCCGGTCGGAGACCGCGAAGTCGCTGACGGTCAGAGCCCACGGGCTCAGGTCGTCGTTGACGTCGAGGTGGCCGATCACGGTGAGCAGCGTCGCGAGGGCGATCCCGCCGAGGGTCAGTAGGCCGGTGCTCCGGGTTCCAGGCATGCCTCAGCCTGGCCTCGCGGACGCCCCAGCCGGATCCGGGACCGCCACCGAGAGTGATCCCCGGGACCACCCCTAGAGGCCCCCTAGAGGGCCGTTGGAGTTCGCCTCGTTGATGTCGCCGGCATGACCCTCAGCCGCGGTTCTCCAAACCCGGTCGCCCGCTCCACCCCGGGCCGCAGCGCGGGGGCGTCGACGAGGCACTGGTGCGTGCGTTGGTCGACCGAGTCGGGGACGGCGCCGCCACATGGACATATCGTTGTGGCTTGATGAGGGATTCGGCAGCCTCGCATCGAGCGTCTACTGCTCTCATGCGACTCGCGAAGTTTGCCGTGCCCGCGGTGTTGACACTGCTCACCACGCTCGTCACGGTGGCCGGGGCGTCGGCCGCGGAGCCAACATACGACGTCGACCGCTTGTGGGGGGCGGACCGTTTCGCCACGTCCGCCGCCGTGTCGCAGCGGTATTACCCCGCCTCGGGGGTGCCGGTGACGTACATCGCGAACGGGCTGAACTTCCCGGATGCGCTGAGCGCGGCGCCGGCCGCCGCTCGTGAGGGCGGGCCGTTGTTGATCGTGCGACCGGACTCGATCCCCGACGTGATCTCCACCGAGCTGAATCGGCTTGCTCCGCGGAAGATCGTTGTGGTGGGTGGGCCGAGTGTGGTCAGCGACCAGGTGTACGCGCAGCTGTCGGCACACGCAGCAACGATCAATCGGGTGTCCGGATCGGACCGCTACGAGACCTCGCTGGCCATCTCGCGGTACGCCTTCCCGGCCGGGTCGAGCACCCGGGCGTTCATCGCCACGGGGCGCAACTTCCCCGACGCCCTCGCCGCTGCGGGCGCCGCCGGTGCCGCAGGCGGGCCGGTGATCCTGGTCGATGGGAGCAGCACATCAGGGCCGACTCCGGCGGTGACCACCGAGCTGAACCGGCTGGGGGTCACGAACGTGGTACTCGCCGGCTCGCCGCCGGTCGTGTATCCGCAGATCGAGCGCCGGCTGAATCAGTCGTACCAGGTGGAGCGGTACGCGGGTGCCGACCGCTATGGCACGTCGGGAGTGATCAACCGAGAGAGCTTCACGAGCGCGGGGCACATTTTCGTGGCGACGGGCGCGGCGTTCCCGGACGCCTTGGCAGCGGCGGCGGTCGCGGGCGCCCGTCACGAGCCGCTGTACGTGTCGCCCGCGAACTGCATTCCGCCGTACGTGCGGGAGGACCTGGAGACGCGGGGCGTGACGGCGGTGACGCTCGTCGGCAGCACCGGCGTGCTCGGCAGTGGCGCGGAGGCGCTCTCGCGGTGCCCCCTGCCCCAGTGGCTGGTCAAGCTGAACCAGGTCCGGAGCGAGGCCAACCTCCCGGCCCTGGTGGAGAACGTCCGCTACAGCGGGGACATCGCGGCTCACATCTTCTATCTGGAGAAGACGGGGCAGTTCCAGCACGGGGAGGATCCGAACAACGAGTGGTACACCGAGCGTGGCGCGAACGGCGGCTCCAACCTCATGGACGGCGGGACGCTACGCACCGAGAACTGGCTGAACGCGCCATTCCACCTCGCCGACTTCCTCGACCCGGGGGTGAACGCGGCGGGGGCGTACGGCCACTACTACTCCGGCGAGGGAACGAGCTGGATCGAGCCCGGCGCCACGGGTGTGCAGGCCGACCCAGTCGCGAGCGGCTGGCCCCGTGCCTGGCCGTCGAGTTCGACCGTTCTCCCCGCCGAGCTCACGGTGATCGGCAACGAATGGCCGAATCCCGTCAGCTCCTGCGGGCGCGCCTACACCGACCGGTTCAACCAGATGTTCCCGCAAATCGGGCTTCCGATCTACGTGGCGTTCGACCCGAACGCCGCCGATATCACGACCGCCACCGCGACCTTCAAACGCGGGTCGACCACCCTGACAAGCTGTGTCGTCACCGGCGCCACCTACACGAACCCCGACGCTGATGCTCAGGCCCTCGGCCGCAACATCCTCAACTCCCACAACGCGGTGTACGTCGTGCCGCTCGACCCGCTCGCTCTGAACACCACCTACACGCTGAGCGTCACCACGAACCGCGGCTCGATGTCGACGAGCGTCCGCGTCGGAAACAGCTAGCCCCGGCCGGTGCCGGCTGGAACTCAGTCGACCGGGAGGTCCGGGACGGCGGCGGTGCGGGCGTGGCGGGCACCGACCAGGGTCATCGCCCATCCGGCTGCGGCGAAGCCGGCCGCCGCGGCGGCGGCGATGATGGCCAGCCGCCAGGCCGACTCGGTCAGCGCGGTGCCGCCCAGGTGCCCGATAAGCGCCCCGTAGGTGGCCCAGCCCAGCGCGGCGATCGTCTCGTAGAGCGCGAACAGCCGGTACGGATATCGGCTGCGGCCGGCCGAGAAGCAGGCCGCCATGCGCCCGCCGGGCACGAACCGGCAGAGCAGGATGACCAGTGGGCCGGGCTGGCGTAAGCCCTGCGTGACCCGGCTTGCCATCCGGCGGGCCCGGCTGGGTTCGGCGTGCCGGGGTGCCCGGCGGTCCGGTGCGCCACGGCCGAGCAGGTAGCAGGCGAGGTCGCCGGCGAACACGCCGAGCGCGCCGACGGCGATGGTGACCGGGAGGCTGAGGCCGCCGTACACGGTCAGCGCGCCGCTGGTGATCATGACGATCTGGGTGGGGATCACCGGCACGAAGGCGTCCACGATCAGCAGGCCGAGCAGCACCAGGTACGCCCACGTCGGCGACGCGACGTCAGTCAGTAGTTCGGGCACGCCTGCCACCTCGCCGGATGCGGCCGATTGAGTGTCTCGAGCCTGACGACGTGTCCGGCGTCACCGTGGACAGCCCCGGCCCGTCGTGACCGTCGACACCACAGGGCCACCCCGTTCCAACGAGGCGAACCGTCCTCAGGTGACGGGTCGGCGGGCGTCCCACAGCGGCCCGAGGCGGTCGGCGGATCGGCGTCCCTCGGCGTACCGTGGTCGGCGCGGCCCAGCGCGTCGGGTCCCCCGTTCCTGACGATTCGGGTCGCCCAGGGCCGCCGGCGGGTCCCGCGCCGGCGGCCCGCCTCCTCTCCCACCGCCGCAAATCCGGGTGCGTCCCCGACCGCCCGAGGGATACCGTCGCCGCATGCGCAGCGCGGTAGTGATGACGACGACGCCGGGTGTCCCCGGCGTGCCGCTCTGACGTAACCACCGTCGACCAGGCCCCGGGGCGATCCGCCCCCGAGGGCCGCACGGCGTTCGGTGTCCAGGTCGCCTCCGGGTCGTCCCCGATCCAGGAGCCCGACATGATCGACCACCGCAAGCTCGGCCGTGAGCTGGAGCTGTTCGTCTCCGATCCGCTGGCCGGCGCCGGCCTGCCCATCTGGCTGCCGGCCGGCGCCGCCGCCCGGCACGCCGTCGAGGAGTACGTCCGGGACCTGGAGCGTCGCTCCGGCCACCAGCACGTCTACTCGCCGCCGCTGGGCAAGCGCGAACTCTTCGAACTCTCCGGCCATCTCGGCTACTTCGCCGACGACATGTTCCCGCCGATGCGGCTCAGCGCCGACGACGAGTTCGTGCTCCGCCCGGCGCTCTGCCCGCACCACGCGCTGGTGTTCCGCGCCCGGGGCCGCTCCTACCGGGAGCTGCCGCTGCGGATCGCGGAGCTGGGCGGGATGTACCGCTCGGAGCGCTCCGGCGTGCTCGGCGGGCTGTCCCGGGTACGTGCCATCTCGCTCAACGACGCGCACACCTTCTGCGCCCCGGACCAGGTCGGCGCGGAGGTCGCCGAGATCCTCCGGCTGATGCGCGCCGCGCACGCCGCGCTCGGCGTCCGCCCTGCGGGGTTCCGGCTGTCGTTGCGCGGGCCGGGCGAGAAGTACGTCGGCGACGACGCCCAGTGGGCCCGCGCCCAGGACCTGCTCCGCGGCGCGCTGGCCGGGGTGGAGTACGTCGAGGCCCCCGGGGAGGCCGCCTTCTACGGCCCGAAGATCGACGTTCAAATCGTCGACGCGGCCGGTCGCGAGTCGACCATCTCCACCATCCAGGTGGACTTCGACAAACCGGAGAAGTTCGATCTGTCGTACACCGATTCCGACGGCAGTCGGCGGCGGCCGGTCATGCTGCACCGCAGCCTGGTCGGCAGCATGGAGCGGCTGTTCGCGTACCTCGTCGAGGTGCACGAGGGCGCGTTCCCGGCCTGGTACGCGCCCGTCCAGTTGGTGTTGCTGCCGGTGGACGACGCGCAGGCCGACGCTGCGGCGGAACTGGCCAGGGCGGCCGTCGACGCCGGCCTGCGGGTCGAGGTCGACACCGCCGGCTCGCTGGGCGCCCGGGTACGGGACGCGGCCCGCCGCCGCGTCCCGTACCTCGGGGTGCTGGGTGCCCGGGAGGTGGCCGACGGCGCACTCGCCCTGCGCCTGCGCGACGGCCGCGCCCTGGCCCCGATGCCCGCCGCCGCCGCGCTCGCCCTGATCGGCCGGCAGGTCGCCGCGCGCGCCGCCGACCTGCTCCCGGCGGACTGATCCGCCCACCGGGCTGGGGTGGACCGTCGATCGTGTGGCGCGCACGGCGGTCCGCCCTCAGACCGACGCCGGCTGGGCCCCGGCGGGCGCGGCTGGTTCCTCGTCGACCGCGGCGCCGGTGAACTGTGAGCGGTAGAGCCGGTGGTACGCGCCGTGGGCGGCGAGCAACTGCTCGTGGGTGCCCTGCTCGACGATGCGGCCGTTCTCCATCATCAGGATCAGGTCGGCGTCGCGGATGGTGGAGAGCCGGTGCGCGATGACGAAGCTGGTCCGGTCCGAGCGCAGCGCCGCCATCGCCCGTTGGAGCAGCACCTCGGTGCGGGTGTCCACCGAGCTGGTCGCCTCGTCCAGGATCAGCAGGGACGGTTCGGCGAGGAACGCCCGGGCGATCGTGATGAGCTGCTTCTCGCCGGCGCTGACGTTGCTGCCCTCCTCGTCGATGACCGTGTCGTAGCCGTCCGGAAGGCTGCGCACGAACCGGTCCACGAAGGTGGCGCGGGCCGCGGCGACGATCTCCTCCTCGGTCGCGTCCGGCCGGCCGTACGCGATGTTGTCGCGGATGGTGCCGCCGAAGAGCCAGGTGTCCTGGAGCACCATGCCGATCCGTCCGCGCAGGTCGTCGCGGCGCATCGTGGTGATGTCCACCCCGTCGAGGGTGATCCGGCCGGCGTCCAGCTCGTAGAACCGCATGATCAGGTTGACCAGGGTGGTCTTGCCGGCGCCCGTCGGGCCGACGATGGCCACCGTGTGCCCCGGCTCGGCGACCAGCGACAGGTCGTCGATCAGCGGCTTGTCCGGCTCGTAGCGGAACGAGACGTGCTCGAATTCGACCCGGCCGTGCGGGTCGACGACCCGGGTCGGCTGAGCCGGGTCGGGGCTCTGCTCGTCGGCGTCGAGCACCGCGAAGACCCGCTCGGCCGACGCCACCCCGGACTGGAGCAGGTTCGCCATCGAGGCGAGCTGGGTCAGCGGTTGGGTGAACTGGCGGGAGTACTGGATGAACGCCTGCACGTCGCCGAGGCTCATCGTCCCCGAGGCCACCCGCAGTCCGCCGACCACGGCGATGGCCACGTAGCTCAGGTTTCCGATGAACATCATCGACGGCATGATGATTCCGGAGATGAACTGGGCGCCGAAGCTGGCCCGGAACAGCTCCTCGTTCTTCGCGTGGAACTCCGCCTCCACCTCGCGCTGCCGGCCGAAGACCTTCACCAGCTCGTGACCGGTGTACGCCTCCTCGATCTGGCCGTTCAACTCGCCGGTGTGCTTCCACTGGGCGATGAACTGCTGCTGCGAGCGCTTGGCGATGCGCTGGGTGACCAGCACCGACAGCGGTACGGCGACCAGAGCCACCAGGGCCAGCAGCGGGGAGATCCAGAACATCACGGCCAGCACGCCGATGACGGTCAGCAGCGAGGTGAGCAGCTGGCTCAAGGTCTGCTGGAGGCTCGTCGAGATGTTGTCGATGTCGTTGGTGACCCGGCTGAGCAGCTCACCGCGGGGCTGGCGGTCGAAGTAGGGCAGCGGCAGCCGGTTGAGCTTCTCCTCCACCTCGGCGCGCAGCCGCAGGACGGTGCGCTGGACCACCCCGTTGAGCAGCCAGCCCTGCCACCAGGACAGCACGCTCGCCGCCAGATAGAGCCCGAGCGCCAACAGCAGCACCCGACCCAGGGCGTCGAAGTCGATGCCCACTCCGGGCACCACGTCCATCCGGGCCAGCATGTCGGCGAAGCTCTCGTTGCCGCTGGCCCGCGCCGCCGCGACGGCCTGTTCGGTGGTCGTGCCCGGGGCCAGTCGCCGACCGACCACCCCACTGAAGATCAGGTCGGTGGCGTGGCCGAGGATCTTCGGGCCGGCCACGCTGAACCCGACGCTCACCACGGCGAGGGTGATGATCGCGGTCAGGTGCAGCCGGTGCGGGCGCAGCCGGCCGAGCAGCCGTCGGGCCGACGGCCCGAAGTTCATCGACTTCTCGGCGGGCATCCCCGCGCTCATCCAGGGCGGGCCGCCGCCCTGCCGGCCGGCCGGCAGCCGCTTCGGCGTCGCCGCGCCGCCGCCGGGTTGCTGCGTGTCACCGCCCGGCTTCTGACTGGGTACGGTAGCGGTCCGCGACTCGTCGGGCTCGCTCATGCCGCCACCTCCGCCGTCTGCTGGGAAGCCACGATCTCGGCGTACGTCGGGCAGGTCTCCAACAACTCCGCATGTCGTCCCACTCCGACGACCCCTCCGTTCTCAAGCACGATGATCTGGTCGGCGTCGACGATCGTGGACACCCGCTGGGCCACGATCACCACCGCCGACTGCGCGGTGACCGGGCGCAGTGCCGCCCGCAGCCGCGCGTCGGTGCCGAGGTCGAGCGCCGAGAACGAGTCGTCGAAGAGGTAGATCTCCGGCTGTCGGACCAGGGCACGGGCGATGGCGAGGCGTTGCCGCTGTCCACCCGAGACGGTGCTGCCGCCCTGGGCGATCGGCGCGTCCAGGCCGCCGGGCATCTGGGCCACGAAGTCGCGGGCCTGCGCGATCTCCAGCGCCGCCCACAGTTCCTCGTCGGTGGCGTCCGGGTTGCCGTAGCGCAGGTTGCTGGCGACCGTGCCGGTGAACAGGTAGGGCCGCTGCGGCACCAGGCCGATGCGTCGCCACAGCTCGTCCGGTTCCAGTTCGCGGACGTCCACCCCGTCGACCAGGACCGCGCCGCCGGTGACGTCGACCAGGCGGGGTACGAGCGACAGCAGTGTCGTCTTGCCCGCGCCAGTGCTGCCGATGATCGCGGTGGTGGTGCCCGCGGTGGCCTTGAAGGAGATGTCGCGCAGCACCGGCTCGACCGCGCCCGGGTACTGGAAGCGCACCTCGCGCAGCTCCAACTCGGCCCGGCTGGGCAGCTCGGTGACCGGCGCGGCGGCGGGGACCACCGAGGAGTCGGTGTCCAGCACCTCGACGATCCGCTCGGCGCAGACCGCCGCCCGGGGCACCATCATCAGCATGAAGGTGGCCATCATCACGGCCATCAGGATCTGCATCAGGTACTGCAGGAACGCGGTGAGCGCGCCGATCTCGATCGCGCCCGAGTCGACCCGCTGCGCGCCGAACCAGAGCACCGCCACGCTCGACACATTCAGCACCAGCATGACCACCGGAAAGATCAACGCCAACAGCCGTCCGGTACGCAGGGCGGTGGCGGTCAGGTCGGCGTTGGCGACACCGAAGCGGTCCGTCTCGTACGGCTCGCGGACGAAGGCGCGGACCACCCGGATGCCGGTGATCTGCTCGCGCAGCACCCGGTTGACCGTGTCGATCCGGGTCTGCATCAGCCGGAAGCCCGGCACCATTCGCCGGATGATCGCGCTCAGCGCGACGGCCAGCACCGGCACGCTGACCAGCATCAGCCAGGAGAGCCCGATGTCCTCGCGCAGCGCCATGAAGACGCCGCCGACGCTCATGATCGGAGCGGCGACCAGCATGGTGCAGCTCATCAGCACGAGCATCTGCACCTGTTGCACGTCGTTGGTGTTGCGGGTGATCAGCGACGGTGCGCCGAACCGGGCCACCTCACGGGCGGAGAAGAGGTTGACGTGTGCGAACAGCCGGGCGCGGACGTCCCGGCCGAAGCCCATCGCCGTCCGGGCGCCGAGGTAGACGGCGGCGATCGAGCAGACGATCTGGACCAGGCTGACCAGCAGCATCCAGCCGCCGGTGTGCACGATGTAGTCGGTGTCGCCCCGGGCCACGCCCATGTCGATGATGTCGGCGTTGAGGCTGGGCAGGTAGAGCGAGGCCATGGTGCCCACGAACTGGAGCAGCACCACCGCCAGCAGCGGTCTCTGGTACGTGCGCAGTTGACCGCGCAGCAGTCGGATCAGCACGACGGTTCCTTCGCGTCGGTAGGTCGTCCGGTCATCCGCGGGTCGTCCCCGCTGCCGATGACCTCGAGCAGGAACTCCCGGATCACCTGGGCTTTCGCCGGGTCGGCGTCGACCGAGGTGAGCGGGCTTCCGGAGTGCATGAGGGCGCCCAGCGCGGCGACCCGCTCCCGCCCGGCGGGGGTGATGGCGAGTCGGATGCTGCGCCGGTCGCTGTCGTCGCGCTGCCGCTCGACCAGACCGTCACGTTCGAGCGTGTCGACGATGCCGGTCAGGGTCGCCGGGCGGACGAACCCCTTCTCGGCGACCTGGCGGTGGGGCAGCTCGCCGTGTCGGGCGAGTGTCATCAGGGTGATCATGCCGGCCTGGGTGAGGCCGTGCTCCTCGGCGAGATAGCGGTTCCACCGTTGCCCGACGAGGTGCCCAGCCACCACCAGCAGCCGACCGAGCGGCACATCCTGGAGGGTGACGAGTTCCACGGGGTTACATTAGCTCCCTGATAGTCAGGGGCCAAACGAAATAGCCGCAGCCGTGGCGACGAACACGAGTTGCAGGACGGTGCGCTGCCCGAGCGGGGTGACCGGGCGTCCGGCGAGGGTCAGTTCGCGGCGCGCGGCCGAGACGTTGGCCGGGAACATCGCGAGCATGAGCAGGCCGAGCCCGGCCGCGGCCAGCCGGGCGGTCGTCGGGATCAGCAGCCCGACGGCGCCGGCCAGCTCCAGCACGCCGGTGACGGTGACCAGCAGATCGGGCCGGGGTAGGCCGGGCGGGACCATCGCGATCAGGTCGGCCCGGCGCTGGCCGACGAAGTGGGCGAGGCCGGTCACCAGGAACAGCAGTGCCAGTCCGACCCGCAGCGCGGGATGCCAGCCGTCGAGTACGGCGACGCCGGCCAGGCCGGCCAGTCGGGCCAGGGCGGTGCCGACCACAAGGGCGATCAGGGGTGCCATCGAAATCCTCCTCGGCGCAATCTTGTCGGTGACAAGATTGCGCGATGCAGTGGCATCTTGTCAATGGCAAGATAAGATCTGGGCATGACCGAGACGCGTGGCTACCACCACGGCGACCTCCGTCGCGCCCTGCTCGCGGCGGCGCTCGACGCGATCGAGGAGGTCGGGCCGACCGCGTTGAGCCTGCGCGACCTGGCGCGTCGGGCCGGCGTCTCGCACGCCGCGCCCGCCCACCACTTCAGCGACAAGGCCGGCCTGCTCACCGCCCTCGCCGCTCAGGGCTTCGACCTGCTGGCCCAGATGTTGAGCGCGGCGGGAGACGACCTGCTGACCGCCGGAGTCGCGTACGTCGACTTCGCCGTCGGGCACCGCGCGCACTTCGAGGTGATGTTCCGGCCCGAGCTGTACCGGGCCGACGACGCGGAGCTGATCGCCGCCCGGGAGCGCGCCGGCGCCGCCCTGCGTTCGGGGGTCGCCGCACTACCAGCCGGAGGCGACCCCAACCGGGACGCCCTCGCCGCCTGGTCGATCGCCCACGGCTTCGCAACCCTCTGGCTGGCCAACGCCCTTCCGGACCGGGTAGGCGACAACCCGAGCGAGGCAGCCCGCCAAATCCTGAGCCGCCTAACCACCTAACTCCAGCCCGCTCCCACCCGCCCCCGCCCTCCTCGGTTGATCATGAAGTTATCGCCCCGACACGCCGATGCGGGAGGCAATAACTTCATGATCAACGGGGTGGGGGTGGGGGGGGTGTCCCTATGGTTTTGTCAAGCGGCGACGGTTGCGGTAGGCAGCGGGCGTTGCTGGTAGGGGACCTTGTCGCGGAGCATCGCGAACAGGACGTCGACGCGGCGTCGGGCGAGGCAGATCAGGGCCGCGTTGTGGCGTTTGCCTTCGGCGCGTTTCCGGTCGTAGTAGGCGCGGCTGACCGGGTCGGCCAGGGCTGCGAACGCGGCGAGGAAGAAGGCGCGTTTCAGCTGTTTGTTGCCGCCCCGGGGTGGGTGTTCACCGCGGATGCTGCTGCCGGAGCGGCGGGTGACGGGTGCCAGGCCGGCGTAGGCGGCCAGATGGCCTGGGCTGGCGAACGCGGTGCCGTCGCCGACTTCGAGCAGGATCCTCGCAGCGGTCCTGACGCCGATGCCGGGCATCGAGGTCAGGACCTCGGAAAGAGGGTGCGCATCAAGCATCCTGTCCACCTCGACGGCGACCTGGTCGCGCTGTTTGAGCACGTCGCGCAGGCTGTCAGCCAGCCGGGGCAGGACCGTTTCCGCAGCGGCCGTGCCCGCGACGACCACGGTCTGCTCGTCCAACGCGGTCATGACCTGCTCGATGAGACGTTCGCCCATGCGGGGCGCGTTCTTGCTGGCGATGGCGGTGAGTTTGCGGCGGCCGGCCTTGCGCAGCCCGGCCGGTCCGCCGCAGCGCGACAGCAGCTCCAGGACGGCTTTGTGCTGCACCTTCGGTCCCAGCACCCGTTCCAGAGCAGGGTGGATTTGCGTGAGCAGCCCGCGGATGCGGTTGGCGACCCGGGTGGCCTCGCCGGCCAGGTCGTCGTCGAAGCCGACCAGGACCTCGAGTTCGGCCAGGGTCTCGTCGCCGACGTCGACGCGGCGCAGCGTGTGCGGCAAGGTGCGGGCGGCGTCGGCGATCACGTAGGCATCGCGGGCGTCGGTCTTGGCGCTGCCGGGGTGCAGGTCGGCGATCCGTCGCATCGCGAGTCCGGGCAGGTAGGCCACTTGATGACCGCACGCTCGGGCTACCGCGACGGGCAGCGCGCCGATCGTCGCGGGCTGGTCGACCACGACCAGGACGCGGCCGTGGCGGCCGAGCTTGTCGAACACCTGCCGCAGTTTCGCCTCGGTGTTGACCAGCGCCGCGTCGTGCAGCCGTTTGCCGTCCCGAGTCAGCGCGACGGCGTGGTGGCCGTCCTTGCCGACATCGAGACCGAGAAACACCTGGTAGTCGCCGTGCACCGCATCGCCTCCCCGCGACGTCACCCGTCAACCCGGTCGATCAGGCGTCGACTGCCGGCAGCCACGTTACGAAGAGACCTACCCCAACAAAACGGGTGGCCGTGTCCCTATCAGCGGTCCATCGGCGCCACCCGGCCCGGCGACAACACCCCCCGGATCATCCGTACGACAGGGGCAGTAAGTCATACCGAGCCGGGCGACCGAGCAGTCCCCGGCTGGGGACGATCAAAAAGGTAACGGGGGTTACCAGCTGGTGGGGAGTGGCATTCCCTCGGTGAAGCCGGCGGCGCTCTGCACGCCGACGATCGCGCGCTCGTGGAACTGCGTCAGGTCCCGCGCTCCGGCATAGGTGAAGGCGCTGCGGACCCCGGCGATGATCTCGTCGATCAGATCCTCGACGCCGGGCCGGGTCGGGTCCAGATACATCCGCGCCGAGGAGATGCCCTCCTCGAACACCGCCTTGCGGGCCCGGTCGTACGGGCTGTCGTCGGCGGTACGGGCGCTGACCGCCCGCGCCGAGGCCATCCCGAAGCTCTCCTTGTACCGCCGACCGTCCGGCTCGGTGTAGAGGTCACCGGGGGACTCGTAGGTGCCGGCGAACCAGGAGCCGATCATCACGTTCGACGCGCCGGCGGCGAGCGCGAGCGCCACGTCGCGGGGGTGCCGCACCCCGCCGTCCGCCCAGACGTGCCGACCCAGCTCGCGGGCCGCCGTCGAGCAGTCCAGCACGGCTGAGAACTGCGGCCGGCCCACGCCGGTCATCATGCGGGTGGTGCACATCGCGCCGGGACCGACGCCGACCTTGATGATGTCCGCGCCGGCCTCGACCAGGTCGCGTACGCCCTCGGCGGTGACCACGTTGCCGGCCGCCACCGGTACGCCCGGGTCCAGCTTGCGGACCGCCCGCAACGCCGAGATCATCCGCTCCTGGTGGCCGTGCGCGGTGTCCACGACCAGCGTGTCCACACCTGCCTCCAGCAGCGCGGCGGCCTTGCCGGTGACGTCGCCGTTGATCCCGACCGCCGCCGCGACGCGCAGCCGTCCCCGGTCGTCCACGGCCGGCGTGTAGAGGGTGGCCCGCAGCGCGCCCTGCCGGGTCAGCACGCCGACCAGCCGACCGTCGGCGTCCACCACCGGAGCGAGCCGGCGCCGGCCGGCGGAGAGCAGGTCGAAGCCGGTACGCGGGTCCGCGTCCGCCGGGATGGTGTGCAGCTCGGTGGACATCACGTGCCGCAGCTGGGCGAACCGGTCCACGCCCGTGGTGTCCGCCTCGGTGACCACGCCCACCGGCCGACCGGCCTCGTCGACCACGATCACCGCGCCGTGCGACCGCTTCGGCAGGAGGTGGATGGCGTCCCCGACGGTCTCGGTGGGGCCCAGGGTGATGGGTGTGTCGTAGACCAGGTGCCGCTGCTTGACCCAGGCGACGACGTTCGCGACGACCTCGATCGGGATGTCCTGCGGGATCACGGCGATCGCGCCCCGCCGAGCCACCGTCTCGGCCATCCGCCGCCCGGCGACCGCCGTCATGTTCGACACCACCAGCGGGATGGTGGTGCCGGTGCCGTCGCCGGTGGAAAGGTCGACGTCCAGCCGGGAGCCGAGGTCGGAGCGGGCCGGCGCCATGAAGACGTCGGTATAGGTCAGGTCGTGCGCGGGAACCGCGCCGTGAAGGAAGCGCACCTGAACATCATTCCTGCTCGCGCGCACTCCCGCCGCCGCTGGTGGCCCAAACCACCCCCACCGCCCGACCTGTGCGGCGGTCACGAGCCGTCGGTGTCGGCCGCCGCGTGCGCCCGAGCCGCTCCAGGTGGACCTGCTCGAGCAGGCGTGCTTCGACGAGGGCGTCACGCTCCATCGATACGCCGTCCGGGACGTGCGCACGCCGCTGCCGCAGACCGCGTAACCGACTTCGCGCCGAGCCAACCGCGGCTGCTCCACCAGCAACAAAGTCTCGCGCTCGCCCCTCAGGCGATGGTGCAGATGGCGGCGCCGGCGGTGATCACGGCACCGACCTCGGCGGTGAGCCCGCTTACCGTACCCGCCTTGTGGGCGTGCAACGGCTGCTCCATCTTCATCGCCTCGAGCACCACCACCAGGTCGCCTTCGGCCACCGTGTCGCCCTCGGCGATCGCGATCTTGACGATCGTGCCCTGCATGGGGGAGGTGAGCGCGTCGCCACCGACCGGGGCGCCCGCCTTGGCTCCACCCCCGCGCCGAGTCGGCTTGCGGGAGGTGGGCGCCGCGGTGGTCGTACTCCCGCCGAAGCCGGCGGGGAGGCTGACCTCGAGGCGCTTGCCGGCGACCTCGACCACGACGGTGTCGCGTTCTTCCGGCGCCTCGGCGGCGCCGGCGGCGGCGACGAACGGCGGCACGGTGTTGTGGAACTCGGTCTCGATCCACCGGGTGTGCACGGTGAACGGTTCGGCGGTGAACGCCTCGTCCCGCACGACCAGGCGGTGGAACGGCAGCGCGGTGGCCATCCCGTCGACGACCATCTCGTCGAGCGCGCGGCGGGCGCGCTCCAACGCCTCGGTCCGCGTCTCACCGGTGATGATCACCTTGGCCAGCAGCGAGTCGAAGTTGCCGCCGATCACGTCGCCGGCCGAGATGCCGGTGTCCACCCGGACGCCCGGGCCGGTGGGCAGGCGCAGCGTGGTGACGGTGCCCGGCGCGGGCAGGAAGTTGCGGCCCGGGTCCTCACCGTTGATCCGGAACTCGATGGCGTGCCCGCGCGGCGTCGGGTCCTCGGTGATCCGCAGCTTCTCACCGTCGGCGATCCGGAACTGCTCGCGGACCAGGTCGATGCCGGCGGTCTCCTCGGTGACCGGGTGCTCGACCTGGAGTCGGGTGTTGACCTCCAGGAAGGAGATCGTGCCGTCCTTGCCGACCAGGTATTCCACCGTGCCGGCGCCGTGGTAGCCGGCCTCCCGGCAGATCGCCTTGGCGCTGTCGTGGATCTGGGCACGCTGGGCGTCGGTGAGGAACGGCGCGGGGGCCTCCTCCACGAGCTTCTGGTGCCGGCGCTGCAACGAGCAGTCCCGGGTGCCCACGACGATCACGTTGCCGTGCTGGTCGGCGAGGACCTGCGCCTCGACGTGCCGGGGCTGGTCCAGGTAACGCTCGACGAAGCACTCGCCCCGACCGAACGCCGCGACCGCCTCCCGGGTGGCCGACTCGAAGAGCTGGGGGATCTCCTCCATGGTGCGGGCGACCTTGAGGCCGCGCCCACCACCACCGAAGGCGGCCTTGATGGCGACCGGCAGGCCGTGGTCGACGGCGAACGCCATCACCTCGTCCGGGCTGCCCACCGGATCGGGGGTGCCGGGGACCAGCGGAGCGCCGGCGCGCTGGGCGATGTGCCGGGCGGTCACCTTGTCGCCCAGGTCGCGGATGGCCTGCGGGGTGGGGCCGATCCAGGTCAACCCCGCGTCGATGACCGCCTGGGCGAAGTCGGCGTTCTCACTGAGGAAGCCGTAACCCGGGTGTACGGCGTCGGCGCCGGCCCGGGCGGCGACGTCGAGCAGCTTGTCGATGCGCAGGTACGTCTCGGTCGCGCTGTCCCCGCCGAGCGCGTACGCCTCGTCCGCGAGCGTGGCGTGCAGGGCGTCGCGGTCGGAGTCCGCGTACACGGCGACGCTGCCCAGGCCGGCGTCACGGCAGGCGCGGATGACCCGGACGGCGATCTCGCCGCGGTTGGCGATGAGTACCTTGCGCACCTCGTGGCTCCTCCCGGCAGGTTACTGACCGGGAGTGTATCGGCCACGCGGGCCGACCCTAACGATCGCTCAGTGTGGGGTGCGGCACTGAAGTTTAGTCAAACTTGGCTATTACGCTTGTGTGGTGTCTGCGACTCGGATGATGATTCTCGGCCTGGTGCGGTGGATGCAGCCCGTACACGGCTACGACGTGCGCCGCGAGCTGCTGAGCTGGAGCGCCGACAAGTGGGCGAACGTGCAGCCCGGCTCGATCTACCACGCGCTGCGCAAGCTCACCGAGGAAGGTTTGCTGCGGGCCGTCGCCACCGAGCAGGTCGGTGCCCGGCCGGCCCGCACCACCTACGAGGTGACCCCGAAGGGGGAGGACGAGTTCGAGACCCTGCTGCGCAACTTCTGGTGGAACTTCACCGAGCCGGTCGACCCCTTCACGGCTGCCTTCTCATTCCTGCCAGCGATGCCGCGGTCCGAGGCGGCGGCGGCCCTGCGCAACAGGGCCAACCTGCTGCGGGCCGGCATGGAGTCGATGCGTGCGTCGCTCCAGTCGGACTGGGTTCGCAACACAAAGCCGGTGCACGTCAGTTGGATGTTCGAGCTGTGGTCGGCGCGGGCGGACGCGGAGCTGAACTGGTGTGAGCGGATCGCCGACCGGATCGAGTCCGGAGTGTCGTACCTGCCTGCTGAGCTGGCGAACGCCGAGGGTTGGTCGGGTCGACGGGAGGGCGAGGAGCGGATCGATCGTGACGCGAAATAATCAACGTTGACTAGAAACGCTATATCGCGTTAGCCTGCTGGCGGCACAGCGGGGGAGTGCGCCGTTCGGCGTCGTCCCACTCGACGGCCGGCACGGCCGGCCCGACCGACACTCGACGGCCGGCACGGCCGGCCCGACCGACCAGGAGCAGAAATGATCGAGACCAGGGGGCTGCGGAAGTCGTTCCGCTCCCGCGCGGGTCGAGAGACGAAGACGGTGGACGCCGTGCGGGGCGTCAACCTCCAGGTCGCCGAGGGGGAGATCTTCGGCTTCCTCGGCCCCAACGGCGCCGGCAAGACCACCACGCTGCGGATGCTCGCCACGCTGATCGAGCCCGACGGCGGCGAGGCCACCATCGCCGGGGCCGACCTGCGCAAGGATCCGGCGGAGGTCCGCCGCCGGATCGGGTACGTCCCGCAGGGCGGCAGCACGTGGGACGAGTCCACCGCCCGCGAGGAGCTGGTCCTGCACGCCCGGATGTACGGCATCGGCAAGGCCGACGCGCAGCAGCGCGCCGCCCGCGCCCTGGACGCCTTCCAGCTCACCGAGTACGCCGACCGCAAGTGCAAGACCTACTCCGGCGGCCAGCGCCGACGGGTCGAGATCGCGCTCGGCATCATCCACGAGCCGAAGATCGTCTTCCTGGACGAGCCGACCACCGGCCTCGACCCGCAGAGCCGCGCGCACATGTGGGACGAGATCCGGCGACTGCGCAGCGACGGCATGACGGTCTTCATCACCACGCACTACCTGGACGAGGCCGACGCGCTCTGCGACCGCATCGCGATCATGGACAACGGCGAGGTCGTCGCCGAGGGCACCCCGGCCGAACTCAAACGGGAGATCTCCGGCGACGTCGTGCTCGTCGGTCTCGACCTGGCAGCCACCCCGCAGGCCGCCCAGGCGCTCGACGGCGAGCCGTACGTCAACAAGCTGGAGACCGCCGACGAGGGCGGCCTGCGCCTCTACGTCGACGAGGGCGCCACCGCCATTCCCCAGGTGCTGCGCCGACTCGACCACGCCGGGCTGGAGCTGCGCTCGATCGAGCTGCACCGGCCCAGCCTGGACGACGTCTTCCTGACCAAGACCGGCCGCTCGCTGCGCGAGTCCTGACCACCGGAGAGACGACTCATGAAATTCGCCCGCGACACGTGGCTGATCTTCCAGCGGCAGATCCAGCTCCTGCTGCGCAACCCGGTCTGGGTCTTCGTCGGCGTGTTCCAGCCGGTGATGTACCTGCTGCTCTTCGCCCCGCTGCTCAAGCCGGCCCTGAACGCGCCCACCCAGGCCGCCGCCTACAAGATCTTCGTGCCGGGTCTGCTGGTGCTGCTGGCCATCTTCGGCGGCCTGTTCCAGGGCTTCGGCCTGATCGCCGAGCTGCGCGCCGGCGTCATCGAACGGTCCCGGGTCACCCCGATCAGCCGGCTCGCCCTGCTGCTCGGCCGCTCGCTGCGCGACGTGGTCTCGCTCATCGTGCAGGCGGTCATCATCACCCTGCTGGCGCTCCTGTTCGACCTGCGGGTGTTCATCGGCGACCTGCTGCTGGCGTACCTCATGCTCGCCCTCATCGCGCTCATGACCTCGGCCGTCTCGTACGGCGTCGCACTCAAGGTCAAGAGCGAGGACGCGCTGGCCCCACTGATGAACACCGTGGCGCAGCCGGTGCTGCTGCTCTCCGGCATCCTGCTGCCGCTAACCTTCGCGCCGGGCTGGTTGCAGGGCATCGCCGACTGGAACCCGTTCTCCTGGGCGGTCGACGGCACCCGTGCGCTCTTCGCCGGCGACCTGGCCAGTGACAAGGTCTGGCAGGGCCTCACCATCACGGCGGTCCTCGCCGCGCTGGGGGTCTTCTGGGCCGCCCGCCAGTTCGCCCGCAGCGTCCGCTGACGCTGGCGCCTGCCGAAATTCGGGGTGCCCCTCCTGCGGGCACCCCGAATTCGTGCTGACGGCGCTGCGCGCCAGGCGGGTTGCCGGCGTCTCCTCGGTGCTCAGCGGTCGTGGCGGTGGCGGCGGTGTGCTCAGCGGTCGTGGCGGTGGCGGTGGTCAGCGGTGGCGGTGCTCAGTGGTGGCGGCGTTCAGTGGTGGCGGCGTTCAGCGGACCCGGGCGAGGGTGAGGCCGTCCGCGATCGGCAGCATCACCGGGTCGACCCGTACGTCGGCAAGCACCTCGTCGTTGAAGGCGGCGATCGCCCGGTCGTTGGCGTCCCGCGGGGCGATCACCCGTCCGCCGCGCAGCACGTTGTCAACGGCGATCACCCCGCCCGGTCGCATCCGGGGCACCAGCTCGGCCCAGTAGACCGGGTACCCGGTCTTGTCCGCGTCGATGAACGCGAAGTCCAGGTGACGCTCGTGCGGCAACTCCCGCAGCGTCTCGCCGGCCGGGCCGATCCGCAGGTCGATGCGGTCCTGCACGCCGGCGCGGGCCCAGTACCGCCGGGCGATGCCGGTGAACTCCTCGGAGATGTCGAAGCAGGTCAACCTCCCGCCCTCGGGCAACCCCCGGGCGATGGCCAGCGCCGACAGGCCGGTGAACGTGCCAACCTCGACGGCCTGCCGTACGTCCAGCAGTCGGGTCAGGAACGTCAGGAACGCGGCCTGCTCCGGCGCCACCTGCATGGAGGCGTGCTCGGGCAGCACCGACCGGGTCTCCTCGGCCAGGTCCTGGATGATCTCGTCCGGTGGGGCGCCGTGCGCGACCAGGTAGGCGTGCAACTCGTCGGTGAGTGGGATCGACTTCGTGGTCATGAGCGGACGTTACCGAGCGGCTCGACCGATTGGCCGCCCGGCGCGACCTTTGTCCACAGGTCCGTGATCTGCAACCCCAGTTCGGCGAGGAGCCGACGCAGCAGCGGCATCGACAATCCGACCACGGTCCCCGGGTCGCCCTCGATCCGCTCTACGAACGGCCCGCCCAACCCGTCGATCGTGAACGCGCCCGCCACCGCCAGCGGCTCGCCGGTGGCGACGTACGCGGCGATCTCGTCGTCGCTGATGTCCGCAAAATGGACTGTCGTCGAGGCAACCGCCTCCGCGCGCCGCCCACTGACACCGTCGATCAGGCAGTGCCCACTGTGCAGCACACCGCTGCGTCCCCGCATCCGCAGCCAACGCCGGGTGGCGTCGGCCGGATCCGCCGGCTTGCCGAGAATCTCCCCGTCGAACGCGAGCACCGAGTCACAGCCGATGATCAGGGTCCGCTGAGCGGTGCCTGCGGTGCTGGGAGTGGTGTTTCCGCTGGCGTCGGTGCCGGTGCCTGCAGTGCTGGGGGTGGTGTTTCCGCTGGTGCCGGTGCCGGTGCCGGTGCCTGCGGTGCTGGGGGTGGTCGCGGCGGTGGTGGCTCGCCCGTTCGCCGTGACGGCCGGACTCAGTCGGGCCAGCACTGCCTGCGCCTTGAGCCGAGCCAGCTCCAGGCACAGATCCTCGGCCCGATCGGTCACCACCAGGGACTCGTCCACCCCACTGACCAGCACATCCGGCTCGATGCCAGCGGCCTGGAGAGACTTGCGACGGGCAGGGCTGGCCGAGGCGAGCACGAGGCGGAGCGGCAGGGAATCAGACACCAGCCCGACGTTACCGGCTCACCACCCGCCACACCGGTCCACCCGCCCGCGTCGCTCTCGACGCTGTGCTCGTCATGCCCACACGGCCCCGCGCTCTTGATCCCATGGCGGACCCGTGCCCTTGATCCACTCCACATCGCCGATATCGGCCTATCAACCACCCACGAAAGCCCCACATCGCCGATATGAATTCGATCAACCCGCCGACCCCACCGTGATCGACTCGACTTCATGGATATCGGGGTATCCGCTCGCCCGGACACCCCGATTTCAAGGATCCCGAGTCGATCAACGCGCTCCGGCTCGCTCAGCGACTGATTCTGGGCGGCGGATCATCACCACGCCGACGACGTCGTACCACCAGCGCCCATCCGACGCCAGCGGCCACGATCACGCCGAGAGTGGCCAGACCACGAGCTGTCGCGCCAGCACTGCCCTCACCAGGCCGAGCGTCGGCCGTCGTGGTCGGGCCAGCGCTGGCCGGAGCGCTCACCGACTCAAACCCCAGAGGGGGTACGTCTGCCGTCAGCGCTGCCACAAGATCGATCACGCCGTACCCGTACTCATCGTCCCGGCCCGGCGGACCCTTGTCGATGGCAGTGGCCGTAAGTCGATGCGCCACCTCCTGCGCCGGCAGGTAGGGGTACTTCGACCTGATCAACGCCGCCGCCCCAGCCACAATCGCCGTCGCACTCGAAGTGCCCGTGCCCTTCGAGTACTTTCCGCCGTAGCTGGTGCTGTAGATATCGACCGCTGGTGCGACCACGTCGATCTCCGGGCCGGTCACCGAAACGGCGGCATGCTGTCCGTTGCGATCAACGCCACCAACAGCAATTACGCCTTCCTCGGTCGCTGGATAACGCACGCCCGTATCGGCGGGCTCATTTCCTGCAGCAGCTACGATTACAATGTTGGCGTCTTGGGCGGCTCTTAGAGCTTGCTGAAGTCGCACACTTGCGCCGGCGACTGCTGAAATGCTAATGACATCTGCGCCGCTCTCAATGGCGAACTCGATGCCAACGGCCAAGGCGTCTGGCTCGCCGTTACCGCCGGGCGGGGTATCGAAGATGGGTAAAACCTTCGCCTTCGGTGCGATTCCAAGTGCCCCTTGATTATTTCTCCCGTGCGAAGCTATTAACCCGGCCATTGATGTCCCGTGGCTGTCCCGATCTTGACGTCCGTGGCCCTCTCCTCCTGGGATTACGTCAGTGCCTTCCAGGAGGTTTTCTCGCAAGTCTGGGTGAGCGTCAACCCCAGTGTCTGGTACCGCTACGACCACCCCCGAACCCTGGCTTACCAAGTGCGCTTCGGGGACGTGCAGAAAGGGCAGATGCCATTGATCGCCTCGGATAAGTTCTGCTTCTTTTGGTGAGGGCGCAGATCCAGCTGGTAGCAACATTGCGGCCACAGCGAGTCGAAGTGCGCCGGATCGGAGTGACCCGATCACCTGTTAAAGCCAATAGCCGGTCCGGGATCGATTGGCCCTTCTCCCTCCGGTGGAAGGACTACCGGTGCCACGCCTTGTTCTGTTTCCCATGGGTGGTCAGGGTCCCACGAGGGCAAATCATTTCCGTCTGGCCGGGCCTGCGATCGGGTGCTTCCGCTAATTCCGGGTGCCCCACCGAGTGGAAGATTGTGGCTCCCAATGAAACTGCGACCTCCGCTTGGCCGGGTGCCTGCAGCGCCAGTGGGGGAGGTCCCGGCACCGCCGCCACCAATGACCCCGCCCACTGGATTGACCCTCCGAGGTGGCGTGGGTTTGTTGGTGGATGAACCGGTGCCTGAGCCTGGAATCCCTCCGATTAGGCCGCCGGCGGGCGGAGCGGAGCGGCTAGGAGGAATGGGGCGGGAGTTTGTTGCATCGGTGCCTCCGCTGACCGGCCTTCCGGGGAAGCCAGGCGATCCCTTGCGCAGCTCTGATGACGGCCTTAGAGATCCCGATATCGAGGGTGGCGTGGGTATTGGACCAAGTCCGATAGTGGTGGGCGATCCCGCCGTTCCCGGTAACTGAATGGAGGGGGGCGTAATGCTGGACGGTGAGAAATTCCCAGCGGTAGCGCCACCTAATATTGGGCCGATTGTGGGCCCTGACGAGGGTGAGGGTGTAGACGACGGCCGCGAAGGCGCGCTCGGCGAATTGGTGTTGGGAGGGGGTAGAGGTACCGGCATGATCGGCGGTATAACGGGCACTGTCTGATCGCCGTAGACATCGGGGTTGTCTGGCTGCTTCGAGATTCTCGGCGCCGCAGGGGGTTTTTGGAGGGTGGCTTGGGCTTGTTGGAGTTCGCCACTGAGGTTGAACATCATGGCCCGCGCCTGCACGTTCAGCCGTTCCAGGTCGCTGTCCGTCACCGGTGACTCGACCACCCGGTTGCCCATGATCGCTTTGGGGTCGGCGGCTGTGGCGTCGTACGCCTGCTTCTGCTGGAGCTTGGTCGCGTACTCCTCGTGGATCTTGCGAAGCTCGGCGCGGGTGGTGCCGATGGCCTGGGTGGCGGCGGACAGCGCGGTGTAGTTCGCGGCGGCGGCGTCGTGGGTGTGCCGCACCTTGGCGATCAGGTCGTCGAGTTGGGCGATGTACGTGCCGGAGGCGGCGCTGGTCTCCGGGGGCCACGCTTCGGCGAGCCCGCGCCGGTACTCCTGGAGTCGGCCGAGGTGGATCTGGGCCAGGTCGCAGACCTTGCGCCAGCCGGCGACCTGTTTCCAGTGGTTGGTGGTGTCATGGTCTTGGAGGCACGCCCACATGCTGTTGACGTCCATCAGGTGCCAGTCGGTCTGGCCGGAGGTGCGGCCGCCACCTCGTTCGATCATGGCAGGACCACCGGCCTCTGGCTGTCGGGGCCGGTGGGATCGGTCAGCGTCGGCGTCCGGCCGCCGGGCAGAACGGTCCCGGGGTCGGCGAGGGCCCGCTGGACGTCCACGGCGCGGGCGGCGGAGAAGGCGTCGCTGTCGGCGTACTGGGTGGCGACCCGGTCGGCGACGGCGGCGAGGTGGCCGGTTGCGCCCCGGACGGCGTACACCATGTCGGCGGTGGCCTGCTGCGTCTCGTGGTGGGCGTGCAGGAAGGTGACCAGCTCGATGAACGCGTCGCAGGGGTTGGGCACCTTCGCGGACATGTCGTCGGCGATGTACGACAGGTGGGGCGCGTAGTTGCGTTCGACCTCGGCGGCGAGCCGGTCGGCGAACTCGCGGAGCTGGCGGATGTCGGCCTCGATGCCGCCGTAGCTGTGCAGCCAGGGCGCCGGCTGGTCCTCTTCGGGGATCATCGATCCTCCCTATCCGTCACGGCACCGTTTCCCTGAGTGAGGTTAACGGCTGCGCGCCATCCTGGCAGCCCCCACCGGGGCGACCCGGGTCAGCGAGGAAGACGAGGAAGGCCGGAGGCACGCCAGGTGTCGGGGCGGGCCGGGCGACCGCTGCGGGCCCACGCGGACGTGGTCGCCGGTGCGGGGGCGGCGGCCGGGCGGGACCGCACGACGATCGCACCGACCAGAGCGGCCAACTCCTCGGCGGTGGGCACGCCGCGAACGACCCGGAACAGCGGCTCTTCGGCAGACATGCCGCCAGGGTACGCGGCCCGAAGTCATCCGAAGCGAACAGTGGCGTGCCGGCGGTGTGACCGTCGGCGGGTCCGGGTACCGTCTCAGCGATGTCGAACGCGCTTCCCCAACTCGTCGCTGACCGATACCGGCTTCTGTCGCCGCTCGGCCAGGGCGGCATGGGTCGGGTGTGGAAGGCGCGCGACGAGGTGTTGCACCGCGACGTCGCGATCAAGGAGTTGGTGCCGCCTCCGGGCCTCACCGACGAGGAACGCCGCGAGATGCGGGAGCGTTCGCTGCGCGAGGCGCGGGCCATCGCCCGACTCAACCACGTCAACGTGGTACGCATCTTCGACGTTCTGCGCACCGACGGCGACCCGTGGATCGTCATGGAGTACGTGGCGTCGAAGTCTCTGCAGGACACCCTCGCCGAGGACGGGCCGGTGTCGGTGGCCCAGACCATCGAGATCGGTCTGGGTGTGCTGGGCGCGCTGAACGCGGCCCACAAGGCCGGCGTCATGCACCGCGACGTCAAACCGGGCAACGTGCTGCTGGGCGATGACGGCCGGGTGGTGTTGACCGATTTCGGTCTCGCCACGATCCCCGGCGACCCGAACGTCACCCGCACCGGCATGGTGCTCGGTTCGCCCGCGTACATCTCGCCGGAGCGGGCCCGGGAGGGCACCGCCGGTCCGGAGGCCGACCTGTGGTCGCTGGGCGCGACGCTCTACGCGGCGGTCGAGGGCAAGTCGCCGTACGCGCGGCCGTCCGCGATCGCCACGCTGGCCGCGCTGGCCACCGAGCCGATGCCGCCGCCGAAGAACGCCGGCCCGCTCAAGCCGGTGCTCAACGGGCTGCTCCAGAAGGACCCGAACGAGCGGATCACCGCCGAAGTGGCGGAGCGGCTGCTGCGCCGCGCCGGAGGCAAGCGGGCGCGGGGGATCTCACTGCTCGATGGCGTACGCCGGCCGGGGCCGAACGGTCCGCGTGAGCCGCGCCCGCCGCTCGTGCCGGCGCCGCGCCCCGCCGAGGAGAGCGCCGCCCGTCCGGTGTCGCCGCCTGCGCCGCGTACCCCGCCGCCGGTCGCCGCCGCTGCGACCGGGCCGGCGGCTGTCGACGCGACGCCGACGGAGGTCGTGCCGGCCGACGCCGACCCGACGGCGGCGGTGCCGGCCGAGCCGACCGCGACGATTGACCGCCCGGCCACGCCAGAGGCCGACCCGACCGCGACGGTGGCGGCCGCCGACGACAACCCCGACGACGGTACGGCGGAGGCCGACGAGCCGACGGCGGTCGACGGTCCGCCGGTGGCACCGGAGCAGCGCAAACCCCCGACCCCCACGTCGGTCATGCCCCCGGTGAGTCCGGCGGGGCGCGCGGCGGTGCCGGTGTTCGACGGTACGAAGCCGAACAACACCCGCCGGAACGTGCTGATCGGGGCGCTGGTGGCCCTGCTGCTGGTCGGCCTCGTGGTGATCGTGCCGATGCTGACCAAGGGCGACGACACCGAGACCCCGGGGGCCGGCCCGACGACCGGGGCAGTCGCGTCGTCGGCCCCGGCGCAATCCTCCGCTCCGGCGGCGCCTCCACCCACCACTGGCGCACCGAGTGCGACGCCCTCGGCCACGCCGTCGGCAGACCCGAACGCGCTGCCGGCGGGCTGGAAGCTGCACAAGGGGCCGACCTTCTCCATCCCGCTTCCACCCGGCTGGAGCGGCCGTCAGACCAGCTCGGACACGGTCGTCTTCAACCAGTCCAACGGGCCTGGCAAGATGCTGGTCCAGTGGAATTCCGACCCGAAGAAGGACGCGGTCGTCGACTGGAAGGGTCAGGAACCGAACCGTCGGAGGCTGGTCAGCAACTATCAGTTGGTGGGCAGCATCAAGGCCTGCGACTGGTATCGGACCTGCGCCGACTGGGAGTGGTTGGAGACCCGGAACAACACCCGCATCCACGTGCGCAACCGGGGCTTCGTAACCGCAACCAACCGGGGTTACGCCATCCGTTGGGAGATCGCGGATAAGGACTGGCAGGCCAACCTCGCCAACTTCGACCAGGTCGTCAAGGGCTTCGACCCCGACCGGGTCAACTGAAAGGCGTTCCGCACCTTCGCGAACCTGTCTCGCATGATCTTGCGTCGTTCGGGGTATCTGATCTCCAACGACGGAGGGAGGTGCGACATGGGTTACCGATACAGGAACGCCCGGCCCCGGCTGGCACTGTGGATGCTCGTCGCACTCGGCGATGTGGCACTGCTGCTGATCAGCGTTGGGCTTCCGGTATTCGTCGCGCTGTTGGGCGTCGTTGCCATCACCGTTGGTGCGGTGGGCGTCCGGCGGCTCAGCCGGCGGGACGCGCTGGTCCGCGAGGATGCTCCGGTGATGGTGCCGGCGATGAGCCGACGGCGGGCCTGACCCGTACGCGGTGGCGTGGCGGCAGCCGGACCGATTGTCGACCGTGAGGTGACCGTCGATCCCGCTGCCGCCAACCGCCCGATCAGGTGTTGTTGGCCAGCGCGATCAGTCGGCTCCGGTCACCGTTCCAGTAGTTGCGGTCCACGTTGCCGCTGATCCCGGAGACGGCGCCGCTGCTGGTGTACTGCCAGAAGCTCCACACCGGCGCACCGGCCGGCAGGGCGCCCGGCGTGCTCGCCCAGCGGGCCAGCCAGAGCGGGTGGTTGGCCCACGGGCCGGTCCAGCTGCCCGTGCACTGGTTCCACCAGCTGGTGGTGGTGTAGATGACCGCGTACCGGCCGGTGCGGGACCGGTAGGTGTTCAGGAAGTCCTGCACCCAGTTGCGCATGCCGGTCGTGCTGAGGCCGTAGCAGTAGCCGCCGCTGTACGGGTTGCCCTCGATGTCGAGCGCCGCCGGCAGGGTGCGGCTGTCCGCCGACCACGCGCCACCGTTGGACGCCAGGTAGTTGGCCTGGGTGGAGCCGGCGGAGATGTTCGGCCGGGCGAAGTGGTACGCCCCGCGGATCACCCCGGCGTTGTACGCGTTGACGTAGTTCGCGTTGAAGCTCGGGTCCTTGTAGCTGGTGCCCTCGGTTGCCTTGATGAAGGCGAACTCGATGCCCGCGTTGCGGACGCTGGTCCAGTTGATGCTGCCCTGGTAGTTGGAAACGTCGACGCCGGCGGTGGTGGCCGCCGCCGCCGGGCCGGCGGTCGCGACCAGGGTCGCCGCTGCGGTGGCGAGGACAGTGAGGCCGGCCGCGAGCGCGCGGCGCAGCGATGATCGGGTACGGGCCATGAGTGCCTCCAAGCACGCGGTCTATTGACGACCATCTTTGGAGGTTACTGCCCTAGATCACAAGAGTTGTCGAGAAAACTTTCATCGATGGCTGTCGGTGGTTTCCGAGGACTGCGGCGCGGAAACGATCAGCGCAGGGCGGCCGGGTCGAGCTGCCAACGGAACGGCTCGACGATGCTCAACGTCTCGCCGGCCTTGGCGACCTGGTCCTCGACGTAGTGCTCGCCGTCCAGCCGATAGAGCCGCAGCGAGTGACCGTCACCGTCCTGCTCGACCAGCAGATACCACGGGATTCGCGCGATGGCGTAGAGCTGCATCTTGACCAGCCGGTCGGCGGCGGCGTTGCCGGGCGGCAGGACCTCGCCGACGAGGACCACCTCAGCGGCCTCCACCACCGTGCCCTCGTCGTCGGTGTCCGCGACGACCACGTCCGGGATAGCGATCCGGTCCACCCCGAGCCTGACGTTTACCGCTCTGAACACCGCGAGGCCGCCTGCGGAACACTCGACGTGGTTTGCCAATCGACGTGACACCAATTGATGCCGCTTGCTCGGGACCGGGCTCACAAGCAGGATCCCGTCGACCAGTTCGATCCGGTCCGGCGTCTCACCAAGGGCAAAGTAGTCGTCCTCGGTCCAGGGGCCGATGTGGTGTTCCAGGGGTACCGATCTCATCCGCAATCACCTCGTTCCCCGCTCAGTCTCATGCCCTGCGAGCGGGTGCCTCGGGAGCGACACGGAACGCCGCCGGTAGGCTCGCGCCCCATGATGTCCATCGACGGGCTGGGCGAGAAGTGGGACACGCTGTTCGGCGCTCAGCCGGACCCGCCCCCGCTGCTGGTGTTGATCACCGCTGCGGTCGCGCTGGTGGTGGTGTCCACCCGGCTGCCGTGGCGGATCGCCCGCAACGCCATCACCATCGCGCACGAGGGCGGGCACGCGCTGGTCGCCCTGCTCACCGGCCGCAAGCTGCGCGGCATCCGGCTGCACTCGGACACCTCCGGCCTGACGCTCTCCGCCGGTCGGCCCAGCGGGCCGGGCATGATCCTCACGCTGCTCGCCGGCTACGTCGCTCCGCCGCTGGTCGGGTTGGCCGGCGCGTGGCTGCTCGGCGGCAACCGGATCACGCTGCTGCTCTGGGTGGCGGTGGTGCTGCTGCTCGCCATGCTCGTCATGATCCGCAACGCCTTCGGCGTGGTGTCGCTGCTGGTCACCGGGGCTCTGGTGCTCGTCGTCTCGTGGTACGCCACGCCGCAGGTGCAGGCCGCGTTCGCGTACACCGGGGTGTGGTTCCTGCTGCTGGGCGGGGTGCGGCCGGTGGTGGAGCTGCAACGGCTGCGCTCCCGCGGCCGGATGCCCGCCTCCGACGCCGACCAGCTCGCCGGACTGACCCCGTTCCCGGCGTTCTTCTGGGTGGTCCTCTTCGCCCTGGTCAACCTGGCCGCCCTGGTCGCCGGCGCGCTTCTGCTCACCGGCTCCATCCTCACCGACGCCGGCCTGACGCTCTGACCTTACGGGGCAGAATGAGGCCATGCGATACGTGATCATCGGGGCGGGAGCGGTCGGCGGGACCATCGGCGTACGGCTGGCGCAGGCCGACCGGGACGTGACAGTGGTGGCGCGCGGCGCGCACCTGGACGCGATCCGGGAGCGCGGCCTGACGCTGCGGCAGCCGGACGGCGACGTGACCGCCCGGCTCGCCGCCGTGGACGGCCCGGACGACCGGCCGCTGCCGGCCGACACGGTGCTGGTGCTCACCGTCAAGTCGCAGGACACCGAGGCCGCGCTGGCGACCTGGGTGGACGCGCCGGTCGCCGGTGGTGGCACGGCCGGCGAGCGGCTGCCCCTGGTCACCGCGCAGAACGGGGTGGCCAACGAGCGGGCCGCCCTGCGGCTCTTCGCCGACGTGCACCCGGTCTGCGTCTGGCTGCCCGCCACCCACCTCGACCCGGGCGTGGTGGTGGCCAACGGGCACCCGCACCCCGGGATGCTCCACATCGGCCGGTACCCGGGCGGCGCCGACGACACCGACCGGGCGATCGCCGCCGACCTGACCGCCGCCGGCTTCGTCGCGCCGGTGCGCGAGGACGTGCTGCGCTGGAAGTACGGCAAGCTGCTCAACAACCTCGGCAACGGCCTCCAGGCGTTGCTCGGGCAGGACATCCCGGACGCGTTGGCCGAGCGGGTACGCGCCGAGGGCGTCGCCGCGCTCGCCGCCGCGCGCATCGGGCACACCTCCCCGGCCGAGGAGAAGGCCGAACGCGGCGACCTGGTGCAGCAGCGCCCGGTCGACGGCACGAGCCGCTCCGGTGGATCCACCTGGCAGAGCCTCGCCCGGGGCGCCGGCTCGACCGAGGTGGACCACCTCAACGGAGAGGTCGCGTTGCTCGGCCGGCTGCACGGCGTACCGACGCCGGCCAACGTGGCCGTGCAGCGGGCGGTACGGCGGGCCACGCGGGAGCGGATCGCGGCCGGCGCGTTCCCGCTCGCCGAGCTGGAGAAGATGATCGCCTGACCGGGGCAACCGACGGCCGTGTCCGGCGCGTGTTCCCTGCGACCGACACGGGGAGGTAGCGGGTGCCGGACGTCGACGGGTTCGACGAGTTCTACCGGGGGAGCCGACAACGGCTGCTCGGTTTCGTCTACGCCCTCACCGGCGACCGGGTCGAGGCCCAGGACGCGGTGCAGGAGGCGTACATCCGGGCGTGGCAGCGCTGGTCGACGATCAGCGGGTACGACGACCCGGAGGCGTGGGTGCGGGTGGTGGCCAGCCGGATCGCGGTCAGCCGCTGGCGCAGCCTGCGCAGTCGCGCCCGCGCGTACCTGCGTCACGGCGCGACCGAGACCGTTCCCGGGCCGGGCACCGACACGGTCGAGGTGGTCGCCGCGCTGCGTCGACTGCCTGAGGAGCAGCGCACCGCCATCGCCCTGTACTACCTGATGGGTATGCCGGTCGCCGAGGTGGCGCGGGAGACCGCCGCCCCGGTGGGCACGGTCAAGGCCCGGCTCTCCCGGGGGCGTACCGCGCTCGCCGGTCTGCTCGCCGTCTCTGATCTGGAGGAGGCCGCCGATGCGTGACGACCTGGCATTCGTCGAACAGATCCACCGGGAGTTGCAGGGCGTGCGCTGGCCAGCCGCGCAGGAGATCCGCGCCCGGGCCCGTCGTCGCAGCCAACGCCGGATCGTGGTGGCCACCGTCGTGTTGGCTCTCACCGGTGCCTCCGCCGTGGCGACCGCCGCCCCGGGACAGTCCCCGGCGCCCGGTCTACCGGCGGCCGCGCCGACCCGGCACGAGATTCCCCTCGACGCACTCCTGCAGCCGGCAGATCTCCAGCAGCAGGTCTACACGCAGCTCAGCCAGTCAGGGCTGGGCGAGCCGGTCCGGCTGGAGGAGACGCTCGGCTACTGCCGGACGAGCCAGGGACTGTCCGACGGATGGCAGACGTCGAACGTGTCCCGCTCGCAGACCCTCATGCGTAGGCACTCCCCGGACCACCTCGTGGAGGGTGATGTCCTGCTCATGCAGGATCTCTTCCGGCTGGCGCCCGAGACGGCCAGACAACTCTTCGTCGGCTTGGACGACGTGGTCGCCCCGTGCGCCCGGTGGCGGACCGTCGGGCAGGCAGAGGTGAACGGGACCACGCAAATGACAGAGGTGATCCACCGGTGGTCGGTGGCCCGGCGGGGTTTCGCCGGGGATGACGCGGCGATCCTGCGGGATTCGCTCACCGCCGACCGGGACGTGCAGACCGGGCAAGCGTTGAGCGACGAGCCGACGCCCCTCCTCCTGGCCGTCGTGCGGGTCGGCGACACCGTCTCGGTGCTTCGTCCCGGGTACGACGGCACCGAATCGGATCTCGTCCAGCTCGCGGAGGCGGCGGCGGCCCGAATGTGTGCCGCAGCGAACCCGGCCTGCTGACCCTTCCTGATCGCACAACTACGGGGATGTTGCTGCCTCCCGGCGCTGGGAGGCAGCACTTTCCCCGAAGTTGCGCGGATCAAGCGGGCAGGGCGTCGCGCGGGAGAAGCGCCTCAGAGCGGGATGTTGCCGTGCTTCTTCGGCGGCAGGGTCTCGCGCTTCGTGCGCAGGACGCGCAGCGCCCGGACGATCTGGGTGCGCGTCTCGTGCGGCGGGATCACCGCGTCGACGTACCCGCGCTCGGCGGCCACGTACGGGTTGGCCAGGGTGTCCTCGTACTCGGCGATCTTCTCGGCCCGGACCGCCGCCGGGTCCTCGGCGCCGGCCAGCTCCGAGCGGTAGAGGATGTTCACCGCGCCCTGCGCGCCCATCACGGCGATCTGCGCGGTCGGCCAGGCGAAGTTCAGGTCCGCGCCGAGGTGCTTGGAACCCATCACGTCGTACGCCCCGCCGTACGCCTTGCGGGTGATCACGGTGACCTTCGGGACGGTCGCCTCGGCGTACGCGTAGATGAGCTTGGCGCCCCGGCGGATGATGCCGTCCCACTCCTGGCCGGTGCCGGGCAGGAAGCCGGGCACGTCCACGAAGGTCAGCACCGGGATGTTGAACGCGTCGCAGGTGCGCACGAACCGGGCGGCCTTCTCCGAGGCGGCGATGTCCAGGGTGCCGGCGAAGTGCATGGGCTGGTTGGCGACAACGCCGACCGGGCGGCCCTCCACCCGGCCGTAGCCGACCACGATGTTCTGCGCGTAGAGCGGCTGGACCTCCAGGAACTCCCCGTCGTCCAGGACGTGCTCGATGACCGTGTGGATGTCGTACGGCTGGTTGGCCGAGTCCGGGACGAGCGTGTCCAGCTCGCGGTCCTCGTCGGTGATCGTCAGGTCGGCGGGAGCCTCGAAGACGACCGGCTCGTCGAGGTTGTTCGACGGCAGGTACGACAGCAGGGCCCTGACGTAGTCGACCGCGTCGTCCTCGTCGGTGGCGAGGTAGTGCGCGTTGCCGCTGCGCGTGTTGTGCGTGCGGGCCCCGCCCAGCTCCTCCATGCCGACGTCCTCGCCGGTCACCGTCTTGATCACGTCGGGGCCGGTGATGAACATGTGCGAGGTCTGGTCGACCATCACGGTGAAGTCGGTGACCGCCGGGGAGTAGACCGCGCCCCCGGCGCAGGGCCCCATCACCAGCGAGATCTGCGGGATGACCCCGGACGCGCGGACGTTGCGGAAGAAGATCTCCCCGTACAGGCCGAGCGACACCACGCCCTCCTGGATGCGGGCGCCGCCGGAGTCGTTGATGCCGACGACCGGGCAGCCGATCTTCATGGCCAGGTCCATCACCTTGACGATCTTCTCGCCGAAGACCTCGCCGAGCGAACCACCGAAGACCGTGAAGTCCTGGGCGAAGACGCACACCTGCCGGCCGTCCACCGTGCCGTAGCCGGTCACCACACCGTCGCCGTACGGGCGGTTGCGCTCCAGCCCGAAGGCCGTGGACCGGTGCCGGGCCAACCCGTCCAGCTCGACGAAGGAGCCCTCGTCGAGCAACATCTCGATCCGCTCGCGGGCGGTCTTCTTGCCCCGCGCGTGCTGCTTCTCGACCGCACGCGCCGACCCGGCGTGCACCGCCTCGTCGACCCGGCGCTCCAGGTCCGCCAGCTTGCCCGCGGTGCTGTGGATGTTGGTCCCGGTCTCGGTAGTCACCCAGGGAATATAACGATGGTTCAGGTCGGCGCTGCTGTGCAGTACGCCTCAGTACCTCCCGCGGTCACCGCCGTAGGCTGACGGGATGCCGGGTTCCCCGTACACCGATCTGGACCGACCGCCGCTGTCGGCGGCCCGGCTGCGGCGCGCGCTGGTCGCGCCGAACGGGCCGTGGGCCCGCCTGGAGCTGCACGCCCAGACCGGCTCCAGCAACGCGGACGTGGCCGAGGCCGCCGCGGCGGGCGAGCCGGAGGGCCTGGTGGTGGTCGCGGAACGGCAGACCGCCGGCCGTGGTCGGCGCGGCCGGGTCTGGCAGTCACCGCCGCGCGCCGGAATCGCCACCAGCGTGCTGCTGCGGCCCGGCGAGGCCGTGCCGGACCGCGGCTGGGTCGCGGTGCCGTCCACGGCGTACGGGTGGCTGCCGCTGCTCGCCGGCGTCGCGCTGGTCGAGGCGGTGGACCGGCTGGCCGAGTTGGAGGCCACCCTCAAGTGGCCCAACGACCTGCTCATCGGCGACGCCAAGTGCGCCGGCGTGCTGGCCGAGGCGGTGCCCGGGCGCTCCTTCGCCCAACCGCCGGCCATCGTCCTCGGCGTCGGCCTCAACGTGACCCTGCGCGCCGACGAGTTGCCGGTAAACCCGACCGGGCTGCCGGCCACCTCGCTGCAACTGGCCGGTGCGACGGCCACCGACCGGGATCCGCTGCTGCGGGCCCTGCTGCGGGCCCTAGCCGACTGGTACGACCGCTGGCGTTCCACCGGCGGGGACGCCGTGGCCAGCGGCCTGCGCGACGCGTATGTGGCGGCCTGCGCGACGATCGGCCGACAGGTACGCGTTCTGCTGCCCAACGGCGGCGACCTGACCGGCACCGCCACCGGCATAGACAACGACGGCCAGCTCCAGCTGTCCACCCCCACCGGAACCCGCGTGATAGCCGCAGGAGACGTGCTCCACCTCCGCTGAACCCCAACCCCCGCCCCGCCCCGCCCCCGCCCCGCCCCCGCCCCGCCCCCGCCCAGCCCCGCCCCCGCGATCTTGCGGTTTCTGTCGTGGCAAAACCGGCTTAGGCCGCGTAACGGCGACCGAAAATGCAAGATCGCGGAAGGTGGGGTGGGGCCGCGTGGCGGATGTTGCGGTGGGGCTCGGGGGGTTTACCGTCGGCGCGTCGAGTAACTGGCGTTGGAGGTTGTCGTGGCGTTTCCCGAAGACGTGCTCACGAAGGACGAGCACGTCGTGCTGCACCTGCACCCGCACTGGAAGGCGCTGATCCGGCCGATCGTGGTGCTGGTGCTGGCCATCGCCGCGGTGGTGGTCGGCGTGCTCCTGCTGCCCGAGAGCAGCGGTGGTTCGATCGCGCTGGCCGTGATCGGGGTGATCGCCCTGGTCGCGGTCCTCTGGCTCGGTCTGTGGCCGTTCCTGGTCTGGCGTACCACCCACTACCTGTTCACCAACGAGCGCGTGCTGTTGCAGCAGGGCGTCTTCTCCCGGGACCGGCGGGACCTCCCGCTCACCCGGGTCAACGACCACTCGATGAACCAGCACTTCTTCGAGCGGCTGCTCGGCTGCGGGACCCTCACGATCGAGTCAGCCGGCGAGCGCGGCCAGTCGGTGCTCGTCGACGTGCCGGGTGTCAGCCGGGTGCAGACCACGCTCTACGAGCTGGTCGAGGAGCAGCACGACAAGCACTCGCTGGGCGACGGGGAGATGCGCGACATCCTCGCCGACATGCGCGAGGGCAAGCCGTTGCGCGACACCACGAGCTGATTCCGTTCAGCGCTGACCGTCCCGGCCCCGAACGCGCCGGGGCGGGGCGGTCAGGCGCGTTGTTCGGCCACGGGCCCCGCGGACGCTGACGGCCGTCCGGCCTCGGACGGCCCGGCCTCCGCTCGTCCGCCCTCGGACGGCCCGATCTCCGCTCGTCCGGCCTCGGCTGGCGGGGGCCCGGCCTCGGCTGGCCCGGTTTCCGCCGGTCCGTCCTTGGCTGCTCCCTCCTCCGCCGGTCGGGTCTTGGCGGCGTCCCTTTCCGGCGGGCCGCTCTCGCCTGGTGTGGCCTCGGGGGCCGTCTCGACCGGGCGTAGCGCGAACCAGCCACGGAAGCGGGTCCGCAGCACCTCCTGCTCGGGCCGGTTGTCCGGGCCGAGGCGGAGCATGGTGCCGGTGAGGATGACGGTGCCGAGCCCGGGGCGGGCGGCCGACGGGCGGGCGCCGATCACGTCGACCCGGACGGCGAGACGGTCCCCGGCGCGTACCGGGGCGAGCCACCGCAACTCCTCCAGACCGGGGGAGGCGTCCGCCGCCGCGCGGGACAGCAGGTGATCGACGTACGCCCGCATGAACAGGCTGACCGTGTAGAAGCCGCTGGCGATCACGCCGCCGTGCCGACTGGCCTCGGCCAGCTGCGGGTCGACGTGGTACCACTGCGGGTCGAAGCGACGGGCGAAGGCCAGCATCTCGTCGCCGTCCACGGTCACCGTCCCGAGGTCCACGGTGAGCCCGGGGACGAGATCCTCGAAGAACAGCGCGGCGGGCGCCCCGGTGCCGGAGCGGATGGCGGGAGGCGTCACCGGCGGGGCGCTCGACGGGTGCCGGCGTGCAGCTCCGCGGCGAGTTCCGCGTCCAGATCGGCGGGGAGGCCGGCGGTCAACGGTGCGGGCCGTTGCTGGGCGGGAGCGGCGCCGGTCGGGCCGGGTGTCGGGTCGGGGCGGTCACTGGACTGCGACTCTTCCAGCTCGGAGACGGATTCGGCCAGCTCGGCGACCGGGTCCATCTCGGCCATGGTGTCCCACTCGTCGCGCGGGATGTCGTGCCAGGTGGGCTCGGCCTTGGTCTCGTCCTCGGCCGGGGAGACGGGCTGGAAGACGAAGGTCCGGTACGACCAGAACCGGAACAGCGTGGCCAGCAGCACACCGGCGGTCTTCGCCACGTTCAGCCCCAGCAGACCGTGCACGCCGAGCCCGTACTTGGCCGCGGCCACGGCGCCCAGTTCGATGAGCAGGCCAGCCCCGTTGAACACGAAGAACAGGATGTACTCCCGACGAAGCGCCGATTTGGGGCGATCCCGGTACGTCCAGTGGCGATTCATCAGATACGACGTGATCGTTGCGACGATGGTCGCGATCACGGTCGCCTTCAACTGACCGTTGACGAAAACGGTAAGTGCAAGGACATTGAACACCGCGTAATTGATGACGGTGTTGACGCCGCCGACGATGCCGAATTTGAGCGCCTCGTTGATGAACTTCTGCCAACGTTTAGGCAGCAGACGGACAAGACGCATGCGAAACACCTTAGGGCAGTCGGTGAAGCCGGCGATCACCGGCCGGACGAGGTGGGCGGCGGGTCACGCACCGTGGTCTCGGTCGTGCTCCACCTGCGGAACGATCGGAGTTCCCGCTTCGACGAAGACGAACCGCCGGTACGACCAGAATCGGAACAGCGTCCCGAGGCCCGTGCCGACGACGAAGCTGGCGATGTTGTCGGCCAGCTGTGTCTGGAACACGCCCGGCCAGATGCTGCCGAGCCCGTACCGGCTGATCGCGAGGCAGGCCACCGCGATGCCGAGGCCGACGGCGTTGAAGAAGAAGAACAGCGCGTACTCCCGCGCGGGGTTGCTGCGCTGGCGGTGCCGCCAGGTCCAGAACCGGTTGCCGAGGAAGGCGAAGGTCGCCGCGATCACGGTCGAGATCGTCTTCGCCGTCACCTGCTCCATGCCCTGCGCGGTGGTCAGGTAGTTGAAGAGCGCGAAGTCGATGAGGAAGGCGATCCCGCCCACGGTGGCGAACTTGCTCAGCTCGCGCACGAGGTGACCGAAACGGTCGAGCAGTCCGCGGATCAGACCCGGTCGGGTCTGCCGGGGACCCGGTTGCTCCCCGGTCATCGTGGCGGCCACGGGGCGAGCCTACCGGCTGTCGGCCCGTCGGCGGGGTAGCAACGGCGACCGCGCATCGTCGCTCGTGCCGGCCCTTTTCACCCGGTACGCCGCAGGTGAACGCAGCGTGACCAGGGGGGAGGACTGACGCGCCCCGGAACGGGAATCCCCGTACCGGTCGGCCGGGCGGGTTGGCGGCCCGACCGCAAAGCGCGTCGACCGGGGTGCACGACAAGATTTGCGTGAAACTGCGCAGGAAAGCGGGTATCAGATCGTGATGCCGCAGCGTGGCCGTACCTTGTGCAGTTCTTCACAACGAGTCCCACTGACTAGGAAGGCTGCCCGGTTTACGCTGAGGCCAATCCCAGGTTTCCACGAAGGCGGCGCGTGGCGTCGCTGAGAACTCGTGCATCCCATAGATCGGTCAGCGTCGACCACAAGGAGATGTGTCATGGTTGCTCCGGCTGTAGTGCGGGGTATCGATCAGGCCCCGACGTCCCATCCGAAACTGCTTGCCTGGGTCCGTGAGGTCGCGGAACTGACCACCCCCGACCGGGTCGTGTGGGTGGACGGGTCGGACGAGGAGTGGCGTCGCCTCACCGATGAGCTGGTCGAGGCCGGCACCCTCATCCGGCTGAACCCCGAGAAGAAGCCGAACTCGTTCTACGCGCGCACCGACCCGACGGACGTCGCCCGGGTCGAGGAGCGCACCTACATCTGCTCCGTCGACGAGGCGGACGCCGGCCCCACCAACAACTGGATGGCGCCGGCCGAGATGAAGCGGACGATGACCGAGTTGTACCGCGGCTCGATGCGCGGGCGCACCATGTACGTCATCCCGTTCGTGATGGGCCCGGTCGAGGCCGAGAGCCCGATGTTCGGCGTCGAGATCACCGACAGCCCGTACGTGGTCGCGTCCATGCGCATCATGACCCGGATGGGCGCGAAGGTCCTCGATGCAATGGGGGACGACGCGGGCTTCGTGCACGCGTTGCACTCGATCGGCGCCCCGCTCGCCCCCGGTCAGCAGGACGTGGCGTGGCCGTGCAACGACACCAAGTACATCTCGCACTTCCCGGAGACCCGGGAGATCTGGTCGTTCGGCTCCGGGTACGGCGGCAACTCGCTGCTCGGCAAGAAGTGCTACTCGCTGCGGATCGCCAGCGTGATGGGCCGGGACGAGGGCTGGCTCGCCGAGCACATGCTCATCCTCAAGATCACCTCGCCCGAGGGCAAGGTCCACCACATCGCCGGCGCCTTCCCGTCGGCCTGCGGCAAGACCAACCTGGCCATGGTGGAGCCGACCATCCCGGGGTGGAAGGTCGAGACCATCGGCGACGACATCGCCTGGATGCGGTTCGGCCCGGACGGCCGGCTCTACGCGGTCAACCCGGAGTACGGCCTCTTCGGCGTCGCGCCCGGCACCGACTGGAAGACCAACGCCAACGCCATGCGGACGTTGGACCGGGGCAACTCCGTCTTCACCAACGTCGGCCTCACCGACGACGGTGACGTCTGGTGGGAGGGCATGGGTGAGCCCCCGGCGCACCTGATCGACTGGAAGGGCAACGACTGGACGCCGGAGAGCGACAGCCTCTCCTCGCACGCGAACAGCCGGTTCTGCACCCCGATCACCCAGTGCCCGATCCTCGCCGACGAGTACTTCGACCCGAACGGCGTACCGATCGACGCCATCCTCTTCGGTGGTCGCCGCCGGGACACCATCCCGCTGGTGACCGAGGCCCGCGACTGGGTGCACGGCGTCTACATGGGCGCCACGCTCTCCTCGGAGACCACCGCCGCCGCGTCCGGCGCCGTCGGTGTGGTCCGCCGCGACCCGATGGCGATGCTGCCGTTCATCGGCTACCACGCCGGTGACTACTTCCGGCACTGGATCGAGATGGGCAAGGGCGCCGACGGCGACGAGTCCAAGCTGCCGAAGATCTACTACGTCAACTGGTTCCGCAAGGACCCGGACGGCTCGTTCCTCTGGCCCGGCTTCGGGGAGAACTCCCGGGTGCTCAAGTGGGTCGTCGAGCGGATCGAGGGCACCGCCGACGCGGTCGAGACCCCCGTGGGCATGGTGCCGACCGCCGACGCGCTCGACGTCGAGGGCCTGGACATGACCCCGGAGGACGTCCGAATCGCGCTGAAGGTCGACCCGGACGAGTGGCGCAACGAGCTGCCCCTGATCACCGAGTGGTTCGAGAAGTTCGGTGACAAGCTGCCCGGCGTGCTCTGGGCCGAGTTGGACGCGCTGCGCGCCCGCCTGGACGCCGTACAGCCGCAGCGCTAGGTGTGAACATCGCCTGACGCGGGCAACAACGGACCCATGAGGACGGCCGCCGAGACCGAGGTCCGGCGGCCGTCCGCCGTCCGGGTGCTCACCTTCCTGCTCGCGACGACGGCGGCGGCCACCGTCGTGGTCGAGCTGCTCAACTGGTGGTACGCCCCGGAGCAGGGCTTCGGCCTGGCCGTGCGCACCGGCTGGGCCATGCTGCGCTCGTTCGGTTTCCTGCTGCTGATCGGGCACGTCCGCCGGGGCCGCACGGTGGCCCGTCCGTTCGGGCTGATCCTCGCGGTCACCACGATCTTCGCCGTCGGCCGGCTGATCGTGCCTCGGCAGGGCGTGCCGCCGCTGCCCGGGCTGCTCGGCTTCGCCCTGCTCACCGCGCTCTGTGTGGCGGTGGTGTGGATGCTCTACCGCTCGTCGGCGCTCGCTGGGCATCTGGTTCGGCACCGGCCCCGGCTGGTCATCGACAGGGCCGGCATCTCCTGGCGCGAAATCCCGCCGCGTCGGCCGCAGGCCAGCGGTTGGTTGCTGACCAGCCGAGTCGCGGCGTTCACCTACAGTCCGTTGATGCTGGTGCCGGCGCTGGTGGCCGGAGGCGCGATCCTGGACGACCGTCTGTCCGCCGTACCGGCCGTGCTGTTCTGGTTCGGCGCCGGCATCGCGGCCAGCTACGCGGTGCTGTTCTGCACCGCGTTCCTGATGCGCGGCAAGGACTGGGCGCGGGGTCTGCTGGTCGTCGTCACGCTGGCCGTGCTGGCCGTGGACCTGCCACTGTGCTGGTGGCTGTTGGGCGTGGACGGCCTGATCCGCGACGGCGCCCCGCTGCTCGCCGCCGCCGCGCTGGCCCTGTACGGCCTGCGCCGGGCCTCCCGCGCCCCAGACGCCGCCGCCCCGGTCTGAGAGCCCCGCAGGCTGCTCCCGGGTCCGAGCGGTGCGCGAGCTGACGGGTTGGCGGGTGCTGTCGGGTTGGCCCGGGTGTGGGCTGGCCCTGCGGTGGGCGGGGTTGGTGGGTGCTGTCGAGCTGCTCCGGATATGGGCCGGCCCTGCGGTGGGCGGGGTTGGCGGGTGCTGTCGAGCTGCCCCGCATATGGGCCAGCTCTCCGTGGCCCCTGCATGCCGCTTCGGCAATGGTGGGGAAACTGGCGCCCTGGGTGGGCGGCGGGCGTGGCTCCGACCATGATCGACTCGCGATCGCCGATATCGGGGTGATCGGGCGACCTGGATACCCCGATATCGGCGATCCCGAGTCGATCAATGCCTGACGTCGAGCCATCGGAGCCACTCTGCCCCACCTTTGGGGCAGCTCGACAGGCAACGCAGTAGGCGGCAAGGGTGCCGCTCCGGACCCGTTGGTTCAGCCGTCCGCTTCGTGGCCGCCGCTTCGTCGTCGCCGGTTTCCGTAGCCGCCGGTTGGTGGCCGCGCGACCGTGGCCGCCGGTCTGGGGTTGTCGGTCTGGGGTTGTCGGTTTGAGGGCTTGGGATGTTCGGCTCGGCGGGGTCGTTCGGCTTTCGGGGCGGCCCGGCCGTGCGGCCCGGCCGTGCGGCAGCGGTGCGGGCGGGCGGCAGCGGTGCGGGCGTGCGGCCAGGGGGCAGGATGGCGGGTGATGTCGGTCCCCGCGGCCGGTGTCGACGGCCCAGGTGATCGTCGGGCGGGACGGGTACGAGCCGCGCCGCCCCGGTCGGAGGGAGGCGCGCGGTGAGCGACGAGTTCGACGTGGTGGTGGTGGGGGCGGGGCCGGCCGGGGCGGCCGCGGCGCTGGCGGCGCGCCGGGCGGGCGCCAGTGTGTTGCTGTTGGACCGGGCGGACTTTCCCCGGGACAAAGCCTGCGGCGACGGGATCGCCGCGCACTCGGTGGACGTGCTCGCCGAGCTGGGCGTGACCGAGGCGGTGGCCGGCTACGCCGCGCTGCCCGCGCTGCGGATGGTCTCCCCGGGCGGCCAGGCGGTCGCTCGGGCGCTGCCCCGGCCCGCGTACACGGTGCCTCGGGAGGTCTTCGACGCGCGGCTCGTGGCGGCCGCGGTGGCCGCCGGGGCGCAGTTGCGCCGGCACAGCGTCCGGCGGGTCCAGCCGCGCTCCGACCGGGTGGTGCTCGACGGGGAGCTGTCCGGCCGGGTGGTGGTGGGTGCGGACGGCGCCGGGTCGGTGGTGCGCCGGGCCCTCGGCCACCCGGTGAACCCCGACCGGCACCTGGCACTGGCCATCCGGGGTTACGCCCCGGCGCTGCCCGGCCCACCCGAGCAGCTCATCGTCACCTCGAAGGCACGCTGGCCGGCGTACGCCTGGTCGTTCCCGATCGGCGACGGGCGGGCGAACGTCGGGTACGGGGAGGTGCTGCGCGGCGAGCCGCTGAGCCGGGCGTACCTGCTGGACCGGCTGGTCGCGCTGCTGCCCGGCACCGACCTGTCGACGGTGACCGCGCTGCGCGCCCACCACCTGCCGCTGTCCACGCACCGGCCGGCCCCGGGCCGGGACCGCACCCTGCTGGCCGGCGACGCCCTGTCGCTGATCAACCCGTTCACCGGGGAGGGCATCTTCTACGCGCTGCTCTCCGGTGCGCTGGCCGGTGCCGCGGCGGCGCGTGCGCCCGAGGCGGCGGCCCGTCGCTACGCCGTAGGCCTGCGTCGTCGCCTCGGCACCCACCTGCGGCACAGCTCGGTCGCCGCGTGGTTGGCACGACGGCGGCGGGTGGTCGACGCGGCGGTCCGGGCGGCCCATCGAGATGACCGTGTGTTCGACGATGTGGTCGAGCTGGGGCTCGGCGACGGGCGGCTCACCGCCCGTACGCTGGGCATGATCGGCATCGAACTGTCCGGCGGGGATCGGCCTCCGAAGGGGTGATCCCGCTGACGGGTCGCTACGCTGCTAGGTGATGACGCTGCGGAACCTTATCTACTCCGTGTACGAGCGCCGGCTCACGGCGAAGCTCGCGGGCAAGCCGGTGCCCCGACACGTCGGGGTGATGTGCGACGGCAACCGCCGGTGGGCCAGGGAGATGGGCTTCGTCGACCCCAACGACGGGCACCGGGTCGGCGCGGCGAAGATCAAGCATGTCCTCGGCTGGTGCGATCAGGCCGGCATCGGGCACGTGACCCTCTACCTGCTGGCCACCGACAATCTGCGCCGCCCGGCCAGCGAGCTGGACCCGCTGCTGCAGATCATCGAGGACCTGGTGGTGGAGCTGGCCGAGGAGGGCAACCCCTGGCGGCTGCGCATCGTCGGCGCGCTGGACCTGCTGCCCGCCCAGACGGCGGCGGCGCTCAAGGGCGCCGAGGAGCGCACCCGGGACCGCAGTGGCGGCGCGGAGGTCAACATCGCCGTCGGGTACGGCGGCCGGCGGGAGATCACCGACGCGGTCCGTTCACTGCTGCTGGAGCACGCCGCCTCGGGCGGCACGATCGAGGAACTGGCCGAGGTGCTGGACGTCGAGCACATCGCCGAGCACCTCTACACCCGCGGCCAGCCCGACCCCGACCTGGTCATTCGCACCAGCGGCGAGCAGCGGCTGTCCGGTTTCATGCTCTGGCAGTCCGCGCACTCGGAGTTCTACTTCTGCGAGCTCAACTGGCCGGATTTCCGGCACATCGACTTTCTGCGCGCGCTGCGCTCGTACGCCACCCGCCAGCGCCGGTACGGCGTCTGAGCCCTGCTGCCGGCGGAGGTGAGCCCGGTCAGGGCAGCCGGGTCAGAGCCCGGGTGAGGAAGTCACCCAGTGCGGCCGGAGACTCGATGGTCAGGTCGGCGGCGTTGGCCACCTCCTGACCGGTCTCCGGGTTGGCGACGGCCACGCAGACGCCGAAGAAGTCCGGGTCCGCCTCGGCGCGGGCGCGTAGCGCCGCGAACGCCTTGATGTCCGAGACGTCGTCGCCGAAGTACCAGGCGCCGGTGGCCCCCTGGACCACCTCGCCGATCACCATGCCCTTGTCCCGGTCGACGGGCGGCTTGAGCTCCAGCACCATCCGCCCCGCCTGCACCCGCAGCCCCAGCCGGTCGGCCTGCGCCTGCCCCCACTGCTGCACGGTCGCGCCGAGCTGCGGCGCGGTACGCCAGTGCAGCGCGACCGAGAGCCGCTTGAACTCGACGAGCGTGCCGGGTGGCAGCTCCGCCCGGGCCAGGTCGGCCAGCTCGGCCATGGTCGGCACCCACGGCAGGGCGGTGGGCTCGGTGACGGTCTCGCCACCGGAATGGCTGTGCTCCAGCCCGTAGAGACCGTAGAGGTCGACGCCGCTCACCTCGCCGAGGCGGTCCCGGAGGAACTCCACGGGCCGCGCGGAGACGATCGCGATCCGCTGCACCATCGGGGCCAGCGCCTCGATCGCGGCGAGCGCGTTGGGCGCGGGGCGGACCGCCGTCGGGTCGTCGTCGACGGGCGCGAGTGTGCCGTCGAAGTCGAAGAAGAGTACGGTCCCCGCCGCCCGGCCGGCAGTGATCTGCCATGCCTGATCGGCGTTCAACGGGGTCCTCGGCTGGTGGTTGCCCAGATTCAACGGCGGCACGCGCGTCAGCGTACCCCGGCGTTGAGGGCTCATTCCTGGCCGAGCACCACCGCTCGGCGGCGCGCGATCAGCGTTCGGCGGCTCCCCGTCCGCGGCGTCCGAATGGCACCACCGCAGCATCCTGCCCGTGGCTGAGCAGGTAGCCCTCCACGAAGCCGGTGTTGCGGTCCCCGGTGCGGGTCTCGATCTCGTTGAGCCGTGCCACCAGGAACTCGGTGAGTGCGCTGATCCGGTCGTTGAGCCGCTCGTGCAGCTCCGCGACGACGGCCAGGACGACCGCCGTGCCGGCGCTGGTGAGGGCGAGAAGGTTGACGAGCAGCGGCAGCTGCCCACCGTTGACCGCGAGGGTCACCACGTTGCCGGTCGCCCACAGTGTCATCGACACCGTGGCGACCACGACTGCCCACCACTTCAGGGTCATGGAGAGACCCCTCCTTATGTCCCGCAGGGCTGGGTTCGGCCTTGTCCCGTCCCCCCGCCGATGACGAGCCCAAGCAGTACGAGTACGGACGCTAGCGTGCCCGTTCCTGCCCCGGAGCGAAACGAATGAACCTGACCAGGCGTTCTTTCGCCATCTGAGGAACTAGCCTGCCTGATTGCCTCTATTTCGGACATCGACCGGCAGCGTTGGGCGGTATGCGAGATATTTGATGGTTTCGCGGATGTGGAACTTCTCCGCGTCCGACACGTTCGGGTCGACGAGGCGGCGCAGCAGAGCCTCCACGTCCGGGTCCATCGGTGGGGCCGGCTGGCCGGCGCGGGGGCCGTTCGCGGTGCGGTCCCAGCCGAGCGCGGCGAAGGCGGCGGCCGGATTCAGGCCCAGGCCCTCGCAGAAGGCGACGACGCGTTCGGCCTCGGGGTCGCTGGCCCAGTCCCCACGGACCCACCGGTTGATGGTCTGCCGGGAGACGCCGGTACGTCGGGACACCTCGGTGCCGCTCCAGGCCCGCGTCGCCCGCGCCTCGTCGAGGGCACGCCGGACGAAGGTGGCGAAGGCGATCTTTCGCGCATTGGCCGTCTCGGTCACCCCGTGACGGTACGGCCAGCCTGGCTCGGGCGTACGCCCAGGCACGCTGCTGTCACGCGGACGTGACGGCTCTCTCGGATTCGTGGCAAACGATCCAGCGTCGCTCTGGAGGGGTGTCACCCGGGCAGGATAGATGTCCGTAGTGGCGAATGTAAGCGGACGAAAAGCTGATACTGTCACGCTCATGGGACAATCTACGGTGTGTCACGTGCATGAGACGACTGGTGCTCACATGCGTCACGCCCCCGGTGCCGAGGGGGTGTGGTGACCGAGCTCGCCACCCGAGCCCAGGCCTTCGGGCTGATCGCCGAGGGAGTGGCCGCGGGACTGAGTGCCCCGTGGCGCCTCTATCTCGCCCAAGGCTGCCGATACCTGTCGCTGAGCGTGGGCGACCGCACCGAGTGGAACGCCTGGCGTACCCACCTCGGCTGCCCCGAGTTGAGCGTCCGGGTCTACGACGCCGGCGGGGAGATTCGCCGTTCCTCCGTCGCCGAGGTCGTGCTGGACGGCTGCCGGATCAGCGTCGAACTGGTCGAGGAGGTCAGCACCGACGATCTGGACCGGCTGCTGGTCGCGGATCCCACCGCCGACCCCACCGCGGCCGAGCCGGAGGAACGATGACGCGGCGTCCGGGCCGGGCCGGGGCCGCCCGATGAGCCCGTTCCTCGTGGTCTTCCTCGTCCTGGTGCTGGGTGCCACCAGCTACGCGGCTGGTCGGCTGCACGGGCAGCTCAGCTACCGCATCGGCTACCGCTTCGGCTATCGGCAGGGCTACTTCGACGGTGACCGGGGCGCCTGGAACCGGCGTCGACGCGACGCCCAGGCGGCGATCGCCTCCGCCCTGTCGGTCTCCTCGGCGGGGGCCGTCCGCTCCGCCGGCACGGTGGCCCGCCCCGGCACCACGTACACCGGCTCGTCGTTCACGGCGCCGGCCGCCCCCATCACCGGGCGGCACCCGACCGGCACGCTCGTTCGACGGACCGGCTGAGCCGGCCGGCGGGCCGCCGCGAGCGGTCCCGCCGACCGGCGCCGAAGAACGCGGTGCGTCGTCCGCGGCGGACACGCACCGTCGGGGCCACGTCAGACCGGTGACGGTGGCCCCGCCGGCCGGGATGCGCGTAGGGGGCATGCATCCCGGCCGGCTCGCCGCGCCGCGCCGCCGGCTTCTGCGGGGCACCGTTGCCGGAGATCCACGATCGCCCCTAGCCGGGACGGTCCGCCGCCGCTAGCGTCTAGGCATGGCACGGGGTTTTCCCGAGCCAGCCGGTCCGCCCGGATCTGCGACCTCGCGCACGGGGTTCCGCATCCGACCCCGTGTCCCCGGGCACCGGACGAGGCGGAACACGGGTGGCCGGGTGCCCATCCGTCGGAGCAGGCCTGTGACGACTCGCCGTACCACCGCCGGTGCCGACCAGACCCTGGCCGCGACTGCCACGACCCGCCGTGCCTCCCGGAGCCGCCGTACGGCGGCAACCGCGCCGGCCGACCCCAAGGAGCCGCGACCAGCGGGCCAGGCGTTCGTTCTGGACACGTCCGTGCTGTTGTCCGACCCGGCGGCGTTCCACCGCTTCGCCGAGCACGAGGTGGTGCTGCCGCTGGTGGTCATCACCGAGTTGGAGGGCAAGCGGCACCACCCGGAGCTGGGCTGGTTCGCCCGGCAGTCGCTGCGGATGCTGGACGAGCTGCGGATCCGGCACGGCCGGCTGGACACGCCGGTGCCCGCCAACGACGCCGGCGGCACGCTGCGGGTGGAGCTGAACCACACCGACGACGGTGTGCTGCCGCCCGGTTTCCGTACCGAGAGCAACGACGCCCGGATCCTCTCCGTGGCGCTCAACCTCGCCGCCGAGGGCCGGGACGTCACGCTGGTCAGCAAGGACATGCCGCTGCGGGTCAAGGCCGCCTCGGTGGGTCTGCGCGCCGACGAGTACCGCCACGGCCAGGCCAGCGACCCGACCTGGACCGGCATGTCCGAGCTGGAGTTGGGCGAGGAGCAGATCTCCGCGCTGTACGCCGGCGACACGCTCGACGTCGACGAGGCGGCGGGTCTGCCCTGCCACACCGGCCTGGTGCTGCACTCGACGCGCGGCTCCGCGCTGGGTCGGGTGCTGCCGGACAAGTCCGTCCGGTTGGTGCGGGGCGACCGGGAGGCGTTCGGCCTGCACGGCCGCTCGGCCGAGCAGCGCGTCGCCCTCGACCTGCTGCTCGACGAGACGATCGGGATCGTCTCACTGGGTGGGCGGGCCGGCACCGGCAAGTCGGCGTTGGCGCTCTGCGCCGGGCTGGAGGCGGTGATGGAGCGTCGCCGGCACAAGAAGGTGATCGTCTTCCGCCCGCTGTACGCCGTCGGCGGTCAGGAGCTGGGCTATCTGCCCGGGTCGGAGTCGGAGAAGATGTCGCCGTGGGCGCAGGCGGTCTTCGACACGCTCGGCGCGGTGGTGCACGAGAACGTGCTGGAGGAGGTCACCTCGCGGGGCATCCTGGAGGTGCTGCCGCTGACCCACATCCGGGGGCGCAGCCTGCACGACGCCTTCGTGATCGTGGACGAGGCCCAGTCGCTGGAGCGCGGCGTGCTGCTGACCGTGCTCTCCCGGATCGGGCAGGGCTCCCGGGTGGTGCTCACCCACGACGTCGCCCAGCGGGACAATCTGCGGGTCGGCCGACATGACGGCGTGACCGCGGTGATCGAGGCGTTGAAGGGTCATCCCCTCTTCGCCCACGTCACGCTCAGCCGGTCGGAGCGTTCGCCGATCGCCGCGATGGTGACCGACCTCTTGGAGGACATCCCACTGTGATGGGGGTTTTGTAGGCTTTCGTCCGCATTTTTGATGTGGCACAGATCACAAAGGTGCCGGTTGGTTTCCCATCAGTCTCACTGTGCGCGATGGTGTCCCACGAGCGCCCACGCACCACAGGCATCGTTGGCGATCGTTCGTCCAGGCTCTGGGCGGCATCGGTGGCGGTCGGTGCGTCGGCGCGACCGGCTCACCGGTCGGGGCGCTCACGGCACGGCTGAAGGCCCACCTGGCCTGGCGTCGCGTCGTGTCCTTGCCCCCAACGAAGGGACCACTTCGTGAGTCGGCTGTGGAGCCGGTTGGGCGCCCGTACGGCCGCTGTCGCGCTGCTCTCCGTGGGCGTTGCCGGTGGCTTCTACCTGGGCGAAGACCGGGAAACCCAGCAACAGGGCCTGTCCGCGCAGGAAAGCGTCGAGGTCGACCGGATCGACTTCGCCTACCAGCGCGAGCGCCAGGCCAGCCACCAGATCGCGTTCGCCCGGCAGCGGGCCGCCGAGTACCAGGCCAAGCTGCGGGCGGCTCAGGCCGCCAAGGAGGCCGCCGAGCGGGCCCGCCGGGCCGAGGCCGCCGCGGCGTCGCGCAAGCGCGAGCGCGAGGCCGCCGCCAAGGAGGTCGCCAAGCCGTACGACGGGCCGATCCCGGCGTCCTGCGCGGAGTACAGCGGCAACCGCAAGATCGGCTGCGCGCTGATGATCGAGGCGGGCTTCGGCATCGCCGAGTTCCCCTGCCTGGAGAAGCTCTGGACCAAGGAGAGCGGCTGGAACCACAAGGCCAGCAACTCCTCGTCCGGCGCGTACGGCATCCCGCAGTCGCTACCGGGCAGCAAGATGGGCTCGATCGCGGACGACTGGCGGACGAACCCGGCCACCCAGATCAAGTGGGGGCTGGGCTACATCAAGGGCCGGTACAAGACGCCCTGTGGCGCCTGGAGCAACTTCCAGAACAACGGCAACTACTGACGCTGTCGAGCGGCGGGGCGGGTGGGCTACCACCCGCCCCGCCGTCGCGCGTACGCCGGGCAAGCCGGCGGGACGCGAGTGGCGGCCGGCCCCTTTTGCTGATAGCAGTTGTGGGGTGACCCTGCACCCGCACAACGACGACCCCTACCGGTTCGGCACCGAGGCGTTCTACGCCGCGCTCGGCCGGGCCTTCGTCGCCATGTGCGCGGTCGTCCCGTTCCTCTTCCTCATCGAGGCCGTCGACCAGGGGCTCGCGTTCGGCCTGGACGCGACCGCCGGCATCATCCCGCACCGCATCGACGGTCTGGACGGCGTCTTCTTCTCGCCGTTCCTGCACCACGGCTTCGACCACCTCTACAGCAACAGCATCCCGCTGATCCTGCTGGGCACCTTCGTGCTGGCCGCCGGCGCCCGCCGCTTCCTCTGGTCAACCCTGATCATCATTCTGGTCAGCGGGCTCGGGGTCTGGTTCACCGGCTCACCCAACTCGGTGGTGGTCGGTGCCAGCGGGGTGATCTTCGGTTACCTGGGCATCCTGCTCACCCGGGGCATCGTCGAGCGCAGTTGGTGGAACTTCGCCGTCTTCCTGCTCGTCGGTCTGCTCTACGGCTGGCAACTGGTCGGCATCCTCCCCACCGACGAGCGGATCTCCTGGCAGGGCCACCTGTTCGGGCTGCTCGGTGGCGTGGTGGCGGCGATCCTGTTCCGCCGCCGAAGGCCGGCAGTGGACGGCCCGGACTACTCGGGATCCCCCCTCAGCCTGCCCTGACCTGCTCCTCGGCGCGCCCCTGGGACATGCTTGCCCGACCGCTGCGACCCGCCTACTGTCGAGATCAGCAAGCGTTGATCCGTGAGCGGAAAGCGACGGTACGCCATGCGCGAGGTCGACGTCGCCGTGATCGGGGCCGGTCCAGCCGGCCTCTTCGCCGCGTACTACGCCGGGTTCCGAGGGTTGTCCGTGGCGGTGATCGACGCGCTTCCGGAGCCGGGCGGTCAGGTCACCGCCATGTACCCGGAGAAGCTGATCCTCGACGTGGCCGGCTTTCCCGCCGTGAAGGGCCGCGACCTGGTCGCCAACCTGGTCGCCCAGGCGGCGCCCTTCGGCCCGCAGTACCTGCTCGGCACGAGGGCCGAGAAACTGTCGTACGCCGATGACCGGCCGGTGCTCGGCCTGGCCGGCGGCGAACAGCTCGGCTGCGGCGCGGTCGTGATCACCGGCGGGCTCGGCAGCTTCAGCCCACGGCCGCTGCCCTGCGCCGACGGCGCTCCCGGCGCCGGCATCGTCTACTTCGTGACCGACCCGGCCGAGCTGACCGACCGGGACGTGCTCATCGTCGGCGGCGGCGACTCGGCCTTCGACTGGGCGCTGGCCCTGCAACCGCTGGCCCGCTCGGTGACCCTGGTGCACCGGCGGGAGAAGTTCCGGGCACACGCCTCGACGGTCGCCCGGGTGCTGTCGCTGCCGGTGCGGGTGGTGGTCAACGCCGAGGTCACCCGCCTGATCGGGGACGCCACGGTGACCGGCGCCGAGGTGACCGTGCGCGGTGGCGCGGCCGAGACCCTTCCGGTGGACACGGTCGTCGCCGCCCTCGGCTTCACCGCCGACCTGGGCCCGCTCGCCGAGTGGGGCCTCCGGCTGGACCGCCGGCACATCCTGGTGGACAGCGCCATGGCGACGAACCTGCCCCGGGTCTTCGCGGCCGGCGACATCACCGAATACCCGGGCAAGGTGCGGCTCATCGCCACCGGCTTCGGCGAGGCCGCGACGGCGGTCAACAACGCGGCGGTCGCCATCGACCCGAGCGCCCACCTGTTCCCCGGGCACTCCTCCGACGCGGGCTGACCGTCGGTATCGGACACACACCGGCGCGTGTCCGGACCGAGACGCGCCGGGTCGATCCTGAGGCTATGACGGGGCCCGAGACATCGCGTGACGGCGCACCCACGACGCTGGCGTGGCTCTGCCACCCGGCCACTCTCCTGGCCTTGGTCGTGCTGCTGGTCAACGACCACGTGTTGAAGGCGGCGTTTCCCGGCCTGCTCACCGGCAAGCTGAGCGACGTCGCCGGCCTGGTGCTCGCGCCGCCGCTGGTGGCGGTGCTGCTGACTCTCGTGGTGCCGCGGCTGCCGGCCCGGGCGGCCGCGCTGGTCGGCCTGGTCGCGGTGGGCGCCGGGTTCGCGGTCGTCAAGTCGAGTGGGTACGCCGCTGAGCTTGCCTCCTCGGCGTGGACCGCGCTGGCGGGGCCGTCACTGGTCCGGGCCGACTGGACCGACCTGTTCACCCTGCCCGCGCTCGGGCTGGCGTGGTGGACTTGGACCCGGGCTCGGAGGCGACCGGTGCGTCACCGGGCGGCTCGGCTGGTCCGACTGCTGGTGGTGCTGCCACCGGCGGTGTTGGCGGTGGCCGCCACCAGCGCGGTCCACTACCCGTACGCGCTCGGGACCACGACGCTCGACGGCCGCCCGGCGATCTCGATCGGCGCAGGCTTCGAGGATCCGTACATGCCGGACGAGCCGGCCGACGGCCGTTGGCGGGTCAGCGAGGACGGCGCGACCACCTGGCGAGAGTCCACCGACGACGAGGAGGCCCGGCTGGACGCCCAGGAGTCCCCGCGCCAGCAGGCGTGTGCGCCGGACGACTCCCGACGCTGCTACCGGGTGGTCGCCGGGCACCTGCGGGTGGAGCAGAGTGACGACACCGGAGTGACCTGGCGGGTGGCCTGGGAGGTGTCGGACGCGCGGCGCGACGAGTTGGCCCATCGGTACGAGAGGCCCGGTGACCCCCGCCGCCACTTCTCCGCACGGGAACTCGTCGTCTACCCGCATGCCGGGGGTGGCCACGAGGTGCTGGTCGCCAACGGCCGGGACGGATTCCTGCGCCGTCTGTCGGACGGCGGATGGCGGCGCGAGGGCTTTCTCAGCCTCCGGTCGTACATGGCTGACACGCCCGAACTGCCCGCCGTGTACGACGGCGGGCGGGTCCAGCGCACGATCGACGTGTGGCTCGCGATCGCGCTCGCGCTGCTGCTCGGCTGCGCGGTCACCGTGGTCGCCGGTCATCTGGCGATCCGACGTGGTGGCGGCGGTCGCGGCTGGGGGATCGCCGGGGCCCTCACGATTCTCCTGGCCGGACTCTTGTTGGAGGCTTCCTGGTCCCAGGCCGACGGCACCGGCGTGGTCACAGCGCTGCTCGTCGTGTTATTGGGCGCGCTGGCGGTGGCAGTGCTGCTCCTCGTACCGTGGCTCGGCCCCGCGCCGGGCCCTTGGGTCGGGTGGACCGTGGGCAGCCTCCTGCTTACCGTGATCCTGGCCGGGCTACCGATGGCCGGTTGGCTGAACGGGACCCCGGAACAGACCCGGGTCGCGGTCATGCTGGCCCTGCTGGCCACCGTGCCGGGACTGCTACTGGCCGTTCGGCTCGCCAGCCTGGCAGACCCGACCCGTGCGGAGAACCGGCGCGACAGGCCGCCCTACCCGCCGTACCAACCTCTGCCGCCACGGGCACCGCTCCACTGACGCCTGGGGCGACCCGTCCCAAGGCCGTCCGGGGCGCGGGAGGTCGTTGGCAGGGTAGATCTTGGACACTTTCCGTTAGCAGCTAACGGAAAGTGTCCAAGATTGCCAGCGATGGCGGGTGAAGCGGTCGACCGACGGGCGTTCGCGGTGAGGCTCTTGGAATAGATCATTTAGGTGAACGGTGTGCGCCTGGTCCACCCGACGAACCGAGTGAACAGCGCCTCTGGTCCGGGCATCTCGTCGGGGTTGAGCCGCACCAGGTCCCCGGTCGCGTCGAACAGGTAACCCGCCATCTCGATTGCCAGCCCGACCGGGTCGTCGTCGTACACCGCCCGCAGGGTCAGGCGGGCGGACGGGCACGGCCAGGTGCCGCAGCCACGCCGGCAGACCCAGATCGGGCGGACAGGAGCGTGCCCAGCGGAAATCGGAAGGCGATGAGCAGGCGTTGCGGTGCGCGACGACATGCTCCCATCATGCGTTGCCCGTTTACGTCCGTCAACAATCAAAACCAGCAACGTGCCACGTTGCTGGACAGCTAGCACACGTTGTTGCTTACCGTCAAGGCATGGATCTGGTCGGCGTTGCGGAGATCCGGGACATGCTCGGCGGGATCAGCCGGCAGCGGGTCAGCATCATCGCGAACAGCAAAGGGTTCCCCGACCCGGTTGCCGTGCTCGCGATGGGCAAGGTGTGGCGTCGGCGGGACGTTGCCCGCTGGATCGCCGAGCACCGACCCAACCAGGACTGAGCCGAAACCCCGGCGTCGGTCAGCGGCGGGCGGGTGGTGCCAGCGCGGCGATCAGCACGGCCACCATGGTCAGCGCGGCCCCGAGCAGGGTGTTCACGCCGGGGTGCGAGGCCGCGGTGGGCAGCACCAGGTCCAGCAGGACGGCCCCCACGATCTGACCGGCGATGGTGGCCAGGCCGAGCAGCAGCACACCGGTGAACCGCACGATCGCGGCGGCGATCGCGATGAACACGATGCCGATCGGGCCGCCCAGGTAGAGCCACGGCTCGCTCGGCAGGTGCCCGGTCGGCCAACCTCGTACCGCGATGTCGATGGCGAACGCGACGAGCAGGGTGGTCGTGCCGACGGCGAAGTTGACGAGTGTGGCGGTCAACGCGCTGTCGGCCGCCGCCCGGACCCGCCCGTTGACCGCCTGTTGCCAGGCCGTGCCCACCCCGGCGACCAGTGGCAGGAGGGCCAGCGCCAGCGCGCCCGGAGCACCGAGCCGGTCACCGACCGCCAGGCCGACCGCCAGCACGGTGAGGACCGCGCCGGCAAGCCGTTGCCGGGTAACCGGCTGCTGGCCGCTCGGGCCGATGCCGGCCCGGTCCACGGCGAGGCTGCTGCCGGACTGACCGGCGACCACGGCGACGGTGAAGACCGCCACGCCCAACGTGCCGATGGTGAGGCCCTGGGAGGCCACCAGGAACGCGCCGCACATCCCGCCCAGGCACTGCCACGGTCGGAGCGCGCCCGCCGCGAGGGCGCGACGCAGCGCGGTCAGCCCCCGTCGCCCGCCGGGGGTGGCGGGCACCAGCACCAGCAGCACCACCAGACCCAGCCCGAACGAGACCACCGCGGCGGCGAACCCGTCGGCCAGGCGTACGCCCAGCTCGCCGTTGATCCGGGACTGCACCGCCACCGCGACTCCCGAGACCGACGCCAGCGCGACACCGGCGATCCGGCGGGTCGCGGAGAGAGCCTGCGGTGTCGCGGCGCCGGTCGCGATCACTCCTGCTCGGCCAGCGGACGACCGTCGAAGTCGACTGCGGAGTAGAGCGCCAGCTTCTCCAGCCGGTGGTACGAGTCGATCACCCGGATGGTGCCGCTCTTCGAGCGCATCACGATCGACTGGGTGTACGCGCCGCCGGCCCGGTACCGCACCCCGCGCAGCAGGTCCCCGGAGGTGACCCCGGTCGCCACGAAGAAGCAGTTGTCCCCGGTGACCAGATCGTCGGTGCCGAGCACCCGGTCCAGGTCGTGCCCGGCGGCGAGCGCCTTCTCCCGCTCCTCGTCGTCGCGCGGCCAGAGCTTGGCCTGCATCGCCCCGCCCATGCATTTCAACGCGCAGGCCGAGATGATGCCCTCCGGCGTGCCGCCGATGCCCATCAGCACGTCGACGTCCGACTCGCCCCGGGCGGCCGCGATGGAGCCGGCGATGTCGCCGTCGGAGATAAAGCGGATGCCCGCCCCGGTCCGGCGGATCTGGGTGACCAGGTCGTTGTGGCGGCTGCGGTCCAGCACGCAGACCGTCACCTCGGACACATCGGTGCCCTTGACCTTGGCGATCCGGCGCACGTTCTCGGCCACCCCGGCGTTGATGTCGATCACGTCGGCGTACGCGGGACCGACGGCGAGCTTCTCCATGTAGAAGACCGCGCTCGGGTCGAACATGGCACCTCGCTCGGAGACGGCGAGCACCGCCACCGCGTTCGGCATGCCCTTGCTCATCAGGGTGGTGCCGTCGACCGGGTCGACCGCGACGTCCACCTCGGGGCCGGTGCCGTCGCCGACGTGTTCGCCGTTGAAGAGCATCGGGGCGTTGTCCTTCTCGCCCTCGCCGATCACCACGACGCCACGCATCTGAATGGAGTTGATCAGCTTGCGCATGGCGTCGACGGCGGCTCCGTCGCCACCCTCCTTGTCGCCCCGGCCGACCCAGCGGCCGGCTGCCATCGCCGCGGCCTCGGTGACCCGGACCAGGTCGAGGGCCAGGTTCCGGTCGAGATCCTGCGGGATCCGCGTCCTGGTGTTCGTCATGACGGCTGCTCCTCCTCGCGACGGTGCGGGGACGGCCGGCGGCGGAGCGGTCCCGCTGCCGGCTTTGTCGCTGATCCTCACACGATGGCCGACCGGGCGTCGGCGCGGGGCGGTGATGGGCCGGATACCGCCGGTCGGGCGGCTGCGAAGATGGCAGGGTGGAACCCGCACAGCCTGCCGACCGCGTACCCGTCGACCGCACGCCGCCCGATGGCCAGCCGCCGATCGACCAACCCGCCGACACCGAGCCTGCCGCGACCGGCCCGACGACGCCGGCCGCCGGTGAGCCGGCCCTTGTCGCTGGTGAGCCGGCGCCGGCTGCCGATGAGCCGGCCCTCGTCGCTGGTGAGCCGGCGCTGGACCCGTCGGCGCGGCCTTCGGTCGCCGGGCCGGGTGACGCCGCCGGTGGGCCCGACGACGTCACGGGCACCGGTGAGCGGTCCGCGCCGCCGCCACGGGTGGCAGTGGCGGCGATCAAGGCCGAGCGGTCGCCCAAGGACATGGCGATCTCGCTGTTGGTGCTGCTGATCCCGATCGCGCTGCTGCTGGCGTTCTACCGGGGTTTCCTCGGCGGCGATCAGGCCACCACGGTCGATTCGGCCCCGGCGATCGAGCAGGCGCGATCGGCGAACACCTTCGGTGTGAGCGAGCCGCAGGGGCTCGACTCCGGCTGGCGTACGGTCAGCGCCCGCTACCAGACCGTCCAGGGCGGCGCGAAGCTGCGGATCGGCTACCTGACGCCGGAGGGGCGGGGTGTCCAGCTGCTGCAGAGCAACGTCCCCGCGGAGCAACTGCTCCCCGCCGAGCTGACCGACCAGAGTCAGCCACAGGGCCCGACGGAGCTGGCCGGGCGCACCTGGCAGCGCTACACGGCCCGGGGGAACCAGCAGGCGCTGGTGCTGCTGGAACCGACCCGCACAGTGCTCGTCGTCGGTGATGCCCGGGACGACGAGCTGCGCGACCTTGCCGGCGCGCTGCGCTGACTGTCCGACATCGATACGCCCGCCGCGTCGCTGGGGGGCGTATCCGTTAGGCTCCCTCGGCTCGGTCCGGTCCGCACACAGCGGCCGGGCCATGTCCATCTCTGTGAAGTGAGATCTCAGTGAACATTCGACGGTGGAGCTTCGGCTTCCTCGCCGCCACCCTGCTCGTACCCGGCCTGGCCGCGTGCAAGTCCGACGCTGCCGAGCCGGCCGCTGCGCCCAGCCCGTCCGCCCCCGCCGTACCGGCCGACCCGAAGGAGGCGCTGCTCGCCTCCACCAAGGAGATGGCCAAGGGCGACTTCACCTTCACCCTGACCGGCGCCGACCTGACCGGCAGCGGTCTGGTGCACAAGCCCAGCAACAGTGCGCAGTTCACCATGAAGCTGGGCGACGCCTCCCAGGACGTGTCGATGGAGATGGACCTCGTCTACATCGACTCGGAGAGCTGGGTGAAGTTGGAGATCGGCGGGGCCATGGCCGCCATGATCCCCGGCGCGGCGAAGAACAAGGGCAAGTACCAGCACCTCGACAAGACCAAGGTCAAGGACGTCAAGGACCTCCAGCTCGACCCGGAGACGCTCGACCCGGTCGACAGCGAGACGCTGGTCAAGGGCGTGACGGACGTGCAGAAGACCGGCGAGGGCACCTACGCCGGCAAGATCGACATCAGCGCCTCCACCGAGTCGGTCGCCCTCGACGAGGACGTCGTGACCGCGCTGGGCACGCAGGCCAAGGCGCTGCCGTTCACCGCCAAGCTGGACCCGCAGGGCCGCCTCACCGAGCTGGTCATCTCGGTGCCGGCCGCCGGCGAGACCGCCGCGCACGACATCAAGATCGGGTACGCGGGCTACGGCACCGGCACCGGCGCGAAGAAGCCGCCGGCGGACAAGGTCGTCGAGGCCTCGGCCGAGACGTACGAGCTGTTCAAGTAGGTCGGCACGACGGATCGGGGTGGCCCTGGGCCACCCCGATCCTGCTTTCGGGGCGGATCGGCGCGAGCAACCGGACGACAAGGGTGATTGTTCGACGGGTCGACAGGGAACAAGGAGGGAGTGATCCGGGCGCGCTGCTCGGCCCGGATCGCGCGACGTGGCCGAAGGGCTGCCGCGTCGCCCGGTTTCCGGCGCCGACCAGGTCGTCGGGTGACCCCCTTGGGAGACACGTATGACTGTTCGACGACTCGGTGCCGGCCTGGTAGCCGCCGCCCTGTTCACGCCCGCCCTGGCAGCCTGCGCCGGCGGTACGACCGGCACCGCCGGATCGACCGCGTCCTCCACGGTGAGCGCGTCCGGCGCACCCAGCGCGTCCGGCGGCACGCCCGTGCCGGGCGACGCCAAGCAGGCGCTGCTGGACTCCACCAAGGAGATCAGCAACGGCAACTTCCGGTTCACCCTCTCCGGCGCCGGCTCGGCCGCCGAGGGGCTGGTGCACCAGCCGAGTCAGAGTGCCGCGATGAAGATCTCCATCGGCGGCCCCTCCTCCGACCTGGCGATGAAGCTCGACGTGATCCACGCCAAGCCGGACAGCTGGGTGAAGCTGGAGCTGACCGGCCCCACCGCCGACAGCCTGCCCGCCATCAAGCAGCTCAACCTCGGCAAGTACCAGCACCTCGACCAGGCCCGCATCAAGGGCAACAAGAACCTCGGCTTCGACTTCGAGAAGGTCGACCCGGCCGGCAGCGCGGTGCTGACCCAGGGCATCACCGAGGTCCGCAGCACCGGCACCGGCACGTACGCCGGCACCATCGACGTCACCAAGGCCGCCGAGGCCGGTTCGCTGAACGCCGCCACGATCGCCGCGCTGGGCACCCAGGCGAAGACGGTCCCGTTCACCGCGAAGGTCGACCCGCAGGGCCGGCTCAGCGAGTTGGTGCTGCAACTCCCGGCCGCCGGGCAGACCGCCGCTCAGGAGATCAAGATGACGTACTCCGACTACGGTTCCGCCACCGCCGCGCAGAAGCCGCCGGCGGCCCAGGTCGTCGAGGCGCCGGCCGAGCTCTACAGCCTGTTCAACTGACCGTCGTACGCCGGTGGGGCGGTTCCGGCCGCCCCACCGCCGGTTCCGGTCACCCCGTCCGAGGTCAGGACGCGGGGTCCTGCCGGGCGGCGTCGATCCGCGCCCGAGCGCCGTCCAGCCAGCGCTGGCAGATCACCGCCAGCGCCTCGCCGCGCTCCCAGAGCGCCAGCGACTCCTCCAGGGACGTGCCGCCGGCCTCCAGCCGCTCGACCACCGAGGCCAGTTCGGCGCGGGCCTGCTCGTAGCTGAGCCGCTCGTCCGGCCCGGCCTTCGTGTCGTCAGTCATCGCGTCCATCTCAGCACGCCCCCGTCCGGGTCACCGCGTCGCCACTGCGCCGTCGACCGTCGCGGTCAGCTCACCGTCGGCGAGGCGGACCCGCAGCGGGTCGCCCTTGCCGACCTCGGCCGCTGCCCGTACGACGTGCCCGTCGGCGCGTTGCACGATCGCGTACCCCCGGTCCAGGGTGGCGGCGGGGGAGAGGGCGCGCAGCCGGGCCAGGGTGTGCCGCAGATCGTCGTCGGCGCCGGCGAGCCGGTGGTCCAGGCAGCGGCCGGCGCGCTGGCGCAGCCCGGCCAGCTCCGTCGCGCGGTGCTCCACCATCACCTGGGGCCGGGCCAGCACGGGCCGGGACCGCAGACCGTCGAGGCGGTGGGACTCCCGGTCGACCAGGTTGCGGACCGCCCGCTCGAGTCGGTGCCGGGCCTGACCGATGAGGCGTACCTCCTCGGTGAGGTCGGGGACCACCCGCTTGGCCGCGTCGGTCGGGGTGGAGGCCCGCAGGTCGGCGACGTAGTCGACAAGCGGCGCGTCCGTCTCGTGACCGATCGCGCTGACCACCGGCGTACGGCAGCCGAACACGGCCCGGCAGAGCGCCTCGTCGGAGAAGGGCAGCAGGTCCTCGATGCCGCCACCACCTCGGGCGATGATGATCACGTCGATGCTCGGGTCGGCGTCCAGGACCTTGAGCGCGTCGACGATCTGCGGCACGGCGGACGGGCCCTGCACGGCCACGTTGACCGTCCGGAACTCCACGGCCGGCCAGCGCCGCCGGGCATTGGTCAGCACGTCCCGCTCGGCGGCCGACGCGCGGCCGGTGATCAGCCCGATCCGGCCGGGCAGGAACGGCAGCCGGCGCTTGCGCGCCCGGTCGAACAGCCCCTCGGCGGCGAGCAGCTTCTTGAGCTTTTCCAGCCGGGCCAGCAGCTCACCGAGCCCCACCTGCCGGATCTCGTCGGCCCGCAGGCTCAGTGTGCCCCGCGCGGCGTAGAACTCCGGCTTGGCGTGCAGCACCACGCGGGCGCCCTCGCGCAGCTCCGGCGCACCGGCGTCCAGCACGTCGCGGTTGGTGGTGACGGTCAGGCTCAGGTCGGCCGAGGGATCACGCAGGGTCAAAAAGACCGTGGTGGCCCCGGGACGGCGGCTGATCTGCGCGACCTGTCCGTCCACCCACACCCAGCCGAGCTTGGCGATCCACGCACCGACCTTCTGCGAAACGACCCGAACCGGCCAAGGCTCCTCCGCGCTGCTGCGCGCCGCGTCCCCGCCAACCCCACTCACCCAACCCACCCTACGGATCCTCTCGGTGATCAAGAAGTTTGCGTCATCCTCGGGCGTGGTTTTGACGCAAACCTCTTGATCACCGGGTCGGGGGCCCGGGTTGTGGGCGGTGGTGGGTTGTCGGCGGGCACGTACGATGGGGGGGTGACTGATCTCCGGACCGGCAAGCGCGTGCTCCTGGCCAAGCCCCGCGGCTACTGCGCGGGTGTTGACCGCGCCGTGCAGACCGTCGAGGAGGCGCTGAAGCTCTACGGCGCCCCGATCTACGTGCGCAAGCAGATCGTGCACAACAAGCACGTCGTGCAGACGCTGGAGGCCCAGGGCGCGATCTTCGTGGAGGAGAACGAGGAGGTGCCCGAGGGCGCCACCGTCATCTTCTCCGCGCACGGTGTGGCCCCCGAGGTCTACGAGCAGGCCCGGGAGCGCTCGCTGAAGGCCATCGACGCGACCTGCCCGCTGGTCACCAAGGTGCACCAGGAGGCGAAGCGGTTCGCCGCCGAGGACTACGACATTCTGCTGATCGGCCACGAGGGGCACGAGGAGGTCATCGGCACCGCCGGTGAGGCTCCCGCGCACATCCAACTCGTGGACGGCCCGGACGGCGTCGACAAGATCACCGTTCGCGACCCGGAGAAGGTCGTCTGGCTCTCCCAGACCACGCTCTCGGTGGACGAGACGCTGGAGACGGTCGCCCGGCTCAAGACCCGGCTGCCGCTGCTCCAGTCCCCGCCCAGTGACGACATCTGCTACGCCACGTCCAACCGGCAGCACGTCGTCAAGGAGATCGCCCCCGAGTGCGACGTGGTGATCGTCGTCGGCTCGACGAACTCCTCCAACTCGGTCCGGCTGGTCGAGGTTGCCCTGGACGCCGGCGCCCGCGCCGGCCACCTGGTCGACTTCGCCCACGAGATCGACGACGCCTGGCTGGCCGACGCCCGCACGGTCGGGGTGTCCTCCGGCGCGAGCGTCCCGGAGGACCTGGTCGACGATGTGCTGACGCACCTGGCCGCTCGCGGGTTCGACGACGTCGAGGAGATCACCACCGCCAACGAGCGGCTGACCTTCTCGCTTCCGCAGGAGCTGAAGCGGGACATGAAGGCCGCCGCGACCCGCGGCTGAGCACGTTCGGGCGCCGGAGCACGGCGGCACGCCGTGCCGCCGGTGATCAGGCGGCGAATCACGGTGGGAACGCCGCGCCGTCCCGGCGCGTCGAAAGCGGCATGAAGAACCTTCGGCTCGTCGTCCCCGCCCTGGTCGCCCTCGCGGCGCTGAGCGCCTGCGGGGGGACGGACGGCTCCACCACCCCCGGAGCGCCGACGGCAACGGCTGGGCAACCCACCCCGGCGTCACCCAGCAGTTCCGCACCGGCGATCACGCCCTCCGACCCGCTCAAGTCGCCGGGCGGGCCCACCGTCCCGCCGCCGGTCGGCGCCACCGAACTCACCGGCACGATCACCGCCGGGGTGGAGCCGAACTGCCTGCTGCTCGACGGCTACCTGCTGGTGGGCGGCCCGCGGGACGTGCTGGCCGCCGGCACCCGGGTCACCGTCACCGGTCGGGTCGAGACCGGCATGATGACCACCTGCCAGCAGGGCACGCCCTTCGTCGTCGAGAGCGCCAACCGCCGCTAGGAAAAGGCGCGGTGCGGTCAGCGGTCGGCGTCGTCCAGCAGCTCCGGCGCCTGGGGCTGGCGGGGGGTCAGCTCGACCTGGGCGGGGGTCGCCAGCTCGTCGTCCGAGACGCCCAGCTCGGCGAGCTTGCGGGCGCTGACCAGCACCCGCGCCTCCAGCGAACCGACCGCCCGGTTGTACGCGGTCACCGCGCCGGCCAGCGACGAGCCGAGCTTGCCCACATGGTCACCGAGGGTGGAGAGCCGGCCGTACAGCTCCCGGGCGAGGGTGTGCACCGCCACCGCGTTGCGGGCCAGCGCCTCCTGCCGCCACGAGTAGGCCACCGTGCGGAGCAGGGCGACCAGGGTGGCCGGCGTGGCCAGCACCACGTTGCGGGCGAACGCGTGCTCCAACAGCGTCGGGTCGCGTTGGAGCGCGACGTCGAGGAACGGGTCGGCGGGCACGAACAGGACCACGAACTCGGGCGAGCTGTCGAACGCCGTCCAGTACGACTTGGCGGCCAGGGCGTCGACGTGCCCCCGCAGGTGTCGGGCGTGGGCGTCGAGGTGGGTGTCCCGGCCGCGCTCGTCGCGGGCCTCCATCGCGGTGAGGTACGCGTCGAACGGCGCCTTCGCGTCCACCACCACCGACCGGCCCCCGTGCAGGCGGACCACCAGATCCGGGCGGACGACCTGGTCGTCGGTGGCGGCGGTGACCTGCTCGGAGAAGTCGCAGTGCTCCAGCATGCCGGCCGCCTCGACGATCCGGCGCAGTTGGTGCTCGCCCCAGCGGCCCCGCACCTGCGGCGCGCGCAGCGCGGCGACCAGCTGCTTGGTCTCGGTGCGCAGCTCCCCGGAGACCGCATTCATCGAGCGGACCTGCTCACGCAGCTCGGCGTACGCGTCGACCCGGTCGTGCTCCAGCTCGGCGACCCGCTGCTCGTAGCGGCGCAGGCTGTCGTGCAGCGGCGCCACGGCACGGGCCACCGCCTCCTGCGACTGCGCCGTGGCCTCGTAGCTCAGCGCCCGCATGGACTGCTCCAGCCGCCCCTCGCCCTCCCGCGTCGCCGTCAGGGTGGCATCCAGCCTGGCGATGTCGGCTGCCGACCGGGACCGGGCCGCCAGCCAGCCCACCGCCCCGCCGGCACCGAGGCACACGATCACCACCAGCAGCGTCGAGACGTCCATCACCGGAGCTTGCCAGACGGGTACGACGTGACACCCGGGGGTACGTTCGATGACATGGAACTTGTGCTGTGCCTCGCGATCGTGCTGGTCGGTGCACTCGGCGCTGCGGCGCTCATCCGCGCCCAGGGCACCGCCCGCCGGCGCACGGAACTGGGCGACGCCCGCGCCGAGGCGCACCGCTGGTACGAGCGCCTCGGTGGTCAGCTGTTGACCCTTCAGGGCGACGAGCCGGCGGTCCGCCAGGCGCTGGCCGACGCCGGTGAGCGGTACAACGCGGCGGGTTCGCAGTTGGAGCAGGCGCGTACGCCGCACCAGTTCGCGCTCGCCCGGGAGACCGCGCTGGAAGGACTGGCGTACATCCGGGCGGCGCGGACCGCGCTGGGGATCGATCCCGGCCCCGAGGTGCCGGCGCTGGCCGCCGCGCGGGGCGTCGGGCAGCTCACCAAGGAGCGCGAGGTCGACGTGCAGGGGCAGACGTTCCGGGCCGGCCCGCAGCCCGGCCGGCAGACGCCCTACTACTACCCCGGCGGCCGCTACCAGGGTCGGCCGGTGCCGGCGGGCTGGTATTCGACGCCGTGGTGGAAGACCGCGTTGGGCGCGGGGGCCGGTGTGCTCGGCGGCATGTTGATCGCCGACGCGCTGTTCTCGCCGGCCTTCGCCGACCCGGGCTACGGGTACGACGAGGGCTACCAGGAGGGCTTCGGTGACGGCGCCGACTACGCCGACGGCCAGGGCGGCGACTACGGCGACCAGGGCGGCGACTTCGGTGGCGGCGACCAGGTGGGCGGCTTCGGCGGCGGTGACTATGCCGCCGGCGACTTCGGCGGTGGAGGTTTCGGTGGCGGTGACTTCGGCGGCGGCGACTTCGGCGGCGGCGACTGGTGAACGCCGGGCGCCCTGACTGAGGGCGGCGACTGGTGATCGGCGAGGGCCGCTGATCGTTGAACACCGCTGGCTGATCATGCGGAACGGGCCCCGGTCGTGGTGACCGGGGCCCGTTGCCGTACTGCCTGATCAGCCGGTGTTGCGCATACCGGCGGCGATGCCGTTCACCGTGGTGAGCAGCGCCCGCTCCAGGGCCGTGCCGTCGCTCGGGGCGCGTCGGCCACCCGGGGCGGTGGCCACCGCACGGCCGGCCGCTCCGGACTCCCGGTACTGCCGCAGCAGCGCCACCTGGAGGTGGTGCAACGGCTCCAGGTAGGTGTCCCGGACGGCCAGGGTGCGCTGAAGCACTGGCGAGTTCTCCAGCAGGGCGGGTGAGGACGTGACCGCCAGCACCTCGCGCTTGGTCAGCTCGTACTCCAGCTCGATCTGCTCGAAGATCGGGTGCAGCTTCTTCGGCACCAGGGTCTCGACGTATCGGCGGGCGATGCTCAGGTCGGTCTTGGTCACCATCATCTCGACGTTCGACAGGAACGTGCGGAAGAAGTGCCAGTTGCGGTGCATCTCGGCCAGCACGTCCGCCAGCCCGGCCTCGCGGGCGGCGGCCAGCCCGGAGCCGACGCCGAACCAACCCGGCACGATCTGCCGGGTCTGCGTCCAGCCGAACACCCACGGGATGGCCCGCAGCCCGGAGAGCCCGGCGCCCGTGTTGGGGCGCTTCGCCGGCCGGGAGCCGATGTTCAGCGCGCCGAGCAGCTCGGTGGGGGTGGACGCCCAGAAGTACGCCGGCAGGTCCGGGTCCTCGACGAGCGACCGGTACGACCGGAACGCCGACTCGGAGACCACGTCCATCGTCGCGTCCCAGCGTTCCAGCATCTCGGCCGGCTGCCGGGGCGCGGTGTGCAGCAGCGTCGCCTGGAGCACGGCGGCGAGGGTCAGCTCCAGGTTCTCCCGCGCCAGCGAGGGCAGGGTGTACTTGTCGGAGATCACCTCGCCCTGCTCGGTCACCTTGATCGCGCCGTCCAGCGTGCCGTACGGCTGCGCCAGGATCGCCTCGTGCGTCGGGCCGCCACCGCGGCCGACAGTGCCGCCGCGACCGTGGAACAGCCGCAGGCGTACGCCGTGCCGGGCGGCCACGTCGCGCAGCGCGCGTTGGGCCCGGTGGATCGACCACTGGCTGGTGGTGATCCCGGCCTCCTTGTTGGAGTCGGAGTAGCCGAGCATGACCTCCTGCACGTCGCCCCGGGCCGCGACGAGCGCCCGGTACGCGGGCAGCGACAGCAGCTCGTCGAGGATCTCGCCGCCGGCGTTCAGCTCGCCCGGGGTCTCCAGTAGCGGCACGAAACCGATCCGGGCCCGGCCGCTGTGCACGTCGACCAGCCCGGCCTCGCGGGCGAGCACGACGGCGGCGAGCACGTCGTCCACGCCGAGGGTCATCGAGATGATGTACGACTCGATCACCTCGGTGCCGAACCGGTCCTGCGCCTCACGGATCGTGCTGAACACGTCGAACGTCTTGCGGGCCGTCTCGCTCAGCGGGGTGTCCAGGGTGGACAGCGGCCGGCGGCCGGTGAGCTCGTCGGCGAGCAGCTTGGTGCGCTCCAACGGGCTCAACGCCGGGTAGTCGGACACCTCGCCGACGGCCTCGTACAGCTGGGCGAGCACCGCGTGGTGCGCCTCGGCGTGCTCCCGGACGTCCATGGTCGCCAGGTGCAGGCCGAACGCGGAGACCGTCCGGATGGTGGAGGCCAGCCGGCCGACGGCGGTGAGCTGCCCGGAGTTGCGGGCCAGCGAGGCGCGCAGCAGGTCCAGGTCGACGATCAGCTCGGCGGAGCCGCGGTAGTCGCGGCCCGGAACGTGGGCGGTGCCCTGGCGGAGCCGCTGCCGGGTGTTGGCCAGCTTCGCCTTCACGCAGCGTGCCTTGAGCCGGTACGGCTCCTCGGCGTTGACCCGACGGAACCGGGGGGCCACCTCGGGCAGCGCGTCGAGGTCGGCGGCGAGGCTGGCGGAGAGGTCCAGCGACACCCCGCGCAGTCGGCGGGACACCGAGACCTCGTTGATCAGGTGATCCATCGCCTTCTCGGTGGCCGCGATGCCGTGCTCGTGCTGGATGGTCAGCACCTCGCGGGTGACCGCCGGGGTGACGAACGGGTTGCCGTCCCGGTCGCCACCGATCCAGGTGCCGAAACTCAGCGGGCGGGCCGTCGGCGACGTCTCCACGCCGAGGGTGCGCAGCGTGTCGGCCAGGTCGTCGAGCACCTGCGGCGCGGCCTCGGCGTACAGGTCGCGCAGGTAGTAGATGGCGTTGCGGGCCTCGTCGGTCGGGTCGGGCCGGTCGAGCCGCAGCTCGTCGGTCTGCCACATCAGGTCCAGCAATTCGGCCAGCCGGCGGTTGGCCGGGCCCTCGTCGCTGGCGCCGTAGAGGATCGCGTTGGCGGTCTCGGTGTCCAGCTCGTCGGCGATGGCCCGCAGCTTGGACAGGATCGAGCGGCGGGCCGCCTCGGTCGGGTGGGCGGTGAAGACCGGCCGGACCGCCAGCCGGCGGGCCGCGGCAGCGATCTCCTCGGCCGGCACCCCCCGCTCGGCGATCATCTTGGCCGCCTGGTCCAGCCAGCCGCCCTGCACGGCGCGGCGGCGACGCAGATCCCGAGCGCGGTGCACCTGCTCGGTGATGTTGGCCAGGTGGAAGTAGGTGGAGAAGGCGCGGGCCAGCTTGGTGCCGGTGGTCACGTCGAGCCCGCCGAGCCGCTCGGCGGCGGCCGGGACGTCGGAGCGGACCTGGGCGCGGATCTCCTCGACGAGGTCGAGCAGCGGGCGCCCCTCCTGGCGGGCCAGGGTCTGGCCGAGGAGGGTGCCGAGTCGGCGGATGTCAGCGCGCAGCGCGGCGTCCGGGCCGTCGTGGTCGTGCTGGTCGGTCACGATGCGCTCCTTACGCGAGTACGAAGGACAGCGCTGTCCGACTCCCTGGATGGTATCCGCGTCGGGCCGGCTGGCAGGAGGGGCTCTCCGCATGCCGCGCCGTGACACGGAACACCCCGGAGATCACTTCAGGGTCTTGCGCCGGCGGTCGCCCGATGCCCCCGCACCCGGGTCGCGCCGGAGCCCGGGTCGGCGTACTCGATGGCCTTGATCTTGTCGGTCCGGTCGCGGACGGCGGCCAGGACCGTGCGCGCGGCCTGGTCGCTCGTCGCCACGCCGACCGGCACGTCCCGGGGTGGGGCTGGTGCAGGGCGCCGACGTACGCGGCGATGAAGGCGGTGGCCAGCGCGAGGGTGCCGAGCAGGAAACCTGCGGTGCGGGGGAGCCAGTCGCGTACCCGGGCCTCCGGCACCTCGTCCACCAGGCCAGCCTAGGGGGTGTTTGCCCTGTTCACGGCATTTCCCGGCGAGCGGCGAAGGTGAGCAATTTTCTTCAAGACCGTCCCGGGTGCCGCTCGGGAGGATGGTCTCCGTTGGTCCGGAAGTCACCCGTCAGGGGTGGCCGGATCGGGGCACACGGGCCTGTTCGGGGGGGTCCGACGCCTCGGTCGGACCGGTCGCGGGCCGCTTCGTGCGCGACTGAAGGAGGTGCCGTACCCCCCGTACGGCACCTCCGCCCGCCTCCGGGCTCAGGCTGTCGCGGACGGGTCCTCGCCGGTCGCGGTGAGCAGGCGGCGCAGTCTGGCCGGCGGGTGACCCACCTGCTCGCGGACCACCCGGGTCAGGTGTGCCTGGTCGGCGAAGCCGTACTCGCTGGCGAGCGCGCCGAGCGGGCGGCCGTCGGGCTCGGCGAGGGTGTCCAGCACCGCACGCACCCGCAGTCGGTTGCGGTAGGCGGTCAGGCTGCTGCCGGTCATCCGCTGGAACACCCGGCTGAGGTGGTGCGGTGAGCTGCCCACCTCCCGGGCCACCTCGTCAAGGCCCATCGTGAACCCCGAGTTGGCCAGCACCTCCCGGGCCCGGTCGGCGAGCCGCCGGTGCGCGGCCAGCGTCGCCGGCCGGCGACGGACCGCCCGCTCCACCGCGCCGTCCTCGCTGTCCTCGCCGTCGGAGGTGAGGGCGCTGTGGCCCAGCAGGCGAGCCAGGAACCGCTGGAGCCGCTCGGCCATCTCGAACCCGTCCAGCCCGCGCCGGAACTCCGCCACCAGCAGACGGTGCGCCAGGTCCAGCGTGGCGTCCGAGGTGCCGGCCCAGCCGGCCCGGTCCATCCAGCGCTCCGCGTCCGGCCGTTGCGCCAGCACCGCCGAATCAATCTCCAGGCAGGTGTACGAGTCACCGCAGCCGAACGGGTGCGCCACCGCCATCTCGTCGCCGGGCCGGGTCAGCAGCATCGAGGTGGCGTCGGAGAGTTCCACGCAACCGTTGAGCCGGCGCCGGTACGCCCCGGAGCGCCCCAGGACGATCTTGTGCCGGTCCTCCGCGACCGTCTCCGTCCAGCCGTGGTTCTCCACGATGCAGCGCACCTGGTAGATCAGCATTCCGTCCGGATGCCCCAGCACCCGCCACCGGGCTGGCGTGGTGCGACGACGTGGATCACTGCCGACTCCCTCAGCGGGCATCGTCCCCCCTTGGTACGGCGATCTCGGCACTACCCGGCTCGATTCTGATCACTCACCAACCCCCTGGTCCACCTCGAGCGGCGGATCGCTCCGACCCGGCTCTGCGGGTTCGCCCCGGCCGTGCCCGGCCGACCTGGGCCGCTGCGGTCAGACCGGCTCGTTCTCGGGTCGGTCGGCTCGTTCTCGAATCGGTCGGCTCGTGGGGTTCCCGTGGCGGATGGTCGGCCGGGTGTTCCGCCGATCGGGGAGTTGGCGTGGATCAGGGATTGACGACGGCGAAGGCGCGGACCGGGAAGGTGCCCATGCCGGCCACCATCGGTGGGGCCGCAGTGAAGCGGAACCCGCTCGGCGGCAGCGCGCCCAGGCCGGTCAGGTGCTCCACGATCGGGACGCCAGCGGCGAGCAGCGTGCTGTGCGCGGGGCGTACGCCTCCGGCCGCCGGGCTCATGTCGTCGATGTTGATCGAGTCGATGCCGACCAGGGCCGCGCCGGCGTCGACCAGCGCCCGGGCGGCGTCCCCGGTCAGGTACGGCGCCTCCGGTGCGCCGTACCGCTCGGTGCCGAAGTGCACGTCCCACCCGGTGTGCAGCAGCACAGCGCGCCCGGCCACCTCGTACGGGGCCAGCATCAGCCGGTCCACGGCTCGGGTGCCGGCCGGTACGCGGACCAGCACCCCGGGCAGGTCGGCGAGGCGGTCCAGCGACACCCCGGTCAGGTCATCGCCGCCGGACCAGCGGTGGGCGGGAGTGTCCACGTACGTGCCGGTGTTGGCGATCATGTCGATCCGGGCCACGTGGAACTCGGTGCCCGGCGCGTACCGCTCGCGGGACGCCGCGAAGGTCAACCAGTCGGTGAGCCGAGGAGCGGGCCACCCCGGCAGCGTGGTCATCCCGTCGCGGATCAGGTGGCTCAGCTCGACCAGCCGGCGATCGGCGCCGGACTCGTCGACGCCGACGCCCCGGCCGCCCTTGTGCGGCTCCTCGATGATCGTCTTCGCGCTGATCCGTACCTCGGCGACCATCAGCAGCCCGACGTGCCGGACGAACAACGCCGCCAGATCTTCGTCGGTGATCTCCCGACCCGGAATGTCCAGCCGGAACCCCTCGGTGCGCAGCCCGCCGCCGTTGGCGAAGCTCACCTCCGCGTCGAACTGTGCGCGCCACTGCTCACCCATCCCGAAACCCGACCACGCCTGCCGGCGGCGGTCAAGATCTGTTTGTGGTTTTCGGCCACCTCGAGCATGCGGGGGTTCGGCCGTCTCGGGCACGGCCAAAGCTGGCCCGCCGCTCTTCGCCTGTGATCCGCCGCCTGTGATCCGCCGCCTGTGATCCGCCGCCTGTGGTCGGCCGCCTGTGGTCGGCCGCCTGTGGTCGGCGTCTTCCAGTCGGCCAAGATCGTGCTCGATCCGGGAAAGAGTGCCCTCCGCCGGCTCGGAGACCACTGCATCCTGGAACGAGCACGATCTTGGTCGGTGTCGCCCCATGCAAGGCGGCAGCGCGCCCCATCGCCCCGCGCGCTCAGCGTGTCCGCGCGCTCTGGCGCGGCCGACGGCGCTCCCACCCGCAAGATCCGCACAACATCAGGGAAGTTGCTGCCTCCCGCGCCCCGGAAGCAGCAACTTCCGGGAAGTTGCGTGGATCTTGGAACGAGGGGTGGCCTGCGCAGGAGCGGACCCGTGCCGGGTCCGCGGACCTGGGTCGGGGGTGCGGATCTAGGCCGGGGGCGGGGTTCGGGGCGCGGGGCGACGCGACCTGGGCGGAACGGGGTGGGTGTCGGTGCACGGGGATAGGCTGGTTGGCGTGCACCCCCCGTCCGGCTGGACGAGGGGCCGAAGTGGTGTGCGCCGACTCCCCTGAAAGGATTCCCTTGCTCACCGGTCTGTTCTCCGCCGCCCTGGCCGACCCCGGGCTGACCCGGGCGCGTGACCTGGCGCGCTCCGGTGCCGCCCAGGTCGACGGCCTCGACATCACCGCTCCGGCCGCGCTGCGCCCGTTCGCGGTGGCCGCCGTCGCGGCCGACCCGGACGGCACCGGTGGCGGGGCCGGGCGGCCCGTGCTGGCGGTGACCGCCACCACCCGGGAGGCCGACGACCTGGCCGCCGCGCTGGGTGGGTTGCTTCCGGCCGAGCAGGTGGTGGTCTTCCCCTCCTGGGAGACGCTGCCGCACGAGCGACTGTCGCCACGCTCCGACACGGTGGGCCGCCGGCTGGCCGTGCTGCGCCGCCTCGCGCACCCCGAGTCGACCGACGCGCACGGCCGCACCGGGCCGCTGCGGGTGGTCGTGGCGCCCGTCCGTTCACTGCTGCAACCGCAGCTCAAGGGCCTCGGCGACCTGGAGCCGGTGCAGCTCGCCGCCGGCGAGGAGGCGGACCTGGAAGAGGTCGCCCGCCGGCTGACCGACATGGCGTACGCCCGGGTCGACCTGGTCACCAAGCGCGGCGAGTTCGCGGTGCGCGGCGGCATTTTGGACGTCTTCCCGCCCACCGACGAGCACCCGTCCCGGGTGGAGTTCTGGGGCGACGAGGTGGAGGAGATCCGCACCTTCGCCGTCGCCGACCAGCGGACCATCGAGCAGGTTCCGCTCCTGTGGGCGCCGCCCTGCCGCGAGTTGCTGCTCACCCCGGCGGTCCGCGACCGGGCCGCAGCGCTCGCCGAGCAGCACCCCGAGCTGGCCGAGATCCTGGACAAGCTGGCCGAGGGCATCCCGGTGGAGGGGATGGAGTCGCTGGCCCCGGTGCTGGTCGGCCCCGACTCGCTGGAGTTGCTGCTGGACGCCATGCCGGCCGGCACCCACGTCCTGCTGTGCGACCCGGAGCGCATCCGCACGAGGGCGCACGACCTGGTGCGTACCTCGGAGGAGTTCTTGCAGGCCAGCTGGGCCGCCGCCGCGGTCGGTGGCCAGGCCCCGGTGGACGTCGGCGCCGCCGCCTTCCGCACCCTGGGCGAGGTCCGCGCCACCGCCGCCAACCTCGGCCAGCCGTGGTGGACGCTGTCCCCGTTCGGTCTGGGCGACGACCCTCATTCGGTCCGGAGTGCCGGCTCCCGGCGCGGAGGCCGAATTATGGGCGAAGCCGAGACGGCGCAGGCGCGGCAGCCCTGGGAGGACGCGCCCGAGGAAGCCGTGGTCACCCCGGACGACGCCATCGCGGTGACCCTCGCCGCCCAGCCGGCCCCGCTCTACCACGGCGAGACCGCGCGGGTGGTCGACGACCTCAAGCGCTGGGCCGGCGAGGGCTGGTCGATCGCGCTGGTCTTCGAGGGGCACGGCCCCGCCCAGCGGGCGGTGGAGGTGCTGCGCGACGCCGGGCTGGGCGCCCGGCTGACCGAGGAGGTGCCGACCGCGCCCGCCCCCGGCGAGATGGTCGTCACCTGCGGCGCGCTGGGCAGTGGGTTCGTCGACGAGGCGTCCCGTTTCGTGCTGCTCACCGGCAACGACGTCACCGGCGGTCGGGGCACTTCGACGCGGGACATGCGCAAGATGCCGAGCCGCCGGCGCAACACCATCGACCCGCTGGAGCTCAAGGCCGGCGACTTCGTGGTGCACGAGCAGCACGGCATCGGCCGGTACGTCGAGCTGGTGCAGCGCACCGTCAACGGCGCCAGCCGGGAATACCTGGTCATCGAGTACGCGGCCAGCAAGCGTGGCCAGCCCGGCGACCGGCTGTTCGTCCCGACCGACCAGCTCGACCAGCTCTCCCGTTACGTGGGCGGTGAGCAGCCGACGCTGCACAAGATGGGCGGCTCGGACTGGCAGAAGTCCAAGGCCCGCGCCCGCAAGGCCGTCCGGGAGATCGCCGCCCAGCTCATCCAGCTGTACGCCGCCCGCAAGGCGTCCAAGGGCCACTCGTTCGGCCCGGACACCCCGTGGCAGCGGGAGCTGGAGGACGCGTTCCCGTGGCAGGAGACGCCGGACCAGCTCGCCGCGATCGACGAGGTCAAGCGGGACATGGAACAGACCGTCCCGATGGACCGGCTGATCTGCGGCGACGTCGGCTACGGCAAGACCGAGATCGCGGTCCGGGCCGCCTTCAAGGCGGTGCAGGACGGCAAGCAGGTGGCGGTGCTGGTGCCGACGACGCTGCTGGTGCAGCAGCACTACAACACGTTCGCCGAGCGGATGAGCCAGTTCCCGGTCCAGATCCGGCAGCTGTCGCGGTTTCAGACGCCGAAGGAGACCGAGCGGACGTTGGAGATGGTCGCCGACGGCACCGTCGACATCGTCATCGGCACCCACCGGCTGCTCCAGACCGCGACCCGGTTCAAGCAGCTCGGTCTGGTGATCGTCGACGAGGAGCAGCGGTTCGGCGTCGAACACAAGGAGCACCTGAAGACGCTGCGCGCGTCGGTCGACGTGCTGAGCATGTCGGCCACCCCGATCCCGCGCACCCTGGAGATGGCGATCACCGGCATCCGGGAGATGTCCACCATCGCCACCCCGCCGGAGGAGCGGCACCCGGTGCTCACCTTCGTCGGCGCGCAGGACGACCGGCAGGTCGCCGCGTCCATCCACCGTGAGCTGCTCCGCGACGGGCAGGTCTTCTACCTGCACAACCGGGTCGAGTCGATCGACCGGGCGGCACGGCGGCTGCGCGAGCTGGTGCCCGAGGCGCGGGTCGCGGTGGCGCACGGCCAGATGGGCGAGGAAGCCCTGGAGAAGGTCATGGTCGGCTTCTGGGAGAAGGAGTTCGACGTCCTGGTCTGCACCACGATCGTCGAGTCGGGCATCGACATCCCGAACGCCAACACGCTGATCGTGGAGCGGGCCGACCTGCTCGGCCTGGCCCAGCTGCACCAGATCCGCGGCCGGGTCGGCCGGGGTCGGGAGCGGGCGTACGCGTACTTCCTCTACCCGCCGGAGAAGCCGCTCACCGAGCACGCCCACGAGCGGCTGGCCACCATCGCGCAGCACACCGAGCTGGGCGCCGGCATGTACGTGGCCATGAAGGACCTGGAGATCCGGGGCGCCGGCAACCTGCTCGGCGGCGAGCAGTCGGGGCACATCGAGGGCGTCGGCTTCGACCTGTACGTGCGCATGGTCGGCGAGGCCGTCTCCGCGTTCAAGGGTGAGCGGCAGGAGGACGAGACCGACGTCAAGATCGACCTGCCGATCGACGCGCACCTGCCGCACGACTACGTGAGCGTGGAGCGGCTGCGTCTGGAGATGTACCGCAAGCTCGCCGAGGCCCGCGACGAGGAGCGTCTGCGCGAGGTCGTCGCCGAGATGACCGACCGGTACGGCGAGCCGCCGGCCCCGGTGCAGAACCTGGTGGCGGTCGCCCGGTTCCGCCTGCTGGCCCGCCGGTACGGCCTCAGCGACGTGACCATGCAGGGCAAGCACATCCGGTTCGGGCCGCTGCCGCTGCCCGACTCGAAGCAGATGCGGCTCAAGCGCTACCACCCGGACGCCGTCTACAAGCAGGCCACCGACCAGGTCAGCGTGCCCCGACCGACCACCCGTCGGATCGGCGGCGAGCCGCTGCGTGACCAGGCGCTGCTCGAGTGGTGCGCGCAACTGCTCTCCGACGTGCTGGGCGCCCCCGCCCCGCTGGTCGCCGCGGCCGGCTGAGCACGGCGCCTCCGTCGTACCGGCCGGCCGCCGGTGCGGTGGAGGCGCCGGGGGCGCGCGGCGGGCGGAGTCGCCGGGCCGGCGCGCGGCGGGTGGAGGTGGGGGGCGTCACAGCGCCGGGGCGCTGACGTGAGAGAGTGACGGTCATGCGTGCTCGCCGTCTTGTCGCCGTCGCCACCGTGGCGGTCGGCATCGTCGCCCTCTCCGGTTGCCGTGCCGAGCCCGGTGTCGCCGCCTACGTCGGGGACCACCGCATCACCCAGGATGCGGTCACCGCCGTGCTGGACGACCTGCGGGCGAAGAATCCGACGCCCCCGGCGGACGACCCGTCCGCCGCCGCGCAGCCGCCGCTGCCCGGCCCGGCCCAGGTGGCCAGCGTGCTGGTGCTCGGCGAGGTGTGCGCGCGGGTGTCCAAGGAGAAGAACTACCAGCCGCGCGCCCAGGTGTCGCCCGAGCAGGCCGCCCAGCAGTTCGGGCTCTCGCCCGACACCCGGTACGTGCGCTCGGTCGCCGAGCTCTACACCTGCCTGTCCGGGGTGCCGTCCGGCGAGGCGGTCGCCCCGACCGACGAGGAGCTGGCCGACGTGGTCGCGGCGGGTCGCAAGGCCGCCAAGATCCCGGCCAACGTGAGCGACGAGGACGCCGCCCGTCAGCTCGACGGCGAGCAGTCGCGCGACCAGTTGCGCGCCGCGCTCGCGACCCGCAGGTCGCTGGTCGAGGCGGTCGAGAGCCACGACGTGACCGTCAACCCCCGGTACCGGCCGCTGGAGTTCCCGGTGCTGACCTTCGAGGGCAACGCTCCCGCGGTGAGCGTGCCGCTGGGCGAGGCGGGCTCCGGAACGGTCACCGACGTCTCCACCCCGGACGCGGTGCCGTCGAGCGCGAACCCGGACGCTGAGGGCACGGCCAGCTGAGCATGACGGCCCGGATCGTCCTGCTGGTCACCTCACCCCGGCTGCCGGCCGGCCTGCTGACCTCGGCCGCCTGGGATGTCGTACGCCAGCATCCGGTTCTGGCCGGCGCGGAGAGCGAGTTGACCACGGCCGTGCGTCAGGCGGGCGCCGAGGTGAGGATCGTGGAAGGCCCGGCGACGCAGCCACTGCTCGACACGGTCGCGGCGCACGGCACGGCGGTCTGGTTGGCCGGCCCGGCCGGCGACGAGGCCCTGGCCCGGGAGCTGGGTCTGCGGCTGGCCCGGGAGCCGGGGCTGGCCGAGTTGGAGCTGATGTACGGCTCGTGGGACCCGCCGGGGGCCCGGCTGCTCGACGCGGTGGCGGTGCTGGACCGGCTGGCTTCGCCGGGTGGCGACCCGTGGAAACGGGCACAGACGCACCGCAGCCTCGCCGGCTACCTGCTGGAGGAGAGCTACGAGGCGTACGACGCCATCAGCGCCGACGACACCGACGCGCTGCGCGAGGAGTTGGGCGACGTGTTGTTGCAGGTGGTGCTACACGCGCGGCTCGCGGAGGAGCTGCCCGAGGGCGAGCGGTGGACCATCGACGACGTGGCGGGTGGCCTGGTCGACAAGATGATCCGGCGCAATCCGCACGTCTTCGCCGGCGCCGAGGCGGGCACGTTGGACGAGATCACCGCCAACTGGGAGCGGATCAAGCGCGCCGAGAAGGCCCGGGATTCCGTCCTGGACGGTGTGGCGCTCAGCCAACCCGCCCTGGCCCTGGCCGCGCAGATCGTGGAACGTGCCACCCGCAACGGCATCGAGGTCCCGCCTCCGCTGGCCGCCACGCAGGTGGATGCCGAAGCGAGACTGGGTGCGAGCCTGCTGGCGACCGTCGTCGCGGCCCGGGCGGCGGGTATCGACCCGGAGGCGGCCCTGCGCCGGACCACCCTGGCCTACGCCCAAGCCGTCCGAGCCGCCGAAACCCAACCCCCACCCGTCGACCCGCGGTGATCAAGAGGTTCGCGTCAGGATCCGGCTCGGATCTGACCCAAACCTCTTGATCACCGAGGTGGGCGCGGAGGGCTGGGTAGGGTGGGGCCGGTGGAGGAGTTTGGGGTACTCGCGGAGCGGGTCGTTGAGGCTCTGCTGGAGTCGCGGCCGGGGGTCGCCACCGCTGCCGGGGATCATCGGTTCGATTCCCAGCTCCCGGATCTGTCCGCCGACGCGCTGGCCGACGATCGGGTGATGCTCTCCGACGCGGCGAACGCGCTGTCCGAACTGGACCCCGACTCGCTGGACGTCGACGAGCAGGTGGATCACGCGCTGCTCACCTCATTCGTGGACCGGGAGTTGTTCGAGCTGACCGAGATCCGGTCGCACGAGTGGGACCCGTTGCTCCACAACCCAGGCCCGCTGCTGCACCCGCTGCTGGCCCGCCCGTACGCCCCGGCCGAGGTGCGGTTGACCCAGCTGGCGGGCCGGCTCGCCGCCGTACCGGATGCCCTCGCGACCGCCCGCGCGACGCTGCGGGACATGCCGCGGATCCACGCCGAGACGGCGGTCGGGCAGTTCACCGGCACGGCCGCGCTGATCCGCGACGAGCTGCCGCCGCTGCTCGCTCAGGCCCCGAGCGCCCTCGACCGGGTCGAGCCGGCGGCCACCGCCGCGATCGCCGCGCTGGAGGAGTTCGTCGCCTGGCTGCGCGCCGGCCTGGCCGCCGACGCCGGCCCCGGCCGCGACCCGCGACTGGGCCGCCGCCGCTGGGAGGCGCGGCTCTGGCACACCCTCGACACCGAGCTGGGGGCCGCCGAGATCCAGCGCCGCGCCTGGGCCAACCTGGACCGGGTCACCGCGGAGATCCGTGCGGCGGCCGTGGAGCTGGTCGGCGGTCCGGCCGACGACGCGACCGTACGCCGGGCGCTGGACGTGCTCGCCGCCGAGCACCCGGACGACTCGACAATCGTCGAGCTGGCCGGGGTGACCCTGGACGAGGCGACCGACTTCGTCCGCACCCACGACCTGGTGACAGTGGTCGACGACCGGTGCGTGATCCAGGAGATGCCGGAGTTCGCCCGGGGTGTCGCGGTGGCCTACTGCGACGCGCCCGGCCCGCTGGAGACCGCCGTCCTGCCGACGTTCTACTGCATCGCGCCCACCCCGGCGGACTGGTCGGCGCGGCGCGTGGACTCCTTCTACCGCGAGTACAACGACCACATGGTCCGCAACCTCACCGTGCACGAGGCGATGCCCGGCCACTTCCTTCAGCTCGCCCACGCCCGGCGGCACGCCGGTGGCACGAGGGTGCGGGCGCTGGCCCGCTCCGGCCCGTTCGTCGAGGGGTGGGCGGTGTACGCCGAGGAGCTGATGGCCGGGCTCGGCTTCGGTGGCCTGCCGGTGCGGTTGCAGCAGCTCAAGATGCAGCTACGGATGACCATCAACGCGCTGCTCGACCAGTTGGTGCACGCCGAGGAGCTGCCCGAGGCCGAGGCCATGGCGCTGATGACCGGGCGCGGCTTCCAGGAGGAGGGCGAGGCGGCCGGCAAGTGGCGTCGGTCCCTGCTCACCTCGACGCAGCTCTCCACGTACTTCGTCGGGTACAGCGAGGTGGCCGAGATCGCCGCCGCCCGCCCGGAGGGGGTGTCGGCGCGCGACTGGCACGACGCGATGCTGGCCCACGACTGCCCACCCCCGCGCCACCTGCGCACGCTGCTGGACGTCTGAGGAAGGTCAGGAGCCGCCCGGCCGACGGTCCACCACGCCGGCTCCGGCGGGCGGGTCGAACGCGTTCTTCTCCACCGTCTCGGAGTAACTGCTCAACGCCAGCTCCATCGGTTTGCCGTCGACTTCGCCGAGGAAGCTGCCGAGCACGCCCTCGGTGGTCACGCAGGCGCTGAAGTCGCCGTCCGAGCGCTGCACCTCGACGCACGCGGCGTGATGCCCGGCGACGGTGGTGTCGCTCTGCTTGATCACCGCCTGCGGGTCGAGTGCGGCGGCGGTCAGCAGCCCGACCACCACCGGCGGGGTGAGGAGACCCTGCCGGTTCGCCTCGGTGAAGAGCGCCACGGTGGGCTTGCTGCCCGGGGTGGGTGGCGCCACCAGCGTGCACGCCATCCGACCGCCGGTCGCCGTGCAGCGGGTGACGGCATCCGGCGTGACGGTGAGCCGCCCACCCGGGTAGGTGTACGCGGAGCGGGCCGGATCCTGCGCCTGCACGATCGCGGCGGTCTGGCCGCCGGGCAGTTGGTAGGCGGCCGAGTAGGTCAACTCCAACGCCCGGTCGAGGCGGGCGGCGAGGTCGTTGACGAGATCCGAGCGACCCATGGCGGTGCCGGCGTCCTCGTATGTCTGACAGCCGGTGACCGTGAGCGACGCGATGACCGACACGGCGAGCATGCGGAGGGTGGTCGAGGCGGCGGGCATGGCGACCAGCCTGGTGGATCAAGTCGGCGCAGCGCAAACCCGTTGCCGGTTGACGCCCGGAAATCCGGGAATGTCCGTCAGTGCGGGGCGACTCGGGTGCGCGGGCGACGCCGTGCCCGATCCCGCCGCCCGATACGCTGCGTTCAACACCTGCCTCAGCCGCACCGTCGCGGCCCACCCACGGACCGGATCACAACAACGAGGAGCGACTCAGTGGCAACCATCGAGGGAATCGTCGCCCGGGAGATTCTCGACTCGCGGGGCAACCCGACGGTCGAGGTCGAGGTCGGCCTGGACGACGGCACGGTGGCTCGCGCCGCGGTGCCCTCCGGCGCCTCCACCGGCGCGTTCGAGGCGATCGAGCTGCGCGACGGTGACGCCGACCGCTACCAGGGCAAGGGCGTGGAGAAGGCGGTCTCCAACGTCGAAGACAAGATCGTCGACCAGATCATCGGGTACGAGGCCAGCGAGCAGCGGCTCATCGACCAGAAGATGCTCGACATCGACGGCACCGACAGCAAGTCGGAGCTGGGCGCGAACGCGATCCTCGGGGTCTCCCTGGCGGTGGCGAAGGCGGCTGCCGGCAGCGCCGAGCTGAGCCTCTTCCGCTACCTGGGCGGCCCGAACGCGCACCTGCTGCCGGTGCCGATGATGAACATCCTCAACGGTGGCGCGCACGCCGACTCCAATGTCGACATCCAGGAGTTCATGGTCGCGCCGATCGGTGCGCCCACCTTCCGCGAGGCGCTGCGCTCGGGCGCGGAGGTCTACCACGCGCTGAAGTCGGTGCTGAAGAAGAAGGGCCTGTCGACCGGGCTCGGCGACGAGGGTGGCTTCGCCCCGAACCTGCCCACCAACGCGGCTGCCCTGGACCTGATCGCCGAGGCGGTCGAGAAGGCCGGCTACCGGCTCGGCACCGACATCGTGTTCGCCCTCGACGTGGCGGCCACGGAGTTCTTCGACAACGGCACCTACACCTTCGAGGGCGCCGCGAAGTCCGCCGAGGAGATGAGCAACTACTACACCAAGCTGGCCGGTGACTACCCGATCGTGTCGATCGAGGACCCGCTGGCCGAGGACGACTGGACCGGCTGGCAGACGCTGACCGCGTCGATCGGCGACCGGGTGCAGATCGTCGGCGACGACCTGTTCGTGACCAACCCCCAGCGCATCGCCCGCGGCATCGCGGAGAAGGCGGCCAACGCCGTCCTCGTCAAGGTCAACCAGATCGGTTCGCTGACCGAGACCCTGGACGCGGTGGACCTGGCTCACCGGGCCGGCTTCAAGTGCATGATGAGCCACCGTTCCGGCGAGACCGAGGACACCACCATCGCCGACCTGGCGGTGGCCACCGGCTGCGGCCAGATCAAGACCGGTGCGCCGGCCCGCTCGGACCGGGTCGCCAAGTACAACCAGCTGCTCCGGATCGAGGAGGAGCTGGCCGACGCGGCGCGCTACGCGGGCGCCGGCGCGTTCCCGCGCTACCGTTCGGCCTGAGACGTGGTCGGGAAGCCCCACCGCGGGGCTTCCCGGCAATCTCTGTAACGCATGGAGCCTCGGGGGAGGGGTGTGACGATGCAGCGCCGCACACCGGGTGGTCAACGTCCCGCCCGTCGACCGGGTCAGTCCGGCCGACCGGGTGCTGGCCGGGCCACCCGTGGGTCGGTCCGCGAGACCGGTGTACGCGCCGAACCACGCGGCGCGGCCGGCCGGGCACCGGGCGCGGCCCGGGGCGCCGACGGCGTGCGCTCGGCGAACCGCCCGGCCGCCGCTCGGCGTACCGCCGCCGGTGGTGCCGTGAAGCGGCTCGCCGCACCCCAACCCCGCCGCTTCACCGGCCGGGCCACCGTGCTCTTCGCGGTGCTGATCGCGCTCGCCCTCGCGTACACCTATCCGGTCCGGGTCTACCTGGACCAGCAGGCCGACATCGAACGGATGGAGGCCGCGCAGGCGGCGCAGGAGGAGGAGATCGCCAAGCTCGCCGCCGAGGCCGCGAAGTGGAAGGACAAAGCGTTCATCGAGACCAAGGCCCGGGAGCGGTTCTTCATGGGCCGGCCGGGCGAGAAGTTGATGGTGGTGCTGAACGACCCGGAGGGCGCCGCCCGTGACGCCGGGAAGTCGCCCGGCCCGGGCGCCCCGGCCGGTCCGACGACCTGGTACGACACGCTCTGGTCGAGTGTGCGGGCGGCGGACAGCCAGCAGCCGGGCAAGTGAGCCACCGACCAGCACACCAGGAGAGACGAGCACCGTGACTGTCGCACCACCGCCGGAGCCGGCGGCGGATTCCGTACCCCTGCCGCAGCGGGAGCCGGCCACCGAGGCCGACCTGGCCGCGGTGGCGGCGCAGCTCGGCCGGACGCCCCGGGGCACCCGGGCGGTGGCCCACCGCTGCCCGTGCGGCCTGCCCGACGTGGTGGAGACGACGCCCCGCCTCGCCGACGGCACCCCGTTCCCGACGCTGTACTACCTGACCTGCCCCCGGGCCACCGCGGCGTGCAGCCGGTTGGAGTCGGCCGGGCTGATGCGGGAGATGGCCGATCGGCTGACGACGGATCCGGAGCTGGCCGCCCACTACCGGGCCGCGCATGAGGACTACCTGGCTCGCCGGGAGGCGATCGGCGAGGTGCCGGAGATCGCGGGCATCTCCGCCGGTGGGATGCCGGGCCGGGTGAAGTGCCTGCACGTGCACCTCGGCCACGCCCTGGGCGCCGGCCCCGGCGTGAACCCGTTCGGTGACGAGACGTTGGCGCTGGTCGAGCGCTGGTGGGCGAGCGGCCCCTGCGTCGACGTGCCCTCGGCCGAATGACGGCGCAGGCCGAGGGGCAGATCCTGGTGCGGCGGGCCCGTACCGGGGACGTACGGGGCATCCGCCGGTTGGTCGACACGTACACCGACGACCGGCGGCTGCTGAGCAAGGCCACCGTCACCCTCTACGAGGACGTGCAGGAGTTCCGCGTGGCGGTCCGGCCCGACGACGGCGTCGTGGTGGGCTGCGGAGCGTTGCACGTGATGTGGGAGGACCTGGCCGAGATCCGCACGGTGGCCGTCGACCCGTCCTGCCGGGGCCAGCGGATCGGGCACCGGCTGGTGGGTGAGCTGATCGACGCGGCCCGGGAGCTGGGCGTGGCGCGGATCTTCGTGCTCACCTTCGAGACCCGGTTCTTCGGCTCGTTCGGGTTCCGGGAGATCGACGGCGCTCCGGTGCCGCAGCCGGTCTACGAGCAGTTGCTGCGCTCGTACGACGAGGGTGTCGCGGAGTTCCTGGACCTGGAGCGGGTCAAGCCGAACACGCTTGGCAACACCCGGATGCTGCTGCGCCTCTGAGTGCGCGGGCTCGCGTCCGGGCGTCGACGACGGGCTGTCGTAGGGTTGCGGGGTGACGACGCGTGTTGCGGCCATCGACTGCGGGACCAACTCGATCCGACTGCTGGTCGCCGACCTGCCCGAGGAGACGGCCGGGCCGCAGGCCCCGCTGACCGACGTGACCCGGCGGATGGAGATCGTCCGGCTCGGGCAGGGCGTGGACCGGACGGGGCGGCTGGCACCGGAGGCGATCGAGCGGACGCGGGTGGCGCTGGCGTCGTACGCCGCCGACATCGAGAAGTTGGGCGCCCAGCGGGTGCGGATGTGCGCCACCTCGGCCTCCCGGGACGCTGCGAACGCGGCCGATTTCACCGAGATGGTGCGGGCCACCCTCGGGGTCGAGCCCGAGGTGGTCAGCGGCGACGAGGAGGCCCGGCTGTCGTTCACCGGCGCGGTGCGCGGCCTGCCCGCCGACGCTGTGGAGCCGTTCCTGGTGGTCGACATCGGCGGTGGCTCCACCGAGTTCGTGGTCGGTGACCGCGCCGGCGGCGTGCGGTCGGCCATCTCCGTGGACATCGGCTGCGTCCGGATGACCGAGCGGCACCTTCCGGGCGACCCGCCCACGCCGGAGCAGGTCGCGGCCGCTGAGGCCGACATCGCCGCCGTCGTGGACCGGGCGCTCGCGGCGGTGCCCGGCCGCGAGGCCGCCACCCTGGTCGGTCTCGCCGGTTCGGTCACCACCGTGGTCGCCATCGCTCAGGGCCTGCGGGAGTACGACCCGGAGCGCATCCACCACGCCCGCGTGTCGTACGAGGCGGTGGCGCGGGTGACCGCGGACCTGCTGTCCCGCACCAGCGCACAGCGGCTGGAGATCCCGGTGATGCACCCGGGCCGGGCCGACGTGATCGGGGCGGGCGCGCTCGTGCTCCGCGTGATCATGGAGCGGGCCGGGATGCCCTCGGTGGTCGCCTCGGAGCACGACATCCTCGACGGCATCGCCTGGAGCCTCCAGTAGGCCACCCCGGCCCTTGATCGACACGACATCGCCGATATCGCGGTATCCAAGCCACCCGGACACCCCGATTTCGCCGATCTCGTGTTGATCTCGGGTTCTGGCGTCGTCCTGGAGGTAATCGGCTTGGCGTAGGGCCGTACCTCAGTCTTCGTCGTCCAGGTTGGGGCGGTGCACCCGGATCCACGCTTCGATGTCTTCGGTCCGCCAAATCCGCCCCGTGGCCAGCGTCTCATACGGATCCGGCCAGTCGGGACGCTTCATGAGCTGTTCCACGCGCTGCCTACTGACGCCCAGCCGCGTCCGAATCTCGTGCGCGCCCATGAGATTCCGCCCCATTCCTCGGAGGCTAGACATGCCCCTACTAGGGGACGCCCTAGTTGGGCAACACCCTACTAGGGCCTTGACTAGAGGCTACGGTGCGACCACGCTTGGGGGATGGCTGCTCCCAACGTTTCCCCGGTTCACGACCGTCAGCGTCGGGCAGTGCGCCCACACCTGCCGATGCGACCACTCTGGCTGTGCCGAGTGTGCGCCGCCGCCTGGCCATGTCAGCCGGCGCGGCTGTTATTGACCATGGAGTACCGACGTGACCGGGTTGGCCTGAGCGTCTACATGGCTGGCCTGCTGTTCGAGGCCACCGCAGATCTGATCAAGCTCAATCCGAATCCGGCGCCATCCCCGGCCGACCTGTTCGCCAGATTCGTGGGCTGGACCGCCAGGGGGTGCGAGCCTGGCCCGACCGGCCCTGAAAGTCGTACCGTCGACCCCGCAGGCCGGGACGCGCCCCCGCACTCTCGGTGATCGACTCCAGGTCGGCGATGTCGGGGTATCCCCGATGGGCGGACGTCCCCACCTCGCCGATCTGGAGTCGATCACCGTCCCGCCGCACGACTGGCGCATGTCGGAGGGGCCGGATCGTTGACGCTACTCCGCATTGCGCACTAGCGTGCAATGCGTGGACACCACACAGTTGTTGAAGGGCGTGCTCGATCTGGCCGTCCTGGCCGTCCTCCGGGAGGAGGATGGCTACGGCTACGACATTCTGCGCCGGCTCCGCGAGGCCGGCCTGGAGGAGATCGGCGACGCCTCGGTCTACGGCACGCTGCGCCGTCTCTTCGCCGCCGGCCTGCTCACCACCTACGTCGTGCCGAGCGAGACCGGCCCGCACCGCAAGTACTACTCACTCAACGCGGCCGGGCGTGACCAGTTGACCCGCTCCGGCAAGCTCTGGCGCTCGTTCGCCACCACAATGGACACTCTGCTCGACGATCGGGGGCTGGCGGCATGACCGTCACGGAGCAGGAGATCACCGACTACGTGGCGCGGGTCCGGGCCGCTCTGGCCGACCTGCCACCCGACCGGCTCAACGAGCTGACCGAGGATCTCGCCGACCATCTCACCGAGGTCGCCGCCGAGGCCGAAGGCACCCTCGTCGAGCGGCTGGGCGAGCCGGAGACGTACGCCGCCGAGCTGCGCGCCGCTGCCGGCGTCGGCCTGGGTGGCGGGCGCAACCTCGACCAGCGGGTCGCCACCGCAGTGGTCCGGCTCCGCGGCCGGCTGCGCGCGATCGACACCCGGCTCGGCCCACCCCTGGGGTACGCGACGGCCAGCGACTTCCTCGGCCTGCTGCGCCCGGGTTGGTGGGTGCTGCGCGGCTATCTGGCGGCGATGCTGGTCACCGTGATCACCACGGGTGGCAGCTTCGGCCTGCTGCCCCGGTTCGGCGGGGAGCTGCTGGCCGGCCTGATCATGCTGGTCGGTTTCGTGCTCGCCTCGATCTGGCTCGGTCGCCGATCCGGTCAGTTGAGTCGCTGGCCACGGTCGGCGTTGCAGGTCGGCAGCGCGGTGCTGGTGGTGTTCGCGCTCTCCGCCCTGATGCAGGCCGAGGACCGGATGCGCTACGGCGACTACGGCTACGACCCGACGTCGGTCGACAACCCGTACGACCGGATCAGGGACGTCTTCGTCTACGACAGCGAGGGTCGGCTGGTGGAGAACGCCCGGCTCTTCGACGAGAACGGCAACCCGATCCGACTCGGCTATCCGGACTGCGTCGACCCCGCCGCGGCCTACGGCAATCCGCTACTGCGGGCCTACCCGTACTGCCCGGACCAGGCGCCCTTCGGGCCGCGGGGCCCGGGCATGCCCGGCCGGCCGACGAGCGGGCCGCAGCCGACCGACACGTCGACGCCGAGCGAAACCCCGGCGGCTCGGACCCCTGCGCCGACCCCGGCGAGCCCGAGCGTGACACCGAGCGCCACACCGAGTGGCGACCCGACGCCGACCGCGACGAGCTGACGGACGATGTGAACCAGATCATGCAGACGATGCTGGGAAATAGCTGAACGGACGAGGCGAGCGGGACGACACCGGAAATCAATGATCGTTACGGTGTCGTCTGCTCATCCACCCCTCGGAAGGAACCCCCGTGTCAGAGCAGGTCGCACCGCCCCCCGCGTCCGACGCCGCGCCGCAGCAGCCGGCCGTCGAGACGCCGCCCCCGGCCGAGCCGGAGGCGAAGAAGTCCGGTGGGAAGAAGGCGCTCGGCATCATCGGCGCGATCGTCGTGTTCCTCGTCATCGCCGGCCTGAAGTTCGGCATCGGCACGGCGATCGGCAACTTCTTGAACAAGGACGAGACGGCCGACGCCAAGGCCGGTGACTGCATCGCGGAACTGCCCGAGATCAAGGGCACCAAAGAGGAGAAGGTCGACGGCGCCAAGGTCGTCGAGTGCACCTCCACCGACGCCGCGTACAGCGTGGTCGGCCGGCTCGACGGGCAGACCGAAGCCCAGGCCAAGGCCGAGACCACCTGCAACGAGTTCTTCAAGGAAGACCAGGAGGGGTACGTCTTCTACAGCATCGAGTCGGGCAAGAAGGGCTACGTGCTCTGCCTGACCAAGAAGGCCTGACCGACAAGGTCTGACCGACAAGGTCTGACCGAGCGGAGAGACCGATGACGGCGGCGGGGGAGCGTTCCCCGCCGCCGTCGGCATACCCCGGTCACCGTCCGGCGAACAGGAGGTGAATGCCACTGTTCCGGCGTCTTCCCGGCGAAGACGCGGCATGGCAGGCTACCGGCACGTAGGACCACTGGGCGACCAGCCAACGATGACTGACCGCTAGGAGGACGGCCGATGGGCGACATGGTGAGCTACCGCAGCAACGGGGGTACGAGCGAGGGGTATCTCGCGATACCCGCCAGCGGCACGACCAGCCCCGCCGTCATCGTCATCCAGGAGTGGTGGGGTCTCGTCCCGCACATCCGGTCGGTCGCGGACCGGTTCGCCGAGGCCGGCTTCGTCGCCCTCGCCCCGGACTTCTACCACGGTGAGACCACCAGCGAGCCGGACGAGGCGCAGCGTCTGCTGCTGTCGATGCGGATGGACGAGGCGGCGAAGGACATCGCCGGCGCCGCCGACTACCTCGCGGGGCGGCCGGAGGTCGCCGGCAAGGTCGGCGCCGTCGGGTTCTGCGCCGGCGGCAGCCTGGCCCTCTGGTCGGCGACGCTCTCCGAGCGGATCGTCGCCACCGCCGGCTTCTATCCGGTGCTGCCCTGGGAGTCGATGCGCCCCGACTGGGTCGACTACGCCGGCAAGACGGCCGTCATCCACTGCTCCGAAGAGGACGGCACCTCGACCGCCGACGGTGTGCAGACCGCACGCCGGGCCATCGAGGAGGCCGGCGGCACCTGCCAGCTCTACGACTACCCGGGCACCTCGCACGCGTTCTTCAACGACGACCGGCCGGAGGCGTTCGACCAGCGTTCCGCCGCCAGCGCCTGGGCCCGCACCCTGGAACTCTTCCGGGCCAAACTTGGCTGAGCCGCGTACCCCCGAGCAGGTCGTCGCCCGCGCCGCGCGGGCGACCGACCTGGCCGACCTCGACGCGGCCGTCAGCGACTGTTTCGCCTGTCCGCGGCTGGTCCGCTGGCGGGAGGAGGTGGCCCGCACCCGGCGGGCCGCCTTCCGCGCTCAGGAGTACTGGGGTCGGCCGGTGCCGGGCTTCGGCCCCGCCGACGCCCGGATCGCCATCCTCGGGCTCGCGCCCGCCGCGCACGGTGGCAACCGCACCGGCCGGATCTTCACCGGCGACCGCTCGGGTGACGTGCTCTTCGCGGCCCTGCACCGGGCCGGGCTGGCGAACCAGCCGACCAGCGTCTCCGCCGACGACGGGCTGGCGCTGCGCGACACCCGTATCTTCTCGGCCGTCCGCTGCGCCCCGCCGGACAACAAACCCACCCCCCACGAGCGGGACACCTGCGCGCCCTGGCTGCACCGCGAGGTCACGCTGATCCGGCCCACCCTGCGCGTCGTGGTCGCGCTTGGCGCGTTCGCCTGGGCCGCGTGGTGGCCGGCGCTGCGCCAGGTGTACGGGCAGCGCCCGCCCAGCCCGCGACCGGCGTTCGGTCATGGGGCACACTGGTCCGGCGCGGCCGTGCCGGAGTTGCTCGGTTGCTATCACGTCAGCCAGCAGAACACCTTCACCGGGCGGCTGACACCGGGGATGTTGGACGATGTCTTCGGCCGGGCCAAGCAGCTGGCCGAAGTGGACTGAGAACGCGTGGGGTGGTGGCGATGACGAACGCAACACGCCCGCCCACGCCGTCCCCGGTCGCCGGATCGGGTGTGGTCCGCCCGGTGCTCGGCCTGCTGCGCCGGTGGTGGCCGGTGGGTGCGGTCGCGGCGCTGCTCGCGGCCGCCGCGCTGGCGTCGGCGCACTCGTCGATCGGCGCCAGTCAGATCCCGCCGGCCGCGGAGAACCTCCCCTGGGTGCCCGAATACCCGACGGACACGCCGTCGCCGCCCCCGTCGATCCCGGTCGAGCCGAGGGACGCCGGCGAGGCCACCCAGGCGCACATCCCGCAGTGGATCGTCACCGTGGCGATGGCTCTGCTCGGGCTGGCCATCCTCGCGGTGCTGGGTTATCTCAGCTGGATCCTGCTGCGTGGCGCGCTACGCCGCACCTCGCGGGCGCTGCCGGCGCAGCGGGCCCGGCGTACGGCCGAGGGCACCGCCCGCGAAGTGGTCGCCGCCCTGGACGCCGGCCTGGTGGAGCTGGACGACCAGGCGACCGATCCGCGCGTCGCGGTGATCGCCTGCTGGGTACGCCTCGAGGAGGCCGCCGCCGCGGCCGGTGTGCCCCGGCGTACCGGAGACACCCCGACCGACCTGGTCACCCGGCTGCTGCGGGGTGACCCGTCGACCGGGGTCCCGGCGATCGTCAGCGCCGACGTGCTGGCCGAGTTCGCGCACGTCTACCGCGAGGCCCGGTACGCCACGCGTGAGGTCGACGAGGGCACCCGCGACCAGGCCCGCGCCGCGCTGCGGCGGCTCCGCGGTGAACTCACCATCGTGACGGCGGGCGCCCCGGAGGTGCCGTCATGAACGGGACGGTGGAACTGTGAGCGGCAGCGCCAGCATCGACGACCTGCTGACCTTCGAGGAGGAGCGGCCGAGGCGGGACGACCGTGACCGGGGTGGCCGGGCCGGGCGCGTGTTCCGGGCCCTGGCCGGCAACGCCGGCATGGTCGCCGTGCTGGTCGTCGGGCTCCGGGCGGTCGGTCTGCAGATCTCGCTGATGATCCTGATCGCCGGGGTGTTCGCGGTGTCCGCGGTGCGCCGGATCGCCGCCGCCCTCGCGGCGCCACCGCCGCCGGCGTCCCGGCGCTCCTCCACCGCCCAGTACGAAGACGGCACCTGGAACTGGGGCGCCCGGGACGCGCTGCGCACCGCCATCAACGGCTGGCAACTTCCGCTGGACTGGTCCACGACGCGATCCGAACGCTTCACCGGGGTCATCCTGCCCCGGCTCGCGGAACTGGCCGACGAGCGGCTGCGCCTGAAGCACGCTGTGACCCGCGAGTCGGACCCGGTCCGCGCCCGTGCCCTGTTGGGTGACCGGCTGTGGACGTTCCTGGAATCCCCGCCCCGCCGCCCCCCGTCGCCGCGCGATCTCGCGGTGATCGTCGCCGAACTGGAGAAGATCTGATGAACGACGTGGACCGGAGCATGCCCGCCGCCGAGGTCGGTCGCCTGGCCCAAGCCGTCCTGGACGCGGTCGGCACCGTCGTGGTCGGCAAGCGGGACGCGTTGGAGCTGGTCCTCGCCGGGATCCTGGCCGGTGGGCACGTGCTCCTGGAGGACCTGCCCGGCCTGGGCAAGACGCTCACCGCGCGCTCCTTCGCCCAGGCGCTCGGGTTGGACTTCCGCCGGCTCCAGTTCACCCCGGACCTGCTCCCCGCCGACGTCACCGGCTCCTTCCTCTACGACCAGCGCAACGGCGACTTCACCTTCCGGGCCGGGCCGGTGTTCACCAACCTGCTCCTCGCCGACGAGATCAACCGGACGCCGCCGAAGACCCAGTCCGCGCTGCTGGAGGCGATGCAGGAGAAGCAGGTCTCGGTGGAGGGCGTGACGTACAAGCTGGACGAGCCGTTCCACGTGCTGGCCACCGCCAACCCCATCGAGTACGAGGGGACCTATCCGCTGCCCGAGGCGCAGCTGGACCGGTTCCTGCTGCGGGTCTCCTTCGGCTATCCGGAGCACGAGGAGGAGTGGGAGGTGCTGCGCCGTCGGATGGGCCGCCGCCGGGAGGAGGCGGACATCAAACCGGTCGTCGACGCCGCCACCCTGCGGGCGATGCAGGCAGCCCTGGAGGACGTGGTGGTGGAGGACTCCATCGGCCGGTACATCGTGTCGCTGACCGCGGCCACCCGGGAACATCCGTCGGTGCTGGTCGGCGCCTCGCCGCGTGGCTCGCTGGCGCTGCTGCTGCTGGCCCGGGTACGCGCGGTGTTCGGCGGCCGGGACTACGTGGTGCCGGAGGACGTCAAGGAGGTGGCGGCACCCGCCCTGGCCCACCGGATCACCCTGCGCCCGGAGATGTGGCTGCGCCGCGTCGACCCGGCCTTCGTGGTGGGTGAGGTGTTGGAGGCCACGCCCGCCCCGGCCAGCGGCGCGCTGCCCAGCTACGCCGCCGGCGGGCTCCGGCGCTGATGACCGGCCCGACCGCGCCCGCGTCGCGATCCACCGAGCCGGAGTCGGCCGCCGGCTGGGCGCCCACCCCGGCGCTCGGCCGCGCGGTGCTGCTCGCCGGCCTGTTGCTGGTGGCGGGGGTCCTGCTGGGGCGGGTCGATCTCGTCGTGCTGGCGGCCCCGTTCGCGTTGGGCACCGCGTACGCGCTGCGCCGCCGGCCCACGACGCTGCCGCAGGTCTGGATCACCACCGGGGACGACGGACCGCTCGTCGAGGGTGGCGAGGTGTCGGCCGCCGTCAGTGTCGGCAACCCGGACGCGATCGACTACGACCTCGTGGTGGTGCGGTCCCGGGTCTCGCCGTGGTTGCGGATCGCCCGTGCCGGTTTCGCCGGCACCGGCCCCGCCGACGATGCCCTGCCCGCCGACGCCCCGCCTGCCGGCGCCCCGCCCGCTGCCGGCACGTCCGCCGGCACTCGCCGTTCCGTCGCCGATCGGCCGTTCGTGACCTCGGTGCCCGCCGCCGCGGCGGTGGACCTGGAGTTGGCCGGCCGGGCTCTGCGCTGGGGCCGGCACCCGGTCGGTCCGGCCGGCGCGCGGGTCGCCGCGGCGGGCGGCCTGCTGGTCTCCCGAGCGGTGTACACCGAGCCGGTCGGGGTGCGGGTCTATCCGCGTACCGAACCGTTCGAGGCGGTGGAGGCGATGCCCCGCGCCGCCGGCCTGGTCGGCGCGCACCACTCCCGCCGACCCGGTGAGGGCGGCGAGCTGGCCGGCGTACGGATCTTCGCCCCCGGCGACCGGCTCCGCCGCGTCGACTGGCGGGTGTCGCTGCGCGCCCGGCAGTTGCACGTGGCGGCCACCCTCTCCGACCGGGACGCCGAGGTGGTGGTGCTGCTCGACGTGCTCGCCGAGGCCGGGCGCTCCGGCGGGGTGGACGGCTCCGCGTCGGTGCTGGACACCACCGTGCGGGCCACCGCGGCGATCGCCGAGCACTACCTGCACCGGGGCGACCGGGTGTCTCTTGTGGAGTACGGGCCGGGTGCTCGCCGGTTGCGCGCGGCCGCCGGCCGCCGGCAGTACCTGACCGTCCTGGAGTGGCTGCTCGACGTACGCGCCGAGGCCTCCCAGCACGAGCCGTACGACCAGGTCTTCGGCCCGCAGCAGCTCTCCTCGGACGCGTTGGTGGTGGTCCTCACCCCGCTGCTGGACGAGCGGTCGGCGCAGATGCTGGCGCGGCTGGCCCGCGCCGGTCGGTTCGTGGTGGCGGTCGACACGCTGCCGGCCAACCTCACGCCGCCGAAGGATCGGGGTTGGGCCGAGGTGGCGTACCGCCTGTGGCGGCTGGATCGGGAAACCATGATCGGGCAGCTCCGGGAGCACGGAGTGCCCGTCGTGCGCTGGGCGGGCGCGGGCAGCCTGGACCAGGTGCTGCGGGACGTGGCGCGGCTGGCGACGGCCCCAAGGGTCGGTTCCCGGTGAGCGCGAGGAGTGAGCCGGGTTTGCGAGCCCCGCAGTCGCGAGCGACAGACGGCCCGGTGAGCGCGAGGAGTGAGCCGGGTTTGCGAGCCCCGCAGTCGCGAGCGACAGACGGCCCGGTGAGCGCGAGGGGTGTGGGCAGATGATCGACACGATCACCGGACGGGTTCGGGCTGCTCAGGACGCTGTTTCCCGGATCAGCGCCGTTCCGCTGCTGGTCCGGGCCGCGATCTTCGTCACCGCCCTGGCCGGGCTGGCGCTGGCGTTTCCCGCCGAGGTGTTGACCGGCCGGCCGCTGCTGTTGCTGACGGTGGCCGCGCTGCTGCCCGCGATGGGTCCGCGGCGGCTGTGGCCGACCTTCGTGGCGCTGGTCATGGCCGGTGGCTGGCTGCTCGCCACCGACGGATACGGCCGACCGGTGGCGTTGTGGCGGCTGCTCGCCGTCGCCGCGCTGTTGTACCTGGGGCACTCCCTGTGCGCGCTGGCGGCGCTGCTGCCGTACGACGCGATGGTGGACCCGGAGCTGGTCACCCGGTGGTTGCTGCGGGTGGCGGCGGTGCTGTTGGGCACGGCCGTGCTGGGGGTGCTGCTGTTGCAGGCGGCGGGCCTGGGCGGGGAGGCCGGTCATCAGTGGGTCACCGTGCTGGGGCTGTTGGTGGCGGTGGGTCTCGTCGCGTTGCTGGGTTGGCTGCTGCGGCGTAGGTGAACCCCTGAGGAGACGGGGTTACGCAGGTCACAGGGGTTGTGCTCCGTCACAGATGAGGGGCGCGAGCGGGATTACCTGAGCCGGGCGGGGAAAGATAGACGACGTGAATCCGAAGCGGATCCTTGTGGTGGGTGCCGGGCACGTCGGTCTCTACGCGGCCCTGCGCCTGTCAAAGAAGCTCAGCTCCCGTGAGGCTGAGGTCATCGTCGTGGACCCCCAGCCCCACATGACCTACCAGCCGTTCCTGCCCGAGGCTGCGGCGGGGAACATCTCCCCCCGGCACGCCGTGGTGCCACTGCGGCGGGAGCTGCGGCGGTGCAAGGTGGTGGCGGGAACGGTCACGCGCGTCGAGCACGACCGCAAGGTGGCCACCGTGCAGCCGATCGTCGGCCCGGCCCGGGAGATCGCGTACGACCACGTGATCGTCGCGCCGGGTTCGGTGTCCCGGACGCTGCCGATTCCCGGCCTGCACGAGCAGGGCATCGGGTTCAAGACGATCGGTGAGGCGATCTACCTCCGTAACCACGTGCTGGACCGGCTGGACGTCGCGGCCGTGACCCCGGATGCGGAGGTGCGCCGCTCGGCGCTGACCTTCACGTTCGTCGGTGGCGGTTACGCGGGCATCGAGGCGCTCGCCGAGATGGAGGACATGGCCCGGGACGCCCTGCGCTACTACCCGGAGCTGAAGCCGGAGGACATGCGCTGGGTGCTCGTCGAGGCCACCCAGCGGGTGCTGCCCGAGGTCGACCGGGACATGGGCGCCTACACGGTGCAGCAGCTCATGAAGCGCGACATGGACATCCGGCTGGACACCCGCCTGGAGTCCTGCGTCGACGGGGTGGTCAAGCTCTCCGACGGGGACAGCTTCCGGTCCGACACGATCGTCTGGACGGCCGGCGTGAAGCCGTCGCCGATGCTGGACGCGACGGACTTCCCGCGTGACGAGCGCCGGCGGGTCACCTGCATCCCCACCCTCCAGGTGGTCGACGGTGACCGGGTCATCGAGGGCGCGTGGAGCGCCGGTGACTGCGCCGCCGTGCCGGACCTGACCAAGGAGCCGGGCAATTTCTGCTCGCCGAGCGCCCAGCACGCCGTGCGTCAGGCGGCGCGGATGGCCGACAACATCGTCGCGGTGATCCGGGGCCGCGAACCGGTCAACTACAAGCACAAGCACGCCGGCAGCGTCGCCAGCCTCGGCCTGCACAAGGGCGTCGCCCAGGTGTACGGCATCAAGATGACCGGCTGGCCGGCCTGGTTCATGCACCGGACGTACCACATGAGCCGGATCCCCTCGTTCAACCGCAAGGTCCGGGTGGTGGTGGACTGGTCGCTGGCGTTCTTCCTCAAGCGCGAGGTCGTCGCCCTGGGCCAGCTGCACGACCCGCGCGAGGAGTTCGTCGAGGCGTCCCAGCCGGTGGGCGCACCCCGCGTCTGACCCAGCCGAAAGGAAGGGCCCCTTCTTATCGGTTTCGGTATAGGAGGGGCCCCTTCCTAACGCCCGCCTGACATTGGCTGAGCGCGGCGGCGTCAGACCCGCCAGATCCAGGCGTCGGCGATGCGGGTGGCCGGGCCGTACAACTGCTCCAGGGTCGCCCGCAGGCTGTCGGCGTGCGGCGCGTCGTCGGCCAGTGCCACGCAGGACGCTCCCCAGAAGTCGACGTCCCGGGCGGCCTGCCGGCGCTGCTCGTCGCCGATGGCCGGCTGGTCGCCGCGGCGGGCGACGTCGGCCAGCAGGGCCGAGGTGGGCTGCTTGAAGGTGCCCATGGCCGCGGTGCCACCGCGCCCGTACGGGCCGATGAAGAACCCCTCGGGCAGACCGAACCCGGCGTCGGCGGCGGCTGCCCAGCGCATCGGCCACGGTTCCTTGGGGGTGGGCAGTGGCACCGGGACCAGCACCCCGCCCGGGCGGACGCACTGCCGCCAGTGCCCGCCGGTGATGAACTCCGGCACGGCGGGCCGCTCGGCGGTCGGCAGTGGGGTCGGAAAGATCGGCAGCAGGGCGGCGATGACGGCCAGCGGCACCAGCCGCCGCGCCCGGCCGGTGCCGCGCAGTGCCCGGTCGACGGCCACGACGAGCACCGTCGCCACGATCGGGAGCAGCGCCAGCCCGAACCGCATCGGCAGCGCGCCGTCCACCACCGGCAACCCGGCCAGCAGGGCGTACGGGCCGGGCAGCGCGGTGCGGGTGCCGCCGAGCACCACCTCCGGGCCGAGGGAGAGCGCGCCCATCACCAGCGCCGCCACCACGCAGGCGAGCACCAGCCGGCGCCGGCCGGCCCAGACCGCGCAGACGGCGGTGACCAGCAGCAGCGGCCAGCCGAGGAAGGTGTTGTACTCGGCGGGGCCGGTGGTCAGCCGGGACGCCTCGTCGCTGCCGGCGACCGACAGCGGGGAGACCGCCCACCAACTGCTGAGGTCGGCCGAGAAGTAGGCCGGGCTGAACATCCCGTCGGCGACGCCCTGCGGCCCGGCGAACTGGAACCACAGCGGGTAGCCGAGCACCAGCAGCGCCAGGCCGGCGGCGATCGCCAGCCCGCCGGCGAATCCGGGCAGCGCGCGCCGGGCGAGGTCCCGGTCCGCGACGGCGTAGCTGATCACCATCACCAGCAGTGCGACGGCGGAGAGGAAGAGGACCTCCTCGCCGATGAAGACCTGCGCGGTGACGGCCGCGGCCAGCCCGGCCGCGGAGCTGATCATCCGTCGTCGGTCGGGGCCGGCCGATCGGGCGCGGCCCGTCGCGTCGGGTGTCGTGGGGCCGGGGTCGGATGCGCGGAGCAGCCGGAGCACCAGCCAGATGATCACCGGCACCAGCCACTGCGCCGTCATGTGCAGGTGGCTGTTGGACTGCGAGATCATGCCCGGACCGAAGCCGCACAACCCGCCGCCGAGCGCGGCGGCGAGGCGGTGGGCGCGCAGCGTCCGGTGGAACAGCAGGTACCAGGCGAGGGCGGTGCCGGCCAGGTTGGCGGCGGCGAGCAGCGCGAACGTGGTGGGCGCGCCGAGTAGGAGGGTGATCGGCGCGCAGACCACACCGAGCGCGATGACCGTGGTGTTGGCCATCAGGTTGACGCCGTCCGGGGCGTTGAGCCGGTCGGTGAGCAGGTGGAAGTCGCCGAGCAGCGCCCTCGCGTCGACCGCCAGGAACCATTCGTAGAGCGTCTGGTCCTCGGGGTTGAGCGCCAACGTTCGCCCACCCGGGTCGGGCCACAGGCCGTGGGTCAGCCAGCCGGCCAGCGCCACCCAGGCCAACGCGATCAGCAGGTCTGCCCGGTGGCGGCGGACGGCGGCCAGCAGCCGGACGGCCCGGGGTCGGCGGTTGACCTGATCCTCGAGACGGAAGACCTGGTCAGGGGCGGCGTCGGGGGCCGTTGGGGCTGCGCTGCTCACGGCATCGACCCTAATGTGGCCAGCCCGGCGGGGTACGCCGGGTCGCCGCCGACCGGCTACGGTGACACTGCACCGTGCGTGTCGGCGCGCGGGTGCCACCCGCCCGGGTGGTGGAACGGCAGACACGGCCGCCTTAAAAGCGGCTGCCGAAAGGCGTGCGGGTTCGACCCCCGCCCCGGGCACCCAGCCGCCACGGCCTCCGCGTTCCCATCGTGATCACCAGGAGTGGGTCGGGCAGTTTACTCTTGGAGCGCACGTTCACGTGCAAACGACCCCCTGAGGGAGGCCAGACAGTGAAGACCTCGAACCCGGTGCTCGCCCGGCTCGGCCAGGCGGCCGAGCGGGAGCGCTCCGCCGGGTACGCACCGACCGGGCCGTACGGACAGCCCGGCATTCCCCAGCAGTACCCGTCCCAGGCCGGCTACCCGGCCGCGCCGCCGGCCGTGGCGCCGATGACCGTCGACGACGTCGTCGTCAAGACGGTTGCGCTGTTCGGCATCCTCGGCATCACCGCCGCGGCCGCCTGGGTGCTCGTGCCCGACGCGCTGGTCGGCGCCGCCTGGATGGGCGCGGCGGTCGTCGGCCTGGTGCTCGGCCTGATCATCTCGTTCTCCCGGATGGCCAACCCCGCGCTGGTCATCACGTACGCGGTCGTCGAAGGTGTCTTCGTCGGCATGGTCAGCAAGGCGTTCGAGTCCGCCTACGACGGCATCGTGCTCCAGGCCGCCGTGGCCAGCTTCGGCATCTTCTTCGTGATGACGATGATCTACAAGGCGAAGATAATCCGGGCCACCCCGGTCTTCGTCAAGGTCATGACTTCGGTGATCATCGGCCTCGCCGCGGTCATGCTGATCAACCTGGTGCTGGCGCTGTTCGGCATCAACACGGGTCTGCGTGACGGCAGCCCGCTGGCCATCGGCTTCAGCCTCGTCTGCATCGTGGTCGCGTCGCTGAGCTTCGTGCTCAGCTTCAAGGAGATCGAGGACGGCGTCCGGATGGGCCTGCCCCAGCGCTACTCCTGGGTCGCCGCGTTCGGCATCCTGGTCAGCCTGGTCTGGCTCTACATCGAGATCCTGCGCCTGCTGAGCTACTTCCAGGGCGACGACTGACCTCGTCCGCACTGCCGACCGGCGCCCGCTCCCGCTCACCGTGGGGGCGGGCGCCGTCGTCCGCGCTGTTTCGCCGCCGCCGTCGGGCCGTCCGGGGCAGAGTGACTGCGAGGGGTACGCGGGCGAAGGAGGCGACGGTGCGCAGCAACAACCCGGTGCTCAACCGGCTGGACGAGACCGGCCGGTTGGAGTCCCGGGTGGTCAGCTCCCGCGACGTCGAGCCGATGACAGTCGACGACGTGGTGGTGCGTACCGTCGGACTGCTCCTGCTCACCGGCGTGGCGGCCGCGGTGTCCTGGGCGCTGGTGCCCGACGTCGTGTGGTTGGGGGCGGCGCTGGCCGGCACCGCCCTGGCCTCGATCGCGCTGGTCCTGGTCATCTCGCTGCGGGGGATCACCAACCCGGTGCCGATCGTCGGCTACGCGTTGCTTCAGGGGTTGCTGCTGGGGGTCGCCAGCCGGACCTTCCAGCAGGTCTACCCGGGGATCGTCGTGCAGGCGGTGGCCGGCACCTTCGGCGTCTTTTTCGGCATGGCCGCGCTGTACCGGGCGCGGGTGATCCGTGCGACGCCCCGGCTGGCCCGCCTGGTGATCGGCACGCTGCTCGGCATCGCCGTGCTGAGCGTGGTCAACCTCGTGTCGTACCTGATCTCCGGCCGGCCGGGGCTGGCGGTCTACAGCGTCAGTGGGGAGGTCGGCTGGCTGCCGTACGCCTTCTCAGTCGTGGCGATCATCGCCGGTGCGTTCAGCTTCATCCTCGACTTCGACCTCGTCGAGCGTTCGGTACGCGACGGCCGACCCCGCCGGTACGCGTGGCTGAGCGCGTTCGGTCTGCTCACCGGCCTGGTCTTCCTCTACTGGCAGCTGCTACGGCTGCTCAGCTACCTGCGCCGCTGAGCGGCCCGGGGTGTCGGGGTCGGCGTCGGCCGTAGACTCGGCGGCGATGAGCGCAGAGGAGTTGGAGCGGGCCGTGCGGTTGCTGGTCCGCCAGGTCGGGCACTGGGAGCAGCCGCGCTGGGCGGCGGCCGCGACCACCGGCAACCTGCCCCGCGCCGACCTGATGCACCGGCTGGTGCAGGAGGTCGCCAATCTGGCCGCCGACGCTGAGGGACAGCCCCGCCGGACCGTGCCCCGGCTGGACAACGACCTGGCCCTGCCCGACCAGTTGCGCGTGGTCACGGCCGACCTGCTGGCCGCCGGGGCCGACGCCGAGGCGCTGGCGCGGGCCGCCGCCGAGGTGACGGCGACCCGCGGCGCGCTCTGAGGTCGGGTCAGCTCAGGCGTTCGAGCACCATGGCCATGCCCTGGCCACCGCCGACGCACATGGTCTCCAGACCGATGGTCTTGTCGTGCCACTCCAGCGCGTTGAGCAGGGTGCCGGTGATCCGGGCGCCCGTCATGCCGAACGGGTGGCCGACGGCGATCGCGCCGCCCATGACGTTCAGCTTCTCCTCCGGGATGCCCAACTGCCGGTAGGAGGGGATCACCTGGGCGGCGAACGCCTCGTTGATCTCGACCAGGTCGACGTCGTCGATGGTCATGCCGGCCCGGCGCAGCGCCTGCCGGGACGCCTCGACCGGCCCGAGGCCCATGATCTCCGGCGACAGCGCGGTCACGCCGGTGGAGACGATCCGGGCCAGCGGGGTCAGGCCCAGCTCCTCGGCCCGCTGGGCGCTCATCACGACGACGGCGGCGGCGCCGTCGTTGAGCGGGCAGCAGTTGCCCGCGGTGATCCGGCCGTCCGGGCGGAACACCGGCTTCAGGCCGGCCACCGCGTCCAGGGTGACGCCAGCGCGGGGGCCGTCGTCGGTGCTCACCACGGTGCCGTCCGGCGTGGTGACCGGGGTGATCTCCCGGGCCCAGAAGCCATCGGCGATGGCCTTCTCGGCGCGGTTCTGGCTGCGGACACCGAACTCGTCCATGTCGGCGCGGGTGACGTCGTACACCTGGGCCAGGTTCTCCGCGGTCTGCCCCATGGTCAGGTAGATGTCGGGCAGCTCACCGGCCTCGCGCGGGTCGGTCCAGACCTCGGCGCCGCCCTGCGCGCGGCGCTTCGAGCGCTCAGCGGCCGCCGCGAAGCGCGGGTTTTCCCAGCCGCCGCCGACGAGGGCCTGCGCCTCGGGAGGCAGCCCGTCGGAGCTGCCGCGGGCGTATCGGGAGACCATCTCGACACCGGCGGAGACGAACACGTCGCCCTCGCCGGCGCGGATCGCGTGCAGCGCCATCCGGGTGGTCTGCAACGAGGAGGCGCAGTAGCGGGTCAGCGTGGCGCCGGGGACGGTGTCCAGCCCGAGCAGGGTGGCCACCACGCGGGCCATGTTGAAGCCCTGCTCACCGCCGGGCAGGCCGCACCCGAGGTAGATGTCGTCGATGGTGCTCGGGTCGAGTTGGGGGACCTTGTCCAGCGCGGCCTGGACGATGGTCGCGGCGAGGTCGTCAGAGCGGACACCGCGCAGGGACCCCTTGTGCGCCCGACCGATGGGGGAGCGGGCGGTAGCGACGATGACGGCGTCGCGGGACGACTCAATCGGCATGAGCCAACGTTAACCCGCCGGTAACATGGCGCGGAAGAAGCAGGCGCGGCGGGAAATGTCACCCCGGGCCGGGCGGTGCTCTAGCGCCGGGAGGCGACCGCCGCCGCGGCAGCGACAGCCGGCAGCAGGGCATGCGCCCACACCCGGTAGCCGTCGGCGGAGGGGTGGAAGCCGTCGTGGCAGAGCGTCCCCGCGTCGGCCCGGAAGACCGGCCCGGTCTCGGTGGCCAGGTCGACCACCGCGCCGCCCGCCTCCAACACCGCCGTGGTCTGCGCGCGGGCCACCCGCCGCCCGGACCAGCCGACCAGCTGACGCAGCGGCGGCGCGATGGCGCGTACGGCGCCGAGGTCGGGGCAGGTGCCCACCACCACCTCGACGCGCGCCTCCCGCAGCCGGTGCACCGCCGCCCCGAGATAGGCGGACGCGTCGGCGGGCCGGCGCAGCCCGGTGGCGTCGTTCGCGCCGATCAGGATCAGCGCCACGTCGGGCCGCTCGCCGAGCAGGGCCCGGGCGACCTGGGTGGCCAGGTCCGTCGAGCGGGACCCGGAGACGCCGACGCTGGACAGGTGCACCCGGCGGCCGGTCGGACCCTCGGCGAGCAGGTTGGCCAACTGCCCGCCGATGGTGTCGTCGAGGCGGTCGACGCCCACGCCCAACGCCGACGAGTCACCGAGCAGCACCAGCCGCAGCGGTGCGGCGTCGGCCCGACCGATCGTGGCCCGCAACGCCAGCCCCAGCTCCGGCTCGGCGTAGCGCCGGTGCCGGGCGACGAACGCCTCACCGGCCAGGACGGCGACGCCGCCCACCGTGCCGGCAAGCAGCGACAGCGCCGCCGCCCGACCCAGGCGGCCGGGAAGACCGGCGGTCACGCTCCGCTCGCTGCGCTCGTTCATGCCAGTCCCTCCACTGTCGAAGTGTCCGTCGCGGAGCCGGACCGCGGCACCGTGTTGACACCGAAAAACGCCCGGCGACGCAGCTGCGCCCACCGGCCGGCCGGCCCTCGATCGCGGCCCCGGACCTGGGTGCCGCTGACCTCGGTGCCGGCGTGCCGGGCCGCCTCCTGCGCGGCCTTTGGCAGCGACCGTACGCCCTCGCCCCGCGCCGGTGTGACCCGTCGCTCCGGCCCGGAGCCGAGCGCCGAGAGCATCGTCGGCAGCAGAGCGGCGGCGGCCATCGCGTACCCCTCGGCGGAGGGGTGGAACCGGTCCCAGGCGAACATTCGGTGCGGTTCGGCGGCGAACCGTGGGCCGAGCAGGTCGCCGAGGGACACCGTCGAGCCGCCCGCCTCGACCACCGCCACCGTCTGGGCGGCGGCGAGCTGGCGACTCCACCGGTGCGCCAGCCAACGCAGCGGTGGCTGGATCGGCCGGATCGCGCCGAGGTCGGGGCAGGTGCCGACGACCACCTCGCAGCCGGCGTCGCGCAGCGCGTGGACCGCCTCGACCAGATAGCGCACCGCCAGGCCGCGCGGCGTGCGGTTGGTGATGTCGTTGCCGCCGATCAGGATCACCGCGATGTCCGGCGCGCACTCCAACGCCGCCTCCACCTGGTGCCGGAGCGCCGCGGAGATGGCGCCGACCACCGCGAAACGACGCACCAGAACCGGCCGGTGCAACCGCCGGGACAGCCCGGTGGCGAGCAGCGCCCCCGGTGTCTCCCGGCGGCGGTGCACCCCGTAGCCGGCCGCCGACGAGTCACCGAGCACGACCATGGTGAGCGGGGGGCCGGGGAACTTCGCGCCGTACATCCCGTCGCAGCGCGGCGGCGGGGCCTCGGCCATCGGGATGGTGCGCCGGGCCTGGCGGGCCTGGCCGAGCAGCACCCCGCCGGTGGCCATCGCGGCCGCCGCGGTGACGCCCGTCCCGATAGCCGCCAGCCGGGCGATCCGCCAGGCCTGCCGCCAGCGCGGACCAACGGGTACGACAGAACCAGCCACCCCCATATGCCGACATTATCGCGCCGGCCCGACACGCCGCTGTCGTCGTCCCGGCTCGGGAGTGCCTGGAAACCGACGCGACGGGGTACCTGTCCGGTGGAGGCCGGCCGACTTGCGCCGACCCGCCACGCTGATCCGGCGGAGAGGAGCGCGACGATGGGGAAGACACTGAAGCGCAGCGCGGCGTTCACGGCCCTGGCGCGGGCCCTGGCGGCGGGGGCGCGCGGCGGGCCCTCGCTGGGCACCCGACTGGCGGCGCTGCCCCGGATGATCCGGGCGACGACCCGGAGGGAGTACGACGGTGGCCTCCGGCTGGCCCTGATGACGGCGGCCACGGCGTACATCGTCTCGCCCATCGACCTGCTGCCGGAGATCCCACTGGCGATCTTCGGGCTGGCCGACGACGCAGTGATGATCACCTGGCTGGCCGGCAGCGTGCTCGCCGAGACCGACCGTTTCCTTGAGTGGGAGGCCCGACGCAGCTCGGTCATCCCCGGGGGGCTGGTGCCCTGACGGCACGTACGCTGGTCGGCGAGGATACGTCTGCCCGGCCGCCGTCGCCGGCGCCGCAACGAAGGGCACACCGTGCAGTACTACGACAACGTCGTCGACATGATCGGCAACACCCCGCTGGTCCGCCTGCGCAACGTCACCGAGGGCATCCAGGCCACCGTGCTCGCCAAGGTGGAGTACGTCAACCCGGGCGGCTCGGTGAAGGACCGCATCGCGCTGCGCATGGTCGAGGATGCCGAGGCGGCGGGCCTGCTGCGGCCCGGTGGCACCATCGTCGAGCCGACCAGCGGCAACACCGGTGTCGGGCTCGCCCTGGTCGCCCAGCTCAAGGGCTACAAGTGCGTCTTCGTCTGCCCCGACAAGGTCAGTCAGGACAAGCAGGACGTGCTGCGGGCGTACGGCGCCGAGGTGGTGGTCTGCCCGACCGCCGTCGCGCCGGAGGACCCGCGCTCGTACTACAACGTCTCCGACCGGCTGACCCGGGAGATTCCCGGCGCCTGGAAGCCCGACCAGTACAGCAACCCGGCGAACCCGCGTTCGCACTACGAGACGACCGGCCCGGAGCTGTGGAAGCAGACCGAGGGCGGGCTCACCCACTTCGTGACGGGCGTCGGCACCGGCGGGACGATCTCCGGCATCGGGCAGTACCTCAAGGAGGCCTCCGACGGCCGGGTGAAGGTCATCGGGGCCGACCCGGAGGGCTCGGTCTACTCCGGCGGCACCGGCCGGCCGTACCTGGTCGAGGGCGTCGGCGAGGACTTCTGGCCGGAGACGTACGACCGGGGTGTGGCCGACGAGATCGTCGAGGTCTCCGACAAGGCGTCCTTCGAGATGACCCGGCGGCTGGCCCGCGAGGAGGGCCTGCTGGTCGGGGGCTCCTGCGGGATGGCCGTGGTCGCCGCGTTGGAGGTGGCCCGCAAGGCCGGCCCGGACGACGTGATCGTGGTGCTGCTGCCCGACGGCGGCCGGGGTTACCTGTCGAAGATCTTCAACGACTCGTGGATGGCCCGGTACGGCTTCCTGGACAACTCCGGCCACGAGCCGACGGTGGCCGACGCGCTGGCCAGCAAGCCGGGCGGCCTGCCCGAGCTGGTGCACGTACACCCGACCGAGACGGTCCGCGACGCGATCGACTACATGCGCGAGTACGGCGTCTCGCAGCTGCCCGTGCTCAAGGCCGAGCCGCCCGTGGTGACCGGTGAGGTCGCCGGCTCGATCGCCGAGCGAAACCTGCTCGACGCGCTGTTCACCGGTCAGGCCCACCTGCACGACACCATCGAGCGGCACATGGGCGACCCGCTGCCGATGATCGGTGGCGGCCAGCCGGTGAGCGAGGCCGTCGGCCTGCTGGAGAAGTCCGACGCCGCGCTGGTCCTGGTCGACGGCAAGCCCAAGGGCGTCCTGACCCGCCAGGACCTCCTGGCCCACCTGGGCGCCCACTAAACCGCAAGGAAGGGCACCTTCTTAACGCCCCGTGTAGAGCAGGGGTCCCTTATTAACAAACGCGCTCCCGGCCGCCGGCCTTCGGCGGCCGGGAGTCGGCAGCCGTGCCAAGCAGCAAGCGGCGGCGACGCGCATGTTAATAAGGGACCCCTGTACAACCGGAGGCGTTAAGAAGGTGCCCTTCCTTGCACGTCAAAGGCGGCGGGTGTAGCGCAGTTGCGGGGTGGGGGCGGTGCCGATGTACTCCTCGCGCTGCGCGCCCGTCGGCGCCCACCCGCCGCGCTCGTAGAACGTGCGGGCGTGCGCGTTGTCGCGTAGCACCCAGAGCACCGCCCGCTGCCAGCCCCGCGCCCGCATGGCATCCAGGGCGTCGACCATCAGCGCCCGGCCGACGCCCCGGCCCTGCTCGGTCGGGTCGAGGTGGATGGCGTTGAGTAGCCCCGTCGCCGGGTCGTCCTCGTCGTCCGGGCCCAGGTAGCTGAACCCCACGAGCGCTCCGGCCCGCTCCGCGACGGTCAGTCGGTGGGTGTCCTGTTCCCATCTCCACCGCTCGGTCCAGTACGCGCCCATCGCCGCCGGTGTCGGGTCGGCCAGCGCCTCGGGCGGCAGGAAGGCGGAGTACGCGGCGACCCGGGAACGCTGGTGCAGGGCACCCACCGCCATCAGATCGCCTTCGGTCGCGGGGCGGAGCGTGACGGTCATCCGGCCGAGGCTACCCGGCGCGGCGGGACCTGCACGGTGGTCAGATCCTCGGCGATGACCAGGTCGCCGTCGAAGTGCGCGCGGGCCTCGTCGAAGAACCGGCGCGGGTCGGGGTAGCGCTGCGAGAAGTGCGTGAGCACCAGCCTGCGTACCCCCGATTCGGTCGCCACCCGCGCGGCCTGCGCCGCGGTCAGGTGGCCGACCTCGGCGGCGAGCGCGGCCTCCGACTCCAGGAACGTCGACTCGATGACCAGCAGGTCGGCGTGCTCGGCCAGGGCGTACACCCCGTCGCAGAGGCCGGTGTCCATCACGAAGGCGAACCGCTGCCCCGGCCGGGGCACGCTCACCTCGTCGCGGGTGACGCGACGACCGTCGAGGTCCAGGTGCCCGACGCGGATCAGCTCGCCGACGGCCGGACCGGCGATGCCGTACGCGGCCAGCTTCTCCGGCAGCATCCGGCAGCCGTCCGGCTCGATCAGCCGATAGCCGTACGTCTCGATGGGGTGCCGCAGCCGGCGGGCCTCCAGCGTGCCGCAGCTCAGGGCGATCCGTTGACCGTCGGTCTCGATCGGGGTGACCGCCAGCTCGGCCGTCTCGTAGAAGGAGGTGGCGTGCCGCAGTCGGGCGAAGTACTCGGCGCCGCCCGCCGGGAAGTGCACGGCGACCGGATGCGCCACCCGGTCCAGCGAGAGTCGCTGGATGGTGCCCGGCAGGCCGAGGCAGTGGTCGCCGTGGAAGTGCGTGACGCAGATCCGGGTCAGGTCGGTCGCGGTGACCGTGGTGTGCAGGAGTTGCCGCTGGCTGCCCTCGCCCGGGTCGAAGAGGATCACCTCGTCGTCCCAGCGCAGCACGTACCCGTTGTGGTTGCGCTGCCGGGTGGGCGTCTGGCTGGCCGTCCCGAGAATCACCAGCTCGCGCATCGACACACTGATCTCCCGCAGCTATGGAGCGACCCCCGGGGCGCTCCGCGCTGTCGCGCGGGCCGGCTGGACTTGGCCGGCACCCCGGGGGTCGGGTGGCTGTCTGGAATTCGCCGCACCGCTGCCACACGGTCTCGACGGTCGTACTGGTTGCCCGCCTCGCGGCGGACGGATCACTGTCGAGGACAGCGGCTAGCTGACAGCCACCTCACGAGTCCGATTGCTATACAAGTCTGGACCACCTCCTTTCACGTGTACCTGCACGCTATCGAGTCCCCGGCGGGCTCGGCAACGGATTTCGATCACAGGGCCAAACGGGAATGCCCGGCCACCTCGTGGGCAGCCGGGCATCGCGTTCACGCAGGTGGGTCAGCCGCCGACGCGGGCCACGCCGACCGGGCAGCTCAGGCCGTTCGGGCCGTGGTTGCAGTACCCGTTCGGGTTTTTGGTCGGGGCGAGGTACTGCTGGTGGTAGTCCTCGGCGAAGTAGTAGTTGCCGAGCGGGGCGATCTCGGTGGTGATCTCGCCCTTGCCGGCCCGCGTCACGATCGGCTGGAACGCGTCCCGGGACGACTCCGCGATGGCCCGCTGCTCGTCGGTGGTCGTGTAGATCGCCGACCGGTACTGGGTGCCCACGTCGTTGCCCTGGCGCATGCCCTGGGTCGGGTCGTGGTTCTCCCAGAAGACCTTCAGCAGGTCCTCATACGTGATCTTGCTGGGGTCGTACACCACCTGGACGACCTCGGCGTGCCCGGTCCGGCCGGAACACGTCTCCTCGTACGTCGGGTTCTTGGTGATGCCACCCGCGTAGCCGGCGGACGTGGTGTAGACACCGGGCAGCGTCCAGAACAGCCGCTCAGCGCCCCAGAAGCAGCCCATGCCGAAGACCGCTACCTGCAGCCCCTCCGGGAACGGGCCCTTCAACGGGGTGCCCAGCACCTCGTGGCGGTCGGCGACCGGCATGGCGATCTGACGGCCCGGCAGGGCCTGGTCGGGCGAAACCATCTCGGCGTTCATACGGCGCAAAAACACGTGGGGATCTCCTCTCGTACCTCTCGCAGCGTGCAACACCGGTGGGTCTACCTTCCTTACCCACGCGGGTGTGAGTCAGGCCGCGCCCGAGAGCGCGGCGGCGACCCGGTCCGCGTAGGTCTGGGCCTCGGCGTCGTCCGCGTAGCGCGTACGCGGCCAGAAGAACCCGCGCAGCCCGTCGCCCTTGGTGCGCGGCACCACGTGGGTGTGCAGGTGCGGGACGGACTGGGACACCTTGTTGTTCACCGCCACGAACGTTCCACCGGCCCCCAGAGCGGACTCCACGGCCACCGCCAGGCGCTGGACCAGGGCGAAGTAGCCGGGCAGCAGGTCGGCCGGGAGCTCGGCCAGGGTCACCAGGTGCACCCGGGGCACCACCAGCACGTGTCCCTTGAACACCGGGCGGGTGTCGAGGAACGCCACCCCGTCGGCATCGTCCGCGACCCGGAACGCCGGCACGTCACCCGACACGATCCCGCAGAACACGCACCCGCTCATCGCCCCAGGCTATGTCGGCGGCTGCGCAAGACGCGCGCCCCCGCGCATCCATCGACTGTGGTAGCCATTTACCGATCTGGATCAGCCTGCCCGTTCCGGTCGGCCGACCGGCCCGCCGACCTTTTGGCCGGCACGTGAGGGCCGGGCCGGATGGTCCGGCCCCGCCCGGAACACGGGTTCCGTTCCAGCCCTCGGGACGGGGGCACTAGCCTCACCAGCATGAGTCACGGCTTCGAGACGCTTGCCATTCACGCCGGTCAGGACCCTGAGGCCCGCACCGGTGCGGTGATCCCGCCGATCTACCAGACCAGCACGTACGCCCAGGACGCGGTCGGCGCGCCCCGGCTCGGCTACGAGTACAGCCGCTCCGGCAATCCGACCCGGGACGCCCTCCAGGAGTGCCTGGCCGCGCTGGAGGGCGGGCCGGTGGGCCTCGCCTTCGCCAGCGGCCTGGCCGCGGAGGACACCCTGCTGCGGGCCGTCTGCCAGCCGGGCGACCACGTGATCATCCCGGACGACGCGTACGGCGGCACCTACCGGCTATTCGCCCGGGTGGCCCAGCGCTGGGGCCTGGAGTTCACCCCCGCCAAGGTCTCCGACGCGGCCGCGGTCCGGGCCGCCGTGCAGCCCGGTCGGACGAAGATCGTCTGGGTGGAGACGCCGACGAACCCGCTGCTCGGCATCGCCGACATCGCCGCCCTGGCCGCCGTGGCACACGACGCGGGCGCGCTGCTGGTTGTCGACAACACCTTCGCCTCGCCGTACCTCCAGCAGCCGATCGCCTTCGGCGCGGACGTGGTGGTGCACTCCACCACCAAGTACATCGGTGGGCACTCCGACGTGGTCGGTGGCGCGCTCGTCGTCGCCGACGCCGGGCTCGGCGAGGAGTTGCGCTACCACCAGAACGCGATGGGCGCGATCAACGGCCCGTTCGACGCCTGGCTCACCCTGCGCGGCATCAAGACCCTCGGGGTACGCATGGACCGGCACTGCGACAACGCCGAGCGGCTCGCCGCGTACCTCGACGGGCACGCCAAGGTGGCCGAGGTGATCTACCCCGGGCTGCCCTCGCACCCCGGTTACGAGCTGGCCGCCAAGCAGATGCGCCGGTTCGGCGGCATGATCTCGTTCCGCGCCGCCGGTGGTGAGGGCCACGCCGTGGAGATCTGCAACCGCGCCAAGCTCTTCGTGCTCGCCGAGTCGCTCGGCGGCGTGGAATCCCTGATCGAACACCCGGGTCGGATGACACACGCAAGTGCTGCCGGCTCGCCGCTTGAAGTTCCCGGCGATCTCGTGCGACTGTCTGTCGGCATCGAGACGGTCGACGACCTGCTCGCCGATCTGGAGCAGGCGCTGGGCTGACCGCTGGGAAGGATGGCCGTGCAGGACATCATGGCGACCTGGGTCGGGGCGACCGCCAAGCAGATCGCCCGAGGCGTACGCCGGGGTGACGTCTCGGCCACCCAGGTCGTCGCCGACCACCTGGAGTACATCGCCTCGGCCGACCGCGAGCTGGTCGCCTTCCGCGCCGTTCGCGGCGGCGAGGCGATCACCGAGGCCGAGAAGGTCGACGAGCAGGAGGACCTGGCCAACCTCCCCCTGGCCGGGGTGCCGGTGGCGGTCAAGGAGAACACCCCGGTCGCCGGCCTGCCCACCTGGAACGGATCGGCAGCCGTGCGGACCGACGTCGCGGAGGCCGACCACGAGGTGGTGCGTCGGCTGCGCGGCGCCGGCGCGGTGATCCTCGGAGTCACCCGGATGCCGGAGCTGGGGCTGTGGGCACTCACCGACGACGACAGCGCGGTGACCCGCAACCCGTGGGACAACACGCGTACCCCCGGTGGCTCCTCGGGCGGCGCCGCCGCCGCGGTGGCCGCCGGCCTGGTGCCCATCGCGCACGGCAACGACGGTCTCGGCTCGATCCGGATTCCCGCGGCCTGTTGCGGCCTGGTCGGGCTCAAGCCCGGCCGGGGCGTGGTCCCCTGCCAGCTCGGCGCGGAGGACTGGTTCGGCCTCACCGAGCACGGCATGCTGACCAGCACGGTCGCGGACGCGGCGGTCGGCTTCTCGGTGCTCGCCGGCCGGCGAGCGGAGAAGCTGGTCCCGCCGCAGCGGCTGCGGGTGGGTGTCTCACTGCGCTCCCCGGTGCGCGGCGTCGCAGCGGACGCGCCCAACCGGGACGCGGTGGCCACCGCCGGCCGGCTGCTCGCCGCCGCCGGGCACGACACCGTGCCAGCCGATCCGGTCTACCCCACGGCCCTGGGCCTGCAGGGCATCGCCACCTGGCTCGCCGCGGCGGCCACCGACGTCCGGGCCGCCGGGCTGGACCGGCGCGGTCTCCAGCGCCGTACTCGGCGGCACGTCGCGCTGGGCGAGTGGGCGCAGCGTCGCGGTTACGTCCGGGAGGCCGACCGGGCCGCCTGGCGGCAGCGCTCGGTCGACTTCTTCACCGACCACTCGGTCGACCTGCTGCTCACCCCCGCGCTGGCCAGCGCGCCGCCGGAGGCCGGGCGCTGGTCCGAGCGGTCCTGGCGGGCGAACATGTCGGCCAACATCCGGTACGCCCCGTACGCCGCGCCGTGGAACATCGCCGGCCTGCCGGCGATCGTGGTGCCGGTGGGCCGCCGGCCGGACGGCCTGCCGGTTGCCGTGCAGATCGTCGGCCCGCCCGGCTCGGAACTGCTGCTGCTCGGCGTGGCCGGTCAGTTCGAGATGGCCGCCCCGTGGCCGCGTCACGCCCCCGGTTATCCCCTCGTCGGAACGGGGTCGCCGGCCGCCGCATGATCGTCTACCGTGTGCGCGCAACGTCGCGCGGACCCGGGGGACTCCAATGCGCTGCCAGACCTGCGGGGACCCCACGTCCCCCGAGCACAACGACTGCCAGCGCTGCCACACGCCGTTGGGCCAGCCCGCCGTCACGCCGGGCCTGCCGACCTACCGCGTACGCGGGATCGGCCTGGCCGCGAACATCGCCGTCGGCGCGACCGCCGTGCTCTACCTGGTGGTGGCGCTGTCCCCGCTGATCGGCATGGTGATGGCCCGGCAGGCCAGGGCCAACGACGACGCTGACCTGCTGCTCGGCGCGGTGCTCGTCGGCGGGCTGCTGTCGCTGCTCATGGCGGTGGCGCAGATCACCGCCGCCGTACTGGTGATCATCTGGACGTGGCGGACCCGGAAGAACACCGACGCCTTCCCCGGTGCACTGCCGACCCTCGGGGCCGGCTGGGCCATCGCCGGCTGGCTGGTGCCCTTCGCGAACTTCGTGGTGCCGGCCCGGGTCGTGGCCAACGTGGCGCGGGACAGCCTCTGGCGGCGGTTCACGCCGACTCTCGTGGTCGTCTGGTGGTGCGCCTGGCTGGTGTTCAGCGTCGGCGACCGGGTGAGCAGCCGCTTGGACGATCGGGCGTACGACCGGCTGCCGGAGACTCCGTTCACCGACGCCGGCTACCAGGCGTACGTCGACTACTACGGCGACTCTCTGCTCCGCAATACCCTGCCCGCGCTGGGCTGTGCGATCGCCGCGGTGACGCTGATCGTGCTGATCCACCGGATCTCCGCCGCGCAGGAGGCCCGGATCGCCCGCGCCGCCCCGGTGTGGCCGACCGCCCCGGTGTGGCCAACGGCCCCGGTGTGGCCAGCGGCCCCGGTGTGGCCAGCGGCCCCGGTGTGGCCAGCGGCCCCGGTGTGGCCGGCGTCCCCTTCGTCCTCGGCCGGTCCCGCTCCGACGATGGCGACCCCGGCGAGCCCTGCCGCGCCAGAGGCCCCGGCCGCGACTCCGGCGGGCCCGGCCGCGACTCCGGCGGGCCCGGCCGCGACTCCGGCGGGCCCGGCCGCGACTCCGGCGGCCCCTGCCGCACCGGAGGCCGCGCCGACACCGTGATCCACTCGGGATCGCCGAGGTGGCGGTGTCGGGCGCGGTTGACATCGCCACATCGGGGACGTCGAGTGGATCAACCCGGTGTCGCCGCAGGAGCCGCCGGAGCCGGGTGGCACGATCGGGGGCATGACGGAACTGGTCGGCCTCGACGACGTACGGGCTGCGCGGAAACTGCTCGCCGACGTCGTCCGGACCACCCCGCTGGAGCCCTCCCGGCCACTGAGCGCGGCACTGGGCGGTCCGACCTGGCTCAAGTGCGAGAACGTGCAGCGCGCCGGCTCGTACAAGGTGCGCGGCGCGTACGTACGGATCTCCCGGCTGTCGGCGGCCGAGCGTGAACGCGGCGTGGTGGCGGCGAGCGCCGGTAACCACGCGCAGGGCGTGGCTCTCGCCGCCGGGCTGATCGGCACGCACGCGACGGTCTTCATGCCGGTCAACGCGCCGCTGCCGAAGGTCGCCGCCACCAAGGGGTACGGCGCGCAGGTCGAGCTGGCCGGCAACACGGTCGACGAGTCGCTGGTGGCGGCGCAGACGTACGCCGAGCGCACCGGCGCGGTGCTCATCCACCCGTTCGACCACCGCGACGTGATCGCCGGGCAGGGCACGGTGGCGTTGGAGATCCTCGAACAGTGCCCTGAGGTGCGGACGATCATCACCGGGGTGGGCGGCGGCGGCCTGATTTCGGGCATGGCGGTGGCAGCCAAGGCACTGCGGCCGGACGTCCGCATCATCGGCGTGCAGGCGGCCGGCGCGGCGGCCTTCCCGCCCTCCCTGTTGGCCGGGGAACCGGTCCGGCTGCCCGCCTTCGCCACCATCGCGGACGGCATCGCGGTCGGGCGGCCGGGGGAGATCACGTTCAACCATGTCCGCAAGCTCGTCGACGAGATCGTCACGGTCACCGAGGAGGACATCTCCCGGGCCCTGCTGATGCTGTTGGAGCGCGGCAAGCAGGTCGTCGAGCCGGCCGGGGCGGTCGGCGTGGCCGCGCTCCTGGCCGGCGTGGTGGAGGTGGAGACGCCCGTGGTCGCGGTGCTCTCCGGCGGCAACATCGACCCCCTGCTGATGATGCGGGTGATCGAGCACGGTCTGGCGGCCGCCGGCCGCTACCTGCGGGTGACGGTGCGCTGCTCGGACCGGCCCGGGCAGCTCGCCTCGCTGCTCAGCCAGATCGCCGAGCACCGGGCCAACGTGGTGGACGTGGAACACCAGCGAGCCAATCCGCACCTGGGTCTCGGCGAGGTGGAGGTGGCGCTGTCGGTGGAGACCCGTGGTGTGGAGCACTCCGACACGCTGATCAGCGCGTTGCGAGCCAGTGGCTACCAGGTGGTCTTCGCCGCCGAGGCATGACACGGGTGTGTCACGCCTCGGCGGCGGAACACGTCAGACGGCGTTCAAATGCCCTGGAAGGCCCGCGGTGCGGAGCCGCGTGACGCTCAGCCGGAGAACGGCTCGAAACTGACCACGGTCACCTTGATGTCGGCGCCACTCGGGGCCGTGTAGGTGCAGGTCTGCCCGGAGCGGCCACCCAGGATCGCCTTACCGAGCGCCGACTCGGGGCTGTACACGGTGAGGTCGGTGGTGGCGGCGATCTCCCGCGAGCCGAGCAGGAAGGTCTCGGTGTCGTCGGCGTCGTCGTCGAAGTAGATCGTCACGACCATGCCGGGCGACACCGCGTCGGCCGTCGGGGCCTCGCCGACCTTTGCGGTGCGCAGCAGTTCCTGCAGGTAGCGGATGCGACCCTCCGCCTTGCCCTGCTCCTCGCGGGCGGCGTGGTAGCCGCCGTTCTCGCGCAGGTCGCCCTCCTCACGCCGAGCGTTGATCTCGGCTGCGATCGCCGGACGGTTGGCGATGTGCTCGTCGAGCTCGGCCTGGAGGCGGTCGTACGCGTCCTGGGACAGCCAGGTGGCGGGCGCCTCGTTGCCAGTGGACACAGGCGTTCTCCTCAGTTGTGCGTGGCTGGCTGACAGGTGAACTTCCAAGTTACCAGTGCGGTACGACGCAGCGTGCCGGCGATCACCGGCGGCGTCCGCATCCGGCGCCCGCGGTCGACGCGCCGCGGCGGGTTGCCCGTGGGCGTTGCGGGATGACGTTTCAGCAGCTCAGAAAGGGGCCCGGCAGCGCAGCACCTCGCCGATGAACGGACGGGCGGAGGTGCTCAGACGGTGCTGGGTGGTGACGTGCCGGTCGCCGGGTGCGGCGCTTACCGTGACCTCCTCGCGGGCCACCTCGACGCCGGCGCGGTCCCGGGCGCGCAGCACACAGACCGCCGATCCGCCCGGCGGCACGGTCACCCGGAAGTCGACGACCACCTGGCTGTCCGTGATGTCGGTGTACGTGATCACCTGGGCGTCGTAGGCCGGGTCGCCGTACTGCCGGTAGAGCCGCAGCGAGATCAGGCTCAGCACCGCCACCAGCACCAGGAGCACCAGCGCGGTCAGCAACGTACGACGGCGGCCGTCGCCGGGCGCCCGGCGACGGCCGTAGCGCCTGGCGGGGAAAACCGGCGCGCCCGGTGAAATTGTGGCGTGCGTCTCGGTCACCGGCGGGTATCTCCTGGCGTTGTTGTCGGCGGCATCGGCAAGAATGGCAGAAGCCCATCCTCCCAGCCCGGCCGACCGGCAGGAATGGCAGGTCGGGCCCCGCGGTGCCGACCGGCAGCGGGGCGAGGAGGGTCCCGGCAGGTCAGCCGGTCGAGCCCGGTCGGGTCCACCGGCCGGCACAGACGAGGAGCGCCGAAGTTGGCAGAGCAGCTGCGTCTCATGGCCGTCCACGCGCACCCGGACGACGAGTCGAGCAAGGGTGCGGCGACGATGGCGAAGTACGTCGCCCAGGGGGTGGACGTGCTGGTGGTGACGTGCACTGGCGGTGAGCGCGGCAGCGTCCTCAACCCCAAGCTCGACCGGCCCGACGTCTGGGCCAACATCGCGGAGATCCGGCGTGCCGAGATGGACGCCGCGCGGGCGATCCTCGGTGTCGACCAGGCCTGGCTCGGGTTCGTCGACTCCGGCCTGCCCGAGGGCGACCCGCTGCCGCCGCTGCCCGAGGGTTGCTTTGCCCTCCAGGACGTCGAGGTGGCGGCCGGCCCGCTGGTGCGCCTGATGCGTGAGTTCCGTCCGCACGTCGTGACCACGTACGACGAGGAGGGTGGCTACCCGCACCCCGACCACATCATGTGCCACAAGGTGAGCGTGGCCGCGTTCGAGGCCGCCGGCGACCCGGAGCGCTACCCGGAGCTGGGCGCCCCCTGGCAGCCGCTGAAGCTCTACTACGACATCGGCTTCTCCAAGGCCAAGATCATGGCTCTGCACGAGGCCGTGCTCAGCACGGGTGCCGAGTCGCCGTACGAGGAGTGGCTCAAGCGCTGGGACGAGCGCCCGGACAAGGGCCCCCGCATCACCACCCGGGTGGACTGCGCCGAATACTTCCCCGTCCGGGACGACGCGCTGCGCGCCCACGCCACCCAGGTCGACCCGGACGGCTTCTGGTTCCACGTGCCCATGGAGATGCAGCAGCGTGCCTGGCCGACGGAGGATTTCGAGCTGGCGCGCACCATGGTGGACAGCCCGCTGCCCGAGTCCGACCTCTTCGCCGGAGTGCGGGAGACGGCGCACGCGGGCTGATTCCGGCCGGGGATACCCTGGTAGGCAATCGCACATCGGAGGAACGCCATGCTGACCGCTGCCCAGGTGCTCGCGGAGAACAACTTCGGGGACACCCGCACGGGTGGCCTGGCCGGGCCGATGGGCCTTTTCCTCATCCTGCTGCTGGCCGCCGCGACCATCCTGCTGATCCGCAACATGAACGCTCGACTGCGGCGTCTGCCCGACCGGTTTCCGCAGCAGGGGCGGTCGACCGATGCGACCAGGGCCGACGCTTCAGTCGTCGATCCGACAGACGGGACCAGCGCGCATGATTCATCCACGCACGCTCCCAATGGGCACCAGCAGCAGCGGAACGGGTAGTCCGGGCATGATTCACGCCGAACCGGGTGGTGGACCCCTGTTGCGACCACCCGGTTTGGCTTAGCCTTCCGCCGGGGGGACCAAAAGTCCTCGAGCCGTGCGCGGAAGGGGGCGCCGATGTCCGTCACAGCACCGGCCGCCCACCGTACCGTCGGTCGGTCGGCTGACGGGGGAGGTCGATGACCTCCGGCACGGGCGGCGACCCGTTCGACCGGCTCGGGGTGCACGGCATGCCAGCCCGGCTGCTCGTGCTGACGGCTGCGGTGACGGTGACGGCACTGGCCGCCGCCGTGGTCGGTCTGACCCTTCCGGCCGGGCTGCCGTCCGACGATCCTCTCGGTGGACCGGCCCGCTTCGGCATCGCCGTCGCCGTCCTCGCCGTGGCCCAACTCGCCCGGCTTCGCTTCCGCAGCTCCGCCGGCATGGTCAGCATCACCTGGGGCGAGGCCGCCCTGATCGTCTGCCTCTACCTCGCGCCGGCCGGCTGGCTGCCGTCGGCCACCCTGCTCGGCACCGGGCTGGCCTGGACGGCGCTGTCGCTGCACAGCGACCGCCGCCCGCCGCTGGAGATCGTCCGAATCGCCGCGTCGCTGACTGCCGCGTCGGCGCTGGCCGTGTCCGTGACCACCGCCCTGGGGCATCCGCTGCTCGCCTCGCCGACGCCGATGCTGGCGCTGGCCGTGATCGTCGGTTCGGTGACCTACCTCCTGGCGACCGCGTGGCTCGGTGGGGTGACGCTGGGCCTGCGGCACGGGCTGCCCATCGGGCCGCCGCTGCTCGCCGCGCTGCGCGGCAAGCTGCTGATGTTCGTGGGCAACGTGGCGGTCGGCCTGGTCGTGATCGCGCTGCTGGAACTGGATTCGCGCTGGTTGCTGCTGCTCCCGCCGTTGCTCTGGCTGCTGCAACAGACCTACCGCTACCGGCTGCGCGCGGACCAGGAACGCCGGACGTGGCGTGCCTTCGCCGAGGCCACCGCGGCTCTCAACCAGCTCGACGAGCGGGGCGTGGCCAGCGCGGCGGTGACCGGCGCGCTGGCGCTGTTCAACGCCGAGCTGGTCGATGTCGACGTGGCCCGGGCCGACGGCAGGTGGCGTCGCTACCGGGGAGACGCCGGCGGTCAGCTGCTCGACCGGGAGGTGGGCCCCCCGGACCGGTCGGAGCCCGACGAGTACGAGATGGTCCGTCCCCTGTCGGTGGGCGCCGCGCCGGTCGGCCAGCTACGGGTCCGGTTCCCGCGCTCCGCTCCACCCGCGACCCGGGAACGGGACGCGGTGGCGGCCTTCGGCGACGCGCTCGCCGCCGCCCTGCACGACGCCGCGACCCATCGTGAGCTGCGGCTGGTCACCGCCCGCTCGTCGTACGAGGCGGTGCACGACCCGCTCACCGGGCTGGCGAACCGCACGGCGATGCTCGGCAAGGGCGACCAGTCGCTGCGGCAGCTCGCCCACGACCACCCGGTGGCGCTGCTGCTGCTGGACATCAACCAGTTCAAGGAAGTCAACGACACCCTCGGGCACGCGGCCGGCGACCAGTTGCTGCGGCTGACCGCCAACCGGCTCAGCGCGCTGGCCCGCCCCGGTGACCTGCTCGGCCGGCTCGGCGGCGACGAGTTCGCGCTGCTGCTCACCTCGGTCCCCGTGCTCGGTGACCGGGCCGCGCCGATGGCGCACGCCCTGCGACAGGCTCGCGAGATCGCCGAGCGGCTGGCCGCGCCGACCGAGGTGGCCGGGGTGCGGATGTCCATCGAGGTCTCCGTCGGGGTGGTGGTCGCCGACGCCGGCACCGCCGACCTGACCGAGCTGCTGCGCCGCGCGGACATCGCGATGTACCAGGCCAAGGAGGGCGGCGGCAGCGTCGCCGCGTACGACAGCACCAGGGATGCGGCCAGCACCGACCAGTTGGCCCTGCTGGCCGAGCTGCGCGAGGCGCTGAAGGTCGACGACCAGTTGGTGCTGGCGTTGCAGCCGGCGGTCGACCTGGCCACCGGCGCGCCCACCGGGGTGGAGGCGCTGATCCGCTGGCAGCACCCCCGGCGCGGCTGGCTGAACCCGGCCGACTTCATCCGCCCGGTGGAAAACAGCGAGCAGCTCGGCACGTTCACGCGCTACGTGCTGGACAAGGCGCTCGGCGTGGCCGCCGGCTGGGCCCGCGAGGGGCTGGACGTCCCGATCTCGGTCAACCTCTCCGCGCGCAGTCTGCTCGACCCGCGCCTGCCGGCGGAGATCGCCGAAGCGCTGCGCCGACACCAGGTGCCGCCGCACCGGTTGGTCCTGGAGATCACCGAGACGGTGGTGATGAGCGAGCTGGAGATCATCGACGAGGTGCTCGCCACCCTCCGGTCGATGGGTGTGCAGCTTGCGGTGGACGACTTCGGCACCGGCTTCTCCTCATTGACGTTCCTCACCCGGATCGCCGTGGACGAGTTGAAGGTGGACCGTTCGTTCGTGATCCGGATGACCGACTCGCCGGAGGCCGCGGCGATAGTCCGGACCACCGTCGGGCTCGCCCACGAGCTGGGGCTGCGGGTCGTCGCCGAGGGGGTGGAGACGGCCGAGCAGCGGCTGGCCCTGGCCGAGCTGGGCTGCACGTCCGCGCAGGGCTACCACTTCTTCAAGCCGATGCCGGCGGACAAGATCGGCGCGGTGCTCGGGTCGCTGCGTGACTCGGCCGAGTCGAATGTCTTCCGCCTGCGCGCCGACGGCGCTTCCTGACGGGACCATCCCTGCCGGGACATCACCCCGCCGCCACCCGGTCGAGGTGGTTATGGTCGTCGGGTGAACCGACTCGCCGACGCCACCAGCCCGTACCTGCTCCAGCACGCCGACAACCCGGTCGACTGGTGGCCGTGGTGCGACGAGGCATTCGCCGAGGCGAAACGGCGTGACGTCCCGGTGCTCATCTCGGTGGGCTACGCGGCCTGCCACTGGTGTCACGTCATGGCGCACGAGTCGTTCGAGAACGAGCAGGTCGGCGCCCTGTTGAACGACAACTTCGTGTCGATCAAGGTGGACCGTGAGGAGCGTCCCGACGTCGACGCCGTCTACATGACCGCCACCCAGGCGATGACCGGGCAGGGCGGCTGGCCGATGACGGTCTTCGCCACTCCGGACGGCACCCCGTTCTTCTGCGGCACCTACTTCCCGCGCGCCAACTTCACCCGGCTGCTCCAGTCGGTCACCACCGCCTGGACGGACCAGCGCGCCGAGGTGCTGCGCCAGGGCGCCGCCGTGGTCGAGGCGATCGGCGGCGCACAGGCCGTGGGCGGCCCCACCGCCCCGCTGGACGCCCCGCTGCTCGATGCCGCGGCCGCGAACCTCGCCGGTGCGTACGACGCGACGAACGGCGGTTTCGGGGGCGCCCCGAAGTTTCCGCCGCACATGAACCTGCTCTTCCTGCTGCGCCACCACCAGCGCACCGGCGACCCGGGCAGCCTGGAGATCGTCCGGCACACCGCCGAGGCGATGGCCCGCGGCGGCATCTACGACCAGCTTGCCGGCGGCTTCGCCCGCTACTCGGTGGACGCGCACTGGACGGTGCCGCACTTCGAGAAGATGCTCTACGACAACGCGCTGCTGCTGCGCGTCTACACGCAGCTCTGGCGGCTGACCGGCGACCCGCTGGCCCGTCGGGTCGCCCGGGACACGGCCCGGTTCCTCGCTGACGAGCTACATCGGCCGGGGCAGGGGTTCGCGTCCGCGCTGGACGCTGACACCGAGGGCGTCGAAGGGCTCACCTACGCCTGGACGCCGGCCCAACTCATCGAGGCGCTCGGCGAGGACGACGGTCGCTTCGCCGCCGACCTGTTCACCGTCACCGACGAGGGCACCTTCGAGCACGGCATGAGCGTGCTCCGGCTCGCCCGGGACGTCGACGACGTCGCGCCGGAGGTCCGGGCTCGCTGGCAGCGGGTGGTCGGGCAGTTGCTCGCGGCCCGCGACACCCGCCCTCAGCCGGCCCGCGACGACAAGGTGGTGGCCGCCTGGAACGGCCTGGCGATCACCGCGATCTGCGAGTTCCAGCAGGTCGCCGCGCTGTACGCGGCACCGCAGGACGAGGACGCCAACCTGATGGAGGGCGTCACCATCGTCGCCGACGGCGCGATGCGCAACGCCGCCGAGCACCTGGCCACCGTGCACCTGGTCGACGGCCGGCTGCGCCGGGTCTCGCGCGACGGCAGGGTCGGCGAGCCGGCCGGGGTGCTGGAGGACTACGGCTGCGTGGCCGAGGCGTTCTGCGCGCTGCACCAGCTCACCGGCGAGGGTCGCTGGCTCAGCCTGGCCGGTCAACTGCTGGACACCGCGCTGGAGCACTTCGCCGCGCCCGGGGGCGCCTACTACGACACGGCCGACGACGCGGAGCGGCTGGTCGCCCGGCCGGCCGATCCGACCGACAACGCCACCCCGTCGGGTCGGTCGGCGCTGATCGCCGGCCTCGTGTCGTACGCCGCGCTCACCGGGGAGACGCGCTACTCCGAGGCCGCCGGGGCCGCGCTCGCCACCGTGGCGCCGATCGTCGGGCGGCACGCCCGGTTCGCCGGGTACGCGGCCATGGTCGGCGAGGCGCTGCTCTCCGGGCCGTACGAGATCGCTGTGGCGACCGACGACCCGGCCGGCGACCCGCTGGTGGCCGCGGCCCGGCGGCACGCCCCGCCCGGAGCGGTGGTGGTCGCCGGGCGCCCGGACCAGCCCGGGGTGCCGCTGCTCGCCGACCGACCGCTGGTCGACGGACGGTCCGCGGCGTACGTCTGTCGGGGTTTCGTCTGCCAGCGACCGGTCACCTCGGTCGAGGACCTCATGGCCGAGCTGGGTTGAGCCGTAGCGCCCGGTAGTTGCCGGCACCGCGCGCCGGGCGGCCGGTGCGGCGTTGTCGGGGTGGGTCACCGGCCCTGCGCATCGGCACGTCGGCCGCCCGGATAGGCTGGCCGCGCTATGGATTCCCGTACCGGTCTGCCTGTTGTCGGCATGGTGGGTGGCGGCCAGTTGGCCCGGATGACCCACCAGGCCGCGATCGCCCTCGGCCAGTCACTGCGTGTGCTCGCGAGCGCCCCCGACGACGGCGCGGCGCTGGTCGCCGCCGACGTCCAGTACGGCGACCACACCGATCTGGCCGCCCTGCGCACCTTCGCCAAGGGCTGTGACGTGGTCACCTTCGACCACGAGCACGTGCCCAACGAGTACATCCGCACCCTGACGGCCGAAGGGGTGACCCTGTACCCGCCGGCGGACGCGTTGCTGCACGCCCAGGACAAGCAGGTGATGCGGGAACGCCTCACCGAGCTGGGTGCTCCCAACCCCGCCTGGCGGCCGGTCGGTGAGCCCGCCGACCTGGTCGGCTTCGGTGAGCAGGTCGGCTGGCCGGTGGTGCTCAAGGCAGCCCGGGGCGGCTACGACGGTCGGGGTGTCTGGATGGTGGACGACGTCACCCAGGCGACCGAGTTGGCGACCACGCTGCTCGCCGGAGGCACCCGGCTGATCGTCGAGGAGCGGGTGCCGCTGCGTCGCGAACTCGCCGTGCAGGTGGCCCGTTCGCCGTTCGGGCAGGTGGCCGCGTACCCGGTCGTCGAGACGGTCCAGCGCGACGGCATCAACGTCGAGGTGCTGGCCCCGGCGCCCGGCTTGGACGAGAAGTTGGCCGTCGCCGCTCAGCAGCTCGCCATCGACCTGGCCACCGCGCTCGGCGTGGTCGGCCTGCTGGCCGTGGAGCTGTTCGAGGTGCGCGACGACGCGGGACGGCCGGCGATCGTGGTCAACGAGCTGGCCATGCGCCCGCACAACTCGGGGCACTGGACCATCGAGGGTGCCCGGACCTCCCAGTTCGAGCAGCATGTGCGGGCGGTGCTGGACTACCCGATGGGCGACACCGCGTTGACGGCGCCGGTGGTGGTGTCGGCGAACGTCCTCGGTGGCGAGCCGGGCGGAATGTCGATCGACGAGCGGCTGCACCACCTCTTCGCCGCCGAGCCGGGGGCCAAGGTGCACCTCTACGGCAAGCAGGTACGCCCCGGCCGCAAGATCGGGCACGTCACGGTGCTCGGCGACGACCTGGACGACGTACGGGCGCGGGCGGCGCGGGCCGCGCGCTGGCTCCGCGAGGGGCACGAGTGACCCGGGCGGCCGCGAACCAAGGAGAACCCCCGGTGACCACAGTCGGACTGATTATGGGCAGCGACTCGGACTGGCCCACGATGCGGGCCGCCGCCGAGGTGCTGGACGACTTCGAGGTGTCCTACGAGGTGCGGGTCATCTCGGCACACCGGACTCCGGTCGCGATGATCGACTATGGCCGCGACGCCGTCGACCGGGGGCTCAAGGTGATCATCGCCGGTGCCGGTGGTGCCGCCGCCCTGCCGGGCATGGTCGCCTCGGTGACGCCGCTGCCGGTGATCGGCGTGCCGGTGCCGTTGAAGCACCTCGACGGGATGGACTCGCTGCTGTCCATCGTGCAGATGCCGGCGGGGATTCCGGTGGCCACCGTGTCGATCGGCAATGCCCGCAATGCCGGCCTGCTGGCCGTCCGGATCCTCGGCGCCTCCGACGAAACCCTGCGCGTCCGCATGACGACCTACCAGCGGGACCTGGAGCAGCTCATCAAGACCAAGGACGCAGCCCTCCAAGCCACCCTCCCGTAACCCTCCCGCCCCCGCGACCCACCCCCCAGGGGCCCGCCCACCCACCTCCGCGATCTTGCAGTTTCGGTGGTGGTAACGCGGCATTTGCCCCCTATGCAGCGACAGAAAGTGCAAGATCGCGGAGGACCGGGGCGGGCGAACCCGGCCCACTCACCGTGCCCACCCACCCACGCCGCCGTGACCCTCCGGTTTCACCTCATGCCGCGCAGCGCGGTCTGGAGGCGTTCCTGGGCGCGGCGGCGGCGTTCGTTGCTCGCCCCGAGGACGAGCAACAGGAGCCCCACGGGGATCAGCGCCAGCCACGGGCCGAGGCTGAACAGCGCGTGGATCGCGGCGATCGCGGTGACCGACGCGCCGACGATCACCGGGGCCTGCTGCCGGCTGGACGAGCCGAAGATCAGCACCGCCACCGCACCGAGCAGCAGGAGCATCTGCCGCAGAGTGCTGGAATCGGTGGCCAGCACGATCGCCAGCGTCGGCAGGAACGCGGCGACCAACGCCGGCCCGTACGCCACCCAGCTGCTCAGATCGGGTCGGTGCCGTAGTTCGAGCACACCGACCAGCAGGGCCAGCGCGGCGAACGGCAGCGTGTACGCCTCGGGCAGCGCCACGTCGGCGACGCGCATCAGGATCCACCAGGCGGTGATCTCGCAGAACACCACCGCCCAGAAGAGGATTCGGCGTTCCACCGGCCGCCGGCCGGGACGGGTCGCCGCCACGCCGAGGACCGCTCCCCAGGCGGCCAGCAGGGCGGCGATGTGCCGGGGGGAGTCGAAGGCGAGCGCCAGCGCGATCAGGGCCGCCGCGTACCCGCTCCACTGCACGGTGGCGGCCTCGCGCTGCGCCTCGGGGCGGCGCAGCCGGGGCAGGGTCGCGGCGAACACCTGGAGGACCGCTCCGACGGCGAGCACCCCGAACGCGGACCAGACCGCGGCCAGCCCAACGATCAGGCCGGCGGTGAGCACGAAGAGCTGGGCCATCAGCGAGGCGAAAAGCCAGCCGAGGATGCGCGCCCGCTGGGTGGTGCCGAACAGGGCCGCCACCACGCCCACGCCGACCGCGCCACCGAGGGTGAACAGGGTCAGTTGCCGGTCGGCCAGGCTGCCGGCCAGACCGGCCCCACCGGCAGCCAGGCCGATGGCGAAGACCAGCACCCGGGCCAGCCGCAGCGAACGGGCCGGCTCGACGAGGGGCGGTGGCGGGGTCAGGGCGAGGCCGAGCATCGAGATGGTGAAGACGGAGAGCGCGGCGAGCGTGCTCGCCGGCCACCCGCTGCCCAGCGCGATGGGCGCGATCAGCAGCGTGACGGCAGCGCCGGGCAGCACCACGGGTACGGCACGGGACCGCCGTCCGCCGCTGAACCCGGTGGCGGCCAGGGCAGCCGTCGCGGTGAGCAGCAGCGCGGTCAGCACGTGGGTCGGGTTGACCACGTCCGGCGGCGGGGTGAGCAGCTCCGGCGGCGGACCCTGCCAGATCCGGCTCAACGTGCGGTGCGGCTCGACGAGGGCGACGATCAGGGCCGGCGCGATCGACGCGACCGCCAGGGCGGTCGGCAGCGCGGCGGCCGCCAGCGCGCCGGCGGACGGGCTGACCCGCCACCGCCGCCGGTCCGGGTCGTCCGGCAGTCGCCGCAGCGCGCCGTCGAGGAGCACCGCCCAGCGGCGGACCGGCTGGGCGGAACCGGTGGGCGGCACCGTCGCCGCGCGGATCAGCTCGGCGAGAACACCGAGCAGCGCGGCGGCGGCCGCGTAGACCCCGGCCGGGAGCCCGGTGGGGATGGCGGCGAGCGCGCTGATGCTGGCACCGCCGACCACGGCCACGCTGACCCAGGGCAGGTACTGCGGAACATGCCGGCGTACCGCGGCGACGCCGGCCAGACCGAGGCTGGACGCGGCCAGCGCGGCGGTCAGCACCACCTGTGCCGAGTGCTGGAACTCGACGGCCAGCGCCGCCACCGCGCCGGGAAGCGCGAGCAGTGCGGCACCGGCCGCCGCGCCGCCGATCTGCGCCAGGTGCGGCGGCATGCCCTCGGTCTCCAGGTCGGTCACCTGCGGCCCGGCCAAAACGCGCGCCAGCGCGGCCACCACGATGCCGATCAGCGCGATGCTGCCCAGCGCCAGCGCGGTGGTCCACGGGCGGACCAGGCCGGCGCCCGCCCCGTGCAGCGCTACCACCCCGGCCACGGTGGCCCGGGACAGCCCGGCCCGGGCCTCCTCGCTGGCCACCGCCGCCATCCCGTAGACGGTGGCGACCATGGCCCCGACGAGCACCGGCGACCACCAGGGCAGATCGAACGCGGCCGGTGCGCCGATCGTGGCGAGCACCACGGCCACCCCGGACGCGTCCCACCGCCAGGGCGGCGGAAGCAGGACGCTGGCGGCGACGGCCAACAGCAGCAGCGCGAGCGGCGCCTGCCAGGTCGCGCCGCCGGTCGGCGCCGCCGGCCAGTTGCTGAGGTCGCCGTCCCAGATCGGCCCGGGCGTGGCCAGCACGCCCACCCCACCGCGCAGCGCCGTCCAGCCGGCCAGCACCCCGATGAGCAGGCCGCCGACGGTGATGCCGAGGATCGGGCCGCGTCGCCACTCCTCGGGCATGGCGCGGGCGCCCACGGCCACCACCAGGACCAGGCCGGCGGCCACCGCCAGTTGCCCACCCGGAGCGAGGACCGCGGCGATCCGCACCATCGTGGCGATCAGGGCGGTGGTCACCGCCGCGGCGGCCAGGTCCGAGCCGTCCAGGGTGAGATCCGAGCGGCGGCCGGCGTCGATCGACGGGGCCAGGAAGAGCAGCACCGCGGCGACCAGCAGCAGCGCCCCGACCCAGGCGTCGGCGACCGTCGCACCGGGTGCGCCGAAAGCGGCGGCGGTGACGACGAGCGCGCCCAGCCCGGTGCCGACCGACAGGGGCGCCGGGATGCGCCGCTGGGAGACCTGCACCATGGCGGCGTACCCGAGGGTCACACAGACGGCCAGGAAGCTCGCCGCCAGCACCGGAACGGTCGCCTCGCGGAGGCTGGCCGGGGTGGGGGTCTCGTCGACGGGCATGGTGGCGGCCACGAACGCGGCCACCGCTCCGGGCAGCGCGAAGGCCGCCCCTCCGGCGGCCCAGTCCGTGACCGTGTCGGCGGCGGCCGACGCGATCCGGACCCGGGGCGCCAGCGCGACCAGCGTGCCGGCCGCGAAGAGGGTGAGCAGGACCGCGGCGGTGAGCGCGGGTCGGGACAGGCCGGCGCCCGCCGCGAACAGGCCCACCACGGCGGCACCGGCCGCGTGGGCCGGGGCGGCCCGGGTGGTACGCGCGGAGAGGCCGATGACCCCGATGCCGATCGCGGTGACCACCATCGGCCAGGGCGCCGAGGCCCAGCCGAGGCCGAACGACGCCGGTACGGCGAGCGCCGTCAGCGCGGCACCGGCGATCGCGAACTCGCGGCGGATCTCCGGCGGCAGGGCCACCACCGCGGCGATGGTGAGCAGGAACGCGGCGGCGGCGAGTTGCCACGTGGTCGGGCCGACGGCGGCGGCCAGCTCGGCCGGGTACCGGTCGAGGTCGGCGTCCCAGGCGGGTAGTGCCGCCCGGACCGGAGCGACTCCGGCGCGCAGTGCTCCCCCGGCGACCACCAGGCCGCTGACGGTGAGGGCGACCGCCGAGGCGATCTGCGGGCCGCGTCGGGCGGTCTCGGGGACCGCGCGGACCGCCAGCCCGGTCACCGTGATCACCGCCGCGATCAGCAGCAACGCCTGACCGGGCAGGGCCACCGAGACGATCCGGCCGAACGCGCCGATCACGGCCAGGGTGACGATGCCGGCCGCCACGTCGGGCAGCGGTGGGCGGCGCAGCACCAGCGCGCCGGCCAGCCCGACGGCGGCGGCCAGCAGGAGGACCAGCCCGGCGCCGGTCGCCGTCGGCACGGCCTCTGCCCGCAGCAGGGCGGTGACCGCGTACGCCAGGGCGACCGCGACGGCCACCGCGTGCAGCGACCAGGTCAGCTCGCGCAGCCCGGGCACCGGGCGGGCGGGCCGGGCGTCGGCGGTGCCCGCCCCGGCGTCGATCAGCTCGCCGGCCTCCTCCGGGTCGGCCTCCGGTCGGGCCTCGGCGTCACGCTGGCGGGGGGTGGTCGATCCGTTGGCCGGGCTCGGCAGGTCCTGCCGAACGGGGCGCTCCACAACTATCGGGGAGCGGGCCAGCCAGAGGTCGAGCAGGGCCACCAGGGTCAGCACCAGCGCCCAGCCGCCCGGCCCGGTGATCCGGTCGTACGCCAGCAGCGGCAGCACCGGCTGCGCGGCGACCACTGTCGCGAAGCGGGGCGCGCGCAGCCCGGTCCAGGCGGCGTACCCGACCGACACGGCGGCGGTGGCCGCGAAGATCAGACCGGCGAAGACGGCGCCGGAGGCGTCGCCGATCCGGTCCACCGCCCACAGCGCGTACCCGGCCAGCGGCACGAGCAGCAGACCCACCGCGGAGATCGTCTCCGCGGTGGAGGTGAGCCCGCGCCGGGCCAGCGCGGGCGGCGCGAGCAGCATCAACACCGTGGCGACCAGCAGGACGCCGAGGCGGGCCAGCGCGTCCATCGAACTCGTCGCCACCGCGGCGAAGACCACCGCGGCCACGGCGAGCAGCAGCGCGCCCAACCCGAGAGGGATGTTCTGCACCTCCCGCGAGGACGCCTCCGGCGGGTGCTCGGGGTCGTCGGCGTCCAGCCAGGACGCCCGGGGCGGGGGCGGCGGCGGATCCTCCGGGCTGGGCGGGGTGCCCTGGCGCGGAACCCGGGGCGGGGCGCCGGTGGTGGCCGTCGGCGGGCGGCGACCGGGGCGGCGGCGCAGCACCCGGCGGGGCAGGGTGGCCTGCTTGATCCGCTCCTCGCCAGCGTGGGCGAGGATGTCCCGTTGGAAGAGGGCGGCCTGCATCTTGGCGGCGATCTGCCGCTGTTCGCGGGCGATGGCGGCGTCGCGCGCCTTCATCTCCGCGATCGAGCGCTCGATGTCCGCCAGATGCTCGACCCACTGGGGCTGGTCGGCCCCACAGTGCGGACACTGCACGGCCGGCTTGATCTCCCGGCCGCACGAGGAGCATTGAAAGTTCGCCACGACACCCCTCCACCCGCGCTGTGGACTCCCACTGTCGCAGCATGCCCAAAGCTGGCGCGGATTTCGACACTTGTCGGCGGGTCCGGGGCAAACAACATCACCGGCCGGCCGCGCAGAGTGCGTCGCGACCGGCCGGTGAGTGGCGAACCGTCAGGGGCGGCCCATGCCCCGGTACTCCCAGCCGGCCTGGGTCCACAGTGCGGAGTCGAGACAGTTGCGCCCGTCGACGACCTTGCGACCGCCGACCAGCTCGCCCAGGGCGACCGGGTCGGCGTTGCGGAAGTCCGCCCACTCGGTGAGGACGCAGACCAGGTCGGCGCCGGCGACCGCCTCGTTGATGCCGGCCTCGTAGGTCAGCTCGGGCACCGCGCGGCGGGCGTTCTCGGTGCCCTGCGGGTCGTACACGTGCACGTCGGCGCCGGCCTTCTGCAGCAGCGCGGCGACGGCGAGCGCCGGGGCGTCGCGGACGTCGTCGGTGTTGGGCTTGAAGGTCGCGCCCAGCACGGCGATCCGGGTGCCGGAGAAGTCCGGGCCGGCCGGCCCGGAGCGGCGGCCGAGCAGGTCCGCCGCGAGCTGGAGGACGCGGGTCCGGCGGCGCAGGTTGATCAGGTCCACCTCGTGCAGGAAGCGCAGCGCCTCACCGGCGCCCAGCTCCTGCGCACGGGCCTGGAAGGCGCGGATGTCCTTGGGCAGGCAGGCGCCACCGAAGCCGAGGCCGGCCTGGAGGAACCGGTTGCCGATCCGGGGGTCGTACCCGATTGCCCGGGCCAGCTGGCTGACGTCGCCGCCGCTGGCCTCGCAGACCTCGGCCATGGCGTTGATGAAGGAGATCTTCGTGGCCAGGAACGCGTTCGCCGCGACCTTGACCAGCTCGGCCGTCGCGAAGTCGGTGACCACCAGCGGCACCTCGCGGTCCTCGGTGGCGGCCAGGTCGAAGACACCCTTGTGCGCGGCGTAGAGCATGCCGTTGGCCCACTCGCTCTTCACGCCGACCACGATCCGGTTGGGGCGCAGCACGTCGTCGACGGCGAAGCCCTCCTGGAGGAACTCGGGGCTCCACGCCACCTCGACGCCCAGGTCACCGGGGGTGTGCTTGCCGACCAGCTGCTCGACCCACTCGGCGGTGCCCACCGGAACCGTGGACTTGCCCACGATCAGCGCCTTGCGGGTCAGGTGCTGCGCGAGGCTGGTGACCGACGCCTCGACGTACGACAGGTCGGCCCCCATCCCGTCGGCCCGCTGCGGGGTGCCGACGCAGATGAAGTGCACGTCACCGAACTCGGCGGTCTCGGCGATGTCGGTCGAGAACCGCAGCCGGCCGGCGGCCAGGTTGCGCTTGAGCAGCTCGTCCAGGCCGGGCTCGTGGATCGGCACCTCGCCGGCGTTCAACTTCGCGATCTTGTCCGCGTCGACGTCGAACCCGAGCACCTCGTACCCGAGTTCCGCGTAGCAGATGGCGTACGTCGCACCGAGGTAACCGGTCCCCAGGAACGTCACCCGCGGCCGAGGCGCGCCCGAAGGCGGCGTCACCGCGGCGATGGCGGGGGTCGGCTGGATGGTGGGGTAGGGGATCGTCACGCCTGTCTTCTCCGCTCGCACTGGCGGCGCGTCGTCGCGTCGCATTCTGCTGCGGCGCCTGGCCGGGCACCGAAGGGGTGGCTCAACTGTCTGCCTTCCATCATCGCCCAGCGGCGCGGGTGCTCCGTCATGCCCATACCTACGCGCCGGTAACATCACCTGAACTGCAGTCGCTATCCTTCAGTCTGCGCGGTCGGCGGTCAGGGGAGGCCACAGACTGCGCATGATAGCGGTGAAGGGGAGGGGCCGACATGGCCGCAGGGGAGTCGTTCGACGTCTACCGGTTGCCCGAGGAGCACGAGGCGATCCGGGAGGCGGTCCGTGAGGTCTGTGCCGCCAAGGTGGCTCCACACGCCGCCGAGGCGGACGAGACCGGGGAGTTCCCTAAGGCGTCCTACGACGCGCTGCGGGCCGCCGACTTCCACGCGCCGCACATCCCCGAGGAGTACGGCGGTGCGGGCGCGGACGCGCTGGCCACCGCCATCGTGATCGAGGAGGTGGCGCGCGCCTGCGCGTCCTCGTCGCTGATCCCGGCGGTGAACAAGCTTGGCACGATGCCGCTGCTGCTGTCCGGTTCCGAGGACCTGAAGCGCCGTTACCTGACCCCGGTCGCGGCCGGCGAGGCGATGTTCTCGTACTGCCTCTCCGAGCCGGAGGCGGGCAGCGACGCCGCGTCGATGACGACCCGGGCGGTGCGTGACGGGGATCACTGGGTGCTCAACGGCGTGAAGCGGTGGATCACCAACGCCGGCGTCTCCGAGTTCTACACCGTCTTCGCCGTCACCGACCCCGCTGCCCGCTCCCGGGGCATCTCGGCCTTCGTCGTCGAGAAGTCCGATCCCGGGGTGAGCTTCGGCGCTCCGGAGAAGAAGCTCGGCATCAAGGGCTCGCCCACCCGCGAGGTCTACCTGGACAACGTGCGGATCCCCGCCGACCGGATGATCGGCGCGGAGGGCACCGGCTTCGCCACCGCCATGAAGACCCTGGACCACACCCGGGTCACCATCGCCGCGCAGGCCGTCGGGATCGCGCAGGGCGCGCTCGACTACGCCAAGGGGTACGTGGCCGAGCGTCGCCAGTTCGGCAAGGCGATCGCCGAGTTCCAGGGCATCCAGTTCATGCTCGCCGACATGGGCATGAAGTTGGAAGCGGCCCGGCAGCTCACGTACGCCGCCGCCGGCAAGTCCGAGCGGGGCGACGCCGACCTGACCTACTTCGGCGCGGCGGCCAAGTGCTTCGCCTCCGACGCCGCCATGGAGATCACCACCGACGCGGTGCAGTTGCTGGGTGGCTACGGCTACACCCGTGACTACCCGGTCGAGCGGATGATGCGCGACGCCAAGATCACCCAGATCTACGAGGGCACCAACCAGGTGCAGCGCATCGTCATGGCGCGGCAGCTCCTGAAGGACTGATCGAGGGCCGTCTGCATGGTCCGTACTGCCCGGGCTGGCGTCGTCGAGGAGCACCGCTCGGCGGTGGCAGCTCGTCGCGCTCAGTAGGTGAAGCGGCCGTAGCGACCGCGGAGGAACAGCAGGGGCTGCCCGTCCGTCCGACCGTGCAGGTGGTGCACCCGCAGCACGACTATGACGTGGTCGCCGGCGTCATGTTCGGCTTCCACCGTGCCCTCCACCCAGGCCACCACGCCGGCCAGTATCGGCGCGCCACCGGGGGACAGCTCCCAGTCGAGGTCCCGGAAGCGGTCCACCCGGGAGGCGGCCATGCGTTCGCAGACGGCCTGCTGTTCGACGCAGAGGATGTTCACGCAGAGTCGGTCGGCGGCGCGCATGATCGGCCAACTCCCGCTGTCCCGGCTGACGCAGAAGGAGACCAGCGGCGGGCGTAGCGAGACGGACGCGAACGAGTTCACGGTCAGGCCGACCGGCCGGTTGGATGCGGGATCGAGGGCCGTCACCGTCGTGACGCCTGTGCCGAAGTGGCCCAGAACGTGCCGGAACTGGTCGGGTTCAACCGTTGGCGCGGGTGGGTTCACGAGTCTGTCCTCCGTTCCGGTCGCCGCCGGCCCGCGATCGACCGAGGGCGGGCGCGGAGTGATCGACCGGTTGACCGAAATGAATGCAATCAACGTCGGCGACATTGGGTTTGGCCAGCATGAATGCCGGTCACGCGGCGAAGAGTTCGAAGGCGGTCCGGAATTGTCGGCGTCGAGATCGGTTCATGCTTGAAGCGTCCGCGATGATAACGGACTTCGGCCTCGGTGTGGGAGATGGCTACTTTCCGTGATGCGGGTCTACGGATTGTTCCCAGGTGTTCGAACGAGGGCGTCGCGTAGTCGGAAAATTGCAGGTCATGGCCGTGCTGGGGCCGCTTTGCGGCGTGCCGGCGCCGAAGGTCTCCGCGATGCGCAACGGAACCGTTGTTTCACTCTAGGTAATCTTAGGTGGTACTATTTCACCATTTTTCTATCCAGGCGGAGTCGACCGCTCCGCCCGATTGATGTGACCCGGATCACTATTGCGCTCGGTGCTGTCTTGGTAATGTGGCGCGGGACTACCACGCGGAGACATTGTCATCCGTGATGCCCTTGCTCATTGTCGCTAGCGCATTCAGGGGGAATGTGTTGCCAGCAGAATGTTCGCGAGCGGTGCCGTCACTCGTCGAGCGCTGGGTCCAGAGCCGACCGGATAGCCCGGCCATTCTTGACCCGACCTGTGCAGAAGCGACGAGCTACGCGCAATTGTGGCGGTCCTCCGGCGCGCTGGCCGCCCACCTTCGCCGGCTGGGCGTAGGCCGGGGCGAGGTGGTCGCCCTATCCCTGCCGCGCGGTCGGTCGTTGATCGTGGCGATGCTCGCGGTGGCGCGTGCCGGCGCGGCATACCTGCCGGTGACTCCGCGGCACCTGTGGACCGGGTGCGCCGGACGCTTGACACGGCGGGCGTCTCCGTCGTGATCGCCGATCAGGACGAGCCGTGGCTCGGTGCCGCCCGGCGTGTCGACCCGGCGGCAGCCGACGATCCGACTGCGCCCGGCCCGGTTCCGGACCTGATCGACACGGACGACCCGATCTACGTCATGTTCACGTCCGGTTCGACCGGCGAGCCGAAGGGGGTCGTGGTTCCGCACCGGGCGGTGGGTCGGCTGGTGGTCGAGCCGCTGTTCTGCACCGTCGCGCCCGGTGATCGCGTGGCCCACACCTCGAATCCGGCATTCGACGCCAGCACCTTCGAGGTCTGGGGCGCGCTCGCCGCCGGCGGCTGCGTGGTGCCCCTGCCGGCGGTGACGGACCTGCCCCTCGAGGAGTGGACGACGCATCTGGACGACCTGTCGGTCGAAGTGCTGTTCCTGACCACCTCGTTGTTCCACCTGATCGCCCGGGAACGTCCGGCCGCGCTGCGCAGCGTCGGCACCGTCCTCGTCGGCGGTGAGCAGCTCGACCTGTCCGTCGTACGGCGGTTGCTCGCCGGCTCGCCGCCCGCGCGGCTGGTCAACGGGTACGGCCCGACCGAGACCACCACCTTCGCCGCGTTCCACCGCGCCGCTGCACCACCCGCTGCGCATCGCCGAGGAGTGGGCCATGGTGGACAACCTCTCCAACGGCCGGGTCGGCGTCTCCCTCGCCTCGGGCTGGCACGCGGCCGACTCAGATTGTCGCGCAGGGTTCCGAAGAGCACCGGGGCATCCTGTTCGACGTATCCGATCCGGGCCCGCAGCTCACGCAGCGGCCACCGCCGGATGTCGCGGTCGCCGACCTCGACGTGGCCGGAGGTCGGGTCCTGGAAACGCTCGACCAGCGCGAGGAGCGTGCTCTTGCCGGCGCCGGACGGGCCGACAAGTGCGGTCAGGCCGGTGGCGGGGATCCGCAGGGTCACGTCGGTGAGCACGTCCGGATCCTCCGGGCGGTGGCGCAACGACACACTGTGGAACGCCACCGACACCGGTTGCGTCGCTTCGGCGTTCGGCTCGGCCTGCTCGTCCGGATCCTCGGCCGGCAGTCGTACGACCGCGTCGATCCGGCCGACCGCGGCCAGCCCGGTCTGCAACCCGGTCACCCCGCCGGCCAACTGGGACACCGGCCCGGCCAGGTAGAAGAGATAGAGCAGAAAGGCGACGAGGGACGACACGGTCAGGTCACCGGCGGCGACCCGGGCGCCACCGACGCCGAGCACGATGACGAACGCCAGCTGCACGGCGAGGCCGGTGGTGACGCCGGCCGCGGAGACCCAGCGCGCCGCCCGCCGGCCGTGCTGCCAGGCCTGGGTTGCCGCACGGTGCGCCGTCGCGGTCTGCTGCCGTTCGGCGCCGTTGGCCTTGACCGTGCGAAACGCGCCGAGTGCCCGTTCCAGCACCGCGCCGAGCCTGCCCACCGCCGCCTGAGTCCGTTCGCTGACGTCGCGTATCCGCCCGGCGAGCAGCGCCGTGACGCCGAGTAGCAGCGCCAGGACCAGGGCCACCACGCCGAGCAGAACGAGGTCCAGGCGGGCCATCAGCACGACCGCGCCGCCGATCTGGAACACGCCGGTGACGAGATCGACGATGTTCGTGGTGGCCGCGGCGCGTAGTTGGGTGGTGTCGCCGGTGACCCGGGACAGCAGGTCGCCGGGTTCGGCGCGGTCCATCACGCCGACGCGCAGGCGCAGCAGCCGGTCGATCAGGCGGCGGCGGGCGTCGAGCACCACGCTCTCGGCCGTGGCCTCCAGCAGGTACATGCCACCGGCGCCGATCAGCGCGCCGGCCACCAGGAGGGCAGCGAGCAGGAGCATCGGCTCAGCGAACGACGTGCCGCCGGTCACCCCGTCGAGAAGACGCTTGACCGCCAGTGGCTGGGCCAGGTTGACCAGGCCACCGACAAACATCAGACCAGCTCCGGCCGCGAGACCGCGATGGTGCGGTCGCAGGTAGCCGAGGAGCAGCCGCATCGGAGCGCGAGCAAGGCTGGGCATAGGGGGTCCTACCGAAGTGTCCGTGGGTCGCGCGGGCGTCTGTCGGCGAGACCGAGGGAAGCATTCGGCAGGCATCCATATTTTTTCTATCTTCTCGCTGCCGGACGCGTGCCGCCCAGCGCCGGGGCAGGGTGGGTAGCAATTTACTAATGAGTGCGCCAACCCAACCCGAGTTGCCCGAATTGCCCGGCGCGCGGTGGCGGATCCAGTGTCGAGTGAAGCCTCCGGACGGGTGTAGTACATCGGGTGCGGTGTATGGTACGTTGCGCTTGCTGGGCATTCCGATTGCGACCTTGCCTGCTGGCATGCGCTTAGTGGATGAGACTTTAGTCGACCTCCCGATTGCGATTAACCGACACCCATTCGACGCGGCTCGCGTTGACGGATGACGGACTCGACGCCAATGTCGAGCGGTCAGGGGCGGAAATGGCCACGATTAATACTTTTAACTGGGTTCCAGCGTAAATCGACGCTGCAGTCTAATTGCATTTGCTCAAGAATCATACGGGGGCTATGCCTCGGCGTAATGCCGAAGGTGGAGGTGGTGCTGTGAGTGAGCTGCAGTTTCGTGTGTTAGGACCGGTGGAGGTGTGGCGTGACGGACAACGCGTCATGTCGTCCGGGTCGAAGATCGCGACCGTTGTCGCCGCCCTTCTGCTGGCGCGGGGAAAGGTGGTGCCGCACGCGGAGTTGAGTTCTCTGCTGTGGGGCTGGAAACCGCCGGCGACAGCCGACGCGCAGATCTACACCTACGTGTCACGCTTACGCAAGAGCCTCTGCTCCGAAGTCAGGATTGTGCGCGAGCACGCGGGCTACGTGCTCGACATTGGCGATTCATTCGTTGACCTTTTCGCTTTCGAAAATCTGGCCGCGCGTGGTGCCGAGAGGTTGGCCGAGGGCAATCGCGCGGCTGCGGTGATCGATTTACAGAATGCTGTTTCGCTGTGGCGCGGGCCGGCTTTGGCGAACGTGACCGAGGCACTGGCGGAGCGGCATCGGCCCTGGTTGGACGAGGCGTACACGCTTGCGTGTGAGCGCAAGGCCACGGTCGAGCTCGACCTGGGCGTCAGCCTCGGGCTCATCCCAGAACTCACCGAACTGGTGGCGCGTTATCCGCTACGCGAGCAGTTCCGAGCCCAGCTGGTGCTCGCGCTGCACCGTACCGGCCGCCGCTCCGAGGCTCTGGTCGCCTACGACCAGGCACGCCGGGAGCTTTCCGAGCAGTTGGGGGTGAGTCCGGGCGAGGCGCTCACCCGAGCCCACCGAGAGGTCCTGATCAGCGACGCGCCGGCAGCGCTGATCCCGGCGCATCCGGAACCACTGAGCGTCGTCGCCGGACCTGCCCCGGTGACGCTGCCACCGGACGAGCCGTACTTCGTTGGCCGGACGAACGAACTGGCCGCGCTGGAGAAGCTGCTCACCGCCGACCGGGCCACGATCAACGGCCCCCGCCAGGTCGTGCTCACCGGTGCTGTCGGCACCGGCAAGACCGCGCTCGCGGTGCGGGCCGCCCACCGATGCGCCGACGCGTTCGTCGGCGGCACCGCGTACGCCTCGCTCACCGACGCGAACGGCGCACCGCTGCCCGCGCCCGCGGTGCTCAAACGCCTGCTGTACGGGTTGGGGTGGAGCGTCGAACCGGCCTGGAGCGCCGAGGAGCTCGCCCTTCGGTTCCGTGCCGTGACCGCGCGCCGCCCGGTGCTGATCATCCTTGACGACGTCGGGACGGACACCGACCTCAGCGCGTTCACCCCGAACCATTCGTCCGCGACGGTGTTGCTGATCAGCCGCTCGCACCTGATGGTCGCCGGGTGGCGGGACGCGATCTCCCTCAAACCGATGAGGATGGTCGAGGGCATGGTGCTGCTCGCCGCGATGGGCGGAGAGGAGCGCATCCTCGCCGACCTGGCCGCGGCCCGGGCCGTCGTCGAGTTCTGCGACGCGCTGCCGGCCGTGTTACGGGTCTGCGGCGCCCGGTTGGCAGCCCGTCCACTGTGGCCGGTACGCCGGCTCGCGCATCGCCTCGCCGACCCGGCACGCCGTCTCGACGAGCTGTCCCTCGGTGACGAGTCGCTGCGTCGGCACCTGCTGTCGGCCTTCCGGTCGCTGCCGGACACGGCCCGGCGCAGCCTGTCGATGCTCGAGGATGTCGGCCCGGACCCGTTCACCGCGACCTCCCTGCGCCTGCCGGGCATCCCGAAGGCCGAGGCCGAGCAGGTTCTCGACATGCTGGTCGAGGCCCGGTTCGTCGAGGAGGTGGCCGTCAACGAACTCGGCGGCGGCCAGTTCCAGATGACCGGGTTGATGCGGCTGCTCGCCATGGCGACGGCCCGCGCCGCGAGCTGACCACCGGGCGGGAACCAGCCGAGGTGCCCGGGGTGGCCCTCTCCGTCAGTCGGCGGCGAGCCGTCGCATCAGCACCGCGTGCCCGCGTCCCGATTCGGTGAAGCCGAGCCCGCGGTACAGCGCCAGCGCCGGGTGGTTGGTGTCGCTCACCTGGAGTCGCAACCGGCGGTAGCCCGATGACCGGGCCTGGTGCAGGGCCCGCACGATCATCGCGGTGGCCAGGCCGTGGCGGCGCCAGGGCTGTCGGGTGCCGAGGCAGTGCAGCAGCGCGGTCGGCTCGTCCGTGCCCTCGTCGGCGAGCGCGAACAGGAAGGCCGCGACCGGGTTGTCCGCCCGGCCCTCCTCGGCGAGCAGCATGCAGGAGAGGCCCGGGAGGAACCGCGGGTGCGCGACGGCGTGCTGCGGCCACGTGCGCTGGTCCGGCCGGACCGCCGCCGGGCTGTCCGCGTAGGCCTCGTTGTGGGCCAGCCGGGTGAGTTCCTCGTACCGCGCGTCGACGGGCTCCAGCACCAGTCCGGGCGGCAACGCCACGGTGGGCGGCGACTCCGGCACCGCCAGGACGAGGTCGCGTTCGTGCCGGGCCGGCGTGAAGCCCTCCTCGACAAGCAGCCGGTGCCCGGCCTCGTCGTTCTCGGCGCACCGGGTACCGAGCACGGCCGCCCGCGCCGTTCCGCCGTTCCGCCGCAACTGCTCGGCCCGTTCGACGAGCCACCGGTGCAGCTCCGTGCGGACGTCGCCCCGCAGGTCGGGATGGGCCACGGCGGTCAACCGGAGCCGACGTACGCCATCGACCTCCCCCATGTCGGCGACCTCCGCGTACGCGGCGACGGTTCCGTCGTCGGCCACGCCGACAAGCGTGTGCCGAGCAAGGTCGGGCCCGAGAGTCGCCAGCCGCAGGTGGACGCCCTCGGGGCGTTGATCGAGGCCGACGGGCGCGCTCGCCTCGGCCCGTCGAAAGAGGGCCGCCAGCGGCTCCGCGTCGTCCAGGGTGGCCGACATCCAATTGAGGATCTTCATCGATGGGCATCCTATCCAGGTGGGGCCCAGGATGGGATCGACCGCGGGCCATCGACCGAACGCCCGAGGACATCGAGTGTCTAGGATCTCCTTCATGCCCGGATACCGCGACTTTCAGTCAGGCCTGAGATTCCTGCCGACGCTGGTCATCGCCCCCGACGGTAGCCAGATCGCCTACGTCGACGACCGAAACGGCCAGTTCAACCTGGTCACGCAGTCACTGTCGGACGGCGCCACGCGTCGGCTGACCGCCAACACCGACTCGACGGTCCGCAGGGTTGCCTGGCACCCCGGCGGCGAATGGCTGTTGTACCTGGCCGATGACCACGGGGATGAGAAGACGCAACTGCACCGGATTGCCGCCGGCGGCGGGGACCCGGTGCGGCTCACCGACGTGCCGGACGTGCAGTTCTCCGCGGCCGAGGGCGATCCGTTCTCCCCCGACGGCAGGTTCGTCGCGTACTGCGGCAACGATCGGACCCCCGCCGACCAGGACGTGCTGGTCCTCGACGTGGCGTCCGCCGAGGTGCGCCGGGTGTACGCGGGCGGTGGCAGGACGTTTCCCGGCTACTGGTCTCCGGACGGGACCAGGCTCACCGTCGCCGAGTGGCGGACCACGAACAGTGACCACCTCGTGTACGTGGCGTCCCTGGACGGCGCCGAGCCCCGTTCGCTGACGTCGCGCGACGGTGTGGCGACGTACTGGTTGGGCCCGTGGCTGCCGGACGGCAGCGGCTTCCTGGTCATGTCGAACTTCGAACGGGAGTTCACCGGTCTGGCCGTGATGGACGCGGACACCGGCGCCCTCACCTGGCTGGACACGCCGGACTGGGAGGTGCAGGAGGTCGCCCTCTCCGCTGACGGGCGGGTGCTGGTCTGGAACGTCAACGTCGACGGCTTCTGCCAACTGCGCGGTCGTGACCTCGGCACCGGCGCCGACATCCGGATGCCGGAACTGCCCGCCGGGGCGGCGACCGGCCTCACCGTCTCGGCCGACGGGCGCTTCGTCGTGCTGCGATTCTCGACGGCGACCCAGCCGTGGAACATCCTCCTGATCGAACTCGACACCGGCGAACTCCGGTGGCTCAGCGACGCTCGGCCGGTCGCGGCCGACCCTGCCACATTCGTCGCGCCGACGCTGGTCCGCTATCCAGCCGGCGACGGCCGTCAGATTCCCGGCTTCCTCTACCGTCCCGAGGGTCAGGAGTCGGCCGGTGTCCTGATCTCGGTGCACGGTGGTCCGGCCTGGCAGGAACTGCCGGTCTACATGTACGACGGCTTCTACCAGTACCTGCTCGCGCACGGTGTCGGCGTCTTCGCCCCGAACATCCGCGGCTCTCTCGGCTATGGCCGTGCCTACTCGGACCTGGTGAACCGTGACTGGGGCGGCGGAGATCTGACCGACCTCGCCGACGCGGTGGCCTTCCTGCGAAGCCAGGAGTGGGTCGATCCGGCCCGCATCGGGATCATGGGCGCGTCGTACGGTGGCTTCGCGGTCCTGTCCTGCCTCAGCCGGCTGCCGGAGCTGGACTGGGCCGCCGGCGTCGACCTGTACGGGCCGAGCAACCTCGTCACCCTGGCGAAGGCCTCGCCTCCGACGTGGCGTTCGCTGGTGGCCGCGGTGATCGGTGACCCGGAAGCGGATGCGGACCGGCTGATGGCCCGCTCACCGGTCACCCACGCGGACCAGATCCGGGCGCCCTTGCTGGTCATTCAGGGGGCCAACGATCCCCGGGTGCCCCAGCACGAGAGCGATCAGATCGTGCAGCGGCTGCGGTCGCGTGGGGTGGAGGTGCGGTACGAGATCTTCGCGGACGAGGGGCACGGCCTGCTCCGCCGGGACAACCAGGCCAAGGCCTTCGCGGACGCGGGCGAGTTTCTGGTCAAGCATCTCGGTCAATGACGCCGGCTCGGTCGGCCGACGGCACGCCCACAGGTGAGGCGCGACCGTCGGCCGACCGGGTCATCCGACCTGGCCCCCGACCACGTGCTCAGACTGGCCGACGCGCGGAGGCTCGTTGTGCCTCGGTGCAGCTGCTCAGCGCTCCGGCGCGCACCAGTCGCAGCTCACCGAACCGACGACTGTGGGATTCGTCCCCGCCGCCGACGTCGAGGCCATCTGCGGAGCGGAGACGGACAGGGCCACGGCGAAAACAGCTGCCACGGCAGCGATGTGCTTCCTCAAAACTGCTCTCCAATGCCGATCACCAAATGGACGGCAGAATCCTAGCGTCTGTGTCATCGACCGTGGGGCCCATTGATGCCCGACAGGTCATCCATCGTCGCCAAAGAGATCACGAACAGTCCGCAGCACAAACGATTCCACGATCGAGGGCGTCGGCTGCTGGATCAGCCGCAGCGCCTCGTCGAGCGACGCCCGCGCCTGCGGGATGCGACCCGCCCGATGGTGGCAGATGCCAAGTCCGCGCAGCACCTGGGCCTGCCCGTGCCGGTCGCCGAGGACCGCGGTGATCTGCAGGACGTGGTCGAACAGTGGGGCCGCCTGCTCGTGAGCGCCCGCCGCCAGTAGGCACATACCCTGCCAGAACAGCGCTTGCCCGCGTGCCATCGGCGCGGGACCGATCGTGTCGTACAGCGCGAGGGACTTGTCCAGGTGCACCTTGGCGCCGTCCCGGTCACCGAGATCCAGGTAGGCCTGCCCCATGCCCCGCAGGACGAAGGCGGCACCGCCCACGTCGGTGTCCCGCAGACCCTCAAGCGCCAACGAGTACCGATCCAACGCCCCGTCCGGCTGGCCCCGGAAACGCATCACCATGGCGAGGTACGCATCCACCACCGCCACGCCGTGGGCGTCGCTGATGTCGTCGAATAGTCGCCTGGCATGCGTGAGGTAATCGTCGGCCTTGTCGATTTTCTGGCGGTCGAGGCTCAACATCCCCAACCGGTAGGAAATAGCCGCCTGCCCCCGAATGTCGTTCCCCGCGACCGCGCTCTCCCAGGCGACATCGAGGACGCGTTGCCAGTCGTCGTACTGCCGGCGCAACGGAAACAGCGGGGACACCGTGCAGGCGAGATCCCAGGCGGTTTCGGCGAGCCCGTCGCGGGCCGCTCGGTTGATGATCGACACGATGGTGGGGCGTTCCACATCGAACCAGCCGAGCAGATCGGTCGCCGACGAGCCGACGAGAACCTCGTCGACCTCCCACCGTGGCGTCCCGCCCTGGATGGTGAGGCTGAGCCCGCCGTACAGCGTGTGGATGAGCCGCTCGATGATGCTCAGCGCGGCGCCGAAGGCCCGGCCACGTGCCGCGCTCAGCTCCCCGGGAGCGGCCTCCGGCAACGCCCGCTCCCGGGCGAAGAGGCGCACGAGGTCGTGCAGGCGGTAGCGCGGCTGACCGGACGAGTAGTGGCCGGCGAAGTCCAGCAGTTGGGCATCGATGAGCTGTTCCAGCAGCTCCTGTGCGGTGTCGGCAGTGGTGTCCAGCAGCGCGGCGGCGAGCCAGTCGCTGACCTCGGCGACCTCGATGTCGCCGAGACGGCGCAGCAGCGTCCGCGCCGCCGGGCTCAGCACCTGGTAGCTGAGTGCCAGGCTGGCGCGGACGTCGAGGTGACCGTGCGAGAGCCGGTCCAACCGGCTGCGCTCGTCGTCGAGCATCTGGACGAGCCGGTCGACGGTCCAGTGCGGTTTGGCGGCCAGCTTCGCACCGACGATCCGGATCGCCAGCGGCAGGTAAGCGCAACGGCTGAGCAGGGCGGTGGCGGATGCCCCGTCGAGCATCCGGCCCGGGCCGGCGATCCGGGTCAGCAGGAGCGCGGAATCCGCCGCGTCCATCACCTTGAGCGCCACGGTCTGTGCGCCGAGGATGGCGCCCAGCCGGGCGCGGCTGGTGACTAGGACGCCGCACGACGTGCTGCCGGGGATGAGGGCTGACAACTGGTCGTCGGCGGCGGCGTTGTCCAACAGGAGCAACAGCCGCCGATCCGCGAGCAGATCTCGATAGAGGTCCGTCCGCTCGTCCAGGGTCGCGGGCAGGTGGAGCCCGTCGACGCCGAGCGCACGAAGGAACCGACCCAGCACCTCGAACGGCGCGAGGCCCCGATCGCTGTCCGCGCCACGAAGGTTGACGTAGAGCTGTCCGTCCGGAAAGGAGCCGACCAGTCGGTGCGCGACGTGGATGGAGAATGCGGTCTTTCCGACACCGGCGGGCCCGGACACCACCGCGATCCGGGCGCCAGCGCCCGGACGTAGCAGGATCTTCTCGATCCTGGCCAGCTCGGACTGCCGCCCGGAGAAGTCGGCGATGTCAGCGGGAAGGTGCCGCGGCGTGCTGAGTTGGAACCCGGCCCGGGAGCTTCGTCGCTGCCCGTCCGGAGGGGGCGGCGGCTGGGTGGAGGCGACAGCCGCCCGGCTGCCGTCGGTGTCCGCCGGGCCATCGGCGCCCCGCAGTACGGCGAGGTGGATCGCCTGTATCTCGGCCGACGGGTCGGTGCCCAGTTCGTCTCGCAACCACCGCCGCCACCTGTCGAACGACGTCAGCGCCTCGGGGCCTCGTCCCGACCGGGCCAGGGCCTGGATCATCTGACCGACCAGCCGTTCCCGGGTGGGATGCCTGCCGGCCAACTCGACGACGTCGTCGACGATGTCGCGGTGGTTGCCGAGCCGGAGCTCGACGTCGAAGAGGTCCTCGTTCGCGGTCAGACGCAACGCCTCCAAGCCCTGGGCCAGGTCCGCCTGCCCCTCGGCCGGCAGCCATCCGCCGAGGACCGGCCCGCGCCAGAGGGCCAGCGCCGACCGGAGGATCGACCGTGCCTCGTCGTCGGAGCCCCGCGTCCGCTGATCGCTGACCAGGTTGCGGAAGAGTTGGGCGTCGACCTGCTCGGGTGACACCCGCAGGCGGTAACCACCACCCGTGGTGTCCAGCAGAACCGCTGGATCGGGGTCCACGGCCAGGTCGAGGATCGCACGAATCTCGGACAGCCGGGTCTGCAACACCGCGCGTGCCCGCTTGGGCGGCTCCTCACCCCACAGTAGATCGATCAATCGGTCGCCGGTGACCAGTTGGTTCGCCTCCAGCGCGAGGATCCCCAGGAGCACTCGCTGCTGACGCCGAGCGAACTGGAGCGGAACCCCACGGTTCCACACCTCGACCGGGCCCAGGACCCGAAGCTCCACCACGACCTTCCCGATTCCCACGGCTGTCGATCTGACGAGTTCCGGCGTTGGGAAGAATACGGGAAGGATTCGGCATGGGTGGTCCGTGATTCTTCTTTCGACCGACACGGGGGTGTGGTTGGCCGGCGTTCAGCACATCGATTCACGACGCCGACCGGTCGACAGGTTGAGGGACGACGGGGGCGTGCGAAAAAGTGGAACAACCTTTACTGGTTGTTGAGATACGCCAGCACGGCGAGGACACGCCGGTGATCATCATCGGACGGGGGCAGGCCGAGCTTGGTGAAGATGCTGCTGACATTCTTGTCGATGGTCTTCTCGGCGAGGTGAAGCACGGCAGCGACCGCAGAATTCGTACGCCCCTCGGCGACGAGCGCGAGCACGTCGTGCTCGCGAGGCGTGAGGGAGTCGAGCGGCGAACTGGCCGGGGCGGCGTTGAGGACGCGGGACACGACCTGCGGGTCCATCACCGTGCCGCCGGAACTGACCTGGTAGAGCGCCATCATGAACTGGTCGGCGTCCATCACCCGGTCCTTCAGCAGGTAGCCGACGCCGCCAAGGTCGTCCGCGAGCAGCTCCACGGCGTACAGGGGCTCGACGTACTGGGACAGGATGACGACCGGCAGGCCCGGGACGCGTCGCCGGGCCTCGATCGCCGCCTTGAGCCCCTCGTCGGTGAAGGTCGGCGGCATGCGGACGTCCACAACCGCGACGTCTGGTCTGGTCGCCTCGACCGCACGCAGCAGTTCGTCGGAATCGCCGACGGCGCCGACAGTTTCGCAGCCGTACGCCTGCAGCAGCCGGGTGAGTCCGTCGCGCAGCAGGAAATGGTCGTCGGCGATCAACACCCGCAGGGGGGTCTCCATGTTCATGGCTTCAGGCTACGAGTCGCGATGGCCGGTTCCGTGCGGCACCACGAGGGGGAGCAGGCCACGTGACGGCAATCGAGGTCCGGGATCTACACAAGAGTTATGGCACCCATAGCGTTCTGCGCGGCGTGAGCTTCACCGCGGATGCGGGCTCCGTGCTCTGCATCCTCGGGCCGAACGGGGCGGGCAAGACAACGACAATCGACATCCTCACCACACGGCGACTACCGGATTCGGGCACGGTGCGCATGCTCGGTCGGGACGTGGTGCGTGAGCGGGACGCCGTCGTCCGGGACATCGCGGTGGCGCAGCAGGAGGCGGCGGTCGACACGTTCCTGACCGGCCGCGAGAACCTGGTCCTCTGTGGCCGGATGATGCGTCTCGGCAAGGCCGACGCGCTTCGGCGCGCCGACGAGCTGCTCACCCAGTTCGGTCTGGCCGAGGCGGCGCGCCGGCCGGCCGGGGAGTATTCGGGCGGCATGCGGCGCCGGTTGGATCTGGCGATGTGTCTACCGGCGTCACCCAAGGTGATCTTCTTGGACGAGCCGACGACCGGGCTCGACACGTCGAGTCGGGCCAAGCTCTGGGCCGCGGTCAACGAGCTGGCCGCTGCCGGGACCACGATCGTGCTCTCCACCCAGTACCTGGAGGAGGCCGATGCGCTCGCCGACCAGATCGTGATCATCAATCGCGGTGTGGTGGTGGCGTCCGGCAACCCCCGCCAGCTCAAGCAGCAGGTTGGCGACGAGCGGGTGGAGGTCCAGGTGGAGCGGCCGGCGGTCGCCGCCGCGACCGCGGCGCTGCGTGCGGCCGGATGCCGCGACGTCGCGCTGGACGAGCACGAGGCCCTCATCTCGGTACGGGTGGACGGCGGCGCCGCCGGACTGCTGCTGGTCGCCGAGGTGCTGCACCGCGCGCAGGTGACGGTCGGTGGTCTCGCACTGCGGCAACCCACAATGGATGAGGTCTTTCTGGCGCTCACCGGCAGGAACGAGGAAAGGGCGCGGAATGGCACTCGCATCGCCGGTTGAGCGCAGGGACGGCCTCCGGGTGGTCCTCGCGGACATCGGGGCGTTGACCGGTCGTCAGGCGCTCCGCACGATGCGCTCGCCCGGCAAGTTCATCGGTATCGCCATGAACCCGGTCGTCATGATCCTGGCGCTCGGCCTGATCTTCGTGAAGGCGATCAGGGTGCCCGAGGGTGTCGACTACCGGGCCTACATCGTCGCGGGCGTCGCCGTCCAGGTCGGGCTCTCCTGCATCGGACCGACCGCGATCAGTGTGGCGCTCGACCAGCGTTCCGGGATGGTACGGCGGCTGCGGACGATGCCACCGCCGGCCATGTCGCCCCTGATCGCACAGAAGATCGCGGATCTGGCGGCGGCTGTCGCGGCGCTGATCCTGGTCAGTCTGATCGGCGTTCTGCTCGGCTGGCGGCCCTCGGGCAGCCTCGGTGACATCTCGCTCGCGTACCTCCAGTTGATCCTCTTCTACGCGGCGACCATCGCGGTCGGCATCGTGCTGGGGCTGGTCTTCTCGGACCCGGAGACGATCGAGCCGATCGGGGCGGTGTCGCTTGTCATCTTCTCCTTCGTCTCGAACGCGTTCCTCAGCCCGGACGTCATGCCGGGACCGATCCGCGTGATCGCGGAGTGGAACCCGGTGAGCATGGTCGCGACGACCTGCCGTCGGCTCTGGGGTACCGCCGTCCCTTCCGACGGGTCCTTCCCGATGGAGCACTCCCTCTCGTTGTCGCTGCTCATCAGCACCGGGCTCATCGTCGTCTGTCTCGGCCTCGGCGCGCGGATCCTGCGCCGGGCCGCCCGATGAGTACGACCACTCCCCGCCCCACCGGACCCAGGAACGGGCAATGAAACCTGACAACATCAGCACGCGTATCGCTCGCGTCAGCGCGCGGCATCCTGTTCTCGCCATCCTCGTCTGGGTCCTCGTCATCGGGGCCTGCGTCGGCGCGTCAGCGGCGACCGGCATGCGGAGCGCCACCTCGGCCGAACTCGCCGTCGGCGACGCCGGCCAGGCGGCTCGGCTGATGCAGGAGGCGGGCCTGGAGGAGCCCGCGACCGAGTACGTTCTCATCGCCGGCGGCGCCGCGGCCGACCGGACGAGCGCCGCCACCCGGGTCACCGCCGAACTGGGCGGGATCGCGGACGTGGCAGCGGTCGCCGGTGCCGTGCCGTCGCAACAGCGTACGGACCTGCTGATGGTGCCGGTCGTGCTCAGGGGTGACCCGCAGACGGCGTACGAGCGGGTGGAGTCCACCCGGTCCGCCGTCGAGCGGGTGGCGAAGGAGTTCCCCGCCCTCTCCGTCGAGCAGACCGGCTCGGCATCGATCAGCGCCGGCCTCAACGAGCAGCTCGCCAACGACTTCGCGTCCGCCGAGATCCTCAGCATCCCGGTGACGCTGCTGGTGCTGCTGCTGGTCTTCGGCGCGTTCGTGGCGGCGGTCATCCCACTTGTGCTCGCGCTGACCTTCGTGGCCGGCTCGGTCGGGCTCAGCGCGCTCGTCTCGCACCTGATCCCGGACTCGGGCACCACCTCGAACGTCATCCTGCTTGTTGGTATGGCGGTCGGCGTCGACTACTCGCTGTTCTACGTGAAGCGCGAGCGCGAGGAGCGGCACGCCCGGCCGGACGGCGGAGACTCGGTGGAGATCGCGGCCGCGACCTCCGGACACGCCGTGGTCTTCTCCGGCATCGCCGTCATCGTCTCCATGTGCGGGCTCTACCTGGTCGGCGACCCGTCCTTCAACTCGCTTGCCTCGGCGGCGGTCATCGTCGTCGCGGTCGCCGTCGGCGGCTCGCTGACCGTGCTCCCGGCGCTGCTGGTGATTCTCCGGCGCGTGCTGGACCGCCCCCGGGTGCCGTTCATCTGGCGGATCACGAACAAGCGGACCGAGGCCGCGCCGAGGCTCTGGCCCGCCGTGCTCAAGCCGAGTCTCCGGCGACCGCTCAGCACGCTGATCGTCGTGACGCTGGGCCTGATCGCGCTCGGCCTGCCCGGCCTGCAGCTGTCGCTCGCCGCCCAGCGCGTCGAGGACCTTCCCGCCGGCATCCCGGCCGTCGCGGCGTACGAGAAGCTCTCCGCCGGATTCCCCTCGGTGGGCGCCCAGTTCGAGGTCGTGGTGCGGACCGCCGGGCGGGCCGACTGGGTCGCCGACGGGCTGCGCGGCCTGGCCGAGAAGGCCCGGACGGCCGGCCTGGTCAGCGGCGACGACGCGGTCTCCGAGGTGCGGACCTCGGCCGACGGGCGCACCTCGGTGATCGCGCTGACCGTCAACCACGCGGATGGCAGCACGGCGGCCAGGGACGCGCTGACGGCGCTGCGGGGCACGTACGTGCCGGCGCTGACCGCGCAGCACGACGGCGTGACGGCCGTCGTGGGTGGCCAGACCGCGGCGGACCACGACTACGACCGCAACATGCAGGACAAGCTGCCGATGGTCGTCGGTTTCGTGCTGCTCTTCAGCCTGATCGTCATGGCGATCACGTTCCGCTCACTCGTGATCGGCGTGGTGACGCTCGTGATGAACCTGATGTCGACGGCCGCGGCGTTCGGTGTGCTGGTGCTGGTCTTCCAGAACTCCTGGGCCGACTCGCTCCTCGACTACCGGTCGACCGGAACGATCATCTCCTGGGTTCCGCTGTTCCTCTTCGTGATCCTCGTGGGGCTCTCGATGGACTACCACGTGTTCGTGCTGCACCGCGTCTACGAGGAGGCGCGAAACCGCGTCCCGATCCGCGACGCGGTCGTCACGGGCATCGTGCACTCGGCGGGCGTCGTCACCGCCGCCGCCCTCGCCATGGCCGCGGTCTTCTCCGTCTTCGCCACGCTGAGCTTCAACGAGTTCAAGCAGCTCGCGATCGGCCTCGGAGTCGCCGTCCTGTTGGACGCGTTCGTCATCCGCGCGTTCCTGCTGCCGTCGACGCTGCTGGTGCTCGGCCGGGCCGCGTGGTGGCCGGGACCACTCTCGCGCCGCCGGAACGACACCGGCGTGCCGCCGCTCGCGCCGGCCGCCGACACCGCCGACGAACCCGCGCCGGTCTCCACCTGAACCGGCGCCACCTCAGAAAGAAGCAGACTGACATGCTGAACTTCGACGTGGTGCCGGGCCGCGCGGTGCGCGACATCCTGGCCGAGCGTAAGACGGTGCTGGAGATCGTGCGTGAGGCGTACCTCGCGCACGGCGCCGGGCGGACCAACAACCCGGATTCCTACTTCCTGCGCTTCGACGACAAGCCCGCCGACCGCATCATCGCGTTGCCTGCCCGAACCGCCGTCGCCGACGCGGACATCGCCGGCATCAAGTGGATCGCCAGCTTTCCGGAGAACGTCGAGCAGGGGCTGCCGCGGGCGTCGGCGGTGCTGGTGCTCAACGACATGGCCAACGGCTACCCGTACGCGCTGCTCGAAGCCGCCGGGATCAGCGCGGCTCGGACCGCGGCGAGCATCGCGCTGGCGGCTGCCGCGGCGCAGGCCACCCACCCCGGCGACGGCACCGTCGGTTTCTTCGGGGCGGGCGTGATCGCGCGGACGATCCTCGTCTACCTGGCCGAAGCCGGAGTCGACGTGCGGAACGTCCTCGTCTGTGACCCGCACCCGGGCTCGGCGGCGTCGCTTGTCGCGTACGCGGAAAGCCTGGGGATGGCCGGTCGGGCCGTGCCGGCGGCGGAGGCACTGGCGGCGGGCACTGTCGTGACCGCGACCAACACCGGGGCTCCGCACCTGGACCGCGCCCCGGAGCCCGGCCAGGTCTACCTCAACGTCTCACTGCGGGACTTCACCCCCGAGGTGATCATCGCGGCGCAGAACGTCGTGGACGACGTGGACCACTGTCTCAAGGCGAACACCTCCCCGCACCTGGCCGAACAGCGGCTCGGGCATCGGGAGTTCATCACCGGGACCATCCCGGGTCTGCTCGCGGGCGAGTTCCGCCTCGACCCGGCACGCGGCGTCGTGATCTCACCGTTCGGGCTGGGCGTGCTGGACCTGGCCGTCGGCCACTGGGTGCACGGAACCGCGGTCGCGAGTGGCACGAGCATCAGGATCGCCGGTTTCTTCGGCGAAGAGCAGCGCTGGTAGGCCAATTCCATCCTTCTCGGAAGGCCCCACTGTGACCATCATCGACAATCCCGTCGAGTTCAACGTCGACTCGCTCTTCGTTGACCTCACCGCGGTTCTTGGACGTACCGTTCTCCTCAAGTGCGAGGGCCTCAACTTCGCTGGGTCGATCAAGCTGAAAACCGCCCGCTACATGGTTGAGGAGCTGGAGCGCAGCGGTGAGCTGCACGCCGGCCGACACCTTATCGAGTCCTCGTCGGGCAACCTCGGTGTCGCCCTCTCCGTCATCGCGGCGAGCTCCGGGTACCGGTTCACCTGCGTGACCGACGCCCGTTGCAACCCCTCCACCCTGGCGTTCATGCGGTCCATGGGCGCCGAGGTGCACATCATCGACGAGCCCACCCCGCACGGCGGCTTCCTCGGCGCGCGGATCGACCACATCCGTGAGCTGTGCGCCGACGACAGCAGCTACCTGTGGCTCAACCAGTACGCCAACCCGCGGAACTGGCAGGCCCACCACCAGACCACCGGCCCGGAGATCTTCACCGAGTTCCCCGACGTCGACGTCCTGTTCATCGGGGCGGGCACCACCGGCACCATCGCCGGTGTCGCCCGGTATGCCGCGGACCACCATCCGCGTACCCGGGTCGTCGGCATCGACAGCTACGGCTCGGTGAACTTCGGCGGACCTCCCGGCACCCGGTTCATCCCGGGTCTCGGCTCCAGCCTGGACCCGCAGATGCTGGACCGGTCACTGCTCTCGGACACCGTGATGGTGGCCGAGGAGGAGGCCGTCCGCGCCTGCCGCCGGCTCGCCGCGCGGGGCTTCCTCTTCGGCGGCTCCACCGGAACCGTGGTCGCCGGCGCCGACCGCTGGCTCGCCGAGCACGACCCCGAGGGCCGGCTCACGAGCGTCGCGCTCGCCCCCGACATGGGCCTGCATTATCTGTCCACTGTGTACGACCAGACGTGGGTGGCCACCACGTTCCCGGCCCTGGACCAGCCCGTGCAAGTCGTCGAGGAGATGGCTGGATGACCACACCCACAGCACTACCGTTGACCAGCACCCAGTACGGCATGTGGCTGGCCGAGCGAGCCGCGCCGGGCAACCCCGCGATGATCGTCGGCGGCCTCGTCGAGATGCATGGCGCGATCGATCTCGACCGGCTGCGCGCCGCGGTGCACCGCACCATCCACGAGGCCGACGCGCTGCACGTCGGGTTCGAGCTGCGCGACGGCGTTCCCGTGCAGGTGCCGCACTCGCGGGACGACTGGGTACTCGAGGAGTTCGACCTCTCGGGGCGTACCGACGAGGAACCGGACGCGTGGCACCACGAGCGGCTGCGTACCGGGATGGAGCTGGACCGGCAGACGTTCCGGGCGAGCATCGCGAGGCTCGGCCCGGACCACCACCACTTCTACTTCGAGGCGCACCACGCCGCATTCGACGGTTACTCCGGTGGGCTCATCGGCCGCCGGATCGTCGAGATCTACAACGAGCTCGGCGGTGCGGAGCCGAAGCCGGCGTACACCCCGCTCGCCGGGGTGGTCGCCTACGACGAGGAGTACCTGAACTCGGAGCGGCACGACCGGGACGCCGCGTTCTGGGCGGAGATGGCCGCCGACGCCCCGGCGCTGACCCTCTTCGGCGACGCCGAATGGCAGGCGCCCGACGGTGAGCTGCGGATCACCCGCAGCATCGGCGCGGAGGCGGCGGCCGCGCTGCGGCTCCGGGCCCGGGAGCTGAAGATCACCTGGCCGGCGCTCGCCGTGGCGGCCATGGCCCTGCACACCGCCCGCGCGACCGGACGCCGGGAGTTCCTGCTGACCATGGCGGTGGCCCGCCGGGCCGGCGACGCGGTCCGCAACTCCCCGGCGATGTATGCCAACTTCCTGCCGTTGGCCGTCCGCCTGAACCCGTGGGAGGACACCGCGACCCTGGTCCGCCGGATCTCCGCGGATGTCAAGGCGCTGCTGCGTCACCAGCGCTTCCCCGTCGGCGGCGTCCGGCGGGCGTTGAACCTGTCGTCCGCCGACCGGCGTCCGCTCGGCCCGGTGGTGAACGTGCTCGGTTACGGCGGTGACCTGCTCATGGAGGGTGCGACAGCCGAGATCCGCGACGTCTCCACCGGACCTGTGGACGACGTCCAGGTCGCCTTTCACGACCGGGCCGACGGTTCGATCGACGTGCACTGGAACGTCAACCCCCGGATGTACGACCGCCAGCAGGCGCAGGCCCAGGTGCACGCCCTGCTGGCCGTGCTCGACGCGCTGCGTACCGATGACGGCCCCCGCGACCTCGCCGCGGGTACCGCCGCCGCGTTGGTCGGGCCGGAGCGGCCGACCGGCGGCAGGGACCTGCTGACCGCCCTGCGCGACACCGCCGTCGGGGCCCCGGACCGGCCGGCGGTCAGCGACGGGGTGACCGCCCACGACTACGGGGCCCTCGCGGCCGCCGTCGCCGCCGCGGCGGGTGGCCTGCGCGACCACGGAATCGGCGCCGGTGACCTCGTCGCCGTGGTCGCCCGCCCGTCCGTGGAGACCCTCGTCGCGATTCTCGCGGTCTGGGCCCGAGGCGCCGCCTACCTGCCAATCGACGAGAACGCTCCGGCCGAGCGCAACGTGGGGCTGGTCCTCGACGCCGCACCGGCTTGCCTCCTGGTCCCCGCGGAGCTGATCGGCGGCGCGCTGGCCGCCACCGTCGCCGCGACCGTGCCCGTGCACGGCTTCGGGGAGTTGGACAGCACGACGCCGATCGTCGACATCGCGCAGCCCCGGCACGGCCGGAGCCTCGCCTACGTCATCTACACCTCCGGCTCGACCGGCCGGCCCAAGGCGGCGATGGTCGACTGGGTGGGCATGCACAACCACCTGCTGGCCAAGGTCGAAGACCTGGGCCTCGGCCCGGTGGACGTCACGGTCCTGAACGCGCCGATGACCTTCGACATCTCGGTGTGGCAGATGATGGCCCCACTGCTCTCCGGAGGCACCGTCCGGATGGTCCCGCGCGCGGTGGCAACCCGTCCGGACGCGCTGCTCGACGTCGTCACCCGGGAGGCGGCCACCGTCCTGGAGGTGGTGCCGTCGCTGCTGCGCGCCATCCTCGACGAGTGGGCCGACGGCGCGGACCTGCCGGTGCCACACGGGCTGCGCTGGATGGTCGCGACCGGCGAGGAGCTTCCCGCCGACCTCTGCGGGCGTTGGCTCGCGTCGGTGCCGTCGGTCCCGCTCGTCAACGCGTACGGGCCGACCGAGTGCTCCGACGACGTGACCCACGCGTTCATCGACGGCCCGCTTGACGATTGCCGCGCGCCGATCGGTCGCGCCCTGCGCAACACCCGCCTCTACGTCCTCGACGAGTTCCTGCGACCGGTCTCTCCCGGCGGACGCGGCGAGCTGTACGTCGGTGGCGTCGGCGTCGGCCCCGGCTACCTCGGCCTGGGTGCCCGCACCGCCGCGACCTTCCTGCCCGACCCGTTCGCGGCGCGGTCGGGGGAGCGCATGTACCGCACCGGTGACCTGGTGCTGCGCCGCGCCGACGGCGCCCTGGAGTTCCTCCACCGGCTCGACGCGCAGGTCAAGGTCCGGGGGCACCGGATCGAGCTTGGCGAGATCGAGTCGGCGCTGCGCCGCGTACCCGGGATCACGGACTGCGCGGTCGCGGTGACCGGCAGCGGAGCCGTCCGGCGGCTCTGCGGTTACCTGGTGGGTGTCGCGGATCCGGCGCTGGTCCGCGACGAGGTGGCCCGGCAGTTGCCCGAGTACATGGTCCCGGAGGCATGGGTCCGGCTCGACGCGCTGCCGCTCACCCGCAACGGCAAGGTCGACCGCCGGGCGTTGCCCGAGCCGGAGTACGCCGTAGACGACGAGGAGCGGTCCGACTCCGAGGCAGTGAGCCTGGTCGCCGCGGTCATGGCGGACATCCTCGGCCTCGATCGGGTCAATCCGCGGCAGAGCTTCTTCGAGCTCGGCGGAAACTCGCTGCTGGCCACCCGGCTGGTGACCCGGCTACAGGGCCGGCTCGGCCTGGCGGTGACGCTGGAGCAGCTCTTCGACGACCCGACACCCGCCGCGCTCGCCGCGGCCGGGCCGGCGGGCGCGATCGAACCACCTCCGCCGCCGGCGGTGCCCGCCGGCGACGATGCCGTGGCGTCCTCCGGCCAGCGCCGGCTGTGGACGCTCGAGCAGCTCGACCCCGACGAGGTCGCCTACCAGATCCCGGTGCTCCTGCGGTTCGCCGAGTCGGTGGACCCGGTGTCGCTCGACGCCGCGTTGCGTGACCTGGTCGAGCGGCACGACGTGCTGCGCACCCGGCTCCTGATGGACGGCGACGGCCTGCGTCAGCGGGTCGTGCCGATCGACGGGCCGCTGCTCACCCAGGAGACCGTCCCGGAGGGCCGGCTGGACGAGGTGGTGCGGCGGCGCGTCGCGCGACCCATCCGGCTCGACCGGGACCTGCCGATCGACGCGGTGCTGCTGCGTCAGGCCGGTGCCGACGCGCTGCTCGTCACACTGCACCACGCCGCCTGCGACGGCTGGTCTCTGCGGATGCTCTTCGACGACCTGCGCACCGCGTTGGCGGCCCGCCGGGACGGGCGGGCACCGAGCTGGGCCATCTCCGAACCCACGTACCGCGACTTCGCCACGTGGCAGAAGACGGTGACGCGGGAGCCGGGGGACTGGCTGAGCGCCCGGACCGCCTACTGGGAGCGGACGCTGGCGGGGCTGGCGCCCTCGCCGGGCTGGGACCGAGCAGCGAGCGGACCCGCCCCGACGGGGCCGCGCGCCGCCGGGACCGTCGACTTCCGGCTGTCCGCCGAGCTGCGTACCGCCCTGCACCGGGTCTGCCGGGACCAGGTCGTCACCCCGTTCATGGTGCTGCACGCCGCCCTCGGCGTGGTGCTCGCCGAGCTGACCGGCAACCGCGACCAGGTGATCGGCACCGCGGTGCACGGGCGGCCCGACCCGGTCTGGGAACAGGTCGTCGGCTTCTTCACCAACACGGTCGTGCTGCGCACGGACCTCTCCGGGCGGCCGAGCTGGCGGGAGCTGCTCTCCCGGGTGCGCCAGGCGGACCTGCGCGCTCTGGAACACGGCGACCTGCCGTACGAGGTGGTGAACGCCATCTCCCGCAGGGTCTCGGACGCCGGCCCCGACCTGCTCAAGGTGGTGCTGGCGTACCAGGACCGGGTGCCGCGCACCTGGCCCGGCGCGACGGTCGAGGTGCTGCCGACCGGGCAGGCCCGGTTCGACCTCGCGCTGGAGTTCGACGACGCCGCGGGGGCCGACGGCGAGCCGGAGTTGCGCTGCCGCGTCGAGTACGCGACCGCGGCGCTCTCCGCGGAGCGGGTGGATCAGATCGTCGCCGGTCTCCGGCGCGCCCTGACCGCGCTCACCGCCGACCCGGACCGACGCGCGGCGGCCGGCCCTGTCGGTACCGAGCTGGAAGCCCTGCTGACGCTGGGCCGGGGCGGCGTGGCCACGGGCCCGAACGGCACGGTGCTGGATCTGCTCGCCGAGGTCGTGGCGGCCCACCCGGACGCGCCGGCCCTGCTCTTCGGCGACACCGTGCTCACCCATCGGGAGTTGGACGACATCACCTCCCGCTGGGCGCGCGTCCTGATCGGACGCGGTCTCGGGCCGGACGACACGGTGGCGGTCGTCGTGCCCCGCTCGGCGGAGACCATCGTCGCGCTGTTGGCGGTACTCAAGGCCGGCGCGGCGTACCTGCCGATCGACACGGACAACCCGGCGGAGCGGGTGCGCGTGCTCTGCGCGGACGCGGGGGCCGCCGCCTGCCTGGTCACCCGGGCGAGCGCGGATCTGCCCGGCGACCGGCCGGGCGTCGTGGTCCTCGACGAGGAGCCGTTCCGCGGATTCGCCGCGGCGCAGCCCACTGATCCCGTCCGCGACGACGAGCGCCGCCGCCCGCTGCTTCCGGAGCACCCTGCGTACGTCATCTTCACCTCGGGATCGACGGGTCGCCCCAAGGGCGTGCTCGTGCCGCACCGCGGCCTGCGGACACTGCTCGACAACCAGCGCGAGGTCTTCGGCGTCGGCGCCGGGCTGCGCGTGGTGCAGTTCGCTTCCATCGGCTTCGACGCCGCGACCTGGGAGTCCCTCACCGCGCTGGCGTGTGCCGGGCTGCTGCTGGTGCCCGACGCCGAGGAGCGTACGCCTGGCGAACCGCTCGCCGAGTTCGTGCGGCGGCACCGGGCGACGCTGCTCTGCGTGCCGCCGACCGTGCTGACCGCGTTCCCGGCCGGTACGGTGCTCACCCCCGGCATGTACGTGGTGGCGGCGGGGGAGCGCTGCACACGTGAGCTCACCGAGCGCTGGGCGCCGGACCATCACATGATCAACGCGTACGGCCCGACGGAGACCTCCGTCTGCGCGTCGATGACCGGCGCGCTGACGCCCGGGACGGAGCCGACGATCGGGCGGCCGATCAGCGGAGCCCGGCTCCGCGTCCTCGACGACGACCTGAACCTGGTCGGCCCGGGAGTCCCGGGTGAGCTCTACGTCTCCGGTCCCCTGGTGGCCCGCGAGTACGTGGGCCGTCCGGACCTGACCGCGACCCGGTTCGTCGCCGACCCGTACGAGCCCGGTCGACGGATGTATCGGACCGGCGATCGGGTCCGGTGGACCGCCGACGGCCAGCTCGACTACCTCGGCCGTACGGACGACCAGGTGAAGATCCGTGGCTTCCGGATCGAGCCCGGTGAGGTGCGCGCCGCGATCCTGGGGGTGCCCGGCATCGCCGACGCCGTCGTCGTGGTCCGCGAGGACCGTCCGGGCGACCGCCGCCTGGTCGGTTACGTGATCCCGGAGTCGGGCCTGCGGATCAGTACGGCCGAGGTGCGGTCCCGGCTCGCCGTCGACCTTCCGGCCCACCTGGTGCCGCAGGCCGTCGTGGAGGTGCGGGAGTTCCCGCGCACCCTCAACGGCAAGCTCGACACGTCCCGCCTCCCCGCCCCCCGCTACGACGCGGAGGCGCCCGCCCGTGCCGGTGGCGACCCGGTCGCCCAGGCGCTTGGCGAGGTCCTCGCCGAGGTGCTCGGGCTCGACGCGGTCGGCACGGACGGTGACTTCCTGCTGCTCGGCGGCGACAGCATCCTGGCGGTCACGGCGGTCGCCAGGGCCCGCGAGCGCGGGCTGACCGTCACCGCGCGGCAGGTCCTCGAACTGCGGACACCCGCCGCGCTCGCCGCCACGGCGAGCGTCGCGGTCCCGGCGGACGCCCCCGCCGAGCACGCGGGGACGTTCGCGCCGTTGCCGGTCGCCAGGTGGCTGCTCGGCCGCACCACGGCGATCGGTGAGTTCAGCCAGTCGGTGCTGGTCCGGCTCGACGCCCCGGCGGCGACGGAGACCGTCCGAGCGGCCCTGCATCGCCTCACCGCCCGTCACCCGATGCTCTCCGCGTCGCTCACCGACGACGGGCTGCGGGTGCCGCCGCCCGGCACCGGAGCGGGCCCGGCCATGGCGTCGTCACCGGCCACCGGCGACGACGCGAGCATGGCGGACGTCGAGACCTGGCCGGTGGCTCGCCTCGACCCGTGGGCCGGCCGGATGGTGCGGGCCGTCCTCTGGGAGGACGCGCCCGGCAGCACCGCGCTCGTCGGGCTTCAGGTGCACCACCTCGTCGTGGACGGGGTGTCGTGGCGGATCCTGCTCGACGGTCTCGGCGAGGAGCTGCGCGGCGGCTTCGGACCGGACCCGGTCCCGGGCGGTACGGCGTACCGGCGCTGGGCGGGCATCGTCCAGGACCAGGCCGCCTCACCCGAGCGGCGGGGCGAGCTGGACGCGTGGCTCTCCCGGTTGCGGGCGGCCCCCGGGCCGCTCGGCGGTGCACCGCTCGACCAGGACCGCGACGTCTTCGGCTCGGCGCGCCGCGCCGCGCACGACGTCCCCCCGCAGATCACCCGCGCCCTGCTCGCGGCGGACGGCGTCGAGATCTCGCACGTCCTGCTCGCCGGGTACGTCGTCGCGCTCGCCGCCTGGCGGCAACGCCGAGACGCCACCGCCGACGTGCTGTTGCGCGTCGAGGGCCACGGCCGCGAGGACATCGCGGCGGGCGTCGACCTGTCCGGAACCGTCGGTTGGTTCACCACCGAGTGGCCGGCACGGTTCGATCTGGCCGGTCTGGACCTGGCGGCCCTGCTCGCCGGTTCCGCGCCGGAAACGGCGGCCGAGCTGATCGCCCGGGTCGCGTACCAGATGCGGCACGCGGCGGACCACGGGATCGGGTACGGCATGCTGCGCTACGCCGACCCGGAGACGGCGGCCCGGATGGCGGAGCTGCCCGAGCCGGAGATCGGCTTCAACTACCTGGGCCGGGCCGACACCGCGCGTCCCGGCAGCGGGCTGCGGCCGCTCGGCGCGGGCGGAGCCGGGCACACGGACCCGGCGATGCCCCTGCACCACGTGCTGGAGCTGGAGGCCCTCGTGGTGGAGCGGGCCGGTGGGCCCGCCCTGGTCACCCGCTGGCTCTGGGCGCCGGCGCTGCTCACCGCCGAGGACGCCGGACAGCTATGCGAGCTGTTCGAGCAGGCACTGGCCGCCCTCACCGGCGTCACCGCGGCCACGGCGCGGGCCACCGAGCTGACACCTGACGACCTGCTCCTACTCGACCAGGAAACGGCCTCGCTGGACGAGCTCGCCGACGCGCTTGGCCTCTCCTGAACACCCTTGACGGAAGGACTTTGACATGAACCCGTTCGACGATGAGGCCGGCACGTTCCTGGTGCTGGTGAACAGCGAGGAGCAGCACTCGATCTGGCCGTCCTTCGCCGAGGTGCCGGCCGGCTGGCGGGTCGCGCTCGACACCACCACCCGGGCGGAGGCGCTCAGTTACATCGAGCAGCACTGGACCGACCTGCGCCCCTTGAGCATCCGTTGAGCGGCTCCGCGATCGCCGAGATCCTGCCGCTCTCCCCGCTCGCGCAGGGTCTCCTCTTCCACGCCGACCTCACCGAGGACGTCGACCTCTACGCGATCCAGGTGACCGTGGACCTGCGCGGCAACCTGGACGCCGACCGGCTGCGCGCCGCGGTCCAGACGACAATCGAGCGGCACGAGACGCTGCGCGCGTCATTCCGGCGCGACCGTGGGGGCCATCCGGTCCAGGTCATCGCGACGAGCGCCGAGGCGCCGTGGCGGGAGGTTGGCATCGGGCCGGACGACGCCGACGCCGCGCTGCTGGCGTTGGCCGACGAGGAGCGGCTGCGCCCGTTCGACACCGCCGTGGCGCCGCTGCTGCGCTGCCTGTTGGTCTCGCGCGGGCCCGACCGGCACCGCCTCGTGCTCACCCTGCACCACCTCCTGGTCGACGGCTGGTCGGTGCCGGTGCTGCTGCGCGACCTGCTCGCCGCGTACGCCGGGCACTCGGCCGCGCTGCCCCGGACCGGCCGCTACCGCGACCACCTGCGGGCACTCAAGGCGCAGGACCCCGAGGCGGCCCGTGCGGCGTGGCGGCGCTCGCTGGCCCCGCTCACCGAACCGTCCACACTGGCGGCCGGCGAGCTGCGGTCGCCGACCCGAATGCCCGTCGACATCCAGTTGCCCATCTCGGCGGAGCGGATGGCCGAGATCGAGCGCTGGGGGCGCGCGCACGGGCTCACCCTCAACACGATCGTCCAGGGCGCCTGGGCGGTCCTGCTCGGCGCGCTGCTGGATCGACGGGTGGTCGTGTTCGGCGCCACCGTCTCCGGCCGTCGCCCCGAGCTGCCCGGCTTCGACCAGATGGTCGGCCTGTTCATCAACACGGTGCCCGTCGTGGTCGAGCTGGACCCGGCTGCCACGCTGAGGTCGACGTTCGCCACCCTCCAGGCCGGCGGCCGTGACCTCACGCCCTACCAGCACCTCGGCCTCGCCGAGATCCAGGAGATCGCGGGCCTCGGCCCGCTCTTCGACAGTGTGCTCCTCTTCGAGAACTACCCGCTGGGTGTCGTCGACGACAGCGCGTTGCGCGCCGCCGGACTGACGATCGAGGGGGTGTCCGGCCGGGACTCCACGCACTACCCACTGACCGTGGTCGTCGTCCCCGGGCAGGGCATCCGGCTCCACGTCGCGCCGGAGAAGCTGGACCGCGACACCGTCGTGCACTGGGCGGACCGTCTCGCCGCGTTCCTCGACGCCGTTCCCGGCGCCGCGAACCGTCGACTCTCCGAGTTGGACACGTTGACCGGTGCGGAGCGCCGGGCGCTGACCAGTACGGGGACCAACGACGAGGGTGCGCCGACGGCCGCGCTGGTGCCCGAGCTGATCGCCGACTCCGTACGACGGCACGCCGGCCGCCCCGCCGTCAGCGACGGGGACGGCGACTACACGTACGCGCAGTTCGCGGCGGCGACCGCGCGCCTGGCTCGGGAGCTGATCGCCCAGGGGGTGGGCCCCGAGGCGGTGGTGGGCATCGCCTGCGGTCGACGCCGAGACCTCGTCGTCGCCGCGGCCGCCGTGGGTGCGGCCGGCGGCACCTACCTTCCTCTCGACCTGGACTATCCCGCCGACCGGATCGGGTACGTGCTGGGCCAGACCCGTCCCGCGCTGCTGATCGTCGACCGTGCTGCCGCGGACGCGGGGGTCCCCGGAGCCGACGGCGTTCCGCTGCTTGTCATCGACGATCCGGAGACCCGCGCGGCGCTGGCGGCCCGCCCGGACGAGTGGCCGGGGGACGCCGACCGGCTCGCGCCGCTGCGCGCGGACCATGCCGCGTACGTGATCTACACCTCCGGGTCGACAGGCCTGCCCAAGGGCGTTGTCGTCTCGTACGGCGCGATCGCGAACCTGTTGCAGGACATGAACGCACGCAGCGGCCTCGGACCGGACGACCGGCTGCTCGCGGTCACCACGTTCGCGTTCGACATCGCCGGGCTCGAACTTCTCGGCCCCCTGCTGGTCGGAGCCGAGATCGTGGTCGCGACCGGCGACGACGTCCGCGACGTGGACCGTCTCGCCGAGTTGCTGCTGCGTCGTGAGATCACCGTCATGCAGGCGACACCGTCGCTCTGGCACACGCTCGCCGCCGAGCGCCCGGACGGGCTCACCGGCCTGACCGTGCTCACCGGCGGTGAGGCCATCTCCGAGCAACTCGCCACGACGCTCGCCGTCAAGGCCGGACGTGTGCTCAACGTGTACGGGCCGACCGAGACCACCGTCTGGTCCACCGCCGACGAGATCGTGGCCGACGGCGGTGCGCCCCGCATCGGCCTGCCGATCTGGCGCACCCGGACGTACGTGCTGGACCGTTCGCTGCGCCGGGTCGGCACGGGCGTGGCCGGCGAGCTCTACATCGCCGGCGACGGGGTGGCCCGCGGCTACCAGGGCAACACGTCGCTGACGGCGGCCCGGTTCGTCGCGGACCCGTACGGGCCGCCCGGCAGCCGGATGTACCGGACCGGTGACGTCTGCGAGGTCGCCCCGGACGGGCGGATCCGTTATCTCGGGCGCTCCGACAACCAGGTCAAGATCCGGGGTCACCGGATCGAGCTGGGGGAGATCGAGGCGCTGCTGCTGGCCGAGCCGGCCGTCGGCGCCGCCGTCGCGCACGCCGTGCGGGACGCGGACGACAACCAGGTGCTCGTCGCGTACGTGGTGCCCGCCGCGGGACCGCTCGATCGGGCCGCACTGACGGCGGTGCTCGCCCAGGGGCTGCCCGCGTACATGCGGCCGAGCGAGCTGGTCGAGCTGGCCAAGCTGCCGCTGACCGCGAACGGCAAGGTGGACCGTCGGGCGCTGGAGGCGCTCGGTGGGGTGCGGGACACACCGGCCACCCTCACCACCGAGCGCTGGGATCCGGTGCTCGACCTGGTCCAGCAGCAGTTCGGGGAGGTGCTCGGTCGCGTCGACGTCCCCGCCGACCTCGACTTCTTCGCCGGCGGAGGGCAGTCGCTGACCGCCACCCGGTTGATCAGCCGGCTGCGCCGCGCGTTCGACCGGCCGCTGCCGCTGCGGCTGCTCTTCGAGAACCCCACCCCCCGGACCCTCGCCCGTGCCATCGGCTCGGACGAGGCCACCGGTGAGCCGATCCGACCGTTGGGCGGCGACCGGGGGCCCCTCTCCCCGGCCCAGTTCCGGCTCTGGCTGCTCGACCAGCTCGGTGGGGATCGCAGCGCGTACCACGTGCCCCTGCTGGTCACGCTCGCCGGCCCGGTCGACGTGGCCGCGCTCGGCGGCGCGTTCGACGACCTGCTCGACCGGCACGAAATCCTGCGGACCGTCTACGTATCCACCGCCGACGGCGCCGAGCAGGTCGTGCTCCCCTCGACGCCCGGCCGGGTGCCGGTGCGGAAGCTCACCGACCCGCAGGCGGCCGCCGCGGTGCCGTTCGACCTGACGACCGAGGTGCCGATCCGGGCGTATCTCGGCGCGCCGGAGGACGGCCGGTCGCAGTTGTTGCTGCTGGTCATGCACCATGTCGCGGTCGACGCCGGATCCTTCACACCGCTGCTGCGTGACCTGATGACCGGCTACCGGGCCCGCCGGGACGGCGACCCGGCCGTGCTGCCGCCGCTGCCGTTGCAGTTCAAGGACGTGGCGGCCGCCGAGCTGACCCGGGACCGCGGCGTGGGCCTGGACCGTTGGCGGGACCTGCTCGCGGGCCTCCCGCCGGAGCTGGCCCTGCCGTACGACCGGCCGCGACCGGACACCGAAACCCACCGGGGCGGCCTGGTCAGCGTGGCCGTTCCCGCCGAGGTGCTCGGTCGGGCCCGCGCGACGGCCGCGTCCGCGCAGGCCACCCTCTTCATGATGCTGCAGGCCACCGTCGCGGTGCTCTATCGTGCCCTGGGCGCCGGCTCGGACATCCCGCTCGGCGTCGCCGTGCACGGCCGCCAGGACGACACCACCGACGACCTGGTCGGCATGTTCGTCAACACCGTCGTGCTCCGCACCGACCTGCGCGGGGTCACGACCGTGCCGGCCCTGCTCGCCCGGGTACGCCAGGCGGACCTCGCCTCCTTCGCCGTGCAGGACGTCCCCTTCGAGGACGTCGTGGAGGCACTCGCGCCGGAGCGGGTCACCAACAGGCATCCGCTGTTCCAGACCATGCTGGGACTGACCGTCGACGAGCGGCCCGCCGACCCGGACATCCTCGAACTCGGCGGTCTGCACACCGGTACCGCCAAGTTCGACGTGTCGTTCGAGTTCGTCGAGCGCCGAGACGCCGCCGGCGACACCCTGGACCTGCATCTCGAGTACGCGGCGGACCTCTTCGACCGGGAGACCGCCGAGCTGCTGGCCCGCCGCGCGGTGCTGCTGCTGGACCGGCTCACCACCGAACCCACGCTGGCCAGGGTCGACGCCCTCTTCGCCGAGGAGAGCGCCCAACTGCTCGCCCGTGGGGCGGGCGACGAGGATGCCGCCGACGTGGACCTCTTCGCCTGGCTCGCCCGTACCGCCGCCGACGAGCCGGCTCGGGTGGGCGTCGCCGACGAGCAGGCCGGCACCACCCTGGACTACCGGGACCTGGAGGTGTGCGGCGCGCTGGTCGCAGCCAGCCTGGCCGAGGCCGGCGTGCCCCGGGGCGGTTCCGTGCTGCTGATCGCCGAGCCCGGCGCGGCGGCGATCACCGGGATCCTCGGTGTCTGGCGGGCCGGTGCGTCGTACACACCCGTGGACCCCGCCGCGCCGACGGCACGATCGGCGGGCACGCTTATCGAATCGGGTGCGGCGGCGATCCTCTGCGCGCCCGAGTACGAGGAGACCGCCCGTACCCTGGCCGCTGGCACCGTACCCGTGGTGGTGCACCCCGCCCCGGACGGCAGCCCCGCGACCGTGCCCATGGAGATCCCGCCGGCCGTGCCGGGGGCGCTGGCGTACACGCTGTTCACCTCCGGCTCGACCGGCAGGCCCAAGGGCGCGGTCGTCGCGTGGTCCGGCATGATCAACCATCTGTTGGCCAAGGTCGTGGACCTCGACCTCGACGACACGGACGTCACGGTGCACAACGCGGCCCTGACGTTCGACATCTCCGTGTGGCAGATGTTCGCCGGCCTGCTCACCGGCGGCCGGATCGTCGTGCCCGCCCGCGCGCGCGTCGCCGACCCGGAGGCGTTGCTCGACGACGCGGTGCGGCACGACGTGACGGTGCTGGAGATCGTGCCGTCGCTGCTCGCCCCGATGCTCGACTCCTGGGACGCGGGCCTGACCCCGCCACCGCTCGACCGGCTGCGGTGGCTCGTCGTCACCGGCGAGGCCCTTCCCGGGCGGCACGTCTCGCGGTGGCTCGCCCGGTATCCGGGGATCCCGGTCGTCAACGCGTACGGTCCGACGGAGTGCTCCGACGACGTCACCCACGCGGTGCTGCGCGAGGCGGATCCACTGGACCGGGCGTCGGCCCCGATCGGCGTCCCCATCCGCAACACGCAGTTGTACGTGCTCGACGAACAGCTGCGACTCTGCCCACCGGGCATCGTCGGCGAGCTGTACGTCGGCGGTGCCGGAGTCGGCGTCGGTTACATCGGCAACCCTCGCCTCACCGCGACCAGCTTCGTCGCGTCCCCCTTCGCTGCCGGCAGCCGGATCTACCGCACCGGCGACAACGTGAGCTGGCGACCCGACGGTCAGCTCGAGTTCCGCGAACGCCGCGATCACCAGGTCAAGGTGCGCGGGCACCGGATCGAGCTGGGTGAGATCGAGGCCGCGGTCCGCGCGCAGGCCGGGGTGCGTGACGTCGTGGTCACCGCGCCGCAGGACGAGCGCGGGGCGAACACCCTCGTCGCCTACGTCGCCGGCCCGGTCGAGGCCGGGGCCCTGCGTGCGGGCGTGGCGGCCCTCCTGCCCGCGTACATGGTGCCGGCGGCCTGGGTGGTGCTGGACCGGCTTCCCCTCACGCCGAACGGCAAGGTGGACCGTCAGGCACTCCCCGCACCCGCCACGGTCGCCGCCGAGCGGTCCGGACGACCGCCGCGCGGTCCGGTGGAGGAGGCGTTCTGCCGGGCCTTCGCCGACGTCATAGGCGTTTCCGAGATTGGTGCCGACGAGGACTTCTTCGCCGTGGGTGGCGACAGCATCCGCGCGGTCCGGGCGGTCTCCGCCGTCCGGGCGCTCGGCTACGCCGTCGCCCCGGCGCAGGTCTTCGTCCACCGCACCGCGGAGGCGCTTGCGGCTGCGCTCGCGGTGTCCAGGGTGGAGGCCGACGACGACGGCATCGGCGAGGTGCCGTTGCCCCCCGCGGTACGCCTGCTGCGTGAACGGGTCGGCTCGGTGGAGGCGTTCAGCCAGATCACGGTGCTGACCACGCCGCCGGGACAGGACCCGGCCGCGTTGGAGGGCGCGGTCGACGCGCTCATCGCCCGGCACGACGCGCTGCGGATGCGCCTCACCGACACCGGTTCCGGGTGGCGTCTGACCGTGCCGCCGGTCGGCGCGGAGGCCACCTCGTGCACCCGTGTGGTGCGGTTGCCGGCGACCGAGTCCGGGCAGGTGCCCGCCGTGGTGGCCACCCTCGCGGCCGAGGCGCGTCGGGGCCTGGATCCGGCCGCCGGCCGGCTGGTGCAGGTCCGCTACCTGGACCTGGGGGCGGACGTGCCGGGGCGGCTGGTCCTGGCCGTGCATCACCTCGCCGTGGACCGGATGTCGTGGGAGATCCTCGTCCCGCAGTTGGTCCGGCTCTGGGCCGGCGACGACACCGGCGCGTCCGGTGTGCTCACCAGCTACCGCCGCTGGGCGAGTGAGCTGCGGGAGCAGGCGCCGCGGCACACCGCGGAGCTGCCGATGTGGCGGGAGATCGCCTCCGCCGCGCCGGGTGGCCTGGTCGACGGGGAGATGGATCCGCTTCGCGACCACCGTGGCACCACCCGGACCCGCTGGACGCGGCTCACGCCGGAGGGGACCGCGGCGGCACTCTCCGCCGCCGGGGCGCTCGGCACCGGAATGGAAGCGGTGCTGCTGGGGGTGCTCGGTCTGGCCGTCGCCGAGGTACGCGAACCCGGCCCGGTGCTTGTCGAGCTGGAGTCACACGGGCGTACGTCGCTGCACGGCATCGTCGATGTGAGCGGCACGGTCGGATGGTTCACCAGCAGCTTCCCGCTGCGCCTGGACCCGCCCGCCGCGACGGGCACGCCGACAGAGCGGTTGCGGGACGCGATCCGGGACGCCGCCGCCCGGCGCGGCAGCGTGCCACACGAAGGTCTGGGCTGGCAGCTGTTGGCCGGGGCCGGTGTGCACCGGGTGCGGCCGCAGATCTCGGTCAACTACCTGGGCGTGACAGGTGCGACGGACGAATTCGCGGCCGGCTGGTCTCTCGCTCCCGAGCGGGTCGAGAACCTGGCCGACGAGGTGGCCGCGGATCTGCCGCAGCCGTTCGTGCTGGCCGTCGACGCCTCCCTGGAGGGCACCGAACTCGTCGTGCGCTGGGAGTTCGCCCAGCGACTGGTCGGCGAGGAGGTCGGCACGGCGCTCCTGCGTTCGTTCACGGCGTGGTGGGAAAGCCTGACCGAGGTGACGGTCGAGGCGGCCGACGACGCGTTCGCACCGCTCGTCGTGCTCCAGGAGGGTGACTCGCGCCCGCCGCTGATCACCGTGCACGGCGGCGTCGGGCTGGCCTGGCCGTACCTGGCGCTCTCGCCGCACCTGGATCCCGCGCAGCGGGTCCTGGGGCTCCAGGCGGACCCGGACGCCGCCCCCGCCGCCTCGGTGTCCGAACTGGCGGCCCGGTACGTCAAGCGGATCCGCGCGGTGGCGCCGTCGGGCCCCTACCGGCTGCTCGGCTGGTCGTTCGGGGGCTACGTGGCACACGAGATGGCCGTGCAGTTGCAGGCGGCAGGGGAGACCGTCGATCGTCTCGCGGTGCTCGACATCTATCCGGCGCACGGTTTCGACGACACCGAGGACGATCGCGGCCTGCTCGCTCATCTGCTCGCCGAAGGTGGGTACGACCCGACCGACCCGGAGATCGCGGCGCTTGTCGACGTGCTCGACGTGGACGGGATCTGCGCGCTCGCCCGTCGGCGCGGCGGGGTGCTGGGGGAGTTCTCCCCGCGACGACTGCGGGCGATGCTCGCGACCATCCGCCACCACGGCGCGCTGGGAGCCGCGTTCACGCCGGGCCGGTACGACGGTCCGCTGCTGCTGGTGGCGGCCGAGGCGGACGAGCCCGCGAGCCGTGGCCCGGTCGACGCCCTCTGGGCACCCCACGTCACGGGCGCCATCCGGGTGCTGCCGGTCGCGGCCCGTCACGACGACCTGATGAGGGCGGACGTGGTGACCGCGTACGGCGCGGACCTCCTGGCGGGCTGGGGAGCGGACGTTTGAGGCGCGGCGGGGCCGGGCTGCCGGCCCCGCCGCAGCGCGCCGATCGTCCGGAGCAGGCTGGCCACCAGCGGATACGCCAGCAACAGGCCGGCCACGACCGCCACCTCGGGCGCGCTGGTCAGCAGCAACCGGGGGTCCAGCGGATAGCCCTGCACGAGCGCGCCGCCGCCGTACACCAGCCCGACGGTGGCGGCGGCGGCCACCACGACCGCACCCACGATGCCCAGCAGTGCCCGTCGCGCCGAGTTGCGGCGGCAGCCCCGGGCCCGGCCGCGCGCCAACCGCACCGCACGGAGCAGCATCAGCAGCGCCACGAGCGCGGCGACACCGTCCACGACCAGGTAACGGCTCCAGAAGCCACCGGCACCCGTCGCGGGCTCCTCGCCCGACAGGACGGCCAGCCCGGCCGTGTACGCGGCCGCGTTGTCCAGGAGGAACGAGTTCTGGGCGGTCAGCACGACCAGGCCGGTGTCCCGCTCCGGCAGCAGACCGAAGTCGTTGTGGAAGCCCGTCACGTCACCCTCATGGGCGACGAGCGGCGTACCCCCGGCCGTGCCGGTGGCGAGACCGAGGCCGTACCCGTCGGTGTGCGGTGCGGCCGCGCCCGCCGGTGTGCTGGTCGCGGTCCGTTGCATAAGCGCCAGCAGGTCCGCCGAGATGACCCGCTTTCCCCGCAACGTGCCGTCGCCGAGCTGCATCCGCAGGTAGTGACTCATGTCCTCGGCCGTGGAGACCAGGTATCCGTCCGGCAGCGCGCCGGGGAACGAGGCGGCCTCGCGGCGCACCGCCAGGCCGAACCAGGGCACCGTGCCGCGCACGAGACCCGCCTCGCGGGCCGCGTCGACAGACGTGTAGGTGTGGCTCATCCCGAGTGGCCGCAGCACCTCGGCCTCCAGGTAATCCCCGAATGGCCGCCCCGAGACCTCCTGCACGAGCAGACCCAGCGTCGCGAAGTTGAGGTTGCAGTACTGGAAGCGCTCACCGGGCGCGGACGAGGGGCGCACCATCGCGATGCCCCGGACCCGTTCCTCCAGGGAACGCCCGGTGTCCTGCAGGTCGGCGACGCCCGCCGAGGTGGGCAGCCCGCTCGTCTGATCGAGCAGTTGACGCACCGTCGGCACGCCGCCCGCCCCCGCGGTCCGGAACCAGGGCAGGTGCTCCGTGACCGGCGCGTCGAGTCGTACCGCACCCCGGTCCACGAGTTGCAGCACGGCGAGCGCGGTGAACGACTTACTGATCGAGCCGAGCACGAACGGCGTGTCGGCCGTGACGCCGGCTCCGTATCCGCCGGTGACGACCTGGTCTCCCTCGACCACCGCGTACGCGGCGGCGGGCACCTTCCCGGCGGCCAGGCGGTCCGTGACGGCCGCGGTGACCGTCTCGGTGAGCGGTCGGTGGACGGTCGGGGCCGCGACGGCCGGGGCGACGGGTGACGCGAGGGTGAGCGCCACCGCCCCGACGGCGAGAGTGCGGGCGATCATCAGCGTTCCTCCCTGGTGCCGGTCGGTTGACGTGTTCCATGTTTCCGCGCGCCACGGGGGTGGGTCTGCCGTGCCCGACCCCGTTCCGGACCGGGTGCCAGCACCCATGCCCACCGCCTCTGCGCGTGGTTCAATGGCCGCGATCAGCACGAATGGAGGATCTTCATCGTGACCCCGCGGGAAGACCGTGCCCCGGCCCGGATCGCGTCGGGGCTGCTCGCCGTCCGCCAGGGCACCTGGCGTGCGGCCTGTTCGGCAGCCGCAGTGCTGCTCGCCGCAGTCGCCGTGATCGTCGCCTGCCTGGTGCTTGTCGGCGTCGGCGTCTATCTGATGCCACCGGTCCTGGCCGGCCTCCGCGCCCTCGCCAACGCCGCCCGCCGCCGCATCGGCGTCGCCGAGATCCCGCAACCCGCGGGCCCTGCCTCCGGCTGGTCCGCGGGCCTCGCCGCGTGCCGCCGGGCGTTTCGCGCCCCGGCCACCAGGCGCGACCTGATCTGGGCCGCCGGTGACTGGCCGGTGGGAGTCACCCTCGGCCTGCTCCCCGCTCTCCTGCTCGCCGGTGGCCTCTGGGGCCTCTCGGCCCCGCTGACCTGGCGCTGGGCCACCGAGGCCTGGGACGGCTCCTGGTTTCTGTTCGTCCCCCTGATCAGCGACGTCACCGCGGCCCTGGCCGCGGTGGTCGGCGT